>OZ219754.1:0-2065000 GCA_964291295.2 uncultured Binatia bacterium (SeqCode) | reverse complement strand
AACCTGCGTCGACTGGACGATGATCCTGAGTTCCCGTCCGGCCTGCACGGCGTAGGACTTCTCGACTCCCTTGAAGGAATTGCTGATCCGCTCCAACTCCTCGAGTCGCCGGACATAGGTCTCGAGCATCTCCCGGCGTGCCCCGGGGCGGGCGCCGGAAAGGGCGTCGGCGGCATCCACCAGCGGCGCAAGTATGGTCTCCGCCCGGACCTCCTCGTGATGGGCCGCGATGGCGTTGACGATCTTGGGCGACTCGCCGTACTTCCTCGCCAACTCTCCCCCGATGATGGCATGAGAACCCTCGACCTCATGGTCCACGGCCTTGCCGATGTCGTGAAGCAGCGCCGCCCGCCGCGCCTGCTTCTCGTTCAGGCCAAGCTCCGCGGCCATGGACCCGCAGATGAACGCCATCTCGATGGAGTGGAGCAGGACATTCTGGGCATAGCTGTACCGGAATTTCAGTCGTCCCAACAGCTTCACCAGTTCGGGATGGATACCATGGACGCCGACATCGAACACCGCCTTCTGTCCGGCCTCCTTGATGACCTCGTCGATCTCCCGTTCCGAGCGGCGGACCACCTCCTCGATGCGGCCCGGGTGGATGCGGCCGTCGGAAACAAGCGTTTCCAGGGACATGCGGGCGATTTCCCGGCGGATGGGATTGTGGCCCGAAACGATCACGGATTCCGGAGTATCGTCCACGATGAGGTCGATGCCGGTGGCCGCCTCCAGGGCGCGAATGTTGCGGCCTTCGCGGCCGATGATTCGCCCCTTCATCTCATCATTGGGGAGAGACACCACCGACACGGTGCGCTCGGTGACGAAATCCCCGGCCAGCCGCGCAATGGCCAGAGCGATGATCTTCTTGGCCTTTCGATCGGCCTCCGCCCTGGCATCCTCCTCCATGAGCCGGATGCTCCGGGCCGAGTCGTGCCGGGCCTCCTCGAACATCTCATCCATCAAGCCCTTCTTCGCTTCTTCCCGGCTGATACCGGCGACAATTTCAAGCCTTCGCTTCGCCTCGTCAACGAGACGCTCGGACTCCTCCTCCTTCTCGCCGGCAACCCGCTCCTTCCTTTCGATCACCTCTTCCCGATTGGCAAGGCCGGTCTCCCGATTCTCCAGGCTCTCCAGACGCTTGTCCAGGACATCCTCCCTGGTCAGCAACCGCCGCTCCAGCGACTGGAGATCCTTTCGGGTCTCCCGGATACCCTCCTCGAACTCGGCGCGCGCCTTCAGGATCCCGTCCTTCGCCTTGATCTCCGCCTCCTGGCGGATGACGCCGGCCTCCCGCCGCGCCTCGTCCAGGATGCGCGCGGCGGTGCTCCGGTCGAGTTCCCTCTGGAGCTGGTGCTGCTTCCGCCGGATGAGAAGCACGCCGACCGTCAACAGGCAACCCACGGCCAGACCCAGAACTAGAGATGTCCATGTAACCAAAACAAGCTACCTCCCGGAAGCATGGGAATGATGGAAGGGTCTATGCGTCCCGCACCTTCGCACGATCATCCGTCCCGCCGCACGAAATGACCCTTCTTTCCGTCACGATCGTGTGCACTGGCAGGTCTCCCCGTTCCGCGGGGACGTCCTCCAGCACCTGGAATTCATAGGCCAAGGCGACCCTCGGCACACGAACGTCCAGGCCGCCCAACAGCCGGTCGTACCACCCCTTCCCGCGACCCAGGCGGTTGCCGCGCGAGTCGAAGGCAACGCCCGGAACGAACACGGCAACCCTCCGGTCCTCCCCGCCAGGCAACGGCTGATCACCGGCGGGCTCGAGAATACCGTACCGGCCGGGAACCAGTTCGGCCTCGGACCGCACCCGGGCCACCCGCGAATCTCCGTCTCTCATTTTCGGGTAGTAGAGCCGCTTCCCCGTCCGCAGCGCGACGCGGCCAATCCCGGATGTGTCGACCTCGTTGCCCAGCGGGCTGTACAGTACGACGGCGCCCGCGGCCAGATAGGCGGGAAGGGTCAGCACGACGCTCTGTATGCTGTCTCCCCAGGCTCGAACCACCGTGGGCGGAAGAGATTCCCTTTTTGCCAGAATCTCGCCTCTGACGGCCCGCTTCCTGTCCCTCATCAAGGAACTCATGTTCAGGTCCCGAGCAAGGGCGCCGAGGGCGAGGTGTTGTCACGTCCGCGCGGTTCGAAGGGCAACGCGGGCGTGAACGGCAGGAAGGCTCTGGATCACGCGCGGGTACAGGGTCCCCTCAGGGATAATCGGCGCCAGCGAGGCGACGGCGGCGGCGGAACATCCACCCCCTGAAACCCGATGGCCGGAAAGAACTCTCTTGGCCCGGCCCGTTTCATCACTTCAATGACTTCCAAAGCACGCAAGTCCCAAAGCCCGCGAATTCCAAAGCCCGCATGCGCACACTGCCGCAACGGCCTGCCGCGCACCTCGGCGCATGGTTCAGTATTCCACACAACCGCGCGGGACGAAACAGTCCTGGAACAGTCTTCGTTCGACGGGGAGCTGCCCGAACCTTCCTGAAAATATCCTTCTCAGTCGTCCTCGGACAAGGCCGCCGACAACCGGTCGACCAACCGGTCGATCCGGCTCGCCGCCGCCTCATGGTTGTCCTTGAGACGGTGATAATCGTCGGCTATGTTCAGGGCCACAAGCACCGCCGCCGTGTACTTTCCCCTCGGAGCCGTCGACCGGCTCGCCTCGCGCATCTTCTCGTCCACGTATTCCGCCACGCTCCGTATGTACTCTTCGTCGTCCTCGCTTCGGAGCGTGACCCTCTGCCCCATGATGGTGACTTCGACGGCCCGTTGCATGACGCCTCCGTGCCGTCAGGAAAGGCCCAGTTGCTCGAACCGACCGATGATCCTGTTCAGCCTCTCCCGCAGCACCGCACGCTCGCGCTCGTACCGCTGGACCCGGTCCCTCAGGCTCCTGCACTGGGCATCCCGCTCCTGGAGACGCGTTTCCGCTCTGACCTTCGCCCTTTTCATCGTCCGGTTCTGTTCGACGAGCCGCTCCACGCACAACTCCAACTGTTCGAGTTTGTCAACGTCCATTGGGCAAATAGCAAACAAATCTTAAATTGATAGTTTAAAATTTGCCTCGCATTGATGTCAAGCCGAATGAAGGCTCGGCGGCTCACTCGAAGAACGCCTCCACGAACGCCTCCGGATCGAATCCCTGCAGGTCTTCGATACCCTCGCCCACGCCCACGAACTCCATCGGGATCGCCAACTCCTGCTGTATCCTGAACACCACGCCGCCCTTGGCGGTGCCGTCGAGCTTGGTAAGGACGATGCCGCTCACGCCCACCGCCTCCTGAAAGACCCGGGCCTGGACGACCGCATTCTGGCCGGTGCCGGCGTCAACCACCAGCAGCGTCTCGTGCGGCGCCCCTTCCTGCACCCGGCCGAGAACCCGGCGCATCTTCCTGAGCTCCTCCACCAGGTTGACCTTGTTGTGGAGCCTGCCGGCCGTGTCGACGAGGAGAACGTCCGCCTGCCGTTTCCGAGCCGCCTGGGCGGCATCAAAAACGACTCCCGAGGGGTCCTGTCCCGGCGCGTGCCGGATGACCTCCGCACCGGCCCGGGCGCCCCAGATCTCGAGCTGCTCAATGGCCCCCGCCCGGAACGTGTCGCCCGCGGCCAGCACCACCCTCTTGCCGTTCCGCCTCAACTGGTGCGCCAGCTTCCCGATGGTGGTGGTCTTGCCGACCCCGTTGACGCCCACCACCAGCATCACCCACGGAGACTGCGAATAGCGGTGGGCGCCAATACCGCTTGTCTCCTTCAACAGGCGGGCCAGCTCCTGCCGCGCCACCGCGTGGCCGGCCTGGTGCGAACCACGGATGGATTCCATCAACCTCCGGGTAGCCTGCGCGCCGAAATCGGCGCCGACAAGCGATTCCTCCAGCGCCTCCCAATCGTCTTCCGATCGGTCGTCTTTCGACAGGACGCTCTCCAGACGGCCTGTGAACGCCGCTCTCGTCCGGGACAAACCCCGCCTGAGACGCGCCAGAAAGCCTTCGCCCTGGTTCATGGGAGTCCGGGCAGGTTCGGTTCCCGGGCCTCGACCATCTCGACGGACACGATCTTGGAGACCCCGGGGTCTTCCATGGTGACGCCGTACAGCACGTCTGCCGCCAGCATCGTCTTCTTGTTGTGGGTGATGATCATGAACTGCGACAGACGCGTCATGTCCTTGACGACGTCGATAAAGCGCTCGAGGTTGACATCATCAAGCGGCGCGTCCACCTCGTCGAGAAAGCAGAACGGACTCGGTTTGGTCATGAAGATCGCAAACAGAAGGCTTACCGCGGTGAGGGCCTTCTCGCCGCCGGAAAGGAGGGTGACGGACTGGAGCTTCTTGCCGGGAGGCTGCGCGACGATATCGACGCCGGTTTCCAGAGGGTCGTTCTCGTCCGTCAGCTTGAGCGACGCCTTGCCGCCGTCGAAGAGACGCGGGAAGATGGCCTGAAACTCCCGGTTGATATCCTCGAAGCTCTGCTGGAACCGAAGCCGGCAGATCCGGTTGAGCTTGGTGATGGTCTGCTGCAGCAGCGCCAGAGAGCGTTCCAGATCCTCCCGCTGCCCGGTCATGAACCGATTCCGTTCCGTCAACTCCTCGAACTCGCCGATGGCCGCGAGATTGACCCCATCCATCCGATCGAGCCGACTCCGCAACTCCGCCACTGCGTCCTGCAGGACGGCGGCCGAGGAGACTTCCTCGTCGGTCGCCGCCGGGACGTCGCCCAGTTCCACGCCGTATTTGTCCCGGACATCGGCGCCAAGGTGGCCAAGCTCCATGGACTTTGCGCCCCGAGACAACAGGAGCCGCTGCCTGTCTTCCTGTCGGGCGTCAATATCCGGGCGTATCAGGTGGACGGCTTCTTCCACCTCGCGGATGCGGGCCGACAGCCCATGGTATTCCTCCTGCCGCCCGGCCAGCTCTCCCTCCAACTCCTCAAGCCGGGCCCGCAACGACTCGACCCGCGCCGTCGACTGGTCGCGCGCCGTCCCCATATCCACAGCCTTGCGGCGCATCTCCGCAATCCGGGCCTTCCTCTCTCCAAGCTGACCAGTGAGCGTGTCACGCAGATCCATCTTGTTGCGGAGACTCGCCCTGGAACTCTCCGCCTTCTCCCTGGCCTCGGCCGCCCTCACGCGGAACTCGCTCAGACGGGCATCCGCGCCGCGCAGGCTCTCCTCGACTTCTCGCCGCGCATCCTGCAACGCCTGGAGCCGCGCATCCAGCGCCTGCCGCGCGCGCGTGCTCTCGGCAATGGCCGCGTCGCTCGCCGACATGGCCCCGTCCAGGCCGGCGACCTCACTCGAAACATTGCCCAACTCCTGCTCCAGGGTGGCCAGATCCTGCCGGCAGCGCGCAATATCCCGATCCGTGCCCAGCAGCGCCTGCTCCATGCGCACCCCGGCGACAGCCAGGTCGCGCGCCTCCTCCGTCAGACCCTCGCGCTCCGACTCCATCCGTTGCAATTCGCGCCTGCTCTCGGTCAGGCGCCCTTCCCGACTCCGGACCTGATCCTCCCGCTCCACGACCTGCCGCTTCAACTCCTTGACCTTGCGGCGCCTCGAGATCGGGTTCCCTTCCAGGCTCTCCGCACTGCCACCCGTGACCACCCCCATGGGGTCGATCACTTCGCCGTCGAGGGTGACCAGCGAGTGACGGAACCCGTTGGCGCGCCAGAGTCCCAGGCCCGACTCCAGATCCCTGACCACCGCCACGTCACCCAGCAGGTAGTCGGCGACGTCACGGTAGCCCTCCTTGACCTGCACGAGCCCGAGCAACGGAGCGATGACGTCCGGACTCGACGCCGTCACCAGAGCAGCGCCGTTCCGGCGTTCGAACCGGCGCGGAATGAAGCCGCCGCGACCCGCCGATTCCCGCTTGAGGTACTCGACGGCCTCGACGCCCTCCTGGTGTCCCTGAACCACGACGTACTGGAGCCGCTCCCCGAGCACGGCTGTCAGGGCTTTCTCGATCTCCTCGGGGGCCTCGATGAAGTCGGCCACCACGCCGCACACGCCATCCGACGCGCCATTACTCTCATGCTTCCGCATGACGGCGCGAACGCCCTCCTGGTAGCCTTCAAAATTCCTTTGCAGCGTTTCCAACGAGCGCAGGCTGGATCGCGCTTCCTGCGTTTCCTCCTTGAGCCGCGCCAGAATCTCCTCATGCCCGTCCCGGGCAGACCGGGCGCCCTCCAGGTCCGCCTCCACGCGGCTCAGCCGCTCGCCCAGTTCCGCCTCCCGCGCCTTGCACGCATCCAGATCCCCGGAAGCACCGGACCGCCGATCCACCAAAGCGCCGAGTTCCTTCTCCACGGTCCTTCGCTCGCCCTGCTTGTGCACCAGCTCGGCGTTCAACCGTTGCCGCAGCTCTTCATGGGCTCGCCGCGCATTGGTGAGTTGCGAGTGGGCTCCCAGCCGGTCCACCAACAGATCCTTCTCGCGCTCGACATCGGCCTGAAGCGCCACCATACGCTCCCGCAGACCGGCCGCGTCCCGATCAACGCGCTCCACGCGCGCGGCTTCGTGCGCGTGGAGCCGTGCGAACGCTTCGCTCGCCTTGCCCAGATCCGCCATCTCGGCGGCTACCTTCTCCAGACGCGCCCCCGTGTCCACGACGTCGGCTTCGAGCCTCTCCACCGACTCCTTCAACTCCTTCTCTTCGCGCTCCAGGAACCGTATACGCTGATCCTCTCCCTTCACATCCGCTCTCACCTCGTACAGCTGCTCCTGCACGGACGCGATCTCGCCGTCCAGCACCAGCCGCGCCGTGCGGCTGCGTTCGCCTTCTTCTTCTCTGGCCCGCACGGTGGCGGTCAGCGACTCGATCCGATCCTCGACCGCCTTCACCTGGACTCCCAGCGCGGCGATTTCCCGTTCCAGGCCCTGCCTGCGGACGGCCGCCCAACGGAGATCCTTCTCCTTCAACTGTTCCTGGAGAACCCGGTAACGCTCCGCCCTCTTTGCCTGAAGCTCGATCCTGCGAAGCTGCCGTTCCACCTCCCGGAGGACGTCGTTGACCCGCAAGAGGTTCTGCCGGGTCTGATCCATCTTCCGTTCCGCCGCCTGCCGGCGGCGCTTGAACCCGCTCGTGCCCGCCGCCTCTTCAATGATGCGGCGACGGTCCTCGGACTTGGCGTTCACCAACTCCTCGACCCGCCCCTGTCCGATGATGGAGTAGGACTTGTTGCCGACCCCGGTCCCCGCGAAGAGATCCACGACGTCCCGGAGGCGGCAGGGAACGCGATTGATGGAGTATTCCGACTCGCCGGAGCGAAAGAGCCGCCGGGTCACGGCGATCTCGGCGAAAGCGCGGTAGTCGTCGGCAGCCGTGCGGTCGGAGTTGTCCAGGACCGCGGTGACCTCCGCCATGCCGACTTGCGCGAGTTGCTCGCTGCCGCTGAAGATGACGTCCTCCATGGTCTGGCCACGGAGGTGCCGGGTGCTCTGCTCGCCCATGGCCCACCGCAACGCGTCGACGACGTTGGACTTGCCGCAGCCGTTGGGTCCCACGATGGCGGTGACGTCCGAAGTGAAGTTCAGGGCGGTTTTGTCCGCGAAAGACTTGAAACCGGAAATTTCCAGTGCGTTCAGGCGCATACAAAGAATCCCGCTACAAAGTACCGCGACAAATACCGCAGTCCCGCGCTCCCCGGGGGTGGCCGGCGGCGCGGGCCTCCATCCGGGTTTGTTTCACACGGAAGGTGCCTGTGTCAAGGCGAAGTCACAACATGAAGTGACGGCGCCGTACGCCCACCACAACATGTGGGACAGGAGTCATCAGGGGCAAGAAACCGCTACTGCTCCAGCAGCGTGCTGTTCCAGTAGGAGGCGTCGACGGTGGAGAGAAACGGCAGCCACTCGCGATATCGGATGTTCCCGTCACCTTCCTGAACGAACGGCGTCCAGGTGGGCTTGTACGGCTCGCGCAACAACTTCATCCGCGCTTCCTGGGGCGTACGCCCGCCTTTCCTGCGGTTGCACGCCACGCAGGAACAGACGACGTTCTCCCACCGGGACGTGCCGCCGCGGGACCGGGGAACCACGTGGTCCAGGTTGAGCTGGTGACGCGGAAGCCTCTTGCCGCAATACTGGCATGTCGACTTGTCGCGCGCATAGATATTGTAGCGGCTGAACCGCACCTGCCGCCGAGGCACCCGGTCGTACCGGACCAGGAGTATCACCCGGGGCACACGAACGAGTTGATCGACCAGCCCCACGGACTCTTCGTGGACCGACACCGCGAGATCGCTCCACCCCTTGAAGTCGAACGTCTGATATCTCTCGTTGACGGCCTTGGCGACACCCAGATAGAGAAGCGCGAAGGCGCGGCGCACCGATGTGACGTGAATCGGGAGGTAGGAACGATTCAGCATGAGCACCTTTGTGTGCATCGGAGAATGGTCCAGCACGACGGCCGCCGGACTCCCTGCCTGATGTATCGCGGTATCCACAAAGGCCCCGGGTCGGAATGGCGCGAGTCTATCTTCCGGCACCCTCACTTGTCAAACACGGCGCCCGTCAGACACGGTGCCCGCGGCTGGCCCTCAACTTGCCATTTGGCATCAACTCGCCTATCCTCGGGTATATTGCAGCGTCCCGGACCACGTACTCGGACCACCTGCGGTCTGGACCGGGTGCCGAAGCATGAGACGGATCCTCATCAACACGACTCCCCAGGAAACCCGCATTGCCGTCATGGAAGAGGACGGCTTGGCCGAGTTCCTCATCGAGCGCAACCAGGAAAAGGGCTGCGTCGGCAACATCTACAAGGGCCGCGTGGGGCGGGTGCTGCCCGGAATGCAGGCGGCCTTCGTCGACATCGGCCTGGAGAAGGCCGCGTTCCTCCACGCTTCGGACATCGGCTCCCGGGCGGGCTTGCCGGCCATGGCCGACGGCAACGATGAGGAGGTGGTTTTCGAGCCCGCCCCCGAGCAGAACCGGCTCCGGATCGAACAAAAGCTCAGCCCGGATCAGGAAATCCTGGTGCAGGTCGCCAAGGATCCCCTCGGGATGAAGGGCGCCCGCGTCACCACACACATCTCCCTGCCCGGCCGCTTTCTCGTGTTCATGCCCGACACCGGTCATGTGGCCATTTCCCGCAAGATCGAGGACGAGAAGGAGCGCAAGCGGCTCAAGGAGATGGTCCAGGAACTGGCCGGGGAGGGAGAAGGCTTCATCATTCGGACGGCCTGCGAGGGACGCAGCAAAAAGGACATCCAGGGTGACGTACGATTCCTGACAAAGCTCTGGAGCCGGATCCGCAAACGGCTGGAAACGGCCTCGACCTCCGAACTGATCCACCAGGACCTGGATCTGGTTCCGCGCACCATTCGCGACTTCTTCGACGCCAACACCGAGGAGGTGGTGGTGGACCAGGTCAAGGAATACCGGCGCGTGGTCGAATTCGTGGACCAGTTCATGCCGCGCCTGAGACGCCGCGTGACGCTGTATGAAGAACCCGAACCGCTGCTCGACCGCTACGAGATCGAGCGCAAGATCCGCAAGGCGCTGGAACCAAAGATATGGCTGCATTCCGGCGGGCACATCCACATCGAACAGACCGAGGCGCTGACCGCCGTGGACGTGAATACCGGGCGCTACGTCGGCAAGAAGGATCTGGAAGCCACCGTATTCAAGATCAACCTGGAGGCGGCGCGCGAGGTCGTCCATCAACTGCGCCTGCGCAACGTCGGCGGAATCATCATCATCGACTTCATCGACATGGAACAGGCCGCCAACCGCAAGAAGATACACGAAGCCCTGAAGGAAGCGGTGAAGCAGGACCGGGCCAAGACGCGCGTGCTGCCCATCTCCAGGCTCGGGCTCGTGGAAATGACCCGGCAGCGCACTCGCGAGAACCTCGGAAACGTCCTGCTGAGTCCATGTCCCTACTGTGCCGGGCGCGGCCGCATCAGATCCCAACCGACCATCGCATACCAGATCCTGCGCGACATCAAGCGGGAAACCGCCCAACTCGACAACGGCAGCCGCATTACCGTACACGTCCACCCGGGTGTGGCGAATTTTCTTTACGACGACGCCAACGAAGGCCTGGAGGCCCTGGAGCGGGAGATCGACCGCAAGGTTATCATCAAGGCCGATTCCGGGCTCCACCAGGAAGCGTACCAGATCGAGACCGGCTAGCGGCACCGGACCTCCGAGTCCCGCCCGGCGATGCCATGCCCGGGAGACGGCCATGCGCCCTGAACACACCGATCGGAAATACGAGGAAGAGCTCAAGTCGCTGCGTTACAGGATCATACAGATGGGCGGCCTGGTGGAGGACCAGATCGACCGTTCCATCACGGCCATGGTGGACCGTGAAGCGGCGCTCGCCGAGAGCGTCATCGAGAGGGAGGCCGAAGTCAACCAGATGGACGCCGACATCGACGAGTTGTGCGTGCGCCTGATCGCGCTGCACCAGCCGGCGGGCAAGGATCTCCGGTTCGTCACCACGGCGCTCAAGATCACCACCGACCTGGAACGCATCGGCGACATGGCGGTGAATATCTCGGAACGGTCCATCGAATTGATCCGCGAGGCTCCCCTCAAGCCCTACATCGACATCCCGAGGATGGCCGAGATCTCCCGGCGCATGATCTCCGAGAGCCTCAACGCGTTCGTTCACGAAGACACCTCGCTGGCCCTCAAGGTGTGCCAGGACGATCAGGAGATCGACGACCTCAACGAGCAGATTTTCCGGGAGACGGTCTCCTACATGATCAGCGAGCCCAGGACCATCAACCGCGCCATGAAGATTACTTTCGTGTCGAAATACCTGGAACGGATCGCGGACCATGCCACCAACATCGCGGAGATGGTCATATTCCTGGTCAAGGGGACCAGTATTCGCCACGTCAAGGAAGTACCCCGGTCTATCTGAGCCGCACATCGGGGAATGCTGACGCCGGAGAATTCCATGGCGGACAAGATCCTCGTCGTCGAGGACGAGGCGGACATACGCCAGCTGATCTCGTACCACCTGAATCAGGAACGTTTCCGGGTGCTGGAAGCCGAGAACGGCGAAGACGCACTGGACCTGGTACGGAAGGACACGCCGCGGCTGATCGTGCTGGACCTGATGTTGCCGGGGCTCCCGGGGCTGGAGTTCTGCAAGATCATCCGACAGGCGCCCCAGACCGCCCACACCCCGATCCTGATGCTCACCGCCAAGGCGGGAGAGGCCGACCGGGTGGTCGGTCTGGAACTGGGGGCGGACGACTACATCACGAAACCCTTCAGCCCCACGGAGATGGTGGCACGGGTCAAGGCGGTGCTGCGGCGCACCGGCTCTCCGACCTCGTCCGACCGGGCGGAGATCTACGAGAAGGGCCCCGTGAAGGTCAACCTGGCCACCTACGAAGTGCAGGTGGCGGGGCGGCCGGTCCGGCTCACCCTCAAGGGCTTCGAGGTCCTTCGCTTCCTGATCCGGAATCGCAACCGGGTACTGAGCCGCGATCAGATACTCGACGGCGTGTGGCGCTCGGACGTCTACGTGACGCCGCGTACGGTCGACGTTCACATCCGAAGGATCCGGAAAGCGCTGGAGCACAATGGCCGCACTCCCGAGTGGCTCGTCACCGTGCGCGGCGTCGGCTACAAGTTGGATGAAAGCGTTCTCGAGACATAGCGCCGTGGCCCGGTGGTGTCTTGGCTACATCCCGCTGGCACTCCTCATCCTCGCCTTTTTCTATTCCCGCTACGCGGCGGCGCCGCCCTCCGACGCATCGGCGGAGACCGCCGCAGGGTGGCTGCGGTTCGCCTTCGGACTGGCCCTTGCGCTGACCCTTCTGGCAGTCGTGACATGGCAGCGGCGGGGGCGAAGACGCGTAGCCGACATGGTCGCCTTCTGCCGCGGCGTCGGCCTCGAAACGCCGCCCCGCAAGGCCCTTCCGGTGCAACGCCGGGATGGGCTGGGAGCGCTGGAGGCGGGCCTCAACGAACTGGCCCGGACGCTGACCGGCCGCCTTCAGGAGGTCACGGCGGAACGCGAGCGGCTCCAGTCCATCCTGAACTGCATGATCGAAGGGGTGGTCGTGCTGGACACCCGCGGCAAGGTCATCCTGGTGAACCAGATGGCCCAGACCATGTTCAACCTGCCGGCCGACTTCCGCGTGCGCGGCATGTCCACCGTCGAGGTGTCACGCCATCCGGAAATGCAGGCCCTCATCCGGGAAGTGGTGGAGGGAGACGGCGCCCGCGATGCGCTGAATCGGGAACTGACCCTCGGCGACGATCGCTGGTTCGCGGTCAACGCGGCGCGGCTGGAGCACACGCGGCAGGAGCGGCCCGGTTACGTGCTGGTCCTGCATGAGGTGACCGGATTGAAACGCCTGGAGCAGGTTCGCGCCGACTTCGTCGCCAACGTCTCCCATGAGATGCGCACGCCGTTGACCGCCATCCAGGGCTATGCCGAGACGCTCCTGCACGACCCGCCCGACGACCCGGTCATGGCGCGGCAGTTCCTCGACGTCGTCGCCCGGCACACGGAGCGCCTCCGGCGCCTCATCGACGACCTGCTTGCCGTATCCGACCTGGAAACGGGCAATGCCAGACTGAGCATGCAGCCGCTGCCCGCGGAGCGGTTGCTGAAACGCGTGATGGAATTGTTCCAGGACCGGGCCGCCCGGAGGCACATCCGTATCCGCGCCGAGTCCGGCGCGGATACTCCGGCCATTCTGGGTGACGAAGACCGCCTGCAGCAATTGCTCATCAATCTCGTCGACAACGCCCTCAAGTACACCCCCGACCGCGGCGAGGTGCAGGTCCGGGCCGACGTCGCGCCGGAGTGGAACGACGGTAACGGGCCCCGGGTGGTGTTGACCGTGTCGGATACCGGCTGCGGCATACCGGAAAAGGACCTCCCCCGCCTGACCGAACGGTTCTACCGGGTGGACAAGGCGCGTTCCCGGGAGCTCGGCGGCACCGGTCTCGGCCTCGCCATCGTGAAGCACATCACCCAGGCCCACGGCGGCGTTCTGAAGATCGAAAGCCGTCCGGGCAAGGGCACCCGGGTCTCGATCCATCTGCCGTGCGCCGCTGCGACACCGGTCCGCGCCGCGTCGGCGCACGACACCGCCGCGTAAGCGCCCGCTCCGAAAAGACGCGCACAAGCGCGATTTTGCTTGCAAATGCAACCTGCCTGCCGTATCCTTGGCGATTTACATCGTTGCGCGGCCATACACGCACGTCACAACCGAGCGGGTGCGGGACTCTCGTTCCCACGCGCTCACCAGGAGAGATGGATGGAAGGGAAGAGGGTCGGGATCACCGAAACCGTACTGAGAGACGCACACCAGTCGCTGCTTGCGACGCGCATGCGCACCGAAGACATGCTGCCCATCGCCCGGGATCTCGACAGGATCGGTTTCTGGTCCGTGGAGATGTGGGGCGGTGCGACTTTCGACGCATGCCTCCGATATCTGAACGAGTGCCCGTGGGAGAGGCTCCGGCTGATCCGGGAAGCCATGCCCGACACCCGTCTCCAGATGCTGCTGCGGGGACAGAACATCGTCGGGTACCACAACTACCCGGACGACGCCGTGGAGTCCTTTGTCGAGAAGTCCGCGGAGAACGGCATCGACATCTTCCGGGTGTTCGACGCCATGAACGACATCCGCAACATGAAGACCTCCATGGACGCGGTGAAGCGCACCGGCAAGACCCTGGAGGCGGCAGTGTCCTACACCATCAGCCCGGTCCACTCGCTGCAGTACTTCGTCGACTTCGCGGCAAGGCTCGTGGACGCCGGCACCGATGTGCTCGCGGTCAAGGACATGGCGGGCCTGCTGTCCCCCTATGTGGCGTACGACCTCATCAGCGCGCTGAAGAAGCGCTTCGACGTCCCCGTCCACCTGCACTCCCACTGCACCACCGGCATGGCCCAGATGGCCTACATCATGGCCGTGGAGGCGGGTGTGGACATCATCGACACGGCCATCTCCACGCTGTCCCACGGCACATCCCAACCCGCGACCGAGGCGGTGGTGGTGGCCCTCAAGGGCAGCCCCCACGACACCGGGCTCGACCTGAAGCAGCTCGCCCACATCGCCGACTACTTCACGCAGGTGCGCGGCAAGTACAGCGAGTTCGAGAGCCCCATCAGCAACCGCGTCAACGCGGACATCGTCGAGTCGCAGATTCCCGGCGGCATGCTCTCGAACCTTGTGACCCAGCTGCGGCAACAGAACGCCGAGAACCGACTGGACAAGGTGCTCGAAGAGGTGCAGGCGGTACGCCAGGATCTCGGCTATCCGCCGCTGGTGACCCCCACCAGCCAGATCGTCGGCTCCCAGGCCACCCTGAACGTCCTCACCGGCAAGCGTTACGGCGTGGTGACCATGGAAGTGCGCAACTACGTCATGGGACACTACGGCGAGCCGCCAGGCCCGGTGAGCGAGGAGATGAAGGCCCGGGTCCTGGGCAAGAAGGAACCCATCCATTGCCGTCCCGCCGACCTCCTGAAGCCCAGGATGGAGGAGGCCCGGAAGGAGATCGGCGACCTGGCCGTCACCGAGGAAGACCTGCTCTCCTACACGCTGTTCCCGGACGTCGCCAGGGACTACCTGGAGCGGCGCGGCCAGCAACAGACCACGGCAACCGGGTAGTCCGCGCCTGACGCCGGCTGCGGCCGCCTCCGCTCACAGGAAGCCGGCATCCCGGTAGGCCTCGAGTGCTCCGGGATGCAGCGGCACCCCATCCAGTTCCAGGGCCCCGGGCCCCTGCGTCCGCAACGGTTCGCAGCACCGGGCCAGGCTCTCGAACAGGGGACTGATACGCGCCAACGCCCCGGTGTTGCGTACCAGCGTGGAGACGAATGCGTAGACAAGCTCCGGGTCCACGCGTTCGTGCGTCACCACCACGTTGAGCACCCCGACCTGGGCCATGTCATTCTCGACCCCCCTGAAAACACCCCGGGCCATCACCACCCGGCGGTAGAACGGCGCCTTCGAGAGCACCGCCCCGATCTGCTCCTCCCGGTACGGGACAACCTTGACCCGCGCCCGCTCGCTCAGGTCGGTCATGACGGCGTTGGGGATGGGGCACTGGAACTGGACATCCACGTCCCCCGCCACCAGGGCACCGGCTCCTTCGGAGAAACCCGCGTAGATCGGGGTGAAGGCCGAAAGAGGGATACTCAGCGCATCGCAAAGGGTGTGGACGTGCCGGGCCATGCCGCTGCCCCTGCCCCCGACGGCCACCCGCCGGCCCGCGAGGTCGGCGACGTTCCCGATTGGCGAATCCGCCAGCGCGACAAAGAAGAGGGGGCCGACGTTGGCCGGTGAAACCATGCGCAGGCCGACGGGGTGGTCGAACGGCGCGGTCCCGCGCCCCGCCAGGGGAACCCAGTTGGCCGCCATGAAGCCGAACTCGATCTCGCCCCGGTCCAGCCGGTTGGCATTGTCGATGCTGGCCGAGCTCCGGGTGAGTTCGCAGCGTTGCCGAGCCGGCCGCGGCTTGTTGAAGATTCCGGCGATGGCCGCGCCCTGGGTATCGAACGTTCCGCCCGCATCCGCGGTGCCTATTCTGAAAACCATGTCCGGACCTCCACCGGCCGGGGTTGCCGCCCCCGGCATTTCAAACACTCCATGCACGATGTATGCACGATGCGCACGCCCCTGTCATCCACGGACCTCCCCGGCCGCGCCTTGACTCCATCCCCCGCCGCCTCTATGACTCATGAGACCCATGCAACAATCCTGGCGCACGCCGGTCGTGGTCCTGATCTGCGGCACTTTGGTGATGATGCTGGCCTTCGGCATCCGCCAGACCTACGGCCTCTTCATCATTCCCATCAGCGACACCCTGGGTTGGCCCCGCGGCATCTTCTCCTTCGCCGTCGCGCTCCAGAGCCTGATCTGGGGGCTGGCACAGCCCGTTCTCGGAGGCCTGGCCGACCGTTACGGCTCCGGCAGGGTGGTGGCCCTGAGCGGCTTGGCCTATGTCGCCGGGCTCTATCTCATGGCCGTGTCCACGGATCCCTGGAGCATGACCTTCAGCACCGCCTTTCTCACCGGCGTGGCCATGAGCGGCACCAGCTTTTCCCTCGTGCTCGCGGTCATCGGGCGGGCTGCACCGCCCGAACGGCGCGGGCTCCATCTCGGCATCGGCAGCGCCGGGGGCTCCTGCGGGCAATTTCTGGTGGTGCCCTTCGGGCAGGTCCTCATTGCGTCCTGGGGATGGGCCGACGCGCTGCTCCTGATGGCCGCCATGGCCGGGCTCCTCGTACCGATGGCCGCGGCGCTGGCGGAGAAGCGTCCGGCGGCAGGCAGGACACAGGCGGATCAGACCCTGAGACAGGCCCTTGGCGAGGCCCGGCGCCACAAGGGCTATCTGCTGCTGACCGCGGGGTTCTTCGTCTGCGGCTTCCAGACACTGTTCATCGCGGCGCACCTGCCCCCGATCCTGGTGGACGGCGGGCTGCCACCGGCGATGGGCAGCACCGCCATCTCGCTCATCGGACTGTTCAACGTCATCGGCTGCCTTGCGGCCGGCGTCCTCGGCAATCACTACAGCAAGAAGAACCTGCTGAGCTTCATCTACTTCATGCGCGCCGTGGTCATGGCCGGCTTCTTCCTGATTCCCATGACCTACGCCAGCGTGGTGGTGTTCTCGTCGCTCATGGGCGTACTTTTCCTGAGCACCATTCCACTCACCAGCGGCATCGTGGCGCAGGTCTTCGGCACCCGCTACATGGCCATGCTCTACGGCATCGTGTTCCTGGACCACCAGATCGGCAGCTTCATCGGCATCTGGCTCGGCGGCCTGCTGTTCGACTACACGGGTTCCTACGAGATCATCTGGTGGACCGGCGTGGGCCTGGGCGTCGCGGCCGCGATCATCCACTGGCCCATCGACGAACGGGCCCTCCCCAGAACGGCTCCGGTGGCAGCGGCGGGCGCCGCGCCGCTGTAACCGCGCAAACGGCGCGCGCAAAGGACCGGAGGCCTCATGGCGCTGTTGATTCGAGCGGAAGACGCACCCGACATCATCACCATGGAAGAAGCCATCGACGCGGTGGCCGCCGGGTTTCGGGAACTCGGCGACAACGCCGAACTCAATGCGCCGCGCCGCCGGGTCACGACCCGGGAGGGAGCGCGGGTCAGCGTGCATCCGGGCGGGGTGCCCAGCCTGGGCGGCATCGGTGTACTGGCCCATTCGGAGTTCGTGGCCACATCCGCCGGGAATCAGACCTACCGCCACATGGGCCGTCCGTGCGTGGTGCTGTTCGATACCCGGGACTCTTCACTCAAGGGAGTGCTGGTGGGCCGTTTCGGCGTCAGGGGCGTGGCCGCCACCCGCGCGACTCAGTTGCGCACCGCAGCCACCAGCGCAGTGGGCACCCGGCACCTGGCACGGGAGGATGCCGCGGTGCTGGGCCTTCTCGGCGCCGGCGCCGAGGCGCGGTACCACCTGCTGGCCTTCGCCGCCATACGCGGCTTCACGAAGGTGAAGCTCTTCTGCCGCACCCCCGACAGCCGCACCGCCTTCCGTGAGGAAATGCAACCCCTGGTATCATGCGAACTCGTCCCCGTGAACAGCGCCCGGGAGGCCGTGGCGGGCGCCGACGTGGTGCTCGCCGCCACCAACTCCAACGTGCCGGTTTTCGAAGGCTCCTGGCTGGAGCCGGGCGCACACGTCACCTCCATCGTCGGCGGCAACATCGGTCTCGTGAACGCCGGTCTGGCAAGGCACAAGCGCCGCGAGATCGACGACGAGACCGTGCGGCGGGCCGACGTCCTCGTCGCCAACTCCCGCGAACAGGCCATCCAGGACCAGCAGGGAGACTTCTGCGAGCCGGTGGCGCGAGGCATCCTCCAATGGGATCAGGTGGGCGACCTGTGCGACCTGCTGACCGGCCGGATACCCGGGCGGACGACACCGCAACAGACGACCCTGTTCAAGAACAACGCCGGGCAGGGCGTCGCCGACATCGCCATCGCCAGCCGGATCTTCGCGCTGGCCAGTGCGCGCGGCATCGGATTGGAGTTCTGAGCATCCTCCCGTCGCAGGTTCGCGTCCTGCCGCCCGGCGGTCGAGGGTGCCTCCGCGGCCGGGCCACGTCGCGTCGGAGGCGCCTCCCGAGGCTCGCTCTCCCGCGCCGGATGCACCGGCCACGTCCTGGCCTTTCCGGAGTTGACGTCAAGCGGCGGTGTCTCATGTCCACGGGCCGGTGCTGCCGCCGGAAAGAGGCTCGGAATGGGACCCGAAATGGGACCCGAGAATGCCGTGCCGGCCCCGGACGGCACGCACGCCCTAACCCGGGGACCGCTCCGGGAAGGGCGGCGTCCGTCCGTCCAGTAATGCATCCAATCCCTCAGCCCGGAACTGGAGCCCCATGTAGAACGGGCCGAACAGCCCGTAGAGCGCGCTGGCCTGGTCGAACCGCATCTCGTAGACCAGCTTCTTGAACACCACCGGATCGTCGGCAAAGAGGTCCACGCCCCACTCCCAGTCGTCGAAGCCGATGGAACCGGAGATGATCTGGGTCACCCGGTCGGCGTAGCCCCGGCCGATGAAGCCGTGATCCTGCATCATCCGCTGTCTTTCCGGAAACGGCGCGTCGTACCAGTTCCTCGCCTCGCCCCTCCGCTTGTCCATGGGATAGAAGCAGACGTAACGCCGGGCCGGAATGTCGGGCCAAAGCCGCCCCTCCATGGTCTTCCGCGCCTGGGCCAGCCAAGCCTCCACCTGCTCCTTCCACCTTGGGGTGCCGGGAGCGACGCCCTTCTCGCTCAAGGAGCCGTAGAGCTGCCCGGAAGCGCTGTAAAGCCCCAGTTCCACCACCGAGAGGTAGGACGTGGTGGGCTCCAGGAAAGTCGCGAACTGGAGCCGCGCCAGCGTCAACTCGGCCTCGTTCAGGCGGTCGAACGAGTTGCGGAAATGGACCAGCATCAAGTCGCCCTTGTGGCCCAGCAGCGACACCAGGCCGCTCCGGCCTTCGGGGGTGCGCTCCATCCCCTTGAGCGCGGATACGGCTTCTGCGACCACTTCCCGCCTCTTGGCGGCACCATGCGCATTCCACGCCGGCCAGCGAATGCGGAACATCTGGTGCAGGACGCTCCAGCCCTCAAGGGTCAGGGGAGCAGGGGGAAGGTCGCCGCCTTCGGCCAAAGTTCGACTGTTCCTGGTCTCGCCATCCGCCACGGTCCCCCCAGTTAACGTCCTTCGGCCACCGTTTTCAAGTTGGGAACGCCCTGCGGCGACGCCGGCAGCGGCTGGGCGGCAGGCGCATCCGGACCGGGACTGCCGGAAACTTGACAACGGCAGTGTCATAGCTATGACGCTCATAAACTGCCGAAAAACAAGGGGAATTTATCCTTACCATAGCAACCAGGCCCGCAGCCCTTGTCAGATCACCGACGGCATCTGGCCAATTGACTGCCGTTTTCCTCGATTTCTTCATGCAGCGCGTCAAAATTTCATGCAAATTCATTGCCAGACAGGGCTGGCCCTACTCTTGCTTCAAGCAACGTTTTGACACAGACAGTCCAGAATTCGGCTTAAGGAGGAATCGAATGGAGCAGTTGAAGAATCGCCGAGCGAATCAACCGGATTGCGATACCCTCGGCGTAATGATCGGAAAGAGCGAAGCCATGCGAAACGTCTTCGAACTCACGCTTCGGATCGCCGCAAGCGATTCGACTGTCCTCATAACCGGCGAGAGCGGCACGGGAAAGGAACTCATCGCGCGGACCATCCATGACCGGAGCAGACGTGCCGACCACCCCTTCGTCGCCGTGAACTGCGGCGCGATACCCGAGGACTTGCTGGAAAACGAACTGTTCGGGCATGTCCGGGGAGCGTTCACGGGTGCCCAGCAGTCCCGGTCCGGACGGTTCGTGACCGCCAAGGACGGAACCATATTCCTGGACGAAATCGGTGAAACCACCCCCAGGCTGCAGGCAAAGTTGTTGCGTGTTCTCCAGGAGCGCGAATTCAATCCGCTGGGCAGCGACGTCGCCATGCATACCAACGCCCGCTTCGTCGCGGCCACCAACCGCGACCTGCAGGAGGCCATACCCGCCGGACAGTTCCGCGAAGACCTCTACTACCGTCTCGCCATCCTCTCTCTGGAGCTGCCCCCGCTGAGGAAGCGCCGGGACGACATCCCGCCACTGGTGGAGCACTTCCTGGAACGCTTCAGCGGAGAACGTCGCTGGACCATCGAGAGCGCGGCGATGAAGCGGCTGCAGGACTATGACTGGCCGGGCAACGTGAGAGAGATGGAGAACCTGATCGAGCGCATGGTGACGCTGACCGATGGCGAGGAGATTCGCGTGGACGACCTGCCGGAGATGGCGGGCTACGTGAAGCCATGCCTTCGTGACACGCCTCTCGACCCGTTCGCGCTGCCGAGCGAAGGCATGGACATCGACACGTGCATCCAGCGCTTCCAGCGCGAGATGATGGTACAGGCACTCGAGCGCGCCCAGGGGAACAAGACCACCGCCGCCAGCCTGCTGGGCCTGAATCGCACCACGTTCATCGAACGGATGCGACGCCATGGACTCGGCTCACTCATACCGCGGCGGCTGGCGACCCCCAACGGCCATTGACATGGGCGGTGCGCATCCCGATGGCCCCCGCCGGGGCGACCCGGCCCTGGCCGAGATCGCCGGACCCTGTTGCACCCGCCTCCCGGGGCCGATATCTTCAAGCTCATGGATTGGATACATCGACTCACCGGCCTGTTCCTGGTGACCCTCCTTCCGGCCGTCGCCGGAGGGTCCACGCCCGAGGGCCGGGTGGAGGTTCGGGAGGAAATTCTCGACAACGGCCTCAAGGTGCTCCTGCTGGAAAACCACCGCAGCCCCGCGGTCACGTTCCAGGTCTGGTACCGGGTGGGCTCCCGAAACGAAGTGGACGGCAAGAGCGGCATCGCGCACTTCCTGGAGCACATGCTGTTCAAGGGCACCGACAAGGTGGCTCCGGAGGAATACTCCCGCATCATCCGAAAGCACGGCGGGCGCTCCAACGCGTTCACCTCCCACGACGCCACCGTCTACCACGCCACCATGAGCCGGGAGACCATCGGCAAGGCCATCGAACTCGAGGCCGACCGCATGGTGAACACCCGCTTCGACGAGAAGCACTTCACGCCCGAGAAGAAGGTGGTGCAGGAAGAACGGCGCCTGCGGACCGACGACCGCCCGCGGGCCGCGCTGGCGGAGTTGACGCGCGCGGCAACCTACACCGTGCACCCCTACCGCCGCCCCATCATCGGCTGGCCCGAAGACGTGCGCCGAATGACCCTGGAGGATCTGAAGGAGTTCTACCGCACCCACTACTCGCCCAACAACGCCTTCGTCGTCGTCGCCGGCGCCTTCGACAGCGGGGAGATCCTGTCGGAGATCCGCGCAGCCTTCGGCGGGATTCCCCGTGGACCCGAGCCGCCGGAGGTCGGCCTCACCGAGCCGCCGCAACGAGGCGAGCGGCGCGTGCTGCTCAAGAGGAAAGCCCAGCTCCCGGCGCTGGTGATGAACTACCACGTGCCGAACGCGGGCCACCGGGACAGCTACGCGCTGGACGTGCTGGAGATGATCCTGTCCAGGGGGCGGACTTCCCGGCTCTACCGGGATCTGGTCTACGACCGGCGCATGGCGCGCTCGGCCTGGGCCGGCTACCACCGCGTCTCCGTCGACCCCACCACCTTCACCATCGGCGCGCAGGCCATGCCGGGCAAGGACATCGGTGACCTGGAAGCCGCCATCGACCAGCTGATCACCAGGGTCCGGGAAGAGGGCGTCACCGGGGACGAGGTGGACAAGGCCAGGAACCAGGTGGCGGCGGCGTTCATCTTCGCCCAGGAATCCAACCACGGGCAGGCCATGAGGATCGGGTTCTACGAGATCGCCGGAGGATGGCGGCGCATGAACGCGTATCTGGAGGGTATCCGGGGCGTCACGGCGGAGCATGTCCGGCGGGTGGCGCGACGGTACCTCGACCCGGATCGACGCACCGTGGGGATCCTGGCGCCTCAAGCGGGGAAACCATCATGAGACGCTGGCTGCCGCTGCTGTTGTGCCTGCTCGCGGCACCCGACGCCGCCCTTGCCGCCATGAACGCCCAACGCGAAATCCTCCCCAACGGACTGGTGCTGATAACCTCGAGACAGCCCGCGCTGCCCATCGTCTCGGTGCGTCTCCTGATCCGGGCCGGTTCCCGCCACGACCCCGCGGACCGGCACGGCCTGGCCAACCTCACTTCGCGGCTCCTGACCCTCGGCACCGCCGGGCGGGACGCCATGAGCATCAGCGGATTGATCGAAGGCCTGGGGGCCCACTTGCGGGCCGACTGTTACCGGGAACAGAGCAGCCTGGACCTGAACATTCTCAGGAAGGATCTGGACACCGGCCTGGCCCTCCTGGGCGAGGTGCTGACGGCGGCCTCGTTCCCCCGGCAGGAGGTGGAACGCACGAAGCAGTCCATCCTCGCCTCGCTCAGGGCCAAGAAGGACCATCCCGGCGCCATCGCCCGGGATGCGTTCCGTGAAGCGCTCTACCCCGGGAGCTTCCACGGACGCCCGGTTGAGGGCTCGGAGGAATCGCTGAGCCGACTCGACCGGGACGCCGTCATGGACTTCCACCGGCGCTACTACCGGCCGGACCGGACCCTTCTCGTGGCCGCGGGCGACATCACCCACGAGGAGATGCGGCAAAAGCTGACCCGGGCCCTGGCAGGCTGGCTGGCCGGCGGCGGGGAAGCGGATGCCCCGGTGGTGCTGCCGGCACCGAAGCGGGCGGCCGTCAGGCTCGACCGCGACCTCGCTCAATCCAACATCGTCATGGGGCACGAGGGTCCGCTCCGCATGAACCCCGACCACTACGCCAACCGGGTGATGAACCAGATCCTCGGCGGCGGCGACCTGACCTCCCGTCTCGGCGACAGCATCCGGAACCGGCGCGGTCTGGCCTACTCGGTCTACAGCTATTTCGCCGCGGGCCGGAACACCGGACGTTTCCAGGTGGCCATGCAGACCCGCAACGAGAGCGCCCGGGAAGCCATCGCGGTGGCCAGGGCCGAGATCGAGCGAATGCGGCGCGGCGGCGTGACCGCGGAAGAGCTGCGGGACGCCAAGAGCTATCTCACCGGCAGCTTCGCCCTGGGGCTCGATACCAACGACGACATCGCCGACTTTCTGGGCCAGGTGGAGTACCTCGACCTCGGACTGGACTACGCCGACCGGTACCCCGGGATGATCCGGAAGGTGACCGTGGAGGACGTTCTTCGGGTCGCCCGCAAATATCTGCAACCCGAGAAGCTCATACTCGTGGTGGTGGGGAACCTCCGCAAGGCCGGCCTCGAGAACTAGCCGGCAGTCCCGAGGCCGCCTTTTCAGGATCGTCCCGTGTCGCAGCAAGACAAGGCTCTGCACATCATCCAGCGTCTGCGCGACGCCCGGCACGAAGCCTACCTCGCCGGCGGCTGCGTGCGTGACCGGCTCCTGGGTCGTGAGCCCAAAGACTACGATATCGCCACCGATGCCACCCCCCGCTCCATCCAGGCCATCTTTCCCGACACCGTCCCGGTGGGATCGAGATTCGGCTCGATGGTGGTGGTGGTGGACAACGAGCCCTTCGAGGTGACGACCTTCCGTTGCGACGGGCCGTACAGCGACGGACGCCGCCCCGACAACGTCCGCTACGGCACCCTGGAGGAAGACGTCCGGCGGCGGGATTTCACCATCAACGCCATGATGTACGACCCGGCGGAAGACCGGCTCATCGACCTGGTGCACGGCCGCGAAGACCTGGACCGGGGCCGGATCCGGGCCATCGGCGACCCCCACGAGCGGTTCTCGGAAGACCGGCTGCGGATGGTCCGGGCGGTGCGGCTGGCCTGCGGCCTGGACTTCGTCATTGATGGCCCGACACTCCGGGCCATCGCGAGCCACGCCGCGGCCATCACCCAGGTGGCATGGGAGCGCATCGGCGCGGAGATCACCCGGACGCTCACCGAAGGCGGCGCCCGGCGGGGAGTCGAGCTGCTGGACGAGACCGGGCTCCTCGACGTGATCCTGCCGGAGATTGCGGCCATGAAGGGCTGCGAGCAGACCCCGGACCATCATCCCGAGGGGGACGTGTACGTCCATACGCTGCTGCTGCTCGGTCACCTGGACGAACCCACCGAGACCCTGGCCTACGGCTGTCTGCTGCACGACGTGGCCAAGCCTCGGTGCCGGCAACCGGCGGGCGAGCGGGTGACCTTCCACGGCCACCCGGAACTCGGCGCCGAGATGGCCGTCGAGATCCTGCGCCGCCTCAAGCGCAGCCGCGCGGTGGCCGAGCGGGTGGCCTGGCTCGTGCGCTGCCACCTCCGTTACACGCAGGCGCCAAAGATGCGCCTCAGCACCCTCAAGCGGTTTCTCGCGGCGGAGGGCATTCACGAACTGCTGGAACTCTGCCGCATGGACGCCCTTTCATCCAACGGCGATCTGGGCTACTACGACTTCTGCCGGCAAAGGCTCGCCGAACTGGGCGAGGAACAGGTGCGGCCGGCGCCGCTGTTGCGCGGGCGCGACCTGATCCGGCTCGGATACGCCCCGGGCCCCTCGTTCCACGCGATGCTGGGCGCCGTCGAAGAGGCTCAGATGGAAGGCATCCTGCAGACACCGGAGCAGGCCGCGGCTTGGGTATACGAGCGCTACCCGCAGGAGGCCGGGAGGAACGACGAACCATGAGCAAGGCCGCAAGACACCAGGTCATCGGCACGTCGCCACAGCGGGTGGACGGCGTCGTCAAGGCCACCGGCAGCGCCGTCTACGCCATGGACATGGAAGTCCCGGGCATGCTCCACGCAAAAGTCCTGCGGAGCCCTTTTCCGCACGCGCGGCTGCGGCGCATCGACGCCGCCCGGGCCGCGTCGCTGCCGGGAGTGGTGACCGTGCTCACCCGCGAGACCCTGGACGGCATGAATCCGTACTACGGCTCGGCCTACAAGGACCAGACCATCGTGGCGCTGGACAAGGTCCGCTACGACGGTGACCCGGTGGCCGCGGTGGTGGCCGATGACGAGGCGTCCGCCATGGAAGCGCTGGCGCTCGTGGACGTGGAGTATCAGGAGTTGCCCGCGGTCACGGACATCGCGGACGCCATTGCGCCCGGCGCACCGCTGGTGCATGAGGTGGCGGCGGACGCGGACGAACTCCACGGTCACGCCTACCGCGTGCCCGAGGAGTTTCGCGGCACCAACATCTGCTACGCCTACGACTACGCCCGGGGCGATGTGGACAAGGGGTTCGCCCGGGCCGACGCGGTCTTCGAGGACACCTTCACCTTCCCGCAGATCCAGCACTTCCCGCTGGAGCCCCACATCACCATCGCCCAGGTGGAGGACGGCCACGTCACCCTGTGGGCCTCCACACAGGATCCGTTCACGCTCCAGCGACACATCGCCGAGTTCTTCTCCATCGCCATCAACCGGGTGCGGGTCATCGTGCCCCATGTGGGCGGCGCCTACGGCGGCAAGCTCTCGGTAAAGAACGAGCCGCTGGTGGCGGCCCTGGCATGGAAGACCGGCAGGCCGGTGAAGATCACCCACACGTCGGAGGAGACCTTCCGTACCATCACCCGGCACCCGGCGCGGTTCCGCATCAAGACCGGCGTCACCCGCGACGGACGGCTGGTGGCGCGCGAGTGCGAGGTTCACATGGGCACCGGCGCCTACGCCGACTACGGGCCGCGGGTGTCCCAGAAGGCCGGTTACCGGGCGCCCGGGCCGTACCGCATCCCCAACGTCAAGGTCCGCGCCTACACGGTCTACACCAATGCCGTGCCCGCGGGAGCGTTCCGCGGCTTCGGCACCCTTCAGGTCACTTGGGCCTACGAGTCCCAGATGGACATGATCGCGCGCCGACTCGGCATCGATCCGGTGGAGTTCCGGGCCCGGAACCTGCTGAAGAAGGGCGACGTCTACACCAGGGGCGACACCGTGGTGGACTGCGACCTCGAGGCCGGGCTCCGGCGCACCGCCAAGGCTTTGGGATGGGGCAGGAGAAGCCCGGGCCAGAACCGCGGCATGGGCCTGAGCTGCTGCATGAAGGACGGCGGCGGCACCTACAAGGTGGCGTCGGCCGCCATCAAGATGAGCTCGGACGGCAGCGCGGTGCTGTTCACCGGATCGGTGGAGATCGGACAGGGGTGCCGGACGGCCCTGGCCCAGGTGGTGGCCGAGGAGTTGTGCCTGCCCTGCGAAGCGGTCACGGTGGCCCAGCTCGACACCGACTCCACCCCCTACGACGCGGCCACCAATGCCAGCAGTTCGATGGTCATCATGGGCCTGTGCGTGGAACGGGCCGCGGCGGAATTGAAACGGCAGTTGCGCCGGGCCGCGGCCCGGCTGTTCAAGTGCAAGGCCGACCGCATCACGTTCAAGGGCGGTCAGGTCCGCGCCGGCAAGGGCAACCGCCTGAGCTACGCGCAGGTGCTCAACCAGACCTTCGGAGCCAAGGGCGGTGAACTGCTGGCCAAAGGCACCTACCAGGACGTCCACAGCAAGAAGGCCGTGCTGGGTTCACCCACGACCTTCTGGGAGACGAGTTGGGGCGGCGCCGAAGTCGAGGTGGATCGGGACACCGGCGTCGTCAAGCTCCTGAAATACGTCTCCACCGCCGACGTGGGCAAGGCGATTCACCCGCTCCTGTGCGAGGGCCAGGACGAAGGGGCGGTGATGTTCGCCATCGGCCACACCCTCATGGAGGAGATGCGGTACGACAATGGCCACCTTCTCAACCCCAACCTCATCGACTACCGCCTCCCCTCGTTCCACGACATCCCGGCGTCCTTCCAGACCCTCATGGTGGAAGATGCCAACGGCCCGGGCCCCTACGGCTCCAAGGGCCTGGGCGAGGGTGGCCTCATGCCCGTGGCCCCTGCCATCGGCAACGCCATCGAAGACGCGGTCGGCGTGCGCGTGCGCGAACTGCCCCTCACGCCCGAGCGGATGTGGCGGGCGCTGCGGGATCAGCCCTCGATCCTCAACACCAGCGCCTTGGGTCCGGCGCCATGGCGGGCGTAGGACTGCAACGGCAGGGTATGGACCCGGAAGCCTTCCTGCTCCAGCCCGACCGCGGTGGCGTCGCATCCCTGCGGCAGGATGACGTGGCTGCCCACAACCATGCCGTTGCAGCCAAGACGCCGGGCGTCGCCGGTATCCGCCCGCCGGAGCCCGGGAAGACGGGCATCGAGAGTTCCACGCGCGTCCGGGTGGAAGGCTTCGGGATGGTACAACGCCATGCCGTTCCCCAGCGGCCACAGGCATCCATCCAGGTGCCCGTCCGAGCGGTCGGACAGGCGGAGCGAGTGAATCTCCCGCCCGAGGATCCCGGATACGGCCTGGTGGGCCGCCAGATCGGCCTGGGAGCGATACCCGGCGAACAGCGTTCCGTCCGCAACCACCAGATCCCGTTCACCTTCGAAGCGGCAGCCTTCGGGCAGCGGCGGCATGACGTAACCCCGAACGAGAAAGAAACCATCCCACGCTTCCCGTTCCCGCTGTCTTGATGCGTCCCGAAAACGGCTCCCGATGAAAGCGTCCTCCCACACCAGGCCTCCACTGGCCGCCAGCACCAGCCTGGACATGCCGGGTCTCGGCTCCAGCAGGTCCACGTGCACGTCCAACTCGTCCCGCAGGAGCCGGTAAAGGCCGCGCCACTGGGCCATGATGGCTGGCGCGTCCTCACCCTGGGCGGGCTGGTAGTGGAGGGGCGGGCACATCAGGACTTTCATTGACCCGGCCCCGTCCTTCCTTCGCCGGGAAACAGCCGCGCGACGTTCTCGCCCAGCAGCTTGCGTTTGGCGGCGGGGCTGGCTCGGACCGTCTTCACGAGGGCGACCGCGTCGCCGAGGCGATCGATGGTGGGGAAGTCGCTGCCCATGAGCACCTGCTCCTCACCCACCATGTCCATGGCGAAGCGAATCTCCGCCGGACACCAGAAGGGCGGCGCGGTGTCGATGAAGATGCGGTCCCGGAAGCGGTCGAAGTAGCCCTGTGCGCGCTTGTCCCAGAAGGACGGATTCAGGCGGTTCCGCAGTGCGAACCAGGCGCCGCCCAGATGAGTGAAGACGAAACGGAGCCGGGGGAACTTGTCCATCGTGCCGCTCAGCATGAGCCGCACGATGTTGATGGTATTGTCCATGGCGCGGCCGAGGTTCCGAGTGAGATTGAACGACTCCATGCCGTGGGGGTGGGCCAGCGGAAGTTCCGCGGAGGGATGCACGAAGATCGGGATGTCGAGGTCGGACACCAGCCGGTAGAACGGGTGGTAGCGCCGGTCATCCAGCAGCGCGCCGTGGATGTGCGTGTTGATGCCCACGCCCCGGAAGCCCAGCTTCAGCACCGCGCGCTTCAGTTCCCGCCGGCCGCCGGCCTCCAGCGCCGGTACATGGGCCAGCGGGATGATGCGACCGGCAAACCGCTCGGTGACCCGGGCCATCTCGTCGTTGATGAAGCGCGCCGCCGGGACGTCGATCCAGTCCAACCAGCAGCCCACGTGGAGCACCGCCTGCTGAACGCCCGCCCGGTCCATCTCGCCGATCTGCGCGGCCATGTCCGCGGTCATGACGGGTGGTCCGAAAAGCTGCACCCCTTCCCGGCGGATGGCGAACCGGTCGGGCCGCCGCACCACGGTCTCGCCGGCCCGGATCAGCGGATCCGGGTTCCGATAGTGTTCCTCGGGCATCCAGTGATGATGCGCGTCGATGATCCGTGTCTTCGGCATGGCGTCCCCCTCGTGTCGATCCCCGTCCGTCCAGGCCCGTTCCCGGGACACGACGTCATGCATTCGGTCCCTTCCCTGGCGCCGAAGCCCGAATGCATCCCATCGACAGCACACACAGGACGATGGCCGTCCAGCACGAACTGGCATAGCTGCCCGACAGGTCGTGGAGATGCCCTGCCAGCCAGGGGCCGATACCCGCCCCCAAGCCGATGCAGACCGCCAGCACGCCGATGATGGCACCGAAATGGGCACCATGAAAGATATCGGCGACAATGGTCGGATAGAGCGACTGGCGCGACCCGAAACCGGCGGCGAACACCGGCGGGTAGAGAAAGAGCAGCAGGAGCCTCGGCATCGCGTCGATGTAGAGGATGACAAGTATGCCGGCTATCAGGGACGCGCTGCCGACATGGTAGGCCCACTCCCGGCCGATGCGGTCCGAAACCGTGCCCATGCCGATCATGGCGAAGATGGTGAAGAAGCCGGTGAGGCTCAGTATCCAGGACCCGAACTCCCGTGTATAGCCTGCGTCCACCATCGCCGCCACCTGGTGCACCAGGATCATGTGGACAGGGACCGCGCCCGAAACGAAACCCATGGCCAGCGCCCAGAAACGGAAGCTGCGAAGCGCCTCCCGAAGCGTGTCTCCACCGCGCCTCGCGTGGCGCGCCCCGCCGCCTCGCGCGTCGCCGAAATCCGGCAGCAGACCCATGTCCTGCGGCCGCCTCCGCTGAAGGCACAGATTCAGCGGCACCACCGCCGCCAGCATCACGCCCGCCAGTATCAGATACGCGTTGCGCCAGCCCAGGGCGACAATGAGTTCCTCGGTAACCGGCACCACCACGAAGATGCCGGCACCGATGCCCGCCGCGGCGATTCCCATGGCCATGCCGCGCTTGCGCACGAACCAGTTGCTGACGACCGTGGCCTGGGCGGTCATGGGCAGCGCGGCGAAGCCCAAACCCACCAGCAGTCCCATGCCCAGGTAGTAGTGCCACATGTTCTCCGTCATGGCACTGACGACGAAACCCGCGGCCATGAGGCTGGCGCCCGCCGGGAACACTACCCTGGGGCCGAGGCGGTCCAGCATCTGTCCCCATACCGGCGCGGACAGGGTCCAGGCCACCGAGCCTGCGCTGAGCGCTCCCGCGGCCAGCCCGCGGCTCCACTGAAACTCCTCGATGACCGCCACGAGAAAGAGCGCGAACGCGCTGCGGCATCCGAAGGCCGCGGCGACGGTCATGAACGAAATGCCCAGCACCAGCCATGGATACATCCGGTTGAGCCGTGCCCTGCGAGCACGGGCCGGGTCGGTGAGGGAACGCTCCAAGGGGCTGTGGTCCGGTGATCTCACGCAGACCGCTCACCACGGCCCGGGCACGCGCTCCTGGCTCAGGAACCGGATCACGGCAGCGTGGTTCCTGCCGGGGCTGGCGAAAGTGATCTGTGCGAACCCGGGCCGCTCGGCCTCGGCCGCCAGTTCCAGGATCGGCTCCACGCAATCCGGTGCCCGGCCGACGACGAAACTGGCGCACGGCATGGAGTCGGTCACCCGTTCCCGAGAGGCCTGCTCGATGGTCATGTCCGAGTGAAGCGCCTCCCGGATGCGGCCGACCCGCTCCGGGTTGATGCCGGTGCGTTCGAATTCCCCGGGGCTGTACCCCAAGGCCTGGAGACTCACCATGTGATGAGCGGCGTGCTTTCTGGCCTCGGCCAGCGCCTGCTCCGGTTCTTCCGAGACGGCGAGATGGATCTCGCAGACCTTGCGCAGCTTCCCGTCGGGATTCATTGCGCCCGGTTCGGCCAGCTCCACCCGTTCCCGCGTGATGTAGCGGGACGCCGCCCGCAGTATGAACCGATGTCCGAAGCCGACCGAGAATATCGCCATCCCCTGCCCCCTGTGCGCCACGCCTCAGGGGGGGGTGTATCGGGATTCCGCCCAGGCGCCAAGCGAAGGATCAGGAACCCGCGCCCTGGAGGTGGCGTCCCTCCCGCAGCGCGGCGATCCGGTCCTCGATGGGAGGATGGGTGGCGAAGAGCATCCGGACACCACCCTTGCGCACGCCCGAGATCCCCAGGGCTGAAACCTGTTCCGGCATGTGCTCGGGCTCCGCGCTCCGCTGCAGCGCCTGGAGCGCGCCGATCATGTTGGCCGTTCCCGCCAGTTGCGCGCCGCCGGCGTCAGCCCGGTACTCGCGGCGGCGCGAGAACCAGTAGACCACCATGCTTGCCAGGATGCCCAGGAGGATCTGGGCGACGATGACGGTGATGAAATAGCCCATGCCGTAGCCGCCCTCGCTGTCCCGGTGAAGGGCACGGTCCACGACATACCCGATCACGCGTGAGAGGAAGATCACGAAGGTGTTGAGAACGCCCTGGATCAGAGTCAGCGTGACCATGTCGCCGTTGGCCACGTGGCTGACCTCGTGGCCCAGCACCGCCGAGGCCTGGTCCGCGTCCATGGCCCGCAAGAGGCCCGTGCTCACCGCCACCAGGGAGTTGTTGCGGCTCGGTCCGGTGGCGAAGGCGTTGGGCTCGGGGGAATCGTAGATCGCCACCTCGGGCATGGCGATGCCCGCGGCGCGGGCATGGTTCTGCACCGTATTGACAAGCCAGCTCTCGGTACTGTTCCGGGGCTGTTCGATGACCGTGGCCCCGACCGCCATCCTGGCCATCCACTTGGAGATGGCCAGCGAGATGAAGGCCCCGCCCATGCCGAAGATGAACGAGAATCCGAGCAACGCCCCAAGGTTGAGCCCGCTCTGGTAGAGCGCCCGGTCGAGCCCCAGCAGGCTTACCACGACGCTCAATACGACAAGGATCGCAATATTGGTTATCAGCAGCAACAGTACGCGTTTCATGAACCTGTTCCTTCCTGTCGCGAGTAGCAGCCCCTCTATTGAATCTACAATGCCGGAAACGCCGAATCAATTTGCCGGCCTTCCCAAATTGCCGGCCGTCCGCACCTGGGAGAAAGCCCCGCCGCGGCTCCCACGGTGTCGCGGCCTCCGGCTGTTTCGACGGATGGACGTCGGCCGCCGCGCCCTGCCATGAATGGCCGGGATCGACCCGCCCTGGACACGAACTCCGACGTGATCGGCCACCCCGCCGCCCGGCGGTGCGAGGTTCGCGGGCAGGGTCACACGCGTCCGCCCGCCCGGCAGCCGCCCGCTTTCTCAGTCCCCCGCCTGCTTCGTCTCGACGTTGCGGGAATGGAGAACCCACGCGAGCCGACCCAGCACCAGGACGAGAAGGCCCGCGCTGACGGACACCGTGGCGATCAACAACGCGACCCCCGCCTGCGTGGCGTGGAAGCCGTCCTGACTCGCCACCGCGGCCGTCGCCGCGTAGACGCCGTACCCCGCCGCCACCACGCCCCAAGCCAACAGCAACCATGCCGCCCACGACAACATGGCCTCGAACGTCACACAACGCCGGCCACGAGTCAATGTGGACCCGGCCGGGCAAAGTTGCTAGGGTCACGCAGGCCTGTTCCCGGAACCGGACACCCGGGTTCTTCAACCGAACACACGAAAGGTCGAGTGAGCCATGAGCCAGCACAGCCCGTCGCCGGACACCGCACACGATATCGACCCCATCCGCTATGAGATGTTCCTCCACCGTCTTTGGGCCATCGGCGAGGAGGGCCGGATGACGCTGCAGCGGGTCACCGCCTCCCCCATCGTCGCCCAGGGCGGGGAGTGCATGAGCTCATTCTACGACGCCGGCGGCACCATGGTGCTGGCCTGTTCCGGGCATTTGCGTTTCGCGCATGCGACCTCCGACGCCATCAAGAACCTCATCGACTGCTTCGGAACATCACCGGGGTTCTTCGACGGCGACCAGATCTTTTTCAACGACCCGTACGTGGCCGGCGCGCACACCTACGACATGATGGTCATCAAGCCGATCTTTCACCAGCGGAAACTCATCGGCTGGGTGGCCACCAGCACCCACACCGCGGACACGGGCGGCAACCTGCGGGGGGCAGCCACCGAGATCTTCCACGAGGGCATCCGCATCATGGGACTCAAGGTGGTGGAGCGCGGCATCTTCCGCGAGGACGTGTTCAAGTCCCTCACCGAGCAATGCCGGGATCCGCAGTACGTGGGGTTGGACCTCAAGGCCATGATCGCCGGCAACAACGTGTGCGCCCGGCGTTACCTCGGCCTGGTGGACAAGTTCGGCCTGGAGTTCGTTCAGGCGGCCGGCACCCGCATCATCGCCGACACCGAGGCAGCGGCCCGGGCCAGGCTCAAATCCCTGCCCGACGGCCAGTGGACCGGCCGCACCTACCTGACGACGCTGGACACCGGGACCCGCAAGGCCGCGCCGCTCCGCATCCTCTGCACGCTCACGAAGAAGGGAGACCGCTTGACGCTGGATACCACCGGCACGAGCCCCCAGACCAACAGCGACGTCAACTCGACCTTTCCCAGCACCCGGGCGCTGATCGGCGTCGCCATCACCAACACGCTCTTCTGGGACGTGCCGTGGAGCGACGGCAAGTGGGCTCCCATCGATCTCGTGGTACCGGAGGGGTCGGTGCTGAACTGCCGATTCCCGGCGGCCTGTGCGGCCGCCCCGGTAGTGGGCGGCATCCTGGTGGCGGCGGTGTGCGAAGCCGCCGGCAAGATGCTGTTCGCCGCCGGGCGGCACCAGGATGTGCCGGCCACGTGGTACGCCACCTGGTACGAAGGGGGGCCCGGCTACATACCCGCCGGCCACAACCGCGAAGGGGTGCGTACGGCCATGGGCATCTACGACATCCACGGCAGCGGCCTCGGCGCCACGCCGCTGCACGACGGGGTCCACTCCGGCGGCCACATGAACATTCCCTCCGGCGGCATCAGCGACGTCGAACGCACCGAGATGCAGTATCCGCTGCTCTACTTCTCGCGCAACCACAACACCGACGGCTCGGGGTTCGGCAAGTACCGTGGCGGCGTCGGCACCTGTCGGATCTTCATGGTCTACGGCTCCCGGGACTTTTCCACCGACTTCAAACCCTATGGCTGGATACCCCAGGGAGCCTACGGCCTCTTTGGCGGGCACCCCACCGGACCCGGCGGGGTCCGGGCCATCTTCCTGACCCGCGGCGATATCGGGGAACGGTTGGCAGCGGGCGACTACCCCGCCCGGCTGGACGAAATCGAAGCCGGCGGCTGGGGCAAGGTGCTGCTGCCGGAGGGCGCCCCGGGGCGCGTCTCGCTGCCCGAGTTCACGCTCCTGAGCGACTATGTCCAGAGCGGCGGCGGCTACGGCGACCCGCTGGACCGTGACCCGGCGGCGGTGGCCCGGGACGTTCGGGTCGGCGTATCCACGGAAACGTCGGCGCGGCGATTCTACGGCGTGGTGCTGCGCGGAGACAACGGCGAGGTGGACGGGCGCGCCACCGCGGAACAGCGGCGCGCCATACGCGCGGCACGGCTCGAGGAGGGGGTGCCGGTCACCCCGGTGCCGGCGCCCGACGCCGAGCCCGAGGACGGGCATGCCGAGGCGCGCATCCATGAGACACTCGAAGTCGCCGGCAGGCAGATCCGCTGCACGCGCTGCGGTTTTCTGTTCGGTGGCGTGGGCGAGAACTACAAGAAGCGTTGTCTCAGACGGGTCGTCGAACTGGACACCATCCGTGACCCGATTCCCGCATCGGGCGAGGCCTATCTCGGACGTTACCACGAATACATCTGTCCCGGCTGCGCCACTCTGCTCCAGGTGGACCTCTACTGCCCGAAACTGGGCGGCGAGGAGGACCTCTGGGACATTCGCATCGAGTGTTGATGCCGCCTCCCGGAGACATGGGAGCAACGCCCACGCCCATGGACCGGCCTGCACGGACCATCGGCCAGACCGCCCATGGACCGGCCACTTGTCTCCGGGACGATTCACCAGGAGCGAGGAAGAGACATGGCCGGGACGCTTGAAGGAATCCGGATTCTGGAGTTGGCCAGTTACGTGACCGGCCCGTTCGCATCCATGCTGATGGCGGATCTGGGGGCCGAGGTCATCAAGGTGGAGGAACGGGAGCGGGGCGACCCCTTCCGGGGCTGGGGCGAGCGGCTCTATTCGGCCACCTTCTGCAGCCTGAACCGGAACAAGAAGAGCATCACACTGGACATCCGCAGCGAGGAGGGCCGGGACATCTGCCGTCGGCTCGCCGCCGGGTCCGACGTGCTCATAGAGAATCACCGCCCGGGCGTGATGGCGCGCCGGGGTCTGGGCTACGAGACGGTTCGTGCGCTCAACCCCGGGATCATCTATTGCTCCATCTCCGGCTTCGGCCAGGAAGGGCCCTACCGGGACCGGCCCGGGTTCGATACCGTCGGCCAGGGGATGAGCGGCCTGTTGAGCCTGCTGACCGATCCGGACGCCCCCAAGGGCATGGGCATCTCCCTGTCCGATCACCTGACCGGGGTCTACGCCTGCTACGGCGTGCTGGCGGCTCTGGTGAACCGGATGATGACCGGAGAGGGACAGATGATCGAAACCTCGCTGTTGCGGGCTTCGGTGTCCTTCACTGCCGAGAACTGCGCCCGCTTCTTCGAGACCGGCGTGGTGCCCGGCCGGGCCGACCGCACCCGCACCGCCGGCGTCTTCGCCTTCGTGGATCGGGACGGCAGGCCCTTCGTCGTCCATCTGTCTTCGCCCACCAAGTTCTGGCTCGGCCTGCTCGAAGTCGTGGAACGGCCCGAATGGTCCCGGGACCCTCGTTTCGCCGACAAGAAGAGCCGCACCGCCAACCACGACCTGCTGGAGCGGGAGCTCCAGGCCATTTTCGGCCGGGACTCGCGCGATGTGTGGCTCAAGAAGCTGGAGCGGTACGACGTGCCGTCCACCCCGCTGAACAACCTCGAGGAGATGTTCAACGATCCACAGGTGAAGCGGTACGGCTTTCCCATCGAGGTGGAGCACCCCAGGATGGGCAAGGTCAAGCTGGTCGGGAGCGGCGTGGACATGAGCCGGACCCCGCCGGAGACCCCCACGCCGCCGCCGATGCTGGGCGAGAACACGGATGAGATCCTGCAGGCCCTCGGGTATGGCAAAGATGCCATCGAGGGACTGCGCGGCCGGCAGGTGATCTAGTCACGGGACCGGCCACATGAATTCGATGTTCACGGCCGGGAGCAGGCGCCGCGGCATGCTCCGGCATAGGGTGGACATCGTGTATACTTTCCATTAGACATCGTCGAGTTGAAGTTCTCCACCGCCCAGGAATGGACGTCATGATGTACAATCTGAAACACCTTGGCCTTTCGGTAGCGCCGGTGGCATTGCTCGCGGCTCTGGCCTCCTGCGTCACCCTCGAGGAACATGAGAAACTGAATCGCGAGAAGCAACGCGTGGAAGCGGACAACGCCACGCTGACGCAAGACCTGGAACAGCGTGGGCGGGAAGTCACCTCCCTCGAGGCGCGAGTCCAGGATCTTGCACGGGATGTATCCCGGTCCGGGGAAATGCTGGAGCAAAGACAACAGGAACTCACGGGGGCGCAACAGCGGATCGACGAACTCACGGCATCGTTGGCACAAGTCCGACAAGAGCTGACCACGGCCATGGACGAACGGCGCAGGACCGTGGACCGGTATCAGCGGAGAGTGGCTGCCCTGACCGCCGAAAGGGACGATACCCTTGATACCGTGGACCGGCTTGCGCTGGAACTCGACAAGAGGGCCGCCACCGTTCAGGGGCTGGATGCCAGAACCCGGGAACTTGCCGGTCTCAGGGACACGCTGGTTCAGCAGAACGCGCTCCTGACCGCCGCCAAGGCCGAGCTGGAAGAGAACTTCGCGGCACTCGTGCTCAAGCGCGACGAACTGGGTGCACAAGTCGACGGGCTCACGGCCCGGGTGGCCCGACAGGACGGCGTCATTGGCGCGATGACGACCGAGACCGGGCGACTGGAGGCCCTCAGACATTCCCTGGAGGCCCAGGTGGCGAACCAGAAAACCATGCTGACCCAGTTGCGGCAGCGACTGGCAAAGGTGACACAGTCCCTGGAGCGGAGCCGCACCGAAAAGGAACAGGCCCTGGCCCACTACGCCGCCAGGGAGCGGGAAGCCGAGCAAAGGCTCGCGTCTCTCGCTGCCGCCCACGAACAGTCCGTTCAACAGTTGGAGCGGCAACTGGCTCAGACCACCGCCTCCCTGGCGCAGAGCCGCACCGAGAAGGAAGATGCCTTGGCCGCCCGGGAACTGGCAGCCACCCAGAGCCTGGAGTCCCTTGTCAACACCCACCAACAGACCGTCAATCAGCTGGAACGGCAACTGGCTCAAACGACTCGCGCTCTGGAACAGGCGCAGGCCGAACGGGAGCGGGCCGAAGCGGAAGCGACTCGGCCCAGACAGAGACAGGACACGGAACCGCCGGGGCTGCAGGCGGAGAAGGTCGAGGTGAGGATCGAAGCCGTACGGGAACAGCCCATTCCCGCCAGGATGGCGGGCGAGCCACGGCAACCGGAAGCCCTCGCCGCGCCCGATGAAACCGCGCTCGAAACCGCGGCCGCACAGCGCCTGGCTCAGGTGAGGGCGTCACTGGAGCGGACACGTGTGGAAAAGGAGCAGGCGGTCGCCGAGTTGGCTGCCAGGGAAAGGGAGATGACCGAAAGAATCGCATCCCTCTCCGAAGCGCACGACCAGACCGCCGCGCGGCTGCGGCGGCAACTGGACGAGACCAGCCGTTCGCTGGCCCGAACGCGCAGCGACCGGGACAAGGCCGTCGCGGCTCTGGGTGCCGACAAGCAGGAACTCGCCCTGCAGATGACCCGGGTGGCGGCTGAACGGGACGCGCTGCAGCAGCAGGTCGAGGGTAAACTCGTTCTGGAGCCCTACTGGCAGTGGATCTTCGGCCTGATAGTGGGCTTGGGAGCCCTGGGCTGGGGCTACGCCAGATTCCGCGCGTAAGCCCGAAGGCGCCGGGGCACCGTCATCCCCCCTTGATGGCGGGCCAGTCCCGCAGCAGCTTTCCGTAGCCGGAAATGCTGCAGGAGAACCCCACCCGTGACAGCATGAACCAGAGCATGGCGGGATTGCTCGCCACCACCGGCCGCGACAAATTCCGCTCCATCCGGTCCAGAACCTCCAGAGGATCCAGCACCGCCCCCTGGAAGTAGATCACCTCCGCCTCGGGACAGGCGTCCGACGCCTTCCGTGCGAGCCGGTACACGTCATCGGGTTCGACCTTCATGGCGTCGCGGTAGTCGTCGAAGGTATCGGCGGGCGAGGTCGCTTCGATGCCGCGGTCCGCGAGGCAGCCGCGGATCCGTTCGTTCATGGACTCCACGAACGGGGTCAGCAGCAGCACCCGGGACGCCGAGAGCGACTTGATGGCCTCGACGCATGATTCCAGGGCGGTGGTCACCGGCACGTCCACGGCGTCCTTCAACCGCGCCAGCAGTCCCGGATTGAGAACCTCCACCGGGGCTCCGCTGACGATGACGCCCTGCCAGCCGCGCTCCCGCGCCAGCCGGGCCGATGTCTCCACCACCCTGTCGCCAGTGCCGCGGAGGCTCTCCAGCGAGCCGCGGACGATTCCCAGCCCCTCGAACTCCATCTCCACTTCCTTGGGAATGAAAGCCCTGAACGGCTCGAAGTGGGGGCTGGAACTCGATACCGGGGTGACGAAACCAATCTTGACACTTGCCGGATCCGCCATGGGTTCACCTCCATCGGAGACTCGGAGCGAGGGGCGCGGCTAGAACAGGCGTGCGGCGATCCAGCTGCCGCCGATGAAAGTTCCCAGGGTGCTTCCCAGATTCGAGAACACGACAACCAGCAGGATGCGTGAGACCGGGTTGCGCCAGAGCCCCTTGGGGAACGACGCCACCACCTCCGATATGCCTTCCAGGTCCGCCACGGTCGGTTTCTTGACCCACGCCTGGACCAGTCCGGAGACCCATCCCGCGGCGATGGTGGGGTTCAGACTGGTGATGGGGGCAGCCAGGAACGCGGCCATCACCGTGACCGGATGGCCCAGCGCCAGAGCCGCCCCCACGGCCGCGAGCACGCCGTTTGCCAGCACCCAGATGGAGATGGATTCCAGCGAGTGGGCGGCGCCGGCGCTGTAGAAACCGTACGCGATGATCGCCGCGATCACCAGCGGCACCAGCCACTTGACATTCCTGGACCAGAACGGCCGCACGGGCACCGTCTCCAGGGAAGCGAGCGGGCGGTTCCGGTGAATCTCACGGGTGATACCCGGCACGTGTCCCGCTCCCACCACCGCCACGATCCTCTCCCCCCGGGCCGCCCGGATCTTCTGCGCCAGGTAGACATCCCGCTCGTCGATGATACTCTCCTTGACCGCCGGGAACGCCTTGGCGAACTCCATCAGGAGATCGTCCACCCGTTCCCGCCGCTTGAGAGCATCCACCGCCTCCTGGTCGATCTCCGGCTCCACCACGGCATGGGTCAACACGAAGAAGAGCAGCTTCAGCTTGTTCCAGCAGCCCAGGCGCCGCCAGGTTCTCTTGAGCGTCACCTGGACGTCGCGGTCGGCCAGCACCAGTTCGACGTCCCGCTCGTGAGCCAGCCTGATGCCCTCCAGCATGTCGGCTCCGGGGCGCACGCCGAGCCGGTCGCCGATACGCCGGTAGAACGCGGACATGTACAGTTGGCTCAACAGCAGGACGGCCTTGCCCTCCCGGATGACCTTGAAGATATCCATCTTCCGCCATGCTTCGGGCCGGGTGAAGGCCTCGTACCGGGCCTGGCACAACTCCACGCAGATGGCGTCGGGATCCACCCGCTCGACGGTCGTGCACACATCCTCGATGCTCCCCGACGAGACATGCGCCGTGCCCACGAGATAGATATCCCGGCCCTGGTCCCGGAGGTGCCGCGTGTGCTCCGGAAGCCCGGTGGGCGCGTGGGATTCGCCCGCGTCCATGTGGATCAAACCTGCGCCACCGGCCCGTCGTAGTCACGCAGCCAGCCGATGAACCGGACGATCTGGTCAACCATGTAATCGTGGTAGGCCTTGCCCTTCTCGGGGGAGGCCTTGATGGAGGGGCTGAAGGAGCCGGTGGGCACGATCCGGCGCTGCTCGGTGCTGGTCCAGGGAATGTCGATGACCTCGTGCGGCGCGGAGAAGAGGTCCCCGTGGGCCCACGGCGAGAAGTTTCTGTCGAAGTCCACCTGCGACGTGGTCAGCTTCTCTTGCCTGATCAGGTGGGGGTACTTGTACCAGCACTCCGAGATCTCCAGTTCGCCGCTGTGGTGCTCGCTGGATTCCTTGATCTCGTTGGCGATCTTCTTGGCGATCTTCACCGGATCGATGACCGCGAAGAAGACCTCGGGCATCTCGAACTCGCGCAGGTTCTTGGTGGCCGCCAGCAGGCCGGGAAGGTTGGCACCCTTGTGTCCATTGATGATGAGGATCTTCCGGAACCCGTGCTTGCGCAGGCTGCGGCTCATGTCCTGAATCACCGCCATCAACGTCTCGGTGCGGAGCGAGATGGTCCCCGGGAAGCCCAGGTGATGGGGCGAGTCGCCAAACCACAGCGGCGGGGTGCACAGCGTTCCCGTGGCCCGGGCGGCGTCCTCCGCCAGCGCGATGGCGATGAGGCAGTCCAGTCCGAGGGGCCCGGCGGGGCCGTGCTCTTCGGTGCTCCCCACCGGACAGATGACCATGTCGGAGTCCTCAAGATAGGCCGCAACCTCCTCCCAGGTCAGTTCCTGAAGCCATACCGAGCCAAGTTGCGCCGCCATTGTCATCTCCTCCGGTCGTGTGGTTCGCTCACTTGATGGCCAACGGGTTCGTCGGGGAGCCCACCGCGCCGGTGAACGGCAGCGCCGGACCCGCGAACATGAACTCGTAGCGTCCGTCCCCGGCGCAATCGTCCGCCAGCTCTTCCAGATAGAATATCTCGCCCACCGTGAGGCCCATGTTGGGGATGCTGATCCAGTGCCACGGCTGATTGACTTCCCGGATCTGGTTGGGCCGCACCTCCACCCCCCAGGTGTCCGTCGCCACCGCGGCCACCTCCCTGGAGTGGAGCCAGTCGAGGGTCTCGAAGCCGAGCCCCGGCGCGTCCCCGCCCGGATAGCCGTCCCAGGATCCGGCGTCGAGTCTCGCCTTCATCTGGCCTGTCCTCACCAGCAGGTAGTCGCCCCGGCGCACATCCACCTGCTGACGCTTCATGGCGCGGTCGAGGTCGCGTTCGGTGATGGCGTAGCCGTCCTTCAGCCACTCGCGGCCCTTGGCCCGGGCCACGTCCAGCAGCACGCCGCGGCCGACCATCTTCGCACGCGTCTTCTCGATGCCGTTCCTGGCAGCGCCCCCGCTGGTCACCAGGCGACAGTCGTAGCCGTTGTACATCCGGTCTTCGTAGAAGATGTGCGCCAGCCCGTCCCATTGGGTGCCGGCCTGCAGCGGCATGATGATGACGTCGTCGGCGCCGCGGATGCCCCGATGGTCGAGCACCCCCGAGTACGCGTCCGTGCCGGTGCGCAGCATGAGATGGATGGGATTGAACCGCCCCATGGCCGGGTAGTTGCTCTTGCCGCCCTGCGGGCCGCCAGCGTCGAAAGCGAGAGCGAGGGAAAAGACCTGGCCCTTGCGCACGAGTCGGGCGGCGCCGACGATGTCCTCGGAGGTGGTGAAGTTGAGCGTGCCGACCTCGTCGTCCTTGCCCCACCGGCCCCAGTTGCGCAGCCGCTTCGCCGCCTGCCGGATCGACTCCATGGTCAGTTTCGCGCGCCTGCGAGTCGCCAAGCCTGCCTCCTCTGCCTCGCGTATCCGGGTCGGGTTGAAACCCGTTTGTGGTTGACCTATGAACTTCCGGTATGTCGTCCGGTGCGGACAACGGCAAGGGTCGGAAGGTGATGCTCGGCTTCGTGGTGCGACGCTGCGCCCGGGAACTGGGCCATGCTCCCACCCCTCACGAGTTCGCCGTCTGGGCCAACAACCAGAGTCTCGACGGAGAACGCTACCACATCTTCGGCCAAGCCATCTCGACCGAAGCCGCCAAGGTCATGCTGGGCCGACTCGACCGGCTCGTGACCATCCGCTCCCGGGAGATCATCCTCCGGCAACCGGACCTCTCCCGGGAGTGAGCGCCGCGGGACGCTACGACGCCTTCCTCACCGCGTCGCCGATGTCCAGATTATAGAGCCTGGCGCCGTTGTCTCGAAGGATCCTGGTCTTGACGGTCTGGCTGAGATCCTCCCGTTGCTTCAGGTAGTCGCTGGACAGCACCTCGCGGTCGCCGTGGGGCATGTCCGAGCCGTAGACCACCTGCCCCTCGCCCACGAACTCCACCACTTGGGGCAACAGCGTGTCCTCCACCTCCGCGCTGAGGTAGAGATTGCCCTGCCGGAGATATTCCATCGGCGCCAGCTTCGCCTTGGGGACCGTGGCCGGGAGGATCTCGGCGAGGAAGTTGCCCGAATGGCCAAAGCGGTGGTCCATGCGGTCTACCATGAAATGGACCCACTGGCAGCCGGCTTCCAGGAAGCCCACCCGCATGGTGGGGAACCGGTCCAGCAGGCCGCTGTGGATCATGGCCGAAAAACCCAGCAGGACCGGCATCAGAAACGCGTTCACCGAGGACGGATAGATGTGGGTGAAGAGACCGTTCAGGGCCGGCGTGGCCCAGCCGACGTGGATCGCCAAGGTCAGATCCCGCTCCACCAGCGCCTCGTAGAACGGCAGAAAGGCCGGGTCGTCGAGCAACCGGTCGCCGATGGTACCCAGCACCATGACGGCCACGGCGCCGAGTTCATGCGCCTCCCGGAGCTGGCGCACCGCGCCGTCGACGTCATCCAGGTTCACCACCGCCGCCCACTTGAGCCGCTCGTGGGCGCCGATCTGGTCACCCAGGAAGCGGTTGTAGGCGGATCCCATGGCGGTCACCAGCGCCGGGTCCGCGGCCAGCGGATAGGCAAGGAAGAGCGTGGGATAGAGGACCTGCAACGAGATCCCTTCCTTGTCCATGGCCTCGATGCGCTCCTTGACGCCGTGGATCTCCATACTGCCGGTGGTGTCGGACTTCTTCTGCGCGTGGAGGGTCTTTCTGCCCTTGTAGCTGGCCGGCGTCCCCAAATTGTGGGCGCCGCGGCCGACCCGGCGCGGGTACAACTGCTCCTCGATCATCCAGTAGACCATCTGGTCGATGGCCACCACCTGAGGCCGCTGAGCCCGGAATGCCGGGTCCAGGTAGGTGTCGCTGAATGTGGTTTCGCTCTCCTCGACGTGTCCGTCCGCGTCAACAAGGTACATGCGTCACCTCCGCGCTCGTTTGTACCGGGTGGTTTGTCCCATTGGTTCCGTTCGTTCCCCTTCGTTCCTTCATGGCCGCGACCCATCTGGATGTAACCGAACGGATGGGGCAGTTCAAGACCGCGCCGGTGATTCTTCGTGGTGTTTCTCCGCCGCTTCCCGTTGACACGCACGCCGAAAATGCCTACGGTCCTTTCTCACCCGACAGCGGATCGGAAACCTGCGAATGACTGCTCTCCGTCAGGAGCCCCCGACACAAGGAGGACAAGCCATGCTTCGACCGAGTTCACGGCCGGACTCACGACCGAGTTCACGGCCAATTTCAACAATTTCAAGTTTCCTGGTGGTCCTGGTGCTGGCGGCCCTGGTGGCTCTGGCCGGCGCCGCCGCGGTTCCGGCCCAGGACATGCCCACCGTAAGTATCGGCTCTTTCGACAAGCCGTCCTTCGGCCACACGACGGCGTCCCTGATCGAAGCCAACGAGTTCGACAAGAAGCACGGCATCGACATCCAGTGGGCCTTCAAGAAGCCCCGTGCGGCCAACACGGACTTCGCCACCGGCCGGGACAGGATCACCATCGCATCGGCGCTCCTTTCGGAAGCCAACCGGCGGCTCAAGGGGGTCAAGTCGGTCTACCTGTTCAACGTGCTCAACGGACACGGCGCACTGTTGACCATGGACCCCGCCATCAACAGCATCGCGGACCTGGAAGGCAAGAGCCTGGGAGCGGTCACCGTGACCACCAATTACGCCATGTTCCGCTACTTTGCCCACAAGGCGGGCGTCGACCTGGACAAGGTGGCGATCCAGTCCACCAACACCGCGGGATTGGCAAGCCTGCTGATGGCCAAGCGGGCCGACGCGGTGCACATCTGGGAGCCCAACTATTCCAAGATGCTGGTCAGCAACCCCGGCAAGCTCAAGATGATCGAGTACTTCCACCAGTGGCAGGCCATTCACGGGGTGCCGCAGAGGGGTTTTCTGGGCATTTCGGCGCACGAAGACTGGATCGCCAGCCACAAGGAGTTGATCCCGAAGATCTACGCGGCCTTCGAGGAACTGGCCAGGTGGTTGCCGACGCACCATGAAGAGGCCGCCACGATCATCGAGAATGCGGCCGGCGTGCCCAAGCATGCATTCCTGATGGCGCTGGCCACGGCGCGCTATCCTCTCGACGTGGTGCCGGCGGCGGAGATAGAGAACAACATCAAGGCTCTGTTCCAGGCCGGCATCGAGAGCGGCTACATGAAGAAGCTGCCGGACGACGGCATCATCTACCGGGGCAAGGTCCGCTAGCCGCGCGCCGCCGGCATGGAATCCAACGCCACCCGCACCACCGGTTCGCCAACCAGGCCCCGGGAGGCGCGGCCTGCCCGCCTCCTGGGGCTCGTGGCCGCCCGGAAGGAGCCGATCATCTCGTTCGCGGTGATCCTGGCGGCTTGGCAGATCACGTCGCTCTTTCTTCCTCCCTACCTTGTCCCCAGCGTCGGCGTCATCGTCGCCGCGTTCATCGAGGTCGTCACCAGCTTCCACCTGCTGGCGGACGTGCTCATTACCATGGGCAGGATATTCCTGGGACTCATCCTGGCGTTCATCAGCGGAACCGTCCTGGGCGTGTTCATGGGCTTTACCGAAAAGGTGGAGAAGTACACCCTGCCGGTGCTCCACTTCATCATGGGCATACCCGCCCTCTCCTGGGTGGTCTTCGCCATCATCTGGTTCAGCCACGTGGAGACGCGTATCGCCTTCATCCTGCTGGCCGGCAGCCTGCCCAACTATGCCCTGATCATTCACGACGGCATCAAGAGCATCGCCAAGGAGTATCTGGACATGCTGCGGGCCCTGCGCCCCACCCGGAAACAGCTCTTCGCCAAACTGATCCTTCCGGGCATGATCCCCGCGGTGCTGACCGCATGGAAGGTGAACCTCGGGCTGGCGGCGCGCGTGGTCATCGTCGCCGAACTGGTGGGCGCCACCCGGGGCGTCGGCAACAAGCTGCTGCTGGCGCAGGAACTGTTCGAGATGCCGAAGGCCATCGCCTGGACCCTGGTGCTGGTGACCTTCCTGCTCATCACCCAACTGATCATTCTCATGCTGGAGCAAAAGCTGCTGCGCTGGCGCCCGGCCCGGCAGGGAGGCATGGCCACATGAGCGGCGCCGATGCCGTGGTCCGCATGCGGGACGTGCAGATGGTCTTCACCTCGGTGGACGGCGATCGATTCACCGCAGTGGACGGGCTCAACCTCGAGGTGGGCAGCGGCGACATCGTCGCCATCGTGGGCAAGACCGGCTGCGGGAAGTCCACCACGTTCAACCTTCTCCTGGGCCTGGAGCAGCCCACCGCGGGGTCCATCGCATTGCTGGGGCACGACCCCTATCGGGAGTTCGACTACTTCCGGTCGAAGCTCGGCGTGATCTTTCAGACCGACCGCCTGCTGCCGTGGCGGACGGCTCTGGAAAACGCCCGGGTGGGTCTGGAGATTCTCGAGTTCAGCGAAAAGGAACAGAACGACATCGCCCTGGAATGGCTGCACAAGCTCGAACTCCAGGGTTTCGAGGACGCCTTTCCCCATGAGCTGTCCGGCGGCATGCGCCAGCGGGTGGGCATGGCCCGGGCCTTCTGCCTGTCGCCGGAGATCTTCTTCGCCGACGAGGCCTTCGGCCATCTGGACCAGTCCACCGCCCGGCGGCTTCGCGAAGTCTTCCTGGAGCTGGTCACCGCAAGCAGAAAAACCTGCCTCCTCATCACCCACAACATTCACGAGGCCCTGGAGATCGGCTCGCGGCTGGTCATCCTCGGCAGGCCCGGAAAGGTCCTCGCCGACATGGAGACCCCCACCAACGCCACCCGGGCGGAATTGGCCGAGTTCGAGGACCAGGTTCTCGACATCATCGAGAAAAACGAAGTCGTGTAGCTGAAGGGACGGCCGCCCGGCCGTACCCCGGGCAGGGTTCGCAGCGGCGTGGGATCCTACCCGAGCATCCGGCCCGGCAGCCACAGGGAGATCTGCGGGAAGGCCACCAGCACCACCAGGGTGAGTACGTCCATCAGGAAGAACGGCAGGATGCCCTTGAAGATATCCTCAAGGCGCACCATGCCATGGGCCGCGGCATTCACGGTATAGACGTTCATTCCCACCGGCGGCGTGATGAGGCCGATCTCCGAGGTCTTGATCACCAGCACACCGAACCAGATGCCGCTGAAGCCCATCTCGACCACGATGGGAAAGACGATGGGCAGGGTGATGGCCATCATGGCCGCCGGGTCCATGAACATGCCCAGGAACACGTAGAGCAGCAGGAATCCGGCCAGGATCAGGTGGCGCGGCATGCCCGAACTCACCAGGTAGTCCGCAAGCTGCGGGCCCACATTGGTGACAGCCAGAAAGCGGCTGAAGATGTAGGCGCCGATGATGATGGTGAACAGCATCGTGGTGGACGTGGCGGTGTCGAGCACGGTGTTGCGGAGCCTCTGGCGCGTGAAGCTGCCTTTGGCGACCATGATCACGAAGGCGCCGAAGGCGCCGAAGGCGCCCGCCTCGGTGGGGGTGGCGATGCCCAGGTAGATCGCTCCCATGACAATGATGGAGAGCGTGACGATGCCCCAGACCCGGTACAGGGACAGGAGCTTCTCCCTCAACGGCGGCCTCTCCTCGATGATAGGCGCCATCCCGGGCCGGAGCCGCACCCAGCAGGAGATCATGCCCATGTAGATCAGCGCCGAAAGGAGGCCGGGAATGAAGCCGGCGATCAGCAGCTTGCCGATGGACTGCTCGGTGATGATGCCGTAGATGATCATGAGGCCACTGGGAGGAATCAACGCTCCCAGGGTGCCCGAAGCCGCGATGGCGCCGGTGGCGATCCGCTTGTCGTAGCCATACTTCAGCATTTCCGGCAGCGCCACCTGCGTGAACGTGGCGGCGGTGGCCACACTGGAGCCGCAGGCCGCGGCAAAGGCGGCGCAGCTTGCCGTGGTGGCCATGGCGAGGCCGCCCCGCACCCGCCCGAGCCACTTGTGAACCACCGAATAGATATCCGCGCTCAAGCCGCCGTAGTTGGCGAACTGCCCCATCAGGATGAAGACGGGTATCGCGAAGAACGTGAAATTCGCCACCACCTTGTACGGCGTGGTTCGCAACAGGCCGATGCCGGCGGACCAGCTGTCGGTGATCATCACGAAGCCCAACACCCCCACCAGCCCCAGCGACACGGCCACGTGAAGGCCGCACAGCAGCAGGATGATGAGAACGAATACGCTGAGTATCGCCAGGAAGGTGGGATCCATGCAAAGCCTACCCGGGAGTCATGAGGCTCCGAAAGCGTTTCCAGGCGTCGCGCAACATCTGGATGGCGATCAGGGCAGCGCCGAAGGGGATGGCGAGCTTGGGCGGGTAGACCGGAATCTGCACCAGCCCGTCAGACGCCTCGCGGTACTCCAGCGACGACATCCCGGCATGCCACGACTGCCAGCACATGAGCGCGAAGAACACCGCCGCGATGAGCAGGACCCCCACCGCGAGGCCATCCGCCACCCGCCGGGGCAGCCGCTGGGTCAACAGCTCCACGCAGATGTGCCGCTTGGTGAGCTGGACGTACGCCATGCTGAAGAACACCACGAACACGATCAGAAACTCGGTGAACTCCAGCGTCCCGGGGATTGGACTCGAGAACATGTAGCGCCCGGTGACGTCCACCGTGATCAGCAGCATCATGAAGAACAGGAGGTAGCCGCTGATCTCGTTCAGAAAGGTGAGCACCCGGGTCGCCCAGGTGCGGTCCTCCGGGGTTTCATGGCTGTCCCGGTCCGGGGCGGACCCGGTATCGTTCGTCTGGTTCAAGGCCGATCAATCCCGCGGTTGACGACCGACCTTGCGGGGGCGGGCCGCCCCCGCAAGGTCGAAGGTCCGGAGCAAGGGTGCGGTTCCATCTCCGCCGCCCCGCTTCATTCACCCAGGAATACCGCGAGAGTCCTCTTGCCGGGCAGGCCCAGCTTCTCCATGCTGGCGACCCAGTCCCCGGAGATCTTCCTGACGCCCGGGCTGTTCTTCCACTTCTCCCGATCCTCGGCGGAGAAGTCGACGATCTCGACGCCCTTGCCCCTCAGGTACTTCTGGAACTTGACGTCGTCGTCCTTCATCGCCTGAGCTTCCCACTGCCCGACCCTCTCGCCCTCTTCGAGGAGAATCTTCTGGTGTTCCTTCGACAGCGAGTCCCACTTTCTCTTGTTGATGGTGAACGTGTTGATACCCGCGATGGCGCCCATCTCGATCTTGCTCATGTACTTGGCCACCTCGTAGGTCTTGAACCGCTGGGCCGCCTCGAAGGAGAGGATGCGCGCGTCGATGGTCTTGCGCTGGAGCGCTTCGTACATCTCGCCGCCGGTGGTGCTCACCGGGATCGCTCCCGACGCCTTGATGGCCTTGGGCGCGATGCGGCCGAAGGTGCCGACCTTCTTTCCCTTCAGGTCGGCCAGATTCCGTATGGGATCATGGGCCACCAGCTGGTAGCTCGCCGTCGCGGTCATGCCCACCACCACGTGACCGAACTTGGTGAGTTCGGCGCTCGCCTCCGGGATCTGCGCGAGCACGCGCAGGCCGCCTTTCCGCGCCTGCACCGGATCGCTTACGGAGAAGGGCAGCCCGGCCACCTGCAGCAGTCGGACCTTGTCGGAGAAGTAGCCGATGGCGAGGTCGGCCATGTCGGACGTGCCCAACTGCACCGCCTCCAGGGCTTCCTTGGCGTGCACGAGGGAGTTGGCCCAGAAGATCTGCACCTCGATCTCGCCGTTGGTCCGTTCCGCGACACCGTTCTTGAAATGCACCAGATAGTCCGCGCGCGGGGTGCCGGGGCGCGCGGACTGGGTTGCCACCTTGAGGATGATCTTCGATTGGACGTCTTCCGGCATTACCGCCCCGGCAGCGCCCAGCACCCCCACCATCAGGAAGACCACCAACGATTTTCGTATTGCCGTCATGCTTGCCCCCTTCCTGTTACCGGTCTTGTCACGCGTTTCCCTTGCCGTGACGGTGCCGCGTCATGACCCCACGCCGTCCAGCCGCGGCCAGGATTCTCACGCCGAAGAACCGCCTCGCCCTGCCGCCCGAAACACCGCCGCCCGAAACCGCCCGCCAATCCCGCCCAGCCCTGCCGCCCCGTCCCGAAACCTTCCGGAACCTCATCCATCCCTTGGCAGAGCACCTCACCCGGGTCGTCACAACGCGCCGGCGTGCTGGCGAGACCCGCTCGCTGTCGCGTCTCCTGTCCGGACCGCATTGTTCCACGCCTCACGGCGCGCGCTTCACGGAGCGCAGAAGGACACTAGTCGAAGCCCGGAATCGATGTCAAGGGGATTGGACAATGAAGCCGGGCGCCTTCGCCGACACGTCGCCGGCTCCGCCGGACTGCGCCCGCCGTCCGCACCCACCCGGATGCCATCAGTTGGCCGGCACCCGGTCCTTGGGGAAGTTCGAGGCCGCGGTGACGCCGCCGTCGCAGATGAGGTTGGCGCCCCACACGAAGCCCGAGTCGTCGCTGGCCAGGAACAGCATGGCCCGGGCCTGGTCTTCGGCGGTGCCCAGCCGCCCCGCCAGATTCTTGAACTCCCGCCCCTCGGCGCCCTCGTCCTGTCCCACGGGAGAGCCCGAGCGGTTGGGGGTCAGACAGTTGACCCGGATGTCGTACCGGGAGAGCTGCACGGCCATGCCCCGGGAGAGGTTGACCACGCCGCCCTTGGCCGCCATGTAGGCGATGGCATCGGTACGGCCGGAAAGGCCCGACGTCGAGGCCACGTTGACGATGACGCCGCCCCGGCCCTGCGCGACCATCTGCTCCGCCACGTAGCGGCCGACGAGAAACGGTCCCTTGAGAGTCACGTCGATGACAAGGTCCCACTCCTCCTCGGAGATGCTGAAGATGGTCTCGTGATCCGTCACCGCGGCGTTGTTGACGAGGATGTCGATGCCGCCGAAGGCGTCCACCGTCGCCTTCACCATGGCCTTCACCTCTTCGGCGTTGGCGACATTGCACCTGGCGTAGATGGCCTCATGGCCAGCGTCCCTCAGGTCGTTCACCACCTTCTCGCCCCGCCCGGGGTCCATGTCCGCGACGCACACCTTTGCGCCTTCCGAGGCGAACAGCCTGGCGGCCGACTCGCCGATATTGCGGCCCGCGCCGGTGATGACCGCCACGCGATCCTTGAGTTTCATGATGGTTCCTCCTTGCCCCACGACGATACGGTCGTTTCAGGGTCGTTCCACGACTGTCCTGCACTGCCTGTCCGGCTTCGCGCACCGCTCGGGTTCGGAAACCCGCCGCTACTTGTCGAGCATCCCCAGAAATATCTTCTCCGCGGTCACGGGCAGATCCTTGATGCGCACGCCCACGGCATCGTCCACGGCGTTGGCGATGGAAGGCGCCACCGGGATCAGCGATGTCTCGCCGATGCCCTTGGCGCCCAAGGGTCCGTTCCTGTGAGGCACCTCGACGGTTATGGGCGTGATCTCGTCGGGCATGTCGCCCAAGGCCGGCAGCACGTAGTCCACCAGATTGGGATTGACCAGGACGCCGTTGTCGAACACCATCTGCTCGAACAGCGCTTGGCCCAGGCCGGTAACGGCCCCGCCCACGAGCTGCTGCTGGCAGCCCAACGGCGTGATCACCCTGCCCACGTCCACCGCGGTGGCGTGCCTGAGAACCCGGAGCCGGCCGGTGTCCCTGTCGATCTCCACCTCGCTGCCGCCCGCGCCCACGAACCAGAAGGACGAAGTGGTCTTTTCCCCGGTGTCCGGATCGGTGGTGTGGGTCTTCACCTCGCCCCGGCCCACCAGCGTGCCTCCCTGCATGCCGAAATGATTGAACAGCACCTCGCGGAAGTCCAGCGCGTTTTCTCGGAACAGAATCTTGCCGCCCTGGGCGCGGGTCTCCTCGAACGGGACCGCGTACTCCTCGGCGACGAACCTGCGGAGTTGTTCGCAGAGATCCAGAGACGCCAGCTCCAGAGCCTTGCCCATGTGGAAGGTGGAGCGGCTCGACGACGTGGTGAGATCATAGGGCACGACGTCCGTATCCACCCCCAGCACCGACACCTGGTCCAGGGAAATCCCCAGCGTGCCGGCGACGATGGCGGCCATGGCGGTATCCGACCCCTGGCCCATCTCCACGGTACTGGTGAACACGTTGACGCTGCCGTCCTCGTTGAGCTTGATGGCGGCGCACGAGATGGACGGCGTGATGGTCGCCTTGATCAGTGCCGCGAGCCCCCTGCCGCGCACCCGGGACGGGTCCTCCGGCGCCGGCGCCGGCTCGCCCCAGCGCATCTCCCTGGCGACCTTCTCCAGGCAGGCCTTGACCCCGATGCTCCGAAGCTTCTCGCCGGTGACGAACTCGTCGCCCTCGTCGTAGATGTTCTGCATGCGCAATTCGTAAGGGTCCCGGCCCAGCGCCCTGGCGATGATGTCGGTCTGGGACTCGCTGGCCCAGGCCGACTGGGACACGCCGAAGCCGCGGAAGGCGCCCGCCGGCGGCTTGTTGGTGTACACCGATTTGGCGTCGATCTTCACGTGCCTGAACTTGTAGGGGCCGGCCGCGGTGTAGGCCGACTTCTTGGCCACCCGTGGACCGATCTCCGCAAACGCGCCGGTATCGAGCAGGACTTCCGCTTCCCGCGCATGAAAGGTGCCGTCGGCCTTGACTCCGGTCTTCATCCGGATGACCGCAGCGTGCTTGGTCACCGTGTAAAACACCTCTTCCCGGCTCAGCACGATGCGCACCGGACGCCCGGCCTTCCGCGCCAGGGCGACGGTCAGCGGCTCGATCTTGGGATAGACCTTGCTGCCGTAACCACCGCCGAGATACGGCACCCGGATGCGGACCTTGGAGACCGGCATCTTGAAGATGTTGGCGAGTTGGGTGCGGACCACGAACGGGTTCTGGGTCGTGGACCACAGATGCACCCGCCCGTCGGGCTGGAACGACGCGATGCAGCCGTGGGGCTCCAGCGCCACATGCTGGGTGGTGGGCAGAACGAAGGTGTCCTCGAAGATGCGGGCGCATTCGGCGAAACCCTGCTCGATGTCGCCCTTGCGCAGCTTGAAGTGGGTGCAGACGTTGGTGCCTTCGATGGGCTTGAGTTCCGCAAGGTCGGCAAAGCCGTGCTCCGGAATGCGCACGGTCTCGTGCACCTGCACGGCGTCTTCCCGGACCGAATCGCGCACGTCCATCACCGGCGGCAGGTCCTCGTACTCCACGACAATGCGGTTCGCCGCCTCCTCGGCGGCCTCCCGGGTCTCCGCCGCCACCGCCGCCACCGGATCCCCCACGTGCCGGACCTTGTCCACCGCCACGATGGTCTGGTCCTTGAACACCGGTCCGTAGTAGGGCTCGATCCCGCTGCCCCGGACGACGTCGTCCCTCGTGTAGACGGCCACCACCCCCGGCACCTTGAGAGCCTCTGCCGCGTCCACGTACCGGACCCACGCATGAGCCACCGGACTGCGCAGAACCGCCCCCTCGCAGACTCCGGGCATCTTCATGTCCGCCAGATAGGCGGCGCGGCCCGTGAGCTTGGCCTGGTAGTCCAGGCGCTGGTAATCCGGGCGCTGTCCATTCCGTGCGCTCCGCGGCCTCTCGCTCGTCGCCATGACACGCTCCTCCGGTCCCTCGCGCGCGGCCCGGGTCTCTCCGCTAGACCCGGGCCACGCCGCGGATGGCCTGCATGATCTCCTGGTAGCAGCCGCAGCGGCAGAAGCTGCCGCCCATGTAGCTCTTGATCTGATCGTCGTCCGGGTGGGGATTCTCGTCCAGCATGGCCTTGGCGGTGAGCAGGAATCCCGAGGTGCAATAGCCGCACTGGAGCGCGCCGTGCTTCATGAACGACTCCTGCAGCGGATGCAGCCGGTCGCCGTCGGCCAACCCCTCCACGGTGGTGATGCGCCGGCCGTCGGCATCCACCGCCAGCACCGAGCAGGCGCTTGCCGGCTTGCCGTCCACCAGCAGCGTGCAGGCGCCGCACACCTGGATGTCGCAGCCGAGCTTGGCGCCGGTGAGATCCAGCTCTTCCCGAACCACGTCCAGCAACGTACGCCAAGGTTCCACCTCCAGCTGGCGGGTCGCGCCGTTGACCTCCATGGTGATGACCTTCTTCATGCCGCAGGCTCCTCCCTGTCCCGGTTCATCCCCCGTTCGTATCCACCCGGCTTCAGCCGCCGCTCTTCGCCTTCTGGTACACCCGGGGAGCGAGACGCCGCACCAGCACCGCCACCATCTCGCGCTTGTAGCGCTCGGAGCCACGCAGGTCGTCCATCGGGTCGCACTCCCCGGCGGCAGCCCGGGCGGCCTCTTGCAGGCTCCGCTCGTTCAGCGGCTGGCCCTCCAGCACCGCCTCGGCGCGCCGCGCACGCATCGGTCGGGGCGCGACGCAGCCCAGGCCGATGCAGACGTCACGGCACCGGTCCTCTTCCACCGACAGGCGCACGGCCACGCCGACGCAGGGCTTGTCCACCACCGAACTGCTGGAGAAACGCTCGTAGTCGACGGCGCTGCCGGGCGGCAGCGGCGGGATCACCACGTGTGTCAGCACCTCGTCTTCCCGCAACCGCGTCTCGTAGTAGTCCACGAACACGTCTTCCAGCGGCAGGGTGCGCTCGCCCGCATGATGGGCGATGCGCACGGTGGCGTCCAGCGTGATGAACACGCACGGGAGGTCGGTCAACGGCTCCCCCGACGCGATGTTACCGCCCACCGTGGCCATGTGGCGCACCCGGATATTCGCCACCTCGTGCTCCAGTTCGCACAGCACCGGCAGGCGTGCCGCCAGCAGATCGGATGTCTCGATGTCGCGGTGCGTCACCAGCGCACCGATGACAAGGCCGTCGCCGGACTCCTCAATGCGCCGCAACACGTCGATCTTCTTGATGTTGATCAGCGCCTCCGGCTGCAGGAAACCCTGCTTGAGCAGGATGGTGAGGGAGCTGCCGCCGGCGAACACGCGCGCGTTGCCACCGTATTGCCGGAGCAGGTCGCAGGCTTCGGCGACCGTGACGGGTTCCAGGTATTCGAAGTGCTTCATGGTCACCGGGAGGGGTTGTGCTTCATGGGATATCCGGCCGTGACCGCGGTTCCATCGACGCCGCCCCGGGACGCTCGAAGGATGCCCATCGGCCCCGGCCGCCTCAGAGGTAGTCCACCTTGTCCACGCCGGGCACCCGGACCTTGCGGTAGTACTCGTTGTCGTGAAGCGGCATGGTGGCGTCGATGCCCCACCCGGCCGTGGTGCGCGGCGCCGGCGCCGAGGGATCCAGCGTCGACATGGCCAGATTGGGAACGACGACAAGGTCCTTGTCCGGCTGGACCCGCGTGTTGACCGCCCACTCCACATCCACCGGATCGTGCACGTCGATGTCCTCGTCCACCACCACCACCCGCTTGAAGCCGGCGCCGGTGGCCAGCAGCGCCAGGATGACGTTGCGCGCCTCCGCGTCGTGGCGCTTGCGCATGGCGACCACCGCGTGGTGGCGGTAGGTGCCGCCGGCGGTGACGCTGCAATCCTTGATTTCCGGCGTGATGGCGGACACCGTGCGGTAAACCAGCGCCGCGTTGGCACACTCGATGAGCGTGTGGTTCTCGGTCACCGGCATGCCCGTGAGGCAGGTCTGGTAGATGGGGTCCTTGCGCATGGTGACGGCGGTGACCTGGACCACCGGGGCCTGCTTGCTCTCGCTGTAGGTGCCGGGGTACTCGCCGTAGGGGCCGTCCGCCACCCGCTCTCCGGGGATCGTCACGCCCTCGATCACCACCTCCGCGTGGGCGGGCACCTCCACGTCGATGGTGTCGCAGCGGGTCAACTGCACGGGCGCGCCGCGCAGTCCGCCCGACACCGCAAACTCGTCGACGCCGTAGGGCACCCGCGCTTGGGAGCCGATGATGATGGCCGGGTCCACCCCGATGGCCGTGGCCACCTCCAGCCCCTCGCCGCGGTCCTCGGCCTTGAGGATCATGCGCCCGAGGTGGTGGTCCGGCGGTGCCCACAGCGACAGCCGGTCCTTGCCCAGCCGCAGCATGCGGTGAATGGAGACATTGGGAGTGCGGGTGTCCGGATCCTTGCCGATCTGGACGCCGATGGTGACGTAGGCACCGCAGTCCTTCTCGGAGTGCACCGCGATGGGAATCTTGGCCAAGTCGATGTCGTCGCCGGTCCAGCGGACCTCCTTGACCGGACCCGTGGACACCAACTCCGAGGGAATGCGCTCGTCCTCCAGCGTCAGGTAGCGCTCCAGCAGCCTGTCCTCGGCGACCCCCAGTCCCAGCGCCACCAGCCGGCGGGTGGCGTACAGCGCCCCGAGCACCCGCCAGCCGGGATGGCCCTTGACGTTGTTGAACAACAGCGCAGGACCGCCAACGTCGGAACTCTTGCGGATGCCGGCGGCAATCTCGAAGCGCGGGTCCGTCTCCCGATGCACCTCCAGCAACTGATCTTCGCGCTCCAGCACGTCAAGAAATTCTCTCAGGTCCTGATGCAAAGTGGGTCTCCGGGTCACCGCCCCGTCTCCGTCGTTCCCGTCGGCGATGGCCCCCGACTCCGATCGGGGCGGGAATCCAGGAGCGGGGGGCGTGACGGCTATGCCACGGCCGCCCGGGTTCGCGGGAACCACGTAAGGCGCCCTGGGCGCGAGTTTCGCTCACGATATTCGCACACGGCACTCAGGCACGCCATTCGCAAACGGTACTCGCACATGTTCGCACTCTTTTCGTGCTCGTACCGGGGACGGCGCCGCCGATCCTTCATGGCCATGACGGTTACGCAATCGTCTCTAGTTACCAAATGGTCCGGGGGGAGTCTACCGGTTGACACGACCCCCTGCATCGGGTTACGGACGGGGCGCATGATCACGATCCGGGAACTGCGCAAGGAGTTCGTCGTCGCCGACGGCAAGGTCGCGGCGCTCAAGCGCCTGGACCTCGACGTGGCCGAGGGCGAGTTCTTCGTCATCGTCGGCGCCAGCGGATCGGGGAAGACCACCCTGCTCCGCTGCGTGGCCGGGCTGGAGACGCCGGACGGCGGCAAGATCGACATCGCCGGCCGGGTCGTGTTCGGGGACAACCCGCCGGTGTGGGTACCGCCCCAGGACCGCAACTTCGGCATGGTGTTCCAGTCGTACGCGGTGTGGCCTCACCTGACCGTCTTCGACAACGTCGCCCTGCCGCTCCGAGAAGGCGCCCACAAGATCCCCCGGCAACAGGTCCGCGACCGCGTTCTGGAGGCCCTGCACATGGTGCAGCTCCACGCCCAGACCGCCCGCCCGTCGACACTGCTGAGCGGCGGCCAGCAGCAGCGGGTGGCGCTGGCCCGGGCCATCGCCGTGAACCCCAAGGTGCTGCTCATGGACGAACCCCTGAGCAATCTTGATGCGCGCCTCCGGGAGGAGGTGCGCGGCCGCATCCGCGATCTCGCCAAGCAGCTTGGCGCCACCGTGCTCTACGTCACCCACGACCAGGTCGAGGCCATGGCCATGGCCGACAAGATCGCGCTCATGAGCCTGGGCGAACTGTTGCAGTACGGTGCCCCCATGGACCTGTACCGCACTCCCAATTGTGCCGAGGTCGCGGAGTTCTTCGGCTCGGTGAACTGGCTCCGGGGACGGCGCGCCGGCGACGACACGGTGGAGACCGGCATCGGCCGGTTCCGCATCACCGGTGACGCCGGCCCGGAAGGCGAGGTGTGGGTGGGATTCCGGCCCGAGTCCATCGGGTTCGCCGAAGCCTCCGACGACGGCACCGACAACACCTTCCGGGCGCAGCTCAAGTCCAGCGTGTTTCTGGGCGACCAGTTCGTCTACGACGTGACGACGGAAGACACGCAGATCACGGGCAAGAGCCGCTTCGTGCCCACCGCCGACGGAGACGCGCTGCGGCTCCGGGTGCCCCGGGACGACGTGATGGTATTCGCGGCCGATGAGAGAAACACCGCCTTCGTGAACGCGGTCAGCGACTGAGAGAGTCTGCTTGCAATGGCTTGGGCAACGGTACCCCGCTTGGGCAACGGTACCCCGGTATCGTCGTCGTAAACCCGGACCGAGGAGGAAACCGATGGATAGTTTCAAACACGTACCCCGATGGGCCGCGGCACTCTGTTCCCTGTTCATGGTGGCGGGCGCCTACGCGGCGGACGCCCCCAAGACCCTGGAGGAGCTGGTGGCGGGCGCGAAGCAGGAGACCACCCTCAGGGCCATGTGGTCCTCGCGCAGCCTCGACGGCAGCAAGGGCTTCGCGCAACTCGTCGCCGGCATGAACAAGAGGTACGGCACCCGGATCGAGCCGCAGTTCACCCCGGGCCCCAGCATGACCAAGATGATCGGCCGGCTCACCCGGGAGCTGAAGGCGGAGCAGCCGGCCAGCACCGACGTCCTCTGGAACAACTCCGGCGGCATGCTGAAGTCGGGCCAGGTGGGGCTGACGCGGTCGATGAACTGGATGGCCTATCTGGAGCGGCCGATGCTGCCGCCGGACCCCGGCTTCGATCCCATGCCCGCCAACGGCATCGGGCTCGCTTCGGCGTCGACCCTGGTGGGCATCATGTACAACAGCGAAATGGTCAAGGGTGACGACATCCCGAAGAGCATGTACGACGTCCTCGATCCCAAGTGGAAAGGCCAGATCGCCTCGACGCCCTATGTCGCCGGGCTGCGTGAGTTCGCCACGCCCAGCCTGCTGGGACGGGAGGTGATGATCGACTACGCCAGGAAGCTGTCCCAACAGATCGGCGGCCTCATACGGTGCGGCACGGTGGACCGCCTCACCAGCGGCGAGTTTGCCATGCTGGTGTTCAGTTGCGGCGACCAGTACGTGAACCAGGCCGAGCGTCAGGGACTGCCCCTGGGCTATTCGGTGGTGAACGAGGCGGTGGTGTCGCACACCCGTTACGGCGCCGTCCCGGTGCACTCCCGGTCGCCCAATGCGGCGGCCCTGTTCGTCGCCTACCTGCACACTCCGGAAGGCCAGAAATGGATGTGGGAGGTCAACGGCTTCGACTTCCATCTCTATCCGGAGTCCAACGAACGGAAGGTGCTGGCCGACGCCCGCGCCCGCGGCGCCAAGGTGGTGGTGAACTCGCCCCAGTGGCTGGCAAGCCAGAAGGACTACCGGAAGACCCGCAAGGAACTGGAGCAGATCATGCAGAAGAAGTAGCGCATGCGGTAGCGCGTCTTCTCGCAAGACACCGGTCAGGGCGGCGGCGCGTGCCGGCCCCGACCCCCTCCGGGTGGCGGCGGCCGCGGGCGGGTCCAAGACCGGCCCGCGGCCACCGCGCCGCGCCGACAAGGACTGCCGGATACGGATCCGTATCCGGCTCGGCACCTGCGTCAGACCGCTGGAAGAACCCCGCCTCTATGGAAGCTGTCCTGAAACCATCGTTGCCCCGTGTGCTCCGCGCCAGGATGCCGCCCTGGATGCTGGGGCTGGCGCTGGTGCCCATGGTCGTCATCCTGGCGCTGGTGGCCGTGCTGGCATGGATCAGCTTCCAGACCGGCATGCTGGGGACAGCGGACGCGACCTACACCATCCGAAACTACCGGGAAATCCTGGCCGATCCGTTCGTTGCCGAGGTTACCTGGAACACCCTGATCTTCACCGCGGCCACCACGGTGGTGGCGCTGGCCATCGGCCTGCCCATTGCCTGGCTCACCGAACGCACCACGCTGCCGGGCAAGGGGCTGGTCTACACCATCATGACCCTCGGCCTGTTGATCCCGGGCATCTACACCGCCATGGGCTGGACTTTCCTGGCACACCAGCGCATCGGCTTCCTGAACCGCTGGCTGGTGAGCCTGTTGGGCCTGGAAGGGGGCCCCATCAACATCGCGACCCCGGTGGGCATGGGCTTTGTCCAGGGCCTCAGCCTGGCGGCACTGGCGTTCATCCTCACCGCCCAGATGTTCCGGGCCATGAATCCATCCCTGGAGGAGGCCGCCAGGATCCACGGCATGAGCTTCTTCACCACCATGCGCCGGGTGACTCTGCCGCTGGCCTTTCCGGCCATTCTCGCCGCGGTCATCTACATGGCCACCATCGCCATCGCCACCTTCGACATCCCGGCCATCATCGGGCTCGGCAACCGCGTCTACATGCTCAGCACCTTCGTCTATCTCAAGACCAACCCCGGCGACGACGAGTTCCCCGAGCACGGCATCACCGCGGCCCTGGGCGTGCTGATGATCGGGGTGGCGCTGCTGCTCACCTGGTGGTACAGCACGGTGCTGCGCCAGGGCCACCGCTACGAGGTGGTGACCGGCAAGGGCTACCGCCCCACCCTCATCGAACTGGGCCGCTGGGGGCTGGCGGGCTGGGGCTTCATCGGCCTCTACATCCTCGCCTCGAAGCTGATCCCGCTGTTGTTGATCGCCTATGTCGCGGTCTCCCCCTACCTGGCGCCGCCGTCCTGGGCGATGCTCAACCGGGCGTCCCTGGCCGCGTTCTACAACATCGACTGGAACCTGGTGTGGCGCGGCCTCCAGAACACCGCGCTGCTGGTGGCGTTGGTGCCGTCGGTGACGCTGCTGGTGGCCTTTGCCGTCTCCTGGCTCATCGTGCGCTCGGGCTCGCGCTACCGCTACGCGCTGGAGTTCGGGGCCTTCCTGCCCCACGCCCTGCCCGAGGTCATCCTCGCCATCGCCGCATTGCTGGTGTCGCTGTTCGTGCTCAAGAACTTCGTGCCGCTCTACGGCTCGGTCTGGCTTATCGCCATCGTCTACATGGTTTCCCGGCTCGCCTTCGCCACCCGGGCACTCAACAGTTCGCTGTTGCAGATACACAAGGAGCTTGAGGAGGCCGCCTATACCGCCGGCCTGTCCTCGGCGCGCACATCCTGGAGGATCCTGGTGCCGCTGCTGCGGCCGACGCTCCTGTCGGTATGGATCTGGTCCGCCATACTGGTGTACCGGGAACTCACGGTTGCGGTCTTTCTCATCAGCCACGACAACATCACCCTCCCGGCCGTGATCTGGAGCTACTGGTTCTCCGGTGCCACCAACCTGGCGGCGGGTGTCACCCTGGTGATGACGGTGGTGCTGACGCCGCTGGTCCTGGTCTTCTGGTGGTTCGGCCGGCGCTCGCTCATGCCGGAGTCATGACGATCGGGTGCGTGAGCCGTTCTCAAACCCGTCCGCGCCCGCCCCTGTCGCGGGCGGAGAAAAGCTACCCCCCGAGGACACGGAGGCCGGCATGGATCCGTTCGTGACACCGGACACCGGCATCGTCGGCGCCCCCGTGCAGCGCGCCGAAGGGCCCGACAAGGTCACGGGGCAGACCCGCTACGCCGCGGACATCCCGCGGGAGGGCACGCTCTGGGGCAGGATTCTGAGAAGCCCCCACCCACATGCACGTATCCGCGGCATCGACGCCACCGCGGCCCGGAACGCGCCCGGGGTCCGCGCCGTGGTCACCGGCAAGGACGTCCCCCATCATTTCATGGGAAAACAGATCCGGGACCTGCCGGTGCTGTGCTGGGACGTGGTGCGGTATGTCGGCGACCGGGTGGCGGCGGTGGCGGCGGATACCCCCGAAGCGGCGGAGGCCGCGCTGGCACTCATCGAGGTCGACTACGAGATCCTTCCGGCGGTATTCGATCCGGTGGCGGCAACGGAACCGGACGCGCCGCTGCTCCACGACGATGTCGCCGGCTACGCCGGAGCGCCGCACGAGCGCCTGGCCACCGACGTCCGCAACGGGCTCACCCGACTCGCCTGGAGCAAGGGGGACGTGGAGCAGGGTTTCCGCGAGGCCGACATCGCGCTGGAACATACGTTCCGCGTACCGGCCCGGCATCAGGGCTATCTGGAGCCCTACGCCGGGCTGCTCGCCATCGATCCGGACGGCCGCATCCAGGTCTGGGCCTCCACCAAGGATCCGTTCCGCACCCGCCGGATGCTGGCCGACACCATCGGCGTGGCGCATGCCGCCGTTCGCGTCCATCCGGTGAACGTCGGCGGCGAGTTCGGTGGCAAGGGCGACGCCCGGGACCTGCCGGTGGCGTTCTTCCTGGCCCGGGAGTCCAGGCGGCCGGTGAAGGTCGTCATGACCTATGCCGAGGAGCTGACCGCCAGCAACCCGGACGAGGCCACGGTCGTGACCATCCGCTCCGGCGTGAAACGGGACGGCCGCATCGTCGCCCGCCGCTTGAAGGCATGGCATGCGGGCGGTGCCTACGGCGGCCTCAAGGCCAGCGCCTCCTTCGCCACCTGGCACTACGCCGGCGGCCTCTACCGGGTGGAGAACGCCGCATTCGAGTTCCTGCAGGTCTACACCAACACCACGCCGGGCGGCTACTATCGGAGCCCCGGTTCCATCCCCGTCTTCTTCGCGCTGGAGTCGCACACCGACCTCATCGCCCGGGAGCTGGGCATGGACCCCGGCGCGTTCCGGCTCGGCAACGTCCTGCGCGACAACGACGAGGACGCCATCGGCAAGCGCTTGCCCGGCCTTCGGATCCATGCGGTGTTGTCCCGGGCACTGGAGGCGTCGGGATGGCACGGTCCGCGGCGCGGCCCCCACCGGGGCCGGGGCGTGGCCATCTACGGGCGGCACATCTCCGGCGGAGAGACCGGCATCGCGGTCACGGCCGAGTCCGACGGCACCCTCACCGTGCTGAGCCCCACGGTGGACCAGGGGACCGGAACGCATACCATTCTTCGCCAACTGGTGGCGGAGCACATGCAACTGGCACTGGAGCAGGTGCGGGTGGTCACGGGCGATACCGATACCGCCCCCTACGATACCGGTGCCAGAGCCAGCCGGGTCACCTACACCGCGGGGCTGGCGGTGGAGAAAGCCTGCGACCGGCTGGAAGCCCGGCTCGCCGGCCACGCGGCCCGCATGCTGGAATGCGACGCCTCGGAGATCGCCTACGCACGCGGCCGCTTCCGCGGCCGGACCGGCCCGGGCCTGTCCCTGGCACAGGTGGCGGCGCGATATCCGGACGACCGCACCGTGACCGTCCAGGAAGACTTCCCCTACCGGGACGAGATCACTTACGTGTGCGCGCAGGTGGCCGATGTGGCGGTGGATCCCGAGACCGGCGCCACGAAAGTCGAACGCATGGTCACCGCCCACGATGTGGGCACGATCATCAACCCCGTCACCCATCAGGGACAGATCGACGGCGGCGTGGTGATGGGCCTGGGGCAGGCCGTCATGGAAGAACTGGTGCTGGACAATGGCAAGGTGATCAACGCCAACCTGGGAGAGTACAAACTGCCCGGAATCCGCGACATACCCCCCCTGGAAACGGTGCTGGTGGAGTCGGAGGGCGGGTTGGCACCACACGGTGGCAGGGCCATCGGAGAGTTCGCCAACAACGCGGCACCGGCCGCCATCGCCAACGCCGTGGCCGACGCCGTCGGCGTGCGTCTCTTCGAGATCCCGGTCAGCGCGGAGAAAGTATACCGTGGCCTGCGGCACCGGGGTGGGCAGGCCACGGCGAAACGCCACGGCCCTTGACGGCGTGAGCGCTCCCCTGCCCCACCCCGCAATCGGGCGGGAAGGTCCATGTGCCACCCTGGCGGGAAGGCGCGGGACGCCGTCGCCAGACCTGAAGGAGGATCGGTAATGCTTGAAGACAAGGTGGTCGTGGTGACCGGAGGCGGCAAGGGCATCGGACGCCATGCCGCGCTGACCTTCGCACGGGAGAAGGCCAAGGTGGTCATCATCGACGTGAGCCGGGAATGGCTCGACAAGACCGGCCCGGAACTGGACGGGATGACCGAGGCCCTCCGCGTCCACGCGGATGTGCGCGACGAACAGGCGGTGCGGCGGGCATTCGAGCAGGCGGCGGCGCGGTTCGGCCACATCGACGTGCTGGTGAACGACGCCGCCATCGTGCCGCATTTCGCTTGGGGCATCCCCCGCTGGCCGCTGATCCGGGACATGGACCTGGCCTTCTGGGACCGGGTCATCCAGACCAACCTGGGCGGCACTTTCCTGTGCTCGAAGCACGCCCTCGCGCACATGGAGCCGCGTCGCTCCGGACACATCATCAATCTCTACGGCGGCGGCGGCATCACGCCCGGCGGTGCCTGCGCCTACGTGGCCACCAAGGACGCCATCTGGACCTTCAGCCGCTATCTCGCCGAGGAAGTGCGGGGAGCCAACATTTGCGTGGTGACGTTCTCGCCGCGCGTTCCCATCGTTACCGAGGGCGCGCCCGAGGACGCCTTCACGCGGCTCCCGACCCCGGAGATCCTGGGGCGGGGGTTCGTGCTGGCGGCCCAGCTGCCCATGGAGGATTCGGGGCGATGCTTCCACCATGAAGAGGGAAAGCTCGTCCTCGCCAGGGACGGGAGGTACGAATAGGAGGCGGCGTGCCTTACGCCAGCGCCGGTGCGCCGCTGACAGGACCGAGGGCGGCGACCATGTCCCGGTAGGAAGCGAGCCCGAAACGGCCGGCCATCTCTTCACGCCAGATGCGGTGGAGGGCCGCACGCACGTCCGGCGGCAACCTGCCGGCATGGTCGCCCACCCGTCCGTTTCTCAGCTTGGACGATGAGCCTCCGGGGGGAAGACCGTTGGCGGCGTTGCGCGCGTTGCGCACCGCGTGGTCGTCAAACCGCGAGCCATGGGCCTTCATGAACTCGATGCCGGATTGCCTCACCACCACCTCCAGCAAGTCCTCGTCCAGCGGACACCCGATGAACCGGGCGACACGCCGGACCAGCCCCGGCACGTCCGCCAGGGCGGCCTCGTAGCTCAACAGCAACACGTCGCCGCGGCCGCGTTGCGGCCACCACGACGCCACGTATTTCCAGTAGCCACGGTTGCGCCCGGGGGCCAGGAAGAAGTTGCGGGCGTAGTCCTCCAAGGCGATGGCGCCGGCCTCGAAACGCCAGCCCTCGTGGAAGTGGTACATGGACACCAGGACATCCCCGGGGTCCCGCACCATCGAGATGTAGCGCCCGCCCTTGGGGATATCGTGCCAGTTCAGGTGGCTCTTGAAGGCCCGGGGCTCGGCCACCTGCGGCGCCTCGGGATCCAGGCCGAGGTCCAGGGCCAGCTCGAGCCACGGCACCACCAGGGTGATCTCGTCAAAGTCCATGGAGCCCCGGGTCCGGAGCCCGTGCACTACTTGTTGCAGCCACGTGGTGCCGCACTTGGGAAAGGTGGCGATGAAGACGTCCGCGGGCCCGGGACGAAACGACAGCGCCGCCGCCCGGCTGGCCCGGCTGCCGATGCCGCCCCGGAAGGAACTCATCCCGGCGACGGACCGGGCGCGCTCGAGGATCCGGTGCACCGCTACGCGGACCAGTCCTGGTTGATGAACGCCAGCAGCCGGTCGGCGCCGTCGCGCTCCTTGAACTGCGCGTGGAGGCGCCGCTTCATGTTGTCCACCTCGCCGCTCTGCAGCCGCTCATAGAGTTGCCCGCGCTTGCCGAAGGGGGTCATGACCAGATCCGCGGCCACCGCCAGCAGGCGCAGGTGCTCCCGGGTGGTGGGCGCCAGGCCGCGGAAATAGCGGTCCACCAGCGGCCCCAGTTCGCCCGCGGTCAGGTCCGAGCCGCCGCCGGTGAGCACCAGCGAACTGGTGAGCAGGCTCTCCATGTTCTCCTCGGCGCGGTCCGACGCCTCGATACCGTGTATCCGGTAGGAAGGGCTGAGGCGCGGCGCCCAGAAGCCGCCCGCAGTCCGGTACCCCCGGTTTTCGGCGATTTCGATGCCGTCGCGCTGGATCTCCAGATCCTTGATGAAGGTCGCCAGCCCGACCTGGGAGTGGGGCGTCCGGTCCCGGCCGGACCACGCCGACAGCAGTTGCGCGACGCCGAGGAACGTCTCCAGCCGGGTGATGAGGCGCACCATGGTGGCGTACTGGGCCCAAGTCTGGATGTTCCGGTGAAAGCCCGCCACCAGTTCCGGTGCACGGTAGGCAAAGACCCGCTCCCAGGGCACCACCACGTCGTCGAACACCAGCGTGGCGTCCACCTCGTCGAAACGCGTGGTGAGCGGGAACCGCTCCGGGTCGGCGTGTTCGGCGTACAGATCCCGGCAGATGATCCTGAGCCCCGGGGCATTCATGGGGATGGCGAACGCGATGGCGTAGTCCGGCTCGTCCACGTCCCGCGGGCGGATGGGATAGACCAGCGCCTCGTCGGACAGCGGCGCCAGCGTGGCGAGGTTGCGCAGACCCCGGACCATGGGCCCCTCGGAGGTCTCGCCGACAATGTGGAGAACCAGGTCCGGGTCGCGCTGCTCGCTCACGCGCTTCGAGCGGTCGTGGAACTGGTCGGTCAGGGCATGGGTCAGACAGAGATCCCCGGCGATGCAATGACGGTAATAGGCGCGCGCGTTGCGGCCCCAGCGCGGGTCGTGGGCGGCCAAGGTATCGGCGAAGTCCAGCAGCCCCACCACCAGTTCGGCGCAGAACTCCGGGTAGCGCCCCATCAGGCCGAAGGTCGCCCGCGACCAGAACTCGATGTTGCCGCGCTTGGCGCGCAGCTCTTCCGCGTTGGCGGGCGGCAGATAGCTGCAGGCGATACGCTCGCCGTCCCGCACCGCCGTCATGGTCTCGCCGTCCTCCGCCGACGCCTGGCGGTCGTACAGCGCCGCAAGGGTCCTGAGGGTGCCGGTGAAGCCGGGATGGAGGGTCACATCCTCGATACGCTTCCCCGCATGCCAGACCTCACGGCCGTCGCGCAGCGATTCGATGTAGTTCCTGCCGGATCGGATGGCCATAACGCCGATCTCCCGCTGCCGATCTCCCGCCGGCTCCGCCCCCGGTCCCGCGACTCCCCGGACCGTTCCCTTCGACCGTTTTCGTGCCGGACGAGAAGTCGCTAAGAAGGAGGAGTCGACGTCGAACCGGCTCCCCACCCGCACCCCATGACGCCTTGGCTCAGAGACTTCATCGACAACCGCATCTTCGGCCCCAACCACCGCTGGTGGGCGCTTTGGGTGGTGGTCATCTCCGTCTTCATCGCCACCACGGATGTCGGCATGCTTACCATAAGCCTGCCAGTCATCATAACCGAGTTCCGCACGGACATCACTTTTGCCGGCTGGATCGTCTTCATCTACGCGCTGGTCACCGGGGCTCTCTACCTGCCCTGCGGCAGGCTTTCGGACCTGCTCGGGCGCAAGATCACCTTTTGTGCCGGCTTCCTGATCTACGGCGTCGCCTCCATGCTCGCCGGCCTTTCCCAGGGACCGGCGCCGCTCATGGCCGGCCGCGTGGGGCAGGCCGTGGGCGCCGCCCTGATGATGACCAACACCTTCGCCCTCACCGCATCCCTGTTCACCGGCTCCGACCGGGGCCGGGCCATGGGCCTGTCCGGCGGCCTGGTCTCCGCCATCGGCTTTACCCTGGGGCCGGTGGTGGGCGGGTTCATCACCTACACCCTGGGATGGCGTTTCATCTTCTTCGTGTCCGGCGCCCTGTCGTTCATCGGCCTCGCCGCCGCCCGCTTTCTCCTGCAGGACGACAGGGGAGCGGGCGGGCGGACGGCGCGGGAGCCCTTCGATGTCGCCGGCGCCGGCCTGTTTGCCGTCGCCCTGACATTCCTGTTGCTGGGAATCACCCGAGGGGGCCTGGGTTACCGGGGTTTCCTGTTGAGCGCGCTCTTCGCGGCGTTGTTCGTCCGGCGGGAAGCCACCTGCCCCTACCCCATCCTCGACCTCGGGCTGCTCCGCATCGTACCCTTCGCCGCCGGCAACATCGCGCGACTGGCCACCTTCGTGGCCCTGAGCACCAACGAACTGATGATGCCGTTTCTGCTCCAGTTCGTACTGCGCATGGACCCGCTGGAGGCGGGCAGCCTGATGACCGCCACGGCACTGGTGCTCATGGTGGTGTCGCCTTCGGCCGGTTGGCTCACCGACCGCGTCGGCTCCACCCTGCCGGCCGCCGGCGGCGCCGCGGTGGTGGCCCTGGCCATGTACGGCATGAGCCTGCTGGGCGCGGATTCCGGCCCTGCCGAGATCGTTCCACGCCTGGCGCTGCTCGGCGTCGGCCTGGGGCTGTTCCAGACACCCAACAATCACTCTCTCATCGGCGCCGTGCCCCCGGAGCGCCTTGGCATCGCTTCCTCCGTCATCTCCATCGTTCGAAGCGTCGGGCGCTCCCTGGGCACCGCCGCGGCCACCGCCTTCGTCGGCATGCGACTGGCGGCGGTCACCAGCGAATCCGCACCCCGGGACTTGGCCGCCCTGAACCTGGCAGATCATCCACGACTCCTGGGAGCGTTCATGGAGGGCTACGGCGACGCCTACACCACGGCGGCGGGCCTGGGGTTGAGCGCGCTGGCGTTCACGCTGATCGCGGCCAGGGGCGGTAGCTCCACGAACCGGCGGCGGGCCTGACAGCGGGCGCGGCAAGAGCCGGCGGAAGCGCCGTGAACGCCCGGGCCCTGGTACGGGGATCCATGGTCACGGGAACCCACGGCAAAGGGGGAGGACCCTGGCACAGAGGTCAAGGCCTGCTTCTTCGCCCCTCTCCACGGCCGGTCCATGGAAGCGGCTCCACGGACAGGCCTCGCTTGCGGGGCGGAACAATGCCGACGGGACAATGCAACCGGCAGGGGTCGGCCCGGGCCGGGCGGCCGGCGCTACAGCCCGTAGAGTCGGCGCGCGTTGTCGCTCAGGATCTTTCGCTTCACGTTTTCGGTCAGGTCCGTGCGTTCCCGGAAGACCCTGATGGCATCGACGTCGCTGGAGGTGTCCGTGTGGCCATAGTCCGTACCGATGACCAGGCCGTCCTCACCGGTCTGCCGCACGATGTACGGCAGGTCGTCGGTGTTCTCGCAGGTCACGAACATCCGGAACGACTCCATGGGGTTGTCGGGCCACTCCCGCCCCATGGTCCGGAAACGGTTGCGGACCTCGTGAAGGATCCAGGGCAGCCACTGGGCGCTGGCCTCGATGAAACCCCAGCGCAGATTCGGGAACAGCTCCGGCACCTCGCTGAAGAGCACGTCGGCAAAGCCGCCCACGGTCGGGATGCGGAAGCGATGGAACGTGGCCCCCAGCCTGACCGGATGGCTGTACAGGTCATTGAGCCAGGCGCTGCCGTTGGCGATGTGCACGGCGATGGCCATGTCCAGCCGGCTGGCCTGCTCGTAAATGGGATAGAAATACGGGTCCGCCAGCAGGCGGTTGCCCTCCACCGGCCGCATGAGCACGGCGCAGGCGCCATGCTCCCGGGAGAAGCGGATCTGGTCCAGGGCGTCCGACATGCTCAGGGTGGGCGCCAGGCACGACCACCGCAGCCGCCCGTCGGACCGGGATCCGATGTCCGCCAGCCAGCGGTTCCAGCTCCCGCACAGCGCCACCTCCACCGGCGCCCGTTCCGTCACCTGCTCGATGAACATGGTGTTGTGCAGCACCTGCACGTCCACCCCGGTGGCGTCCATGTGCTCCAGCCGCAGCGCCACGTTGCCGAGTTCGCGGGCCTCCCGGGCCTCGGCGAACTTTCGCCCCACCTGCTGCTGTCGCCGCTGCAATTCCTCCTCCGAGAATGCCGGGAACCGGAACCCCCGCACCTTGCCGTCCACCAGCCAGAACTGGAGTGCGGTGCCGTTCTCCTCCGGGGACGCCAGCGGCACCGGGCGGTACTGCCGCTCCGAGGGTTCGAGATAGTCCCAGGTGCGGTCGCACTCCACCACGTGTGCGTCCGAATCCACGATCAATGGCTTGCCGTTGCCGCTCATGTCCTGCTCCCTTCCCCCGCGGACGGGTCATGCGTGTTGGCGGACGCCCCCCGCCGTTCCTTCCGGACCGTCTACTGCAACCCGGCGAAAAAATCGTTGCCCTTGTCGTCCACGATGATGAACGCCGGGAAGTTCTCGACCTCGATCTTCCACACCGCTTCCATACCCAGTTCGGGATAGTCCAGCACCTCCACGCGCTTGATATTGTCCTTGGCCAGCACCGCGGCCGGACCGCCGATGGAGCCCAGGTAAAAGCCTCCGTGCTTCCTGCACGCATCGGTCACCTGCCGCGAACGGTTGCCCTTGGCCAGCGAGACCAGGCTGCCGCCGCGGGACTGGAACAGGTCGACGTAGGAGTCCATGCGTCCGGCGGTGGTGGGGCCGAAGGAGCCGGAGGCGTAACCCTCCGGGGTCTTGGCCGGACCGGCATAGTAGACGACATGGTCCTTGAAGTAGTCCGGCAAGGGTTCGCCGGCGTCGAGCCGCTCCTTGAGCCGCGCGTGGGCCAGGTCCCGGGCCACGACAATGGTGCCGTTCAGCGACAGTCGGGTCTTGACGGGATGCTTCGACAGGGTGGCGCGGATCTCGTCCATGGGCCGGCTCAGGTCGACGCTCACCACCGCGCCGGCGTCGTCCTCCCCGAGGAAGTCCGGCAGGTACTTCGCGGGATCGGTCTCCAGTCGCTCGAGGAACACGCCGTCCCGGGTGATCTTCGCCCGGGCCTGGCGGTCGGCGGAGCACGAGACGCCGATGCCCACCGGACAGGAGGCGCCGTGGCGGGGCAAACGGATCACCCGCACCTCGTGGGTGAAGTATTTGCCGCCGAACTGCGCGCCCACGCCCATCCGGTGACTGATGGCCTGCAACCGGGACTCCAGGTTCGGGTCGCGGAACGCCCGCCCGTACTCGTTGCCGGTGGTGGGAAGCCCGTCCAGGTAGCGCGTGCTCGCCAGCTTGACGGTCTTGAGGTTGAACTCCGCGGACAGGCCGCCCACCACGATGACCAGGTAGTAGGGCGGGCAGGCGGCGGTGCCGATGGTCTTCATCTGCTGCTCCAGGAACCCGATCAGGGAGGCCTCGTTGAGCAGCGCGGGCGTCTGCTGGTACAGGAAAGACTTGTTGGCGGAACCGCCCCCCTTGGTGATGAACAGGAGCTCGTAAGCGTCCCCCGGCGTGGCGTAGATTTCCACCTGGGCCGGCAGGTTGGTGCCGGTGTTCTTCTCCTCGTAGAAGGTCAGGGGCGCGAGTTGCGAGTAGCGGAGACTGGTGCCGGTGAAGACATCGTAGACACCGGCGGAAAAAGCCTCCTCGTCGTTGGCGCCGGTGAAGACGTTCTCCCCCTTCTTGCCGATGACGATGGCGGTGCCCGTGTCCTGGCACGCCGGCAACACGCCGCCCGCGGCGATGTTGGCGTTCTTGAGTTGCTGGACCGCCACGAAGCGGTCGTTGTCCGATGCCTCGGGGTCTTCGAGAATCGCCCGCAGCCGGGCCAGGTGGGTGGGCCGGAAGAGATGGGAGATGTCGTGGATGGCCTCGGCGGTGAGCCTGCGCAGCACGCCGGCATCGACCTTCAGAATCGACCGTCCGTCCACCACCATCTCGGACACCCCTTCCTTACCCAGACTGCGGTACTCGGTGGTGTCCTCACCCAACTCGAAAATGGGCTGGAATCTGAACTCTGCCATGAAATCGCCTCTCTCCGGGTTCTCGGCGGGCCCGCGCCCGAACCACGACAGGACTCCCCCGGGACCGGTGACCGGCGCACGCACGCGGGGGAAATTATATCCACACCCTTGACGCCAACGCAAAGGCGCGCTAGTGCCTTCCCCAGGTTCCGGATGACAATTCTGGATGACGCGCCCTGCCGCCGCAACATTCCCGCAGGCACCGCACCATGGCCGAACGCATCTACACAGTGGTCGAGATTCCCTGACTCAACCGATATCCGGAGCATTCCATCACATGATCCTGAAGCGTTTCCAGGCAGACTTTTCCTCATGAGCATTCGCGGCCGCACCGCCATCGTCGGCATCGGCGAGACCCCGGTGGACCGCTTGGGCCGGCGCCCGGGGGAGCGGCGCCGGACCATCCCGGAATACCTGACCTGGGCCGCGCGGCTGGCCATGGAGGATGCCGGGCTCGAACGCAAGGATTTCGACGGCCAAGGGCTGACCGCCATCTACACCACCAACTACCTGCAACCCTTCTGGCCGGAGGAGACCGCCTCGATACTCGGCATCGCGCCGGGCCTGGCCCTGGCCAACGCCAACGGCGGCGCCGCCACCGTGTCGGCGCTGGGGCAGGCGGCGGCGGCGATTCAGGCCGGGTTGGTGGAACGGGTCCTCTGCGTGGCCGCCTCGGCCGCGTTCGTGGAGACCCACCCCGGAGTCGAGCCCCGCGACAACCGCGACTTCGAGATGCCCTACGGCCTCATGGGCGCCAACAGCGCCATCGCGCTGGTGATGCGGCGTCACATGTACGAGTACGGCACGACCCTGGAGGCGCTGGGCAACATCGCGGTGACCGCCCGTTACCATGCATCGCTCAACCCCAACGCCTATCTCCGGAAGCCCCTCACCCTGGAGGACTACAGGAACTCCCGCAGGGTGGCCGATCCGGTGCGGCTGCTGGACTGCGTCATGCCCGCCAACGGCGGCAAGGCCTTCATCCTAACCTCCGCGCAGGAGGCCGTCGCCATGCGGGGCCGGAAACCGGCATACCTCATGGGCTTCGGCGAACAGGTCAATCCCAGCTACGGCCCCCGCACCCACTCCAACGCGCTGATGATGGGGGTGAAGGACGCCGGTGCCCGGGCCTTCGACATGGCCGGCGTGACCCACGGCGACATCGACTTCGCGGAGCTGTACGACGACTACGTGATCATCGAACTGATGCAGATGGAGGATCTGGGTTTCTGCGAAAAGGGCGACACCCGGTACTTCGAGACCACCGACTTCACCTTCCGGGGCGCGCTGCCGATCCAGACCGGCGGCGGCATGATCAACTGCGGGCAGCCGTCCACCGCCGGCGGCATGGTCCATATCCTGGAGGCCGTCACCCAACTGCGGGGCGACGGCGGCGAACGGCAGGTGGCCAACGCCCGCACCGGTCTGGTCACCGGTCTGGGCGGCCTCCCCTACGGCAAGAATCTTGGCTCCACCGCCGTGGCGATCCTGAGCAACGACAACGGTTGAACCACCATGGCTGACGCTTCGCGGCCGCCGCGCCGCCCGCTGCCGGAGACGACCGAACTCACGGCGCCGTTCTGGCAGGCCGCCAGGGACGGCCGGCTGGTGATGCCACAGTGCCGTTCGTGCGGCCACTTCGTCTGGTGCCCCCGTCCGGCGTGCATGGAGTGCGGCGGCGAGGCGCTCGACTGGCGGGAGCTCAGCGGCCGCGGCACGGTCTACTCCTTCACCATCATCCGCCAGTTGGCGGGGCGCGGCGCGCGCGCCTTCGAAAAGGACATCCCCTACGTCATTGCCTGGGTGGACCTGGCGGAGGGCCCCCGCTACTACACCAACATCGTGGGTTGCCCGGTGGACGATGTGACCATCGGCATGGAGGTGGTGGTGGTGTTCGAACCGGCCAGCGACGCGATAAGCCTGCCGAAGTTCAAGCCCCGCTGATTCATCGACCCGGAGGCGATCATGGCAGTCATCGATGCCGATACCCACGTGGACGAGACCGAGGATACCTGGGCATTCATGCGCGGCGGCGACGCGAGCCTCCGGCCCACCACCGCCTACCCGAGAAACCAGGACGCCGGCAATGCCACCGTGCGCTACTGGATGATCGACGGCAAACGGCAGCTCCGCTTCGTGCGCAAGGACGACGAGACCCACACCACCGAGGGCGCCCGGGAGCTCAAGGACGTGCCGCGGCGCCTGCAGGACATGGACCGCATGGGCGTGGACTTCCAGGTGATGTATCCCACCCTTTTCCTGGTGGAGTTCACCGACAAGCCGGACGTCGAACTGGCGTTGCGGCGCAGCTACAACCGCTGGATGGCCGCGCGTTGGGCCGAGTCCGGGGGGCGGCTGCGCTATGTCATGCTGCCTCCGACCCTGAACATGGACGCGGCCCTGGAGGAAATGCGCGTGGCCAGGGAGCACGGCGCCTGCGGCGTGCTCAAGAAGGGCGACCGGGAAGCCGGCGTGTGGGCCAACGACCCCTACTTCTTTCCGCTGTACGAGGAGGCGGAGAAGCTCGACATGCCCATCTGCTTCCACACCGGCTCGGGAGTGCCGGACTTCACCCCGGCGCGGGAGTTCACCTTCAGCCGCTTCTACCGCATCCTGTTGCCGGTGGTGCACGCGTTCCAGTCCATGATCGTCCACGGCGTGCCGGACCGGTTTCCCGGCCTGCGCTTCGGCTTCATCGAGGCCACCGCCTCCTGGGTGCCCTTCGTCCTCTACGAGATCCGGCGCCGGCTGGAAAAGAACCGGGAAAGGCCCACCAGCGTGCTGCGCTCCACCATGGAGATCGAGGAGATGCCGCAGGACATCCTGAAGCGCAACCGAATGTACGTGTCGTTTCAGGTGGATGAGGACCTGGACTACGTGATCCGGCACACGGGTGAGGACAATCTCCTGATCGGCTCGGATTACACGCACAACGACTCCGCCCAGGAGATGGACTTCGTGAACCTCCTCAAGCAGCGCGCCGACCGGGGCGATATTTCCCACCAGGCGGTGAGGAAGATCACCCAGGACAACCCCGGGAGCTTCTACGGTATCTGAACGCAGGCCAGCGCGAGAGACCCGGCCGGCATCGCCGGGCCGACGCCAGGAGAAACGGCATGAAGGAATCCCCGGACCGGCCCCTGGCCGACGAAGAACTTGAGAAGCGCCTGTTTCCGGCGCCGGGCCTCCCCGGCGGGGGGCAGCTCGAGGTGCGCATGGAGGCACCCCTCCTGCATCCGGACCCGGACGTGCGGGAGGTGGCCCGACGCTACAAACCCTGGAACCTGGACAGCTGGCATACGGAATGGACCCGCGCGGCCGAGCGGAACGAGGCGTTGGCGGCGGGATTCGAGGAAGAGGGCCGCAGCGTCACGGCCCACGATTTCTACCGGCGCGCGGCCGAGTTCCACCGGCGGGCGCTGGTCTACATGCCGGACAGCGACCCGCGCATGATGTGCAGCCACACCCGGCTGAAGGAGACCTTCGACAAGGCCTGGAGCCTGGTGCCGCCGCCCTTCGAGCGGGTGACGGTCCCCTATGAAGGGCACCAACTCGACGCGCTGTTCTACCCGGCCCGGGGCAAGCCGGGGATGCGCTTTCCCACGGTCTACAACTATGGCGGCGCCGACGGCATCCTGCTGCGGGGATTCGACGGGGACGCCGGCCAGTACGTGCGGCGCGGCATGTCCTTCATCGACGTGGACGGGCCGGGGCACGGCGCCACCCTGCGGGAGAAGAAACTCTACGCGCCGCCCGACTCGGAACGTGTGGCCAGGGCCGTCATCGACTATCTGGTGACACGTCCGGACGTGGACCCGGAGCGCATCGGCCTCCACGGTTCCAGCATGGGCGGATATTCCGGCCCCCGTTGCGCCACCGGGGAGGAGCGCATCAAGGCCGTGGCCGTGTGGAGCGGCGCCTATCACCTGCTGGACGACCTCTTCGACTACTATCCGCCCATCCAGGACCGGCTGCGCTGGCTCATGGGCGCCAGGGATCTCAAGCAGGCCCGGGACCGCATCCGGGAGTTCACCCTGGCGGGCCGGGCGCAGAAGATCGAGTGCCCGCTGCTGGTGGGCTACAATCACGACGACCGGGTCATGGACCCGCGCGGCGCCATCCGGCTGTACCGGAACGCGGTCAACGCGCCGCGAGAACTGCTGGACGGCGTGGGACACCACGAGAAGCGCTTCGACCGGCGCAGCTTCATCGTGGACTGGTTCGCCAGGCAGTTGCAGGCCGGAACCTGAAACCGCCGGACGATGCTTCCGCCACCCGGGGATTCCCGCACGCGCGGGAACGACAATGTATGGAAGATGCATCCCGACCCTGGACGCCGGCGGGCCGCCCGAACAAGGCCGGCGCCGGCGTCCGCGGGCGCTCTCCCACCGTGCAGATGCGGTTCGGGGAGCGACGGGATTCCGAACCTGACTGGAGGACACCATGCGAGCCATCGACGCCGACGCCCACGTCATCGAGACGGAACACACATGGGACTATCTGGAGGGCCGCGACAAGCGCTTTCGCCCGGTGCCGATCACCGTGGACATGCCCGAGGGGGGGACGCGCAACTTCTGGATCATCAACGGCAAGCTCATCGGCGGGCGTGACAACATCGGCCTGGACACCCCCAGGGAGTCCAGGGACATGGCCGATATCCATGCGCGCCTGAAGCACATGGACGAGATCGGCACCGATATCCAGGTGCTCTACCCCACCCTGTTCCTGCGGCCGGTCACGGACCGCAGCGACGTGGAACTGGCGCTGTGCCGCTCCTACAACCGCTGGCTCGCGGACATCTGGGCGGCCGGTGCGGGACGGCTCCGCTGGGCCGTGCAACTGCCGCTGTCGAGCATGGACGAGGCCCTGGGCGAACTGCGATGGGCCAGGGAACACGGCGCCTGCGCCGTGTTCATGCGCGGCCTGGAGACGCACCACCCGCTCCATCACCCGTACTTCTTTCCGCTCTACCGGGAGGCCGCCCGGCTCGACGTGCCCATCGGCATCCACTCCGGCATCGGCAACGCCGCCGTGGCCGATGCCTTCGGCAACGACCCCTTCCGCACCGCCAAGCTCACCGTCATCGGCGCCGTCCATGCCATGATCATGCGCGGCATCCCGCAGCGGTTTCCCGGTCTCCGCATCGGCGCCATCGAGGTGGCCGCCCAGTGGATCCCGCACGTGGTCCGGGACATCACCCTGCGGAACCGCAAGCGCGGGGTCGAGCCCGACGACCCTCTGCTCCGGGCCAACCGGCTCTACGTCGCCTGCCAGACCGACGACGACCTGCCCTACGTGATCGCGCACGCCGGCGCGGACATGATCATGATCGGCTCCGACTACGGCCATGCCGACAACGCCAGCGAACTGCTGGCGCTCAGGGGTCTGCGGGACAAGGGCGAAGTGGCGACCGAAGTCATCGACCAGATCCTGTACCGGAACCCCGCGCGGTTCTACGGGCTGTCGGATGCGTGACGCGCGGCCGGGCCACCGGGACCTGTCCGCGTCCGGCCCGAGAGGAGTCTCGTCTTGAGCGGCCCATTCGACCTGCTGCTGGTCAACGGAACGGTGATCCATCCGGGTGCGGGGACGCGGCGGGAACTGGACGTCGGCATCGCCGGGGGCCGCATCGCCGCCATGGAGCAAGGTCTGCCGCGGGACGGCGCCGGGCAGGTGCTCGACGCCGGCGGCTGCGTCGTGACCCCGGGCCTCATCGACTTCCACGTCCACAGCTACTGGGGGGTCAACCCTTACGGCGCCGACCTCGACACCCTGTGCGGTGCCACCGGCGTCACCACCACTGCGGACGCGGGTTCGGCCGGCCCCGTGAACTTCGCAGGGTTCCGGCACCTGGTGTACGAACGCTCCCGCACCCGAATGCTCGCTTTCGTGGCGGTGGCGCAGCACGGGGTGCTGCACCTCCCCGGAGAGCTCGAGAACATCGCTTTCGCCGACCCCGAGGGCGCCGCCCGCACGGTGCGGGACAACCCCGATGTGGCGGTGGGCATCAAGGTCCGGCTGCACCTCAAGTCGGTGGGGCGGAACGGCCGGGAGGCCTTGGCGATGGCGCTGCAGGCCGGAGACGCCTGCGGCGCGCCGGTCATGGTGCACGTGGGCGACACCGGCCTCTCCATGGAAGAGATCGTCGAGACGCTGCGGCCGGGCGACATCGTGACCCACTGCTACACGCCGAAACAGCCGGCCATCGTGGACCCCGAGGGCCGGCTCCGCCCGGCCGTCCTGGAGGCACAGCGGCGCGGGGTGATCTTCGACGTGGCCCACGCCAACGGACACTTCGACTTCGATCTCGTGGCCCGGGCCATGGACCAGGGGCTCCGCCCCGACATCATCAGCACCGATCTCCACAGGATGAGCGGCAACGGCCCCGTGGTGGACCTGCCCACCACCCTGACCAAGTTCCTGATGCTGGGACTCGACCTGGACGAGATCATCGCCGACTGCACTCTCAACGCCGCCAGGGCCGTCGGCCGCCACCACCGCCTCGGCGTCCTCGAAGTCGGGCGGGAGGCCGACGTGGCCGTGCTGGAGGTGGTGGACCAAGCGACCCGGCTGCGGGACAGCGTGGGCAACCAGCGGACCGCGGCACGGCGCATCGTGGCCCGCCACACCCTCCGGGCCGGCATTGGTCAGAACCGGAACGGACCATGAGCCGCTGGATTTTTCGCCATGACGGCTTCGACCCGGCCACCCAGGGCCTGCGTGAAGCCCTGTACACCCTCGGCAACGGCTACTTCGCCACCCGCGGCGCGGCGGAGGAGGCGGCGGCCGACGACGTGCACTACCCCGGGACCTACCTGGCCGGCTGCTACAACCGGCTGGAGACCCGCATCGGCGACCGCGTGGTGGTCAACGAAGATCTCGTCAACCTGCCCAACTGGCTCTGTCTCCGGTTTCGCGTGGAGGACGGCCCGTGGTTCGACCTCTCGACAGTGGAGATTCTGGCATACCGGCAGCAGCTCGACCTCAGGAATGGCCTGCTTACGCGCGGCATCCGTTTCCGCGACCCCGAGGGCCGGACCAGCTTCATTCGCAGCCGCCGCCTCGTGCACATGGACCAGCCCCACCTGGCGGTCCTGCGGTGGACGCTCCTGGCGGAGGACTGGTTCGGCCGCGTGACCATCCGTTCGGCCCTGGACGGCACAGTCGTCAACGCCGGCGTCGCACGCTATCGTCAACTCAACTCCAAACACCTGGAGAACCTGGAGAAGGGGCGGGCGGGCCAGGACAACCTGTATCTGGTGCTCCGGACCCGCCAGTCGCATATCCACCTGGCGCTGGCGGCCCGCACGCGGCTCTTCCGCAAGAACGGGCACGAGGAGATTCCTGCCCGGACCGTGGAGGAACCCGAAGCGATGGCGTGGGAGGTCGCCGTCCCGGTGAGGGAGAAACAGGTCGTCGCGGTAGAGAAGACCGTGGCCCTGTACACCTCCCGGGACCACGCCATCTCGGAATGCGCCCATGCCGCCCGCGCGGCGGTGGCCGGGGCCGGGTCGTTCGTGGAGTCGCTGGCGTCCCATGCCGGCGCCTGGCGTTCCCTGTGGCGCCGCTGCCACGTGGAGCTGCCGTCGCGGCCGGCGGAGGAGAGGATCCTGCGCCTGCACGCCTTCCACCTGCTGCAGACCGCCTCCCCCCACTCGGTGGATCTCGACGCCGGGGTGGCCGCCCGGGGGCTCCACGGCGAAGCCTATCGCGGCCACATCTTCTGGGACGAACTGTATTTCCTGTTCTTCTACATGGTGCGGGTTCCGGAGGTCGCACGCTCCCTGCTGCTGTACCGCTACCGCCGGCTGGATGCCGCGCGCCGGGCCGCACGGGAAGCGGGCTGCGCCGGGGCCATGTACCCCTGGCAGAGCGGCAGCGACGGCACCGAGGAAACCCAGAAGCTGCACCTGAACCCCAACTCCGGACGCTGGCTGGAAGACAACAGCCACCGCCAGCGGCACGTCAACATCGCCATCGCCTACAATGTCTGGCGCTACTGCGGAACCACCGGAGACCGGGAGTTCCTGTCCCGTTACGGCGCCGAGATGATACTGGAGATCGCACGCTTCTGGGTCAGCCTGGCGCAGTGGAACGAAGACACCGGGCGCTACGAGATTCACGGCGTCATGGGGCCGGACGAGTACCACGACAGGTACCCCGGCGCCGCCGGCGGCGGCCTGCGCAACAACGCCTACACCAACGTCATGGTGGTGTGGCTGCTGGAACGCGCCTTCGAGGTGCGGGCGCTGCTGGATGAGGAACGGAGCTCCGAACTCGCCGAAAAGATCGGCCTCGGCCCGGAAGAGGAGCGCCGGTGGCGCGACATGACCCGCCACATGACCGTGGCGTTCCACGCCGGCGGGGTCATCAGCCAGTTCGAGGGATACGAGGCGCTGGAAGAGTTCGACTGGACCGGCTACCGGAAGCGATACGGCAATATCGAGAGGCTCGACCGCATCCTCGAGGCCGAAGGCGACTCCACCAACCGCTACAAGGCCTCGAAGCAGGCGGATGTGCTGATGCTGTTCTACCTGTTGCGGACCGACGAGGTGCAGGGCATTTTCCGCCGGCTCGGATACCCGCTCGACCACGAGACCATCCGCAGGACCGTGGACTACTACACCGCCCGCACCTCCCACGGCTCGACCCTGAGCCGTGTGGTGCACGCCGCGGTCTCGGCGCGCTCCGACCCCGCCGCCTCGTGGGCCTGGTTCAGGGAGGCGCTGCAGAGCGACGTTGCCGACATCCAGGGAGGCACCACCCCCGAGGGTATCCACACCGGCGCCATGGGCGGCCTCGACGATGTCCTGTTGACCCGCTATGCCGGCATCGGCACCATGGGCGAGACCCTGAGCCTGGACCCCTGCCTTCCCGACGAGTTGCCGCACCTGCGGCTGACCATGGTATTCCGCGGGCGGAGGCTGAAGCTGGACCTCACGCACGAACGCGTGCGCATTGCGCGGGAGCGCGACTCGGAGGCCGATCTGGAGGTGGTGGTCCAAGGGGCCCCGCACAAGCTTCCGGCGGGGGAGACCGAGGTCCGCCTGGACCGGCAAGGGCCGGCGGCGGCGCAGCGTCGCCACGAGCCGTAGAGGGCGCGCGGCGAACCGCGGTGCGCCTGGAACCCGACCGTACCCGCGCCACGGGGCCGGGGCCTCAGGCTTGGTACTTGACTGCGCCCCCCACCACGGTCATCTCCACCTTCAACGCCTTGATCCGTTCCGCCGGCACTTCGAAGGGGTCCTCCGCCAGCACCGCCATGTCCGCGAGCTTGCCCACCTCCAGGGTCCCCTTGCGGTCCTCCTCGAAGCCGGCGTAGGCGGCATGGGTGGTGTGCAGCTCGAAGGCCTGGCGCACGCTCAACGCCTCCTCCGGTGCCAGGGTCTCGCCCCACAGCATTCGGCGCGAGACATAGGCGCCGATGTCGCGCAGCGGATCCACCGGCCAGTACCCCGGCGCGTCGGAGCCGCCGGCCATCTTCACGCCCGCCTCCAGCAGGGTCTTCAGCGGGAACGCCCGCACCAGGCGCCCGGCACCGATGGCCGCGCGGATGGAGTCGCCGACAAAATAGCCCAGCGAAATGTTGGGAATGGCCACGATACCCATGCGCACCAGCTTCCCGATGCGCTCGGGCGACATCAGCCAGTTGCCCATGTGCTCGATGCGGTGGCGGTGGTCGGCCCGGGGCAATGCCTTCAACGCCTTCTCGTAGGCCTCCAGCGCCATGTCGAAGGCGCGGTCGCCGATGGCGTGCACGCAGCACCTCATGCCGGCCTCGTGGCACCGGAGCACGGTCTCGTCCAGTTCGTCCTGCTGGATGCGGATGAGGCCGTGGTAGTCCGGGGCGTCGAGGTAGGGATCGTGGAAGAGGGCGTTGCGGCCGGTGATGCCGCCGTCGATGCTCATCTTCACGCCGCCCACCCGCAGCCATTCGTCGCCGAAACCGGTTTGCAGGCCCGTTGTCAGCACGCTGTCGGTGCTCATTTCGGACTCGATGATGCGCAGCAACAGGCTGGACCGAATGTGCAGGCCGCCCTCTGCCTTGAGCTCCTGATACGCGCGCACCGCGGCCGGGTCCTTGACGATGTCGTGAATGCCGGTCACGCCTCGTTCGAGGCATTGCCGCACGGCGTAGGCGATGCCCTGCTTTCGCTGGGCCGCGTCGAAGTCCGGAGTCACCCCGGACACCATGTGCTGAGCCCGTTCGTGGAGGATGCCGGTGGGCTCGCCGGTGGCGGGGTTCCGCTCGATGGTGCCGCCGGCAGGGTCCGCCCGGTTCCGGTCGATGCCCGCCAGCGCCAGCGCCCGGCTGTTGGCCACGGTGACGTGGGCGCCGAAGGCGATGGCGACCGGGTGTTCGGGAACCGCGGTGTCCAGGTCGTTCCGGTCCGGGAAGCGCTTGTCCGCCATGCGGAAATCCTGCATGGGGCTCCCCTGCGCCACCACCCAGTTGCCCGCGGGTGTCGCCGCGGCCTTTCTCGACAGCAGCGTGAGGACGGCATCGATGCTGGCCACCGGCCCGTAGAAGTCCCGGCAATCCACGAGTTCCCGCTCCGCCAGTCCCTTGTCCGCCAGATGGACGTGGGCGTCGATCAATCCCGGGACCACCGTGCGTCCCTCGAGGTCCACCTCCCGTGTATCGGCGCCGCACAACCGCAGCACCTCGTCCGAGGCCCCCGCCGCCGCGATGCGTCCGCCGGCGCAGGCCACGGCCTGGACCGGCGGGACTCCGGGTGCGAACGTGTGGACCGTTCCGTTGAAGAACGCCGTGTCGGGACAGAGCGGACGATTGCCGGCCATGGAAACCTCCGGTGGTGAATGCCGCCTGCGCGGAAGCGGTCTCCCCTGCATACAGCTCCCGCGCGGCAACGTCCATCCGGCGAACGCCGCCGCCCTCCTCCGGACCCGGTTCCGGAGGAGGGATGTCGGACGCCGTCCTGCAGACCGTTCAGGGCCGCCCTTCTCCAGGGTTGACTTTCGACGCGACTATTACCTATGTATCGCGGTTACGTATCGGGGTACGGCACCGGCCGGAACCGCATCCGAAAGGGGAACCGCATGATCAAGCTCGAGACAGGTATTCACGGCAGACGGTGGCGACAGGCCTGGACCTTGATGGCAGGACTCGCGTTCACCTTGGGCGTTCTCGCGTCAGGATTCGCCGTGGCCGCCTCCAAGGACAAGGTGGTGATCTACCACGCCGGCAGCATCGATTCTCTCCATCCCTACAACCACAGCCTGAGCCCGGCCTACGGCATCTGGGAGCACATCCTGGAGCCGCTGGTGGAGGTGGATCAGAAGACCAGCACGTATGTCCCCAAGCTCGCCGAGTCTTGGGAGTTCAAGGGCAAGGAGTGGGTCTTCAGGCTGAAGAAGGGCATCAGATTTCACGACGGCTCGCCCCTTACCGCGCACGACGTGGCGTTCTCGTTCAACCGCATCAAGACGGACAAGAAGAGCCTCCAGCGGAGGCAACTGCGCGACGTGACGGAGACGCGGGTCATCGACGACCACACCTTCGTCCTGGTGACCCGGAAACCCAACATCGTGCTTCTCGACAGCCTCCAGAGCCGCTTCATCATGAGCAAGGCGGCCGCCGACAAGCACGGCAAGGACGTGGACAAGCATCCCACCGGCACCGGGCCGTACAAGTTCGTGAGCTTCAAGCGCGACGGCGACCTGGTGCTGGAGCGCAACGACGACTACTGGGGTTCCCCGAAACCGCAGATCAAGACCTTGGTATGGCGCAAGGTGACGGAAGAGGCCGCAAGGGTCGCGGCCCTGGAGTCCGGGCAGGTGAACGTGATCAACGCCGTGCCGGCCCACGAGGTGGAACGCCTGAAGCGGAACCCCAGGCTCAGCATCAAGGCGGTGCCAGGGTCGCGCATCTACTTCCTGGCCATCAACCCCGGGTTCAAGCCTTGGGACAACAAGCTCGTGCGGCAGGCCGCCAACTACTCCGTGGACGCCTACTCCATCGTCGAGAACATCTTCGACGGGGCCGGCTTCGTGGTCGAAGGGGCGGGCGGGGCGCAGTACATCGGCCATGACCCCAATGCCGAACGCTACCCCTACGACCCGGAGAAGTCCCGCGAACTGCTGGCCAAGGCCGGCTACCCGGACGGCGTGTCCGTGAAGCTCTACTACTCGGCGGGACGGTACCCCAAGGACACCGAGGTGGTGCAGGCCATCGCAGCCCAGATGAAGAAGGGCGGGTTCGACGTCGAGATCATCACCCAGGAGTGGGTGGTATTCTGGGGCAAGTCCGGGGTCAACGGCGGCAAGATGCCCTTCTACTACATCGGCCGGGGCGGTGTCATCGACGTCCACACACACATCGAGCAGTACTTCAAGACCGGCTCAAGCCCCCGGATCGCCTACAGCAACCCCGAACTCGACAGGATCATCGAAGCGGAAATGGCGGAAGCCGATCCCGAGAAACGGGCGAAGCTGCTGCACCAGGCGGGCCGGATCCTGAAGGAGGATTCCCCGTGGGTGCCGCTGTGGAATCTCGCGGACATCTACGGCACCGCCAGCAATATCGAGTGGCAGCCCCGTTCCGACGAGAGGATCCGCACTTGGGAGATGACCATCACCGAGTAAGTCGATCCCTCGCGCCGCCGCGGATGCCGGCGCCCCACGCTGGCCATCCGCGGCGCCCGCGATACCGCCGGCGCGGCTACGTGGAAGCATCCAGGGCACTGGCCGAGGGCATTACCGGGGCCGGACATCACGCCTCTTGGAAGGGAACCGCCATGGTGGCACCTGCGCCGACCGCCCGACATCGCCAACGCACACTTCATGGATTGTCCGGGGCGCCATGCCATGGACGCCCGGAAAGAAGCCTCGGACCTCGCAGACCGAGACCCGAAGGGAAAGGAGTTGTGACATGAGCGACGACAGACGACGGATCAGCCGGCGCGATCTGCTGAAGGGAGGTGCGGTGCTGGGAGCTGCGGCCCTGATCCATCCCACACCGGGACCGTTGGCATGGGCGGCGTCCGAGGACCGGGTGATCGTCTACAACGCCAGCAGCATGGACAACCTTCACCCCTACGACCACAGCAGCGGCGCCACTTACGGCTTGTGGCAGCACATGATGGAGCCGCTGGTGGAGTTCGACTACGCCCGGGCCAGGTTCGTCGGACGCCTGGCAGAGTCCTGGGAGTACCGGGGCCGGGAGTGGGAGTTCAAGCTGCGCAAGGGCATCCGGTTCCACGACGGCAGCCCCCTGACCTCTGCGGACGTGGCGTTTTCCATCGACCGGATGAAGAACGACAGGAGGAGCCTGCAACGGCGGTCGTTCCGGAACGTCCAGGAGGTGAAGACACCGGACGCGCACACCGTGGTGGTGGTGACCCGGAAGCCTTCGGTCACGTTCCTTGCCCGGGGCGTGCGCAACCGCTTCATCATGAGCAAGACGGTGGCGGACCAGTACGGCAAGGATGTGGACAAGCACCCGACGGGCACGGGGCCGTACAGGTTCAAGAGCTTCCGGCGCGACGGCGACTTGGTGCTGACCCGCAATGACGACTACTGGGGTGCCAGACCCGCCATCAGGGAGCTCGTGTGGCGCAAGGTGGTGGAGGTCAACTCGCGCATGGCCGGTCTGGAGGCGGGACAGTGCGACGTCATCGACCGAGTGCCGGTGCATGAGGTGGCGCGAGTCAACCGCCATCCGCGGGTCGGGGTGCGCAGCGTTCCAGGTCTGCGGATCTACTTCTTCGCGTTCAACGTCAACTTCAAGCCCTGGGACAACAAGCTCGTGCGCCAGGCCGCCAACTATTGCGTGGACGCGGACTCCATCGTCAGGAACATCTTCGACGGCAACGGCGAAGTGCTTCAGGGACCCGTGGGACCCCGGGTCATCGGGTACAACCCCGAGGTCAGGCGCTACCCCTACGACCCCGGGAAGGCGAAGGAACTGCTGGCCAGGGCCGGACATCCCGACGGCGTGGACGTCAAGCTGCACTTCTCGCCCGGCAAGTACGAGAAGGACACGGAATTGGTGCAGGTGGTGGCCAACCAGATGTCCAAGGGCGGGTTCCGGGTGGAGATCGTGCCGCAGGAATGGGTGGTCTTCTGGGGCCGGAGCGGCGTCAATGGTGGCAAGGTGCCGTTCTACTACATCGGTCGGGGCAGCGTGCTGGACGCCGATACCCCGCTGTACCAGTACTTCCGCACCGGCGGCTCCAAGCGCACCCAGTTCAGCCACGCGGGGTTCGACGCGCTGGTGGATGCCGAGCAGGCCGAGTCGGACGACGCCAAGCGGTTGACGATACTACGAAAGATGAGCGAGGTCATCATGGAGGAGGCGCCGATGATCCCGCTCTACCAGCTCTTCGATCACTACGGCGCGGTTCGCGGGCTCGACTGGACCCCGCGGCCGGACGAGAAGATTCTGCTGGAAGACATGAAGATCAAGGCGTGATGGGAGCAACCGTCACGCGCCACCGGGCACTCCCGGACGGCCGCGGCCGGACTCCGGCGCGGCCGTCCTCTTTTCGGAATGCGCGAAGCCGTCAGGCTTCGTAGACCACCTCTCCCCCCACGATGGTCCGCTCCACCGGGATGTGGCGGATCTCCCACGGATCCACCGCCAGCGGATTCTCCCCCAGCACCACGAGGTCCGCCAGCTTGCCGGTGGTGATGGAGCCCTTGATGCGCTCCTCGAAAGCCGCCCTGGCGGCGTTGATGGTGTAGGCGCGGATGCCCTCCATGGGGGTGATGCGCTCGTCTTCACCCAGCACCACGCCGGCGCGCGTCCTGCGGTTGACCGCGCACCAGATGCCGAAGAGCGGGTCGGTGGCGAAGAGCGGATCCTTGGGCAGCGCGATAGGCGTGTCCGAGTGGGCCACGGTGACCACGCCCAGGTCGATGGCCGTGCGCATGGGATCCAGCCGCCGCGCCCGTTCCATCCCCAGGAAGTCGTGGATATGGCGGTCGCCCCAGTACCAGAGGTGGTGCGGGTAGAACGACGCGATGACCCCCAGACGGCTCATGCGCCGCAGCGCCTCCCGGGTCACTCCCTGGCAGTGCTCGATGCGGTGGCGCGGATCCGGCCGCGGCACTTTGTTCATGGCATTCTCGACGGCATCCAGCGCCACGTCCACGCCGCGGTCGCCCTGGGCGTGGATGGCCACCTGGTAACCCTTGCCGTGGGCTTCCAGGACCAACGCTTTCTGATTCTCGGGCGAGTACTGCAGCACGCCGCGGGGATCCTTGGTGGGATCGTCGGTGTCGCGGGTGATGTAGGGGTCGTAGAAGGCGCAGGTGTGCACCTGGATGGAGCCGTCGCTGCAGGTCTTGACCGCCCCCAGCCGGAGCCAGTCGCTGCCGAAGCCGGTGCGGAGCCCCAGGTCTCGCTCCAGGTAGAAGCGCTTGTAGGGCAGGTCGTGAATCATGAGATAGACCCGCACCTTGAGCCGCCCTTCGTCGATGGTCTCCTGGTAGGCCCGGTAGTAATCGGGGGTGTCCCCGGTGCCGGCGTCGTGGGTGGAGGTGATGCCCACGGCGTTGTATTCGCGGCCCGCCAGCTCCACGCCGTCCTTGAGCTGCTGCAAGGTGGGATGTGGCACCAGACTCGTCACCGGCCGGCTGGCGGCCTTTTCCCGCAGCACGCCGGTCAGCCTGCCGGTGTCCGGATCCCGGTCCATGTGGCCGCCCTCGGGCTGGGGCGTGCCGTCGTCGAGGCCGGCCAGCTTCAGCGCCGCGCTGTTGGCCATCCACACGTGGGACGAACGGTAGGTGATGACCAGCGGGTGGTCCGGGGCGGCGGCGTCCAGCTCGGCCCGCGTGGGCCAGCGCTTCTCCGCGACCGCGGTGTGCTCGTAGCCCTGAGCCTCGATCCACTGCCCCCGGGGAGTCGTCGCCGCGCGTTCGCGGATGCGCGCCAGCACGTCCCCGATGGTATGGTTCGGCGGCGTGCGCACATTCACCATCCCCAGCCGGACGCCGAAGGACATGAAGTGGGTGTGCGGTTCGATGAACCCCGGGAGCACCGTCTTTCCGCCGCAGTCCATGACACGCGTGGTGCGGCCGGCACACGCGCGCACCTCGTCGTTGCTTCCCACGTGCAGGATCCGGTCGCCCTTGAGCGCCACCGCCTCGGCCGCCGGACGGGCATCGTCCACCGTGATGACGGTGCCGTTCACCAGGATCGTGTCGGCGTAGAGACTCTCCGGCAGCGCCATCATCATCTCTCTTTCTTTCCCGGGCCATGGACGACCCGGCCGGGCCGGGCGCCGGTATGGTCGCCGTCCTCGATCACCATCTCTCCGTTGACGAACACGTACGCGACACCCTTGGGGTACTGCTTGGGGTTCTCGAAGGTGGCCCGGTCCGCCACCGTATCGGGATCGAACACCACCACGTCGGCCCAGTAGCCTTCCCTGAGGAGCCCCCGGTCCCTGAGCCCCAGCACCTGGGCCGGCAGCGACGTCATCTTGCGCACCGCGTCGGGCAGGGCCAGCACCTTCTCGTCGCGCACGTACCGGCCCAGCACCCGCACATGGGTGCCGAAGCTGCGGGGGTGCGGCCGGCCCCGGGAGCGGAGGTTGAGGGCGCTGCCGTCGGAAGCCACCGAGACCCACGGCACCCGCATGACATCCTGCACGTCCTGCTCGCGCAGCGTGTGGTGGATGCCGTGGATGAAGATGCCCTCGCCGTGGATCAGGTCGAAGCAGGCGGCGGCAGGGTCCTGGCCGCGTATCGCCGCGATCTCCGCGATGGTCTTCCCCTCCCACCCATGGTACTCGGGCTTGTCGAGGCGGGCCGCCACGATCCCTTCCCAACCGCCGTGCTCGCTGACGTACTGGGTGAACTCGGGATCGTCCATGACCCGCTGGCGGAAGCCAGGATGCATGAACTCGCCGATGGTCTCCCGCACCGGGGCATCCTGCACCCAGCGCGGGAAGAGGCGGTGCCACGGATGCTGCATGGCCGTGTACGGATACTGGTTGGCCGTGACGTCCAGGCCCTCACGGCGGGCTTCCTCGATCTGCGCCACCACCTGCATCACCCGCCCCCAGTTCTCCTTGGAGCGCATCTTCAGGTGATAGACATGGATGGGAATGGCCGCCTCCCGCCCCACCCTGAGGGCCTTCTCCAGCTCCTCCTGGATGTCGAAACCCTCACTGCCCAGGTGCACGCCATAGTAGCCGCCGTACCGGCGCGCCACCCGGGCCATGGACACCACCTCGTCCGGGTACTCCGGCCCCTTGGCATGCCAAGCCGCGGTGAGTCCCAACGCCCCCTGCTCCATGGCCTGCGCCACATGGCCGTCCATCCGCTCCTGCTCCGCCGCGGTGGCCGGCCGTTCCTGAAACCCCACCACCACCCGCTTGACCTGCTGCGGGGAGACCCCCGAGGCCACATTGATGGAGATCCCGCTCGCCGCGAGCCGGTCAAAGTATTCGCTGAAGGTCGTCCAGTCCGCTTCGATGCCGTTCCGGTGCCGGTGCTCGGCCACATATTCCTCGAACACCGGCCCCGCCAGCGGCGCCACGGTCTGGCTTTCGCCGATGATGTCCAGGGTCACCCCCTGCCGCACCTTGCTCTCACCGTTGCCGTCCGCCACCAGCGGCTGGTCGCTGTGGGTATGCATGTCGATGTAGCCGGGCGTCACCATCTTGCCCCGGATGTCGATGGAGCGGATCCCCGAGCCCGGGGCCAGCCGTCCCATGGCCGCGATCCGGCCGTCCTTGATGGCCAGATCCCCGTAGTACCAAGGGTTGCCCGCCCCGTCGATGATGGCCCCGCCGTGGAGTACGGTATCGAAAAGCGCCATGGCGAAAGGTTCCTCTCCGAGTGAACGACCGCGGGCAATGGCGCGCCCGCGAAATCGTGGGCGCGTTATAGCACTCCCTTCACCGGGAAACAACGCGGCCCCGGGACCTCACGCCCCCGCCTTCCCGCCGGGAGACCGGCAAGAGGCGCCGCTGGCTGAATCCGGGCCGGGACCGCGTACGCGTGCGGCGTGCTCCCGCACTTCCGGAGGGACGGACGGCGGTCATGGGGCGGCACACGCGCCCCGGGAGACTGCGTGACGAACGCCGAGTCTTCACCGGGTCTTCAGGATGTCGGAAGTGACCGCTACCAGGTCACCGAGGTCGCCAGCCGGCCGCCGATCTCCGGTGAGTCGGCCGCGTAGCGGTAGACCCGGAACATGCTGTTGGCGGGGCCGCGGCCCTCGTAGTCCGCGAAGAACGGGCAGATGTACTCCCACACGATCTCGCCCGCCCGGGTGACCTCGAAGGCCCGTCCCATCTGGCCCTCGCAGACAAGCGTGTTGCCGTTGGCGAAACGCTGGGCGCCGCTGATGTTGGGGCTGAAGAACGTCCAGATGGGCGAGCCCCGGTACTGCCAGACGGTCTCGCCGGACTTCGGATCGAGCTCGATGACGCGGGAGAACGGATTGTCCAGGCCGTGGACGCCGTTGGCGAAAAGCAGGATGTTGCCGTTGGGCAGCAGCGTGCAGTCGTGTGGATGGCCCCAGGTGGCGTCCTGATGGGACCATCGCACCTGGCAGGTCTCGCGGTCGATGATCATGATGGCGTTCAGGCGCCGGAAGCTGAGCATCACGCCGCCGTCAGGCAGCGGGAAGCAGGCGTTGGCATGAGCGAACTCGTCCCGGCCGCAGCAGTGGCAGAGCTCCCATCGGTCCAGGTCCAGCTCCCGCCAGGCGTGCCATTCCCACACCGTGTCGCCCGCGGGTGACACTTCCCGCACGTAGTCGCCGTAGATGACGCCCTCGTGCTCGCTGCCGGGCTGGCCGCCCCTGATCCGGTGTCGGGCCTCCGCCGGCACCGGCTCCCAGCCGATGTAGATCGTGTTGCCGTCGGGACGCCGTCGAAAGTCGTGGTGCTGGGCCGGGTCACGGTACTCCCAGACCACCTCTCCGTCCCAGGTGTACTCCCGCAACAGGCCGCCCTTGCCGCGCCGCAGGGGCGGCCCCTCGTCCATGCGGCCCGACCAGAGCAGATTGCCGTTGGGCAGCAGGTAGGCGTAGTTCCCCGGACACAGGGGGAAAGACCACTCGTGCAGCACCTCGCCACGCATCCCGACAAGGTAGGCCTTGCGCGACGACTGCGGCACGATGAGCGTGTAGCCCGGGGTCGCCCGCGCCCTGTCGTGGACCAGCACCCCGACGTCCCGATATCTCACGAATCCTCCCGGCGGTGACCGCGGACGATCAGGCGGCGCCCGCGTGACCACGGTCGGACGGCCCGACCGTGCGGGACCGGGCCGCATCGAGGGGCGGTCTCCGGCCATGCCATCCGGCCGCCTGCTCGTAGGCGTGGGCCACCTGAAACAGCGCCGCCTCCTGGAAATGGGCGGCGGCGATCTGCAACCCGATGGGGAGGCCCCGGGACGAGAATCCGCAGGGCAGGCTGACGGCGGGTGCGCCGGTCACGTTGAACGGGATCGTGCAGAGGGTCCCGCGGGTGCCGCGGGCATCCGACAGCGCGACCCGCCCCGCCGCGGTTTCGACGTATCCCCGCCGGCACTCCTCGATGGTCTCCGCCGGCATGCTCACCGTCGGGCTCACGATCACATCCACTTGCGCGAAGGCCTGGTCGAAGGCCTCGCAGATGAGGCGGCGCACGCGTTGGGCGGTGACGTAGGCGTGGGCGGGAAGCGCCAGCGCGCGCACCTGCCGGTACAGCAGCTCCGGGCTGTAGTCCCGCGGCCGGGTGCGCAGGAGCTCCTCCGCCGGCGAGAGGTTCTCCACCCGCGCGGTGACCAGTTGCACCATGGGGATGTGCTCGATGCCGGGCACCGACAACTCCCGTACCGTCATTCCCAGGGACTCCAGCAGCACCACCGCGGCGGCCGCCGCCTGTCGGACCTCGTCCACCGCCAAGGCGTCGAAGTAGTCCCGGACGACGCCGATCCGAAGGCCCGCCACCCCCTCGCCAAGGCGGGCACCGAAGTCCGGCACCGCCTCGTCACTCGACAGCGGGTCCCTGCGGTCGAAGCCGGCGACGGCCTGCAGCATCAGCGCGCTGTCCCGCACCGTGCGTGCAAACACGCCGAAGTGATCCGTCGTATAGCCGCCGGTGCCGGCGACGCCGCCGAACCGGCTCACCCGGCCGTAGGTGGCCTTGACGCCCACCACCCCGCACAGGGACGCCGGATTGCGCACGGAGCCCGCGTTGTCGGTGCCGAGGGAACCCAGCGCCAGACCCGCCGCCACCGCGGCCGCCGAGCCGCCGCTGGAGCCGCCGCTGACGCGGTCCCTGTCCCAGGGATTCCGGGTGGTGCCGTAGAACGGATTGATGGTGGAGCACCCGGCAGCCCATTCGTGCATGTTGGTCTTGCCGAGGATCACCGCCCCGGCCTGCCTGAGACGCGCCACCACCGCCGCATCCTGCTTCGGGATCCAGTCGGACAGGTGCTTCGAGCCGGCCGTGGTGCGCACGCCGGCGGTGGCAAGGTTGTCCTTGATGGCCACCGGGATGCCGTGCAGCGCGCCGCGCCAACGGCCCGCGGCGAGGTCGGCCTCCGCCCGGGCCGCCTCCTCCAGGGCCGTCTCCCGGGCCAGGGTGACGAAGGCGTTGAGATCGGGGTCCAGCCGGTCGATCCGCTCCAGGTGCGCCCGGGTCAACTCCACCGGCGAGAGCTCCCGCGCCTCGATCCGCCGCGCCGCCTCGGCGAGGGTGAGGGCCTGGAGATCCATCACCGGTAGCCCTGTTCCCTGCACCACCGCTCCGCTCCCGGGTGCAGCGGCACGTCCAGGGGCGTGGCCTCGGTGTCCTTCCACAACTGGTCGATGTCCGTGAACGAACTCTCCCAGAAGATCGCGTCCTGGCGCGCCTTCAAGGCCGCGCACACCTTGTAGACGTCCTCATCCGGCAGCGAGGCGCGCGTGTACAGGGGCCAGCCGCCATAGTCGAGGCAGGTGTGATCCGCCTCCAGGTGGGGGAAGCGCCCCGCCGGAACGGTCACCGTGCGCCAGCCCAGGGCGTTGAGCCGCTCCATGGCGAAGGCTTCCGGCGTGACGGGCCGCATGCCGCGCGACAGCGCGTCGTCGAACCACAGTACCAGCCCTTCGTCGAAGACCGCGTCGATCGTCTCGTCCCGGAGCGCCGCCATGCGGCGCTTGTCGCCGGGGCCGCCGTTGAGTTGCAGGCTGCCGCCCCAGGATTCGAGGTCGGCCAGCGTGAACCCGTAGATCTCCAGGGTCTGGTCCAGCAACACCCGGGTGGAGTGGGTGGCGTCCTCACGGACGGAGAGCCGCAGCGGATACTTCCGCTCCTTGATCTGCGACAGCGCGGTGAGGCCGGTGCGCGGATGGATCATGAACACGAAGCGGTCCCAGGACGGGTAACACGCCACCACCCGAAGCGGCAGCGGCTCCTTGAACAGCCCGGTGCCCCGGTAAGCCTGGGTCAGAAAGGCCGACGGGTTGACCATGGACATCTCCACGTCTCCCCGGGCCACGCCGTGGGCGATGATGGGTGAGCCCGTGGACATGCGCAGCCAGGGACGGAAGTTGTCCGCCGATCCGCTTCCCACCGCGATGCACATGTCGCGGTTGCCGTAGTACGGCGTATCCGGGTCGCCGGCAATGTGCAACCCGATCTGCCATAACATCAGGCTGCGTTGAAAATTCGCCCCACGCGGCAGTCGTTCCATGGTGTACCCCCGATCCGATGCGGCTGTCCGGCCCGCCCTCCCCGGCAGACGGCTCCGGAGACGATGCGGCCCTTGTCCGATAACGTTATGTCCACCGCCTGACCCGACGCCGTCAACGCGCTCGGGCACGCCTTCGAAAACGCGACCGCACCGTTCCGGGAACCGGCGCAAAAGGACGTCGCCCGTCGGCGCGACGGGCCGTTCCAGCACGGGCCGCCACGGTGCTATCCCAGCAGCCCGGCGCCCCGGGCCCAGCGGTACTTGGCCCCCAGGATCGCCACCGGCAGTTCGGTGGTGTACGGGCAAGCCACGATGCCCCTTTCGTAGAGGTACTCCGAGGCCTCCTCCACCTGGACGTCGCCCACCAGCGACACCACCACCGGTTTGTCGATGCCCCGGTCGCGCCCCTCTTGCACCACCCGGGCACACAACTCGGCGAAGACCATCGGCGGCGTGATGATGGTGTGCCAGTAGCCCAGGATCAGCGCGTGGATGCGCTCGTCCTCCAGTCCGAACCGGATGGTCCGCTCGTAGGTGGCGGGGGGCTCGCCGCCGGTGATGTCCACGGGATTGCCCGACGCGCCGAAGGGCGGAATGAACTGCTTGAAACCCTCATCCAGATCCTTGGGAAACCTCATGAGAGAGAGCCCGTTGGCCACCACCGCGTCCGACAGGAGCACCCCGGAACCGCCGGCGCCGGTGATGATGACGACCTCCTCGCCCTTGGGAGCGGGCAGCACCGAGAGACCCCGGGCAAACTGGAGCATGTCGTTGAGGGAATAGGCGCGGACCACGCCGCAGGCCTTCAGCAGGTCGTCGTAGACCTTGTCGTCGCCGGCCAAGGCGCCGGTGTGGGACGCCGCGGCGCGGGCGCCGAGCCGCGTGCGGCCCGCCTTGAGCATCACCACCGGCTTCTTCCGGGACACCCGGCGGGCCACCTCGCAAAAGCTGCGGCCATCCTTCAGGTCTTCGGCGTGCATGGCCACCACCTGGGTGTGATCGTCCTGCTCGAAGTAGGTGAGCAGGTCGTCCTCGTCCAGGTCCGCCTTGTTGCCCAGACCGACGATGGCCGAGACGCCCAGCCGGGTGGAGCGGCTGAAGCCGATGATGGACATGCCCACGCCGCCGCTCTGGGACGACAGCGCCACCGGGCCCTTGACGTCATAGGGCGTGCAGAACGTGGCGCAGAGGTTGGCCGGCGTGTAGTAGAAGCCGTAGATGTTGGGACCCATGACGCGCACGTTGTACTTGCGCGCCTCGGCCAGCAGTTCGTCCTGCAACTCCTTCTCGCCCACCTCGGCAAAGCCCGACGGGATCATCACCGCGCCCGGGATGCCCTTCTCACCCACCTCGGTCATGGCGGCGGCGCACAACCGGGCCGGCACCGCGAAGATGGCCACATCCACATCGCCGGGGATGTCCTTGACGCTCTTGTAACACCGCTGGCCCAGGATCTGGTCGGCCCTGGGATGGATGGGGTAGAGGGCGCCGTCGTAACCGCCGTTGAGGATGTTCTTCATCACCGAGTTGCCGATCTTCCCCTCGCCCTCCGAAGCGCCGATGACCGCCACCGCCCCGGGATTCATGATGCGCCGCATGGCCGAGACGATCTCGTCCCGGGACGGACGCCAAGGCGCCGGTTGCGGTGCGAAGTCCACGGTCATCACGCTGTCCACCGCGGTGGCGCCGCTGGCGTCCGCCAGCACCGGATTGAGGTCCACCTCGCGGATCTCGGGAAAGTCGCTTGCCAGTTCCGACACCCGGACGATGATGTCGGCAACCGCCTCCCGGCTCACCGCGGCACCGCCCCGGACGCCCCGAAGGACTTCCGCCGCGGCGACGCCGTCCAGCATGGAAAGCGCCTCGTCCCGACCCGCCGGCGCCAGCCGGAAGGTCACGTCGCGCAGGACCTCCACCAGCACGCCCCCCAGTCCGAAGGCCACCACCTTGCCGAAGCTCGGATCGGTCACCGCACCGACGATGACCTCCACGCCCTTGCGGGAGACCTGCTCCTGCACCTCGACCCCGGCGAGGACGGCGCCGGCCTTGTAGGCACGGGCGTTGCTCAACAGGGTTCCATACGCCCGCTCCGCCTGCTCCCGGTCCGCCACCCCCAACCGCACGCCGCCCGCCTCGGTCTTGTGCAGGATGTCGTCCGAGATGATCTTCATCACCACCGGAAAGCCGATGTCCGCCGCCAGGTCGGCGGCCTCCGTAGCCGAGTGGGCCACGCCCTCCCGCGGCAGCGGCACACCGTAGGCGCGCAGCACCTCGCCGCACTCCGCCAGGGACAGCGCCGTCCTGCCCGCGGACTTCACGCGATCCAGCACCGCGCCCACCTGCTCCTGTCGACTCGCTCCCGCCTGCATGGCCTGTCCTCCTCGTCCGCGCTGCCGTTGTCCCGGAATCACTCCGGCGGCGGTTCACGCGTGAACGCCCCGGCGCGCCGGAGCTGCGCGATCTCGTCCCTGCCACAGCCCAGGACTTCGCCCAGCACCTCATCGGTATGCTCGCCCAACAGCGGCGAGCGCCGGACCGTCACCGGCGAATCCGAAAGCTTGATGGGGCACCCCACGTTGTACCAGGTGCCGCGCTCGGGATGATCCACCGCCACCATCATCTCGCGGAGCCGGACGTGGGCGTCACCGGCCAGATCCCGGGTGCTCATGACCGGCCCGCAGGGAACGTCGAGGCCGTTGAGGATGTCCATCAGCTCCCACTTGGTGTAGCTCCGGGCGAATTCCGCCAGCAGGCGCCACATGGCGTCCTGGTTGGCCCGCCGCGCGTCGATGGTGGCGAACCGCGGGTCCGCGGACAGCACCTCCCCGCCGACACGTCTGGCCAGGGCGGCCCACACGTGTTCCTGCACCACCACATAAAGGTAGTCGTTGGCACCGCCGGGCCTGCACGGGATCGCGTTGCCCAACTGGCCGCCGCCGGAGTCGTTGCCGGCCCGGGGGGTAAAGTCCTCGAATTCCTGCACCGAGTACTCGGTCAGGGGACCGCGCTCCATGCGCTGGTGGTCCCGAAACTTCACCCGGCAGAGATTCATGACGCAGTCCATCATGGCGGTCTCGACGTACTGGCCGCGCCCGGTGCGTTCCCGCTGCAACAGCGCCGCGAGGATGCCGGCCAGCAAGTGGACACCGGTTCCGGAGTCGCCGATCTGCGCGCCGGTGACCACCGGCGGGCCATCGAACAGGCCGCTGGTGCTCATGGCGCCGCCCATGGCCTGGGCCACGTTCTCGTAGGCCTTGAAGGCGGCGTAGGGGCCCTGGCTGCCGAACCCCTTGATGGAGCCCATGATCAGGCGGGGGTTCAGTTCGTGCACCTTCTCCCAGCCGAACCCGAGACGATCCAGCACGCCCGGGCCGAAGTTCTCCAGCAACACGTCGCAGCTCTGGACGAGCCGGGTGAACACTTCCTTGCCGCGGTGGTTCTTGAGGTTCACCGTGATGGAGCGCTTGTTGCAGTTCAGCATGGTGAAGTAGAGGCTGTCGGCGCCGGGCATGTCCCGGAGTTGCCTGCGCGTGGCATCGCCCGCGGGCGATTCGAGCTTGATCACGTCCGCGCCCAGGAAACCCATGAGCTGGCTCGACGCAGGCCCCGCCTGCACGTGGGTCATGTCCAGGATACGGATGCCGGAGAGTGCCTTGTCCATCTTGTTCCCTGGCCGGTGGTATCCCGGGCTACCTGTACATCGTCTGGCGCCGGGTGCCGGGCGCCCATTCGCCGGCGTCCACCCGGATATCGACCACGGCGGACCTGCCGGAGGTCTTCACCGACTCCCGCGCCCGCCGCAGCGCCGCCCCGATCTCGCGGCAATCGGTGACCCGCTCGCCGTATCCACCCAACATTTCCGCAAACTTCGAGAAATCCACATCCCCGAGCAGGCTGCCGACATTGCCGCGCTCTTCACCGTACTTGGCGAGCTGGCCGTAGCGGATCTGGTTCATGGCCGAGTTGTTGCCGATGACCGCGATGTAAGGAGCGCCGAACCGGTTGGCGGTCTCCATGTCGAAGGCGGTCATGCCGAAGGAGCCGTCGCCGTAGTAGCACAGCACTTCCTTCTCCGGGTTCACCAGCTTGGCGGCGAGCGCGAAACCCGTGCCCACACCCAGCGACCCGAGGGCGCCGGGGTCCATCCAGTTGCCGGGGGCCCGGGGCTCCACCGCCTGGGCGCTGATGGTGACGACATCGCCGCCGTCGCCGATATAGACGGTGTCTTCGGTGAGGAACTCGTTGAGTTCCCAGGCCACCCGGTAAGGATGGATGGGGTTGGCGTCGGACCGGAACAGGGGCATGAGCCGGGCGGCGTGCTCGCCTTCCAGAGCGCGGAGATGCGCCAGCCAGCGAGCGCGGCCCCGGGCGCCGTTGTCCGGCCGTTCTCCGATGGCGGCGTGGACCGCCTTGAGAATCGCCCCCGGGTCGCCCACCAGACCGAGCGACACGTCCCGGTTCTTCGCCACCGTGCGATAGTCCAGATCGATGTGGACCACGGTGGCGTCGGCGCGGAGCCGCCGTCCGTAACCCATGCGGAAGTCAAAGGGTGTGCCCACGATGACGATGACATCGGCCTCGCGGAAGGCGTCACCGCGGGTGCGATTGAAGCCGTGGGGGTCGCCGGGCGGCAGCAGGCCGCGGGCGGCGCCGTTCATGTAGCAGGGAATGTCGAGGACCTTGAACAGCGCGGTCGCGGCCTCGTGCCCCCGGCAGGTCCACACCTGGGTGCCCAGCAGCACCGCGGGCCGCTCGGACTTCATCAGCAACGCCGCCAGCTTCTCGACATCCGCGGGGTCGCCGATGGAACCGGTGGACGCGCGGTAGCAGCCGCGTGCCGGCACCACCACGTCGCGCGCCGGCACCTCGCGGTCGAGCACGTCCCGGGGGATCTCCAGGTAGCTCGGACCGCGCGCGCCCGCGAAGCACTCGCGCGCCGCCATGGCCACCATGTCGGCGATGCGCTCCGTGGAACGCACGCTGGCCGAGAACTTGGTGATGGGGGCGGCGACATCCACGTGCGGCAGATCCTGCAGCGAACCCATCTTGTGTTGGGTCAGCGCCCCCTGTCCGCCGATGTGAAGCACCGGACTCTCCGACCGAAACGCCGTGGCGATGCCCGTGAGCGCGTTGGTGAAACCCGGCCCGGCGGTGGTCACCACACAGCCCAGCCGCCCGGTCTGCCGGGCATAGCCGTCCGCCGCGTGGGCCGCCACCTGCTCGTGACGCACATCCACCACGCGGATTCCATGGTCGATACAGCCGTCATAGATATCGATGATATGACCGCCGCACAGGGTGAAGATCGTGTCCACGCCTTCGTTCTTCAGGGCCGCGGCCACCAGATGCCCGCCGGAGACCACGTCCGCGTCACGGCTCTTCCGCACCAGCGTGTCCCGGGCCGTATCCGCAATGCGCCCGTCCGTTGAAACCCTCGCCATGTCTGCAGTCCTTCGCGGGAACGTATGCCGGCGACCCCCCGTGCAGCCACCGCGCCGGCAAAATTCCGTTAGTTAATCCCGGTCCGCCACGCCTGTCAATCAGCCCTGGCCTGGGGTTTGTGGTAGGGTTCAGGGTGATCTCTGTCCGCTCCCGCAAGGGAGAGCCGACGTCGGACCCGGGGTCCGGGCGGCGGACCTTGACCGGACGGGGACCGGAGTTGTCACGGATGACCCCCACCCTCATTCAGGTCGACGCTTTCACCAGCGAGCCGTTCCGCGGCAACCCGGCCGCGGTGTGCCTCCTGCCGGTTCCGGCCGACGCCGCATGGATGCAGGGGGTGGCCCGGGAGATGAACCTGTCGGAAACGGCTTTCCTTGTTCGCCGGGACAACGGCGTGTTCGACCTGCGCTGGTTCACGCCCCGGGTGGAAGTGGACCTGTGCGGCCACGCCACGCTGGCCAGCGCCCACGTGCTGTGGGAGGAGGGGCACTTGGCGGCGCACGCGCCGGCCGTCTTCCACACGCGCTCCGGCCGGTTGTCGGCGGCGTTGCGCGGCGGTTGGATCGAGATGGACTTTCCGGCGGAACCTGCCGCGCCGGCGCCTGTTCCGGTCGGACTTGCCAGCGCCCTGGGCGCCGAGCCGACCCATGTCGGCCGGAACCGCTTCGACTACCTCGTCGAAGTCGACACACCCATGGCCGTGGAACGGCTCGAGCCGAACTTCGCGCGCCTCGCGGAGATCGACACGCGCGGGATCATCGTCACGGCGCCGGCTTCCTTCAAGGACGTGGACTTCGTGTCACGCTTCTTCGCCCCCAGGACCGGCATCGACGAGGACCCGGTCACCGGATCGGCCCACTGCGGCCTCGGGCCCTACTGGCAGCACCGCCTGGGCCGAAGCGCCTTCACCGCGCGGCAACTGTCGGAGCGCGGCGGCCTCGTCAAGGTCGCCGTTCGCGGCAGCCGGGTCACCCTGTCGGGTCAGGCGGTCACGGTTCTGCGCGGCGCACTGCTCGCCTGACGGCCTGACCTGGGAGCCGAGCCCCGGCGCGTGGCCGGCGGGGAGGGATGTACGGATTCTCGTCCACACCGCCGGAAACCTGCCGCCTCGTGCCATTATCGGACACGAACCCGGCACCCGTTGGAACTGGGCGGGTCCCGTTGCCACGGGGGTCTTCTGTGGCGCAGGCTCCTATGCCAGGCTGCCGATGGCCGCCTGGATCGCGCCCAGCAACGGCGCGGGATGGACGCCGAACCAGATGAGCAGCACCGTGAGTCCGGCGAACACAAGCCCCTCGGGCAGGGAGAAACGGCGGGTGGCGGGCAGCGGCGAGGAGCCGGCGTCAGGCGCGGACTGGTACAGGGTGATGATCATGCGCAGGTAGTAGCAGAGTCCGATGACGCTGCTCACCACCAGCAGGATCACCAGGATCCACAGATCGGACAGCACGGCCGCGGTGAGGACGTAGAACTTGCCAACGAACCCCGCGGTGAGGGGAATCCCCGCCAGCGAGAAGAGCATGAGCGACAAGGCGCCGCTCACCCACGGGCGGCGCCAGAAAAGACCGCGGTAGTCGCTGACCTCGTCGGCCTCCTTGCGCTCGTCCGAAAGCGCGGTGACGATGCCGAAGATGCCCAGCGAGGTGATGAAGTAGGCCACGAGGTAGAACGTCACCGCGTGGGAACCCTCCCGGGAGGCGGCCACCACCGCCACCAGCAGATAGCCGAGATGGGCGATGGACGAACAGGCCAGCAGGCGCTTGACGTTCTCCTGCAGCAGCGCCAGGAGATTGCCGAGGAACATGGAGGCCACGGCGATGATGGCCAGCACGGTGGCTACCGAGTCGTAGTCCAGCAGTCCGCCGTACTGCCCGTAACGAAGCAGCAGGGCCACCATGGCGCCCTTGGACACGGTGGCCAGATAGGCGGTGACCGGCGTGGGGGCGCCCTGGTAAACGTCCGGCGCCCACATGTGGAACGGGACCACGGCGAGCTTGAAGCCGGCACCGATGACCACCATGGCAAAGCCCCCGAGCAGCAGCAGGGTCGGTTCCCATGCCTTGCCCGCCAGCACCGATGTCATGGCGGCGAAGTCCATGGTGCCCAGATCCGCGTAGATGAGCGCCATGCCGAACAGCAGGAAGGCCGCCGAGGCGGCCGCCAGGATCAGGTACTTGACGCCGGATTCCAGCGCCGTCCGGGTGGTGCGGCGGTAGGCCACCAGTCCGTAGAGGGAGACGCTCAGGATCTCCAGCCCCAGGAAAAACGACACGAAGTGGTTGCTGGCGGTGAGCACGGCGCAGCCGAAGGTGGCGAGCGTGAGCAGCAGGTAGAACTCCTCGCGGTTTCCCGAGGTGCGCTCCAGGTAGCCGTAGGACAGGACCACCACCACCATCGTGGCGGCGGAAAGCAGCCCGATGTAGAAGAGCGCATAGGCGTCCATGGCCAGGAGCGGCGCCACCGTGCTCCCGGTGACTCCGGGCAGCACCGCCAGCGTCAGCGCGAGACCCGCCAGCGAGAGCAGCGCGGCGAGGCCGTGGCTGCGGCGGAACGAGACCGCCAGCATGAGCACCAGGGGGGTCAGGCCCAGGATGACGATGGGGGTCAGCGCCCCGAACACGTTCACGGCCGCCGCCCTCCTTGCGGCGGCGCGGCGGCGACGCCATCCGGCGCGTCACGCTCCCCGGTGCCGGACGCCACGGGCCGCGCCTTCTCCGCGAACTGCCGCATCTGCGCCAGCGCGTCGCCGGCGGTTGTCAGCACCGGTTGCGGATAGAGACCCAGCCAGAGCGTCGCACCCATGAGGGACGCCATGCCCGCCATCTCCCGGCCGCTGGTGTCGTCGAGCTTCCACGCTCCCGTGTTGGCGCCGTAGTAGACTTTCTGCATCATCCACAACGAATAGATGGTGGCGGCCACGAGGCCCACCGAGGCCAGCACCGTCAACGGCGCGTTGACCTGGAAAGCCCCCAGGAGCACCAGGAATTCACCCACGAAGCTGGCAAGGCCCGGCAGCCCCAGGGACGCCATTGCGAAGAACAGCCCGACGCCGCCCATCCGCGGCGCGGTGGCCCACAGCCCGCCGAGGCGGCCAAGATCGCGCGTATGGGTGCGGTGCTGAAGGTCACCCACCAGCATGAACAGGGCGGCGGCGCTGAAGCCGTGGGAAAGCATGATGATCACCGCCCCCTGGAGGGCCAGGTCGTTCCACGTGAAGATGCCCAGTAGCACGAAGCCCATGTGGCTGATGCTGGTGTAGGCCACCATGCGCTTCAGGTCGGTCTGACCCAAGGCCAGCACCGCGCCGTAGAGGATGCCCACCACCGCCAGGATCATGGCGGCGAGGGCGAAGTCCGAAGCGGCCCGGGGAAAGAGCGGCAGGACGAACCGCAGCATGCCGTAGGCGCCGACCTTGAGCAGCAGGCCGGCCAGCGCCACGCTGCCCGCGGTGGGCGCCTGCGTGTGGGCGTCCGGCAGCCAGGTGTGGAACGGCACCACCGGCAGCTTGACGGCGAACGCGATGAAGAAGCCCAGCATGAGCCACCACGCCGTCGCTTCCGACATGGACGTCCCCACCAGCTCCAGGTAGTCGAAGGTCATGACGCCCGTGGACTGCCAGTGCACCGCCACCAGCCCCAGGATCGCCAGCAGCATCAGCAGCCCGCTCCCCTGGGTGATGATGAAGAACTTGGTGGTGGCATACACCCGGTTCTCGTAACCCCAGATGCCGATGAGAAAGTACAGCGGCAGCAGGGATATCTCCCAGAAGACGAAGAAAAGGAACAGGTCGAAGGCGACGAAGACGCCCGAAAGGGCGGTCAGGACCAGCAACAGATTGAGGTGGAAGAACCCCACCGAGTGCGTGACCGAGGTCCAGGAGGTCAGCACCGCCAGCACCGTCAGAAAGCTCGCCAACAGCAACAGCAGCAGGCTGAGACCGTCCACCGCCAGGTGGAAGCTGATGCCCAACTGCGGAATCCACGGCTGTTTGTAGACCATGAGCCAGCCGCCCTGCCCGGTCTCGATGCCCGCGAAGAAGACGCCCCAGGTGACCAGCAGGAACAGCAGATGGAGCAGTGCCGTGGCCAGCGAAATCCAGCGCGGCCACAGGTCGCTCCAGCGGCCCGAGAGCCACGCCGCCAGCCCGCCCGCCAGGGGCATCAGCAGAATCCAGGTCACGTTCATAGCAGGATCACCAGTCCCACGGTGACCACCGCGCCCACGGCAATGCCGGTGGCATACCACCGCACCGCGCCGGTCTGGGTCAGGCTGACAACGAAGTGCAGCATCTCGGTGACGAAGGCCGCGGCGCGATAGAGGGCGTCGATGAAGTCGTCCTTGTTGACGCGGGCACACCACAGCCAGGGTTGGACGAAGAGCGTGTCATAGAGCCGGTCGAACCCCCAGCCGGAGCGCCAAAGCTGCTCCACCGCGGCCGCCCACGGCCGCGCCGCGATGCGTTGCAGGGCACCGGACGCTCCCATCACCCGGAACCACACCAGGTACACGCCGCCGAGGGACGCGGCCGCCGCCAGCAGCTCGAAGGCGAGCTCCGTGCCGTAGCTCGCGTGGGCGCCGTGGAACTCGGGCAACGCCGTGTTCAGGAAACCCGAGAACAACGTGAGCTCGCCCATGGTGTGGGGCAACTCGATGAACCCGCCGGCAAGGGACAACACCGCCAGCACCACCAGCGGCACGTGGACGCACGGTCCGGGCTGGCGGAGCGGCAGCAGAGGCTTGACCCCCTCGCCGGCTTGCCGGCAGAAGGTCAGGAACACCATGCGGAAGGTGTAGATGGAGGTCAGCAGCGCGCCCGCCAGGGCGCCGGCCCAGAGCCAGACGCCGCCGATGTGGGAGTTGTAGGCGTTCCAGATGATCAGATCCTTGCTGTAGAAGCCGGCGGTGACCACGGGAATGGCCGCCAGCGCCCCGCTGCCGATGAGGAAGCACCAGAAGGTCACGGGCAAAAGCCGGCGCAGGCCGCCCATGCGGTACATGTCCTGCTCATGGTGCAGGGACAGGATGACCGCGCCCGCGCCCAGGAACAACAGCGCCTTGAAGAAGGCGTGGATCATGAAGTGAAACAGCGCCGCGGACCATGCGCCCACCCCCAAGGCCAGAAACATGTAGCCGATCTGACTGATGGTGGAATAGGCCAGCACGCGCTTGATGTCGCTCTGCACCAGCGCCGCAAAGCCCGCCATGAGCAGCGTCAGGGTGCCGATGACCGCCACCAGCGCCAGCACCGCCGGCGCCAGGGTGAACAGCACGTGTGTGCGGGCGATGAGATAGACGCCCGCGGTCACCATGGTGGCGGCGTGGATGAGAGCGCTCACCGGCGTGGGGCCCGCCATGGCGTCGGGCAGCCAGGTCTGGAGCGGAAGCTGCGCGGACTTGCCCACGGCCCCGCCCAGCAGCAGCACCGCCACCACCACCGCCAGGCCCGAGCCCGGCGGGAACTGCTGGCCGGCACGCTGCAGGAGTTCCTGGATGTCCAGGGTCCCCAGCTCGGCAAAGAGGAGAAACAGCGCCAAGAGCATGGCGGTGTCGCCGACCCGGGTGACGATGAACGCCTTGCTCGCGGCCCGGCCGTTGGCCTCGTCCCTGTAGAAGAAGCCGATCAGCAGGTAGCTGCAGAGGCCCACGCCCTCCCAGCCCAGCAACAGCAGCATCAGGTTGTCCGCCAGCAGCAGCGTGAGCATGGCACAGACGAACAGGTTCATGTAGGCGAAGAAGCGGCTGTAGCCCTCTTCCTCCCGCATGTACTCCACCGAATAGAGGTGAATGAGGAAACCCACGAAGGTGACCACGAAGATCATGGTCAGCGAAAGGGCGTCCAGGTAAAGGGCGAAGGCGGGCCGGAAGCCGGCCACGTCGAGCCACACCCACAGGGTCTGGGTAAAGCGCGCCTCCGGGGGCGGCGCGGCCAGGAAGCTCAGTCCCACGATCAGGGTGATCACCGCGGACAGGCCGACGGAGCCACAGCCCACCCAGGCCACCTCGGTGCGCGACAGGCGCGATCCGGCCAGTGTCAGGGCCAGGAACCCGAGAAGAGGCAGCGCGGGTATCAGCCACAGCAGATCGAGCATGTCATCCTCTCATGTGGCTCAGGGCATCGACGTCCAGGGAATGGTATCGGTGGTAGACCTGCACCACCAGCGCCAGTCCCACCGCGACCTCGGCGGCAGCCATGGCCAGGATGAAAAAGAACATGATCTGGCCGTCCGCCTGGCCCCAGTGCGCACCCGCCACCACGAAAGCCAGGGCGGCGGCGTTGAGCATGATCTCCAGGGACAACAGCACGAAGATGAGGTTGCGGCGCACCAGGACGCCCGTCAGGCCCAGCCCGAACAGCACCGCCGCCAGCACCAGGCCGTGTTCCAGAGGCACCGCGGCCATCACGACTCGCCCTCCTCGTCGTCCGACGGCACCCGGCGGCCCAGATGAAAGGCTCCCACCAGCCCCGCCAGCAGAAGCATGGCGGCCAGTTCCACCCCCAGCACGTAGGGGCCGTAAAGGGCGGCGCCCACGCGCTTGACGCCCACCGGCGCCGGGGCGCCCGCCGGGCCGGGCTCGATCACCAGCAACGCCAGGAACTCGACGAACAGTATCGCGCAGAGGATCGCCGGCCCGCGCCACGCCTCGGGTTGCAGCCATTGCTGCTCGCGGGCGGTGGCCTCGCTGCCGAGATTGAGCATCATCACGACGAACACGAACAGGACCACGATGGCCCCGGCATAGATGATCACCTCCAGCGCCGCCACGAAGGGCGCCCCCAAGGTGAAGAAGACCAACGCCAGCGACAGCAGCGACACGATCATGTAGAGCAGAGCGTGTACCGCATTGGACCGGGTGATGACCATGGCCGTCGCGAAGACCGCGACGGCGGCCGCCATGTAGTAGATAAGCGTCATGATACTGTCATGGTACTCCGAGTACGCCCGAATACGCGTTCCGGGTGCGCGTGCGGAGGCCTGGCGGCCGCCGCGTCCGCCCGTCAGGGGAGCAGGCTCTTCACGTCCACGGGCTTGTCCTCGTTTTCCGACTCCCCCTTGTCCTTGCCGCTGACGGCCAGGCCGGCGACCCGGTAGAAGTTGTATCCCGGGTACTTGCCGGTGCCGTCGATCAGCAGGTCCTTTTTCTCGTAGACCAGACTCTGCCGGTCGAAGTCGCAAAGCTCGAAGTCCGGAGTGAGCTGTATGGCGTAGGTGGGACACGCCTCCTCGCACAGACCGCAGAAGATGCAGCGCGAGAAATTGATGCGAAAGAACTCCGGATAGCGCCGGCCGTCCTGGCGTTCGCCGGCCTGGAGGGCGATGCAGTCCACCGGGCAGGCGGCGGAGCAGAGATAGCATCCCACGCAGCGTTCGTCGCCGTCCGGATCCCGCGACAGGATGATCCGGCCGCGGTAGCGCGGCGGCAGATACGGCTTCTCATCCGGGTACTGGACCGTCACCGGCCGCCGGAAGAGGTGCAACAGCACCGTCCAGAGGGTCCTCAGCATGCTCCACATCGGCGACTCCTCGAACCTTCCTCAGTTCCCCGACACCAGCAGCAACACCCCGGCCGTCACCACGACATTCAGCAGCGACAGCGGCAGCAGCACCTTCCAGCCAAACGCCATGAGCTGGTCGAAACGCGGCCGCGGCAGCGCCGCCCGCAGCGTGATGAACACCAGGATGAAGAACAGCAGCTTGAGCCCGAACCACACGATGCCCGGCAGCACCGGCCCCATCCAGCCGCCGAAGAACAGCGTGACGATCATGGCCGAGATCACGATCACGCCGACGTATTCGCCGACGAAGAACATGCCGAACTTCATCCCCGAGTACTCGGAGTGAAAACCCGCCACCAGCTCGGCCTCGGCCTCGGGGAGGTCGAAGGGCAGGCGGTGGGTCTCGGCCAGACCCGCGATGAAGAAGATGATGAAGCCCGGCAGTTGCGGCACGATGAACCACAGGTTCCGCTGCGCCTCGACGATCTCCCGCAGGCTGAACGAGCCCGCCAGCAGCACCACTCCCATGAGCGAGAGGCCCATGAAGACCTCGTAGCTGACCATCTGCGCCGAGGCCCGCAGCCCGCCCAGCAGGGCGTACTTGTTGTTGGAGGCCCAGCCCGCCAGCACCACGCTGTAGACGCCCATGGACGACATCGCAAGGAAGAACAGCAGCCCGATGTTGAGGTCGGCGACCCCGATGGTCCCGGTGATGGGAATCACCGCCACGGACAGGAGGCCCGTGATGACGATGACCGCCGGTGCCAGGGTGAACACCACCCGGTCCGCGAACGGCGGCACCCAGTCTTCCTTGGTGAAGATCTTGACCATGTCGGCCAGCACGATGCCGAGCCCGAACGGCCCCACCCGGTTGGGGCCGTGGCGGTCCTGCAAAAGGGCCAGGAACCGCCGCTCCAGCCAGATGAGCAGGGCGGCCAGGATCAGGGGGGCGTTGAGCACCCCCAGGACCACCGTGATCTGCAACAGCACGTCCTTCACGTCACACCTTGCGGCACAGACTCCGCGCGGGAACGTCGGCGCCCTTCACCGCGATTCCCATGGGCACGCCGGCGACGCCTGCCGCCATGCCCCCGGACAGCCGGGCCGGCAGCCGGTACAGGGCGCCGTCGAGTTGAAGTTCCACCAGGTCTCCTTCAGCCACATCCAGTCGCCGCGCGTCTTCCGGGTTCAGCGCGACATACGGCTCGGGGCAGCGCTGGGCCACCGCGGGCGCGGCCGCGCTCAACTCATCGGAGCCGAAGATGTGATGCAGCGGCACCACCAGCACCTCCCCCTCCCGCGGCTCGAACGGCGCCGGAATCTCCCCGTTGTAAGCCGCGTCGCCATTGGCGCCGGGCTCCAGGAGTCGTATGCCGGGATCACCGCCGGTCAGCGCGCCGCCCACTTCGGCCTGAAACTTGTTCAGGGACTGCACCGAGTTCCACCCGGGCGCCCAGAACCGCGTGATGAGCGGCGCGGGCGGCTGCCAGGGATAGCCCTCCATGGAAAACGCCAGCGGCGAATCCGCATCCGCCGGCGGCTTGGGCTCGTGGACGCGCAGGTGGGCCTGCACGGCGGTGCGGCCGCTTGCGCGCGGCGAGAGACGCGGCACCTTCTCCCCCTTCACCCGGAACGCGGCCGTGGGCAGGTTGTCCGGCAGCGGAGAGAAAACCGGCACCGCCCGCGCCAGCGCGGCCAGAAGGTCGTCCGGCGACGCCAGAGCGCCCAGTTCGGTGCGCCCGGCCGCCCGGGCCAGATCCCGCAGCCAGCGCCAGGCCGGCTTGACGTCCCCTTCGGGAACAAAGACCTGGTAGAAGCGCTGCGCCCGGCCCTCGTTGTTCACCACGGTGCCGGCGCTCTCGGCGAAAGTGCCCGCCGGCAGCGCCAGGGCGGCGCCCGCGGTGGTGGCGTGGGCGGAGTGATCGATGGCGATGACATTGGCCGACGACAGCATCGCGTCCACCGCGGCACCGGCGGCCCGGCGGTAGAGGTCGTTCTCGAGCACCACCACCGTGTCCACCAGACCGTCGGCCACCCTCTGGACGGCCTCGGAAGTATTCAGAGCGTTCAGAAGGCCCAGGCCGAAGCTGTTGCACTCGGAGGCGGTGAAGCACAGGTCCGTCGTCCGTTCCCGCCCCAGCGCCCGCGCCACCTGCGCGGCGGCGTCGATCACCGCCTCGCTGCCGCTGCCCGACCCCGATATCACCACCGGCCGCTCCGCCGCCCGCAACGCGCCGGCGATGGCCTCGGCCAGTGTGCGGTCGTCGTCCGAGAGCCCCTCCACCTCCGGCGCCGCGGCGTCCAGCGCCCGGGCCACGGCGAAGCCCAGCCGCGCCACGTCGTCGGGGGCGCCGCGGCGGCTCGCGGTGGCCACCTCGTCCAGACGGGTGGCGCCGGCGCTGGCGATATACAGGGGGCCCTTCTGCTGCTGCATCACCTCCCGCAGGGCGGCGTCGTCCCAACGGGGAATGCGCAACCGCATGGCCTCCCCTCGCGGCGCCTGCTTCACCGCCTGACGCACCGCCAGCGCCAGCATGGGGGCCGTCTGGGTGAGATCCTCGCCAAGGATGAACACCGCGTCCGCGGACTCCACCTGACGCAACGAGGGGGTCCGGACACGGCTGCCGTGCAGCACCCACAGCATGCGGGCCACCAGGTGGTCCTCTCCGGCCGCCATGCCGCTGAAGAAGTTCCTGGCCCCCACCAGCGTGCGGAGCGCGAAGTTGGCCTCCAGCGAGGCCCGTGGCGAGCCGATGCCGATGACCCGGGACTGACGGCCGAGCAGCGCCGCCCCCCGGCTCAGCGCCTCCGGCGCGCTTGCCGGCCGGGTTTCACCTTTCGCGCGCAGCTGCGGTTGGCGCAGACGCCCGGGGCCGTTGACGAAGTCATAGCCGAACCGACCCCGGTCGCACAGGAAATAGCCGTTGACCTCGGAATTGTAGCGGTTCAGGATGCGTCGAAGCTGGCCGTAGCGCTCGCCGGCGATGGTGTTGCAGCCGAGACTGCAGTGCGCGCACACCGACGGAGCGGTCTGCAGGTCCCACTTGCGCGTATAGTGCTGCTTGAGCGTCTTGTCGGTGAACACGCCGGTGGGGCAGATCTCCACCAGATTGCCGCTGAACTCGTTCTCCAGCGTGCCGTCCTCATGTCGGCCGAAATAGACATGGTTGTGCGAGGCGAAGGCGTCCAGATCCTTGCCGCCGGCGTAGTCCCGGTAGTAGCGCACGCAACGGTAGCAGGTGATGCAGCGGTTCATCTCGTGGTTGATGAACGGGCCCAGTTGCTGGTTGTCGAAGGTACGCTTGCCGAAACGGTAGCCACGGTAGTTGTGGCCGGTCATCACCGTCATGTCCTGGAGGTGGCACTCGCCGCCCTCGTCGCACACCGGGCAATCGTGGGGATGATTGCTCATCAGAAGCTCGATGATGCCGGCGCGGAACCGTACCGCGTCCTCGTCCCGGATGGAGATGCGCGCGCCGTCCACCGCCGGGGTCATGCACGCCATGACGATGCGGCCGCGCGTGTCCTGCTCGTCCCGGTACTGCTTGACCGCACACTGGCGGCAGGCGCCCACCGAACCCAGCGCCGGATGCCAGCAGAAGTAGGGCAGATCCAGCCCCCTGGAGAGGCAGACCTCCAGCAGATTCCGGCCCGGATCCGCCTCACAGGCTCGCCCGTCGACGTAGATGGTGGCCATGATGTTACGCTGCGTCGCTCCTGGGTATGAGCTTTTCGAAATCTTCGCGGAAATACTTGAGCGCGCTCTGCAACGGCTCCATGGCGCCCGGTGCCAGGGCGCAGAAGGTATTGCCGGGTCCCATCATCCGGGTCTGCATCTCCAGCCGCTCCAGGTCGCCGGGGCGCCCCCGCCCCTCCAGCAGCCCCTGGAGAATCCGCGCCGTCCAGGGCAGACCGTCGCGGCAGGGCGTGCACCAGCCGCAGGATTCCTGGGCAAAGAAACGCTCCAGGTTCAGCACCATGCCCACCACCGAGGTCCTGTCGTCCAGAACGATCATCAGGCCGGTGCCCAGCCGGCTGCCCGCCGCCTGCACCGAGCCATAGTCCATCTTCGTGTCCAGATGCGCCTCCACCAGGAAGTCGGTGGAGGCGCCGCCGGGGAGGACACCGCGGAACCGGTAGCCCTCCTGCATGCCACGGGCGCGCCGCTCCAGGATCTCCCGCATGGTGGTGCCCAGGGGCAGTTCCCAGGCTCCGGGCCGCCGCACCCGGCCGCTGGCACCGTAGAGCTTGGTGCCGCCGTCCTCGCTGCGGCTGAGCCCCAGGTACCACTGGGCGCCGTTGCGGAGGATCGGGGCGACGTTGCACAGGGTCTCGACGTTCTGGACGATGGTGGGCTTGCCCCACAGTCCGCTCACCTGGGGAAACGGCGGCTTGGCCCGGGGATTGGCGCGCCTGCCTTCCAGCGCGTTGAGCAGACCGGTCTCCTCGCCGCACATGTAGCGGCCGGCGCTGGTGTGCAGGTGCAGTTCGAAGCTGAAGCCGGAACCCAGGATGTTCCGGCCCAGCCAGCCCTTGCCGCGAGCCTCGTCCAGGGCCCGCTGGATGCGCTCGGCCGCCACCTTGTAGGCCCAGCGAAGGAAGATGTAGCCGTGGGTGGCCTGGATGGCATAGGCCGAAAGAATCATCCCCTCAATGAGAAGATGCGGGTTCCCTTCCAGGATCATGCGGTCCTTGAAGGTCCCGGGCTCCATCTCGTCCGCGTTGGCCACGAGATACTTGGGCGTCGGCGCGTCGTCGCCCATGGGCACGAAGCTCCATTTCTGACCGGTGGGAAATCCGGCGCCGCCGCGACCCCGCAGCCGGGAGTCCGTAACCTCCTTCTGGACATCCGCCGGACTCATCTCCTTGAGCACCCGGCGCAACGCCGCGTATCCGCCCACCTTCTCGTAGTCCGCCAGCCCCAGCACGCCGCCGTCCGACCGCAGATCCCCGGTCAGGGGTCTGTCCATGGAGGATCCGTTCGCCATGAGTCCGCCTCAAGCCTCCGGCGGGCGACGGTAGCGGTCGAGTATCTCGTCCACCTTGCCGTTGTCGAGGTTGCGGTGCAGGTCGCCCCCCACCATCATGGCCGGGGCCCGGTCGCAGGTGCCGAGACAGGCCATGGGAAGCAGGGTGAACCTGCCGTCGGCGGTGGTCTCGCCCGGTTCCACCCCGAGACGCGTCCGGAGATGGGCGCAGATGCTGTCGCAGCCCATGATCCAGCAACTGACGCTGTCGCACAGCAGAATGACGTTCTCACCCACCGGCTTGCGGAAGATGAGGTTGTAGAACGTGGCCACGCTGTCCAGGGCCGCCGGGCTCATGTCGAGCAGCTCGGCGACCTCCTTCAGGTGCTCGTCCGACACCCAGCGGTGCGTCTCCTGGACGATCTTCAGCGCCTCCACGCAGGCGGCCTGCGGATGGTCGTAGTGAGCCGCCTCCCGGCTGATTCTGTCGCGCTCCTGTTCCGTCAGCATGGAAACCTCGTCGTCACCCGCGCCCGCCCTCTCAACGATCGATGTCCGCCAGCACGAAGTCGATGCTTCCCAGTATCGCCAGCAGGTCCGGCACCATGACGCCCCGGCTCATGAGCGGCACCATCTGCATGTGGGCAAAGGACGGCGTCCGGATGCGCACCCGATAGGGGATGGTGCCGCCGTCGCTCACCAGCCGGTAGCCGTTGTTGCCCTTGGTGGCCTCGATGCCCATGAAGGACTCCCCGGCCGGCATCACCGGCCCCCAGCTCACGCTCAGGAAATGGTTGATGAGCGTCTCGATGTCGTGCATCGTGCGCTCCTTCCGCGGCGGCGTGGTCAGCGGATGATCCGACTTGTAGTGCCCCGGCGGCATGTTCTTGAGGCACTGGTCAATGATCCGGAGGCTCTGGCGCATTTCCTCGATGCGCACCACCGCGCGGTCGTAGCAGTCGCCCTTGCCGGCAACCGGCACGTCGAAGTCGAACTGGTCGTATCCCGAGTACGGCCGCTTCTTGCGGAAGTCCCAGTCGAAACCGCAGGCCCGGAGCCCCGGCCCGGTCACCCCCCAGTCGATGGCCTCCTCCAGGCTGTAGGCGCCGATGCCCTGGGTACGCGCCTTGAACAGGCGGTTCTGCATCACGATCCTGTCGTACTCCACCAGCCGGTCCGGCAGATAGTCGACGAAGTCGCGCACCATGGCCTGCCAGCCCTTGGGGAGATCCTGGGCCACGCCGCCGATGCGGAACCAGCTTGGATGCATGCGACCGCCGCACACCGCCTGCACGATGTCGAAGATGCGCTCGCGGTCGTTGAAGGTGTAGAAGACGGTGGACAGGGAACCGACGTCCTGGGCAAAAGTGCCGTACCACACCAAGTGGCTGGCGATGCGGAAAAACTCGGACATCATCACCCGGATCACCTGGGCGCGGTCGGGCACGTGGATGCCGGCAAGCTGCTCCACCGAGAGGACATAGGCGAGATTGTTCATGACCCCGCCCAGGTAGTCGATGCGGTCGGTGTAGGGAATGAAGGAGTGCCAGGACTGCCGTTCCCCCATCTTTTCCGCGCCGCGGTGGTGGAAGCCGATCTCGGGCAGACAATCGACGATCTCCTCGCCGTCGAGCTGCAGGACGATGCGAATGACGCCGTGCGTGCCGGGATGCTGGGGCCCGACGTTGAGGAACATGAAGTCCGTGCCGTCGTGGCTGCGCTTCAGGCCCCAGTCCTCGGGACGGAACCGGAGCGCCTCCTGCTCCCGGTCCTGGCGGTCGTCGGGCAACTGGAACGGACCCATCTCGGTAGCCCGGGCGGGGTGCTCCTTGCGGAGCGGATGGCCTTCCCAGGTGAGCGGCATGAGGATGCGGCGCAACGAGGGATGGCCGTCGAAGCGGACGCCGAACATGTCCCAGACCTCGCGCTCGTACCAGTTGGCCGAAGGCCACAGGCCGGTGGCGGTGGGCAGCGAGGCATTGCCGTCATCCACCGGCACCTTGATGCAGATGTCCTGGTTCCGCCCGTAGGAGAGCAGGTGGTAGAGAACGGTGAATTCGCTGTCGGGCTGGCCGTCCCGCTGCCTGCGGAAGCGTTCGTCAATGGCCGTGAGATCGTACAGCGTGCCGAAGGGGCGGTCCACCTCGGCCTTGAGGAACCGGAGCACCGCGGGCAGATGTTCCCTGGACGTCCACAGGGTCGGGAAACCGCACCGGGTCTCCTGCGCCCGAAAGGCGGCGGCGCCGAAGCGGCCTTCGAGCTCGGTCACCACCGCGGGCGGGTCACTCATGAGCCGCACCCGTTGCGCCGTTCCTGTCCAACGGTGCGCCGCATCAAGGCGCGGATCCAGGCTGAAGGACGACAAGCTCCGTTCATCGCGACGCCAGGCTATACTTCGTCCGGGGAACGCAGACTGGTGGCGCGAATGCGGTCGGGCCGCTTCACGTCACGCATCGCCGGCATCGGCCCCTTCTCCACGCCCTGGGGACCCACCATCCAGCTCAGCGGCCGGCGCTCGTTGCCCACGGCCTTCTGGAGCAGCGTCAACGCCTCCAGAAAGGCCCAGGGACTGGGCGGGCAGCCGGGGACGTACACGTCCACGGGCAGGATCTTGTCCACCCCCTGGACCACGCTGTAGATGTCGTACATGCCGCCGGAGTTGGCACAGGCCCCCATGGAGATGACCCAGCGGGGCTCCATCATCTGCTCGTAGAGCCGCCGCACGACGGGCGCCATCTTGATGAAAGGGGTCCCGGCAATGACGATGACGTCGGCCTCCCGGGGCGTGCCGCGGATGACTTCGGCACCGAAGCGGGCCACGTCGAACTTGCTGGTGAGGCTTGTGGCCATCTCCACGAAACAGCAGGACAACCCGAAATGGAACGGCCAGATGGAGTTCTTGCGCCCCCATCGGACCAGATCCTCCAGGCGGGCCATGACCAGAAGACGCCGCAGGGCGTCTTCGAAGCCGCCCTTTCCCGGCATGGCCTGCCGGGGTGTGGACAACGACCATTGCATGGGAACCCTCTATCCTTTCTCCCTGCCGGCCCTGGCCATTCTGAGCCGGACCGGCTCCCAGTCCAACGCGCCCATGCGGTATTCGTAGATCAGCGCCACCCCCAGCACCGCGACGAACACCACCAGACCCGCGTATCCGACCCACCCCACCTCTTCGTGGGCCACGGCGTAGGCGAAGATGAAGACCGCTTCGAGATCGAAGATCACGAACAGCATCGCGACGATGTAGAACTTGACCGACAGCCGCACCCGGGCCGAACCGGTGGAGACGATGCCCGACTCGTAAGGTTGCCCGGTGGCACGGTCCGAATGCCGTTCCCCGAGGACGAACGACAGTCCGATCATGCTTCCGGCCACCACCAGAGCAATCAGAAAATACAGACCCAGCGGCCAGAGCGTCTCGCTACCCATGATGCATCGCCGCGCACGTTCTTGTCAGGAGAGTCATGCGGAGGCTGGAAGCGGAGCCTAGTATACGGACCGGAGGGTGTCAACTGACCGGGGCGGACGAAAGCGGCCACGGGCGACACCGCGGGCCGACGTCGAAGGCGCGGTCGAGGACCATGCAAAGGGGGGGGCGAAGCGGCCCGCCCTCTCCGTCTCCCGCCGTTTCGACGCGAAGGCCGGGGCGGCGCCCATGGTCGTTCCGGCTTTCCTGCGCAACAAGGCTGGCCTGGATGGTCTTGCCAATGCCGCCATCGTCCGCCATGAGCCGCTCGACCCAAGGCAGAGCACCGCCGTCCTCACATCGCCGGTCTGCGCGGCGGCGCCCGGCGGACCGAACGGGGCCGTCGTCTGGCCATGAGCGGCCAACTGGAGTATATTCCGGAGCATCGGATGCGGCGGATTCCGGTGGTGGACGGCACCGCCCCGCTCGCCCCGGCCCGCCCGGAGAAGACACCGAAGGGAAGAAGGGACACGGAAGGGAGTTCCCAATGGGCTTGGCTTACGATGATCTGATCGAGCCGGTGATCGTGCGGCAGGAGTCCCGGAGCCGGTTCTACTGCATGTGCGGGCGGACCGGGAACTTTCCGTTCTGCGACGGGTCGCACAAGGCAACGTCCATCACGCCCCGCGAGATCACCGTGGACGAGCCCCGGACCATGGCCATCTGCGCGTGCTGGCGGTCGAAGACCCGGCCCTGGTGCGACGGTACTCACGGAAAGCTGGTGGCGTAGCCGCCAGGCACCAGGAGGGAACGTCCATGTACGAGGTGAAAAATCCCATCAGGGAGGCCAAGGCGAACCCGGATGTTCGCCATCTTTCGTTGTGGCGCACGGACCTGACCTATTTCTGGACCATCAACTGCGAAGAGAACATGCAGGACGACATGCACTACCATGAGAACGACGACCACATCTTCATGGTCCTCGAGGGGGAGTGCACGGTGCGGACCCCGGAGAATGCGTACGTCCTGAAGCCCCACGACACCATCCTGCTGGAATCCGGCAGGCCGTATCAGCTTTGCAACACCGGAGAAGGGCGGCTGCTGCTGTTCGGAGCGGGCAACTCGCAGGTTGACGGCAAGCCGCGCACGCGGGTGCCGAAGCGGCCCAGCCACACGCCGGTAAGGCCGCCCCTCATCGCTTAGGGCCGCCCCTCATGACCCAGGATTTTGCCGCGCGGAGCCCGGGACGTCCGCCGGCAGTTTCGGAAGGAGGACGACATGCTGCGACTGCTGTCTTACGGCCCTTGACCCTATGCCCACAGGACAAGGCTTGTCCTGGCAGAGAAGGATATCCCCTACGAGCTGGTGGAGTGCGACCTCCGCAACAAGTCCGAGGAGCTTGTCACGCTCAACCCCTACGGCAAGGTGCCGGTGCTGGTGGACGGCGACACCGTGATCTACGAGTCGGCCGTCATCAACGAGTATCTGGACGAGAAGTTTCCCGAAGTGCCGCTGATGCCAGGGGATTTCGCCCGGCGCGCCGAGGTGCGTATCTGGATCGACTTCTGCAACACCCGGCTCCAGGCCGCCGCCGGCAACATCCGGCACGACCACGAGGTGGAGAAAAACAAGAAGCGGCTGGTGGAGCACATGGAGACACTGGACCGGCGGATGGCCGGCCGGGACTTCATGGTCGGCGACTATTCGCTGGCGGACATCACCTATATCCCGTTCTTTACCCGGCAGAACGCCTATCAGGCATCCATCAGCGACGACCTGCCGAACCTGAAGCGCTGGCGGGACTCGCTGCTGGAACGCCCGAAGGTCAAGGCGACGCCGTGACGCACATTGGGCTGACCCGGAAGGTGGCCGGACTCCGGACCCTGCTGAGGGAGATGGAACACGTGGTGGTCTGTTTCTCCGGCGGGGTCGATTCGGGCTACCTGCTGGCCGAGGCTGCGGACGTCCTCGGGGGCAACGCCCTGGCGCTGACCGCGGTCTCTCCCAGCCTCGCGCCCGAGGAGGGCGCCGACGCCCGGCGCCTGGCCGAGAGCATCGGCGCCCGGCATCTCCTGGTGGACACCGGCGAACTCGACGACCCCCGCTACGCCGCCAATCCCGTCAACCGCTGCTACTTCTGCAAGACCGAACTCTACGGCAAGGCCATCGCACAGGCCGCAGCCCTGGGCGTGGCCAACGTGCTGGACGGCTTCAACCGCGACGACCGCGGCGACCACCGGCCCGGACGCCAGGCCGCCCGCGAGCGCGGCGTCCGCTCGCCGCTGGACGAACTGGGCTTCACCAAGGCCGACATTCGCGAGGCGGCCCGGCACCGGGGCCTGCCGGTCTGGAACAAGCCGGCGCTGGCGTGCCTCTCCAGCCGGTTTCCCCACGGCACCGCCATCACCCCGGAGAGGCTCGCCCAGGTGCACCGTTGCGAACGGGTGCTGCGGGAACTCGGCTTCCGGGTGTACCGGGTGCGCTATCACGACGAGCTGGCGCGCATCGAGGTCGCTCCGGAGGAGATGCACAGGCTGCTCCAGGCAAACGTCCGCGAGGCGATCCTCAAGCGCTTCAAGGAAGCCGGCTTCACCTGGATCAGCCTCGATCTGCAGGGCTACCGCACCGGCTCCCTCAACGAGAACCTGAAGAGACGGACCTGAGGCAACGGCGGCGGCAGGTCGGTCCGCACCGCGCGACCCCCGCGGCGGTTTCCGGGAGCGGCGCGGACCACGCCTTCCTCAGCGCGCCTGGAGCACGGCGGAGAGGAACTGCCGGGTGCGATCGTTCCGCGGGTTGCCGAAGATCTCGTCGGGGGTGCCCTGCTCGGCGATCTTCCCTTCGTCGAGAAAACAGACCCGATCGGATATCTCCCGGGCGAAGCCCATCTGGTGGGTGACCATCAGCATGGTGAGATTGTGCTCGCTGTTGAGCTGGCGGATGACGTTCAGGACCTCGCCGATGACCTCCGGGTCGAGGGCGGAGGTCACCTCGTCCAGCAGCATGACCTTGGGCCGCATGGCCAGTGCCCGGGCGATGGCCACCCGCTGCTGCTGGCCGCCCGAAAGGCGGGAGGGGTGCTGGTCCTTCTTGTCCTCCAGCCCCACCATCTCCAGCAACTCCACCGCCCTGGCTTCCGCCTCGTCCCTGCGCAGGCCCAGCACCTGCACCGGCGCCTCCATGCAGTTCTCCAGCGCGGTCATGTGCGGGAAGAGGTTGAAGTGCTGGAACACCATGCCGATGTCGATGCGGTGCTTGCGCAGATGCGCGGCGTTGGCCTTTACCAGGACGCCGTCCCGCTCCATGTGCGTCAGCGGCTCGCCGTGCACGTAGATGACTCCGTCGTCGATCTCCTCCAGGGTCATGAGCATGCGCAGCACGCTGGTCTTGCCCGCACCGGACGGCCCGATGATGGACACCATCTCGTTGGCCTCGACGTCGAGGTCCAGGGCATCCAGCACGGTGAGAGAACCGTAGCACTTGGTCACCTTGCTGAAGCGCACCATGGGTCCATCGGGGCCGAGGCTCGCGGGACCGGCGGACTCAGTCACGGCGCCTCCCGGTGCCGGTACCCGGAGCCCGGTGCGAGACGGTGTCATCGATCACCGCCCCATCCCCAGGGCCCGGCGCACCCGGGCCTCGAACAGCCGCAGGCCCGCGGCCGCCGGCAGCGAGATCGCCAGGAAGATCACGCCGACCATGGTATAGGGCTCCAGGAAACGATAGGTCTCCGAGCCGATGGCGTTGGCGGCCTGCAGGAGCTCGGTGACGGCGATGACCGACAGCATGGGGGTGTCCTTGAAGATCCCCACCAGATAGTTGCCCATGCCGGGCAGGGCCGCGGGCAGCGCCTGCGGAATGATGATCCTGAAATAGGTCCGGGTGGTGCTCAGATGGAGCGCCCGGCAGGCCTCCCATTGCCCCCGGGGCACGGCCTCGAGCCCGCCCCGATAGACCTCCGAAAGATAGGCGGCGTAGTGCAGTCCGATGGCGATCATTCCCGAAGTCCACGGTGACAGCCGAATGCCGAACTGCGGCCCCACATAGAAGACGAAGAATATCTGCAGCACGAGAGGGGTCGATCGGATGAACTCGACGACCTCGCGCACGACCCGGGTCAAGGCCCGCCGCCGGGTACGCTGGGCCAGGCAGAAGGCCAACCCCAGCACCAGGGCGATGCCGTAGCCGATGCCGGCGGCCATCAGCGTGTTGAGGGTCGCCCACAGGAGCCGCGGCAGGATCTCGAACGCAAAGTCCCAACGCCAGTCGAACATCACGGCCCCGTTCAGGTGCGCCCCATCCGGCGCGCCATGGCAGCCTCCAGCCAGCGTATGGAGGGCGAGACCAACAGCCGCGCCATGACGTAGTAGAGCACCAGCGCGGTGCCGAAGGCCTCGATGGAGAGGAAGGTCGTGGCGTTGATCTGCTTGGCGTGAAACATGAGGTCGGTGACCGAGATCAGGGCCACCAGCGCGGTCGCCTTGAGGAGCTCGATCAACAGGTTGCCCCAGGGCGGCAGCATGATCAGGAAGGCTTGCGGAAGGATGATGCGGCGCATGCGCGTGAAGGGCGACAGGTTGAGCGCCAGCGCCGCCTCATACTGGCCCCGCGGCACCGCCTGGATGGCACCGCGCACCACCTCCGCGCCGTAGGCGCCGAGGTTCATCCCCACCGCGAGAAAACCTGCCGTGAACTTCTCCAGGGTGAGCCCGAACAGGGGCAGGACGAAGAAGATCCAGTAGAGCTGAATGAGCAGCGACGTGCCGCGAAAGAACTCGATGTAGCATGTGGCGGCGCCGCGCGTCGCGGCGTTGCCGGAAAGCCGCATCAATCCCACCACCAGCGCGATGGCAACGGCCAGCGCCGCCGCCAGCACGGCCTGCTGTGCGGTGACCGCCACGCCGCCCGCGAGACGCGAGCCGTGGGTCGCAAGGAAATCGAAATAGGGCACCGGGCCTCACCCTCGCGGGCGTGAGCAAGCTGCGGTTCCGCGCGCCGGGGCCGGTTCGCACCAGCCGGATGCGTGGTGCGAACCACCGGAAGACGGCCGCCCGACTCCCGTACCCCTGCGGCGCAGACCCTCCCTGGGCGCGGATCAGCGATTGGCGCAGGCGAAGGCCGTGGTCCCGTCACCCGGAAGCTGCGCCCTGGTGTAGTTGTACTCCTTGACCGCGGCCATCATCTTTTCCGAGCCGATGTGCCGCGCCAGCGCCTCGTTGAAAGCCTTGAGGAAATCGGTGTCGGTCTTGCGGAAGCCGATGCCGACCCAGTTGTAGGTCCACTCCGGCAGCCGGGACGGGTCGCTGACATCGACGGCGCCGCCGCTCTGATCGGCCAGCTTCCTCGCCGTAAAGAACGTCACGCCCCCGGCATCGGCACGCCCGGACGTGACCGCGGCCAGGATCTCGCTGGAACCGGGCACCTGCATGACCTGCGCGTCGGGGACTCCCTCCTTTTTGGCTGCCTCGACGATGTTGTAGCCGGCGCCGGTCACCAGAACGGCGTTCATCTTCTTTATATCCTGGTAATCCTGCAGGTTCTTCGGATTCCCCTTGGCCACGATGAAGGCGTCGCCGAAGATCCCGATGGGATTCGAGAAATTGATGTTCTCGCAGCGACTCTTGAGGATGTACATGCCGCCGGTAATGACGTCGAAGCGGTTGGCATTGAGGCCAGGTATCAGTCCGCCCCATTCGGTCACCACCGGCTGGATCCTGGTGATCCCCATCTCGTTCAGAACGCCGACAGCGATGGCGTTCACGAATCCCTTGGGCGCGTTGTTCTCGCCCGGATAGGCCCACGGAATCTCGTTGGCGAAACCGATCCGGATCGTCTCACCCGCCTTGGCCTTCTCCAGGAGCGACGCGGCGCTGGCACTGCCCAGCGACAGGCCGATGCCCGCCGCCGCCACTGCCAGGGCCACGATCGCCTTTGACAACATCTGTCCCCCTATTCGAACGCGCATCATGCTCTCCTCCCTTTCCGGCAAGCGCGGCGAATGCGTCGGCGCCGCCATGTCGGGGCTCCTCCGTCGAGAACCCGTGCCCGGTGTGGAAACACCGTAAAAGGGCTGCACCCTAACAAGACCGCGCTTCGCGTGCAAACCGCGCTTCCCGTGCTCCCCCGGCCCGGAACCCCTGCAAGGGTGGCTGCCGTACGCCGGTTCGGGTTCCGGAGGGCGCCGCGGTCACGGGTGGAGCCGGATGAAATCACGTCGCTTTTCTGTTGACACGGCAGGGCCTTGCTGGTAGCGGTGGCGCTTCGACCGGACACGAACCAGGAGGTGGCACCATGTTCCGCAGACTCGCAATTCTCGGGGCGTTGCTGGCCCTCGCGCCCGGCCTCACACCGGCAAACGCCGGCGACTTCTACGAGGGCAAGACGTTGCGCATGCTGGTGGGCTTCTCCCCCGGCGGCGGCTATGACACCTACACCCGCTACATCGCCCGCCACATTGGCAAGTATATCCCCGGAAAGCCCACGCCGGTGGTTCAGAACATGCCCGGTGCCGGGAGCCTGATCACAGCCAACTATATCTTCAAGCGGGCCAGGCCCGACGGCACGACCCTGGGAGTGTGGAGTCCGGCGCTGATCTTCGCCAAGGCCATGGGCGACGAGAAGGTGAGGATCGACCCGAACCGATACGAGTACATCGGGACGCCGACGTCCGACTCCGTCACCTGCGCTCTCATGGCCGCCTCGGGGCTCCGGACGCTGGAGGACGTGGTCAAGTCGGGCCGGGAGGTGACCATGGGCGGCACCCGCGCCCCGGGCAACACCACCGACCCCTTCCTGTTCCTGAACAGGGAGATGGGAACCCGGTTCAAGAGCATCCCGGGGTACGGCGGCACGGCGAAGGTACGGCTGGCGATGGAATCGGGCGAGGTGGACGGCGCATGCTGGACTTGGGAGTCCATGAGGGTCACGGCCCGGGGGCTGCTCGACGCCCCGCCGGAAAAGAGGCTGATACCCTTCATCACGACCAAACGCTCGGACGACCCGGAGGTGAAGGACGTCCCGCTCTTTTCGGAGATCCTCAAGGGCGAGAATCTCGCAGCCTTCAACGCCTGGAACGGGCAGAACGGGATCACGCGGGTCTACACGCTGCCGCCGGGCACTCCCAAGGACCGCGTGGCCATCCTCCGGAAGGCCTACAAGGCGGTGATGGAGGATCCGGCCTTCCTGGCGGAAACGCAGAAGGCCAAACTCAACATCGCGTATGTATCGCCCCGGGACATCGCGGATGCGTTGAAGGCCATCAACAACATGCCGCCCCGGATCAAGGAGTACCTTCAGGTCCTGACGGGCTTCAAGAAACCCAAGGCGTGACCGGGAGACGCGCCCGAACAGGCACCGGAACACGAACGGAGGGCCGGCAGCCAGCGCCTCCGGGAGATGCGGCGCCGGCAGCCTGCCCTCCCCCGCCGCCTCACCCCGGCGCCATACCCTTCTTCGTCAATTCGGCGACGGCGGCCGGGGTCTTCTCAAGCCCGGCGAGACCCATGCCGTGGAGCACATTGGGCGACTTGGAAAACTGCACGTCGTCGTAGGACACCACCTCGATGCGGTTGCCCCACGGGTCGCGGAAGTTGAGCCGCGGGTCCAGGGGCTCCACGCCCAGCCGTTCCAGCGCCTCCCGCACCGGCGCCCGGTCGTCCACCACAAACCCGAAGTGGCGCTTGCCGTCAGCTTCCTGGGTCTTGCCCAGGCTCAACTGGATGAACTGGTCGCCGAGGTCGATGAAGGCGTTGTGATCGCTCCGGCCGCGCAGGGTGAAGTCGAAGATGGCGCCGTAGAACCCCAGCGCCTGGTCCAGGTCGCCGACTTCCAGCACGACGTGGTTGATGCCCATGGCCCGGGCCTTCCTGGGCGCGTGGTCGCTCATGACCGCTCCTTTCCAGTTTGGCGGGGTCCGCGGTCCCGCCGGGTCCGGGCCGGGCCGCCCGCCTTCACCACCCTTGGCACGTTCTCCCGCCCGCTGCCCTGTTCTTTCGCGGACACCTTCCGTGCCGCCCTTCCCTACCGGGCGTGGTTCTTCAGAATCCACTGCGCGATCTCGTCGCGCCGGGCGAACCAGACGTCCGGGAAAGACCGGGCGTAGCGGATGGCCTCATCATAGAGCTTTCCGGTGGCCGGGAAAGCCATCTGGCAGTGCATGGCCAGGGTCAGCATCTTCGGGTGCGCGGCGGACTCCTCGTAGAGGATGTCGAACTCGTCCCGGAAGGCCTGCAGGAGATCTCGGGCGCTCATGCTCCGCCGGTACATGCCGGTGTCGTTGAGGCCGCTGATGGCGTTCTTGTAGGGGATCACGACCATGGTCCTGCCGGCCGCCTCCACGAGATAGGGGACGTCGTCGTTGACCGCGTCGCCGTGCCAGGTGAAACCCTCCTCCGCCAGGAGCTCAAGCGTGAACTCGGTGTGCCGCATTCCCGACGACAACCAGCCGGACGGCCGGACTCCCGCGAGGTCCTGGAAGGTCCGCACGCAGGCCTGGATCTCCTCCCGTTCCTCGTCCTTGGTCAGCAGCACCAGTTGCACGTCCTCGGCATAGCTGTGGGCCACCAGTTCATGGCCGTCCTCGTGGACCTTCCTCACCGCTTCCGGGTAGCGCAGGGCACAGAGCGCATTGGTATTGAACGACGCCTTGACGCCGTACTTCTCGAGTATCCGCAGAATGCGCCAGACACCGGTCCGCCCGCCATAGTCGTTTTCACTGGCGGTACGAAAATCGTACCGGCAACGGACTTCGTCCGCGGTCAAGGGATTGGAGCCGCCCACATGGCGCGTGCGCCGCATGCGGGGGTCCGGCGCCTCGGTCCAGGCCTCCAGATTGCCGGCCAGCGCCACCGCGATGCGGGCATCGCCGGGCCAGCGGACGTCGAGCTTCGCGGCCCTCGAGAAAACGTCGTAGAAGGAATCGTGTTGCGGAATCATGGGTCCGGACCTCCGTCGTTCATCAACTCGCGTCACTGCGCTCGAGGATCACGGCCGCACCGTGCGCGCACACGCATCCCCATCGTACATCCGCCGCGGAACGGAGCAGCCGGTGGAGTGCGAGAGCGGCATGGAAAGGAAACACCAAGACATGGAATGGAAACACCGATAGACACCAACGGACACCGGGAGCGCATCTGGACGCTGTCGCGCGGCCGTCCCGGAGCGCGCCTCCTCCGGGCCTTGCCGGAATCGGCGCGTGGCCGCGCGTCGTCCCTACTTGTCCTCGTCGTCTTCGTCCATCGACATGGCCTTCAAGTGCCTGTCGATGGTGGTGTAGCCCTTCCACTGGTTCACCAGCCAGTAGCGGATGCCGAACTCGAACCGGAGTTCGCGGGTCTCGCCGTCGCCGGGGTTGAAGTGCTGGTGGTGCATCATGCCGGGGGGAACGTGGACCGCATCGCCCTGCTCCCAAGTATACCGCCGGCCGCCGATCTCCGAGTAGCCCGACCCCTGAAGCGCGTAGAGGTAGGCTTCCGGATGGGCGTGGCTGTGGCTCTTGGAACGGGGCAACTCGACGAATATGGAGCTTATGGCCGCAGCCGTGGCCTTGAAGCCGTTGCGGCTGCCGCTGCGCCCCATGAGGAAATAGGTGGCGCCGTGCTTGGACTCGGCGGAGAGCTCGTGCTGGTCCTGATGCATGGAGATGCGCCGCCCGTCCTCCGGCCAGTCCTGGGACTCCTCCGGGCCGACGGCGGCCAGCGCGGCCGGTTCGTTGGCGCCGCAGTCCTCGAACTGATCCATGCGGCCCATGTAGACCGACGCCTCCAGGTGCCAGGCGAGCCCGGAGATATAGCCCACCGGCACATCTCCGGTGTTGAACAACTGGTGCCGGCACCGGTAGGGGACGTGCAGGACGGTGCCCGGGCCGAAATCGTAGCGCCTGCCGTCCAGGACCATGAAGCCGGTGCCGCTCTCGACGTAGATGGCCTCCTCACCGTGGCTGTGACACCCGGTATGCCATCCGACGGGAATCTCGGCCCGCATCATCATGCTGCCGCCGGTGGGAAAACCCAGCTCGGGCGCGATCATCAACGCCGCCCTGGCGTCCTGCCGCGTCTCGACCCACTCGAGTTCCTTGTGGCGGGCCACCCGCGGTGCGCCCTCGACGAACTCATCGTTCCGCCGGCTCGTGTTCAACCACTCGCTGTAGAAATCGCTCATTGCGCTCATGGGTTCCTCCCCGACCGGCAGTATGGCGCGGTCGACATCCTGTGGAATTCCTAGACCAATTCCAGCGATACTACAAGCAGCCCGCAGCCGTTCGACGGCACGTCGTCCGGGTTGACAACGGATTCCGTGTCGGCTACCTTACGGCCGTATTTGAACGCTTGTTTTCACAATAAGAACAACCGGCCGGGAGAATTATTCACGCGGGCGCCTTCGTTTCTTTCACGTTTTGTTCTCGCCTCGTTTTCGTTTCGCAGTCGTCGTCCGTTTTCGTCGTCCCGTTTTGTTTCGTCGTCCCGTTTTGTTTCGTTGTCATTTCGTTGTCGTGTTCTTCCTGCCGTGTCTCCGGCACCCGTGCTCCGGGTGAAACCATGAGTAAAACCACGGAAAGTCCATACTCCTCCGACTCCGTACTGACCTGTACGGAAACCGCCGGCACCGACGCTCCGCAGTGGCAGCTCGCCTATCGTGAGGCGCTCGCCCCCCGGACGTTCCTGACTGTCCTGATTTCCATCGCCGCATGTCTGGCCGCATTCACCATCATGGCCCCCATGGACACCCACGACCTCACCTGGGTCCGGCGGTTGGCCTATTTCGGCATCGCGGCATTCCTGTGCGCACCCCTTTGCTATACCCAGTACGTGGTGGTGCTCTACCTCACCCGTTCCTGCCCGTCGCACCAGATCGCGTTTGCCGTCGCCACCGGCACGTTGCTGGCGTCGCTGCCTTCGACCACCATCGTCTATGCCGTGGACACCCTGGTCCGCTCGGCGGTTCCCTCCTACGGCCTGCCCTGGATATATCTGCTCGTCGCCTCATCCGTACTGTTGTGCAGCGCCTTCATTCACTACATCGTTGGCCAGCGCCTCAAGGGCGGTGCCGCCGGACGGGGCGCCACCGCGGCGCAACGCGCGACACCCGGAAGCGCCGGCCGGAACGCGTCTTCCCCGACAAGCACGGACCGCACCGCGCCGGAACCGTCGTCCAAGTTCCTCGACCGCCTGTCGCCGGAGGTCGGGCGGGAGATCATCTACCTCAAAATGAGCGACCACTACGTGGAGGTGGTCACCACCGCGGGCCGCTGCGCCATCCTGATGCGCTTCGCCGATGCCGTCACCGAGCTGGAGGATCAGGGAACCCGTGTACACCGCTCCTACTGGGTGGCCTACCCTCACGTCCGGGGCTGGGAGAAACGCAACCAGCGCACGCTGTTGCGGCTTGCCGGCGAACATCGGGTGCCGGTAAGCCGTACCTACCTGAGCCACGTGCGCGCCGCGCTGGCGCGACGTCGCATCGGCGGCGACGCCGCTCACCGCGCTCAGGACGACCCGGGCTCGGGGCGCGCTTGACAGCCGTCGGCGGCGGGGTCTATAAATGGGGCTCGCTCGGAAAATCATGCGGAACGTCAATGCCCCGGTGCGATTCAGCAAGGCTTCCGCCCGGGAGCCTGTCGCATGGCTCACGCTCCTCGGCAACGGCAGCATCGGTTCACGGTCCGTTCATGAAGTCCCCCGGAAATGACGCCTGACGGCGTCATTTCGAGCACTTGGAGCAGTCGCGCCTGACAGGCGTAGCGGCCCTTTCGAGTCCAATGACCACAAGGAGGTTTGCGCATGGCGACCAATCTGAAGTTCGGCCTGCTGTTGCCCCATTTCGGAGACCAGGGATCGGCCGAGAAGTGCATCGAAGGATCGAAGCTGGCCGAATCGTTGGGATTCGACTCCGTCTGGGTCCGTGATCACCTGGTCTTCGAGCCCCATGGCATGGAGGGCACGGACAATACCCATATTGAATGCGTCGCCATCCTGTCGGCGATCTCGTCCGTGTGCAGGAAGCTGACCCTGAGCACCGGCACCGTGATCTCGCACAGGCACCCGATCCATCTGGCCCAGTGCATGGCGGCCCTGAGCGTCCTTTCCGGGGGCAAGGTCATCATGGGCATCGGCGCCGGCACGTTCCAGCACGAGTTTGCGGCCGCCGGACTGAAGAACACCCGGGAAGACCGCTTCAACCTGGCCAAGGTCAACGCCAACATCGTGCGGCGGCTCTGGGCCGGCGAGAAAGTGGACTACGAAGACGAGTACTTCTCCTTCAAGGATGTCGAACTCAAACCCACGCCGCTGGCGCCCATCCCCATCTGGTACGGCGGCGGCACCCCGGCTTCGTGCCGGCGCGCGGTGGACTACTGCGACGGGTGGATGCCCGGACGCATCCCGCTGGCGACCTTTTACAAGTGCATCAAGTACCTGCACGACCTCTGCGACAAGGCCGGCAAGCCCATGGTGACCACCGGGGCCATCCCCATCACCAGCATCGCCAGGGACAAGGACACCGCCGTGAGCAAGGTCAACGCGCCGGGTCTCATCAACGAAGGCAACAAGAAACCCACCTGGGTCAAGCCCGCTTCCGGTACCTTCTCGAAGCTCGAGGACATCGAGGGACTGCTGCTGGCGGGCACGCCGGAAGACATCGTCCGGGACACGCGGCGCTACGAGGAAGGCGGTCTGAACCACATCGTCTACGACCTCCGGTTCCGTTACGCCGACTGGTACGAGCAGATCGAGCTGTTGGGCAGGGAAGTCCTGCCCGCCGTGCGCGCCTAGGCGCTCTCGGGATTCGACAGCCCGAAGCCGGCGGTCTCGGGCCGGGAACGGGCACGTCGCCGCCGGTCCGGAGCACTGGGGAGAACCACATGCGAACAGAGGACATCACCTTCTACAGCGAGGGCTGCAAGGTCCACGGCACCGTCTATCTGCCGGACGGCGACCAGGGCAGGCCGTGGCCCGGCATCGTCCAGGGCCCGGGTTTCCTGGGGCTCAAGGACGCCAGACACTACATCCTGATGTTCGAGCGGCTGTGCGAGGCGGGATATGCCTGCCTGTGCTTCGACTACCGCGGCTGGGGGCAGAGCGAAGGTCCCCACAAGGGCTGGGTCATGCCCGCGTGGCAGGCGGAGGACATCCGCAACGCCATCACCTACATGGAAACCCGTGACGACGTCGACTCCGACCGCATCGCCACCTACGGGTCCGGCGGCACCGGCGGAGGCAACGCGGTCCTGGTGGGCGGCACCGACGACCGGGTCAAGGCCGTGGTGTGCTACCTCGGCGTCTGCAACGGGCGCGACTGGCTGCATTCCATGCGCCGGGAATACGAGTGGCTCGACTACCTCAAACGCATCGAGGAAGACCGCCGGGTGCGGGTGCGCACCGGTGCCGGCGAACAGGTGGCGGCCCGCGAGGAGATCATGGTCCAGACGCCGGAACGCAAGACCACCAGCATCAAGAAGGAGGTGGCATCGAAGATTCCGAACCAGATGCCGCTACAGTGCGCCGACGCGATCCTGGACTACCGCCCGGAGGATGTCGTACACCGGATCTCGCCGCGGGGAGTGCTGTTTATCGCGGTGGAGAACGACGCCACCACGCCCGAGGAGCATTCCATCCGCATGTACGACAAGGCGGGAGAGCCCAAGAAGCTGGTGATGCTCAGGAAGACCACCCACTACGGCGTCTACAACGACTACTTCGATCAGATCGCCGGCTCGGTGGTGGACTGGTACAACCGCCACCTCAAGTACGACCGCATCGGCATTACCGAGCCATAGGACTCTCGACGTCGCTCGATTTCACCGCGCTACGCCCTTGGCGGGCTTCGCGCAGCCAGGAAAACCCTGGAGGATCCGACCATGGACAAGTTCGAATTCGGAATCCGGGTGCCCAACTCGGGTCCGCTCTCCAGCAAGGAGAACATCGTCAAGGCAGCGCAGGATTCCGAGGAATTGGGCTTCGACACCATCTGGCTCCACGACCACGTGGTGTGGAGCTCTGAGATGCACCGGCACCACATCTCTTCGGGCGCCGCCGAGGCCCTCACCGACGCCCAGGATGCCAACTTCTTCGAGTGCATGACCACCATGTCGTACCTGGCGGCCAAGACCCGGAACATCCGGATCGGCGTGGCCTGCCTGGTGATGCCGCTGCGCAACCCCATCTACGCCGCCAAGCAGTGCGCCACCCTGGACCATCTGTGCGACGGGCGGCTGCTGGTGGGCGTAGGTCTGGGCTCCAAGGCAACGCGGGACTCCAGCGAGTTCGACGTCTTCGAGGTACCCGTCAAGGGCCGGGGCCACCGCACCGACGAGTACATCGAGGCCATGAAGGCCATCTGGACCCAGCCCATGGCCTCCTACCAGGGCAAATACCTCAAGTTCGACAATGCCGAGATACACCCCAAGCCGGTGCAGCAACCTCATCCCCCGGTGTGGGTGGGAGGCTGGATGGACCAGGCTGCGGTTCGGGCCGGACGCTACGGCGAGGGCTGGATCCCCGGGTGGCTTTCACCCGGGGAGATGGCCCGGGGCTGCGAACTCCTTCGCAACGCGGCCGAGGACGCCGGCCGGGATCCCGCCGGCATCAGGATCGCGGTGGAGAAGCTCGCCGCCATCGCCCGGACCCGGGACGAGGCCATGACCTTGGCGCTGCCCACCATCCGCGAGAGTTCCCACACCTACGAACGCGACGTGGACAACATCCAGTTCGCCCTGGACCGCCACATCATAGGCTCGGTGGACGACGTCCGGCGCCGCATCGACGAGTTCATCGAAGCCGGCGTGCAGCACTTCGAACTCAAGCTCATCTACCCGGACATGGATACCCTGCACAAGGAAATGCTGCTCTGGTCGGAGGAGATCCTGCCGCACTATGTCTAAGCCGTCACCAACCATCGTGGACCTGCGCTTCGAACTCAACGGCAAGGACGTGGCCGTGGAGTGCGAGCCGCAGCAGACCCTGTCGGAGGTACTCCGGAACCGTCTGAATCTCACCGGTACCAAGATATCCTGCGAGGTGCAGGTGTGCGGGGCGTGCACGGTGCTGGTGGACGGCCTGCCGGTGAGTTCCTGCACCTGCCTGGCCTATGAAGCCCGGGGACGCAGCGTCACCACCATCGAAGGGCTGGAGGACGCCGACCGCACACTGCACCCCATCCAGCAGTGCTTCATCGACGAGTTCGCGTTCCAGTGCGGCTTCTGCACGCCGGGCATGATCCTCTCCGCCAAGGCGCTGCTCGACGACAACCCCGCCCCCACCGACGACGAGATCATCCACCACATGGACGGCAACCTCTGCCGCTGCACCGGATACCTGCCGATCCTGAAGGCCATACGCAAGGCGGCGGCGATTATGAAGGAGGAGGCGCGCCCATGAGCGGCGACAAGGGCGGCGACTTCCAGGTGGTCAATCGCTCGGTGCCGCGCCGCGACGGCCGCGCCAAGGTATCCGGGCGGGCGCTCTACGTGAGCGACATCCGGCTCGCGGGCATGGCCTGGGCCAAGGTGCTGCGGAGCCCCTACGCCCACGCCCGGATCGTCTCCATGGACACCTCCCGGGCCGAGGCCCGACCGGGAGTCTTCGGCGTGCTGCGGGGCGATGACCTGGAGGGCCTGAACCCCTACTTCGGTCACGCCGTCAAGGACCACCCGCTCATTGCCATCGACAAGGTGCGCTATGCCGGCGAACCGGTGGCCGCCGTCATCGCCGAGGATGAGTTGACCGCCTGCGAGGCGCTGGAGACGATCCGCGTGGAGTACCAGGAACTGCCCGCGGTGATGGAACCCCGGGAGGCCTTGGACAAGGACGCGCCGCTGTTGCACGCACGCCGGTTCGAGGCCGGCGCGCTGCGCGGCTTCGAAGGCGAAGTCACCGCCGGCCGCGGCTCCAACCTGTGCCAGGAGCACCATGTGGAGTGGGGCGACGTGGACGCGGCGTTCGCCAGGGCCGCCGCGGTGGTGGAGGGCGAGTACTACTTTCCCATGGCCTACGCCTACGCCATGGAACCTTACGTGGCCATTGCCGAGGTGGACGACAACGGCGTCACCCTCTACTCGTCGGCCCAGCACCCCTTCATGGTGCGGCACGACCTCAAGTCCGTCTTCGACATGCCGGTGAGCCGGATCCGGCTCATCGTGCCGTTCGTGGGCGGCGGCTACGGCAGCAAATCGTACACCAAGATCGAACCGCTGGTGTCGGCCTGCGCCTGGAAGGTGCGCCGGCCGGTGAAGCTTCAACTGAGCGTGGAAGAGGCGATGCTCACCACCCGCGGCGACGACGCGCTGACCTGGATGCGCACCGCGGTGGACGCCGACGGCAAGATCATCGCGCGACAGGCCAGGATCTACATGAACACGGGCGCCTACGCGGAGAACAGCCCGCTGGTGTGCGAAAAGTCGTCCAACCGTTGCGTCGGCCCCTATGCCATCCCCAACGTCCGCATCGACAACTACTCGGTGTACACCAACACGGTGCCGGCGAGTTCCTTCCGAGGCTTCGGCTGCGCCCAGGTGACCATGGCAGGCGAGTCGCAGATCGACGAACTGGCCGCCAGGATCGGCAAGGATCCTTGCGAGTTCCGCCTGGACAACGTGGCGCGCCCCAGGCAAGCGTTCTTTCCCGGCATGCGTCCGTTCGACGGCACCCTGACCCAGGATCTGAAGATCGTCGCCGACAACCTGGGCTGGAAGGAACCGCTGCCCGAGGGGCACGGCCGCAGCATCGGCTGCTCCGCCAGCGATGCCGGCGCCTACCCGCTCACCTCCACGGCCGTGCGCGTGCACGCCGACGGCTCGGTGTCGCTGATGATCGGCAGCACCGAACTGGGTCAGGGCAGCCACACGGTGCTGCCGCAGATCGCCGCCGAAGAGCTCGGCGTTCCCTTCGACGTGGTCCGGGTGGTCGCTTCCGACACCGCCATCACGCCCTACGACCGATCCACCGGCGCCAGCCGCACCACCACCCTCATGGGCCGTGCCGTGCAGGAGGCCAGCCGCGAGGCCAAGGAACAGATGGTCCGCATGGCGGCCGACGTGCTCGGAGTCCAGGAGTCGGAGATTACGCCGGTGCGCGGCGGCATCACCTGCGGCGAGGTACGGCTCGACTGGTCCGAGGTGCTGACCCGCTACTACAGGCTCCCGGACGGCGAGGTCATCGGCCGCGCCTACATCCGCAAGGACGGCGATTTCGCCCAGTTGCCGGTGTTCTGGGAAGCCGCATCCACCGGCATCGAGGTGTCCGTGGACGAGGAGACCGGCAAGGTCACGATGGAGAAGCTCGGCACTGCCGGCGATGTCGGCCTGGCCATCAACCCGGCCCTGGCCGAGGGTCAGGACATCGGCGCCGCGGTCACCGGCATGGGCATCGGCATGTTCGAGCAACTGGAGTTCGACCGCAACCAGCTTCTCAACGGCAACCTCCTCGAGTACCGCCTGCCGCGCTTTTCCGACATGCCGCGGACGGTGAAACTGGAACTGGTGGAAAACCGCGACGGGGTGGGACCCTACGGTGCCAAGGGCGGCGGCGAGGCGTCGCTCAATTCGCTGCCCGCCAACATCGCCAACGCGGTCTTTGCCGCCACGGGCGCGCGGGTGCGCCGGGCGCCGCTTACGCCGGAGAAGGTCTGGCGCGCCATCCGTGAAACACGCGGCGCCCGTGGAGACCACAAGCCATGATGCCATTGCGCCGTTTCGTCATTCACCGGCCGGCCCATCTGCGGGAAGCCACGGAGATGCTCGCGCACTACGGCGAGAACGGCACGCGGTATGCCGGCGGCACCGAGCTTCTGCTGGCCATGCGGCACGACCTGCTGCGGTATCCGCACCTCATCGACATCAAGGCCGTGGCCGGCCTGGACGGCATCGAGCGCCGCGACTCGCACCTGCACATCGGCGCCGCCACAACGCACCGGACCATCGAGCGCTCCGCCGTCGTCCGCGAGTGGCTGCCGGTCATGGCCGAGATGGCAGCCAATGTGGCCAACGTGCGGGTGCGCGCCGCCGGCACGCTGGGCGGGAATCTTTGCTTTGCCGAGCCCCACTCCGACCCCGCCACGCTGCTGTCCGCCCTGTGCGCCACCGTCCACGCACAGGGCAGGGCGGGCGCACGGACCCTGTCCGTGGAGGAGCTTCTGGCGGGCGCCTACGAGAATTCCCTGGCCCCGGACGAGGTCCTGACCGGCGTGGACGTGCCGGTGCCGAGGCCGTCGCAGCGCGTCGCCTACCTCAAGTTCCAGGTCCATGAGCGGCCGCTGCTGGGGCTGGCGCTGTCCCTGGATCTCGACAACGACGGGGAGATCCGCCAGGCCCGTTGCGCCGTGGGCTGCGTCAGCCCCACGCCCTGTCGCTCCACGACAGCCGAAACCCTCCTCGACGGCCCGGCGGATGCCCTCGACCCGCGGCTCCAGGAGGCCGCCGGCGCCCTCGCCGACGAGGCCGCGCTCACCGATGATCGCGAAGGCAGCGCGGAGTACAAACGCCACCTCATCGGCGTACTGCTGCGCCGTGCGGCCAGGCAGTGCCTCGCCGGCAAGGGCGGATAGGAGTTGCCGCCCGACTCCCGAATACCCGGGAACGACGGACGCGCGCCGGAGGGCGCGACACGGCCGTGTGCGCTTTCCCCTTGTCCTCGTGAAGTCCTCGTGAAGCGGCCCCCGCCATGCGTTTTTCCCGTCCGCTCGTGCCCGGAACCCTGATTCGGCGCTACAAGCGATTTCTCGCGGACGTTCATCTCGACGACGGCACGGTGGTGACCGCCCACTGCGCCAACACCGGCAGCATGAAGGGCTGCAGCGCGCCCGGCAGCCCGGTCTGGCTCTCGGAACAACACGGCAGGAACCGCAGGCTTCCCTATACCTGGGAACTCATCCGGGTGGGCCGCAGCCTGGTGGGAATCAATACCCTGGCGGCCAATCGACTGGCGCGGGAGGGCATCGAGACCGGCGTGATCCGGGAGTTGCAGGGCTACCGGAGCCTCCGTGCCGAGGTGCCGACCCGGCCGGGATCACGGCTGGACTTTCTTCTCGAGAAGCCCTCGCAGCTATGCTACGTGGAAGTAAAGAACGTGACGCTGATGGTGGACCGGGTCGCCCTCTTCCCGGACGCCGTCAGCGAGCGCGGCACCCGGCACCTCAAGGAACTCATCCGGCTGCGGCGGCGGGGCCATCGCGCCGTGCTGCTGTTCATCATCCAGCGTGGACCGTGCGCCTCCTTCAGGCCCGCCGACGAGATCGATGCGGCATACGGCCGCTGGCTGCGCCGCGCGGCCCGCGCCGGGGTGGAGATATACCCCTACCGGGCCCGCGTGACCGTACAGGGGATCGCTCTCAGGGAGGCCGTGCGGCTGGAGATCCAGCCCCGCATCGCCCCGTCCCCGGACGTCGTCCTGATCGCGAACAAGAACAACTGAGAATCCAGAAGAGGTCACCGGCTGGCGCTATTTGGTGGATTCCGGTTTGGTGGCTTCCACTCGGAAGAGTGGAATTGTCACAATGGGCATCGACATTCGAGCCAAAGAAGACTGAACATACTCACGCCAATAAGGCCACGCGTTGAACACGGCGTTGACTTGACCAAAGGCTGTCAAGTCATCCATTGAGAAGGCCTCGCCGTCCGGGAGCCGATATGTCAATTCAAACGTCCCCTGAATTTCTGCCTGTTTCCTGTTGCTTTTGCTCCTTTTACCGTCGTCCTTCCCCAGAGCTTCAAACCTGAAGCGTACTTCCACAAGAAACGGGGCTCCGTCTCGGGGCTCCGCCAGGACTACGGCATCATGCGACAAACTAATCGTAACCTCATCCGCAGCTTCGGAAATCCTTATCGAACGGAAACTGCCATCGCTGAGCCTCACGCTCTGGAACTGTGCGACCGAAGCGACTTTCGGTAGTTCAGACATGTCAATCGTAGAGTCCTGCCAATGTTGCTAAGCTGCGCAAAGCTGGCCGGGATCGTAACAGGGGGTACAGGATCGGTCATCAGCGAACGATGCCTCCCATCGAGGATCCTGTCGCAGCCATTGCTGAGCCGCCAGCGGTCACTCAGAGGCATCCGGCAACCCATCAAAGGACTGACGCGCATCCAGAGAGACCCCGAAGACAGGCTTCACCCCCAGTGCGAGTGCGATATCGGACACCGTTCGGAGCGTCAGATTCCTGCCACCCCCCAACACTTGGGACACGTAGCCGGGCGTACGGCCAAGACGATCGGCCAGTTCCTTTCGGCTTACGTTGGCGTCTTGCAGTGCCCCCACCAGAGCTTCGGTCACATCCAGAATCAACTCTTCCTGTCGAAGCAGGACGAGGTTCTCGTCATCCATAATTTCCTTTCCTCCTTGCACAGTCTTCGTCAAGTATTCTCGCAGCCGTCTTCAGATCCCTTGGTTTATGCTTGGAAGACTTCTTCCGAAGGCCATAGGCCACGACGAACACTTTTCCGGGACGAAAGTCCCCAATGAACCTGAGCTGAAATGACTTGAACTCCCATAGCGTCCCGCCATTCACTTCGAGTTTCTTGAACCGCTCTCGATTCTTGATATGACCGTGCTCGGCCAATCGTCTGAAAAGCGCCAGAACCTTCGCTTGCTCCTCTCTGGTCAACCCCGAAAAGAAGTTGCGGGCTGGACTCTTTCTGGACGCATCCACCGCCCAAACTACGCTGTAATACGACTCAACTGCAATTGGAGAAACCACACCTCAACCACTTTACATATAACTGAACAAAAATTCAATGGCCTCCCGAACCGCTTTGTCAAATCACCTCCGCTTGGGGTGCGTTCGGCACGGTCGCGGACCATGCCCAATTCGTGAAGCCGTACACCAAGCATCGTAACCCCCATAGCCCCGCTTTACACGGATAATCGGGCAGAGCCCCGCGGTGGCGACGTCGGGCCTCGGGGCCGGTTGACCCCCCCTCGACCCCAAGGAAAGGTCTGAAAAGCCCTGCGTTCGCTGGGGCTGAATCAATGAAATCAACAGGTTGCGAGCAGTTGAATATCGCGCCAGCGCCCTGATCGGACTTTCCCAAGAGCGGCTGCGGTCATTCCGAAGCCCTGCCACCCCCGGACCCCCGCTTGTGCGGGAATGACGGCGCCCGGGCCGGCGTCAACGGTGCAGCGCCATGAACAGGAACACCTTGGCCGCTTCGATGACGCTCCTGAGCGGAACCAGGTCGGCGTCCGTGTGCTGGAATCGCACCGCCCGGGAGCCATAGTTGACGGTCTCGATGCCCCGGACGTTGAGCAGTCCGGTGTCGTTGGCGGCGGTGGAAAAACAATATTCCGGCTCCCGGCCCAGCATGGTCCGGATCGCGCCGCCCAAGGCCACCACCACGCCGGCGTCCCTCCCCACCTCGCACGGATACATGAACGCTTCCTTTTCCAGCGCCACCTCGCAGGGCTCGATGCGGCCAATGGCGTCCGCAATCTGCGCCACCGCCCGATCGGCGTCATCGCCGGGCAACAGCCGGCGGTCCATCCGGATACGGCACTCGCCGGGAATGGTGTGGGTCGATTTGGGGTAGCTTTCGATGGCCGTGGGCGTCAGCGACGCCCGGCCCAGCTCCGGGTGCCGCTTGTCCTCGGGAAAGGGCATCATCGGCGCCAGCCTCTCCAGCACCTTGACCGCGCCGTCCACCGCGTTGACGCCGTCCCACGGGCGGCTGCTGTGGGCGGCGCGGCCGCGCACGACAATGCGCACGTCGATGCGGCCCTTGTTGCCCAACTGGATCTCCGGCGGACCGTCGATGAGGCCCCAGTCCGCGTCGATGACGCCGCCCGACAGCACGTAGTCCAGGGATTCGTGCTTGCCGCTTTCCCCGGCGGTGCTGGTGACGAAGAAGAGGTCGCCGGGCAGCTTCCATCCGCTCCGGGCGACAAGCTTCACCGCGCTCAGCATGGCCGCCAGGCTGCCCTTCTGCTCGCACGCACCGCGCCCCCAGCCGCACGGCCCCTGGAGTCCATAGGGCGTGCCGTCCACGATCTTCCCGGAGTACGGATCGGGCATGGTGCCGGGTGCGGCGTTCATGGCGTACGACACCAGCACCAGACCCGGCGCCTTGCCCTGGCCCGGCAACCGCGCCGTCAGATTGCCCATGTCGTCAATGGCGGCTTGCACGCCATCGGCCTCGAGTTCGGGCCGCACCACGTCGCGGATGAGCGCCTGCACCTGCGGTTCCCTCTCCAGCAGCTCGGTCTGGGGACTGGGAGTCTGCAGCAGCTTCACCAGGAGACGCCGGAGTTCGCCGTCGTCCAGCGCTTCCTCAATGCGTTGTGCCGCTTCGTTGGCGTTCATGGGGAATCGGCCGTGCGGGTGATGCCCGGGACGGACCGCCCGGCCGCTATATCTCCACCTCGGTGCCGACGCCCTGCTCCAGCGCCCGCCGGTAGACCAGGCTGGCCGCGGCCACGTCCTGCGCCGCGATGCCCACCGATTTGTACAGGGTGATCTCGTCGTCGCGGGTGCGTCCCGGCCTGGCGCCCGCCAGCACGTCGCCGATCTCGCCGCGCACATGGTCCGGGGTGATGGCGCCCTCCTGGAGGGCCAGCAGGATGTCGCCGCACTCGGCGCGGACGGCGTCCAGGGAGTCCACCACCACCGTCGCCCGCCGGACCGTGTCGCCGCCCATCTCCCGGGCATCGGGCCGGTGGGAACCCACGGCATTGACATGAACGCCCGGCTTCAGCCATGCGGCCTCGAGAACCGGCTCGGAGGCGTCCGTCACCGTGGTCAGGATATCGGCCTGGCGGACCACCGCCTCGGCGGACTCCTGGGGCTTGATGGGGAAGCCCAGCTCGTCCTCCAGCTCCTCCTTGACGTAAATCGCGCTGACCCGCGACGGGCTCCAGATGAGCACCCGCTCAATGGCACGTACCCGGCTCAGCGCCCGGATGTGGGTGCGGGCCTGTGTGCCCGCGCCCAACACTCCCAGAACCGGCGTTTCGGGACGCGCCAGTGCCCGGGTCGCCATGGCGGACGCGCACGCGGTGCGGAGGGCCGTGACATGGACGCCGTCCATCAACACCAGCAGCTTGCCGCTCTCGGCGCTGTAGAGCGAGATGGTGGCCAGGATGGGCGGCAGCCCCTGCTTCGGATTGTCCCGGAAATAGGAGATGGTCTTGATGCCCAGCGCCCTTCCCTCGCTCATGAACGCGGGCATGCTGCTGATCCGGCCCTGAATCTCCGGCAGCGGCACCACCAGGCGCACCGGCATCACCACCCTGCCCGCCGAGAACTGGATGTGTGCCCGCTCCAGCGCGGCGATCAGCTCGTCCGGATCCAGAAGACCCCGCACCTGTTCCCCGGAGATGACCCGCATGCGGCTTCCTCGCGTGTTCGGAGACGAAAGGGATGACATATCGGGCAGCGCCGGCAATTGCAACGAGCGTGCCCGTCATGCCGATTCCGGGGCGCCGCCCGCCAGCGGAGCCATTTCACTTGTCCGGCCGGTGCGCTATCCTGTCCCCGCGGTTCGCATGGACGGACGGAAGGGGAGAGGCATGAAACAGCAGCGCATCGTCGATTCCATTGAGCAACTCGACCGCGACATGAGCGAGAAGTGGCTCGAAGGCCACTGGAGCCTGGGTCTGGAGGATCTGCCCCCCTATCCCGTCACCCATGTGCAGCCCCACCTGTGGCGCTGGGAGGACGTCCACCAGAGCCTCCTCCGGGCCGGGGAGGTCGTGAATCTCGCAGACGCGGAACGCCGCACCGTGCGGCTCCTGAATCCCGGCATCCCCGGTGGCCACGGCACCACCCACACCATCCATTTCTCGTTCCAGTACGTGAAGCACGGAGAGTACGCGCGCACCCACAGGCACACGGCCGCGGCCTTCCGCTTCGTGCTCGAGGGCCGGGATGCGTACACCCGGGTCAACGGCCAGCAATGCGTGATGGAGGAAGGCGACCTCATCCTGACGCCTCAACTCGCGTGGCACGACCACGTCAACGAGTCGGGCAAGCCCATTCTCTGGCTCGACGGACTCGACATCCCGCTGACCCAGGCGCTGCACCAGCTTTTCTTCGAATCCTGCCCCCGGGAGCGGCAGACCGTGGAGGCCACCAGCGACGACGTGGCGGGGTTCTACGGCCACGCCCGACCGGCGCTGGCGCCCCCCAGGCCGTTCTTCCATTACAAGTGGGCCGACACCGAACGCAGCCTTGAGCGGCTCAGACGGTCAGGATCGGGCCGCGATGCCTGCGACGGCTATCTGCTGGAGTTCCGGAACCCCGTCACCGGCGGCCCCACCATGCCCACCATCCAGTGCGCCGTCCAGCTCCTGGAGCCGGGATACGAGACCCTGCCGCACCGGCACACCAGCACCGTCCTCTACCATGCGTACCGGGGCGCCGGCACCTCCATCATCGGCGGCCAGGTGTTCGAGTGGCGGCAGGGAGACTCCTTCGTGGTGCCGCTGTGGAGCCAGCACGCCCACGCCAACACCTCCTCGGACACCGACGCACTCCTTCTCTCCATGAGCGATGCCCCGGTGATGAAGGCCCTGGATCTGTACCGGGAGGCGCGCTGAGGCCCGGCGGCCCGAATCGGCGGGTCACGATGCAACGGAATCCGGCACATTTTCGCCGGGAGCCGCCGCGGCGCGGAACGCTTCGGGAGGCGGCTGGCGGCGGAAGATGTCCGGAGACTCGTCCGGGAATGTCCGCGGTTTGCCGCCTGGTCCCGCTGGCGGAGACGAATCGGGCGGCAACACCCGTGGGTGCTCTGGTGGATCCATCCTGATGGATCCCTGTCCCACCGAAGTTCTCTGCGGCGCGGACTCCCCGGGAGTCACCACCGGCGGTCCCGGCTTCGACGTATGAAGGATCGCAGCCTGCCGGCGGTCGAGCCCTCCCGGTACCGGCCCTTGACGGCGTGGCGGATCTGGCAGACGCCGGGAATGTTCAGCGGCGTACCGTCCGTTCCCAGAAGCCAACGGAACGCCCGGTCTTCGTAGGTCTTGCGCCAGCGCGGCGCAGGCCGCTGATAGAGGCCGATGGAACCGCAGTAGCCCAGAGCCCGCGCCATGTCGCCATGGGTGATCTGAAAAGGCCCCTTGGCCTTGTGGTGGATTCCATTGTACGGGCGGAATTCCCGGATGGGGATTTCGCGCACGGCCGGGGCGGTGCGGCCGTGGGTCAGGATCTCGTGGTGCTCGGGCAACAGCGACGTGGCGCGGATCGTCCCGGGATGCACCAGTGCGTCGTCCCTTCCCTGCAACACGTCCGCCAGCGTGGCGAGACAGTCTTGGTGAAACACGATGTCGGCGTCGGTAAACCAGATCCAGTCGGCCTTGGTGGCGCGGGCGGCAAGGTTGCGGCCGATGCTGCGGCGGAACAGGCGTTCCGGAGTCAGTGACCGCCAGCACCATGAAACTCCCGGTACGTCCATACCTTCGAAGAACCGCAGCACCGGCAGGACCGAGGCGTCGTCCGGCGCATGGTACACGGTCATGGTGACGTCGAGTTTGTCGGTGCGGTGGTTGACGAGAGAGCTGAGCTGGTAGGTCAGAAAGTGGCCGTATCGCCAGCAGTGCGTGACGATTTCGAGAGACAGCCTGCCGGTCCGTCTGGCCCGCGTCACGCGGGCCGGGTTCACGTCGCGGAACCATACCGCCGGCAGTGCTCCGCTTGCGGCAATGCGATAGAACAAGCCCGAGGCCGCATCGACGAATTCCGCCACTGCACACCCTTCCCTGTCCGTCCGGCACCCGCCAGCCTGTTCTTGCCGCCGGCGCCCACGGAGACCGGGCAGCCGCGGCGCCCGTGGACCGGACAGAAGCACGGCTATCCGGGTTCAATTCCCGGCAACTCCTTCACTCCCCGCGCAGTTGCACCAATTTGTCCTTGCCGCAAACGGTGAAAGGCAACGCGACGATGCACGGAGCGGTGTATTTCATCCAGGAACCGACGCCACGCGACTCGGGTTGTCCGTCTTGCGCGCAGTTCGCGCGCGGCCCGGCGGCCCGGCTCAATGAACGAGTCCTCATAGCCACCATGAACGACAAGTGGGTGTTTCACGTAGAAAACGTTGAGGCCGCTGATCCAGAAACAAAGAACCGCTTTGTCTATGGGCAGTGTCATGGTCGTGACCGTGCGCAGAAAGTGCTCTGCCGCTTCCCGGGTGATGACATAGCCCACCAGCCCATCGTCGGAGAAACGAACCCGCCCCAGAGTACATGTTCCGGTCAAGGGGAATGCGTCGACAAACGGGCGCTTCATGTGCTTGTTCTGTCGATACAGGGACACGATATCGAAGGGAAAAGCGCGACGCTCCAGAACTTGCAGAACACTCGGAACATCGGACGAAAGCCTGGCATCATCCTCGAAGATGGCGGCCACGTCCTCTCCCTCGTCCACGATCTTCTGCATCACCTGCCGATGAGAGAACCAGCAGGCAATCGAGCCAGGGTCCTGCCGGCGGTGGCCCAGGCGACGGTGAAAGTCATGGTCGACCTGCGCAAGGTGCTCCGGCTGGAGAGCTTCGCAGTCCACCGCATCGTGCAGTTCCCATGGAAGTCCGAGACGGTCGAACTCCTCGGCGATCCTCCGGCGGCGCTCAACCGCCCGTCTCAGATTTATGACGAAGATACGCATATTGATTACACCAATTGAATACGCGCGTTCTGTGCTTCAGGTGCCGCTCCGACATTGGCCTTCCGTTCCCGCGGCGAGGCCAACGGCCGGCCATCCGCCGCACGACACGAACGCGGCCGGCGGCCTCGGCCGGGCAGATCTTCCTGGCGAATGTTAACAGATTCACGGGCGCGACTGTAGCACAAGGCAAATGGCATGGACGCGGAGGAGGGATGTGCCTTGGGCGGGGTGGGTGGCGCGGATCCGAGTGACACCCCGGGTGGCTGCTGTGGGAGGGGAGGGTCGGAGCGGCGCCGTCCCCCTGATTCCATCCGCTATCGGGAGTCGGGTGTCTTGATGCGAGTGCCGAGACCGCCCGCCATGTGACCGAAGCCCTCCATGGCTTGCGGAGAACCGGACCGACAAACGCAACGGAAACGGTTCTCGCGATGAGGAGAGGGCCCGGAAAAGTCGCGCCGGACGAAGGCACCCCTCTCCGTATCGCCTGTCCGCCCTTGCATCACACCCGCTGTCGGGATCTTCGGCGCCGGACGGCAACGCCGCCTCTTGCTTTCTGGCTACGATGATGGTTGACGGCGGCCGTTCCTCGTCGAGGAACGGCCGCCGTGTTCCGGTTGGCCGGTCGGCTCTCAGCCGATATCGAGGTATTCGTTGTACTGATCGACTGTCAGGAAGCCGAAGTCCTCGGCCGTCAGTTGCTCGGAATTCACGCCCTTGACGATAATCTCGTTGCCTGCGAGCTTGGCCGACGTGATGACCACGCCGCCCGCCTCTTCGCTGTCGGTCAGCGTCAGGTTGGAGAACGAAAGGAACTTCGTTTCGGTCCCGGCACTCGCCTGGGTCTGGGCCAGGAAGAGGATGGTGTCGATCCCGTCATCGAAGTCGAGGATGACATCGACGCCGTCGCCCCGGCGGAACATGAACTCGTCGGCGCCTTCGCCGCCATGCAGGCGGTCGGCGCCCGTTCCGCCCTCCAGCCGGTCGTTGCCGCCGTTGCCGAACAGCCGGTCTTCGCCCGCGCCGCCGGCCAGAAAATCGAGATTGCCCTCGCCGCCTTCCAGCCGGTCGTTGCCGGCGCCGCCGTCCAGCTCGTCGCTGCCGGCGCCGCCATACAGCGTGTCGTCGCCGTTGTCACCATTGAGCGTGTCGTCGCCGTCTTCGCCATACAGCCGGTCGTCGCTCTTCCCGCCGTTGATCGTGTCGTTGCCGGCGCCGCCGTGGAGGATGTCGTTGTTGCTATCCCCGAAGAGGTGGTCATTGCCCTCATCGCCATACAGCGTGTCCTTGCCGTTGCCGCCGTACAGGTTGTCGTTGCCGCCGCGGCCGTAGAGCACATCCGCCGCGCCCAAGCCCTTGATGGTGTCGTTGCCGCTGCCGCCGACGAGCAGGTCCTTCTTGTTCGTGCCCTTGAGCGTCTTCCCGGCGTTCGGATCCGGCAGCACCTCGTTCGGGTCGAAGTCCCAGATGAACTCGACCTTGCCCTTGAGCTCCTGCAACTGCTGGGCGGTGTAGTCCTCGAAGCCCTGGAACCGGGCCAGCACCTTCTGCGCCCCGCCCGTGCCCGTGACCAGATGCGTGGTCGGCCCGCTCGTGTCCGTGCTCCGGACGAACCGGACATCGTCCCACGAGATGCTCAACGGCAGCCGGATGAAGTCCTCATCGACATTGAAGTCCTGGATGATGTCCGCGGCCCCGTCGCTGCTCCTGCCCTCGCTCATCACGAAGATGTCCCGGCCCGCGCCGCCGTTGAGCACATCCCGGCCCGCACCGCCGTCGAGCCGGTCGTGGCCGTCACCGCCGTGGAGATCGTCGTCGTCGGCGCCGCCGTAGAGCAGGTCGTTGCCGCCATCGCCGTCCAGAGTGTCGAAGCCCGCGCCGCCGTGAAGCGTGTCGTTGGCGTGGCCGCCGAACAGCCGATCGTGACCGTCCCTGCCGTGGAGGACATCGTTGCCTTTGCCGCCTGTGAGAGCGTCGTCCCCCGCGCCGCCGTCGAGCGTGTCGTCGCCGCCGTGACCGTAGAGATGGTCGTCATGCTCGGCGCCCCGAATGGCGTTGCCTTCGTGGTCGCCGTTGATCCAGTCCCCGCTCGCGGTATGCGTGTACTCCTTGATCGCCGCTATCGCCGCCGCGACGGCACCGGCGTCATCGGGATCGACATCCGACCCGTAATTGACCTCGGCGAGCACCTTGTTGCCGAGCATGATCCGGAAGTGGGCGCCCCCGTAGTGGCCGGCGGGATGGTGGGTGATGGTGATCTCCGCCCCGTCCCGGATACCGGTCACGTAGATGATGTCGTATGCGGGCCGCCAGTCCTCGATATAGGCATAGCTGTCGGGGTTCAGGATGAAGAAGTCGCCCCACGCACCGCCATGGAGGACGGTTCCTTTCGGATCCGGGGCATCACTGGAGGTCGGCCCTTGGCCAAGCGTCGCGTCGGTCAGCGCGCCGGTGCCGTCGTCCTGCCGGTTGCTGTCCTTGAGCCGGCCCGCAACCAGATAGTCGGTTCCATACCCGCCGTAGAGGCGGTCGGCGATCTGGTCGTGCTGGTTCCCGACCAGAATGTCGTCGCCCCAGCCTCCGCGCAGGATGTTCACGCCGTTGCCGCCTTCAAGATAGTCGCGCCCGCTGCCGCCTTGCGCATTGCTGCCGCCGCCGGAATCCTTGAAGTAGTCATTGCCCGGGCCCCCGGTGAAGGTGTCCTGGAGTGGCCCTCCCACGACGCTCATCGGTCCGCCGTAACCGTCCCTTGCCTTGAAGTGGTTCGAGCTGTTATCGCCGGACCGATCGACTGTCTCCTCGCTGCCAACCAGATGCTCCGTCGGTGTCGCCATGTTGATTCCTCCCTTGGTCAGTCGGGCTATGCCTCTGTCGATAACGTGCCTCTCTACGCCGGGGAGAGGCAAAAGTCAATACGCGGGGATGATCAAAAGTCGCGGTTGACGCACGATAACGACACAACGGCACGGGATCCTGCACGGGATCCCCACTCCCATCGTCCACCAGATTCAGCGCAGGACCCCCCCGGTGTCATCCGCCAGCGCCTTGGACCCGTTTTCACCGTTGGCGACCACGGAGCGGATCAGCCCTTCGTAGGCCGCGGCCGCCGTACTCATCGAAAAGTCCTGTGCCCGCCGCCGCAGCATTGCCTTGTCCGGCGGCCGGTCGAGGACGCGTTCCATGGCCTCCGCCAGCCCCGACTCGTCACCCACCGAAACCAGCGGCCCGACCCTGCCGTCCTGAAGCACCTCCGCGGGACCGACGGGGCAATCCGTGCTGACGCAGGGGCAGCCGCACGCCAAGGCCTCCACGAGGACCATCGAGAGGCCCTCGTAGATCGACGAGACCACCAGGAGGGAAGCGCGGGACATGTAGGCAAATGGGTTGTCCACCCAACCGGGGAGCGACACCCGGCCATCGAGCCCGAGCCTGTGAACGAGCGCTTCGAGCTTTTTTCTCTCCCGGCCTTCACCCAGAATGATCAGACGGCACGGGCGACCCGACGCGAGCCGGGCGAAGGCCTTGATGAGGGTCGCATGATCCTTGACCCGGTGCAGCCGTCCGGCCGCGAGCACCACCGGCACACCGCCGTCGTCCCGCAGCCAGGGATGGCCCGGAAGCTCCGCCATTGCCGCAACCTGGGCTTCGCCGATCACCGGATTGCATATCGTCGTGAGGTTCCGGGGCGCCAATCCCAAGACGGCAACCAGAACGTCGCAGGCACCCTTCGAGACACCGACAACGTGTGCGGCCTGCCCCGCCAGATGCCGCAGTCTATGCCGGTCGCGTGCGCGCCGACGTTCGTAGTTGTTGTGAACGATCGGTATGATGGGTGGATGCTTCTTGAGGAAACGACCGGCCAGGAGTGTCGCCGCCTTGGCTCTGGGAAGGCCGGGCAGGACGCAGTCGGGTCTCTCGCGGGCCATGTAGGCGGCCAGGACGCGAGCCCGCCGCAGCAACTTGACGTCGGGGCGGCAGCGCAGCAACTCCCAATCGAATGCCCGCGCCATCTGCCGCCAGGTAAAGTTGTCTGTTGGCGCAGGCAGTTGCACGGCTCCATCAGGCAGGCCAAGCGCATTGCCGTTCGAAAACCGCGCCCGAGCCTTCTCGACCACCAGCAGCCTGGCGTGAACGGGCACTTCCTTGACCCAGTGCACCCAGGGATGGATCAGCACGATATCGATCCGGTGGCCACGGTCCACCAGACCCTGGGCCAGATTCAGCACCATCCGTTCCGCGCCGCCGGCCAGGAGATTCGGAATAACCAGGCTTATGTGCATGGGATCCCTTCCGGGGCCTTCCCGGCGGCGCGAACCTCCGAAACCGCATCGTCGTGCCGGTGCCCGTTCGTCCTGTCTCGCGGCTCAGGACTTCGCGCGGGACCGCCGGCGTCCAGCCAGCGGCAACGACACGTCGCGCCGATCCTCCACCAGCAGTCTCCTGAAGGCAAGGCGCTTTTGCACGCCCCGTGAAACGCCGGTGACCGCACGCTTCCAGAAACCGACCGTGTAACGGGCCTCGGCACAAAGGCGGCGCGAGACCGTGCGGTCCGTGCCGATGGACGTATCCTGGACGCCGCCGTGATGGACCAGCGGCGGGTCGACGTAGAACACGTTGAGGCCGTTGGTCCAATGGCGCAGGATCGCGTGATCCACCGACCAGATCATCCTGGGTGTCGCTTCCAGGAAGTGCCGGGCCGCCGACCGTGTGATGACATATCCTTCGCCGCCGCTGTCCGAGAAGCGCACGCGGCCGGCGACATGACAGTCGGTCAGCGGGACGCAGGGAAAGAAGCGCCGCTTCGGATGGTGCCGGTTCAACGCCACGACGCCGAAATCGAAACGCCTTTCCTCGAGAGATCGCAGGACACCGGGCAGAGCCGGTTTGAGACGCGCATCATCCTCGAAGATGGCCATGATCTCGGACCCGCTCTTCACGAGATCCTGCAATACTTCCCGTTGGGTCAGCCAGAGGGCGATGGCGCCATCCGCCGGCGGAGGGAGACCGAGGCGCCGCAGACTCTCCCAGTCGACCCGGGCGAGATGCGCTTTCGTCAGCATCCGCCCGTCAATGGCTTCCTTTATCTCGTAGGGAAGGCGGACCGCGCCGAATTCCCGCGCTATCCGGGCGCGCCGTTCCGAGGCACGCTTGAGATTGATCACGACAATGCGCATCATGCAATGCACGTCCGCCGGCCGCAACCCTCGCCGGGGATACCCGGCCGCTCCCGCACGGCCGTGCGGCTCCCCGTACAAGCCATCCGCCGCATGATGACAAACGGCACCCCTGTTGTCCACCGGCAGTCTTGTCCAACGCACAGTGAGCCTGAAATGGGGGTTTGGCCCCGGGCCGCCAGCCTGAACGTACCGGCCTGTTTCGCGTGGAGTCGCTGCTTGTCACCCCGGGATCACTATAGTAGTTTTGCGGCCGATGGAACCCTATATCCGATCGACGGACATCACGTTGACATTCACGCCCAGGAACCGGGAAGCGGTCACTGCCCTCAAGGACTTCCGCATCGAACTGGACAGCGGCGAATTCGTCTCCATCGTGGGACCGTCGGGCTGCGGCAAGAGCACTTTTCTGAACGTGCTGCTGGGATTGCTCAAACCGGACCGGGGCGAACTGGAGATCGGCGGCAGGAAAATCACCGGCCCCGGAGTCGAGCGCGCCATGGTCTTCCAGGAGTTCGGGCTGCTGCCCTGGCGGACGGTGCTCGGCAATGTGGAACTGGGACCCGAACTCAAGGGGGAGTCGGTCTCCTCGCGGCGTCCGAGGGCCAGGGACCTCATCAATCTGGTGGGGCTCACCGGTTTCGAGGGGCACTATCCGCACGAACTGTCGGGCGGCATGAAGCAGCGGGTGGGGCTGGCCCGGGCGCTGGCCACGGACCCCGAAGTGCTGCTCATGGACGAACCCTTCGCGGCACTGGACGCGCAGACGCGGGACCTCATGCAGGCCGAACTGCTGCAGATCTGGGACAAGCACAAGAAGACCGTACTGTTCGTCACCCACAGCATCGAGGAGGCGGCCTACCTGTCGGACCGCGTGATCGTGATGACCGCGAGGCCGGGAAAGACCAAGCGAATCATCAAGATCAACCTGCCCAGGCCCCGGGGCTACGAAATGCGGCTGTCGCCGGAGTTCAACGACATCAAGCTCGACATCTGGAACTCCCTCAAGGACGAGCTGAACACCAGGGAATGACATGGGATTCAAGGGACTGTCGGAACGCAGTGTGCGGTTCCTGCTCGGACTCGGCGCCGTGGCGGGCTTCTTCCTGGTCTGGGAGTTCCTGCTGACCTACGCCTTCACGTTCAATCCGTTCTTCATCACCAAGCCATCCCTGATGTGGGAGGCCGCCGGGGGCCTGATCCTCAGCGGCGAACTCTGGAAGGATCTTTACGTCAGCGGCACGCCCTTCGTCCTCGGCTTCGCGGCCGCGGTGGCGGCGGGCATCCCGCTGGGGGTGGTGATGGGCTGGCGGCGGCGGGTGGCGTTCGCCCTGGACCCGTTCCTCACCGCCCTGTACGCCAGCCCGCTGGTGGCCCTCGCCCCGCTTCTCATCGTCATGTTCGGCGTGGGCGTCCAGGGCAAGACCATCCTGATCTTTCTCCTCGCGGTGTTCCCGTTCATCTTCAACGCCTTCGCCGGCGTCCGGTCGGTGGACACGCTGCTCGTCAACGTCGTCAGATCCCTGGGAGGACGGGAGCGCGACCTCTACCTCAAGGTCATCCTGCCGAGCACCCTGCCCTACCTCGTGGCCGGAGCGCGGATCGCCATCGGCCGGGGCATCGTCGGCATCATTGTCGGCGAGTTCTACGCCGCCTCCGAAGGCATCGGCCACGCGCTGATCTGGTACGGCGACATGTACCAATTGGCACAGATGTTCGTCTGCATCCTGGTGCTGATGGTCATCGCCGTGATCTTCACCCAGGGTCTGCGCAAGGCCGAACTCGCCATCGCACCCTGGCGCACGCGATGAACCGCTGCCTGTCACGGTACCGCGAGCATGAGGGGCCCATCCTGGGATGGGGCTTCATCGTGCTGTTCCTGGCGGCCTGGGAGATCCTGCCCCGGCTGGTCACGCTGCCCAAGGGGCTGGCGCTCTTCTTCACGACGCCATACCACATCGCCGTCAAGCTGGTGGAGATGGCCACCTCGGGGGAGGCGGCGTTCCACTTCTACGTCAGCGCCAGCGAGTTCGTCATCGGCCTGACGCTGTCCATCCTCGTGGCGCTGCCCGTGGGGCTGGTCATGGGGCGTTTCCACACGCTCAACGCCATGTTCGACCCCTTCGTCACCGCCTTCAACGCCACCCCCCGCCTGGTGTTCCTGCCGCTGGTGGTGCTCTGGTTCGGCTTCGGGATCTGGGCCACGGTCGTGATCGTCTTCATCGGCGCGATGTTCCCGCTCCTCATCAACACCTACGAGGGCGTCAAGAACGTGGACCGCGTGCTCGTCAACGTGGTGCGCTCCTTCGGCGCCGGCGAATGGCAGATCATGAAGATCGTGGTGCTGCCCAACTCGCTGCCCTACATCATTGCCGGCCTGCGGCTCGCCATCGGCCGCGCCATCCTGGGCGTGGTGGTGGGAGAGTTCTTCGGCTCCGACCAGGGCATCGGCTACCTCATGGCCGCGGCCGCCGGCAACTATGTCGTGGACGTCGTCTTCGCCGGCCTCATCCTGTTCATGGCCATCTCCCTGGTGATGACCCTGGCGGTCAAGAAACTTGAGGACCGGCTCAGCCGGTGGCGGCCGGAGCAGGTGAAGACTTTCTAGCAGCCTTGCGGAAAGGTCGAGGTCCGGACGGGGGACGCCGGTGTCCCCCGTCCGGCGTATCGAGCCTGATATCGAGCCTGATATCGGGGCTGGTTGGTATCGGCGCGCCTGTCTACAGCGGCTTCGGCTGCAGATAGTAGCCCCGCTCCCGCAGGGTCTCGGTCAGCAGCTCTCTGGCGACGAACTGCTCGACATCCGGCAGGGGCTTGTCCTTGGGCCAGAGGTTCTTCGAGACCATGCGCTTGACGCGGGACTCGAACAGGCTTCGGACCAGGGCTTCCGGCAGGTCCGGGCCGTACTGGTCGAACACTTCCACCCAGACGCCTTCGGCTTCCCGGCGATCCTTCATGGCGAAGTATTTCTGGATCACGTCGACGGACCCTTCCTTGTGGGTCCTCATGTATTCGGTGGCGTCGGCGATGGCAAGGATGAACCTCTTGGACGTCTCCCGATGGGCCTTGAGGTAATCGTTGTGGACCCAGAAGGTGCCGCCGATACGGGGCAGATACTTGCCGGTCTTCAGGATGACATTGAAACCGGCGAGCTTTGCCTTGGCGGCGTGGGGAAACGTGAGCAGGCCGGCGTCGATGTCGCCGTTGATCATGGCGGCGATCCTTTCGGCCTCGCCCCGGAAGCTGATCACCTTGTAGTCGCGTCCGGGCTCCATCCCGAAGTGCCGGGAAAGCACGATGTCGGCCTCGTCATAGTCGGCGCTGCCGGGCCGTCCCAGGCCGAGGGTCTTGCCCTTGAGGTCCTTCACCGTCTTGATGCTCTCGTGGGCGGTGATGGTCCATTGGGAGATCAGCGACTGCCCCACCAGATAGGTGATGGGGGCGCCCTTGAGTGCCGCCTGGGAGCCGCCGCCGGGTATCGGCACGAAGTCGATCTGCCTGGCGATGCCGGCGTTGAGCAGGGCCTTGCCGCTCATGCTGCGGTACTTGGCGTCCAACCCGTACTTCTTGAAGATGCCCTGTTCCATGGCAATGTACGAGGGGATGTGGAATCCGCTCGCCGAGGTTGTCCTGCCCACGCTGATGCCTGTCATGTCCGCCGCACCGGCAACGGCGGACGCCAAAATTGCGATACCGCCCGCAAGCCACGCCGCCCACTTGTTCCTGGACCGCTTCATGTCACCACTCCTTTTCTTTTTCTTCATCGCATGCCGATGAGCGACCGCACTCTATGACAGCGGCGGCTCCCTTTCAAGGGGTTGTCGCGGCGGCCCGGGCTCCACGCGGCCCGGTTCCCGCTTCCGGGGAAAGGACGGAGCGTAGAATCATGGGCCGTACCGGAATCGCCCAAGGGTGCACGGGACCGCCGGCGACGGGGAGCGGCCCGCGCGCCCGATCAGCGGCAGAATGGCCAGACCTGGTACCAGGAGTCGCAGCGGAAACGCGACTCGCAGCGGGCGAGCTGGGAGCGGTACCGGGCGGCGGTGGCGGCCACCTTGCTGGCGATGCGCTGCAGTTTCGGCTTCTTCTTCCAGGTGCCGCGGCGGTAGCCGCCGCGCCCTTCGTGGTAGGCGAGATAGAGGTTCCTGGCATCGGTGCGCGCGATGCCGAGCTGCCGCCAGGTCTTGTGGTTGTACCAGCCGATGAAGTCGAGGCCGTCCTCCATGTCCGAACGGCTCCGGAAGAGCCGGCCCCGCTCCGCCTGGTACTCGCTCCAGACCGGGTTCAGGGCCTGGGCATAGCCCCGGGCCGACGACGGACGTCCCAGCGGGATGAACCAGAGCCAGCGCCGGGGCGGCCTGGCGTGGCTGCGGTAGCTCGACTCATGGCGCACGAAGGCCATGAGGACAGGCACCGGCGTTCCCCACTGCTGCTGGGACTTCCGGGCGTAGTCGTACCAGTCGGGATACTGGGCGAACACCTGGCAGAGGTCGGACTGGTGTTTCGGCGGCGGCGCATAGGAGCAACCCGACACCCACACGAACAGGAACGCCGCCAGTACCGTCCGCACCGGCAACAACTCCCTGCTACTCCGGACGGTCCGGCAACTGCACCAGTACCCAGCCGTTGCCGTCCAGATCGCGGAAGGTGGCCCACCGCCCCCACTCCGCGTCCGTCACCGCCGTGATCTCCACCCCCCGCTCGGCGAACCGCGCCCGGCTGGCGTCGATGTCGTCGGTGCGCACCACGACGCCGTCCAGGGAGCCCGGGGACAGCGAAGGAATCCAGGTCACCAGCGAGATGGACGCCTCGCCGGCGGCCGGCTTGAGCTGAATCCAGTTGTCGTCCATGTCGGGCATCTCCTCCTCCACCACCAGCTCGAAACCCAGCTTGTTCATGTAGAACGCCTTGGCGGCCTGCTGATCGCTCACGGGAACGGAAACCACGGCGATCTGCTCTCGGGGCATGGCTCATCCTTTCATCGTGGCGGCGGACGGCCCGGAGGCTCCGCCCTGCCGGCGGACGGCGGTGCGAATGTGGCCGGCGTGTGCCGGCCTTCCGGGAACACGCGTGGGTGCAAGAATAGTGTCCGGCCCGCCGCGCGTCAAGACGACGCCGGCGAGACCCGGACCACCTTGGTCCGAACCAGGTGGGCGGCAATGGCCAGTATCACGGCGGCGGCGCCCGCCACCAGGGTCAGGGTGACCGGAAAGATCATGGTGAAACCGCCCGCCACCAGGAGGATGCGTTCCCATGCCGTGGTTTCCCTGGAGATCCAGCCCTCGAAGCCCGCAGCCAGGGCGAACAGCGCCAGCGCGGCCACCGCGGTGGCGAACAGGATCTCCAGGAAGGTCCCGTGCATCAGCAGTCCGGAATTGAAGACGAACAGGAACGGCAGCACGAACGCACCGATGGCCAGGCGAATGCCCAGGAGCCCCACCACCATGGGATTGGCACCGGCCAGCCCACCGGCCAGGAACATGGCCGGGCCTGCCGGCGGAGACATGGGCGCGATGACGGCGAAGTAGACCGCGAACAAGTGCGCGGCCAGCGGCGGCACGCCCAGCTGCACGGTCACCGGCACGATCATGATGGCGGTCAGGATATAGGTGGCGGCCACCGACAGCGGCGCCCCCAGCACCAGCGACGCGATCATGGCGATCACCAGGGCCGGGAACAGATACCCCCCGGAGAAGAGCATCACCATGGAGCCGAACTTGCCGCCGAGGCCGGTGGCGGAGATGGCGGTGACCATGATGGCGCCCGCGGCGATGGGCAACGCCACGATGATGGAGGTGGTGGCCCCGGTCTCGAGCCCCTTCAGGACGTTCTTGAAGAAATCCTTGCGCCCCTTCTTCCGGAGCGCCGTAACCACCAGCAACGTCGCGATGGCCACCAGCGCGGCCCGGATGGGCGTATAGCCTTCCAGCAGCACCCAGACGATGACCACCAGCGGCGCGATGAAGTGGCCGTCCTCCCTGAGCACCTCCCACGCCGTGCGCCGGCCCTCGGTGGGGGAAACGATTCCCATCTTCACGCTCTCCATGTGCACCTGCCAGAAGACCGTGAAGAAATAGAGACAGGCGGGAATGAACGCCGCCACGATGATCTCGACGTAGGGGATGCCGCTGATGTCGCTCATCAGGAACACGGTGGACGCCATCACCGGCGGCATGAACATCCCGCCCATGGAGGCCGACAACTCCACCGCGCCGGCAAACTCCGGCCGGAAGCCGACGCGCTTCATCATCGGAATGGTGAAGGAACCGCTGGTGGCGACGTTGGCGATCTGGCTGCCGGAAATGGTGCCGAAGAGGCCGCTCCCCACCACCGCCACCTTGGCCGGCCCGCCGCGCGCGCGTCCGGCCACGGCATCCGCCAGGTCCACGAAGAACGCGGCGCCGCCCAGGTGCAGCAGCAACTGGCCGAACAGCACGAACAGGATGATGTAGGTGGCCGAAATGTTCATCAGCGAGCCCCACATGCCTTGGGGGCTCAGGAACAGCACGTCGACGACGCGGTCGAAGGTCATGCCGGAATGCCACCAGATGCCGCCGAGCAGGTTTCCCCAGAACATGTAGAGCAGGAAGACCACGGTGACGAGCACCAGCGGCATCCGGGACACCCGCCGCACCCCCTCGAGCACCAGCAGCACGAGCAGGCTGCCAAAGACCAGGTCGGCCAGCGGCGGCTCGTCGATGAGGCTCAGCCACAGGGTGATGCGCTCAAGGTTGAGCATCATGTAGCCCCAGATGGCGATGCACAAGGCGGCCAGAAACCAGTCCCACCAGCTCACCCGCGTCTTCCTGGCCCCCGGTGCGTAGACGATGAAAGCGAACGCCAGGAGCCACAGGAGGTGTGTCGCCCGGTGCTGGAAGACATTGAGCTTGCCCACGCCGATGACGAAGACGTAGAGGTGGTAGAGCGAGTAGAGAATGGCGAAGCCCGGGACGAGCTTGCCGGCCACGCCGGTGAACTGCCTGCGGCTGCCTTCGGCGTACGCTTCGTACACCCGGCCCAACGTGGTCCGAAAAGACATGATGTGAATGAGAACGGTCATGGGCGGTCACGCAGGCCCCGCGGCCGTGCGGGGTCGCGGTGCGGACGCGGGACAGAGGTTCCCGCGCCCGCCGCCCTGCGCCGCTACTTCATGGCGCCCATTTCGCGGAAGTACTTCCGGGTGCCCTCGTGAAGGTTCAAATCGCCCGACGCCTTGTCCAGGGCCATGGTGTTCGCCGCGGTCAGCGCCTTGAAGGACGTATGCACGCTCGTCAGGTACTTGTTGCTGCTGAAGATGGCCTTGGTGATGGCGTAAGCCTGATCCACCGACAGATCCGAACGAATGGCGATGATGTCGGCCATGCGCACCGTATGCAACGGCTTCTTGTTGACGAACTTGTAGCCGTAGCCGAAGTCTCCGGGTTTGTCGAGCTTCACGTACTCATAGCCGAACTCCGCGCCGAGCTTGTCGATGGACTCCTTGTCCAGGCCCACCCAGACCATCTCGCGGTTGTTGGTGAGATCCACGATCCGGGCGCTCGGTTGACCCCAAAGGCCGCCCAGCCCCTCGATCTGTCCGTCCTGAAGGAGTTCCAGGGAGGGAGCGGAGTACTGGTAGTGGAGCTTCGCGCCCCAGCCTTCCATCTCCTTGAAATTGGTGCCATGCACCTTGGCGACGTCGTCGAAGACCATGTACGAACCGCTTCCCGGAGGACCCACCGAGATGCCGTCCCTGGACTTGCGGGAGACGTAGTCGCCGAAGGTCTCAAGACCGGCCTTGGGTGTGGCCACGAACATGAAAAGGTCCGCGCCCCAGAAAGCCAACAGGTTGAACTCGTACTTTCTCTTGAACGGCGCATTGCCCCGCAGCGCGTTGACCGCCATGCGCGCCGAAGCGCCCACGGCCACCTCCGCCTTGCCGGTGCCGATGAGCGCCAGGCCTGCACCGGGACTGGAGGTCGGCACGCTGACGTTCGATCCGGAAACGCCCCGGCGCAAGGCCTCGCCGATCCCCTCCGCCTTCACCTGGAGCGTGCCGCCCGCGGGCGACCCCACCACCGAAATGTTCCACTGCGCGAACGCATTCGCGCCCGACGCCAGCACCACCGCCAGCACCAGGCTCCACAAAAGGACTCTCCGATCCATTGAGACACCTCCTCGGTTTGTCGATCCAGCCTCTCTACCGCATTTGTCATGCGACGGCAACAAGAAAGCTTCGCCGAACAGGACGCCGGGACGGGAGGAAAAGTTCCCGCCCCGGCAGGGTTGCGTGGACGGCGGCGGTTGGTTATCAGACGGTAGTGCGACATCTCACATTCAGGAGGACAGCCCCAATGACACTGACACGAACCCCGGCTCGAACCCGTTTTCTGACGCGCTTCAGCGTGGCCGCCGTTGCCGCGGTCGCGCTGGGCCTGGCCGCGAACCCCGCCAACTCGGCCGACAGGCTGGTGGACAAGATCCACTTCCTCATTCCCGGCGGCGCGGGCGGCGGCTGGGACGGCACCGCTCGCGGAACCGGAGAGGCGTTGACCCGATCCGGCATCGTCGGCTCGGCCTCGTACGAGAACATGTCCGGCGGCGGCGGCGGCAAGGCCATCGGCTTTCTCATCGAGAACGCCGCCTCCAACCACGGCACCTTGATGGTCAACTCCACCCCCATCGTCATCCGCTCGCTGGTGGGACGCTTCCCCCACAACTTCCGCGACCTGACCATGATCGCCGGCACCATCGGCGACTACGCGGCGATCATCACGGACAAGAACAGCCCCTACGAGAGCTTCTCGGACTTGGCCGCGGCCTACAGGAAGGACCCCCGGAAGGTGTCGGTTGGCGGCGGTTCGGTGCCGGGAGGCATGGACCATCTGGTGGCGGCGCTGGCCTTCCAGGCGGCGGGAGCCGATCCCACCAAGGTCAAGTACATCCCATACGACGCCGGCGGCAAGCTGAATGCGGCCATCCTGTCCGGCGAAGTCTCGGCCGGTTCCACCGGCTTCTCCGAGGCCGTGGCACTGGCCAAGGCCGGGGAGATGCGCATCCTCGCGGTGACCTCCGAAAAACGGGTTCCGGCGTTCATGGATGCGCCGACCCTGAAGGAGCAGGGCTACGACGCGGCGTTCGTCAACTGGCGCGGCTTTTTCGCGGCTCCGGGATTGCCGGCGGACAAGGCCGAACTGTACCGAAAGGCCCTTGCCGCAATGTATGCCACACCTGAATGGAAGGCCGTGCGCGACCGCAACGGCTGGGTCGACATCCACAATTCGGGCGAGGACTTCGTCGCCTTCCTGGAGAACCAGGAGAAGGTGATCAAGACCCTGATGCAGCAGCTCGGTTTCCTGAAGTAGCAGTTCCATGCCGCCGGGGCGCCCATTCGGGATGCCCCGGTTCGCCTCGCTGCTCGCCTCCGTGCCGGGCGAGAGACGGACAGGAGTGGGCCCGTGAACCTCGAACGCGCCATCGCGCTGATATTCGTGACCGTGTGCCTGGTCTACGGATACACGGCCTTCGTGGTCATGGAGGCCTCGCTCCTGCCCTTCGAACGCAACATGACCTTTCTCCCCAACGTCCTGCCCAAGTGGCTGAGCGTTCTGGGCGTGCTGGTGGGGCTGGCCGTGCTGATCCAGTCCGGTCCCGGCCGCAGGGGAGAAGCCGACCCCGACGGCATCGACGCCGGCAACCTGCGGCAGTACAAGCTCGGCCAGGCGATCCTGCTGCTGGTGCTCATGACCGCCTACGCGCTGCTGCTTCGACCCGCCGGATTCGTCCTCACCACGACCCTCTTTCTGGCGCTGGGCGCGGCGATTCTCGGCGAGAGGCGCTACGCCGTGCTGGTTCCGGTGTCGGTGCTGGCCGCGTGGATGGTCTGGTACTTGGTGCAGGAGGTGCTCGGCATCTTCCTCCGCCCCTGGCCCTGGTTTCTGTAGGCCGACATGGTTGAAGGAATCCTGGCCGGTCTGTCCACCGCCTTCAGTCTCCAGAACCTCTTCATGGTCATCGCCGGGTGCCTCATCGGCACCTTCATCGGCATGCTGCCGGGCTTGGGCCCCATGTCCATCATCGCCATCATGATCCCGGTGGCGATACAGATCGGTGATCCGGCGGCTGCGCTGATCCTGCTGGCGGGGGTCTACTACGGGGCCATCTTCGGCGGTTCCACGTCCTCCATCCTGATCAACGCGCCCGGTGTCGCCGGCACCGTGGCCACCGCCTTCGACGGCTATCCGCTGGCGCGCCAGGGGCAGGCCGGCAAGGCGCTGACCATTGCCGCCATCGGCTCCTTTTCCGGGGGCACCATCGGCGCCCTCCTGCTCATGGGTTTCGCGCCCGGGCTGGCCACGGTCGCCCTGCTGTTCCACTCCGCGGAATACTTCGCGCTGATGGTGGTGGGCCTCGCCGCCATCGCCGCCTTTGCGGGTTCGGGCCAAGTGGCCAAGGCGCTGATGATGACCGTCCTCGGCGTGATGCTCGCCACCGTCGGCGAAAGCGCCCTGTTCAATGCGCCCCGCTTTACCATGGGCATTCAGGATCTGCAGAGCGGCATGAGCTTCATTACCCTGGCCATGGCCCTGTTCGCCTTGCCCGAGGCCCTCTACCTGGTGCTCAACCCCAGGCGTTCGCAGCAGGACGGAGCGGACGGCGGCAGGATCTCGAACCTGCGCATCACCCGTGACGAGGCCCGGGAGATCGCCCCCGTCATCGCCCGCCAGTCGCTCCAGGGTTTCTTCGTCGGGGTCATGCCGGGGGCGGGGGCGACCATCGCATCGTTTCTCGGCTACGCGGTCGAGCGCAACATCGCCAGGGGGGCGGAGCGCGCCAGGTTCGGGAAGGGATCGATCAAGGGCCTCGCCGCGCCGGAGACCGCCAACAACGCGGCCTGCACCGGCTCCTTCGTGCCACTGCTCACGCTGGGCATTCCGGGATCGGGCACCACCGCGATCCTGCTGGGCGCGCTGATCGCGCTGAACGTCTCGCCCGGGCCGCGCCTGATGGTGGACAACCCCTCCGTCTTCTGGGCGGTGATCATCTCCATGTACCTCGGCAACGTGGTGCTGCTGATCCTCAATCTGCCGTTGATCCCCTATATCGCCAGGCTGCTGGAGATTCCCCGCAACTACCTGATCCCCTTCATCCTCTTCTTCACCATGATGGGCAGCTACATCGGCCAGAACAACGCCACCGAACTGCTGCTGTTGACCGGGATGGGGATCGTCGCCACGGTCATGCGCATGGCCGGCTTCCCGCTGGCGCCCATGCTCATCGGGTTCATTCTCGGGCCGTTGCTGGAAGACAACTTCGCGCGCGCCATGAATCTGACCGACGGCATCGGTTTCATGTGGCAGCGGCCCATGACGCTGGCGTTGCTGGTCTTCGCCGTCGTCCTCATCTTCCTGCCTTCCATCCGTGCCGGTCTGGGTATGCTTGGGAGGCGGTCAGCCGCCCAGGGCGGCTGACCGCACCGGTCACTGCGTGAGCGTGTCCCGGAGACGGCGGCGCCTGGAGAAGCTGCCGCCGCGGACCTATCGCCCCGGGGCGATGGCGGCCTGTCCGGCCTGCGGCCAGGCGGCGGGCGCGCTGGCCCTGGACAGCCGTTCCGCCAGCGGCAGGCTCTCGTCCCAGTGGTGGGCGATGAAGCGCCGGCCGTTGATGCCGTCGGACGCCCGGGACGCGAGCCACACCACCGGCTTTTCCATGACCGGCGGCTGAATGAGTTGATCGCGGTCGTAGCCGGCGTCCTGCGGAATCAGATTGGTGTTGGCCGGCCCGCCGGGAACCAGCACGTTGGCGGTGACCCCGGTGCCCTCCAGTTCCTGGCTCAAGGTCGCCATGAAGGCCTCATGCCCTGCCTTGGACGGTCCATAGGGCGCGCCCCATGCCCGGTACATGGTGTCCAGGCTGGTGGTGACGCCGATGATGCGGCCCCACCCCTTCTCGATCATGGTCCCCACCGCGGCGCGCACGGTGAAGAAGGGTCCGCTGCAGTTCACGGCGAACACCCGCACCCAGGCCTCGGGCGGCACCTCCCAGCATTTCTGGCGGAACTCGTCCGTGAGGCCGACATTGCGCGGATTGGTCCCGGCATTGTTGACGAGGATATCCAGACCGCCCAGCCCGGAGCGGGCGGCCTCCACCGCCCTTGCGGCACTCTCCCAACTGCCCACGCTCTCCACGATGGGCAGCACGCTGTCCTTCCCGGCCGCAGCCCGGACCTCGTCCGCCGTCCGGTGAAGCCATTCCTCGCTGATGTCCACCATGGCCACGCGCGCCCCGGCCGCGGTCAGCGCAAACGTCATGCGGCGACCGAAACCGGCGGGGCTGCCGGCCCCGGTCACCAACGCCACTCTTCCTTCCAGAGGTTTGTCAGCCATCCGCGGGTGCCTCCTCCTTGTCGCGAGTCACGTGAACGTCCAGGCGGCGACACTACCTGAGCGGCCCGGAACATACAAATTCCGTCCCAGGCTCCGAGCGCGGCGATTCCAGCCGCGCCTGCATGAACGCAGGCGGCGGCGCGGCGCGCGTGGGCAGGGGTCGCGCACCGCCCGCATCAAGCAGACCCCGCAGGAAGGCGTCCTGGCGTTTCCTGGCCTCCCACGGCCGCACACCCCGGGTCATGATCGAAAAGAACGTTCGCCCGAACCTGCGGGTGTACGCCACGCCGGCCAGCACCGATATCCGCAGCGCACGCACAGTACCGCTCTTGGCCGCCACCGCCCCACGATGGCGCGGCGACTCCAGGCGGTGCGCCATCGTGCCCGGATCCACCCCGGCCACCGGGAGCACGTCGGCGAAGGTCAGACCGCGGGCGTCGAGGGTCGCTTCCAGAGCCTCGAACATGGCCACGGCGGCTCGCGGACTCATCTGGTTCGTCCTGCCGTCACCGGCGGCGTTGTCGATGACCACCGACGACCGGGGCACGCCGCGGATCCGTTCCCGGAGGATGCGCTGGACCGTCTCCGGCCCGCCGATGCGGTACGAGAACTCGTGGAAACTGTCGTTGGAGTGGCTGTTGAAGTCCTTCAGGCGGCGGAGGAGCGGCGGCGAGGCGTGCACGGCCAGGAGGCGCGCCGGCTGCTTCCCGCAGGCCGCGCGGTGCCCGAACCGAAGCTTGAAATCCGCCAGCCGCACGCGCCGTCCGGGAAACAGCGCGCCGGCCACCACCGGCCAGCTTTCCGCGCCCAGCCCGCCTGTCCACACCCGCTTGAGCCGCCGCCCCGCCGGGTCCGGCGTCCAGTCGAAGAAGAACGGCCCCTCGACCCGCAGGGCGCCGTCGATCCGGCGGACCCCCTTCTCCCGGAGCGCCGCCAGTACCAGAAAAGCGTTTTCGAACAGGAAGCCCGGGTCGCCCTCCGCCCGCACCACGAGGTCGCCGTCAAGGGTTCCGCCGGCCACCGGACCGGCGGCGAGGAATCGGGTGCGAAAGCGGCGTTCCGGCCGCAGCGTTGACAGGAACGCCAAGGTCGTCGCTACTTTGGTCACCGAGGCGGGATGGTAGGGACGGGTGGCGTTGAGCGCGGCCAGCACCGCGCCGTTCTCCGCCTTCACGAATACCCCGTGGGCGCCCCCCACCCGCATCCGCGCCAGGGACTGCAACGGAGGCGCGTCCGCCCACGCCCGCGCGGTCAGGAGGTGAACAGCCAGAAGGGCCAACCCCAATGCGGTGTACGTGGCGGTGTGCATGGTTGCGGCGGGGAGCGTGGGTGCGGCGCACCGGGTGGCCGAAGGGTAACCCCTCCCCGCGCGACTCGCAAGGCGCGGCGAGAAGGGGTGTCTTTCGACTCCGCTCGGCAACGCTCCGGCCGACGGGCGCATGGGGCTCGTTTGACTCGCATCGCCGCGAGCACCCATAAAAGGGATTCCATCAATGGCACGCGTCACCGTTCCCGGGCGGCGGACCGCCCCCCCGCGGACGGAACAAGGAGACCGATCATGAGCGAACGCGTATGGGATCGCTTTCTTTCCGAACAGGACAAGGCTCACGCCGCCATGAGGCCGCCGCGGCCCATCGGCTTCGGCAAGAAGCCCGCCCTGCTCCTCATCGACCTCTACCGGTGGGTCTTCGGCGACAAGCCCGAGCCCCTTCTGGATGCCATCGGGGAATGGCCCGGAAGCTGCGGCATGGCCGGATGGAACGCCATCCCGCACATCCAGAGACTGCTCCGGACCGCGCGCGAGGCCGGGATCCCCGTCATTCACATCTCCGGACTGCCCGGCGCGGGCGTCGATGAATGGTCCTTCCGGCGCGACCGGCCGAACGACAATCTGTCGGCCGAGGCCCTGGAGCGGCGCCGCAACAAGTTCGACATCATCGACGAAGTACAGCCGCTTCCCGGCGAGGCGGTGCTGCGCAAGCTTTCGCCCAGCGCCTTCTGGGGCACACCCCTGGTGGCCCACCTGAACCAGCACGGCATTGATACCGTCATCGCCTGCGGCGAGAGCACCAGCGGTTGCGTGCGCGCCAGCGTCGTGGACGGCTGCACCTACCGGTTTCGCATGGTGGTTGCGGAAGAATGCGTATTCGACCGGCACGAGGCATGCCACGCCGTCAACCTCTTCGACATGAACCAGAAGTACGCCGACGTGCTGCCGCTGGACGACATCGTGCAGTATCTCCACGCTTGGCGGGCTGAACGGCCGGCGCAGGCCTGATCCGTCCTGACGGCTGAAGAGGTTGCTCGGGCGGCCGTCGTCGGGGACCTTCACACCGCCCTCCTCCGCCTGTTTGCGCAGGCGATTCCACTCGTCCCGGAAGTCCCCGGTGTGGCTGCGGAAGTGCGGCATGACGTAGCGGGCGAACCGTTCGAGGGAATCGCGCAGCTTGCGGCTGCCGGTCCACTCGTGGGTGGTGAGCATCAGGCCGCCGAAGCCGCCGGTCTCCTGTTGCAGGCGCTCGATGTGGCGGATGGCGTCGTCCGGCGTCCCCACGATCCAGTCCCGCCGGTCCGCGGCGGAACGAGGCGTGATCTCCGATGCCGGCCGGTCGGGATAGGATTCATGGGGCGTCTTGAGACCGATGGCGAAGAAATAGCGCATGTCCCGGGCAATGCCCGCCTCCACGTCGGCCCACGCCTGCTCGCGCGTCTCCGCCAGGTAGACGCTGGTGGCGATGCGCCAGTTGTCCCGACTGGCGGTCCTGCCGGCCGACGCCGCGGCCGCTTCCACCGATTTCCATTGCTCGGCGTGGGCCGGGTTGCGCCAGCGGTTCTTGCCCGCCGGCGACAACAGCATCATCTCGTGCCGGCCAGCCAGCTCGAGGCTTGAGGGGCTGCCGGACGAGGCGATGGCCAGAGGCATGCGCGGCTGCTGGTAGCAGCGGAGTTGAAGCCGCATGCCCTCGAAGCGCCAGAACTCGCCGTCGTGGTCGATGGGTCCGGGCGACTCCAGCAGCCGCACGATGACCTCCACCGACTCGTTCAGCATCGGATGCAGCCTGCGGTTGTCGAGGCCGAAGAGCTTCTTGTCGGTGACCAGGGCGCTCGGCCCCACCCCCAGGATCGCCTGCCCCCGTGGCAAGTGGTCGAGAAAGGCCATGCGCTCGGCCACATGGAACGGATGATGGAACGGCGTGTTGATCACCGACGTGCCCAGGCGTATGCGCCGGGCGTGGGCCGCGGCCTTGGCCAGCGCCAGCTCCGGTGCCGGCATGTTCTCCCAGCCGCCCGAGTGGTGCTCACCGATGAAGAACTCGTCGAAGTCCAGCTCCTCCGCGTAATGGATGAGCGCGATGTCGCGCTCGAAGGCCAGCGCCGGGTTCTCCGACGGCTCGTGGATCGGCATCATGAAGAAGGAGAACTTCATCGCATCACCTCAGCCTCAAGCGGCTTCTCTCCCGGAGAGTCCCGACCGGGTTCACGCCCCGGCGGCGGCCGCGAAATATCCTCCGGTGATGGCGTCGTTCCACAGCTTGACGGCGGCCGGCGCCACCCCCTGCGGCAGGCCTTCCTCGGCCTTCCAGAAACTGTGCACGCCGGCGCCGAAGTGGGTCAGGTGCGTCCTGGGCGCCGGACGCATGGCCGCAAAGGCGGGCAGGATCACCTCCCGGTAGGCTTCGGGGCTGTGGTCCCGGCTGTCCTTGGTGATGATGAACAGGAACGGCGGCAGCGGCCGCGCATCCGGTCCTGACAGCTCGCGCGGATAGCCGCGGTAGCGCTCGACCAAAGCCCGCGTCTCGTCGGCGTTCATGCCGAGCCGCCGGGCGCTCACCCGGGCCGCCTCCGCCAGCGACGCCGCGATGTCGTGGGTGACGATGTACTCCGCCTTGAACTGGGGCCGCGACCGGACTCGCTCCCAGTCGCCCAGAATGTCCTCCATCAGCATGGGCAGCCGCATCAGCGCCGCCGGCCCCTGTTGCCCCAAGGCCTCCGGCCCGGCGTAGCGCGCCAGATCGCGCCACGTGCGGATGTACAGCTCGTTGAAGGGGTCCTTGCGAACCGCCGCGCCGGTGTGCACGCGATCGAACCCGGACACCTTCCCGAGAGAGCCACTCCAGTTGTCGCGCCGGGCGCCCACGTGGCCGAAGGGCGTGTGCTCGGTGGCCACCACCCCGGCGAAATTCGGCACCCGCTGGGACAGCATCGACACGAAGGGGCCGCCGGTGGAGTGGCCTTCGCCGTAGATGGAGAAGAGGCCTTCGGGCAGATGCCGGCGCATGGCCTCCCTCATGCCCTCCTCGAAGGCCACCGGCCAGGCCGCCATGCGGTAGTAGAAGTTCGTCCCCGGCCTGGCCCGGGCGACGGTCCGGGTGCCGTAACGCGGCCGCATCGAGACATCCTGGCAGACGTCGTACTCATGCCGTCCGATGGACTCGCCCCGCTTCCAGATGGGCGTCCGCACGCTGCCGTCCGGGTGAAGGGTGTCTTCCGGCCAGTCCCGGGTCGATGCCGGGAAGTAGAAACGGCCGGGAAACGTGCCGCTCAGGATCTTGAAGCCGAACTTGCCGGCGGCCATGAGGGCGATGCCCTCCATGGTCTTGTAGTCGCCCGAGCCGCCGTGGAGCAGGAAGAGTCCCGCCTTCCTGCCGTCGGCGCCGCGGCAGATCCGGGCCGGATCCCGCGGCTGGTAGACCCTCATGCCGATGTCCCAATCCATACCCAGGGCCTGTATGCGGATGATGTCTTCCTCGACGCTCAACGGAATGTCGGGCATTCCCAGCACCGCTTCGGAGTCGCGGATGGTCTGCTCGCGCGATATCGCCGCAGGCAGTTCGATCTGTGACGCAGGCATGAAGAGAACCCTTGTAACCCTCGTAACCCTTGTGAGAACCCCTGCGGGACAATCCCTGCGGGACCCACCGCCAAGCTGAGCGCCCTTCTCTACTACAGACGCCGGGCGGTGGCCACACGCCCGCCGCGCTCGTGACGACCCGCGCCGGTCCGGAGCCCGCCCCCGCCGCCTCGTGCCATCGACCCCGGCGGCCCATCCCGCCGGCGGGCGGCACGCGGTTTGCCCGCGGGCGGAAATCCGGTGCATATTCGTCACGACACCGGTCGCGGGAAGCCAGCCCATGTTCCGCTTTTCCCCCAACCCGAACCGCGCCCATCGGGTCCACTGGCTCGACTGGGGCCCCGCCGCCTTCGAGCGCGCCCGCGCGGAGCACAAGCCCGTGATGCTGTACATCGGCGCCTTCTGGTGCGGCATATGCCAGCGCATGGACGAAACCACCTTCTCCGATACCGAGACCATCGCCCTGCTCAACGCCTGCTTCGTACCGATCCGCGTGGAAGACGCCCAGCGACCCGACATCGGCGCGCGCTACAATCGCGGCGGCTGGCCCACCCTGGTGTTCCTGAGCAGCGAGGGGGACTATCTCGCCGGCGTCAACCATCTCCCGCCCCGGGACTTCAGCGACGTTCTGGTGCGGGTTCATGTCGGCCATGCGAAACACCAACGCGCCTCCCGCGTCGAGGCATCGCACCCTGTCCGCGTTCACGTCGGCTATGCGGCACGTGAACCCTCCGCGGTGCCGGCCCGGGCGGCTGGCGGCGCCGGACCGCGACCCGGTGCCGCCAGCGACATCGCCGCAAGGGTGTGGGGCCTTGCCGACCCCGTGCACGGCGGTTACGGGAAGGAATGGAAGTTTCCCCACTGCGAGGCCAACGAGCTGCTGTTGCGACAACACGCGGCCACGGGCGACGCCTGCTGGCTCGACCACGTGCGGCTCACCCTGCGCAACATGCACCGGAGCAGGACCCACGACCCCGAGGGCGGGTTCTTCCGCTACTCGTCGAAAGCGGACTGGAGCGAACCCCATCACGAGAAGCTCCTGTCCGACCATGCCGGCCTGCTGGACAACGCCTTGCACGCCTGCGAGCTTACCGGCGAAACCTTTTTCAGGGAACTCGCCGAAGAGATCCTGGACTACCTCCATCGGGGTTTCCGCGACACGACGATGCCGTACTTTCACGGCTGCCGCGACTACGTCCGCCTCACTCCCGGCCGCGACAGGCCGCCCGGCTCTCTGCTCCACCAGAACCGGGGCATGTTCTCGATCACCGATGCCTGGATGTACACCGACGCCAACGCCCGCGCCGTCTCCGCCTGCCTGCGCGCCGCCCGGACCCTCGGGCGCAGGGACTGCGGGGAACGCGCCCTGGAGACGCTGCGCTTTCTGCTGGAACGCTGCCGGCACCGCTCCGGCTGCATGGCCCACTACTTCGACGATGCGCCGCGGGTGCCCGGGCTGCTCCTGGACCAGGTCCTGATGGGACGCGCGCTGGCGGACGGATTCGAGGCGGACCGTGATCCGGCGTTACTCGAACATGCCGAGGCGCTGGCCGGATACATCCGGACCCGGTTGAGAAATCCCGCCGGGGGCTTCTTCGACATCGCGGAAAAGGGACCCGCCTTCCTTCGTTATCCGCTGACCCGGATCCACGAGAACGGTGCGGCGGCGCGCTTCTTTCTCAAGCTCCACCAGTTGACGGGCAGACCGGCGCACCTCGAAAATGCCCGGTGGGCGCTCCAGGGCGACCACGGAGACTTGGCCGACCACGGGATCCACGCCGCGGCGTACGGCATCGCTCTGGGTGCTTATGTGGATGCCTGCGGCCGGGCGTCGGAGCCGTGAATGCCGGGGCGCGCCGTCGCCCCGGGTTGTTGCCGACTCCCGGTGCGTGAAGGACGGTTACAGCGCTTTGCAGCATTTTTTGTCGCGGTCGGCGGCGGGCGACCGCAGCGGAGTGGCCGTTTTTGAAGTGGGTGACGCCTTCTCGGGGCCGGGGCCGGTACATCGACAACGAAATCCGCTCCCGAATGGACCTCCGGACTTGCCTGGGTCGCCCCTCGCCGGACAAACATTGAGCCCCGCGGCGCTTTGCCATTGTCGCCGGAATGTGGAATCCTCTGGCCGACTGCGGGGAAGCCATCACGTGAATCTGACATTGGCGTACCATCCGGTGCGTGCCCTTCGGTTCGGCGCGCCCACCCGACTCGACGGAACCACCCTCGACATCGATACGGACGCGCTTCGCCGGCTGTTGCTTGAGGATGAGGCGCTGGACGACGTCACCTTCGAGGGGGTGGCGCCGGGCGAGGACTGCCGGGCCGGGCCCGTGTTCGACATCATCGAGCCCAGAGCCAAGGCGGCCGGCGGCGGCCCCGACTTCCCCGGCATCCTGGGGCCGCCCCTGACCGCCGGCCTGGGCACCACCCACGTGCTGTCGGGTACGGCGGTCACGGTTCTCGACGAGCACGCCGCCGGGGGCTCCCGCGGCTCCATCGGCCGCGTGCTGGAGATGAACGGGCCGGCGGCGAAGGCTTCGTGCTACTCGGCGCTGCACCACCTGGTCGTCGTCCCCCGCATGGCGCCAGGCCGGGACGGCGCCGCGGCCCAGCGGGCGAAGCGGGTGGCCGGACTCAAGACCGCCGTCCACCTCGCCCGGGCCGCCGCGGCGCACGCGCCCGTGGCGACCTCGGCCTTCGAGCCCGTCGATCCCGGACCGCCGGGGCGTCCGGGCCTGCCCCGGGTGGCGTACGTGGGGCAGATCTTTTCCCGCCAGCGGCAGGCGGAGCCGGACGAACCCGTGCTCTACGGCCTCAACACCAGCGGGATGCTGCCGGTGCTGCTGCATCCGGACGAGTGGCTGGATGGCGGCGTCGTGACCTCCTACTACACCTCCATGGGAGGAGCCGAGACCTACCTCTACCAGAACCATCCCGTCATCACCGAGCTTTACCGGAGACACCACGCCGGGGAGGTGAACTTCGTCGGCACGGTGGCGAGCATCGCCGGGTCGGACAACGCCGACCGGGACCGCAACTGCCGCACCGCCGCGAATCTGGTCCGGTGGGCGCTCAACGCCGATGCCGCCGTGCTCACCAAATACGGCGGCGGTGTGCCTCATGCCGACCTGGCGGAGACCGCCCGGCTGCTGGAGTCGCAGGGAGTCCGCACCGCGGTGATGGTTTCGGACGTGTCGCGGGACCGCCGGGTGGAGTCGGCGCTGCTGTTCAACTTTCCCGAGGTCGACGCCATCGTGTACGGCGGCGGCAACGACACCCGGTGGCAGGTGGAGCCGGCCACACGGGTGGTGGCGGCGACCCCGGCCATCGGCGAGCGGCTGGCCGGCGTGCGCGAACTGGGCGCCATGAATGTGGCGGGCGTCGCCAACCAGCAGGGGGCCTCGCGATTGCGCGCCGTGGTCTGTTGACACGGCCGCGCACGAGACCACGGGCGAGGCGAATCTCGGACAGGGAGACCGTTGCCATGAGGATCGTTCACTACCTCAACCAGTTCTTCGGCGGAATCGGCGGCGAGGAGCAGGCCGGCTGCCCGCTCCGACAAATCGGGAACGCCGTCGGTCCCGGCCTCCTGCTGGAGCAGGCCTTCGGTGGCGGAGCCGCTGTCGTCAAGACCCTGATCTGCGGCGACAACCACGCGGTGGAGCACTCGGAGCAACTGACCGCGGCCGTCCTGGAGCATGTCCGAAACGCCGGAGCGGACCTGTTCGTGGCCGGACCGTGCTTCGACGCCGGCCGCTACGGCATGGCGGCCGGCGCCCTCTGCAGCGCCGTGCAGACCGAGTTGCGCATTCCGGCCATTACCGCCATGCACCAGGAAAACCCGGGAACCGACCTCTACCGGGAGGCCCTCTACATCGTCGACTCCGGGCGGAGTGTTGCCGGCATGAGGGACGTGGTCCGGCGCATGGCCGGTCTGGCGCGCAAGCTGTCGAGCGGAGCGGCCATCGGCCTGCCCCGTGAGGAGGGCTATCTGCCGCGCGGGTTGATACGGGACCAGTTCGTCGACAAGACATCGGCGGAGCGGCTGGTGGACATGGTGCTGGCCAAGGTCCACCAGCAGCCGTTCGACACCGAGATGCCCGTCACCGCCTTCGAGCCCGTGGCCCGGCCCACGGGCGTGGGGGATCTGTCGCAGGCCACCGTGATGCTCATCACCGACGGGGGCCTGGTTCCCAGAGGCAATCCCGACGGCATCGAGGGGATGGCGGCCACGCGCTGGGGCGCCTACGACATCTCGCACACCGACGACCTTTCCGGCGAGGACTACGAGATCTCCCACGGCGGCTACGACCCCCGCTTCGTTCAGGCCGATCCCGACCGGCTGGTGCCGCTGGACGCTCTGCGAGAACTGGAGCGGGAGGGGGTGGTGGGCAGGATCCACGGCGAGTTCCTTTCCACGTCCGGCCTGTCCAACCCTCTTTCCAACACCCGCCGGCTGGGCCGGGAGATGGCCGGAAAAGTGAAACGCGAAGGGGTGGACGCGGTGATTCTCACCTCCACGTGAGGCACCAGCACGCGCAGCGGTGCTGCGATCACCACCGAACTCGAGAAGGCCGGCGTGCCCGTCGTGCAGATGACCTCCGCCCTGCCCATCGCCAGGATGGTCGGCTCCAACCGGGTGGTGCTGGGACACGGCATCGTCCACGTCGCCGGCGACCCGAACCTCCCGGCGGACGAGGAAAAGGCGCTTCGGCGGAAGCTCGTCGAGGAAGCGCTGGCTTTGCTCAAGGCCGAGGAGAACACGGACTGACCGGGCCACCCGGCCGCACCCTCCACACGCGGGCACAGCCCGCTCCAGGACTCCACCGGACAGGCCGCGGTTTCGCTCCACGACTCCATCCCGCGCCGGTTGCATCGAAGGTCATGGACGGGTACCGTGGCCGCCATGACCGAGAAACCGCCGGAACCACACGGATTCGACCGGGAACTGGCACGGGCCCGGCTGCGGCAGATGGAGTGGGCGCTGCGTGAGGGCGACAGCACTGCGGTGCGTGGGGTCCAGGACGCCCTTGAACAGGGCGTCCTGAAATTGCGCGAACCCAAGAGAACGCCCCTGCAGGTCGCCGGCGGCCGCGCAAGGCAGGCTGCCCGCGCGGCACGATCGGCGGCAGACGTGACCGTCACCGCCGTCGGCACCGGCGCCGCACGCGCCGCGGAGGGTGTCACCACCGGCGCCGGCAAGGTGGATGCCGCGGTCCGCAACGGCATGTCCAGCGCTGCCGGAGGGCTCGGTGCGACTCACCAGGCGCTGACCGCCTGGGCCGGGAACCTCGACTGGAGCGCCTTGGCCCCCACGGAATACGCAGCCAGGTTCCTCAGCGCCGGGACCAGGGGCATCGACAGAAGCCTCGAGCAGGCCCGTCTCGTATGGGAAACCATACCGGAACAGTTGCGCGCCCTGGGCCCGGAGGAAGTCGCCAAGCGGCTTGACGGATTCGACTGGAGCCACATCCTTCCCTACAGCCAGGGTGGCGGCAATGATGCCGCCAACGGGATCTTCGAACTCGCGGGCCTGAATCGTGCCAGAGGCGCGCAGCCGATGACCGCGGCCGAGTTCCACGCGGCGGAACAGGTTCTTTCGGTTGTGGCGTTCCAGGCGGTACTTGAAGAAGCCGCATCGCAAGTGTTCACCGGCGGCCTCGCGGGCGCCGCGGTCACGTGCGTGCTCTCGTCCCTGGAGTTGGGGCTTGCGTATCAACGCGGCGAGATCGCCCGGGACGAGATGTATCGGCGCCTCGGCCGGGAGGCGGCCAGATCGGCTGCCGTCGGAGCGTCGGTCTCCGGCCTGATGGCATCGCACTGTCCTTCCCCGCCGTCATCCCTGTCGCGGCCCCGGTGATGGCACCGCTGGCGGTCCTGGGTCTCTGTGCGGCGGGGGGCAAGCTCGTCCACCTTGGCAAGGAATGGTACGAGCTCCACCGGGACCTCTCCCGCCGCCGGCTTGCCGGCATGGAACCGGCCACCGAAACGCCGCCCGGGAAATAGCCGGCGCCGGTGCCGGCGGCGCGACGCCCCCCCGTTTTTCATCTTCCCGTAATGCTCCGGTCACGACGGAGCAACGTCTGCGGTCTATTCTGGGGCAACAGTCTCATTGCAGTCGTACCGACTGTTGTCGACAACCGCCGCGGACGCGGCACGGGGAGGACAGACATGCACCGCACAAAACGCATGGAAACCAGGGCAACCTTCAACCACGGATTCGACGAAGCCGGTGAATCGGCTCTGGTGGAAACGGATTTCGAGCGTCTGGTCGAACGGCGGCTGTCACGCCGCACACTGCTCGGCATGGGTGTGGCTTTCGGGGCCGCGGCCTTCGTCACCGCCGCCGTCAATCCCATGGCGGCCTTGGCGGCGCGCAACCGTCTCGGCTTTTCGCCGGTTCCCGCCAATACCCTCGACACGATCACGTTGGCGAAGGGCTATCGCTGGCATGTCGTCGCCAGATGGGGCGACCCGCTGTGGTCGGACGGGGTGGCGTTCGACGCCCGCACGCGCGGCACCGGCGCAAGCCAGGAACGCGCCGTCGGCGACAACATCGACGGCATGGCGCTGTTCACCACGGGCGGCCGCCATGTACTCGCGGTCAACAATGAGTATGTCAATCTCGGCATCTTCTACGGCAGCGGCAAACCGAAGACCGCCGACGATGTGCGCAAGGGCAAGGCTGGCCACGGCTTGACGGTGATGGAAGTCGCGCAACGCGGCGGCACATGGTCCATCGTCAAGGACTCGCCCTATAATCGACGGATCACCGCCGACACCCCGATGGAGATCACCGGACCGGCACGGGGCCACGCGCTGCTCCAGACCGCAGCCGACCCGTCGGGTACCCGGTGCCTCGGCACGTGGAACAACTGCGGCAACGGGCGCACACCCTGGGGCACCTATCTCGCCTGCGAGGAAAACTTCAACGGCTACTTCTCCTCGAGCGATCCCGAACTCGCCATCAGCCCCGCCTTCAGGCGCTACGGCATCGGTCTGAAGGACCGAGGCCATGCGTGGGCGATGGCGGACCCTCGGTTCGATATCGCCCGCCATCCCAACGAGCCCAACCGCGCCGGCTGGGTCGTCGAGATCGATCCGCTTGATCCCGCGTCCACTCCGAAAAAGCGGACCGCGCTCGGCCGCTTCAAGCATGAGAATGCGGAACTCGTGCTCGCGGCCGACGGCCGGGCCGTCGTCTATATGGGCGATGACGAACGCGGCGAGTTCCTCTACCGCTTCGTCAGCGACGGTCGCCATGCCGAGGGTGGAGACAACCGGAATCTCCTCGATTCCGGGCGGCTGTACGCCGCCAGATTTGCCGACACGGGACGCGGCCGATGGGTGGAGCTTGTGCCCGAGGCCACCGGAATGTCGTCGCTCGCCGAAATCTGCGTACACACCCGGATGGCCGCCTCGACGGTCGGGGCCACCACCATGGACCGTCCCGAATGGATCTCGGCGAACCCGAACAGGGCCGAGGTCTACTGCTGCCTTACCAACAACAAGCACCGCGGCAAAAAACCGAACAAGGGCGGCGATGCGACTCCGGTTGGCGGACCCAATCCGCGCGCCGGCAATCTCTACGGCCAGATCGTCCGCTGGCGCCCCGACGGCGGCAATCACCTCGCCCCCGGTTTCTCGTGGGATCTCTATGTCGTCGCCGGCAATCCCACCGTCCATTCCGGCGCCAACGCCGGCTCGGACAACGTGAACCCCGGCAACATGTTCAATTCCCCTGACGGGCTCGCCTTCGACAGCAACGGGATGCTCTGGATCCAGACCGACGGGAATTACGGCAACAAGGACGGGTTTCGCGGGCAGGGCAACAACCAGATGCTGGTGGGTGACCCGGCGACAGGTGAGATCCGCCGCTTCATGGTCGGGCCCAAGGAGTTCGAAATCACGGGCATCACCTGGAGCGCCGACCGCAGGACGCTCTTCGTCGGCGTCCAGCACCCCGGCGAGAAGGGAAACAGCCATTTTCCCGACGGCGGCAACAGCGTGCCTCGTTCCGCGGTCATTGCCGTCAACCACGAAGACGGCAGGCGGGTGGGCTGACCGCTTCGCCGCCCGGCGGCGTCCTCGGCGCACCGGGCTCAGGACGCCGCCGAGGATGCGGTCAAGGATACCACCAAGGATGCGACCGATACGCATCGGCCCGCGCCGCGAGGCACAAGCGGGGATGGCCCCCCGCCGCCCACTCCGGGGGTCGAAGGCCTCAACCGCCGGCCGGCTCGAGCCGCGCCAGCACCCCGGGCTGCTCGTCGCTCAGCAGGTAGACGTAGCCGTCCGGCCCGACGCGTACGTCGCGGATCCGGCCCAGGGTCCCGCGCAACATCCGCTCTTCGCGTACCACCCGCTCTCCGTCGAGTTCAAGACGCGCCAGCAGGCGGAAGGCGAGCGCACCCACCAGCAGATTGCCGCGCCAGCCGGGGAACTTGTCGCCGTGGTAGAACGCCATGCCCGAGGGCGCGATGGACGGCGTCCACTGATGCAGCGGCTGAGCCATCCCCTCCTTGTGCGTGCCCTCACCGATGCGCGTGCCGATGCCGTAATTCCGGCCATAGGTGATCACCGGCCAGCCGTAGTTCACGCCCGCACGGATGATGTTGATCTCATCACCCCCCTGCGGACCGTGCTCGTGGGTCCATGGTTCACCGGTGAGCGGATGGATGGCCGCGCCCTGAATGTTGCGGTTGCCGAGAGTGTAGATCTCCGGTCTCGCGCCGGCCACGGACCGGTAGGGGTTGTCCGGCGGCACGCGGCCGTCCTCGGTCAGTCGGATGACGGAGCCGGCGTGGTCGCCGGGATCCTGCGCGCTTGACCGCCGGCCCCGATCCCCCAGGGTCAGGAATACGTGCCCCTTGCCGTCGAACACCACACGGCCGCCGAAGTGGCGGCCGCCCCAAGACTTCGGCCGCGCCCTGAACAGCACCTGCACGCCGGTGAGGCGGTGGCCGTCAAGCCGGCCCCGGGCCAGTTCCGTGCCGTAGCCGCCGCTCCCCTTGCCCGCGTAGGCGAGATAGACGAGGCGGTTTTCCGGAAACCGGGGATGCGGCACCACATCGTGCAGTCCGCCCTGCCGCCGCTCGGCCACCGCTTCGGGAAGCCCGGAAACGGGAACGGGATCCAGCGTGCCATCGGCGGAGACATGGCGGAGCCGGCCGCGCCGTTCGGTCACCAGCAGCCCTCCGTCGGGCAGAAATGCCAAGGACCAGGGGCGATCAAGTCCGCGGGTCAGGATGCGCAGGCGCACGTCGTGCCGCTCGGTGCGTTCGACCGTGTCGGCACGGGTAACGGTGCCGGACCCGGCGAAGCCCGGGAGGACGATCAGGAGAGAAATTGCACCGGCCCTCATCCGACGCCGGAGCGCATGACGCATCATCGACTCCATTCGCCCGCGGGCAGATCGGTCATGGGCACGGTCCGGTCCAACGGCCCGATCTCGCCGGCACCCACTTCCGCCATCGCCTTCGCGGAACCGGTTCCCTGGTCGAGTCCATGCCCGCTCCCGGTCGTGTCCGGCCTTCGAGTCTTCGCATGGTCATGCTATCTAGAACTTTCGCATCGGGATGACAACACGATCGCCGCGATTCCTTCCGCCACCCCGCTTGCGCGGGGATTGACGCGCGGTGGACGACATTGCATCCAGGACGACTCGGCAACATGAATACGGCAGTCATGAACACGGCCGCCCCCCTCGACATTCGGAACGTCTCCTACGCGGCGGGCGGACGCGCGATTCTCGACTCCATCGACTGGCGCGTCGGCCCGGGCGAGCACTGGGTAATCCTGGGACCCAACGGGTCGGGCAAGACCACGCTGCTGAAGATGGCGTGCGGCTATCTGTGGCCCAACCAGGGCGGGGTGGTCCACCGCAACGGCAGCCCGCGGGTGGACCTCCGGGAGCTGCGCCAGAGCATCGGCTGGGTCACGGCATCCCTGACCTCCCGGATCCCCGGGCGGGAGGGGGCGTTGCGAACGGTGGTGTCGGGAAAGTTCGCCCAGATCGGCCTGATGGAAATGGCCGCGGTCCGCCCGGTGGACGAAGACTTCGCCCGGGCCGAGGCCATCATGGCGCGCATGGGATGCCTGCGGTTGAAGGACCAGGCCTTTGGCACGCTTTCCCAGGGAGAACAGCAGAAAGTCCTCATCAGCCGCGCGCTGATGGCCCGGCCTGGCCTGATGTTCCTGGACGAGCCCTGCGCCGGGCTGGACCCGGGCGCGCGGGAAGGCCTGCTGGCGGCGCTCCAGGAGCTCGGGCGCACCAGCGGCGCCACCGCGCTGGTCTACGTCACGCACCACGTCGAGGAGATCCTGCCCGCCTTCGAGAAGACCCTCGTCCTCAAGGGCGGTCGGATCCTGCAATCGGGAGACACGGCCAGGGTCATCACCGAAAATCTGCTTCAGAAGCTCTACGAGACGCCGCTTGTCCTGAGGCGGCACAACGGCCGCTACTGGACGGCGGGGGCCTGAGCCGCGTCATGCCGCGGGGGTAACGGAGACGGGAGGAGCCATTGAAAGTCGTCACGTGGAACCTGAATTCGATCCGGGCGCGGGACGAGCGCCTGTGGCGCTGGCTGTCGCGCCAGAGCCCGGACGTGGTCTGTCTTCAGGAGACCAAGGTCACCGACGCGCAGTTTCCCTCCCAGGCGGTGCAGGAGCGGGGCTATCACGCCGCGGTGCACGGACAGAAGACCTACAACGGCGTCGCCATCCTTTCGCGGGAACCTATCGAGGATGTGCGCGTGGGCTTCGACGACGGCGCCGACGATCCGCAGGCGCGCTGCATCTCCGCGATGATCCGGGGCGTGCGGTTCGTGTCGGTCTATGTCCCCAACGGCAACCGCATCGATTCGGACAAGTACGTCTACAAGCGGGAATGGCTTGAGCGCCTGATGGCGTACCTGGACCGAACCCGCGTTCCCGAAACGCCCCTGCTGATCTCGGGGGACTTCAACATCGCGCCGGACGCGGCGGACGTGGCGGAGCCGGACGCGTGGCGCGGCACCGTGCTCTTCAATCCCGACATGACCGACATGATGACGCGGCTCGTTGAATGGGGCCTCCGGGACGTGGTGCGGATGCACAATCCCGAGCCGGGGCTCTATTCGTGGTGGGACTACCGCCAACTGGCGTTTCCACGCAACCAGGGGCTGCGCATCGACCACATTCTTGCCACCCCGGAACTGGCGGCGCGAACCACGTGGGCCGGTGTCGACCGGGACGAGCGCAAGGGTTCGAAGCCGTCCGACCACGCGCCGGTGGTGGCGGAACTGGACTGGCCGTAAAACCCGGGGACCGGCCGTGGGAGCCGGGCGGCGCCCGGAGGGATGCGGGGGGCCGCCGGCCGGCGACAGAGCCCCGCATCGCGTTTCAGGCCACCACCGCGGCTACTTCTTCCGCGGCACCGCCGCCCACGCCTCGATCTCGATCAGCATGTCCTGCAGGTCGATACCGACGCCGCGCAGCAGCGTCGCGGGGCGGGGATGCGCGCGCAGGTCGGGCTCGTGCTCCTCGAAGAACGCATACATCTCGTCACGCATGTCGAACACGTCCTGGCGCCGCGCGAGGAAGTAGCGGAGCATGACGATGTGCTTCAGCTCCGCGCCCATCATCTCGAGGTTGTCCTTGATGTCCTGCCAAGCCTGACGGGTCTGCTCCCTGATGCCGCCCACCACCTTGCCGCGGCCTTCCCGCTCCTGGTTGGGCTCCCGGCAGGGCGCGTCCTCGAAAGGGTCGCGTCCGGTGGAACCGGAGAGGAACAGGATGTCCACGTCGCCGCGGGTGCGAAACCCGGTGGCCCAGTTCATCTTCTCCTTGTGGTAGTGGGGCCAGAGCGTGCCCCAATCGTACTCGGTCTTCTCCGCTTCCTGCCGTTTTACCGCTTCGGCGTTGGTTGGCATGGTGATGCACCTCCTTGTGACTTGATCGGATCCCTTCGGAACATCCGAAACATCCGGAATGTCCGGTTTCGAGCGCGTGCACGGTCCGCGCCTGCACAGTCCCTATCCCCGGCCGACGAAGGGGAGGGTCCTGCCCTCGGTGCGCTCGATATAACGAACGAACCGGTACTTGTACTCGGCCAGGTCGACGTCGGGGCGCGGGATCTGGCGGTGCCAGAGGCTCTCCTCGACCTTGCACACCACATAGTGGAGCCCGGCTCCGGTGACCCCGGGCAGACCGTGCTTCCTGAAGCCGTCGAGGTCGTCCACGGTCACGGCGTTATCGATTCCCGAGGCCCGGGCGATGGCCGCGAGGTCGGTCTTGCCGGCGGTGGCCGTGGGCTCGCTCATGGTGCTGCCGCTGTAGACCTCGTTGTCGAACACGAAGACCGTCAGGTTGTCCAGGTGGAGATTGCCCAGAGTGGGAAGATTGAACAGCGACAGCAGAACGCTGCCGTCCGATTCCAGCACGATGACCCGCCGGTGGGGCAGCGCCAGTGCCAAGCCCATGCCCACGCCGGTGGCGCATCCCATCATTCCCACCAGCAGGTTTCCCTCGTGTCGGGACAGCTGGAACCACTCGATGCGCTGACCGCTCTGGGAGGAGAGCACCAGTTGATCGGTCATCAACGGCGCCATGAGTTCGAGGCAGTCGCGCCGGATCATCGGGCGAAATCCCCCGAGAAGATCAACGCCGCCGGGGCGCGCATGGAGTCGCTGACCCGCTGCGCGTCCCTGATGTGCCGCTCGAGATTCTCCGCATTCTCGATCACGCGGTATTCCAGGCCCAGGCCTTCGAGGGTGGGGATCATCCGCATGCCGATGGTAACGTAGAGAAAACTGTTCCGCTGATCGGCGAAACCGCCCAGAAAGCCTATCAGCAGCAGGATCGGCACGCCCATCTGCTTGCCCACGGTGAGCAGCGAATAGGCGGACACGTAGGGGCCGGTGCTCTCCATGTAGCAGGCCGCTCGCCGGCCTCCGAGGGCCGCGCCCGCGGCGATGGTGACGGCCTCCTGCTCGCTGGCGGCCGCCACCAGCCGGACCGTGCCGTCGTCGCGCAGCAACGGCAGGATCTGACTGAGACGGCTCTCCGGCAGATACGTCATGAAATCGATGCCCGCGGCCTTCAGGCCCTGGACGATCTTCTCAGCCAGCTGCGGTTCCATGGGTCGTCCCTGCGGCGGCTACCGGGTCCAGTTGCATATCGTTGCCGCCGACAGCGCATATATCTGCGATGCGCGCACGATCTCGTCGATGTCGATCTGCTCCGACCGCGTGGTCCAGCGGCCGCCGCCGAGGCCGAACTTGCAGGCGGGAATGCCCATCTCGTTGTAGATGTTGGTGTCGGTCCAGATGCTGGACCGGAAGGTGTTGGCCGGCGTCGTCTTCTTGCCGAACAGCTCCTGGTGCGCCGACTCGATGACGTCCACCACCGGTTCGATCCCCTTGGCCTCATAGCCCATCTTCGACGTGTACATCTCGATATCGTACTCGTAGCCGGTGGCATCCATGACCGCGCGCAACTGCCGCTGCACCTCGATGGGGCGAAGCTGCGGCGGGATGCGCACGTCCACGTACAGGGAGCAGATGCCGGGGTGGTAGTTGGGCCGGTAGGGAGCGCCCCCCTGCACCGAGCCCAGGTTGACCTTGGGGAGGATCGGACCGTTGGCCGACCGATAGACATGGTTGGCCTCGAACCGCTCGGCCCAGGCGTCCACCGCCTGCACCACCTTGGCCATCTTCAGCACCGCGTTGTGCTCTTCGGGCGGCTCCTGCTGGCGGGTGACGCCCCAAGCCGCGTGGGGATTGCCGAAGGTGTCGATCTTGAACTGGGCCACGCCGCACTGGGTCCAGACGATGGACAGCGCCGAGCGGTCCGCGACGATGGCGTAGTCGGACTGGACGCCGTAGGTCAGCAGATGACGGGTGCCGGTACCTTCGCCGCGGTACAGTCCGGACTGATACGGCCCGATGGGGGTACGGGAGATCTCCCCCGCCACGGCCGCCAGGATCAGATCACCCTTGATGGCCACGCCGCTCTGCCGGAGCGCCTTGCCCGCCACCATGAACGCCGCAAGGCCCGACTTCATGTTGGACGCGGCCAGGCCGAACACCTTGCCGTCGCGGATGGCGCCGCGCAACTCGCTCCGGGGCTCGAGTTGCCGGCACAGCATCCCATCGTCTTCCTGGCCGGTAAAGCTCGTGTCCATGTGGCCGTTGATCATCAGCGACACGCCGTCGCCGGTGCCCTGGAGCACGCCCACCGCGTTGATGCGGTCGGGGTCGATCTCCTGGCGGATGGGCTTGAGGCCGTTGCGCCCGTACCAGTCGAGAATGAACTCGCCGATCTCCTTCTCCGATCCGGTGGGGCTCGGGATGTCCACCAGATCGCGGGTCAACTCGGCCAGTTCCTGGCCGTCGATGTGCTGGAGAATGCGTTCCCTGGTGCTGTTGTCCATGTTGTCGGGGGACAGCGGGCGCGGGTCAGCGCCTGTCGCTCTTCACCATGGGCGCGACCCCGTTCACGTCGACCTTGTAGAGTTCCTGGAGCAGTCGATGGGTTTCCTCCGCCTGCTTCGCGATGGTCTCGATCTCGTCCTCGCCGAGATTGAATCCGTATTCCTTGTCGATCTCGCGAATCCGTTCCTTCACCGTGGCTCCTCCATCCTGCGAACGGCGGCCCGGGGACTGCGCGCGGCACGCGTGATACCCGGCGTGGCACCCGGGCTCGGGCTCTCTGGACGGCTCGTAACACGCAGGCCCGGACCTGTCAACGCGGCCGGCGCGCCCCTTGCACTGTCCCGGCGCTCCCGCAGGTTTACCGGCGCTCCGGCGTTTCGGTCCGGACTCCGGCTGCCGCCTGCCGGTGAAGTCCATGCGAGCCCCGGAGGACCGGCCTGGAGGACTTGCGGTCTGCGGTGCCGGCGACGCCCGCCTTGACACCCTTGAGGTCGGGGACCACAATGGGTTGCACGGTTGGATGATCGGACCGCTTCCGGTCGAAACGGGCGTTCGGACCCTGACCCATGCTCGAGTTGCTGGTAACCTATCCCGGTCTCGTGTTCATCGGACTGTCCCTGCTGGTGGTTCTCGACACCGCCAGCGGGAACCTGCCGCCGGCGGCGCTGGTTCCCTTCGCTCTCGGTACGGTGCTGGCGGTGATACTGCTGTGATGTCTCTGTTCGGAAACGCGCTGGATGGATCCCCGGCCTCCCCGGTCGTGGTGCGCGGCACGGCGCGACGTCGGGATGCGTTCGCCGCCGCGGCGGTCTGCCTCGTGACGCTGCTCGCCGCCGGCAGCGGCTGGCCACAGGAACCGCGGCCGAGCGCGGACACGTCCGCGTTGTTCCGTCAGGGGACGATTCACGAAATGGAACTGCCGATTCCCCGCCGGGAAACGGCGCCGGTAGTTCGGGAGAGCGTGCCGGGAACCGGGGCGCGGGCAGGCGCGGCACCCTCTACGGCGGCCCCCGCCTCGGAGTTCGGGGCTGCGGCGGTCAAGGAGCCGGACGGCTCGTACGACCTGCCGCCGCTCCACCGCCTCGCCGGTGCCAGGGGGCCGCAACAGGACGCCTCCATGAAGCTGATACGAGAGGGCCGGACGCTTCTGCACAGCGAAGACTACGAGGCCGCGCTGGCGCGGTTCGAGCGGGCCGTCGGCATCGACGCCATCAACCCCTACATTCACTACTTCATCGCCCGCGCCCACTACTTCCTGCAGAACTACGCGGACTCCCTGAGTTTTCTCGACGTCGCGGAGTCGAAGCTCGGAGCCGACGCCGGCTGGCTCGCGGAGGTCCATGTGCTGCGGGCGCGCAACGCCGCCGCCGCGGGATTTCACGGGCGGGCCGATTTCAACTACATCCGCGCCCTCCGCCTCGCACCGCGGCACGCGTTCGCGCTGGCACAGATCACCACCGTCACCACCACTGGCGACGCCCGCGGGCAACCGCAGGCGCCCTGAAGGCGGCGCCAGAACGGCGGAGCGGCATCGCCGCGGTATCGGGTGAACGGACCCGGGATCGGGCCGGCATCACCGGTGTTTCAATGTGTACGGTCGGGCGCGGCCGGCAACCGGTAGCTGAGGGTCAGACGAACGGTCAACGGCGCCGCCGCGGCCACGCCATCGGGTACCGGGTCGAACGGCGCCGACTCGCTGACGTTGCGGAGGGCCTCCAGGTCGAGGAGGATGACGCCGGACGACTTCGAGAGTTCCAGGTTGGCGACCTCGCCGCTCCGACGGACCGCGAAAACGACGTCGACGGTCCCCTCCTGTCCCGTTCGCCTGGCGTGGTCGGGATATCTCGTATTGCTTCCGATCTTCCGTCTGAGAGATTCGACGTAGGCCCATTCCCCGTAATCTTTCGCTGCCGCAGGCTCGGACCAAGTGACCCGGACCGGCCCCGATTCGGCCGCCTCTCCGGCGGCCCGGGCGCGCCGCCGGACCCGTTCCACGGCTTGGTCGATGGGCGAGAGCGCCCCGGCACGGGCGCCGACCGGGGCCTCGGCCATGCCGCGGGATTTTTCGAGAAGCCGTGACAGCGCGCCGATGCGCCGTTGCACCAGGCCTGCACCGACCATGTGCCCCATGGCCGCATAGACGCCCAGCGCCCGGTGGTAGTCCGTCCACGCATCCTGGAGTTCGCCCCTGAGGAGATGGACCTCGCCCCTGTTGTGGAACGCCAGCGCGAGGGGCAGCCGGTCCTCCAGCTCCTCGGCAAGCGAGGCCGCTTCATCGAGTTGCTTCAGAGCCTCCGGATAGCGCTGCGCCCGGGCCTGCCCGCGGGCCTCCACGATCTTCCGAAATGCCTGCCCCGCCGCCTCGCCGACGGAGGGGGCGTGTTGCTCGGCGTGCGCCGGCCCGGCCAGGAGCCACGCCAGCAGCAGCACGAGACGCCGTACGCGGCGTCCCGGGAACGGAGCGCGATGGCTCGTCACGTCGGTCTCGCGCCCGGTGTCGGTGTCGGAATCATGGGCGGCACCCTAAGGCTCCCCGCGCCCCAGGGCCTGCGAACGCTCGGCCGCCTCGATCACGGCTTCCATGACAGTAGCGCGGAAACCGCCTTGTTCCAGGGCCAGGAGTCCCGCCGCCGTGGTTCCGGCCGGAGACGTCACCGCGTCCCGCAAATCGGCCAGATGCCCTTCGGCACCGCGGGCCATCACCGCCGCACCATGGACCGTCTGGAGCGCGAGATTGTGGGCCACGTCGCGGCTGAGCCCCATCTGAACGCCGCCCGCGATCAACGATTCGATGAACAGGAAGACATAGGCCGGGCCACTGCCGCTCAGGGCCGTCACGGCGTCGAGGTGATGCTCCTCCACCGCCACCGCGAGCCCGACGCTGGACAGGATCTCGTCCACCTTGTGGAGGTCCTCGCTCCTGGCCCACCGGCCTCCTGAGTACGCGGAAGCCGCCTGGCCCACCAGGCACGGTGTGTTGGGCATGACCCGAACCACCCGCGCACCCTCGGGGAGCAGGCTCTCGATGCGGTGGATGGGCACACCGGCCGCGATGGACACCCACAACGTTTCCCCCGGCACCGCGCCGGCAAGCTCCCGCAACACACCGTCCATGACCTGAGGCTTGACCGCAAGGATCACGATATCCGACGCCTGCACGAGGCCGGCGTTGTCCTGCATGAACCGAATGCCGGTCTCCTCCACGAGCGCCTTTCCCAAGGATTCGACGGGGTCGCTGGCGGCGATCCGGCTTCGGTCCACGAGCCCCGCCCTCAGGATCCCCTTGATGATGGCGCCGCCCATCTTCCCGGCGCCGATGAAGCCGATCCTGTCTTCAAGCATGAGACCTCCTTGCGGCCACGCGCGGACCACCGCCGACCCGCACCTTCCGAGCGTAATCGAGACAGGAGTGGCGGCGGCATCCGTCACCGGAGCCGCCGGCCGCAAGGAACCCGGAACCGCCGCGCTGCGGCTAAACGGTCTTGAGTTGCACCGTGCCCTCGGCAACCCCCCGGATATACCCCTCGAATCCCTGGGGGGAGAAGGTCCACGTCAGCCGCAGCGGTTCGTCGCCGCTGTTGACGAACCCGTGGTTGGTTCGAGGCGGTATGAACACGATGGAGCCCGGCGCGATCTCCCTGGTTTCGTCTCCCACCGTTGCGGTGGCGCGGCCGCCTGTCACGAAGAGGATTTCTTCGGCCTCGTCGTGCGAGTGCAGCGGAATCTCGCTGTGGGGATCGACTTCCTGCAGCCCCATGGAGAAACGGCGGGTTCCCGTCGTGGCCGGTCCGACGCACGGGTAGAGGGTACGCGGTGCGTCGCCCTCGATGCGCACCACTTCCGCCTCGTCCTTGGTGAAGAAATACTTCATGGCATCATCCTCGGGTTCCGGACCGGTCCTGTCCTTGCGGACGCCTGGAAAAGATGCGTTGGGGGACGCTGCGCTAGTAGCTCTCCTCTTCGGTATCCGTCATCGGCAGCCGGCGCAGCGTGCGGTCGTCGTCGAAGCTCTTCATCATGCGGCTTTCCTTCTCCAGATCCGCCTGGCAACGCACGCACAGGCGCGTGAACGGCATCACCTTGAGCCGGCCGACACCGATCTCCTCGCCGCATTCATCGCAGATGCCGTACGAGCCTTCACCGAGCCGGAGCAGCGCGTCATCGATGGCCATCAGCTTCGTCCTCTCCCGGTCGTTGAGTATCATGTTGATCTCGCGGTCCCGCTCGTCGCTGGCCAGATCATAGGTGTCGCGCCCCTCGTCCTTGGAACTTTCCACCTCGTGCTTGAGGCGATCCGGGATGTCCTCCAGAAGCTGTCCCTTCATCTCGAGAAGGGTCTCCCGAAACCGTTTCAGAACATCTTTTCTCATTTTTCTTCTCTCCTGAAAGGAACACAATTCACCACCAATCAGGAACCGAGTCAACCACGGACCGCCGGGCCTTCCCGGCCCGGGTTCCCGCACCGAGACCGGCGCCTAGGAACCAAACTCAACGATATCGGCGCCTTGGGGGACTTCCAGCTTGAAGAGTGACGGCTCCAGCAGCTCTCCGCGGCGGACGTTTTCGAAGCGGAAGGTCCAGCGGTTGCCGCTGCCGTCCTCGATGAGCACCTCGCGGAAATCATGGTGGTCCCGGTCAACCGTCAGGTGGAGCTGGCGAACCCCGGCGGCGGGGGTTTTCGGGGAGAGCTTCAGACGGTATTCCTGCTCGCCGGCCTCCACCAGCTCGGGGAGAAAGTCGCGGTCCAGATTGCCGACGCCAAGCAGGAAGGAGAGCGGCAGTTCGGATCGGAATACCGCTCCCAGCGCAGTCTTGATGACCTGGTGTTCGGCCGGTTGATAGAAGTAGAGATGCTTGCCATCGGACAACACGAACTGACCGGCGGGCTTCCGGTAACGCCACAGCATCCTGGCCGGCTTGCTGAAGAAGACCTTCCCCTCACCGTCGATACGCCGGTTCAGCGTGCGGTACTCGGTGGTCTGCCGGAAGTCCGCGCTGTAGTCCCGCGCGGCATCGTAGCGCCGCTGTATCTGCCGGACCACCTCCCGTGCATCCTGCGCGCGCGCATCCCGCGCCGTCCACGCGAGCCCCGAGGCACAGCCGACCACGCCGGCAAGGGCGGCGCAAGCCCCCTTCATCGTCAGCCGTCCCGGGGCGTGATGCGAGCGTTTCAACATCGTCGTGTGCCTATTCCTCCATCTGTCGGGCCAGCACCTCGCGTGGCCTGGCCCCGTCCGCCGGCCCCACCACACCCTCCCGCTCCATCTTCTCTATCATTCGAGCGGCCCGGTTGTAGCCCACCCTCAGACGCCGCTGGATCATGGATATGGACGCCTGCCGCGTCTCGGTCACCACCGCCACCGCCTGATCGTACATCTCGTCCAGGTCGCCGCCGGCACCGTCCAACGCCGCGTCGGCCGACGCGGCGGCCTCAAGAATCTCCGGGCGATACTGCGGCCGGCCCTGCTGCTTGATGAAATCGGTGACCTTCCGCACCTCCTTGTCCGAAACAAAGGGGCCGTGAAGCCGTATCAACCGCGCCGTGCCGGGAGGCAGAAAGAGCAGGTCGCCATTGCCCAGGAGTTGCTCCGCGCCCTGGCCGTCCAGAATGGTGCGCGAATCCACCCGGGAGGTCACCTGAAAGGACACCCGCGCCGGAAAATTCGCCTTGATCAATCCGGTGATCACGTCCACCGACGGCCGCTGCGTCGCCAGCACCATGTGGATTCCGGCGGCCCGGGCCTTCTGGGCCAGGCGCGTGATGTGCTCCTCGATGTCGCGGCCCACGGACATCATCAGGTCCGCCAGTTCGTCAATCAAGATCACCACCCGGGGCAGCCGCCCGTGCTCCAGCGCTTCGCTGCCGTCGAGCCTCCCGCCGATCTCCACGTCCTCCCCGGCATCACCGTTCCGCGTTCCGTCCGGCGGCGGTTCCCGTTCCAGGATGCGGTTGTAGTTGTCGATGTTCCGGGCCCCCTTGTCGCGCATGAGCCGGTAGCGCCGGTCCATCTCCTCGACGGCCCAGAACAGCGCCGCCCGGGCCTCCTTGGGATCGGTCACCACCGGGGTCAGCAAATGCGGCAGCCCTTCGTAAGGAGTCAACTCGAGCATCTTGGGATCGATCATGATGAAGCGGACATCATCCGGCGCGGCCTTGAACAGGATGCTCAGGATCATCGAGTTGAGAGAGACCGACTTGCCCGTGCCGGTGGCGCCGGCCACCAGCAGATGCGGCATGCGCGCCAGGTCCGTCGCGAACGGCACGCCGGCGATATCCTTGCCGAGGGCCAGGGTCAGCATCGAATCCGGGGCGGTGTAAACCGGGGCTTCTAGGATCTCTCGCAGATGGACCGTCTCGCGCCGGGTATTGGGCACCTCGATGCCCACCACCGACTCGCCCGGAATCGGCGCGAGGATGCGGATGCTGACGGCGCTGAGGGCCATGGCGAGGTCGTCCGCCACGCCGACGATGCGGCGCACCATGACGCCGGGAGCCGGACGAAACTCGTACACGGTGATGACCGGCCCGGGCCTCACCGCCAGCACTTCGCCCTCGATGCCGAAATCCTGAAGCTTCCGCTGCAGCATCAGGGAATTGGCCTCCAGAGTGCTCCTGTCGATGCTCGCCTTCTCCTCCGGCGGGGAGTCGAGAAAGGCGGTGGAAGGCAACACATAGCCGCCCGTGATCTCAGGAAAAACGAACTGCTCGGCCTCGGGCCTGCCCCCCGCCCTGGACCTGGCCCTGGCCTTCCTGCGGCCGCCCTTGGGACTCTCCCCGGCGCTTTCCTCGGGAGCCTCCTCCCGCACGATGGGCGGCGCCGTGAACTCCCGCTCCTTCCTGAGGTTGGCGGACGGCTTCCGCTTCAACCGGATCCGCCAGGCGGCGGTCAGTGCCGGACGAAAGACGGTCAGCGCCGGACGAAACTTCCCGAGCGCGCCTGCCAGCCCGGTCCACCAGCCCAGCATCGGGGTCTGGGACAACAGCATGACGGCCATCAGCAACAGGAAGACGGTGATGGCGCAGGTTCCCGCATAGCCGAACAGTTCGGTCAGGAACTCCCTGGACAGACCGCCAACGACGCCGCCGCTGTCCCGCGCCAATTCCATCTCGCGCACCAGGCTGACCAGGACGGCGCCGCCCCACAGGAGCACGCCGTATCCGAAAACCCTGAAAACCCGGATCCGGCCCGGGTCCCGGCGGAACAGGCGGAAGGCAAGCAGCAGCAGGATGACCGGGAGCAGGTAGGCCGTCAGCCCCAGCCCCTGCAACAGCGCGTCCGCCAGATAGGCCCCCACCAGACCGCCCAGGTTCAAGGGGTCCGGAGAGCCCGAGGGGACGTTGAGGGACCGGTCCATGGGGTCGTAGGACACCAGGCTGAGCACGGCGAAACAGGCGGTGACCACGACCACCGAGCCCCACAGTTCACGATTCAGCCGAGAGCCGTTCTGCATGCGTGCCCGCCTACATCTCCATGATATGAGGCACGATCACCGGCCGGCGCCGCAGCCGCTTTTCGAAGAACCGGCGCAGCCACCGCCGTATGCCTTCCTTGAGCTCGGCGGAGTCGGTACGCAACTCCACACCGCAGCCGTCAATGTAATCCCGCAGCGAATCCCTGGCCGTACCGAGGATGTCGTCCTCCTCCTCCGGCCGCGTGACTCCCCGGGCCAGCAGGTCCGGCCCGGCGGCGACCGCGCCGGTGCGTTGATGGATCGCCATGGCCACCACCACCAGCCCGTCCTCGCTCAGGTGGCGGCGGTCCCGAATGACGACGTCTTCCACGTCGCCGATGCCCTTGCCGTCAACGAAGACCTTGCCGCTCGCCACCGGTTCGACGCGCCGGGCGTCGTCCCCGGTCAGTTCCAGCACGTCGCCGTTCTCCAGGAGAAAGCAGTTGTCGGCCGGTATGCCCAGGGCGCGCGCCAACTCGATGTGCCGGCAGAGCTGCCGGAACTCGCCATGCAGGGGAACGAAGTACCGCGGGCGCGTGAGCTGGATCATGGTTTTCAGCTCTTCCTGGCTGGCATGCCCGGAGACGTGAATCTCCGACGTGCGCTCGTAGTGGACACGGGCGCCGCGGCGGTAGAGATGATCGACGAGGTTGCTGATGACCTTCTCGTTTCCGGGGATGCACCGCGCCGACAGCACCACGGTATCCCCCGGCTGGATCCGGACGGACCGATGTTCGTCGAAGGCCACGCGGTGCAGGACGGAGAGGGGCTCTCCCTGGCTTCCGGTGGTGAGGAAACAGAGGCGGTCGCCGGCGAGGTCCTGCCAGCCCGGGTTGTCGGTCATGACGTCCGGCGGCAGGCGCAGACAGCCCAACTCCGCGGCGATACCGGTGTTCTTGACAAGGCTCCGGCCGCTGAGCACCAGCTTGCGCCCGAAATCCGCGGCCAGTTCCGCCACCTGCTGGATGCGTGGAATGTGGGAGGCGAAGGTCGCGATGAATATCCGCCCCGGACTGGAACCGAAGACTCCCCGAAGCCCCTCCCCGACCGTGCGTTCCGACGGCGTGCTGCCCGCGCGCTCGACATTGGTGGAGTCCGAGAGCAGCAGCAGGACGCCCTTGTCGCCGTGGGCCGCGAAACGGTGGAAGTCGAAACGCGCACCGGCCACGGGCGTGTGATCGATCTTGAAGTCGCCGGTGTGGATGATGGTGCCGACGGGCGTCTCGATGGCCAGGCCGATGCAATCCACCAGGCTGTGGGTTACCGATATCCCCTCCATCGAGAACGGGCCGAGCGTGAAACGTTCGCCGGGAAGGATCTCCACGAGTTCGGTGGCCTCTTCGAGCCTGTGCTCGCGCAGCTTGTGGCGCACGAAGCCCAGCGTCAGGCGCGTGCCGTACACCGGGATCCGGCAACGCCGGAGCACGTAGGGAAGCGCCCCGATATGATCCTCGTGCGCGTGGGTCAGGATGATGGCCCGGGGGATCTTTCCCTGATCCACGAGGTAGCCGATATCGGGGATCACGAGGTCGATGCCCAGCAGGTCGGCACCGGGGAACATGACGCCGCAGTCCACGGCGATCACGGTGTCGCCAAACTCCACCGCCAGCATGTTGCAGCCGAACTCTCCCAAGCCTCCGAGAGGCACGATCCGCAGGGACTCCATCTCAATTCAGCGGCGGACGGTCCCCGCCCGCCCATCTCCGGGGCTCTCGCCCGGCTCGGCGTCCGGCCCCGTCAGGCACGACCCGATGGCCTCCCGCACCCGCCTGGTCTGCCGGCGGGAGCGGTCGCCGGCATCATCCGGAGGGATCGGGGCGCCCACGACGACTTCGACTTCGCCGGGCTTGAGACGCCAATCCCCTCGCTTCAGCAGCCGGCCGGAGCCCCGGATGGTCACCGGAACGATGGCCACACCCGCCTTCTCCGCCAAGCGGAACCCGCCGCGCTTGAAGGGCAGCAGCCGGCCATCCGTGCTGCGCGTGCCCTCGGGAAACACCATCACGGAAATCCCCCGTGTCAACTTGTCACAGGCGCCCGCCATGGCCGCCACCAAGCCCCTCGACGTCGAGCGCTTGACGACGATGTGTCCGGAGGCCCACAGCGCCCATCCGAAGAACGGGACGCGAAGCAGCTCCCGTTTCGCCATCCAGCGCAACTGGAACGGCGCCAGTGCCCGCACGAGTACCGGTATGTCGATATTGCTCTGATGGTTGGCCATGAAGACATAGGCCTGCCCCAGGTCCAGTTGGCCGGCCTGGCGGACGCTCAGCCCCACGCCGCCGGCCTTGAGCACGCACCACGACCAGAAGCGAAACATCGGGTAGACACGCCGGCCGTCGGGGTCCACGAGCCCGAGGGCGATGATGGGAATGGTCTGGAGGATGCTTGCAAGGACGATCAGGGCCAGCTTTAGCGTGTACATGCTGTTGGAGGCGTATCGGCCCGAGCCGACAGGACAAACCGGTTTCATTGTACGGGATCCACGCATCGAATGCAATTTCGCGGACGACACGCGGGGGCGGGCCCGTCAGGAGTCAGCCCCCCTACAGCTTGATCTTCTCCGAATACAGCCCCTTGACGAAGCCGGCCCGGTCGAGGCGCCTGAGGAAATCCAGTTCAAGGAGTTGGCGCGGGTCGAGCTGCCGCGCGCGCGAATCCATCACCGACACCGCATCGATGAGAGCCTGGACCGACTCGCCCCGAAGCGCCGGCAATGGATCCAGCCCGCGCGCGAGGGAGCGGTAGGCCCCGGCGACGGATGATCCGTCGGCGAGGGTGACGTGCTTCTCCATGATGCGCATGCTGTCCGCGCGTTCGGTGAGGAAGTACTGGATGCCGTTGAGATAGGCCATCAGGAAACGCCGCATCCGATCGGGGTTGCGGTCGGCAAAAGACCGCGTGGTGACCAGCAGGTCGCTGATCAGATGCACCTCGCCGACGTCGAGCACCTTGATGCCCGCCCGCTGCGCTTCCGCCGCCACCTGCGGCACCAGCGGCGCCCCCTGGATGATGTCGCGGTAGATGGCCGCCGCTCTCTGCGGCGAGAATCCGATGGGCACCATCTCCACGTCTTCCACCGGATCCAGCCCCGCGCGCCGCAGCACCACGCGCGCGATCAGATCGGACTTTCTGCCCAGGTTCGAGACGCCGACCTTCTTGCCCTTGAGTTGCGCCAGGTGATCGACATGGGAGGCCACGCCGAAACGATAGTGCTCCGCGCTCACATGGCCGCCGAAGAACACCAGCGCGGCGCCTTTGGTGACCGCCTCCAGCGGCGGCAGCACGTCCCGGGAGGTCACGAAGATGTCGGTGCCCAGCAGCGATTGCACGCCGCCGGCAGCGGTACCGTCGAGGTAGACGGCATCGATGTCGAGACCGTACCGGGCGAAGAGGCCCTTGTCCCTGGCTATCCAGGTGACCACCGTTCCCACGCCGAAACCGGCAAAGGCGACCCGGACCCGCGGCCCGGCCTGGACACCCGGCGGGATGGCGAGAAGCGTGATCAGCCCGAACACCGCCGCCGCCAGCGAATCCTGGAATCTGGAGGACAGGGTGGAGAAAATGGTGGAGAACATGACACCCTCCCTTCACCAAGGACATGAACGGGACATGCCTCGGACTTGCTCCCATGGTCGGGATCCCGAGCGGGTCAACACGATGCGGAGACCAGGTCCGCGAGCATCTCGACGAACCAGGGGTGATCGTTCACGGCGGACGCTCTGTGGAACTCCATTCCCGATTCACGGGCCCGCTGCCGGGCTTCGACATCGAGGTCGTAGAGGACTTCGACATGGTCGCAGACAAAGCCGATGGGCGCCACGATGACGGCCTTCTCGCCCGCCCCCGCCAGCCGCTCGATCACGTCGCTCACGTCGGGCTCCAGCCAAGGGTCGCGGGGATTGCCGCTGCGGCTCTGATACGCCAGTGTCCACCGGGTTCGTCCCAGACCGTCGGCCACCCTCCGCGACGCCTCCCGGAACTGCTCCACGTACGGCGAACCTTCCGCCATGGACCGTGGAATGCTGTGGGCGGTGAACAGCAGCGGGGCCTGGCGAAGGGCTTGGGGCATCCCGTGGATGGCGGCGGCGACCCGATCGACCACCGCGCGGATGAACAGCGGGTGATGCGACCACCCGCCGACGTAATCCACCACGGGAGCCAACCCCGTCATGCTCTCGCGGGCCGCTTCCACCGCGCGGATGTAACGACTCCAGGAGGCCTCCGTCTGGAACGCGGAGAGGATGATGCCCAACACGCGGGAGCGGCCGTCCGCGGCCAGCTGCGCCAGGGTCTCATGGAGAAACGGGTGCCAGTTGCGCATGCCCACGCAGACGGGAACGGGAAAACCGTCCCGCGCCAGCCGTTGCTGCAGGGCGGCCGCCTGTCCGCGGGTGAACTCGTTCAGCGGTGAACGGCCGCCGATCAACTCGTAGTGATGCGCCACCGCCTCGAGACGCGCCGGCGGGATACGGAGCCCCGCGCTCACACGCTCAAGAAACGGGCGGATTTCGTCGCGCCTCTCGGGGCCTCCGAAGCCGATCAGAAGAACCGCGTCAAAAGGGTTTCCGGCTTCGCCGGGCGCGCCCACCGCGCCCTTCGGTGATGAATGGCCGGTCATGAGGCGGTCCGGGCTGCCGGAATGCGGATCACTCCCACACGCCCCCGCTGTCAGGCCGACGCCGCGCGGGTGGAGGCACAGGCGGAGCCGCGCAGGACCTGACCCGGCAGTTCTCCGCTCAAGCGGCCGTCCTGGCAGATCACGCCGCCGTTCACGATGGTGCAGTGAATGCCGTCGGAGCGCTGGATCAGGCGTCGGGTGCCGGCCGGATAGTCCTCCGCCCACTCGGGCTCGTGCGCCCGTACCGTTTCGGGATCGAACAGCGTCAGGTCGGCGGCATACCCGGGCCGAACCAGTCCCCTGCCCTCCAGGCCGTAGACCGAGGCCACGTGGAAGGTGAGCTTGTGCACCGCCTCTTCCAGCGTCATGAGTCCCCGCTCGCGGACCCAGAGACCCAGCAGCGTCGTGCCGTAGCCGAAGTCGGCGCCGTACAACACGTGCGCGCCGGCGTCCGAGGTGCCCACCAGGACATGGGGGCTGCGCAGGATCTCGCTCATGGCCTCGGGGTCGCCGCCCGTGTTGGCGTTCTGGAAGGTGGTCTGAAGATCCTCGTCCAGGGACAGGTCCAGCAGCGCGTCCACCGGTTCCTGATTCCGCATGGCCGCCATCTCCGCCACACTCTTGCCCTGGTAGCGCCGGTTCTCTTCCTTGACGACCTTTTCCACCTGCACGATGTCCCAGCGCTTGTGGAAGTTGGTCATGCGCCCGGTGGCCAGGTCCGCGCGCAGCTGCGCGCGCGTGGCCGGGTCGGCAAAGGCCTGCCGGCGCACCTCCAGGGGCAGGAACATGACGTTCTTCCAGGTGGGGAACTCGTCGAAGAGCTGGGCGTTCCGCAGATTGAAATGCCGCACCAGGGGGACCGTCTGGGTGAGACCGTAGGCGCGGTAGCCGTCGCGGAAGATCCGCGAGACCGCCTCCAGCTGCCGCTGCCAGAGGGTGGGCTCGGCCCAGCGGTGATGCACGCTCTGCCAGATGATCGGCCGTTGCGTGCGGCTGGCCAAGTCGTGATAGGCGTCGAAATGCTCCATCCGGTTGCGCCCCAGGATGGTCTCGATGACGCCGCTGTTGAGCTCGCCGAGCACGTCGCACAATGCGTAGAGCTCGTCGTCGTCCGCCAGGCGGCTGGCCACGGGCTTGCCGTCCTCGCGCATGTGCCGCTCGTTGCGATTGGTGGAGAAGCCCAGGGCGCCGGCCGCCATGGCGTCGTGCACCAGGCCCTTCATCTTCTCGATCTCCGAGGCCGTGGCCTTGCGCTCCACCGATTCCTCGCCCATGACATTCTGGCGCACGGCAATGTGGCCCACCAGGCCGCCGGCGTTGATGCCGAGCCTGCCTTCCAGCGCATCGAGATACTCGCCGTAGCTGTGCCAGCGCCAGTCCACGCCCTTCTCCAGGGCGAAGCGGGGAATCGCCTCCACACGCACGAAGCTCTTGACCAGGGCGTCCTCGCCGCCGTCGTCCACGGGTGCAAGGGTCAGGCCGCAGTTTCCCATGACGATGGAAGTGATGCCGTGCTGCGGCTCGCAGGTGCCGTAGGGGTCCCAGAGGATCTGGGCATCCATATGGGTGTGGTGGTCGATGAAACCCGGGGAGACCACCAGACCGGCGGCGTCGATGGTCCGGTTCGCCGAACCCTTGAGACGTCCCACCTCGACGATCCTGCCGTCCTTCACACCCACATCCGCCGTGTGGGACGGCAGTCCGGAACCGTCGGCCACGCGGCCGCCGCGTATCAGCAGATCATATTCCATGCCGAGCCCTCCATGCCGGGCCTTCGATGCCGGGCCTTCCGCGGCGAGGTCTCTCTTCGTCGCGATGCGTGGACAGCGCGGGAAAACCGGCGCTCCGGCAGCTCGCCGCTCGCTCCGGGCAACAATATTGAAACGGGCCGGGTTGTGCAACAGCTTCAACCAGCGCGCGACGGAGTCCGGAGCCATGACGCTCCCGGGCCTCATTGCCCTCCGCGCGCCAATCGTCCAGACTTGCCGGCACAGTGACTTGCCGGACAGCGGCGAACAGACAGGAGCCACCATGGAACTCAAGATCGTAGGGCAGCCGATCGGGCGCGTGGAGGGACCGGACAAGGTCTCGGGCAGGATGGTCTATACCGCCGACGTGGACGTCTCCGGGGCGCTCTGGGGCAAGTGCCTGCGCAGCACCGTGCCGCATGCCCGGCTGGTGCGCGTGGACGCGTCGCGGGCACGGCAGGTGCCCGGAGTCCGCGCGGTGCTCACCGGGGCGGACGTGCCGGACCTGCGCGTGGGCGTCCGTCTTCAGGATTTGCCGGTGCTGGCCCGGGACAAGGTGCGGTTCATCGGCGACAAGATCGCCGCCGTGGCCGCGGACACGCCGGACGCGGCCGAGCAGGCGTTGTCGCTCATCGACGTGGCGTACGACGAACAGCCCGCAGTGGCGGATATCTCCGAGGCCCTGGCCGACGGCGCTCCGGTGATTCACGAGGAACTGGACAGCTATGCCGGCGTGCCCGGACGCCCCCGCCGCCAACCCAACGTCCTGTCCCTCAAGGAGCACGGCGCCGGTGACGTGGAACAGGGTTTCGCGGCGGCCGACGTCGTCGTCGAGGACACCTTCCGTACGCCGCAGGTGCACCAGGTCTACCTGGAGCCGCACGCCGCGGTGGTGGCGGCCAACGACGGGCGGCGCGTGGACGTGTGGGCGTCGTGCAAGGCGCCCTTCCGGCTCAAGAAGATGCTGGCGGCGCAACTGGGACTCGATGAAGAGGGCATCCGCATACACGGCGTCGCGCTGGGCGGCGACTTCGGGGGCAAGGGTTCCCAGATGGACGTGCCGGTCTGCTACTACCTTTCCAGGGCCGCGGGACGGCCGGTGAAGATGGTGATGGACTACACGGAGGAGCTGATGGCCGGCGACCCCCGGCACCCGGCGGTCATGCGGCTCAAGCTCGGCGCCCGGAAGGACGGAACCCTGACGGCGCTGGACACCGACATCTACTTCGACAGCGGCGCCTATTCGGGCTTCAAGCCGTCGGAAATCGACGGTTCGTACGTCACCAACGCCTACCGGATCCCCCACTACGCCATACGGACGTACAACGTCTACACCAACGGCGTCCCGGGGGGCTACATGAAGTCGCCGGGCCAGCCACAGGCGGTCTTCGCCATCGAGTCCCTGCTGGACATGCTGGCCCGGAAGCTCGGCCTCGATCCGGTGGCGGTACGGCTCAAGAATCTGCTGGAGGACGGCGACGTCCTGCCCAACGGGCGGGCCATGGAAAAGGTCCGGTGCCGGGAGACCATCGACGCCGCCCTGAAGGCGGGCGGCTGGCGTGAAGAGAGCCCCGGCCGCGACACCGGCCGGGGCATGGCGCTGGGCTTCCGGCACACCGGGGGCAGCGGCACCGTCAACCTCGAGGTCTCGTGCGACGCCGGCGGCGAAGTCACGGTGCTCACCGCGATTCCCGACATCGGCACCGGCACCCACACGCTGCTCCGGCAGATCACCGCGGAGATGCTGACCCTGCCCGCCGAAAGCGTCCGGGTGATCCGCGGCGACACCGATACCTTCGATACCGACGCCGAGCCCGGCGGCAGCAAGATCACCGCCATGGTGGGGCGCGGCCTGGTGGAAGCCGTGGAGGAACTGCGCCGTCGAATGACCGGGGCGGCCGCCGAGGCGCTTGGCTGCGAGGCGGCGGCAGTGACCCTTGCGGAGGGCCGCTTCCGCGGCGGCGGCGCGGCGCTGGCGTTCGCCGACGTGGCCGGCAGGCTCATCGCCGAAGAGAAGACCCTTTCGGTGCGCAAGGCGTACCAGCCCCGGCGATCCCCGGTGCCGGGATTCTTCGTCCAGGTGGCGGAGGTGGCGGTGGATCGGGAAACCGGCGCGGTGGAGGTCAGGAAAGTCGTCACCGCCCACGACGTCGGCACCATCATCAACCCGGTGACGCACCAGGGACAGATCGACGGCGGCTTCGTGCAGGGCCTGGGCTACGCGGTCATGGAGGAGATGGTCAAGGACGGCCCCCGGGTCACCACCCTCAACCTCGGCGACTACTGCATCCCTTGCGTCAAGGATCTTCCGCCCCTCGAGACCGTGCTCGTGGAGGACCAGACCGGCCCCGGGCCGTACAACGCCAAGTCCATCGGGGAGAACAGCATCGTGCCCACCGCGCCGGCCATCGCCAACGCCCTGGAGGATGCGGTGGGCGTGCGCATCCGCGACCTTCCCCTCACCGCGGAAAAGGTGTTCGACGTCCTGCGGAAGACGTGAAGGGGTCCGTGCGTACCCGGGCCGGGGCCGGATCCGCCGGAATTCCGTCCGCCGCCCGCGGGCATTCACGGCCGGAGGAGCCGTCCCGCTCCGGATGGCATCCGTGCACACCCTGTGGTACGTCTCCGGCAGGGACATGATCCAGGTCGTCGGAATCGTCGCGAAGTACGGTGAGGAGAAGGCCGAGACGCTCATGAGGCGCACCATACCGTGGCTCGAGAGCCGCGGCATGGAGGTGCTGGTGGAGGCCCGGTTCGGCGCCGCCGGGGGCCGGGTCGCCCTGAAGGCGGAGATGGCCGAACGGGCCGACCTGATCATCGTACTGGGCGGCGACGGCACGCTCCTGAGCATCGCCCGACTCGTCGAACGACCCGAGGTGCCTGTCGTGGGCGTGAACCTCGGCGGCCTGGGCTTCATCACCGAGATCGCCGTGGACGAACTCGAGGAGGTGCTGTCCAGCACGATTTCGGAGAACTACACCATCGAGAAACGCATGACCCTGAGCGTGAGCATCTTCGGCAAGGACGGCGTCCGGAGCATGCGAATACTCAACGACGCGGTCATCACCAAGGGCGCTCGCTCCAAGATCATCGACCTCGAGACCTATGTGGGCAGCGACTACCTGTGCACGTACCGGTCCGACGGACTGATCATTTCCACGCCCACGGGCTCGACGGCGTACTCGCTCGCGGCCGGCGGTCCGATTGTCCATCCGGCCATGGGCGCCATCATCCTTTGCCCCATCTGCCCCCACACCCTCACCACCAATCGACCCATCGTCATCGCCAGCGACGCCAGGGTCCGGTCGACCCTGAAGTCCGCCGGAGACACGGTGGTGCTGATTCCGGACGGCCAGGAGGGGATTCTGCTTCATGACGGCGACCGCGTGGAGGTGCGCCGCCACAAGTCGCCGGTGTCCCTGGTGCGGGTACCGACCCGATCCTACTTCGACGTGCTTCGCGGCAAGCTCAAGTGGGGTGAACGGTAGGAGCGGATCTCGAACCCGACCGCGTCCGATGGTCGCACCCGCCCTCCACGCCGGTCACGCGAAGGGTCGTCCCATGCTGCAGCATCTCCGGATAAGCAACATCGCCGTCATCGATCACGTCGAACTGGAATTGGGAGCCGGGCTCAATGTCCTTACCGGCGAGACCGGCGCCGGCAAGACCCTCTTTCTCGCCTCCCTTGGCCTTCTCCTGGGAGCCCGAGGCTCCGCCGATCTGATCCGCGAAGGAGCCGGCGAGGCGTCCGTGGAGGCCCTGTTCGCAGAGCTTCCGGCGGCCACCCGCGAGGCCCTGTCCGCCGCCGGTTGCGAGGCCGGCGACGAACTGGTGCTGAAGCGCACCGTCAGCCGCAGCGGACGCAACCGGATCCATCTCAACGGCAACCTCGGCCCGCTGTCCCTCCTCGCCCGCATCGGCGCGGGCCTTGTTCACATTTACGGCCAACATGAGCAGCACACCCTGCGCCGCACGGAGACGCATCTCGCCCTGCTGGACGCCCATGCCGGACTGGAAGCCGATGCCGCCTTCATGAAGGAGCGGTTCCGGGCGTTGGCGGCGGCGTGGAAGAAGGTGTGCGGGATGGAGGAGACGCTGGCCGGCAAGGCCCGGCAGGAGGCCTTCCTGCGGGCGCAGGTGAAGGAGATCGAAGCGGCGGGACTCGAACGCGGAGAAGAGGAGACGCTGCGGCAACGCCGGGAGACCATCGCCCATGCCGAGAAGCTCTACCAGACCTGCAGGCAGGGCGAGTTGCTGCTCTACGCGGGCGACCATGCGCTGGCCGGCGAGTTGGGCCGGTTCATCCCGTGCCTTCGGGAAATGGCCGGGATCGACCCGACGCTGGCCGAAACGGTGACGCTGCTGGAAGGCGCAGCGGCGCAACTGGACGAGGCCAGCGCCCGGATGCGCCGTTACGCGGAGCGGCTGTCCTTCGACCCGGGTGAACTGGAACGGATCGAAGATCGCCTCGCGGAACTCCAGCGGCTGAAACGGAAGTACCGCGCCTCGGTGGAGGATATCCTGGCGCTTGCGGATGAGGCGCGGGAAGAACTCGCCGCGCTCGAATCCGGCGAGGAGGATCTCGCCGTCCTGACCCGGCGGTTCGAGGCCGCGCGGGAGGCGGCGCGGGAAACGGCCGCGGCACTGTCCCGGGCGCGGCGGGAAGCCGCCCGGAACCTTGCCGCCCGGATGGAGCGGGAGGTGAGCCAACTCGGTCTCCCGCAGACGACCTTCGAGGTCCGGTTCCACGACCGCGGCGCAGCCTCGGACGACCCGCCGTTGGCCATGGACGGCGCCAGGATCGGGGACGACGGTATCGACGACCCGGAGTTCTACTTCTCGCCGAACCCCGGCGAGTCCGTCCGACCGCTGGCCCGGATCGCTTCCGGCGGCGAGCTGTCGCGCCTCATGCTCGCCCTCAAGTCGCTGGTGCTGGCGCAGGGCGAGATCCCGACCCTGCTGTTCGACGAGGTGGATGCCGGCATCGGCGGCAGGGTGGCCGAAAGGGTCGGCAGAAAGCTGGCCGGGGTGGCGGAGTCCCATCAGGTCATCTGTGTCACCCATCTGGCCCCCATCGCCGCACTGGCGGAGTCCCACTACGTGGTGGAGAAACAGGTGATGGACGGCAGGACCTGCACGACGGTCCGGAGGCTCCACCCGACCGAGCGGGTGCGGGAGCTGGCGCGCATGCTGGGAGGTGCCGAGATCACCCCTCAGGCGGAACGCCATGCGGCGGAAATGCTGAAGGCCCACGGGCGTCGGGAGCCGGTCCGGTGAACCGGACCGGCTCCCGGGCCTTGCCATCAGGCCGGTCGATCCGGTATGCTTGCTGGTCGAACAAACCGGTTGCGGACGCTTCGCCGGACTGCAGCCGCTTCGATTCCACGTGGGGCCGTAGCTCAGCTGGGAGAGCGCTTGAATGGCATTCAAGAGGTCGCCGGTTCGATCCCGGTCGGCTCCACCATCACGCCCCCGAGGGCCGGAGGTGGAGTGCCCCGACGTCACGCCGAGGAAGCCGGAGTCTTTGCAGGCTACGAACTGGTTCCGAACTTCCACGATGAGATGTTCGGCGCCGACGGGAAGCCCCGGGACGCCTGCAAACGCCTCCACGCGGCTCTGACGGCGTTCGCGCCCGAGGATCTGGGCAAGCTTCAGGACGGCGTCCATCGACACTTCCTGTACGAAGGCATCACCTTTACGGTCCTGGATGCCGACAAGGCCTCCGAGCAGATCATTCCCATCGACTGCGTGCCCAGGATCCTGAGCGCGGCCGAGTGGGAACACATCGAACGCGGCCTCAAGCAACGCCTGGCCGCGCTCAACCTCTTCCTCAAGGACGTTTACCACGAGGGCCGGTGCCTGCGGGACAAGGTGGTCCCCATCGACCTGGTACTCGGCTGCCCGCAGTACCGCATGGAGATGCGGGGTGTCAGGGTCCCTTACGACGTCTACGTGTCGGTGTGCGGCACCGACGTGGTGCGGAGCGGCGACGGGTTCGCCGTCCTCGAGGACAATCTTCGGGTTCCGTCGGGCGTCTCCTACATGCTTGCCTGCCGGAACGCCATCAAGGATGCTTTTCCGAGGCTTTACCGGGCCTGCCGTGTACGCGAAGTGGCGGACTACGCCGAGCGCCTCTACGCCACCCTCGCCTCCCTGCGCCCCTCTCTCCAGAACCCGCACGTGGCCATACTGACCCCCGGCATGCACAACGCCGCCTACTACGAGCACGCCTTTCTCGCCGGCGAGATGGGTATCGACCTGGTGGAGGGGCAGGATCTGGTCATGCAGGACGCCGCGCTGCACATGCGCACCACCGCCGGCCTGCGCCGGGTCGACGTGCTCTACCGGCGCATCGACGAGGACTACCTCGATCCGCTCCTGTTCCGGAGCGAATCGGTCCTCGGCGCGGCCGGACTTTTCCACGCGTACCGGGCGGGCAACCTCGTGCTGGCCAACGCGCCCGGCACGGGAGTGGCCGACGACAAGAGCCTCTACTCTTACGTGCCGCGCATCATCCGCTATTTTCTCGGTGAAGAACCGATACTGGCCAACGTCGAGACGCATCTCTGCCGGGAGCCCGACGGCTTGGCCTACACCCTCGAACACATCGACGAGCTGGTGGTCAAGGAGGTGGGCGGAGCGGGCGGCTACGGGATGCTGGTGGGTCCCCACGCGTCCGCCGAAGAGCGCTCGACCTACGCCGAGCGACTGCGCGCCGATCCGACGAACTTCATTTCCCAGCCCGTGCTGGCCCTGTCCCGCGCCCCGTGTCTGATAGACGGCGCCGTGGAGCCGCGCCACGTCGACCTTCGTCCCTTCGTGCTGCAGGGACGCGACGAGCAGCACGTGGTTCCGGGCGGTCTGTGCCGGGTCGCGCTCCGCCGCGGCAGCCTGGTGGTCAATTCCAGCCAGGGCGGCGGTTGCAAGGACTTGTGGATACTCGAGGGTTGAGGTCCGGATCATGCTGGCACGGTTAGCCGCCGAGTTCTACTGGCTGGGCCGCCACGTCGAACGCATCGAGCACACCGCGCGACTGCTGCGGTTCCAGCTCGACCGGCTTGCCGACCGGCCGGCGGACGAGTTGACCCTGGGCTGGCAGGCCGTGTACCGCATCCTCGGACAGCCCCCGGTGGGCAGGACCGCGAGCGGCGACGAGGCCGAGACCGTCGTGATTCCCGATGCCTACACCCTTGCCGGCAATCTCGTCGAAGAGCAGGCGAATCCGGACTCCCTGATCGCCTGCTGGACGCACGGACGGGAGAACGGCCAACGGGTGCGGGCGCAGTTGCCGTTGCCGGTGTGGACCTGCCTCAACCAGGGTTACCTCTGGATCCGGGACTGCGATTTCAGCGCGTCGTGGTCGGAGGCGCCGGCCGCCCTGGTGAACGAGACCATCGACCGCCTGCGGCTGTTTGCCGGCGTCGTCGATGCGGTGATGCCTCGGGACGAGGCCTGGCGTTTCCTTGAGCTCGGCCGGTTCACCGAGCGGGTGCAGCATCAGACGGTGTTGCTCGCCTCCTGGGTGGAATTCAGCCACGAGGAGCACGCCGCCAACGCGTTGTCCTGGACCGACCTGTTGCGCGTGTGCGGCGCCTACGAGGTGTATTGCCGGCGCCACTCGACGAACGTCGACCGGAGGGAAACCCTCAATCTGCTCACCCGGGATCCCGAGCTTCCGCGCTCGTTGCGCTTCTCGGTCCAGCGCATCGACGAGTTGCTGGGGGGCATCGATCCGGTGGGAGCACGCTACCCGCTGGCACCGCCCCATCGGATGGCGTTGCGCCTGACCGCGGCCGTCGAGATGGAGCCCGGCGGAAACTCGGAAGAGACGGACGCGGGCCGCTTCTTCCGTTCACTGGAAGAGGCCACCCGCACGATTCACCACCTCACCATGGCCGCCTATGTCACGCATTCTCCGCACCAGGGGCTCGCGACGTGATTGTCACCTGGCACATCACGCATCACATGCGTTTCGAATACGCCGAACCGGCGCACGATTCGGTGATGACCCTGTACGTCTGTCCGCTGCGGGACCGCGTGCAGCTGCTTCGGGAGTTCTCCATTCACACCGATCCGGACGGTTCCCTGTTCGAGTTCATCGACTCCTTCGGCAACACCGGCCATTTCCTGGACCGCCCCAGCAACCACGAGCGGCTGTCCATCGAAACCCGTTCCGTCGTGGAGGTGGGGCCCCTGGCGCCGACGCCGGAGCGGCTGGACCCCGGGGCGTGGGAGGCGCTTGCGCGCGCCGGCGAGTCCCTCGAGCTTTGGCCGATGGTTCACCCCAGCCATTTCGTCGCCTGGAGCCCGGCTCTGGACGAGTTCAAGGAAAAGCACGACATCGCACCGGGTGACGACCCGCTGGTGAGCACCCGGGAACTTTGCGCCAGGCTTCACCGTGTGCTGGAACACGCTCCCGGCGAAACCCGGGTCGATTCACCCATCGACCGGATTCTCGAGACCGGCCGCGGCGTGTGCCAGGACTACGCCCACGTCATGATCGCGATTCTGCGGGGATGGGGGATCCCCTGCCGTTACGTGTCGGGCTACCTGGGACCGCTGGCGGGCGGAGTCACCCGGTGCGAGAGTCACGCGTGGGTCGAATGCTGGCTACCCGGCATCGACTGGACCGGCTTCGATCCGACCAACGACACCGAAGGGAACGAACGCCACGTTCGCGTCGCCGTCGGCAGGGACTATGCCGACATCCCGCCGACCCGGGGCATCTTCCGGAGCAACGCGGATTCGACGCTGGCGACCGAAGTGCTCATCGAGCGGGTCGATGCCGTGGACGCGCCGGGCCGCTGAAGGAAAAGCCCGCCCCGCCATGAATTGATGGCGGCCTTCCCGGCCCGGGAACCGCGCGTCACCATCGAAGCGGGCGATACTGGTCGAGACCACCGAGCACCATGTGCATCTCTCCGACCAATCCGCCGCCGGCCGGGTATCGAACCGCATCCATGCGGCCCTGGCCGGACGGGGCGCGGAGCACGGGGGAGGGAGCGATCATGCCCAGGGTTGACCTCACCGCGCGCCTGGCCCGCCAGAGCAAGCCCGGCCCCAAGGACACGCTCCTGTTCGACAGGTCGCTGCCCGGCTTCGGGCTGCGCATGCACCCCTCGGGCCGCAAGGTTTGGATCGTCCAGACCCGCATCGGGGGGCGCAGCCGCCGCATCGTCATCGCCCGGCACGGCGAGAGTGCGCTGGCGCAAGCCCGCCGCCGAGCCCGCGACTTGCTCGCGCGTATCCGCGCGGGCGGGAACCCCGCCGACGACATCCAGAGGGTAAAGGGAACCCCGATCCTGCGCGTGTTCGCGGACGAGTATCTGCGGCGCTGCGAGCCGCACGGGAAGCCCTCCGGGCGCAGGACCGTACGCATCTACCTCAGGGCCGGCATCCTGTCCGCTTTCGGCAGAATGCGGGTGGACCGTGTCGGACCTGAGGATGCCGCCGCGTGGTTCGACGCTGCAAGCAGGGACAAGCCCGGCACAGCCAACCGCGCACTCGAAATCCTGCGCGCGATCATGTTCCGCGCCGAGGAATGGGGATTGCGCGAGCGCGGCGCCAACCCCTGTCCCGGCATCCGCAGGAACCCAAGGCGCAACATTGCCCGCTTCCTCGACGCGGAAGAACTGGCCCGGCTCGGGGTGCGCACTCGACGCCAACGAAGCCCGATGGCCCGAGGCCGTCACCGCCATCCGACTGCTGGCGCTCACCGGACGCCGCCGCGGCGAGGTGCTCGACCTGCGCTGGCGCAACATTGGCGCGGGCGCCTTGAACCTCGCCGATTCCAAGACCGGCCTGCGCGGCGATAGGCAGGAGACGACGCACATGTTCCGGTACCCTTGCTGTCCCTCGTACACACGTTACCAGGATTACTCCTTTCGAGAGCATACACTTGCGGCGGCAGCGCGTAGAATCCCGCCCAGGTCCCGCTGAATCCGCGTACCAGTTCCGACCATGACGAACAGGCTCGCACGATGAAGATCTCGACAGTCCTCGACCTGGTCGATAGCGGCGATATGGCATTGCCCGAATTCCAGCGCGGATATGTGTGGAACCGCGACCAGGTGCGCGGCTTGTTCGATTCGTTATACCGCCGGCATCCGGTCGGCGGTCTTCTCGTGTGGGTGACGGCGGCGAACACCGCAGACCGCCGCGGCGATGGCCCGATCACCGCCGGCCGTGTGAAGCTGTTGCTGGACGGGCAGCAACGCATGACCTCGCTTTACGGGGTAGTGCGCGGCAAGCCACCCGGTTTCTTCGACGGCAACCGGAAGACCTTCACCGAATTGCGGTTCCATCTCGAAAACGAGACCTTCTCATTCTACCAGCCGATCAAGATGCACGACGATCCGCTATGGATCGACGTTACGGCGTTGATGGTCAGAGGGCAGGCCGGACACGAAGCACTGCTCACGTCACTCGCCGAACATCCCGGTATCGGTACCACAGCCGTGAAGTACGCGGCGCGCATCGCCCGCCTGCTGGGCATTCTGGACATCCACCTTCACGTTGAGGAAGTAACGGGTGCGGACAAGTCGCTCGAGGTAGTCGTCGACATCTTCAACCGCGTCAACAGCGGTGGAACCAAGCTTTCGAAGGGCGATCTGGCGCTCGCGAAGATCTGCGCCGAATGGCCCGAAGCGCGGAGTGCCATGAAGAAAGCGCTCAGCAAATGGGCCAGCGCCGGCTACAGCTTCAACCTCGATTGGCTGCTGCGTTCGGTCAACACGGTCCTGACCGGCGAGGCCAGGTTCAGCCATCTGCACGGCAAGAGCGCGTCCGATATCCAGGACGGACTCTCACGCGCATGCAAGCAGATCGACACCAGTCTCAACCTGATCGCGGGACGCCTCGGCCTCGACCATGACCGCGTACTGTTCGGGCAATTCGGCCTGCCTGTCATGGTCCATTACCTGGACCGGCGGACTGGCCCGATGAATGCCGAGGAGCGCGACAAGCTGCTCTTCTGGTTCGCACAAGCCGGAATGTGGGGCCGGTTTTCCGGTTCGACGGAGTCCCTTATCGATCAGGATCTCGCGGCGCTGGAAAAACCCGAGGGCGGGCTTGACGCGCTGATCGAGCAACTCCGCCTGTGGCATGGCGGACTCCGTGTGGAAGCCGGGAACTTCGACGGCTGGAGCCTTGGTGCACGCTTCTACCCCGTGCTCTACATGCTGACCCGTATGGGGGAGGCGAAGGACTGGGGGACCGGCCGGCCATTGAGGGCAGACATGCTGGGCAGGATGGCGGGTCTTGAGGTGCACCACATCTTCCCGAAGTCACGACTCTACCAAGAGGGGGCCGGCCGGAGGTGAACGCGGTGGCCAACTTCTGTTTCCTGACAAAGGACACGAATCTGGTGATCGCCGACCGCCTGCCCGAGGACTATTTTGCGGAGGTGGAGAAAGCCCATCCGGGCGCACTTGCCTCGCAGTGGATCCCGATGGATCGCGCACTGTGGCGGATCGAACGCTACCACGATTTTCTCGCTGCCCGCAGGAGCTTGTTGGCGGCGGAAACCAACCGGCGTTTCGATGAGCTGCGGCACGGCGACCCGGAATCGCTCGCGGAGACCGCCCCCGGGATCGCCGAACCCGTCTCGGCTTCACCGGGCGACATTACCGGCGAGGCTGAGGAAAGAGAGGTCGAGAAGCTCAACGACTGGCTCGAAGCCCACGACCTGCCACGCGGACATGTCGCCTTCGACCATGCCGACCAGGCGACCGGCGCACAAAAAGCGGTATTCGACCTCGCATGGCCAGAGGGTTTGCAGCCCGGTTTGACCGGGCCTGCCGCAGTGCTGCTGAACGCAACTCCGGATGTTCTCGCGACCGCCAGCGCTGCCGGCTATCGCTGTTTCACATCAAGCGCGGATTTCCGCGCCCATGTGCAAGCCGAGATCCTGAAGCTCGAGGACGCCTGAACGAAGTGCGCCGCACTCGGTGATGCGCTCCTCCGGGGCGTCCGCGCCAATGCTCGTGACGACCGCCGCAGCCTCATCGTCCACCGGCACCTGACGCACCGAGCCGTGAACGGGTGCACCGGAGCCATGGGCTACTTCGGCGGCAGCCCTCGGGCGCCGCGGCTGAACCGCCAACTCGGTCTCCGACCGCCCCTCAGCGCTTGCCGGCGAAGCCGGCCGAGAAGTCCTCGCGCACCAGTGTGCCACCCATGCCCTGGTGAGCGTTGCCGAAGAAGGCTCCGGTCACGATGCCTTCATCGATGCCCGCCAGACGCGAGAAGGTGTTGCCCTTGACGGCGATATCGTAGTTCAGATCGCCGTCGCCCCACCGGGTTCCGGAGCCGGGCGCGCCGGGGTTGCCGGTCCACTGTTCCATCCCGGTGAAATCGAGGTCGCCGCGCAGGCTCGCAAGATCGACGGTCAGGCCGGCCGCGCCGGCCACGGCCTGGCCGCCGGGTGTGAGGCCGAGGAGGCGGCCCGTCCAACTGACGCTGCCTGCCAGCTGCGTATTGTTGGCAAGGGACAGGCCGGGGTTCGGCCCGTGGGCCCAGGGCCGCACGAGGCCGTTGCGCAAAGCGGCGCCGAAGGCGGTCTCGCCGAGCTCACCGTATACCTGGATCGATGCATCCTCCCAGGGGCCGAGGCGGTTGGCGATGTCGGAGATCGGGTCACCCGCGTCGAGCCTGTCGTAGACCGCCAACAGCGCTTCGCGGTCGACCGGATACATCAGGTCGATCCTGGTCAACCGATCCCTGAGCGGCCTCACATTGTTCATGACGGTGTCGGGGGATCTGCCGGGATCCGGATGGTTGCGCCCAAGGGCGTGCAGGAGTTCGTGCATGAGCGTGCTCATGCGTGCGGTACGATCGGCAATGCGCGTCTGGTCGACCCAGATCCGGGCATTGACCCTCTCGGACCCCGAGATGCCCTCCAACACCGCGCCAACCCAGTTGGGGTCGGGGCTGCCGCCCCAGTTCTCCCGGCGGGCGTATTTCACGAGAATCTCGCCGCGCTTCATCTTGCTCACTCTATCGAGGCGGGCGTCCTCCGCCGCGGAAACCACCGAACCGATGGTGATCTGGAAGTCCCTCGGCAGGTTGCCGTTGAGGAATTGTACGGCCTGGACGATTTCGTCCTTGTGGGTTGCCGTGACACCTTCGACATAGCGCACCACCGGTGCCCGGACGAAGCGTTGGATGAGATTCGTATTCTCACTGAGGTAACGGATGACGAGGCTGGCGCCGACGCCGTCACGAACGCGACCGTAGCGCACGGCCACGGCGCCATGATCCGGTGTCGTTTCGAGACCGGATTTCCCCGGTGACGGCATGGCGCCGACGCGCAGCGTGCGACCGACCGGGATGACGGGCATCTCCAGAGCATCGGGAGGTTGCGGAACAACCGGGGTCGGCCTCGCGGCGGGTGGAGCCGGAACTGCGGCGGGCGGGGCCGGAACCTCGACAGGCGGGGCCGGAACCTCGACAGGCGGGGCCGGAACCTCGACAGGCGGGGCCGGAACCTCGGCGGGCGGGGCCGGAACCTCGGCAGGCGGGGCCGGGACCTCGGCAGGCGGGGCCGGAACCTCGGCAGGCGGGGCCGGGACCTCGGCAGGCGGGGCCGGGACCTCGGCAGGTGGGGCCGGGACCTCGGCAGGCGGGGCCGGAACCTCGGCGGGTGGGGCTGGAACCACGCTCGATCCGCCACCCGATCCACCACCGCAGGCGGCCAGCAATACGAGCAACGGAAGTGCCGCGGCGACCGCGAAAGTCAGTCCCTTTCGCTGCCCTCTTCGCTTCATGTGAACATTTCGCTTCATGTGAACATTCTTCATAGCTCTGTCTCGGACTTCCTGACTCTCGGACTTCCTGACCTGATCCTCCATTCGCTTCAACGGCTGCTTCCGGAAACTGCACGCCCTTGGGTTGTCTGGCACTTGCCGGCGGTCGGATCCCGTCACCTTCTCCAACCTCGCCCGGCCTCGGGCCGAAGGCCAGGCGGTTCGGCAGATGCCCTCGGCCCAGCCCCGCTTCCCGGCAAGGCGTTCAACTCAAGGGCGGGCGCCGCGCCCGCGAGAAACGCCGCAAGGAAGCGGAACGGGCATGAAGCGCGCGTCACCGCCACCGCCGGCAGGCGCCGTTCGAAGGTCTGCGCCGGCACCGCGCCCGAGAAGACCCCGCAAGGACAACTGATTTGTCATCATCACGAACATATGCGATATAAGGCTGGTTCGGAATTCAACTCCGCCTTCACGCCGGCGGCCCTTCAAGACAACACGCAGAGAAAGGAACATTCCATGACGCTCTCCGAGGTGCAGAAACTTATCTCCGACAACAAGGTTCGGCGTGTCGACCTCCTCGTCACCGACCTTATCGGCCGCTGGCAACATTTTTCCATCCCTCCCGCCAAGGTGAAGGACAGTCTCGTGGAGCGCGGCCAGGGCTTCGACGGCTCCAGCCTGCGGGGTTTCCAATCCATCGACCAGTCCGACATGCTGCTGATACCCGATCTCGACTCCGCCCGAATCGACCCGGTGGAACGGGAACCGTCCCTCAAGATCATTTGCGATGTCGTGGATCCGGTCAACGGCGACCGCTACACGCGCGACCCGCGCTACGTGGCCACCAAGGCCGAGGCCCATCTTGTCGCCTCGGGTATCGCCGACAAGGCGTTCTTCGGCCCCGAACTCGAATTCTTCGTTCTGGAGAACGTGCGCTTCGGCCTCAAACCCAACTCGTCATTTCACATCGTCGACTCCGACGAGGCCGACTGGAACTCGGGCCGGGAAGAGGACGACCGCAACCTCGGATACAAGATCCCTCCCAAGCAGGGCTATTCCCCCATTCCACCGTTCGACCAGCTCGCGGACCTGCGCTGGGAGATGGCAGAGAAGATGGGGCAGGTGGGCCTTGAGTTCGAAGTCCATCATCACGAGGTGGCCACCGGCGGCCAGGGCGAGATCGCGACGCGATTCAACACTCTGCGCCGGAAGGCCGACGAGACCCAGTGGTACAAGCACATCGTGCGCAACGTGGCCAAGACGCACGGCAAGACCGCGACATTCATGCCCAAGCCCCTGTTCGGGGACAACGGCAGCGGCATGCACGTGCATCAGTCGCTCTGGCTCGGCGATACGCCGCTCTTCTACGACGCCGGCGGCTATGCCCAGCTGTCGGAACTGGCGCGATACTATATCGGCGGCCTGCTCAAGCACAGTCCGTCCCTGCTCGCCTTCTGCGCCCCCACGACCAATTCCTACAAGCGTCTGGTCCCGGGCTTCGAGGCTCCGGTCTACCTCGCCTACTCCGCGCGCAACCGCTCGGCCGCGGTGCGTATCCCCACGTATGAAACCTCCGCGGCCAGCAAACGCATCGAGTACCGTTCGCCCGATCCCTCCGCCAATACTTACCTCGCCTTCTCCGCCATGCTGATGGCGGGCCTTGACGGCATACGCAACCGCATCGATCCGGGAGAACCCACCGACACGGACATCTACGAGCTGTCCCCTGAGGCGGCGGCGCGGATTCCGTCCGTCCCCAATTCCATGGAGGCGGCGGTGGCGGCCCTGGGAAAAGACCACGACTACCTGCTCGAAGGCGGCGTCTTCACCCAGGACGTCATCGACCACTACATCGCGTTCAAGGAGCAGGAATCGAGGGATGTCTTTCTCCACCCCGTGCCGGCGGAGTTTTTCCACTACTACCACATCTGATACGGAGACCTGTGGCGCTCAGCTCCCGGCCCTCGTCCGGGAGAGCCACGGGCATCGCGCAGCGATGGACTTTCTTCGGCCTGCAGACCGGGGGCAGCCGTCACGGAGGTATCGTGAACATGGACCGATTCGAGCCTTCCACCAGGGCTTCCTTCCTTCGCGGGCATTGGGTCATGGCCGGCGGGCTTGCCGCCGCATCGGTCCTTCTCGGGTGGGCCGCCGCCGCGGACGCGGCATTGGACCCGGAGTTGCAGTTCGTCCTGAACACCTTCTCCTTCCTTGTCTGGGGCGCCCTGGTGATGTGGATGTGCGCGGGTTTCACCATGCTCGAGTCGGGTTCGGTGCGCACCAAGAACGTGTCCATGATCTGTCTCAAGAACATGGGCCTCTACGCCATCGCCGGGATCATGTACTTCTTCATCGGCTACAACCTGATGTACGTGGACGTGGGAAGCTGGATCGGGAGTCTCACCCTCTTCTACGGCCCGACGGGCGAAGAAGTCGCGTTGCTGGATGCGATGGGCCGTGACGAACCCTCGGCGGAGGCCATCACGGCGGCAACGGAAAAGGTCCTCCAGTCCGATTATGCGACGATGTCGGACTGGTTCTTCCAGATGGTCTTCGTGGCCACTACCGCATCCATCGTCTCCGGCGCGCTGGCCGAGCGGGTGAAGCTCTGGACCTTCTTCGTATTCGTCATCCTTCTGACGGGCGCCATCTATCCCCTCGTCGGCGCCTGGACCTGGGGCGGCGGATGGTTGGGCGCCATGGGCTTCAAGGACTTCGCGGGTTCCACCATCGTCCACTCCACCGGGGGCTGGGCGGCCTTGGCCGGGGCCATCGTGGTGGGGGCCCGGCGCGGCAAATTCCGCACCGACGGCAGTGTCAAGGCAACGCCCCCCTCCAACATCCCCATCGTGACCCTTGGCGTCTTCATCCTGTGGTTCGGCTGGTTCGGTTTCAACGGCGGGTCGCAACTGGCCCTGGGGGGCACCGCCGATGCCGTGGCCATCAGCCACATCCTGGTCAACACCAATCTCGCCGGAGCCGCCGGCTTTCTCGTGGCTCTGGTGATCCAACGGCCCCTGCTCGGGCGGGTCGACCTGATGGCGGGTCTCAACGGCGCGCTGGCGGGCCTGGTGTCCATCACCGCCGGACCCGACTTCGCCGCCCACTACTGGGCGGTGATCATCGGTGCCGTCGGCGGAGTCGTCTGCGTCGCGGGCCTGAGGCTGCTGGACCTGCTCAAGGTGGACGACGTGGTGGGGGCGATTCCCGTGCACCTTTTCGCGGGCATCTGGGGAACTCTGGCGACCTGCATCGTGGCCGGCGGTCACCTCGGTGTTCAGTTCCTGGGAGTGGTGGCGGTGGGCATGTACGTGTTCGTGATTTCGTGGCTGGTGTGGACGGGACTGAAGCAGGTCATGGAGTTGCGGGTCTCGCCCGCGGTGGAAGAGCTTGGCCAGGACGCCGGCGAACTGGGCATCGAAGCCTATCCCGAGTTCGTGGTCATGCCGGATCCCGACACCGCCGACGTGGTCCGCGGCGGCAACAACTGAGGCGGGCATGCCCGCCGGGCGGCTTTCCCCGCGGCGGGCTCCCGGCACCGGCTATGCGCCGGTGGACTCCGGGGCGCCGGCGGGGAGGGTGATCCAGAACTCCGTGAACAGGCCCGGCTCCGATTCCACACCCATGCGGCCGCCGTGCTGGGCAATGATGTCCTGGGACAGGGAAAGGCCGAGTCCGGTGCCTTCCCCCGGGGGCTTGGTGGTGACGAATGGCTCGAATATCTTCTTGATCATCTCCCTGGGAATGCCGGAGCCGTTGTCCCGGACCCGAAACTCGACCTGATCGTCCTCGCGCCTGCTGGCCAAACGGATACGCGGCCTGTAATCGTCATCGTTCTTGCGAGCCCACTCGAAAGTCGCCTGACAGGCGTTGGTGATGAGGTTGAGGAAAACACGGCTCAAGTCCTGGGGCACCACCTCGATCTCGCCTATTGCGTCGTCGAGGTCTTCTTCCCACGTCATGTTGAACGTCTGGTCCTTGGCCCGCATGGCGTGGTAGGCGAGATCGGCGTACTGCTTGAGCAGGGCGTTGAGGTCCACCGCACGGCGCTCGCCCGACTGGCCGCGTGAATGCTCCAGCATGCTGTGCACGATCCCGTCGGCACGCTTGCCATGCTGGTGGATCTTCTGCAGATTGGCGGTCAGATCGTCGAGGATCCCTTCGATCTCGTCGCGGGCCTCCTCGGGAAGCTGCTCGCGGATCTCGTCGAGGATCTCCCGCGCCTCCCCGATCAACTCACCTGACACTTCGGAGAAATTGTTGACGAAATTGAGAGGATTCTTGATCTCGTGCGCGATACCCGCGGTGAGCTGGCCCAGGGAGGCCAGCTTCTCCTGCATGATCACCTGGTGCTGGGCGGTTTGCAGATCCTTGAGCGTCTTTTCCAGTTCCGAGTTCTTGTCCTTCAACTCGTCCGCCAGCTTCTCCACCAGATTGAGCCGCTGCACTTCCAGCGCATGCTTCCGGAACACCTCCAGCGCCTCCGCCATGTCCGTCACTTCGTCGTTCCCCCGAACCTCCACCGGAACCTCCAGATTGCCCTCGGCCATGGAACGCATGGACGCGGCCAACCCGGTCAGGCGGCGGATCAGGTAACGGCCCACGAAGATCCAGCCGAACGCGACCACGGCGATGACGTTCAGGAAGTTGAGGACCACCAGCACCACCCGGCCGGTGGTGACGGCCGACGTGGAGGCGTCGTTGGCCTCGTCCGCCTCCCGATCCGCCACCGCCACCACCTGATCCATGGTCGCCAGCAGCCTGGACGCCGCCGCCCGGTTCTGCCTGAGGTGACGGGCCTCCATGTCCGCCTCTTTCAGGACGGCTTCCTGGAGTGCGAAGATTCCCTCGGGGCCTTGCCCCAGGGACTTGAGCCGTTCGAGCTCGAAGTCGAGCATCCGGGTGGGGGAAGCGTGGGACTCGGACGATCGAAACACGCGCTCCAAAGAACCGATGGCGGCGTTGTAGCGTTCCCGGAGGGGCTGAATCAGGGTGCGGTCGTTCAGCACCGCAGCCTCCGCCATCAGCCTCGCGGCCAGGTTGGCCTGTGCGTGCAACGTCAGCAGGTCCCGATAACGCACCAACTCGGCGTAGGCCGTGCGCTCCCCGAGCGGCACCGGCCGGTCATCGATCTCCCTGAGGCCGGTGGCAAGAAAGAACTGCTGGTCGTCGATCTCGGGAAACAGGACACGATCGATATGTCGGGTGGTCACCGGCAGCTCGGCCTCCCGCGCATCCAGGAGGCGCTGGGTCTCCCGCCGCCGCAGGGACGACTGCTCGATCGCTTCCAGCGTCGTGGTCAGCGCATCCGAGAGCGAGCGGAGCGTCTTTTCCTGATCTTCCAGGAATCCGTGTTGCCGAAGTTCCCCGATGAGCCGGTTGAGCAGTTCCTTGTCCTTGGCGACGGCCGCCTTGACCTCGCCGAGTTCGGCTTGGGACGAGGCCGCCACCAGGCGAGAGGCCGCGTCGACCAGGGCCGAACTCTGCTGTGCCGCCCGGACCGCGGCGACCAGGCTGGGCACGCTCTGTTCGGTGATGCGCCGCTGCGAACTGCTGATGACTCCGAACGACACCAGGGCAACGGCGCTGGCCACCAGTATGAGCACCACGCCCAGGCCGAATGCCGCGTACATCTTGAGGCCGAGGCCGATGCGCCGGCTCTCGATCCACCTGAAAAGATCCGCGAGACTCAAGGCCGCTCCAGACGCCGGATCGAACGAAACCGCTCGGAGTCGTCGATGACGGTCAGGTACACCCGATCGGAACCCTGGTTGTCATGCTCCCCGTAGCGCAGCACGAAGCCGCCCAGATCCAGGGTGCCGGCCTTCTGAAGTCCGGCGATGAAGGCCTTGCGGCCAGGGTCGGGTCCCGCCCGGCGCAGAGCCTCCACGGCCACGCGCCCCGTCAGATATCCTTCAAGGGAAACAAAGCCGGGCTCGGCATGGACGGCGACGGTGCGAAGCGCCTCATGGTAGCGGGCAACCACCGGAATCGACCGGTCGTGGGGAAAGGGCACCACCTGGGTGATGATGACGCCCTTGCCCGAGGCGCCCAGGGCCTTGGCCAGCGCCGAACTGCCGACGAAGGAGATGTTCACGAAGATGGGATCGAAATCGAGCCGCCGGCTCCACTTGATGAAGGTGGCCACGGGCTGATACGCGCCGACGATGATGACGGCCTCGGGGTTACCGAGCCTCAGGTCCAGCAACGCGGTCTTGACGGCCCGGGTGTTGCGGGGATAGGTGGCCTCCGCGGCCAGTGTCATGCCGCGCCGGTCAAGCGCCTGAAGCGTCCCCGCGAGCCCGGCGCGGCCGTAGGAGTCGTCCTGATAGAGAATGCCGATGCGCTTCACCCCGAGGTCCCGGGTGAGCCGCTCCACCATTTCTTCGGTCTCCTGATAATAGGAGGCGCGTACGTTGACGACGGTAGGGCGCCGGCGGACGTCCCGCAGGAACTCGGCGCCGGTAAAGGCGCCGACATAGGGCACCCCCGCTTCGGTGGCGATGGGCTCCGCAGCCTTCGACGTAGGCGTGCCGACCGCGCCGATCAGCGCGAAGACCCGGGTCTCGTTGATCAGCCGACCGGTGTTCGCGATGGCCGCCTCGGGCTCGTAGCGGTCATCAAGTGTGATGAGGCTCAGGCGCCGGCCATGAACGCCGCCGGCGCGGTTCACCTCCTGGAACGCCGCCGTGATGCCGAGGCGCATCCCTTCGCCCAGGGCCCGGGCCGGGCCGCGCAGGGCGCAGGACTGGCCGAACATCACGGTCTCCGGACTGACACCCGGCGTCACCGAACCCGGCGGCGGCGTTTGCGCACCGGACACCGCGGCGAGGGCCGACACCGTGACCGCCACGAGCACCGCCACGACAGCGAGCCGCGCGAACCCGTTCACGAACTCCAGCTCCTGACGATGAATGGCCTTGCCATCCCGCGGTACGGCACGTAACGCTAGCTCCCGTGGTAGCGCAACGCCACGCAGGTGATGTCATCCGACTGCGGTGTCTCGCCGGCAAATGCCCGCACATGGTCGAGGACAAGCGACGTCACGCCTTCGCAATCGGCCTGATCTACCTTGGCAAGCAGCGCGTCGAGGCGTTCTTCGCCGAACTCCTCCGACCCGTGGCCTTCGGCCTCGGTGACGCCGTCGGTGTAGAGGAACAGGATGTCGTCCTTCTGAAGCTGGAGCGTCGCGGAACGGAACGCATGTCCCGGAAGCACGCCCAGCGCCAGATCCCGGGTGGTGGGCACCGGTTCGACCCGGGCGCCCCCGCGGACGACGCGCGGCGGATTGTGCCCGCCGTTGCAGTAGCTGAAGGCTCCGCTCCGGGTATCGAGGACGCCATAGAAGAGGGTGACGAACATGCAGTTGTCGTTGTCCTCGGAGAGCAGGTCGTTCACATAATGCAGGCTCTGTTCAGGGTTCCCTCCCTCCAGGACACGGCTCCGCAGCAGGGTGCGGCATGCCATCATGAACAGCGCGGCCGGAATGCCCTTTCCCGACACGTCCGCGATGGCGACACCGACCTTGTCCTCCCCCAACGGGAAGAAGTCGTAGAAGTCGCCGCCCACTTCCTTGGCGGGGACCATGACTCCGTGGGACTCGTAACGGTCGGTGGCGGGAAAGACCCGGGGCAGCACGGAGGCCTGCATGTCCCGGGCCACGTCCAGCTCACGGCTGAGGGCCACCAACTGGTCCCGGTTCGACAACGCTTCGCGCACCAGGGCCAGATGCCCCAGGGTCTTGTCGATGGTGATCTCGAGATCCGTGAAGTCGATGGGTTTGGTGACGAAATCGAACGCGCCGCGGTTCATCGCGGTGCGGATGTTGTTCATGTCGCCGTAGGCGGACACGACGACGGAGCGGATATTGGGCTTGGTCTCGTTGAGCTGCTTGAGCAGCGTGAGGCCGTCCATCACCGGCATGTTGATGTCCGAGATGACCATGGAGATGGCCGCGTCTTCGTTGAGCTTGCGGATGGCCTCTTCGCCATTGTGCGCGAAGTCGAACGTCAACTCCTTCCTGCGTATGCGCCGGCGGAATTTCTGCAGAACCAGAGCTTCGAGGTCCACCTCGTCGTCCACCACCAGTATCTTGATGGGTTCGTCGTTCGAGGCGGGGCCGTGCTCGGCGGCCGTTGTTCCCGTTTCTTCCATCTCAGCCTGCATCAAGGGCATCCCGGCGAGTGGGATGAATTGCCAGGATCTCGCTGAAACCACTGATCTTGAACACCTCCGCGATGTGGTCGCGCATGGCGCAGAGCAGGACCTTTCTGCCGCCTGCCTGAAGTTGCTTGGCTGCCAGAAGGAGAACCCGGAGCCCGGCGCTGCTGATATATTCGATGTGCTCGAAATCGACCACGAGCGAACCCCTGCCTTCCTCGATCAGCGCAAGGAGAGCCTCCTGGAACGGGCTGGCGGTGCTGCCGTCGATACGGCCGGCGGGGATGACCACGGTTGTTTCCCCGTCCGTCTCCGTACTGAGATCCAAAACGCTGCCGTTTGCCATCAATTGTCTCCTTTCACGGGTGCGTGCAACGTAATACGGTTGAATCCGTCGATACGCTCGTAGCCTGAATTCGGGAACAGGCTCTTGGTGAGAAAGACGCCGAGACCGCCGATGGGCCGGTCGTCGATGGAGGCGTGCACATCCGGTGTGGCAACTTCTTCGAACGGATTGAAGGGGATCCCCGTGTCATCCAGTTGCGCGACGACCTCGTCGTCCTCGATACGCAACTCCAGCCGGAGTTCCTGTCGGTCCACGTCCACGAAACCGTAGGATATCGTGTTGGTGGCCAACTCGTCCAATGCGAGACTGAGATTATAGACCTGAGAGTCGGAAAGCCCGTTGGCCTCGCCAAAGTGGGTGACGGCCTTCGCCAACTCCCTGAGGGCGGACGAAAGTTCCGGCTCAAGGTCAAGCGAGAGCCGGGGAAGTGCTGGTTTCATGAGACCCATCCCGAGCTATTGACAAGACATCGACTCCGAGCTTGACTCGCCTGACCCGGCGGTGTGAAATCGGGATCAGGGACGGGATCAGAAGCAGGGTCGAATCCGGGCCGAAATCGGATCGACTCCGCAGAGTCGAAACCGGGGTCTACAGCCACTCGGCCGGTCCAATCCCGAACCGCAGCAGATGATAATCGATCACCGGACCCCGTGTCAACACGCAGTCTTGTCCAATGCAAAGTGAGCCTGAAAGGTTGAAGCGAATCCAACGCAAAGTGAGCCTGAAGCAGGGGTGTCGGGGATCGTCAGAGGATGATCGTGACACCTCGAACGGTACGCTGGGGACTATCGAGCAGGTTGCAGCCTTCGTCGAGGCGAGCGAGCCTGTAGACTTTCACCCGACCGAACGAGTCGACACCTGCGAGTTCGTGAAGCGGACCTTGGTGCGGCTCGGCTACAGTGGGTTGGACAAGCCGTCCAAAGCACGGGTGAAGCGCTTTCTGGAAAAGACCACCGGCTACTCTCGGGCACGCGGCTGATTCGCCAGTACCGCAAGACCGGCCGGGTCGTGGACCGACGCCAAGGCAACGGCCTTTCGCCCGGGTCTACTCGCCGGCGGACATTCGGCTACTGGCGCGGGGGGACGAGGACTTGGGCCAGATGTCAGGCTTGGCCACGCGGGTGGTACTGCAGCGCGAGTTCCATCTCTTCGGGAACCCGCGCTTCGAGCGGGGATCTCGGCGAGCCATCTTTACGTGGCTCCCGCATCTATCGGAGGCAACGCACGGTTGTCGTCGGCACCGGGGCTGTAGGCGAACGGCGCGCTCCGCAGCCCAACGGTCGGCCCGGCTTCCTGCGCGTGGACACCGTCCACCAAGGCGACCGCGACGGTGCCAAGAGCGTCTACCTCATCAAGCTCGTGGACAAACTCACCCCGTACGAGTTCGTCCGCGCCGTGGCCGCCGTCTCCGAGCGCTTCCTCGCCCCCCTGCTCGGCCTGTTTCCCTTGGTCATCCTCGGTTTCCATGCCGACAATGGCTCGGAGTACATCAACCACACTCCTCAACAAACTGCATGTCCGAGACTCCACCAAGTCCCGACCCGGCGTTCCACCGACAACGCCCTTGTCGAAAGCAAGAATGCCCACGTCCTGCGACGCTTCCTCGGCCATGCCCTGCCCCGCCCGAAAGCCCGATACCCAGCGCCCGGCTGCAGGCGGTGCCACCGAGCCAGCGCTGCCGCGCGGTCACGGCGGGACGCAGGTCGAACTTGTCGAACAGGAAGCGCGGCCCGGCGTACAGGTTGACGATCTGATCGTTGAAATCGCTCTCCCGGCAGGTTCGGGTCTGAAGCCCGCCGCCGACCCGGAACCGCAGGTCAGGCAAAACCCGCCCTTCGTAACCGCCCGACATGTTGACCGTCACCCCGACGCCGCTGGCCCGGCGCGTATCCTCCGACAGCGTGGTCCGCTGGCCGAACAGGAGGATCTCCCGGGCATCGGTCCTGGCGTTGATGTTGGTGTCGGGCACAACCGCCACCGAGCCGGTAACCGACCATCGCTTGCGCCGCCGGATGCGGTCGAGAAAGGCGCGTGCGGAGGCGCGCACCGTCTCGGGCAGGTCCTTCGCGCCCAGCACCAGGCGGAAATGACATGCCGCATTGCCGTCATCCTCCGCCTGAAAATAGACGAACGCCAAGTCGAGCCGCACCCGGGGCAGATCGGGATTGCGCGCCAGCATCGCCCGGAACCGTGCGACCGCCTCCTGCCACTCCCCGGGCAGCTGTCGAAAAAAGAAAGAACGGGGCGCCCGATCCAGAGATGGATCGGGCACCCCGTTCCGTGAACCACCGCCGGTGACGGCAGCCTGTTTACTACCTGCGGCCGCCGAAAGAGCCTAGCAACTCGCCCTTCTTCTTGTCCTTGGACGTGATGTAGAACACGCCTCCCACCTCTTCGGCGTTCGGTCCGAAGAATTGGCCGCGGTACTCCTTCACCTCGTACAGGCTGCCGTCCGCGCTCGTGGCAAGACCCACGGCGCCACGATGGCCGGCGGCAGGGACTGAAAATCCCGGTGTATTGTAACTGATGCCTTCGGCGTTGACATTGGTCACTTTGCTGCCCGAGAAGCCGTTGCCGTCGATGGTGCCTTGCAACGTGGCGAGAATCCCGTCATAGGGGCCCAGTGTTACAATCCTGCCAGGCGCAGTGAAAAGATCGGTCCTGATGGTGCTTTTGCCGAAATCCACCGTCGTGGTTGCGGTTCCTTCATCACCGCGTTTACCTCCTGCGCCTTGAGGGTTTTGTTGGCGCAGCTGCCAAGATGCATGGCCCCTGTAGGTGGCACTTCCGAAGCCTGGCAGGTTGGCCGCCGGGGTCGGACCCTTGCCGGGCAGCGCCTGGACAAATGCGATGCCAAGGTCGGCACCGACTGACTTCTGCGTGTCCCACCTGCCGTAGTTCATGTGCTCATAGGGCTTCGCCTCCGGGAAATCCGGCACATCGTAGACGAAAATCTGCCGGTAGGTGAAGTTATCGGTCCCGCTCGTTCCGGTGCGCAGGAGATAGATGTCCTTGCTGCCGTTGTTGTAGTAGTAGATGCCCACGCCCGCATTCGAGTCCTTGGTGGCACGATTGATCGTGTCCCAAGCATTCGTCTTGTCGAATTTCTTACCATCTTGGGTGTCAACAACATAGAACTCGCTCTCCGCCCGCATGACCTTGTAGGACTTTCCCCCTGCGGTGACCGAACCGAACGGGTTCTCGGCCGTGACCGGGGCGGTCACGTTGATCGGATTACCGCTGGCGTTCTGCGCCTTGCGGTAGGCCTTCACCGCCTTGGTGTTGCTGACATATTTGTCCACCAGGAAGAGACGGGACTTCTCCGAGTCGGCGTAGTAACCAATAGGGATGGTCCGTGCAACGAATCCCGTCCGGGAAACGACCTCCGGCTTGTTTCCCGTTGCCGCCACGTATTGGACGGGTTTCTTTGCGTAAGTCTGTGAGTCCTCGTTGAGGTTGCCTATCTTGCCGGTGACCACAGTCTCGCCCCCGGTCGTGAGTGAGGCCTTAGGTGCATCCGCCGTGATGGTCGTGTCGCCGTACCTGTAGGTCAGACCCTCGACATGCCGGACCTCCATGGCCGCGGCATCCTTCGCCATCTTCGCCTTTTCCGCGGCCTGCGCCGCCTGAGCCTCGGCCTTCGCCTGCGCCGCCTCGGCATCGACTTCGGCCTGGGCCGCCACACGCAAGTCGCTCGTGGCCGCAGCCTTGTCCGACTCCATCTTGGCCTTGTCGTACTCCGCCTTCGCCATGTCCGCCGCCGTCCGGGCCGCATCCGCGTAGCTCTTCGCCGTCATCTCCCCCTTGGGAATGAAAACGGGCACGACACCCAGGATCGCCGCTTCCGCCTCATCCGCCGACGTCCCCGCGTTGTCCGACGCCGTCTTGGCCTTGCCCGACGCCGCCATCGCCGCCGTCCGGGCCTCCTTTATCGCCGTCTCCACTGCCGTCGGCCCCGCCGGCGGCGGATCCGGGGTCGTCGCCGGGGTTTTGTTGTTGCTGCTGCCGCCGCATGCCGCAAGCCCGATGGCCAGCACCACCGCGCAGAAGACCGCCGCCAGATTCCTGTGCATCATCCGGTACATCAATATCCTCTTCGTCCTTTTCATTCTCGAACCTCCCCTGCCGCCTTCAGAAGCGGCCTTGGTAAAATGCGCCTTGGCACGATGCCGCGGACCTTCCCTCCGGCAACAGCAGCAGGGATTCAGGAGGGTATGGTTTGAACAAGTCTCCCGATCCGTCTTGCTTACTGCCGTCAAAGTCGTTCTTCTCACTTCCTCATGGATCAATACGTTCAACTCCTTCGCAATCGCGTGCTTCACCCCATGAAGTCCAAGGAAAGTCCGAACAAGGCCATGGCGCGACATTGAGCCACTCGCAACCTGTGGATTGTTTTGATTCAGCCCCAGAGAATTCCGGGTCATTCCGACCTTCCCCAAGTAGGATTCGGCCAGCGCCGCCACGTCCACACCCTCGTGATCCTGTCACGGAAACAGACTTTATCCCCCCCCCCCCCCCCCACTGTCAAGCAGCAGTCCAGAGAAAATTTTTAGTCGGAACTTCATTCAGTCAATACGATGAGAGTTCAAGTTGTCACATTCATGGGAACGGTGTGTTCTGGATGGACCTCCAGGAGTTGGAATGCGCGGGTCTGGAGTTTGGTGGGTCGGGTGACGACAGCGAGCCGGGCCTGGTCTGAGCCGGGCAGGCGGACGGTGTTGACCACGACGCTGGAGAGGTCGTCGAGCAGGGTACGGAAGCTGTGTACCGGCAAACCGCCGGGGGTGTGCTTGGTGGCGGCCTTGTTCTTGGCACTGGGAGAGGGCTCGGCCTTTTCCACCGGCGATGTCCGTCGGCTGCGGGCATCTTGGTGGTCCTCTTCGAAGAGCAAAGGTGCGAGGCGCTGTCGCATGTGCCACTCCAAGTAATAGGCGAGCATGCAGAGGAACAGATGGCCGCGCACATGATCCTGGGTATAGACGTAGACAGGACGCACCCGGAGGTCGGATTTTGCGATCCGGAAGGCCCGCTCCACAGCGGAGAGGCTTTTGTAGGCGACGACGACGGCCTCGGCGCCGATGGCTTCAGCCGAGAGGCAGGTGCGGATGACATGGATACCGTCGAAGCGGGCTTCGTCCTCGATCTTCTGGAGGCGGCGTTTCCAGGAGATGTGGTTCTCGCCGATGGTGATCTCGAAGTGCTTTTCGACCTTTCTGCGGTTGGCCTCGCGCCCGACGCGGCGTCCGATCTCCGCCTTGCCGGACAGGGTTCCGGGCCGGACCGAGGCGCCGATGCGCTCAAGGGCCAGTTCGGTTGCCTGCAGCAGGTCCTCACGCTTTCGGCGGCGTTCCTGGCGCAGGCGCGGGTTGAGGCAGACCAGGAGTCGTTCGCCGGGAAAGTCGGGGCTGGTGATCTCGGCCACCGCATCGGGCACCAAGGAGTCCGGCGTCAGCGCCGGGGCGGCCCCGGCTTGCGCCTTGGCAAGCTTGCGCAGATCCGTCGTCTTCAGTGCGGAGATCCAGGCGAGGCCGACCGGCTTGAGATCGGTATGGATCCGCGCCGTGGTGATCATCCCGCGGTCGCCCACCAGCGCGATGCGGGCGATGCCGAACCGGGTGCGGATCTTCTCGACCTGTGACGCCAGGGTTCTCGGATCGGCGGTGTTGCCAGTAAACAACTCGATGGCGATGGGGCATCCCTCGGAGGAGCAGAGCAGGCCGAAGACGATCTGCTTCTTGCCCTTCTTGCCGTCGCGGTTGTGGCCGAAGGCAGCCAGCGGACAGCACTGTCCCTCCAGGTAGGAACTCGACACGTCGTAGAGGATCAGTGTCGCATCCTTTAGGTGCCGCCTTGCCAGCGCCCGTTCGATCCATGGCTGGCGCTTGAGCAACCAGTCCAGCATGTCCAGCAGTTCATTGCCGGTGACCCGACCGAGTTCAAGCAAGGCGCCAAGGCTGCTGGTGGCGGTCTCCGGCGACAGACGCCGCGCGGTGGCGAGCTTGGAGTCCGGAGCGAGGACGCGGGCGACAATCGCGGCCAGCGCCAGTTGCTGGGGACGGCTGCGGGTGCGGTGAAAGTTGGCCGCGCGGTAACGTCTCAACGCCAGAACAGCCGGATAGCCATGCGCCGCCCGCAGGTCCTGCGACAGCCGCCGCACGCTCAGCCCCAGCACCCGCGAGGCAAGGTTGGGAACCCGCTCAGGCGTCAGGATGACAAAGCGCGAGTTGTTGGCGACCAGATGCAGGCGACGGAACTGCTGCTCCGCCGACCACCCGATCCAGCGGTCCCGCGCTCCCACCTTGAACGCTCCAGGCTGCCAGTCAACCAGGGCAAGCCAAGCCTCGCCATGAACCGCGACATGGCGCAGACCCTTGCCGATGATGCCGTGGAACCGCAGATAGTGGTGCGCCGCTACCCAAGTCGCCACGCTATGGGTCAGACCCGACTCGGCATCCACCCCGATATGCACTTTCATCCCGAAATACCACTGGTTCCCCTTCTTCGTCTGGTGCATCTCCGGATCCCGCTCCTTCGCCTGGTTCTTCGTCGAACTCGGCGCCTCAAGTCTTGCACGATCAGCCTTTCTGGGCATATTTCTGCCGGAGATGAAATGGAACGAAGCCTTGACATTTGCTGAATGCCAGATTAACCAAGGCTTCTTCTGAAGGCGGAAGGAAAATTCGAGAATGAAAGAAACCAGGAGGATACTGATGTACAGGTTGATGCAAAGGAATCTGGCGGCGATCTTCGGTGCGGTGGTGCTGGCCGTCGGGCTTGCGGCATGCGGCGGCAGCAGCAACAACAACCGGACCCCGGAGACTCCTACCCCACCTCCCCCCTCCCCCCCACTGACGGAAGTTGAGACGATTCTGAAGGAGGCTCGGACCGCGGCCATGACGGCATCCGGCAAGGCCATGACGGCGTCCGACAACGCCGGGACGTCGGCCAATGAGGCGGAAACCGCGACCATGGGTCTGGTGTTCCACCATGTTCCCAAGGGCGCCATGACGGCGAAGACTTACGCGGATGAGGCCCGGACCGCGGCCAACATGGCGAAGGCCGAGTACGACAAGGCCAAGATGGAGTCGGACAAGGCCGCGGCCACGAGCGACGTGCGTGCGGCCGCCAAGGCCAAAGCCGCAGCCGAGGCGGCTCAGGCGAAGGCCGAGGCTCAGGCGGCGACAGCCGCCGAAAAGGCGAAGATGGCCACGGAAGCCGCAGCCAGGGAGGTCCGGCATGTCGAAGGGATGACCTACGAGTACGGCGGCACGCGCGTCACCGCAGGTGCCCCCAAGGTCACGGTCAAGACCGGCGGCAAGACCATCGAGAGCGGCAAGGCCGGCGACATCGTCGAAGACTCAACTCGTCACTCAAAGGAACCCGTCGCCTACGTGGCGGCAGCCGATACCAAGCCGGAGGTGGCTGCCCGGACGGGATTCTATGGACGCATCATCAAGATCGGTTCCTTCACCGACTCGGAGCAGGTCGGTTCCAGCATCGACTCGGAGGCGATCGGTTCCGTCACCGAATCGGAGCAGTTCCGTTTCTGGCTGATCGACAAATATATCACCAACACCAAGGCGGTGAAGGCCTACCGCAAGGACAGCGGCACTAACGGCGCCGAGTTCACGGCCCCGGTCACGGCAGAAAACCCGTTCGGCTCGCGCACCGTTGACAGCAAGACCTACAAGATCATGCGGGCGGAGGGCGAGTTCTATCGTGTCGACACCGATGAGCACACGAAATTCGACAAGACGAATGCCAATGACTGGATCAATGTGACGCACACGGACGCGAACGCGGGCGTGGGGGTCTACTACTACTCGGATAGCAGCGGGAAAAAGGTCTATCTTCTGAGTACCGGAGCCGATGGTGCCACGGGACTCAAGTACCGTCCGTTGCTTGTCTACGATGTGCCGGATTTCCCGGAGGCGAAGCCCTACGAGCACATGAACTTCGGCATGTGGCACAAGAAGTCAAACCGGACCCACCTTGGCATCGTATTCGTCCAGGCGCTGCCGGGCAAGGGGCCGACCCCGACTGCCAACATGCCAAGCTTCGGCACCGCCTCCTACGAGGGCTATGCAGTTTGGCAACAGCGCGGCCCGAACAACGCTCGAACCGTCGGAGGTTTTGATGGAAACGCAACCACAACGGTGGATTTCGGGGAAAGCACCATCAAGACGGAAATCAGCAAGGTGTTATTCTGGCCGAATCGTGCCAAAAATAGCCACGGACATCTCGCACCTTTCGCCACACTCCACGGCACCATCGACGGCAACCGGTTCTCTGGCAGTAAAGTGACCAATGTCAACAACACAACAACCAGTGCCTCCGTATTCACCGCCGCCCAACTTCGTAGCATTATAGGCTTGCCCATGAGCGAAGACGGCAGCCTGTACGAGTTGAGGGAGTACAGCGGCCATTTCTTCGGACCGAACGGCGAAGAGGTGGGCGGCGTGTTCGACGTCACGTCCAAGGACAAGAAGAGCGGCGAGTTTCGCGGTTCCTTCGGCGGCCGCAGGGAGTAACGGGCCGCCGTCACCGGCGGTGATTCACGCAGCAGGGCGCCCGATCCATCTACGGATCGGGCGCCCTTTTTTCTCGAACGCTGACGGGGGCTGCGATGCGGGCCGGGGTGACCGGCAGGGGCGCGGTCGCGGGTGCCGGCTGGAACGCACGGGCCTGCCAGTCCACCGGTTTGAATCGCCGGGTGGATAATTCTGGAATTCTTGCACAGGCCGCCTCTCCGTGGTGCATGGTTGCCTGAAGATGAAATGCGGCGAAGTCCTTGATGCTCCCTTCCTTGATGCTTGCGTATGCCTGCTGATGTTGCCGGAAGGAAGTTCCGTGCATCGTGCCAAGGCCCATCGTACCAAGACCGCTTCTGAAGGCGGGAGGGTAATTCGAGGATGAAAAGGACGAAGGTACGGATGTACAGGATGATGCACAGGAATCTGGCGGCGGTCTTCTGCGCGGTGGTGCTGGCCGTCGGGCTTGCGGCATGCGGCGGCAGCAACAACAACCGGACCCCGCCGACCACCCCCGATCCGCCGGAGCCTACGGCAGTCGAGACGGCCATAAAGGAGGTCCGGACGGCGTCAGATAACGCCGGGGAGGCGGCCGATGAGGCGGAAACGGCGATCATGAGGCTCGCGTCCATCCATGTTCCCAAGGGGAAGATGACGGCGAAGAGCTACGCGGATGCGGCCCGGACCGCGGCCAACATGGCGAAGGCGGAGTACGACAAGGCCAAGGATGAGTCGGACAAGGCTGCGGCCACGAGCGACTTGCGTGTAGCGGCGCAAGCCGAAGTCGATGCCGAGGCGGCGCAGGCGTAGGCCGAGGCTCAGGCGGCGATGGCCGCGGAAAAGGCGAACATGGCGAAGGAGGCCGCGGCCATGGAGGTCCGGCATGTCGAAGGGACGACCTACAAGGTACGGTGACACGACCATCACGGCGGATGCCCCCTATGCCAAGCTCACGACCGGGGGCGAGACCGTCGAGACCGGCAAGCGCGGCGACTTCAACGAGAACTCACGGAATTTCCGAAAGGAACCGGTCCGATACGTGGAGGCAACCGAAAGCACGCCGGAGGTGGTTTCCCGGACAGGAATCCATGCACGGACCATCCCGGTCGCTTCCTGCACCGACTCGGAACAGTCCCGTTTCTCGCTGATCGACAAACATGTCAGCAACACCAAGGCGGCGGTTCCGGGTCGGCGGCGGGCTCCAGACCCGAACCTGCCGGGAGAGCGATTTCAACGAACAGATCGTCAACCTGTACGCCGGGCCGCACTTCCTGTTCGACCGGTTCGACCTGCGTCCCGCCGTGACCGCGCGGCAGCGATGGCTCGGCGGCACCGCCTACAGCCTGGCGCTGGGTATCGGGCTTTCGGGCGGGGCAGACATGGCAGCTGGGCGCGTCGCTCAGTCGCGAGCGGATCGACTACGAGGAGGGCAATCTCGGCGAGGGCAACCTCGATTCCGTCGGGCTCAACCTCACCCATGCGCTGGACAAGGCGACGCTGTTGCGGGCCGACACCGCATGGAGCAGTGAGACGCTGGACCTGGACACCCATTCCTGGCGCGAGTTCCTCGTCGGATTGACGGTTTCGCGCGAGCTGCCCCCGGGCTTCGTGGCCAGCGGGGGGACCACTTGGCGCTGGCGCCGATACGGCGCGGCTCACCTCTTGTACGGCCCGGAGGCGCGGCGGGAACGGACGCTCGCCCTGCACAGCACGCTGTCCAACCGGAATGTCGAGATTTTCGGCTTCATGCCCGCAATCGCACTGCCCGGCGCCGCGGCCCCTCCCTCACCCATCGCGCCAGGGCCTTGTCCGGGTCGCCGATCTCTTCCACCGCGGCGTACCAGAATGCCTGCCAGCCCGACTCCGGAAGACCGCTGAATACCATCAGATTGAGGGGATAGGCTTCGCTGTCGGTGCAACGGCGAAAGTCGTCCCGGAACAGGAAAACCGGCTTCTCCCAAGCGATGGCCAAGCCCAACTCGACCATGACACCTTCGTCCGGAGGACAGCCGTTGACCACCGCGAACAGTCCGTCCGCCTCGCGCACGTCGCGGAGGTCGGCCTGTCCGATGCGGTAGGCCCACCCGGCCTCGGCCTTGTCCACCTGGTTGTTGCGGGCGAACGGCTCCCACACATCCACCCCCACGGCATCCAGCGCCGCGGTCAGCGCCGCCAGCGGCCCCTCCCGCTGCTGGGCCGAGAAGCCGTAAGGATTCGCCAGATACAACGTCTTTCTGGAAGCCCCTTCCATCAACCTTCCCTCCCGGTCATTCATCAGTCATCCGTAGTCGGCACCCTGATGACGCCGCCATGAAAGACCACGCGTCGAAGATCACACGTCACCGGGACATGAAGGCCGGCGGCACCGGACGGTCCATGGAACCGAAGCGTTCGACGGAGCACCGTGACAGACGGCGCCGCCGACCCGGCTCAGGCCTCCGCCGCGCCGCCGCCGACCCGGGTCGTGCCCGCCAGCAGCACCAGCATCATCGCCAGCAGCAGACCGCAACTCAGACCCAGGGACCACTGGATGCCGATCAGGCCGCCCATGATCCCCACGGTGACGCCGCTGAAGGTGCGGAGCCCCAGGCCCGACATGATGAAGAGGCCGATCAACTGGCCCCGGAGGTGCGGCGGCGACACAAGTTGCACCAGGGTCTGCGACATGGTCAGGAAGGCCAGATTGAGGAACCCGGCGGCGAACAGGAGCCCCACCGCGAGATGGAAGTACGGCGTGAACGCGAACATGCCCAGGGCGGCGCACCAGAGAAGCGCCAGCACGATGGCGGTGCGCGCGCGGGCCTGGAGGAATCCCCGGCTCTCCAGCAGCACGCCGCTCAGGAAAGCGCCCGCCCCGTTGGCGGCCAGCAGAACGCTGTAACCCAGCTCGCCCCGGCCGAGGCGCTCGGCGAACCCGGGCATCTGCGACTGAAAGGCATTCCCCACCAGGAGCGAGGACAGCCCCACCAGGCAGATCATCGAGACGATGACGCGGTTGTTGCGGACCTCCCGGAGCGCTTCCAGCGCACGCGCCCAAGTGACCCGGCGCGCCTGCACCTGCCTGGTGCCGTGCCCGGTATAGGGGACTCGCGACAGCCACAGGGTCAGGGGAACGTAGAACAGGGAGTTGGCCACGAGGCCCCACGCGGCCCCCAGCCGGAGCATCATGCAGCCGCCCACCGCCGGCCCCGCGAGGATTCCCAACTGCCGGCTGGTGGCGCTGAGACGGACGGCGCTCTGCAGGTGTTCCGGACCCACCATGTCATGCAGGATGAGCTGACTCCCGGGGCTCCACAACACTCCCGCGACGCCGTGCACCACCAGCAGGGCGCACGCATGCCAGACCCGGAGCGTCCCGGTGATGATGTACCAGGCCCAGGCAATGGTGAGGACGATGTACAGGATCATCGCCCACTGGATAACCCGCCGGCAATCGAAACGGTCCGAGAGCAAACCCACGTACCAGGACAGGAGAAGGAAGGGCGACCAGTGGCTGATGACCGCGAACCCCTGCAGCTCCGGCCACTTGAACAGATCGTAGAGAACCCAGTAGCTGATCACGTGCTCGATGTTGTCGGCCATCATGGCCAGCATGGTGAAGGAGAAATAGGCGCGGAAGTGGCCTTGCCGGAGGGCGCCGAAGGACACCCTGGACTGCATCACGTCCTTGAGAGACCTTCCCTCCCGGGCGTCGGCCGGCCGTGTTGACGAACTTCGGGGCACCGTGGCAGTCTGGCACGAAGCCGGGGGCGGGAACAATATCCGGGTTGTCGCGGGAGGCTGTCCGCGGGGCGTCCACACTGTTGCCATCCGGCGGAACATTGTGCTAGGGAGAGGATCGTGCGAGGGAATGGTCCGAGTCCGATCCGTCGTGGCGCCTTCCCGTCGCAAGACATCCGATACCCCAGCCTGACACAAGGAGACGACCATGAAGAAGCTGGTTCTCGAAAGCACCGCGCCGTTTCAGGGATTGTGCGAGTTGGTCGCATACAACGAAGGCCTGTTCGAGAAGGAGGGACTGGAGATCGAGTTCGCTGATCGCGGTCCGGGCGACAAGAGCACCCACACAGACGTCAAGGATCCCAAGGACGCGAACCCGCACGCCAGCCATGGCATGCTCTTCGAGCAGGGCAAGGCCGACATGTACAATGCGTGCGAGTGGGGCAACTACTGTCGCGTGCAGGACTCCGCGGTCGACACCGGACGACAGATCGGCCGGCGCTCCATCATCGCCTACGCCGGACTCGTGGTGCGGCCCGATTCGCCGGTCTACACGGCCCAGCAACTCGCCAACCGGCTGGTGGGCGTCCCGTTCTTCTTCGGTACCCACTATCTGACCCTTCACATGCTCGAAGGTTTCCTCACCCGTGACGAGATGAACCTCTGCCAAGCCCCGCGCGGTTCCCGGTATCGCCTGGAATCCGTGATGAAGGGCGAGATCGAGTCCACGCCGCTGACGGAACCCTACCTCACGCTGGCGGAAAAAAAGGGCTGCCGCATCGTCGTCTCCGCGTCCCTTCACGGCACCGAGGTGGCGTCCGAGAACGTGGACGCCGAGACCTACGCCATGTTCAACCGCGCCGTGTGCGAGGCCGTACGCCGGGTCAACGCCGACAAGAAGAAGTACATGCAGTACTTCATCGACTACCACAGCGACGATCCGGAGATCGCGGCCCTGCGCGCGGACGAACTCCGCGAGAGCCGCATCGTGGTGGTGAACCCCGCACCGATCCCTGCCGACGAGCTTGAACGCACCGCCGCCTGGATCAAGAGCTGGGGCATGCTCGCCGAGAACGAGGCGGCTGCCGAACTCGTGAACCTCGACGTGCAGCAATCGGCTCACTAGAGAGGCGCCGGCGCGGAAAGGCATCCTGGAGCCTGGCCCCGGGAAGGCGGGCAACGGCATCGGATTCAAGGCAGGACAGGGAAGGCCCATGCGCGGTCTTCCCTGCCTTGCATTGCCTGCCTTGCATTGCCGGTCGTGCCTTTCTGCCTTGTCCCCCCTGCCGTCCCTACCCGATCCTGCCTTCCCTGTCTTTTTCAATGGTCCGTCTCACCGGCGCGGGAGTCGTTTGAATCCCTGGTCCGTGATCGCCGCGGTAGTGATGGCGGCCGTCTTCTGCTCCATCACAGCCGCCACGGCCGAACAAGCGGCCCGCGGCACCGCCCCGCCCGCCGGTAACAGCAAGACCGGAACCATCGCCGGCACCGTACGATTTCCCGGCCCCCCGCCGCCACCCGCACTCTTGCGTGTCAACAGGGAACAGGCCTTCTGCGGCTCCCTGGTGCCTGATCGAAGCCTTGTGGCGGCGGCGGACGGCGGCCTGCGAAACGCGGTCGTGACCCTGCGGGGCAAAGGCGGCGAAGCGGAGAAGGGGGCGCCTCGGACTATCCACCTCGACAACATCGGCTGCCGGTTCGAGCCTCACGTCCAGGCCGCGCCCGTCGGTAGCCGGCTGCGGCTCCTGAACAGCGACGCCATACTCCACGACGCCCACGCACGCATGGGCTCCCGGACGCTGTTCAACGACGGAATTCCCCGGTGGCGGCAGGTGACCCGAACCCTCCGGACAGCGGGCGTGGTGAAAGTCATCTGCGAACTGCACCGCGCCTGGATGCGTGCCTACATCGTGGTGACGCCGAACCGGTTCTTCGCGGTGACCGGCCTCCGTGGCCGCTACGCCATCGCCGGCATCCCGCCGGGAACCTACGACGTGCGTTTCTGGCATGAGAGACTGGCTGGCGTGTCGCGGCGGGTGATGGTGGGCCCGGGAACGATGCGACGGGTGGACGTATGGCTGCCCCGGCGCTGAACCCCGGGAGGCTTCCGAAAAAGACCCCTACGGACCGGAAGGGATACTGGCCCGCAGCCGGCGCACGCCTTCGGCGGCGCCGCCCGGCGCACGGTAGACCGAGGAGCCGGCCACCAGCAAGGTGGCGCCCGCCGCCACCACCCGGGCGGCATTGTCCGGGCCGATGCCGCCGTCGATCTCGATAGCCGCCCGGAGACCGCGCTCGTCGAGACGGCGCCTGAGACGGCTCACCTTGTCCACGCTGCTTTCGATGAAGCTCTGGCCGCCGAATCCCGGGTTCACGCTCATGATGAGAATCTGATCGAGTTCCGGCAGGATCTCCTCCAGCGTCTCCAGCGGAGTGGCGGGATTGAGCACCACCCCGGCCTTGCTGCCCAGCGACCTGATCTGCTGCACGGTGCGATGAAGATGCGGGCAGGCTTCCTGATGGACGAGAAGCGTGTCGGCGCCCGCCTTGACGAAATCCTCCAGGTAACGCTCCGGCTCCACGATCATCAGGTGCACGTCCAGCGGCAGCCACGTGCTCCGCCGCGCCGCATCCACCAGCAGCGGGCCAATGGTGATGTTGGGCACAAAGCGGCCGTCCATCACGTCCACATGGATGGCGTCGGCGCCGGCATCCTCCACCTCGGCGATCTGTTGTCCCAGAACGCGGAAGTCCGCGGAAAGAATGGACGGAAGGATCCCGACCCGACCGGCGCTCACCCGTGTCGCCCCGCCCTCCGCATGGTCCCTTTTCCCGCCGTCCGCCGCACTCATGGGCGCGTCCGTGCGGGGATCAGGACCGTTCCCGCCCATGCCCTGCCGCCTTCGCGCATTCCTTTTCAACGGCTTCCAGCAGCATGTCGAAGGCCTCGGAGAAGAGCCGGACCCCGTCCTCCAGCAACTTGTCCGTCACCTCCCTCATGGACACGCCCGCCCGTTCCAACGCCTCCATGGTCTCGGCTGCCCCTTCGACGTCTTCTCGGAGGCGCTTCCGCACGTCCCCGTGATCGCGGAACGCATCCAGGGTCGCCGGTGGCATGGTGTTCACCGTGTCCGCGCCCACCAGCTCTTCGACATAGACAACATCGCGGTAACCCGGGTTCTTGGTGCTGGTGCTCGCCCACAGAAGCCGCTGCGGCCGCGCCCCCTTGCCAGCCAACGCCTGCCAGCCCTCGCCCTGGATGATCTCCCGGTAGCGCCTGTAGGTGAGCTTGGCGTTGGCGATGGCGACCTTGCCCAGAAGCGCCCGGAGGCGCTCCCTGTCCGACTCGCCCGCAGTCTCCAGCTTCTTCTCCAGGATGCCGTCCACGAGCGTGTCGATACGGGAGATGAAAAAGCTCGCCACGCTGGCAATGCGGCCCACATCCAGACCGTCGGCGGCCGCCCGGGCCAGGCCCCGGATGTAGGCCTGGGCCACCTGCTCGTAGGCCTCCCGCGCGAACAGCAGTGTCACGTTCACGCTGATGCCCTCGCCGATCAACCGCTCGATGGCGGGCACCCCCTCGGGCGTGCCGGGCACCTTGATCAGCAGATTGTCCCGTGACACCGTGTTCCAGAGGCGCCGCGCCTCCGCCACCGTTCCCTCGGTATCGTGGGCCAGACCGGGCGACACCTCCAGGCTGACGTAGCCGTCGCGCCGCCCGGTCCCCTCGTAGACCGGCCGCAGCACGTCCGCCGCCTCCTGGATGTCACGGGTGGCGATGGCCTCGTAGACATCCCTGGGATCCGCCGAGCCGGCACCCGCCATCCCCGCGATGACGTCGTCATAGTCGTCGCTGCCCGCGATGGCCTTCTCGAATATGGCCGGATTGGAGGTGACGCCGCTGACGCCGTCCTCCTCCACCAGACGCCTGAGCCCGCCGCCGGCAAGGAGCTTTCGCTGTATGAAGTCCAGCCAGACGGACTGGCCCTGTTCGTTCAACCTCTTCAACGGGTTCATGTTGCCTCCCGGCGGGCGGGCACCGAACCCCGTCCCGCCCGTACCCGGGCCATCTGCTCCCGGGCCGCGGCGACCACGTCGTCCGCGGTAAAGCCGAACTTTTTCTGCAGATCCTTGAGGGGCGCCGATGCCCCGAAGGAGCGCATTCCGATCTGGTGTCCGCCGGCACCGGTATACTTGCTCCAGCCGAACACCGATGCCTGCTCGACCGAGACCCGGGCGGTCACTTCGGGCGGGATCACGCTGTTCCGGTAGCTTTCGTCCTGATCGTCGAACAGCTCCCAACAGGGCATGCTCACGACCCGGGCCTTGACTCCCTCCGCGGCCAGCACCTCGCGGGCCTCCACGCACAACGAGACCTCGCTGCCGGTGGCCAGCAGCAGCACGTCAGGCGCTCCGTCCGGAGCGTCGGCCAGCACGTAGGCGCCCCGGGCGACGCCCGCGGCGGAAGCGTACCGGGTGCGGTCCAGCGTCGGCAGCGCCTGACGCGTCACCACCAGCACCGCCGGTTCGTGATGCAGCTCCATGATCACCTTCCAGGCGGCGGCGACCTCGTTGGCGTCCGCCGGCCGCATGACCAGCAGGCCCGGCACCGCCCGGAGCGAGGCCAGGTGCTCCACCGGCTGGTGCGTCGGCCCGTCCTCGCCCACGCCGATGGAGTCGTGGGTGAAGACGTGGATCACCGGCAGCTCCATGAGCGCGCTCAGGCGGATGGCGCCTCGGGCGTAGTCGCTGAAGATCAGGAAGCCCGAGCCGTAGGCGCGCACCTTCACCAGCGCCATGCCGTTCATGACGGACGCCATGGCGTGCTCCCGCACACCGAAGTGCAGATTGCGTCCAGAGGGGCACTCGGCCGAGAAGTCGCCGGCACCTTCGAACACAAGCCGGGTCTTGGTGGACGGCGCCAGATCGGCCGCCCCGCCCATGAGCCACGGGATGTTCTGCGCCAGCGCGTTCAGTACCCGGCCCGAGGCGTCCCGGCCCGACAATCCCCTGGCGTCGGCGGGGAACTCCGGAAGGTTCCGGTCCCAACCCTCCGGAAGCTGGCGGTGTTGCATCCGGCGGAGCTCGTCGGCGAACGCCGGCCAGCGGTCCCGATAGTCGCGCAGACGGTCGAACCAGGCGTCGCGCAGGGACTTGCCGCGCTCTCCCATGCCCGCCCGGAAATGCTCCCGAACGCCGTCGGGGACGTGGAACCGCGCCTCCTCCGGCCAGCCGTAGCGTCTCTTGGTGAGCTTGACTTCCTCCACGCCGAGAGGCTCGCCGTGGGCGCCGCTGGTGTCCTGCTTGTTGGGCGAACCGTAGCCGATATGGCTGTCCACGATCACCAGCGTCGGCCGGTCCGCGGTGTCCCGGAACGTGCGAAAGGCCCGCTCCAGCATCTCCAGGTCGTTGGCGTCGCCGACCCGCACCACGTTCCATCCAAGACCCAGAAAACGCGTGGCCACGTCGTCGGAAAACGCCAAGGCGGTGTGCCCCTCGATGGTGATGCGGTTGTTGTCATAGATCCAGCACAGCTTGGACAGCTTCAGGTGTCCGGCCAGCGAGGCCGCCTCGCTGCACACCCCCTCCATCAGGCAGCCGTCTCCACACAGTGCGTACACGTCGAAGTCGATCAGATCCTCGAAGCCGGGGCGGTTGTAGCGGCTGGCCATCCAGCGGCCGGCGATGGCCATGCCCACGCTGGTGGCGACCCCTTGTCCCAGCGGTCCGGTGGTGGTCTCCACCCCCGAGGTCCAACGGTACTCCGGATGGCCGGGACAACGGCTGTCCAGCTGGCGAAACCGTTTCAGCGCCTCCAGCGGAACGGAAAGCGAGCCCAAGGTCTCGTAGTCCTTGCTGACCGCCTTCACCGCCGTGAGGTGAAGCATCGAATAGAGCAGCATCGACGCATGGCCCGCCGAAAGCACGAAGCGGTCCCGGTTGGGCCAGATGGGATCGTCGGGATCGAAGCGCAGGAACCGCTGCCACAGGCAATAGGCCACCGAGGCCATGGCCATGGGTGTGCCGGGGTGCCCGGAGTTGGCCTGTTGGACACCATCAATGGAGAGGGTGCGGATGGTGTTGATGCACAGGTCGTCGAGACTGGCGTCGCTCATGGGATTAGACTCCGTGGATTCGCGTGGATCCGTGACCTCCGGCGGTACCGATCAAGGACCGGCCACTCAAGCTCCAATGCCTCAAGTCTGCCAGATGATCCGGGCTGGATACAGAGGTGACCCTTTGTCGCGGCAGGAACAGGGAAGAGGGAGATGGCGCAGGGGTTGAGGGTTTTCGTGTGAGTTTCGAGGTGGTGGTGCTTCTTCCAGCACCGCACCGCGAGCCTTGTCCGCTCCTTCGCAATGCCGGCAGAACCCGCGTGGAGGCGCGCGGCCGTGTGTCGTGAAAGCGCATGTGCCGATGCCGAAATACCGCTCCGCGCCGTTGTTGGGACCCCGCGAGGAGCGGCATTCGCGGGCGGCGTCAGCCCAGGAAGTCGAAATCGGCCTCGGTCAACTGCGACACCTCGATACCTTTGACCACGATCGAAAAGGTGTTGGAGGGATCGCCGATCATGACGGAGTCGCCTCTTTGCTTGATGTCGAGGTCGGAGAACTTCAGGCCCCCCCTTGATGACGATGATGTCCTGACCGTCCTCGAAGTCTCGGATGTAGTCGGTTTCGGACTCGTTGTCGAAAACGAACCGGTCAGCGCCCCCGCCGCCCCACAGATCGTCCTTGCCCTTGCCGCCCTGCAGGGTGTCGTTGCCAGCTCCGCCGTAGAGGTAGTCGTTGCCCGCACCGCCGTTGAGGATGTTGCTGCCATTGTCGTCGGGGATGGGATTACCGTAGTCGTCTCTGCCCTCCCCGTTTCTGCCGCCCCCGCCGTACCCGCCGTAGAGGTAATCGCCGTCTTTTCTGCTGTAGACGCCGAGGGATTTGATCTCATCCAGCGTGTAGTCCGGGTACACCACGCGGTAGAATTCGACGAGCCTTTCGTCCAAAAACGACTCGCCATTACCGCCGCCGTTGAGGGTGTCGTCGCCGGCGCCGCCGCCCCGCAGTTCATCATTGCCATCGCCGCCGGTTCGCTCAATACCCATGGTTACTCCTCCTCTCCGTATGCCAATCTATTTGCTCCATCCTGTCATGAATCCGTACTCCCCCCCTCCCCCCATCAAGTCAAGGCCTTGTCCAAGGAAAGTGAGCCTGAAAGCGTGAAGCGAATCCAACGCGAAGTGAGCCTGAAGCAGGGGTGTCGGGGGCCATCAGAAGATGATCGCGGCACATCGAACGGAACGCCTTGGAACCATCGAGCCGGTCGCGGCCATCCCCGAGGCGCGGGAGCCTGTAGACTTTCACCCGACCGAGCGGGCCGATACCTGCCAGTTCGTGACGCGGACACTGGTGCGCCCCGGCTATCGTTCGCCGGCGCTGTGGCCGCCATCTCCGAGGGCTTCCTCACCCCCCTTCACAGGCTCATCTCCCTATCGGGACAAGCTGCACCACCACACACAACCCCGTCCACCAGCCGACCAAAAAGCGGTCTTGAGGCTGGATACAACGCGCGATACAACGCGCGCGCCGCCGAATTCGCGCACGCCCGATACAGGCCCACTCCAGGGCTATTCCGGGCAAGTGGATTTCAGCCTGTCGAACGGCTAAGCTGCTGTGCCGGAATTTCGATGGAACACTTCACTCCGGCGGAGCGCAAGCGACTCGCGCCCTTCTTTACCAACGTGGACCGGCCGGTCTTCGGCCTGAGGCTGCCCCAGGAGGTCGCCGGGGCGCTCTTCTCCCGCTACAGCCGCTCGGCCAAGGATCTCCGGCGCATGTTTCTGGACGAATTCCTCGGCGACGCCGACCTTGCCGTGGTCCTGGACAGCGCCGGAGCCGGCGGCGGCGACGACCCGGCGGTGGGCCGTGCGCGCGCCTTCTACGACCGCGTTCTGGTGGGATACGGAGACGATTCGGTGGGCCAGCTGGGCGGCGCCCATCTGGCCTGCGAGCGGATCTCCAACGTGGCGGCCAAATATCTCGAAGAGCCGCGCATAGGGATTGCTCCGCTGGAAAAATCCACCCGCTACGTTCGCTTCGACCGGAAGGATCACGACGGCCGCCACCTCTTCTTCGTGGAGCCTCTCCTGGCCCGGTCGCGCCACGGCCGGGCCTACCGGGAACTCATGCAGCTGCTGTTCGAAACCTACGCGCGCCAGATGAAGCCGATGATCGAACACGTCCGCAGGGCCGTTCCCCTGGAAGACGCGGAGTTGCGGCACCCGGCCACCGGCGGCACCCTCACCCATGCCGCGGCCCGGAAGGATCCGGCCCTCGCCCGGTGGGCGGAAAGCGCCTATCGTTCCAGCACACGCGCGCATGCCTGCGATATAATGCGCGGATACCTGCCGGCGGCGACCCGGACCAATGTCGGCCTGTTCGGCGTGGGGCAGGCCTTCGAGTACCTGCTGTCGAAATGCCATTCAAGCGACCTCACGGAACTCCGCGACCTGGGAGACGCCATCCACCGGGAACTCGACATGCTGATCCCCTCGTTCATCAAGCGCGCGCGGCCGAGCCCATACCTCACGGAGACCTTCAGCCAGACCCGCACCTTGGCCCGGGAACTGGTGACCGAACCGGTGCGGGAGGGGCCGCCGGTGACGATGGTGGACTACGACGAACAGGCGGAAGAGCGGGTCATCGCCGCCGTCCTGTACCCCCACACGACGCACCCCCTGTCACAGTTGAGGGCACTGGCGGCGCGGTTGCCGGACGAACGCAGGCGGGAGATTCTCGATACCTACATGAAGAGCCGGCGACACCGCCGGGAAAAGCCGGGCCGGGCGCTGGAGCAGGTCTATTACACCTTCGACATCATCGGCAACCTCGGCGCCTACCGTGACCTGCAGCGGCACCGCCTGCTGAGCCAGGAACGGCAGGATTTCACCACCGCCCACGGTTACGAAACGCCGCCCGAGATCACCGAGGCAGGGTTCGGCGACGACTACCGGCGCTGCATGGAGCGGGCGGCCGAGGTCCACGAACGAATCCGGGGCGACCACCCGCGGGAGGCGCAGTACGTGGTCCCCTTCGCCTATCGCACACGCTGGTACATGAAGATGAACCTGCGGGAGGCGGTGCACATCGGCGAACTGCGGACCATGCCGCAGGGGCATCCCGACTACCGCACCATCACGCAGGAGATCTGGCGCCAGATCGGCGCAGTGCACCCGAGGCTGGCGAGCTACGCCAGATTCATCGACTGGAACGACTACCGTCTGGGGCGGCTCGCTTCCGAACTGCGCACCGAGTTCAAGAGATCAGGCCGCTAGTGGTGTGTCTCATGAATGGCCTTGCATTTCGAGATTTTGAGGAAGATGGCATTAACGGAGGTGGTCCGGACGAAAGGCTTGGGATTGGCATTGTGGCAAGCCAAGGAGTGCTTGATGGCGGCAAACCGTTCCGGGACGCTGCGAAAGACACTGCGGCGCAGACGTTGGTGAGTCAGTTTTGCAAACCAACTCTCGACGAGATTGAGCCAAGAGGTACGGGTAGGCGTGAAATGGAGTTGGAAGCGGGGGTGAGCGGCCAGCCACCGGCGCACCGCTTCATGCTTATGGGTTCCGTAGTTATCCAGGATGATGTGCAAGGTCCGGTCGCGGGGGAAGGCACAGTCGAGACGCCGCAGGAACTTCAGGAACTCCTGATGCCGATACGGACCGATGAAGGCGCTGCGTCCAGGTACGACCGACCCCGACCGTGCCGGGGCCTGCCCGCTGGCGGCTACGGTCTCAGCGCCCGGGCGTGGCGGCCAGCACCTCGTCGAGGCTCGTTGCCACCAGCACGGCCTCCGCCCAAGCCTCCAGTTCGGAGGCCGACGCACGGCGAACCCGCTCGCCCACCGCATCCGGCACATCACCGAAGCGCAACGCCAGTTGACGAAGAAGAAGTTCCGCCAAGGCCTGTATCCGGCCTCGTTCGATTCCCTTCTCCATTCCCTCGGCCCTTCCTTCAGCTCTTCCCTCGGCTCTTCCTTCAGCTCTTCCCTTTTCGATTCCCTTTTCGATTCCCTGTTCGATCCAGGCTTGCGCGACTGTGCCCATCAGCGCCTCCCAACGGTCCGGCTTCGTCCGGCGCAGCGACGCCTCCAGCAATGGCGGCGTCAGGTTCATGCACTCGGCCATGTAACGCACAATATGACGCTCGAACGCGCTCCCCGCAACCGGCCCGCCCGTCATCTGGTCCAGAAGATCCGTCGGTATGTCCTCGGCATATACCACCTTGAGCGCCAGAAGCCCGGCCCGCACTTCGGGCGAGACCGACAACCGCCCTGGCGCAATCTCGCCAAGGTCATGCAGCACATAGGCGAACTCCCTGACGAAAGGCTCCAACTCCCCGGGCGCGTCGATCATCCCCGGCACCGAGGGCGCCGCAGTCCAGCGGCCCCGACCGTGGTAGAAAACCAGCGGAATGATCGCCGGCAGCCGGTCCCCGCCAGCGCCATTCTCGACCTCGCGGCGCCAGATGTTGACCATGTATTTCAGGAGTTGGAGCGGCGTGTCCGCGTCGACGCGGCTCTTGTGTTCGAGCAGTACATAGAGCCGCGCATCGTGGCCGCTCCTCAGTCTCACCCGGAACAGCGCATCGCACTGGGTCCGCGCGGCGTCCTCGTCCACGAAGTGGCCCTCCACCGCCTCGGGCGGGGCCTCGGGGTCGAGAAGAGCGGCGACTTCTTGCGGCAGGTATTGCGCCAGCAGCGCGGCAGCGCGGGCCGGTTCGGAGACCAGTACCCGGAACAGCGCATCGTGCGGCGTCGTCGGAAGGCTCACCGGGCGGGTTCCCCGGCGTCTTTCGCAGCGTCCCGGAACGGATTGCCGCCATCAAGCACTACTTGGCTTGCCACAATGCCAATCCCAAGCCTTTCGTCTGGAACACCCCCGTCAACTCCATCCTGCGCAAAATCGCAGGTTGCAAGGCCATTCATGAGACACACCGCCAAGGAAGGTCTGAACAATCCCGAATTCGCCGTGGCTGAATCGACGAAATCAGCGGGTTGACGAAATCAGCGGGTTGCAAGCAGCCCAATGGCGCGCCGTCGCCTTGTCTGGAACTTCGCTAGGCGGCCTGGGCCGGGGCATGGACGCGCGCCTTGACCTTGCCGCGTTGCCACTCCGCAAGCCTTCGGCGCAGATAACTGGGCTCTATGCCCAGCACCCCGCAGACGGTCTCGAAGCTCATGAAGCGTTCGTCGTCCGCGGCGAAGATCCATGCTTCCGCGTCCCGGCAGGCTGCCTGCTTCTTCGCCGTCCGGGCAAAGAGGTTCTTCTGGTAACAGGCAAGCGCATCCTCAAGGATGGCGAGCAGCAAGTGCTTCTCGGGCTCCAGGGGTGTCTTGCGCTTGACCGTGTCCATGTACTGATCGACGTCCACCACGTCTGTGTCGTGCAACGTCGCCGCATCGAAGGCATCGGCCATGCCGCGCTCCCGGACCGGGGCGCCATCGCCGGCATCCGGAGCCTTGACCGCAAACTCCTTGACTTGCGTGTCTTCCCTCATCGCTGGTACCGTCCGTTCCATTAGACCGAGACCGGTTCCCTGTCCTACATTCCATTTCCGTTTTCCAATGGAAAATGTATGGACTTTGTATCACTCTGTCAAGACATTCGCGACAAATGTTCACCTCCTGAGAATGTTTATTCTTATAAAGTGATGCATTTGCTCCGAATCGGGATCTGCCAGCTTCTCCTCAAGCGATTCCGGTGACGCACCAGCAAACCCTCTCGTCACCCAACCTTGCCTCCCCGGGTTCGCGGCACCTTCCATCGGAGCCGCACGGTCACCGCAGGGCCTCAACCGGCGACATCGGTCCGTTTCCCCTTGACGGACCAACCCGTCGAGAGGCCAAGGTGAAACCAGCCGAACGCCAGTATCCCCACTGCGAAGAGCGTGTCTCCGACCACCCGCAGCCACCGAAACGTATCGAGCACCGGCGTCTGCAGGAACTCGGCCGAGCGCGCATACCACATCCCGTGTTCCACGCTTGCCCAGGTCTGCGCCAGCCCCACCGGCAGCAAGCTTAGAAGCACCTGCAACCCCATGCCGATGTTCATCGCCCAGAAGGCGAATCCCAAGACCCTGGTGTGCCACTCCTGCTGCATGGTCAGCAGCCGCAGACTCAAAAGGGACAGTCCGATCCCGAGCATGCCGTAGACGCCGAACAGGGCCGTGTGGGCATGCACGGGGGTCGTGTTGAGGCCCTGCATGTAATAGAGCGCAATGGGGGGATTGATGAGGAAGCCGAACAGGCCCGCCCCGACCAGATTCCAGAAGGCCACCGCGACAAACCAGTAGATCGGCCATTTGTAATACCTGGCCCAGGACGTGCGGTGGACCATCGACCAGTTCTCATAGGCTTCAAAACCGATGAGCACCAGCGGCATGAGTTCCAGAGCGCTGAATGTCCCGCCAAGAACCAGAATGATCGGCGTTGTTCCGGTGAAATAGAGATGGTGGAACAACCCGAGGACGCCACCGGTCAGATACAGGATCGTGGTGAACAGGACGGCCATGGTCGCGGAGCGCACCCGAACGAGTCCCAGTCGGGTGAACGCAAAGGCAATCACCGTCACCGCAAAGACCTCGAAGAATCCTTCCACCCACAGATGGACGACCCACCAGCGCCAATACTCCGCAATGGCCAGGTTCGTGTGCTGTTCCCACATCAACCCAGTGGCGTAAAACAGCGCGATGGCGATCACGGACAGGATAAAGATGCCGAGCAACTGCTTGTTTGCTCCCTGGGCGGTCCGCAGCGCCGGCCACAACGCGCGGAGCATCAGCCCCACCCAGAGAAAGAGCCCGACAAGCAGCAGTATCTGCCAGAAGCGCCCCAGTTCCACGTACTCGAACCCCTGGTGTCCGAACCAGAAGTTGGTTTCGCCCTCCAGCTGATGATGGATTGCCAGGGCCTGACCCGCCATCGAGCCGGCGACAACAAGAACCAGGGCGACAAAAAGAAAGTTGACACCCAGCCGTTGGCCGCCGGGGTCCCGCCCGGCAATGGCCGGAGCAAGGCACAGACCGGTGGCCAGCCAGGATGTGGCAATCCACAGGATGCCGAGTTGCACGTGCCAGGTCCGTGCCAGCGAATACGGCAGCCAGTCGGCCAGGGGGATGCCGTAGAAGCCGGTTCCTTCGACGCCGTAGTGGGCCGCCACAATGCCCGTCAGCATCTGGATGACGAGCAGCGCCCCGACGATCCAGAAGTACTTCCGGGTCGCTTGCATCGAGGGGGTCGGTGTCAGGCCCACCAGGGGGTCGCCGGCGGGTCGATCCGGCCTGTTCCGCCATAGTTCCCGAGTTGCCGCGTAGAACCAGGCGAGCCCGCCGATACCGCCCAGCAGCAGGACGAAGCTCGCCACCGAAACGACGATCATCACCCCGGTTGGCTCATTGCCAACCAGCTTCTCGGGCGGCCAGTTGTTCGTATACGTGATGACCTCGCCAGGACGTTCGGTCACACACGCCCAGGTCGCCCAGAAGAAGAAGGCGGTTAGTTGGCGGGCCTGCTCGGGTGTGGCCACCGTCCCTGCCGGCATCGCGTAACTCTCGCGCAGGGCGTCATGGCGGGGATCCTGGCCGAACAGGCCGAGATAGTGCGCCTGCACATGCTGAACGGCCTTTTTCCTCAACTCCGACAGGGTGATGGTGCCTGCTGCCGGGTCATGGGTGTTCGTCCGCAGTTCACGCTGGAGCCGAACTCGAAGCGCGGCCTGCTGTTCTTCGTCAAGCGCTTCATAGCCGCGTCCGCTGGCTTCGTGCGCCCAGTGGTCGAGCAGCCAGACCGCCTCCCGGTGCAGCCAGTCCGCGGTCCAGTCCGGCGCCGTGTAGGAGCCATGCCCCCAGACGGACCCGAGATCGTGTCCACCAATCGAGCGCCACACATCCTGGCCTGCCCGGATGTCGTCTCCGGTAAAGACAACCTCGCCCCCGGGAGTCACGATGCGTTCCGGAGTCGGCGGCGCCATCTGGTAGACGTCGCGACCGAAATAGAGCAGCGCGCCGAACGAGACGATGACCACTCCGGCGAGCACCGCCCAGAGTAGACGGATGTTCCGGTTCTCCTGCCATGACGCTGCCATACCGAGACCCTCCATAAGCCGGGTACCACCCGGACGGCGGGCCTGAACCCATCATCCGGCCAGCGGTCTGGCCCGGCATGTCAACCAGACCGTCCGGTATCTGTCCCGAGACGACGCATGGATCCGATTCAAGATGGCGGGGTCCGTCACGACCCGGAGTTTCCCGCGAAAAGCCCTCTCTCGCACCTCCTCAGGCCAGACCCGGGGCGAACGCCGCTGCCAACGCAGCTGTCGACTCCCGCGGGCCTTGAACAGGGTTGGCCCGGCAATGAAACGGATGACCCCATCCTCATGCGTGAACCACCTCCTGCGTGAATCCGAACGGGAACAGAACGGCTCCCGCCGCCATTGGCGCACCTGGCGGCTGCGGCGACTCGTTTTCCGGTTTCAAGAACAGTCCGGTCTTCAGGACAGTCCTGCTTGATGTGGCCGCGTTTCGTCAGAAGAAAAATGCAGAGAACAACGTAGAAACCGCACGTGCTGTTTATCATGTTATACAGAGAGTGGGAACAATTGCAAGCGGCCATCCCGGGACTTTCCCATGCCCGGGGTTGTGTTGGGATGAGGGCGGGGCGGAAAGGTGCATGGCGCCATCCTGGCGGTTGTGGGTGCAGGGAGGATATCGAGGGATGATGGCCGGCGGGGTGGCGGAGGACGGGTCTGGGCGGTCGGGTGGCCTGGGGAGTGGTTGAGGCTGGAGTCCCGGGACGGCGGTCGCCGGGTCAGGGCGACGAAGGCCTGGCTGCGGTCGAGTTGCAGCCGCCGGCGGGTTTCGGCGAAGCTCTCGATGTCGCCCCGGTTGGTGAAGATCACCGCGAGCGCGAGGCGGGCGCGGTTGGCCGGGCCGTGTCCGATGCCGGTCGGGCAGGCTCCTCGCCGAAGACCCAGGGAAAGATCCTGGCCGACGTGAGGGTGTTGCGCACCGCCGGCGGCTTTCTGCGGGAGGTGGACGAACTCCTCGCACCGGGTGTGCTGGAACACCTCCACCGCCACCGGATGGCGGACCAAGTGGAGATTGTAGGTGGAGATTGTCGAGTTTTCGGGCGAGCTGGCCATGATCTCCATCCAGGGACCGGCTTCGGAAACTCGCCTCTCAGGGCTGCTGGACGCCGCTGTGTTGCCAGCGGAAGAACGGGGCCACCGGGAGAGGGTCTGTGCCGGAAGCCGGATCCGGGCGGTGCGCGCGACGCATACGGGGGAGCCCGGTTTCGACCTGCGGGTACCCCGGGATCGGCGGCCGGCCATGATGGCCCTGCCGCGCGCGCGGGCCACCCGCGTGGCGTCTCTACATGAAGCGCCGGTCCGAATGGCCCTGCCGCTCGTTCAGGCCGATCCCCTGGATCGGCCTGAACGCCAAGGGAGACTCTGCGCATCGAGGCCGGGATCCCCCGGTACGGGGTCGATATGGACGCCGACACGCTGCTGCTGGAAACCGCTCTCCAGCACGCCGTCCGCTTCACCAAAGGATGCGATCCGGGACAGGAGACGGTGGAGCGCATTCACTCTCGAGGCCACGTGAACCGCCGGCTGGTGGGGCTCACGACATCGTACCCCACCCCCGAGACACCCTGCGCGGCGCCGACCGCGACATGGGCCGCATCACCAGCGTGTCAGCCTCGCCACGGCTCGGTTGCCCCATCGCCCCGGGATACCTCCACCGGGACTACGTCGAGCCTGGCAGCCGGGTCACCATCGGACACGGAGACCTGGCGGTCCACACCCTGCCCTTCTGATCCGCCGCGGCGGAACCTCTCCGGTGCCGGGGAAGAAATTCCATTGAACCGGATCGGGGCGGCGCTCGCATTCCGACGCCGGCCCGGCGGAACCTGGATTCCACCACCAGGATCAGGCTGCTGACTCTGATCGGACGGGGCCGCGGCCGCGGCGAAATCCCCTCCCTCCAGCCACGGGTCGGTCGCGATCCTCACCAGCGCAGCGCACCGCGCAGCATGAGGCTCTGCTCGCCGTTGGTCCAGGGCCGGCTTGTGCCCTCGATTCCCAGGGCGACCCCCGACCCCAAGCGGTAGCGCGCACCCAGGCGCAGCGTGCGCTCGCCCGACTCCGCCAGGCTGAGCCCGGCATAAGGCGTCAGCAGCGCCGGGCCGGCGATGCCGATGCCGTGCCCCAGCTCCGCCTCCAGACGGCTCTCCTCCGCCCCCGCCCCGCTGTCCGTGGCCGGACCGTAGTCGAACAACCCCCCCACACCGCTTTCCGTGCGACCGTGGGCCGGGCCGAAGCTCAGATAGCTCCCCCGACCGTCCGCCCCGGGGTCCAGGATCACCAGGGCGCTCACGCCCCATTCCTTCCGGTCCCGCTCGTGCACCGCCAGCATCCGGGCCCGCAACTCCGCGGTCAGACGGGCACCCGGGTCGCGCCAGATCACGCCGGCCCCCACCTCCACCCCGCCGCCCTGCCCAACGTCGCCGTCGTCATGACGCACGCCCACTTCCAGTGCCGGCGTCAGCGTCGCATCGCCCCCGACCCGGTGCTCCCACGACCCCTCCAGCATCAGCCGCAGTCGGCTCGCCTTCACCGTCAACTCCGTCAGACCGTCGCCGGCCTCCGTGCCCAGTTGGACCAGGGAGCCCTCCCCCTTCACCGCCACTCGCGTGGTGCCCCCGGCAATGATCTCCGTATCCTCCATCAGAACCCCGCGCCCGCCCGCGGCCCCACTCCATTGCGACAGGTCCGCCGTGCGCGCCGCCGCTCCCGCCTCGGCGATCCGCACCTCGCCCCTCCCGTAACCCGCGCTGGCCCACAGCGTCGTGCCGTCCGCACGCAGCCACGCCAGATACGGATTCACCGACACCACCCGGCTCTCGTGCCTGCTTTTCGTCCGGTCGCCCCTCTTCGACACCGCATCCACCTTGCCCTTCGCATACGACACCGCCGCCCCCGCCAGCAGGTCCGGGCGAACCCGAACGTCCGCCCCCAGATACCCCGACCACAGCCCGCCCTCCCAGGAAAGATCCCGCTCCGAACCCGACAGCGACCGCCACTCGCCCACTCCCCACAACGCCGGCACCGCCGCCCCTCCCGCCCCCGAAGCACCCAGCGGCAGCGCGAAGGAGGCCCCGTCCAGCATCTCCCGCAAGCCCGGTCCCTGTTGCCCCGGGTCTCCCAAGCCAACCCACTCCTCCTCCACCGCCTTCCCCGGCGCCGCTCCAAAACGCACCGCACCGCCCACACCGCCATCCGACACCGCTTCGATCCGCCTCGTCACCGCCTCCAGCGTCTGCGACAGCGCCATCGCCGCCACCTGCGGCAGGATCGCACGGTTCACCCGATCCGCCCCCTCCGACGAACCCTCTTCCAGAACTCCCTCCGCCTCCGCATCCACCCCCACCGCATAGCCCTCCGCCGCGTTCAGCCTGATGCCGTACGACTCCCGGCCTTCCACCTCTCCATCCGTGCGGGTGGGGATCATCACCACTCCCCTCCGGCTCGCCGTGGCGCCGAACACCGCATCCAACGAACGCGGCCCCAGTCCCCCCGGAAGGTCCTCCGCATCGAAGCCGCTGCCGTCGCGCGCCGCCAGCGTCAGGCTCACCGTCAGATTGCCCGTCAGCGCACGGTCCGAGGTCACCACAAGGCGGATGTCCTCCCCCTCGCTCACCGCCGCCGGGTCCGTCTCCAGACTCAGCACCGGCGTCGTGTCCCTCACCCGCACCACCACCGAGGCGATGCTCACCGAATCATAGCCCCCGCCCCTCGCTCCGTGCGTCAGCGTCGCCCTGTCGTCCGCCGTGTCCGCGTCACGAGCCGCGCTCACCGTCACCCGCTGCGGCTCGCTCCAGTTCGACACCGTGAAGCTCAGGCGCCGCGGCACCGCCGTCACCTCCCCCGATGCCCCGCCCACCGTCACCGTCACCGTCCCCGCGGGCTCCGCACCCAGCACCACCGTGTAACTCCCGGTGCCGCCCTCCTCCACCGTCAGCGCCGCCGGCGTCACCCGCACGCTCCCGCTCCCGACCGCCGCAGGCGGCGTCGGCGTTGTCCCGGGAGGCGTGGATGGCGGCGTGGCGCCCGTCGGCGTCGCGCTCACCGGCGCATCCGGGCCAGCGCCGTTGCCGGCACCGTTCACCGCGCGCACCTCGAACTGATACGCGGTGCCGTTGGTCAGCCCGCTCACCTCGTAGCTTGTGGTGCTCGCTCCGGAGCCCCCGATGTCCGTCCAATCGCCCCAGGCCCCGCCACCGGCCTTCCGCCGGTATTGCCACTTCGTGATGGTCGGATTGCCCGCGTCCGTCCAGCTCAGCGTCACCGAACCGTCCCCCGCCGCCGCCGCCAGGCCCGTCGGCTTCGCCGGCACCACGCCGCTCTCCGTCACGCTCACCACCACCGAGGCGATGCTCACCGAAGCGTAGCCGCCCCCCGAGGCGCTGTGGGTCAGCGTCACGGCGGCGTCCGGCGTCGTGTCCGTGTCCGTCCCCGCGTTCACCGTCACCGTCTGCGGCATGTTCCAGTTGACCGTGGTGAAGGTCAGCGTCGCATTCGCCACCGTCACGTCGCCCGAAGCGCCGTCCACCATTATCGTCACATCGCTCGACGGCGCCGTGTTCAGCCGCATCGTGTAGGCGCCGCTGCCGCCCTCCGCCACCGTCAGCGCCGCCGTCGACACCGTCACCCCCGGCGCATCCGCCACCGTCACGTCCACCGTGCCCGCATCCGGTATCGCATCCACCGTGGCCCCCGTCAGCCGAAAGGCGTGGTTGATGGTCGCCGTGCCGTTCTTGACCCCGGTCACCGTCACATCCTGCGCCGTGCTGTAGTTGTCCGCGGTAAACGTCAGATTCGGCGGACTCACCGTCGCCGTGTCCGTGTCGTCGCTCTTGACCGACAGCGTCCCCGCATACGCCTTCGTCAGCGCCACCCTGTAGACCGCCGTGGAACCGGGCGCCACCGTCACCGGCGCTCCGGTGATCGTCAGCGCGTTCGTATCGGTGTTCATGAACGTGACCGTGCGCTCGTTCGACCAGGGGCCCTTGACATCCGACCTGCCCAGCAATAAGGAATCGCCCGATGCCCGAATCGCCACCTCCACCGATGCTCCGTTCGGGTAGGCAGCAGCGGAGCCGAGGAGCGCCGACGAGGTGCGCCGGGAGTTGCCCCTCGCGGCGGATACGTTCCCGCCGTACGCCGTCCAGGTGGTGGACCCCTTCAGCCGATGCCCCGTTTGCCACCAGACGGCGCTGGCACCCCCGCCGTCGATGTAATCGACCGCGGTCGAGCCGGCATGGGTCCAGGTCAGCGTGAGATTCCGATTGGTCGTTGAAGTGGCTGCCGTCAACACCGGCGCCACCGGCGGATTCGGCGTCGCCGTCACCTCCTCCGACGCCGCGCCGTTGCCGTTGCCGTTCACCGCGCGAATCCTGAACGCGTAGACCGTGCCGTTCTTCAGGCCCGGGATCTGGTGCTTCACCGTCGCCGCGCCGGAACCCGTCATCCGCATCCACGAACCGTAGTTTCCGGTACCGGCCTTCTGCCGGTACTCCCAACGGGTGATGCTGGCGTCGCCCGGATCGGTCCACGTCAGGTAGACCCACGTGTCGCCCTTCGTCGCGCCCAAGCCCGTCGGCTTGGCGGGGGCCGTAGCGGGCTCCGCCGGCGTCGCCCGCACCACCGCCGACGCGGCGCTGTTGCCGCCGCCGTTCTGCGCCCGGATGCGAAAACGGTACGCGCTGTCGTTGTCCAGACCCGTCACCGTGTGGTTCGTGGTGTCCGCGTCCGAACCGGAAATGTCGGTCCAGCTGCCCCAGGCGGCGCTCCCCTTCCTCTGCTGCACCTGATACCCCGTGATCGAATCGTCCTCCGGGTCCGTCCACGTCAGCTCCACCTGACCGTTGCCCGCCTCCGCCGACAACCCCGTGGGCTTGGCGGGTTTGGCGGTGGTGCCATCATTGTCAACAATGGTGATGAGGATGGAGTCGCCCGACCAGCCCCCTGTGCTGGTGCTGGCCCGCATGGAGAAGTACTCATCCCCCTCCTCCAAGGTGTCCGGAAGAATGCCAACCGTCCTTGTGGCTGTTCTTTGCCCAGACTCTATGGGGAGGCTACTCGCGGAAGGGCCGCCGGGGAAGCAGATATCTGCTGTCGCGGGGGTCGGATTGCTGCAGTTGTCGGAACCTCCGTTATCATTGCCCACCAGGGTGCCGATACCCCCACCATAGCTGATGCTGACAAGAAACTCGTCCGGTGCATCCTCGCTGAGGGTAACGGTGAGGACTATGTTCTTCCTTTCCGTATCACCCTCCGTGATACGGTTATTGGGCTGATCGGTTGTGAGGGTGATGGTCTTGCTGCCAGTGGGGGTTGCCGTTGTCTCATTGGATACCACACCGTTGCCGGAACTGTTCACCGCACGCACCTTGAACTTGTATTCCGTCCCGTTGCTCAAACCCGTCACCACATATCTGCCGTTATTGGGTTCACCTTCCGCCGAGTTGGAAATATCGGTCCATGCGCCGTAGGCCGCCAACCCGGTCTTCTGCTGATACTGCCACTTGGTAATGGCCGGATTGGAATCCCTGACAGCCTCCCATATGAGCGTCACCTTCCGATCCCCTGCATCCGAACCCAGTCCCGCTGTCGCGGCAGGAACGGCCGTGGTGGGGGGATCGTCGTCGGTAATGGTCAGGGTGAGGCTGCCGTCGGTCCAGCCAGGATGCGCAGCCGAAGAAACGAGCTTGATGGTCTCGTTCGGCTCGTCCCGGGTGTCGGCGAGAATACGCACTTTCTTCGTGCCCATGGTCTCACCTTCGGCGATGGAGATGTTGGCCCCGTCCGGATGGCACCAGTCGGTGTCCGCCGGATTCAGCGGCGCCGTGCAGGGGTTTGCTCCCTTGCTGGAGCCTGTGGCCGTGCCGGGGGGACTGGCAGAAATAAGGGAGAGCGAAAAAATCCCCAAATCCGGATCCGCCGCCGGCGCCGCCTCGCCGAGCGTCACGGTGACCGTCACGTCCGTAAAGCCGGAGTTGCCCTCGGTGATCGAGGTCGATGTCGCCGACAGGGTGATCGTCTTGGTGGAAGTGGCCGCCGTTGGCGTCGCCGTGGCCCCGTTCGAGTACCCTCCCCCACTAGCGAAGACGGAAAAGTTGAGACCGGTACCTTCCGCCCTTGCCACCTGGAAGGTATAGGAGGTGCCGGGGGTCAACCCTGTGACCGTGTGGGTTCTGATGGTGGCGCCGCCCGGTATATCGATCCAGTCGCCGTAACCTCCTCCGGTGACCCCCTGTCGGTAAACCCAATATCCAAATCCAGTGTTGCCGGTACGGGTCCAGTTGAGCGTGACACTGCCGACACCCGGGGTTGCCGTGAGCGCCGGCTTTTGCTGCGCCCGCGCGTCCTGCGGCGCGAGCACGGCGAGCGTCACCAGCGCGAAGAAGACGAGGGCGAATGCCGCCTTCAGGCGGCTGGCGGTTCTCCCGAGGGCGCCCACCGGACTAAGCCCCACAGCCGGTTTTCGGGGGGGGGGGGGGGGGCAACGAGTTCGGGTTCGCGCGCGCGTGAGGCGCTCATGCCCCGCCCGGACAGCCGCAGGTCATGCATCCCGACATCGCCCGGCGTCCCCGTCATGATCTCATCCTCCCGTCCTGAATTCCTGTCGAATATCGGGGCGCCGAACCCGCACGACCGCAGCAAACCCATCGGTGCAACCTGTAACCCATCCGCAGGCCGATTTCAACGTGCGCCGCGCCCGACACCAGGACTTTCCGAAGCTGGGGGTTGGGATGAGAGTGGGGCAGAGGGGGGTAGGGTGCCTTTCATGCGGTTGTCGGTGCAGGGGTACTGTCCGGGGATAAGCGCCGGGCCGGGTGAGCCGGGGATGGGCCTGGCGGTGGGGTGGCCTGCGGGGGTGGTTGGGGCTGGGGTTCCGGGACGTCGGTGGCCGGGTCAGGGCGGCGAAGGCTTGGCCCCGGTCGAGTTGCAGCCGTCGGCGGGTTTCGGTGAAGCTCTCGGTGTCGCGCCGGTTGGTGAAGATCACCGCGAGTGCGATGCGGTCAAGGCGGGCGCGGTTGGCCGGTCCGTGTCCGATGCCGGTCAGGCATGCGTCCTCGCCGAAGACGCAGTCCCTCCGGCGCTGGTTGCGGTTCTCCACGACCCCGTGTCCGCGATTGAGCCGGAGCCGGTCTCTCGGAGATGCCGCTGCGGCATCAAGGGAGGTGAGGACATGGGCGGTTTCCATGTGTTCTTCCCCGGCCCTGTCCCCGTCCTCGCGCAGGGGCTCACGGTGGCGGGTGATCTGGCGGACGCCGGGGTAGTGGACCCGGCGCGGGGGCGGGACGCGGATGGAGCGCGGCTCCGGACCACCGGGGAGCTTGTCGAGTTCCTCCTCGAAGTGGCCGGTGGCGTCTTTCTCCCAGTCAATGCGGGCGAGAAGATGGAAGGTGTCCGGCGCGTTGGCCTTGACCCGGAAGAGGTCGTCGGCACCGCACATGCACGGCGAGCACGCAGGCCACCCCGGGCTTCCGGCCCTGGTTCCGGCGGAAGTCCGGCACGACCGCCCGTTCGGCATACTGGGAACGCATCGCCACCGGGTGGCGGGAAGCCAGGCCGGGATCGACCGGAGGCGCCACGTGGGGCGGCAGCGGACGCGGGTTCGACAGCCGCGCCCGGGCGTCGGGCCGCAGCGGCTTGACCCCTGTCTCCTTCCGCCAACCGTGGGGGTCGGTGCAACGCCCGTTGGCGCGCGCTAACCCACGGGTCCTGCCCGGCCCGCCGCCTTGTAAAGCGTGCCCGCAAACAACCCCGGAAAACCCCGAATCGTGGAATGTCTCGGCCACAAGCACCGGATGGCCGTGCACCGCCCGCCAGCGGGTCATGCGCGCCACGAAACGGGAGGCAAGGTTGGGAAACACTCCGGGCTCGGAGAGCAGCAGAAGGCGCGTGTGGTCGGCGATCCGACCCGGACGCTCGAACGGCTGCTTCGACCGTCCGCCGGTCCAACGGTCCCGCGGTCGGCACTTGAAGGCGCCGTTCTGCCACGCCGCCAAGCCCGGCCATCGACCTCTGAAGGTCGCCGCATGACGAAGGCCGCGGCCTGCCAGACCGCGAAAGCCCGGACAAGGATGCCTGTCCATCAGCACGTCCCGGTCCGGACGCTCCTCCGGGAACGCTCCTCCGGCTTCACCCGACCCTCCCCCACCTCCCACAGCGCATACCCTTCCGGTGCCTCACCGTGGACCGCGCCCGACCCCTTGCGGATGCGTTCCCACATCCCCCCATGTCTATCTGCCACCGCGCTATCTGCCATAGCGCAAGAACGCCACTGCCTGACACCCCAATCTCTCCCCCACGCACCCGACACGCAGCGTGGGACAGCCCGGGCGGCTATCCCGGGGCTGTCCCACGCGGGGGATTGGCGGCAGAAACAGCGGGCGTCTGTCCAGGAGACTTCGATGGTTGACGGCGCAGACCGAGCGCAAGGGCGGCGGGTGGCGGCGGGGTCATGTGCGGGCGGTGACGGGGGTCTCGATCAGCGCGGGCGTGCCGGCTGACGAAGCGAGAAACGTCCATACCCTGGTTCTTCCGCCATTCCCCGGCGCGGGATGGTTCTGGCAACCCGCTCGGCGTCATGCCGACCGAACCGCCATCACCGCGGCGGCCGCCGAACAAACGCCGGACAAAGTTTGACTCCGACGACGCGATTGCCTACGTTTCCCCGAATGAACCGGGTCCCGGGTTCCTGCTTGCCACAGCCCGTTCGCGCAAGAGTGCAACCTGAGCCAGAATTGCCCCGGATTCCCGCACCGCCGTGATTTCTGATCCCCTCCACCGCTCCGGACGGTCGCGCGTGTTCTACGGTTGGTACATCGTGGGCGCCGCCTTCCTGGCCAACATCTCGTGCGCCTTCTTCCTGTCCAGTACACTCAGCGTCTTTCTGAAGCCCGTCACCGCCGATCTTGGCGTGTCCCGGGGGCTTTTCTCGCTGCTGCGGTCGGGCGAGCACCTCCTTTACGCCCTGATGGCACCCTGGGTGGGATCGAAGTTGGACCAATACGGTCCGCGCCGCATGATGGTCACCGGAGCAGCCCTCTCGGCCGTCGGGTTCCTGGTGCTGGGTCAGGTGTCCCACTTCTGGCAGTTCGCCTCCGTGCGCATGACCGTGATGGCGGCCGGCCACGCCCTGGTCTGCTACTTCGTGGTGAACGTCACGGTGGCCCGGTGGTTCGTCCGGATGCGGGGGAGGGCGCTGGCCCTTTCCCACCTGGGACATGGCGTCGCCAAGGTGGCCATCTCCGCGGTGGTGGGCTGGCTGCTGACATTCATCGCCTGGCGCCAGGTGTGGACCCTGTTCGGCGTGCTGGTGGTGGTGCTCGCCGTCATCCCGGTGGCCCTCTTCATGCGCCGGAGCCCGGAGGACATGGGGCTTCATCCCGACGGCGCCGCCCAACGCGAACCCATGAAGGGCACCGTCCATGCCCGGGCGCGGGCGCCGGAGCCGGACGTTCACTGGACGCGGCGGGATGTGCGGCGCACCCCCACCTTCTGGCTCATCATCCTGGTGTTCGGCATGGTGGACGTGGGCATCACCGGCCTCAACCTCCACGTCGTCTCCTACGTCTCGGACCTGGGATACGGCGGGTTCCCGGCGGCCCTGACCATGACCGTGATCGCCGGCACGCAAACCGCCTCGGGCCTGCTGTGGGGCTTCGTCGGCGAGCGCTTCCGCGTCCGCAGGATCATCGCGTTCCTGTTTCTGATGGAGGCCGCCGGGCTGTACGTGGCGGCGACCGCACAGGACCTCTCGACCATCTACCTCGGGTTTTTCTTCTACGGCCTGGGGCTTGGCGGCGCCCAGGTGCTGGAGGAGGTCATGTGGGCGAACTACTTCGGCCGGGTGTCGCTGGGTACGGTTCGCGGCGCCGCCCTGCAGATCGTGCTGTTGTGCGGCGTCTGCGGTCCACCGTTCTTCGGCTTCGTGAATGACTACACCGGATCGTACAGGATCTCGTTCTACCTGTTCATCGCCATGCTGCTGGCTTCATCCGCGTTGACGCTCACGATACGGCGGCCCCGGCACCCGGCGAGCCTGGAACGGGCCGGTTAGCCGCCCGGGCGAATCGAAGGAATGCAGGAATCCGCAAGACCCGGTCTGTTCTACGGCTGGTACATCGTCGCCACCGGCTTTCTGGTCAACATCGCCTGCGCCTTCTACCTGTCCAGCACCCTCGGCGTGCTGATGAAGTCCATTACCGCCGATCTGGGCGTCACCCGCGGCACCTTCTCGATCATGCGTTCCCTCGAACTGGTGGCCTACGCCGGCGCGGCGCCGTGGATCGGCTCCCTGCTGGATCGGTATGGCGCCCGGTGGCTGATGGTCACTGGCGCGGTCATCTCGGTGGCGGGCTTCGTGTCGCTGGGCTACGCCCGGAGCTTCCTGCAGTTCACCGTCATCCGGGTGGCCCTGGTTTCCATCGGGCACGCCCTGGTGTGCTACTTCGTGGTCAACGTCACGGTGTCCCGCTGGTTCGTCAGGCAGCGCGGCCGGGCCGTGGCCATCGCCCATCTGGGACAGGGCCTCTCCAAGACCACCATCGCCCTGGTGGCCGCCTACCTCCTGACCACCATCGGCTGGCGTCACCTGTGGATCCTGTTCGGAGCCCTGGTGATCTTCCTGATCCTGATACCGGCGGCGGTGTGGATGCGGCGCAGCCCCGAAGACATCGGACTCCATCCGGACGGCGACCCGGAACCCGGCATGCGTCCGGAGAGCGGCCGCGGGGACCGGACGCCGCGCACGGACGTGGTCTGGACCCGGCGGGAAGCCGTGCGCACCTCCACCTTCTGGCTCATCACCTTCATCTTCAGCGTGGTGGACATCGGCGTCGCCGGATTCAACCTGCACCTGTTCCCCTTCGTGTCCGACATGGGCCATGCCGACTTCCGGGCCGGGTCCGTGGTCACGGTCACCGCCGCCACCCAACTGGGCTCCGGCCTCCTGTGGGGCTTTGTCAGCGAACGGGTGAGCGTCCGCAGAACCACCGCGCTGATGTTCGTGATACAGGCCGCGGGACTCGTCATCGCCCTGAGAACCCATGCCTTGCCGTGGCTGTACGCGGCCTTCTTCCTCTACGGCGCCGGCCTCGGGGGCGCGCAGGTGCTTCAGGAAGTCGTCTGGGCCAACTGTTTCGGGCGGCTGTCCCTCGGCACGGTCCGCGGTCTCAGCGTCCCCATCCTGCTGCTCTGCGCCGCCGCCGGGGCGCCGTTCTTCGGCTACCTCCACGACTACACCGGCAGCTACGATCTGCCGCTGACCCTCTTCGTCGCCGTGCAGATCCTGTGCGCGGGACTGACCCTGCTCATCAGACGGCCGGTCAAGCGCGACACCCCGACCCCGGGCGCCGGTTCGTGAAGCGGCGCGCTACGGCGAGTAGGTCTTGCCCTTGCGGTCGGTGATGAACAGTTCCGAGGGAAGCTCGGTGCCGATGCCCTTCCGGCGCGCGGCCTCGTAAAGGAGCCGGGCGGTGGCGGCGAACTGGATGCCCATGCCGGTGTTGTTCTTGAAGACGACGATCTCGTCGTCGCTCTCGCGGCCGCGGCATTGCCCCGCCAGCAACTCGCTCAACTCGTGCAGGTCTTCCTCCCGGACGAGGCCGCGCTGGATGCGCGGGTAGATCTCCGCCTGTTTGTCCAGAAAGATCTGCTGGCGGAAGCCCACCACGATCAGCCCGGCGCGCTCGATCACGGCGTCGTCCAGTTCATGGCGCGACAGATAGCTGTCGCCGCCCACGATGCTGTTGACGAACGCTCCTTTCTCGAGCCATTCGCCGTGAATGACCGGGTCCACCGTGTTGGTGGCGGCGGTGACGATGTCGCTGCCGCGCACGGCCTCTTCCGCGGAGTGCACCGGCACGATCTCCACGCCCGCCGTCCCGGTCATTTCCTCGGCGAACCGCTCCCGGTTGGCGCGGGTGGGACTGAACACCTTGACCCGGTCCAGGGGCCGCACGGCGCAGGCCGCCAGCAGCTGCGTCCGGGCCTGCTCCCCGGACCCCACCAGCCCCATCACCCGGGCGTCCGTCCGCGCCAGATGTTTCGCCGCCACCCCGCTGGTGGCGCCGACGCGGAAGATGGAGATGAAATGGTCGTCCATGATGGACAGCAGCGAGCAGTCCTCCATGTCGAACAGGAACACGAGCCCGACGTAGTTGCCGGGGTAGATCCGTCTCTTCGTGCCCGCCACCTCCTCTTCGTCGGAGAAGGTCGAGTCGATCCTGAGTCCCATGGACTTCATGCCGGGAACGAGGCCCATGATGTTGTTGAAGTAGTACTGGAAGCCCGGCTTCTTCCCCGGCGCCTGGACCCGGAGGCGAGCGCGGGGCGCATTCACCGCGCCGCCCTCGCCCATCTCCCGATAGGCCTGCTCGATGGCGTCGATCTCCTCCGCCATGGGAACCAGATCCTCCAGCTGTTCATTCTTGAGTACGAGAACCATCGTGTATCCTCACGGGCCGTCCACCGGCCGCACGCGGCACAGGAACGACCGGTGCGGCAGGGAGCCGCTGACCGGATCCTGGTACTCGGCGTCCACCAGGCGGTTGGCGTTGGCCCCGAGCCGGGAGAAGGGATCATGCCCCGGGAGTGCAAGGTCCCGGCACGCCTGCCACCAGCCGTGCTGCACACAGACCACACCGGGAATGATCCGGGCGGTGAGATTGGCCCGCACCCGCACCGCGCCCTTGGGGCTCTCGACGACCATCCACTGCCGGTGTCCGATGCCGTGCTCGACCGCGGTATCCGGATGGAGTTCGGCAATGGGCTCGGGCGCGGCCTTGCGAAGACCGGGCAGGGCCCGCTGCTGGCTGTGGATGAACGTCGTGAACTTGGCGTTGGTCAGGACCAGAGGGTACTCCGCGGCCAGCTCCGGCGTGCTCACCGGGCTCAGGGCCGGCTCCCGGTACTCCGGCAACGGCGGGAACCCGTGCCGCGCCAACCGGTGCGAGTAGAGTTCCACCCGGCCCGATGGATTGTAGAAGCCCTTCCGGCGGCCCTCGCCGTCGGTCTCCGCGTACTTCCGGTAACGCCGCGGCGCCGCCAGGGTCACACCGCCCGGCCGCGCCCTGAGCTCGTCCAGCGTGAGGCCGGCAGGTTCCAACTGCCAGGAACGGGCCGCCTCCACGTCGCCGCCCCAGAAGTCGCCGCCGAAGCCCATGCGCCGGGCCAGCTCGAACACCACCCACGTGTCGGAACGCCGCTCGGCCAGCGGCTCCACCGCCCGCCGCCGGTACTGGACGTGGGAGCGGGCATCCACCCGGTGCCGGAAGCCGCCGGCGAGGTGGTCCATTTCGAGGAAGCTGGTGGCGGGCAGAACGTAGTCGCAGAGCTCGGCGGTGGGGGTCATGAAGAGTTCGGTGGCCACACCCAACTCCAGGCTGCAAAGGGCCTTGCGGCCGCGTTCGGAGTCGCCGTTGGAGATCACCGTGTTGGAGCCCAGATTGATGAGGGCGCGGACCGGATACGGGCGCTCCTCCAGGATGGCGGTGTAGACGTCGTGGGCCGCGCACGCACCCGCGGTGGCCGGCGGGCCCAACGGTTTTCCGGCAAGTCCGATACGCTTCGAAACCGCCTCGGGGGAAAGGAACTCCTTGCCGTCCACACCGCGCAACGGCGCCATGGGCAGCATCAGATTGCCGCCGGGCGCGTCTATGTCGCCCAGCAACGCGTACAGGATGGAGATGGCCCGGCTCGTCTGCGTCGCATTGGTGTGCTGGCCGACGCCGTTCCACATGAACATGCTCACGGGGCGGTGGCCGCCGAGCACGCGGGCGGCCTCGCGAACCTTGTCCGCCGGCACACGCGTGACGTCCTCCGACCGTTCCGGGGCATGCGCCGCGGCCAGCCGCGCCAGTGCGGCAAAGACCGGTTCGCACATCACCGCGGCGCCGTCCTTCATGGACACGCGGACCGTCCCCTGAAGAGCCGGGCGGACGCCCTCTTCCACGCAGGCGCGGGTCTCCGGATCATGGACAACGACCCGGCCGGAGGACTCGTCCCGGACCAGACAGCGGTCCGGACTCCCTCCCGCCGCCATGTCCGACTCGGTCAGCGGCGCTCCGGTGTCCGTGCGCAGGAGAAACGGGCCGTTGGTCCAGTCGCGGACGAAGTCCTCGTCGTACCGTCCCTCCTCGATCAGGACATGGACGAGCGCCAGGGCCAGCGCGCCGTCGGCGCCCGGGCGCACCTGGAGCAAGACGTCCGCCTGACTGCCGAAGCCCACCCTGCGCGGATCCACCACGACCACCTTCATGCCGCGCTTGCGCGCGGTGGCGACATCCTGGGCCAGCATCAACTGCGTGGAACTCGGGTTGTGGCCCCACAGCAGGAAGGCGCCGCTGTGGAGCACGTCCGGGGAGGGCTGCGGCACGCCGAACGTGTAGCTGAACGCCGTATCCCGGTGCCAGTTGCAGACGTGGGTGGTGGACAGCGAGTTGGGGCTGCCCATGAGGTTGAGAAGACGCGACGACCACCCGTTGACGTCGTCCGTCGAAGTGCCGCTGGCGGTGCCCCGGGCCATGGCGATGGCCTCGGCGCCGTGGCGCTCGCGGATGTCGAGCAGGCGGGCGGCGATGTCGTCCAGCGCCTCGTCCCACCCCACGCGCCGCCAGCCCGGGTCGGCGGCGCCCTTGGGGTTGGTGCGGCGCAACGGGCGGTTCAGCCGCTCGCGGTTGTAGACCAGTTCCGGCGCCGCCTTGCCCTTGACGCAGATGGCTCCGCCGTTGGGATGCTCATGGTCCGGATCGAGCCGCGTCACGCGCCCGTTCTCCACCGTGGCCACGGTGGCGCAGTGGGCGGTGCACAGCGCGCAATATCCCGGTACTTTCTCGACCTGTGGTTCCGTCATGTTGACTTGTCCGTGCCGCCTTGCGGCGGACGCGGGCGGGCCTGCAACCCGCCCCCGCCAAGGGCCGGCTGCTGTTCAGTCGCGGTTCGGCACGCCCGTGAAGCCGTCGCCGCACCCCGCTTCCCGGGCCGCCCAGCCGCCGGCCACGCGGCCGCTGAAGATGGACGGACCGAGCATCGTCCCTTCCAGACCCGCGCGGCCGTTGATATGGCCCCCGGCCATGCCCGCCACCTCGCCGGCGGCGTAAAGGCCGGGAATCGGTTCGAAGTGCTTGTTCAGGACCCGGCAGCGGATGTCGGTCTTGACCCCGCCGAAGTTCTTGCGCGCCAGCGGGAACATCTGGATGGCATAGTACGGGGGCGTGTCGAACGGCTTGGAGAGCTTCAGCGGCTTGCCGAAGTCGGGTTCCCGGTCCAGCCCCCGCGCGCACGCCTGGTTGTAGCGTGCCACGGTGTCCAGAAAGGCCGGGACGTCCACCTCCATGCGTTGGCCGAGGGCCTCCAGGGAGTCCGCCTTCCTGATGAACGGGGAATGGTCCAGGAGTTCCTGGACCTTGGCCCGGTCCACCCTGTCGCCCGCGCGGTAGTAGGGGTCGGCGATCTCGACCTTGGCAACCATCGGCGTGTCCACCACCGCCCATGCGTGGCGCGGGCTCTGGGCCATCAACGCCGGCGTGGCCGAGTTGCCGCCGGACAGCGCCTCGTTGTGGAAACGCCGGCCCTGCTGGTTTATCCAGATGTAGCCCGGCGCCTGGCGGAAGACGAGGCCGCGCCGCTGGTCCGGGTCGCGATAGTCCGGGGTGGCGTAGACGTAGAACCAGATGTGGTCCATGTGGGTCAGATAGCCGCCGGCCTGCCGCACCAGACGATGGCCGGTGCCGGTGGAGCCGCGGCCGGAGCCTTCCATGACGCGGTCGCCCTGGAGTCCGGGGGCGGCCTCGAGCACCATGTCGAGGTTGGAGTTGAAACCGCCGGTGGCCACCACCACCACCTTGCTGGCCACCTCCACGGTCTCGCTGGTGGCGGCGTCCCGTCCCGACAGGCCGGCGACCCGCCCGTTCTCGCGCGTGAGCCCGGTGACCTCGGTGTCGGCCACGATCACGCCGCCGCGCTGGCGGAACGCGTCGATGAGGTGGGTCATGAGCCCGAGCCCGTTGCTCCGGGAACGGGTCCAGCGCACGACGGTGTTGCCTTCCTGCTGCTTCATGTCCACCCACTCGACGCCCAGGCGTTGGGCCCAGAAGTAGAGATCATGAAGCGAGTGCTCGATGTAGTAGCGCGCCCAGACCTCGTCCACCGAAGGCCCGCCCCAGCGGATCCAGTCGTTGAAGGCCAGATCGGGCGAGTCGACGATGCCGTTGGCTTTCTGGATCGGCGTACCCACGATGAGGCAGCCGCCGCCGGAGATGATGGCGGCGCCCCCCGGCTCCGGCGCCTTTTCCAAGGCGATGGCGCTGGCGCCGGCGTCGAGAGCTTCGATGCCCGCGGCGATGCCGGCCCCGCCGGCCCCGACGATGGCGACATCCGTGTCGAGATGCTTGACCTGAGACATGCGGCTGGACCCCCTGACGGCACGATTGCGTTGCCGGTCAACGTACTCCGTCCCGCGCCCGGGGGTCAAGCCGCCCGCGGCGTTCCGCAACACGTGCCCGGGGCCCTCACAGCATTCCCTCCCGGTTGAAGCTGAAGAACCGGTCGTGCCCCACCACCACATGGTCGTGGACCCGCACCCCCAGTACCTCGCCCACCTGTCTCAGACGGCGGGTAATCTCCACGTCCTCGCGGCTGGGGGAAGGGTCGCCGCTGGGATGGTTGTGGACGAAGATGACCCCGGCCGCGGACTCCCGGATGACCGGGTTGAACACCTCCCGCGGGTGGACGACAGAGGCCGTGAGAGACCCCTCGGAGATCTTGACGTCCCGGATCTTCCGATTCCGATTGGTCAGCAAGACAACGTAGAACGCCTCGCGCTTGGCGTTGATGCAGCGGGGCCGGAAATGCCGGAACACCTCCTCCGGCGAACTCATCAACTGACCCGCCTCGCACCGGAGGTCCTCGCGGCGGCGGCCGAGCTCCAGACAGGCCTTGAGGCGGGCGGCCTTGGCCTCACCCAGCCCCTTGAGCCCGGTCAACTCGGCGACGGAGGCGTCGTCGATGCCCCTCAGCCCGCCGAACCGCACCATCAGCGCGCGCGCATGATCCAGCGCGCTCTGATGCGCGCCGGCGCTTCCCGTGCCCAGCAGGATCGCCAGCAACTCGGTTTCCGTCAGCTGTTCCGCCCCCCGATCGAGAAGCTTCTCCCGCGGGCGGTCTTCCATCGGCCACTGGTTGATGGGTGTCGTCATGAGCGCGGACGATGACATGGACAGGTTCCCGGGTATACAGTCGGCACGGCCTGGAGAGACTTTAGCCCGCGCCGCCGGGAGACCCGCCGGTCAGTCGGCCGGCCTTCTCTCGAATGGACCGCTTTTGCCTCCGCTCTTGCGCAGAAGGCGAATCTCGCCGACGGCAATCTCCCGGTCCACGGCCTTGCACATGTCGTAGAGGGTGAGACCCGCCACCGCCACCGCGGTAAGCGCCTCCATCTCCACGCCGGTGCGGCCCTGGATGCGCACGGCGGCCTCGATCTCCACCGACGGCGGCTCCTGCCGCGGGGTGAGCGTGACCTCCACGCTGCTGATGGGCAGCGGGTGACACAGCGGTATGAGCTCGGACGTCTTCTTGGCGGCCATGATCCCGGCGATGCGCGCCACCGCCAGCACATCGCCCTTGGGAATCCGCCCCCCGGCAATGGCGGCCAAGGTCTCCGGGCGCATGGTCACCACGCCTCCGGCCACCGCAACCCGCCGGGTCACCTCCTTGCCGGTGACATCCACCATCCTCACCCGCCCCTGTTCATCGACATGGGACAATGTCGCCATCCTGTATCCTCCCCGAGCGTCCGGCGCTCAGTGTATCTTCCGGCACCGCGAATGCAAGCCGCCGCAGCCTGGCCGACCTACAAGCGAAGCGGCCCGTATGGTATGAATGAAACCATGGCAGAGCAGACTCATTACCGCGTCGTCATCCTCGGTTCGGGAGCGGCGGGCCTCACCGCCGCCCTCTACACGGCCCGCGCCAACCTCGGACCGCTGGTGGTGGAGGGTTCCCAGCCCGGGGGCCAGCTCACCATTACCACCGACGTCGAGAACTACCCCGGCTTCCCGGACGGCATTCTCGGGCCGGACATGATGGTGCAGTTCCGCAGGCAGGCGGAACGCTTCGGCACCCGGATCGTCTTCGGGGATGTTGCCGCCGTGGAACTCGGAAGCCGGCCCATGGCGCTGCGGGCGGGCAGCGACCGCTACACCTGCGACGCCCTGATCATCGCCACCGGCGCCACCGCCAAGCTGCTGGGGCTGGACGCCGAAAACAGGCTGATGGGACACGGGGTCTCCGCCTGCGCCACCTGCGACGGCTTTTTCTTCAAGGACAAGAAGGTCATCGTGGTGGGCGGCGGAGACACCGCCATGGAAGAGGCCACGTTCCTCACCCGCTTCGCCAGCAAGGTTTTCGTCGTGCACCGCCGCGACCAGCTCCGGGCCTCCGGAATCATGCAGGATCGCGCCCGGGCCAACCCCGGGATCGACTTCATCTGGAACACCACGGTGGCGGACATCCACGGCGATCCGCAGGACGGCGGCGTCACCGGCGTCACGCTGCGGGACGTCCGAACCGGCGCGGACCGTACCTTCGCCTGCGACGGCGTCTTCATCGCCATCGGGCACCAGCCCAACTCGCAACTCTTCGAGGGCGTTCTGGAAATGGACGAACTGGGCTACATCAAGACCCACGACGGCACCCGGACCACGCTGGAGGGCGTATTCGCCTGCGGCGACGTCCAGGACCGCGTCTACCGCCAGGCCGTCACCGCCGCCGGAACCGGCTGCATGGCCGCCATCGACGCCGAGCGTTACCTGGCGGAACTGGAGAGCGGCGGCTGACGTGACCCTCGCCGGGCATTGACGCCGCCCGGATCCTTGATTGATCCATCGACCTCGAAGGCCTCAAAGAAACTTTTGAACCTGATTGCAGCCGCCTGCCTCCGTCTCCGGAGCGGTCAGGCTTTTTCAGAAGGAGAAAAGCTGGTTCGACTCGTCTGTCAAGATGACTCCCCAAGCAAAGGCAGGCTTTACGAAGGGTCCGGATTGTGGATCAGCGTTCTGCCGGCCACCACGGGGATGATCTTCTGGAAACCGGAATAATCGCAAGGAGGCACGGATCATGGCGCGCGACACCTACAAGTATCACTTCAAACAGGGCCACAGAATCGTTCACACCGGCATCACCAATGATCTTGAGCGTCGGGAAACCGAGCACAAGAAGGACTTTGGCGATGACGGTCATATCGTGAAGGTCGGGTACGCGACGACCAAGGCGGCCGCCCTCGAATGGGAACGCGAACAGGCTGCGAAGGGCCGTCCTACCCGGCGCCGGTGACCGGACCATGTGTGAAGGCGTTCCTGTTGCGTTGTACTGCAAGGCCTGTCGCTGCTGATCGGGATCGTCGCCGTCGCCATTCCAGTGGCTATAACCCTGGTCGGAATTTACGTTTCCCGGCGGTTTTCCAGTCGGATAGACAGCCTCGCGGCGGATCTTGACGAAGTTTTCGATCGGATCAATGACCTGGAAGGGAGAGTCTGAACCATCCCGGATTCGCCGGGGTGAATCAATGGAATCAGCGGGTTGCGAGGGGTTCCCTGCCGCGCCGTTATGGCTTTCCTTGGCGCGGCGTTCCACATTTCTCTGCGCATCGCGCCACCGCCGATGCCACCAAGCTTTCGGGGTGCATCGGCGGGCGCTTTCAAGAGCCGGCACCCGGACCGCTGGCTCGGGTGGTGGGCGGAGTCACGGTTTCAGCGTCCGCACCCGATAGTGAACAAAGCCCGTTCCCTCACGACTACAGGTGGAGGGCATCGGCCAGCCGAGCGGCGGCCTCCGTTCATTTCCTGCCCCGGCGTTCTCCTCACCAGCGCAGCGCACCGCGCAGCATGAGGCCCTGCTCGCCGTTGGTCCAGGGCCGGCTTGTGCCCTCGATTCCCAGGGCGACCCCCGGGCCCAGGCTGTAGCGTGCGCCCAGGCGCAGCGTGCGCTCGCCCGACTCCGCCAGGCTGAGCCCGGCATAAGGCGTCAGCAGCGCCAGCGGCGCCGGGCCGGCGATGCCGATGCCGTGCCCCATCTCCGCCTCCAGGCGGCTCTCTCCCGCCCCCGCCCCGCTGTCCATGGCCGAGCCGTAGTCGAACAACCGCCCCAGACCGCTTGCCGTGCGACCGTGGGTCGGGCCGAAGCTCAGGTAGCTCCCCCGCCCGTCGGCCCCGGGGTCAAGGCGCACCAAGGCGCTCACGCCCCATTCCTCCCGGTCCCGCTCGTGCACCGCCAGCATCCGGGCCCGCAACTCCGCGGTCAGACGGGCACCCGGGTCGCGCCAGGTCACGCCGGCCCCCACCTCCACGCCGCCGCCCTGCCCAACGTCGCCGTCGTCATGACGCACGCCCACTTCCAGTGCCGGCGTCAGCGTCGCATCGCCCCCGACCCGGTGCTCCCAGGACCCCTCCAGCATCAGCCGCAGTCGGCTCGCCTTCACCGTCAACTCGGTCAGACCGTCGCCGGCCTCCGTGTCCAGTTGGACCAGGGAGCCCTCCCCCTTCACCGCCACTCGCGTGGTGCCCCCGGCGATGAGCTCCGGATCCTCCAACAGCACCCCGCGCCCGCCCGCCGCCCCACTCCACTGGGACAGGTCCGCCGTGCGCGCCGCCGCTCCCGCCTCGGTGATCCGCACCTCGCCCCTCCCATAGCCCGCACTCGCCCACAGCGTCGTGCCGTCCGCACGCAGCCACGCCAGATACGGATTCACCGACACCACCCGGCTCTCGTGCCTGCTTTTCGTCCCATCACCACCCCGGGACACCGCATCCACCTTGCCCTTCGCATACGACACCGCCGCCCCCGCCAACAGGTCCGGGCGAACCCGCACGTCCGCCCCCAGATACCCCGACCACAGCCCGCCGTCCCAGGAAAGATCCCGCTCCGAACCCGACAGCGACCGCCACTCCCCCACTCCCCACAACGCCGGCGCCGCCGCCCCTCCCGCCCCCGAAGCTCCCAGCGGCAGCGCGAAGGAGGCCCCGTCCAGCAACTCTCGCAAGCCCGGCCCCCCTTGCCCCCGACCTCCCGGACCAACCCACTCATCATCCACCACCATCCCCGGCGCCGCTCCAAAACGCACCGTACCACCCGCACCGCCATCCGACACCGCTTCGATCCGCCCCGTCACCGCCTCAAGCGTCTGCGACAGCGCCAGCGCCGCCACATGCGGCAGGATCGCACGGTTCACCCGGTTCGCCGACGACGACGAACCCTCTTCCAGCACTCCTTCCGCCACCGCATCCACCCCCACCGCATAGCCCGGCGCCGCGTTCAGCGTGATGCGGTACGACTCCCTCCCTTCCGCCTCCCCATCCACCCTGGTGGGTATCATCACCAAACCCCTCCGGCTCGCCGTGGCGCCGAACACCACATCCAACGAACGCGGCCCCAGCCCACCCGGAAGGTCCTCCCCATCGAAGCCGCCGCCGTCGCGCGCCGCCAGCGTCAGACTCACCGTCAGACTGCCCGTCAGCGCACGGTCCGAGGTCACCGTGAGGCGGATGTTCTCCCCCTCGGCCACCGCCGCCGGGTCCGTCTCCAGACTCAGCACCGGCGTCGTGTCCCTCACCCGCACCGCCACCGAGGCGATGCTCACCGATTCATAGCCCCCGCCCCTCGCTCCGTGCGTCAGCGTCGCCCTGTCGTCCGCCATGTCCGCGTCACGAGCCGCGCTCACCGTCACCCCCTGCGCCTCGCTCCAGTTCGAAACCGTGAAGGTCAGGCGCTGCGGCGACGCCGTCACCTCCCCCGATGCCCCGCCCACCGTCACCGTCACCGTGTCCGTGGGCTCCGCACCCAGCACCACCGTGTAGCTCCCGGAGCCACCCTCCTCCACCGTCAGCGCCGTCGGCGTCACCCTCACGCTCACGCCCGCCGCGGGCGGCGCGGGCGGGAGCGTGGCGTCCGCCGGCGTCGCGCTCACCGGCGCATCCGGGCCGGCGCCGTTGCCGGCACCGTTCACCGCGCGCACCTCGAACTGATACGCGGTGCCGTTGGTCAGCCCGGTCAACTTGTGGCTGGTGGTGATCGCTCCGGAGCCCCCAATGTCCTTCCAATCGCCCCAAGCCCCGCCGCCGGCCTTCCGCCGGTATTGCCACTTCGTGATGGTCGGATTGCCCGCGTCCGTCCAGCTCAGCGTCACCGAACCGTCGCCCGCCGCCGCAGCCAGGCCCGTCGGCTTCGCCGGCGCCACATCCTTCTCCGTCACGCTCACCACCACCGAGGCGATGCCCACCGAACCGTAGCCGCCGCCCGCCGCGCTGTGGGTCAGCGTCACATCGGGATCCCTGATATTGTCCGTGTCCGTCCCCGCGTTCACCGTCACCGTCTGCGGCTTGTTCCAGTTGGACGTGGTGAAGGTCAGCGGCGCGCCCGCCACCGTCACGTCCCCCGAAGCGCCGTCCACCCTTATCGTCACATCGCTCGACGGCGCCTTGTTCAGCCGCAACGTGTAGGTGCCGGAGTCACCCTCCACCACCGTCAGCACCGCCGTCGAGACCGTCACCCCCGGCGTATCGGCCACCGTCACGTCCACCGTCCCCGCGTCCGGTATCGCATCCGCGGAAGCTCCCGTCAGCCGGAAGGCGTGGTTGATCGTCGCCGTGCCGTTGCCGACCCCGGTCACCGTCACCGTCTGACCCGTGTTGTAGTTGACCGCCGTAAAGGTCAGGCTCGCCGGGTCCACCGTCGCCGTGGCCGTGTCGTCGCTCGCGATCGACAGTGTGCCCGCATGCGCCTGCGTCAACGCCACCGTGTAGGTCGCGGCGGCCCCGGGCTCCACCGTCACCGGCGCTCTGGTGAACGTCAGGGCTGGCCTGTCATCATCATCGTCACTGAGGGTCACCGTGCGGATATTGGACCAGACGCCAGTCTGATCATTCAACCCCCGTCCCCGGACCCGCACCTCCACCACCGCACCCTCGGGGTAGCCGCCTCCCTCCCAGGAAACCGTCCGCGCCGAACGTACCGACGAACTGATCGTGCGAGCGGTTTCCTGCCAAGTGGTGCTCCCCTTGAGACGATAACCCATCTGCCAATGAAACCAGCTGGCTCCACTGGGGAGAAGGTCACCACTATGGGTCCACGTCAGTTGGACCCCCAGACTATAGCTGGCCACATTCGATGTGGCCCCTGTCAGCACCGGCGCCGACAGGGCATACGGCGTCGCCGTCACCTGGTCCGACCACACCGACGAAAGGTACGACCCGCCGCTGCTGCGGCGGGCGAACAGCCGGAACGTGTATTCCGTCCCGGCCGTCAGTCCCGTCACCACCGTGCTTGTCGCGCTGCCGTCCGAAACCGTCCTGGCGATCCAACTGCCGGCCCCGCTCTTGTACTCGTAACCCCAATTCCCGATATTCGTCTGGGCGGGCCAGCTCAGGGTGACCGAACGGTTACCCGCCACCGCCGTCAGCACCGGCTTGGACGGCTTGGGATTGGCAGCCGGCGTCGCGCTCACCGCCGCCGACGCGGCGCTGTTGCCGGAACCGTTCTTCGCCCGGATGCGGAAGCGGTATTCGCTGTCGTTGTCCAGACTCGTCACCGTGTGGATCACGGTGTCCGCGTCCGAACCGGAGAGGTCGGTCCAGCTGCCCCAGGCCGCGCTCCCCTTCTTCTTCTGCACCTGATACCCCGTGATCGAATCGTCCTCCGGATCGGTCCAGGTCAGCACCACCTGCGCATTGCCCGCTTCCGCCGACAGGCCCCTCGGCCTGGCCGGTTTGGTGGCGCCCTCGTCGTCGTCCCTGATGGTCAGGGTGAGCCTGCCGGTGGCCCAGTCGTCCTGGTAGCCGATGAGGTTTATCGTCTCGTCCGGTTCTTCCCGGGTGTCACCGAGTATGCGGACGATCTTCGTGCCCTGGGTCTCGCCTTCGGCGATGGAGACAATAACGCCGTCCGGGAGGCACACGTCCGTGCCCTTCGGAAGCAGAGGCGGATCGCAGGGGTTAGATCCCTTGCCGGAGGCAGTGGCTGTGCCAATGTCCGCGGGATAACCCAAGCTAACCGAGAAGCCCGCGGGCGCAGACTCACTGAGGGTGAAGGTGATGGTGACATCCGTCGAACCGGAGTTGCCCTCGGTGATCGTGGCCGACGGGGACGCCGACAGCGTGATCGTCTTGGGACTGGAGACCCTCTCCGCCACGGTGATCGTGGTGGAGGTCGTGGCGGCCACGGCAGTGCCGTCGCGGCCCTTCCAGCTCCAGGTGACGGTATGCGCGCCCACTCCGAGATTGACGCAGGGACTGAGGTTGACGCCGCGCCCCTTGGTGATGCCGGCGGGGGCCTGGGTGATCTCGACGCCGAGACTCGAATCGGCAAGTACGCTGTGCGCAGGCACGGCGCTCATGCCCGCGCGCGCCTCCAGATACTTGACCAAGCCTTGCGGGGTTTCTTGCGAGGCCGCCAGAAGGTTGTAGCACACCAGCGTCGTCGCCCCGGTCGACTCGACCGCGGCGCTGGCGTTCGAGCCGGAAACCAGCGTCGGGGTCGACCCCCGCGGCGTGGCGCTGACCCAGCCAATGTTGTGGAGCACGGAATCAGCGTGGGAGCCGCCCCCGCCGCTCAGATACCGAATAGCGATATTGTAGGTTCTGCCGTTAACAAGATTTCGAATATCAGCCCCGCGGGCGGCAGAATAGTCTGCCAGCTGTTTCCATGGGCCGCCGCCTGTTCCCTCAAAAGTCTGATGTTGCCAGCCACTGCCGGTTTGGCTACCTTGATAGTCCCATTTGAGCCGTATTGTGCTGTCCAGCCCGGTGGCGGACACGATGACGAGGTCGTTCGGCACCACCCTGACACGGTTGGAAGTTCCAATATGAATCCCGCTAGGACGACTCGCGCGCATCTCGATATCATATATCTGGCCGTTGGTCAGACCAGTTATCGTCGCTGTACCAGTTCGCTTCCCTGGGGAAGGCGTAACCGTTGCGCTGTTGGTTGCAGCTCCGAATGTGTGGTACCGCCACCTGATTTGTCCGGTAATGCCACTCCAGCTCCAGGACAGGTCGACCTTGCCGTTGCCCGGCGTTACGGTGAGATCAATGATCTGTGCTTGTGCCGTCTGCGGCGCGAGGGCGGCGGCGAACGTGAGCAGGAAGAGGCCGGCGAGCAGTCCCGCCCTCAGGTGTCGTGGGCTTCTGGCGGAGGCGCGCACCGGATCAGCCTCGCGCCCAGAGAGAGAGTGGATGTTGGAAGGGGGGGGGGGGGGGGGGGGGGGACGAAGGCCCCGCGTGCATGAGGCAACCGTGTTTCCCGTCCGAACAACCGCGCGGTATTTTCGTCATGGCCTCACCCTTCCGTCTCGAATGGTATGGTCGAGAGAATGTCCGTGCCGGCGCACGGCCGAAGCGGACAGCCCATACCTGATAGCCGAAACAGCGAGCGGTTGCAATACCCGCGGCTTTGCCGGCCAGGATCATCCCACGTTGGGGAACAGCGGAAGAACCCGGGTGTGTTTGTCCAGAGGCTTCGATGGTTGATGGCATGCACCCAGCGACAAGGCAGCCGGGCGCGGACCGATGAATGGGCGGGCGGGAGCCTGCGGTGACAGGGTTTCGGTCAGCGCGGACGTGCGGGTGCTGGCAAAGCGCCGGACGTCCCATGGTCCGGCGTTGTGATGTTCAGGGTGAGAGAATAACGGCGAAAGCGTCCTCGCGCTTGAGCGCAAGGTGGCGGGTTGCGGAGGCGACGCTGTCGAACGGAGTCCCGTGGATGACGAGCACGACGGCGATGCGGCTGCACGGCCGTTGTTCTCGGAGGCGAAGCGCTGGCACGCAAGGCAGGCGTCTTCCTGGAAGGTCGTGCCCCTGATGTGAGGGTGTACGGCCACCGATCCATGGCCACGGTTCCCGGCGAGGAGCGGCTCCGGGGAGGCGGCACCGAGGTGATGCCACCGGCGTGTTCAAGGGTGGTCACGTCGGTGCCGCGCTCGCGAGCGATGCGAAGGAGCTGCGCGACATGGGGATGGTTGACAAGGCCGGGAAACCAAGCCGGGACCGCGATGCTCAATGCGACCGTGAGCTCTGGCGGCCTCTCTGGCCCCGTTTCTCCCCGGGATGCCGTGGGTCGCGAGTTCGCTGCGCAGATGCTTCGACCAAGTCAGCCTTGGGCATGGGTGGGCCGCACCGGAACCCCGCACTCTTCCAGATAGCGCTTGCACTCGCCGATGGTGTACTCGCCGTAGTGGAAGATGGACGCCGCCAGCGCGGCGCTGGCATGCCCCTCCACGAAACCGTCGTGGAGGTGTTCCGGATTGCCGACGCCGCCCGAGGCGATGACCGGAACCGTGACCCGGTCGGCAATCGCCCGGGTCAGCGGCAGATCGTAGCCGTCCCGGGTACCGTCGCGGTCCATGCTGGTCAGCAGGATCTCGCCGGCGCCGCTGGCCGCCATGCGCTCGGCCCACGCGCACGCGTCGATGCCGGTGGGCTTGCGGCCACCGTGGGTGAACACCTCCCAGTGGTCCTCCACCCGCTTGGCATCGATGGCCACCACGATGCACTGGCTGCCGAAGATCTCCGCCGCTTCGCGCACGAACTCCGGACGCGCCACCGCCGCGGTGTTGATGGAGACCTTGTCGGCGCCGGCCTTCAGCAGCCTGCGGATGTCCGCGTTCTCCCGGATCCCGCCGCCCACGGTCAGGGGCATGAAAACCGCGTCGGCCGTGCGCGCCACCACGTCCAGGATGATCCCGCGCTGCTCGTGGGAGGCGGTGATGTCGAGGAAGCAGAGTTCGTCCGCGCCGGCCGCGTCGTAGGCCCGGGCCGCCTCCACCGGATCCCCGGCGTCGCGGATCTCCACGAACCGGATCCCCTTCACCACCCGGCCGGCGTCGACGTCGAGGCAGGGAATGAGTCGTCTAGTGAGCATCCGCCGCCGCCATGGCTTCGAGCAGGGAAAAGGCGCCGTTGTAGAGCGCCCGGCCCACGATGACCCCCTCGACACCCTCGCCCGCCAGCGCCGCCAGTGCGCGGATGTCATCCAGCGAACCGACCCCGCCGGAGGCGATGACCGGGATCGCCACCGCCCGGGCCACCTGCGCCGTCTGCTCCACATTCACGCCCAGGCCCGTGCCGTCGCGGCCGATGTCGGTGTAGATGATCCGCGCGGCGCCGGCGCCTTGGCACCGGCGCGCCAGTTCCACCGCATCCAGCGCCGTGTCGTCACGCCAGCCCCGGACCGCCACCCGGCCGGCGCGCGCGTCGATGCCCGCCACCACCCGGCCGGGAAAGCGCGCGCAGGTCCGGCGCAGGAAGTCCGGGCTCTCGTACGCCCGGGTGCCGATCACCACCCGCGCCACCCCCGCCGCCACGGCCTGCTCCACGGCTTCCAGGGTCCGCAGCCCGCCGCCCATCTCCACCGCCACCGCCGATTCGGCGCAGATGGCGGCCAGCTCCGGCAGATGGACCGGACGTCCCGCCACCGCGCCGTTGAGGTCCACCACATGGAGCATGCGGGCGCCCTCCTCCACCAGATACCGGGCCGCGTCCAGCGGCTGCGGATAGTAGACGGTCTCGCGCTCCATGTCGCCCTGGTACAGCCGCACGCAGCGGCCGTCCTTGATGTCGATGGCGGGGATGATCAGCATGTCGGCGGCACCGGCGGCTCAGGCCGCGGCTCCCGTTTCGGCAAAGCGTCCAAAGTTCTCGAGGATGCGCAGGCCGATGGCCTGGCTCTTCTCGGGATGGAACTGGCACGCGAAGAGATGGTCGGTGGCGATGCTCGACACGAAGGGTGTCCCGTGCGAGGTGACGGTGGCCACCACCGCGGCGTCCGCGGGCGCGGCGTGGAACGAGTGCACGAAGTAGACCTGCGCGGCGTTGTCGATGCCTTCCAGGAAGCGCGTGGGCTTGCGGATCTCAATGGCGTTCCAGCCCATGTGCGGCACCTTGAGACCGTCCGCGGCGGAGAATCCCAGGACCCTCCCGGGCACCAGCCCGAGACCTTCCGGCCCGCCGAACTCCTCGCTTTTCTCGAAAAGGAGTTGCAGCCCCAGGCAGATGCCGAGAAACGGCCGTTTGTGGCGCACCACGTCCCGCACCACCTCCACCAGGCCGAAACGCCGGAGGTTCTCCATGCAGGCATGGAACGCGCCCACGCCGGGAAGCACCACGCCCCGTGCACCGGCAATGCGCCCCGGGTCGCGGGTGACCTCGGCCTGGCAGCCCACCCGCTCCAGTCCCTTCTGGACGCTTCTCAGATTACCCATGCCGTAGTCGACAACCGCGATCACCGCGAATCCTCCGTTGACGCCGGACGCGGCACCGCCAAAGCGCCCGGCGTCCCGTGGACGGCAGGATGACGTGACCGTCCCCGAGCACCCGTCTCGCGCCGCGTCCAACGGCGCACGTGCCGCGGTTTCCGGACTGCCGTCGGCTCGCCCGCGCTCCCGAAGCGCCCCTTCACAGGCTCCCCTTGGTGGAAAGCACCCCTTCGATTCTTTCGTCGCGCCCCGTGGCCCGGTCCATGGCCCGGGCGAACCCCTTGAAACAGGCCTCGATGACGTGATGCGGATTCTCGCCGTGGCGGACGTCCATGTGCAGGTTCATTCCCACCTGGTTGACGAAGGCCTGGTAGAACTCATGAGGAAGATCCGTGTCGAAGGTTCCCACCCGGCCCTCGCGGACCCGCACCCGATAGGCCAGATAGGGCCGTCCGCCAAGGTCCACCACCACCCGCGCCAGCGCCTCGTCCAGCGGCACCGCGGCCTCGCCAAACCTTCGGATGCCGTGCTTGTCTCCCAGCGCCTCCTTGAACGCCTGCCCCAAGGTCAACCCCACGTCCTCCACCGTATGGTGATAGTCCACCTCAAGGTCGCCCTTGGCGTCCACGGCGATGTCGAACAGGCCGTGACGGGTGAAGATCTCCAGCATGTGGTCGAAGAACGGGATGCCGGTGCTCACCCGGGCCTGGCCCTTGCCGTCGATGGCGACCACCGCGGTGATGTCCGTCTCCGTGGTCCTGCGGTGTACCGTAGCCGTTCTATTCATGCGCTTTCTCCTTCCCCGCCGGCATCCGCGCCTCCACGGCCCGGGCGTGGGCGTCCAGCCCCTCCCGGCGCGCCAGATGGACCACGGCCGGTGCAAGGGCGGCCAGTCCGCCGGGCTCGGCGCGCACGATGCTCGTCCGCTTGACGAAGTGGTAGGCGCCCAAGGGCGAAAAGAAGCGCGCGCTGCCGCCGGTGGGGAGCACGTGGCTGGGGCCGGCCACGTAGTCGCTCAGCGGCGGCGTGGCATGGGCTCCGACAAAGATCGCGCCGGCGTTGCGCACCGCCTCGACGCATGGCTCGGGGCGCCGCACCATGATCTGCACGTGCTCCGGCGCGATGGCGTTGGCGATGTCCACCGCCTCCTTCAGGGAGCGCGAAACCATGAGGGTGCCGAAGCGCCGCAGCGCCCCCAGGACGATGGCCTGCCGCCGGGTACTCCCGAGCTGTTGGTCGATGGCCGCCTGGACCTTGCGGGCCATGGTCATGGACGGGGTGACGCACACCGCGGCGGCCAACTCGTCATGCTCGGCCTGGGACAGCATGTCCGCGGCCACGTAACGCGGGTCCGCGGAGCCGTCCACCAGCAGCAGCAACTCACTGGGGCCGGCAATGGAGTCGATATCCACCTGGCCGAACACGAGCCGCTTCGCCGCCGCCACGTACACGTTGCCCGGCCCCACCACCTTGTCCACCCGGGGGACGGTTTCGGTACCGTAGGCCAGGGCGGCCACGGCCTGGGCCCCGCCCATGCGAAAGACCCGATGCGCGCCGGCGATGCGCGCCGCCGCCAGCACCAGCGCGGCCTGCTCCCGAACCGGAGTGGCCACCACCACCTCCCGGACACCGGCGGCCACCGCCGGGATCACGGTCATGAGCACGGTGGAGGGATAGGCGGCCTTGCCGCCGGGCACGTAGGCACCGGCGCGGTCCACCGGGCTGATACGCTGGCCCAGTTCCAGCCCCAGGGGGTCCCGGTAGCGCCAGCTCTTCTCGATCTGGCGACGATGAAACCGCCGGATGCGCGCCGCCGCCAGCCGCAGCCAGCGCAGATCCTCCCTGGAAACGTTCTCGCGGGCGCGGTCGATTTCTTCCGCCGGCACCTCGATGCCGGAACGTTTCAGGGCAATGCCATCGAACGCTCTGGCATAGCGCACCAGGGCCTTGTCGCCGTGACGCCGCACGTTCTCGATGATCTCCGCCACCCTCGTCTCCACGTCCCGCTCGATCTCGCCGCGCCGCTGGAGGATCCGGTCCAGGGTCCTGTCGAAACCGGGATCCGTGGTCTTCACGATGTCAACCGTCACGGTCCACCCTTCGTATGTCCGCGCCCAGGCGGGCAAGCTTGCCTTCGATCTCCTCGTACCCCCGCTCCAGGTGATATATCCGCGACACCTCGGTGACGCCCTTGGCCACCAGGCCCGCCAGCACCAGCGACACGCTCGCGCGCAGGTCCGTGGCCATCACCGGCGCGCCCGACAACGCCGCCACACCCCGGACCGCCGCCCTGTTGCCGTCGAGGGTGATCCGCGCGCCCATCCGGTTGAACTCCTGGACGTGCATGAAGCGGTTCTCGAAGATGTTCTCCGTAATGACGCTGGCGCCGTCGGCCACCGCCATCAGTACCATCATCTGCGCCTGCAGGTCCGTCGGAAAACCCGGGTAGGGCCGCGTGGCCACATCGGTGCCGCGCACCCGACCGTTGCCGGTTACGCGAATCCCGCCCGGCTCTTCCGCCACCCCGGCGCCGGTCTCCCGCAGCTTGGCGATGACAGCTTCGAGGTTTTCGGCCCGGGCGCCCTCGATCAGGACGTTGCCGCCGGTGAGGGCGGCGGCCACCATGAAGGTGCCGGTCTCGATGCGGTCCGGACCCATCTCGTGAGAGGCGCCGTGAAGCTCCTCCACGCCCTCGATGCGGATGACCGCGCCGCCGGCCCCGCTCACCCGGGCGCCCATCTTCCGCAGCACGGCGGCCAGCTCGGCCACCTCCGGCTCGCGGGCGGCGTTTTCGATCACGGTCTCCCCCCGGGCGAGGGTGGCGGCCATCATGAGATTCTCGGTGGCCCCCACGGAAGGGAAATCGAGCGGGATGACGGCACCCCCGAGCCGGCGCGCCCGTGCTTCGACATAGCCGTGGTCCTGGCGGATGGAGGCGCCCATGCGCTCCAACCCGCGGAGGTGCAGATCCACCGGCCGGGAGCCGATGGCGCAGCCGCCGGGCGTCGACACCCGGGCCTCGCCGAAGCGCGCCACCAGCGGCCCCAGGACCAGGAACGAGGCGCGCATGGTCTTGACCAGATCATAGGGCGCCTCGAACTCGCTGATCCTGTCGGCGGTGAGCTTCAGCCGGGCGCCGGGCGAGACATCCTTCTCGATGGTGACTCCCAGGCGGGAGAGCAGGCGCAGGGTCGTGCTCACGTCACGAAGCGCCGGCACCCTGTCGTAACAGCACGCATCGGCGGTCAGAAGCGACGAGATGATCACCGGAAGCGCGGCGTTCTTCGACCCGCCGAGGGCCACCTCGCCCTCCAGAACCGTCCCGCCCCTGACAACGATGCTGTCCAAGACCGCCGACCCCGTTTCCCTTGTCAATTTCTTGACATCGGCGCCCGTTCCGCGGTCACCACCCGGGGGCGGCCGCCGTAGTCCCGCCGCACCCGCACCCGTCGAAGCTCCCGGTTGTCCCGGAACAATCCGGAGACCGTGTCACCTTGCGCCGCTCCCACCTCCAGCGCCAGCATTCCACCCTCCCGGAGGTGCCGGGCGCCGCCGCGCCCGAGCCGGCGGTGGAAGTCCATGCCGTCGGCGCCGCCGTCCAGGGCCAGCGCCGGCTCCCACTCCCGCACGCCTGGCGGCAGCGAGGCGATGGCGCCGCTGGGGATGTAGGGCGGATTCGACACCAGGACGTCGAACCATGCGCACAGACCCCGCAGCGGCGCCAGCAGATCTCCCGGGCACCAGCGGATCCGGCCGGCGGCGCCATGACGAACCGCGTTGTCCCGGGCCACCTCCAGGGCCGCGACCGAAACGTCGGTGGCCCAGATCTCCGCCCGCGGGAATTCCAGGGCCAGACAGACCGCCACCGCGCCGCTGCCCGTACCGATCTCCAGGATCCGGCCCGGGCCGGAACCCGGCGCCAGGAACTCCACCACCGTCTCCACCAGGTGCTCAGTCTCCGGACGCGGGATGAGCACGTCCGGCGTGACCCGGAAGTCCAGGGACCGGAACTCCCGCAAGCCGGTGACGTAGGCCACGGGCTCGGCGCCGAGCCGCCGGCCGATCAGGCTCTCGAACCGCGCCGTCTGGAAGTCCCGCAATTCGCCCCGGGGGTTGCGGTAGAGATGCTCCCTCGACCACCCGAGCGCCTCCATCAGGAGCAGCTCGGCATCAAGCCGGGCGGTGTCGATGCCGGCATCCCCCAAGCGGGCGGCGGCGCGCCGCAGCACATCCGCCACTTTCCCTGTCATCTGCGGTTCCACGAGGTCAGGCGGTAGCCTGGAGCGCTTCCGCCTGATGGTACGTGATCAGGCCGTCGATCAGATCCTTGACGCCGCCGTCCATGACCTGGTCCAGCTTGTACAGGGTCAGGTTGATCCGGTGGTCGGTCACCCGCCCCTGCGGAAAGTTGTAGGTGCGGATCCGCTCGCTGCGGTCCCCGCTCCCCACCATCAGCTTGCGCGAAGCCGCGACCTCCGAGCGCCGGGCCTCCCGGGTCTGCTCCAGCAGGCGGGCGCGCAGGATCTTGAGACCCCGGGCCCGGTTCTTGTGCTGCGACTTCTCGTCCTGGCACGACACCACGATCCCCGTGGGCACGTGGGTGATCCGCACCGCCGAGTCGGTGGTGTTGACGCTCTGCCCCCCGGGCCCCGAGGAACGGAAGACGTCGATGCGCAAGTCCCTGGGATCGATCTCCACATCCACTTCGTCGGCCTCCGGAAGCACCGCCACGGTCACCGCCGAGGTGTGGATCCGGCCCGAGGTTTCGGTCACCGGAACCCGCTGGACCCGATGCACACCCCCTTCGAACTTGAGCTGGCTGTAGGCCCCCTGCCCCTCGACGAGCGCGATGATCTCCTTGAATCCGCCCAAGCCGGTGGGATTGGAACTCAGCACCTCCACCTTCCAGCCCCGGGTTTCCGCGTAGCGGCTATACATCCGGAACAGGTCGGCGCTGAAGAGCGAGGCCTCCTCGCCTCCCGTGCCGGCCCGGATCTCCAGCAGGACGTTGCGGCCGTCGTTGGGATCCTTGGGCAAGAGCAGGATCCTGAGCTGCCGCTCCAGCGTCTCCCGTCTCCCGGCGAGCGTCTCCAGCTCCTCGGCGGCCAGTTCCCGGAGCTCGGGGTCGCCATCGTCCAGCAGCTCCCGGTTGTCCCGAACCGCCTGCTCGACCTTGCGCCACTCCCGGTAGCACCCCACCACCTCGGCCAGGTCCGCCCGCTCCTTGGCCACCCTGGAATACTCCTTGCGATCCTCCAGCAGGCCGGGATCCGCCAGCAGGCCCTCCAGTTCGTCGTAGCGGCCCTCCACCTCGGCCATCTTCTCGAGCATGCTCACATTCCGCTCCGCGCACAACGCAAAGGGGGCAAAGGGAATTTGCGCCACCCTTTGCCCCCTTGCCGACAAGAACCGGTCGGGATCGTCCCTCAGTCCTTGATACCGTATCGCCTCTTGAACTTCTCGACCCGGCCGGCGGTGTCGAGAAGCTTCTGCTTGCCGGTGTAGAAGGGATGGCAGTTGGAACAGATCTCGGTATGGATGCTCTTGGCAGTGGAGCGCACCTCGAAGGAATGGCCGCAGGCGCACACCACGTTGACAAGCTGGTACTCCGGGTGAATTTCGGCTTTCATCGCGAACCTCGACTCAATCGCATCGTATACCACGAAGCCCGGACATCTCCAAACCTCCGGACATCACGGACATTCGTTCGACCCCCCGGACATCACCCCGAACCGGCACCGGGGGGGAGGGGGGGCTCAACCGCCGTACTGCCGCAGCACATGCCGGGCGATGACCATGCGCATGACCTCGGACGCACCCTCGGTGATGAGGCGGCTGCGCTGGTCGCGGAACCACAGCTCGATGGGGAGATCGGTGGTGAGGCCGACGCCGCCGTGGATCTGCAGCACCCGGTCCACCACCCGGAAGGACATCTCGTCGGCGTACACCTTCACCATGTAGCCTTCGTTGCGCATGTCCTGGCCCTGATCGTATTTCCAGGCCGCATGGTGGACCATCAGGGTGGCAGCGTGCAGCTCCGTGTAGGAGTCCGCCAGCTTGAACTGGATGGCCTGCCGCTCGGCCAGGGGCTTGCCGAAGGTCACCCGCTGCTTCGCGTAAGCGGCGCCCATCTCGATGGCGCGCCGGGCCACGCCGATAGCGCGCCCGCCGTGCTTCAGCCGGCCGATGCCGAGCCACTGCTGCCCCAGCTTGAACCCCTCGCCCTCCGCGCCGATCCGGTTCGCCACCGGCACCCGGCAATTGTCGAACACGATCTCGCACGGCTCATAGCCCATCATGGTCTTGTATTTGGCGGTGATCTTCACGCCCGGGTTGTCCATGTCCACCAGGATGCATGAGATGCCGCCGTGGGAGCCCTTGGCGGGGTCCGTGGCCACCATCACCTGCGCGAAATCGGCCTCATCCGCCTCGGTGATGAAGCGCTTGACGCCGTTGATCACATAGGAGTCGCCGTCGCGCACGGCCCGGGTGCGCATGGAGCCCGGGTCCGAGCCGGCGTCGGGCTCGGTCTGGGCAAAACAGGCGCGCTTCTCGTCCTTCAGCAACGGATAGAGATAGCGTTCCTTCTGCTCCTCGTTCATGGCGTAGAGCACCGGCCGCACCTCCGGACCGAAGATGCTGCGGCCCCGGGACGGGATGGCCACCGAACGGGCCACTTCCGCCCAGATGAGAACCTGCGCCAGCAGGCTCAGGCCGGCACCGCCGAAGTCCTCCGGCACATCGAGCATCCAGAGGCCCATCTCCCGGGTCCGGGCCTCGAAGCGCTCCCGGTACTCGGGCTTGAGCGTCACGCCGTCCCGGCACTCCATCTCCACCGGAATGAGTTCCTGATCGACGAACTTCCGGACGGTCTCCTGAAGCACCTGCAACTCTTCGGGCAGCGAGAAATCCATGAATTCATCCTCCTCGACTGTCGGCGGCGCACCCCGCCGCGGGTGCCGCTTTCGCCGGGACCACGGCGGCGGTGCGCCCCGGCGCCGCCGCCGGGTCCAGGAACGGCATCAGCACGGCGGCGAGTTCGTCCGGCTTTTCCTGCTGCACGTGATGCCCGGTGCCGGGAATCTCCACCAGCGTCCTGTTCCTGAAATGGTCGATCCGGCTGTAGCGGGGCGACTCCCGGTAGCCCGAATCGGCTCCGAACACCAGCAGCGTCGGGCAGTCGATGCGTTCGATAAAGGCCCGGACCTGGCTTTCGGAGAAGGACGAGTACGACGGGTTGCGGGCCCGCGGATCGTATTTCCACACCCATCCGTGGGGGGTCCGGCGGGTCCCATGGCGCGCCATGTGCATGGCCGCCCGGTTGGGAACCCGCGGGAAGCGCCGGCAAATGGCGTCCGCCGCCTGTCCCACGGTGGCATAGTGGGTGAGAATCGTGTCCGAGCCATCGTCCCGGGTCCACCGCCCGAAAAGTTCCGGAGCCTCCTGATCAGTCCGACCGTAGGGGCCGGCGGCTTCGATGATCGCCAGGCGCCGGACCTTCTCCGGCAGCGCCCCGGCGAACACCACCGCCATGCTGCCGCCCAGGGAATGGGCCACCAGCGTCACGGCGTCCTTCTTCAGATGCCGGAGCAGACCCACCACGTCCAGGACGAAGTCCTCGTGCCGGTAACCCCGCTCCCGGCCCACCCAGCCGCTGTCGCCGTGACCGCGGAGGTCGAGGGAGACCACGTGGGGCAGGGTGAAACCCGCCTTGTCGAAGGACTCCAGCAGGAAATCCCAACTGTGGCAGTGGTCCCGGTTGCCGTGGATGAAGACGCAGGTCTCCTGGCTCGGGTCGCCGCACTCCATGTAGTGGACCCGGGAGCCCTCGACCTCGAAGGTGCCGTGGCGAAACCGCGACAGCAGGTCCGTCAGGCTTTGCGTCGACATCGCCGATGGCCGGGAACGCCCCTCACCTGCCGACCTCGGCGATGCCCATCTGACCGAGCGGGCGCCAACCGGTGCTGCTGTCCTGCAGCAGCCGGTCGGCTTCGTCGGGGCCGTCGGTGAACGGATAGTAGTTGGGGAAACGGGGCGCCGGGAGCTGGTCCCAACCCGAGAGGATCGAATCGGTGAAGCGCCACGCGTAGTCCACCTCGTCGGAACGGGTGAACAGCGACGCGTCCCCGCGCATGGCGTCCAGCAGCAGCCTCTCGTAGGCTTCGGGAGAGCGCTGCGCGAAGGCGTCATAGACGAAATCCATGTTGACCCTTGCCAGGTCGATCTGCATCCCGGGACGCTTGCACGCGAAGGAGAGGCTGATGCCCTCCTTGGGCTGGATCCTCAGGATCAGCACATTGGCGCTGGCCGCCTCCATGGCGGCGGCCCGGTGGCGAAACAGGCGCAGCGGCGGGTGCCGGAACTGTACCGCGATCTCCGACACGCGGTTGCGCAGGCGCTTGCCGGTACGCAGCAGGAAGGGGATTCCGGCCCAGCGCCAGTTGTCGATCTTGGCCCGCAACGCCACGTAGCTCTCGGTGACCGACAGGCTGTCCACCCCCTCCTCCTGCCGAAAGCCCTTCACCACATCCCCGTTCAGCTCGCCGAAGCCGTACTGACCCCGCACCGTGTTGGCCGCCACCTCTTCGGGCGTGGCGTAGGGCACCAGCGCCCGCAGCAGCTTGACCTTCTCGTCACGGATGGACACGGGCTCCACCGCCGCCGGCGGCTCCATGGCAATGAGGCAGAGCAGTTGCAGCATGTGGTTCTGCACGATGTCCCGCAGCGCCCCGGCCCTGTCGTAGAAAACGCCGCGACGCCCCTCCATGCCCAGGGTCTCGGCCACCGTGATCTGGACGTTCTCCACATACTTCTGGTTGAACAGCGGCTCGAAGATGGCGTTGCCGAAACGGAAGCTCAGAATGTTCTGGACGGTCTCCTTGCCGAGATAGTGATCGATTCGATATATCTGGCTCTCGTCAAGGATGCCGGTGACCTCGTCGTTCATCACCCGGGCGCTCCGCAGGTCGTGTCCGAAGGGCTTCTCGATGATCACATGCGACCACTGCGCCTCGTCGAGGCGCCGGATCAGTCCGGCGGCGTCGAGATTCCGGATGATGGGCGTGAAGAACTCCGGGGCCACCGAGAGATAGAAAAGCCGGTTTCCCGGCAGCTCCCGTTGGGCGTCCAGCGCGTCGAGCCTGGCCTTGAGCTTCCGGAACGACTCGATGTCGGTGTTGTCGCCGGGCTGGTAGTGGAGTGCCGCGAACAACGGGCTGCCGGCGTCCACCTCCCCGAAGTCCCGGCGCATCTCGCCGACCATGCGTTCGCGATAGGACTCGTCGGTCATTGCCGTGCGGGAGAAGCCCACCACCGCGTAGCGGTCCGGCAGGTAGCCCTCCTGCCCGAGATGGTACAGCGCCGGGATCAGCTTGCGCTTGCTGAGGTCGCCGGAGGCCCCGAAGATCACCACGGTCACGGGGTCCCGGGCGCGGAACGCACCGTCCCCCCTGCCCGAATCCCCGTTGCCGCTGATGCGCACCGAGGCCTGTATGTGGTCGCGAGAATCCATCCGCGTTTTCCTCCGAGAGACGAAGCGGCCGAAACGTAGAAGTAGCGCGAACCCCGAGTGTTGTCAAAACGGCGCCGGCGCCGCTCCGCACCCTTTCCGCGGGGTCTCCGGGAAGCCCCCGGGGGCACGCCGGCGTTGACACGGTTCCGGGGCGAAGTTATCCTCCGGTTATCCTCCGATACGGTCCCGACACGCCCCTCTGGTGCGTCATCGGGTACGTCATTCTGCTGCTCATTCTGGTGTGTCATTCTGCTGCTCATTCTGGTGTGTCATTCTGCTGCTCATTCTGGTGTGTCATTCCCGGGAACATGATCGAATTCGAAGGCGGAACCACCCCCATCACCCTGGATGAAGTCGCCGGTCCCCGACGGGCCATGCCGCGGATGCGGGAAATGCGGAACGGTCCGGCCGGCAGTTCGTACAACAAGGCTGCGCGCCTGCGCGCCACGGCCCGGTTCGCTGCCGCCAGGTGCAAACGCGGCGGCGAGCGATCTCGACCGAAACGCATGCGGATACGCCTGCGGGCCTGCGGCGCCTTCCTGTTGACCGCCACCGGTCTCGCCGCCGCCACCGCATTCGGCGCCGCCTGGGAGACGGTTCCCTGGAGCGTTGCCGGCGACGTCGCCGGGAAGAGACCGCCGCCGCACGTCAACGCCGTCACGCTCCTCGGCCGGAACCGGGCCTACCTCGGCACCGCCGACGGGCGGCTGCTGCAATGGCGCGGAACACCCCTCCTGAAGGCCGTGGACCACCCGAACCCGATAAGCCCCAGGACCTTCGTGGTTAACGCCGCCGACGATGTATGGGTCTTCGGCGACGACGCCCTGTCGCTCCACTACGACGGCAACGTCTGGATCCGGGTGGACAATCCCCTGTCCCGGCGCAATCCGTTGCAGGCACGGTTGCGGGGTGCCGGCTGCGCCGCACCGGACCATTGCTTCGCCGGCACCCGGGACGGCCGCCTCATCGAGTGGGACGGCCGCGAGTGGCGGGAGGCCAGGAGCCCTGTGGACAGGCGTCCCATCCAGGCAATGCGCTTCTCGTCGAGACAGGCCGGGTGGATGGTGGGGGATGGCTTTTTTGCGCGCTGGGACGGCACGGCCTGGACCAAGGCCGACATGGAGGACGTGCCGCGCATGTACGACCTGGTCCTGCCGGGGAGCGACCGGGGCTGGGCCGTGGGCGACCACGGCGCCCTGTTCGCCTATGACGGCGCCGCCTGGGCAAGAGTGGAGGTGCCCGCATCCATCTTCCGGCTGCGCGCCATCGACTGCGCCTCCCGCCTCGAATGCTGGGCCGTGGGAGAGGCGGGCGCCGCGCTTCGCTGGAACGGCACCCGGTGGCAGAGGAAACGGCTGGGCACCCCGAACCGGCTCACGACGGTGTCCCTGGAAAGAGGGACCGGCGGGACAGGTTTGCTGGCGGGCCGCCGCGGCACCCTGTTCCGGCGTGTGGCACCGGCTCCGGCCGCGGGCCGGCCCGCGGAAACGCCATGATCCGGCTCAGTTCCCTCGCCTACCTGCTGCGCCTGGGCCCCCGGCGGCTGCTGGGGCTGGTGCGGCATCTGCCCAGCTTCATCCGGCTGTTCTGGCGCCTGTTCAAGGACCCGCGGGTGGGGATGAAGGCCAAGGCGCTGGCACTGGGCGTGTTCGCCTATCTGATCCTGCCCGCCGACCTGCTGCCCGACCTGCTGCCCGCCCTGGGGCACGTCGACGACATCCTGCTGCTCTTCCTCGGAGCCAGGGGATTCATCGCGTTATGCCCGCGGGATGTCGTGCGGGAGCACGTGCAGCGCATCGCCCAAGGGGGCTGACCGGGCCGTCGTCCGCGGCCGGGCCTCACGCCCGCCGCGGCCGACGGGAGCCGAAATCGCTGTCCCAGACCGCCCGCAGCCCGGCCATGGCCGCCTCCGGCAACGCGCCCGCACCGGAGCACCCGGCGGCTTCGTCGATCTGCGCGTTGTCGGAAAACCCCACCAGCACCGTATGGACCTCGGGCTTCATGAGGGCGAAGCGGATGGCCGCACGGGACAGGGATTCGAGCCCCTGGTGCATGAAAAAGCCCAGTTGGCGGGTCCGGGCCACGTCGCGTTCGTAGTCGGAACCCGCCGACAGCGGCTCGCGGCTGGTGCCGCCGCCCGACTCCGGCGTGGGGCTGAGCACCCCGGCGGCGAGCACCCGGATCACCACCACGCCCATGCCCCGGGCCGCGGCCCGGTCGATGACGCCGCGGTAGTCCAGGGCGCTGAACCCCTCCGGGACGGCCTGCCCCGCGCTGGGATTGAGCAGGTTGTAGTAGGCCTGGAAGGAATGGAACTCGCCGCTGTCCACCAGCGCCTCAATGGCCTCCACGTCGCCCAGTCCGGTGAAGCCGAAGAAGCTTGCCCGACCCCGGTCACGCAGACGCTTGAACCCATCCACCACCCCGCCCGGCCCCAGCACATCGGCCGGGGTCATGGCGAAACGGCCGGTGCCGCGGCGGTTGACGAGCCGGGTATGGAGCTGTATCAGGTCCACCGAAGGCCGCCCCAGACGCGCCAGCCCCTGTTCCGTCTGGACCGCCGCCGCGGCGGCGATATCGTCCAACGCGCCGGCGTCGAGACGAATCTTGGTGGAAAGGACCACCTCGGCTCCGGTCTCCGCGAGAACCCGTCCCAAGTGGGTCTCGGACCTGCCCTCCCCGTAGGCTCTGGCGGTGTCGAAATAGTTGATTCCCAACTCCAGCGCACGACGCACCGCGGCCAGTTGCGCCTCATGGCCGTCCCGGGTCATCAGGCCGCCGACATTGCCGCAGCCGAAACCGATCTCGGAAACCCGAAGCCCCGTCCCCCCCAGCATCCTGTATCGCATGACTCACGCTCCCCCCGGCCCGATCCTGCCTGTCATGAACGCGGCGAGAGAACCTGAAGCCGATGATCGTCCGGGTCCCGAAGGCAGATGCGGCGCGGGTCGCCGATGCAACGCGGGTCGCCCTCGCATCCGGGGACGCGGGCGCAAGAACACCTTGAGGCGTTTTCCCGATTTGTCCCTCGACGCGGCCCGCCGGGAAGACGCGGCCACACTCGCCCGCTTGTGGGGCGGCGAGGACGTGCCGCCGCCGTCATCGCCCGCGCCAGGAGTAAAGGGAGAAACCGCCTCCATTGCCGGGCAACGGGGAGCACTCCGATGCATGGGGCGACATGCCTGTGTCGTCACGGCTTGGTGCGTCGGCCTCGCCGGAGAGAAAGCGGTTCCCCCTCCTTGGCCAGAGCCAAGGCCCCGGGCCATCGGATGGCCCGGGGCCGGGAAGCCATGCGGAAGCAAAGCCATGCGGAAGCGTTTCCCGGACGACGGGTTGTGACCCTGTCCTTCGGTGTCCGATCCGGATGCCATGATGTACGACGTGTCCCGCCGAAACAAGGGAGCCGTGGGCAAGCGTTGCGATCGGCCACGCTGGTCATCCAGACATCGGCGTCCGTGTGCGCAAGGTCGGTCCGCATGGCGGAGGCTCCGATGATCGTGTCCCGGAACCAGGTATCCTTCGCGGCCATCGCCCTTGGCCATGCAACCGTTCCCGTCGTGCCCGGATTCGCCGGGTCCTTGCAGCGTCCCCGAACGACCATTGGCCCATAGCCGCCACCAGATACTCCCGCTCACACGGGCCGTCGAATGACGCACCGGCGTCAACCCGGCAACCGCCGGGACCGAGCCATCCACCCCGGCACCCCTTGGCTGGCAGACAGTTCGGGCGCCCGGGAACCGTGAGTTGCCCGCGTCCGGTCGCGTCAGCCCGTGAAGTCGAAATCGGCCTCGTTGATGACGTTCTCACCGGGGACCAGAAAGTCTGCCGACGCACCCGACAGGGTGATGGTGTCGCCGTCCCTGAAATGGATGATGACATCGCCGCCGACCTGCTCGGCACGCAGCGATCTGGCCGCTATATCAATCGTATCACCTTCCCGAAGTCGGTGATGATGTCGTTCCCGTCTCCCGAATCGAAGAAGAACGTGTCGTCACCCTGGCCGCCCGTCATCGTGTCGTCGCCTTCCTGGCCCTGGATGACGTCGTTGCCGTCGCCGCCCTGGAGCGTGTCGCCGCCCTTGCCGCCGTCCAGAATGTCGTCGCCTGTACCGCCCTTCAGTTCATCAAGGCCATCGCCGCCGGTTCACTCCTTTCCGCAAGCCGTCCTATCAAGACCACCCTGGCACGAATGTGCCCCCACCCAGTCAAGTCAAGGTCTTGTCCAAGAAATCGTGGGCACGGCGCTACCCCCTCCCCGGCGCGGGGGATTTCGGCCTCGCCGCGAGCCTGCCGGGGTCCGTACACCGCAGCATTGATACCCGCGAACAGCTGGCCCAGTGCGCCTTCGCCGCGCGCTTGGTCGTAGCCCCCGAGGGCGGCGAAGGGATGCGCGTCGAAGTCCCATTCGCCGAGATTCTCCATATTCGGCGCGTCGGCCCGCACCCGGCTGCCGATCAGACCGGCCCAGCGCGCCTGTTCCGCCTTGAGGCCGGCATGCGCACGATGCGGCCGTCCTCGTCGAGCGTCAGCCACTCGCGGCTCGCCCGGTCGAATGTGGCAGGGCACGCGATGGCCTTCCTTGATCGCCCGGCGCAGGTCGTGGCGGAAGGTGGGTTCGGCGAATTCGATGAAGCGCAGCGTATCACGCACGAACCGCCCGTCCTCCGTATCGAGAAGGGCGTCGGCCGCCGCCGTCCACGGCGTCGCCGTGAGGCCGAACTGGAGGGAATCGAAGTGCTGCAGCACATGGCAGGGGTAGTCCCGCAGATGGTCGGTGAATGCGTCTTCGGCCTGCCGCGCCAAGGCGATCCGGTCCACCAGGAACAGGACGCGGGTGACGATGCGCGCCTCGAATAACCGCTTGCACTTAATCAGCCGGTGTGCCGTCCGGCAGCGCATACCCATACAGGACGCTCACGCCGTCCGTCAGGTTCCAAACCGCACCCGCGAGCAGCGCATCGGTCTTCACGCGGGCGAAGGCTTCCGTCGTGCCGCTCATGCCGCCGTCCAGGGATCGACGACCTTGATGCCGGTATCCTCGAAGTCCCGGATGTTGCGGGTAACCACCGCCATGCCGCGCGAGCGGGCGATGGCGGCGATCGGGCAGTCCGCCGGCGAGATCGGACGTCCGGCGGAACGCCGGCCCGCCGCGATGTCCGCATAATCCTGCGCCGCGACGCTGTCGAACGGCAGAATCCGCTCCGCGAAGCCGGTGGCGAGCCATCGGAGCATGGCGGCCTAAAGTTCATTCCGCCGTCTGCCCGCCGGCACGACTGCGACGCCGTACAGAAGCTCGGCCTCGCTCACGGCTGACAAGTACATCTCTTCCGCGTCTCGACTGGCAATCCACGCCGAGACAGCGGGAACCGGTGAAGGCCGCATCAGTTCGGACGCCACATTGGTGTCCATGACATACATCCCGGGCGGCTCAGGAGAAGTCGGGCGGCTCGCGCATTGCGACCCGCGTGGGAAGCTCCAGCTCGACGCCGCCCAACGGCGCGAAGCACTCGCGGGTAAACTTCGCGAGGTTCCGGGGCGCGGCCCGCCCGTCGTTCACCGCATCGCGCAGGATGATGCGCGCCTCTTCCTCCATCGAGCGATGGTGTTCCGCTGCCCGCACACGCAGCCGCGTCTTCACGTCGTCATCGAGATTGCAGATCGTGATGCTCGCCATGCCCCCGTCCTCCGGCTGCATTCTATCAGTGACTGCGATGCAATCAAGAGACCGGCGCGTGACACCCTGACCGGGGAGGCCGCACCGACACTGCACCCGCCGGTATCCGTATAGCCGTCAAGGCGGTCTCCGCCAATCACCGCCCCGGAACCGTCTCGCGCCGCGGAGAGACAGGGCCGGACCGTGAGCAGGCCGCCGCCAGGGACCGCTTCGCCGTTCACCGGCATCCGCACTGCCGTCCGCAGCCGTACAGGTGCTGCCGTCGCCGCCTCCGACCGCAAGGCCTGTGCAATCGCCACCACACCCGCGCGGCTCCACTCCCTTGTGAAGCCGGCGTTTCAGCCGGTGGTGAAATGCACGGCAACTTCGCCCGATTTCGACTCCATTCGGAGTTTTATCGTCACACCCCACGCGCCAAGGGCGCAAATCCCGCAAGCGCCCGCCCGTGTGTGAACCGGAGGAAACACCCGCAACTCCATGGGGTTGCGGGTCGGCTTCTCCCGCACCGCCGCGCGGCTCCCCGACGAAACGCCGCCGCGGCTGCTTCCTGCATTACCGCTCAGCCGCGCGCTCGTCCTCCGGCGTATCGAGCACCTCGAACAGTTGCGCGAGCCACGGTCCGAGATCGGCCCCGTCCTCGCCGGTGCGCGTGTCGATGAAGTCGAGGAAGATGTCGCGCGGCTCGAACACCCCGGTGTCGTCGGCGAACATGCAGAAGACGACACGCACAAGAAAGCGTTCAAGATCGTGGCCCCGGTGTCCGGCATCGGCGAGCGCGTCGTGCAGCCGCCCGACCAGCTCGGCCGCCTTGATGTTCGCCGGGTCCTGGTCGCGGAAAGTCCGGCGCTGCACCCCGAGGATGAAGCCGAACGACTCGACATGCGCGGGCAGGTCGGCGAGCGGGAAAGCAACGGTCTCCCCCTCGTCGAGATCGTGAAGCTCGAAGGTCTGGAAGTCGCTCACGAGGATGAAGCGCGGGCGTTCGCGTTCCGGCAGCGCGTCGAAATACTCCCCGGCCTGTTCGAGTGCTGCCGTCAGATCGCGCCCGGCGCTCTTCTGCTCGACGATCAGCACGCCCGGCCAGAACAGGTCGATGAACCCGGAGCGATTGTCGAGCTTGGAGACGTGTTGCTCGTAGCGGGCAACCTCACGACGGCGCTTCCCGAAGAACTCGAAGAACTCGAAGAACTCGTTGTAGAAGCTCTGCGTCTCCCCCTTCTCGTAGGCGGCATCCTTCCAGTCCTCGGCGAAGGAGGCGGCGCGGGTGCGAACCTCGTTCCACGACAGCCGCATCAGTCAGACCCGATCAGACCCGACCGTGCCGACGGCGGGCGCCCCGGTCATGCGCGCAGCGCACCCGCACGCCGTCCGGCGGCAACCCGGTCCCGGCGCGCCTGTGCAAGCTCGTAGCTCGCCTGCATCCGCATCCAGTGTTCGGCGGTTCCCCAGCCGATATCCTCCAGCGCCAGCGCCATGTTGGCCGACACCCCCGCCTTGCCGTTCAGCAAGCGCGACAGCGTTCCCCGCTCGCAGCCGAGCCGAGCCGCGGTACCGGTCACGTTCCAGCCCACATCGTCCATACTCTCGCGGATGAGTTCGCCCAGGTGCGGCGGGTTCAGCATCGGGCCGACGCGATCTCCTGCAATATCGTTCATGGTCACACTCCCTCCGGTCAGTGATAGTCGATCAGGTCCACATCCACGGCCTCGCCGTCCTCGAAGCGGAACACCACGCGCCAGTTGCCCGAGACGCGGACGCTCCACTGGCCCGCGCGGGCGCCCTTCAGGGGATGCAACCGGAAGCCCGGCGCATCGGCGCTGCCCGGATGCGTTGCCTCTTGCAGCCGAAACAGGATGCGCTTCAGCCGTGGCGCGAGAGTAGCAGGCACCCGTGCCGGATTGTCCCGCTCGTGCAGCGCCCGCAGTCCCTTGTGCCTGATCTTCATGATTGACTATGGCGCGCCACGCTACGCGCCGCAAGCGTCCGCCGTGTCGCCGCGTTCAGCGGCAATGCTGCGGAGCGGTAACGGGAGCACCTCCCGACGATGATCCGCGGGAACCCATGTTCATCGGCGGAAGCGTCTCGGCCCGCACAATCGCCAACGGTACGGGCCGGGCGAATGACGCCGCCGCTGAACGGGACTTCGCGCATTGCATCGTTCCCTCATGCTTCCTATAGTGCCGCTCGGAAGCCGCGCGGCGGTTCGCAGGACTGTTTCCGCAAGTGCGCGGCGGGCGCTGTCGCTCAAGAGCCGCTCGCGCTGAATGCCGATGACACAACGGCTTGCAGCGCCCGACGGGTAGAGCGGTCAGGAAGCGCGATTGGAACGCCCTTCGGCGCGTCGGTTGTCACACGCTTGCGCCGCGGTAACATGCGCGCGGTGTCCACCGGCTCCGATGCGCCATGTGTGAAGACTGCCGCCGGCCGTTTGCACTCCGCGCCGCGTTCTGTTACCTCTGTGATCGGACGACAAGGCGGAACGCGCTCGAAGATTGCGGACCGGTCGTCTCGCTCAATCGCCGCGACCGCTCCATTCCCTTGTGATGCCGGCGTTTCAGGCGATGGTGGTGTGCAGAGCAGCCTTGCCCGATCTCGACTCCGTTCGGAGTTTTACCGTCACACCCCACGCACCGGCTGCGCTCGGTCCACGCCGACACCGACACCGCCACCGTCTCCTGTCTGCTCCGCACACCCGGCCTCGAGCTTCCGCAATCTCGCAGCGCGGGACAGTCCTGCAGGGGATTGCCGCGTTGTCGAAACTCCTCTATGTTTCCTGGCGGGATACGGCACCGTCGAGACTGGAAATCCCGGCGGACCGCAGCAACTGGCATTGAAGGGGTGCGGCGATGGCGCAAGGCTCACGAGCGGCAGAAAGCGGGATCGACACCGGGATCGGACTCGTGGAGTTGTCCGTCGTGCTCGTCACCACGCAGAACGACCCTTCGATCCTCAACCCGGATTTCCTGCGTTACAACGGCATAGTGGACAAGACTCTGAAACCAGGCCAGTCACCCGTGACGACGCCCGTGTTCTCCCAAGTGGTGTTCGAAGGCGGTATCGAGGTCAGAGCCGAGCATAACCGGTTCGTGTTTGAACAGAAGGGTCAGCCGCTCAATGAAGGCGAGTGCGTGGTGCCGGAAATTGCGGGACGGTTCGCGCAGGCGGTCTCACATATTCCTTACATCGCCATCGGAATCAATGCCAAGAGCTTCAGGACACAAAAAGACAAGTCGGGATACGGCGTGGCGCATACCTTGCTGGGAGGCGGCGAATGGATGTCGTTCAGGGATGTGCAACCGAATGTTCATCTGAAAGCCGTATACGGTTATGAAACCAGAAGAATCACCTTGGATGTTGGCGGCGTCAGCGCCACGAGAGATGGCCGTGTTGCAGGCCAGGGAATGTTGTTTCAGGCCAATATTCATCGAGACATCACGGAGGAGAGTCAGCAACAACGTTTGGAGAGGGCATCGGCCATTCTTGGCGGCTGGAAGAACGACCTTTCCGATTTCAATGATCTCGTGGCAAAATTCCACACAAAGGGGATGTCCCGATGAATGCAGCGAACCCGTCAGCGACGACGTCGGTGGCCGGAACAGCGGAGGCCGAAACCAGTTCCTTCACCCTGGATTCCCTTGCTCTCCCCGTCCGGCCCGAAAACGTTCCGGAGCGCGCTGACGAGTATCTTGACCTCCTCGCCGAAATGCTTCGGCGACCCGAAATGAGTGAAAAGCTGTGGGGGGCAATGCTCATCGATCCCACAGCCAATAGCGCATTCGAACCCGCGGGCACGTCAAGTTCGGGCACATTTTCCCCCAGGATCATCGAATTCATGGAGACCGCCGTTGGTCGGAATGCCGATTTGAGGGACGCGCTGAGCGATCTGGACGAGGCGGTGGCCGAGGCGCGGGACGAGGCATTCCCGGACCCCTCGGATCTCGCGCTGACCAACGCCCGGCGGTTGTTGCTGGCCATGTACAAGCTTTCGCCCCGGCGTTTCGAGATCTACCCGACGCCGGACGGCGAGGTCGCCATCGACGCTCCGGGCCGGTGCGGACGCTCCGTCCTGCTGCTTTGCGACTCCGATGGCGGCGCACTGTGCCTGGTCAACATGGACGGCAGGCACAGACGCGCGCGCTATTCGGATACGGGGGCGCTGCCCGACGGCTTCGTTCGAGAGGCACTGGATGAGCTGGCGCGGCGGGACGAACTGGCTGCGTGACGACCACGGGCGATATCGGGCCGGATGAAAACCTCGGCAGGGACGTATTTTCCCAAAGCCAGGCCCGGCGAGCTGGCCGCGGCAGAATCCTGCTCCACATCTTTCTGGAGAAGCAGGGTGAGCCCCGGCTTTCGGTGGATCGCCTCGATTGCGTCTCGCCGAGAGAGGCCGTCGAGATAGCGGGCAGGGTGGCAATCAAACGAAACGGAACGTTCTATGGCTGGGCCGTGGTCAAGGTGGACAGGGCCGCCTCGAACGGCCGTCAGGTCACCGCATCACCGCAACCCCTGCCACGCCGATATCGTTCTACCCGGCCTTGCCGTCGAGGACCGCGACGAACAGAAGCGCCATGCGCAGGAACTGGCGGATGAAGCCAGTTGGCGTGGCCGCGACATCGACAGCTGAGCCGATCAGCCAAGCTTGCCCGCCCATTATCGACGTCGATGGTGGGGCTGGCGGTTTCCCTGCCCCCCGTGGCCCGTCCGGGGCCGCGGGCGGTTCGACATTCGCCCCTACTCCGGCGGCCGGTGCTCGTACCAGCGGGCGTGCTGCTGCCAGGCGTAGCCCACGCGCAGCAGCGTGGACTCGGCAAAGGCCCGGCCCCAGAACTGCATCCCCGCCGGCAGGCCGCTGGCGCTGAAGCCGGACGGAACGGCCAGCGCCGGTATGCCCGCCAGATTGGCCGGCGAGGGATAGTCCGGGCGCAGCATCTTGTTCACGGCGTCCAGCCCGTCCACCTCGCTGGCCAGCGGTGCGGTGGTCGGATTCGTGGGCAGGGCCATGACGTGGACCTCGCGGAACACCTCGTTCAGCTCCCGCCTGAGCCGGCTCCGCATCCGCTGGGCCTGGATGTAGTCACCGGCGGTGGCCGCCGCGCCCATGAACAGACGCGCCCGGCGGGACTCCGAGGCCTCCCCGGCCATGGCCGCACCCAGGTCGGCCCGACAGATGTTGTAGAACTCGCAGGAGTAGATGAGGCCGTTGGCGATGGTGGCGTACTCCATGCTCGGCACCGTCACGTCCCGGACCCTGGCGCCAAGGGACTCCAACGCCGCCAGCGCCCGGTCCAGGAGGTCCAGGATTTCGGGGTCGGTGTCGATGAGGCCGAAGTAGTCCCGCGGCACGCCGATGACCATGCCCGAAACCCCGGCCCGGAGGTCCGCGGTGTAGTCGGACACCTCCACCGGACTCGAGGTGGGATCCCCGGGATCGAACCCGGCCAGCACCTGAAGCATGTGCGCGAGGTCTTCCACCACCCGGGTCATGGGCCCCGCCGTGTCCAGCGACCAGCCCAGCGGCGCCAGACCGAACCGGCTGACCCGTCCATAGGTGGGCTTCAGGCCGGCAATGCCGCAGAAGGAGGCAGGGTTGCGGATGGATCCCGCGGTGTCCTCGCCCAACGAACCCATGCACAGCCCGGCCGCGATGCCGGCACCGGAGCCGGTACTGGACCCTCCGGGCACGTGGTCGCGATTCCAGGGATTCCGGGCGCCCTTGATGCCGGCGGGAAGACCGCTCATGTTGAGCTTGCCGAGCATCACCGCCCCGGCCTCGCGCAGGCGGCGGACCGCGGTGCAGTCCTCGCCCGGCGGCGGGGGCTGGGGGATGCGCACCATCGAGAGCGCGCCCTCGACGTCGTACTGGTCCTTGACGGCCACCGGGATGCCGTGCAGCGGACCACGGTAGCGGCCGTTCCGGATCTCCTGTTCCGCCCTGCCGGCTTCCTCCAGGGCGCTTTTCTCCATGAGGTTCACATAGGCATGCAGATCGCCGTCCAGGGCATGGATCCGGTCGAGGCAGGCCCGGGTCAGTTCCACCGGAGAGACTTGGCCGGTGCGCAGGCGCGGGGCCATGCTGTCGATGCTGGAGAAACACATATCCGACATGTCCGTTCCTCGCTGGCGGTCGAACCGCCGCTACCGGTCCTCGTCCGTCTCGGGCCGAAAGACTCCGCCCACCTGCTCGCCGGCCAGGTTTATGGAGTGCAGTTTCTCCAGGCTCTCCATGAAGGTTTCCAGCATCGGCATCAAGCGCTTCCGGTCGCTGCCGGCCATTTCAAGGCCGGCACGGGCCAGCATCCGTCTTACGGTCTCCTCGGTGTCCTTGTCCATGACCCGCCTCCTGTTTCGCCAGAGTTCTCGCCCGCTCCCGTCTCACCCCAGGTCTCCCCACAGCAACTGCACCGCGCAGACCGCCGCCGCGCCCGCGGTCTCCGTGCGCAGGATGCGCGGTCCCAATCCGACCGTGTGAAATCCATGGGCCGCAGCCCTTGCCGCCTCGCTCTCGCTGAAGCCGCCTTCCGGACCCACCACCACGAGCACGGACCGAAGGCTTCCGAACTCATCCTTCAACGAGGCCAGCCGCCGTGCCGACGGGCCTTGCCGGAACAGCAGCCGGGCGTCGCACCGCCAGTCCCGGGCGAGCAGCGCCTCGAACCCCTCCGGGGCCAGCACCTCGGGGATCCGGGTACGCCCGGATTGCCGGGCGGCCGCCGCCGCAATCTTCTGCCAGCGCTCACGCCGCCGCTCGCCCCTGTCGCCACGGTCCCCCTCCTCGCCCCGGTGCCTCCTCTCGCCGCCGACGCGCGGGATGGTACGCGACGAGACCAGCGGCACCACACGGTTCACCCCCAGTTCCGTGGCCTTCTCCACCACCCGGTCCATCTTGTCGCCCTTGCCCACGGCCTGGGCCAGGGTGACGGCCAAGGGCGACTCCCGCTCGGGGTGGCAGGACCGTAACACGGTCAAGGCCGCGGCACCACCGTCATAGGCGCGGATGACGGCCTCGTGTTCGGTCCCGGCCGCGTCCCACAGCAACACCCGGGCGCCGGGCCGAAGCCGCAACACCCGGCGCATGTGTTCAAGCTCCTGGCCGCCGACCGTGGCGGCGCCGCCGCGCACCGCGTCGGGCCGCACGAGGAAACGCGGCAGGCTCATGGCGCCTTCCGGAGCAGCAGCGTGCTCCACTCCCTGCGCTGCCGGTGTTGCACTGGCCGGAACCCCCGGAAGTGCGGCACCACCAACGGCACATGATCGTGCAGCAGGCCCGAGAGAATCAGCGCGCCGCCGGCGGCCACGCGCTGCTCCAGAGCGCCGGCCAGCGCCACCAGGGTTTCCAGCATGATGTTGGCCACCACCAGCGGGAACCGGCGGCGCAGGCGCCCGACGCCCGCATCACTCAGCGACACCGCGCCGTCCATGCCGTTGAGCCGGAGGTTTTCCCGGGCCGCCTCCAGGGCCACGGGGTCGTTGTCCAGGGCCAGCACCTCGCGCACCCCGAGGCGGGCCATGCCGATGGCCAGGATGCCGGAGCCCGTGCCGACATCCAGTGCGCTGGCGGGCACGACGCCGGCGCAGAGCTCGTCGATGAACTCGAGACAGCAGCGCGTGGTTTCATGAGTCCCCGTGCCGAAGGCCATGGCGGGTTCGATGAAGATCACCCGCCGATGGCCGCCCTTCGGGCGGATCCACGGCGGCGTCACCAGAAACCGCCGGCCGATCCTCCGGGGCCTGAAACGCCGGCGCCAGGCCTGGTTCCAGTCCTTGCCGTCCATCACCCGCCAGCGCGCCCGGCCCGGGGGCGATTCCGGGAAGATGTCCCGGAGCCCGTGCAGGTAGCGGCGGACCATGGTCTTGAGGAGGGTCAGGTCCACCGTGTCCGGGAAGAACGCGCGCATGGAGCGGTGGGCGCAGACGATGCCGGTGGAGCCCCGCTCCACCAGGAAGTTGGACACCGTGTCCTGTACCGGGCCGTGGGCCTGGATGGACAATTCGATCCAGCGGGCCGCCATGACGTCCTTTATGTCACAAGGCCGGTGGCCGGTGAAGGCGGAACCCGGGCCACGGTTGCCGGCATTCGGGCGGCTGTTAGAATGGAATCATGATACCGGCCGAGATTCGCGAGACGCCCCGGTGGTATCGTGCCGACCACGCCGGCGACTTTTCCTATTGTCCGGACCGCATGGCGGTCTTCGAGGAGGCCAACCGTTTCCGGCGGGAATACGGGATCGCGGCGGCGGCGGCGGACGCCCGGCGCATCGACCTGCTCCTGATCGACGTCCAGCGCGATTTCTGCCATCCGGAGGGGACGCTCTACGTCGGCGGTCGCAGCGGCCGGGGCGCGGTGGAGGACAACCGGCGCATCGCCGAGTTCATCTACCGGAACCTTGCGCGGATCAGCCACATCCGCTGCACCCTCGACAGCCACCACAACTTCCAGATCTTCTTTCCCTGGTTCTGGGTGGACTCTCACGGTGAGCCGCTGTCGCCCCACACCCTCATCACGGTGGACGGCGGCGACGCCAGACGGCTGGTCAATATCGACCCCCTGGGGAAGGTGCTCAGGGAAGACGTCGCACCCAACCGCGCCATGACCTCCTGGATCACCGACAAGGGCTACGACTGGCTGGCGGAGCAGTGCCGTTTCTACAACCGCGAACTGGCCGCGGGCGGACGCTACACCCTCTACCTGTGGCCGCCGCATTGCCTGGTGGGAAGCCCCGGCCATGCGGTCACCGGCGTGGTGGACGAAGCCAGGACCCTGCACTCCCTGGTCCGGGTGTCGCAGTCCTGGACCGAGATCAAGGGATCCCACGACCTCACGGAGAACTACTCGGTGCTGCGCCCCGAAGTCCTGACCACCTGGGACGGCGGCGTCCTGGCGGAGCGCAACGTCCGATTCCGCAAGACCCTGCTGGAGGCGGACGCCCTGATCGTCGCCGGACAGGCGGCAAGCCACTGCGTGAGGAGCACCGTCCAGGACATGATGGAAGAGATCCGGCGGGAGAATCCGTCGCTGGCGCGAAAGGTCTACATCATGACCGATTGCATGTCGTCTGTGGTGGTGCGGACGGAGACCGGCGAGACCGCCGCCGACTTCACCGGCGCCGCCGAGCAGACCCTGGACCAGGCAGCCTCCGCCGGCATGCACCTGGTGCGCTCCACCGACCCCATGGAGAGCTGGCCGGGGATGTAACCGGGCGGGGCGCCCATATCCCTATATCGCATCCAGGCGTTACCGGACCCGCTGCGGGAAGCGGACGCCGATGGCGTCGTCCACGACGCGATGGTCGGCGGACAGCGTCGTGGTCATCATGAACCGGACCGCGATGCCATCACCGTGGGGCACCACGCGGGGTGCCACCCGGACCACATGCCGCATTGCGGCGGATTGATGATGGCGGTGGAGCGGTCGACGCCGAACATGCCGCGACTGGATGCCGTGAAGGTGCCGCCCCGACAGCTCGACGATGAGCGCCGTGGCCTGCCCCACCGGGATATCGTCGTCCGGAGACGCGGTGACACGGGACAGGACTCCGGAGACCGGCGCTTCGGTCTCCACCGCCGGCTTGTCGGTCTCCACCTCCATCAGCCTCGCGCCCCTGGTGACGGTGTCCCCTTCCCGCTTGAGCCAGCGCACCAGGCGCCCGGTTTCCCGGGGCGCCCCCACGGCCGGCATGATCACCTCCACCGTTGCCCGTCAGCGGTGCCGCCGGGCGCGGCGGTGCCGCAGCCGCGAGTCCCCGGACCGCCGGGCCGTCCGACCCGGCTGATCACTCGTAGCTCACGCCCGGGATCGGCTTCTCCAGCACCTCCTCAAGGGAGGTGGCCCGGGACCATTGCTCCGCCGGCCGGCTTTCGCCTTCCCAGCCGATCTGGTCCATGGTCGCATAGAGTTCGATCTGGAAGCCGTCAGGATCGGTGAACTCCACTCCGGGGTTGCAGCCGGGCCCCCGGCGGCCTTCGTAAACGATGGGGACACCCTTGGCCTTGAGAAAGTCGCGAATCCGGAACAGATCGGTGACGCTGCCCACCTCCAGGGCGCAATGGTTGAAAGCGACCTGGCCCGGCTCGGGCTGCCCCTTGTTGAAGTCGGACGGGAAGAGCGCGACCGCATGGTGGTCGGCCCCGTTCCTCAGGAAGACCATGCCGCGCTCGTTCACGTCGGACACCTTGAAACCCATGATCTCGGTCCAGAACCGGGTGCTGCGCTCGACATCGCTCACGTTGAACACCACATGGCCGAGTTTCCTGACCTTGACCGGGGTCGTTTCCTCACTGCTCATCCATCTCTCCTTTCCATGCCGGCGCGGAACAGGTTGCCCCCAACGCCGTTTCGCCTGACGGTCCGTCTTCCGCCAGGCGCGCTTCTCTCTTCCAATCGATGTGCACGAACGCCCTCGCCCAGTCCCGCGGCACCAGCCTGTGCCCCTGCCCGGAAACGTCTTCGGCGAGAAAGACGTCGCCCGCCACGAAGGTTCGCGAGGTGCCGTCGCCGACCCGAATCTCCGCCGAGCCCGAGAGGGTGATGCAGTACTGACGCCGCGGCGCGTTGTGAAAGTCTCCCAAGTGCGTTGCCGGATCGTTCTTCAGTACCAGGGCGGTGACCGGCAGCGTCTCGAAGAAGTAGCCGCCCGCGGCGCTGGTATCGAGATCCTCGAAATGGGACTGGCCGTCGTCGCCGGTGAACAATCGAACGAACTGCACGGTGAACCTCCTCGCGTCCGGATGCGCGGCGTCGCCGCATCCTTCCATTTACGCCCGCGGGGGCGGACAGATCAATCGGCGCACGGGGGGCGGCGTGGTCCGGCGTGCTATACTCGCGGCCATCCGAAACGGGAGGCTGCCATGCGACTCAAGGACAAGGTCACCCTCATCACGGGCGGCGGACACGGGCTCGGAAAGGCCTACGCCAAGCGGTTCGCCGGCGAAGGCGCGCGGGTCGTCATCGCCGACATCGACGGCGCGGCGGGCGAGTCCGTTGCCGGGGAGTTGAACCGGACTGGCGGGACGGGCTGGGCCAGAACCACGGATGTGACGAAGTACGGCAGCATCGAGGGACTGGTGGCGGAAACCCTCGAACGGTTCGGGCGCATCGACGTTCTGCTGAACAACGCGGCCATCTACGTGACCCGGCACATGTGGATGGGCCGGGTGGAGGACTGCCCGCTCGACGAGTGGGACCGGGTCATGGAGGTGAACCTCAAGGGCGTCTTCATGTGCTGCCGCGCGGTCATTCCGGTGATGAAGGCGCAGAAGTCGGGGAAGATCATCAACATCGCGTCCGGCACCTTCCTGAACGGCACCAGCAACATGCCTCCCTACACCAGTTCCAAGGGCGGGGTGGTGGGCCTGACCCGGGTGATGGCCCGGCAGCTCGGCGACTGGAACATCAACGTGAACTGCATGACACCCGGCTCGACCATGAGTGAGGAGGTGGTCACCGACGAGATCCGCAAGCGGCGTTCCGGCAGCGCCGGCCGCCGGGCCTTCAAGCGCATCCAGTTGCCCGAGGACGTCACCGGCACCGCGCTCTTCCTGGCCAGCGCCGACAGCGACTTCATGACCGGGCAGTTGCTGGTGGTGGAAGGCGGCGGGATCATTCACTGAGCAACTCGCGGGCGGCCGCCCCGGCGGGAGCCGCCGCACGCGGACCGCCGCCGGTGTCCCACACCAGCTTCAGGGTCCCGCACGGTTCACCGATCTCGCCGCGGGCCCGCTCCAGCGGGTAGCCCAGACAGTTGGAGACATAGCGCACGCCGTCAATGACCCGGTCGCGGTTGCGGTGCTGGTGGCCGTGGACGTGGAGTGCCGAGCCCAGCGCGCGGACTTGGGCGTCGAGCCGGGCGCTGCCCGCGACCCGGCTGAAGTTGAACCGCCTCGCCCGGCCCGCCCGCGGGGGCAGCGCCGCCGCCGAGCGGAACATCAACTCCCTCCTGGGCAGGAAGTGGCTGAACGACACCACCGGCGCGTCGTAGTCGCCGCGGAGATGGCGCTCGTTCCTGTCGAGCAAATGGTCCGCCACCCGGAGGCCTTCCGGCCACCGGGTCAGGACCTCGTCCGCCCACATGGGGAGGCTGGGTTCGTCGCCCCGACCGGGAACGAACAGGGTGTCCGCGCCCTGCTCGGGCTTGACGTACCACGAGAACAGCGGCACGACCCAGGCTCCGGGGTCCGCCGGACCGGAACGGACCTTGGCCGGACTCGTGCCCACCCCGAGGTCCGCGCACAGGCGCAGGATCTTCTCGAACTTTGCCACGGAATCGCCCGGCTGCCCGCGCCGGACCCAAAGTTCGTGGTTTCCGGTCACGAAGAACACGTGCGCGAACCGGTCCCGGACCACCCGGAGAAGCCGCGCCAACCGGGCGAGATCGTCGGTGGCGTCCCCCGCCAGCAGCAAGGTGTCGCGCAGGTGGCCGGACCCGCACAACGCCTGCAGCAGGTCCATGTTCTCGGCGTAGTCCACGTGCACGTCGGATATGGCAAAGATCCGCATCCGGTCCGGAACCCCATCCCGGTTCATAACAGTTCTGCATCGTGATCCACAGCTGCATCGTGATCCACATCTGTCGATGCGCAGCTTTCCCGGACATGCAGCTTTCCCGGACATGCAGCTTTCCCGGACATGATCCCACCCGGTCCCGGGCGTGGCCGACCATACGCTTCCCGGAGACACCGGCGCCGCGCAGCGACCGTGCGCCGGCCGGGCCGGCGAACCGCCGGACGCCCTGAAGCGGGTCGGCGCCGAGCCGTGGCGGTCGGGTCTGGTGAACCGATCCCCCTGCCCGTCCTTCGGCACGGCCGCCGGACGGCTTCCGTTCCCCGGCCCGATCCGGAATCGCACACCCTGCGCTAAAGTTTCCGGCCTTTCCGGCGATCTTGTTCTGCAGGGGCCGGGGCGCATGAACCCGGCATTATCAGACGTCTTGCGCGAAGGAGGTGCAACCATGCGCAAAGTTCCGACAAGGTTGGGGCCCTGGCTGTGGGCCGCAACGATCCTGGGAGTGTGGCTGGGGGCCGGGTGGCCCGCGTGGGGGCAGAACGTGTTCATCAACGAGATCCACTACGACAACCGCGGCACCGACGCCGACGAGGCCCTGGAGGTGGCCGGTCCGGCCGGCACCGACCTGAAGGGGTGGAGCCTCGTGCTCTACAACGGCAAGAACGGCGCGCCGTACCGGACCATACCCCTGGAGGGCTCCATTCCCGACCAGCAGACCGGCTATGGCACGATGTCGTTTCCCGTCAGCCGCATCGAGAACGGCGCCCCGGACGGCATCGCGCTGGTCAACCCGGCAAACGACGTGGTCGAGTTCGTGAGCTACGAGGGCGGCTTTACCGCAACCTCGGGACCGGCCGAAGGGCTTGCGGCCACGGACATCGGTGTCCGTGAAACCAACAATACGCAAGCCGGCCATTCGCTTCAGCTCAGGGGGTCGGGCAACTCTCCGGCCGACTTCGCCTGGCACGGACCCAGCCGCGCCACCCCCGGACAGGTCAACGCGGACCAGATCTTCGTGACCTCGCCCGGGGAAACCACCGGCGGCGGGCAGAGTGTTTCCGACCCCGTCGAGGTGGTAAAGGAGGGCCGCTGATCCACGGCCTCGCCCCACCTCGCGGGGTACGGGGCTTCCCGCCCGCGGGCGGGAAGCCCCGTCATCGTGGATACGCCCCCTGGGTTCCATTCCAACCGGGCCCGCGTCCCGCGAGGGGCGCCGCCGGACGGCACGGTCGCCAGCCGCCGATGGCGCCACGAAATCGTTCCCGCGCAGGCTCCTTTCCATCTTGACGCGCAACTCTCCCTGGACTAACGTGAATCATCCAGGTGCGAGTCGAAAACCAGTGCTTGGGAGGGAACGGAACATGGCAATATTTCGCATACAACCGCACGGCAGACTGCAGGAGTGGGTGGCGGAGGATCTGGGGTATTTCAGAGACGAAGGACTGGACTACGAGTTCATCCACGGCCTGGTCTCGCAGCAGTCGGAGGAATCCAGGGAGATTCGCCACGGCGCCCTCGAGGACATGAAGGACGGGCGCGCCTGCGAGGTCAGTTCGGCCTGTCACTGGATGGTCAACGTGGCCGCCACCGGGCAACATGGCCGCATGTGGGGGCATGCCTATTCGGTCACCCCCTCGGGCATCTACGTGCCGCCCGAGTCCGAATGCCGCAAACCCCGGGACTTGGCCAATGTCGAGATCGCGGTGGGGTATCACTCCGGGAGCCATTTTTCGGCGCTGCAGGCATTGGAGCCGATCCTTGATTCCTCGGAGATCAAGCTTCAGTTCGCCGGCCGGCCGCTGGACCGCATGGCGCGGCTGCTCGACCGCGAGGTGCCGGCGGGCAACGTTTTCGGCGCGCCCATGTATGTGCTGGAGCAGCAGGGTTTCCGGAAGATCGTCGATACCACCTTCATGATCGGTTTCCTGCTGGAGCCGGACGCGGATGAAGAGGACGCGAGGAAATACTTCAACGCCCTGCAACGCGCGCAACGCGACATCGACATGGAACCGGAGCGCTACCGGCACTACCTCCTGAAGGAACTGCCCGAGAAGTACCACGAACTGGTGGAGGTCAACGCCATGGGCGTCGGCGAGCGCATGGTCTTCGAGCCCTACACCCGGGAGGTCTACGAGAAGACACACCGCTGGATCGCGACGCGGAAACTCTTCGGCGAGGACACCCCCCTGGACGAGCCCTACGAATCGGCGGTGGCGCTGTAACCGCCGTACCCGCCCTGGAGCCGGCGGCCGCCGGCTCCAGGATCGCGCCGGGTCAGAGGCGCGTCGTTTCGATCTCCAGCCCGAGACCGTGCCTGCCGGCGAATTCGTAGGCGAGTTGGCGGGCCTGCTGGTGCTGGCTGATGACGTGCAGGTCCTGGAACTGTCGCTGGATGAGGTTGCCTTCGTATATCGCCGTTGTCCCGGAGGCGTTGTAGAGTCTCTCCACCACCTGCACCGCCACCCGGATGCAGTGGGTCGCAGCCAGGCGCATGGCCACGCGGCGGTCCAGTGTGACCGGACCCTCGGAAGCGGCTTCGGCCCACAGGCTGCGGACCGCCTCCCGCAGATAGGCCCGGCCGGACGCCAGCGCGGCCAGGCTCCGCCCCACGGTCTCCTGCACCGCCGGCTGATCCCGCAGCGTGGTCTGAATGGCGTGGGGCGTCCTGGCCCCGGCCAGTTCCATGAACGCATCCAGACACGCCTGGGCCGCCCCCAGCGCCAACGCGCCGTCACCCGAAGCGAACAACAGGACGAGAGACAGGCGGTACAACGGTCCGGATTCCACCACCGGGGCGCCCAGGTGCCGCACCGTCCGCTCCACCGGGACGAATGCGCCGTCCACCACGAAGTCGTGGGTTCCGGTGCCTCTCATGCCGCGCACCTTCCAGGTATCCAGCACCTCCACCTCGTCCGCCGGCACGAACAGGAACTTCTGAATCCGCTCACCGGCCTCCGGAATCCACGCCCGGGCGGCGAACCAGGAGGCGTGCCGGGATCCCGAACTGAACCGGTGGCGGCCGGTGACCCGGTAGCCGCCCGGCACCGCCACCGCCTCGGCGGTGGGCATGGAGGTATTGGCCACGACACAGCGCGGCGTGTCGGTCCAGATGGCCCGGGCCACCTCCGGGGCCATGCGCGCCGCGTACGCGGCGAAGATCGAGCACTGGTTGACGACCCACGCGGTGCTGGCGTCCGCCCTGCCCAGCTCCTCCAGCACGTCGATGTATCCCGGCAGGTCGATCTCGACCCCATCCAGGGAGCGCGGCAGTCCGAGCTTGAACAGGCCGGCATCCGCCAGCGCGTCGAACAGCGGGCGCGGCAACGCGCGCTCCGCCTCGATCTGGTCCGCGGCCGACCGGATGGCCGGAGACAGCGCCCTGGCGGCTTCCAGCATGGGATGATTCATGGCCGGCATCAAATTCCGTGGAGCGCCTCGTGGTCCATTGTTCTCTCCGCAGTGGCAGGCCCGGGCCGCGAACCCTGCCGCGCACCTCCGCCCGCATTCACGGCGCGGATACGCACCTGCGCGTTGATGGGCCCGCGCTCATCCGGCGGGCTCCACCGCCAGGAAGCTGCCCCTGAGGGCATGAACCGACCCCTTCGGTCTGCTCCCTTGTATCTGCTCCCGTCTCCCCTTGATTGCCATCCGTGTGCGTTCTCGTCGATTCCCGTGACGCCGCGGTCCGCCCGTATTCGAGGCCGGAGGGGCTTCGTTCGACGTTCGCGCCGGTCTTCCCGCCGGTGCGCGCTTCGGGTTCAACCCGGCATCAGTCGGGACCGACTCGGTTCCGGGGCAGGAACGGCCATCATGACCGGTTCACGCTGCCTCTGCACCCTGAAGTTGTGCCACGCCCCGGATTGTGCCACGCCTGACGCGGTAACTCCATGCGCATTCACCACACCCCGCGCGAGGCCGGCGCCGAGGTCGGACTGCCGCATCCGGACCGCCGCGATGGCCGGTCGGGGTGGCCCGTCGGCGTGGCCAGGTACGGGAACCAGGCCGAGGATGAGGCTGCTGTCATGAACAGGCCGCTGTTGAACAGATCGCTGACATGAACATGGAGTCGAGGCGACTCGTGACAAGGCTCTGGCGGGTGGAGAAGGTGGCCAGGGACAGAATCGAACTGCCGACACGAGGATTTTCAGTCCTCTGCTCTACCGACTGAGCTACCTGGCCAAGTGGAAAATATATGACCAAAAATACCGGGCGCGTCAACCGAAGCCCGCGGCATCGGCGTCTTTCGGAGGGTGACCCATGACACTGCTGCTCAGCAACGAAGAGATCGACCGGATACTGACCATGGAGATGGCGCTGGACTGCGTCGAACGCTCCCAACGGTCGCTGGAGGCCAGGGAGGCGGTCAACAGCCCGCGGGTGGACACGCTGGCCCCCACCACCGCGGGCGAGGCCAGCGGAGTCTACAGCCTCAAGGCCATGAGCGGGCTCTGGCCGGACGAGGGAATGGCCGCGCTGCGCATCAACAGCGACGTGCTGGTGTGGCCCGAGGTCCGGGGCAACATTCGGCGCGACCGGCTGCCCTCGGCCGACGGCCGCTGGAACGGGCTCATGCTGCTGTTCAGCATGGAGACCGGTGCGCCGGTGATGATCTGTCCCGATGGTCATATCTCGCGCATGCGGGTGGGCGCGGCCAACGGTCTCGCCGCGCGCTGTCTGGCACGGCGGGACAGTTCGATCATGGCGCTCCTGGGGACCGGATGGCAGGCAGGGGGACAGTTGATGGCCCACTGCGCGGTGCGGCCCATCACCGAAGTCAAGGTGTTCAGCCCGAATCCCGCGAACCGGAAGCGGTTCTGCCGGGAGCTGGCGCCGCGCGTCGGGGCACGGCTCACGCCGGTGGCTTCAGCGGAGGAGGCCGTGGAGGGAGCCGATCTGGTGGTGAGCGGCACCAACTCCATGGCACCCGTACACCAGCGCCGGTGGCTGCGGCCCGGCGTTCATTACAGCGCCGTCAAGGTGCAGGAAATGGACGGCGACTTTCTCGACGCCGTCGACCGGGTGTTCCTGTTCTCCAGGAATCCGGCCAACATCCGGCCGCAGGTCTATCGCACGCCTTCGGTGGAGACGCCGGAGGGTAACGGAGGCTGGTGGTCCGAACGCACCACCCCGCTCTGGGACCGGTTTCAGGAACTGCCCCAAGCCATCATCGGCGCCGTCAAGGGAAGAGAGTCACCGGACGAGACCACGGCCTTCGTCAACAATGTCGGCCAGGGCCTTCAGTTCGCCGCGGTGGCGCAACAGGTCTACCGCGAGGCCCTCGCCAGGGGCGTTGGCCGCAACTTGCCCACGGAATGGTTCACCCAGGACGTACATCCGTAGGGAAACGCCCGACGCCCGGCCCGGACGGCATCCCCGGAACCGGGATCGGTCTCCGTCCCTGGTCAGAAACGGACCGGGTCCAGCGGGACATAAATCGGCCAGCCGCCGGCGACAAGGGTCTCAAGGGAACGGGTGGCCTGCCCGAATCGGATCCGATAGATCCACATGTTGGTCAGCACCCGTTCGATGAAGATGCGCGTTTCCCTGACCGGGATGCTCTCGATGAACAACAGCGGGTCGTTTCGGTCATCGACCTTGCGCAGCCATTGCCGAAGCCGTGACGGACCGCTGTTATAGGCCGCAAGCGCGTAGAACAGGTTGCCGTCGATCTCGTCCCGCGACAGCAGGTAGCGAAGGTACTTCTGGCCCAGGGTCACGTTCACCACCGGATCCAGCAGGTCCCGGCGTTCGGACCCGAGGTGGTTCCTGCCGGCCATCACGGCGGCTGTCCGCGGCATGAGCTGCATCAGCCCCTTGGCCCCCCGGTGGCTGCGCGCGGCCGCGCGAAACCTGGATTCCCGCCGCATCACGGCGAACAGAAAGGCGCGATCGAGCGTATACCCGCCGGCCGGCTCCCACTCCCGCACCGGCAACGGGTAGAGCGCCGCGTCCACCCCGTCTACCCGACTGCCGGTTCGCTTCAACAGGCTCTCGGCGACCCGGTAGGAAAGATCGGCCAGGCCCGACTCGGATGCCAGGGCAAGGATCACGCGCGCCAGCTGCGGCGACATGCGGTGAGCGAATCGGCGCAACTCGCTGCCCGCCCGCATATGCTGCCCGACCTGAACGAGGGCCAGGGCGCGGCGCACGGGTTGCATGCCCAGCAGGTGGTCGATGTCGGCGGCGCTGAGCGGGAGCATGTCGAAGTCCAGCGGCGGGCATTCCCCCAAGGCGGTGAGGGCCAGCAGGCCGTAGAAAGTACGCTGATGCAGGGCGGCGGCGCGCAGCATGGCGGTGCGCTGCCCTGGCGCGCCCACCGTCTGGTAGGCGCGGCCGGCCCAGTAGCCGCCGGCCGACGCCAGCCAGGTGGTCACCGATTTCGACTCCGCCAGCGTCCGGAAGAGCTGCGCGGCATCGCGGTGTTGGTCCAGCCGCCACGCCGCCAGGCCGCCCCACCAGAAGGCCAGCGGAACCCGGCCCCCCGACCTCGCAATGGCGCGTCTTGCCACGTCGAGCGCCTTGCGGTCGCGGTTCCACAAATAGTACCCCTTGGCAATCTGGACCAGGTTCCGGTCGAAGCTGACCGCATCCAGAACCCGGACATGGTGCGGCCGCTCCAGGAAACGGAGGGCCTTGGTCACCTGGCCGTCGGACACCAACGCCCGAATCTTCCGATGAACCTGGCGGACCTCGGGCCGGCGCGCCCTCGAACGGTCGGCGGCCTCCTCGGCGGTCCGGAGGTGGTCATTCGACCTTGGGGACACCGGATCGGCCTTGAGTTCGGATACCAGCACCGCACGGGCGGGAGCCCTCGGCGACTTCCAGCCCCGGGGTTGCCGCTTCCTGGCGAGCCGGTACACGCGCCGGGCGCCGGGATGGTCCGCGTAGGCGTTCATCCAGGTCCAGAGTTCGCCGTAGGACGAACGGTAGCGGGTGGGATGCATCAAGCGCTGAAACCGGACGTGCCCCATCAGCACTGGATCCCGGATGCGCCCGATCAGCGCATCGGCCTCTTTCCACTGCCCTTCCTCCTGCAGCGTGAAGACCCTTCGGTACAGCGCCGCGTCCTGCCGGGAAAGCAGCCTCGGCAGTTCGCCCTTGCGGCGGTCCACGGCACCGGGCACGCACAACGACGCCGTCCTGAACTCCGGCGCCATCTGCGCGACTCCGGTCCCGGCCATGAGCCAGCCGGTCACGCCGAGCACCAACGCCGCCATGGCTCCCCTGTACGTCATGGTATCGAACCGCCCGCTTTCACTGGCGCGCGCATGAAAGGCGCCCGCCCCGGCTCCATCCGAACCCCGGTTTCAGTCCAGGTTTCAATTTTCCCGGCAACACTCCCGGATGGTTCCTTCCAGGTATCGCCGGCGATTCGAGAACCGGCCGGGCGGGGCGGCAAGGCGCGACCAACGTTCCACGCCGGATGGCGGGACCGTGCGGGCGGCTTGGTCGTCGAGACAGCGGCGCGCGGCTTTCCGCCCGCCAAGGCAAGGGCGCCGCGGGCAACGGCCTCTTCGATCCCGGCAGGTTGCCGCCCGGCTCCCGGCGGCGGCCGCCCGGAGGAAGAAGCCATCCGGAAGGGCCATGGCATGCCGGGACCGGGGAGGGGCTGAACAAGGCGATGGCGCGACATTGAGCTGCTCGCAACCTGTTGATGGTATCCATGCAGCCCCGGCGAAATCGGGGTTGATCCGATGTTCCCTAACCCTGCAACTCGTCAAGCGCACGGGGCTCGTGCCAGCGGCGGCTGACGATCAGCTTGCCTTCCCGCGATTGCCGCTTGCGAAAGCCCAGCAGATGGAACAACTCGGTCACGAACCAGCGGGCGATGCGCGGATCCACCACCAGGGTCCCGGGTCGGTTCGGGTACCTTCGTATACCCGGCAGCGCCGGCAGAAGCCGCTCGATGCGCAGGCGGCGCAGCCACTTGGCCGCCCGCAGCCAGAACGGCCGCACCGGCCGGACCAGGAAGAAGCCGTCGGTTCCCTGTCCCTGGTAGAGCGGCATGAGGATCTGACCGGACTCGCGGGCGCGGACCGGCCCGCGGCGGTCGCGGGCCAGAACCTGTCCGCGTTCCACCGGCTGGAAGTTGCGGAACCCGGGCTCCATGACGAAACCGTCGCCCTCACGGATCACGTGATGGTGACGGATCTCCACCACCGGCGGCGCATCTTCCGGCGCCGGGTCGGAGGCGTCGCCGGGCAACGGCAGGTCGCCGGCCCGGATGCATCCCGCGGTTGCCAGGACCGTGCGGATGGCCGCCATGTGGATGGCCACCGCCGAGGGCGAATCGTGCTGTCCCCCTTCGAAGCCCACGGCCACGTGCCCCTCTTCCCCCAGATGGTTGAGGATGGTGCTCTCCAGCCGCTCCTCCAGCCCGAGCACCACCGGCGCGCGCAGGCGCAAGGCGAACCGGCGGTTCAGCAGGGTGTCGCCGATGACCACGAAGGGGGTGCCCGCGGCGGAAGTGGTATGCAGATCCAGACAGACCACCGGCCCGCGGCGCCGGGCCAGTTGCGCGTCCAGGGACGCCAGCAGCTCGCGCTGTTCCCGCTCCTCGGAGGTCCCGTTCGGGGAGAAACCGCCGTGTCGTGCGCGCGCGACGCGTTCCTGCGACCAGACGCGATTGAAGTCCTCGTCCACGTAACGGCGGCCGCGGGCGAGGGCCGCCCGGTTGCCGGCGAACCCGGCCAGCGTGCCCCGGAAGGGTACGTGGGCCGAGTGCAGAGCCTGCAGCACCTGCTGGAGTGCCCGCACGCCCGCGGGTTCGTTGCCGTGCATGCCGCCCACGCCCACCACCAGCGGTCCGGCGGTATCGCCGCCGTAGCTGCCCAGAAAGCGCGGGAACCGGTGCTCCGGAGGGGCCGAGGATTCAAGCGCCATGGGGGACCCCCTCCCCGGCCAGCTGCTCCAGCAGCCGCGCCGTGAGCTGGAGGATGTCGTTTTCGGTGACGATCCCCACCAGTCGATCTTCCTTCACGACCAACAGATAATCGCTTTGCCGCTGCCGCATCCGCGCCACCGCCTCGGTAACCGTGGCTTCCGGAGCAATGGTCACCGGGTCCGGCTGCAGGACGGCCCTGGCCGGCACCGGATCGGCGTCGGCTTCCGGGGTGGCCGGCCCGCATTGCCGCAGAACCTCGAAGCAGGAGATCAGACCCGCCACCTTGCCCTGCTCATCTTCCACGGGCACGTGGCGGATGCGTTTCCAGTCCATGAGCTTGACCACCAGCTCCAGCGGTTCCTCCGGGTGAACCGTAAAGAGATCGGTGGTCATGAACTCCTCGATGCGCAAGGCCTGCGGCTTGCCGCCGCGGCCTTCGTGGATCTCCGCCAATGACCATTCATGCACGGGTGTTCCCTCCCATTGCCGCCTTGCGGTGGCCGCGACAAGGGCGCTCAGCAGCGCATCCCGGGTGTCCGCCCCCTGCATCTTCGCCAGAGAACTCAGCAGCCAGGACGCCCCGTTCCGGCCCGACGCCACCCGCTGCTCGATGACCCCCAGGTAACGGTCCACGTCCGCGGCATCAAGGCCGGCCCCCCGCAGGCCCTGCCGCGCCAGCGGCAGCAGTTCCCGGCGTATGAGATCGTCGGCAGGCACCGACTTGCCGTGCACCCACGTGAACCGGGCGTCGAGACCCCGGTGGGCGGCGGCCAGGAAGCTGGCTTCGGCGTCGTGGAAGGGCATGGTCCGGCCCACGTCGCCGTAGGCGTCCTGTCCGCCCCGCAGCATGCCAAGGAAGAAGGCCGCGTTGGCCACTTCGTCGAGGACCGTGGGCCCGGCGGGCAGCACGCGGTTCTCGATGCGGATATGGGCCTTGCCCTCGCCGGTGCCGAAGCAGGCCCGGTTCCAGCGATAGACCGTCCCGGTGTGGGTGCGCAGGGCCGGCAACGTCGGCAGCCCGCCCCGCGCCAGAACCCCCAGAGAGTCCTCTTCGAGGGACGCGCCCAGCAAGACGCGAAAGCGCGCCAGGTCTTCCTCGATCAACTCCAGGATGGAGTGTCGCACCCACTGCTGGCCGAAGCTCACCCGGGCGGCGCGCTGGCGCATGTGCTGGCCCGAGCGGCGGGTGTCGATGGACTGCTGGAACAGCGGGATGCGCGTCTCCCGCCACAGCCGCCGCCCGAACAGCAGGGGCGAGTTGGCCGCGGCGGCCAGCAGCGGTGCGGTCACGAGTTGCGCCAGGTTGTAGCACTGTGCGAACTCCGCCGGTTCCACTTGGTAGTGCACCTGGAAACTGGTGCAGCCGGACTCGAGCATCACCGAGTCGTGACGGATGGCCAATTCGTCCGCGCCCTTGAGCCGGAACTCGTAGTCGCCGCCCCGGAGTTGCGTGAGCACCCGGTTGAGCGCCCGATAACGCGGACGCGGCGTCATGTGGGCCAGCGCCAGGTCGGACTTGCGCAACGTCGGCAGGATCCCCGCCAGCACCACTTCGGCGTCCCGCTCGTGCGCCGCCGCTCTCAAACGCTCCAGGGCGGTTGCGAGTTGACCCTCGAGCCGGCTCAGGCAGCCGCCCTCGAACGGCAACGGGTCCAGATTGATCTCCAGGTTGAACAGGCCCAGTTCGGTGGTGTAGTGGGGGTCCGCCACCCGCTCCAGCAGCTCCATCGCCAGCATCGCCGGGCGCCGGGCGGCATCCACCAGGAAGAGCTCCTGCTCCACCCCGATGCGGTGCACCCCGGACTCGATCATGCCCCCGGACAGCATCCGCTCCAGCGCCTGCACGTCCCGCAGCAGGTGCGCGATGAACGAGCGCAGTTCGGCCGCATCCTGGTCGCGTTGTACGTCCTGAGATCCCACCGCTGGTATCTGCGAAAGGGGCCCGGAGGGAGCGGGACTCCCGGAGCCGTCCGGGAGCCCCCCGACCGTTGGCGGCCGGTCAGCCGTTCCCTGGGGTCACGTGCCGGCCGGGACACCGGAGCAGCGTGCTCACAGGAGGCTCCTGCCTCCGAAGCGGCTCTTCCACTGCTCGATGACCCCCTTGTTGTAGACGTTGTCCGGAACCTCGCCGCGGAGGGCGGTCAGGACCGACTCGGTGGCCCAGGCCACGCCGGGCTGAAGGCCGCTGCCCTTGTTGGAGGAAACCATGTGGGCCGACAGGATCACCTTGTCGCCGAGCTTCCGCAGCCGGCTGTCCAGGGGCAGCGGCTCGTCCTCGAACACGTCCAGGACGGCGCCCGAGATGACGTCGTTCTCCAGGGCGCCGGCCAGGTCCGTTTCGTTCACGCAACCGCCGCGGGAGGTATTGATGAAGATGGCGTCTCTCTTCATCCGGGCAAACTGCTCCCTGCCCATCATGTGGCGGGTCTCCCCGGTGAGAACCACGTGGAGGGTCACCACGTCGGATTCCCGCAGGAGGGTTGCCAGATCCACCTTCTCGACGCCGGCCTCCTCGAACGTCTCGTCCGGCACGTAGGGATCGCAGGCGATCATCCTCATGCCCCACGGCTTCATGAGCCTGGCGACCCGGGTGCCGATGCGCCCCAGTCCGATGATGCCCAGGACGATGCCGGGCCAACCGTCCATCTCGCGCGACCCCACGTAGGTGCCCTGAAGGCTCAGGTCGCGCCACTCGGTGCCGGACTTGAGGGAACGGTCACGTTCGCGCACGCGCTTGAGCATGGCAAGCATGCCGGCGATGGTGCCCTCGGCCACGCCGCCCCAGTTGGACTCCGTCGGCGCGTGGCAGACCATGATCCCCATCTCGGTCGCGGCATCCACATCAATGTCATCCACGCCGATGGTGTACTTTGCCACCACCCGGAGATCCTTCGAACTCTGCATGACCGCCTGGCTGATGGGAGAGCTGCGGATGGAGGTCCCCACCAGCGCATGGGCTCCCCGGGCCATGGCGACCATCTCGCCCTCGTTGTCCCCCTGCGGCGTGTGCCAGCCCGCCTTGCCCAGCACCAGTTCGCAACCGTTCTCCTCAAGCTTCCTGTGGGAGTCGCCCTTCTCGTCGTTGGGGGCGAATATGAACACTTTGGCCATCGGTCTTCCCTCGTTCCCGGTATCGAGCGCGTATCATGCGCTTGTAGTGCTTGTAGTGCGCGTATCGTGCGCTTGTCGTGACCCTGCCGCGCCGGCCCGACCCCCGCTCCAGGCTTGAATCGGCCTTGGAAGTTAATATGAGCGGGCCGGACAGGTCAACCGGGCGGGACCGCCGCGAATCGGCGAAACATCGGCGAGTTCCTGTCCACCGCACTCGACCGCCATGCTCCTGAACACGGACATCACGCGGCGGGTGGTCCTCGAAACGCCGGGGATGCCTTGGCTCGACTCGCCGCGGCCCGGGGGTCCGGCGGCGCATGCCGGAGCGCGGCGGCGACGAGGTGGCGCGGGCCACGAGCATCGTCCGCCAAGCACCCCGACAGTTCACATGCAGCCGTGGGGGCTGCCTCTGCTGCAACAAGACCGGGCACCGGGCCCCCCATCCACGCTGACCCGCCAGCCGCCACGAAGCGCGAGACCCGGAGGCAACCGCCGGCGGACGAACGCCGGTCCCGCCTCACCAGTGCCGGCCGAGGGTGACGCAGACGGCGCCGGAAACCACCAGCAGCGTGCCGAAGATCACCGCCGGGGTGGTGTTCTCGATGCGGCGCAGCACGATGCTGGCCAGGAGCGCCGTCCACACCGGGGAGGTGGCGGCGATGGGGGAGACGACCACGGTGGGGCCGGATGCCAGGGCAAAGAAGAGCAGCAGGATCGCCATGGTCTCGCCAGCCCCGGAGACGGCGAAGGGGAGCAACGCCTTCCGGTGCCAGACAAGGGGGTCCCGAGGAAGCGGCAGCGCCAGATAGGTGGTGAAGCAGCCCAGGGAGACGAGCCCCACCAGCGCCGCAAAGAAAACCGGCTCGCCGGCCAGCAGCATCGCATACCGCCGGATGGGATGCACCGTGGAGGTCATGACCGAGGTGGCCACCGGCAGCAACAGGTACCAGGGGCGGAAGCCGGGTATCTGCTCGTCCATCTTCCACGAAGTGAGCGCGGTGCCGCCGACGATGAGGACCACCCCTGCGAGATTGGAGGTGTTGGCCTGCTCGCCCAGCACGGTGACGCCGATCAGCACGGTGAGCATCGGATGCGTATTGCGCAGGGTGACGGCCCGGGACACGCCCACCCTGGAGATGGCCAGGTAGTGACAGGTGCGCAGCACGGTCTGCAGCACCCCCGTGACCATCACCAGGTAGAGCGCCGCCCGTGGGACCTCGGGAACGCCTCCGGTGAAAAGGACAACCGCCGACAGCCCCGCGGCGTGCATGGCCAGCGAGAAGAGCACGGCGGTGTTGGCGGTCGAGTACCGGAGCCCCCAACGGGCGGCGATGTTCGACGTGGCATAGGAGAATGCGGCAAGAAGGGCGAGCAGCTCGAAGGACATCTCTCTCCCGGGGACAGCGGGCGCGCATGGAAAAGCGGTATCCGTCCGGCGGCGCCGGAATCATCGACGGAATCGGAATAATCGACGAAATAATCGACGGAATCGCTCCGACGCTCCAGGGCCTATCCCGGATCACGGGAAAATGCCAACGCCGGGACCGGCGCCGGCGTGCAACGTCGGCCAGGACCAGGTCATGAAGGAGCGGCAAGCCCGGGATGACGCAACGTCGGCCAGGGCAGGACGCGGACCCGGCGAGGGGCGGCGCGGGCAGGTCCGGCGGTTCGTCCCCGGGGTGATCCCGCCGCATTGTGGATGCGCCGGTTTCGGCCTCACACAGACGCCGCCGGACGGCAACTCCGAAGCGGCCGCGGGCCGCGACCGGAAAGGGCACTTGCGGCCGGGGCCGGAAGTTGACACCGCAGGCCGGTCATGGCAAGTCAGCACTTCGCGTTCCAGACACTTCCAGCTTGCCGGAACGGGACTTGATGAGAACCAAATGTGGGAAGCTGCCATAGCCGCGGCGGACAAGCTTTTTTCCCTCGGGCCGCTGCTGGCGATACTGCTGATGCTGCCCATCGCCCTTGTCTCCGGCCTGATGCCCGGGGGCAATCTGCCGGTGGCGGTGGTGCTGCTGGGGTTCGCGGGCTACGTGGATCCGTGGATCACGGTGACGGCCGTGGTGTTCTTCCTCGCCGCCAGCGACATCACCGAGCCGGTCCCCTCCATCCTCATGGGCATTCCCGGCGCCCGCTCGGCCCAGGCAACGATCCTCGACGGCTACCCGCTGGCGCGCAAGGGCCTGGCGGGCGTGGCCTTGGGCGCCAGCTACATGTGCACGCTGGTGGGCGGCATCATCGGCGCACTGGCGCTCCTGCTGGCACTGCCCATATCCCGCGAACTGCTGAGACTCTTCGGGGCGGCCGAGTTCTTCCTGCTGTCGATGCTGGGGCTCATGTGCGTGGCCATCGTCAGCTCGGGCGCCTTCGTCAAGGGCATGCTCACGGCCTGCTTCGGGCTCGCCATCTCCATGATCGGCTTCTCCGTCATCGGCGGCAACGTCCGCACCACCTTCGGGATCGACTACCTCTGGGACGGCATCCCCCTGGCCCCGGTGGTCATCGGCCTGTTCGCCCTGCCCGAGGTGGTGGACCTGGTGGTGTCCAACACGCCCATTGCCCGCGAGCGGCTGGAGACCATGCTGAAGGAGGCGGACCGGGACGTCTACAAGGGCATGAAGGAGGCCCTCAACAACAAGTGGCTGCTGGTACGCTCCTCGCTCATCGGCACCTTCGTGGGGATGATGCCGGGCATCGGCTCCTCCGGGGCGCACTGGATCGCCTACGCCCAGGCCCGTCATACCGAGAAGGGCGCGATGGAGAGCTTCGGCACGGGCGACGTGCGCGGCGTCATCGCCGCGGACTCGGCCAACAACTCGGTGGACGGAGGCGTGCTGATACCCACGGTGGTGTTCGGGATACCGGGCAGCGGCGGCATGGCCATCCTGCTGGCGATCCTGGTGCTGTCGGGGGTCCAGCCGGGGCCGGCGATGCTGGCGGAAAACCTCGACCTGACCGTCAGCCTGGTCTACACCATCGTGCTGGGCAACGTCATCGTCGTGCCCATCATGCTCTGGTTCGCACCCTACCTGACCCGTGTCGCCGCCATCTCCCCCAACATTCTTGCACCCATCATCATCGCGCTGGTGACCCTGGCCGCCTTCCAGGCCACCTGGTCCATGGAGGATCTGGGGCTGGTGCTGGCCTTCGGCGTGCTGGGCCTTTTCATGAAGCGCTACGGCTGGCCGCGCCCGCCGATCCTCATCGCCGTGGTGCTCGCGGACATCGTGGAGAAGTACCTCTGGCTCTCCGCCAACAGTTACGGCTGGTCCATGTTCGCGCGCCCGCAGTTCCTCACCATCATCGCCGTCATGGTCCTGGTGATGGTGGTCAGCCTGCGCATGCAACAGGGGGCCCGAAGGGCGGCGGAAGAGTCCACGGGCACAGGGCAGGAACCAGGTCCGTGAGGGACGGAGGCGAGAACATGGACCCGGGCGCGGAGACGAGGCGGCGCGGCTTCACCGTCGAAGTGGTGGGGGAGATCATCCTGCTGGCCATCGTCGGCGCACTCTTCCTCTACATGTTCATCGAGTCCTTCTCCTGGCCCGCGGGCTCGGCCCTGATGCCGCGTATCGCGGTCGGGCTGGGCACGCCGTTCTGGATCGCGCGCCTGATCACCCTGATCCGAACCACCCGGGAGACCCGGCCCGAGCAGATCATGGACCTGGGCTTCCGCACCGGCGCCGACCCTCGCGGGGAACGCATCCGCTTCGCCCGCATCTGTCTCTACATCGTGGGCCTCTACGCCGCCATCTGGCTGGTGGGATTCCACATCGCCGTGCCGTTGGGCGTCTTCTTCTACGTGTGGGTCTACGGTCGCGCCGGATGGTTCTGGTCCACGGTCCTGGGGCTGCTGTTCCTGGCCCTGATCGTGGGGGTCTACGACCGGTTCCTGAACGCCACTTGGCACGACCCGCCGCTTCTGAGGCTGTTCTGGGGCTGACACCCGACGCGAAAAGGCCATCCGCCGGATGACGGATGGCCTTTCTGCTTGCCGGGGGACGGCTGCCGGCGGTGCCGGAGCGGTCCGAAACCCGCCCGCGCCCTTCCCCCCAACTTCCACTTGTTTCTAGTTGATGCCCATGAGCTTCTTGAGCAGCTTCTCGCCGTCCGGTGTCAGCGACTGGTAGCGCTTGAGCCCGTCGTTGAAGTCTTCCGCGGTGCCCAGTGCGACCTCGTAGCCCGCGACCCCGGCCGCCTTCAGGAAATCCGCGTCCTTGGTGGTCTCCTCGAAGGCCTTTTTCCAGACGTTGTAGACATCATTCGGCACCTTGGGCTGAAGCACGTAGATCCGGCTGAAGGTGTTGAACCTCTGGGCCACCAGGAAGGCGTTCTGCTGTTCCTCGGTGGACTTCACGACATCGAAGATGTGCGGCACGTCGGTGGCACCCAGCTTGCCCAGCCAGTCGCTGGACGGCTCCTTCTCCCACCAGAAGATGGGAGCCGCCTTCCTGTCCGTGACCCACTTCGGGAAAAGACGCGGGACGTTCTCCTCCACGCAACGGTCGACGCCTTCCATTTCGTCCCGGTCGAAGGCGGCCATGATCTCGGAGGTGCCGCCGTAGCCGTAGACCATCTTCACCGGGCCGCCCATCTCCATGGCGAACTGGGGGCCGATGCCGAAAGCCGCGCCCGGGGCGTTGCCGCCGGTGGTCACGGGCTGGCCGCGCTTGACCAGATCCGCGTAGGTCGTGCCGATGCTGCGGCGCACGCACCAGATGCGGGGCACCTCGCCGGCGCTGGGGCTTCCCAGCACGCGCACGGTCTTGAGGTCGAAGTCCGGTACGTCCTTGCCCGCCAGTTCACGCTGGACGAACCGGGGATGAAGCAGTCCCAGGGTCATGCCGTCCGGCTTGGCCTTCATGGCCCGGCGCAGACCGCGCAACTGACCCGCTCCCGGCACGTTGCGGACGATGAAGGACGGGTTGCCCGGCAGGTACCGGGCCACGAAACGGGCCACCAGCCGGGAGAAAGTGTCGTAGCCGCCGCCGGGGGCCGAGCCGACGATGATGTTCACCGGCTTGGATTCGAAGAGCTTGGCCAGCTCCGCCTCCGAGCGTTGCGCCCATGCGCCGGCGGGGACCAGCAACGACACCGCGCACACCGCGGCAGAGACACCGCCAAGGGACCGCCGCGACCGGCTCTTCTTCCTGAACACGTCGAGAACCATGAGAACCTCCTTCGCCTTTTTGATGATCCGGAACAGACTGTGCCCTCTTGAACCAGCCGCCAAGCTAACACAAGCCCGGCCCGATGGGAAAACCTTTCCGTTCACGCGGCCGGGCGCGCCGGCGCGGTCAACGCCGCCCGATTGCACAGAGACAGCACCAACCCCGACGCCAGCACCCCGACCATGCTCATGTACATGCCGCGGTACCCCGCCACCGCGATCACGCCGCCGGAGAGGGCCGATCCCAGCCCGGAGCCCAGCGGGAACGCCATGGAGAAGGTGGCCATGGTGACACCGCGGCGCTTGGGGTCGCCCCGCTCCATGGCCAGGGCCAGCGTAGTCGAAACACCCAGGGCATAGCCGAAGAAGTACAACGCTCCCGCAAGCGCCATCACGGTGACGTCGGACGCCAGCAGCACCAGAGCGACGCCGGCGATCTCCAGCACATAGGCCGCCGCCACCGCAGGCCCGCGGCCGACCTTGTCCGACACCCGGCCGAGCAGCGGCCGGCCCACGACGCTGGCCAGTCCGATGGCCGCGAAGTACCAGCCCAGGTTCTCGATGCCCACCTCCCGGGCATACAGGACGATGAAGGAATTGAGGCCCGACCAGGGCAGGTTCATGCAGAAGAGCAGCAGGGCCGTGAACAGGATTCCCCGGTCGAAACAGTTCCGCCACCGGCGGACAGGACGGGCGGCGGGACGGGCGACGACGGCCGGGGCGGGCGGCGCGGGACCGCGGCGCACACTCCGGCCGCATGCCCGTGCCAGCACGGCCGCCAGCAGCGCGGCGGCGCTGGATACGACGAAAACCGCGGCATGGCCGCCCGCCGGGAGGCCGATGATCCACAACGCCGCCGGGGGAAAGAACAGGGAGGCGCTGCTCTGGATGCCGGAGTAATAACCGCTGGCCTCACCCCTGCGGTCGGGGGGCACCACCGCGGCCAGGAACGCATAGCCGCTGGTATTGATGCCGGCCCAGGAAAAACCCCGCAGGAGGTTGGCTGCAAAGGCGCCTTCGACATTGGGGACGATGAAGATCAGCACGGTCACGCACAGGCCGAGGCAACTCAGACCGAGGACCCGAAGCTCGCCCCCGGAGTCCACCCATGTACCCACCAGCGGCCGGATCACCACGCTGGTGGCGCTGAAGCAGGCCAGCAGCAGGCCCACCATGAAAGGCGAACTGCCCAAGTGGTCCAGATACAGGGGCAGCGTGGGCGTCAGCGCGGCATGGTGCCCGTAGGCAAGGAACTGCGACGCGCTCAACAGGATGAACGTGCGCGTCCAGAAACTCGGCCGGGCAGCCTGATGCGGCATGAAGACCGGAAGAAGGGTCGGCTCGGCGTTCCGGCAGGGCGGCGCGTCAACTCTGACGCTTCACCCAGGACAGGATCGCGTCGTTGGCAAGCGCCGGGTCCTGCCAGAAGAACCCGTGGGTTTGTCCCGCCAGAACCTGGAGCTCGGCACCGGGGATCCGGTCCGCCAGCACCCGGGCCTGGGCCACGTGGTTGCTGCCCACGGTGTCGCCGTCGCCGATCAGCACCAGGGTCGGGCACTTCACGTCCTGGAGACGATGGGTGCCCTCGAAGCTGTGGCGTGCCATGATCAGATGAATGAACTCCGGCAGCCTGGCATGGGTCTCCCAGGCGAGTTGGTAGAAGGCCTCCACCCGGTCGCCATGGCTGTCCCGGTAGTCCGCGGTGAAAAAGGTGTCCGAGTCCACGATCTCGTCGCGAACGAACTTCTCGAAGCCCTTGCTCACCAACTCGTGGACCAGTTCATGGGGCAGACCCGGAACGCAGTCCGGCCCGGCCCGGCCCGCGGTGCCCGAGCCCGCGGCCGCCATGATCAGGCTCTTGATCCGGCCGGGAAAGTTCTGGGCCAGGGACAACGCGATGCGCCCTCCCATGGAGTGGCCGATGAGGTGGGCCGAAGCACAGCCGATATGGTCCATCAGCGCCACGACGTCCATGGCCATGAGTTCGATGGTGTAGACGCTCTGCTGCGCCACCGAGCGCCCGCACCCCCGGGGGTCGTGAAAGATGAGGTTCAGGGAATCCGCCAGCGGCATCTGCGAAGGCTTCCAGACCTCGCCGGAATAGGCGGTGGAGGGCACGAAGATCAGCGGTTCGCCCTCGCCGAAGGTCTCATAATGGAGGTCGACGCCGGTGGCGCACTTCACATTGGGCATGGGTCCGTTCCTCCTTCAGGAGCCACGAAAGCGGTCTTGCCCCGGACCGTGGGGGCCGACGATCCATTTCTACAACGATTCACCCCGCACCGCGAACGGCTTGCCCGCGCCGCCTTGACAGGTATGTTCTATTTGGACATATGCACTGTTCACACGCTCGCGCCGGAGGCGCGGAGGGAGCGGACCCCGTGCGGGTTTCCGCCGAATCGAGACCCTGTTGAGACCCCCATCAAGACACCGAATCGAGACATCCACATGAGCAAGGCACTGATCATCGCGGAGAAGCCTTCGGTGGCCGCGGATGTGGCCAAGGCCCTGGGCGGCTTCAAGCGGCACAAGGACTACTACGAGAGCGACGCGTACGTGCTGTCCTCGGCGGTGGGCCACCTTCTGGAGCAGACTCCGCCGGAGGGGGTGGAGGCGAAGCGCGGCAAGTGGAGCTTCGCGAACCTGCCGGTGATACCGCCCCACTTCGATCTCAAGCCCATCGAGAAGAACGCTTCCCGGCTCAAGCTGCTGGTGAAGCTGATGAAGCGCAAGGACGTGGACGCCCTGGTCAACGCCTGCGACGCCGGACGGGAGGGTGAACTCATCTTCCGGAACATCGTCCGCCATGCCAAGGCAAAGAAGCCCATCAAGCGGTTGTGGCTCCAGTCCATGACCCCCGACGCCATCCGCAACGGGTTCGGGACGCTTCGGGAGGACGAGGAGATGCAGCCCCTCGCCGACGCCGCCCTGAGCCGTTCCGAGGCCGACTGGCTGGTGGGCATCAACGGCACCCGCGCCATGACCGCGTTCAACTCCAAGCCCGGCGGCTTCTACAAGACCACCGTGGGCCGGGTGCAGACGCCCACCCTTGCCATCGTGGTGGAGCGCGAGGCCGCCATCCGGGATTTCCAACCCGAGCCCTACTGGGAGGTCACGGCCACCTTCAGGTCCGAGGGCGGCGTGTATGAGGGACGGTGGTTCAACGAAGGATTCCGGAAAAAGGACAGCGAACCCAATGCCCGCGCCGAACGGATCTGGGAGCAGGCCGCGGCCGAGGCCATCCGGGAGAAGTGTCTGGACCAGGCCGGCAGCGCGACGGAGGAGAGCAAGCCCACCCGCCAGGCGCCGCCGCCCCTGTTCGACCTCACCAGCCTCCAGCGCGAGGCCAACGCCCGTTTCGGCCTGAGCGCCAGGCGCACCGTGCAGGTCGCCCAGACCCTGTACGAACGGCACAAGGTGTTGACGTACCCGCGTACCGACTCCCGGGCGCTGCCCGAGGACTACGTGAACACGGTCAAGGAGTCGCTCGAGATGCTCAAGGGCACGGAGTACGCACCATTCGCCGGCGCCATCCTGGAAAACGGCTGGGTCAGGCCCAACAAGCGCATCTTCAACAACGCCAAGGTATCGGACCACTTCGCGATCATCCCCACCACCGAGGCGCCCAGGCGCCTGAACGAGATCGAGCAGCGAATCTACGACGTGGTGACCCGGCGCTTCCTGGCGATCTTCCACCCCGCCGCCGAATTCCTGGAGACCACCCGGATCACGCGGGTGGAAGGCGAGCCCTTCAAGACCACCGGCAAGGTCCTGGTCAAGGCGGGCTGGCTGGAGGTCCATGGCAAGAGCGCCGAGAAGCGGGGGGACGAGACGCTGGCACCCCTGAAGGCAAACGGAACGACCTCGGCGCCCACGAGGGCCGGTGCGTCCGGAGCGACGATGGTGCCGGGCCGGAAGGCCGACGACCCTCCCGTGCAGGTCGAAACTCTCGGCGTCGACGTCAAGCAGAGCGAGACCCGGCCGCCGGCGCGGCTCACCGAAGCCACACTGCTCGGCGCCATGGAAGGGGCGGGCCGACTGGTCACGGATGACGATCTGCGCGCGGCCATGGCCGGCAAGGGCCTCGGCACTTCCGCCACCCGGGCGTCGATCATCGAAGGGCTCCTGGACGAGGACTACCTCGTTCGGGAGGGCAAGGAACTCCATGCCACCTCCAAGGCCTTCATGCTCATGGAACTGCTCAACGGTCTCGGCGTCCGGGAACTCACCCGGCCCGAACTCACCGGCAACTGGGAATACCAGCTGTTCCAGATGCAGGGCGGCAAGAAGAGCCGCGACGAGTTCATGGCCGAAATCGCCCAGATGACCCGGCAGATCGTGGACCGGGCGCGGCAGTACGAGCACGACACCATTCCGGGCGACTTCGGCTCCCTCTCGGTGCCATGCCCCAGGTGCGGGGGCGAGGTGCACGAGCGCTACCGGAACTACCAGTGCACGAACTGCGAGGTGAACCTGCCCAAGATCCTGGCCGGGCGGCTGCTCGGGGCCAAGGAAATCGAAACGTTGATCGAGAACGGCCAGACCGATCCGTTGCAGGGATTCCGCAGCCGCCAGGGGCGACCGTTCGCCGCCGTGCTGAAACTGTCCCCCGAGTTCCGCATCGCGTTCGACTTCGGCGGCGAATCGCGAAACGGCGACGGCGAAGTCGAGGGCGCCCCGGACTTCACCGGCCAGGAACCCCTCGGATCATGCCCCCGGTGCGGCGGCCGCGTGTTCGAGCTGGCCATGCGCTACGTATGCGAGCACGCCACCGGCGACGCACGCACCTGCGAGTTCGGTTCCGGCAGGGTCATCCTGCGCCAGGAAGTGGCGCGGGAACAGATGGCGAAACTGCTGGCGGAAGGAAAGACCGATCTCCTGACGGGATTCGTGTCGTCGCGCACCGGCCGTTCATTCAAGGCCTTCCTGGTGATGAAGGAAGGCAAGGTGAGCTTCGAGTTCGAACCGCGCCCCGACAGGAAGAAGGCCGATAGCGCCGGGGGCAAACCGGCGGTCAAGGCCGACTTCTCGGGTCAGGAATCCTTGGGCCAGTGCCCCCGGTGCGACGGCCGGGTCTTCGAGTGGAACCGCGAGTACGTATGCGAGAACTTTCAGGCGGAGACGCGACCCTGCCGCTTCAAGACCGCCACCGTCATCCTCGATCAGCCCCTGGAACGGGCCGAGATGACCCGGCTGCTGGCCGAAGGAAAGACCGAACTCCTGCCGAACTTCATCTCGTCCAGGTCCGGCCGGCCCTTCGCCGCCTGGCTCACCCTCGGCAACCGCGGCAAGGTCGGATTCGAGTTCCCGCCAAGGGAGTGAGGGGGTGCCGGGACCGCCGGAAGGTGATGCACCGGGGGAGTTGGCCGAATGGCCGAGTCTTTCGGATCCGCCCGGCCGTGACGAGAGCGTCCCTATAGCAAGCGTCGACAGCGAGGCCGCAACAAACATGGACGACCAACGGGAAAGAGCCACCGAGGCTATCAAGACGGTGTCCCTTCCGCTATTCGGCGGGAGCACTCACGAAATCCTCCACGGCCCGCTTCAGTCGGCACCATGCCGGGACATGTTCCAAAGGGCCACCGACGGGTAGTTGTTCCAAAAGACTACGTCTTTGCTGCGAGAACTTCTTCTTGAATCTCCGCAAACGTCCCCCTTGCTGGCCGCTGGCGGTCGAAAGCGCTGTCCTGAGAACCTCCTTTGGGTTTGCAACATCCTCTATCCGGACGGGTTCTGGCAACCCGAGAGGCACCTTTCCTCTCGGGTTGCCGGCGGCCCTTCGGATTGCCGCCTCATCCAGCAGAAGCCAAGCCTCCGTCTCCCTCACCGGAATCGCTGGAATCCAGAAGAAAGTTACTTGGACTCCGGCCATTCCGCTCTCGATTTCCGCAAATCTGCTTTCATAATTCATATTGTCTGTGTCCCTGTGGATGAACAGAAGATCATATTCCGAATCGAACGACAGAAACGCTCGAATCTTATCGCCGATCGCCCTCGTCGCCCCGGTCTTCAATGGCCTTATCGACGACTGGGAAACCGCTACGCCGACAGCTTCTGCTGCCCCACAATAAATCAATAGGCCTTGAAGGTGTTCGACGAGAGCCTTGTCCGAATTTCCTTCGCAAATCAAGGCAAATCGGACAATTCTCCCGTTCATGGTATTGCAACCGGCGGATGTGGCTGAAGTGGCAGTGGTAGCTTCAATTGAGCGCCAGCCGGCGGACTGAGATAGGGTAATATCGTGGACAGGCCAAGGGCCAAATTTGGTTCGCCCAACTTGGCGCGCCAAGTCCTTGTCAGCGGATAGCACCGCAGAACCGGTATCGGTTGACTCTCATGTCGTCGAACAATTTCCTTTGCCAGCAATATATCGTCCTCGTTCTGAAGCTGGAGAAAATAAGGAGAATGTGTCGCTGCAATTGCCTGACGCATGACATTGTCGTCGTCCAGTTCATCGCCGGCATCCACTGCCATGTCTCGTATCAGGTTGGCCATGGATTCCAAACGTTCTGGATGAACGCCGTTCTCGGGCTCTTCCATGCAAAGCAGGCCCTGAGCCTTTGGATCCTCCGCCAATATCGCAAGAGCGAGAAACCGCAAAGTCCCGTCTGATATGGCACTTGCCGAAAATTGCTGGCCATCGCGTTCGGTGACTTCCAATGTCAGGAGTTGGCGAGTCTCATCGCGAATCGCATCAATGCGGGTAACAGGAACAAGTTCCGATAACCTCGATGAAATATTTGCGATAGCATCGATGCCGCTTGCTTCAGCGTTCTTGAGCCGGTAAAGAGCAGCGGCGAGATGGGCTCCATTGTCTGAGACCATATCGGGATCGCGGCCCAGGCGATCCGGGCGGCGCATAGCACTTGGCTCCAAGGACAGCAAACGCCAACGTTGCATTTCCCGCCGTGCAGCGAGAATTGTCGGGGTTGCGATGGTGTTGGTCGTTCCGACAATCGTCCGAGGCGCACCGCGGGCAGGGGCTTTTTGCCCAGGTCCCCTGGAACCACCATCTTGGTGAACAACGATCTCTGCCTCTTTGCCAATGCCGTTTTCGGTGGAAATATAGCCGGCTCTGGTGAATCTGTGGTTTTGCACCGCTCGATCCCTGAATTTAAACTTCGAATGCGGGAACCGCAGCTTTTTCGCGGCGTCTCCCTTGCGGATAGGATAAAGGGACTCCGACCGCAGTTCGATGTCGAGAGGGTGGGCGATGTCGCTTCGACTCTTTGCTTTTTTCCCGATTTCTATCTCATAACGAAGAAAGGTGGACGTGGCTGTCCCGGGACGTCCGAAATCGTCGGAAATGCGGCGCTCCACCAACATCTCTGCTGCTATCTTGAACGAGTTCTTGCGCACAGGGCCGCTGCGGAAAAACAAATCGTCGATCCGATCCAAATCACCGGAGCCGGTGCGGACAGCGGCAGCTGCCTCAATGATGGGTTTATCGGCCAGACGCGACAAAAAAACGATGGCATCGAATATGTTCGATTTCCCGATTCCATTCGGTCCGACAATGCAGGTGTATGGGCCGAAATCGATGGAAAAATCGACCAGATTCTTGAAGCCGTCCACTTCAAGACGGGTCAGCATGGCAGCCTGTCCGGTCGTTGGTCCCGTATCGAGCACCCCCGTGACGAGGGCGCCCCTTTCGCCTGACGGACAATATGGCGCAGAAGAGGATCGGATGGCAAGGGCTGTGCGCAGGGATGATTCATAGCTCCGGGTTCAGGAGAGGGAAGAGGGCGATGGCGCATACAGGGGGCAGAGGGAGAGGAAGTATGGGCGGGTATGGAGGGCGGTTTCACCAAGCGAAAGTGAAGGTCAAGGCCAGTTGACGGGCAGAGGGGAGCCCGGCACCGGGCAGCGAGGGTGGGGCGGCGTGGGGTGTGTTTCAGGCGGTGGGAGCGATGAGGATGGCGTCGAGGGCGTCCTGGGCCCGGGCGGCATAGTTGGCGGTTGGCTTCGGGCAAGCAGCGGAAGCGACGGTTGCAGCGGACGATGGCGGTGGCGGCGTTGCTCCGGCAGGCGAGATTGCGAGGCAGGTGGTCTGTGCGGCCGTCAGTCCGGGTTGATCCATTCGGCACGGGTGCCTTGTCATCATCGTTGCCTCCGCTACCGGGCTTCCGAGAGGCGTTTCAGGCGTAGAGAGATCTCCTGTTCCGGCAAGAAGACGCTGACGTCCTCTTGCCAGACCTTGAGGGCTCGAGCAAGTAACGATCTGGAACAGATTCCTGCAGAGTCGAGTTCGTCCACGACCCAAAGCACGCCGTGTACCTGCAAGCCGTCAGCGAGGGCGACCGTGCGTAGCAGGGCATCGCCCGTCAGCAGAATGCCGGAGCAAGCCCGCGCGGTGACAAGACAGAAGCAGTCGTTCGCAGAGAGGCCGGGGTGGCCACCCTTGAGCCGGAGGGCCTGACCGACATCCTCCGGTGTGAGATCGTGCGTGATCATCCCTGCGTCATCGAGCGCTCGCCACTGGTGCTCGGACAGATCGAGCACTTCGGTTGCGCGCACCGGCAGCGGAACCACGATTCGATAAGGGAGATCACCAAGGGCGGCAGGCAGATCACCCTCGCGGAGATCGATCAGGCAGGAAGCATCGTTGACGATGACGCACGTCACTGGATCATCGGACCGCTGATCTGTTGCTCGACGGAGTCAAGCGACTGGTTGAGAAGTGCCGCTGCACGCACCGGCGAAATCAACTCCTCGCCCACCGCATGAGACACTAGACATTTGAAACGGTGTGGCTTTTCGAAGGCTGCGAACCCGTGATCCTCGCCGATGGGATCCGGTTCCGACTTGCGCCAGGAGTGGGCGAAGGTTGCGAAGGCACGTTCGATGGCAGCGGAGGGCAATGCACCAACCTGCCCCAGACGAACCAGGACGGCCGCCGCGGAGACGCCGTACATGTGTTTCAGGCGAATGATCTCGTAGTACGTAATCCGATGGCGGTCGTGGCCCACCTCGTCCCGCAGACGTTGGCCGGGAACGAGGAATGCGCCAGCGAACCGGTTTATGGCCGCCTCCACATTGATCGCCGGGTTTCCCGTAGAACGAATGATCCTGTGGGCCAGTTCGTGGGCGAGCGTAAAACGTTTCCGCTCGACATTGATCCGGCTGGACACCATGACGGCCTCGGCAACGGTCTTGCCACCCCGCCGAACGTGGCATGAAAGACCGTTGATGCTTTCGGGCAGGTCGGCTGCGACCACCTTGATGTTCTTGTCTTCGAGCAATTCGCACAAGCTGGGAATTGGATCCATGCCAAGACCCCAGGCGTTGCGAAGCTCATCGGCCCTCTCGTCGATCTGGGTTTCGCTTGCGACACTGTCGTAACGGCACCCCTCGATCCAGCCCGCGTCGGAGGGTATGTCGAGGATGTGCTCGATGGCCAGATAACGCTCCAGGCTGTCGATCAGGATCGCTTCGGCCTTGGCGCGGTCACGAGCCGACGCACTGGAATGCTTTCGGAACTCCACACCGTCAAGCGCCTCGAACTGTCCGCTCATGAGGAAATCCAGCGAGACATCAAGAGTCTTGCCTAGCCCGACTAGTACAGCGGAAGAGGGCAGCATCCTGTCCGCCTCGTACTTGCTGATCGCCTGAGCGGTCACCCTCGGGGTCATCACGTCCGCGAGTTCGCGCATTGAAAGACCTGCCCGTTTGCGGGCCAGCCGAAGTCGTTGTCCGAACACCCCCAGACCCTCCTTTCCCTAAGGGTTGACATTCTATGTATAATATATCGAAATGTCAACCATAAGTTGACGACACCTCCAGCGACTGCTATCTTCATGGATACAGAATGCCTGAGCGTGCCAGAAATCGCACACCCAAAATGACTGACAGGAGGCTGCCATGGAACAGTACGAGTTCAAGGTGAACGGCGAAACGTTCTTCACGGACCGGCGGTCGGTCGACGCGGCCGTGTTGTTGCGGATCGCGTTCAAGGGGAAAGCAATCGGTGGGGATCCCGACAAGACCGGCTACGTACTGCGGGTGCCGGACTCGGAGGTGACTTTCGTTTCGGGTCAACAAGCGAACCTCGACGAGCACAACGTGTTTCGGGCGGCCCCGGAGAAGGGGGCGCCGTTCGCATGAGCCAGAACTCTGAACGCATGGCAGCCGAACTCTTCGGTCTGCGCTACCGACCGGGACCCTTCACCGCGCCAGAGCAACAGGGCGGCGCGGACGGCGTCCGTTTCGAATACCGGATCAAGGACGGCAGCCGCGCCGGGGAAACCGTAACCTTGGCGGTCGCCGTCCACGAGAACGAGGGGAAGTGGCCCGAAGTGGCACCGCACTGGGTGTACATCTCGCCGCCGGATGCTGTTCTGGCCGAGCAGGTGCGGGGAGCCCGGCCGCCGGGAGTTGTAGAGACCTATCCATGTGCGGAGGGGCGCCACTGGATGGTGATCAGCGCTCCGCCGAACGATTTCTGGGATCGGATCGACACACCAAACGGAAAGAACATGAGCGTCTACCTGGACAGGCACATCCGCAGAATCTGGAGCGCTCGTTGAGGCACCGCGTCGTCCTGCGCGAAGTGCTGCACCGGCAGTTCGCGGATCACCTGCTCAGGGGCCTGCAGCACGGTGGGATACAGGAGGAGGCATGCCTCGCACTGTGGCGCCGGGCCGACGGACTTGACAGCTACACAGGAATCCTCGGCAAGGCATTCTTCCCGGAAAACGGCGATCGCGATCTAAACAGCAACGTCACGGTGCACGGCCAATACCTGAACCGGGTGCTGGATCATGCGGTCAAAGCCCAAGCGGGCATCGCGGTCCTTCACAGCCACCCTGCTCCCGGTTGGCAGGGTCTGACCGGCATGGACGACGATACAGAGCGCAACACCATTGCGCCCTTCATTCGAGAGACCGGCCTGCCCCTGCTCGGGCTGACGATAGGTTCGAACGGTGTCTGGAGCGCGCGCTTCTGGCGGCAGTCCGCGCATGGCCGGATCGTCCCTGTGCCTTGCACGGAAGTTCGGCGGATCGGGCCGCGTCATACGGGAGTGGATTGGCATCCGGATGCGTATCCACCTTACGCTCGGCGCTCGAACTTGGTGAGGACCATCGACAGCTGGGGTATCGCGGCACAGTCACGGCTGGCGCGCACGCATGTCTGCGTCGTCGGTGCGGGGAGTGTGGGTTCGCTGGTGCTCGAATATCTAGCACGCACCGGGTTCGAGGAGATCACCGTTATTGACCCGGACCTAGTCGAGCAAAAGAACCTCGATCGCCTGATCTACGCCGATCGGCACTGCCTGGGATTGCCCAAAGCGGAGGTGGCCGTGGCTCACCTTCGCAGAATCGCCGCTGCACGGCGTCCGGTCATGCGCCCGGTGCCCTTGTCCATCCGCACCGAGCGCGCGTACCGTTTGGCCGCCGACGCCGCCGTCATCGTGTGCTGTGTCGACAACGCTGAGGCGCGCGAGGTTCTCAATCACCTCGCCTATGCAAACTGCCTTCCGTTGATCGACGGCGGCGTTCTCGTGGAGTCGCGGGAGCGCCTGTTGTCTGCGAAGTGGCAGGTCCACCTGATTGGCCCCGACATGAAATGCCTACGTTGTCGCGGTCAGTACACCAGCAGCGATGCCCGAGACGAGCGCATGGGCATCAGGCGTCACGGGCGCTACATCAACGACGGTATTGCGGACGGGCCGGAACCAGGCCAGAACACGATCGGGTTCTGTGGCGCCGTGGCGGCCGAGCAGACACGAATGCTTGTCCGCTACCTGATCGGCGAGGACTGGTGGCACGACGACGTACCGACCGCCGGCCAATGGTCGTTCGAGCACCGTTTCGTGGAGGCACGAACCGAACCCTTCGAACATCCGAGCCGGTGCGTGGCCAGTTGCGAATTCTCGCATGGTGATCGCCAGGGGCTTGGTGAAGGCGGCAGGCCCCAGTACCCGTTCGCCGAGACGCCACGAGAAGATAAGGTGTCCCGCATGAAGCATCAATACCGGTGGACCCGAATGAAGATCGGACGAGCGATTGCGGCAGTGATCGCCTGACGCTCTGCGCGATGCCCTGTCCGGGCCGCCCGTTCGGACCAGACTGGAGCCGGTGTAACGGATTCGATAAATGGTGAGCCGGAGTCGAAGGCGCGATGCTACGTAACCGAACCCGAGGGCGGATCATGAGAACCTCCGCAGAGGGACTCCAGCGGTGCCCCAAGGCGCGCGCAGGGGTCGCCGGTGACCGGTCAATTGCAGCAGCCGTCAGTCAGTGAGTCAGTGCCGTAACGCGCACATGGGGGTCGTCGCGGCACCGCCGTCATCGTCGCCGCCGACCGCGGCCGACGCCCGGGGCGCATAGCGCACGCGCACTCACAAGCATCATGGCACGACACATGTCACGATACACCGCCAGCGCGTTCCGCAGAGCTCCGGTGGCCGTCGCCGGGGTGATGGTGGCGGTCTTTCTCTTTGCCATCGACGCCACCATCGTGAGCAGCGCCATGCCCACGGTGGTCGCCCAACTCGGCGCCCTCGACCTCTACAGTTGGGTCTTCTCCGTCTACATGCTCACCTCGGCGCTGGCCACGCCGGTCTTTGGCAAGCTTTCGGACCTCTACAGCCGGCGCACCCTGATGCTCCTCGCCATCGGGGCCTTCGTGCTGGGCTCCGGGGCCTGCGGCGCCGCCCAGACCATGACGCAGCTCATCGTCTTCCGCGCCGTGCAGGGTGCGGGTGGCGGCGCGGTGTATGCGCTGGCGTTCATCATCGTCGGGGTGGTCTTTCCCGTCGAACAGCGCGCGCGGATGCAGGGACTGATCGCCAGCGTCTGGGGCGTCGCCTCGGTGCTCGGCCCGGCCGGCGGCGGGATCATCGCCGAGTACTGGGACTGGCGCTGGATCTTCTGGATCAATCTGCCGCTGGGGGCCGTGGCGGCCGGGCTCATCATCGCCGGTTTCCGGGAGCGGCGCGCCGAAAGCACGCGCCGGCCGCTGGACTTGGCAGGCGCAGCGATTCTCCTGAGCGCGCTGATGCTGCTGTTCTACGGGCTGCTCGTCGCCGCCAACCAGATCGACCTGGTCACCGCCGAGTCCGTCTCGGTGGTGACGGGCGTCGTCCTGCTGCTGGCGCTCTTCATCGCCATCGAACGCAGGGCCAGGGATCCGTTGCTGCCCATGGCGCTCTTCCACATGCCGGACTACAGCCGTCCCACCTGCCTCAGCCTGCTTGCGGCCATGGGCATCTTCGGCGTGGTCGGGTTTCTGCCGCTGTACGTCCAGGGCACCCTGGGCGGCAGCGCCGCGCTGGCCGGACTCACCCTCCTGCCCCTGAGCGTGGGGTGGACGGCCGGAAGCCTTGCCGCCGGCCGGGTTGCTCCGGCATGGGGATACCGCAACGTCTGCGCCACCGGGATGGCCCTCATGGTCGCCGGTTACATCCCCTTCATGCTGCTGGACCAGGCCGGCGGCATGATCCTCATGCTCATGGCGGTCAGCGCCGCCGGCACCGGCATGGGCATGACCAATGTCACCGCGCTGGTGGCCGCCCAGGCCGCGGTGCCGTTCCAGCACCTCGGCGTCGCCACCTCGACGGTCATGCTGTTCCGTACCATCGGCGGCGCGCTGATCCTGAGCGTCATGGGCAGCATCCTGCTGCAACGCATGAACACCGCCTTCACGGTCATTGCGGCGGACCTCAGGGCGTCGCTGCCGGAGCCGGTGCTGCGGAAGCTCCTGAATCCGCAGAACCTCCTCGATCCCGCCACCCGCTCACTGATACCCGCCGACCTCATGCCGACCGTCACCGGCGCCCTCATGAATGCGCTATGGTGGGCCTTCCTGATGGGCATCGCCGCCGCGGTCGCCGGGTTCGTCCTGAGCTGTTTTCTGGAAGGCAAGCGGGCGTCATGACCCCGGAGAATCACCGGGAAGACATCGCGGCGACGTTCCGCGGGGCGAAGCCGCGGGACGAATCTGGCTGCACGACGGCGTCGAAGAGATGTGCGGCCTCTCTTTCGGGAAAGCTGCCGGACTGCGGCGCACCGCCGCGTCACGGAGGCCGATGCCGACCACGTACCGCTCGGCACCGGCGGGAAGGACGCCGGACGGGGACGGCCACCGAACGGCGGCGCACCGACCCGGCACCCGCGTTGACCTGCCCGGCGCTCCCGACTATGCTGCCCACAGCCTCAAGGCTGTCCCGAGCGCCCGGACCGGAGGAAACCGTGACCACCGCTTTCACCGAGGAGACTCTCGACATCGCCGGCACCTCACTGCAACTGCGGCGCGGCGGCTCCGGAGCCCCGTTGCTGATCCTGCACGGCGAACTGGGCGTGCCCGACTGGCTCGAGGCCCACGAACTGCTGGCCCGGCACTACACCGTGTACGTCCCTTCCCTGCCCGGCTTCGGCGCATCGTCGTTTCCGGACTGGTTGATGTCGGTCCGGGATCTGTCCGCCTGGGTCAACTGGTTCGTGCGGGAAAGCGGGTTGGCGGCTCCGCTCGATGTCATCGGCTTCTCCATGGGCGGCTGGATCGCCGCCGAACTCGCCACCACCAACAACGTCCTGTTCTCGAAGATGGTCCTGGTGGGAGCGGCCGGCGTCAAGCCTCGGGAGGGAGAGATCTGGGACTACTTCCTGAACTCCGCCAAAGACGCCTTCCGGCAGTCGTTCCACGACCACGATTCGGCCCAGTACCTGAAGTACTACGGCCGGGACTGGTCCCCGGACGAAGCCGAACAGGCGGAGACCAACCGGGAGGCGGCCATCCGCTACCTCTGGCGTCCCTACATGCACAGCCTCACGTTGCCCGATCTGCTCCCGGCCATCACCACCCCCACCCTGCTCCTGTGGGGAAGGCAGGACGGGATCGTGCCGGTCAGCAGTTGCAAACGCTACCGGCAGGGGATCGCCGACGCGCAGGTGGCCGTTATCGAGGACTGCGGGCACATGCCCGAGATGGAGAAACCGGAAGAGTTCGTCAAGGCCGTCCTCCGGTTTCTGAAAGGTTGACGGTGCCCGGGAACGCCCGGGTGGATTGCCGGCAGCCCGTCCACCGGCGTCGAGACGATTCCCCTCCTCGGTCGAGCCGGGGGAACAGGGAGTGAAGAACGATGTTCATAGGCCACTTTACGGAGGAACCCTGGCAGAAAGAGGACTGGCCCGTGGAATGGGGCTCGGGCGTCATGGCGGTGAGCAACAGCGAATACGACCCGGTTCGCGCCGCCAACCTCTACCACCGCTACATCGACGAGAAGCTCTACGCCGAGGAGATGGGCTTCGACGGGATCATGGTCAACGAGCACCACAGCGCCCCGTTCTGCATGAACGGGGTGGCCAACGTCAAGGCCGCCATCCTCGCCCGCGTCACCACCCGGGCCAGGATTCTGATCCTCGGCAACATCCTGCCCATCCACGACGACCCCCTCTGGCTGGCCGAGCAGCTTGCGATGATCGACGTGATCTCCCGGGGCCGGCTGATCCCCGGCGTGGTCCGTGGCGGCGGCAGCGAGAGCCTGACGCACAACGCCCCGCCGCACTTCAATCGCGAACGCTTCGAGGAAGCCCACGACTTCCTCGTCAAGACCTGGACCACCCCCGGCCCCTTTCGCTGGGAGGGCAGACATTACCACTACCGGTACGTGAACCCCTGGGCGGTGCCGTACCAGAAACCCTATCCTCCCATCTGGGTACCCGGCACCTCCAGCCGGGAAACCGTGGAGTGGGCGGCCCGGAATCGCTACCCCTACATCATGCTGGCCAGCCAGATCGACCTGACCCGGCAGATGTACCAGGTCTACTACGACACCGCCCGGGAAACGGGCTATGAAGCGGGACCGCAACACTTGGGCTTCATGTTCTTCTTCCACGTGGAGGAGACGGAAGCGCGGGCCATGGAGGTGGGCCGGACCCTGACCGAAGGGGTCCGCAGCCCCTACGACCCGGGGGCGCAGCGGCCCAAGCCGTGGATCGCCGGCCCGCCGGGAATCGCCACCCGGAGCGCCCGGGCACTCCGGCGCAAGATGGTGGCGGCGGACTCGGCGGGCCGCACCCGCGCGGGCGCGCGGGCGACCTTCGAGGACCAGGTGGCCACCCACGGCATGATCGTCGGCACCCCCGATTCGGTCATTCCCAAGGTACGCTACATCCTCGAGGAGTTGCGCCCGGGGACGATCATTTTCCGCACCGGCGACGGCGCCATGGACCACGAGTCGCAGATGCGAACGTTGAAGCTCATGGGCGAGGAGGTCATGCCCCGGCTCCGGGAGGTCGCCGACGAACTGGGCCTTCCCGGCCCCTGCGACGTCGATCCCAGAACCAACGAACCGCTGGCCGCGGCCGCATCCTGACGCTGGAAAGGATCGGCCTGCGCTGGCATGCGCCCCCGGCGGCGCATGGGACCACGCCGGATCACGCCGCGCCTGGCCCGGAGTTGGGCCTCGACGAGTTCCGGTGCCGCATGGAACCACGCCGTTGGAGCGCGTGCGACCCTCGCCGCCGGGTTTCCTGAACCCGGCCCGCCCCTTGGGGAAAACATGAACAAGGCGATGGCGCGGCCGGGAGCGGCTCGCAACCTGCTGATTCTCTTGATTCAGCCCCAGCGGCCTCGGGGTTGTTCAGACCTTCCTCAGTCCGCGGCCAGCAGCGGTGCCAGCACCGACCAGACATTGTCCAGCAGCACGGGCTGCGCTCCGGCGTTGGGATGGATGCCATCCGGCTGCATCAGCGCCGGGTCGGTGGCCACCCCTTCGAGCAGGAACGGCACCAGCGCGGCGCCGGTGGCGGCCGCGACGTCGGCAAAGAGATCACGGAAGGCCCCGGTATAGCGCGGCCCCAGATTGGGAGGCATCCGCATGCCCGCCAGCACCGGCCTGGCGCCGGTGCCCAGAACGGCCTCGGTGATCGCCAGGAGGTTGGCGCGGATGGCCGCCACCGGGTAACCGCGCAGACCATCGTTGCCGCCCAGCTCGATGATGACGATATCGGGCTGGTGCACCGCCAGCGTCCGGGGCAGGCGCGCCAGCCCACCGGCGGTGGTGTCGCCGCTGATGCTGGCGTTGACCACACGATGACGCGGCCCCAGGCGCTGCCGCAGCAGCTGGACCCAGCCGCGCTCGCCGTCCGCCGTTTGAAGTCCGTACGCGGCGCTGATACTGTCTCCCAGCACCAGCACGCTCTTGCCCGCCGCCGGCGCGTAGGCGGCCACGGCGAGCGCGGCCACCAGCAAGAAACTCCGCAGCAGCGCCTTCAGGGGAACGGGACGCCGTCCGATCCGCCGTCCAATCGAGAGACGCTTCATGTCAGCATGCATATTGCGGGCTCGCGCCGTGGTCAAGCGCGTTCCCACGGCCGAGGGTGAACTGACGATCCTGGCCGGTGTCGACCTCGCGGTCGACGCCGGCGCACAGGTAGCCGTGGTGGGCGAATCCGGTTCCGGAAAGACCACCCTGCTGGGCATCCTTGCGGGACTCGATCTTCCTACCAGCGGCCGCGTCTGGCTGGACGGCGACGAGATCACCGCCCTGGACGAGGAGCGGCGCGCCCGCGTGCGTGGGCGCTGCGTCGGCTTCGTCTTCCAGTCCTTTCAACTCATCGACAGCCTGACCGCACTGGAGAACGTGATGCTGCCCCTGGAACTGCGCGGCCACCGCCGGGCGGAAGACGGCGCCCGGGGTTTCCTGGACCGCGTGGGACTGGCCGCGAGAACCCGCCACTATCCGCGGCAACTGTCGGGCGGCGAGCAGCAGCGGGTGGCCATGGCGCGGGCGTTCGCGTCCGGGCCCAAGGTGTTGTTCGTGGACGAGCCGACCGGCAACCTCGACACCGCCACCGGCGCCCGCATTGCCGACCTGCTGTTCGAGCTGAACCGGGAGGCGGGAACGACGCTGGTGCTGGTCACGCACGATGTCGCTCTGGCCGGCCGTTGCGGTGCCGTCCTCCATCTGGATGCCGGCCGGGTTCAAGAAGCCCGGGGGCTGGCACCATGACCCTGTCCCTGGCCTTGCGGTTGGCCGCCCGTGACTGGCGGGCCGGGGAGTTGCGTCTGCTGCTGGGGGCGCTGCTGCTGGCGGTGGGCGCGGTGACGGCCATCAGCCTGTTCGTGGACCGGCTGCAACGGGCGCTGGTGGCGGAATCGGCGACGCTGCTCGGTGCCGACCGCGTCATCGACGCCACCCGAGCGATCCCGCAACGGTTCCGCGATCTCGCCGCGGCGCGCGGCCTCTCCGCCGCGGATGTCATCCGCTTCCCCTCCATGGTGTCCACGGCCGGCACGGAACGCAGTCAGCTGGCCAGCGTCAAGGCGGTGACCCCGGGCTATCCGCTGCGCGGGACGCTGCGGGTGGCCCGGGAGCCTTTCGGCGGCGGCCGGGCCACCGGCGACGTTCCCGGCCGGGGCGAAGTGTGGCTTGAATCCCGCCTGTTCCCGGCACTGGGCGTGAAGGTGGGGGATACGGTTTCCGTCGGTTATGCGTCGCTCACGGTGGCCGCGGTGCTGGCGTCGGAACCGGACCGGGGCGGCGGTTTCCTGGAGTTCGCACCGCGCCTGCTGATGCGCGCGGAAGACGTGCCGGCCACGCGGGTGATTCAGCCCGGCAGCCGGATCCGCTATCGTCTCCAGTTGGCCGGCGACGCCGCCGGCCTGCGCTCGCTCCGCGAAGCCCTCGAGAACCAACTCCAGCCCGGCTACCGCTGGCGTGACGTCCGCCGCGCCAACGCCCGCATCGGCCGCACCCTGGAGCGGGCCGAGAGCTTCCTGCTGCTCGGCGGCCTGCTGACGGTGCTGCTGGCCGGCGTCGCCGTGGCGCTGAGCGCCCGCCGCTACGCCCGCCGGCACTACGACCATGTCGCCGTCCTGAAGACCCTGGGTGTCGGACCAGCGGAGATCCAGTGGGGCTATGCCGTGGTGCTCCTGGTCATCGGCATCACCGGAGCGTCGTGCGGGCTGGCCTTGGGCGGCCTGGTTCATTTCGGCATCCTTGCGGCCCTGGCCGACCTGCTGCCGGTCGCATTGCCGGTGCCGGGACCGCGTCCGGTGCTGGTGGGGCTGGCCACCGGCTTCATCTGCGTTCTCGCCTTCGGCTGGCCGCCGCTGCGGGAACTGCGCGACGTTTCGCCCATGCGGGTCATCCGCCGGGATCCCGTGCCGGGCGCGGGGGCGACCCTGACCTACGGTCTGGCCGCCATCGGCGGACTGGGCCTGCTGCTCTGGTACAGCGGCAACCTCCCGCTGACGCTCTGGGTGCTGGGATGCACCGCGGCCACGGTCGGGGTCTTCGCCGGTCTCGCCCTGCTCCTGCTGCGGGGCGGAAGGGCGTTGGGCATGCAGGCCGGGAGCGTCTGGCGGCTTGCCCTGGCCGGGTTGCATCGCCGCCATCGCGAGAACGTGGCGCAGATCGTGATCTTCGGCGTGGCCATCATGCTGCTGCTCATCCTGTTGCTGGTCCGCACGGCGCTGGTGGACGAATGGCGGGCGCGGATTCCGGAGCGCGCACCCAACCAGTTCCTGGTGAATGTGGCGCCGGACGACACGGCGGCGGTGCGGGCGCTGCTGGCGGATCGCATCGCCTTCGACGGCAAGCTGTTTCCCATGATCCGCGGGCGGATCGGTGCGGTGAACGGGATCGACGCCCGCGAATGGCAGCGCCGGGAACGCGGCGACGGAGACCCCGAACCCGGCGGCCGGCGCCGTCCCGGAATCCGGCGCGAACGCAATCTGACGTTCCTGTCGGAGCTGCCCGACAACAATGTCGTGGTGGAGGGCCGCTGGTGGTCGGCCGGGGCCGCGCCGTCGGTGTCGCTGGAAGAGGACTACGCCGCATCCCTCGGTCTGTCGGTGGGCGATCGCCTCACCTTCGACGTCGGCAGCCTGCGGTTCACCGCGGCGGTCACCAATACCCGACGCGTGCGCTGGGACAGCCTTCAGCCCAACTTCTTCATCATCCTTTCGCCCGGTGCGCTCGAGGGACACCCGGCCACGTACATGACAAGCTTCTATCTCCCCCCTGAACAGAAGCCGTTTCTGAACGAGCTGCTGTCCCGGTACCCGACCATCTCGGTCATCGACGTGGACCATATCCTTGCGCGTCTCCGCCTCATCGTCACCCGCGTCGCCCAGGCCGTCGAACTGGTGCTGTCCCTGGTGCTGTGCGCCGGCATTCTGGTTCTGATCGCCTGCATCCAGTCCAGCCGCGACCGGCGCCTCAAGGAGCTGGCACTGTTGCGTGCCCTGGGGGGAACCCGCCGGCTCATCACCGGCGCGCTGGCGACCGAGTTTGCGGCCCTCGGCGCGTGTGCGGGCATCGTCGCCGTGGCCGGTGCGGAACTCACGACATTCGCCCTCAACCACTACGTCTTCGAGCTCTCCACCCGCTGGCATCCGGAGCTCTGGATCGCGGGCCCGGTGTTCGGCATGCTGGTGGTGGCCACCGTCGGCCACCTCGGCACCCGCAAGCTCGTCCAATCGCCGCCGGTGGCGGTGCTGCGCGAAGCCTGACGGGCTGCGGCCGCCTCGACGCTGGAGTGGCCGCCGGCTCCGGTTGCCGGGACTTGTGCATGCGACCGCAAAGACCGAAGGAGGACGACCATGATCGAGACACGATGGGTGCGAACGTTTCGCGGACTCGCCGTCTGCTTCTGGCTGCTGGCGGTCTCGAACTTCATCAAGCCGCTCCAACTCACCGAGCACAGCGGTTTCGTCCTGTTCGGGACTCGCCTGACGGGCAGCGACAGCGTGGTGTGGAGCCTCCTGTTCGGCGCCTTTCTGGTGCTCTACGGCCTGGGCCTGTGGCGCATGAAACGCCTTGTCATGGGCATGGCGCACGCCTACGCCCTCTACGTCGTGGTCAATCTGTTCCTGTACTGGAGCCACAACCCGCCGCCGGCGGGCGCCGACGTCCTGTTGGCGCTGATGTACTCCCTCATCGCGGTGGGGGTGTCCTCGGGCTCGGCCGTATTGCTGAGCCTGCGTCGAAACGAGCTGGGATAGGAAGACGCCCGCGATTGCACTATCCTTTCTCCGAGGAGGGCATCGTTGCCGACCATCACCGCATCCGACGGTACCCGGCTGTACTACGAAGAGTCCGGACGGGGTGTCCCCATACTGTTCGTGCACGAGTTCGCCGGCGACCACCGGAGCTTCGAGCCGCAGGTGCGGTTCTTCTCGCGCTCCAACCGCTGCATCGCCTTCGACGCCCGCGGCTACCTGCCGTCGGATGTCCCCGAATCGCCCGACGCCTACGGTCAGGACATCGCCCGAAGCGACGTGGTGGCGGTGCTGGATGGTCTCGGGCTGAAGCAGGCCCACATCGTCGGCCATTCCATGGGCGCCTACACCGCGCTCCATGTGGCCATCCGGCATCCCGAGCGATGCCTGTCCGTGGCCGCCATCGGCTGTGGCTGGGGCTCGAATCCCGGCGAACGCGGGGAACGGGCCGCCCTGTGCGCGGACATCGCCCGCATGTTCCGGGACGAGCCCATGCCGGAGGCGGCCGCCACCTACGCCCGCTACCCCATGCGCAAACCGTTCGAGGCCAAGGACCCGCGCGGCTTCGCCGAGTTCGAGCAGAGCCTCGCCGACCATTCGGCCACAGGCCTGGCCCATACCATGGCCCGGGTTCAAGGCCTGCGCCCGACCTTGTGGGATCTGGAAGAGCCCTTGTCGCGGCTTGAGGTTCCGTTGCTGGTCATGGTCGGCGACGAGGACGATCCCTGCCTGGACGGCAGCGTTTTCCTCAAGCGCACCGCTCCCGCAGCCGCGCTGGTGGTGGTCCCGCGTTCGGGACACACGCTGACCCTGGAGGAGCCGGCGGCCGTCAGCGCGGCGCTCGCGGAGTTGTTCCACGCGGTGGCCGCCGGCAACTGGATGGCGCACGGGAGCAAGGGGTGAGCAGCGTCGCACTGGCCGCGGGCGCCATGCGGCTCTCCACGGCCGGCGGCGTGGCCGAGTTGCGGCTGTGCCGCCGCGACAGCCGCAACGCGCTCTCGTCCGCCATGTGGCGCGAACTGCGGCGCTTCGCCAGGGACGTGGCCCGGGACCGCTCGGTGCGGGTGATCCTGCTGGCCGGCGACGAAACGGTGTTCTCGTCCGGTGCCGACATCCGGGAGTTCGCGGCCCTGCGCGCGCCCGGGGCCACCCGCGCCTATGACGATCTGGTGGAGAGCGCCCTGCGCGCCTTCGAGGCGGTGCCGCAACCGACCCTGGCCGGCATCGCCGGCCCGTGCGTGGGCGCCGGCGCATCGCTGGCCTGTGCCTGCGACCTCCGGATCGCCGCGGACGATGCCTACCTCATGGTCCCGGCCGCCCGCCTGGGACTGGGCTACGACCCCCGCGGCCTCGCCCGCTTCGTGCGCGTGTTCGGGGACTCGGCGGTGCGCGGCCTGCTCCTGGGCGGCCAGCGCTGCGAAGCGCGCACGGCCCATTCCCGGGGTGCGGTGCACCGTCTGGTCCAGCCCGGGACGGTGCTGGCGGAAGGCCGGCGCCTGGCCCGGGACATCGCCGCCAACGCCCCCTTGACCCTGTCCGCGGCCAAGGCCGCGCTGGCCGCCCTGGCGCGGGGGGATGGCGCCGGCGAGGCGTCGCGCCGGCTCGCTCTCGAAGCGGACGCGAGCACGGACTACGCCGAAGGCCTTTCCGCGTTCCAGGAGCGGCGCAAGCCCGCGTTTCGGGGCCGCTGACCGGAACGCCGCGGTGTCATCGCCGAGGGCGGGACAAATCGGAGGCGGAACGGGTTGAGAAATCGAAGGCGGGACGGGTCGAGGACGGACCTGTCGAGGCGGAACAAGGCGGGGACGCATCCGGTGGATTCTTCTCCTGATGACATGACTGGCGGCAATCTGGTTCACGCACTGTATGGAGGGCGCGCCGCCGCCGATCCGGCGTTCGTCATTCCCGGCGGCCGGGTTGTCTCCACCGGCGAAACGCTGTCCGCCATCGACCGGGCCGCGGGCGCTCTGAAGGCCTGTGGCGTCGGGGTCGGCGACCGGGTCTCCGTGAGGGTCGGCAAATGCGTCGAGGCCGTCTTCCTGGCCCACGCCTGCTTCAAGGTCGGGGCTATCCTGCACCCCATGAACACGGCCTACACGCGGCGTGAAGTGGAGGCACTGCTGGCGGACGCGCGCCCCGGCCTGTTCGTCTGCGACCCCGGCGAGGCGGCCACCTTCGACGCCGCGGCCGCACGACAGGGTTTCCGCCTGGAGAGCCTTCGCGGCGACCAGGGCTCCTTTGCCGAGCTGGCGTGCGCCGCCGAGCCGGCACCGGCGGCGCTGCTGCGGGACCGAGCGCCGGCGGCGCTGCTCTACACCTCGGGCACCACCGGCCGTCCCAAGGGAGCGCTGATCACGCACGGCAACCTGGCCGCCAGCGCCGGCGCGTTGGCGCAAGCATGGCGCCTGGGTCGCGGGGATGTGCTGCTGCACGCATTGCCGGCCTATCATGCCCACGGGCTCCTGACCGCCATCAACGTCCTGCTGAGAGCGGGCGGGGCCATCTGCTTTCTGCCCGGCTTCGAAGCGGAAACGGTGTTGCGGGAGTTGCCGCGCTGCAGCGTCATGATGGGCGTGCCGACGCACTACGCGCGGCTGCTGCAGGAGCCGGGCCTGGCCCGCGCCGCGACCGGCTCGTTTCGTCTGGCCATCTCCGGCTCGGCGCCCTTGGCCCCGGACATCGCCGACCGGTTCCGGCAGGTTGCCGGGATGGAGATCATCGAGCGCTACGGCTCCACCGAGGCCGCCATCATCACCGCCCTGCCGCCGGGCACCGCAGACCGGCGCGGCTGGGTGGGCTGGCCGCTTCCGGGGGTGCGCGTGCGTGTGGCCAACGAGCACGGGCGTTTCGAGTCCGCCGCCACCGGCGTGCTGGAAACCCGCGGACACAACGTGTTCGCGGGCTACTGGAACCGGCCGGATGCGCGGCCGTTCACCGACGACGGCTGGCTGGTGACCGGCGACGTGGCGGAAATCGACCACCAGGGGTGTGTCCGCATCCTGGGACGGGACAGCGACATGATCATCTCCGGCGGGCTGAACGTCTACCCCAGGGAGGTGGAGGACGCCCTGGACCGGGCGGACGGCATCGCCGACGCCGCCGTCTTCGGCGTGCCGCATCCCGATTTCGGAGAAGCCGTGGTGGCGGTGGTGCTGTCGCCGGACCGGGCATCGTTCGACGAACGCGCGTGCATCGGCTATCTCAAGACGGAACTGGCTTCGTACAAGGTACCGAAGCGGATCATCGCCGTGGAGTCCATTCCCCGCAACGAACTCGGCAAGGTGACCCGGGCGGCGTTGCGGAAAGAGTACGGCGACCTGTTCGCGGCGGGGCAGAACGCCCGGCCTGCCGCGGGCCGGACGGATTGACGGGAGAGAACCAGGGAGAGGACCACATGGATCTGGAGCTTCAGGGCAGGAAGGCTGTCGTGACCGGCGGCAGCGAGGGCATCGGCAAGGCCATCGTGGAAGCGTTGGCGCGGGAGGGCGCGGACGTGGCCCTGTGCGCGCGGCGGGCCGGGCCGCTGGAGGAGACCGCCGCGGCCGTGGCCGGCGCCACCGGCCGGAAGATCGTTCCCATTGCCGCGGACCTGACCCGGGACGGGGACGCCCGCCGGTTCATCCAGGCCGCGGCCGCGGCGCTGGGGCGCATCGACATCCTGGTGAACAACGCCGGGTCGGCGCCGGGCGGGGTCATCGAAACGCTGACGGAAGAGGACTGGGCGCTGTCGCTGCAACTCAAGTTCATGGGATACGTGCGCTGCATGCGCCATGCGCTTCCGATCATGCGCGCGCAGGGCGGCGGCCGCGTCGTGAACCTCATCGGCAACGACGGCGTCAAGCCGTCCTACTGGGAGATCGCCCCGGGTGCGGCCAACGCCGCGGGGCAGAACCTGACCCGGTCGCTGGCGGGCCAGTACGGCAAGTACGGCATCAGCTTCGTGGCGGTGAATCCGGGGCCGGTTCGCACCGAACGGTGGACCGGGCTGGTGAAGGCCATGTCCCGGGACATGAACCTCAGCTACGACGAAGCCGACCAGTTGGCGCCCCGGTCGATCCCGCTGGGGCGCATTGCCGAGACCGATGAGGTGGCGAACCTCGTCGCGATGCTGGCGTCGCCCCTCATGCACTTTGCCAACGGCACCATGATCGAGATCGACGGCGGCCAGGAAAAGGCGTTGATGGATCGTTCCCGTGACCGCGATTGACGTACATGCGCATTTCGTGCCGCCGGGCGTCCTGGACGCGCTGGCCGACCGGGGCGCCGAACTCGGCATTGCGCTGGTGGACAAGGGTCGCCGCGGGCGCTGTTGCCGCTTCGACGACGGCCTGGAGGTGCGCCCGTTCCTTCCCGGCCTGCTGGACATCGAAGCGCGCCTTGCGGAGATGGACCGCCAGCGGGTCCAACGGCAGATCCTGTCGGTGTGGACCGACATCTTCGGCTACGGCCTGGATGCCGCCCGGTGCCACCGCTGGCACCGCATCCTGAACGACAGCCTCGCGGAGTTGAGCGCGGCCCGTCCGGAGCGGTTCTCGTGGATGGCATCGGCGCCACTGACCGACGACGCGAAGGCGGCGCGGGAGCTGGAGCGCTGTGTGGACCACGGCGCCGTGGGCGTCATCGTCACCGCCAACATCGACGGCCGCAACCTCGGGGAGGTTCCCCTGGACGCGTTCTGGAGCGCATGCGAGGCGCTGGACGTACCGGCCTTCGTGCACCCTTCGCTGCCGCGGCCGTTGCCGCGCGCCGAGAACTTCAGCCTCAACCAGATCTGCGCCTACACCATGGACACTACCCTGGCGGTGGGCTCCATGATCATGAGCGGCACCCTGGACCGTTTTCCGAAGCTCCGGCTGCTGCTGTCCCACGGCGGCGGCAATCTGCCCTACCTCATCGGCCGTTTCGACCGCATGCACGACGCCGCCGGTGGGCGCGCCGCCGGAGAGCGTGCAGCCCGGCCGCCCAGCGCCTATATGCGCCGGTTCCTTTACGACAGCATCCTGCACAGCCGGGACGCGCTGCGGTTTCTCCGGGACCTGGTGGGGTCCGAACGCATCCTGCTGGGCGGCGACGCGCCGTTTCCGCCCGGCGATCCCGACCCGCTGGCAAGCCTCGAAAGGGCCGGCCTCGGTCCGGACGTCATCGACCTCATCGCCGTCACGAACCCGCGCCGAGAATACCGCCTGGGCCGGGAGTCCCCTCCCCATGGACCGGCAACAATTCAATCGTGAACTGACGGACTTTCTGGCCGCGTCGCCCACACCGTTTCACGCCGTCCACCAGATGGCGCGGCGGCTGGCGGACGCCGGTTTCCGGCACCGGCCCGAGGCCGATGCATGGCGCCTGGAGCCGGGCGGCCGCTACTTCACCACCCGCAACGGCTCCTCCCTCATCGCCTGGACGGTGCCCGCGCGGGCGGTGCTGCCGGAGACCGGGCTTCGGATGGTGGGCGCGCACACGGATTCACCGTGCCTGAAGGTCAAGCCGCAGCCCGAAATCCACAAGCACGGCTACTGCCGGTTGGGCGTCGAGGTCTACGGCGGGGCGCTGCTGAATCCCTGGTTCGACCGGGACCTGTCCATGGCGGGACGGGTCAGCTATCTCGACCGCAAGGGCGCCCTGGCCCATGGCCTTGTCGATTTCAGGCAGCCGGTGGCGGTGATCCCCAGCCTGGCCATTCACCTGGACCGGGACGCCAACGAGAACCGATCGGTGAACGCGCAGACCTGCCTTCCGGCGGTGCTGGGCCAGCAGGGCGACGACTTCGATCTCAGGACCCTGTTGCGCCAGCGGCTCGAGGCGGACAGCGGCGCGGAGGTGGGTGAGGTGCTGGACCACGAGCTGGTGCTCTACGACACCCAGCCCCCCGCCCTCGTCGGCGTGGCGCAGGAGTTCATCGCGTCGGCCCGGCTCGACAACCTGCTGAGCTGTTTCGCCGGGATGCGGGCCTTGCGGGAGGCGGACGGCCGCGCCGGCGCGTTGCTGGTCTGCAATGATCACGAAGAAGTGGGGAGTACCACGGCCGCCGGCGCCCGGGGAGCCATGCTGACCCAGATGCTGGAGCGCCTGCTGCCCGTTCCGGAGGACCGCAACCGTTCCCTCTCCCGCTCCATGCTGATCTCCACCGACAACGCCCACGGCATCCACCCCAACTTCGCCGACCGGCACGACAGCAACCACGGGCCGTTGCTCAACCGCGGACCGGTCATCAAGATGAACGCCAACCAGCGCTATGCCAGCAACAGCGAGACCGCGGCCGCGTTTCGGCGGCTGGCCGCGGACGAGGGCGTGGCGGTCCAGACCTTCGTGGTGCGCAGCGACATGGCGTGCGGCAGCACCATCGGCCCGCTGGCGGCGGCCAGGACGGGCGTACGCACCGTGGACGTGGGCGTGGCCCAGTGGGCCATGCACTCCATCCGGGAACTGGCGGGCACGGCGGACGCCTTCGACCTGAGCCGCGTGCTGCGGCGTTTCTTCGACACGGCGAGCCTCGATGCGTGATGCGGCGACCCCGCGCCGTCGGCCGGCGCGCCGTCACAGGAATGAAACGTGTTCGCGAGTCGGCTGTCGCTGCGGCGACACCGGCCTTGCGCCCGCCAGCCGCTCGCCCAGAGTGGCCAGCGTCTTCAGGAGGCGCGCGGCGTTGTGGTTGTTGTGTCCGTTCTGGGTCAACACCGCATAAAGGCTGATCTGCGACCGCAACCACCGGTCCCGGAGTCGAACGAGCCGCCCGGACTCCAGGTGAGGATTCACAAGGCCGTTCCAACCCAGGGCCATGCCGGCGCCGTTTGCGGCCGCATCCAGCAGATGCCTGTAACTGTCGTACGATTCCACCGGCGCTTTCGGAGGCTTGCAGTCGTTGGAGAGGAACCAGGTCGTCCAGGTGGCCCAGGATGGGTCGCGTTGGGCAAAGTCCAGACGGGGAACATCGGACCAGTACCTGGGGTGCCTGCCAAGCAGCCGCTCGAACCGCTTCACGAAGCTTGGCGAACCGACCGGAACCACCTCCTCATCCAGCAGCTTCACCGCGCCGGGATCCGTCGGGAGCACGCAGTGCTCGAAAACCATGTCCACCCCCGCGGACACCAGCAGGGGCAACATGTCATAGTCCCCGTTCAGGATGCGCAAGCTGGCGCCGGCCCCCATGGACCGCTTGAGATCGCCAAAGACCGGCAACAGCAGGAAGTGGAAGATGTCATGCGTGCAGGCGATGATGACGCTGGCCGTGTGAGTGCGCAATCCGTCGCCGGCCGCATGCAGGTTCTCCAGGGACGACTTGACGGCGACATAGTAGTCTTCGCCGCTTCTGGTCAGCACCACTCCCCGGCCCTGACGCTGGAAAAGCTCGTCGCCCAATGCTGTTTCCAGATTGCGGATGTGACGGCTGACCGCCGATTGCGACGTGTTCAACTCTTCGGAAGCCCGTATCACGCCGCCGAGCCGGGCCGTTGCCTCGAACGCGATCAACGAACTCATGGAGGGAATATTGAATCTGGCGCCACTCATACCATATATGATATCGTTCTCCGGTACTGTTTTGCAAATCCACGCTTGGCAAGTTGCACCGTGCACCGCATGCGGTGCCGCACCCGCGGGGCCGGGAGCCCGGAGGACGTCCGATGCAAACCGCAGATGAGAAGTTCGTGGATGTGGACGGCATCCGAACGCGCTACTTCGAGAAGGGCAGCGGCGAGAATCTCCTGCTGATCCACGGCGGCGTCTTCGGATCCAATGACGCCGCCGACTGCAGCCCGGACTGGGCTCTCAATTTCGACGCCCTTGCCCGGTGGTTCCATGTCCATGCCTTCGACAGGCTGGGGCAGGGTCTCACCGACAACCCGGCGAGCGATGACGACTACACCATGGCCGCCAGCGTACGCCACGCCATCGGCTTTCTCGAAGCCCTGGGGCTCGGCGACGTGCACGTGGTGGGCCACTCCCGCGGCGCCTACGCGGCGGCCCGCATGACCCTGGAACGGCCGGACCTCGTGAAGTCGTGCATCCCCATCGACACCAACACCCTGGCCCCGGGCTTTGGCCGGAACCACATCGTCTTTGCCGACACCCCCGAACCACGCCTCTCCCGGGAAAGCCAGCGGTGGGTGCTGGAGCGTTACTCCCGCGGCGGCGCCCACATCACCGGCGACTGGCTCGACGCGTTGACCGGGGTGGCGCAACTGCCGAAATACCGGGAGAGTGTCGAGAAGATGATCACCCGGGGCCTGCGGAAGAGCCTGTTCCTGACCCGCCACGCCATCGAGAAGGAGGAGACCCTGGGCTGGATCCGGGAGCGCGGCCTGCAGAAGCCCACGCTGCTGGTGTGGGGCTACAACGACCCGACCGCCACGCTGGCGCAGGGAATGCGCCTGTTCGAGCTGTTGTGCATGCGTGCGCGGCGCACGCGCATGCACATCCTCAACGAGGCCGGCCACTTCTCCTTCCGCGAACACCCGAGGGAATTCAACGAGGTGCTGAGGGGGTTCATCGCCAGTCAGAGGCGGTGAGCCCGGCGCGCCCCGGGGAAGGTCTGAACAGGGCGTGGTGCGACACTGTGCCCCTCGCAACCTGCTGATGGTATTGATTCAGCCCCAGCAATTCGGGGTTGTTCAGACCTTCCCTGGAGCGTGCGCCGCAGAGAGTTTTCGTGGGACAGAGATCCACCAGAGTCCCACTTGGTGCCCGATTCGTGTCCAATAATGGGACAAGGCTACACGTTTCTGGCATTTTGGACGAAAATTTGGATATGCACTCCCACCAGTTACCTGCCGAAGCGTCCTGCGGCGCAGACTCCTGGCCCCCCGGCCAGCGCGGCACGCGGACCGGCCACCACACCTTCGGGCTCGTTGCCGGGATGAGCCGGAGCACGACCGCAAAGCATCCAGGGTGTCCGGATCAAGCGCGAACGGCACAAACGTGAATGGCATAAACATGAACGGCAGAGCGTGAGGCAGGAGGACGGCGAGGCCCGCGGGGCCGGGGATGGCGTCCGGCGAGAGGCCCATGCACGCCCGGCAACAGGAAGGACAGGTTTCGCGGCATCAGGTCCACGACCCGCGGGCATGTGTGGCACTGCGCTGGGAGCCGCTTCCCGCACGGGTCTCCGTCCCTTGATTCGTTCCTTGCGCCCTCCGTTCCTTGCTCCCTCCCTTGCCATCCGGGTGCGGTTCGCCTACTGTCGTGTCCCGTCAATCCGCCACCCGGGGCCTGCAACGAGGGATCCGGGACCATCAGCGTATCGGAACGTATCGGCACCGATTCAACGAGGACGAACCATGGGCATCGCAGCCATCGATCATTGGGTTCTGGTGGTCAAGGACCTGGAAGAGACCTTCGCCTTCTACCGCAGGCTCGGCCTCGACGCGGGCTGGCAGGAGCGTCCCGGCGGACGTGGCCCGCGTCCCATCATCCGCATCAGCGAGACGCAAAAACTGAACCTGTATGGGGTGGATCGCTACGCGACCGAAAGCCCGACGCACGCGCCCAACTACGCCACCGGTGGCGCCGACTTCTGCCTGCGCTGGGAGGGAACGGTGCGAGAGGCCCGGGATTTCCTGCGGCAGGCCGGCGTTGCCGTGATCTCCGGACCCGTGGCCCGCACCGGCTCGCAGGGCACGGGCATCAGCCTGTACTTCCGCGACCCCGACGACAATCTCATCGAGCTGATGACCTACGGCGACGCCGACGCCGACGCCGGCGGCTCGTGACCGTGACCGGCCGGGGTGCGCGGGGGCCGGCAGACGACTCTGCCGGGTTTCCGCTGCCCGGCGGCGCCGCACACGCCTATGCCACTTCGGGGCGAGGTCCGACGGTGATGGGGCCCGGCTCGTAAAGGGGTTGGCTGATGCCGGATTCGTCCACGTCGAGCCCGTAGAGGCCGACGGCATTGTCCATCAGGATCTTCTTGCGCTCCTCCACGGACTCCACATCCTGCAGCGAGTGGGTCCGGCACCACACCGACGCGGGCCAAGTGGTGGTGCCGTGAGGATAGTCCACCGAATACATGATCCTGTCCACGCCGATGGCATCGCGGCTGCGGATGCCGTGGCGCTCGTGCCAGAAGGTAGCCCACATGTTGCTCCGGAAGACATCGCCCGGTTTACGGGTCAGGGTGGTGTGCTCGGCTACACGGCGCTCCTCGAACTCGTGGTCCAACTCCTCCAGCAGGTAGGGCAGCCAGCCCACACCGCTCTCGACGCTGATGGTCTTGAGCCCGGGGAACTTCTCGAACACGCCCGAATAGAGAATGTTGGAGACGATTTCCATGTGGCTCACGAAGGTCATGGACACACCCAGGGCGAAGCGCGCACTCTTCTCCAGGGAGTCCCAGGGCGGCAGGGCGGGCAGCGCGGTGGAGTGCAGGCAGATGGGCACGTCCAGGTCGCAGCATGCCTGATAGACCGGGTACCAGTAGGGGTCGTTGAAGTGCCGGAGTCCGAGGATGTGAGGGGCGCCGTGCCACACCAGCGCCTTGTGGCCGCGCCTTGCGGCGCGGTGTATCTCCGCCACGCACAGGTCCACGTCCCACATGGGGGCCACGCATTGGGCGATGAACCGGGGTGTGCAGTCCTGCCACTCTTCGATGAGCCAGTCGTTGTAGGCCCGGATGCAGGCCAGCCGGAATGCCTCGCTGCCCTCCTTCTGGAAGTTCTGGTTGGTGATGCCGATGATGTTGGGGAAGAGCACCGAGGCATCCAGCTGCTCCTGGTCCAGCACCTTCAGGCGCTCCGAAAGCACGTAGGTCGAGCGGGGCACATCCTCCCACCTCCTCACGTTCGGGTTCACGCCGGACACCCGGGCGAGGCCGCCGAATCCCCTGGTTTCGCCGCCCAGGGACCAGGTCTGGGTGCCGTCCGGCAACTCCACGATATGGGGGATGTCGTCGCCGAATCTGGCCTTCGACATCCTGTTGGTCCAGACATCGGGAGCTTCCTGGATGTGGTCATCCGCGGAGATGACGCCGTATTGCATCTTCAGGGTTGCCATGGGTCTCCTGTCCTCCACCGGACCGCACCCCGACTTGACTCGCCAGACTCGCCCCGCTCCGCCAAGCTGCCGAACCGGCGGCGCTGAAGAGGAGCTTCAACTGCCGAGCGGGTCGTCCGCGGCCTGCGGGGGCGACCGGCCGGTGGCCCCCGCAGGCCGCGTCGCTTCCCCATCACCATGCTTCGCGAACCATTCTTCGCTAATCCAGATCGAACAGCTGCCTGGCGTTGGTCCGGAGGATCTTCTCCCTTGTCTCGTCCGACAGGTCCGGGTGGTTCCTGAGATGGTGCAGATTCTCGGGGAACTCGTTGTCCCAGTGCGGGATGTCGGAGGCGTAGACGAAGTGGCCGCTGCCCATGTAGTCCACCGTGGCGGCCAACTGGGACTCGCCGGACTCAAGGCTGAAGTACAGATTGGACTCCCGTACGGCGTCGCTGGGCTTCCGCTTCAAGAGCGGCATCTCGTGGGCACCGCGCTTCTCCCAATGTTCGTCGAGCCGGTCCATGTAGTAGGGCAGCCAGGTGGCGCCGATCTCCAGGAAGGCCAGCTTGAGCTTCGGGAACCGCTCCGTGACACCCTGGCAGACCATGCTGGTGAACTGCAGCAGGATGCCGGCGGTGAAGGCGTAGGAGTGGACCTCGGCGAATGTGCTGAGGGTCGAGGCGCCGAGTTCCCGGGAGGTGTTGCGGGTGCCGTGGATGCCCAGCACCACGCCCTCCTCCTCGGCCGCCTTGTAGATGGGATCGTAAAAGCTGTCGCCGAGAGCAACGGGCAGGCCGGTGGGCAGAATCTCGAAACCCTTGAGTCCCAGTTCGTTGACCGCGCGCCGAAGCTCCCGGGCGGCCTCCGCCGGCGCCCTCATGGGCAGCACGCCGACGCAGCTCAGGCGGTTCGACAGCGCATTGTACTCCCTGGCGAAATGCGTGTTCGCGGCCTTGGCCACGGCCACCTGGTAGGGCACCTCCTGGTTCTTGGCGATGTTGCCCGAACCCGTGGGAAAGCAGATGGCCACTTCCATGTCCTGCTTGTCCATGAGCGTATGCCAGCGCCGCACCTGCTCCTCGGGCGCCAGCCCTTCCCAGTTCACGGCCATCTTGAAACCGTTGAACAGATTCGGATCCCAAGGCTGGTCTCCCGGCCAGAGCGGCGTGGGGCGCTGGTTCCAGGGCGCCTCCAGATACTTGCGAATGTCCCCCTGCCGTTCGAGGACGTGGCCATCCGTGTCGACACAGGTCATGTTACCCATGATGTCCGCCTCCTGGTTCCGGGTGTGAGTGTAGGTGTGAGTGTGGGTGCGAGAGAGAGTGAGAGTATGAGTGCATCGCGTGTCGGTGTTGGTGTTGGTTCTGGTGTTGGTGCCGGTTTCGGTGTTGGTTTCGGTGCCGATCCTGGTTTCGGTCTCGGTGCCGATCCTGGTGTTGGTCTCGGTGCCGATTCTGGGTTCGATTCCGCTCTATTGTCTCCGGGACGGTTTGTCAATCGGGAACGCCGTGGTGCATGGTTTGCCCGAAGGGAGGTGCGCAATGTCGCATACGGCAGCACGGTGTTTTCTCCGGAAATTCGGTATCGTGACGATCCTGGGCGTTTTCGCCGTGCCGGCGGGTTTCGCCGTTCCGGCCGCGGAGACCCGGCCCGTCACCAGGTGGGACAAGCGCGCCGAGTTGGCGGAGCCCAACTCGGAAATGGCGGTAGCCTACCTTGACGGCAGGATCTATGTGGTGGGCGGCTACCCGTCCACGCGGCAGAGTGTCGACACCGTACAGGTCTACGATGTGGCAACGGACACCTGGACACTCACCACGCCCTACCCCACCACCATCAACCACGCCTCCGCGGTGGCCTTCGGCGGTGGGCTCTACGTCATCGGCGGCCAGACCAATGCCGGCGGACGCAGGGAGCGGTCCCGCTACACCGACGCGGTGCATGCCTATGACCCCAAGACCCGGAAATGGACGCCGCGGACGCCGATGCCCACCGCGCGCAGCGCCATGGCCCATGACGTCATCGACGGCAAGATCTACGTGGCCGGGGGACGGCCGCCGCGGGGCCATGATTTTGCCGCGTACGATCCCGGGGCCGACAAGTGGACCGTGCTGCCCGATCTGCCCACCGCGCGCAACCACATGGCGGCGGCGGCCATCGGCGGAAAGCTTTACGTGGCGGGCGGGCGGTTCGGCGGCGGCTTCCGCAGCGAGATCACCCCGGCCCTGGAGGTCTACGACCCCGCCACCCGCCAGTGGGCCACGCGGCGGCCCATGTCCGAAGCCCGGGGCGGTCTCAACGGCATCGCCGTGAACGGCTGCTTCCACACTTTCGGCGGGGAGCATCCGTCGGCGGGCGCCACGGGCGTGTTCCCGCACCACGAGGTCTACAACCCCGGGACCGACACCTGGACGCGACTCGCCGACATGCCGATCCCGGTCCACGGCGTCACCGGGCTGGTCTACCTGAACGGCTGGATCCACCTGCCCGGCGGCGGCGTCCGGCAAGGCGGCAGCAGCGGAACCACGCACCACCAAGTGGTGTGGACGGACATGGTGTGCCGGTGAGAGGCACCGGCCCGGTTGGTGCCGGCAACACATGCCGCAGGCATGACGTGGAGGCGCAGGACACGTGCGCGGACACGAACGCACAGGAGACGCATGCGCGACACGTCCCGCTGAACCGACCGGCGTCCCGGACCGGCAGGCTGACCGTGAGCCGGACCGCTCTCCCGGGGCTCGGCATCCAGTTCGCCCTTCCGGACACCGCCTGGGGCCACGCCATGGTCCAGCGCTACGACCTGCCCGTGCCCCTCTGGTACTATCTCACCGGCGCCGGGCTCGTGGTTGCCTTGACCTTCATCGTGCTGGTGGCCCTCTCCAGGAAGGCCGCATCCAGAGAGACCGCGTCCGAGCCGCCCTGAAGCCTCGACATCTCCCGGACGTGGGCCGGGCGGCTGGTGGGCAACGACAGGTTCCGAAGTGGGCTGGCCATCTTCTCCGTGCTCGCTTTCGTCTTCCTGATGGCTGCGGGATGGCTCGGCACCCAGGAGGATCCGCTGGCGAATATCCTGCCGGCGTTCGTCTGGGTGGCCTGGTGGGTGGGCCTGGGCTTCGTATGCGCCCTCGCCGGCAACGTCTGGCTGGCGGTGAACCCGTGGGCCGCCGCACCTGCGCTCCTGCCCGGGCGACGACGGCCCGTCCGCCCGTTGCCGCCGTGGACAGGCGTGTGGCCGGCGGTGTTCCTCTACGTGTGCTTTGCCTGGGCCGAACTGGTGTGGCCGGACAACACGGCGCCGGCGGGCCTGGCGACCGCCATCCTGGTCTACAGCTCCATCACCTGGGCCGGCATGGCCCGGTACGGCGTCAAGCCGTGGCTGAAGTGCGGCGAGACGTTCTCCATCATCTTCGCACTGTTCGGCCGCTTCGCTCCCCTGGCCCGCACCTCCGAGGGAAGCCTCGTGCTGCGGCACTACGGCTCCGGGTTGGCGGACGGCGAAAAGGTATCGGTCTCCATGATGGTGCTGGTGGTTACGCTGCTGGCCACCGTGAGCTTCGACGGCTTTCTCCACACACCCGGGTGGGCGCGGCTTTACGCCACGGCGTCCCACGGCCTGTACGACCTCGGCTGGACCCATTCCCTGGGCAACACCGGCGCACGCACCCTGATCTTCACCACCGGGCTCGTCATGGCCCCCGTCTGTTTCATGGCCCTGTTCGCGGGAACCTGCAAGCTGACGGCATGCCTGGAGAAACGCCGGCAGGGCCTTCCACGCAGCGCGAGGGAGATCGCCTCCACGCAGGTGCTCTCCCTCGTACCCATTGCCGTCGCCTATCACCTGGCTCACTATCTGGTGTTGCTGGTGATCGAAGGCCAGCGCCTCTACGGGCACCTCTCCGACCCGTTCGGGATGGGCTGGGATCTCTTCGGCACCGCCGGCACCACACCGGACCCGACGGTGGTGGACGCCCGGTTTCTGTGGCTGTTCTCGCTCTTCGTCATCGTGGCCGGCCATGTCCTCGCCGTGTGGCTCACCCATCGGGCGGCCAACCGTGCACACCCCGGGAGCGCGGCCGTCGCGTCACAACTCCCCATGCTGCTTCTGATGGTCGGCTACACGGTCTTCAGCCTGTGGATCATCGGCCAACCCATCGTGGAAGTGTGAACCGCATCCGGGCACCGTACATGCACCGACACGGTCCACGCAGGATGGCATCTGACTGCGCATGTTCCCGCAGGACGGCATCTGACCGCGCAGGGTTCCGCAGCGCCGGGTTGGACAGTGCGCACGGTATCGCTCTTCGCGGAGTTGCCGCCAGACATGACGGGGGTATGGCCGCGGTTTGCGTCGTTTCACGTTCGCCGTATAACCTTATCCGCTACAGTGAAACTTGATCGACCGCCATTGAGCGAAGGGAAGCTCCGATCATGCACGACAAGGCGAACGAGCGCGTCGCACCGATGCCGCATCCGCCGCACTTGGGCGAATTGATCCGCGAGAGCATTGACAAAGCGGGCTGGAACGTGACCGTAACCGCCACCCGGCTCGGCTGCGAGCGCGTGACCCTCTCGCGCCTGCCGAACGGCAAAGCGGGGGTGTCGGCGAAGATGGCACTGGCGTTGGAGGACATCGGCTGGGGCACCGTCGAGCACTGGATGCGCATGCAGACAAGCTACGAGCTTGCACAGGCGCAACGCCAACAGACGCGCATGCAGGCCACCCATGATCCAGGATCACGATCATGATTCCGGACCACGATTCGGCGAAGCCACCCCCCTCCTTCATGCATGATATGATTCACACCGCAACGATCGAGCTTGCATCCGCCCTTGCAAGACATCTGCCCACCCTTGGCGCGGAGTGGTGGCAAAAAAAGGTCGTGGACCGCCTGAGCTTCCAGCAGCAGCGCGCCGTGGAGGAACGCGGACTCACCAAGCTGGAACAACTGGATCTTGCCGCGCTGCTGCGCATCCTCGACCAGAATTGGTACGAGCTTTCCTCGGCGCTCGCCTGGCCGCGCGAGGGGCGCAGCTGGGTTCGCGAATTGCAGTCCGTTCGCAACCGGTGGGCGCACTTGTCGGCCTCGCCGGTTCCGGCGGAGGACATCTACCGCGATGCCGACACCTTGGCCCGGGTTCTCGACATGCTTGGTGCATCGCCTGAATCTGTCGCCGTGGTGGAAACGGCCAAAAGAGAGGCCCTCACCGACCTCGCGACTCCGTCCGACTCCGCTCCGAAATCCACAGGCGACCCGAATCCTTCAGGCGACCCGACCCATACCGCCGAGCAGGCCGTGAAACCCGACGGCCCCGAGATAACCGCCACCACACCGAAAGCCGCGACGGCACGGTTCAAGGTTGGAGATCTTGTAGGACTGCAATCCGATTCAGGCACTGTCCTGCCGGTCACCGCCGTCATGCCCGGCGACGCCGAGACCCGCTACCAGGTGTTTCAAGATGGGCGTCAGACCACCTACTACGAGAGCCAGTTGCGGCCGGTCGAGCCTGCTGATGAACGCTCCCCGGTCAGTGCCGAGAACCTGCGCGCCTACTTGACCGGCCTGCATCTACGCTCGCCGTCTACCGCCAACCTGTACTCGCTGCGGTCCGGGCGCGTTCACTTCGTGCCTTATCAGTATCGTCCCGTGCTGAGACTGATCCGTGCCGACCGGCCGCGCCTGCTGATTGCCGACGAGGTGGGCGTGGGCAAGACGATCGAAGCGGGACTGATCGTCAAGGAGTTGCAGGCTCGGACGGATGTTTCATCGGTGCTGGTGATGTGTCCCAAGGCGCTGGTGACCGAACGCAAGTGGTTCCTGGAAATGAAACGTTTCGACGAGCACTTCGAGGCGCTCGACGGTAGAACGCTTCGTCACTGCCTGCGGGAAACAGGACTGGAAGGCGAATGGCCCGATCGCTACGCCAAGGCGATTGTCCCGTTCTCCCTGTTCGATTCGGAACTGCTCTTCGGCAAGGAAGGGAAACGGGCCCGGGCTGGCACGGGACTGCTCGCCCTTGACCCGCCGCCCCGGTTCGATCTCGTGATCGTTGACGAGGCACACCACATCCGCAATGCGGAGACCTATCTTCACCAGGCCGTGCGCTACTTCTGCGACAACGCCGAGGCGGCGGTCTTCCTGACCGCCACGCCGCTGCAGCTGGGCAGCCCGGACCTCTTTACCCTGCTGAATGTTTTGCGGCCCGACCTCATCATCGACCGCCCGAGCTTCGAACAGATGGCCGCGCCCAACGGGTCCATCAACGCGGCTATCGGCCATTGCCGCACCGGAGGGGACCGCTGGCAGGAAAAGGCCAGGGAATGTCTGAAGGTTGCCGCACAAACCGAGTGGGGCCGTCTGTTTCTTCGCGAATCGCCGGCATTCCAGGATCTTCATGATCGCCTGGCCGAGCAGCGTATCGACGACACGAGCCGCATCCGCATCATCCGCTCGCTCGAAGAACTCTACACCTTCAGCCCGATAATCAACCGGACGCGCCGCCGGGATATCGGGGAGTTCGCGACCCGCCAGCCGAAGACCCTGACCATTGAGTTCACGCCCGCCCAGCGTCGCCTGCATGACGACCTGCTTGATGTCGTAGCCCGCATCCTGGCGCGCGCCCACGGCGAGCAGAACGTCAAGTTCATGATGACGACAATCCGCCGCCAGGCGGCCAGTTGCCTCTACGGTCTGGCCCCGCTGTTGCGCGACACGCTCGCCGGTCAACTCGACAGCCTTGAGGCGATGGACGGCATCGACGGCGAGCCGCACGTCGATGCCGCCTTCCTTGCCGAGATCCGGGACGACATCCAGGCACTCCTGGAGAAAGCCGACGACCTCGACTCTGTCGATCCCAAGGGACAGGCCTTCCTCGGGGTTCTGCGGGACAAGGAGCGGATGGACAACAACAAAGCCTTGGTCTTCAGCACCTTTCGCCACACCCTCGCCTATGTCGAGAAACACGTTGCCAGCGCGGGATTGCGTTACGGTCTCGTGCACGGCGGCGTTGGGGACGAGGACCGCTCGGAATTGCGCCGCCGCTTCGCACTGCCGAAGGACGATCCGGACGCGCTGGACGTTCTGCTGTCCTCGGAGGTCGGCGGCGAAGGTCTGGATTTCCAGTTCTGCGACCTGCTGATCAACTACGATCTGCCGTGGAACCCGATGCGCATCGAACAGCGCATCGGGCGCATCGACCGCTACGGCCAGCAGAGCGAAAGTGTTGCCATCCTCAACCTGGTGACCCCCGGTACAGTCGATGCGGATATCTACGAACGCTGCCTTCTGCGCATCGGCGTGTTCCATCACGCCGTCGGTGGCAGCGAGGAAATCCTCGGCGAGATTGCGCAGGAAATTCACAACATCGCAGACAGCTTCACCCTGACCCCGGAACAGCGTGCCGAACGCCTCCAGCAACTCGGCGACAACACGATCCGCCAAGTTCAGGAAGAGACCGCACTGGAGAATCGACAGGCCGAGCTGTTCGGTCTGACGGTCCCCAACTCGTCCTGGCGCAAGGACATCGCGGAAGCCGAGAGCTTCTGGTTGTCCCCGGAGGCATTGCAACGATGCGTGACCGCCTACCTGTCCAGCGTGGCCGAGACCGACGGCGGTTTTCTATTGGGTGACAAGCCTCTCAAGACGCTGCGGCTCGGCCAGAAGGTCCGGGCGCGGCTGCTTGAAGACTTCCGAAGGCAACCCCGATCCACCGATCCGGTCGCCCGGCAGTGGGAGAAGTGGCTCAAGGGGGCGGACCCGCTGCTGCCGGTCACGTTCGACCAGAGGATCGCCACGGCCGAACCCAAAGCCATCTATCTGCACGTCCTGCACCCCCTGGTCCGCCAGGCGGCGCGACACCTGGAGTGTCCCGAGACCGTGCGGGTCCGTCTGGTCGCCGCGACCGCAGTCGTCCCACCCGGCGAATACCCGTTCGCCGTCTATCAGTGGCACAAGGCCGGCATACGATCCGATGACACGCTCGTGGCCGTCGCTTCCGACCCGGAACTGGATGATGTCGTGTTGTCCCTGTTGGAGACCGCGGCAGACGCACCCGCCGGCCTTCCGCCCGAGGAGGGCGAGATCGACCGACTCGACAAACGCCATCACGACGCATGGCGGTGGGCGCGCGCGAACCATATGGCGGAGAACCGGGAACTCGTTCAACACCGCAGCCAGAGCCTGGACACGAGCCATCGGGCTCGATGCAGACTGTTGGAGGACCAGATCGAGAACGCAACGAACGACAGAATCCGCCGGATGAAGGAGGGCGAACTGGCGCGCGCCAGACACGATTATGATCGTCGGATTGCCGACCTGGAGAGGCTGGCGGAAAACGCGGACATTCACGCAACCCTGATCGTCGCGGGTTTGCTTCGGACAACGCGGGAGGACGTGGCATGAACGCCATTGAACAGATTCGCCGGGATCACGAAGACCTTGCTCGTGTTCTCAAGAAATACGCCTTAATTCGCAAGTTTGCCGAGGATCTCTATCCCGATAGCGCGCATTTTATCTATGAACTGCTTCAAAATGCTGAGGACGCAGACGCGACCGAAGCTGCCTTTGTTCTTTCCAATGACGTGCTTGTCTTCGAACACAATGGAAGAACATTCAACGAATTCGATATTCAGAGCATCACCGATATCGGGGAAGGAACAAAGGCAGACGACGAAGAGCGAATCGGTCGTTTCGGAATCGGCTTCAAGGCTGTTTTTGCCTATACGGAAACGCCACGCGTCTGGTCGCCGAGCTATGCTTTCGAGATCCGAGAAATGGTGCTTCCGTGGGAGATACCATCAAACCCCGACTTGGTAGATCGCACGCGGTTCGAGTTTCCGTTCAACTCCAGCAAGAAACCGCCGAGCCAGGCGTTCTTGGAAGTTCAGGCCGGTTTGCGGGATATTGCGGACAATACCCTATTGTTCCTGTCGAACATCGAAGAGATCCAGTGGAGTATGACCGGTCGCGAGGAAGGCCGCCTGCTCCGAAATACGCATTCAGATCACCACGTGGAGATTCTTCGGGAAACTGCTGGCAGGCCGACCACAAGCTCCCACTTCCTCCGCTTCACCGAACCGGTCAAAGACCTGGATCGCCAATTCGTTGCGATTGCCTTCGAACTTGAGCCGCAGTCGAACAAGGAAAAGGCAGATGCACCCCCGCGCTTCGCCGAGCAGTTCCGAATTGTGCCGGCCGACAGGGGCCGCGTCGCAGTTTATTTTACGGCCGAGAAAGAAACCTCGAACCTCCACTTTCACCTCCATGCTCCCTTCGTTCCGGAACTCAGCCGTTCCAGCATCAAGGACACGCCAGCCAACGAGCCACTGTATCGGCAGCTCGCCGAACTAGCGGCGCGATCCCTCTGCCAGATCCGCGACCTCCGTCTGCTCAACCGGGACTTCCTCGCCGTGCTTCCGAACAGCGAAGATGGCATCCCGAAACCGTACCAGATCATACGAGAGGCCATCGTCGACACGATGAACAAGCAACCGCTGACTCCAACAAATACCGACGGCCATGCTCCGGCTTGCCAGCTTCTTCAAGCGGAAGCTGGGTTGAAGCGTCTCCTGAATCGCGGCGACATCCGGTTCCTTGTCGATGACAAGGATCGGCGCAACTGGGCGGCTGCCGCTACGCAAAGGAACAACCGTGTTGACCGAATCTTGAATCATGATCTCGATATCAAACGATGGGGCACCACGGAATTCCTGGAAACCCTGGATGACCGCTGCTCAAATGCCGGCCGATGGTGTCAGTCGGACGCAACATGGAAAGACGACCCAGACCCGATATTTCTTGATTGGATGCGCCGAAAACCGGTAGACTGGCACCGCTCGCTGTACGCCTTTTTTTATCGGGAATTCGAAAACAAGTTGGAACGATTCGATGATATTTGTATCGTCAGGCTATCTGATGGTCAATTCAGAATAGGATCCGAGTGCTACTTCCCTACTCAGGAGACACAGCCAGACCCTATTCATCCCCGGGTTGCAGAAGATACCTATATCTACACCGACGGTGCCAGGAGAAAAGTACAGCGTGGTGCCCGAGCCTTTCTGGAGAACATTGGCGTCCGCGAAATCGGAGAGTCTGAGCAGATCGAAACTGTTCTCAAACGGCGATACGCCAACCCCAACCACTCGACGTCCTGGGAAACCCACGAAACCGACTTGAGGCGGTTCATTGCGCTAGTCGAAAAGAACAGGCAGGAAACAAAACTCTTCAAGGACTATTATATCTTCCAGAAATCCGGTGGTGGCTGGTCCCGCCCAGGCGGTGTGTATCTCGACACACCCCATCTCGAAACCATGTTGCAGGCCTACTACTTTCCCCTTGGGTCCGAGTCCGACCGATCCGCGTTGACCGACGCCTACATGGATTTCGACATGAGACCACGGCTTATCGAATTTGCCAAATTGTGCGGCGTAGCCTACCGACTCGAAATTTCACCATCCAATTGTTATCATAACCCTGAATGGGCGTACCTGAGTAGCGCACCGGGAATCCACCGGTATGACACCAACGTCGACCTCGATTTCGTCATTCTCCAACTGGCCACATTGCTCAAGAAACCGAACCTTGACCTTTCCTGTCTCATCTGGAAAACCCTCTGCGACTCATCGAACGACAAGATGAAGGCAACCTATCAAAAGAATCAGTCCAACGATCCACATACCGCCGCTTCACAACTCGTACACCAACTGCGTAATGCGGCGTGGGTACCCCAGGGGGATGGTCGGTTCGTTCGCCCCGTTGATGCGTCCAGAGACTTGCTGCCCGACGGGTTCCCGTTCGATTCCGGTTGGGCCTGGCTCGATGCCATCTGCTTTGGAGCGGAAACAGAGGAGCTCGCGGAACGATATCGTCGGAAACAAAAGGTTGCCGCCGAACTCGGTTTTGAGAGTGATGATGAACTTGAAGACGGGCTGAAGTTTGTGAAGCGCGTTCCGCCGGAAGTTCGCCGAAAGATGCTTGAGGAGTACACGAAGAACGGCGAACTCCCCACAAGCAAACCCCGGAATCCAGATCGAAGAGCAGAGAATATCCGAAAGAAAGCACGTAGTGCTCCGGAGCGGACAACCAAGATTAGTCGGCGTTCCATTTCAGGCAACCGAGACGTGACCAAGAAGGAAAAAACCGATCCCTATCTGAGGGAGCTCTATACTAACGTCAACGGCATAACCTTCTGTCAGGCGTGTCGGGACGGCCTTCCATTCAGGCTCGGGAATGGAAACTATTACTTCGAGGCCGTGGAGTTTCTTCCGGAGTTGAAGAAACATCACTACCAGAACTACCTCGCATTATGCCCGAATCACGCAGCGATGTTCATGCATGCCAATGATTCCAGGAGCGAGATAAAAGACGGGTTCAACGCGCTGGACGGCAACGAACTGACGATCACGCTCGCCGGTGAACCGGTGTTTTTGTATTTTACCGACACACACGCCCAGGACCTCAAGAACGTCATCGACGTTGACGATGAGGAATGACACCCCCGGGCCTGTAGGGCCTGTGGCTCTCGAAACGGGAACACGGAGATATTCGGAAGGTAGTCCGGACGGTTCATCCGAGGGGCCGAGATTTGACGACGGGTTATCCGGGAGTGGCGGGATGGGGTTGTTGCCTGTGGCTGTAGAGCGGTGCCGCTTCATCCCATGTCATTCAAATCGTCGAATACACGTATCCGGACAGCGCTTCTCTCACCGCCAAGCAAGCCGACGATTGAGAGCCCCCCTCAGGCTACTTGTCGTGTCTCACGATTCTGCGCAGCGCGGCACGGAGATCTTCGACAAAACGGCGGAAAGACCGATCAGCCCTCGCCGCACGGCCCAAGTCCATATGCTGAACGATATCGTGAGCGAACTCGATACCGCCAAAACTCGGAGTGATGCCCGCGGCGTGTATCGCTTCCGCGAGGCAGTACTTGTACCGGTCGCGGCTGCACTTCCGGTCGGGCGCGGCACAACCCTTGCCAAAAACTCTCTTGAACGCTGCACCGTCGAGCAACAGCCACCGTTCGATATGGGGGTCCGGAATAGCCAGAACCAAGGGTGCCGGTGCCTCCCGATTGCCGACCTCCCTTGCACGTTTGGTCCATCCTTCGCAATTGGCATCCGTGGCGACAACGATCAGGTCCGGCGGGCGACCGCCCTGATCGGTCAGGTTCCGCAGGTAGTCGGCCGATTCTTGAACCACTCGTCCATGACCGCGCACCGCGCTTCGCCAATCCAGTCACACGTGAATCCCGCATTCTCTGGCAATCCGCCGAACCAGTGCCTCGATGACCTGCTGGTGTGCAAAGTCTTCGACGAACAACGCGATATCACCCATCGAAATCCCCCCTCATGATGCGTTCCGAGACGGAGAGTGTTTCAACCTGCTGGTCAAGCACACCGCCTATCCATCGCCTTCGCGCCAGCGGACCCCACGCGGAAAAGGGGTCGATCCGGGTACCGCGATTGATCCGTCGCACCGCGAACAAGGACTGATCCGGCAGACGATCGGGTAGAATCGGAGAATGAGTGGTGACGATATACTGAGCTTGCCCGAAACTTGAACGTGTCCTCAGCAACTCCGCGATCATTTGAATCCGGCGGGGATGCACACCGTTCTCCGGTTCCTCGAATCCCACGAGCGATGGAGGCGCATCCGCCCCACTCAGGGCCAGAAGCCCCAACATCCGCAAGGTTCCTTCGGACAACACCCGGGCCGGTATAGCCACTCCACCTTCCTTGAGGCGAATTTCCACCTCCCCCAGGTCGCTTACCTCTACCTCGATCCCATCGACATCGGGAAGCACGGTGCGCAAGGCTTTTTCGATCGCCTTGAACTGTTCAGGTCTGAGCGCTTGCAGCGTATTGAGAAACGAAGCCAGCTCTTCTCCCATCAAGCCGATGTGGCGCACTTCCTTGACGGGGTTGGCCGCTCTCATACGCTCCCGGGGCTCGAAGTAAAAGAACAGCCAGCTTTCCAGTTCGTGCCGCGCCGCGATCAAGTGCGGGTAGTGTGGAGGATAGTGGGGCATGGAAAGAATCGTCTGATCGAGGTAACGATCAAAGTAAGTCGGATGTGCCTGACCCTCCAACCGCAAATGGATCTTCTCGCCCCGCCGTTCGATGAACGCCCGCCGTTTACCGGTCGGCTCCCCTCGGGAATTCAGCGCGGCAAGATATTCGTCGGTGACTCGGAGAATGCCCGATCGGGGCAGCATTTCGATCTCGACCCGGTAACGCAGGTGCCGTTCCCGGACGGCTTTCGTGCCGGCTTCCGCCGACCGGCCCTCTCCGCTGGGCCGGCGCATTTCCCGAATCTGTTGATTGACCGCGTCGACAATCTTGTCCGACAGGTACAAATCGGCCTCGAGCGAGAAAACCAGTCTTTCTTGTGCGACCAGACCCTTGATCCCTTTGTCCCCCAAACTGAAGGATTCAAGAGGAAGGCCGCGATAGGGCGGATCGAATGCCGCCTTCAGCGTCCGGCTCGTTGCCAGCTTCGACAGAAGCTGGAGCGCATCGAGAAAATTGCTTTTCCCCGACGCGTTCGGGCCGAACAGCAGGGTCAGAGGCTCCAGCCGCACTTCGACATCGGAGAGCGACTTGTACCCCTTGATGTGAACTCGCGTCAGCATATTCTGTGCCGCGTCTGTGCGGCGCCTCCCCTTCCGCCCCGCTCCACGGAACTCCGAGACGAACCGCCCCCCCACCCTGGTTGATTCGGAACGGCGAGCGGATCTGGTTGCGAGCATGGCCGCAAGTCGTTGTCATCGGGTGGAAATTCGCTCCCCCGCGCATTTCCGCCGAAGCAACGAAAGCGCCACGCCAACGTAACCGAATATAGCCCTCTCGGGTTCGACCTTCCAGCCGCCAGCCGCATATCCCGATCAAGGAGCGTGCAAGCGCTTTCAACCGGCGGCGAGGTCACCTGAAACCGTCGCCCGCCATCCTTCGACTTTGGGTGTGTTGTCTTTCGGCACCGGTTGTGTCGCTGGCGATCAGGCTGAGGGCCTCGCGCCACGCCTCGGGCACTGTCGTGGCGCGACATCACCGGCGGCGGTGTGCGAAACAACGGTGTGCAAAACAAGAAGGGGGCCTCCCTTTACGGGAGACCCCCTTCTCCTTGACGTGCCTGCCGGGTCGAGCCGGCAGCTTATCCGGCGTTCTGCTCGATGGCCGGCTTTTCGCCCCCTTCGGTCTGGATGGGAACCTTGCGGCCCGCCGTGCCGGTGGCCAGCGGTATCCGAATCTCGGCCACGCCGTTCTTGTAACCGGCCTTGATCCTGTCGGTGTCGATGCCGTCGGGCAATCTGACCTGGCGCTCGAACCTGCCGTGAAAGGTCTCCTTGTAGTGGTGGCCCTGCTCCTCGGTCTTGCGCTCGCCCTTGATGGTCAGGACTCGTCCTTCCACCTCGATGTCGAGGTCCTTCGGATCCACTCCCGGCAGGTCGAGACGGAGGACGTAGTGGCCATCTCGGGTGCCGACGTCCATCCGCGGCGTCCAGTCGATGTCCGGCTTGCGGGGTCCCAGGAATCTGTCCAGTACGGCGTCCAGGTCGCGGTACCCGCCGAACAGATACGGCTGCCATCTCGTCACTTCGTGGTTCAACATGATCCTGCCTCCTTTTCCGAGATTTCTTGTCATGCTTTCCCGAGTTCCTTGGCGCCTTGGACCTCTTCGTTGCAAGGAGAAGTTAAGCATCGCAACCGCCGTGGTCAACGGTGCGCCGAGGAGTTTCTTCGGCGTTCCGCGTTCGGCGTTCGACCGCCCGGAGCCTTGCGGGCCTGTGGTGCTGGCGGCCCGGGATCACGAATCGGAAAGCAACCGCACTCCGTAGAGTCTGGACTCGGGCAGATCCAGCTGCTCCCAGGCTTCGCCGGCGTCATGGCTCGCGTACACGGTTCCGTCGGTATAGCCGATGACCACGGTGTCGGGATCGCCGGGATGCACCGCCACGCAGCTCGTCATGTGAGCGTGTCCCTGGGGCAGACCGCCTTCCAGCCGGCGCCATGTCGCGCCGCGGTCGTCGCTGCGCAGGATGGCGGACTTGGCACCCCCCACCTCCTCCGAGGTGTCGCGGCTGAAGCGAATGGTGTTGTAGGGACCCGGGCGGACCGTGCGATGGCCCTTCCAGGAAGTGGGGCCGTTCTCCGCGGCGCCCAGAAAGATACGCTCCGGGACGGTGGGATGGATGTCGAAGGGAATGGCGTAGGAGCGTCCCATGTCGTATTCCAGCTTCCGCCAGGAGACGCCGCCGTTGTCGGTGCGGTAGGTGCCGATGCCGGTGGTGGCATACAGCGTGTCGAGGCTGGCGGGGTCCCGTCGAACCCAGTGCACGTCGCGATAGACCCGGCCATCCTCATGAATGCCCATCTGGTAGGGCAGCCGACCCGACGGGTCGTTGTATTCCGGATAGGACGCTTCGCTTGAGGGACCGCTGATGTCTTCCCAGGTCTCGCCCCGGTCCCGGCTTCGGACGACACCGCCTTCCTCCACGCCCACCACGATCTCGTCCGGCACCCGGCTGTCCAGGACGATGCAGCGAATGTGCGGCGTATGCGGCGGCGGCGGAAACGTCCAGCGCGCGTAGTCCTCAAGCTTCCGGAACGCTGCGAGTTCGCGGAACGAGCACCCGCCGTCCTCGCTCACGTACACGGCCGCGGGCAGGGTACCGACGTAGACCTCGCCGGGCCGCGTGGGATGCGGCTGCATGGTCCAGATGTCGCGGTAGTCAAGGCCCCCCGACGGAATCCACTTCCAACTCTCCCCACCGTCCTCGCTCACGTGCATCTCCGTGCCGGTGGCGGCGTACAGCCGATGGGAGTCCCCCGCGTCACGGGCCACCTCCCGCAGCACCTCGCCCTCGAGCGCCCGGTCCAGAACCGCCACGCGCCGGGACCGTCCGTCCCAATGACACCGGACCAGGTCGTCGGCGGTCAACAAGAACATCTTCAGATCCGCGTTCATATTCCGTCCTCCAATGATCCGTCCTCAGGTGATCCATCTTCAAACGATCCCGTCCCGATACGACAGGCAACGACAAGGTACCCCCGGGAACCCTGTCGCTGCAAGGCGGTTCCGCACCGCTTCCGGACAACCCCACGCTGAGGAATTACAGATGAACCAGGATGAGACTGTCCATGAACCAGGGCGGGACCGTCCTGGCACCCTTCGGGGCGGCGGCGAGGGCACGCCTTCCGCCCGCCGCCCATTCCCGATGTCAATGCAATGAAGCCAAGGCTGGTCGCGTCGTCCGGAAAGAACGTTGACCGCGACAGGCATGCGGGCAATCGGAAGAAGAGAAAGAAGAAGGGGAAAGGGTGGTGGTCGCAGCAGGACTCGAACCTGCGGCCTCTTGCATGTGAGGCAAGCGCTCTAACCGGCTGAGCTATGCGACCCCTGTGGAACCATGGCTGAATTCATGGCTGGAACATTGAGGAACCATGACTCACTCACTGAGAAAACTGACGAACCCTGACTCACTGACCCACTCTGCACCTTGACATCTACCACCTCGGAAGGCGGGTTTCAACAATATCGCGACAATCCCGCGACAGGCTCACCCCCGATCTCACTCCCGCTCTTTCTGCCGCTGCCTGATGCGCTGGTTCAGCGACTGCAGAATGCCGGCGTCGACGGCGGCGATGACGTCCACCGCGGCGTCGAGGTCCTCCTCGACGATACCTGCTTTCCTTGCGTCCGCAAGGCGCCGGTCCACTCAGGGGTCGCAGTTTCGCGTCATGGCCACGGCAAGGCCGAGGAATATCTTCTCCCGTTCGCTGAGGCAATCGACGGCGTGGGCGTCGCGATAGAACTGGCGGAAATCTGCCTTCTTCATGGATCGTCTCCTGTTGGACCGCCTCCTGTTGGCGTCCGGCGTTTCGGGGATACGGCGGTGGCGGGCCGTCAGCCCTTGGCCATGGCCATGATGACGTCGTAGTGGGCGTCGCTCACCGGAACGAAGGAAAGCCGGCCCAGGCGAAACAGGTCGAAGCCCTCCAGTTCGGGGTTGAGTTTCATTTCGGCCAGCGACACCGCGCGCTTCAGCGCCTTGCCCACCTTGATGTCGAACACCAGCAGCTTGGGGTCGTCCTTCTCCGGGTCGGGGTAGGCGCCGGTGGTGGCGGTGCCGAGGCCGACGCAGACCCTCTCGCCGCCGGTGTGGTAGATGATGCAACGGTCGCCCTTCCTGACGGTCTTCAGGTGCAGGAGCGCCAGATTGTTCCTGATGCCGTCCCAGACCGTGGACTTGTCCCGCTGCAGGTCGGCGAAGGAGTAAACGCCCGGTTCGGTCTTGAGCAGCCAGTTCGCCATCATGGATCTCCTTGTGCGGTGTTGTCCTGAAACGTTGTCCTGGATTACTGCAATCGGGCGCGCATGGCAACATTCGTCCGCCGGTCCGGAGCGGGCCGGCCGGGTTTGGCACGCAACTGCGTTGTGCTATAGATTCGTGCCCATGGCCTCGTCCCCGCGAAAGAAGAAGCCCGGGGATCGCCCCTTGCTGGGGGCCCACATGTCCATTGCCGGCGGGGTTCACAATGCCCTGCTTGCCGGCGACGGCTTGGGCTGCGAAGCCATCCAGATATTCACCAAGTCGTCACGGCAGTGGACGGCCTCCCCCTTGAGCGAGGATGACATCCGCACGTTCAAGGAGACGCAGAAGGCCGGCGGCATCCACACGGTGGTGGCTCACGATTCGTACCTGCTCAACCTCGGCTCCCCGGACCGGCAACTGCGGCAGAAGTCCGTGGCCGCCTTCGTGGACGAGATGGAGCGGTGCGAGGCCTTGGGCATCCCCTTGCTCATCGCCCACCCCGGGGCCCACACTGGAGCCGGCGAACAGGCGGGCCTGCGCACCATCGCGCGTTCCCTGGACGCCATTCACCGGCGCTGCGCAGGCTTCGGGGTGCGGGTGGCGCTGGAGATCACCGCCGGCCAGGGCACCAACCTGGGCTATCGCTTCGAGCACATTCACCACATCATCGACAGCGTCGGGGAAAGCGACCGGCTGCGGGTGTGTTTCGACACGCAACACGCGTTTGCGGCCGGCTACGACATCCGCACCCGGGAAGGCTACGAACGGACCTTTGCGGAGTTCGACCGTACCATCGGGCTCAGGCTCCTGGCCGCCTTCCATCTGAACGACTCGAAGAAGGAACTCGACTGCCGCGTGGACCGCCACGAGAACATCGGCAAGGGGCACATCGACATGGAGCCGTTCCGGCTGCTGATGAACGACAGGCGTTTCTTCGGCCTGCCCATGTGCCTCGAAACGCCCAAGGGAAAAGACCTGAAGGAAGACCGGGAAACTTTGGAGGTGTTGCGATCCTTCCAGGGCGGTGCATGAGCATGGCGATGAGCACGGCGGACGCCGGGCCGCCGCCGGAGACCCCGCGGCGCATCGTTGATTCAGGAAGGGAAGCGGGTTAGTCTGCGCGGTGGGTTTTCACGCCGACCCTGATTGTCCGACACGTCGGAGACCGGCATTCAGGTCTCCAGCACGCCGGTTCCCGGCTCGCCGGGCTTGAAGAAAGCGAGGTCGCATGTGAGGACGGAAGGTCGCAGCGGAGGTGACCGCGGGGTGCGCCTGTCCACCCGGGCGCACTGGACGCGCAGGCAGGTGGTGGGCGCCGGACTGCTGGCGATGCTCGCGCCCCCGTGGCTCGGTTCCGCGGGCGCCGCCGACAGCAGCAGCAACGACGACGAGATCATCCTGGGGGTGTCCGCCGCTTTTTCCGGCCCTTCCCGGGGACTCGGCACCGAACTCTACCGCGGCGCCAGTTCCTACTTCAATCACATCAACGAGAACGGCGGCGTCAACGGCCGCAGGATTGCGCTCAGGCTCTACGACGACGGCTATCAGCCGGACCCCTGTGTCGAGAACACCGTCAAGCTCATGCTGGAGGACCGGGTCTTCCTGCTCTTCGGGTATGTGGGCACGCCCACCGTCACCCGGGTCCTGCCCATGCTGAAGAAGTTCCAGGACCAGCAGGTCTACCTCTTCTTCCCCTTCACCGGAGCTCAACCGCAGCGGGAACCCCCATACGGCGACTTCGCCTTCAATCTGCGGGCCTCCTACCGGCAGGAAACCGCCGGCCTGGTGAACAACTTCGTCCGCATCGGCCGCAAGCGCATTGCCATGTTCTACCAGGCCGACGCCTACGGCCGGAGCGGTTGGGCCGGCGTCCGGGCGGCCCTGAAAGAACACGGCGCAAGGGTCGCCGGCGAGGCCACGTACCGCCGGGGAACGCGCTTCACCGGCAGCTTCCGGGCCCAGGTGGAGATCCTGAAACAGGCCTCACCCGATGCCGTGATCTGCGTCGGCGCCTATGCCGCGTGCGCCGGCTTTGTCCGTGACGCCGTGGACCTGGGCCTTCGGGTTCCCATCGCCAACCTTTCGTTCGTCGGCAGCGAGAACCTGCTCAAGCTGCTGTCCGAAGGTCGTGACGACGCCGACGTCTACACCCGCTATCTGGTCAACTCGCAGGTGGTGCCCAGCTACGAGGACACCTCCTTCCCGGCGGTGAGGGAGTATCGCCAGCTGATGGCGCGGTACGACCCCCAAGTGCCCGCACGGCTGATAAAGGAGGCCTACACCCCGTTTCCCCAGAGCTTCGTGAGCCTGGAGGGGTTTCTGGACGCGAAGCTGATGGTGGAGATCCTCCGGCGGCTCAAGGGGAGACCGAGCCGGCGCGGGCTGGAAGCAGCCGTGTTCTCCGTGCGCGACTTCGACCTGGGAATCGGTGAAGCGGTCTCCTTCGGGCCGGAACGCCGGCAGGGTTTGCAGAAGGTCTACTACACAGTCGTCGAGGGCGGCCGGTTCGTTACCCTGAACGACTGGAAGGCAAAGCTCGGGTGACCATGAAGATCAGGAAACTCTTTCAGAGAACCCAGTTCGGCATCTTCGGGCTCTTCGGCCTGATCGTGCTGTCCACCTCGGCGCTCACCATCTACACGGTCCAGACCCACCTGTCGGCGGAGTACGAGAGCAACAGCCGGAACATCGCCAAGACCATCGCCGATGCCAGCGTCGACATCCTGCTGAACCGGAACCTGGCCACGCTCCAGTCGCTCATCGACCAGTTCGTGGAGATCCAGGGCATCCGCTACGTCTACATCACCAGCGACGAGGGCGAGTTCCTGGCCCATACCTTCGTCCCCGGCATTCCCGAGGTCATTCGCCGGAGCGACCCGAAGCAGACCGAGGCGGTGAACCGGAGGCTGCCGGGAATGGGAGAGTTCGTGGAGGTCGGCAGCCCGATCCTGGCGGGCTTCGCCGGCACCGTTCACGTGGGGATGGACCTGGACGTCATCGGCGTCAAGATCCAGCGGGCCATCGGCCAGCAGGTCTACCTGATCTCCATCCTCCTGCTGGTGGGAGTCCTGGGGTCCATCTGGTTCGTCAACCTGGCGGCAAAGCCGTTGGGAGAGCTTCTGGCATACGCCGTGACGCTGGCCCGGGAGGATGCGGCCGCAGGCCCGGGGGACGCGAAGATCCTGGAGCGGGACGACGAGGCCGGAGAGCTTGCGCGGCTGTTCCTTCACGTCTCGCAACGCGGGAACCCGTCGGACAAGCCGCCCCCGGCGGCGGAAGGCGCCGGATAGGCGCCGGACAGAAGCGGCACGGAGGGCCTGCGGGTGCGCATTCACAGGATCGCCATCGCGTTCTTCTGCACCATGCTGCAGATCTGCTTCGGGACGGTGTATGCCTGGAGCTTCTTCCAGACCATGCTGGTGCGCCAGTCCGGATGGACCCACACCGAGACCGCCTGGGCCTTCAGCATCGCCATCTTCTGTCTCGGCACTTCCGCCGCCTGGGCCGGCTCCGCGCTCGGACGGCTGGGGCCCCGGCGCCTGGCGCTGGCGGGCAGCATCATGTTCTCCGGCGGCTACGCCATCGCCAGCCTGGCGCTGCGGCTGGACTTCCTGCCCCTCTTCTACGTGGGCTATGGCGTCATCGGGGGAGCCGGTATCGGGCTGGGTTACGTGACCCCGGTGGCGACGGTCGCCAAGTGGTTCCCGGACATGAAGGGACTGGTCACGGGAATCGTGGTGATGGGCTTCGGCGTCGGAGCGCTGCTCCTGAGCAAGGGCCTTGCCCCCTTCCTGGTGGTGCGCACGGAAGGCGACCTGGCCATGGTCTTCCTGTGGCTGGGCATCATATTCGCCGCCATCCTGATCCCTTGCAGTCTGGCGCTGAGCGATCCGACGGCGCCGGCGAAGGCTTCGGGCGGCGCTTCCCCGATCACGGACACCAACGAGCCGGACTCCACGCTGCCCTACCTCAAGTCCGGTCAGTTCATCATCATGTGGACCGTTTTCTTCTTCAACATCGCCGCCGGCATCTCCGTCATCAGCTTCCAGTCGGAACTGCTGCAGGAGGTCTGGGGGCTCGCCGACGCCACCATCGAGCCGGCGGTGCTGGCGGAGTACGGCGCCACCCTCATCGCCGCCAGTTCCGTGTGCAACGGCGTGGGACGATTGTTCTGGGGCCTCCTGTCGGACCGCATCGGCCGGGTCAAGGTCTTCCGCATCCTGCTGGCCAGCCAGATGGTGGTGTTCGGCGTGCTCATGACAGAGAGCAACCCGTGGGTCTTCTCCGTGCTGGTCTGCTACGTGCTGCTCTGTTTCGGCGGCGGATTCGCCACCATGCCGCCGTACATCCTGGACGTCTTCGGCACCGAGAAGATGTCCCGGATGTATGGCGTGATCCTCACCGCGTGGGCCGCGGCGGGTATCTTCGGCCCGCTCTACGTGGGATATCTGAAGGACTCCTACCCCGACCGGGCGGTCCTGTACTGTTTCCTGATCGGAATATTGATGCTCTGTGCGGGGTACCTGTTCTCGTACCTGCTGAACGACGGGCGCCTTCGGCTGGGCCGCCCGACGCTGGAGACCACCCTCCGGCAGTACGGGATACCGGTGCGAAGCGCAGGGTGAGCGGACCGTGAGGTTCTACGACTGCAGCACCGCGCCGAGTCCGCGACGGGTACGCATCTTCATGGCCGAAAAGGGGCTGGACATCCCCGTGGTGCAGGTGGATCTGCGCAACGGCGAGCACCTGACCGAGACGTTCCGCCAACTCAACCCCTGGTGCACCGTGCCGGTGCTGGAACTCGATGACGGCACCGCCATCAGCGAAGCGGTGGCGGTGTGCCGATACCTGGAGGAGGCACACCCCGACCCGCCGCTCATGGGCATGGACGCACGGGACCGGGCGGTGGTGGCCATGTGGGAGCACCGCTTCGAGATGGACGGCTTCCTGGCCGTTACCGAGGCGTTCCGCAACGGCGCCAGAGGGCTGTCGGGGCGGGCGCTGACCGGACCGGCAAGCGTCGGACAGATCCCGGAACTGGTGCGGCGCGGGCGCGGGCGGGTGGAGCGTTTCTTCGCCGAACTGGACACCCGGCTCGCGCTCCATCCCTTTGTCGCGGGCGAACGTTACACCATTGCCGACATCACGGCCCAGGTGGCCGTGGACTTCGCGGGCTGGATCAAGATGAGCCTCCCGGCCGAATGCACCCACGCGGCCGCGTGGTACCGTCGGGTCAGCCGGCGTCCCAGCGCGGCCGCGTGAGACTCAGGGGTGACTTCCGGTCGTAAGACTCCGGTCGTGAGATTGCGGGGTGAGATTCCGGGGTGAGATTCCGGGGTGAGATTCCGGGGTGAGATTGCGGGGTGAGATTCCGGCGTGACTTCCGGTCGTGAGATTCAAGTATCGCGAGCGGACGCCATCTCAAGTATCGCGGGCCGACGCCCTGAACGAGGGCGGCGTCCCGGCGCCCCCGGCTACGCACCTCTCCACGCCGTGACCGGATCCCCGCTCCGGGGCCAGGATCACCCCAGGATCGCCGTGTCCTTGGCCTCAATGAGTCTCCACGGGTTCAGGACACCCGCCGCTCCAACTCGACGGCGCGCCGGAAGCGGGAAGGACGGTCCGCTCACGAGCCCGGCCACAAGCCGAAGCTCTCGCCGTCGGGCGGGAAGGACCGGAACAGTCCGTCCTCGACGCCCGCCTGTCGATTCAGGACGCCAAAGAAGAAGATGTGCAGCATCTGCTCGATGAGGGGCCGCAGGGCGGGATCGCGCGCGGGATTGTACCAGGTGTAGATCCAGTTCATCATGCCGAAGAGCGCCAATGCCGCCACCCGCACGTCGAGCCTCCCGGCCGGCTCGTGCCGCTGAAGCTCCTCCACCATGTCCACGAGGGCCTTGACATAGCGCCGCTTGAGATCGCGGATCCGCTTCTCGTAGTCGGCGGTGAGCGCGGTGTCCTCCCGGGACATCACCTTCATCTCGTTCATGTTGTGCAGGAAAAAGCCGAGATGGTTGTGGACGAACAGGGCGATCTTCTCCCGCGGGCTCTTCCCGGATTCCTGGATCCGGCGCCCGTTCTCCAGCAGGGTCACAAGGCAGCGCTCCTGGATCAGGCAGAGCAGCTCTTCCTTGGTGCGGAAATAGTAGTAGAGGCCGGCGAGGCTCATGCCCGTGGCGCGGCTGATCTCGCGGATGGATGTGCCGTCGAATCCCTTCTCCGCGAAGATCCTGGCGGAGTGCTCGAGGATCTGTTGCAGCTTTTCGTCGTGGTGGGCGGTGGGCGGCCCCGGAACGCGCGGCATCAGCCCGGATCTTGTCAGATGGGTTTTTCGAAGTCAACGAAACCGTCACGTTGAAACCCCATGATGCATGGTGTATAGCTGCGAGCCTGTATGCAGTTCGAGAACATTCTCATCGAGCGGGACGGGGCCGTGGCCGTGGCTACCCTGAACCGTCCCGGACAGCTCAATGCCCTTTCCTACGGCCTCTGCAAGGACCTGTGCACGGCCCTTGAAGCGCTTGATGCCGACGACGCCGTCCGGGCCTTCATCATTACCGGAAGCGAGCGCGTCTTCGCCGCAGGCGCCGACATCAAGGAGATGGTGGACGCCACCCCGTTCGGCGGCCCGGCGCATGCGCGGCTGGCCTTCAGGGATCGCATCAACAACCTGTCCAAGCCGATGATCGCCGCCGTGAGCGGCTTCGCGCTGGGAGGCGGCTGCGAACTGGCCATGAGTTGCGACATCATCATCGCTTCGGAATCGGCCGTATTCGGCCAACCCGAGATCAATCTGGGCACCATACCGGGCTCCGGCGGGACCCAGCGGCTCACGCACCTGGTGGGCAAGCACAAGGCCATGGAGCTGGTGCTCACCGGCCGGTTCATGGACGCCGCCGAAGCGGAGCGCTGCGGCCTGGTCAACAAGGTGGTGCCGGTGGAGGTGCTGCTGGACGAGGCCAGGGCCATGGCGCAGGCCATCGCCGACAAGGCGCCCATCGCCGTCCGTCTCGCCAAGGAGGCCATCCTCAAGGCGGCCAACATGGCCCTGGACGAGGGGCTCGCCTTCGAACGCAAATCCTTCCATGCACTGTTCGCATCGGAGGACCGGCGGGAGGGCATGCAGGCATTCATCGACAAGCGCAAGCCCGAGTTCAGGGGAAAATGAGCTACGAAACGATCCTCTACGAGAAGCGGGACGGCGTCGCCACCATCACCCTGAACCGTCCTGAGGCACTCAACGCCTTCACCGCGCAGATGAACCGCGAACTCCTGGTCGCCCTCAAGGACGGCAGCCGGGACAAGGCGGTCCGTTGCTTCGTGCTCACCGGAGCCGGCGACCGGGCTTTCTGCGCCGGCCAGGATCTGAAGGACCGCTCCCCGGAGCGGAAGGGGTCTCTGGGCGAGTCCCTGAGATCCCGTTACAACCCCATCATCCTGGCCATCCGGCGGACCGACAAGATCGTCGTCTGCGCCGTCAACGGCGTGGCCGCGGGCGCCGGGTGCAACCTCACGCTGGCCTGCGACCTGCGCATTGCCTCGGAGAACGCACGCTTCATCGAAGCGTTCGTACGGGTGGGCCTGGGCCCCGACTGCGGCGGCAGCTATTTCATGCCGCGGCTCGTCGGGCTCGGCAAGGCTACCGAGCTCTTCCTGCTGGGGGAACCCCTGCCGGCCCGGGACGCGCTCCGCCACGGGCTGGTCACCAAGGTCGTTCCGGCGGCGGAGCTGGCCGCGGAGGCCCGGACGCTGGCCGAACGGCTGGCGCGCGGGCCGCGCAGCATCGGCCTGATCAAGAGGACCCTCAACCGGTCCATGTACCGCGAGCTTGAGGCGCAGCTCGAATACGAAGCCTCGATCCAGGAGATCGCCGGCCGGAGCGCCGACTACGACGAGGGGGTTCGGGCATTCACGGAGAAGCGCGCGCCCGTGTTCGAGGGGGAGTAGGGTTTCGGCGGGACCCGCGGGCTCCCTCCGGGAAGATCCATCATGGTCAACGACAACAAGATCGGGGTGATCGGCGCCGGCACCATGGGCGCCGGCATCGCCCAAGTGGCGGTCCAGGGCGGGTTCGAGGCGGTGATGTGCGATGTCTCCCAGGAATTCATCGACCGCGGGCTGGAGAGAATTCGCGGCTTTGTCGGACGCAGCCGGGAGAAGGGGAACATCGACGAAGAGACGGAGAAAAGGATCCTGTCGCGCCTCAAGGGGACACGGGCGCTGGAGGAGCTTGCCGACGCCGCGCTGGTCATCGAAGCGGCCACCGAGAGCCTTGAGGTGAAGCGCGAGTTGTTCCGGAAGCTGGACGCCGCGTGTGCCGCGGAAACGCTGCTGGCCACCAACACCTCATCGCTGTCGGTGACGGCCATTGGCGGCGCGGTCAAGGACGCCTCCCGCGTACTCGGCATGCACTTCTTCAATCCGGCGCCGCTGATGGGGCTCGTGGAGGTGGTGCAGGGCGAACGCACCAGCGCCGCCACCATGGCCAGGGCGGTGGAAATCACCCGGAGATTCGGCAAGACGCCCGTCCGCGCCAAGGATACCCCCGGATTCATCGTCAACCGCATCGCCCGGCCGTTCTACAACGAGGCCCTGCGCGTGCTGGGCGACGGCGGGGCCGACGTGGAGACCGTGGACCGCGTCATGCGCGAAGCCGGCGGCTTCCGCATGGGGCCCTTCGAACTTCAGGATCTCATCGGCATCGACGTCAACTTCACCGCCACCGAAACGCTCTACCGGGCATTGTTCGAAGACCCCCGCTTCCGGCCGAGCCCCCTGCAACAGAAGCTGTATCTGGCCGGACACCTCGGACGGAAGACCGGAAAGGGGTTCTACGATTATGAGCCGTAGCGTGGCGGTGGTCGGGAGCAGCCGTCTGGCGGACGACTGGCTGCGGTTGGCTCTGGATCGCGGGTTGGCCGCGAGCCGCTGCGGGCGCGCCGCCGACGTGGACCCGGAAGCCGACGTGGTGGTGGACACCCTGCCCCGCGGGCGCGAGGACAAGCAGCGCCTGCTGGAAGAACTCGACCGCGCGGTGCCGGACGCATCGGTGGTGCTGACATCGTGCGTCCGCTGGTCCGCCACCACCATCGCCTGCTGGAGCCAGCGGCCGGAACGGGTCGTCGGCTTCGCCACGTTCCGCCCGCTGGCGCGGCGCCGCATCATCGAACTGACGCGCGGACTTGATACCGGCGACCCCGCGGTACAGGCCGCCGAGTCCTTCGTGCGCAGCCTGGACAAGCAGAGCGTACTGACAAAGGACGCGCCCGGCCTGGTGTTCCCGCGTATCCTGAGCCTCATCATCAATGAGGCGGCGCGCAGCCTGGACGAGGGAATCGCCACCGCCGAGGAGATCGACACCGCCCTCAGGCTGGGCACGAACTATCCCCAGGGTCCGCTTCGCTGGGCCGACGAAATCGGCCTGGACGAGGTGCTTGCGGTCATCGAGGGGCTCCAGGAAGAGACCGGGGATGACCGCTACCGGCCCGCGCCGCTGTTGAAAAAGCTGGTGGCGTCCGGGCGGTTGGGCGAAGCCACGGGGCGGGGCTTCTACGAACATTCGCAGGAAGAACATTCGCAGGGAAACGAACGCTCGCGGGAAGAACGCTCGCAGGGAAATCAACACCCGCAGGAAAACGACGAATCCGCCTGACCGGTCCGTCCGCCGCCGGATCACCGCACCCTGTCGTCCGCAACGCGCCCCTCGGGCGCAGGAAGGCACTTCATGCCCGAAGCCTTGATCATCGATGCCGTCCGGACTCCCATGGGCCGTTACGGAGGAATCCTCAAGGACATTCGGCCGGACGATCTCGCGGCCCACGTCATCGCCGAACTGATAGCCCGGAGCGGCATCGCCAAGGAGAGCGTCGAGGACGTCCTTCTCGGCTGCACCAACCAGGCCGGGGAAGACTGCCGCAATGTGGGCCGCAACGCCTCCCTGCTGGCCGGCCTTCCGGAGTCGGTGCCCGGGGCCACCGTGAACCGCCTGTGCGGTTCCGGGCTGGAGGCCGTCAACCAAGCCGGGCGGGCGGTGGGCGTCGGGGAGGGCGACCTGTTCGTGGCCGGCGGCGTGGAGGTGATGACCCGCGCGCCCCTGGTGATGCCCAAGGGCAGCGTCCCGTTTGCCCGCGGCGAGGTCACGGTCTACGACAGCGTGCTTGGATGGCGTTTCCCCAACCCCCGCATGGGCGAACTGTATCCCCTCGTGAGTCTGGGCCAGACCGCGGAGAACGTGGCGGAGAAGTACCGAGTCGGCCGCCCGCAACAGGACGCCTTCGGGCTCAGAAGTCATCGCAATGCGGTGGCGGCCCAGGAAGCGGGACGGCTGGACGACGAGATCATCCCCGTGGCCGCACCCCGGCGGCGCGGCGAGCCGGTGGTGCACCGCCGGGACGAAGGCCCGCGTCCGGACACCAGCCTGGAGCAGCTCGCGGCCCTGAGGCCGGCCTTTGTCAAGGACGGCACGGTCACCGCAGGCAACTCCTCACCGCTGTCCGACGGCGCCGCAGCCCTGCTCATGGCCTCCCGCGAAAAGGCGCAGGCGCTCAAGCTGAAACCCATGGTCCGGATCGTCGCCGCCGCGGTGGCCGGAGTCGACCCCGCCTTCATGGGCATCGGCCCCATCCCCGCCAGCCGCAAGGCCCTCAAACGGGCCGGACTCACCGCCGATCAACTCGATCTGGTGGAGATCAACGAAGCCTTCGCGTCCCAGTCGCTGGCCTGCATCCGGGAACTCGACCTCGACCCGGACAAGGTCAACGTCAACGGCGGCGCCATCGCCCTCGGCCATCCGCTGGGTTGCAGCGGCGCAAGAATCATGACGACGCTGATCCACGAAATGAAACGCCGCGGAAGCCGCTACGGCATGGCCACCATGTGCATCGGCGTGGGACAGGGCATCGCCACCATCGTGGAGCGAGTGGAATAGGGGAGCGGGGCGTGGGGGTGGCTGGGCTGTATCGGGGCACCGGCCCGGGTTAGTGCCTACGCACCATGTCAACGAGTCCTGGGAAAAACAAGCAGGGCCGCCGGTTCCAAACGAAATCCTGTTGCGCGCAATCCTATTGCGCCAATAATGGGAAGGAACGAAGGAAGCACACGAGGCCCTCAAAAGCCGGGGAGTCGAAATTCCATGCGCCCTGATGCGCGCCTTCTCCCACCCGTGCTACCGGGTTACGCATGGCAGCCAAATAAGCATGCGTGAAGCTCTTGTCCCCACTTCTCGATTTCAGAGCATCATGCTCGGAAAGGCAATTCAGGTACTGTTCGACGCACTCAGCGGTGGGCGAGTCTTGCACAGAGCGGCGGCACAGGGTCTCCACGGCACCACACGCCTTGCCATCCGGGACGATGAACACCCCGACCGGAGGCGAAGCGTTCGAGAATTCTCCATGGCACGATGGCGGCTCAAGGTGGGCTTTGCGTAGACTGTCGCGGACGCTTTGCAAAGCACCTTCAGGATTATCATCCGCGTCTCTGACTATGCCGATGAGCTTGAGGGTCGGGCGAGTTTGTGCTTCGGTTCGAATCGCCCGCAGGATCTCCGAAAATTTGTCTTTTCCCCCGACGTCGATGATCTAAATATCCCGTGCTTGGGGGAGGCGGCACCGAATCAACGCATCGAACAGACTGACTTCATCCTTGCCTTCGACCAACAGGAGTTGATCGGCTTCAATTTTCTGCCTCCTTTTCTGCCTCCTTTTCTGATCCATGATTGAACTTGTTCCCGGCATTACCTGACCTCCAGGTCAAGTGCCCGAACCCCTGCAAGTGCCTCGCCGGTGAACGTCGCGACCGCCGGTCGGCCTGTATCCCTGTCTTGATAAATCCTGTGGATCGAGAGATCCGATGGGCAGTCTGCAAAAGCGTCGATGGCCGCATCCATGAACTCGCCACTGTGGGTCGTTGCCACAAGCTGCACGTTCCATCGATTCATCCAATGGCGTGCTCCAGCCCAGATTTCCCGCTGCGCAGAGTAATGAATACCGTTCTCCATCTCGTCCGACAGAAGGACTCCATCTCGGGAGGCAAAAAACCCGAGTAGCAGTCGAACCAGCCTGACAGCCCCACCTCCAAGATCGTGAAGCGGCCGGGGCTTCCTGCCCGGAATCGTTACGGACAGATACGATTCCCCGCTGTCATCGGTCAAAATCTCGACATCTTCAATCCCCTTTGAGACCCAATTGACAGCCTTCACCAACTCTTTTTTAAGCCCTTCTCTGACAAGGGTTGAGTATCATTTAAGGTATTCGGCCGCCGGTGTCTCGTGTTGCACTATCGTACCCTCCATGACACAACTGGCACGCCCCACCGATGCGCCCGGTGATTGATACAGCACCACTCCCGACGGCGCCACATGTATGCTCTCCTGTCCATCTTTCACAAGATTGCCATCAAGGTAGGTTCTTATGAACCCGATAACTGGTGGCAGTCTCCCTGAGCCTTCTGGTATCGCATTCGAGAATCTCCCGTTCATCGAAGTGTTATCGATTCCTTCGAAAATACACCTCACCTTGTGAGATGTCCCGTTCTCTGACCCGCAAAGCTCCAACAAACCAACAGTCAATCGTGAAATGGGATCGGCAGGAGGATTAAGGGTACGCTGCACGTTGGCGTTCCACAGTAGGCGAGGATTGAATCGCTCAGTGAACAGCCACATTGCCTCGATCAATGCTGTCTTTCCAACACCATTGAGACCTGTAATCAAGTTGGCCTTGGACAACTGTGGCAAATCGAGACCATTGATGCCGCGGTACTTGACAGCCTTGAAGCTATTCAGATGAACCATAGCTCTTCTCCACTAGCGAAACTTTCGCCACATCTGAATCGGCAAATCAACCAGCGCCAACTGCCGGCAACTCTGGTCGCTCCTCACCGGCGGCGGGCCATGAAGCCGGTAATCGCACCGCGGTTCCTGTCAACGCTGGATTTCTTGCCGTTCAGCGATGCACTACACATCGGTATCCACGCTCTCGAGCTTTCATATGTCCCGTTCATCCCCATTCGAACGGCACCCCTCTATACGAACTTCGCCGCTATTTGAGTCGGTGTGCATGATTTCGTTATCTCACACCTGGCTTCAACACACTTGCGATTGCGTCAAGTTTCTCGCCGACTTCCGGATGGATTTCGCTCTTTTGCATAATGGCAGCCAACAAATACAGATCCCGTTTATGCAGGTCCCTCCCGACACTCTTCAGCAAGGGTATCAAGAACTCGTTACTTGCCTTTATACGTGCAAGCGCGACATGGTCTCCAAACAAATCAGTTTTCCGTGGTACCTGCCGCCAGAAGCACTCCTCAATTTTGGGCTGCATCAATGGAAAGTCCACGAAACGCGCGATACTCGCCGGATGTAGAAGATAATTTTCAATTTCATAGCGTCGCCAATGCAGAACCTTCAATCCAGCACTCGTTGTCTCTTGATCCGGCTCATCGAGATTGTCTCCATCAACCAGGCAAAGCCCGCGGATCTGAGGAAATGCCGCCCTCATGGCAAAGAAATGCGCTTTTGCCTCGCGAAGACTTCTTCCACGGAGCCAGTACACAAATGGGTGTTTAAGATATTCATGAGACTGGTGATTGAGAATGCGCGCCCATTTCTCCAGAATTCTCTCATCCGTCTCTCCCTCCACATAAAGTACTCCTCCAGCCTGTCGACCGAGCAACAGTTCGGTGGTGGTGACGCGCTTGAGTGCCTCGCGAACCTGGTTACGTTCTCTTTCGCTCGTCAATGCACGAGGTGTCTCGCCGAAGAAACCGAGCACGCGTTCCGGTTCTGTCGCATCAAGCACAACCTCCGAGTGAGTGGCGATAATCACTTGGCCTCGTCGATCATGTGCAACCTTGCGAATCAGGTCGTAGACCTGGCCTTGCAGCATGACGTGCTGGTGCGCATCGGGCTCATCCAGGAGGATCACAGTGGCGGGCCGCGCATACAGAAAGGCAAGGAGAAGGAGCACCTGAAGGGTTCCGCTTCCAGCATTGGAGAGGTCAAGGGGCCTGCTGTGCTCCCCCTTGTGGTTCAGTTCACGATATTCGCACACGATGTACGGCTGGGCGGGCGAGTAGACAGGCTTCAGCAACTCCACCTGGAACAAGTCACAGATCTGCTTTGCCAAGTCTTCCCAGTCTGTCGCATGGCCACTCTCGGCTATTTCCAGCAGCAGATTTCTGAGAATTTCTCCCGGTCGTCCCTGACCGACGAGCAGATCTTGCATTCCGCGGTCGTGCCGCGGTTCATCGCGCTCGATCCCCGAGAGTGGCGGCACATGAACAATTCCCAGAGCTTTCGCGGCCGCCGGCGGAAAGTCCTGGATCGCTTCGCGATCAAGGTCTTTCGCGCCGTTGGGTCTGGCATACACCAGTTCCGGATTTGCGTATTGGAGTTCGATTCCACAGGTCCAAGGTTCATTGTCCTCAATACCTTCCACGACGATCTCGATAAGTCGCGGTGTTCCGGACATCCCCTGTGGACCAGTAACCTTCCTGTCCTCCCACAGCAGATTCATTTCCCGGAGTGGCACGGCTGTAATATCGGTTCGCGGTATTGAGACTCCCGAACGTCTGACCGCCCGACTTCCTTCTCGCTGAGAAACCCACCGATGGAGGGCGAGCTTCCACATTGAAATCACTTGAAGCAGCGTCGACTTTCCGGCATTGTTCGGCCCGGCCAAAACAACCGATTCCGATAAATCGAATTTCTGTTCACGAAAGCGTTTGAAGTTCTTGACCGTGACACGGTGGATCATCGGCGGTCCCTCAAGTGCGAGAGGCCTTCCACAAGCGCTGGATGTGGAGCCAACCGACGCCGGCTCACTTGAAGTATCCCGAGAGGCTGGCTGCGGGGAGGATACTCGATCCCAGTAATATGCTGAAACCACCCTTGCCTATCCTGGCCAAGGGGTTCCGACATCAACTCGCTTTTTCTATCCCAAAACACGCGGTTGGTCACCCCGTCTGGCCTAAGAGCCGGGACATGATGGACGCATTCAGTGTTACAGCAATCTGACCGGCAATCTCCATACGCCTGACCGTGGCTTGTGCCGCCTTCGCAAGTGTCGCGAATCGTGCCTGTTCATCAGGCGGAGGACACGGCACCGGCAATGAGAGCAACGCATTCATATCGGTTCTAGGCATTCGGGAGCCGGTTGCCGATGCCATAGCATAGTCAACGGTCTCTTTTCGCCGAAGCAGTTGCGCAACGAAATCGCGAACAACACCATCTCGGGGGATGAATGGGATCAACTCGGTAGAGCATCTGCCAGCAAAATTGGGAGTGGCGACTTTGTTCAGATATGGCCGGAGTTTCGCGTAGAGAACGTGACGCTTGTCGAACGGAAAAGTAGTGCTTTTTTGACTGCCTGTCCGCGAATCGTTATTGAGGTTAATCGTACCTGTCCGCGATTCGATATTTTCGACGCCCACAAACGGAAGCAGCGACGCAGCCGGGTTATCTGAGTCCATTCCTTGACGATCTGCCACGCAGATTTCGCGGAGTGCGCAAACTGGCCACCCCATCGGATTTGTGGCGGGATCGCCGAACATCTTGACGAACAGCGCGGGCATGAATTCCTGCATCAACTCCTGCGCCTGCTTTCGCAGTCGCTTAGTCCGCGCCGCCCGGTTCAGGATGCCAACGATCCGCCGCTGCTCGGAAAGCGGTGGGAAGGGGACCGGCAGCGACATCAGCGCTTTCATGTTGGTTCGCGGCATTCTGGATCCGGTCACAGACATCATAACATATTCGACGGTCTGATTCCGCCGAAGCAGATGCGCAACGAACTCACGGTCTACGCCTTCCCGAGGTCGAAGCGGGACAAGTTCGGTCGAGCATCTTCCCGGAAAGTCAGGAATTGCGACCTTGTTCAGATACGGTCGGAGCTTTGCGTAGAGAATATGGCGTTCGTCGAACCGGAAGGTCGTGCTTTTTTGACTCCCGACACGCGAACCATTGCCGAAATTGATAATACCGATTTGAGATTCAACGTTTTCGACTCCCACGAAGGGAAGCTCTGCCGCAGCACGGTCGTTCGGGCCAAGTCCGTGGCGATCCATCTCGCAGAGTTCACCCAATTGTACTATGGGGAAGCTCATTCCCCCGTCGCCCCCCGCACTGCTTCGGTCAATTCATCAATCTCTCCAAGTATCTGCGTCTCGATCCCTCGCAGTTCCTCCAGAATCTCCAGCGGTTTGCGGTGCTCTACCCTCGCACGGCTCAGCGGCCTATGCCGGTTGGCGCTCAGGTTGAAGTCGGCGGCGCGGATGGCGTCGGCCTCGGCAAACCACCAGTTCTCGGTCCAGTTCTCTTCTGGGTTGCGGTCCCGCCACGCCGCCCATCGCGCGTCCCGCTCCCGGAAGGCCTCGATCAGGCCGGGCAGGTCGTCCTCGTCGATGGGTGTGTCGTGGTTGGCGTCGAGCTTGAAGCCGTCGTTGTCGGCATGGAGGAACATGACGCGCTCCGTCGTGCCGCCTTTGCGGAACACCAGCACCGAGGTCTTGACGCCGGAATAGGGGTTGAACACGCCCCCCGGCAGCGACAGCACCGCCTCCACGCGGTTATTCTCCACCAGCCGCCGGCGCAGTTCCCTGTATGCCCCGGTCGAAATGAACAACACGCCTTCCGGCACCACCACGCCGCAGCGCCCGCTCTCCTTCAGGTGGTTCAGCATGTATTGCAGGAACAGCAACTCGGTCTTATCCGTGCGCCCGACCTTGACCTCCTCCACCATGCGATCCCGGTCCAGCCGCCCGGAGAACGGCGGATTGGCGAGAACCACGTCGAAGCCGCTCGGCGGCAGGCCGAGTTCCCCCTTGGCCGCGCGGTCCAGGGAGCGGGTGAGCGCATTACGGCGCAGGATGCGCACCCGGTCCAGCCCGCGCAGCGTCAGGTTCATGGTGGCGAGGCGGACCATCTGCGGGTCCACATCGGCGCCATGGAAGGTCGCCTCCTCCAACTGCCTGACCGCATCTTGGCTCAGCATGTCGCCGAGGCCGCGCTGCACGGTCTTGCCGTCGGCCTCGACCTCCTCGGTCCCGGCGGGTGAGGAATTGGCCAAGCGGATGTGGTCCCACGCACCCACCAAGAAGCCGGCCGTGCCCGCCGCCGGATCGTAGATCGTCTCGCCGATCCTCGGATCGACCAGCCGCACCAGGGCGCGGATGACATGGCGCGGTGTGCGGAACTGGCCGAGTTCGCCGGCCTGGCGGATCTGGCGCAGCACATGCTCGAACAAATCGCCCTTGGTATCGGCGTCCACCTGGTCGAGACGCAGGTCGTTCAACAGGCTGACCACCTGAGTGAGCACGGTCGGCTCGTCGATGGCCAGACGGGCGCCGTCCATGAAGTCGGTGATACCGTTCGCGGCGAGTTCCGCATGGAACGGAAAGACCTCCTCGCGCACCCAGTTGACCAGTGGCTCGCCGTTCAGCGCCACAGCCCAGGACGACCACCGCAGCAATTCGCGCGGCACCGCTGCGGCACCGGGCTTGCGGGCGTTGCGCGAGTCGCGCAGGCGCCATTCGCCCTCGAAGGCGCTGGCGTAGGGTGCGGCGCCCGGCCGCTGCGCCGCCCGCACCCGCGCCGCGTCCGCCGCTTCGTACATGTAGAAGTAGATCAGGAAGCTGAGCTGCTCGGCGTTCTGGGCCGGGTTCGGGTAGCCGCCGCCGAAGAGATAGTCGCGGATGCGGTCGATGCCGCGCCGGAGTTCGGGTGTCATGGGCATGGTGCTCACCACTCCCCGGCGCGAGCGCCTTCGGCCGCCCCGCCGGCCTTCCATTGTCCGAACACTGCGGCGTTGATCCCGGCGATCAGTTCGCCCAGCGATTCCTCACCACCGAACACGCGGCACGCCTTATCGTATCCCCCCAAGGCGGCAAAGGGATGTTCGTCGAAGTTCCAACCGCCGAAGTTCTCCATATTCATCGCATCGGCCCTCACCCGGCTGCCGATCAGGCTGGCCCAGCGTGCTTGCTCCGCAGTGAAGTCGTCCCTGTGTTCACCCCGCCATGCCTCGAACTTCATGCCGACCTCCGCAGCACGCGCATCGTGCTCCGGCGTGCGCACGATGCGGCCATTCTCGTCGAGCGTCAACCAATCGCGGCTCTCCGGGTCGATGTGATCGTCCACGTCCAGGTTCAGCAACATGCGAGGATTGCCAGAACCGGACGAAGGACCGTGGCTGGGCTCGAGAACCCAACCACCGTGGATATCGCCTTCGTCGTCGCCGTGGAAGTCCGTCACGCCGACGAAATCAAACATCGTGAACCCGGTCTTGCTGATGTGGTCCGCTCTGCGCGTGCCCCGCCCACGCATCTGCCGGTAGAGGATCGCGCTTCGCGTGAACCGAGCCATGACCAGGTTGACGACCTCCGGACAGTCGAAGCCGGTGTCCAGCATGTTCACGCTGACCAGTATCCTGGGAAACTCCTCCTCTTTGAAGCGCTTGACGATGGCGCTCGCATCGGGCGCCGGACCACCGCCCACGTCGCTCACCACGAAGTCGGCGTAGCGCACGCTCGGATGCGGCTTCAGATCCGCGAAGTGCTCGTCGAACATCTCCGCCAAGGTCTCGGCGTGACGCCGGGTTACCGCGAACACCAAGGTCTTGCCCTCTGCCGGCCAGCGCCTGACGCCGTCCTTGCCCATGAAGCCCTTCTCGTGCGCGTCCCGGAACTCGCGCACCATGACGCGGTTACGCTCGGGAATCGTGAACTTGCGCTCCAGTGCCCGCGGGTCCACCGTGATCGGGTCCGAAGCGGCGAAGAGTTCCTCGAACTCCTCTCGCGTCTCCCGGTCCATCGCGCTCCAGTCGAGTTCTTCACGTTTGACCTCGAACCCGTCCCCCGCAGCGGTCTTCACCGTCATCGCCTTGTAGATGCGGTAAGGCACAAGGTGGCCTTCCTCGATGGCCCGGCGCAGGTCGTAACGGAAGGTCGGTTTCTCAAGCCCGAAGAAGCGCAGCGTATCGCGCACGAACAGCCCGTCCTCGGGATCGGGCAGCGCGTCGGCTTCGGTGGTGCAGGGCGTCGCCGTAAGACCGAGCTGGATGGAATCGAAGTGCCGCAGCACGCCGCTCCACTTGCCGTAGATCGAGCGGTGGCATTCGTCGGTAATGACCAGATCGAAATAGCCCGGGGAGAGCGTGCCGAACTCGGCGATCATGGTCTGCAAGGTCGCAATCGTGATGCGCTTGGCCCGATCAAAGCCGCGGCCGGGCCGCAGCACGTGGCAGGGGTAGTCCCGCAGATGGTCGGTGAAGGCGTCCTCGGCCTGCCGGGCCAAGGCGATCCGGTCCACCAGGAACAGCACTCGGGTGACAATGCCCGCCTCGAACAGCCGCTTGACGAAAGCCGCCGCCGTGCGCGTCTTGCCTGTGCCCGTCGCCATCTCCACCAGCAGCTTGCGCCGCCCGCACGAGACCTCGGCCGACAGCGCCTCGACGCATTCGATCTGGTAGTCGCGGTCGACGATCTTCGGATCGATGGCGACCGCCGAAAGATCGCGTCGGTTCCAGCGCGCAGCGATCCGCCGTTCAAGATCGTCCCGGGCGTAGAAGCCCGCAATCTCGCGCGCGTGGGCGTCGGTCTCGCGGTCGAGGAACCGCACCTCCTCGCCGTTCGACAGGAAGACGAAGGGCACGCCAAGCTGTTCGGCGTAGTGCCTGCCCTGGTCTTGCGCCGTGATCGGATCGGTGCTCGCCCGCTTGGCTTCCAGCACCGCCATGGGCCGACCGTGACGATCGCAGAGCACGTAATCGGCCTGCGTGCCGTCGGGCAGCGCGTGCTCGTACAGGACGCTCGAACCGTCCGTCAGATCCCAGCCCGCGTCCTTGAGCAGGGCATCGATCTTGACGCGCGCGAAGGCTTCGGTCGAGTCGCTCATGCCGCCGTCCAGGGATCGACGACTTCGATGTCGATGCCCTCGAAGTCCCGGACATTGCGCGTCGCCGCCGTCATGTTCCGGGACCGGGCGATGGCCGCGACCTGGCATTCCGCCGGCGGGACAATACGGCCGGCGGAACGGCACACGGCCGCGATATCCGCATGGTCCCGCGCCGCCTCGCCGTCGAAAGGGAGAGTCCAATCCACAAAGTCTTCTCGCAGGATTGTCTCGATGGCGAACGCAAGCGCGGTCTGGCACCGGCCGGCCGACAGAATGGCAACACCGTAACGAAGCTCCGCCTCGCCGATTGCCGCGAAATACAGATACGAATACAGGTCCGTTGTTCGGCGGTCCCCAACCCAGGTCTCGACAACAGGCACGGGAGACGGGCGCAGGATTTCGGACACCACATTCGTATCCACCAGGAACATCGCCGCCGCGTCAGTCGAAGGGCGGCGGCTCGCGTCCGGGACCGCGCGGGGGCAACTCCAGATCCACCCCACCCAGAGGCGCGGTCCGGGCGCGAATAGCGCTCGCGAGACTCCGGGGAGGCTTCCCGCACCCGACGGCATCGCGCAGAATCAGCCGCACCTCCTCTTCCATGGACCGTCCGTTGCAGGCCGCGCGCACCCGCAGGCGGCTCTTCACGTCTTCGTCGAGATTGCGGATCGTGATACTCGCCATGGTCCTTCCTGTCCCCCATTCCCGCAAGGGCTTCATTCCAGGCCGACGCGATTGCGATGCAATCAGAATTCACAACCCGAAACGCCGCCCGCCCGTCGTGCGCCCCGCCCTGGATCGACTCCTCCAAGGTTCCGCCGCCCGCCGACTCCTGTCGCCCATACCGCTGCGGACAGCACCGTTGCCGATCATGTGCCGGTTGTCCGTATCGTATAGCCGTCATCCCGACCTCCGGCAACGCGGCTGACCGTATCACCCATGCGGATCTTCTGCCGGCGTGGTCCCCGGCCGACCGGACATCCGCCTTCCACTGCCGACCTGAAGCCGGCCGTGAGTTGCCGTGGGCCGCGTACGCCATCGCGAGCGGTTCAGGAAAAGCACCGAGGCTCGCCGCCCGGCCTGCAAGCCGATGTGTCTGCGGGGGCCTCGGCACTTCGCAAACGCGTGGACCGCAGGCGATGTTCCAGCGCCGGAAGCGCTGCCTCGGCACACCTGGCGCGCCGGTGGTGCCGGCCCGATCCCGGATCCGCTCACGGGACATGCGGGAAAACGCCTTGTTCCCGGTCGCCTTGTTCCCGATGCCTTGTCCGGCAGCAACCAGGCTGCCCCAATCTCTTCTCGTTCACGGATGCCCTGATGCTCGGGACACGACCCTGCCATGCACGACGGTTCCGGTTATCAGGGTTTCGCGATGGGCTCGCCCGGCATGACTTCGCCACCAGGGAGAGTCTGGACAAGAGCTCGAAATAAGCACGATTGGCTTGACGAGGAGGATACGGGACTGTGGAGAGGCGGGAGAGGGCGCCGGAGTCATGGATATCGAGCCGTTTTCTCAAGAAATACTCCCCGTCGCGTCACTCGTTTCTTCGCATCAAACTCCATTGTGAGGTGACAGGTAACCCCGGCCCGCATCAATGCCGGAATGTGCACGCGCTTCGGGGGTTCGGCCGTGTGGTCCGTTCATTCTTCCGCCACCGCCTGCCCTGACCGCCGCACCCGGCCCAACGCTCGCGCTTGCCGGCTGCACCCGCGCCGCTTCCGGTCCCCTTGTTCCGACAGGGTGGCGATCATCGACGTCCATCACTTTCCATCAATTCTTCCGCACCCACCTTCCCGGGCGGTCCGGATGCCTGGCCGGTTCCCGGGCGATGCCGTCATGTGTGCTGGCAAGCCGATGGGGAGTCCTGTATATTAGCGTGTTTCACATGGTGGCCTTTCCCGGATTTGCCAACCTTGCTGTTGCCAACGTTCCGTCCGGGACGGCACGCCGGATCGTGAACTCGGCGGAACATGAGAAGCAAAACGTCCAGATTCAAAGCGTCCAGACTGCTGGTTGTCCTGTCCCTCGCCGCAGTGCTGGCGGCGGCGGCGTCAGCAGGGCTGGAAGCGCTGCTGGAAAGCCGCAAGGAGACCATTCGCGGGAAGATCGAAAACGCCATCGGGCGCACCGTGGCTTTCGATTCCATCAGTCTGAGTCTTCTCGGAAACCCGGGGGGCCTCGGCATCACGGTGACCAACCTGCGCGTGGCCGACGATCCGCGGTTTGCGGCGACGCCGCTGGTCCACGCGGACCAGCTTATGATCTCACTCGGGTGGTGGTCCCTGATCACGGGCAAGCCGACGGTGTCCCGCATCGTCCTTCACCGGCCCGAGATACAGATCATCCGCAACGAATACGGTGACATCAATTTCCTCACGCCCTCGCATCCCCTTGATGCGGGCTTGCGCGCGGCGCATCGGACCGGGCTGACCGTAGGCGCCAGCGGCGGGAAGCTTCATTTCATCGACCGCTCCGGGGACAACCCCGAGGATCTCCGGCTGCATGACCTCGCGGTGGCGCTCCAATGGTCGCGGGGGCCGGGTCTTCAGGTGGGTTTCTCGGGCGCGCTGACTCCGGACGGCCAGCGCCCGTTCTCGCTGACCGGCACCGTGGAAACGTCACGGCCGCTGTCGGAGTGGACGGCCAACGCCGTGGACCTGGAACTCCGGTCCGCCTCGGTGCCCGAGATCCTGGTCGCGCATGGCTGGAAGCTGATGGAGAACCACCTTCCTTCCTACTTCCGCCCGTCTGTCCGTCCGGCGGTGAGTGCACGCATCTCCGGCACCCTCGAACGCCCCCGGGTGTCGCAACTGAACGTCAGCGCGGCCCTGTTCGGCGCCGATGCCAACAACGCCCGCCTCACCGGCGAACTCGACTTCTCCCGGACCGCCACATGGGACCAGGGGCGCATCAAGGCCGACCTGCAACTCGGACCAGTCACTCTCGGCCAGTTGCGGCAGATTCCGTGGGTGGACCGGGTGGTGCCGGCGGGCCTGGCGGTTCATCAGACCGTGGCCCTGTCCAACCGGCTCGAAGGAAGCTTCGATGACCTCCGAATCGATACGTCCGTCACCGCGGATGCCAATACGATCCAGTACGGCAAATGGCTCGACAAGGGGCCGGGGACAGCAGCCCGTCTGGCCATGAAGACAAGAGTGCGCCACCACCGGGTGGTCATCTACGAGTCCGAGTCCCGGCTCCACAACGGCAGGGTGGTATTCTCCGGTTCCGTCGACCGCCATCCGGAGCCGGTGGTGCGACTGCGCATCAAGGCCGACGATGTGGCCTTGGCGGGATGGGAGGCGCTGGTGCCGGCGGCGGCCGGCTACCGGCTGGAGGGCACCCTCAGAGGCGGGCTGACGCTGCGGCACAAGTCGGCGCCGCGAAACGAGCCGCCTACGTTGTTGGGCAGCCTTCAACTCGCCAACGTCCAGGTCATCGGCCCTCCCGGCAAACGCCGGACGATCCAGGGGCTCCAGGCGGAGCTGGAGTTCCGCGGCGCCGATGTCGTGGTCCGAAGGCTTCAGTTGCGGTCGGGGCTGTCGGACATCCGCGTCCGGGGGCTGCTGGCGAACCTGAGCCGGCCCACGCTGCACTACAGCGTTCAGTCCGACCTGCTCAACGTGGCGGACATCACCGGAGACGCCCGCTACCGGGCGGACTCCTTCAGCAATGTCGCGAGCGAAGGATCGGCCGGCTTCACCACGGAGGGGGTTCTGTCGATCCAAGGGTTCCTCTCGTCCAGCAACGGGCGGCTCAGGGGCGTGGCATACCGCAACCTGCAGGGGCGCGTGAACTGGACCGGCGGCAAACTCAAGGCCGACCGGGTGGCGATCGAGGCGCTGGGAGGCACGGTCCGGGGTCACGGAACACTGACCCGCCGGAACGGCCAGGGCTTCGACCTGGAGTTGAGCCCCACGGCGGAGCGCCTGGACCTGCGTCGCCTGCTGCCGCTTCTCGAGGACGGCGCCGCGGACTCCATCCATGGCCACTTGAACCTCTCCGGACGCTTTCGGGGCGGCGGCACGGACTGGTCCACGCTGGTCCGGAACCTGAGTGGAAGCGGCAGTGTCCTTCTGGACAAGGGCGTCCTGCACAAGTTCAATCCCGTGCGCGGCGTGCTGGCCGCCATGGACGCGGTGGAGGGGATCGACAAGATCGACACCGCCGCACCCGCATACCTGTCGCTGGTGCGTGGCGACCGCACCTCCTTCAATCTCATCGAGGGGGCGTTCACCCTCCGAAACGGGCGCGTCCGGAGCGATGATCTTCTGTTGATCTCCGACGAGTACAGCATCGTCGGCAGGGGCTGGGCCAGCCTTGACGGCGGCGTGGACCTCCGAGCGACACTGATCCTGTCGCCGGCATTCTCCCGCGATCTGAGCGGACGGTACCGAAATGTCCGCTATCTGTTCGATTCGGACGGCATCAGCCTGCCGTTCCGGCTGGCCGGGAACATTCCCGATGTCTCCTTCAAGCCCGACGTCGAGCAACTCACCCGCTACATGTACGACAGGCTCGCTCAAGAGCGGCCTTCGAGTTCCGATGACGGAGACGGAACCTATATCTGGGATAGACTGCGACGAGGCTTTCGCGAGTTGCTTCGTTGAGCCCGCCGCTTCGGATTGTCTCCTGAATCGCATCCGTGAGAACGTTCTCGCCCCTTGCCATGGACAGGCACCGCCGGGGTGCGGCCGGCACGTCCGGTCCATCGCGGGTTCTCGTCGGCGGTGCGGCAACGCGCGAGCCGTGGCGCCGGAAAATGCCATGAGCGTGCCGCTGGCGGATTCCCTTCGACCCGCCCGTGATGCGCGGAGCGCCCCGACCGGCGAAGCGGACATCAAGGCCCATCCGCATCCCGGCGACCGCACGCCCTCCCCATGAACGACCTCGCCACCCTCAAACCCCGCATCCTTTCGTTGATGCGGTCCAGGCCCGGCCACCGCTTCAGCCTGCGTGAGCTGCGAAAGGGGTTCGGCAAAGCGGTCCGGGAAACGCTGACCGATGCGCTCAAGGAGTTGATCCACGAACGCAAGGTGATCGGTCTCCACAAGAACCATTACACCCTCGCCAAGGCCGCCAGCTTCGTGGACGGCGTCGTGCAGCGACATCCGAACGGGTTCGGCTTCGTGATACCGGACCAGAAGGGAATGGAGGATCTCTACCTCAGCCGCCGGGAGATGCGGCAGGTGATGCACGGCGACCGGGTGCGGGCGCGCCCGGAGCAGAACCGGCGCGGCGGCAGCCAGGGCCACGTGGTGGAAGTGCTGGAACGGGGACACCGCCGCATCGTGGGCGTGGTACGGACCGACGGGGAGCACCCCGTGGTGGTGCCCATGGACCCGCGCATCGCCGCCGCGATCCCGCTGGCGGCGGACGGACCGCTGCCGCCCGGCCAGGTGGCGGCGGTGGAGATGATCCGTTACGGCGGCGGCTACACGCCGGCCGAAGCGCGCGTCCACCAGTTGCTGGGGTCTCCGGACGACCCCGAGGTCCAGGCCCGGGCGGTGATCCTCCGCTACGGCTGGCCCGAGGAGTTCTCGGAGGAGGCGCGGCGGCAGGCGGACCATGTCGGTGCGGTGAACGCGGACGGGCGCCGGGACCTGCGGGGCCTCACGACCTTCACCGTGGACGGCGAAACCGCGCGCGATTTCGACGACGCCATCAGCATCGAGAAGACCGCGGCGAAGGGCTGGCGGCTCTACGTATCCATCGCCGACGTGGCCCACTACGTGCCTCGCGGCTCCGCCCTGGACAGCGAGGCCCATGCCCGCGGCACCAGCGTGTACTTCCCGGACCGGGCCCTGCCCATGCTGCCGCCAACCCTGTCCAGCGGCATCTGCAGCCTCAAGGCGGGCGTGGACCGGCTCGCCCGGACCGTGCTGCTGGAAATCAACCGCAAGGGAGAGGTGGAGCGGAAGGAACTGTTCCGGTCGATCATCCGCAGCCACGCCCGGCTCACTTACACCGAGGTCGGGCGAATCCTCGTGAACGGAGACCCGTCCGTCATGGCCCGTTGCAGGGCGGCGGTCGAGCCGCTTCAGGCGATGGAGGAGCTCACGCACCTCTTCATGGAGCGGCGGCGGGCGCGGGGAAGCCTCGACTTCGAACTGCCGGAAACGGAGATCCTGCTGGACGACCACGGCATGCCCACCGACATCCGGCGCGCGGAGCGCACCCTCGCCCACCGGATGATCGAAGAGTTCATGATCGCCGCCAACGAGGCCGTGGCCGGCTACCTCCGGGAACGGAAGTTCCCCTGCGTCTATCGCGTGCACGAAGGACCCGACGAGGATACCCTCGACGCCATCGGCCCGTTCCTGTCCACACTGGGATACCGGCTGCACCGCGGCGCCGGGAAGATCTCCTCAAGGGAGCTCCAGCGTGTCCTGGAAGCGTGCCGCGGCAAGCCGGAAGCGCGCGTGCTGAACCGGATGCTGCTGCGCTCCATGAAACAGGCCGTCTACCACCCGGAGAACACGGGCCATTTCGGACTCGCCTCGGAAGCCTACCTGCACTTCACCTCGCCGATACGCCGCTACCCCGACCTCATGGTCCACCGCATCCTCGATCAGGCCATGAGCGGCACAAGGCTTGCGCCGAAGGCACGCGAGGAGCTCGCCGCCAGCCTCCCGGAGGACGCCGACCACAGCTCCCGGCGCGAACGCCTGGCCATGGAAGCGGAGCGGGAGATGATGGACCTCAAGAAGGCCCAGTTCATGATCGACAAGACCGGCGAGATCCACACCGGCGTCATTACCGACCTCGCCGCGTTCGGCTTTTTCGTGGAACTGGACCGCTGGTTCGTGGAGGGGATGGTCAGCCTCAAGTCGCTGGAGGACGATTTCTACCGCTATTACGACATGGCCCATCTCATCAAGGGGCAGAACCACGGCCGCACCTTCCGCATGGGCGACGCGGTCAAGGTCCGGGTCGCGCGCGTAAAGCTGTTCCAGGGCGAGATCGACTTCGAACTGGTGTAACCACGTGGCCGGAGCGGAATGCCGCAGGCCCGGGGTGCCGCCGGGAAGCTCGGTAGCTGAGGCGTGACTGAAGCGCGGCCGAAGCATGGCCGACAGGAACGCGGTCCTTTCGGGGCGGATGGCGAAGAAACCGCGGCCAAGGAAGGTCTGAACAACACGATGGCGCGACATTCAACCACTTGCAACCTGTTGATTGTATTGATTCAGCCACAGCGAATTCGGAGTTGTTCAGGCCTTCCCTAACGGCCAGTGATGATGACAAGGGTCCCGGCCACCACGGCCAGAGTGCCCGCCACCGACTTCGCGCTGATCCGTTCCACGCCGCGCAGCACCAGCACCGTGAGCACCAGGGTCCACAAGGGGGAGGTGGCCACCAGCGGCGCCACTTCCACCACCCGGCCCATGCTCACGGCCACCAGCGACAGCAGCGATGCCGCGGTCTCGAAGGCCCCCGCCGCCACGAACGCCGGCAGCGCGCGCCGGTCCCAATCGATCCGATCCCGGGTACGGCCCGCCGCCATCGAAACCGCCAGGCACAACGCCGCCACCGTGGCCAGCACCGCGGCAAAGAAGAGCGGCTGATTCGAGATATCGAGGGCGTAGCGCCGCACCGGGAACGCGATGCCGGCGAGGAACGCCGCGCCCAGCGGGAAAAGGACATGCCACCAGCGGTAACTCCTGGAAGTGCGGTCCGGACTCCAGGAAATGAGAAGCGTGCCGGTCACCACCAGCACCGTCCCGGTGGCGACGGCGCGCGTCAGGCTTTCGCCCAGGAGCGCCACCGACCACGCCGCACTCCACAGCGGATAGGTGGTGCGCAGCGGCTGGCTGCGGGAGGCGCCGATCCTGGCAACGCCGGTGAAGGTGAGAAAACTCGTGGCCGCCTGCATCACGCCCAGGCACAGGAACAGCAGCAGCGCCGGCCAGGCCACCGCGGGTACGCCGCCCGTACCCAGGACCGCCAGCCAGAGCAGGGTCATCCGTACACCCATGGCCACGCAAGTGGCGGTGAGCGGCGTGGAATAGCGCAGCCCCCGCCGCGAGGAGACCGAGACCGACGCATACGCGAAGGCCGCCATCAGCGCCATCGCTTCCGCCGGCACGAGTGTCAGCCCCTTCATCCACGACTCACTGCGAGATGTGGCCCCGGGTCCGAGGACCCGCGGCTGCGGGCGCGGGCCGGCCCGCCGCCGGCACCGGATTGCGTATCAACACCATCGCTTCCGCCGGCACGAGTGTCAGCGTCTTCATCGACGACTCACTGCGAGACGTGGCCCCGGGTCCGAGGACTCGCGGCTGCAGGCAGGGCCGGCCCGCCGGTAGCGCCGGATTGCGCACTGACGCGCCCTGACCATGGCCCCGGGCCAAGTCCAGGCTGTACTGCTGGCAGATACCCTGTTCCACCTGCCCGGTGGGACCGCGCGGCGCCCTTTCGCTCCCCTCGCCGAAAACCCCGTACGGGACCCGCCGCCGTGCCAGTTCCGTCCTGTACCTCGGTGTCCCCGCTCGGAAGCGCAGGAGCCCTTCTTCACGCGGCCCTGCCGGCCAAGCCTTGACACCACCCGGGCGAAGGTGTACCGCCTTGCGTGCAAGGACTGTCCCGCCGTTCTTTCGAAAACGGCTTTCGAAACCGGCTCAGACCCTCGAAGAGGTTCCATCGAAGTCAGACCGTCGAAGAGGTTCCTCCACGCACCCGGAGCCGGAGTCGAACCCTTCAAGGAGGCATCGCCATGACCATCGCACTGTCCCACGGCGGAACCACCATCTACACATCTCCTGACCGCTCCAACGAAGTCTGGGTCGGCACCCGCAGAGGCATTGCCGTGCTGGAGCGCGACTCCGGCGGCAACGGCTGGCGCGTCGCCCGGCACATGCTGTCGGACAAGCACATCAGCGCCATTCACCAGGAGCCGGAGAGCGGCCTGTTCTTTGCCGGCGCGTTTCATGGCGGGTTGCACGTGAGCGCGGACGGCGGCACCACCTGGGAAGCCCGGGAGGACGGCTTGACCGAAAGGGACGTCTACAGCATCGCCTCTTCCCGGAGCAATGGCCACACCCGCGTCTATGCCGGCACCGAGCCGGCACACCTGTTCTGCAGCGACGACCTGGGCGGGCACTGGACCGAATTGACGGCGCTCCGGTCGGTGCCCGGCGTGGCCGACTGGTCGTTCCCGGTTCCGCCGCACATCGCCCATGCCAAGCACGTGAACTTCGACCCGCACGATCCCGACACCCTGTACGTCAGCGTGGAAGTGGGTGGCCTGTTCAAGAGCAGCGACCGCGGGGAGTCCTTCCGGCAGCTCCACGGAATCTACGTGGACGCCCACAGGACGGTGATTCATCCGGAGGACGGCAAGCGGCTGTACGCCGTCACCGGGCGCGGGCTGTACGTCTCCCGGGACGGGGGCGAGAGCTTCGAGGAGTGGATCTCCCGCCCGTCGGAGATCGGCAACTATCCGGACGGCTGCGTGATGCACCCGCAGAAGCCCGACCTGATGTTCATCAGCAGCGCCCGATACAACCCGGGGCAGTGGCAAACGACCCGTACCGCGGACGCACGCATCTCGCGCAGCGTGGACGGGGGCCGCACCTGGGAGATTCTGCGAAACGGGCTTCCGGACCGGCTGCAGGCGAGCGTCGAGGCGCTCTGCCTGGAAGCGGCCGGCGGCGCGGTCTCGGTCTTCGCCGCCACCACCAACGGGGATGTCTATGGCAGTGACGATGCCGGGGACAGCTGGTCCATCATCGCCAGCGGACTGGCGCCCGTCTCCAAGGACGTCCATTACAAGGCTCTGCAGGCGGCGTAGGAATCTGCGCCGCGGGACGCTCCGGGAGATGGCGGGTGGGGAAACATGTCCGGATTCTTGTCCGGAACGCCGGGAATGTGCAGCTCTGCCCCGCTGTTGGAAGGGAACCGGGCGGAAATGGATCGAGCGCGGATGGACTGGGCGCCGGTGGGGACTCTGGTGGACTTCAGTACCACAGATCTCTTCCGCGGCGCAGACTGCTGGCAACACCAAGCGCGGGCAGCCTTGGCGACACCACCACCAAGGCCGCTGCCCTGCGCTCGGGCGAATGTGCCTGCCCGCTGGCGGCCGCTCCCGCGCCTGCTACGGAGTGCGTGTGAATGAAGTTCGGCTTGCTGGTTGATTGTCACGTGCGCAAGGGCCAGGGACAGACCTTGGCCTTCGACGAACTGTTCTCCCAAGTGGATGCCGCCGAGTCCATGGGCCTGGACTCGGTCTGGATCGTCGAGCACCACTTCCGACCCCAGGCATCGGTGCTCTCCGCCTCCATGGCGGTGGCCGGCGCCATCGCGTCGCGGACCAGGCGCGTGCGCATCGGTACGGCCGTGCAGGTGCTGCCCTTGGGAAACCCGCTGCGCATTGCCGAGGAGGTGGCCTCCATCGACCACATGAGCCACGGGCGGTTCGATTTCGGCGTTGGCCGGAGCAGCATCCCCAAGTTCTACGAGGGCTTCAACATCCCCTACGCGGAGAGCACCGCGCGTTTCGCCGAGTCGTTCGAGATCGTCATGCGCGCCTTCACCCAGGACACCTTCTCCTTCGAGGGCGACTACTACTCGTACCAGGACATTCGCATTTCGCCGCGTCCGCTGCAGCAGCCCCATCCACCCATCTACATGGCCGTGCGTACCCCCGAAGGCTTTGCCGCCACCGCCAGACGAGGTTTCCACGTGGTGTTGTGGTTCATGGGCGACTACTACGACGACTGCCTGCAGATCTATCGCGAGGAATGGCATGCATCGGGTCATGCCGAGGCCCCGGAGATCCACGTGCGCGTGCCCGTCTTCATCGCCGAGTCGGAGACCCTGGCGCGGGAGACGCCCAGGAGCAGCGTGGTTCACGACCTTCACCGGGTCATCACCGAAGCCAAGGCCATGAACGCCGCCGACCGCGTGGCCAAGGCGGAAGCGTTCCTGAACAACTACGACGAATTCCTGCGCACCCGCGTGATCTTCGGCTCACCCGAGTCGGTGATCGACCGCCTTGAGGAGTTCCGCGAGCGCATGGGCCTGACCGGCCTCATCCTGGACATGAACTACGGCGGCCAGATCCCGCACGAGCAGGTGCTCAACTCCATCAGTCTGCTTGCCGGGCAGGTGGCGCCGCGGTGGGCGTAGCGGCGCGGCGGGAGTCAAGAGACCGAACTCCGTGGCGGCCTGACCAAGCTCGGCCAAGGGCATGCTGGAGACCCCGCGGCGGCGCGACATGGCGACCTTGCGGAGGGCCACAGGGAGCGCCACCACCTCGATGCCGGCGTGGCCGGCAAATCGGCGACCCATGATACGGATCGACAGTCGCCCGCATGACCCGGCGGCTCTCCTGCGGCCGACCCGGTGCCTCTCCCGCAGCCCTACAGCGCGTAGAGCCGTCGGGGATTGGCATCCAGGATGGCGTCCTTGGCGGCGTCGGAGATGTCGGTGCGTGCCCGCAGCTGGCGCGCGGCGAAGCGTTCCCGGTCGCCGTGAGGCATGTCCGTCCCCATGACGATCTGCCCCTGTCCGACTTCACCCATCACCTGCGGCAGCAGATAGTCCTCGATCTCGGCACTGAAGAACAGGTTCCCCTTCCGGACGTAGTCCATGGCCGGCAGCGCCTGCCGGGGGACACATTCGGGAATGAACTTCAACAGCAGCTCTCCCTGGTTCTCGTACCGGTGCTTCAACCGGTCGAGCATGAAGGGCACCCACATGCACCCGGCCTCGAGGAACACCACCCGCATGTCCGGATGCCGGTCGAGGACGCCGCCGGCGATCAGTGATGTGCAGGCCATCAGGACGGGCATGTGGAAGGCGATGACGCCGGACGGGTAGATGTGGGAATAGAGGTTGTTCACCGAGGGACAGGACCAGCCGACGTGAACCCCCAGTGCCAGGTTCTCCCCCTCCACCGCCTCATGGAAGGGCCGCAGTTCGTCGTCGTCCAGCAGCCGGTCTCCCGCGGTCCCCAGCACCATGACCGAAACCGCCCCCAGCTTCGCGGCCTCGTGCACGGAACGCACGGCGCCGGCCACGTCGTCGAGATTCACCACCGCAGACCACTTGATACGATCGTTGCCGCCCAGCCGGTCACCCAGCCAGCGGTTGTACGAGTCGCACAACGCGGTGGCCAGGGGCACGTTGTCGGTGAGCGGATAGGCGAGAAAGAGCGTCGGATAGACCACCTGCACGGCGATCTCCTCCTCGTCCATGATCGCCAGCCGCTCCTCGATGTTGGTCAACTCCTGGCTCGCGACGCTGTCCACCTTGCCCACGGAGTGTCTGGCGGGCTCGCCGTTGATGGTGACGGGCGTGCCCAGGTTGTTGCACCCTCGACCCACCCGGCGGGGGAAGAGCTGCTCGTCGATCATCCAGTAGGCCATGCCGTCCACACCCACCACCCGGGGCCGCTGGCTGCGGTGACCGGGGTCCAGGTACTTGTCGTCGAATGTGTCCAGGCACTCTTCCACATGGCCGTCGGCATCTACGCAGTTCATTTCTCACCTCCGTCGTTTCAAGCTACATTGACAAACCGGCAGCCCGGATTCAAGGCGGGAACCTTGATCGGGAACCCAGATTCAAGGTCCGCACATTCAAGCTCCGGACGCGCCTTGTCAAGGACGGCGCGCGTAGAACGCGTGCGGGACCGCGGGCCGCCGGCGGATGGAGCCCCTCGCATGAGCACCCCGGATATGGACGTGACCCGAAGGCTGGCGGAATGGGTCTGTGTTTCGGACTTTGAGGCCGTTCCCGATGACGTGCGCGGCGAAGCCGCGCGCACCCTGCTCAACTGGATGGGATGCGCCGTGGGCGGCTCGGGCCACGAATCCGTCGATATCACGCTGCGCGCCCTGGGTCCCTTCATGGGGCCGCCGCAGTCCTCGGTGCTGGGGCGCGGGGAGCGGGTGGACGCGCTGCACGCGTCGCTGCTGAACGGCATCAGCTCCCATGTGTTCGACTTCGACGACACGCACCTGCGCACCATCATCCATCCCGCCGGGCCGGTGGCGTCGGCCCTGGTGGCGCTGGCCGAGCACCGGCCGGTCTCGGGCCGGGACTTTCTTCACGCGCTGATCCTCGGGGTCGAGGTCGAATGCCGCATCGGCAACGCCGTCTACCCGGACCACTACGACGCCGGCTGGCACATCACCGGCACCGCCGGGGTGTTCGGCGCCGCCGCCGCCGCCGGCCGCCTGGCGGGCCTGGACGTACGGCGCATGTGCTGGGCGCTGGCCGCGGCCGCGACCCAGGCCGCCGGGCTGCGGGAGATGTTCGGCACCATGTTGAAGCCCTTCCTCATCGGGCGGGCGGCGCAGAGCGGCCTGGCCGCGGCGCTGCTGGCCGCCGAGGGGCTGACCGGCTCCGAACGCGCCATCGAAGCCCCCCGGGGCTTCGCCCGGGTGCTGTCCACGAAGCAGGACTACGCCGCCATCTGCGGCGGCCTCGGCGACAGCTACGAGATCCTGCTCAACACCTACAAGCCCTACCCCTGCGGGGTGGTGATCCATCCGAGCCTCGACGCCTGCATCCGGCTGAAACAGGCGCACGCACTCACCGGCGACGACATCGCGGCCGTGGAGCTGCGGGTCCACCCGCTGGTGCTGGAGCTGACCGGGAACAGGTCACCCCGAACCGGCCTGCAGGGCAAGTTCAGCGTCCATCACGCCGTCGCGGCGGCCCTGGTGCTGGGACGGGCGGGCATCGCCGAGTTCACCGACGAAACCGTCCGGAACCCCCGGGTCATGGCCGTACGGGACCGCGTGTGGGCCGTGGCGGACGATGACTTGAGTGAGGCCGGCGCGGTGGCGACCCTGCGGTTGAAGGACGGCCGTTCCTTCCGGGAGGTCGTCACGCACTGCTCGGGAAGCCTGGAATGCCCGCTGTCCGACGAGGCCATGGACGCAAAGGTGCACGCCCTCGCCGATCCGGTGCTGGGGCCGGCGCAGGCGCAGGCGATGATACGCGCCTGCCGCGAAGTGGCCACCCTGGAGGATGCCGCCGCCGTGGCCCGGGCGGCCACCCCGCCGCGAGCGTAGGCGGTGGGCCGTAAGCGGTGAGCGGATGGTCGGCGTTGCCCGGCGGTGCCTCGCCTGCGGTACCTCGTGGTGCCCGGTCCCGCCGACTCCCGTCGGCTATTCGGTGAGGTCGAGCAGGATGCCGTCCGGGTCGGCCATGGCATACTGGCCGATGACGCAGCCCTCAAGGTCCGCGCGCGTCATGGCGCCGAACCGGCCCACATCCAGATTGGCGGGAGAGGCTTCGGGCGCCGCCTCGGCCAGGGCCTCGATGTCCTGCCGCGTCCGCTCCAGATCCTCGACCCGAAAACCGATGTGGTCCAGCCCCTCGCGCATGCCCCGGTAGAGCGCGTTGTCGCACGGACGCACGAGCAATTGCACCTTCCCGTCGGTGACGCGAAAGCTGCCGTCCGCCGACGGCGCCGCCCCCGCGTCGAGTTCGAACACTTGGTGATAGAACTCGGCCACCTGCTCCGGCCGCCGGGAGCGGATGGCGATATGGCTGACCTGCCGCGCCTGATCCCAGCCGTCCTCAAGGTATCCCTCCCGGACCTTGGCCGCGCCCTTCTGCGAAATATCGAACTGCGTGCCGCACGGGTCGGTGCCGCGGGAGACCGAGAACGGCACATGAGGAAGGCTCCGCGCCACCAGCAGGTCGGGATAGCCGCGGCGCATTCGTTCCAGCACCTGCGGTATCTCCTCCACCTCGAAGCCGAAATGGTCCAGGCCGGACGGGTTCCCCGGGTGTTTCTGCAACATGGCGAAACCGACGACCCCGTCGCTGATGTGGCCGCGGTCGGGATTGTAGTTTCCCTTCTCGTCGGTCATCCCGGTGGTGATCTTCTTCATGCCGAAGACCGTCTGATAGAACCGGGCCATGCGGTCCCAGTTCTCCGTATGGAGGGCGATGTGTCGAATCCGCGTTCTCATGTTCGGTCTCCACGGCGGGTCCGCCGTACTGAGGACATTGTGAGTAGGGACACTGCGAGGACTCTGGACAGTGTGCGCACACTGGGCGTGTGAGCACACTGGGCGTGTGTATGCGTGTGAGCACACTGCGGGAATTCATCTTGCCATATCCGCGCCGGGCCGACGCGCCCTGTGCCACCGCCGGGGCATTGTGCTATAAGGCACCCACGCGCGAACGCGGCGCCCGACGAAGGCGGCTCCCCTGCGGGCAGGCCCCCTGCGGGCAGGCCCATGAAGCGGCGCGCACACACCAGGATGAAGGAGATTGCATGAAGGTCTGTACCTACGACGCGAAGCAGGCCGGTGCGGTGGTGGACGACAGGGTCCACCCCATCGGCGCGGCCATGACGGCGGCGGGGATCCTGAAGGCCGACTACACGATGATCCAGGTCATCGAGGCGTTGACGAACAATCCGAACGCCCGGTCCTGTGTCGACGAATGCATCCGGTCCGGAGCGTCGGTGCCGCTGGACGAGGTGGTTCTGCGGGCCCCCATCGACAACCCCACCTCGCTCTGGGCCGCGGCCTCCAACTACATGGACCACCGCAAGGAGATGGAAACGCGCATGGGCGGCGGACCCCAGGCGGTGCCGGACAAGGACGACCACATGTCCCAGGACTTCCTGAAGCCGGTATCGTCCATCATCGGCCCCGGCGGCACCGTGGTCATTCCCAAGGTCTCGCACGACGTGGACTTCGAATGCGAACTGTGCGTGGTCATCGGCAAGACCGCCCGGAAGGTCACCGAAGAGGAGGCGCTGGACTACGTCTTCGGCTACACCATCTGCTGGGACATCAGCCAGCGGGACCCTTGGGGCCGCGGCAAGCAGAACACCCGCAACATCCGCAAAGGGTTCGACACCTTCAGCCCCTTGGGTCCATGGATCGTCACCCGGGACGAGATACCGGAACCGCAGAACCTCTCCCTCAGCGCCTGGCACAACGGCGAGCAGGTCATGACCGCCCACACGAGCGACATGATCTGCGGGGTCCGGGACCATATCCGGTTCCTTTCGAGCGTAGTCACCCTGCGGCCCGGCGACCTCATCACCACCGGCACGCCCGCCGGGGTCCACACGCTTCAGGACGGCGACCGGCTCAGAGGCGAGATCGAGAAAATCGGCGTGATGGAGTTGCACGTCAAGGCGGAAGCCTGAGAACACGGGAACCGCCATTGGCGCGACTTTGATTGCCGCGATTTTGCTGCGCCCGGCGGCTGCTTGACCTCCGTGGTGTTGCCGGCGGCGTCACAGCCGGTAGAACGCCAGGCCGTTCTCGCGCAGGATCTTCTGCTTGACCCGCTCGGAGATGTCGGTGCGTTGACGGAGTTCCTCGATGCCGGTTTCCCGGGCTTCGGCATGGGGGATGTCGCCCTCGATGAGAATCTGGTCTTCGCCCACGAGATCGATGACTTGGGGCAGCAGCGCCTCCTCCGCCTCGCAGGTCACGTACACCCGCCCTTCAGCGAGGTAGTCGCCAGGCGGTCTCCTGGAACGGTTGCCGAACATCGCCACCACCGGGTGGTAGTGATCCATCCGCCCCACCATGTAAGGGATCCACTCGGAACCCGCCTCCAGAAAAGCCACCCGGAGTTTCGGATGGCGGTCGAGCACGCCGCCGCCCAGGATGCTGAAGAAACCCATCAACACCGGCAGGGTAAAGCTCAGGATCAGCGACGCGTAGGGGTCCTCGCAGGTCTGCGTCAGGCCCGGCACGCTCCAGCCCGTGTGGATGCACACCGGCAGGTCCACCGCGCACGCTGCCTCGTAGAAAGGCGTCAGGTCGGGGTGGTGCAGCAGGGTCTGGCCGGCGGTGCCGCCGATCATGAGGCCCACCGCACCCAGCTCCCGGGCGCGATGGACCTCGGCCACGCAGGCTTCGCGATCCCGCATGGGAATGACCGCGGCCCACTTGATGCGCTCGGGACGCTCGCCGCAGCGCTGGGAGATCCAGGTATTGTAGCTCCGCATCAAGGCGGCCTCGAATCGGGGATCCTCGGTGAGGCGATGGAACAGGATGGAGGAATAGATCACCTGGATGTCGATGCCGAAGGCGTCCAGATCCTTGATGCGGGCATCGATGTCGGTCATGCCCTGACTGCCGATGTCGAATATCTTGTCCCGCGCGAACTTCATCTCCAGCGGCGTACCGCTGAACGTCGTGCCCGGTCCCCACAAGCGGGGATGAATCTGACCGTCGATGAGCCACCACGCATCAATGAGCGCGTTGGTGGCCAGCCCCTCGCCCTGCACCACCACCGGCCTTCTGTGCTGGAACTCCTCGCCCAGATAATCCCAGGTCCCGGGAACCTCCATGACGTGCGAGTCCGCATCCACGACATCCGTCTTCTTCATTGGCTCTCCTCCCCTGGGCCTCGGTGGCCGGGTCTCCGCGACCGGGTCTCCGCGACCGGGTCTCCGCGACCGGACATTCAGCCATGTCCCGGCGGACTATCAGACAAATGCAAGCGGCTGTCAACGGCACGGCGCGGTTCGCTTCGGTGGCTGGCAGGAGGCCAGGATCCGCATGGCTATTCGATTCCGACAGATCATGTCGCCAATTTTTCAGTTTCATATCGAATATTACAATATCATGCTGTACGATCAGGATGAACACCGGGTTCCGTGAACAAGACGCTGGACGAATTCACCAATGGAATCAAATGGGTGACGGTCCCCGCTGCATCCCCACTCCATAGCACCGTCGTGACTGCAACCGTCTGGATTTGACCATCCGAATCGCGTAGCATGTGGCCATGAACGTGCACCATGTTCCGTGCGGGCCGACTGTCAACGAGAGCGAGCGCAAGGCGTTCGAGCAAATCAGAAGTCGCCTGATTTCCGAACCCGGAGGCGACGAGTGGATATTATTGACAAACTTGGCCTTCTCTGCGGAAAACCGTCGGCAGTCTGACGAGATTGACATTGTCGCTATCGGCCCATCCGGGGTCCAAGTCATCGAAGTCAAGCACTGGACTGCGGCATGGGTCCATCGCAACTCCGAACTTGTTGAGCAGGAAGCGGGACGCGTCACCCACAAGGCACGCAGGGTCGGCACAACGCTGCGCAGACAGGTTGAGGGTCTGCCACGGGTGGACGGTGTGTTTCTGGTGACCGAGGCGGCTTCCAAGGTCACAGCCCTTGAGGACCAGGAACCTGTTCGCGGTGTTCCCTTCCACACGTTCAAGACTTGGCGCGATGCAGTCGGATTCCATGCGACGCATGTGCTATCCGCACAGCAGGTCCAACGGTTGGCCCGCGCCTTGGAGCCCACGAGCGCCGTCGCCATTGATGGTACCCTGAAGCGAATGGCTGGTTACACACGTCTGACTCTCCAGACACCCCTGGACCAACACTTTCATCGAATATACAAGGCGACCCATGCATCTCGGCAGGATCCGGTAGTGCTGCATCTTTACGACCTTTCAGTGGATGACACGAAGGCTGCACAGAAAGCGGAACGCGAGTGGAGGGCACTTCAACGGCTTCAACAGCATGGCTGGGCGCCGCGTATCGTCGACTCGTTTCAGGACGCGCCGGGATATCCGGGTGAGATCAAGTTCTTCACGGTGGCGGACCCCGCCGCACCTGGCCTGCAGGAACGCGCCCGCGACGACGCGTGGGATGCCGTCGCTCGGTCAAATTTCGCGCGAGGCGCGGTTCGAGCGGTGATCGACCTCCACGAGTCGGGCGTGGACGGCGAACCCATGGTTCACCGGAACCTGACGCCGTGCACAATCCTGGTCAGACACGACAACTCGCCGATCCTGACTGGTTTCGAGCATGCCCGGATTCCGACGGATGTCTCCGTGGCTTCCCCTGCCACCGCGACAGATTGGGATGCCGCAGTATCTCCCGAGGTTCGCGCCCAGGGCCGCGGAGCGGCAGATCATCGGTCCGACGTCTATTCGTTATGCGCTTCGCTTGCAGTGCTGTTCGAGGGTCAGGAAGATGCCATCAGCGTCAAGGCTACGGAAATTCTGACCTTGGGAATGGGCAACGATCCCGCGGAGAGAAGCAGCCTGTCGAAACTGGAAGCGCTGTTCTCCGAACAGTTGGGCGAGCCGCCGCCGGAACCGCCGCCACCACCGGCGAGGTTCTGGACAGAGGACCAAGTCGTCTCTTTCGGAGCAAACGACTATCGAATCGTCTCGCGTCTTGGTTCCGGTGGAGTAGGAACGACTTTCAAGGTCGTGGAAGTGGATCGAGAAACAAAAGATGATCTCGGCACCTATGTCGCCAAGGTAGCCCGCGATGGGCAAACCGGGCGGAGGGTGCTTGGAGCCTACAAGCTGGCGCGCTCACATCTTCGTCACTCAGCTTTGTCAATGATCTTGGAGGTCGCATCAGAATGGCGGGATAACGGCTTCGTTGCCTTGATGACCTGGGTCGAGGGCGAGCCGCTGCGGGAGTACTCCGGTATGCTGCCGCTTCTTGCCGAAGATCGGGGAGAGGACTCCCACGAGGCTCTGGCCAGAAGCTGGCTGCGGACAACATGCGAGGCGCTGCGGGTACTGCACGACAACGGCCTGGTGCACGGCGACATCAGTCCGCGTAACATCATCGTTTCCGGTCCTGATCTCGTGCTGACCGACTATGACTGCGTGACCAGGATCGGCGTTCCGCCAGACGCACCTGGCACGGTACCGTACTGCTCGCCTTCGTTTCTTGAACACGATGCCGCGAAGCCGTCCGACGACCTTTATGCATTGGCTGCGAGTTTCTTTCACGTGCTGTTCGATAGGGAACCGTTTCAATACGACGGTGTTCTGGCCAAGGAACGCGGATTGAACTGGACCGGGATCGACCGGGAGGACGATCCATCGCTGGCAGGGTTCCTTGATCGGGCCACGAGCCCGAACCCGGATGAGCGCATTGCCAGCGTCGCGGACGCACTAGCGATCTTGAGTCCATCCAGGCATGTCGGGAACCGATCGATAGTCACCACCCATGGGGATGTGGCCCGCGTCGCCGATGCGGAGGAAGCGGCACAGCCGACCGATGCGAGGGAGGGGCTAACGGAACAGGAGGTAGATTGGCTCAAGTTGTTGCTACAGTCCTATCCTGGATCGCGGTGGGGCAACAGCGAGACACGTGGCATGGACAGTGACTTTGCCGAGGAGACGTATGTCGAAACCCGCCTGGAGCGAGAACTATTTGGGGACATCAAGGAGCGCAAAGCGAACCTCGTGATCCTCTGCGGCAATGCCGGCGACGGGAAGACTGCCCTGCTTCAGCGCCTCGCAAAGAGACTTCGCCTGGATGTCCAGACTTCGGCGACGCGCATCATTGAGGGGCAGTTGGACGACGGCTTGACCGTGCGCATGAATCTCGACGGCTCGGCGTCATGGCAGGGTCGTTCTGCGGACGATCTTCTGAACGAATTCCTGGCGCCGTTCCGGCACGGCCCGCCGGACGAGGATATCGTCCATCTGCTGGCCATCAACGATGGCCGGCTCCTTGAGTGGGTCGAGTCCGTCGAAGGAGACCAAGGCGAGTCGTCGTTGACAAGGAACCTTTCCGACCTTCTCGAGAACGTTGCTCCAAGTTCCGGATCCCATATCCGGTTCTTCGATCTGAACCATCGTTCGCTGGTTGGCGATATCGCCGACGACGACAAGGTCATCGCCACCGACTTTCTTGGTCGTCTGGTGGACAAGCTGTACGGCGGCGAACGCGCTGCGGAAATCTGGACTCCCTGTCGCACTTGCTCGGCCCGGGAACGCTGCGAGGTCTTCCGCGCCACCAAACGCTTCGGCCCGGGCGACCTCTCGGAAAAATCCATTCGCGACCACGCTCGTGGCCGGCTGTTCGAGGCGTTGCAGGCCGTACATCTGCGAGGCGAGGTCCATATCACCGTCCGCGAATTGCGAGCCGCGCTGGTCTATATCCTCTTTGGAGTACATTACTGCAGCGAGTATCACGATGCCACGGACGGCTCCGACGCATCGACGCCTCATCCCTACTGGGACCGCGCCTTCTCGCCCGAGTCAACGGGGCGGCAGGGTGAATTGCTGAGCGAACTGCCACATTTCGACCCCGCCCTTGAAGCGCAGCCGCAGATCGACCGTCACCTGCTTCATCTGCAGCGAGGTGCCGATATCGGTGATGTTTCGCAGCGTGACGGGACGAAGAGCCTCGAGTTTCTCCGACGCCAGGCCTATTTCGTGTTGGGCCGGGAGGAGATTGAACGGCTGACGGGCGATCCCGATGCGTTCGGTCTGGCCCACGGGCGGCATCTGCGTCAATTTCGTAACCTTGCTGTCGACCCACCGAGTGAGAATGTGAAGGCTCTGATACGGGACCTTTGCCGTGGCATTTCCCGTCTGGAGGCGCTTCCGCCAAAGGCTTTGGAGCGACCCGGCATGGTGCCATTGCGCGTCACGCCCAGAACACCGACGGAGACGGCTTTCTGGGTCGAGAAATCCGTAACCAATTTTCGCCTGGAAGCCGAGAAGAAAAGGGTAGAGGGCTTGGACTGGCTCCATCGCCAAGCGTACCTGATCTACCGTTACCACGATGGAAGCGAAGAACGCCTGCGCCTCGGCGCCGACCTGTTTGATCTCCTACTGGAACTCAATGACGGCTATCAATTGGGCGACGCGGCGGCAGATGACACCTTTGCGCATCTCTCGATCTTCGTACAACGTCTCACTCGTGAGGACCATCGTAGGATGCTGGCCTGGAATCCGAGGGCAGAAACCACGACATTCGAGGTTTCGGCACGCACCGAAGATTCTGGCTCCGGTCCTCGACAACGTATAGTGATCTCGCGGTCTGAATCGTAGGGGGTGGCTCATGGCCGATAGCGCCCGCACCATAGTTCGGAAGGTACTCTCCCCGCGAATGGCGGACGAAATCTGGTCGGCACGGTATGACAAGGTACTGCCGATCTCGTTCAACTTGTTCGAACTCGCAGCGGTGCTGCCGGCCGTGTTCTACATGCTTCGATTCGGCCATCGACGCGGTAAAGGCCAGTTTCTGGAGGCTTTTGGTCCAACGGCCGGTAGCCCCAGAGATCGCAGGAAAGCGACGACCATCGGGCGAGTCGCGGAAGAATTGGCGGCCAGCCCCGATCTACACGGCTTTGACGGAAGAGTTGAACAAGCAATACTCGGCGATTTACTACTAGGTTTCAGTCTTGAGAACATCAACCACAGTCTCGGTAGAGACAAGCAGATTCAGCGGGTTGCCCCAGCCCACTATATGGCAAGCTGGGTCGACCTTCCGGAGAGTGTGACACACCTTCGGTCCGTACCGGAGATGATTGTCGCAATGCTGGCGAACCAAGACGGGCTACATGTAGAACCGAGTAAAGAAGGAAAACCGACATTGTTTCCAATCGCTGGAGAACATACCAAGAACCTGCTTCTGAGAGCATTCAGTCACGGCGTCCAGCGAAGCAATCTGAAGGGCAACTTAGCGGGAGACGAATTCAAAGAGTCTTTTGTGGACCTTGGGATCGATCAGCTGTTGATGATCCGGCTGGCGCAGAAGTTAGGCGCAGCGCCCGACAAGATGCGGGGATCGGACAGCGCCAAAATCTCCAATCAACGTCCCATCGCGGAAAATGCGGCGTCGACTTTCTCGGAAGACATGCGCCGTTTCGTCCGCGCCTATGCGGCGGTTATCCCTCGTCATGCATTCGTCGATATGCTTGAGGCGTGTATCGCGACAGGAATGACGACGATCCTCACCAGCGTCATCGAAATCCTGTTTGAATGGGCCGATACAGGTAGTGTCATCGAAAAACGGTTTCAGCGACCCGCAAGCATGTTCGTTGACTGTTCGAACGGCATTGATGGCCGATTGCGGGGCCTGGCCGAACAGTCTTTCGATGACCTCATGCGTCGCGTTGAACGGGTCCCCGCCATCCTGATGATGCTGCGTCTGCTTGATTACGAGGCGAGGTACAATAGGGAATTAAAGGAGGAATTGAAAAAAGATCCAAGCCCGATTCGGCCCTACGCCACATCATGGCTCAACCTGCTCGGTGAACTGCTCCACAAGCGCCACCCGGAAGCGGGGAACATTCATCGTCAAATGTACAAATACGGCGCAGAACTGGCAGAGGAATTGAAGGATGACTATCCAGAAGCCGAGAGGGTGTTGGACAACGAGCAGAATGAGCCGCATCCAGTCCGGCGCCTCGCCGCAGCGCTGACGCCGCTCTTGGGAACCAAAGCGCGGGGCAATACCATTTCCATGGTCGACTCGACGCTGAATGTGGAGCGGCCGAACGGTCTGGCGCGCAAACGGAAGACCACAAGTGGTGCCCATACGACTGGACGCGGAAGGAGACAGCGAGAAGTTCGATCGCTGGTTCTTACCGACCCGGTTCTGGATTATCTGGTTCACCTTCACCTTCTTCGGAGTGGCTACAAGCCAAATGTGAAACCGCTCTCATTGAAGGAATTCCTGGACAGAATCCGCGAGCGATACGGCTTCCACGTCGATTCCGCGCCTCCGGGCATGACGATCTCCAATGATCTTCTCCGCTCGAACCGTGTGGTGCTGGAACGTCGTCTGCGAGACCTGGGACTTCTGGTCGGCGTCAACGATGCCGAGGCGATGAAACGGCTACGGCCTCGCTTTGAACCTCGGATGGATGATTGACATGCACTGGACGGGACTTCACGGCAAGGTACTCGCAAAGGCGCTCGGCAAAGTACTCGGCGCTTCCCTACCTGGCACTATGGCCTTTGTGCGCTGCTTGACGCCGGGTGTAGTGAAAGCGCTCGCCGCGGATCGATCCTTTGCGCCTTCCGGTTGGCAAGTGCTGATGGTGGCAGACAGGGAAGATGCCGGAGAACGGACCGTCACCGCCGATCGTGCGGTAGAGATACGCGAGGCGAAGGGCGATGCCGTCCTGCTTCTGATTGACACTGCACATGCCGGTGCCGGAATGGACAGCATCTACAGCGCTGCCCGGGAAGTGGGTGAAGTAGCGCTGTTTCAGGAGGCGGGGCGCTTGGCGCTCCGTCAGATCACAACGAGCCACTCTTCGGAGGATCGTCGATACGCCGAGCAGGCGATCAAAAAGGCGCGAGGACGCCGCGGCAGGTACGCCCTGTCGCGATGGGCGGAGTTCGACTTCCTCTGCCAAGTCGCCGCGGGTAGCAAATGGCCGGGATCTTACTTGCATTTACTTGGTCTTTGGCCCATCCGGCATTCGAAAGGCTCGAGTTTTCCGGATGACCTCGACACTTCGCGCATGTTGGTCGATCGCCTGTTGGGGACTGCCGGCGCGAGCTTGGCACCAGCGACGCGCATCGACGCAGTACGGTTCGATCGGAGTTCGGAGACCGAAATCAACAACCTTGAGCGCTTCCTCCATTCAGTAGATACCAAGCCGCTGCGTACCGCGCTGGAAACGTTGGCCGAGAAAGAAACCCTGTGGATCGGTAATCTGCGTACCGAACCTCCGGCACAGTCGATCCAGCATATCGAACTAACCTCCTGGCGAAACCGGAACGGTACCGTCGCCCGGTGGTCCGGCTTGGTCGAGGACGGCGGTGCAGACAATCCTCCCGAACTCATCCTCAGAGGAGATGCAGACAAGAGCGGCCCTTCTTCGATTCTGGAGATCAGGTGGAAGATTGAGCCGGCTCGTCTCGAAAAGAACGCAGCGGACTATCGTGTTGTTGTCGAAACGGATCAGGGTGAAGAGATCGCAAGCGAGCAAGTCCCGCACTCTGCACGAAAAGGTGGGGAGAAACATCGCTTCACGGAAGACGATTTCCAGATTCTGGATGAAAACGCACGGCTGTCGGCTAAAGTCACGGTTGAAGTTGTCGACAAGGCTGAATTCGAGCGCCAGGAAAGCGAGGAGTTTGTTATTCGCTTCGGAGACCCGCCGAAGCAGGAAACCGGAGGCGTTGGCACGAAGGTTCGGACACTCAGCGAAGGGCTTGCCGAACTCGAAAGTCGCGAAGCCGTCTCGGCGATTGTCTCATCTCCGTCTTCCGGCGTGACCACCGATTCCAACAAAGGCATCATCCTGTTGCGAACGCCCGTCGAACAGGGCCGACGAAAGAGCTTTCGTGTCTTCAGGCCCTCGCTGATTGCCGAGGTCGAAAGTCAATGGGTGAAGAGAGAAGGCCGAATTGGCCGGTGGATAGTCACCGTGCGCGGCTCCGGAGAGCGCGCCGGCGCTCCGGAGTTCAAGCCGTTTCCGAGTGATGACGGCCAAGCATGGGAATCGGTGGCGGCGGCCAGCCGCAAACTTGCCATCCGCTTCGCCGAGATTGGTGGAGTCGGCCAGATTTATGACGAAATGGCCGGAGTATTCCGCATCGTCCACGAGTATCTGCGGGCCTGGGTTGCGCTCCTGCAAGACGGCGATCCGTTGTTGTCGCTTGCCAACACCGTGGAAGTCCAATCGCTGTCTGAACGCACCATCGGCCTCATCGTCCTGCCTGCCCACCCGTTGCGGGTGGCGTGGCATGCAGCTTACGACAATCTCGTTCTCCATACGGCCTTCGCCCAAGGTCAGGCCCCCAAGGACATTCGCGCCGAGTTTTCGAGCCTGAACGGTGCCATGTTCCCCACGTTCCTTCCCAACCCCAATGGCGGGGCGTTCGTCTTCGCTGATATGCTCGGCTTCCATTCGGTGGGAATGGTGCCAGATACGGACAAGGAACCCAAGGCCGCGGTGGCGATCCTGGCGCGCGCGCTCGGCGCCGGCGAGGTAGCCGACAGCATACCGGCCGTAGGCAGCCAGAGCGCCCAAGTGTTGGCGGACGAAGTCGTCAAGTACCTGGATTGTCACGACACGTCACGCCTGCTGCACATCCATGCGCTACGCGCCGGCGACGGTCAGACCGTCGCCCGATCGCTCGGTACCGTTCAGCGGCGCTATCGACAGGATGTTGATGATGCGGATCAGGACGGTGGCCAGGAATATACCGCGACAGCGCCGATATTCTCGTTGGACCTCTATCCGACCACCGAGCAACGTGGCGTCGCGGGACGGTTCATTGCGGAAGCGCGGGAGAAGCGCCGAAGTGGAGCAGGGGTTCTGGCTGAAGAAGATCGGTGGATGTTGGAGTCCTTGAGCCTTCCCGGAGGCGTCAACATGCCCCGGCTGCGTTGGGCGCGCAAGGAGCAGCCGGATCCAAGCACCGCGGCGCACTTGGCGATCGCGTTCGATACGTTCGAGTCCCGTGTCGTCGTGGAAAAGGAGGACGAGGCCTCCGGGCCACCCCACGCGTTCGGCTTGCTGTCCTTCTACAAGCGGTACTACACGAGCCTGCCTTCACCCGCATGGAGTAGCATCCCTCTCAAGGTTTCCGAAGGCGAAAGGCACCCGTCCAGACGGACACATACCGAGTGGCTCGCGCGCCTCCAGCACGCTCTTCAGGATGGCGTAGCCCGCCACATCGGCGCAAATACCGGCAGATTGCCGGTATTGAGAACGGAAGTACCTCCCGAGAAGGGCCAGAGCCTCAAGCAACTGCACCAACTTTGCGATTGGCTCATCACCTTGGACCGGAACGCCGGCATCGAATATTTCGACTCACCGCAGGATAACCGTGCGGTCTACGACGCATACGTCATCGACTGCGTGCCGGAGCGTGAAGACCTCGGGTGCCTGCAATTGATTACATCCACTGCCAATCTGGAGGAAGTCTGCAGCCTGCTCGACGGCATGCTCGATCAGATGGGATTGAGCCGCGGCAGCGGCAACGCCGCGTTCCTGTTGAGACATCTGAAAGCCCTTAGCGGCCGACTTGCCATTCGTCTCACCGGCCATAGGCGGCCTACATCGGAATTGATCGCGCTGGCCATGTCCCACGCCAACTGCCAAGCCCTCTCGGGAGACGACGACTGCTGGGGCTCGCTTGAGGACGGAGTCATCATCCCGGTTGACGATGTCAGGGATCTGCTTCCGCCCTTGATGGGAGACAAGGACAAGGATGGGAGAGCGACACGCCCCGACCTGATCTACGTGACCGTGGAGCCCCGCAAGGGCCTCTGTTTTCAGTTTATCGAGGTAAAGTTCCGACGTCATCTGCGTACGGCTCGGTCCTCGGATATCCTCAAACAGATCGACAAACAGACACAGACGCTCCGGGAGCAATGGGAGGGCTGGTATGGCGGCGAAAACGTCTGCTCGACGTTCCGGGCCATTCGCCGCGCCAAGCTGGCGCGTGTGCTGCGCTTCTACGCCGACAAGGCGCGAAGGCATTGTCTTCCGGCCCAGCGCCATGGCGAACTCATGGACCAAATCGATCGCATGATCGAACGGGGCAGAGACTATACCTTCGCATCGACCACGAGAAGCGATCGCGGCTGGCTGTTCTGCCCGGAATACTCCGGCCACCAGCCGCTGAGAATCTCGCCAGATCACTATTCCACGCAGATATATCTCTTTGGACCCGGTCTTCTCCCGGATTCGAATTGCGACTCCGGAGCAGTTCCTTCGGAACGAGCGAGTCAACGAGAAGAGAGCATGTCGACCGGGAGCCATGCGTTTCCCGCAAACGAACCTGCCGCTCGACAAGCGAATGATGCTGGGCAGGCATCGGATGCCTTGTTATCCAACAAGGACGGTCGTGTGCCGGATGTGCACCTGGGCACAGACATGCTCACGAACGCCGGGGTTGACTGGCGGCTTGGCATAGACGGCAATCCTCACCTTCTGATTGCCGGACTGCCCGGCATGGGAAAGACCACATGTCTGGTCAATCTGTGCAAGAAAATGGTCGCTGCGGACGTTCGACCTGTCGTCTTTTCCTACCATCAAGACATCGACGAGCGGCTTCATGAATCGCTCGGGGAAGTTCGGTTTGTCGACTTCGACGGACTTGGCTTTAACCCGCTGCAAGTCATTGATCGAAATGGGCGGATGGCCCATCTGGACGTTGCCGGGGCCGTCCGGGACATCTTCACCGCCATCTTTCCGGACTTGGGAGATATCCAGGCGGACCGCATTCGTCACGCCATCAAGGAGAGCTTCGAGGAAGCGGGTTGGATCTTCGGAAACGAGAGTGCTCCAGAGCCGGAATTCAAGCGTTTCGTCGAGATACTGCATGCCGACGAAAATCCGGATCGTGGTCTGCGCACCCTGCTTGCCCGTTTGGGTGAACTCGATGACTACGGTTTCTTTGAAACCGGTGATGGATCACGGAACAGTTTGTGGGAGGATGAACGACCGATCATCATTCGCATCCACACGACACAAAACGACAACCTGCAACGAGCTTTTGCCTATCTCGTGTTCTACGGTCTGTACAAGGACATGTTTCGCCGAGGAATACAGAAGCGTATCACTCATGCGTTGATCTTCGACGAAGCACACCGTGCCGCTCGACTCAAACTCATCCCGACAATGGCGAAGGAGTGCCGAAAGTACGGCATATCCCTGGTATTGGCATCACAGGAAGCTCGGGACTTCGATGTGTCCATATTTTCGGCTGTTGCGAACTATCTCATCTTTCGCTCGACGGACGCAGATGCGAAATTTCTTGTCAGGAACGTCTCGAACTCGAAGCAGGAGAAGGGGCTGATCGACAGGATCAAGCAGATGGACAGGTTCCGCGCTCTCTACTTCGGAGAAAGCAGACATCGACCGGCGCATATCGTCCTTTCGCCTCCCTGATTATGGGCGGCAATGCGGCTTGCGGGCCGTATCACCCCGGGACCGGCCAACTCCGGAGGATTCATGAAGCTCTACGGCTACTACAGAAGCTCCGCGTCCTACCGGGTGCGCATCGCGCTGTCGCTCAAGGGCCTGGACTACCATCTGCAGCCGGTTCATCTGCGCCGCAACGAGCAGCGGGCGCCGGAGTTCCTGGCGTGCAATCCGCAGGGCCTCGTACCGGCGCTGGCCGACGACGGGGCGGTGCTGATGCAGTCCTTGGCCATCATCGAGTACCTGGACGAACGGGTGCCGGAGCCGCCCCTTCTGCCCGAGGCACCGGTGGACCGGGCGTGGGTCCGGGCGCTGGCGCAGGTCGTCGCCTGCGATATTCACCCGATCAACAACCTCCGCGTCCTCCAGTACCTGGAGAACGAGCTGGGCGTCGCTGACGACGCCCGGGCCGCGTGGGCCCGCCACTGGATCGACGAGGGCTTTGCCGCCATGGAAGCCATGCTGAAGGACGATTCCCGCACCGGCGACCACTGCTTCGGCAACCGGCCGACCTTGGCCGACATCTGCCTTGTACCGCAGGTCTTCAACGCACGACGCTTCGGCGTGGAACTGGACCGATACCCGACCCTGGCTCGTATCCACGAGAACTGCATGGGATTGCCGGCATTCAGGGATCAGGCCCCTGAGCGGCAGCCGGACGCCGAATGACAGGGCGCCCCAAGGCTGGCCCGGCCTGACGCGGTTCGGGCTGGGCGGTACCGGGGCCTTACGCTGGCCGCCGCCGGGTCCGTGGTGACCGCAGCCTTGCCGCGGTGGTCGCCCCCCCTCCCCCCAAACGGCCAGGTACGCGTCCCGGCTCAGTCATCCCCCGCCGGCGATCACCCGCCGGCGGGCGCCCACGAGACGGCGCGCGCACGACAATCGTCCAGCGCCGAAGAGGGCGCAACCACCCAGGAAACCGGCCGGTGCGGTGGATGGCGGCGATGGAACGCGCCAGGCGTCCCATGGTCCGGCGCCCGGATGGGCCGGGTCTGTGATGCTCAGGGAGAAAGGACGGCGGCGAAGGCTCGCACTTGACAACGTGAGATGATCCTGAAGAGCGGTTTCCAGGTGCGCTTCCATGGTTGACAACTCCAGGGCGCGTTGATAGAAGCGCCAGATTGCTCTTCGTCAGTTACCTGTCGGCAACCCACAACGAAAGGGAGACAGCCATGCGAAATCCTTTGCGGACCCCCATCCTGGCATTGTTCGTCGCGGTCTTGGCCCTGTGCCTCGCCGCCACGGCTTCGTTCGCGCAGAACAAGACGCGCGTCAGCATCGGCGTCACCGAGACCATGGAGACGCACAACCCTTACGGCGACAGCGTCGCGCTGCTCTATGGCATCTACACCGAGTTGACCGGCCCCCTGTGCAAATACAACTGGAGCGACGGCAAGTGGGAGCCGCGACTGGCCAAGAGCTGGAAGGTTGTGGATCCCAACACCTGGGTGTTCGAACTGGACCAGCGCTACACGTTCAACGACGGCAGCCCGGTGACGGCCCACGACATCGTCCACTCGTTCTGGCGAATCCTGAACGATCCGCAGAGCAAGCAGAAGGCGTCCGTGGCCCGCCCGGTCAAGGAGGCCAAGGCCATCGACGACTTCACCGTGCAGATCACCACCAAGAAGCCCACCGCCCCGCTGCTCGACTTCCTCTGCGACGGCCTGATCATCACCAGCAAGGCAGCCTATGACAAGTACGGCCCCGCGGTGGCCGACCGGCAGCACATGATGGGCAGCGGCCCCTACGAATTGGCGGAACTGGTACAGGGACAGCGCATGGTCATCAAGAAGCGGCCCGACCACCCGGCCATGTCGAGGAATCCCCACGCACCGGACGAGGTCGTCTTCCGCGTCATGCGCGAGCCCGAGCAACGGGTGGCGGCACTCATGAACAACGAGGTGCAGGTGGCGCAGCTCGTCCCGCCGCATCTGATGAAGACGGTGGACAGCTCTCCGAAGCACAAGATCGTGACAACCCAGTCCCTCGTGCTCATGTTCCTGGCCATGCAGCCCAAGCCGCCCTTCGACAAGAAGGAAGTGCGCCAGGCGGTGTGTTACGCCATCGACCGGGACAAGATCATCAAGACCCTGCTCCAGGGGCAGGCGCAACGGCTTGACGGGCCTCTGGGTCCCGGCCAGTTGGGATACAATCCGAACCTGAAGACCCGCTACACCTATGACCCTGGGAAGGCGCGCGAGCTGCTGGCCAAGGCCGGCTACCCCGACGGGGGCGTCGAGGTGGAACTGCAGACCCCGGTCAACCGCTACATCCTCGACAAGCAGGTGACCGAGGCCATGATCCCGATGCTCAACGCCGCTGGCTTCAAGGCCAAGCTGCGGACGCCGGAGTGGCCGACCCTTTGGGCCAACGTCCAGAAGGGCCGCGTGCCGTTCTTCTACATGGGCCGCGGCGGCGTACTCGACCCAAGCTCGGCCTTCCACCAGTACTTCAGAAAGGGCGGCTCGCCGCGCATCGGCTTCTCCCATCCCGACCTGGACGCGGCCCTTGACGCGGAACAGCAGGAGTTCGATCCGGAGAAACGCAACGAATACCTCACCCGCGCCATGGAGTTGATCACCGACCTGGCGCCCGCCTGCTTTCAGTGGCGGCACGAGTTCCTGTGGGGCATGGCCAGCAACATCGACTATCAACCTCCGGCCGATTCCCGCATCTACGGCATGGACATCGGCGTGAAGTAGCGGGACATACTCACGCCAGCATTCACGCCAGCAAAGAGGGGCCTGCCGCCGGAGCCGCGGCAGGCCCCTCCCTGATTTCACTCACCCCTTCCGTACTTCCCTCCGTCCGGTCCTCCGTCCTTCCTTGCGGCGCGGGCGGGCTCCGTAGGCTCGACGTCCCAGCCCTTGTGGACACAGCCCTTGTGGACATGTCCATGTGAACATCGTCGGGACCGCGCACCTTCTGCTCGAAGTGGAGGCTGTCATTCGGCCCGCGGCATCGCTCCACACCTCCGCCCCGGTTCCGTCCAGCGGTCTGCCGGTTTCCTGAAGGTTCTTCAAGACCTTTCCAACGAACCTTTCCTCCGACCAGACCAGGAGCCGGCTTGCGGTCCCGGGGCTTCTCTGTTAGTCGATCAAGGTTGCTGGCCCGGTGGCCCCCCTCGGTGGCCCCTCAGAAACCCGACTCCCGGCCGTAATGACCCGGAGCCGTAACCCGGAGCCATGACAAGGAGGTTTTACATGTGGCGCATCGCACTTGCTTTCGTGGTTCTGCTGGCGGCATGCGGCAAGGATGGCGGCGGCGGCAATCGCGTTGGCACGGTCCTCGAAGGCCTTGGAGTGGCGGCGCAACTGAGCAATATCATAGTGACGGCGGACACCCTGATCATTGGCGACGTGGTCTCGGTGAAAGGAGACGACACGCCATCCGTGAGCCAGTACGATTGCGCGGGTTTCAAATGCGAGGCGGCGGCGGGAGCGGAGGATGATGCGGCCAGACCGTTGCATCAGGACCTCTCCAAGCATGTCATCGACCCGGACATCGACTACGGCGAGGCCACCGAAATCTCCGGAGTCCAGTTCGCACGATACAGCGTCCGGCAGAGCCGGGGCGACGTCACCTGGAACTACGCAGCTTATGGCGCATGGCTCAAACACAGCGCATTCGAGTCCTTGGTCGCCACCACCCAGGGTCAGTCCGTCACCTGGCAAACGGCATACAACGTCTCCTTCGGCGACCAGACCGGGCAGAACCCTGACGGCAACGCCGAATGGACCGGGTTGATGTTCGGCAGCACCAGGGCGAGACAGCCTTTCCGGCCGTTGCGGGGCGGCGCCTCTCTCGAATTCGAACTCGCCACCGGAGAGCTCGATGTCGAGTTCACCGACATCGTCTACATGGATACGAACGAGGAGTTTACCGGTTCGATCACCTTCCCCGGCATTACCGTACGCAACGGAGCCTTCTCCGACCGGGGTACCGCGCACATTTCCGGCAAGTTCTACGGCCCGAACCACGCCGAGGTAGGCGGCGTGTTTACCCATCCCCTTGCCGTCGGTGCATTCGGAGCCAAGAAGAACCCGACCACCACAGCCTCAAATCCCTGAGTGCCGCGAGGATCTTCCTCGTCACCCGGCGCATCGCGCACACGCCATCGTACACACCGCATCGCCGTCACGAGGCGGACCGGACCAACCCCGAACCCTTCCACCGGCCCCGGCCCCGACGGCGGGGGCCAAAGCCGGGCGGACCACCGCTGCCAAAGCTGTGAGGGTCTTCGCCTCCGCCATTTTCATCCATCCACGCGCTTTCCCATGACTGACGCAAGCCTTGCACAAGCAGAGGCCGACGCGCTTCTGGCAATGGAAAAACGGCGTGCGGGCTCTGCCGAGCGGGACTATCCGGGTCTGGGAGGGCGGCTTACAGCACCCTTGGTCTCAGTGAATGGGCGCGAGCGGTTCTTTCTCGACCTTCGGCGGGCGAGGATTGACCTCCAGAAAGGAACCTACCCGAATCGCGGTCGGGAGACTGGGACCCTGGCTCGGCTCGATTTCGGTGGGGCACCGCATCGCAACCCGGACGGCAAAGAAGTCGGTTCCCTTCACCTGCATCTTTACCGAGAAGGGTTTGGCGACAAGTGGGCCTTTCCGGCTCCAGCCGTCAGTTTCCCGAATCTCGACGACCCGTGGCTGACGCTCGAAGACTTCATGCGGTTCTGCCGCATCACCGAGCCGCCCATTATCAGGCCGGGGCTGTTCATATGATCCAGGACATACAGAAACTGGTGGAACTTTACTGGGCTTGGCTGAAGGACAAGACTAACCTGCGCGAGGTGAGAGACTGCGTCGAGATCACAACACCGTACCTGGACCGGCACAACGATTACCTCCAGATTTATGCCAGACGCGCCGACAACGGTTTCGTGCTGACGGATGACGGGCATGTTCTCGAAGATCTCGAATTATCAGGATGCAGGATTGACAGCCCGAAGCGCCAAGCCATGTTCAGGACGACGCTGAACGGATTCGGTGTACAGGCGAATGGAAAGGCGCTTGAAGTCAAGGCATCACCGGACAATTTTCCTCTACGGAAGCACAATCTCGTGCAGGCGATGCTGGCGGTCAACGATCTCTTCCATCTGGCCTCACCTGCCATCATGCATCTGTTTCACGAGGATGTCACCGCGTGGTTTGATTTCTCCGATATCCGCTATACGCCGAGCGTCAAATTCACCGGCAAGAGCGGCTACGATCATCGTTTCGATTTTGTCATACCAAAATCGAAAGCTCGGCCTGAACGTGTCCTGCGTGCCATCAACCGGCCAAACCGCGACGCCGCACAGGCGATGGTATTTTCCTGGATTGACACCAGAGAAGAACGTTCCTCCGAGGCTCGCGCCTACGCGATTCTGAACGACTCCGAACAGAAGATTTCCGAGAACGTCCTGGATGCCCTGCGGAGTTATGCGGTGAACCCGGTTCCATGGTCGACCCGTGACGAAGCGCGGGATGAGTTGGCTGCATGAACCGTGTCACAGAATCTACGGTCGAGGGGGCACCCTCGAATGGCTTTCGAGCCTCGGCCGGGCCGCGCGCACGGCCTGGACATCATCCCCGATGGACCGATGGCCGAGCGTGCAGACCATGGCGTGGTGTTGCTGGGGCAGCGTCTACGCCGGCGCAGGCCCGGCTCAACCCGGGCCTGTGCCGGACAACAGTCGAGGACCGCAACGACGACTGGACACGGAGCGAGACCGTCCGTGCCAACCTGCGCCAACTGGTGAAACGCATCTTGCGCAGTTGGCTACCCACTGGACAGGCGGGAAAGACGACGCACTCCATGTTCGAACCGGCGGACGCGCTGTCGGCAGGATGGACGGGATGACGCTGTTTGAAGAGGCTCGGCAGGCTACGACAGCACCGGATGGACGGGATGCTCGTCGGCCGCCGTGATCGAACTGACGGTGGCACGGCCGATGCTCGTCAGGGAATCCGGCTCTTGCGTTGCCAAACAGAAACTCGTATCAATGGTGTTGGTTATCTGGACCCACATGGGAGGTGTGGATAGTGGTCAGCTTCGAACAAGCCTGTAGTGATACCGAAAGAGCTGCCGAAAACGCACTAAAGTCCGCCGGCAGCGTTTCTTCTCAGATCCGCGCTTTGGCGAAAGCTGCCCGAACCGGTGATATTGCCGGCAGAAGACGCTGCCTGCGGAGACTGAACGAAGTTCTCGCTACGCTTCAGCAAGAGGTTTCCAATATCGGTTCCTGCTGGCCGTTCTCAGGCGAGGGAGAACAGGAGTTGTTCGGTCCTCAGTACTCCGAAGAACTCAAGGCTGCCGCGAGCACAAAGGGGCTGAAGATTCATGAACGGGAAGGGAGCTTGATCTCATACCCGTCAATCGTACGGATACTCCCGGCTGAACGTGTGGTCATGGTGGACAGAAAGAAGGTGTCCACCGTAAGGCCGTCCTACCTCGCCGGGCTCCTCCTGACGAATCAGAAGAAGTCCAGCGGCTTTTCATCGCAACGATTTCTGGAATCGTTGTATACTGTTTATACCGACCTTGCAGAGATTGCAAAGAAATCATCCTCAAACCAGAAATCCTCCTCAGGCCTCTTGCCGGACAGCGGTCGTGTTATGCCTCTGGCCAGGATATACAAGCTGATGACGGCCCTTCCTGGGAGCGCTCGCGACTATGGTCGAAGCGACTTTGCCCGCGACCTCTACATTCTCGAGTCGCACGGACCTCGCCGCACCAAGGATGGCGCAGCCGTTTCGTTCCCGAGTTCTACGGGTGCCCGGAAACGTTCGAGCGATCTTTTTTCCTTCATTGGGCCAAACGGCGATAACGCCGAATATTACGGTGTTCGATTCAGCAAGGGTGGCGAATGACCAATGCTATCCCGGTAGCCGACTGGCTCGACCATATGGATCGCGAGTACTTGTCCACGTTCATCAAGGACGGCGGTGCTGCGGTGAAGTTTGCGATTACCGCAGAGGACCGACGGCCTGCTCTTGTCGAGGGTATGAAGAACCTTTGCGAAGGACAAGCGTACCTGTTCGTTGCGCTGGATGCCACCGCCAGTCGTGTGCACATGCCTCAGGATGTCTTTTTCGGACTGGCTTCGCAGATTGACTGGCGATTGCTTGCGCGTCGGGTGGTCTTGCGGCTGCTCTCGGAGACGGCCTTTCCGGTCGATGGCATTGAGCCGGACGGGGCAGCCAACATAATCAATGCCGTGGCTCAAGCCAACGACATCGAACCTCAGACCGTACTCATCGAATTGCGACCAGCCTTGGAGAAAAAGGTCATCAAGAACGCGAACATGGCCAAGCCCTTCCGGGTGGCTATGACGCATCTCTGCCTTTCCGAAAGGGAGAGTGCGGGGCCGGAGAGATATGCTGACCAGCCGCTGCTTGACTGGCTATCGGGCACCAACACGCGGATTGGCAATGTCAAGCCGTTCCAAATTCATACACCCATCAATCGTACGACTGCACGATATTTCATCGAATCGGCTTTGTATTGGGTACGACAGGCGGGATATTCCGGTACGGTGCTTCTTTTGGATAATACCCGCGTGACCCTGTCTCGTAATCCCATGGACGGAAAGCGCTATTACACGCGGGCCATGACCATGGATCACTACGAGTTGCTGCGAGAATTCATTGACGACGTGGATCGGTTATCAGGGTGTTTGATGGTGACGTTGACCGACGCCACGTTCATCGACGAGCAGTCCGGGAGAAGCTGGGCCATCTACCCCGCTCTCCGCACCAGGGTGATGGACGACGTTCGAGATCGGAATGTCGCCAATCCGGTGGCGGCTCTGGTGCGGCTTTTGTAGAGGATGGATCGTATGGCGTTTCACACGAACGGAAGACTGGAAGCCCGGATGGCCGTGGAGGCCTTGCGCAACGGTGTGCCGAACCGGCAAGCAGTACGGGAACTGGGTTGCAATCAACCGCAGGCTGAAGAACGATTTGTCCAGATGCTGGATGATGCGGCAAGAACCGATGGGCCGTTGACACACTCTCATGGAATGCTTGTTTCCGGGGATTTTGGCTCGGGCAAGTCGCATCTTCTGGCGCACCTTGAACATCTCGCCCTTTCCAAGAACTTCGTTTGCAGCAGGGTTGCCATCAGCAAGGAAACTCCGCTCTACGATCTGGGGAAAGTGTTTGTCTCGACCATGGAGAACGGTCGGATACCTGACCGACGCGGACGCTTCATTGAAGAGCTTGCGCTTTCCATGGAGCCGAGTTCGAAGGAGTATATGACCTTTGCTCGGTGGGCTGACACCGCCGCCTCAGATGGCCGCCTGAGCATGATGTTTCCTGCAAGCCGTATCGTCCACGAACTTTCGAGAGACATGGAGTTGATGAGCGAAATCGAATCCTTCTGGGCGGGTGACCCCATACCGATCTCCAGGATTCGCAATGGACTCAAACAGATCGATGAGTCCAAAAATTACAAGTTCCGCGCGCCGAAAGCAGCCGACCTGCCGCCGCAGCGATTGCGGTTCGCCGTTGAGTTGATCAAGAGCGCCGGGTATCGCGGCTGGGTTGTACTTTTGGACGAGATCGAGTTGATCGGATCATATTCGATATTGCAACGCGGACGGTCGTACGCGGAGTTGGCAAGGTGGATGGGATTGGCGCAGGAAGAGAGTTATCCCGGCCTGATCGTAGTCGGCGCAGTTACCGAGGATTTTGCGGCTGCTATCATCAGCCCTGACGGACAAAAGAAGGACGGCGATTACGTTCGACCGAAACTGGAACAGAGCGCGAGACACAGCGATCTCGGGGCTCGCGCAGAGAGCGGCATGCATCTCCTGGTGAACAACTCATTGAGCTTGAGGTCACCCAACGATCAAGACGTAAAGGCAACTGTCGAAACCTTGCGCGGCTTGTACAACAAAGCTTACGGGTGGGAGCCTCCGGCCTATGAAGCCTCGGCGGGGGGAGCGGGTTTTCAGGGACGAATGCGTTACAAGGTCCGGGCTGCGATCAACGAATGGGATCTGCGCCGGCTATATCCGAACTACCGGCCTCACACCGAGGGTGTGGAGTTTACAACACCGTATGACGAGAACGTTGACCTGGAACACGAGACCAGGGACGAATCCGGGTAAGACCTTCGCCATATGGATGAACGGCACTCTCGCGTACCCCTTCCCTTTTACGGCATGACCGGAGGCGGAGTGATCGGGTGGCTGCGGTTTGTCCGGGTACAGGACGGCCGGGGCATTCACGCCGGACTGTTGGAGACGTCGGCACGGGGGGAGCCTTTGGGTTTCAGCTTCGTCCGGGGAACGCTGCGGGGATCTGCTGACGAATCCGTGACACCGTTTCTCGCAGGCTTTTTGGTTCAGTCGTGCGTGGCAGCACCCACACTACTGCTCGGTCTTGCGGAAGAGGTACCTTCTCGGCACTTCCATGCACTGAGTCCCAAGGTACCCTTTGGTCGTGTTGTTTGGACATCCGAGGAGTGCGAGGGTGATTCGGGACCGGGGCCATCGATCGGTGCTGTTCGTCAGGTGCTCTGGGCGAACGGGGATCCCGGACCGCAATCGACCGCGAACAAGGCGCTCGGCCGGATCATGCAATGGCAGGATCCGCTTGAGCCGATGGTGCGGACTGCCAAGGCTCTGACCATTGCATTTGCCGACCCGCGGGTCCGATCGTTGATGGAGATGGAGGGGCTGAGAACGGTGATTTCATTGCCTCCCCGAACTGGCACGCAGATGAGTGAAGACGCCGTATCCTCTGTTACTACGTCCAAGGCCGGGGCGCAGGGCCGAGCGGAATTCGACTTGGTCGAACGGCTGTGGGCAGTGCTTGCGCCCCCCCGAACCCCTAGCGCCTCCACCCGACCGGACGCGCACCTGGAGTGGCCCGCCGAGCTCATGCCGTTCCAGCGCGAAGGCATCCAAGCCCTGATCTCAATGGACCGCTTGCTGCTGTCAGACGACATGGGCCTGGGCAAGACGGTGCAGGCCGTCGCCGCTCTACGGATACTGAGGGCGCGGGGAGAGATCGAGTCCGGGCTTGTAGTGGCCCCGGCCAGTGTGCTCGATCAATGGCGGAGCGAACTCGCGCGGTGGGCGCCTGAACTCAGTGCGATCATCGTCCGCGGGGGATGGAATGACCGAAGCTGGCACTGGAGGGCCGGGAAAGACATCACGTTGGTCAGCTACGATGTCCTGCGTCAGGATACAGTATATCTGGCGAGACTCCAGGCCACCAGGAATGCTTGGGGAGTGGTCGTGCTTGATGAGGCTCAGAGAATCAAGAACCGAAACGACACGAGCGCGGTTGTCAAGAACCTCCCGAGGCGGCGCTCCTGGGCATTGACCGGCACACCCATCGAGAACGATGAGGACGAATTGGCTTCCATCATGGAGTTCGTCGATCACGAAAAGGGAACCCCGCGCAAACACTATAGTCCAGGCCCGGCGTTGCGCCAGCGGCACCGTGAATTGCAGCTTCGGCGCAAAAAAGGTGACGTTCTTCAGGATCTTCCGCCCAAATTGGAGAGCAGATTGACGGTCTCCCTGCACCGCGAGCAGCGGGAAAGCTACGACAAGGCAGAACACGAGGGGATCGTCTATCTGAAGTCTCTTGGAACCGAAGTCGGAATCCAGCATGTGTTGGAACTGATCACCCGTCTGAAACAAATCTGCAATGCCGATCCCAGAACGGGAGCCTCCAGCAAACTGGACGATATCAGCGACAGATTGCAGGCGTTGGTGGAGCAGGGACACAAGGCGCTGGTCTTTTCCCAGTACAAGAGCGACACTGCGGGCGTAGGGGCTGCCGCCAATCATCTCAAGGCCTTCAACCCACTTGTCCTGACCGGCGATACCCCGCCGGAGCGGCGCTCGGAACTCATCGACCGCTTCAAGACCGGAAATACTCACAGAGCACTGATCATTTCTTTGCGGGCGGGCGGGCTTGGTCTGAATTTACAGGAGGCGTCCTATGTGTTCCATCTGGACCGGTGGTGGAACCCGGCCGTGGAACAGCAGGCCGAGGACCGGAGTCACCGCTTGGGCCAAACGGTCAAGGTGAATGTAATCAAGTACACCTGCGAGGATACGATCGAGGAGCGCATCGATCAGATTCTGCGGCGAAAACAGGCGTTGTTCGATCAACTGGTCGATGATGTGTCAATGGACCTCTCGACACGCCTGAACCGCAAGGAACTTCTGGAACTGTTCGGCTTGGGTTAGTCGTTGCGCTCCAGAGGCATTGAGGCATCTCCTCCTGAACGGCACCAGCCTCCCCTCAGAAACCCGCCTTGGCCCTGATCTTGTCCACCAGCCGCACCGCCACCGCGATGTCATCCTCCATGGTGCGTCCGCTCACGCCGATGGCGCCCACCACGGCACCTGACCTGTCCTTGACCAGGACGCCGCCGCCGATGGAGGTCAGGTTCGGGTCGCCGTAGGCGGCGATGCCGCGGTTACCCACCATCTTCTCGATCTCCACCGAGTCCCGGCCGAACCACACCGCGGAGTACGCCTTGTTGTGGGAGAGAATGCTGGAGCGGTAGGGTGCGCCGTCCATGCGCGTGTAGTGCAAGAGTCCCCGGTGGGCGTCAAGCACGGCCCACGACACCGGACGCCCGGCTTCGTTCGCCAACTCCGCCAGCAGCTCGCCGGCTGCCTCGTGGATCACCTTGTGCGACAGGTCTGCCATATCGTCAACCTCCCATGCCGTGAACGGCCTTTCACAGAGTCTCCGCCGCTTGTCCCGGCCGGTTCGCGCCCGGCTGCGTCGCAGTCACCTCTCCGCCCGTTTGCACAGCAATCACATCCACGCGGTCACATCCTTTTGCGCGCGGATACCTCGTTCCGCAGTATCTTGCCCACCGGGCTCTTGGGAATCGTTTCGGCGAACTCGATCCGGTAGGGAACCTTGTAGTGCGCCAGTTCCTGCCGGAGGCTCCGGCGCAGCGTCTCTGACAGCTCCTCCGACGGTTTGCTGCCCGCCGCCGGCACCACCATCCCGAAGACGCGGTTGCCGATCTCCGCATCGGGCTCCGGCACCACCACGGCCTCGGCCACCGCGGGATGACGCTGGAGCGCGTTCTCCACTTCCGCGGGCACCAGAAAGAGCCCGCGGGTCTTGAAGCAGTCGTCGCTGCGCCCGGCGATGAACAAGTAGCCTTCCTCGTCCCGGTACGCCAAGTCGCCGGTGTCGTAAACGCCACCCCGGCGGGCCTCCTCGGTGCGACGAGGGTCGGCGTGGTATTCGAGAAAGAGACCCGGATCCCGAACCGAGATCACCGTGCGGCCGACCACGCCCGCCCCCACCGGGCGGCCGTCGTCGTCCACGATGTCGATGCCCACGCCCGGGGCCGGCACCCCCACCGAGCCCGGCTTTACCGGATGCCGGACGCCGTGACCGACCACGAGCTGATACTCGGACACTCCGTAGTGCTCGTACATCTCGCAGCCGAAGCGCGCCTTCCACTGGCGGCAGATGGTCTCGCGCAGCGCCTCGCCGGTGGAGTGCGCGCCCCTGAGGGTGTGGATGGCGTAGCGATCCTCCATGCCCTCGGCGGCGAGCATCCGGCGGTAGACCGTTGCCACGGAATGGAGCAGCGTGACGCCCAGAGACGCGACGTGCTCCAGCACGTTCTCGGGGGTCGCGCGGCCCGACAGCACGGCGCACGTGACCCCGTTCCGCAGCGGGAAGAGCAGGTTGTGGCCCAGCGCGCTGATGAAGCTCCACTCGCCGGTGGCCATCACCACGTCGCCCGGCTCCGGCGGCAGCCGGTAGCGGTTCAGGTCCCCCAGGGCGACGATCCACCGGTGCGCGTGGACGATGCACTTGGGGCGGCCGGTGGTGCCGGAGGTACATACCATGAACGCCGGCTCGTGGGCCGAGGTGTCGCGCGTGCGGACGTCTTCCGGCGACTTCCCCTGAAGGGCGTCGAACGGAATCTCGTCGCCGCGGGCCTCGCCCGCGCAAACCAGGTTCCGCAGCCCCATGGAGCCGCGCAGCTGGCGCAGGGCCTGGGCGCGGGAGCCTTCGGTGACTGCGAAACGGGGCTGCGTCTGCGCCAGGATGGCCTGGACTTCCCGCACGCCCAGGAGCGAGTTGACCATCACCGGCAGCACTCCCATCTTGACGGCCGCCAGAAACGCGGTGGCGAACTCCGGCGAGTTGGCCATCTGCACCACCAGCGGTTCTCCCGGCAACACTCCCAGTTCCCGCAGGCCCCTGGCGAAGGCGTGCACCTTGCCGCGAAGTTCCCGGCGGGTCAGGGAGCCGCGGTTCCACACCATCGCCGCAGGGTCCGCCGCCCCCGGCCGCTCAAGCACTTCGTCCGCGAGGTTGAGTCTGGCAGGGATCTTCCGGTAGCCCGGCCACGGGATCGAACCTGCAGCCATTGCCGTCACAGCCCCCGGGTCTCCGCTGCCGCCGGAGTGTTGCCCTCGGGAGGCCGGCACCGGGTCGCTCACCCCTTCCCGCCTCCGCCCTTCTCGGGAAACGGCCAACCGGCGTCATGAGGATACGTGTAGCGGGGTGGGCGCTTTTCCCTGAACGCCCGCATGCCTTCCTGACAATCCTTGGTGCGGGTGATCTCGAGCACCGACTCCAGCTCCTCGCGGTAACCTTCGTCGGTCCGGTTCCAGTTCCAGTACATCTTGACCAGGCGCTTGGCCTGCCGCACCGAAAGATACGGGTTGGCCGCGATCCTGCCGGCCAGGGCAAAGACCTCGCCCATCAGTTCGTCGTGCGGCACCACCTCGTCCACCAGGCCGATACGCAGAGCCTCCGGCGCATCAATGATGTCGCCCGTGAGGATCAGGCGCATGGCCCGCCCGATGCCCACGAGCTTGGGCAGATTGCGCGAGCCGCCACTTTCCGGAACAAAGCCCGCGGGCACCGCCACCTCGCCGAAGCGCGCCCGGTCCGAGGCAATGCGCATGTCGCACAGCGTGGTCATTTCCAGCCCCACACCCACGGCCGGGCCGTTCACCGCGGCGATGGTGGGCTGCGGCAGGTCCTCAAGCTTGCGCATGGCGCTCTGGAGCACCCGGTGCCGGAGATCGTTCAGGAAATGCTCGGCCAGCTCCTTGTACGGGCCTTCGATGCCGCTGGAACCCTCGAACGCCCCCAGCACGGCGCCCTCGGACGTGAGGTCGCCGCCGGCGCAGAAGCCGCGCCCCTCGCCGGTGAGGATCACCACCTTGAGGATGGAGTTGCGCGCAATCTCGTTGCACAGGGCGTCCAGTTCCAGCCGCATCAGCGGATCCACCGCGTTGAGCTGCGCCGGACGACTCAGCGCGATGACCCCGATGCAGGGCTCGCCCGGCCTCGACGGGTTGTCGCGCACGGTCCACTTGAGCGTCTTGTAGTCCATCGACAACGGTCCTTTCGGCACTTGTCCCGAACGTGGCCCTCGCGTGCAAGCCGCGCCCAGACCACGCGGGAACGCACCGGGCGGGGCTGCGCCGGCCTGTTACGCGTCATCGTCGCCGTAGAATGACTCGTTGGGCAGGAGGTCCTTCGTGGAGCGGCGCTGGCGGGCGATCTTCGCGCCGGTCTTCCAGTACTCCCCGCGGGTGGCCAAGGCCGCCTCCCGCTCCAGTTCCGGGTTCCAGTCCCCCAGGGAGTAACCGAACCACGGCGACTGGGGCTCCAGTTCCGGCAGCCCCAGCTCCTCCCAGAGTTTCCGGCCCCGCTCCATGTACTCCCGAGTGGGCAGCGAGATGGGCGGCAGCTTCTCCTTGAGGGTGGCGTCCCAGAGCAGGCACGAGTCATCGGCGGAGCCGCGCGTATCGTGCCGGGGGGCGTGGCCCACGTCCATGCCGTGCATGATCTGGACGTCGCGGTGCGGCCTGGAGCGGTAGCCCATGGCCCAGAACACGGCGTCGAGGTTATCGGGATCGATGTCCTCGTCCACCGCGATGACGATCTTCGACATGGAGGGACGGAACGCAACCGCGCCCATGAGCGCGCGCCACACCTCCGCGGCACCGGGCTGGCGCATCTGTATCACCGTGAGCTTCTGGGTGGCGGTCAAGGGCTCGTGGAGCATCACCCGAAGGACGCTCTTCACCCCGATGCCGTCCCGCAGATGTTCGAGGTAGAGGGGTTCGTACGCCATCTTCTTGATGACGCTCGACTCGGACGGCGTCACTTGGCTGATGATGGAGCAGAGGATGGCGTCACGCCGCCGGGTGATGCAGGTGACCTCCATGAACGGATTGTACTCCTTTGGGTTCACGTGGCCGTGGGACTCGCCGAAGGGTGCCTCGGGCTCCAGCCACTCGGTGTTGACGAAGCCCTCGACGATGATCTCCGCGTCCGCCGGCACCCGCACCGGCACGGTGCGGGCCTCGGTGACGCGGATGGGGGCCTTGACCAGACCTCCCGCCACGGAGAACTCGTCGAGGTCGTAGGCAAGCTTCTGCGCCGCCACGTAGGAGATGGCGGGCACGCCGCCGATACACAGCGCCACCGGCATCTTTTCGCCCCGTTCCCGGTATTTGAGCCAGTGCCGATAGATGCCCTGCCCGAGCTCGATGGACGGATTGCAACCAAGCCGGTCGCGGGCCTTGATCATGGCCCGATAGGTGCCGATGTTGTGCCCGCCATGATCGGGGTCGCGCGAGATGAAATGGGCCGCGCTCACGTACGGCGCGTTGTCCCAGCCGGGTGTGGAGATGGGAACCGGGATGCCGTCCATGCCCTTGCCCCGGCCCTTGAGCTGCGCCCCCGACAGGATCACCTCGTGCACCGGCGCGGCCGACGACGGAACCTCCACCGGCTCCCGCGGATTCGCCCTGGCCTCGCTCCACAGGGCATTGATGTCCGTGTCCTCGTCACACCCCAGGCCGATGCGATAGATCCGTCGATTGGCGGCCAGCACGCCGACGGCCACCGGGATGTCGTAGCGCTTCCCCTTTGCATCCACCGGCTGCTCGAAGAGGAACGCCTTGCGGTCCCGCTCCCTGATCCCGCCGCGGAACTGCCAGCGCACCAGCGGATGCATCTCCTGGTCCTTGTCCACCGGGCGCGCCACCCGGATCAGCAGGCCGGCGTCGTCCAGGCGGCGGAGATGTTCATGGAGGTCCGGATAGCCCCTTTCGGGCACTGCCTGCACCGTCCTTGCGCTTCTCGGGCTCCTCTTCGCCATGATGGGTGGATCCTCTTCCGTGTGGGTGTCGGGAGAATGCCACTGTAACCTACCCGTGTCGGGGAAGTCCAGGAACCGGAAATCCAGGAGCCGGAAGTCATGCAGGACGCCCGGCTCGCCCCGCACGGCCCCGAACACGCCGAATGCACCGGATCCACCGGGGTTCCGTTGCGGCTGCCGCCGTCCTTCCGCTACACTGGTTCACCGTTCCTCGTGAGGTAACCGGCCTGGTGACATCCCCTTCCCTCGACGACAAGATCTCGCAACTGCTGAACGACGAGTGGTGCAGCGAAAAGCGGATCTCCGGCCTCCACGGCAGCGCCCAGGCCTATGCCGTCTTTCTGGCGGCCCGGCGTATCCGCTGCCCGCTGGTGTTGCTGGCGCCTGCCGTGAAGGAGGCCGAACGGCTTTTCCTCGACCTTTCGTTCTTCCTGGGTGAAGAGGGCGGCTCCGCTCCCCTCGAACGGCGGCTCCAGCTGTTTCCGGGCTGGGACGTGCTGCCGTTCGAGAGCCTGTCGCCTCACCCCGATCAGATGGCCGCCCGGATGGAGGGCCTCCACCGGCTCGCCCGGCAGTCCGCGCCGATCCTGGTCACCACCCCGGCCGCGGTGCTGCAGCGCGTGGTGCCCCAAGGCAGCCTGCACGCCGCGCACTTTGTCGAAGGCCAGGAAGTGGAGCGGGACCAGTTGCTGGGGCAACTCTCCCGTCTGGGCTTCGCGCGCGCCCCTCTGGTGGAGGAACGGGGCGACTTCAGCGTGCGCGGCGGCATCGTGGACCTGTTTCCGCCGGCCTGCGAGCGGCCCTTCCGAATGGAGTTCGCCGGCGACCGCATCGATTCCATACGCCAGTTCGACGCCCGGACGCAACGCACCCGGGCGCGTCCCGGAGAGCTGTGGCTTCTGCCCATCCGGGAGTTCGCCTCCGGACCGCAGACCCCGCAGGACACCCTCATCCGCATCGAGGAGCGTGCGGACGAACTGGGTTTCGCCCGCAAGGACAAGCGCGCGTTGCTGGAGGCGGTGCGCGAAGGCGTGCGCTTCGCGGGTATGGAATTCCTGGCGCCCTGTTTTCACGAGCGGCCGTTGCCGTCGATCCTCGCCCACCTCCCGCGCAACGCCATCCTCTGGTACGATCAGCCCACCCGGCTGGAAGAAGAGTTCGAGAAGTTCGACGCGCTCGTGACCCAACGGGCTTCCAAGGCCGCGGCGGAGGGGCGGTTCCATCCCCACGCCGGAGCCGTGTATCTCGACCCGGACAGCTGGCGCGGCGAGGCCGCGGCCTTCCGGCAGATCCACGGCGAGAGCCTGGATGTCCTCGCGCCCCCGGAGGGATCCTCGTCGGCGCTTTCGGTGCGCTCCCATGGCAACGCCGACCTGCACAGCGCCCTCACCACGCAGCAGGGGTCGGAACGCTCCCTGGCACCCCTGGTGGAACACCTGAAACGGTGGCGCGGCCAGCGGGTGCTGTTCGTGGGCGGCCATCCCGCCGACGCGCAACGGCTGCAACAACTGTTGGCCTACTACGACGTGGAGCTGCCGCTGTCGGCGCAACCCTTCCATGAAGTCATGGGCAACCCCGCCAACGGCCCCGCGATCCTGCTGGGCGCCCTGACACAGGGAGTGCGGCTCCCCGACGAGGGGCTGATCCTCATTACCCTCGAAGAGCTGTGGGGCCGCCGCAAGCGCGACCGCGCGGTCCGAAGGCGGGAGGCGCCGGGCCACTTCATCACCAGCCTGAGCGAGCTCCGGCAGGACGATGTGGTGGTGCACCTGGACCAGGGCATCGGCATCTATCGCGGGCTCAAGTACCTCAAGGTGGCGGACACCGAAGGCGAGTTCCTGCACCTGGAGTACCAGGGAGGCGACCGCTTCTATCTGCCCATCGACCGCATCAACCTGGTGCAGAAGTTCATCGGCGCGGACGGCGCCGCCCCGGTCCTGGACCGGCTGGGCGGCACCTCCTGGCTCAAGCTCAAGGACCGGACGCGCAAGTCCATCGTGGCCATGGCCAAGGAGCTGCTGCGGGTCCATGCCTCGCGGGAGTTGCACCAGGGCCACGGTTTCCCGCCCCCGGATCAGGCGTACCGGGAGTTCGAGGCCGCATTCGAGTACGACGAGACGCCCGACCAGGAGCAGGCCATCACCGAGACCCTCCAGGACCTGACCCGTAGCAAGCCCATGGATCGGCTCATCTGCGGCGACGTGGGTTACGGCAAGACCGAGGTGGCCATGCGCGCGGCTTTCATGGCGGTGATGGACGGCCGGCAGGTGGCCGTGCTTGCCCCCACCACCATCCTGGCGCAGCAGCACCTGGAGACCTTCCGCGCCCGCTTCGAACCCTATCCGGTGCGGGTGGAGAGCCTGAGCCGCTTCGTCACCGGCAAGACCGTGCAACAGTCGCTCAAGGACCTGGCCGGCGGGCTCATCGACATCGTCATCGGCACGCACCGGCTGCTGCAGAGCGACGTGAATTTCAAGGATCTGGGACTGGTGGTGGTGGACGAGGAGCACCGCTTCGGCGTGGGCCACAAGGAGAAGCTCAAGAAGCTTCGCCACACCGTGGACGTCATGAGCCTCACCGCCACGCCCATTCCGCGAACCCTGCACATGTCGCTGTCGGGCATCCGCGACCTGAGCGTCATCGAGACGCCGCCGCCCAACAGGCTGGCCGTCCGGACCTATGTCACGCGTTACGACGAAGGCGTGATCCGCGACGCCATCCTGCGGGAACTCCACCGCGACGGGCAGGTATTCTTCCTGCACAACCGGGTGGAGAACATCCAGCGCATGGGCCGGAAGATCATGGACCTGGTGCCCGAGGCCCGGGTCACCGTGGCCCACGGACAGATGACCCCCGGCGAGATCAAGAAGAACATGGCCCGGTTCCAGGAGAACGAGGCCCAGGTCCTGGTGTGCTCCGCCATCATCGAGTCCGGCCTGGACTATCCCAACGCCAACACCATCCTCATCAACCGCGCCGACCGGTTCGGTCTCGCCCAACTCTACCAGCTGCGGGGCCGGGTGGGGCGCTCGTCACGGCGCGCCTACGCCTACCTGCTGCTGCCCGAGAGCGGCACCGTGACCAAGGACGCCGAGAAACGGCTGCGGGCGCTGCAGGAGCTGGACGAACTGGGGAGCGGTTTCAAGCTTGCGCTGCACGACCTGGAGATCCGCGGCGCCGGCAATCTGCTGGGGCGCGAGCAATCGGGCCAGATCGCGGCGGTAGGCTTCGAACTCTACACCCAGATGATGGAAGAGACCCTTCGCGAGCTCAAGGGGGAAGCGCACCGGGTTCGCGTCGAGCCGGAGATCCGCCTGGGCATCCCCGCCTACCTGCCGGACGATTACATTCCCAGCGCCAATCAGCGGCTGCTGTTCTACAAGCGCCTGGCCAACCTGGAGACGCCGGAGCAACTGACGGAGATCCGGGACGAGCTGCGTGACCGATACGGGAACCACCCGGAGGTGGTGGAGAATCTCTTCAGGGTCATGGAACTCCGGCGCGCCCTCATCCGCTCGCTGGGAACCCGGATCATCTACCAGGGCGGGCGCCTGTCGCTGACCTTCCACGCCACCTCCACGCTCAACGTGGAGCGGCTGCTCGCTCTTGCGAAGGAAGATCACCGGCGTTTTCGGTTCTCGCCGGAAGGACACCTGTCCTTCAGCCCGGACCATACCGCTTGGCCCGCGCTGATCGACGAGGCTTGCGAATTATTGCACGCGCTCTGCTAGGAAGGTATTGTGGTTCCAACAAAGGAACGTCCCATGAAGCGGTTTGCGATATCCACTCTCGGCGTGCGGCGCGGCCTGTCCGCGGCCGCCGTCCCGGCCTTGGCCGCCCTGCTGACCTTGGCCGCCCTGCTGGCGGGCTTCCCCGGACCGTCTCCCGGAAGTGTGGTGGAGAAGATCGTCGTGGTGGTCAACGGCGATCCGCACACCTTCTCGGACCTCCGGGAGTTCGCCCGAACCCGGCTGAACCAGGACGTCCAGATCGATGCGTTGACCGCGGGACAGGTGCCCGAGCAGTGGGTGGAGGAGTTCATCACCCATGAACTCATCCGGACCGAAGTCCGGAACGGCGGCATCCGCGTGCGTGACGCGGACATCGACAAGCACATCCGCTCCGTCAGGGAACGGAACGATCTGACCCCCGCGGAGTTCGACGCGCTGTTGAGGAGGGACGGCAAGACCTCCGCCCAGTACCGCGACGAGGTGCGCCGCCGCATCGAACAGGACGAACTGATCCAGCGCAACGTCAGGCAAAGGGTTCACGTCACCCGGCAGGACGCGCGGCGCTACTACGACGCCAACCCGGATTTGTATCGGACCGAACTCCAGGTGCGTCTCCGCCACCTCATGCTGGCACTGGACGAGGGCGCCGCTTCCGAGCGGGAACAGTCCGTCAGGTCGCGCATCGAAGCGTTGCGCCGGCAGGTGGTCGAGGGGGCCGACTTCGCCGCATTGGCGCGCGCCGAGTCCGAGGGCTCGGGAGCGAGCGAGGGCGGCGATATCGGTTGGGTCCGACCCGGGAGCCTGCCCGATTCGCTCGCGCGGGTCGCCGCCACCCTGAAGAAGGGAGCGCTCAGCCAACCGGTCCGCTCCCGCCTGGGATACCACGTGATCAGGGCGGAGGACCGGCAAGGCGGGGAGCGGCTGGCGTTCGACACGGTCTGGGAAAAGGTGCGGGACGAACTCTACGGCAAGACGCTCCAGGAAAGGTTCGCCAAGTGGCTGAAGACCGACCTGCGCAAGAAGCACCGCGTGGAGGTCAAGCTGGACGGCTACGCCTTCGAGGCGCAGCAGGCCGAGCGCGGCACGGTCGGCAGCCTGATGGCCTCGGCCACCGAAGACCCGGAAGACAAGAGTTTCCTGCACTACCTCAACCCGTTGACCTACATCTACGACGAAGAGATCCTGCGCGACACGTCGGGAGCGGTGGGCGACCGCAAGCGGGTCAAGCTGTTCGGGATACCGCTGTTCACCACCGACGTCGGCGATGACGATGACGTACCCCTGGACGAGTCTTTCGAAGGCGACGCACCCGCGCAGTAGCCGGCCGCCGGTTCCCGCCACCCATCGCCATGTCCAGACCCGTCGTGGCCGTAACCATGGGCGATCCATCGGGCATCGGACCCGAGGTGGTGGTCAAGGCCGCCCGGGATGGCGCGGTGCGGCGGGCCTGCCGCGTGGTGATCGTCGGTGACGCGCCATCGCTTGAACACTGCCGCGCGCCCCGCTGGCCCCGCCTCGAACCTTGCGCGCAGGCCGTGGACACGGCTCCTGTCCGGGTGGAATCCGTCACGCACCTCCGGCCCGGGGCCAGGCGCCCCGGCCGCGCAACCCGGGCCGGCGGCGACGCTTCGTACCGTTACATCCTCCGGGCGGTGGATCTCGTCCGCACCGGCGCCGCCGACGCCCTGGCGACGGCACCCATCCGCAAGAAGGCACTGAACGACGCCGGCCACGCCTGGCCCGGACACACCGAGCTGCTGGCGGACCTTGCCGGCGCGCGGGAGGTCCGCATGATGCTCTACGGGCGGCGCCTCAAGGTGGTGCTGGCGACGGTGCATCTGCCGCTGGCGGAAGTGACCGCGGCGCTGACCCGCAAGCGGGTCCGCGCCACCATCGAGGTCGCCCATGGTTCGCTGCAACAGTGCTTCGGCCTGGCGCGTCCGCGGTTGGCGGTGGCCGCCCTGAACCCGCACGGCGGCGAGGACGGCATGTTCGGACAAGAAGAACGCCAAGTGGTCCGGCCCGCGGTACGCGACTGCCGGCGGCAGGGAGTGGACGTTTCCGGCCCCGTTCCCGCGGACAGCCTGTTTTATCGCGCCGCGGCCGGGGAGTTCGATGCCGTCATCTGCATGTACCACGATCAGGGGCTCGGGCCGTTCAAGCTGCTGCACTTCACCGACGGCGTCAATCTCACCCTGGGCCTGCCGCTCATCAGGACCTCGGCAGACCACGGCACCGCCTACGACATCGCCGGCAAGGGCGTGGCCGACGCCCGCAGCATGAAGCAGGCGATCCTGCTGGCTGCGGCGTTGGCGCGGCGGAGGGGCATGCCGCCGGCCACACCCGCCCCGCGCTCCCCCGGGAACGACGGACGGGCATGAACATCGTCATCCGGGGCACTCGCGTCCACAACCTCAAGAACGTCGACGTCGCGATTCCCCGCGACAAGCTGGTGGTGATCACCGGGGTCTCCGGCTCGGGCAAGTCGTCGCTGGCGTTCGACACGGTCTACGCCGAGGGACAGCGGCACTACATGCAATCCCTGTCCACCTACGCGCGCCAGCTCCTGAATCCGTTGGCGCGCGCGGACGTGGACTCCATTCAGGGGCTCTCGCCGGCCATCGCCGTCCCCCAACGCCGCTTCCACGAGAACCCCCGCTCCACGGTAGGGACGCTGACGGAGATACACGATCACCTGCGGCTGCTGTTCACCCACGTGGGACGGCCCCACTGCGGGCGCTGCGGCCAGGCCATCACGGTGCACACGGTGCAGCAGATGGTCGACGACCTGTGGCACCTCCCCTCCGGCACCCGCATCGAGGTGCTGGCGCCCCTTCGATGCGGCGACCCGGACCGGTACCGGGAAGAGATCAAGAGCATGATCCGGGCCGGGTTCGTGCGCATCAAGGTGAATCGGGAGATTCGGGAACTGGAGGACCTCTCCGGCGCGGAGCCGCCCGAGCGGGCGGACCTGGTGGTGGACCGGCTGGTGATACGGGAGGGGGCCGCCAAGCGGCTGGCCGACTCCATCGAGGTGGCGCTGAAGCACGGGACCGGGGTGGTGAAGATCGACCTGCACGCGGTCCCCGCGCCGGAGTCCCGCCGCTACACGCAACGGTCCGCCTGCCTGGACTGCGGTACGCCGTCCCGCCCCTGCGTGCCGCAACTCTTTTCCTTCAACAGTCCGCACGGTGCCTGCGACGCCTGCGACGGCCTCGGCACCCGCCCGGGCCGCGCTCCGGCACCGGACGCGGCCCGGCGGTCCTGCCCGAAGTGCGCCGGTGCCCGACTCCGGAGCGACAGCCTCCGGGTGCGCATCGACGGCCTGAACATCGCGGAGGTATCGGCGCTGCCCCTGAGCGGCTTCCACCGTTTCATCGAGGAGGTCTCCCTCGACGAGCGCGAGCGCGTGCTTGCCGGAAACATCCTCCGGGAGATACGGGAACGCACCGCCACCCTGCTGGAGCTCGAACTGGGATATCTCTCCCTGGACAGGTCCTCCGACAGTCTGTCGGGCGGCGAATGCCAGAGAATCCGGCTGGCGGCTCACATCGGCGCCCGCCTGTCGGGGGTCATCTATGTGCTCGACGAACCCACGGCAGGACTCCACCCCAAGGACACCGCCCGGCTTCTCGACATCCTGCGCGAACTGAGGGATGCGGGCAACACCGTCCTGGTGGTGGAACACGACCGGGACGTGATCCTGGCGGCCGACCACGTCATCGACATGGGTCCGGGAGCCGGCGCGGCAGGCGGCGAGGTACTGGCCGCCGGAAGCGTGGACCAGGTCCGCCGCAGCCCCGCTTCCCGCACCGGACCCTGGCTGGCCGATGGCGCCGGCGCTTCCATCCGGACGCCGCGGACACGATCCGGCACCCTTTCCCTCCGGCGCGCGGCGCGCCACAACCTCAAGCACATCGACGTGGACTTCCCCATCGGACTCATGACCTGCGTCACCGGAGTCTCGGGTTCCGGCAAGAGCAGCCTCGTGGTGGACACCCTCTACGCACGGGCACGACGGCGGAACGCCGCGGCGCCCGCCAAGGCCGGGGCGGGGATCCTCGAGACCACCGGGCTCGACGCCTTCGATCGGGTTCTCTACGTGGACCAGGGTTCCATCGGGCGCAGCAGCCGCTCCACCCCCGCCACCTACGCGGGACTCTTCGACCCGCTGCGAAACCTCTTCGCGCGCCTGCCGGACGCCCGCCTGCGCGGCTATGGCCCCGGACGTTTCTCCTGCAACGCCGCGGGCGGCCGCTGCGAGGCCTGCCTCGGCACCGGCCAGGTGGATATCGCGATGCAGTTCCTCCCGGACGTGTCGGTGACCTGCGACGTCTGCGGCGGACGGCGGTACAACCGGGAGACCCTGGAGATCCTCTACAAGGGCGCCAGCATCGCGGATGTCCTCGACCTGACCGTCGCCGAAGCACTCGACTTCCTGAGCAACGTGCCGCCGGTGCGGCAGCGGCTGGAAAGCCTGTGGCAGGTGGGCCTGGGCTATCTTCGGCTGGGGCAGCCGGCCACGACCCTTTCCGGCGGCGAGGCGCAGCGCGTCAAGCTGGCCCGGGAGTTGGGCAAGAGCGTCGGCGGCCGGGCACTGTACCTCTTCGACGAACCCACGACCGGGCTTCACTTCGAAGAAGTCGGCCGGCTGGTGGAGATCCTGGACCGGCTGGTGGCATCCGGTCATACCGTCATCGCCATCGAGCACAACCCGGATTTCCTGAGGTGCGCCGACTACCTCGTGGATCTCGGTCCCGAGGGCGGCGAGAACGGCGGCTACGTGGTGGCCGCGGGCACGCCCCGGGAGGTCATGGAGGTGGCCGGCTCCGCCACCGGACGGTACCTGAAGGAGCGCTGCGGGAAGGCTCCGGGTGCCCGCTTTCTTGACATTCACCCGCCTTCAGGCCTAAATGAAGCGTTTTGAAGGTGAAGTTTTGAAGATGAAACCTTCAGAAGGATCAGGACTGTTATCGTGAAGCTGCCCATCTATTTCGACAATCATGCCACCACACCCGTGGATCCCCGGGTGGTGGATGCCATGCTGCCTTTCTTTACCGAGCAGTTCGGCAACTCCGCCAGCAAGCACGCCTTCGGATGGGAAGCGGAGGCGGCAGTGCATCAGGCGCGCAAGAACGTCGGCCGCCTGATCGGCGCGGCGCCCCGGGAGATCGTCTTCACCAGCGGTGCGACGGAGTCGGACAACCTCGCCATCAAGGGCGTCGCCGAGCTCCACCGCGACCGGGGAGACCACATCATCACCTGCGCGGCCGAGCACAAGGCGGTTCTGGACTGCTGCAGGTTCCTGGAACGGCAAGGCTACCGCGTCACCTACCTGCCCGTGGACGCCCGCGGTACGGTGGACATGGACAGGCTGCGCGCCGCCGTCGACGACAAGACGCTGCTCATCTCCATCATGCTGGCCAACAACGAAGTGGGCACCATCCAGCCGCTGGCGGAGATCGGCCGCATCGCCGAGGAACGCGGAATCCTTTTCCATACCGACGCCACCCAGGCGGTGGGCAAGATGCCCATCGACGTGGGCGCATGCGGCGTTCACCTGCTGTCCATGACCGCCCACAAGCTGCATGGCCCCAAGGGAGTCGGGGCGCTGTACGTCAGCACCCGGAAACCCGCGGCGCGACTGAACCCGACCATTCACGGCGGCGGCCACGAGGGCGGCCTGCGGTCGGGCACCCTGAACGTTCCCGGCATCGTCGGATTCGGCAAGGCCTGCGAACTCGCGCGGGATGCCATGTCCAGCGAATTGCCGTTCATTGCCGGATTGCGGGACCGGCTCGAAACCGGACTCTTCTCGCGCCTTGATGAACTCCACCTGAATGGACATCCCACGGAGCGTCTGTGCGGCAACCTCAACGTCTCCTTCGGCTACGTGGAAGGCGAATCGCTGATCATGGGCCTCAACGATGTCGCCGTCTCCTCCGGCTCCACCTGCACGTCCGCGGCGCTGGAGCCGTCCCATGTGCTCAAGGCCATGGGCCTGCGGGAAGACCTGGCCCACGGCTCCATCCGCTTTGGCCTGGGGCGCTTCAACACCGAGGAAGAGGTGGACTACGTCCTGGATCGGGTCGAGGAGGAAGTCCTGAGGTTGCGCGCACTGTCGCCGCACTATGGCAGGCGGTCGGCAGCGGCGGCCGCTGGCAAATGACCTGCCGCGTCAGGCGAGGGGCGGACTCGCCGGCGGCACGCGGGAAAGGACAATGGCGACTGGGGTCCGGATAACGGAATCGGCGGCCGACAGGATCAAGGAACTGCTCGGCCAGGACCAACGCGATCTGACCGGTCTGCGCCTCAAGGTCGTGGGCGGCGGCTGCTCCGGGTTGCAGTACAAGATGGAACTCGACGACCCGCGGCCCGCCGACCGCGTATTCGAGGAGGCCGGGGCCAAGGTCATCGTGGACCTGAAGAGCCTGCTGTACCTGGGCGGCACCGAACTCGACTACAGGGAAACCCTCATGGAGGCGGCCTTCGTGTTCCAGAATCCCAATGTGAAACGCAGTTGCGGCTGCGGCGCCTCGTTCGTGGCCTGAGGGCGCCGCCCGGAACGGCGGCCGGGGCCGATTCCGCCCGTCGCAGCGTTCGCTCGCGGGACACGCCATGTCCGACGTCGTCTATTTCGACAACAACGCAACCACGCGCGTCGCGCCGCAGGTCTTCGAGGCCATGGCGCCCTATCTCACCGAACTCTACGGGAACCCCTCGAGCATTCACCGATTCGGAAGCGGCGCCGGACGCGCCCTTGACCGCGCGCGCCGCCAGGTCGCGGAGCTTCTGGGAGCGGGAGACGAGGTGGAGGTGCTGTTCACCAGTTGCGGCTCCGAGGGTGACAACACCGCCATTCGCGGAATCCTCGAAGGCGCCCCGAACAAGCGCCACTTCATCACCACGGCGGTGGAGCATCCCGCGGTGCTGGGCCTGGCGCAACACCTGGAGAGGAAGGGCTACCGGGTCACCTGGCTGGGAGTGGACGAGAACGGCATGCTGGACCTGGACGAACTCCGGGATTCCCTGTCGGACGACACCGCCCTGGTCTCGATCATGTACGCCAACAACGAGACCGGCGTCATCTTCCCGGTGCGCGAAGCCGGCGAAATCGTCAAGGCCAGAGGCATTCCCCTGCACGTGGACGCGGTGCAGGTGCCGGGCAAGATCGAACTCGACGTGAAGAACAGCCCCATCGACCTGCTGACCATCTCGGCCCACAAGTTTCACGGCCCCAAGGGCGTGGGGGCGCTGTATGTCCGGCGCGGGATCACCCTCCGCCCCTTCATCGTCGGCGGCCACCAGGAGCGCAACCGCCGCGGCGGCACCGAGAACGTCGCCGGCATCGTCGGCATGGGCGAAGCCGCCGCGCTCACCGGCCAGGACATCGCCGCCGAATGCGCGCGGTTGACCGGCATGCGCGACCGACTGGAAAGCGCGCTCGTATCCACCTGCCCGGGCCTGCGGGTCAACGGCGGCGGATCGGACCGGTTGCCGAACACCCTCAACGCCTCCTTTGAATATCTGGAGGGCGAATCGATCCTGGTGCTGCTGGACGAGTTCGGCATCTGCGCCTCAACCGGTTCGGCCTGCACCTCGGGCTCGGTGGAACCGTCCCACGTGTTGCGGGCCATGAAAGTGCCGTCCCGATGGCTGCAGGGTGCGGTCCGTTTCAGTCTCGGCCGCTACAATACCGGCGCGGAAGTCGATTTCGCGGCGGAGAAGATCCCCGGCATCATCCGGCGCCTCCGGGGGCTTTCCGCCCTGGGCCGGGCGGGGACAAGGGAAGGTCGGCCGGGGCAGGCCACGTGACATGAGATCCGACAGACGCAGTCGGCTCCTCTACCGCCTTCGCTACCGGGCCGGCGAATATCTGATGCGAGCGCTGGTCGCGAACGTCGGTTGGCTGCCGGCGTGCGCGCAACCCGGTATTGCCTGGTTCACCGACCGCGTGAGCTACCTGCTGCTGCGGCCGTTTCGGGAGCGCATGCACGACGCGCTCCAGCGCACCATGGGCCAGGAGTTGCCCACCCATGACGAGCGCCGTGCGGTGGTGCGGGCCGCGTGGCGAAATTTCACCCAGGCGTTCGTCGAGACGGCCGCCACCCTGTTCATGACGAAAGAAGAGCTGTGCGCGCGCATCGAGATCAAGGGCGGGGAGCGGCTGCGCGAGGCTCTGGCCCGGGACAAGGGCGTCCTCGCCATCAGCGCCCACTTCGGCAACTTCACCATGATCGGCCCCCGCCTGGTGGCACAGGGTTATGACTTCAGCGTGGTGATCAAGCTGCCGCAGGAGAGGCGTTTCGCCTCGCTGCAAAAGAAATACTGCGACCGGGCGGGCATCCGGCTCATCCCGGCCCGTCCCAGACGCCAGTCCGTCGTGCAGATCATCAAGGCCCTGCGCCGCAACGAAATCGTCCTGATGATCCCGGACGAATTCAAGACCACCGGGGTCGAGGTGAACTTCCTCGGACAACGGGTGCCCGCGCCCAAGGGGCCGGTCACCATCGCCCGGCGTACCGGCGCCTCCGTGCTCCCGATCTTCATGGTGCGGGATTCGCGGGACCGGTTGACACTGCACGTCGAACCCGAGGTGCGGTTCGTCCAGACCGGTGATCACGAGGAAGACCTCCGCACCAATGCCGGCCTGTTCGTCCGGGAAATCGAGAAGATGGTGCGACGCCATCCGGACCAGTGGAGCTGGATGGGGTTCCGAAAACCCCGGGAGGGGGAAGCCTCCCACGCCCCGGGATAGCGGCCGGAGGAAGGGCGCGGAGGAGGAGCACGGAAGCAGGGCACGGAAGGATTGGTGGAGGCGGGGGGAATCGAACCCCCGTCCGAAGGCTTTCCGCCAAAAGTGACTACATGCTTAGTCGCCGTTCGAGTCTTGCCGCGCGAGATCCCGGCGACAGGATCTTGCGCGGCCAGCCGGTTTGGATCTCGACCTCATCTCCTCCGGCAGGAGAATCGGTCCATCCCGCTGAATGACGCCTTGTCCGACCCCGCGGGAGAAAGCCGGCAAGACGCTGGCTGTCTAGGCAGCCAGAGCGTACTGTGGTTCGTCTGCAGTTACTTGCAGTCCTGCGTTTTTGACGAGGCCGCAGGACCCCGGCATGCCACTTTGACTTCCCACCCCCGTCGAACCCATATCGCCCCCAATGACGTCCTTGTCACGACCTGCGCGACGTTCTCCGTTACGGAAGGTACCCGACCCGGGCGGTCAACTTCTCTGGAGCTTCATCGAGCGCTCCATCTCCCGCCGGACCATCTTTTCCTTGACGCTGTGGCGCTTGTCGTAGAGCTTCTTGCCTCGGGCGAGACCCAACTCCACCTTGGCGCGCCCATCCTTGAAGTATAGCTTCAGCGGGATCAGAGTCAAGCCGCGCTCCTTCACCTTTCCCGTCAGCCGTGCAATCTCGCGCCTGTGCAACAACAGCTTCCGCGGCCGGGTGGGCTCGTGATTGAACCTGTTGGCGGCCGGAAAGGGACTGATGTGGGAATTCACGAGGTACACTTGGCCCTTGTCGACCCGGGCGTAGCTGTCGGCCAGATTGGCGCGGCCGTCGCGCAACGACTTGACCTCGCTGCCCAGCAGCACCATCCCGGCCTCGAAGGACTCGTCGATGAAGTACTCGCGGCGCGCCCTCCGGTTGACGGTGACGGTCTTCTCCGTGGTTTCCCTGGCGGTGGCCATGGCTTGTCCAGTCTCCCGATTCGCCGACGAATGAATCCCGCACCAGCGCACGACCCCTCTACGATTCGTACCCTCCGAGGATGCGGTTGTCGATCAGGCGAGCCTTGCCAACCCGGGCGGACAGGGCCAACAGCGTCGGCCCCCGAACCTCCGCCACCGGGTGCAACTCGCCGGGGTGGCACAGTTCGGCGTATTCCAACTGCGCGGCGGGTTGACGGGCGACCTCCGCCACCACCGCCTCGCGGATCCTCCCGGCGGCGGTCTCGCCGCCCCGGACCAGCGCTTCCGCCCTTGCCAGCGCCCTCGGAAGACACCCCGCGGCCTCCCGCTCGGCCGGCCCCAGGTACCGGTTGCGTGAACTCATGGCCAAGCCGTCGGGATCCCGCACGGTGGGACATGCGACGATCTCCACGGCCAGGTTCAGATCCTCGAGCATGCGCCGGACAACCTGGATCTGCTGGTAGTCCTTCAGGCCGAACAGGGCCACATGCGGGCGCACGATATTGAAGAGCTTCAGCACCACCGTGGCCACGCCGCGGAAATGCCCCGGCCGGCGGGCGCCGCACAGAGGTCGGCTGACCCGCTCCACATCCACGAAGGTCTGATACCCGCGGGGGTACATGTCTTCCGGCGTGGGGTTGAAGACGAAATCCACGCCCTCCTCCGCCAACAACCGGACGTCGCGCTCCAGATTCCGCGGATAGCTGTCAAAATCCTCGGAGGGAGCGAACTGGGTCGGATTGGTGAAGATGGACACCACCAGGAGATCGCCCCGATGCCGGCCCTGGCGCACGAGACTCAGATGGCCTTCGTGCAGGAAACCCATGGTTGGCACCAGGGCGATGCGCTTTCCCTGCCGCCAGGCGCGGTCGCTCCAGGACTGCATCTCCGGAATGTCGGGCAGCACTTGCATGGCGCGAGGTTCCAGCCCGTTCATCACTGGAAGGTGTGCTCTTCGGCGGGAAAGGCCTCCGCCCGCACCTCTTCCATGTAGCTCCGGACCGCCCCGCCGATGGTCTCCTTGAGTTCGGCGTAGCGCTTGACGAAACGGGGCGTGAAGTCGTCGAACAGGCCCAGCATGTCGTGGACCACCAGGATCTGCCCGTCGCAGTGCATGCCGGCACCGATGCCGATGGTGGGGATGGACACCCGCCGGGTGATCTCCCGGGCGAGGGGCACCGGAATGCCCTCCAGCACCACCGCGAAGGCGCCCCCCTGCTCCACCGCCAGGGCATCGTCGAGAATGGCCCGGGCGTCGGCCTCGCCGCGGCCCTGGATCCGGTAGCCGCCAAACTGATGCACCGACTGGGGCGTGAGACCCACGTGGCCCATGACCGGCACGCCCATCTTCACCAGCGCCTCGATGGTGGCGGCCTGGGTGACGCCCCCTTCCAGCTTGACCGACTCGGCGCCTCCCTCCTGGATGAGTCTGCCGGCACTGCGCCTGGCCTCGTCCACGCCCAACTGAAACGTCATGAAGGGCATGTCCGACACCACCAGCGCGCGTTTGCGCCCGCGAATCACCGCCCGCGTGTGATAGATGATGTCGTCCACCGTCACCGGCAGCGTGGTGTCGTGCCCCTGGACCACGGAGCCCAGCGAGTCGCCGACCAGAAGGAGATCCATGCCGGATTCATCCAGGATGCGGGCAAAGCAGTAGTCATAGGCCGTGAGGCAGACGATCTTCTCGCCCCGTTCCTTCATGCTCCGGATTCTCGGCACCGTCATGCGTCCCATTCCGTGAACCTCCTCGACTGAACGTCCACAAAAAAAGCCTTCCGGACCGATCCGGAAGGCCATCCCGCTACCGTTGCCGACGATAGATGCCGGAATGTCCGTCCCGGTCCGGCTCTCCCGGATCCAAGCGGCGGTTCCCGTCCTCCCGGTGCTCCTGGCGTGGAGTCGGCCGGCTCAACCTGGCCGCTCCGGAACATTCCGGAAAGATGAGGCGATACTAGCGCGAGGCGCGTGGAAAGTCCAGTGCGGTTTCCGCGCTTCCGCCAACGGGCGCGGCGTTCACGGCAGCTTGTAGGAAGTGTCCTCGATGAGCCTTCGGAGATCCTGGCGAAACTCGCCCCGCCACTTGGAGAGGATCACGTCCGCGGGACACTGCCCTTGCGCGACCAGTTCCCGCAGCGGCGCCAGATGAATGGTCTCATCCTCGCCACGCCGGTTCAGTCCCCGTTGGCGCGCCAGCCCTTCCCAGGCAATGTCCACCATCTCCCTCGCCAGGTCGCCAAGGGTGTAGCGCCGGAAGCGCGCCGCCAGGCCGTACCGGTGCGAGTCGTGATAGGCGGTCATGCGCTCGTCGAAAGTCCACCCCTTGACCAGATCCCATCCGGCCTGCAGGCAGTCGGCGTCGTAGAAGATGCCCTTGATGAGCGCGGGCAGGGCCGGCATCAACTCCGGCGCCTGGCTGTCGGCGGAGCGGAACTCCATATAGTGCTTGAGCCGCACCTCGGGGAACAGCGTGGTCAGGTGAAGCTGCCAGTCCGCCATGGTGGCGTGGTGGCCCTGATGGCCGTGCTCCAGGAAGTGACGGAACGGGATCCCGGTCATGTCCAGGTAGTTGCCGTCCCGGGCGATGAGGTACATCGGCACGTCGAGGGCGTACTCAACGTAGTGGTGGAAGGCGGCGTCGGGAGCGAAACAGAACTCCAGCAGCCCGCAGCGGTCCGGGTCGGTCCGGGTCCAGATGTGGCCGCGATAGCTCTTGAAGCCGTTGGGTTCGCCGTCGGACACGGGCGAGTTGGCGAACGCCGCGCCGATGACGGGCGCCAAGCCCATGGCCGCCCGCAGCTTGGCCATGGCGTCGGTCTCGTCGCCGTAGTCGATGTTGGCCTGCACCGTGGCGGTCTGCTTCATCATCCGCCGGCCCAGCGTTCCCACCCGGGCCATGTACGGCCCCATGATGCGGTAGCGCCGCTTGGGCAGCCACTCGATCTCGTCGACGCGGCTGAAGGGCTGCATCCCCAGGCCAAGAAACACCACGTCGAACCGCCCGGCCACGTCGATCAGCTCGCGGATATGCTGGGAGAACTCGGCGTTGCTGCAGTGGATGTCGTCGCAGGGCTCGCCGCTCAACTCGATCTGACCGCCCGGCTCCAGGGTGATGGCATGGTCGCCGCGCTTCAGGCCGATGACGAAGCCGCCTTCCTCCTGCGGCGCCCAGCCGTAGTCGCTGACCAGGCCTTCGAGGATGACCCGCACGCCCCGAGGGCCGGAATAGGAAAGCGCCCTGGCGGTATCGCGCTCGATGCCCACCTTCTCGTACTCCGTGCCCACGCGCCACTGCGCACGCGGCTTGCCGGCGTCGTGAAAGAAGGCTTCCAGCTCGTCCCGTCTTTCGATCACGGCCATGGCACCACACTTTCGCCGAAAAACGCCCGCGGCCGGTCTACCCGCGACAGGCGGCGCGCAGGTTCTTCCGGTAGGGCGGCCTGACCACTGCCCTTTCCGTGATGATGGCCGAGACCAGGGTATGATCGGTCACGTCGAAGGCCGGATTCAGGATGTTCACGCCGGCGGGCGCGATTCGGCTTCCAGCGACATGGGTGACCTCATCCTGGCCGCGCTGCTCGATGGGAATGGCGGCTCCCGACGGACAGTCGAGGTCCACCGTCGAGGTGGGGCAGGCCACGTAGAAGGGGACGCGATGCCTTTGCGCCAGCACCGCCAACGGATAAGTGCCGATCTTGTTGGCCACGTCACCGTTGGCCGCCACGCGATCGGCCCCCACCACCACCGCGTCCACTTGCCGGCTCTGCATGACGTAACCCATCATGTTGTCGGTGATGAGGGTTACGGGAATCTCTTCCTTGCACAGTTCCCATGCGGTCAGCCGGGCGCCCTGAAGAAACGGGCGGGTCTCGTCCACGAACACCTCCTCGATGACCGCGCCCGATTCCTTCATGGCCCGCAGCACCCCCAAGGCGGTCCCGTAACCCGCGGTGGCCAAGGCACCGGCGTTGCAGTGTGTCAGGATACGCCGGCAGTCCTTCAGCAATCCGGCGCCCAGGCCGCCGAGGCGGCGGTTGGCGGCGATGTCTTCCTCGTATATCTCGAGAGCGGCTTCCTCGAGCCGCCGCTTCAGCGATTCCAGATCGTCGTCCCGGTTGGCGTCGTAGATCCGCCGCATGCGCGCCAGCGCCCAATGCAGATTGATCGCGGTGGGACGGGTGTCGGCCAACGTGCGGAAGACCCGTTCCATCACCGTAGCGACCCGCCCGGGATGCCGGATGTGGCGCGCGCCCAGCGCGACGCCCATGGCCGCGGCGACGCCGATGGCGGGGGCGCCGCGCACGGTCATGCTGCGGATGGCTTGGGCGACCTGCCGGAAGTTGCGGCAGGACCGGTACACCTCCTTGCGCGGGAGCCGCCGCTGATCGATGAAGATCACGTCGCCGTTCCGCCACTGGATGGTTCGTACCGTCATGTCGGCTTCATCTTCCAGTCGAACTTCAATATAGTACCCTGACGACGACCGTCAAGGACACCCCGTCAAGGACACCGAATGGCAGACCTCGCCGCACTGCTTTCACGCCTTTCCGGCCTCCACTTCATCAGGCCGGATCTGGAGCCCCACGCATTGCTGGCGACCCTGGCGGCCATCCACCTGTGCGACGGCGTTCTGTGCCTCATCGTCGCCCGGCACGGCGGACGCCACCAAGCCGGCTGGGCCCTGGCCGGGTTGATTCTCGGCGTCTGGGGGCTCCTCCCGCTGCTCTTGCAGCGCCGCAGGCCCGTCTAGTCCGTCCGTTTGCGCAGGAACGTCGGAACGTCGAAGTCGTCTTCGGCCACTTCGTCCTCCTTGAGATCGTAGGGGCTCTCCGACGCCGGCAGATCCTTCCCCGGCTGCCAATTCAGATCAGCGAACCCGTCATCCTCAAGGGTGCCGAAGTGAACGACCTTCTTGCCCTTGGTGTCCTTGCCGCCCAGCCCCAGCGACCCCTGTTTCGGCCCCGCCGCCGTCCGCGGCCCGGCGGGCGCGGCCTCCGGCATCCGGACACCGCCGTCACCGAACCCGGTGGCGATGACCGTGATCCGGATCTCTTCCTCCAGCGTCTCGTCGATGACGGCCCCGAAGATGATGGTGGCCTCCTCGTGGGCTTCGCCCTGTATGAGGGTGGCCGCCTCGTTGACCTCGAACAGGCTGGTGTCCGGACCACCGGTGACGTTGATCAGGACGCCGCGGGCACCGGCAATGGATACGTCTTCCAGCAGCGGGCTGGAAATGGCCTGCTGGGCCGCCTCGACGGCACGATTCTCGCCCTTTGCCGAAGCCGCGCCCATGAGCGCGAAGCCCATCTCCTTCATGACCGTGCGCACGTCGGCGAAGTCGAGATTGATGAGCCCGGGCGTCACGATCAGGCCCGCGATGCCCCGCACCGCCTGTGTCACCACGCTGTCGGCCACCTTGAAGGTCTCCAGCAGCGTCGTGGACTGGCCGGCGATACTGAGAAGCCGCTGGTTCGGTATGACCACAAGGGTGTCCACCTTGTCCTTGAGCTCCCGGATTCCCTCCTCCGCCTGGTACATGCGCCGCTTCCCTTCGAAGACGAAGGGCTTGGTCACCACCCCCACCGTGAGCGCGCCCACTTCCCGCGCCACGCCGGCGATCACCGGAGCGCCGCCGGTTCCCGTGCCGCCGCCCATCCCGGCGGTAATGAAGACCATGTCCGCGCCCGTGAGATATTCGCGGATGCGCTCCTTGTCCTCCATCGCGGCGCGCCGGCCCACTTCCGGGTTGGCACCGGCCCCGAGCCCCTTGGTGAGGGAATCGCCGATCTGCACCTTGATCTCGGCCCGGCTCGCGTCCAGCGCCTGGCTGTCGGTGTTGGCGGCGATGAAGTCCACCCCCTTGAGCCCCTCGTCGATCATGGTGTTGATCGCGTTGTTGCCGCCGCCGCCGATGCCGATGGCCTTGATCCTGGCTCCGGAATCAATCGGTTCCACCATTTCAAACATGCCGCTTCCTCCTTTTCCCTGTTGCGTTGACATATTCAACGACGTCTTCAATTCATGCGAAAAGCGGCGCCCGACATGCGGCCGGGCCGCCACTCCCGCCTTCCTTCGGCTAGAAGAACTCCTTGAACCACTCGGTCATGCGGCCCCGGACCCTGCAGAACAGATGTTCGTTGTCGCGGATTCGAAACAGATTCCGGTCCCGTTGCCTGAGCCCGTGCAGCAACAGCCCGGTGCCGGTGGCGTAGACCGGACTGGAGACCACATCCACCAGCCCCGTGACGTTGGCCGGCACCCCCTGGCGCACCGGCACGTCGAAGAGCCGTTCCGCCATCCGGACGATTCCCGGCAGCAGCGTGGTGCCGCCGGTCATCACGATGCCCGACACGAGACCATCCTCGTAACCGGACTTGCCGATCTCCCGCCGCACCAGGTGGAACACCTCCTCCAGGCGCGGCTCGATGATCTCGCAGAGGATCTGGCGTGACACCGATCGGGGGCTCCGTCCCCCCACGCTGGGCACATCCAGCATTTCGTCGCGGTTGGCCAGGTCGGTCTCCACGCACCCGAAGCGCTGCTTCAACTGCTCGGCGGCGGCCATCGGGGCATGCAGACCCGCGGCGATGTCGCTGGTGAGATGGTTCCCTCCCACGCTCAACACCGCCGTGTGCTTCACCGAGCCGCCGTGGAACAGCGCGATATCGGTGGTGCCGCCGCCCATGTCCACCAGCGCCACTCCCACCTCCTTCTCTTCCTTGGTCAGGGTCGCGTCGGCCGACGCCAGCGGCTCGAGCACGAAGTCCGCGACGTTGAGCCCCGTTCCGTTGCAGCACTTGATGATGTTCTGTGCCGCCGCCACCGCGCCCGTGACCATGTGAACACTGGCCTCAAGCCGGACCCCGGCCATTCCCCGAGGATCCTGAATGCCATCCTGATCGTCGACGGCGAACTCCTGGGGCAGCACGTGGAGGACCTCCCGGTCCATGGGAATGGCCACGGCCTTGGCTCCGTCAATGACCCGCTCCACGTCGGCGCCGGTCACTTCCCGGTTCTTGATGGCCACGACCCCGTGGCTGTTGAAACCGCGGATGTGGCCCCCGGCGATGCCGACGAAGACGGTATTGATCTCGCAGCCCGCCATGATCTCCGCCTCGGCCACCGCCTTCCGGATGCCGTCCATGGTAGCCTCGACATTGATCACCACGCCCTTGCGCAAGCCCAGCGACGGGCTGATGCCGACTCCCACCACCTCGGGTCCCTGCTCGGTCTGCTCGCCCACCACGGCACAGATCTTGTGGGTGCCGATATCGAGCCCAACGACAATATGGGTCTTCTTGGCCATGGATCTTCCCGCCTGTGGTCCGGATCCTGATCGTCGAATCACACCCGTCCGCGCGGGTGCGCCACCACCTGTCCCCGGAAACTCAAATCAACGGCCCGGAAACGGGCCCCCTTGCCCCGAAACTCCCGCACGAACCACCCCAACCGATGAAGCTTCTCGTCCCAGTCACCCCAGCCCATGCGGAACGGCACCGCGAACGAGACCGGGTAGACAACGATGCCGCCGTCGGGCTCGAAGCGGATCTCGGACAGGCCCAGCGACGCCCTTTCCACCCGCCGTCCCAGCGCCGCCACCTGGGACAGCCGCTTCCGCGTGGCCGGTTCGTGCGGCGGCAGGCCCGCGGCCCGCAGGCCGGTGATGAAGGGAAAGTCGACGGAATCCTTTTCGTCGAGCGCCTTGAAGATCACACCGTCGTTGGCCACGTAGTAGAGCTTGTCCAGGGCGACGATGGCACTCGGGCTCCATTCCTCGATGTGGATCACCAGGCGCGCCGGCAACTCCCGCCGCAGCAGCACCGACTTGACCCAGGGATGCCGCCGCACCCGTTCCTCAAGCTCCGCCGGATCGATGCTCCAGATGCGGGTATGGGGTCCCAGACCGGACATCACCACCAGGTCGGCGCCCTTGACCTTGTCCGCCCCCAGGACCTTGACCTCCCGGATGGCGAAATAGCGGTGCGCCATGAAGAGACCCGTGGTCCTCCGCACCGCAGTCCGCGCACGCTCCACCGCCGCCTCCAGGGTTTGCCGTGCATGGCGATGGAAACCTGCACCGTATTCGTGGCCCGCCCATGCCAGCACGGCCGCCAGACCGCAGACCGCCGCCAGACCCGGCCAACGCCAGCGAACCCGGCCGAACCGGACCCGTGGACTAGCCATGGTCCACCTCCCGCACACTCCCGGGCGCAACGGCGTTTTTCAGCGAGGCGCCGTCGAGAATCCGCTCCACCAGCTCTCCGAAATCGATGCCGACCCCCGCGGCAATCTCCGGCAAGAGGCTCAGCGGGGTCATCCCGGGCAGCGTGTTGACCTCGAGCACATACAGCCGCTGTTGCGGCGAGATCCGGAAATCCACCCGCGGCGCCCCCTCGCACCCCAACGCGGCGCAGGTCCGGGCGGCCAGCCGCAAGGCCCTGCCGTAGAGGGCCTTCGGCAAGGGGGCGGGAAAGACGTGGGTGGCCATGCCCGAGGTGTACTTGGCCTTGAAATCGTAGAACCCCTTCGCCGGCCTGATCTCGGTAACTCCCAGCGCCTGGCCGTTCAGGAGCCCCACGGTGATCTCCTTGCCGGTCACGTATTGCTCCACCAGCGCATCCCGGCCTGATCGACATGCCTCGCGCACCGCCGGAGCAAGCTCCCTTCGCCGGTGCACGACGGTGACGCCGATGGACGACCCCTCGGCCCGCGGCTTCACCACCGCCGGCAACGGGAGTTTCGACAGCGCCTCGTCGTCCCCGGCCACGACCCGGTACGGCGGCGTCGGAATGCGCTTCCGGACCAGGACTTCCTTGGTCAACACCTTGTCCATGCACAACGCCGAGGCGGTGACCCCCGAACCGGTGTAGGGAATCCCCATGACCTCCAGCAGCCCCTGCACGCAGCCGTCCTCTCCGATTCTGCCGTGCAGCGCATTGAACACGACCTCGATTCTCCGTTGCCGGAGTTGTCCCGGCAGGCCCCGCCCCGCATCGATGAGGGACACGCCCTTGTAACCCCGTTGCCGCAAGGCGCCGGCCACCTCCCGGCCGGACACCAGCGACACCTCCCGTTCCGCCGAAGGACCGCCGTAGAGGACGCCCACCCGCCGGTTTCGACAGCTTGTCCGGGGCCGGTTCATGGCGGCCACTCCCCGGCGAAGCGGACCTCGGTCCGCAAGGTGATCGAATACCGGCACGCCACCTTGCGGCTCACCTGCTCGATCAATGTTCGAACGTCCTCCGCCCGGGCGCCGCCGCGGTTGACGATGAAGTTCGCGTGCCGCCGGGACACCTCGGCACCGCCCACCCGCAGGCCCTTGAGCCCCGACGCCTCGATCAGCCTGCCGGCGTGGCCGCCCGGCGGATTGCGGAACACCGAACCGAAGTTCGGATACCCCATCGGTTGACTCTCCCGGCGCCGCTCCTGGATGGCCCGCATGCGGGCCTCCACCACTTCCGGGGTGTCGGGCGTCAGGATCAGGCCGACACGGGTGACGACGGCGCCCTCGGGCAGGCGCGTCTCACGATAGGAGAAGCGCAGCGCCTCCCGCCCGAAAGTCAACGGCTCGCCGCCGCCGCTCACCGCGTCAACCCGGATCACGACCCGCTCCATTTCCGATCCGTAGGCCCCGGCATTCATCACCAGGGAACCGCCCACGCTGCCGGGGATCCCCTCGGCGAACTCCAGGCCGCCCAATCCGCGGCGCACGGTTCCCCGCACCAGCCGGCTCACCGCGCAGGCGGCGCCCACGTCGGCCCCGGCATTCCGCCAGCGCACCCCGCGAAACTCGCCTCGCAGCCGCAGCACCACCCCGCGCACCCCCCGGTCGCTCACCAGCAGATTGCTGCCGTTGCCCAGCAGCAGTACCGGCACGCCGCGGCGCGCCACGACTTCCAGGCAGGCGCTCAACCCGGGGCCCGTGTTCGCCTCCACGAAGTAATCCGCCGGTCCGCCGACCTTGATGGAGGTGTAGCGGGCCAGCGGCTCGCGCATCCGGACCGCAATGCCGGCGATGCGGCCCAGCTCCCGGATCAACGGATCGATGGTCATTGCCTCTGTGCCTGCAAGGACTCAAGCAGCGCCTCCCCGACCTTGTAGATGTCCCCGGCCCCGAGGGTGAGGACCATGTCCCCGTCCGCGAGCCGAGGCAGCAGCGCGCCGGCGACATCGTCCCTGGCGGCGACGAACTCCACCTCCATGTGACCCCGGCGCCGGATGGCGCGGCAAAGCTCCTCGCTGCCCATCCCCGGCACCGGCTCCTCTCCCGCGGCGTAGATATCCGTGACGATCAGCCGGCGGGCGCGGTCGAAGGCCGACACGAAATCTTCGAAAAGCTGCCGGGTACGGCTGTAGCGGTGCGGCTGGAAGACCACGGTCAGGGGGCGGCCCCAACCCTCGATGACGGCCCTCAAGGTGGATTCGATCTCCGCGGGATGGTGCCCGTAGTCGTCCATGACCAGAACTCCGGCCGCCTCTCCCTTGACCTCGGACCGGCGGTGTATCCCGGCGAAGCAGCCCAGGGCCGCGGCAGCGGCCGCAAAGTCGATGCCCAGCTCCGCCGCCGCGGCGATGGCGGCCAGGGCGTTGGCAACGTTGTGCCGGCCCGGCATGGGCAGGGTCACGGGGCCGAGTGCCCGCCGCTGGTGGAGAACGGAGAACCGCGACTCCATCTGCCGTGTCCGGACGTTCTCCGCACTGAAATCCGCGTCCGCCGAGAGGCCGTAGGTGACCACCCGCTTGTTCACCCGGGGGAGCAGCCCGCGGACCGTCGGATGGTCGAGACAGAGCACCGCGACGCCGTAGAACGGCACCTTGTCGATGAACTCCAGGAACGCCTCGGCCAGCCCTTCCGGAGTGCCGTAGTACTCCACGTGTTCGCGGTCGATATTGGTCACCACCGCCAGAGACGGCGAAAGCAGCAGAAAGGTGCCGTCGCTCTCGTCGGCCTCGGCGACCAGGATGTCGCCCCGGCCCACCTGCGCGTTACCGGCCAGGGACCGCACCCGGCCGCCAATGACCAGCGTCGGGTCCATGCGCGCCTCGGTCAGCACGTGTCCGATCATCGACGTCGTCGTCGTTTTCCCGTGGCTGCCCGCCACCGCGACGCCGTACTTCATGCGCATGAGCTCGGCGAGCATCTCGGCCCGCGGGATCACCGGAATGCGCCGCTCCCGGGCCGCCATCACTTCCGGGTTGGAGAACCGCACCGCGGTGGAAATGACCACCACGGAGAGCTCTTCGGCCAGATTGTCGACGTCATGGCCGATGTGCACCTCCGCACCCAGGGAGCGTAGCCGCCCGGTGGCGTCGCTCTCCTGAAGGTCGGAGCCGCTGACTTCGTAACCCAGATTCAACAAGACCTCCGCGATACCGCTCATCCCGACGCCGCCAATGCCCACGAAATGCACCCGGTGGCGTCTTTCGAAAGCCCCTGGAACCATCACGACCACTCGGGAACGAGAGCGCGGCACTCGTCCACGATCCGTTGGGCCGCGTCCTCGCGGCCAAGGCGCGCCGCGGCGCGGCCCATGGCCCGTCGCCGGCCGGCATCCCCGTGGAGCGCACGAAGGAGCTCGGCCAGACTCGAAGCCGTCAGTTCCGGCTCCACCAACACCTCCGCGGCGCCGGCCTCCTTGAGTGCCAGCGCATTGAGCCTCTGATGGTCGTGGGCCGCATACGGATACGGGATCAACACCGCGGGCTTGCCGAAGAGCGCAAGCTCCGCCAGGCTCGAGGCCCCGGCCCGACAGAGCACCAGGTCGGCTTTCCCATACGCGCTGTCCATGCGGTCGATGAACGGCAGCACCTCCGCCGTGCAGGGAAGCGACTTGTAACCCTCCCTCACCCTGGCCTCGTCCGCGCCGCCGGTCTGGTGCGTGACCCGGAATCCGGCCGCCAAGTCGCCCAGGCTGGCCAGCGCGCCCAACACCGCCTGGTTGATCCGATGGGCGCCCGCGCTGCCGCCGAACACCAGCAGATGAAATCGATCCCCCTGCTCCCGCTCTACCTCCGGCAGCCGGCGCCACCGCACCGGCGTCCCCGTCAGCACCACCTTGGCCGCGGGAAACCAGGCGGCGCTCTCACGGAAGCTCGTGAAGACCCGATCCACCAGCCGGCCCAGGACACGATTGGTGATCCCGGGGCGCAGGTTCTGCTCCAGGATGGCGCAGCGGACGCGCCGCGACACCCCGGCCAGCAACAGCGGACCCGAAGCGTAGCCGCCGAGTCCGATGATGCACTGGGGATCGAAACGGCGGATGATGGCGCGCGCGCGCCACAGGCTTGCGGGTATACCGTACAGACCCTCCAGCAATCCCCTGAGGCCGCGGCCCTTGAGGCCGCGAATGGGCAACAACTCCAGGGCGAACTCGGTCTCGGGCATCACCCGGGCCTCAATGCCCCACCGACTGCCCACGAACAGGATTCGGGCCTCCCCGTGCCGCCGCCGGAACTCCCGCGCCACGGCCAGGCCCGGGAAGAGGTGCCCGCCGGTGCCGCCGCCGGCCACGATCAGCCGCATGCCCGTCTCCAGGAAACGCCCAGGAGCATCCCTGCAACCGTCATGTGAACCACCAGGGCCGAACCGCCGTAACTGACGAACGGCAGCACCAGCCCCTTGGTGGGCACCAGACCCATGACAACGCTCATGTGCAGCAGCGCCTGAAGCCCCAGGAGCATGGTGAGGCCGAACACCATCAACCGGGTGAAGGCGTCCTCGCTGTCCAGGGCCAGCCGCAGGCCGCGAAACAGCAGGATGCCGAACAGGGCCACCACCAGGAGCGCGCCCCACAAACCCAGCTCCTCGCCGATCACCGAATAGATGAAGTCCGTGTGCGCCTCCGGCAGGTAGAGCAGCTTCTGCCGGCTCTGGCCCAGGCCGCGGCCCCACAACTGGCCGGAGCCGAAAGCGATGTAGGACTGGATGATCTGGAAGCCGCTGTCGGCGGAATCGCTCCAGGGATCCAGGAAGCTCAACAGCCGCTTGACCCGGTAGTCGGCGGACATGATGAGCAGGACCAGCGCCGGAAACGCCGCCGCCGCCACCCAGGCCAGATGCCTCACCCGGCTGCCGGCCACGAACAGCATGGCCATGGCCAGGATGGCAAGCATGAAAGCCGAGCCGAAATCCGGCTCGGCCAGCAACAGGGCCACGAACCCCCCGGTCACCAGCAGCGGGGGCAGCGCCCCGGACACGAAGCCGTCCAGCCGCTCGGCCCGTCTGGAGAGAGAGTACGCCAGGTACAGTACGAAACAGACCTTGGCCATCTCCGACGGCTGGAACAGGAACAGCGAGAAGCCCAGCCAACGGCGGGCGCCGCCCCTGGCCACGCCGACGTCCGGGATCAGCACGAGCACGAGAGCGATCAGGGCGACGGCGAGCAGCGGGACGGCGAGGCGCCGCCAGACCGACGGCGGCAGCCACAGGGCCGCCGCCAGTCCCAACAGCCCCACGCCGGTGGACACCAGCTGCTTGCGGAACAGGTAGAAGCCGTCGCCGAAGCGTTCCTGGGCAAACAGCCAACTGGTGTTCAGCACCATGGTGATGCCGATGGCAAGCAACGCCAGCAGGCTTGCGAGCATCCAGCGATCCACGTTGCGAATGCCGCTCATAGGGACCGCACCGCCTCCTTGAACGCGCGCCCCCGTTCGGCGTAGTTCTCGAACATGTCGAAACTCGAGCAGGCGGGCGACAACAGCACCACATCTCCGGCGCGGGCGGCGGCCCGGGCCTCGCGAACCGCCTCCTCCAGATCCTTCACCACCCGCGTGTCGGTCAGGTGTCCCAGGGCCTTTTTCATGAGTTCCGCGGAAGCGCCCAGCAGGATCAGCTTGCGCACCCGCTCCCGGACCAGCGGCTCCAGCCCCCGGTAGCTGCCGCCCTTGTCCACCCCGCCGGCGATCAGCACGACGGGGCCATCGAAACTGGCCAGAGACTTCCGCACGGCACCCACGTTGGTGCCCTTGGAGTCGTTGAAGTACCGTACCCCGGCGAGCTCCCGGACAAACTCCAGCCGGTGCTCGATGCCCGGGAACCGCTTCACGGCGGCGCGGATGTGGCGTGCCTTCACGCCCACGGCCTTGACCGCGCAGACCGCCGCCATGACGTTCTCCACGTTGTGGACCCCGGGCAGCCGGAGGTCGGTCCGGGGGAAGCGCTCTTCCGCCGCGCCGCCGCGCCAGACCACCGCGTCCGCGGTTGCGAAGGCTCCCTCCGCCGCCTCCGACCAGCCGAAGGAGACCCGCCGGGCCGCCAGTCGGCGGCGCAGTCCCCATACCCAGGGGTCGTCCCGGTTCAGCACGGCGACATCGTCGGACTGCTGGGCGGCGAAGATCCGGGCCTTGACCGCGCCGTAGTTCGCCAAGCCGTCATGACGGTCGAGATGGTCCTCGCTGAGATTGAGGCAGAGGGCGACGCGCGGCCGGAAGTCCCGCACCCATTCGAGCTGGAAGCTGCTGACCTCCACCACCCCCCAGTCCCAGCTTCCGTCCACGGACTCGATGAGCGGCCGGCCAAGGTTGCCGCCGGCGAAGACCCGCAGTCCGGCCGCCTCAAGGATGGCGGCCACGAGCCGGGTGGTGGTGGTCTTGCCGTTGGTCCCGGTGATGGCCACCATGGGGGTGCGGCCGAACCGCGCCGCCAGTTCGATCTCGCTCAGCACCTGGATGTCACGGCGGACGGCTTCCACCAGCAGTCCATGGTTCCGCGGCACCCCGGGACTGGGAACCACCGCGTCCACGCCGTCGAGCCAAGCCATCTCCCCGGTCCCGAAATGACAGTCCGCCGGCACCGGCAACCGTGCCAGCGCGTCCCTCGCCGGCGCCATCCGCCCTGCCGGGGAGGCGTCCACGCCCACCACCCGCGCGCCACGGTCGGCGAGAAACCGCGCCACGGCCAGACCTGTGCGGGCAAGTCCCAGCACCAGGATCTTTCTGTCCTCCAGTTCCATCACGGGATCCCCGCCCGCTCCCGGGCCTTGTCCGCATGCCGCTGCTGTCGAAATCACTCCCCGGGTCCTCAGCGCAGCTTGAGCGTGCTCAATGCGAACAGCGCGCAGATAATCGACACGATCCAGAAACGCACGATGATCTGCGGTTCCGGCCAGCCCTTCAACTCATAGTGATGGTGGATGGGCGCCATGCGGAAGACCCGCTTGCCGCGCCACTTGAAGGAGGCCACCTGGACGATCACCGACACGGCCTCCAGCACGAAGACACCACCCACCACCACCAACAGGATCTCGTTCTTGCTGATGACCGCAAGGCTTCCCAGTGCGGCCCCCAGCCCCAGACTGCCCACGTCGCCCATGAACAACTGGGCCGGGTAGGTGTTGAACCACAGGAAACCCAGGCCCGCGGCCACCACCGCCGCACAGAACACCGTGAGCTCGCCGACCCGGGATACGTGGGGAATCTGGAGATACTCGGCGAACTCCACATGGCCGGCAAGATACACGATGACCGCGTAGGTGGCGGCGGCGGTCATCACCGGCCCGATGGCCAGCCCGTCCAGCCCATCGGTGAGGTTGACGGCGTTGGAAGCCCCCACCACCACCACCACCGCGAACGGGACGTACCAGAGCCCCAGATCCGGACGCAGATTCTTGAAGAAAGGGACGGCCACGGTGCTGCTGAAATCGGGCTGCAGCAGGAGCACCACCGCCGCCAGTGCCGCCGCCGCGATCTGGGGAACGAGCTTGCCCCACAGACTCAATCCCCGGCTGCTCCCGCGCCGCACCTTGAGGAGGTCGTCGATCAGGCCGATGGCCGCGAAGGCCACGGTCACGGCCAGCGCCACCAGGACGTACACGTTGGTCACGTCCCCCACCAGCACGGTGGACAAGACCAGCGACAGCACGATCAGGGTCCCTCCCATGGTGGGTGTGCCGGCCTTGCCGGCATGGCGGTCCGGGCCGTCGTCCCGGATGGGCTGCGCCATCTGCCACCCCTTGAGGGCACGGATGAAACGGGGGCCGATGACGAAGGAAAGCAGCAGCGCCGCCAGCGCCGCCAGCGCCGCGCGAAACGTGATGTAGCGAAGCACGTTCAGTAACGGGAACGTGGCGTGCAGCGGATAGAGAACAAGATACAGCACGAGGCTAGGCCCTTTCGTCCTTCATGGCCGCCAGCGCTTTTTCCATGGAGGCGCCCCGCGAACCCTTGACGAGGACCCAGTCCCCCCTGCGCAACTCGGCCCGCAACGCCGACCCAAGCGTCCGGTGGCTCCGCGTCAACCGTACCCGGGCCCGGTCCATGCCCGCAGCCAGCGCTCCCTGGCGAATATCGCGGGCGAAATGGCCCAGCAAGTAAAGCGCGTCCAGCTCGCTCGCGGCCGCTGCTTCGCCGAGCCGGCGATGGCAGGCCGCCTCGCCGGCGCCCATTTCCATCATGTCGCCCAGCGCGGCCACGCGCCGGCCGCGGGCCGGAATCGTCTTCAACGCCGCCAGCGCCGCTTCCATGGATGCCGGATTGGCGTTGTAGGCGTCGTTGATGATGCCGATACCGTTCCAGCGCTCCACCTGCATGCGCATGGAGACCGGCCGAACCGCCTCAAGGCCGCTGCGAATGGCCGCCACATCCGCTCCGAAGGCGTGGGCCATGGCGGCGGCCCCCACCGCGTTCCGGACGTTGTGCAGGCCGCACAGCCGCAGCCGTACCGACTCCCGCAGACGGCCCACGCGCAAGCTGAACCGCAGCCGCCCGCCCGCCAGCACCTCGGGATCCTCGCCGCGGACGAAACCGCCGGTGCCGTAAGTCACCACCCGGCCCTGGAAGCTCCGGCTCTGGCCCGCCACCCGGTCATCGTCCAGATTCACCACGGCAATGGCCTGCGGATGAAGGCCCCGAAAAAGCGCACCCTTTTCCCGGGCGACGCCGGCGAGGGTTCCCAGCCCCGCAAGATGGGCGGCCGCCACCGAAGTGATGAGGGCCAGATCGGGATTGGCCATGGCCGTGAGCCGGCGGATCTCGCCTGGCCGGTTGGTGCCGAGTTCCACCACCGCCGCACGCTCGTGTCCCCGAAGCCGCAGCAACGTCAGCGGCAGACCCACCAGATTGTTGTGGTTGCCTTCGGTCTTGAGGACCTTGCCGCGCAACGGGCCGTCTTCCGTACGCGCGCGCTGCAGGATGGCGAAAAGCATCTCCTTGGTGGTGGTCTTGCCGTTGGACCCGGTGATGGCCAGGACCCGCGGCGCCAGCTTCCGGCGATGGAAGTGGGCGATGTCGCCCAGCGCCCGCAGGGTGTCGCGCACGCGAATCACCGACACCCGCTTCGGGCCGGCAACGCTCCGCTGCACCACCACGCACCCGCCGCCGCGGCGCACCGCTTCGGACACGAACGCGTGGCCGTCCCGCACTTCGCCGCGCAGCGCCACGAACACGCCGTTCCGTTCCACTTGCCGCGAATCCGTGCTGATGCGGCCGAACCGTGTCACCGCACCGTGCCGAACGATGGTTCCCCGGGCCGCCCGCGCCAGTTCTTCGATGGTCCAATCCATGGGCATGTGGCATGGGTCCGCGTCAGCCGCCGGCGCCGCGCACCTCTTCCCGCAGCACCTGACGGTCGTCGAACGCCAACCGCCGGGTGCCGACGATCTGATAGTCCTCGTGGCCCTTTCCCGCCACCAGCAGGACGTCCCCCGGAGCGGCCATGGACAGCCCGAGGCGGATGGCGGCACGCCGGTCGGGCTCGATCCGGTATCCCGTCTCCGCCCCGTTCAACGCCCCCTCCCCGAGCCGCTTCATGCCCCCGCCGCGGACGCCCGCCTCGATATCGTGAATGATCGCCAGCGGATCCTCGCCGCGCGGATTGTCGGAGGTCAGTACGACCCGGTCGCTTTCCGACGCCGCCACCGCGCCCATGAGCGCGCGTTTCCCGGGATCGCGGTCACCGCCGCAGCCGAATACCGTGATCAGCCTCGCGGAGGTCAATGCCCGCAGGGCGCGGAGGACCTTGGCCAGGGCATCCGGCGTATGGGCATAGTCCACCACCAGCATGATCCCCATCTGGTTGGGAATCCGCTCCAGGCGCCCCGGAACCCGCTCAAGCCGGGACAGGCCGGCGGCGATGGCATCGGCGCCGAGACCCAGGGCCCGGGCCGCACCCGCGGCCGCGAGTATGTTCTCCAGGTTCGGCTCGCCCATGAGCGCGCACTCGAAATCGATCCGTTCACCGCACGCCAGGGTTCCCTTCAACCCTTCGGGACCGCTCTCGAAATCGACGGGATGGATATCCCATTGCGGCGAACGGCCGCAGGTGAAGGTCACGAGGCCGGCCTTCCCGGCCAGACGCACCAACTCCACCCCCTTGGGGTCGTCGGCGTTGATCACGGCGAACGGCCGATCCTTGGTGCTGACGGGCAGGCAGCCGGTGAACAACCGGGCCTTGCTCGAAAAATAGGCCTCCATGTCCGGATGGTAGTCCAGATGATCCCGCGACAGATTGGTGAACACCGCGCCGTCGAAATCGAGTCCGTCCACCCGGTGCAGATCCAGGGCATGGGAGGAGACCTCCATGGCGACGAACCGCACGCCCGCGCTCACCATGTCGGACAGGAGCTCCTCGATGTCCATGGCCTCGGGAGTGGTCAGCGCCGCGGGCCTCTGCCACTGGCCATGGCGCTGGCTGATGGTGCCGATGACCCCGCACGGCTCACCGGCGGCAGCAAGCATGGCATCGAGCAGCCAGGTGACCGTGGTCTTGCCGTTGGTGCCGGTGACTCCCACCAGCACGAGCCCCCGGCTCGGATGGCCGTAGAACGCCGCCGCCGCATGGGCCATGGCCAGCCGGGTATCCGGCACGCGCAGGCAGGCGGCTTCCGGCGCAACCGGAACGGAGCGTTCCACCACCACGGCGGCCGCTCCCCGCCTCACCGCCTCGTCCACGTGGTCGTGACCATCGGCGAACTGCCCGGCAAGCGCAAAGAAGACATGGCCCTCCCGAACCCGGCGGGAATCACATGCGAGACCCCGGACGCCGCGGTCCATGGGTCCGCTCTCGTCCCGGATGTCCAGTGCATGCTGAAGGTCCCGGAGCTGCATCCGCGTCAGTCCTTCAAGGTCAGCACCAGACGGCCGCCGGCACCGTCCCACCGCTGGTCCACGACGTAGCCATGGCCGCGGAGCACCACGGAGAACCTGTGCCGCCTGGCCTTGTCCACGGCCTCGCGCATGCTCAGGCCGACGAGATTCGGCCAGCCGCCGCGGGGCGGCTGGCGGTGCGGACCGGCCTTGCGGGAGACCCGGACAACGCCGGCGCCCCTTCCCGGCGGCGTGGCCGGCAACAGCCGCGGGTCGGGGGTCACGCCGAGAGCGTGGAGCGCGGGAGCGGCGATTTGTCGGAACAGGGGGGCGGCGACCACGCCCCCGTACACGCTGACCGCGGGCTCGTCCACCAGGGTCAGCAACACGAAACGGGGCTCGTCCGCGGGCACGAAGCCGGCGAAGGAGGCCACCCGCCGGGTCTTGTGATAGCCGCCCTTGACCGCATCCGCCTTCTGGGAAGTACCGGTCTTGCCCGCCGCCTCGAAACCTCTCAGGGCGGCCTGGGCGCCGGTGCCCCCCTCGGCCACCACCCCCTTGAGGATATCCACCACCGTCCGGGCCGTGGTCCGGGACACCACGCGCCGCACCACCTCCGGCCTGTGCCGCAGCAGGACCGTGCCGTCCTGGTCCACGACGCGGTCCACGATGAACGGCTTCATCAGCAGGCCGCCGTTGGCGATGGCCGAGAAGGCCATGACCATCTGGAGGGGCGTCACGGCCACGGACTGTCCGAAGGAGAGCGCGGCGAGATCAATGTCGTGCCACGTGTGGTGCGGCCGCACCCTGCCGGACACCTCGCCGGGAAGATCGACGCCCGTCTTCCGGCCGAAACCGAACCGCCGCAGGTAGCGGTGATACGGCTCCCGGCCGAGCTTTTCGGCCACCTTGGTCACGCCGATGTTGCTGGAAAGGTGAAGCACCTTGGCAAAGGAAAGCCAGCCATGCTCCTTGATATCGTGGATGACACGGCCGCCGTAACCATAGCGGCCGAACTCGCAGAAGATCAGATCCTCCCGTCCCACCACCCCTTCTTCCAGCACGGCCGCGGCCAACACCGCCTTGAAGACCGAGCCCGGTTCATAGGTGTCCGTAATGGCGCGAATACGCCACCGGTCGCGTTCCTGGCTGCGGAACTGGTTGGGGTTGAAGAACGGGTAGCTCGCCAGCGCCAGTATCGCGCCCGAGAACGGGTCCGCCATCACCACCGTGCCGCCCTTGGCGCGAAAGCGTTTCACGGTGGCCGCCAGGTGCTTTTCGGCGAGATGCTGAAGGGTCGTGTCGAGAGTCAAGTGCACGTCCGCCCCGGGGCGTGTCCTCAGGTCGTGCAGACCGGTGACCAGCATGCGGCGCCCCAACGCATCCCGCTCCACCACCGACGAATGCGTCTTGCCGCGTATGTGGCCATCGTAGCTGCGCTCGACGCCCTCCAGCCCTTGCGCATCCCTGCCCACCAGGCCCAACACCTGTCCGGCGAGGCGGCCCTGCGGGTAGAAGCGTTTCGGTTCGTGGTACAGCCCGATTCCCTCGATCTTCAGGGCCTGGATGCGCTGGACCTCGCGCGGCGTCACCTGCCGCTTGAGCCACACGAACGGCTTGTCGGAGGTGGCCCTGCGGCGCACCGTGTCGGGTTTCAGGTCCAGGGCCCGCGCCACCGCCGGCACCCTCCTGTCCGGCAACCGGACCCGCCGCGGCCGCACGTAAACCGATCTGGACTCGACGCTGATGGCCAGCGCGTCACCGTTTCGGCCCAGGATGGTACCGCGCCGGGGAACGACGATCTGTTCCTGGAGGTGCTGTTTCTCGCCCAGCCGCGCCAGCTTGGCGCCGTCGAAAGCCTGCAGGTGGATGGCCCGCAGCGCCACCGCCAGCAGCAGTGCCAGCAGCAGTCCGCCGGTGAACTGCAGGCGGAAACGAAACCTGCCGAGAGGATTCTGTGGCGGTGTCTTCGTCACGGCAATCTCACCACCTGGCCGGCCTCCGGATCCCTCAGCCCCAGGCGCCTCCGGGCCATGCTCTCAAGGCGTTCGCGTGCGGTCAGCGTCGTCAGCTCCAGCCTGAGTTCGCGATTCATCTGCTCCAGCCCGCGCTCCAGCCTGGCGGCGGTGGAGAGCACGTAGCCGAGCTGCACGACTCGCAGGCGCTGCCATACCAGCAACAGGGCCAGGGCCAACAGGAGGCAGCTCAGCACCACCGGCAACCAGCCGACGCGCCGCGCCGACGCGGAGGCGGCCACATGCTGGTTGTACAGACTCTCCGCGCCGCGGGTCGGTCTCGGCCGGGAAAGCCATATGCCCGCTCCGGAGCCGAAAAGCGTCATACTCGTTCCACCGCCCTCAGCTTGGCCGAACGCGCCCTCGGGTTGGCCCGGACCTCGTCCTGGCCGGGCACCCGCGGCCTCCGGGTGAGGGCGTGGGTCTTGCGGGCCCAGCCACAGGCACAGGCGGGCAGACGCGGGGGGCAGACACAGTCCAGGCCCCAACGGTGAAACGCGCGCTTGACCAGCCGATCCTCCAGCGAGTGAAATGAAATGACCACCAGGCGTCCCTTGGCGCACAACAGTTCGTACGCCGACTCGAGGAACCTTTCGAGATTTTCCAACTCACGGTTCACCGCGATGCGCACCGCCTGAAACGTCCGGGTGGCCGGATGCGCGGCGGGTCTGCCGGACTTGCGCGGACGGGCCGAACCGCGGGTGGCCCGAGCCACCGTGTCGGCCAGTTGCCGGGGCGAATCAATGGCTCCCTGGCGGCGGCGCGCGTCGATGGCCGCGGCGATCCGGCGTGCCCGGGGCTCTTCGCCGAAATCGCGGATGATTCCCGCCAACGCTTCCACCGGCAGACTGTTCACCAGTGCATGCGCGTCCACCCGGACGGTTCGGTCCATTCGCATGTCCAGTCTGGCGTCGCTGAGAAAGCCGAACCCACGCTCCGGCGTATCGAGTTGGTGGGAGGACAGGCCCAGGTCCAGCAGCAGTCCGTCCACGCCCGGCCAGCCCAACTCGTCCAGAGCCGCCCGCGCCTGGTCGAATCCCGACCGGCGCAGGGTCACCCGCTCGCCGTAGGCGGCCAGCGCGCGCCCGGCGGCGGCAATCGCATGGTCATCCAGATCCAGCCCCAGGAGTTCGCCGTCCGGAGAAGACCGGCGCAGGATCTCCGCCGCGTGGCCGCCTCCGCCCACGGTGGCATCAAGATACCTTCGCGCCGGTTTCGGAGCGAGGATCTCGAGCACCTCGCGAAGCATTACGGGCTGGTGTGCATAGCTCATGCGACCGCTGTTTCAATGGCAGGTAGCCGCGCCCTCCCAGTCGTCGTCGAAACTCTCGATGGCTTCGTCCAAAGAGGCGTAGAACTCGAACACCCCGTCCATGCCCACCACCCGGAAGATGTCCTTCAGATGGGGGTGCATGCCCGAGAGTTTCAGATCACCGTTCCTCTCGCGCAACAGCTTCAGGCGGTCCAGCAGCACCCCGATGCTCAGGTAGTTGATATGGTCCACCGCCTTGAGATTGAGAACGACCTTGAGGCGTTCCTTTTCGATCAGGCCTTCGATGATGTCCTTGATCGCCACCATCTCCCGCAGGTCGATATCGCCGTTGACATCGATGACGGCAATATCCTGAATGAGCTTCCTGTCGAATCCGATCATGCTGCTCCTTTCCGGCGGCGGCTTCCCCGGAGCTACAGGCCCAGGTCCGAGAGGGATTCCGGATCTTCCATGAGTTGCTCTTCGCACTCCGTAAACACGGCGTCCCAGGCGCCCTTGTCCCAGATGCGGAACTTCTCGCTGGCGGGCACCAGCATGACATCGCGTCTCAGACCGGCGTAGTTGCGCAACGCCGGCGGGATGAGGATGCGGCCGTGGGGGTCCACCGCACATTCCGCCGCCCCGCCGAGGTAGTAGGTCTGGAACCGCACCATGCGCGGGTCGAACTTGGGCTTCTGACGGGCTGCCTCCTCCAGGGCCAGCCACTCGTCGAAAGGATAGACGTCCAGGCAGCGCTTGGAGGCAAAGACGAAGTTTGTGACAATGAGGCGTTCGTCACCCTTGTCCAGGAGGACTTCGCGATACCTGGCCGGAATGCTCAAGCGACCCTTGGTGTCGACCGTATGCTCATGTCTGCCGCGAAACATGACTTGTGACTGACGCCTTTCCAAGCCCACTTTATGGGATTTCAGCCCACGTGATCCCACCCTGTATAGCCAGACCGCCTTGGGGTGTCAAGAAGAAACGTCGTGTTGTTTCGCGGCGCAGGGGCCGAAAAGTCGCGATCCGGGCTACAGGTGGTTGCCTGGGAGCTTGCCGGTGCGCATCAGCCACAAGATCCAGGTTGCCGGAAATGCAGTTTTCCGGAAAATGGCTGTGGCTGGCTGTGGCTTTCCGAAGAAGAATGCGTGCGGGGTGGGTGAAGACGCATCCGGGCGGGGACGGTCCGGATGGCTGGGGACAGTGGATCGTTAAGCCGGATTCTGTGTTCGCTTCCCAACAGGAAGCGGGACGGTCATTCATCTTGCCCCGTGATTGCTCACGGGATCCAGCGACCTTACCCGAGGGTTCTCAGGCGGACAACCCGACCCTCCTATTTGGTCTTGCTCCGGGTGGGGTTTACCATGCGCCCGCCATCACTGGCGGACCGGTGAGCTCTTACCTCGCCTTTTCAACCTTGCCCGACAGTCCGGTTCGACCGGTACCCGCCGGGCGGTATGTTTTCTGTGGCACTTTCCCTCGATCGCTCGAGGCCGCCGTTAACGGCCACCCTGTCCTGTGGAGTCCGGACTTTCCTCCTCCGCGTGAAACGCGGAAGCGACCGTCTGATCCACTGTACCCCGGAGCCCAGTTTCGCGAACAAACGGCGCGGATGCAACCGCTGGCACCCCCGCAGCGGGAGTCCGCCCGCATGGCACCGGAGCCGAAAGCGGACTGGCGGTGGAAGCAACGCCCGGCAACCACACGAAGGCGCCCGCCGCGTCTGGGGCCCTACGACTGCCCGTCCTGTTCCTGGGCGGGCGGGTTGTAGAAAAGGATGCGCTGGCAGCTCGGACACAGGTTCACCCGCTCGTTGCGCAAGACATCGTTCCATAGCTGGGGCGGGATGTTCATGTAGCAGGCCCGGCATATGGCGGTGGACACCGACACCACCGCGGTGCCGCCGCGCCGGTCGAACAGCAACTCGTACTTGCCCATGAGATCACCGTCGAGACGCGACGCCGTCTCGTCGCGCACGGTTCGCGTGCTGGCGATCTTTCCCTCGATTTCGGCGATCTCCGCCTCCAGGGGCCCCTTCCGATCGTGCCAGGCCATCTCAAGACCGGTCAACTCCTCCTCTTTCCGCTTCAGGGCATCCTCCTGCTCGTCCAGATCGGTCATCACCTCAAGCAGCTCCTCCTCCAGGATGGCGTTGGACTCCTTGATCTGGGCGATTTCCCGCTGAAGCGCCTGCAACTCCTTGACGCTCTTGACATGATTCATGCGCATGCGCCTGTCGGTGGCCTTTCTGCCGGCATCCGTCACCGTCTGCTCCTTGGCCCGCCGGACGGCATCCTTCTCCCGCCACGCGTCCTTCAACGTCTTGACTTCCACCGTCAGCCTGGCGATCTCGTTCTCACGCGTTGCGATTTCCTTCAGTCGTTGACTCTGCGCGGTCTTGTGTTCCTTCACTTCCAGATCGATACCTTGAAGCACCGCCAAGGTTTCCAACTGCTCCCGCAACACATTACCCTCCCATCACCGGACGCGGGACAAAAAAAGAACTACACCCTCAGGTGCAGTTCTCTCCGTTCCGGTGTCGGCTGTCCGATGGTATCCGACAGTCCTTCCGACAGTCTCTCCGACAATCTCTTGCGCTCATGCCTGGACGCCATCGTATCGACGTTGCATGGAATTGTCAAAGACCGGCCCCGCCGGAACGATCCTGGCAAATCTCACAAATCGAGCTTGCCGGGATTCATGACGCCGTTGGGGTCCAGGCAGCGTTTCAACCAACGCATCCACTCCAGGCCGTCGCCGTGCTCCCGGCCCATGAACGGCGACAGCTTGACACCGACTCCGTGACAGTACTCCACGGACCCGCCGAAACGCCGGACCGCCCGGAGCACCGCAGAGACCGCGCCGCCCAGCTCCGCCCGGGCCTGCTCGCCGCCCTCCCTGGCAAGCCGCAGCGAGAAGAACTCCGGGCCCGTCCAGATTCCGCTCTCCCGGAAGCGCGCCCCATGCGCGGCAACCAGGGCGATGGCCTCCCGCCTGAAGGCCAGCACCCGGGAGGCGGGCAAGGCCACATGCACCCAATCCTGGTGCACGCCGCTGCCGTCCGGTTGCCGGTGCTCCCGCCGGTTCGCGGCAAAGCGCCGGCCGGCCGCATGGCGTTCGCGCCAGAACCGCCAGGCCCTGTCCGGATCCAGCCTGTCGCCCCCTCGGTCCAGGCAGATTCCCAGGGCCACGGTCTCCTCCGCAGCCACGACCTCGGCCTTGCCCTCGAACCCGAGGTAGAGGACCGACGGTCCGTCGGGATCCTCCGTCTCATCGCCGTAGTCCAGCAGGGACGGCCTCAGGCCGGCGGCGCCGAACTTCCGGACGGCGTCAAAACCCCGGGCGAAGGAGCCGAACCGGACGGCCTGGAGCGACCTCGCTTCGGGAACCGGAAAGACCCGGAGGGTCACCTCCGTGACAATGCCGAAGCACCCTTCACCGCCGATGAACAGGTGGTTGAGGTCGATGCCCGTGGAACCCCTGGAGACGCCCCGGGTGCGGCACACCCCTCCTTGGGGCAACACGGCCTCAAGCCCCAGCAACTGCTCTCCCATGGAGCCATACCTGCCACCCCGGTACCCGAGGCCGTTGGTGGAGACGGCCCCGCCCACCGTCGCCACCGGCAGTGTCCAGGGATCGTGCCCCAACAGTAGACCGGACCGCCGCAGTTCCGTTTTCAGGGTCTCCAGCACCACGCCCGCCTGGACCCGCGCCGTAAACGACTCCGCGTCGATCTCCAGCACGGCGTTCATCCGCCGCAGGTCCACGACGATGCCGGGAGTCAGCGAGGCGGCTCCACCCATGAGCCCGGAACCGCCGCCATAGGGCACCAGGGGCACCCGGGCCTCGTTCGCCGCGCCCACCACGGCCTGTACCTCGGCGGTGCTGGCGGGGGTGCAGACGCACAGGGGACGAACCGGGACGATGGGGCGCAGGGGATCGGGACGCGAGCGATCGGGGTGTGAGGGATAAATGCGGCTCGGGCTCAGGGCATCCCGGGAGCAGCGCTCCAACTCCCGGGGGTCCGTGAGGACGGAGTCGGTGCCCAGCAACAACGCAAGCCGGCGGATCAGATCGGCGGATATGCCCGTAACTCCTGAAAATTCGGAGGGTCAGGCCCGGGATGTCGCTAGTGCATGTTCTGACCCCCGTCCACCACGAGGGTCTGGCCGGTCATGAAATCCGCCAGCGGCGAGGCCATGAACAGCACCCCGCCCACGAGATCCTGCGGTACCTGCACCCGCTTGAGGGCGCGCGAACCGATGTTGCTCTGGCGCATCTTGAGGATCTCCTCGGTGGGGTGCTCCTCGGACAGCGTGGACCCCGGACAGAGGATGTTCACCTGGATGTTGTCGTCGCCCACCTCCCGCGCCAGCGTGCGGCTGAAGCCCATGACGCCGGCCTTGGAGGCCACATAGTGGATGCGTCCGGGCGGGCCGTAGAGGGCGGTGCCGGAGGCGATGTTGATGATCTTGCCGGAATTCTGCCGGCGCATCTGCGGCAGCACCGCGCGGCAGCACAGGAACACGCCCTTGAGGTTCACCGACATGAGCCGGTCCCACTCCTCGATGCTGATATCCTCGATGCCCCCCCGGTTCATGGGAATGGTGGCGAAGATCGACGCGTTGTTCACCAGCACGTCCACCCGACCGAAGCGCTCGACGGCCTTGGCGGCCATCTGGTTGGCGGACGCCTCGTCGGACACGTCCACGGCAACCGCCATGGACCCGGCCTCGCTCAGCTTCGCCAAGTCTCCCGCCACCTTCTCCGCCGCCTCGCCGTCGATGTCCGCCACCACCACACGGGAGCCGGACCTGGTAAATCCCTCGGCATACGCCTTGCCGATGCCGTGCCCTCCGCCCGTTATGATCACCACCTTGCCCTGCAACCCTTCGATCATGAATGCTCCTCTCCGGCCGGGCCGGCGGCCCGCATGATAATGGTCTCCTGCGGGTCTCCTGAGGGTTCCCTGAAGGCTCCCGGAAGGCGCCCCGGTGGCGCCCCGGTGGCGCCCCGAAGGTGCCCCGAAGGTGCCCCGATACGGCCGCGAAACGATTGTGACATTGCTCTATCGGGAAATCGCGGGCCCTGTCAAGCCGCCCGGAGGCCCTTCCCGACGCCCAATTGAACCCTCTGCCGAATCATGTTAACGCAACCCCGATGGCGCGATATCGAGTAGCGGTGGACACCGGAGGGACCTTTTCCGACTTTGTTCTCTTCAACGAAGACAGCGGCGCGATCGCCATCACCAAGGTGCCTTCCACCCCCAGGGAACCGTTCCAGGCGGTGCTCGACGGGGTCCGGGAACTGCTCGACCGAGGCGTTGCGGCCGAGGACGTCCGCTTCTTTTCCCACGGCACCACCGTGGGCACCAACGCTCTGCTGGAAGAAAAGGGGGCGCTGACCGGCCTTCTGGTGACCGAAGGTTTCCGCGGCATCTACGAGGTCATGGAGCAGAGTCGGGGCTACGGTCCCGTCACCTATGACCTGTTCTTCGAAAAACCCCGCCTGCTGGCCGCCCCCCGCACCACCGAGGAGATCCGCGAACGAGTGGATTTCCAGGGCCGGGCGCTCACCCCCGTGGATTGCGGGCAGGCCACCGAGGCCATCCGCCGTCTCAAGGCCAAGGGCGTCGAGTCCGTGGCGGTCTGTTTCCTGTTCTCCTTCCTGAACCTGGAACACGAACGGGCGGTGAAGCGAATCATGGCCGAGGAATTCCCGGAGGCCAGCCTGTCGCTGTCGTGCGAAGTGCTGCCGCAGATCCGCGAGTTCTACCGGATGAGCACGACGGTCATCAATGCCTACATCGCGCCGGTGGTGAGCGCCTACCTCGACCGGCTGGAGACGCGCCTGCGGGAGATGGGCGTCACCACGCCCCAACTCTACATCATGCAGTCCAACGGCGGCGTGGCGACCTTCCGAACCTCGGCGCGCATCCCCGTGGCCACGGTGCTCTCCGGACCTGCCGGCGGGGTGATCTCGTCGCTCGGAGCCAGCGCCAAGGTGGGCATCGACAACATCATCACCTTCGACATGGGCGGCACCAGTTGCGACGTGGCGCTGATCCACGAGGGCCGTCCGGTGGTGACGACCCAGGGGCGCATCAACCAGCGCCCCATCAGCCTGCCGATGCTGGACATCCACACCGTGAGCGCGGGCGGCGGCACCATCGCGCGTATCGACTCGGTGGGAGCGCTGCAGGTGGGGCCCGACAGCGCCGGCGCCGACCCGGGCCCCATCTGTTACGGCCGGGGCGGCGACAACGCCACCGTCACCGACGCCAACGTGATACTGGGGGTGCTGGATCCCGACCATTTCCTGGGCGGCCGACTCCGGCTCGACAAGGCCCGGGCGGAATCGCTGGTGGAGGAGCGGATCGCCAGACCGCTGGGACTCGGCCTTCACGAGGCCGCGGACGGCATTCTCAGGATCATCAGCGTCAAGATGGAGGAGGCCATCAAGGCGGTGTCGTCCCAGCGCGGCTACGACATCCGGGACTTCACCCTGGTGGCCTTTGGCGGCGCCGGCCCCATGCACGCCGGCCGGCTGGCGCTGGACCTCGGCATCCCCACCCTGCTGGTGCCGCCCACCCCCGGAGTCCACTCGGCCCTGGGACTGCTGATGTCGGACGTGAAGCACGACCACGTGCGCTCCAGGCTGGCGCCCATGCGGGAACTCGGACCCGACGACCTCAACGCCCTGTTCGACCCGCTCATGGAACAGGCCCGGGAAGAACTCTCCGAAGAGGGCTTTCCGGACGACGCCATCGTGCTGACGCCGTTCCTGGATCTGCGCTACGCCGGGCAAGGCTACGAGCTGACCGTGCCGTGCCCGCTCCCGCCGCTCGGACCCGACGACCTGGAACGGGCACAGCAGCGCTTCCACGCCATCCATGAGCAGGCCCACGGCCACAAGGCCGAGTCCGAGCCCGTGGAACTGGTGAGCGTGAGGCTCGTGTCCGAGGCGCGGGTGCCGCAGGTGCGGCTGTCGCCGTTCGAGGCCACCGGGGCAAGTGCGGCCGATGCCCGCACCGGCCAGCGCCGGATCTTCTTCGGCCGCGACCCGGGCTTCCAGGACTGCCCCATCTACGACCGGGCCCGCCTGGAGCCGGGACACGAGTTCGACGGCCCCGCGGTGGTGGAGCAGATGGACACCACCACCGTCATCCATCCGGAACAGCGGGCACGGGTGGACGCCTTCAGGAACCTGATCATCATGTCGAAAGGGTAGCGGCGCGGGCGAAGAACGGCGCCGGAGAGAACCATGGCACACGCGGAATCCCGCGCGGCGGACGCCGCCGCGGACCCCATCACCCTCCAGGTGATTCAGGCCCGGCTCGCCGGCATCGTGCAGGAGATGCAGAACTCGCTCTTCCGCACCGGCTTCTCCACCATCATCCGGGAATCCCAGGACGCCAGTTGCGCCATCCTCACCCGCGACGGCGGGGTGGCGGCGCAGCATGTGGTGCTGCCGCTCCACATGGGCGCGTTTCCGGCCTGCGCCCAAGGCGTGTTGCGGAGCTACGACCCGGCGGAGATCCATGAGGGCGACGCCTACCTCACCAATCATCCCTACCTTGGCGGCAGCCCCCACGCACCGGACATGTGCGTGATGACGCCGATCTTCTTCGAGGGCGCATGGGTGGGTTTCTCCGCCACCATGGCCCACAAGAGCGACATCGGCGGGCCGGTGCCCGGAAGCTGCTGGAGCCAGGCCCGGGAGGTCTACCAGGAGGGGCTGCAGGTGCCGCCGGTCAAGTACATCGACCGCTTCAGCACCAACCGGGACATCGAGGAAATCATCGGCGCCAACAGCCGCACGCCCGAGCTTGTGGTGGGCGACATCCGCGGGCAGCTGGGCGCCGCGCGCCTGGGCGAGCGGCGCCTCGGCGCGATGATGGCCCGGTACGGCCGCGAAACCGTGCTCGCCTGCTACCACCGCCTCTTCCAGCTCACCGAGGAGCGCGTGCGCAACGAGATCGCGACCTGGCCCGACAAGAGCGCCGGGGGCGAACGCTTCCTGGACAGCGACGGCATCGACCTCGACCAGCCCGTGCGCATCCGCGTGCGCATCGACAAGCAGGACGACCGGCTGCGCTTCGACTTCTCCGGCAGCGCGGACCAGACCCGCGGCCCCGCCAACATCCGGCCTTCGGTGGTGCGGGCGGCGTGTTCCTACTGCCTGACCGCGCTGACCGACCCGGCACTCCCCACCAATCAGGGGCTGGCCCGGGTGGTGGAAGTCCACTGCCCCGAGGGAAGCGTGCTGAATCCCCGCTTCCCGGCGCCGGTGAACACCTACAACCCCACGGTCCACGCCCTGGTGGAGGCCCTGTTCGAGGCACTGAGCCAACTCACGCCGGTCAAGAAGGTCGCCGACGGTTGCGCCAGCCGCTCCGTCATCATCGGCGGCCGGAGCGAGAAGACCGGCCGAAGCTACGTCCAGTACGAGATCTTCGGCGGCGGCTCCGGCGCCCGCTCCGGCAAGGACGGCGTTTCCGGCACCAACGTCAACCAGTCCAACGCCCGCATCGCCCCCATCGAAATCATCGAGTCGGAGTTCTCCACCCGCCTGCGCCGCTTCGAGCTGCTGCCGGACTCGGGCGGTGCCGGCAGGTTCCGCGGCGGTCTGGGCTTTGTCCGGGAATACGAGTTCCTGAACCCCGAGTGCCGCTTCTCGCTCCGCTCCACCAAGCACGTAGTGGCGCCCAGGGGGGTGGAAGGCGGCGGTTCCGGTCGTACCGGCAAGGGCATCCTCAACCCGGGCTCGAACGAGGAACGGGAGATCCCCTCCCGGTGCTCCGACATCCCCGTTCGGCAGGCCGACGTGTTCCGCCTCGAAACCCCGGGAGGCGGCGGTCTCGGCGAGCCCCGGGAACGCGACCCCGAAGCCGTGCTGCGAGACGTCGCCAACGGCTACGTGTCACCGGAAAACGCCCTGGACGTCTACGGCGTCGCCTTGCGGGAAACCGGCGGCGGCCCGGTGCTGGACGAGGCGCGCACGGCCGCGGCGCGCGCGGGAGTGAGGGAGTGAGGTTTCGGGAACGGACATGACCGCCGACCCCATCACGGTCCAGGTCATCCGCGCCGCCCTGGACGGCATCGTACAGGAGATGCAGACCTCGCTCTTCCGCACCGGCTTCTCCACCATCATCCGGGAATCCCACGACGCCAGTTGCGCCATCCTCGACACCCGGGCCGAGGTCATCGCCCAGCACGTGGTGTTGCCGCTCCACATGGGCGCCTTTCCCGCCTGCGCGGAGGGGGTGCTCGAACGGTTTCCCCCCGAAACGCTGCGGCAGGGCGACGCCTACATCCTCAACCATCCCTACCGCGGCGGCAGCCCCCATGCCCCGGACATGGGCGTGCTCACCCCCGTCTTCCACCGGGGGGCGTGGGCAGGCTTCTGTGCCAGCATGGCCCACAAGAGCGACATCGGCGGCACCGTGCCCGGCAGCGGCTCGGGCACGGCCCGGGAGATCTTTCAGGAAGGCCTGCACCTGCCGGCGGTGAAGTTCATGGACGCGGGCCGTCCGGTACGCGAACTGGAGTGGTTCCTCCACGCCAACAGCCGGACTCCCGAGGTGGTGGTGGGCGACATCCGCGGCCAGGTGGGCGCCAACCGGCTGGGCGAGCGGCGGCTGGCCGAGCTGCTGGACAGGTACGGCAGGGACACGGTGGCGGCCTCCACCCGGGATCTGGCGGGGCAGGCCGAACGCCGGCTCAGGCAGGTCATCGCCTCGTGGCCCGACGGCCGGTACCGGGGAGAAGCCTGCGTCGACAACGACGGCATCGACCTCGACAGGCCGGTGCGCATCCGGGTCATCGTGGAGAAGACCGGCGACCGCATCCTGTTCGACTTCTCGGAATGCGGCCCCCAGACCGCCGGACCGGCCAACATCCGCCCTCCCTTGGTACGGGCCTGCTGCTGCTACTGCCTCATCGCCCTGGTCGATCCGTTCCTGCCCGTCAACCAGGGACTGGCACGGGTGGTGGAAACCCGCTTTCGCCAGGGCACCGTCGTCTGCCCCGACTACCCGGCCGCGGTGAACGCCTACATGCCCACCGCGCTGGTCGTGGCCGAAGCCCTGCTACAGGCCATGGGCTCCCTGGTCCCCGACAAGACCATCGCGGAGGGCTCCGGCAGTGGCGCCATCGCCCTGGGAGGCCGCACCCGGGACGGCAGCCGCAGCTACGTCCAGTACGAGATATTCGCCGGCGGCGCGGGCGGCCGGAACGGCAAGGACGGCGTCTCCGCCACCTCGTTCCACCTGAGCAACGGCAAGGCCGCCCCGGTGGAGATCATCGAGTCCGAGTTTCCCACCCGAGTGGAACGCTTCGAGCTGCGGCCCGATTCCGGCGGTCCCGGCCGGCATCGCGGCGGCCTCGGCTTTGTCCGCGAATACCGCATCCTCCAGGACGGCGTCCGCTTCTCCATGCGCACCGACAAGCACGCCCTCGCCCCCCAGGGCATCGATGGCGGCCGGCCGGGAGCCACCGGCGGCTGCATCATCAACCCCGGCCGGGAAGACGAGCGCCGCCTGCCCTCCCGCTTCGGCGACCAGTGGCTGAAGGCCGGCGACCTGCTGCGGGTGGAGCGGCCGGGCGGAGGCGGCGTGGGGGCTGCCTCCGAGCGTCGTCCGGAAGCGGTGCTGGAAGACGTGCGGCAGGGGTACGTGTCGGCGGAAAGCGCCCGGAGCGACTACGGTGTCGTGGTGACCGGCCGGTGCGCGGAGCCGTCCCGGCCTGGAACCGGCGACCCTGAAACGGCGCGGAAAGACGGCACCCGGCCGGAAACCTGAAACGGCGGACCGCACCGCCGTCACGTCAGGCGGCGGCTTCCCTCAGCCGCGGCGGCGGCCTCGAAAAGATGCAGCTGCGGCGTCTTGCCGTTGTCGTCGGCCAGCATGGGGTAGTTGGCGGTGAAGCAGGCGTCGCAGTAGCCGGTGTCGTCACCCTTGAAGAAGGTGTAGAGGCCGGCGCGGCTGAGGTAGGCGAGGGAGTCGGCGCCGATGAAGGCGCGGATGCCGTCCACGGAGTGGACGGAGGCGATGAGCTCCTTGTGGGTGGGGGTGTCGATGCCGTAGTAGCAGGGGCTGATGGTGGGCGGGGAGCTGATGCGGACGTGGACTTCGGTGGCGCCCGCCTCCCGCAGCATGCGAATGATCTTCTGGCTGGTGGTGCCGCGGACGATGGAGTCGTCCACCACCACCACGCGCTTGCCCTGAAGCACCTCGCACATGGCGTTGAGCTTGATCTTGACGCCGAAGTTCCGGATATGCTGCTGCGGCTCGATGAAGGTGCGGCCAACGTAGTGATTGCGGATCAGGGCGAGGTCCAGCGGCACCCCCGACTGTTCGGCATAGCCGATGGCGGCGGGCACGCCGGAGTCGGGGACCGGTGTCACCAGATCGGCTTCGACGTGGCTTTCCCGGGCGAGCTGGCGGCCCAGTTCCTTGCGATACTGGTAGACGCTGTGGCCGAAGACCTTGCTGTCGGGCCGGGAAAAGTAGATGGACTCGAAGATGCACCGGGCCGGCGGGGTCTCCGGAAAGGGCCGGAGGGATTCCATGCCGCCGGGGCCGAGCACCAGCACCTCGCCGGGCTCCACCTCGCGTTCGTACTCCGCCTCGATCAGGTCGAGCACGCAGGTTTCCGATGCCACCACCCAGGAGTCCGCCCTGTCGGAGCGGCGGAACCGCCCCAGGATCAACGGCCGGAAACCCACGGGGTCGCGGGCGGCGATCATGGTGTCGGCGGTGAGGAACACCAGCGAATAGGAACCCTTGACCCGGTGCAGGGCGTCGATGACACGGTCCTTGAGGCTCTTCTCCCGCGAGGTGGCAATGAGGTGGACGATGACCTCGGTGTCGGAGGTGGACTGGAAGATGGAACCGGACGCTTCGAGTTGCTCCCGGAGCTGGTTGGCGTTGATCAGGTTGCCGTTGTGGGAGACGGCGATGGGTCCGCCAGCGTATTCGACCACCAACGGCTGGGCGTTCTTGATATCGGTGCGCCCACTGGTGGAATAGCGGTTGTGTCCGATGGCGGAGGAGCCGCGCAGGTTCTTGATGATCTCCTCCTTGAAGACGTCGGCCACCAGACCCATCTGGCGGTGCGAGATGAGAATTCCCCGGTCGGAAGAGACGATGCCCGACGACTCCTGGCCGCGGTGCTGCAGGGCATAGAGACCCAGATACACCATGTTGGCGGCTTCCGGATGGCCGTGGACTCCCACCACCGCGCATTCTTCCTGGAACTTGTCGAACCTCGCGTCTTTGTTGCGGGACACTTCATTCACCCCGGGCACCGTCGATGCCACTCGTTTGCACCGTCGCCCTGCCGCATTCTCATCGAAATTCCATCTGTTTCAGCGATCTGCCGGAATCCATATGTTCCTCCCCATTCCTCCTCATCACGAATCAACGGACGGCTCCGGACGCGGCCCGGTATCCCCTTTCCCGACTCTATCACAACTTCGCGCTCCGCCCGGCCGGTTCCCCACCCGTGCCGCTCCACCGCCTGTTCGCCCTGCACGCTACGACCGAAATCGGCTTGTCCGGAAACAGTGAACGAAGTGGCATCCGAAATCCTCGCCTCGATGGCCGCCACCATCGCCGAAAGCTCTACCTCGGCCTCGGCCTGAAGACCCAAACAAACAGCAATCCCTTCCGTGTTCGTACTATAACGCTCTGCCAACGCGATGCGGTGGCCATGCGCCCTCCGGGACAACCTGTAGGAATGAAAGTGCATCGGGTCCACGTTTCGGGCGATGCTCAGGTGCTCGAAGTTGAACTCTCTCTTCATATGGTGGAGGAGTCGGTCTTGAACAACCAGAACAAGATGTCTGTTCAGATTCTCGAATGTCCGCGCTTTGTGATGAAGTTGCACGAGAATGGTCTTGGCCGTCATCTTCCAATTCATGCCGCAAGGCTTTCTTGAGGAAACGTCGGCGTCTTCCACATCGAACCCCAACCCTTGAAGCAGCCTTTGACGTTCCGGCCAAACGGTTCCAGTCGTATCCAATGTTTGAAGTTCGATTCCAACGAAGTCCCTTCCTCTCCCCTCCAAAACAGACACAAGGAAGTAGTCCACGCTGCCACCTGGAACACTCACTTCAGATACCCTGTGCAATTCGTTGCCGGGCGCATGACCTTGAAGGAGATGAAGGCAGTCCACGAGAATCCGTTGCCTCTCAAGAAGGCGGTTCGGGCAGATCATGATCGGAGTAGAATCGTGTCCGTGCCGCATTGTACACGTACCGATGGATAGGTGCGGTTGCGACTTGCGAACCTTGAAGCATTTCTTTCCTGCGAATGGGCACTGTTGCTCTGCAACGATACGCTTCCAGTCCAGGGGATGACGGGTGGCAACGTCAGAGCCGAAGAGATCGACGACTCTATTCACGACAGCGAACCAATACGGTCTTGGGTCATCACCACGTACTCGGGAGAAATGTCGATACCGATGCCCCTTCTGCCGAGGCCGCTGGCGACGGCAAGCGTGGTACCCGTGCCGCAAAACGGATCCAGTACAACGCCTCCCGGAGGACATGTCGAGACAATGGGAATCCGACAAAGGTCTTCGGGGTACGGCGCGAAATGACCGATTCGGTTTTGCGTGTCCTCCGGAATGATGTCCCACACGTCGGAGGGCTTGGTTCCCTTCGGGTGATACTTGAGAAAGTAGAAACCCTTGTCCCGCAACTCCTTGGCCCGCCCAGACAGCTTTTCGCTGTCCGAATGTGTCGTCCGCTGCTGGCCGCGAATGATCATGCGAAAGTCTGATACTTGCCCGGTCGCCACATCCGGCAGAATCGCACCCAGCGATGATAGCGCGGTTTTTTCTCCGAATCCGTCAGGGCCGCGGCTAACTCTATCTGTCTCTTGTACCGTACTCCTGATACACCCGTTGCCGATACCACGGCCCCGTTCCGAACGCGGGCACTACGAGGCTTTGCGCGTATGGCATCGACGTCATAGTAGTAGTCCTTGCGAAGGACAAAGTGGAATATATCTTCGTAGACGTGTCTGAGCTTGTCTTTTGAGTTGTCTGGTGCGCCTTTCACTTTGTGCCGGATGACGTCATTTCTCAGTATCCACTCTTGTTCGTCCATGAGCTTTATTGCGGCGCGCCATGGTAGTCCGACAAGAGATTTGTCCCGATAGGCGTCACCGATGTTGAGCCGGAAGGAGCCAGCCGGAGTCAGTACGCGCCTGATTTCAGAAATAACCGCACAAAGACGATTGATATACGCCTCCGGCGTCGCTTCCAGTCCAATGCCGCCGTTGCTGTACTCTCTCTGCCCCCAGTAGGGTGGTGATGTTACACAGCAATCAATCGAAGACGATGGGACCCCCCCAGAATATCCAGAGCATCCCCACATAGTACTTTTGCGCCCGAACGCTTGCGCTCCGATTTGTCTTCGAACAGGCCCCGATTCATCATGGTACATCTCCAGACACAAGATGAAACAATCGCCCTCATGATTTGTGTCCGACACCTTCATGCCTGCCCCATCCCATGCCGTTTTCGCCTGTTCACCCCACGTACCGTTCCAGAGCCGTCGACCAGAGATTGCGGAGCCGCTCCACCGGCGCCCGCACCAGGTCGCCGATGACGAGCCGGGAGCCGCCCACCCGGCCGATGGGCACCGCCGGCACCCCTTCTGCGGATGCCAGTTCCCGGAGCCGGCGGCAGTCCTTCTCCTTCAACGATACCACGATCCGCGAGTGGGACTCACCGAAAAGAAGCGCATCCGGGCGGCCGTCCCGCTCCAGCTCGATGACCGCGCCGATGGCCGGGTCGCCGAAGCACGCCTCGGCCAAGGCCACGGCAAGCCCCCCTTCCGAGACGTCGTGGGCCGAGGAGAGCAGACCCGCCTCCACGGCCGCGCGGCAGGTCTTCTGGACGCCCCGTTCCAGCGCCAGGTCCACCGGCGGCGGCTTCCCCGCCACTTGATGGTGGACCCTCTTGAGGTACTCGGAACCACCCAACACGCCGGCGTCCGACCCCAGCAGCACCACCCGGTCGCCCTCTTCCTTGAACCACGGCGTGGCGATGCGCGCGACGTTGTCCAGCAGGCCCACCATGGCCACCGTGGGCGTGGGATGGATGGACACCCCGTCGGTCTCGTTGTAGAAGCTGACGTTGCCGCTCACCACCGGAATCTCCAGGGCCGCGCACGCCTCGCGCATGCCGAGGATGGCCTGGGAGAACTGCCACATCACGTCTTCCCGCTCGGGGTTGCCGAAATTGAGGCAGTCCGTGAGGCCCAGGGGCGCCGCACCGACGCAGGACAGGTTCCGGGCGGCTTCGGCCACCGCGGCCCGGCCCCCCGCATGGGGGTCCAGGTAGCAGTACCGGGCGTTGCCGTCCACCGTCAGGGCAAGCCCCCGGGAGGTGCCCTTGATCCGGATCACGGCGGCGTCGGCGCCGGGTGCCACCACGGTGTTGCCGCGCACGTAGTGGTCGTATTGCCGGTAGACCCATTCCCTCGACGCGATGTTGGGAGACTCCAGCAACTGCTCCAACACCCGGACCATGTTCGCGGGTTGCGGCAGGGCGGCTTCGTCCAGGCGCTGCAGGTCGTCCTGACGGGCCGGCCGAGCCGCAGGCCGGTCCCAAGTCGGCACGGCGTCGGTCAGCGCCGCCACCGGGATGGAGACCACCTCGCGGCCCTCCGAAAGCACCCGGAACACCGGCTCTTCGATGACCTTGCCCACCACCACCGCGTCCAGATCCCAGCGCCGGAAAATGGCCTGCACCCGGTCCACCGATTCCGGATGCGCCACCAGCAGCATGCGCTCCTGGGACTCGGACAGCAGAATCTCGCAGGGGGTCATGCCCCGCTCCCGCAGCGGAACGCGGTCCAGCTCCAACTCCACGCCGGAGCCCGCGCGCCCGGCCATCTCCACCGCCGAACTGGTAAGACCGGCCGCCCCCATGTCCTGGATGCCCACGATGGCGTCGGTCCGCATGAGTTCCAGACAGGCTTCCAGCAGGAGCTTCCCGGTAAAGGGGTCGCCCACCTGCACGGTCGGCCGGCGCTGCTCCGAGTCGCCGGAAAAGGACTCCGACGCCATGGTGGCGCCGTGAACCCCGTCGCGTCCCGTCCGGGAGCCCACGTACACCACCGGGTTGCCGGCGCCGCTGGCCTTGCCGGTGAAGATCCGGTCCCGCCGGACGAGGCCAAGGGTGAACGCGTTCACCAGGATGTTGGCGTCGTAGCACTCGTCGAAGCCCATGTCCCCGCCTACGGTGGGCACGCCGATGCAGTTGCCGTAACCGCCGATGCCGCCCACCACCCCGTTTACCAGGTAGCGGGTCCGGGGATGCCGGACCGCGCCGAACCGGAGCGAGTCGAGGCTCGCGATGGGGCGCGCGCCCATGGTGAAGATGTCGCGCAGGATGCCGCCGACGCCGGTCGCCGCGCCCTGATACGGCTCGATGCAGGAGGGATGGTTGTGACTCTCTATCTTGAACACCACGGCCATGCCGTCGCCGATGTCCATGACGCCGGCGTTCTCGCCGGGTCCGTGGATCACCCGCGCCCCCCGGGTCGGGAGCTGCTTCAGGTGCTTCCGCGAACTCTTGTAGCTGCAATGCTCGGACCACATGACCGAGAAGACGCCCAGCTCGGTCAGATTCGGCTCCCGGCCCAGGAGCCCGCGGACAAGACCGTACTCCTGCTCGGTCAGGCCGTGGGCGCGCACCGCCCCGGCGGTCACGGGACCGGTTCCGGCGGCACCCTTCACACGCCGCTCCCGCACCCGGCCTCGGCGGCCATGGACGAGAAGATCCTGAGGCCGCTCACCCCTCCGAGCACGGCTTCGGCGGCGTCCTCGGGATGGGGCATCAGGCCGAACACGTTGCGCCCCGGATTGCAGATTCCGGCGATGCCGTCCAGCGAGCCGTTGGGATTGGCCGCGGCCGAGACCTGGCCCGCCGCGTCCGCGTACCGCAGCAGCACCCGTCCGTCGTCGTCGAGCCGCTTCAGGGTCGCGGCGTCGGCATGGTAGCGGCCCTGGCCGTGCTTGACCGGCATCTCCAGCAGTTCACCGGGTCTGGCCAGCCGCGTGAACGGGGAGCGGTTGTTCTCCACCCGCACGAATACCCGCCGGCACACGAACCGAAGGGAGGCGTTGCGCATCAGGGTTCCGGGCAACAGCCCGGACTCACAGAGGATCTGAAAGCCGTTGCAGATGCCCAGCACCAGGCCGCCGGACGCGGCGAACTCGACAATGCCGCCCATGACCGGCGAGAACCGGGCCATGGCGCCGGCCCGCAGGTAGTCGCCGTAGGAAAAGCCCCCGGGCAGCACCACGCCGTCACAGCCGCCAGGGAACGGCTCCTTGTGCCACAGGGTGCGGACATCATGGCCGAGGACGTGGCGCAGGCAGTGGACGACATCGTCGTCGTCGCAGGAGCCGGGAAAGACCGTCACTCCCCAACGCATGGGCTATTCCGCGACTTCCGCGATCTCGAAGCGGTAGTCTTCGATGACGGGGTTGGCGAGGAGCGTGTCGCACATCCGGCGGACCTGCCGCTCGGCGTCCCCGGCCGCGGCCACATCAAGCTGGAGTTCCAGATACTTGCCCACGCGCACGTCCCGCACCGCGGCGAAGCCGAGGCTGTGCAGCGAGTTCCGGACCGCCTTCCCCTGGGGGTCCAGCACCCCCTCCCTGAGGGTCACGAAGACCTTGACGCGCAAGGTCAACCCTGGCCGCCGGTCACCCGGCGGCAGACTTCCTGGTAGGCTTCCTCGACACCGCCCAGGTCCCGGCGGAAACGGTCCTTGTCCATCTTTTCGAGGGAGCCCTTCTGCCAGAAACGGCAGGTGTCCGGGCAGATCTCGTCGGCGAGGACGACCTTGCCTTCACGCTTGCCGAACTCAAGCTTGAAGTCCACCAGGATCAGGTCCCGCTCGTCGAAGAACGCCGTCATCAGTTCGTTGATGCGAAAGGAGAGACGCTTGATCTCCTCCAGTTCTCCGGCGGTGGCGTAGCCCAGAGCCAGGATGTGGTAGTCGTTGATGATCGGGTCATCCAGTTCGTCGCACTTGTAGCAGAACTCAAGAATGGTGGTGGAGAGCGACTGCCCTTCCTCCAGCCCGAGCCGTTTGGCCATGCTGCCGGCCACGATGTTCCGGATGATGACCTCGATGGGCAGCATGTCCAGCTTGTGGACCAGCATCTCCCGGTCATCGAGACGCTCCAGGAAATGGGTCGGCACGCCGTTGTCTTCCAGGTGTCTGAACAGCACCTCGGAGATGGCGTTGTTGATGACGCCCTTGGACGTCACGGTGCCCAGCTTCTTCTTGTTGAAGGCGCTGGCGTCGTCCTTGAAATACTGGATCATCCTGCCGGGATCGTCGGTGGCGTAGAGCTTCTTCGCCTTGCCCTCATACATGAAATCGCGCTTTTCCATGACTCTCCTCGTGTGCTTGCGGGCGCCTGTCCCCATCCGGTTCAGCCGGGCGGTCGCGTCTTGCCGAAAACCCGTTCGAATATCGTGTCCACGTACCTGAGACAGTCCTTGAGATTCCAGATGCCGTCGAGATCTGCCGCGGTCACGTGCGCCGTCACCTGCGGATCGTCGAGCAGTTGCCGCCTGAGGTCCTTCCCCTCCTTGGCGGCCACCAGTCCGTGTCGTTGCACGACCTTGTAGGCCTCGTCCCGGGACAGGCCCCTCTCCACCAGACGCAGGAGAACCGCCTGCGAGAACACCGCGCCGCCGCTCAACGCCAGGTTGCGCTCCATGTTCTCGGGATAGACGCAGAGGTTGGCGATCACGTGAGTCACCCGGTGGAGCATGAAGTCCACGAGGATGGTGGCGTCCGGTCCGATGACCCGCTCCACCGACGAGTGGCTGATGTCCCGCTCGTGCCACAGGGCGACGTTCTCCAGGGCCGAGACCGAGTAGGCCCGCACCAGCCGGGCCAGACCGCAGACATTCTCGGTGAGGATCGGATTGCGCTTGTGGGGCATGGCCGACGAGCCCATCTGGGCAGCCGCGAACGGCTCCTCGGCTTCGAGCACCTCGGTGCGCTGAAGGTGGCGGATCTCCACCGCGAACTTCTCGATGGAACTGGCCAGCACCGCCAGGACGCCGAAAAAGTAGGCGTGGCGGTCACGCTGAACGATCTGGTTCGACACCGGTTCCGGGGTGAGCCCCGCGGCCTCGCACACATGGGCCTCGACCTCCGGCGGAATCTGCGCATAGGTCCCCACGGCACCGGAGACGATGCCGCAACGGATCTCGCCGGCGGCGCCCTCCAGCCGCGCCAGATTCCGGCGCATCTCCTCGTGCCACAGCGCCAGCTTCAGGCCAAACGTGATGGGCTCGGCATGGATGCCGTGGGTGCGGCCCATCATCGCCGTGTCCTTGTAGCGGAACGCCTGCTCCCGCAGCACCGACAGGAGCGCCTTCACACCGTCCAGCACGAGCCCGCTGGCATCCTTGAGCTGCAGCGAGAATCCGGTGTCCATGACGTCCGACGACGTCATGCCCACATGCACGAAACGGGAATCGTCGCCGATGGACTCGGCCAGGCAGCGCAGGAACGCGATGACTTCGTGATGGACCTCGCGCTCGATCTCGCGGATCCGCCCCACGTCGATGCGGGCATTCCGCCGGATACGCGCGGGGGCGTCCTGCGGCGCCTTGCCCATGCCCGCCAAGGCTTCCGTGGCCAGGATCTCGATCTCGAGCCACTTGGCGAAGCGGTTCTCCTCGGACCAGATCCGCGCCATCGCAGGGCGTGTGTAGCGTTCGATCATGTCACTTGGAGGTGTGGCCGAGGCCGCCATTACCCCTTTTGGACGCCGGCAGCTTGTCCACCTCTTCCCAGCACACCCGCGGGATGCGCTGCACCAGCAGCTGCGCGATACGGTCACCGGGACGGATGGTCACCGTCTCGGAGCCCAGGTTGATGACAAACAGATGGACCTCGCCCCGGTAGTCCGAGTCGATGGTGCCGGGGCTGTTCACCAAGGTGAGGCCCTGATCCCACGCGGCTCCGCTCCGGGGCCGGATCTGGGCTTCGAAGCCGGCGGGCAGGGCCAAGGCGATGCCCGCGGGTATGAGCGCCCGCTCCAGCGGCGCCAGCACCACATCCGCCGCCGCCGCGGCGGCCAGATCCATGCCCGCCGAGCCCGCGGTCATGTAACGGGGCAGCGGAACAGCCTCCCTGCCGTGCCGCACCCGCTTGATCCGGACCTTGACTTCGGCCATGTGAGCCTCGGCCATGTGAGCCTTCGTGCGCCGTCCTCTGTCCGGCCTTCGGCCGCCCGCTCCCCGGCGGAAGCGGGTCTCTGTCGGTCTCCGAAGGGAGAGGCGCCTGTCAGTGGTTCGCGGCGGCGGAGGTGCCGAACGGCAGCCCCTCGACGCTGTGCCCCTCAAGATCGCCCAGCAGGGTGGCGGTCATGGCTCCGGGCACGAAGAACTCGCCGGCAAGGGCGGTGGCAGCGTCAAGGGTGACGTCACGGAAGCCCCGGGTGATCTCCTCCGCCGACATCTGCCTGCCGTGGCACATCTCGCTCCGGGCCATGTGGCTCATCCAGGAATCCGCGGACTCGAGACCCAGCAGGGTGTTGCCGATGAGCTGGTTCCGGGCCCGCTCCAGCTCCGCTTCGGTGACCTGCCCGCCGGCCACCTTGGCCATCTCCTCCACCGCGAGCTCGATGACCTCCCGTGTCCATTCCGCCCTGGTGCCGACGTAGACGCCAAGATAGCCGACGTCGCGGTAGCCCGACAGGAAGGAATAGACCGCATAGGCCCGGCCGCGCCGCTCCCGTATCTCCTGGAAGAGACGCGAACTCATGCCGCCGCCCAGGAGCGCGTTGAGCACATGGGCCGTGTAGTGCCGGGGGTCGCCCTGGGGCAGCGCCGGCACACCCAGGCAGATGTGCACCTGCCCCAGCTCGCGCGGGTGGACGAACAGCCCGTGGCGAATCTCCGGCGCAACGTCGCCGTTCACCAGGGGCCGGGCCGGGAGGCCGCCGAACTCTCCGGCCACCGCGTCCACCAGCTCGGCGTGGGAAAGGTTGCCGGCACCCGCGATGAGAACCCGGCCGGGAAGGTAGCGCTCGGCCACGAACCCGGTCAGATCATCCCGGGTGAACCCGGACACCGTGTCCACATCCCCGCATACCGGCCGGCCCAGCGGATGGTCGCCGAAATGGTCGCGGCTGAAAAGGTCATGGACGAAATCCTCGGGATTCTCGTCGGCCGAGGCGATCTCCTGCAGGATCACGGTGCGTTCACGCTCGATCTCGTCCGGATCGAACACCGAGTTGAGAAAGATGTCCCTCAGGACGTCGATGGCCAGCGGCAGGTGCTCGTCCACCACCTTGGCGTAGTAGCAGGTGGATTCCTTGCCGGTGAAGGCGTTGATGACGCCGCCGACGGAGTCCATCTCCTCGGCGATCTGCTGCGGACTGCGCCGCTCCGTCCCCTTGAAAAGAAGGTGTTCGACGAAGTGCGACATGCCGCCCTGGCGCCGTTCCTCGTGGCGAGAGCCGTTCTCCACCCAGATGCCGAGGCTCACCGCCCGGGTCCCGGTGCGCTGTTCCGTCAGAATCCGGATGCCGTTGTCAAGCAGCGTTTTTTCGAACATTGCGGAGCGGGTTTCAGCTATCGAAGTTTCAGCTGTCGGAATTGCAGCTGTCGAAGTTGCAGCGGCCGGTACGGGAGCGACCGGAGTTCAGCCATCGGAGCCTCAACCAGGCACGGCGGGGTCGGGACCCGCATCCGCTATACCCGGCTGGATGTCTGCTCGTCCTTGAGGGCCTCCTTGCGGCTGAGCCGGATCTTCCCCTGCCGGTCCACGTCCAGGACCTTCACCATCAACTCGTCGCCCTCGTTGAGCACGTCCCTCACGCGGCGCACATGGTCGTCGGCGATCTGCGATATATGGACCAGCCCGTCGGTCCCCGGAAGGATCTCGACAAATGCGCCGAAGTCCATCACGCGCCTGACGGTGCCCTTGTAGATCCTGCCGATCTCCACCTCGGCGGCGATACCCTCGATCATCTCGATGGCCTTGCGGCTGCCGGCCTCGTCGACGGCCGCCACCGTTACGGTGCCGTCGTCCTGAACATCGATCTTGGTGCCGGTGGCGTCGACGATGCCGCGGATGACCTTGCCTCCCGGTCCGATGATGTCGCGGATCTTGTCCGGCCGGACCTTCAGGGTAGTGATCCGCGGCGCATGGCGGGACACCTCGGCGCGCGTCTCCGCCAGCGTGCCGTCCATGGCGTCGAGGATGTGCAGCCGCCCGTCCCGGGCCTGATACAGGGCCTCCCGCATGATCTCGCGGGTCACGCCGTCGATCTTGATGTCCATCTGGAGCGCGGTGATCCCGTCACGGGTCCCGGCCACCTTGAAGTCCATGTCGCCCAGATGGTCCTCGTCGCCGAGAATGTCGGTCAGCACCCGCACCTCGTCGCCGTCCTTGATGAGGCCCATGGCGATGCCCGCCACCGGCGCCTTGATCGGCACGCCGGCGTCCATCAGCGACAGGGAACCGCCGCAGACGCTGGCCATGGAGGTGGAGCCGTTGGACGACAGGACCTCCGAAACCACCCGCAACGTGTAGGGGAACCGGGTCTCATCGGGCAGCACCGCCACCAGGGCGCGCTCGGCCAAGGCGCCGTGGCCGATCTCCCGCCGGCCCGGACTGCGCAGGAACTTGACCTCGCCGGTGCTGAAGGGCGGGAAGTTGTAATGCAGCATGAACTTCTTGAACTGCTCGGCGGTAAGCGAGTCCACCCGCTGAGCGTCGGCGGCGGTGCCGAGGGTGGTCACCACCAGCGCCTGGGTCTCGCCGCGGGTGAACAGCGCCGACCCATGGGTGCGCGGCAGCAGGCCCACTTCGCAGGTGATCGGGCGAACCTCCTTGAGACCGCGTCCGTCGATGCGCCGGCGCTGGCGCAGCACGAGATCCCGGAGCTGGAATTTCTCAAGAGCCTTGAAGGCGCCCTTGAGTTCCCTCTCGCGGCCAGGGAACTCCTCCGCGCCCACCGCAAGGACCTCGCCGCCCACCTCTTCGACGCGGGCGTTCCGTTGCTTCTTGTCGGCGATGCACACCGCCTCCCGGACCTTCTCTTCGGCAAGCTCGCGCACGCGGGAGACCAGGGACTCGTCCTGTTCCTCCGGAGGCGCCACCCGCTTGACCTTGCCAAGCTGCTCCTTGAGTTTCTGCTGCAGATCGATGAGCGGCTGGATTGCCTGGTGGCCCTGGAACAGCGCGTCGAGGACTTCCTCCTCCGGCACCATGACGGCGCCGCCTTCCACCATGAGGAGGCCATCCCGGGTACCCGAGAGAAAGATGTTGACATCGCTCCGGGGCATCTCGCTCATGAGCGGATTCATGACCCACGCGCCGTCGATCCGGCCCACCCTGACGCCCGCCAGAGGGCCGCCGAAGGGAATATCGGAGATCTCCAGCGCCAGTGACGCCCCGAGCATGGCGACCACGTCGGTGTCGTTCTCGCCGTCCGCGGAGAGCACGGTGACGATGATCTGGGTCTCGGCCTTGAGGCCGCCCGCGAACAGCGGGCGAATGGAGCGGTCGATCAGACGGCAGGTGAGGATCTCCTTTTCCGAGGGGCGTCCCTCGCGCTTGAAGAACCCGCCGGGGATCCGTCCGGCGGCAAACGTCTTTTCCTGGTAGTCGACGGTCAGCGGGAAGAAGTCGATATCCTCCCGAAGATCCCTGGAAGCCACGGCGGTGGCGAGAACCACGGTCTCGCCGAAACGGACCAGTACGGCGCCGTCGGCCTGCCGGGCCACCTTGTCCAGGTCGATGCTCAGCGACCGGCCGCAATAGTCCAATTCGATCTTTGTGTGCATGGGTGTACTCTCGAGGGTCGTGGAGGCTGAAGAGAAGAACGCGGGAAGGACACCGCCGTCCGGGTATCTATCGCCGGATACCCAGGCGCCGGATCAAGGTCTGATACCTCCGGACATCCCTCTTCCTGAGATAGTCCAGAAGCCGCCGCCTCTTTCCCACGAGCCTGAGCAGGCCCATCCGCGTGTGATGGTCCTTCCTGTGCGTTCTCAGGTGCTCTGTCAGGTAAGCGATACGGTGGCTGTGAAGGGCCACCTGCACCTCAGGCGAACCGGTGTCGGTGTCGTGAAGTCTGAAGTTCCTGATCGTCTCGCTGGTCTGCTCCCGAACTGATTCCATCGAACCCTTTTCTTTCTCCCTTTTCTTGTATTTCACATGGTCTCTAACATACCCGCGGCGTCCGTGCAATGCCGCCGCACCAAGCCTCAGGGCGCCGCGGAAAGATCCAGAACCCGAAGGAGCCGCCACCTCCGCAAGTGCCTGTCCCAGCCCATGAGCGCCACCAGTTCGCCGTGCGGCCCCACCACCCGCCGCGCGGTCTCGCCCGGAGCCGGTTCTCCGACCCCCGCCAGGCAGTCCTGGATGCCCCGCCGGAGCCGGCCCACCGCGCCGGCGTCGAATACCGCACATCCCAGGTGCCCCAGAGCCTGGTTCAACGGCACCAGCGGCACATCCCGGGCTGCTTCGAGATCCTCCAGCACCACCGCGTCGGCGATCCGGAAGGGGCCGGACGCCACCCTGCGAAGCCGCCCCAGGTGAGCGCCGCAGCCGAGGAACCGGCCGATGTCGGCGGCCAGGGTCCTGACATAGGTTCCCTTGGAGCAGGTGATCTCGAACTCCAGCTCGGCCCGGCGCACCTGTTCCAGACGGACGATCTCCACCCGGACGCTGCGCGGCTCCCGCTCCACCTCCACCCCCTTGCGGGCCAGATCGTAAAGGCGGGCGCCCTCCCTCTTGAGCGCCGAGTACATCGGCGGCACCTGGCACAGAGAGCCGCTGAACTCCCGGCGCACCGCATCGAGATCCCCGGCGGCGAGGACGGGAACCGCGCACCGGGACAGCACCTCGCCGGTTCGGTCCTGCGTATCCGTCTCCGTCCCCAACGCCATCACGCCGGTGTATCCCTTGTCCGCGTCCAGGAAGTACCCGGCGACCTTCGTACCCTCGTTGACCGCCAGCGGCAGCAGACCGGAAGCGAACGGATCCAGGGTGCCGAGGTGGCCGACCTTGCGGGCACCGGTGATCCGTTTCGCGGCGGCCACCACCCGGGCCGACGACGGCCCTTCCGGCTTGTCCACCAGCAGGATGCCGCTGCCGGCGAAATGCATGGCGGCCGGCCTCACCGTTCCGGACCCACCGCGTCGAGGAGCTCCTCGATACGCCGGGCCTGGTCCGGGGACGAGTCGTGGACAAACTCGAGGGTCGGGACGAAACGAAGCTTCAACTCCGCGGCGATCCGGCCGCGAATGAAACCCGTGGCCGCGCGCAGACCCGGGAGCGCCTGTTCCTTGCCGGATACGCCGTCGCGCACGGTGAAGTAGACCTGCGCGTGCTTCAGGTCGGCTCGGACATCCACGCCGGTGAGCGTGACTCCCTGGAGCCGCGAATCGTTCAGCGTGCGCGCCAGCAGCCGGGAAATGAACTCGATCAACAACTCGCCGACCCGCTCCGAGCGGGGGGCGCCTGTCTTCCGGCCATGCTTCACGAGAGACCCCCGCGAGACCCCGTCCCTGCCCTTCCGGCCTCCCGCTTCCGCGGCAACGGCGCGTTCGAAGGTCGGTGCCCGTCCCTGTTCATGGCGCGCCGGGATCCTTGCGTGCTGCGTGCACCTATTCGTGCCGGATCGAGAGATCCGACTCGCCGACTTCCGCCAGGCCCAGCCGGTCGACGAACTCGACCACCTGCCGCAGCGTGGCTTCGACGACCCTGGCGTTGCTGCCCACCACCCCGAACCCCAGCAGCGACCGCTGCCACAGGTCCTGATCCCCGCACTCCGCTACTGAAATGTTGAACTTGTCGGAAACCCGGGACTGAATCTTCCGGAGCACCGACCGCTTCCCCTTGAGGGAATGATTCTCCGGCAGGATCAACGCAAGCTTGAGAACGCCCACCACCATGGCGTCAACGTCACGTCGCCGCGGCCGGGAGCGGTTGAGGAACGTGTCCCGGGTGCGGCGAAACGGAAATACGGGAACCCGGGGCTACCGGTCCGCGGAAAGCTGCGCCGCGCCGGCGCCTTCCGCCCGCACCTGTGCCCGGGTGATGGGGACCTTGGCGAAACCCTCGATGACGTCGCCGACCTTGACGTCCTGGTAGCCATCAATGGCGATGCCGCACTCGTAACCCGTCCCCACCTCGCGCACATCGTCCTTGAACCGCTTCAGGCTCGCGAGGCGGCCTTCGTGCACCACCACCTGATCCCGCAGCAGCCGTACCATGCTCGAACGCAGGATCTTGCCGTCGGTGACCGAACAGCCGGCGATGGTGCCCACCCCGCGAATGTTGAAGACCTCGCGCACCTGGATCCGGGCATGGAACTCTTCGCGGTAGATGGGCTCCAGGAGCCCCTCCATGGCCGAGCGGATGTCTTCCAGCACGTCATAGATGATGGTGTAGAGCCTCACGTCCACGCCCTGCTGCGTCGCCAGGCTCGTGGCCTTGGGTTCCGGGCGGACGTTGAAGCCGATGACGATGGCGTTGGATGCACTGGCCAGGAGCACGTCGCTCTCGGTGATGCCGCCCACGGAGCCGTGGATCACCCGGATCTTCACCTCCTCGGTGGAGATGCGGGTCACGGCGTCGCCGAGAGCCTCCACGGAGCCGTGGACATCGCCCTTCACCACCACCCGCAGTTCCTTGACCTCGCTGGCCTTGATCTGGTCGTAGAACTCTTCGAGGGACACCTTGCTGGTCTTGGCCAACTCGGCCTCGCGCTGCTGGCCCTCGCGGTATTCCGCAAACTGCCGCGCCGAGGCCTCGTCGGTGAGCGCCGAGAACCCCTCGCCCGCCTGGGGCACACCCTGCAGCCCCAGGATCTCCACCGGTATCGACGGTGTCGCCCGATCGACCTTGCGTCCCTGGTCATCGAGCATGGCCCGCACCTTGCCGTGGTGGGGCCCCGCGAAGATGGGGTCGCCCACCCGCAGCGTACCCTCCTGAACCAGTACGGTGGAGACCGGGCCGCGGCCCCGTTCCAGCCTGGCCTCCACCACCACGCCGCGGGCAAGCTTGTCGGGGTTGGCCTTGAGTTCCAGAAGATCCGCCTGAAGCAGCAGCATCTCCAGCAGATTGGACAACCCTTCGCCGGTCACGGCCGAAACCGGCACGACGACCGTGTCGCCGCCCCACGCCTCGGGCACCAGACCGTGGTCGGACAGACCGCGCTGGGCCCGGTCCGGGTCGGCGTCCGGACGGTCGATCTTGTTGACGGCCACGATGATCGGCACCTCGGCGGCGCGGGCGTGATCCACCGCCTCGATGGTCTGCGGCATCACGCCGTCGTCGGCGGCGACCACCAGCACCACGATGTCGGTGACCTTGGCACCCCGAGCGCGCATGGCCGTGAAGGCCTCGTGGCCGGGAGTGTCGAGGAAGGTCACGCCCCTGCCGTCGAGCCGGACATGATAGGCGCCGATGTGCTGGGTGATGCCGCCCGCCTCGGCATCGGTCACGTGGGTGCTTCGGATGGCGTCGAGCAACGAAGTCTTGCCGTGGTCGACATGTCCCATGATGGTCACCACCGGCGGCCTTGGCTCCAGCGCCTCCTCCGGGTCCGTGACCTCGTGCTGATCCTGGAGCGCCGTCTCCACGTCGAACGCCACGTTCTCGACCTGGTAATCGAACTCGTTGGCCACCAGGGTAGCGGTGTCGTAGTCCAGCACCTGGTTGATGGTGGCCATCATGCCCAGTCCCATGAGTTTCTTGATGACCTCGCCCGCCTTGACGCCCATGGACCGCGCCATCTCGCCGACGGTGACGACCTCGGCCATGCGGACCACCCGCTTGCTGGCCTTGGGCACGGTGATCTCGGTCTTCTTCTGCTCCTTGCCGGGCAAGGCCCGCTTCTTCCTGAGCATCCGGCCCCGGGGCGAGCGAAACTCCCGTTCCTTGAGCTCAATGACCTCCTGTTTCCGGATGACCCGCTTCTTGCCCTTGGCTCCCTTGCCGGGCTTGTCCTGTCCGTCCGCCGCCGGCGGCTGCTTCCCTTCGCGGGCCGCGCCCGGAGCCGCGGTCTTGGCCGCCGGCGTCTTCGCCGGCGCCGCCGGCTTCCGGTTCAAGTCGATGCGTCCAAGGATCCGGGGGCCGGTCAACGTGGGTTGCGCGGCCGCCGGCGCAGGTCGGTCGCCCCCGGGTTCAGCGGCGCCGTTCACACCGTTCGCCCCGCTCGCCACCGCCTCGGTCGCCTCCGTCACCGCGGCAGGCGGCGGCGCCGGAACCGGCGTCTCTTCCGCCCCGGTTTCCTCCGGTGGCTCCGTCTCCGCCTGCGCCTCACCGGCAGCCGCATCGGACGCGGACGCGGCCGTTGCCTCCGCGGCCTCCTCCACCGGCGCCTCGGCCTCTCCCGCAATACCCTCGGCGGCCGGAACCTCCGCTTCGCCCGCGGCGGCTGGCAGCGGCGCGACTTCGACCGGCGCGGGCGGCGCGCTCTCGGGCGCCTCTTCCTCCTCCCGCGGCTCCACCGGCTGAATGGGCTTGCGCGTGACCAGCTCCACCGTGCTTCTGCGGCGCCGGATGACATTGGCGCGCACGCGGCGCTCGACCACCTTCTCCTGTGCCTGAACCTCGCCCATCTGCTGGTCTTCAGCCGTGATCGTGCGATCGACCACAACCCGTTCCTCACCGACCGTGACCTTCGGCTTCTCCATGGCGGCGAGGGCCGCCTTCACGGCCTCGACTTCCGACTCATCAAGGGAGCTCTGCGGTTTCTTGCCACGGACCCTGATCTTTTCGAGTTGGGCGATGAGGTCCTTTGGCTCGATCTCGAGCTGTCTGGCCAGTTGATGCACTCTCACTTTGCTCATTTCCCACTCCATTGAACGCGAAGCCTTCCCACCAGATCCTCTCGATCCTTGCGAGACAGATCACGACGAAACGCCCGATAGACGCTCTTCCGTTTCAGGAACGCCCGCCAACAATCTTCGCTGTCGTGCAGGTAGCCTCCTCGTCCTCCCAGATCTTCCGGCCGCAGGCCGTCTTCCGTGATCGCAATCCGCCGCAAGGCGGCCTTTTCGTCGCGCTGACCGCAACCCAGACAGGTCCGTACCGGCGAGCGGGCACTCATTTCCGGCGTGCCGTCTTCACGCGCCTTGCCGGGAGCCCGGCTCCACATCATCCTCGTCCGGTGCCACAGCCGGTGCGGCCACGCCTTCGGTTTTAGCAGCGGCAGGTTCCGTGGCGGCGCCTTCCGCAGCGGCAGCCTCGGTCTCCGTGGCAGCTGCCTCGGTCTCCCCGGCGGCTGCCCCGGTTTCCCCGGCGGCGCCCTCGGTCTCCCCGGCGACACCTTCCTCCGCTGCGCCTTCCCCGGCTGCGGCCTCCTCTGCCGCCGCTGCCGCCGCCTCCTCGGCCTCCCGGGCCGCCCGTTCACGCTCTTCCTCCACGTGCTGCGCGGCCGCATCCAGAATGATCGCGGCCTTCTCCAAATCAATGCCGGTGATCTCGTTGAGGGTCTCCGGCTCGGCCTCGGTCAGATCCTCCGCCGACTTGAACCCGGACTGGTAGAGCAACTCCGCCATCACCTCGCCAACGCCAGGGATCGCGGAGAGCGACCGCCGCGCCAGCCGACTCTCCTCCTCCGCCTCCGACTCGCTGCGGGCGTCGATGCCCCAGCCGGTGAGCCGGGATGCCAGTCGGACGTTCTGACCCTTGCGCCCGATGGCCAGGGAGAGCTGCTCGTCCGGAACGATGACCTCCATGCTGTGCGCATCCTCGTCCAGCAGGATCTTGGTGACCTTGGCCGGGGCCAGCGCCCGGCAGACATACTCGGCCTGCTCGGAGATCCAGTGGATGATGTCGATCTTCTCTCCCCGCAGTTCCTGCACCACCGACTGGACCCGGGTGCCCTTCATCCCCACGCAGGCGCCCACCGGATCCACGTCGGGGTCGTTGGAGGTCACCGCGATCTTCGCCCGCCCGCCCGGCTCGCGCGCCGCTCCCTTGACCTCGACGATGCCTTCGTAGATCTCGGGGACCTCCTGCTCGAACAGCTTGATCAGCATTCCCGGATGAGTGCGCGACAGGACGATCTGCGGGCCGCGGCTGGTCATCTCGACGCTGACGATGTAGGCGCGGATCCTGTCCCCCTGCCGGTATCGTTCCCGCGGCACCTGCTCCTTTTCCGGCAGGATCGCATTGGTCCTTCCCAGGTTCACGATGATGTTGTTCTTCTCGAAGCGCTGAACGATGCCGTGGACCAGCTCGCCCTGGCGGTCCTTGAACTCGTTGAAGATGATCTCGCGCTCGACATCCCGGACCCGCTGCACGATGTTCTGCTTGGCCGCCTGGGCCGCGATCCGGCCGAACACCGCGGAGTCGATCTTCATGAGCAGTTCGTCGCCCAGTTCCGCGTCCGGATCCAGCGTCTCGCGGACCTCGTCGAAATCGATCTCGGTATCGGGGTCGGCGACGTCGTCCACCACCACCTTGGCCTCGAACAACTCGATCTCCCCGATGTCGGGGTTGTACTGCGCCTCGAAGCTGCGCTCCGCTCCGAAGGTCTTCTTGGCCGCCGACACCATGGCGGACTCGATGGCTTCGACAAGGATCTCCTTGTCGATACCCTTCTCCTTTGTCACCTGCTCGATGACTCGATTCAGATCCTGCTGCATCTCCAGCCCCCGACCGCGCTTTCCCCGGTCATCCGTGCGACGCCCAGTCGTGCTCGACGTTGGCCTTGACGATAAGGCCGAACGGGATAAATACTTCGCGCCCGTCCTGCAGCACCACGACACCGTCGCCGGCGGCATCGTGCAGCAGGCCGAGGAACTTTCTTCGGCCGCCGATCAACTCCACGGTATGGACCCGGACCTGCTGCCCGACGCAGCGGGCAAAATGCTCCGGTTTCCTGAGCGGACGGTTGATGCCGGGAGAGGAAACCTCCAGGGTGTAGGAGCCCTCGACCACGTCATGGACGTCAAGGATATCGCTCAACTCCCTGCTGATCCGGCCCAATTCCTCTACTCCGGGGGCCTCTCTCTCGTCCTGCTTCTCAAGCCTGTCGAGATACACGCGCAGCACCCGTCCCGATCTCCCCTCGTGCCGAAGTTCGATGTCCACCACATCCAGTCCCGCGCCCGCGGCCAAGGGACTGACCAACTCCCAAAGACGATCCAGTGTCTCGCCTGGCGACATCGGCAACCCAACTTCGTCAACTCAACTTCGTCAACTCAAATAAAAAAGCGGGCGAAGCGCCCACTGCTGCCTGTTCCCATACTACATGGAGGCGCCCCAATGCAAACCGGACGTCTCCGCCGGACGCCGGCGCCATGGCTTCCGGGCGGGTTTGAAACCGACCCCTTCACCGGCTATCATCCGGTTTTCCGTTTCCGAGACCACCCGATTCCGAAACCACCCATGTCGAGACCGCGGCCCATGACCAGCGTAACGCTCCCGGGCAACGCTTCGGCGACTGTATCCTGGCAGGACGTTCTCACCAGCCTGGAGGATGCCGTCATGGTGGTGGACCGGCGGCGCGGGCTCTCCTTCGTGAACCAGGCGGCCGAGACCCTCACCGGTCTCTCGGCGGGCAGGTTGCGGACCGGGGCTTCCAACGACATCCTTCGCGCCAACCCATGGCTGCTCGACATGATCGACAACAGCCTCGGCCCGAACGAGAGTACCAGCCGGGCGGAGAATCCGTTCTTCAGACCCCAGGGCAAGAGCGTGCCCGTGAGTGCGCTGGTCTCGCCCCTTCGGGACCGGGACGGACGGCTCGCCGGCAGCGTGCTGCTGCTGCGTGACCGGACCCTGCGGCAGGCCCTGGAGGAAGACCTGCGGCGCTCGGACCGGCTGGCCCTGCTGGGCAAGCTGGCGGCGGGCCTGGCCCACGAGATCAGGAACCCTCTGGGAGGAATCAAGGGAGCGGCCCAACTGATTCGCACCGAGGTGGCGCACGACCCTTCCCTGCTGGAAAACACGGACATCATGATCCGGGAAGTGGACCGGGTCAATCAGCTGCTGGACCAGATGCTGGACCTGGCGCGCCCGGCGGGGCTCCACCGGGAGCCGCTCAACGTCCACGAGTTGCTGGAGCACGTCCTCGGCCTGGAGGTCCACGCGGCGGCCGCCGCCAGGGTACGCATCCGGCGTCTCTTCGATCCCAGCCTGCCGGTGATCCGGGGGGACCGGAGCCGGCTGATCCAGGTCTTCCTCAACCTGCTGAAGAACGCGCTCCAGGCCCGGCCCACCTGCATCACCGTCACCACGCGCATGGAGACGGACTTCTCCCTGCGCATGGAACACTCCGGTGCGACGAAGTTCGTCAGCGTGGATTTCCACGACGACGGCACGGGCATCGCCGAAGACGACCTGCCGGACATCTTCTCGCCCTTCTTTACCAGGAAACGCCGCGGCACCGGCCTCGGGCTGGCCATCTGCGACCACGCCGTCAAGGAGCACGGCGGCCGCCTGGGAGTGTCAAGCCAACCGGGTGAAGGGTCCCTGTTCACGGTCTCGCTGCCCGCCCGGCCGGACTGACGCCCATGGAACAGGGCCGCATCCTGCTGGTGGAAGACGACGACTCGCTGAGCCGCGTGCTCCGGAAGTCCCTCGAGGGGCAGGGATACTGGGTGGCCGCCGCCGCCACGGGAGCGGATGCGCGGCAGTGCATGGATGAGTCCGCAACCGACGCCCGCACCCTGGCGCGCCCCGGCTTCGACGCCGTGCTGCTGGACATCGGACTCCCCGATATCGAGGGACTGGCGCTCCTCGACTTCGCCAGGGAATCGGGCCTGCAGGTGCCGTTCATCGTCATGACCGCGCAGAACACCATGCGCAACGCCATCGACGCCATGAAGGCCGGCGCCTTCGACTACCTCACCAAACCCTTCGACCTGGACGTCCTGAACATGGTGGTGGAGAAGGCCCTGGACCGGCGCCGACTCACCCTGGAACTCAGCGGCCTCAAGAAGGAAGTCAAGAAGCGGTACGAGCCCGGCGTCAACATGATCGGCACCAGCGCGGCCATGCAGAAGGTCTTCAAGACCATCGGGCAGATCGCCAACACCGACACCACGATCCTGATCCACGGCGAAAGCGGCACCGGCAAGGAACTGGTGGCGAAGACGATTCACTACAACTCCGCCCGCTGGGACAAACCCCTGGTGCCGGTGAACTGCGCGGCGATTCCGCGGGACCTGCTCGAATCCGAGCTGTTCGGCCACGAGAAGGGAGCGTTCACCGGGGCGCTGGAACGCCACCTCGGAAACTTCGAGATGGCCCAGGGAGGAACGCTTTTTCTCGATGAGATCGGCGAACTGCCGCTGGATCTTCAGACCAAGCTGTTGCGGGTGCTGCAGGACGGCTCGTACCGGCGCGTGGGCGGCAAGGAAGTGCTCCGGTCCGACGCCCGGCTCCTGACGGCGACCAACCGGAACCTGGAGAAGGCGGTCCAGGAGCACCGTTTCCGGGACGACCTCTACTTTCGCCTGAACGTCATACCGCTCCACATCCCGCCGTTGCGGGAGCGGGGCACCGACATCCCGTCGCTGGTGGACTTTTTCATCGCCAAGGTCAACGGCGACATGGGCACACAGGTGTCGGGGATTTCGCCGGACGCGCTGAAGGAGTTCCAGCAGTACGACTGGCCCGGCAACGTGCGCGAGCTGGAGAACCGGATCATCCGCGCGGCGGTGCTGTCCCCGGGTCCGATCCTGTCGTCACGGGACTTCGCCCTGTCGCGCGCACCGGAACCGGCGCCCGGCGACTACGACAGCCTGTCGCTGGAGGAGATCATCCGGGGCAAGCTGGCGGACTATTTCCGGCGTACCCGCGGCATCCAGGTGGAAAATCTCCACTCCGTGGTCATGGCGCGGGTGGAACGACCTCTCATCGAACTGACCCTGCAGGCGAGCCGCGGCAACCAGGTACGCGCCGCCCAACGGCTGGGCATCAACCGCAACACCCTGCGAAAGAAGATCACGGACCTCAAGATCACCGTGAAGCGGGAACCATGAACCGTCTGCCGTCGAGACTCTATGCCATCGCGGACCCGGACCGGACCGGGAGCCGCACCCTGGTTTCGGTCATCGACGCCATGCTGGCGGGAGGCGTTTCGGTGCTCCAGCTGAGAGTGAAGGAGCGCCCGGCCGACGAATTCCTGCGTCTGGCCCTGAGCGCTCGCCGCCGCACCGCCCGCGCGGGCTGTCTCCTCATCGTCAACGACCGCGTGGACATCGCCCTGGCCGCTGGCGCCGACGGCGTGCACCTGGGACAGGACGACCTGCCGCTGGAGGCCGCCCGGCCGCTGGTGGGCACCCTGCGGATCGGCGTCTCCACCCACAGCCTGGAACAGGCGGAGGCGGCGGAGCGGGGCGGGGCCGACTACATCGGTTTCGGCCCCGTCTTCCCCACCGCCACCAAGGAGACCGGCCATGCCTCCCGGGGACTCTCCATGCTGGCGTCCGTGCGCCGCCGGGTGCGTATTCCCATCGTTGCCATCGGCGGCATCACCGCCGAAAACGCCGCGCAGACATGGCGCCGCGGAGCGGACGCCGCCGCCATGATCAGCGACCTGACCCGGGACGGCGACATCACCAGGCGGGTCCGCCGGATCCTGGCGGGCTAGAGCTGCCATGCTCCACAAGTGTTTCGAGTGTAATGAGGGTGGCCGTTTTTTCACGTTTTCTGCTCCATCATGAGTTGGGGTCCGATGCACCATTCAACGAGGGTGGCGTGTCCACGCCAGATCACCTTTGTTCCCGGGGGTGGTCCTCGGGTGCGATGGATAGGACCGTCGATCCGCGCCATCGTCATCACGGCGGCGGCCAGGGTATCGGGAGGGGCGTCGCGCTGTCGTGCGGCGAAGGCCTTCAGCGCCTTGAGCTGGGTCACGCGCATCCCACTGCGCTGCGAAAAAACCGCACAAACTTCATCTCCTTCATCGCACTCGCCGCTGCGTTCACCTTGATCAAATCCATCCACACGACCCAAGTCTCAGCCACGATCCGTGCCGCGGAAGCCGAGCCCATCAGGCCCGAACCCGAACGATCTCCCGCAGCCGCTCGCGAACGCGCTCATAGACCGATACGGCGACATCCTGACCAACTTCCAGGGTTGCGGCCACGGCATAGGTGATCTGATCGTCCAGATCACCGGCTGCCGGTGAGCATGTAACATCGAGCACGAGATTGCCGTCATCAACGAATTCCGCCGCGTCTTCGCCTTCCCAGCGCTGATGATAGACGGTGCCCTTGCCGAGGGCGTTGTGCGACGGTTGTTGCTTCGCGTTGCCAGCACCGATAGAGAACTTACTGTCGCCGCCGGGACCGGCCTTGAACTTCGCAAGGCGGTACATGCGGTGCGAAAGCGTGGTAGGCGTCAGCCACGCAACTGTGACTGACAGCGCCCGGAATCCGGCCGTTCCTTCCAACTCGGCGGGAAGCGGCACCGCGAACCGATCCGTTCCCTTTGAAGTGATCGTGTTCCAGCCGATCAGGGTTGCGCGGTTCTCGGCGCAATCGACGACGCGCTCGATGTCCGGGCAGCCGAAGCCGAGAAAGCGGCTGATTTCGTCCCGCTCATGCTCCCAGTGCAGTGTCCCGTTCTCAATGATGATGGTCTTGAGGACGTCCGCAGCGTCCCTGTTCCAGCAGGCGCTGTGAACGAGCAACGCCTTGAGGATGACGGCGTGATATGCCCGGTCGACTTCCGGATACGCAGGATCGTCCGGCAGGTCTTCCAGCGCTTCGAGGATGCGCAAGGCGTTGTGTGTCGCCAGCGCCGTCGCGACGCTTGTGCCGCTCATGTTGCGCTTGCGGTTTGTCTGCCCGGCAAGTCCAGGACTGGCCACGCCGATGCCGAAAAAATTCGCCGGCGGCGTTACGGGGCCGACCTCGATCGGCGCATGGGTTGAACTCGCGCGAACCTGTTCCGCGCCGCCAGGAAAAAGGACCTCCGGTTTGATCGTGCGTTTGAAGCCCAGCCCCAGCGCCGAACTCATGTTCGGCAGGACTGGGCTTGCATACGGATCGACCGCCATCGCGCCTTGTCCGTTCGGCGCGAGGTGGTCGTTATGAGCGGCACCGACCGTCAGTGCATTGACGGCTTCTGAAGGCGCGAGCAATCGCCGGTTCGCACGCTGACGCAGTATCGCGCGGAGCAGCGTCGCCTGCCGTTCATCGGCGTCAGCATTTTCGAAATCTGCCCATTGATCGACATTCTCAAGCGGCATGCGCTCCGTGATGTTCCCGGCGCTGACAAGGATCAGGACGTTGTGCCGCCAAGCGAGGTGGTCGATCAGGCGCGCCCACGGACTTATCACACCGGCAAAGCGCCGTTTTGCATCGCCGAGGGACAGATTGACGATGCGCACCGTCGGCGCTGTCGGATCTTCTCCGCCTTCGCCATCGAACATGCGAATGAAGACGCGCCAGACCAGGTCGATGACGAGACGGTCCGGCGGCATGACTTCCCTGACACCGTCAAACCCGCCCGGCTGCGGGTACATGACCGGCCGGACATACAGACGATGCCTGACCGGCGGTTCGGGATCCGGCGTGTTCAGGTCGCCGTGCAGGATCAGCGACGCCATCGCGGTGCCGTGTTGTTGTTCCCTCGCCGCGCCATATGCGTCCCCGAAACTGTCCGGATCGTCTATGACCAGCCGGTTCGCGAGGCGGTCGTGCTGTGCCATCGGCACGCCGTCGAGCAAGGCTGCTATCGGTACGTCTGCTTCCGCGCCGCCTTCGCCTCCGCCCGCCTCCACAGCTTCCTCAAGATCGCCCTCGACCGGCCCGGACACCATGGATTGCGGCCTCAACATCATCACGTCTTCGAAGGCTACGAGGCCTACATCGGGATGGTCGAGCACATCCCGAATGACATTGGGCGACACCTCGACCAGAGCGGCATGGTAACGGATGTCGCCTATCACTGCGCGGTCAAGCACCCGGCCACCCAGTTCGCGCAGCTTCTCCGTGAACGTGGTTTCGGCTGTATCGCGGCGCGCGGCGTTGCCGCGATACCAGAACTCAACCTCTAACCGGATCGGCGCATCAGGCGCGAATTGCAGCCGTTCCCGCCAGTCCTCGACCGCTTCAGTGGCCAGGCGGTCTTGCGGTCCCCACGGCCGCACATCCGCCAGATGACCGAACACGTCGCGCCACGCAGTGCGACCGCGTCCAAGTGCTTCGCCGCGTTGGAAGCGTCGCCATAGGCTCACCAGTTCCCTGAGAGCGGTCTGGTCCGGGATTGTGAAATAGAATCTGCGAGGAACCCGTTTGTCGCCTCGGGGGTCGCCGTCCTTGTTCGGAACGTAAAAGTCTTCGTCTGGGGCGGCGTCACCTTCGGCCTCGCCGAGGAATTCCAGGCCCCGAACGCCTCGCACCGCCCGGTAGAAGTCGGCCAATTCACTGGCGACCTCGAAAACGAGCGCGCGTTCGGGAACGATCTCGGACGGATCGTCGCGAAGTTCGCTGAGCGCGTCCGGATCCCCGAGCGCCCGCTCCAACCGTTCGAATTTGGGGCCGAGCCTTCCGGCCTGGCGACTCGCATCGGCTGAGGAGATTTTTTCCATTGGCGGCCGTCCCGCCGGGGGCGCTCGCCGCTCCGGGCGCGGCATCGCCAGAAGGGGACGTTCAGCCATCGGACAACCCTTGCTCCGCGTCGTCCGAACGGATTGGCTGGACACGCTCTTGCCAGAGCTTCAGTTGTTCCTCGATGGTTTTCTTCAGGGGTCGTTCCTTCCTCGTCATCACGTCGCGGCGGCGCACGTCGAGTGTGAATTCCTCCGCCTCGGCATAGCTGATTGCGCCAAGACGTTTCGCGATGGAGGGAGCCGTAATGCCGGGACGCGGGTCGAACGATGCCAAAAACCTTTCGAGATACTCCGTCAATTCCTTTTCACCCGGCGCGGGCAACCCCAGACGAATCTGGAACCGACGCCAAACCGCACGGTCCAGAAGTTCGGAATGGTTCGTGGCGGCGATGACGACCGCATAGCCCGGCAGTTCATCGACGTGCATCAACAGCGATGTGACGACACGTTTGATTTCCCCGGTTTCATGGATATCACCACGTTCTTTGCCGACGGCGTCGAATTCATCGAAAAACAGTACACACGGCGTTGTCCGCACATAGTCGAAAACACGTTTCAGGCGGCTGGCTGTTTCACCAAGATAACTGCCAATCATGACCTCGTAGCGGACCACGAAGAACGGCACTGCCAGTGATTCGGCGATTGCTTCGGCCAGCGAGGTCTTGCCGTTGCCTGGCGGCCCGACAAGAAGAAGGCGGTGCCGCGGGTCAAGACCGTGTGCGCGTAGCAGGCTGGACCGCTGTTGTTCCTCTATCAGTTGGCCTACAGCCGCGCGGCATGATTCGGACAGAACCATATCGTCCAGTTCTCGCCTGGGCCTGATCTCGGCAATGAACTCCCGTCCCTTGTGCGCATTCTCCGAAACCGAAGGGTGCTTGTTCATGCCGTTCCCGCTGGCCTGCATCGCTCGGGTGAGTCGGTCCGCCAGAACCGTGTGTTGTTTGTTCTTTTCTTCAGCGATTATTGTCTCGACCGCAGAACGCACAGCGTTCTTTTCACCGGCTACGCTTGCTCTCACAAGATTTATCAGAAGATCACCGCGCGCCATTTGATCCACCTCCGGCGTCGGTTCGTCTGAGGTTCTCCACAAACGCCTCAATGATCCAGTGGTTGCGTGAGACCGGCACGTCCTCCTGATCGAGAGACGCGTCGATCTGCTTGAGCATGTGTTCCTGGATTCTCACCGTCACCCCAACTTTACCACCCGGAGTCGGGGGAGGGCAGGAATCAGCGCGAATTTTGCCGTGCTTGCCGGCCAACTCCCTCTGTCCTCTGGCTGTCCCCCAGCACTCGAAACCCACGCCCAACGCATCACCTCCCAACTCCTCGCCCGGGAGCGCGTCGACACCGCGGCTGAGCCGCAATCCAGGGGGCGACCTCCAGAGCGTGGATGTCGACTCCCTGGAGTTGGTTCGGCCACGCTCGGTGGGCATCGAGCACGTGGGCCATGGACCAACTCGGCCTGCGCACCCTGCTCGACCAACTCGGCCTCGGCGCGTCGATTCGCGCTGTCGCCATCGGCACAATCATCGCGCGCATGGCACAGAGCGCGCCACCCGGCGCTGGCTTGGCGAACGCATCGCCTTGGGCGAACTGCTCGGGGTGGGAGTTCGCCACCATGGGACCCATGCGGCTGTATCGCGCCTCCGATGCCCTGATGGCCCACCGCGACGTCATCAAGCCGCATCTGTTCGACCGGGCCATGGACCTGTTCGAAATTGAACCCACCGTCATGCTCCACGTGCGCAAGGCGACCCGCGCCGGACCAACCCAGCAGGCCATCTACAAAGCCCGTGGCATTGATCCCGCTCCCGGACGAACCCGCAAAAACCTCGTGTCGCAGACCTTCAAACACCCGCTTGCAGTGCCACTCGCCGCTTCTGCCTATCGTAACCGTCTGATATATAACAAGATATTGTAGAGGGTGGTAAACTTGGGCTAGAATTGCCCGGCGTCCGAGTAGCCTTCGTCGTCACGTCCGGAGTAGTCCTCGAACTTGGTGTACTCCTTCAGGAAAGCGAGCTTGAGGGTATCCACCGGACCGTTGCGCTGCTTGGCGATGATGATCTCGGCGACACCCGGATTCTTGGCGGCGTCGTAGGCTTCTTCCCGGAAGACGAACATGATCACGTCGGCGTCCTGCTCGATGGCGCCGGACTCCCGCAGGTCGGCCATCACCGGCCGCTTGTCGCCCCGTTCCTCCACCCGCCGGTTGAGCTGCGAAAGGGCCACGACGGGGACGTTCAACTCCTTGGCCAAGGCCTTGAGGGAGCGGGAGATCTCCGAGATTTCCTGCTCCCGGTTGGGCGAGTCGCGGTGGGCGCGCATGAGCTGAAGGTAGTCGATGACCACCAGGCCGATGCGGCGGCTGCGGTCGCGCAGCAGCCGCCGGGTCTTGGCGCGCACCTCCAGCACCGTCGCCGCGGGCGTGTCGTCGATGTAGACCGGCGCGTCCGCCAGCCGCCCGGCGGCCCTCACCAGCGCGGGAAACTCGGCATCCCTGAGATAACCGGTCCGCAGCCTGGCGTTGTCCACGCGCGCCTCCGCGCAGAGCATCCGAAGGACCAGCTGTTCCATCGCCATCTCCAGGGAGAAGATCGCCACGCCGATGCCGTGCAGCGCCGCATTCACCGCGATGTTGAGTGCGAACGCGGTCTTTCCCATACCCGGGCGGCCGGCCACGATGAGCAGGTCCGACGGCTGGAACCCCGCGGTCAGCCGGTCGAGGTCGCGATAACCGGTGGCCACACCGGTGATCATCTCCTTGCGCTGGAAGAGTTCGTTGACCTTCTCGATGGTGCCCTTCATGACGTCGCCGACCCGAACGAAGGACGAGCGGATGCGCTTTTCCGAGATGTCGAAGATGGCCCGCTCGGCGTCGTCGAGGAAGCTGTCGACATCGCCTCGATCTTCCAGGCCGCGGGTGGCGATATCGGTGGAGGTGCGGATCAGGTGCCGGAGAATGGCCTTCTCCCTCACGATCCGCGCGTACCAGGCGATGTTGGCGGCGGTGGGCACCTGGCCCGCCAACTCCGCGAGATAGGCGGACCCGCCCACCCCTTCCAGCTCGCCCCGGGCCTTCAGGTGGTCGCTCAGGGTGATCAGGTCCACCGGCTCGTTGCGGTCCCAGAGCTCCACCATGGCGCGATAGATCTTGCGGTGCGACTCCCGGTAGAGGTCGTCGGAACCGACCAGCTCGACGACCGTGTTGATGGCCTCGTTGTCCAGCAGTACGCCGCCGAGAATCGATGCCTCCGCCTCCAGATTCTGCGGCGGGAGCCTGTGAAGACCTTCGGTCACGTCCGCCATGGTCACGGACTCCCGGTTGGAGTCCCCGGCGCCCTTCCGTGGTCCGCGGTCACCACCGTATGGATACCGCCCCGGACATTGAAGTCGCCGGTGACGCTCATGTATCTGGGCGCACAGGCCGCCACCAGATCGTCCAGGATCCGGTTGACCACATCCTCGTGAAAGACGCCCTCCTCACGAAACGACCAGAGATAGAGCTTGAGCGACAGCAGTTCGATGCAGCGCGGACCAGGCACGTAACGGATGCGGATGGTGGCGAAGTCCGGTTGTCCGGTTCTGGGGCACACGCAGGTGAACTCCGGACACTCCATGGCCACCTCGTAGTCCCGGTCCTGGCGCGGATTGGGAATGGTCTCTATCTGTCTGCCGGGTTGCGTCGGCACGGTGCCCGCCTTTCATTCACGTTGCGTCACACGGTCCTCGGCCGCCTTGACTTGACTTCGTCCAGACGTCAGACTCGTGCCGCATGAGATTCGACATCCACGTCCCTTCCATCGACGGCGTTGTCCGGGTCGAGATCCGGTCGGTGGAAAACGGCGGCTCCTGGTCCGCCTACCCGATCCTCATCGGCGGCGGCGTGCTGGCCGATGCCTGCCTCGTACTGGCCCATTCGGGCATGCCGCTCCGTTTCCAGGGCGAAACGGCCGAGGCGGCCGAAACCGCGGCCAAGGAATACGTTCAGGCCCACTACCGGGTCCAGCGCATGATCTGGTGAGATCACACCGGGCCGACCGTCAAGTCAAGGGGGCTGCCGCGGGTCACGGCCCGCAGCCGGTCACGGGCTGCTGCTGGGTGACGCAGTGGATGCCGCCCCGGCCAAGGATCAGCGCCCGCGCGTCGATGCCGGCCACCCGCCGGCCCGGGAACAGCCCGGCCAGCGTCTCCAGGGCCGCGCCGTCCTCCGGACCGCCGAAGAGGGGCACCAGCACGACGCCGTTGGCGATGAAGAAGTTCGCATAGCTGGCCGGCAGCCGCAACCCGCCGGCGGTCACCGGGCCGGGTTGCGGCAACGGCACGACCCGCAGCCGGCGGCCGCGGGCGTCCGTGGCCAACCCGAGACAGCGGCGGTTCTCCTGGAGCGCGCGGTAGTTCACGTCCCGCGGATCCTGCTCCACCACGCACACCACCGTGGCGGCATCCACGAAACGGGCAAGATTGTCGATGTGGCCGTCGGTGTCGTCACCCGCCATGCCGGCGGGCAGCCACAGGATGCGCCGTACCCCCAGCGCAGCCCGCAGCCGCGCCTCGATCTCCTCCCGGCCACAACCCCGGTTGCGGTTGGGATTGAGCAGGCACGACTCGGTTGCCAGACAGAGACCGGCGCCGTTGACCTCGATGGAGCCCCCCTCCAACACGATTCCGGGGGTTAATCCGGGCAGGCCCAGGGATTCATTGATGCGCAGCGGCACGACGTCGTCGGCCGCGTACTCCGGGTACTTCATCCCCCATGCATTGAAGTGCCAGTTGACCAGGGCCAGCGACCCGGCGCGGGTGATGAAGGTCGGCCCGTAGTCGCGGATCCACACGTCCACGGTCGGGATGCGGTGAAACGCCACGCGGTCGGTATCCACGCCGCCCCGGCGCAGTTCCGCCGCGGCCTCGACCTCGGCGCCGGCGTCGTTGACCAGCAGGTCCACCCTTTCGCCGCCCGCCAGCGCCCGGATCATCTCCACCCAGGTCCGGCGCACCCGCGCCAAGTCCTCCGGCCAAGTGTCCGGATTGTGCGGCCATGCGAGCCAGGTGGAGGCGTGGGGCTCCCATTCCGCGGGCATCCGGCAGCCCGCGCGCCGGGCGGCCGCCGGTCCGGCGGCGTCCCCGGCCCCGCCCGTGCCGGCGGCCCGGCCCGCTTCACCGCCCCCGGACCGCGGCATGTTTCAGCCCGCCGGACCATCGGTGCCGTGGCCGGTAAGGCCGCCGTAGGCATCGATGCGCCGGTCCCGCAGGAAGGGCCAGTTGTGGCGGGCCTCCGCGATCGCCCCGAGGTCGCAGTCTACCCGCAGGGTCTCCGGCCGGTTCCTTGCGGCACGCGCCAGCACGCGGCCGGCAGGGTCCGCGGCAAAGGAAGCGCCCCAGAAGGTGATCTTCTCCTCACGCCCCACCCGGTTGACGGCGGCCACGTAGACACCGTTGGTCACGGCGTGGGATCGCTGCACGAGTTCCCAGGCTTCGAGCTGGGCCTGGCGCGCGGCCCGGGTCTCTCCGGCACCCCAGCCCACCGCGGTGGGGCAGAACAGTATCTCCGCCCCGGCCAGCGCCGCCAGCCGCGCCGCCTCCGGAAACCACTGATCCCAGCAGATCAGGACGCCCACCTGCGCGTAACGGGTCTTGAACGTGCGGAACCCCAGATCGCCAGGGGTGAAATAGAACTTCTCGTAGAAGCCCGGATCGTCCGGGATATGCATCTTGCGATACTTGCCCAGGATTGCTCCGTCCGCATCGATGACCACCGCGGTGTTGTGGTAGACGCCGGGCGCCCGGGCCTCGAACACCGAGGCCACGACCACCACTTCCAGCTCCCGGGCCAGAGGACGGAAACAGTCGGTGGTAGGGCCGGGAATGGACTCCGCCAGGGAAAAGGCCGCCGTCTCCTCAGCCTGCGGGAAATAGCGCGAGCGAAACAATTCCTGGACGCACACGATCCTGGCGCCCTCCCCTGCGGCAAGCCGGATGCGCCGTGCGGCGGCGGCGAGATTGCGGTGCGGATCCGGCCCCGCCCTGGACTGGATCAGACCCAGGGTCACGCAGCGGGTGGTCATGGGGAGTTCACGCGCGCGGGATGGCCGGTGTCGGGGGCGCCTGGGCCGCCTGCCGGCGGTTCATGGGCACGTAATCGCGGACCTCCGGGCCGAGATAAAGCTGCCGCGGGCGTGCCAGCTTCTGCTCGGGGTCCTCCAGCATCTCGATCCACTGGGCAAGCCAGCCCGAAGTCCGGGCGATGGCGAACAGCACCGGGAACATGCTCACGGGCAGTCCCATGGACTGGTAGATGAGTCCGGAGTAGAAGTCGACGTTGGGATAGAGCTTGCGCTGAACGAAGTAGTCATCTTCCAGGGCGATGCGCTCCAGTTCCAGGGCGATGTCCAGCAACGGATTGCGCCCGGTCACCTCGAACACCTGGTCCGCCACCCGCTTGATGACCTTGGCGCGGGGGTCATAGTTCTTGTAGACACGATGCCCGAAGCCCATGAGGCGCCCTTCGCCGGCCTTCACTCCCTTGATGAACGCCGGCACCTTGTCCTTCGAGCCGATCTCCTCCAGCATGCGCAGCACCATCTCGTTGGCGCCGCCGTGGAGCGGTCCGTAAAGCGCCGCGGCGGCGCCGGCCAAGGCCGAGTAGGGGTCGGTCTGGGAGCTGCCGACGCTGCGCATGGCGTTGGTGCTGCAGTTCTGCTCGTGGTCCGCGTGCAGGATGAAGAGCACATCCAGAGCCTTCTCCAGCACCGGGTCCGGCGCGTACTTGAGCTCCGTCATCTTGTAAAGCATGTTGAGGAAATTGCCGGTGTAGCTGAGGTCGTTGTCCGGATAGGCATAGGGGAGCCCCATGCGGTGGCGATACACGAAGGCCGCCAGGGTGGGGATCTTGCCCATCAGCCGATGGACCTGCCGGTGCCGTGACTCGGGGTCGGAGATATCCTTGGCGTCGGGATAGAAGGTCGACAGCGCCGCGATGGCGCTTATCAGCGTGCCCATGGGGTGGGCGTCGTACTTGAAACCGTCGATGAACTTCTTGACGTTCTCGTGGAGCAGCGTGTGATGGTTGATGTTCCAGCTCCAGTCTTCCAGGCCGGCGGCGGTGGGCAACTCGCCGTGGAAGATCAGATAGGTGGTCTCCAGATAGGAGCTTTCCTCCGCCAACTGCTCGATGGGGTATCCGCGATAGCGCAGGATACCCAGATCACCGTCGATGAACGTGATGCGGCTGTGGCATGAGGCCGTGTTCAGAAAGCCCGGGTCGTAGCTCATCAGGCCGAAATCACCCTCCGAAGACTTGATCTGGCGAAGATGGGAAGCATTGATGGCGCCGTTCTCGATGGGGATCTCGTAGGATGTCCCCGTCCGATTGTCGGTCACGGTCAAGGTGTCTGCCGTCATACCTCGTTCCTCTCGGCTCTTTCCTCTTGGGTCGTTCCTCTCGGTCCGCGACTTGGGAAAGTAGCACTTTTAGAACATCCCCGGAGACCGGTCAAGCCTGATCCGGCGGTCATTCCGCTTGACATTCGTCGAAAAAAGAAGGGGCGCCCGATCCGTAGATGGATCGGGCGCCCTGCTGCGTGAATCACCGCCGGTGACGGCGGCCCGTTACTCCCTGCGGCCGCCGAAGGAGCCGCGAAACTCGCCGCTCTTCTTGTCCTTGGACGTCACCTCGAACACGCCGCCCACCTCTTCACCGTTCGGTCCGAAGAAATGCCCGCTGTACTCCCTCAACTCGTACAGGCTGCCGTCTTCGCTCATGGCCAAGTTCACAATGTCACGAAGTTGGGCGGGGGTGAATCCGCCGGCACCGGTTGTTGTGGTGTTGACATTGGTCACTTTACTGCCCGAGAACCGGTTGCCGTCGATGGTTCCGTGGAGTGTGGCAAAATGCAAGAGATGTCCGTGGCTATCTTTGGCAGGATTCGGAAAGAAAGCCACTATGCGAATTTCCGTCTTGATGGTGCTTTCCCCGAAATCCACCGTTGTGGTTGCGGGTCCATCCCGACCGCCGACGGTTGGAGCGTTGTTCGGACCGCGGCGTTGCAAAACTGCATGGCCCTCGTAGGTGGCGGTGCCGAAGCTTGGCATGTTGGCAGTCGGGGTCGGCCCCTTGCCCGGCAGCGCCCGGACGAATGTGATGCCAAGGTGGGTCCGGTTTGACCTCTTGTTCCACATGCCGAAGTTGACGTGCTCGTAGGGTTTCGCCTCCGGGAAATCCGGCACATCGTAGACGAGCAACGGGCGGTACTTGAGTCCCGTGGCACCATCGGCTCCGGTGCTCAGAAGATAGACCTTTTTCCCGCTGCTATCCGTGTAATAGTAGACTCCCACGCCCGCATTCGCGTCCGTGTGCGTCACATTGATCCAGTCATTGGCATTCGTCTTGTCGAATTTCGTGTGCTCATCGGTGTCGACACGATAGAACTCGCCCTCCGCCCGCATGATCTTGTAGGTCTTGCTGTCAACGGTGCGCGAGCCGAACGGGTTTTCTGCCGTGACCGGGGCCGTGAACTCGGCACCGTTCGTGCCGCTGTCCTTGCGGTAGGCCTTCACCGCCTTGGTGTTGGTGACATACTTGTGGACCAGCCAGAGACGGAACTGCTCCGATTCGGTGATGGAACCCAGCTCCTCCGAGTCGATGCCGGAACCGATCTGCTCCGAGTCGGTGTAGGAACCGATCGTGATTAGGCGTCCATAGAATCCCGTCCGGGCAGCCACCTCCGGCTTGTTCTCGGTTGCCGCCACATAGGCGACGGGGTCCTTTGAGTGACGAGTTGAGTCGTCCGTGAGGTCGCCGGCCTTGCCGCTCTCCACCGTCTTGCCGCCGGTCTTGACCGTGACCTTGGGGGCACCTGCGGTGATGCGCGTGCCGCCGTACTCGTAGGTCATCCCCTCAACGTGCCGGACCTCCCTGGCTGCGGCTTCCGTGGCCATCTTCGCCTTTTCCGCTGCCGTCGCCGCCTGAGCCTCGGCCTGCGCCTGCGCGGCCTCGGCTGCGACTTTGGCCTTGGTCGCCGCACGCACGTCATCCGTCGCCGCGGCCTTGTCCGACTCCATCTTGGCCTTGTCGTACTCCGCCTTCGCCATGTTCGCCGCCGTCCGGGCCGCATCTGCGTAGCTCTTCGCCGTCATGGCGCCCTTGGGAGTATGGAGGAACATGAGACCCATGGTCGCCGTTTCCGCCTCATCGGCCGACGTCCCGGCGTTGTCGGACGCCGTCATGGCCTTGCCGGATGCCGTCATGGCCGCCGTCCGAGCCTCCTTCAGAATCGTCTCAACTTCCGTCAGCGGGGGGGGGGGGGGGGGGGGGGTAGTCTCCGGGGTCCGGTTGTTGTTGCTGCTGCCGCCGCATGCCGCAAGCCCGACGGCCAGCACCACCGCGCACAAGCTCGTCGCCGGATTCCTGTACATCAGTATCCTCGTCCTTTTCATTACCGATCTCCCCTGTCCCCTTCAAAAGCGGCCTTGACACGATGCCATGAAACTTCCCTCGACCCGGAGATGGATCGGGCGCCCCGCTCCGTGAACCGCCGCCGATGACGGCGGCCTGTTACTCTGTCTTGCGACCGCCGAAGGTGCCGCGCAACTCGCCGCTCTTCTTGTCCTTGGACGTGATGTCGAACACGCCGCCCACCTCTTCGGCGTTCGGCCCGAAGAATTGGCCGCTGTACTCCCTCACCTCGTACTTGCTGCCATCCGCGCTCGTGGCCAACTTCACAGCATTACGATGGTCGGGAGCAGAGGCAGCTGGAAGACCCGGTGTATTATAGCCGTCGCCTTCGGCGTTGACATTGGTCACTTTGCTGCCCGAGAACCCGTTCCCGTCGATGGTCCCGTGGAATGTGGCGAGAATCCCGTCAACCCCGCCCTGTGTTGGATATTCGAGGATATCCCAAAAAATATCGGTCTTGATGGTGCTTTTCCCGAAATCCACCGTTGTGGTTGAGTTTCCGTTCTGAGCGGCGATACTTCCTTTGCCCTCAGCGTGCTGTACGCGCTTCTGCCAAACTGCCTGACCCCTGTAGGTGGCGCTGCCGGAGCTTGGCATGTTGGCAGTCGGGGTAGGGCCCTTGCCGGGCAGTGCCCGGACGAATGCAATGCCAAGGTGGTCCCTCTTGCTGAGGACCTTCTCCGTGTGCCACATGCCGTAGTTCATGTGCTCGTAGGGCTTCGCCTCCGGGAAATCCGGCACATCATAGACGAAAATCTGCCGATAGGTGAATCCCGTGACTCCCTCGTTTCCGGTGCGCAGAAGCCAGGTCTTCTTCCCGTTGCTATCCGTGTAGTAGTAGACACCCACGCCCGCATTCGCGTCCGGGGCGTCCGCATTGATCCAGTCCCAGGAATTCGTCTTGTCGAATTTCGTATCCTCCTGGGTGTCGACAACATAGAACTCGCCCTCCGCCCGCATCACCTTGTAGGTCTGGCTGTCAACCGTGACCCCGCCGAACGGGTTTTCTGCCGTGATCGTGGCGGTCACCGTGATCGGCTGATCGCTGGCGTCCTTCGCCCTGCGGTAAGACTTCACCGCCTTGCTTTTGGTGACATACTTGGTCACCAACCAGAGACGGGACTTCTCCGAGTCGCTGTAGGAACCGAACTCGAGGGTCCGTGGGTGGAACCCCGTCTGGCCAGCCACCTCCGGCGTGCTGTCGGTCGCCGCCTTGTAAGGGACGGGTTCCTTTCGTTGGGTGGTCCGTGAATTGTCGGTCAGGCCGCCTCCCTTGCCGGTCGTGACGGTCTTGCCCCCGGTGGTGGTTTCGACCTTGGGCGCACCCGCCGTGATGGTCGTGTCGCCGTACCCGTAGGTCATCCCCTCCACATGCCGGACCTCCTTGGTCGCAGCATCCTTCGCCATCTTCGCCTTCTCCGCCGCCGTCGCCGCCTGAGCCTCGGCCTTCGCCTGCGCCGCCTCGGCCAGCAATTTGGCCTTGGCCGCCACATTCACGTCGTTCGTCGCCGCAGCCTTGTCCGATTCCATCTTGGCCTTGTCGTACTCCGCCTTCGCCATGTTCGCCGCCGTCCGGGCCTCCTCCGCATAGGCCCTCGCCGTCTTCTCCCCCTTGGCAACATGGACGGACATGAGGTCCGCAAGCGCCGCTTCCGCCTCATCCGCCGCCGTCCCCGCGTTGTCGGACGCCGTCTTGGCCTTGCCGGACGCCGTCATCGCCGCCGTCTGAGCCTCCGTCAGGGCCGTCTCGACTTCCGTCGGCGGATCCGGGGTCGTCGCCGTGTTGCTGCTGCCGCCGCATGCCGCAAGCCCCATGACCAGCACCACCGCGCACAAGACCGTCGCCAGATTCCCGTACATCATCCTGTGCATCAGTATCCTCGTCCTTTTCATTACCGATCTACCCTGTCCCCTTCAAAAGCGGCCTTGGCACGATGCCATGGAACTTCCCTCGACCCGGAGATGGATCGGGCGCCCCGCTCCGTGAACCGCCGCCGGTGACGGCGGCCTGTTACTCTGCCTTGCGACCCCCGAAAGAGCCGCGCAACTCGCCGCTCTTCTTGTCCTTGGACGTGATGTCGAACACGCCGCCCACCTCTTCCGCGTTCGGTCCGAAGAATTGGCCGCTGTACTCCCTCACCTCGTACTTGCTGCCATCCGCGCTCGTGGCCAAGTCGATAGCATTACGATGTTGGGTAGCATTGGCAGATGGAAGACCCGGCGGTGTTGTAATATAGCCGGCGCCTTCGGCGTTGACATTGGTCACTTTGCTGCCCGAGAACCCGTTCCCGTCGATGGTCCCGTGGAATGTGGCGACAATCCCGTCAATGTGGCCCTGTCCTCTATATTGGAGGATATTCTGAAAAATATCGGTCTTGATGGTGCTTTTCCCGAAATCCACCGTTGTGGTTGAGAGTCCGTCCCAACCTTTTATACCTCCTTTGCCCTCAGCGTGCTGTACGCGCTTCTGCCAAACTGCATGACCCCTGTAGGAGGCGCTGCCGGAGCTTGGCATGTTGGCAGTCGGGGTAGGGCCCTGGCCGGGCAGTGCCCGGACGAATGAGATGCCAAGGTCGGCCCTCTTGGCCTGTACCTTCTCCGTGTGCCACATGCCGTAGTTCATGTGCTCGTAGGGCTTCGCCTCCGGGAAATCCGGCACATCGTAGACGAAAATCTGCCGATAAGTGAATCCCGTGACTCCCTCGTTTCCGGTGCGCAGAAGCCAGGTCTTTTTCCCGTTGCTATCCGTGTAGTAGTAGACCCCCACGCCCGCATTCGCGTCCGGGGTGTCCTCATTGATCCAGTCCCAGGAATTCGTCTTGTCGAATTTCGTATCCTCCTGGGTGCCGACAACATAGAACTCGCCCTCCGCCCGCATCACCTTGTAGGTCTGGCTGTCAACCGTGACCCCGCCGAACGGGTTTTCTGCCGTGATCGTGGCGGTCACCGTGATCGGCTGATCGCTGGCGTCCTTCGCCCTGCGGTAAGACTTCACCGCCTTGCTTTTGGTGATATACTTGGTCACCAACCAGAGACGGGACTTCTCCGAGTCGCTGTAGGAACCGAACTCGAGGGTCCGTGGGTGGAACCCCGTCTGGCCAGCCACCTCCGGCGTGCTGTCGGTCGCCGCCTTGTAAGGGACCGGTTCCTTTCGTTGGGTGGTCCGTGACTTTTCGGTCAGGCCGCCTCTCTTGCCGGTCGTGACGGTCTTGCCCCCGGTGGTGGTTTCGACCGTGGGCGCACCCGCCGTGATGGTCGTGTCGCCGTACCCGTAGGTCATCCCCTCCACATGCCGGACCTCCTTGGTCGCAGCATCCTTCGCCATCTTCGCCTTCTCCGCCGCCGTCGCCGCCTGAGCCTCGGCCTTCGCCTGCGCCGCCTCGGCCAGCAATTTGGCCTTGGCCGCCACATTCACGTCGTTCGTCGCCGCAGCCTTGTCCGATTCCATCTTGGCCTTGTCGTACTCCGCCTTCGCCATGTTCGCCGCCGTCCGGGCCTCCTCCGCATAGGCCCTCGCCGTCTTCTCCCCCTTGGCAACATGGACGGACATGAGGTCCGCAAGCGCCGCTTCCGCCTCATCCGCCGCCGTCCCCGCGTTGTCGGACGCCGTCTTGGCCTTGCCGGACGCCGTCATCGCCGCCGTCTGGGCATCCTTCAAGGCCGTCTCGACTTCCGTCAGCGGATCCGGGGTGGTCGCCGTGTTGCTGCTTCCGCCGCATGCCGCAAGCCCCATGACCAGCACCACCGCGCAGAAAATCGTCGCCAGATTCCCGTACATCATCCTGTACATCAGTATCCTCGTCCTTTTCATTACCGATCTCCCCTCCCGCCTTCAAAAGCGGCCTCGGTACGATGCCATGGAACTTCCCTCGACCCGGAGATGGATCGGGCGCCCCGCTCCGTGAACCGCCGCCGGTGACGGCGGCCTGTTACTCTGTCTTGCGACCCCCGAAAGAGCCGCGCAACTCGCCGCTCTTCTTGTCCTTGGACGTGATGTCGAACACGCCGCCTACCTCTTCGGCGTTCGGTCCGAAGAATTGGCCGCGGTACTCCCTCACCTCGTACTTGCTGCCGTCCACGCTCGTGGCCAAATTCACGCTGTTACGGTGGGTGGCAGTAGAGCCAGATGGAAAACCCGGCGTATCGTAGCCGTCGCCTTCCGCGTTGACATTGGTCACTTTGCTGCCCGAGAACCCGTTCCCGTCGATGGTCCCGTGGAATGTGGCGACAATCCCGTCAAGTCCGCCGTCTCCTGGATATCCGAGGTGACTAAAAAGAATATCGGTCTTGATGGTGCTTTCCCCGAAATCCACCTCTGTGGTTGAGGTTGCGGTTACGGAGTCGGCGCCACTACCAGCGATAGCTCCTTTGCCTTGAGCGTCCTGGATGCGCTTCTGAAAGAATGCATTACCCCTGTAGGTGGCGCTGCCGGAGTCCGGCATGGCCCCGACCGGAGTCGGGCCCTTGCCGGGCAGCGCCCGGACGAATGCGATGCCAAGGTCGGCCCTCTTGCTGGTTCCCTTCTCCGTGTGCCACGCGCCGTAGTTCATGTGCTCGTAGGGCTTCGCCTCCGGGAAATCCGGCACATCGTAGACGAAAATCTGCCGATAAGTGAATCCCGTGACTCCCTCGTTTCCGGTGCGCAGAAGCCAGGTCTTTTTCCCGTCGCTATCCGTGTAGTAGTAGACCCCCACGCCCGCATTCGCGTCCGGGGCGTCCGCATTGATCCAGTCCCAGGAATTCGTCTTGTCGAATTTCGTACCCTCCTGGGTGTCGACAACATAGAACTCGCCCTCCGCCCGCATCACCTTGTAGGTCTGGCTGTCAACCGTGACCCCGCCGAACGGGTTTTCTGCCGTGATCGTGGCGGTCACCGTGATCGGCTGATTGCTGTCGTCCTTCGCCCTGCGGTAAGACTTCACCGCCTTGCTTTTGGTGATATATTTGTCGATCAACCAGAAACGGGACTTCTCCGAGTCGTTGTAGGAACCGACCGGGATGGTCCGTGCACGGAACCCCGTCTGGCCAGCGACCTCCGGCGTGCTGTCGGTCGCCGCCTTGTAGGGGACGGGTTCCTTTCGGAAGCTGCTCCGTGAATTGTAGCCCAAGTTGCCTCTCTTGCCGGTCGTGACGGTCTTGCCCCCGGTGGTGGTTTCGACCGTGGGCGCACCCGCCGTGATGGTCGTGTCGCCGTACCCGTAGGTCATCCCCTCCACATGCCGGACCTCCTTGGTCGCAGCATCCTTCGCCATCTTCGCCTTCTCCGCCGCCGTCGCCGCCTGAGCCTCGGCCTTCGCCTGCGCCGCCTCGGCCAGCAATTTGGCCTTGGCCGCCACATTCACGTCGTTCGTCGCCGCAGCCTTGTCCGATTCCATCTTGGCCTTGTCGTACTCCGCCTTCGCCATGTTCGCCGCCGTCCGGGCCTCCTCCGCATAGGCCCTCGCCGTCTTCTCCCCCTTGGCAACATGGACGGACATGAGGTCCGCAAGCGCCGCTTCCGCCTCATCCGCCGCCGTCCCCGCGTTGTCGGACGCCGTCTTGGCCTTGCCGGACGCCGTCATCGCCGCCGTCTGAGCCTCCGTCAGGGCCGTCTCGACTTCCGTCGGCGGATCCGGGGTCGTCGCCGTGTTGCTGCTTCCGCCGCATGCCGCAAGCCCCATGACCAGCACCACCGCGCAGAAGATCGTCGCCAGATTCCTGTACATCATCCTGTACATCAGTATCCTCGTCCTTTTCATTACCGATCTCCCCTCCCGCCTTCAAAAGCGGCCTCCGTACAATGCTTGGTACGATACCACGGAACTTCCCTCCGGCAACATCAGCAGGCATTCAGCAAGCGTCAAGCCTTCGTCCCATTTCACCTCGGGCAGTCTGTACCACAGAGAGGCTGACCGTGCAAGAATCCCCGAATCCACATCCCCGAAACCATTTTCGCCCGCCCGGCCATTCACCCTCGTACCTTCGTGCCCGGCCATTCACCCTCGTACCTTCGTACTCACGAGCAACACCATTGTGCCCCCGGGAACGAACCACAACGGTTCGAACCCGCCGGCGCGGTCGGGGTCGTACCGCAGCCGCAACCGGCGATGTTTCAGCCCGCCGAACAGCCGCGCCGCCGACGCCCTCCCGGTGCCACACGCTGCACTGGTTGCCCCGGCAGAGGTGGATACCGGAGACGGCGTCGCCGAACGCCGCCGGAAGCCGGTGTCAGACAGCGAACGCCGCCGGAAGCCGGTGTCAGACAGGTATCCCTCGGTGCACGTCCCGGCACGGCAACGCCTTTCCGCGCCTGGACTGATTCTCCAGGATCGCCAAGCGGGGCGTCACCGAACGGAACCCTTCCACGCAGGCGCCGAAGCTGTCCTGGAAGTTCAGCTTGCGAAACTCGCCGTCGGTTACCGGCGGCTTCCAAGCGCCGCAGGAGCTCCGTTTGCTCCCTCCGTTTGCTCCATGAGCCGGCTGCTCCATGGGCATGGCGTCTGTCAACCCTCTGAAGACCTTGACGAGCTTCCACCGTGGCATCCCCGGGGTGCCTCTGATAGTATCCGTGCAGACGCGAACCACGGGCCGGATGCGAACCTTGCGCCGGGGCGGACACCCGGGGCAGCTTCGCGGAAGCCCCCTTGCGGAAAGGAGCCACTCATGGAGCCCAGCGGAATCATATTCACGGAGCGCCGGGAACAACCGCGCAAACAGTGGCCCTTCCCCGACAAGAAGGTGGGACAGGCGACCAAGGCCCGCCGTCACCCGCTGACGCGCCGGTACATGTTCATGCGGGAGGATCACGACCGGCGCAACCTGCAGGACGGCCCGGTGAATCCCCACCGCCTGGAGACCGGGGACTGGGCCGGGGTCACCCGCACGGTGAAGAAGATCGCACTGGAGATGGGCGCCGACCTTGTCGGAGTCGCACCCGTCGACGAGTTCGACTATGTACGCGGCACCAAGCCTCCGGAAGGACACAAGGTGGCCATCTCCTTCGCAATTCGCATGAACTTCGCGGAGATGAAGCGGCTGGGGCCGCTGGCCCAGGCCGAAGTTCACAAGGTCTATTACCTGCTGTCGGATGTCTCCGTACGTCTGGCCCAGTACATCCGCGCCTACGGCTACCACGCCCGGGGATATGCCAACGAGGGCGACCTGCTCTTCATTCCGGTGGCCTGGAAGGCGGGCTTGGGCGAACTGGGGCGCCACGGCTCGCTGATCACCCGCAAGTACGGCCCAAGCGTGCGGCTCGGCGCGGTCACCACGGAAATGCCGCTGATTCCGGAGGCGCAACCCGCGAACTTCGGCTTTGACGACTTCTGCCTGCGATGCAACGCGTGCACGAACTTCTGTCCCGGTGAATCCATCACACCCCGGAAGCAGGAGGTGTTCGGCACCGTGCGCTGGCACGTGGACACCCCCACATGCCGTCCCTTCTTCGAGCAGTACGAGGGCTGCAAGGTCTGCCTCACCGTCTGTCCGATCAATGCCCGGACCGACGTCGCACCCATGTACAAGAACCTCATGAAGGGTCTCATGCGGCGCAAGATACCGGTCCGACAACTCATCGACGAATGGCGCGCGGAAGGCTTCAGGGAGACCGAGGCGTTCGGCGAGGGCTGGGGTCCGGAATCCGGGGAGAACGGCGCCGGCGACGACCTGTGAGGGCGTGGACCGACCCGCAGCCACGCCGTGAAAGGCGTGGCTGCGGCTTCACCGGCCCGGATGACGGTTCGACGTTTCAAGCAGACCCGGGGCGGCCGGCCGGGGTTTCCCCAAAAGCCTGCACAGGTCCCGGATGGCGTCCAGGCCCTCCAGGCCGTTGACGAGGTCGGCAACCTGCCGGCTCCGAGCCGGGTCCAGCACCCGGGCGGCGCAGGAATCGAACTTCTCCCGCAACTCCACCGGCGTCATCGGCTTCCAGGGCGTGCCCCGCGCATGATCCACCTGACGGTGCAGTCGTCTGCCATCCCCGAGTTCCACCGTCACGAGGGCCGGACGGCGACCGCCCGGGGTTTCAACGAGCCCGTCCCCCGGTTCCATCACGATCTTCCCGCCGAGTTGCCGGATGCCGGGCTCGGCGGCCGCCTCGTCCGTGAAGGTGTCCAGCACCAGCGCTCCGTCCGCCAGCGCCCTGGCCAGGATATAGGGCATGCTGAATCTGGCCTCGATGCCATTGGCCGGCAGCGCATTCATGATCCGGTCGAAGACGTGGGGCGTCACTTCCACTCGCATGGAATCCAGCTGGTCCGGGCGCAGACCCTCGCGGCGCAACTCCAGAACGGCGTCCACGGCCGTGTGTGTCAGTCCACCGCAGGGGTACGGCTTGACACTGATGCCGATGCCGGTGAGGTCGAAAGTCCGGCCAAGGCTCTTGAATGGAGTGATGTCGCAGTCGAGCCCGCGCGCGAAACAGTCGAACAGCCCCTTGTCCTCCGCCAGCGCAGCGGGACTGGAGGTAAAGCCCTGCCCGGCCAGCCGCGCCGCCAGCACACCGTTTTGGGCAGCCAGGCCCGCGTGCAGCGGTTTGGTCATGGTGGCGAAGTTCCACACCATGCCGGACGCCATGGAAGCGGCGATGCCGAGGGCGTTGCGCGCCGCCCCGGCGTCCAGCCTCGCGAGTCGGGCGCAACCGGCCGCCGCCCCCACCGCGCCCAGGCTGGAGGTCGAGTGCCAATGGGCGGTGGTCGACAACCGGGGCATGGAACGCGCCAACCGCGCCACCACCTCGAAACCCGCCACGTAAGCGGCGAGGACATCCCGGCCGCCGGCGTCGAGCATTTCGCCCATGGTCAGCACCGCCGGAATCAGGCCAGCCGTGGGTTGACCCACGAGAAAACTGTGATCGAAGTCCAGGGCGTGGGCCGAGGTGCCGTTGCAGAGCGCGGCCAGCGTGGCGGTTGTCCCGAACCGATGACCGATGACCGTGGCCACGCCGGCCCCGGATTCCTTTTGCGCCAGCGCGGCGCAGATCCGCGCGCTGGCCTCGTCCGAGCCCGCCAGCGCCACCCCGAGGCAGTCCAGAAACGCCGTCTTGGCGGCCTCCACCACCTCCGGCGGCAACTTGTCGAAGCCGCTGCCGGCGACGAACTCCGCAATCTTTTCCGCAAGCCGATCCATGGTGCCGGGCGCGTCACAGCCAGCCGAGGAAGCGAAACAGCCCGGGCCGGTGGGCGAAGGTGTCGATGGGAAGACGCTCCAGATACAGGATTCCCTTGGCCGTAACCGGCGGGACCGGGGATCGGGCCGCGTAGGAACCGCCGGCCTCGGTCAGGGTGAAGCCGTCGTTCGAGAGATTCACGAGTCCCTCCCGGGACAGTTTCGCCAGCACCGCGCGGTCGGCTTCCTCGAACCGCATCTCGATGTCCCCCGCCCTGAAGGCGCGCACCAGACCGGCCAGCAACGCGATGGCTCCGGGGTCTTCCATCGGGGATCAGGCGTCCTGCCCGGGCTCCGGACCGCCCCGCCCGGCGGTGTGCCCCAGAACCGTGGTGGCGGCGCTGATCATGGAGGTCAGGTCGCTCAGGTTCGCCGGGACGATGAGGGTGTTGCCTGCCTTGGCGAGGCTGCCGAACCGTTCCAGATAGTTCTCCGCCACCCGGAGCTGCATGGCCTTGTCCCCACCGTCGGAGTCGAGGGCCTGCGCGACCTTCCTGAGCCCTTCGGCGGTCGCGTCGGCAACCGCCAGTATGGCGGCGGCCTCGCCTTCGGCCTCGTTGATCTGCCGTTGTCGGGCCGCTTCGGAAGCCTTGATCACCTGCTGCTTGTCGCCCTCGGCCTCGTTGATCTTGGCGTCTCGCTCACCCTCCGACGACAACACGGTGGCGCGCTTCTCCCGCTCGGCGCGCATCTGCTTCTCCATGGCCGAGAGCACGTCCGACGGCGGATTGATATTCTTGATCTCGTACCGGAGCACCTTGACGCCCCAGGGTTCGGAGGCCCGGTCGAGCTCCTCGACCACTCTCTGGTTGATGTGCCCCCGCTCCTCGAAGGTCTTGTCCAGTTCGATCTTGCCGATCTCACTGCGGAGCGTGGTCTGGGCCAACTGGGAGATGGCGAACACGTAGTTGCCGATGCCATAGGAGGCCCGCTCCGCGTCCATGACCTGGAGGTAGAGCACGCCGTCCACACCCACCTGCACGTTGTCCGAAGTGATGCAGACCTGCTCCTCGATATCCAGCGCATGCTCCTTGAGGCTGTGCCGGTACGCGACGCGCTCCAGAAACGGCACCAGGATGTTGAATCCCGGCTTGAGCGTACGCGAGTACTTGCCCAGATTCTCCACGACATAGGCGTTCTGCTGGGGCACCACCACCGCAGTCTTGACCAACAACAACAACACGACAAGGGCGAGAACCCCCGTCGTGATCAACAGACCGAGACTTGCATCCATCTCCATCTATTCGCTCTCCCGTGATTCGCTGTCGTCCACCAACTCCATGATGGACAGGCTCACGCTCTCCTTGCCGACAACCCGCGCGCGGGCGCCGGCGGCGATGGGCGCCATGCCGACATTCACCGCGGTCCATTGCGTTCCTTGCAGTTCGACCCGGGTCCGTCCGCCGAGGGGCACGTCTTCGCCCACCGATACGATCCGGCCCATCATGTCGTATTCGAAACCGGGCAGGCCGCCGCGAACCCGATCGTACAGCTTCCGCCGGAACCACACCATGGACACCACCGCGAGGACAGCGAAAGCTGACAACTGGCCCCAGAGCGGCAGTTCCACCCCCGCCAACCCGACGATGCCCACCACGACCGCGGCGGCGCCGACGAAGACAAGGTAGAAGGCAGCGTCGACGGCCGCCAATTCCAGACCCATCAGGACGATTCCGATGCTCACCCAGATCCACCAAGGCATCATGGTTCCGCTCGACCCGCTCCCTCGCCGCCCGAGCCGTGATGAAGGTCGCGGGGTTCGTGGAGAGGTTCGCGGGGAGTCGTGGCCCGCTGTTGGCTTGCCCCTCCTGATGCGAGTATGCTCCCTCAGCGGGGCTGGATCAATCCCGCCCGGGAGGTGCTGCCATGTCCGATCGATTCATCGACGAATTGTGGGAATATGCAAACCAGGTGCCGATGGTGGAGCATCCCTGGTTCAAGGGCATCGTCGAACACCGCTGGACCCGCGAGCAGATCGTCCTGGGAGAGGTGCAGCACTACCTCCGGGTGCGCGTCAACCCCATCTACTTTGGCTACATGGCGGTCAACGCGGTGGCGAACCGGGAACAGGGCTTGGCGGACGTGGTGCTGGAAAACTTCATGGAAGAGCTGTCGGGCGACCGCAGCCACGTGGACATCATGTACCAGTTCCTGGAAGAGGCCGGAATCCCGCGCGAGGAAGCGGACAACGCCGAGCCCACGCCCGGTACGCTGGCGGCCATCGAAATGATCATCGGCTGCTGCCAGCGAAGGTCCGCGCTGGAGGGGGTGGCCATGCTCGCCTTCGTCGAGAGCCAGCACGGAGGCCCGGACGGCGCCGCCGCCCGGGCTTGCCGGGAACTGGTGGGACACTACGGCTTCTCGGAACGGCAGGTGGAGACCTACCGCATCCATGCGGAACAGGACGCGGGCCACGGCTCCCGACAGATCGATACGCTCCGGCGGGCCGCCACCGACCCGGAGACCCGCGAGAAGATCCGGCGCGCCGTCAAGCTGGGCATCACCGCGTTCACGCTCGAGTGGGACGGCCACGTCCAGGCCATGACCGGACAGCGGGACTTCTGGCCCGGAGTCCGGCCCTTCGACCCGCACCAGGCTCGGGTGAGCCGGCCGCAGGTACGACAGGCGGCGACCCATGCGCCCGCCTCCCCGCTGCCCCGGGAATGACGGCCGGAACACCGGCTATCAGAACCGGTCTTCCCAGGCGGGCCGGTTGGGTAAACGGGTATATAATTTCTCTTTCATATCATCGTAGAGACTGCGAATCGTATGCTCCCCGCTTGCCGGAAAGCCCCTTCCACGGCCGACAACCCTGCAACCGGGTTGCTGACGGACACCCTCGCCCATCGTTCCCAACATGCCGGGCCATGCACGCAACAGAGAAACCAGCCGCCTGACGAGCGACGGATGTCCTTTGAAGTCAGCAGGTATCTTCAGGATCGGCGAGACAACCCCGGAAGCAACCGTGTGGAGGGAAGCGCCACTCGATCCGTGGGGGTCAATCGCGAATATGAACGGGAACGCACCTTGCCCTCCGGACTGAGAATATCGAATTCCCTTTCCTGAGCGAGCATGACAATGACCTTGTCCAGATCGGAGAAGCGTGCCGCCGTCCGATTTGCAAACATGTGCCTCAAGGCATCTATGGTTACAGGCTGTTCGGACGCCAGACCAAACAGCTCCCTGGGAAGAGACTCCATGAGTCCCTTCTGCATTTGCCGCTCGTCGAGCTCACCAAAGTGGAACAACGGGAGCGTCTCCGAGTCCCTCAACGCATCCCGGCCCAGCATGCCGAAATCCCCTCGACCGTAGTGTTCGAAGGTATTTTGAATGTCCCAGTGCCGTTGAATCATCACATCGCGCGCCGTTGGGCGCCTTGACAGATGGAGAAACCACAGGGCACGCATGGACTGTCCGGGTCGAATGAAGAAAGGGGTATCGTACTCTGCGCCGATTGATGTCCGGATGTGATCACGGAGCGTTCTCTGCACGAGCGCTCTGCCACCGGGTCCGTCTCTTTGTTGGATCAGGTTCTGTATCTGCGGTTCGGTCAACTGAAGTGGCGCCGTCATTTTGACGATCTGCGGGGTTTCTGCCAAGTGGTTGACAAGGGCATCGGCCGCAAACGTCAGTATCACTTCAGCGGCTGGGAGCTCCTCAAGAATTCGGGATATGAGGGAGAGTTTCACTTGGGAGAACCCCGTCTGATCGAGAAGGAAGATCGCACGTCCGGAACGAGGGTGTCTCTTTCGAATGGATGTGAGAATGCCCGTGATCTCGTCTTCAAAAAGCCCATTCCTGACAATGATTCTATCCTCTTCAACGCGGTGGCCACGCTCTGCGAGGACCCCTCGCAGATAATCCGTATGCGCTTGCTCCTTGTCGACAAAATAGAACTTGCAGTCGATGCGAAGTTGCTTTACACGTTTCTTGTTCAGCCTGACGTTCGCTTGGTTGGCCTCTTCGAGCATGACCAACGGTGAGCCTGAAATCTTGTCGTTTTCATCCAGAAATACGCCTCCCCCGGCGAACCCGTCTATAAGGTCGAGCCTGAATTCCTCACGAACCGGATTGACGTTCAGCCTGTCGAAGTAGGCCCGAAGATAGCGCCGCAAAACTTCCGCCGCAAAACTTCCAGTTTTGCCCTGCTATGCGGTTCGATGAAAGGCGGCGGGTCGTCAGGGTGCCACTTGAAGACCATGGTCGTCTTTATCGGTCAGCTGCGCGGGCATTTCATTATACTCCATTCCTTCCAGCTTGCGGCCTCCGGCCTTGGGGGTTTGCCCGCCCCACTGCTTGAAGAAGAATGGCACACCGGCTTGGACGCAGCGATCGCGGACCTCCCGGACCCAATCCGGTTGCATGGGTCGGGCCTGTGGACCGCTTTCTCCTCCAGCGATGACCCAGGATATCCCTTCCAGGTTGATGTTTCCGATGGAACCCAGAAGCGGCTCGATCGAAAGGAACCGTACTGCAGCCGGTGCCGTTCGCAAATGCTCGATTCTCACGCTTGCCGAGCTGTCTTCAACGGACACTCCGCACCAGATAGGGTCGGGAACGGAACCCTCCGTGTACCTGCGCCGCAGGTAGTCCCTCAATGAGGGAACTGCGCTTTGTCAGAATCTGATAGATGTGCCTGTCCACCGTTTCCATCGTTTCGAACACCTTGTCGATAAAGCTGCGCTCCACATTTTTGTGGAACAGGTCGCTCATGGAATTGACGAAAATCATTCGCGGCTTGCGCCATCGTGCGGGCTGATCGAGCCGTGACGGCCACTGTTGCAGGTCGAATCCCTGTTCGCAGGAATGCCCGGGAACCCCGCGCCAGCGCTCTGCAAAACGCTCGGCGTAACAGTGGTCACAGCCGCGGGTGATCTTCGTGCAGCCGGTGACCGGATTCCAGGTTGCGTCCGTCCACTCGATTGCAGATCCAGCACTCATGATGCAACCGCCGGGGTCGGCTCAAAACCGGGCGCGGCTCGGCACTTCAGGGCGGAGCCGCCAATGGTGCGTGTCCTCACGCGACCGCCCCGAGACCGCTTCTCGCCGCGCTCCCACTGGCTCACCCGCCCGGTCGTCACATTGAGATGGCGGGCGAACACCGCCTGACTTGCATTCTCGCGAAGCCGAAGCGCGCGGATGTCCTCCGGTGCCATTTCCTCAACCGGCGTCAGGCAAAGCTCGTCGAACGTCCGCATGGTCCGCTTCGGCGTCAGGCCGGCGTCGGTCGGTCCGAGCGCCACCTCACGGACGGTCGCCAGCCCCTCACTGCCGTACTGCCCGATCATCGCCTTCATCTCGATTATCGCTCCGACCCCGCTGCGCCGCCCCTCCAGGCGCAGCGGGCAGATTCGCGTGTCGGCGATTCCCTCGCCATCGGAGCAACGGGCTGACGCCCCGGTCCTGAAAGTCTGCAATCCAGACCTCCGCGAACGCCTGTCACCCCACGTGTACCATAATACCGGTGCGGCCTTCATCGACCTGCCCTTGGGTCGTCCCGGGTTCCTGCGGCACAGACTCCTAGCCCCAATAGTGTTGCATTAAGCAGGAACAGGGGAGAATACGGGGGTCCAGGGGTGGAGCTTGCGGGACAGAGGGGTTCGAGCCCGAATCGGAAAGTTGCTCATTTTGCGCTTGACGCCTCGGGGTTTGAGTTGCCCCCGGCTGGAGACGGCGCGTTCTTCGAGGATTTCGCTGAGAATATCGAGTTCAGGGTTCATGGGTTGGGTTCCTGGGGGGAAAATCACGGGGATTGACGATGCGACGACGGAGGACATTGACGGCGTGAAGGAAGGATAGTCGATCCGGGTCTTCGCCAGAGGGTTGTGCAGCTTGGTGGATGAGGTGGCGCACGGCGTAAAGGGCGAGCATCAGGCCGTGGAGTTCCTGATGGACCAGATCAGGGGTTTTGCTGCGGAGCATGGCGCCGGGTCCGAGCATGTGTGTTTTCACCTCGTCGCAGGGGGTCTCGATTTCCCGGCGTTCATGGTAGAGCGCGGCGAGTTCGGAGGCCGGTGCTCGTTGGGGATCGAGCAGCGTGGTAATCAAGGTATAGGTGTCATCGGTTCCAGGCAGGCGGTAGCTCACCACCCGCACCGGGCCACTACCCTGACTGCGCTTGCGGTCCCTGCCGGAACCTTTGAAGACGCTCAACCAGGAGCTGTCCGGGAGACTTTTGTGCACGGGAAATGTCCGGTTCGACCGGACTCTCCAGAGGAGGTGCACACCCTTCGCATGGGCCGCCGACCACAGGGGAAACCCGCTATGGTAGCGGTCCGCCAGCACCAGCATGCCCGGCTTGAGGTGCGACACGAGCCGTTCGGCTTGTTCCATCTCCGATTCGGACAACGGGCCAGCGCACCAAGCCAACGGTGCCCGGGTGCCGAGTTCCGTGAGAGCCCACAGCCTGAGCTGGAGAAAGGCCGCACGACCGCGCGACGAGCCGGGAAGTCCGAACTGCTTGCGGTTCTCCGCCTCATCCGGAACCGCCAGCGTCGTGCCGTCCATCGCCATCAGACGAAGGCCCCGGTACCATGACCCCATCGTCGAATGGACCGCCAAGGGCTTCACGCAAGCATCGCGCAACTCCAGAAACGGCCTTGATCCCAGACGGCTGCGCGCACGCGAGATCGACGACTTGCCCGAAACCCCCACCCGCAACTCCCAGGATACCCAGCCTAGCCCTACCCATGCCCCACAAGTGATGCGAGAGTAAAGAGGGTGGCCGTTGTTTTCACGTTATCTGCTCCATCATGAGTTGGTATCCGATGCACCATTCAACGAGGGTGGCGTGACCCCGCCATATCACCATTGTTCCCGGGGGTGGTCCACGGGTGCGATGGATATGACCGCCGATCCGCGCCAGGGTGAGGACGGCGGTGGCCAGGGTATCGGGAGGGGCGTAGCGCTGTCGCGCGGCGAAGGCCTTCAGCGCCTTGATTTCGAGTTCGGAGAACAGGATGTCGGGTGACACGTCCGGATGATCGCGTCCGAGCAGTGTCATCAGGTGAATGCGCCATGCGATGACAAGGTTGATGGCGACGGCCCGGGCGAGGCGGTCGGCTGAGCGGTTTTCGAGTTCCTCGACCTTGCAACCGGACTTCAGGATCCGGTGCCAGTCCTCGATCCGCCAGCGCCGGGCGTAGTACCCGACCAGGGTCCTGCAGTCCTCCAGGGTGTCGGTGGGAAGGGTGGTGAACAGCAGCCAGCGGATGGGGAGAGCATCGGCGGGCGTACGCTCCTCCTCCACCATCACCGCCTGCAGGCGGATCGGCGGTTTGCCCTGATTCTTGGGGCTCGTGGGTGCGAGTTCCACGGTCTGGGCGCGCACCGTCAGGGTGGCGCAGCGCGCCGTGCGGGCGGCCTTGGCCGGGCGCTTGCTTCGCTTGGGCCGTGGGGTCAGCCGGTCCAAGGCGACGATCAGGGTGCCGAGGACCGGGGCCGCCTGCAGGGCCTTCCGCACCGATGTGGCCGGGCCGGTGGCGCCGGACGCATGGACAGCGGCCACCCGGCGGGTCTGCTTGCCTCGCACCAGGATGTCGGCGTCCGGGTGCGCCTGTTGCGTCTCGAAGACCTCGAAGGCGTCCGCCTCCCGATCCATCACGCAGACCACCCGGCCCTCCGGGAGGTCCCGGCCCAGCGCGGCACAGTTCCGGTACCCTTCGAGCCAGCGTCCGGTCTTGCTCGGTTCGGGTGTCCTCGGCTCGTCCTTGGCCGGCGGTGCATCAAAACGGGCCCCGACAACCCCCAGCGGCAGGCCGCTCGGGGTCACCGCCAGTGTCGAATGCAGATGCAGGCCCCGTGAAACGGCGCCGGTCTGGTTGGTGCCGATGACCCCGAGCCCCTCGCAGCCCGGACGCGATGCAAAGTTCAGGTCCGTGCCGTCCTGGATGCACAGCACCACCGGCTCGGCCCGCATGCGCTCCCGCGTGCGGGCACGGTGCGGCTCCAGGATGGCCGCCGGCGTCACCGCGGTCCTGTGGGGCTGGTCGATGAACCGGTAGTACCCCTTGATCTCGGCCCGGTTGCCGCTCGCGGCCTGCGGAAAGGACCCCATCGATCGTGCTCCCTTCAACTGCGCAATCGCCACCAGACGGGCGCTCAGACGGGCATCGCCGAACGCCGCGCCGCCCAACTCCGCCCCGGCCCAGGACGGCCCGTCAAGACCCTCCGCCGGGTCCAGCCTGAGGGTGTCCGCCGGGGGCGGTGAGACACCCAGGCGGGTGCGCCAGTCACCCACCAGTTCATGGATATAGACCGCCTTGCCCCCCACCGCCACAGCGTGGCCACCGTCCTGCCGACCCCGGCCCGCAGTCTCGCCCAGCCACCGCCAGTTGCCGGCCCGCAGGCTGGCCCCACCATGGGGCGGCGACACGAAGGTCTCCATGAGCCATGGCGCGAAACCATAGCGCGCGGCAAAATCCGCCCCGAAGCGGCGCAGAAGCTGTCCCAGCACATGCGACGCCAAGTTGCGGCAGCGCACCTCCGACCGGATCAGGAACCGGGACAAACCCACCACCCGGTGCAGGTGCTGCCGGCGCGTCGCCGCGTCCCAGCCGATCCAGCGGTCCCGCACCGCAAGCTGCAGGGCCGATGCCGCCACCCCCATGGCCCCCAGCCAGCCGTGTTCCGACCCCAGCAAATACCGCATCTGCCGCCCCACCAGCGGCCCGGCCCCCTGCGGATGCTCGTGCTCCATCAGTCCCTGCCAGATCTCCCGCTGTGCCGGATCCACAACCGCAACCAGCGCCAGACCCCGAACCTCACCAACCTCCGCCGGAACCCCCCGTGCCGGCGCCACCGGCGACGACCGGCGCCGCCGGACACAACTCCCACCGGGCGTTCGCCGGGCCGGAAGCCGGATCTGCCCGGCCCGCTCCAGAGCCCGCAGGGCGCACAGGCAGGTGGCGACCTGAGGCTGCCCCCGGCCGTCGCGGAAACCGAAATCAGCACACAGACGTTCGGCAAGCGCCGTGCGATGCGGAAGGCCCCCCGCATCCAGAAGCTCGGTGATATGATGCACCGACCCAGGCTGGGCAAGCTGGTGCCGGATCTGGTGCTGAACATCCATGCCGACACCGTAGCACCACCCGAATCAAATGTCCAGCATCACTTGTGGGGCATGGGTAGGGCTAGGGGTGTGTCTCATGAATGGCCTTGCATTTTGAGATCTTGAGGAGAATGGCATTGACGGAGGTGTTCAGACGAAAGGCTGGGGGTTGGCATTGTGGCAAGCCAAGGAGTGCTTGATGGCCGCAATCAGTTTCGGGACGCTGCGAAACACACTGCGGCGCAGACGTTGGTGAGTCAGCTTGGCAAGCCAATTTTCGACGAGATTGAGCCAGCAGGTGCACGAGATTGAGCCAGCAGGTGCGGGTGGGGGTGAAATGGAGTCGGAATCGCGGCTGAGCAGCCAGCCACTGGCGCAGCGCTTGATGCTGGTGAGTTCCGTAGTTGTCCAGGATGATGTGCAGGGTCCGGTCGCGGGGGAAGGCACGGTCGAGGCGCCGCAGGAACTTCAGGAACTCCTGATGCCGATACGGACCGATGAAGGTGCATCGTCCAGGTACGACCGACCCCGACCGTGCAGCAGCCGGCCCGCTGGCGGCTACGGTCTCAGCACCCGGGCGTGGCGGCCAGCACCTCGTCGAGGCTCGTTGCCACCAGCACGGCCTCCGCCCAAGCCTCCAGTTCGGAGGCCGACGCACGGCGAACCCGCTCGCCGACCGCATCCGGCACATCACCGAAGCGCAACGCCAGTTGACGAAGAAGAAGCTCCGCCAAGGCCTGTATCCGGCCTCGTTCGATTCCCTGTTCGATTCCCTCGGCTCTTCCTTCAGCTCTTCCCTTTTCGATTCCCTTTTCGATTCCCTGTTCGATTCCCTTTTCGATTCCCTTTTCGATTCCCTTCTCGATTCCCTTCTCGATTCCCTGTTCGATCCAGGCTTGCGCGACTGTGCCCATCAGTGCCTCCCAACGGTCCGGCTTTGTCCGGCGCAGCGACGCCTCCAGCAAGGGCGGCGTCAGGTTCATGCACTCGGCCATGTAACGCACAATATGACGCTCGAACGCACTCCCTGCAACCGGCCCGCCCGTCATCTGGTCCAGAAGATCCGTCGGTATGTCCTCGGCATATACCACCTTGAGTGCCAGAAGCCCGGCCCGCACTTCGGGCGAGACCGACAACCGCCCTGGCGCAATCTCGCCAAGGTCATGCAGCACATAGGCGAACTCCCTGACGAAAGGCTCCAACTCCCCGGGCGCGTCGATCATCCCCGGCACCGAGGGCGCCGCAGTCCAGCGGCCCCGACCGTGGTAGAAAACCAGCGGAATGATCGCCGGCAGCCGGTCCCCGCCAGCGCCATTCTCGACCTCGCGGCGCCAGATGTTGACCATGTATTTCAGGAGTTGGAGCGGCGTGTCCGCGTCGACGCGGCTCTTGTGTTCGAGCAGTACATAGAGCCGCGCATCGTGGCCGCTCCTCAGTCTCACCCGGAACAGCGCATCGCATTGGGTCCGCGCGGCGTCCTCGTCCACGAAGTGGCCCTCCACCGCCTCGGGCGGGGCCTCGGGGTCGAGGAGAACGGCGACTTCTTGCGGCAGGTATTGCGCCAGCAGCGCGGCGGCGCGGGCCGGCTCGGAGACCAGTACCCGGAACAGCGCATCGTGGGGCGTAGTCGGAAGGCTCACCGGGCAGGTTCCCCGGCGTCCTTCGCAGCGTCCCGGAACGGATTGCCGCCATCAAGCACTCCCTGGCTTGCCACAATGCCAATTCCCAACCTTTCGCCTGGAACACATCCGTCCACTCCATCCTGCGCAAGATCGCAGACTGCAAGGCCATTCATGAGACACACCACTAGATCGGCCAGTCGTCCGGCAGCCGTGCGCGCAGCTTCAGGTACTCGGGATCCTCGCCGCAGGTTTCGCGCACGCATTTCAACGTCGCGACGAGGTCGTCGAGTTCCATGTCGAGAGTGTTGGAGACCATACCCGCGGTCTCTTCGAAGCCGAGGCCTCAATTCTCGTATCAGCCGCCCATGCGCTTCCAGATATACTTTTCCCGTTCGGTCATGCTTTCCTCGCAACATTCACGACGCCGTCACGACGCGGTCCCGAGCCGCATCCGGTTTGTGCCTCGGTGTTGGTACCTCGGTTTGCGCCCGCCCGAGGGTCATGCCCGCTGGACACTTGCCGCATTCTCTCGATACCCGGGGCCGGCAAACCCCACCCGCTGAACCGTCACCCGTTCGGTCGCCGCGGCGGGTGACCCGTCGGCCGCGAAGCGCACGGTCATGCGCGCCAGGAGCCGCCAACGGACGTTCCGCCATTCGACCGTGGTGATCAGGAAGGCGTTCTCCACATCGCCGCCCCCGCCATTGCAGACCACCCGCGCTTCCAGCTCCGCGGCCCCGCCCGGCGCGATGCGAACGTCCGTCAACTCCATCAGGCGGCTGCGGAACCGCCCGTGGGGGAACCTCGCGTCCCGCAGACGCATCTCGGAGCCGGTCCAGTTGGCGACGCGCCAGACCATGCGCCAATCGCCTTCGCCCCTGGTACAGGAGACCTGTACCACCTCGATCCGCGGTTCGTCCGCCTCACGCATCATCCGCCTGCCGGCGCCCGCCGCTCCCCGCGCCTTTGCCTGGCCGGTACGCCGCGGCCGCGATGCGCTCCGGAAAGTCGATATCCCGGTTGCGGCAGGCGTCGATGATCAGCTTCGAGCCCCAGTCCTTGCCCGGATGCACCGGATCCAGCCGGCTCCCCTTGACCCGGTCGATGACGGCGATGTCGGTGGCGGCGTCCACCCGGGTGGCGACGGCCCACAGCACCTCCTCCTCGTCGTACACGTCGATGTCGGCGTCGACGACGATGACATGCTTCAACAGTTCCGACCCGGTGAATGCCGCCATGGCCGCCAGTTTGGCCTCGCCCTCGCAGCGCTTGTCGATGCTGATGTAGCAATGGAACCGGCCGGTGCCGCTCAACGGCAGGCAGACCGACCGCACCGTGGGCACCACCGCCTGCACCTTGCGGTAGATACTGCCTTCCTTGGGCACAGCGCCCAGGAGGCGATGGTCCCGGTGCCCCGCAAGGATGTCCATGCACCAGGCGCCCCGACGGTGCGTGATGGCGGTCACCTCCACCACCGGCGACTCTCCGGCGGCGCCGTACAGGCCCGTGAAGTCCCCGAAGGGTCCTTCCATCTCCCGCTGGTGCGGCAGCACCCGGCCCTCGATCACCATCTCGGCGTCTGCGGGCACCAGCAGTCCGTCACCGAAGGTCTCGGACGGCACCAGCCGCAGGGGCTCGCCCATGAGCCCGCCGATGCTCTCGTATTCGTCCTCGGCGATGCCGTTGAGGATGCAGTTGCCGAGATAGTAGGCGGGATGGTGGCCGACGACACAGGCCACCGGCAACGCCTCGCCGCGCTCCTCCGCCCGGACGAAGTAGTCCCACAGATGCCGGCGCTCGAAGAACATCACCAGATGCTTCGGGTCGCGCACGTAACAGCGGTGGAACGACGAGTTGTAGACCCCGGTGTCCGGGTCCCGGGCGCACCAGGTCGTGGTGAGATAGGGGCCGAGGTCGGCGACGTGATGGGTCGGCACCGGCAGGAAGTGGAGGTTGGGATCGAGCCGGACCTGCTTCACCGGCGCGCCGGCGGCGTCCACGACGACGGGCTTCTCCCGGCGCGCTTCACGGGCCTGGAACTCGATCATCAACTCCCGGCCGGCCTTTTCGGGCGGCAGGCCCAAGGCCACCGCGCAGGCTGCGCGGGACGCGAACACGTTCATGAGCAGAGGAAACTCGGAAGGCTCGCCGCTCAGGTTGTCGATGTTGGAGAACAGCACCAGCGGCTCCTGCTTGCGCTTCTCCAGGTCGGCAATCAGGGCGCACACTTCCAGGTTGATATCATGCTTGTCCGTGACCTCCAGCAGACGCTCGGGGGCAAGCCGCCTGACGGACTCGACGTAGCTTCTCAGGTCCATGGCCGGAGTCTACTGCCCGCCAGTGTGCCGGTCAATGCGGGTCCGGCAGGGCCGATGCTTCGGCCTTGTTGCAATCGCGCCGCGAAAGGAACAGTCTTGACCTGAGACAGTCCCGGAACAGTCCTGAGTCCGGGCCGGTTCCATCCGAACGGAGCGGTCTCGACCTCCGCCATGAGCACCACCACCCACGACCCGAAGCCCGGGATACGGCTGACCGTTCCGGCGGCGCTGCACGGCAAGCGGCTGGACGCGGCACTGGCGATACTGTTGCCGGACCACTCGCGGTCGCGGCTCCAGCGAGGGGTCCGGGAAGGACATGTCACCCTGGACGGCCGCGTTCCCCAGTGCTCGGACAAGGTCGCGGCCGGCGCCTCCATTGCCCTGGCGTTGCCGGAGCCCGCCGAAGTCTCATGGAAGGCCCAGCCCATACCGCTGGACATCGTCCACGAGGACGCGGCGCTGATGGTGATCAACAAGCCCGCGGGCATGGTGGTCCATCCCGGCGCCGGCAACCCCGAGGACACCCTGCTGAACGCGGTGCTGCATCACGCACCCGCACTTGAGGCGGTTCCCAGGGCCGGCATCGTTCACCGGCTGGACAAGGATACGTCCGGGCTCCTGGTGGTGGCCAAGACCGACCCCGTCCGGCTGCGCCTGGTCCGCCAGCTGCAGGCGCGGTGCATCAAGCGGGAGTATCTGGCGCTGGTCCGGGGGACGGTCCGGGCCGGCGGCACCGTCACGGCCGCCATCGGGCGGCATCCCGTCCACCGGACCCGCATGGCGGTGCAACGGCGCGGCAAGCAGGCCACCAGCCACTACGACGTGCGGGCGGTGTACCGGAACCATACCCTGCTGCGGGTCCGGCTGGAGTCCGGACGCACCCACCAGATCCGTGTGCACATGGCTCACATCGGACACCCGGTGGCCGGCGATCCGGTGTACGGCGGCCGGAGCGCCGCGGGCCACAGGGGTCGGGACGCACGGTTCACGGAGTCCTTGCGAAGTTTCCGGCGGCAGGCGCTGCACGCGGAACGGCTGGCGCTGGCTCACCCGCGGACCGGAACGGCGCACGAATGGAGCGCGCCCCTGCCCGACGACATGCGCAGGCTGCTGGCTGTCCTGGAGGAAGACGCCGGCTTCCACCGCGGCCCTGCGGCGGCGGCGCCGGGGTGATGCGGACCGGGGCCATATGGAATCCGGCCCATGTGGACCGTAGACCCGCCGGCCTCGTTCGTGGTAGTTTCGTGTCCGTTTCCAGGCACCGCGAGCGTTTCCAGACGCCGCGAGAACAGGTGCGGCGAGACCGGGCGGCGCAAGAAGGAGTACGAGCATGGACCCGTCGATCAGCGTCTACAACTACGAAACGTTCAACCGCTCGGAGAGTTCGGCCAAGGCCGGCGACTTTGCCGCGCGCCTGCGCGCCGGCGAGGAGGCGCCCGATTTCAGCCTTCCGACCCTTGACGGCGAAACGGTCCGGCTGTCCGCCTTCAGGGACCGCAGGCACGTGCTGCTGGAATTCGGCAGCATTACCTGACCGCCCTTCGTGGGCGAGGTCTCGCCCCTCAACGCCATGTACCGGCACTACCGGGACCAGGGCTTCGAATTTTTCACCGTCTACGTGCGCGAGCCCCATCCCGGAGAGAACTACGGCCCGCACCGGGACTTCGAACAGAAGCTGGCATACGCGCGCAAGTGCAGGGAGGAAGACGGCATCGAGAACCCCGTGCTGGTGGACGACCTGGCGGGCACCGTGCATCGGCTGTACGGCGCGCTGCCCAACATGGTCCACATCGTGAGCAAGGAGGGCCGGATCGTCTACAAGGCCATGTGGACGCACCATGACGAGATCCGCACTGTCCTCGACAACCTCGTCGCGGCCGACGGGCTGCGTGCCCGGGGCGTGCGCCTGAAGCCGTCCCTCACCGAGAAAGTCCACTTCATTCCCGCACAGTATGCCGGCGGCTTGCGCGAGAAGGTCTTCGACCGTGCCGGCCCGCAGGCGTCGGAGGACTACCGGAGAACGTTCGGGGAGTGACCGCGGCCGCGGGGACGTGCCACGCGCCGCGGGCGATGCCGTGTCGATGCGTCGTTCTCTGCGGGAACGGGCATGGCCAGGCGCAAACGAAAGGGGTGAACCATGACATCAGGACGAACTCCCGGGTCCGCGTTGGCGGCCGCGGGGCTTTTCGCACTCGGCCTGCTTGGATTCCAGTTGCTTGCGGGGGCTTCGCAAGCCCACGCCCAGGAACTGGCCAAGGGAATGACCACGGGAACGAACGGCCGGGCGGCCGTGAAGTACGTCTACTCGGTGGACTATCCCCTGGGCGGCAAGGACAAGTATATCGCCTGGGTGAACCGCGTGGCCAAGGATCTCATGGCCCCTGACGAAGTCAAGCGTATCACTTCCTACGATGACTACTTCGGCGCGTCGCCGCACCGCGTCGTCGAGTTCGAGTTCGACAGCATCGAGGACGCGGGCAGGTACTTTGCCCACGAGAAGGTCCGCGCGGTCTTCGACGACGTGCCGCGCTACGGCCTCAAGGCGAACGTGCGCGTACTGCTGCTGCGCGGCGACTACACGCCCAGATAGCAGGCCGATATGAGCGGACCGAAACGGCCACGAAAGCTACGGCCACGGAGATCAGAAAGGCAGACTGTGCTTCCTGGCGCTGTTGCAGGGCTTGCAACTGGGGACGAGGTTGCCCCGGGTGCTCCTGCCGCCGCGGATGATGGGCACCAAGTGGTCCATGGTCAGTTCCCGCGGGGGAAACCGGTCGCCGCAATGGGCGCACACGCCCTTGTGGATCCGGTTCTTCCACCACTGGCTGTGGCGCAGTTCGCGGGCCTTGCGGCGCTCGCGGCGGATCTCGTCGTCGGTAACGGGAACGATGAAGGGGTCCGGATCCGGGACCATCTCACAGCACCCTGTTCTTCAGGGTCCTGAAATAGACGGCGAACCCCGCGGCAACGCCGAGGTACAGCACGCTCCGCACCAGGGCCCAAGCCTCCTTGGCGTCCAGAAAGTTCGCCAGTTCCCAGCCGCTGAAGAAGACAAAGAAGACGATGGACGTCCCGATGAGAATCTTGTGGGCGGTCATCAGTCTCATGGCTCGGATGTTCCGCTGAAGGTCCGCTGTCCGCTGTTTCGCCGGAAGTCCGGCATCATGCCCGTCGATTCACATGCAACCAATGCCAGGGAGAGACCATGTCCATGGAAGCGATTCATACCCACAAGGCACCCGAAGCCATCGGGCCGTACCAGCAGGCCATCAAGGCCAACGGCTTCGTCTACACGGCCGGGCAGATCGGTCTGGAGCCGGGAACCGGCGAACTCGTCCCGGGGGGCGTGAAAGAACAGGCGCGCCGGGTGCTCGCCAACGTCACCGCGGTTCTGGAGGCGGCGGGCACCTCCTGGAGCCAGGTCGTCAGGACGACCATCTATCTTGTCGACATGGCTGATTTCGCCGACGTCAATGCCATCTACGAGGAGTGTCTGGGATCCGCCAGGCCCGCCCGCACCACCGTGGCGGTGGCCGGGTTGCCCAAGGGGGCGCTGGTGGAAGTGGAGGTGGTGGCGCTCGCCTGACCGGGGACAGAGTCGGTGGCGACAGGGTCCGTGGCGGCGGCGCGGACACCCGGACCCGCTCATCCCGATTCCCTCCCGGAAGGAGAAGGGGCTTTCGGAGTGCCGTCGGGACCGAGATGGTCCCGCCAGCCATGCACGGCCTTGAAGCCGAGCCTCCGTGCCGCCCGGGTGACGTCGAGGCCGCCCCAGTGGCCGGAATAGCCCTCCTTGATCCTGGTACCCGGGATGTACCGCCGGACGAGTTCGCCGGTGGGCTCGGGGTATCGGCTGGCCGCGGCGGCGATGTTGAAGACCTCGTGTCCGGACAGGGGGGTTTCAACGGCCAGGCGGCAAGCCACCACCGCGTCCCGCGCGTCGATGTAGCTCCAGAACGTTCCCATCTTCGCCCCGGGGTCGGCCCAGCGCTCCGGGAGCGTCGCGTAGGTCGAATCGAACTGGACGCCGCTGAAACGCAGGCTGACCACCGTCACATCGCTGTAGCGCGTGCAGGAATCCGCCAGTTGCTCGCCGAATACCTTGGAGAGGGCATAGGGATCCTGCGGCCGGCACGGATGGGCCTCGTCCAGCGGCAGGTACTCCGGCGCCCGGAATGCCGGGGCGTAAAGGAATCCGTAGGCGGCCACGCTCGAGGCGCACACCACGCGCGGCACACCCAGGTCCACGGCGGCCTTGAGCACGTTGTAGGTAGCGGTGACATTGTTGCTGAAGGTCTCGCAGTCCGGCGCCAGGCCGGGGGCCTGATACGCGCCGAGATGGATCACCGCACCGGCGCCCCTGAAGGCCTCGTAGAGGTCTCCCGGGCGGCGCAGGTCGCAGATCCAGGATTGGCACAGCGGCTTCGGCGGCGGCGCGATGTCGAGGCTCAACGCCTGATAGCCATGTTCCAGCAGGTGGCCGATGGTCTGCTGTCCGAGGCGGCCGCTGCCGCCGGTGACGACAACCCTGGACACGGCGTTCACGGACCCGCGGGCCTCACCCCCACGAACGAATCCAGCTTCACCAGGCCCTCCGCGTTTTCCTCAAGTCGCAACCCCTTGGGTTCCCGGCCCGCGGCCACGGCATCGATGGCGTTCCGGACCATCCGCCGCAGCATGATGATGCCGCGGTCCGAGGTTCCCAGCCGTTCCTCCCGTTCGCCCAGAAGCCGCTGAGTGCCCTGGGTGACCATGTCTTCCTGACGGATGTTGCCACGGAAGGGCATGAGCGGCCGCCTGTCGTAGGGCTTGACTTCGTCCCTGGGCACTTCCCGCTTCCTCATGCGCCCCAGCCGCTCGAAGATGTCGGGGTCCGGACCGGTGTAGTAGTCCACGGTGAACAGCATGAAGTGGTGGTCGTCGTTGGGCGTGAGGAGCATGAAGTGTTCGTAGTTGGAACCCACCGTCTCCAGCACCTCGGGCGCAACCCGCGCGTGCACGAACTCGGTATCCCCCACCTGCAGGATGCTCGGCAGCCCGAGGCTCATCTCGTCCACGAACGCGGTGCCCTCCGCCGGACCCGGCTTGGACATGACGATCTTCATGCCGTACGGGGTCTCCACCGGCTCGTAGGCGGGCGGGTTGCCGGCGCTGAAGAACGCCCCGCCCCAGGTCTGCTCGCCGTAGGCGCTGCGGCTGTGCAGTAGCCAGACGTGGCAGGGGTCGGCGCTGTTCTCGTAGAAGTTGAACCAGTTGTAGTCGAAGTAGCGGGTGCTTTCCACCAACCGCTGACCGCCGTGATCCACCAGCGGGGAATAGTTGGGCAGGGGCGGCGGACTGGCCGGGTCCGGCCCCAGGTAGGCGAAGATCAAACCGCCCAACGTCCGCACCGGAAAGGCCGGGTGCTTCACCTTGGCGCAGAAGGCGCTCTCCGGCGGCTCGGACGGCTGCTCCAGACAGTTTCCCGAAACGTCGTAGAGCCAACCGTGATAGGGGCAGCGGATGCCGCGCGCTTCGATGTCGCCATATTCCAGGGACGATCCGCGGTGGGAGCAGCTCTGGCCGACAAGCCCCAGCCGGCCCCGCCGATCACGGAACAGCACCAGATCCTCGCCCAGGACCCGCACGGCCAAGGGCACGTCATGAAGCTCCGCCTCCGTGCCCACCGCCAGCCAGTAACGCCGCAGCCACTCGCCGGCGGGAGTGCCGCGCCCCACCCTCGGGATGTCCCTGTTGGTGCTCCTGAACGTGTCCATTCCGTCACCCCGGCTCAGCACCCGGCCGTGTCAGCCCAGGAAACCGCCGCGGCTCAGCTCGCGGTGCACCGATTCCCGCGCCTCCGGCGACAACGGCCGGGTCTCCCATTTCGGGAACCGCTTGACGGCAAACCCGCGCAGGCGGTACATCTCGGCCACCACCGCCCGGCCGTGACGCCTGATCTGCCCGATGACCACGGCGGTGACATCGTTGACCCGCCGCTGCAACCGCACGGCCTGGTGGTAGTCCTGGCGCTCCAGGGCGCGCCACAGCTCGACGCACAGTTCGGGAATGCAGCTCGTGGGCGGATTGATCATGCCCGCCACCCCGAAGGGCACCAGCCCGAAAATGTCGGCGTTGCCGGTGAACACCGCCACGTCCGGCGGGAACAGCCGCACGTAGTCCAGCATCGCACCGGCGCCGTAGGCCACCTTGATGCCGCGGATGGCGGGGAGCTCCTGCTTCATGCGCTGCGCGAAGGGCGGTGCGATGGAGATCCCCGAGTACTTCGGGTTCTCGTAGATGAAGATGGGCAGCGGCACCGCGTCCGCCACCGCCCGGAAATGGGCCATGATCTCGTACTCCGAGTGGTCGGCATAGTAGTACGGCGGGATCACGCCGATGCCGTCAACGCCCTGATCCGCGGCGTGGCGCGCCAACTCCACGGTGCTCTCGGCGTCGGCCGTTCCCACGTGCACGATGAGCGGTGCGCGCCCGGCGTTCTGGTGAGCGGCGATCTCGGCCGTGCGCTTGCGCTCCGCCATGGACATGGCCGGCCCCTGCCCCGAGGAGCCCAGCATGAACAGACCCTGGACGCCGGCGCCGACATGGAAGTCCACCAGTTGCCGGAGCATCGGCTCGTCCACCGTTCCGTCGTGTTCGAACGGGGTAATGACCGGGATGACGATACCCTTGATCACGGCTTGAGACTTTCGGATTCAACGCGCCGGATTCAACACGCCGGACTCAATACTCCGGATTCAACGCCCCGGCCGCAACGCTCCGGTTTCAACGCTTCCGTCGCGTTCGGACCCCATGGACTTGCAACGGGACTTGCAACGGCGACAGGGGGAAGGCCGTGGACAGGCCCTGCTTGTTTCCTGTTGATATTTCCACTGTCTGCATTTTCCTGCGACCGTACTTCCCTGTCTGTACCTTATGCGTCGAGTTTCATGCTGGCGGTCTGACGGTGGGCACAGGGCATTGGACAACGCTACACCCGCGGTCGGGGCAAGATCAAGCAGATGTACGTACAGCTGTCCGGACAGATGTACGGATATCTGTACGGGCTTGTGACTCAAGCAGATGTACGCGCTCGTGACAGATCTACGGCAACGGTGCGGGGCTACCACAGAACTGTACGGGCTCACCACAATCTGACACCGGCGGGGGTCGGGAGCTCGCATCGGGACTGTGTTTCGGGAGTTCGCTCCGGAAGTTCGTCCCGGAAGCCCGGGAGTTCGTTTGTTGCCGTGGCGTGGTGGAGGAACGCGGGCGAGCCTCGTGCGACGCAACTTTTCAACAGAGTGGCGCGAGGTGCCCCATTTCACGCATCGTCATGCATCGTCACGCATCGCTTCCCGGGTCCGCCGCCAGGCCGAGGAACCGCAGGCAGTTGCCGGAAGATACCCATTCCCGCTCCTCGGCACCGAGCCCCAGAGCGTCGAACTCCTCCTCCGGCGACTGGTCCCGGAACATGAACGGATAGTCCGAGCCGATGAGCACCTGGCTCGCGCCCACCGTATCCATTAGATAGCGCACCGTGCGGTCGTCGAAGAACACGTCGTCATAGAAGAACATGCGGGCGTATTCGGAAGGTTTCCGAGGCATGAGTGCCTGGAAGCGGGGGTTCTTGTGCCAGGCGTTCTCCAGGCGTGGCAGGAGCTGGATGAAGGTGCCGCCGCCATGGCTGAAACAGAGATTGAGCCGCGGGCACGCCTCCATGAGCCCCCCGGTAATCATGCTGGCGATGCCCAGCGCGCCTTCCAGGGGGAACGCCACGATGTTCTCGAGGAAAGGCGGCCCCACCACCCGGTCCATGAAAGTGGCGTGCTGGGCATGCACGAAGATGGGCACGGCCAGCTCCTCGGCGGCTTTGAAAAAGGGCAGGAACGCGTCTTCGCCCAGGCTCCTGCCGTTGACATTGCTCAGCAACTCGACGCCGTGAAGGCCCAGCGACTTGACCCGTCGAAGCTCCCCGGCGGCCAGTTCGACGTCCTGGAGCGGCACCGAACCCAGCGCATAGAAGCGGTCCGGTGCCTGATCCACCATGCGCATCAGAACCTCGTTCAGCCAGCGCGCCAGATCGAGCCCGTCGCGCGGCTCCAGCCGCCAGGCCGGGAGCTCCGGCATGGGCGACAGCACCTGACGGTCCACCGCGTAGTCGGGAGCCGCCATGTCCCGCAAGCGCCGCGGCACCGACCAGCAACGGTCCCGCACCGTGCGGAAGTTCCGGCCCGCGATCATGACGTTGGCGCTGTCCGGACCGGTGTGGTCCATGGACGGCCAGCGATGACCCGCGGCGCGGCTCCCCACCGGCGGAAAGCGTTCGGGGACGATGTGGGTATGAACGTCGATGACCATGAGAACGACTCCTGGCGCGCTGGCGCGGCGGACGCGGTGCGGCCACCCGTCACGGGTAGCAGGGACCGCGGGCGATGCAAAGCCGCCCGGGCCGCCGCGGGGAGCGCGACAAACGGGCTCGGGTGGTGTAGCGGGGTGCGGGGACGAGGGGAGCAGAGACGGTTCAGGGATGGTGTGAATTCCCGGGCTCGAAGATGCGTCGTCCCTCCGGCGGCGTCCGGCGGCGAGGCCAGGATCCCGAACCCATACACAGCGTTCCGGGTCAACTTGGTGGCGACGCTCAACGTCGCCGAAGCCGTCCGGCTGGCCGGCCTGCGGCGGCTGTTACATGCCAGCACACAGGCCGCGTACCAAGGCGCCGATGCCGGGACGTAGCTCCGGGAAGATTCGCCCGTGGACGGCCGCGGGTGCGTGCACAACGCATCGAAGCTGGCGTGCGCGCACGTGCTGAAGAGCTCCGCCGCCAGACAAGCCTTCGGGCTCGTGATGCTGCGCTTCACTGGAGCCCACGGATACCGAGCCGTGGCCGCGGTCCGGGAGTGGCGGTTCAGGAGGCCGTGTGGGCCGCCATGGCCGGAAAGAGGCGGTGCTCAACGCCCACGAAACCGCGTATCTCGTGTACGTCGAGGACCTCGCCGAGGGCATTGCGCGGCGGTGCACACCGCGACGCTGCCCCACGACACCGACAACCTCGGCAGCGGTGCCCTACCCACCGTCGAGAACGTCGAGGCGGCGCTTTACACAAAGTCTTACCCGACATGCGCCTGCGCCGAGGCAATCTTGCACCCCGCGTGCCCGCGCATGGAGTTCACCCGTGCCGAGCCGAACTGGGGTACGCACCGGAGTACAGTCTCGAAGCGGATCTGCCGGACTACATCGCCGAACTGAACCGCGAGTGACGGCAGGCTGCGGTCCGCCCGGGCCAAGCGGCCGTTCGTGGCCTCCCGACACCCTGCGATATTGCGGGTTCCCGTTCGACCGCCCACCCCGGATGTGGGGCATACCCTGGCGGTCCTCGTTGCTGTGCGCCGACACCTGGCGTCCCTTGCTGCACTCGCGTCGAGGAGCAAGGAAGCAATTGATTCGGTGGACGGTGGCAGTTGCTTGTCGATACCATTCGGAATTTCTTGACCCCCGGACGGATCGGGAGGCTGATCAGGCACAACAAGCTACGGACGCCTGCAATCAGCCGGCATGGGAAACTCGAGAAAACGTACTCATTCGTCGTCGTCAATCCAACGACGTATGCGCACAATGAAGTTCGGGTCCCTACCCCTCAAGAGGATGTATTCCGCGATCTCGTGAATTAACTTGGCGTTGTCGTCGAAACGACGGTCCTTTCTGGTCGCTCCGCTGACACGGGACGCTCGCTGCAGGCCTTTTTTCCCAAATTTGAGGTTGCGTTGCTTCGCCGTGTGGAGTAGGGACAGCAGTTTCTTCCCCTGTTCACTCCCAGGATCAAGGAACCCTTGGCGTTTTTGACGGTGCCGCAGGAGCACAGCCAGCATCAACAGAGCCGACTTGAAACGTCTCTTGTAGGCCGCGTCCATGCCCTTGGAGTTCTCGCAGTCGATGTCCCGCACAGCCTCAACTCGGAGCCGGTCTGCGAGCACAGAGGGGAGAATGACCGCTGCGTTCTCGTGGGTACTGAGGACACGAGCGACGCCCGCATAATCGGACGTGGTCAAATTGCCCTTTCTGGCAAGCCGAATTTCCACGGCGCCGAAATAGCGCTCCATCTGGCATGGTTTCGAGATGACACGCGCAACGCCTTCGCTTAGCAGAATGTGATGGATCTTGTATTTGTATTTTCCTTCGTAGGTACCCAGCAGCACCTCCGCAATGCCGGGTGGACACCGGACGAAACACCAACTGGCAAAACCCACGATATGACCCAGGATCGGCGTGTCTATCTGTTCACCGAAACGCTGTTGCAAAACAACCAAGTCGTTATCGCACTTGGATAGGGTCTCATCCAGTTCCTCTTCCGCACCCCTCGGAATCTGGATTCCGCTCGCCGGTTCAGGTAGTGCTCCGTTACTGTCCAGAGGCCTGAAGCTTTCGTCTTCCTCCACGGCCAATCCCATCCTTGGAGCAATAAAGGAAGGCCTTTCGAGCCGGGAGAAGCGGCCACGTAGAGTCTCCAGCGACGCCGTCACATCGCGGTCAACCCTGCCCTTCTGAATCAACGGCGCCGCTCGATACGCCGCCAATTGCTCCATCAGGTTTCCCTTGGGATGCACGTCCAGCCATAGGAAAGGGTGACCCGGTTTGACGTCGGTCTTCCGCCAGCCGCGCCCGGATTGAGTTTGCTCGCCCAATTCCTTCAGGATGTCGTCACGGCATCGATCATCGTTCTCCATACCCTCCCAATCGAGGGTGATGGGGTGCCGACGGAGTTCGTCGAAATCGGACGAGGAGATTTGCACTTGTGCGAAGCCTTGACCTGGCGTCTGCCTCACTATCACGTCAAGGTCGTATGACTGATCCGCCCTGCCCGGAAGTGAGGCTTCGGCCTTGCGGGCGCAATCGGAATCTTCCTTGAACAACCAGAAGGTGAGGTGCGTTGCCCCCTGATTGATACGGTAATCTCCTGGGGCATGTGCCACAAAGGTTTCACCTCCCGGGCACCGCTCGCCGCTCCTGATCAAGTCTACGAATTGTGGTTCGTCATCAACCAGGGCGTTGATCTCGAGTTGGGGCAAAAAGTCGAAATAGATCGGCTGGTCGCACCGGTACCGCCTTGCCGCTTCCAGACAGCCACGCGCGACGGTGGAACTGTCCGCGGTCTCGATGAAGTCCGGCAGATCCACTCGTGCCGTCAAGGCGGCCTTCACGCCATCGCACCATTGTCTGTTGCCGGCGAACGGTCCTTCGATGAGCAGAGCTCGCGCGGCACGCAGTGTATCCAGCAACTCATTCTGCAAATCCAGACTGTCCGGCAAAGGTGGACGGTGATCGAGGCCCGGAAGTTTCAACCAGCCACGGTTGCCGGCCAGCCGGACAAGCTCCGGTCGCCGCTCTTTGCCTACGGCGAAAAGCCAGGGAGACATTGCCGAAGCCTCAATGTCCTCCGCGGACAAGTTCGTTTGCCGTACAAGACGGCTTCGCGCATCCTCCACCAGGACTTCGCCACGAAAAGATGCACCGGTCCTCTGGCCAGACCTGTCTCGCTGTGGAACCAGCAACGAGCCGTCATCGTGAGATTCCAGCGACAGCATGGACAGGTGTATTCCGTCCGCCATAAGCGACAGGACGGCGACCTCCTGTCCGTGGTGAAACTGTTGCGGCGCGTCGGCAACGCGGCCCAGAAGGGCCGCCACCGGGCGCCAGAGCAGCAAGGGCCGCAGCCCGGTGACGAGGTTCAGCAACCGGAGATAGCGGTCGCGGAACTCCTCTCCATAAGCTGGAATATCCGGAACGGCAAAGACGGCGAGTTCGCTGTCACCCGTGACGCTTGGCAGGGAGGAGATCACGGCGGTCCTGACCCGCTCGTCGGGTTCGGCGTCACGTATCCGTTCCAACATCCTCAACATCTCGACCCGATTATCGCTTGAGCCGACGCGCCCCCAACCAGGTCCACGCGGTGCAAGTTCATTCTGTACACCGGCCAGCCATCGGTCTGGCCGCACGTTCAGGCGCACCATGCAGCCGCGAATACCGAGATCGATGCACCTCTCCCCGTCGTCGTCAAGTCTGGCAAGTTGGTCCGTGACCCCGTTCAGGTCGACGCCGATCAATGCTCGCACAACGACACCTCGATCCGATGCCGGATGCGCTCACCCAGACGCTCAAGCGCATCGGTGAGTTGGTGGTCGCAGGGGCCGAACATGCAGCCCGATACAAACTCCGCTTCTTCGCTTGTTGTCCCAAGGTTTGGGTCGACAAGCGAAGCCAACACGATCCCACCGGCAAACTGACGGCGGTTCGGCAGCATTTCCAGGGCTTCGTTGGCGGAGTCAACGAGCTCACGCAGATTCGACGATCCGTCAAGGGCATGAACCGTCCATACCGGGATGTACATGTCGTCCCCACCACCGAACTCAGCGCAGTGAAGCCACAAGGATGCGCATAGCTGGCGCATTCCATGGGGAATGTCTTCCGAATCGCCCGACAGCAACTCCACGACCCATTCGTTTTGCCAATGTGCGACGACGATCATGGGATCATCGTGAATCAACCAGTGTCCGCACCGGTGTTCATGGGCAACAGACAACGGCGTTGCGAAGAAGCGGTCGGCACCGGAAATCCAGAGCAGGCTTACGGCGACGACGGATTTGCAAAACTCCGCCCAGGATCGATGCTGCCAACGCCACAGATCATCTGTCGCCCTCTCGCGTCGGAGAATTTCGTGCCGCGCCGTCCAGACACGACGATAACGTTCGTCGTGGAGCAATACGTAGTTGGGCTGAACCGGTTCAACTTGGCGCGACACGCCACGAGTCGCCAATTCAATGCCGAGATTGCAGCATTCCTGCTTGTACCGCCTGATGGATTGTGTCCTTGATGTAATCAACCGGCCTTCATTCATGGCGAGCCAGTCTCTTGCGGCATCCACGCTGCGGACCATCAGGTCCAGGAAAACCCGGTTCTCCAGAGTATTGCGGTCTTCGTGGCGGGCCAATGCCAGAATGCGTTGCCGGCCCCCGGCCCGCTCCGCCAGCGTGTCGCCGGGTTGGCGCGACAGCCAGCGCATACAATGGATATCCACCTCTTGCACACGCGACAGGGCGACGAGTTCGCGGCTGTGATTCAGCAGCCGTCTCGGACGATCAGCGATGTCTGCCCAAGTGGACTGATGCTCGCGTGCGTGCCGAACCAGGATATCCATCGTGGGACCTCGAGGCTCATCGGGCTTGAGCCACAACAAGAGAACATGCTCCCACGGATCAAGACCGGCTTCCAGCGCAGTCTCGAAGTCCCGCGTCCGTGCGGCGATGGTCCGCAAGAAACGGACGATCCGGTCTCCCGTCGATTCTTGCAGAGTCCCCTTCTCATCGTCAAAGCTTCGGGTCGGACGGCTGACGCGATGTTCCAACTCGATCAACGCATCCCCGTCCCAAGTGTGGAAGCGCAGCGTGCAGACCTCCTTGTGGTGCAATGGAATCGGGATGTCCCAGACCTTCTGCTTCTCGCCATGACGCGTCTGGAACTCGACAAACACGTCGCTCGTCCGATCATCGCCGTTCACAAACAGGGGTTGGGCGTCACGACTGAACACGAGAGGAACGATACATCCGCTATATCGCACCGTTTCGTGAGCCGAGATTCTGCATTGAGTCTGCCCATTCCGGATCAAGTCCCAAGGCAGGTGTAACAGGGCCAGGTCCGCAGTCGCCATGATTCGGTCTTCTATTCTCTGGTAAATCCGCGCCAGACAAACAGACCGCTTGTCGCCTGCGAGCGTTGTATTGCGTGTTGGATCTCGTTTGCGAGCCCATCATCGTTCAAAGACTTCGCAACATCGGAGAGTTTGCCAAGACCGCCGCGGTTCTCCTCCACCAGAATACCCCGCAACCTTGGAAGGACTCTCAACTCAATTTGATCGCATATCGCCTGTTTACCCACTTCCAACGACGACTGACCGCGCCGAACGGGATAGTTCGCGACGTAACAGAGCATGGCCTGGCCCATGCGATGGCCAAACGGACGCCCCAACTCTTCCATGATATCGTTGACATCTTGAATGATACGGGACGATTCGTCAGAGACGGCCTTCTCCATGTCCTTTTCTCTGCGAACCCACTTCTCTGTCCAACGGGATCTTGGCAGGTAACCGTCGGCCAGATACGCCTCGTCCCTGGTCGGAAGTTCCGACTTGAGTTCGACCGGCTTTGGAAAACGCAACACATTCGCTCGGTCCAGCACCTTGTCCGATAGCGCCAGCGTCGACTCGTCCTCGTTCATCGTTCCGACAAAAAGGATATTCTGGCCGACATGGACGCGCCGGGTCTCACCCTGTGGACCAACGTCTATCTCGAATTCGGAGGGCCGCCGAATGTATTCCTTGCCCGCGTTTTCATCGAATGGGCGGCCTTCCAGACGGCTTAAGAACTCCGAGAAATAGTACTCCACGCGAGCCAGGTTCATCTCATCCAACAGGACAAGTAACACACGGTCGCTGAATTTTCTTGATTGCTCACCCCAGTTGTAGGGGTCCATATGGACCAGCCCGCGTGAAAGATCGGTCGCCTTGTAACGCCGCTCGATATAGTTGTAGAAGCCAAAAAGGTCCTGCGGGCCGTCCCATCGTGGCTGAACCGGAATCTTGAGAAAATGCATGCCCATCGCATCCGCGTAGAAGCGAGGCAACTGGCTCTTCCCCGTTCCGCTGACACCGGCGAGTACCGTGAGCGGAGAGATGACAGCCATCTTCAGACTGGTGTGGAACGCATCGATCACGCGGCCGCTAAAGAAGAGACCGTTCTTTTTCAGGTGTTGTCGAACTCGTTGCAGCGCATCCCACTCCTGTTCGTCGGGCTGCGGCCTGGCCAGCCTGTCCTCCCCCTTCAGGTAGGCTGGCGGTTCCAGAAGATCGGCAAGCGCGGCAGAATTGTCCTGGGTCGCATCGAATTCCGCCCTCATGCGTGCAATCTGAGCATGCAACCTGGCCTCTTCGGACTTCAGCAGAAGTAACGATTCTTGCCTGTCTTTGAGCTCTCGCTGGGCGGATTCCAGGGACTCCAGGACACTGGCAAGCTCTTGGTGCCTGGGGTCAAGGCCGCTCAACTCGGACTTGGCGGCTTGCAACTGGCTCTCGGCCACCCGGATTTCGCCAAGCAACTCCTTTTGCCGGGATTCGAGCATTGCAACTTCGCGCTCAATTCTGACCACCCGATCCTGTATCCGCTCAAGATTTTCCTGTGCGAATGCGCTCTCAGCCTTTTGTGTGCTGAGCTTGGTTTCCATCTCCTCCACTGCCTGTGACAATTCCTGCCGTGCCTCACGCAGGCGGCCGTCCTCAACGGCGATCTGGTGCAGTTGACTGTCCGCTTGGGCCACACGCAAGCGCTTGTCCTCCAGGTCACCGTTGACCTCGCGTAGTTGTCTTTCAACATCCCCCAGATTCTCGATCTCCTGCCGGTAGTGTTCGCGAACCACCTCGATTTCAGCGCGTATTTGATCAAGACCTGCATATTCCGCCTTGAGGGCTTCGCTTTGTGATTTCCAGTATTCTGCCTCGGATTCGAACCGGTCACGCTCCAGAAGCCTGGTCTCGGAATCACGGATCTGCTCATGAAGCCTCGTCAGCCGTTGTTCCCCGTGTAGAAGTTCGGCTTCTCGCTGCGCAACAAGCGTTGCCAACTCCGCGCTCCGCGCCGCCGCGGGCAAACGCTCCCACGCAAGCTGGTGGCGCACGCCCAGGAAAAAGGCGACAAGCAGGACGAAAACCATGGTGACTGCGCTCAAGATCAAAAGCATGTCGGGGTTCAGCACCCAATTCATCGTGTTGTCCTTCCGAATATCAACTTGTCGCCGATCCTATGGTGTTTCGACGGGCACTGCAGGCTCTTCGAGTCTTTGCGATTCGATCGGTCGTTCTTCGAGTCTGTCGGCTTCGACCTTCTGCGTGTCCTTTCGGAGTTTGATTTGCGCCTCCAGATCGGCAATCTCCCTGACCGCGGCATCCCGCCGCGCCTCCAGAGCGGGGAGCCGGGCCTTGATCTCCGCCTCCTCCCCCTGCAGTCCCCTCAAGCCCCCTTCCAGTGCACCAATCTCCGCCAACAAGCGGTCCCGCTCCGCACGTTGCCCCTCCAGATCGGCAATCTCCCTGACCGCGGCATCCCGCCGCGCCTCCAGAGCGGGGAGCCGGGCCTTGATCTCCGCCTCCTCCCCCTGCAATCCCCGCAAGCCCCCTTCCAGTGCACCAATCTCCGCCAACAAGCCGTCCCGCTCCGCACGTTGCCCCTCCAGATCGGCAATCTCCCTGACCGCGGCATCCCGCCGCGCCTCCAAAACAGGAAGCCGGGCCTTGATCTCCGCCTCCTCCCCCTGCAGTCCCCTCAAGCCCCCTTCCAGTGCACCAATCTCCGCCAACAAGCCGTCCCGCTCCGCACGTTGCCCCTCCAGATCGGCAATCTCCCTGACCGCGGCATCCCGCCGCGCCTCCAGAGCGGGAAGCCGGGCCTTGATCTCCGCCTCCTCCCCCTGCAATCCCCGCAAGCCCCCTTCCAGTGCACCGACCGCCGCCAACAGACGATCCCGCTCCGCACGTTGCCCCTCCAGGTCGGCAACCACCTTCGCCGCAGCATCTCGCCTCGCCTCCAGATCGGCAATCTCCCTGACCGCGGCATCCCGCCGCGCCTCCAAAACAGGAAGCCGGGCCTTGATCTCCGCCTCCTCCCCCTGCAGTCCCCTCAAGCCCCCTTCCAGTGCACCAATCTCCGCCAACAAGCCGTCCCGCTCCGCACGTTGCCCCTCCAGGTCGGCAACCGCGTTCGCCGCAGCATCCCGCTTCCCCTCCAGATCGGCAATCTCCCTGACCGCGGCATCCCGCCGCGCCTCCAGAGCGGGAAGCCGGGCCTTGATCTCCGCCTCCTCCCCCTGCAATCCCCGCAAGCCCCCTTCCAGTGCACCGACCGCCGCCAACAGACGATCCCGCTCCGCACGTTGCCCCTCCAGGTCGGCAACCACCTTCGCCGCAGCATCTCGCCTCGCCTCCAACGCCTCCAATTCGTCCGCAATCTGCGGCAACCGATTTATCAGTGCTTGAGCTGATTCCGCCCTTTGGCGTGACTCCTTGATTTCACCTTGTATCACCCGCAGCTCCTGAATAGCGGTCGCGAGGTCCTGCTCCGCCTGACCGAGACGCTCCCGATCACTCTTTAGCCCCGCGATTTCCTGTTCCAACGCGGACTTGCGTGAATCCAGTTGCGCGACCTCGGCCGCCAGCGTCTCCCGCTGATTCCGGGCGCTTTTCAGAGCTACAGTTTCGCGACCCGTCTCTTGACTGGCCTTCTTGGCCTGCATACGCAGGCCTTCCAGTCGACCTTCGAGCGCCCCCAATTCGTTCAGACCGTTGTCAAGCCGCCCGGAGACCACGGTCAGGCGCTGTCGTGCCTCCTCAATTCGTGCCTGTAGTCCAGCCAGGTCACGTTGGGCCGTGTCCCTTTCCTCTTCCGCACGGTGGCGTTCTGCACGCAACTCCTTGAGGTCGCCGCGAATGGCAAGCAGAAAATTCTCTTCGCGCTCTCTCTGCGCTTTGAGGTCCACTGCACGCTGTCGTTCGGAGTCGATCTGGTTCGACAGGCTCGCGCGCTCATTTTCGAACTCGCGCAAGCGACGGCGGGACTGGATCTCTGCCTGTTTCAGTTCCGCCTGTATGCGTCTTGCAGTCTTGGCGCCCTCGATAAGAACACGGGCTTCCTCAATGTTTCCATCCAAGGCATCCTTCTGTGCGGCCAGCCGATCTTTCTGTGTCATCAGCCTGTTTACAGTTTGCTGCAAGGCGTTGAGGGTTTCCTGCTTGACACCGATTTCTGCCTCGACCTCTGCCACGACGACCTGCGAACTCTCGAGTCTCGCCGAAAGCGCGACGACTTCAGCCTGTTTCATTTTCCGGCTGATGACGCTCTCCATCACCACCAGGGCCAGGAATGCAGCGGAGCCTATTCCGATCAGCGCAAGTGCACCAAGCAGCCAAAGGGCCGGACGGGGTTTGGCCGACAGGTCGGCGGGCCGTGGCGGAACAGAAGGATCAACATCCGATGACTTTGTCGACTTGTTCAAGACACTCCTCCATGTCGTCCCTCAATTCGTAGACCCAGAAGCGCAGAACCTTCCAACCCAAGCCCCGCAACTGATGATCCCGCCACAGGTCGGACGCGAGCCGGTTTCCTTCGACGTCGGTGTGGAAGGCGACCCCATCGACCTCGATGTCCAAGCGTAAAGGCGGATGCCGGGATTCATCGACGATGGCCAGATCCAGGAAGCGACCGGCCACCGGATGCTGCGGAATCGGGTCCAGGCCGTGTGCGACCAAGGCATCGTAAAGGCGCTTCTCCCAAGGACTGTCGAAGCGATCATCGAAGGGGACGTCACGCGACCACATGGCGGTGTCCACACGGCGGACCAGGGTTTCGATGTGCGGGATACCGCAGCCAGCCGCAAATGTCTTGTTGCCGAAAACATTGCAAACCGCGCGAGCTCGACTGATGGCGACATTCAAGAGGCGTTTCTCCTCTGCCAGGAACTTTCGCGCGCCCGGCGGCATGTCCGGTGCCAGACACAATGACACCAGCATCACGTCGCGCTCGTCACCTTGAAACTTGTTGGCGGTGAACACCTTGACGTTCAGACGGTTCAGTTTGTCGGAACCGATCCTCCGAACTGCCATTTCATTGATGCGCCTTGCCTGGGGTGCAAAGAAGGTGACAATCCCCACCGTTCCTTCGAAATCCAGCGCTGCCACCTCCTCCAGTTTTTCCACGACAGCTTCTGCTTCCGAGTCGGAATACACCGAACCGCCCATCCCGATGTCTCGGCCCGTCGACACCAAGCCCTGCACATCCGTCCAGTGAAGACCGGCCTTGAGGCCCCGGGGAACCCGTAACGCTCTCTCGTCCGTGAGAGTCGTCAGGCGGCGACCATAGAAGGCCTCGTTAAAGTAGGCTGCGATGTCTGGATGACACCGGTAATGTTCGCTCAACAGGAACGGAGCACTCTCCCCGACCGAAGCCGCGAACTGGAACAGATCCGTTTGACTTTGAGCAAAGAGCCCTATGCCAGGCCGCAACAGGCCATGGCGGCTCAGCATCATCCGTTCTTCGCGTGGATCGAGATTGCAGATCATGCCAAGCTGCATCGGATCGCCAACGATCACTGCGGACTTGGCCCTGAAAAGAAGCGGCAGAGAGGAAGCGATATCGGTCACACCGGCCTCGTCGAACACGACATAGTCGAACAGTCCTGACTTCAGCGGAATACGGCTGCCGGCGGCCAACGTGGTCACTGCCCACAAGGGCATGTACTTCAGGATCCGTTGGCACGCATCCGAGTCGACGCCTTGCCATCCCATGATCCCGGCGTCACCAGCGATGCTCACGAGTGCCTGCCGGTCTTCCGACGTGACGGCGTTCAGACAGTCCAGGAGGGGCTCCATGGCTTCGGTACTCATCGCCTGCACCTTCGCCCCCAAGGTGACCGGCGTTTCCTTCTGCCCATCCAGCTCGGCCCTCAGCTTTCGAATGCGTTCCTCGACTTCGTGCAAAGCCGCCCTCAGCCGAGTTTCTTCGCGCTCGAAATACGCATCGCGAGATATCCCGCCCAGAAGCGTATCACCGGCCACCGTACAATGCAGAAGACGAGCCAGGAAACGCAAAGCCCGCAAGAGAAGTGACGAGCCGGTGCGGGTCTCCGGGGAGAACGGTACCTTGGCCGACAACCTGGTCCGTTCGGTCGCCAGCTTGTCGAGTTCCGCCAGAAGGACACCTGCCTCTTCGCTCGTGGACTTCAAGCGCCGCCAAGCCTCCAGCAGACGCCAACGTGCCAGATCAACCTCAGCAATATCGGCCAAGCGCTGATCGAAACGGCGAACCGCATCCGGGTCACCCGCTCGAGTCTGCAAGGCCCGCAGGCCGTCAGCGAAGGTGAACTTCCCGAACCCCTCGGATTCATTTGCCCGAACAAGCAGACTCCGGTCGTCAGTCAGGGCCTCCAGGCGTTCCTTGACTGCGTCGATCGCACGATGCTGGCGCGCTGCAAGTAGAACGGACCGCCCGGCTGCGGCGGCACTAAGCATGATTGCGGCAATGACCTGCGATTTGCCCGTACCCGGCGGGCCGGTGATGACGGTCAGCGGTTCGGACAAGGCCGCGCTGGTTGCCAGCAACTGGGTCTCACCGAGAGGAAACGGGTGCAGGATGGCAGGGATGGGTGAGACGGGCCGGGGTATGCCGAAACATGCGCCCAGCGAGCTGTTGCCCAGGCTCTCCCGTGATTCCCTGCACAGCCTCTCGTAGTCCTTGATGGCAGAACGCGCGTACTTCCCGGCCGCTTCCGGGAACAGGGCCAAACCATTGTAATAACCCGTTGCGCACTTGCGCGGCACACGACCGGCTACGGCGCTTGGCACGAGCCGCTGTTGCACTGATTTCCCGGCAGCCGACTCCAATCGTGCGGCTAAAGTGGGTATCTCCAGAAACTCCGGAGCCTCGGCCTCATCCTCGGCCTGAAGACCGGCCGTTTCATCCTCAATCAAGAGCCAACTCAATAGCCGTGACGCCGTCCAACCACCATACTTGACCTGGCCCCGCAGCCAGTCACGCACGATCGTTGGCTGGACCACCGGAACATCTATTCGCAGGTGGGTCTCCGTCTGCTCGTAACGGCATCGGATGACCGAAACGGGCCGGATAAAGACGTCGCCATCCGCGTCGCGCGGCGCCACCATGTGCAGCGGGTAGCCCAGGAGCATATGCGAACTGTGCTGCTTCGCCACGAGGGATCGCAAACCCGGCGGCACACTCGACAACGAAACAATGAGTGTGTGGCCGCGTGCGGCTGTGGGCCACCAAGGCCTGTCCGGTTCCAGAAACCCGAAGCTGTCTCCGTACTGGTTGGCAAATGCCTGTGGCGAGCCACCATCGCCGGCTCGCAAGGACTCCTGGTAGTATGGCAGAAGCTGTTGGAGCAGATCGAGACTGCGCTCGACTCCTTTTCCCGCAGGCATCTCCTGAGCCATTTCAGGCCTCTTGCCTGCCACTGCCTGACAGGGAATGGAAACCAGGTACTTCTCGGACGTGCCTGAAACAGCATGTCCGTCCTTCCCTGTCTTCAGAGAATTATGGCGGACCAGCCAGCGGCGCGTTGCATCAATCTGAATCAGCTGACGATCGTTCATTTGCGCGAGCGTACGTACGATCTCATGCTTGGCGGCGACCGCTCCGGCTTTCGCCAGTTGAGACCGAATTCGCTCCACCGTAAGACCCTGCGGCGCAGTTTCGAGAACCCTCAGTATGGTGTCCTGAAACAGCGACTCTGCTTCATTCATGAGTGCCAACTTCCGATCCAGTGATACGGGATGAACCTCAAGCCACTTCCATGGACGATAAGATATTTCCGTTTGATCTGCCAGAGTCCGCGCGGTGCCCAGTGCGGTGTCGGCAGTCTACGGCGGTGCGAACCGTGTGAGGAGCGCCGTCAACAACTTGAACCGCGCGGAGCGTTTTGTTACCTCTTCCGGCGGGACGACAATGCGGAGGGCGCGGGTAGGCTGCGGGCCGGTCGTCTCGCGCACGACGCCAAATCGTGCCGCCGCCGTGTTGAGTCGGCCAGGGCGCAACAGGCAACCCTGCTTCCGCTCGACTCCGGCGGACATTGATTCTGCCCCGCCGGGCATATCGTCGATTCAGTTGCCGCTGAAGCTGCGGATGTCCGCCATGGCCTGCGCGCGGTGATGTTCATACGCATGCGGGCGTGCTCCGGCTGCGATCCGTTGACGCGGATTCACGAGTAAACTCGATTTCCGCCCGGAACGAACGCTGCGCCTCAAGAGACACAGGAGACACGTGCCGCAGGACAGCGAAGCGCGGGAGAGACGAGAGGCCCCAATGCTGAAAAGGATCCCCACTCGCTCTGGATGGGAAGACATTCGAGGCTTCGACCGGATCAAGCGTCAGTACGTCCGCCTCGACGGTGACGCCTGGCTCGCCGCCCACGGAATCCAGGCGGAAGGCAAGAAGCGGGGCAAGATGAACCAGCCTGGCCCTGATCAGGCCCTGCCCGATGAGACGTACCAGAAAATCGAAAGCTGGGTCCGGAAGCGGGCGCTCGACTGCAAGGAAGACGTTACCAGGTACATTGATGACGAACTCGCCAATCTCAACGGATGGGTCCAGGACTGGGGGGAGCAGAATCCGGTGATCGGCCTTGATGCCGTCGTCACGCAACGTTGTCAGGATCTCCGTACCCGGACCGAACAAAACCTGAGCGATCTCGACAAGCAGTGCGCGGAGTACCAGGAGGCCTCCCGCGACCTGAAGGACTTCCGCCAGCGCCATCGGCTCTCGCGAGTCGCGCACTATCCGAACAACCGGATCTCGCACTGGCTGTGGATTCCGGTGGCTGGAATCATCGAGAGCTTCGCCAACGCCAACCTCCTGGGAAGCGTCTCACGCGGCGGGGTGTTCGAAGGGTGGATGATTGCAGCGGTACTGACCCTCGTCAATGTCTTCCTGGGGATCTGCGCCGGACGGGTCTCGCGCTTCATCCTCTACGACTGGGGGGTCATGAAGCTGTTGGCCTTCGCCTCGGGCCTGCTCTGCACCGGGGCCGCATTGGCCTGGAACAACGTGGCCGGCCATGTGCGCGACGTCTATGTGCGCGCGGAAAGGGAGGGAAAGTTCGAGGCCATCGACGAGGCGTTCGCCGACGCTTGCCGCACAATGATCGAAAATCCCCTGCCATGGGAGAGCCTTCCTTCCGCCGGGCTGGCTTTCATCGGCGTCGCGGTATTCGTCCTGACCACATACAAGATGTTCACCGCCGACGACCCCTTTCCCGGGTACGGCGCGAGGCACCGAAAGGTCGAAGAACTGCTCGGACGCTACCAGGACAATCTCAACGACGCACTTGAAGAACTGGAATCCGCGCGCAACGAGGCAAACAAGGCCATCGACGAGATCAAGAGCCGCTATGAGATAGACCGGGCCGGCTGGGAGGACACGATCCACCGATTGCGGATGGTTGTCGACAACTATCCGGCGAACCTCCGGCAGTACAACAAGGATCTGAGCTATCTTCTCGCGGCCTATCGCGACGCGAACCTCGCCGAGCGGACCGCCGCGGCGCCGCCCTTCTTTGGCAGCGAGCCGACCATCGACGAAGATGTGATCCAGCCTCCGCAATTCCATATCCCGCCTCCTCCCGAGTGGGGCGACATCCCGAATGTGACGAAGGCGGGGTTTGCACGGGTGGAGGAGACCTACGCTCAACTCCGAGCGCGCTACCAGATGCTCGATCACGTCGTCGCTGACTACGCGGAGGACGCATGATGAGGCGGGACGCACGCCGCCGAGCCGCAGCCAAGGCGCACTGGCAGTCGATCATGCTCCCAATCGGGGTGGGCGCGTGTCTTATCATCGGTGTGGCCGTGTTCTACCAGGTCGGCACCCGGGTCCCGGAAACCGACGACCGCCTCTGCCCCAAGGCCACCGGTCCCGGCGGCGCTACCGTGCTGCTCCTTGATACAAGCGATCCGCTGACCCCAAAGCATCGAGCCGAACTCGAACGTCTCGCCAAACAGATCGCGTCGGAGCAAACGGGACCCATGGGCATTGCCCCGGGGGAACTCCTTGCGATCTACGAACTGACGCAGGACCCGGGCAAGCCGAAGAAGCTGCTTGAAGTATGCCGCCCGCTCAAGAACCCGAAGGATCGTACGTGGCGCGACGACATCCACCAGGGCCGGAGTTTCGCCGAACGGGACTGGAGGCAATTCGAGCATGCGCTGAAAGCCGGATTCCCGGCAGAAGCAAACGAACCGCGGCAGAGCTCGCCGCTGCTCGAAACGATTGCGGTCCTTGCTGCCCGTCACGTGTCCGGCAAGCGCGGGGACGAACGTTTCAAGGTCCATCTCATCGTCTTCTCCGACCTGCTCCAACACAGCCCGCGGCTGTCTCACTACGGACCCTATCCAGACGTCAAGGAGATACGCCGCCAAGCCCGCGACCTCCTCACCGATCTGACCGGCACGCGGGTCAGCCTTTTCCGGCTCGAACGGCCCAACTACGCGAAGTGGCAGAGCGAACGTCATTACTACTGGTGGACCGACTTGATCGTGCAGCAGGGAGGAGAGATCGGATGGCAGGATTCCATCTGATCCAGGTTCCTGCCCGGATCGAGACCCGGAAGTGGTGACCGGCATCCGGGAAGCGAGGGCACACCGGTCTCTGGCCAGCCACAGATGGTGACCGGGCACCGAGGCCATCACGGATATACCCAGAATGACCAACAACGCCTTGTCGTTCCTGGCCGCCTTGCTCGGCGGCGGTATTGGCATCTACTTGACCAAAAGCGCATTCGCCAACGCCTGGTTTGCGGCGGTGGTCGCGGCGGTGACGGTTGCCGGACTGACAATCTACTACGTGCTCAACGATGAGGATGCCCGCGAGGAGAAAGCCGACAACGTCTACTATCTGGGGCTCCTGTTCACGCTCATCTCCCTCATGTTTTCCCTCGTGGAACTCTTCGGGGCCGATACCGAGGAGGTGCGCAGTGACGAGAAAATCCATGACCTGCTGAAAAATTTCGGCATCGCCCTCACCTCCACCATCGCGGGGATTGCCTGCCGCATCCTGGTGCTCAACTGGCCCCGGGCCGGATTGACGGGGCCATCCGAATTCGCCCGGGGATACGATGATACCGATGCGCCCCCCGCGGGCGCAGGCGCCCAGGACCCTGAAGGGACCCATCGACTCCTGGTCGCGACCATCCCGCACGGACCCAATAGAATCGCTCACGAACTCAGGAGAATCGCCCGCGAACTCAACCAGGCCGTGAACGCTCTCGCACGGTTCAACCGGCTTGTCAGAAGCCATATGAACGACACCGAGGAACGTCTTCACAACCACAGTGAAACGCTGAAGTCACAGAGCACCGCGTTCAAGGATACGCTCCAGCGCAACACCGAGACGTTCTCCCAGGAACTCAAGAGCCAGGCCGAGAGTACCCTCGACGCCATCGGCGGCTCCCTCGGCACCGCGGCGAGGCAGGCTGAAAGCCTGGTGGAACAACTCCAATCCGCCCACGCCAGCTATCTCGCCGAAGTCCGCGAGACCACGCGCTCATTTCATGATGAGATCCGATCCGCGAGTGCCCAAAGCCTTGATGCCCTTCGGGGTAACTTCGATGCTGCTGCGAAGCAGTCCCTCTCGTTGACGCAAAGCGTGTCTACCACACACGAGCGGGTTGTCGAGGCGTTCGACCGCCTCGGATCCGGTCTCGGGCATGCGGGCGATGCAAGTGCGGCCTTCGGCGACCGCGCCCAGGAGACGGCGAAGGCCATTGCTTCTCTGGAGCTGACGGTCAACAAGGTGGGCACCGCCCTTGAGCCGGTTCACGCCGGCACCGAGACGATGAAGGGCGTGTTCGATGCAATCAGCGAGTTCGACGCGCACATTCGCACCAGTCGCGACACGGAGCAAACCGTGGCGGCGACAAGAGAGATCGGGGAGACCCTTCATGCCATCACCGACCAGGGAGCGGCCGCTGTGGAACGGGCCGCCAAGGCAGTGGAGCTGATCGACGCTCTCACGCAAGGCCTGCGCACGACCGAGGAGCAGACGCGGCGCACGGCGGATGCGCTCCACGTCCTTGCCGATGAGGCCAAAGCACGGACCAGGACTCTTCGCCAACGCCGGCGTTTCGGATTCTGGAGATTCTGGAGCTGGCATCGATGAGCACGTACCGGCGAGGTACCATTCTCGGCCTTACCGTCGCCGAAACGTTCCTTCTCCTTACCTTCCTGTTGCTCATTGCTCTTCTGGGCCTTGTCCAACGGAACGAGCCACGGCCGGAGTCCAATCCGGAAAGTACGCCGACACCGCGGGTATGGGTGCATCCGGACCGGATCGAAACCCTCGTGAATGCCGCCGAGGATGCCCGCAAGGCGCAGCAAGAAGCGGAACAGGCACGCCGCGCCGCCGAACGCGAACGCGACCAGGCCCAACGCAACCTGACCCTCCTGCGCCGCGAGTACGAAAACCTGTCCGCACAGGTGCATCCGGACCGGATCGAAACCCTCGTGAATGCCGCCGAGGATGCCCGCAAGGCGCAGCAAGAAGCGGAACAGGCACGCCGCGCCGCCGAACGCGAACGCGACCAGGCCCAACGCAACCTGACCCTCCTGCGCCGCGAGTACGAAAACCTGTCCGCACAGGTGCATCCGGACCGGATCGAAACCCTCGTGAATGCCGCCGAGGATGCCCGCAAGGCGCAGCAAGAAGCGGAACAGGCACGCCGCGCCGCCGAACGTGAACGCGACCAGGCCCAACGCAACCTGACCCTCCTGCGCCGCAAGGGCAAGAACCCGCCGTGCTGGTATCAAATCCTCAGCGCCGGCCATGGGAAGACGCGTGAGAAACCCTACTATGTATTCAATGTGGCGATATACGAGGACAGTATTGAACTGGCTCCGAGAACCGCACCATCGGGAGGGGCTTTCGACGACGGCGGCGGACCATACACGGACGAATGGGAACGATTGCTCGTTGACGATCTGCCCTACGGGAGAAAACTGAGCGACAACGAGTTCACCGAGGCGGTACGCCATCTGGTCGCCCAAGGGAGGAATCGGCAGGTTCGCACCTACGAGTGTGTGTTCAGCGTCATGGTCTGGGACAAGACACCCGGCCATGCCAAGAAGAGATGGAAGACCGCGCACGACCGCATTATCGAGGGACTGTTCAATGCGTATACGGTTCAGGACCTCGAATGGAAGAGTGCTTCGCGGCCACCCCGGTGAATGAACCGGTCCCGAAGGTGCGGTCGCGTTCGCTTCGGCGCCTGTGCCAGGTTGGACATGGGGCCGTTTCCCTGAGGCACTGGATCGTGTTACAGGGCCTTGAGCTGCGAGTGGTCCACTGATCCCGGAGCAGAATCACACAGCAGGCGCGGCACACCATCGCCATCATCCATCAAGATGCCGGATCGAGTCGAAAAGCTTGACGAGGATATCATCGCGGCTGCCAGGATCCTGAGCCGCGAGGGGCTGGTGCAGGGGTTCGGACACGTGAGTGCGCGGATCCCGGACTCGGATCTGTTCGTGATCACCCCGCGGGTGAGTCTCGAACTTGTGGAACCGGGACAACTGGTGGTGGTGAACCTTCAGGGCCAGGTGCTGGAAGCACCGGCTTCCCCCTCCTTCGAGACCCCGCTGCACACGGCCATCTTCAACGCCCGGCCGGACATCAACGCCATCACGCGAATCCACGCCAGGACCGCCAACATCTTCTCGGTCACGGACACGCCCCTGGAGGCGGTGCACAACCACGGCAGCTTTTTCAGTGGAGGCGTGCCGGTCTTCCGGACCATCGACCTCATCTCCACCCCGGAATTGGGAGAGGGGGCGGCCCGGGCCTTGGGCGGCGGCGGCGCCTTGCTGCTGCAAGGCAACGGGCAGGTGACGGTGGGCCGTACCATTCCGGAAGCGGTGATGATGGCCATCTACCTCGAAGAAGCGGCGCAGGTGCTCTACGGCGCCCTGCAGATAGGCACACCGCGCTTCCTTCCCGAGGAAGCGGCCGGGGCGCGCCAGCGGGAGGCTCTGCCGCCGCCCGACATGGAGCGCGCCTGGAACTTCTTCAAGAGCCGGGTGGGCATGTAGCCAGCCCCCCGCGGCAAGAAAAGGAAACGCCATGCCGGCGGCAGGCCGGCATGGCGTTTCCTTGAGCAGTGGCCGCGGCTGACCAAGCCGCGCGGCCGGGTCTCGGCGCGGATCAGCCGACAAATCAGCCGGCAAATTCGATGTCGAGCGTGGCGGTCTCTCCGGCCTTGACTTCCACTTCCCTGGTCATGGTGCCGAGCTTCTCATGCCAGATCTCGACATTGTACTTGCCCGCGGGCAGGTCGGCGAGGCTGAAGGCGCCATCGTCACCGGTGACGCTGTAGTAGGGATTGCCGGCCACGAAGATCCAGCCGCCCATCCAGCCGTGTACGTCGCATTTGACTTCGAAGACCTCCGGCTCCGTGAACTTCACCGTCAGTTTCTTCTTGAATTTCGGCTGTGCGCGGTTGATGGGCTTGTTGATCTTGCTGTAGGTGTGGATGTTGTGCAGCACCTTGTCCGGATTGAGGATGGTGACGTCGGCACCGGCCGGAACCGCCAACACGTGCGGCGCATACCGGCAGCCGTTCTGATCGAGTGTGACCCCTTTTGTCTCCAGCTTCTTGCCACCCTCGACCTCGGCGATGTACACCACGACGTTCGCCAGCTTGCCATCCTTGACCTTCAGCGACTCGTCGAACTTGGGCGACATGTCACAACGCCGCTTGTCCTTGGTGACCTTGAGTTTCCTGGGCTCGGGAACGGTGCCGTTGAAGACCACGGTTCCGGAGATGCCGCCGGTGGCGGCGGCCGCGGGCTGATAGGCGCCGAGGGTCAGCGCGACGGCGGCGACAACGGCGGCGAAAGTGGTCGCGAAGGACGCCAGCGTGGCGAAGGACGGAAATCTGCGGTTCATTTCGTATTCTCCTGTTCCGAGTGATCTTGCTCTTTCAGGTTAACCCTGTTTGTCGATTTCCTCAACACTTTCCCCGTCCGGCTCCGTTGCCGGGTCCCCTTCGGCCATGGCCGTGGCCCCCGCCCCCGAACCCAGCGACATGATGTAGTCGGTCAGCGCCTCGATCTGCTTCTTCTCGTCACCGCCGAGAATGTCCTCGGGTCCGCCCGGATAGAAGGACGGCATCCTGGTTCCCGGCTGGAGCGTCTGCGGGTCGAGCAGCCATTTCTCGATCCAGTCCGGATTCAGCCGCTGGCGGGCCATGTTGAGGTCCGGGGCCCAGTCTTCCATCGGTCCGTCGGGCTTCCTGTCGCCCCGCACATGGCAGCTGCCGCACTCGAAGTAGTCGTCGGAAAAGAGCTTTTGGCCGGCATCCAGAAATCCCGCGGGCACCCGCGCCTCGTCGAAGTGGACGTAGGGGATTTCCACCTCGGAAAGGGCCGCGAAGTAGTTCACGAAGGCGTCCGCGTGGGGACCGCCGAAACCGAAGGTGGGCATGCGGATCCTGAGCCACGGCCGTATCGGGGTTTCCGGGTTCTGCAGGAAGCCGAACAGCCAGTTGGCCTGAACCTTCTCGCCCTGCCCGTTGAGCATCGGCGGGGCAAGGGTCGGGTTCTCCTCGTAGTACTTTGCAACGTATCCGCCCTCGCCGTTGATGACGTGGCAGCCCACGCAATTGTACTCCTGGATCTGCCGGCGCCCCGCCAGGATATGCCGCGCCCGCTCGGAGTGATCCGCCTTGAATGCCTCGGGCACCTTCCGCTCCACGAAACCATGCAGCAGCACCCGCAGGGCCTTGATGTCTTCATCGGGCAGATCGAAGTGGGGCATCAACTGCTCCACCCGCTCCGTGGCATACACCCGCGGATTGCGGATCTTGTTGAAGGTCCAATCCTTCCAGGTGTGCTTGATGGTCGTATCGTTGCCGAAGAACAGCTCCTCCAGCGGCTTGGAGCCGAACGTCGTGAGTTCGACGCCGATGCGGGACTCCTTTTCCATCCCCGGGATGTCGTGACAGCCGGCGCATCCGTACTTTCGCACCAGCCTCTCGCCCCTGGCGATGTTGTCGGGCTGCTCAAGGCGGGCCACCATCCCGGCGTCCGGCTCGGGCCTGGAGCCCAGCGTCATCAGGTAGGTGGTCAGCGCCAGCGCCTCGTCGTCCGACAGCCGCAGGCTCGGCATCCGGGTGTCCGGGTTGTAGCCCTTGGGATTCCGCAGCCAGTGGTAGGTCCAGCGCGGGTTCGCCTTGGCGGCGATGTCCTTCAGGTTCGGCACCAGGTCCTTGCCCGCGATGCGCGTGGTGAACTCGCCTTCGGCCAGTCCGTGGCATCCCAGGCAACCCACCGCGCGGGCCAGCTCCCTGCCCTTCTCGACCATGGCCGCGTCGCCCGGCCGGTACCCTTCCGGCATGGGCGACTGCTGGAGCCAGGCATCGGCTTCCTGCTTCGACGCAGCCCACAGATAGGAGGCCGCGGCCACCGCCTCCTCCTCATTGAAGTAGAAGTGCGGCATGCGGGTGTGCGGCCGAAATGCGCGCGGATCCTGGATCCACTGGACCATCCAGGCGGGATCCACCTTGGCGCGGACCTTTCTGAGGCTGGGGCCGACCTTGGGAATGTCGTCGTAGCCCTCCACCAGATGACAACCGGTGCAGCCCACCTGTTCGAAGATCCGTTGCCCGTGCGCCACCACCTCGGCGCCCTCCAGACCCTGGACGTTCAGATGACAGGTAATGCAGTTGGCCTGCACGTCGTTGCCCTCAAGCAGCGGATGTTCCCAGAACTTCACATTGCCGTGGGCCTGGGCCAGGCTGTTGACAGCCTCCCCCTGTCCTTCATGGCAGGCGGTGCAGCCGTAGATGCGGGGCGGATGCGCCGCGTCGCCCAGGAAGACCCTGCGCCGGGGGTGCGTCTTCAGGGGATGCGGCAGGTCATCGAATCCGGCGCGGTTGATGGCGATGTGGCAACTCTGGCAACGGTCCACCCTGTCCACCTGCTGGTCGAAATTGTTGCGGTCGAAATCCTTGAGCACCACCTGCTCGATCTTGGGAACCTTGTAGAGGGTAAACTGCGGGAAACCCTCCGGGCCGACGGTGACCGTGGCGTTGTCCATCTGGCGCCGCGCCTTCCGTATCTCGCCCTCCATCCCGTAAAGCTGTTCCTCGATGGCCTTCAGGGCGCTGCCGACTTCCCTGATCTCCGCCTTGACATCCGCGCGCTTCCTGCGGGCCGCCGCCAGCGCGGGCTCCAGCGAGTGCTGGATTTCTTCCAACTCCGTGATGTGCTTCCGGTACGGACCCGCGTCCCGGCCCTGCTGGACGGCGTGGTCGAACTCGTACCACGCCTCCTCCTGCTGGCTCTTGACGAACTTGACCTCCTGATCGGCGTCGAAGTATTCGACCTCCACCTGCTGCTGAAGCTCCTTCATCTCCGCCAGCCGCTCACCCTTCTCGCCGCTGTCGAGGCTCCGCAACTCGGCGTCGCGCCTCTTCACCAGTTCCTGGTACTTGGGGTCCGCGTTCAGTCGCTCCTGCTCCCTGGCCAATGCCGCGGCGGCGCGTTCGTAATCCGTGCGGATGAACTCGGTCTGATGGATCTTCCACACCCGCCGGGTGATGTTGTCGTCGAACACCGCCCACAGGGCCACCACCACCAGAAGAATGGAGCCTACGAAAAAGACTGCCCCGTAGGACTTCTTCTCTTCGTTGGGATCTACGCCGCGAACCGCCATTCATTCTCCCTTACAGCGCGCAGAGAATCTGTCTCGACCGGGTGTCAGGCCGCCTTGCTCTCCAGCAGACGCCCGAGCGAGAACACCGCCACGCCGATGAGCGTCAGGATGATCTCCTCGGCCATGGCGATGCCCTGAAAGATGCCCACGAACACCGCGTAACCCACGTCGGCGATACCCAGGGCCTGGAGCAGCTTTGCTACATAGAACATCGGATATTGAATCAGTGAATCTGAATCAGCGATTCTGAATCAACGGTTCAGATGTTGAGCCAGGGCGTGACCATGATGTACTTGATGTTGAACACCAGCCGCAGAAACATCTTCACCGGCAGCCCCATCATGGTCACGAAGAGAAAGGAGGTGATCGCGAACCGGACGGCACCCCACCGGACCATGAACTCCCTGCCCTTGATCCAGATGATCCACTTGTAGAACAGCCACACCGAAACCACGTAGTAGAGCAGCACCAGGAACAGCCCGAAGCCGGCCTGGGCCCAGTAGTCCCGCAGCCCCACGAGGTAGGGCAGGTCCACGTTGGTCAACGCCACCACCTTGTGGGGGTCCCACCTCTGCCACGGCCAGAACAGGTTCCATCCGGGGCCGCGGAAAAACGTCCCGATGATGATGGTGACCACCCAGAGGATGTGGAACCCGATGAAGAAGGTCAGGATCTCCCACTTGCGGTCCTTGAAGGTGTAGTAGCCGTTGCCCTTGGTGTTGATGTCGATGAAGGGGATCACCATCAGCCCGATGATGATGAACGTCGGCAGCACCACCCCGGCGTACCAAGGGTCGAAGTACACCAGCATCTCCTGCAGGCCGAGGAAATACCACGGCGCCTTGGACGGGTTGGGAGTGCGGGCCGGATTGGCGGGCTCTTCCAGCGGCGCGTCCACCAGCAGCGACCACAGCCCCATGGCCACCATCACGAAGATCGTGACCAGAAACTCGCCGCGAACGAGATGCGGCCAGGTATGGATCTTGTCGTCGACGACGATCGCCCGGCTTCTTTCCTCGGCCTCAGCCATACGGTGGCTACCTTTCCCTGAGACGATGAATCCGCGTGGTCGAACCGGAAACTACAGTGGGGGACCGGAAAAACCGTCCCTGCGGATGCGCCAGAAGTGCACCGCCATGAGCAGGCTGGCCACCAGCGGAATGAAGATGCAGTGGAGTATGTAGAACCGCAGCAGGGTGTGGGGACCGATCTCGCCGCCGCCGAACAGGAACGCCCGCGCATCGTACACCGGATTGGCGCCGACAAACTCGGCGAAGGGTCCTTCATGCCCCAGCAGCGGCGTGGCGCGCGCCATGTTGGAGCCCACCGTCACCGCCCAGATGGCCAGCTGGTCCCAGGGCAGCAGGTAGCCGGTGAAGCTCAACAGCAGGGTCAGCACCAGCAGCAGCACGCCGACGATCCAGTTGAACTCCCGCGGCGGCTTGTAGGAGCCGGTGAGAAAGACCCGGAACATGTGCAGCCACACGAAGATCACCATGGCGTGGGCCGCCCACCGGTGCATGTTGCGCATCAACATCCCGAAGGGCATGTCGAACTCCAGATACTTCATGTCCGCGTAGGCGTATTGCGGCACCGGCCGGTAGTAGAACATGAGATAGATGCCGGTCACCACCGTCAGGAGAAACATGAGGAAGGTGAGGCCCCCCATGCACCAGGTGAAGCGCATGCGCACGGCATGCTTGCGGACCTTGGCGGGATGCAGGTGCATCCACACGTTGCCCGTCACCATGAGCACGCGGTTGCGCGGCGTGTCCTCGTAGCCGTGCCGGAAGATCGACTTCCAGATATGGCTCTCGACGACGTCCTTCTTGATCTGTTCGAAGTTGATCATGTCCGTCTCAAACCTTGAGGATGCTTTCGGGATGTTGCTCGTCCGGCTCGCCGCTGGGCCCCATGCGGAACTCCCTGGACTTGTCCACGATGAGCTGCCCATCCTCCGCTAGGGCGATCTCGAACCGGTCCAGCGGCCGCGGGGCCGGCCCCTCGAAGTTCAGTCCCGACTTGAAGAAGCCGCTGCCGTGACAGGGGCACTTGAACTTGCTCTCGGCCGCCAGCCAGCGCGGCGTGCAGCCGAGATGCGTGCACTTGGCGAAGACCGCGTAGAATCCCGCCTCTTCGCGCACGATCCACACGCGATAGTCCTTCTTGAACTTCTCGCTCACCTCGCCGACGGTGTAGTCGGAGGGAAAGCCCGCCTTGAAGGTCGAAGGCGGCTTGAAGAGCACCCGCGGAAACGCGGAGCGCATGAAGGCGAAGAGGGAGACCAGCGAGAACACGCCGAAGCCGGTCCAGCCGAGCCGGCCGAAGAAATCCCGGCGGCTCCAGATGCCTCTCTTTATCTCTCGTTTCCCGTTCGTTGCCATCGCGCCTCTACTTTTTTCTTGTCCAACTCAGGATAGCCCCCCACACGATGAAGAAGAGGCCACCGGCCATCAACGCCAGACCGACAGGCCCGAACACGAAGGAAAGGCCCGCCCCCAAGGCGACAAAAAGCACGCCCGCGCCCAACGGATTCAACGGCGCCGGCGCCGACCCGCCCGCGGGCGGTTGTGGCTCATCCCCTCGGATCAACTCTTCACGGACCAGGGAGAAGGCCAGTTCCTTGAGGTCTTCCCGTTTTTCCGACTCGACGGAACGAATCAACCGGCCGATACGCTCGGCCAGCCGTTCGACTTCCGCTTCCGCAGACTCAGGGTCCGATATGGGAGGATCTGACGCCACAGAGAATAGAAACCGTGATTAATACAAGCGATTCCGGATGTCAACCTGACCGCCTGAAAACCGCCCGGGAGCACGAATTTTTCAGCTGTTCCGGAACCCTACACGGCCAGCCCCAGCACCTCGCGCATGCCGTAAAGGCCGTTCTCCCGCTCCGCCACCCACTGCGCCGCCCGGATCGCGCCGCGGCCGAAGGCGCCGCGGCCGTGGGCCCGGTGGATCAGCTCCAGCCGTTCGCCGATGCCGCCGAACAGCACGGTGTGCTCGCCCGCGATGTCTCCGGCCCGGACCGAGAGCAGGCCGATGTCGGTTGTCTTGCGCGCGCCGGCGCCGCGGCGGCCCTCCACGCCCACCCGTTCCAGCCTGCGCCCCAGAGCATCGCCGGCGGCCCGGGCCAGCGCCAGCGCGGTGCCGCTGGGGGCGTCCTTCTTGAACCGGTGGTGCGCCTCCACCACCTCCACGTCGTAGGCGTCGCCGAGGCTGCGCGCCACCCTCCCCACCAGCTCCAGCAGCAGGTTCACTCCAAGGCTCATGTTGGGAGCGAGAACGGCCGGCGTCCGGGCCGCCAGGGTACGGATCTGCCGGAGTTGTCTCGCGTTGAACCCCGTGGTGCCGATGACGATGGGGGTGGCGGTGCCGGCCGCGGCCTTCATGTGGGCAACGGAAGCCTCGGGCGTCGTCAGATCGACGATGACGCGCCTTTCCTCCGCCGGTGGCTCGATGCCTGGCTCGACAAGCGGCTCGATACGATCGACGATTTCGACCCCCAGATGGCCGGCCCCGGCCACCTCGCCGGCGTCCCGTCCCAGCCGCGGGCTGCCGGGCCGGTCGCAGGCCCCGGCGAGGGTGACGCCCGGGGTGTCCCGGATCAGGCGCACCAGCGCCCCGCCCATCCTTCCCCCCGGCCCGCAGACGATCAGACCCAGCGTGCTCATGTTCCGTGTCCCTGCCCGCATGGAGATGCGCCGGCCCGCCCGCGGTCACGAAGGACGCCCGGTCAACCCGCGGTCGGCCAGGGCACGCTTCAGCCGCTCCAGGTTCGACTCGTCCATGGGGGTCAGCGGCAACCGGAGCTCGGCGCCGCATCGGCCCATGAGGGACAGGGCGGTCTTGACGGGAATGGGATTGGTTTCGCTGAAAAGACAACGGATCAGCGGCATCAACTCGAACTGGATCCGGCGGCCGGCGGCCCAGTCCTCCCGCATGCAGGCCTCCGCGAGGTCGGCCATGGCCCGGGGTGCGACATTGCCGGTGGTGGTGATGACACCCTTGCCGCCCAGGGCCATGAGCGAATACACCAGCGAGTCCTCGCCGGAGTAGACGGCCAGCGAGTCGCCGCACAGGCGCAGGACGTCGATGGCCTGGTCCACCGAACCCGTGGCTTCCTTGACCCCGGCCACGTTGTCGATGGCCGCCAGCCGCGCGAGGGTCTCGGGCTCGATCTTCGAAGCCGTGCGGCCGGGTATGTTGTAGACGATGAGCGGGATGCCCACGTGCTCGGCCACCGCCCGGTAATGGCGGTAGACGCCTTCCTGGGTGGGCTTGTTGTAGTAGGGCGAGATCAACAGCGCACCGTCCGCGCCCGACTCCTCCGCCGCCCGGGTGAGATCCATGGCCTCGCGGGTGGAGTTGGAGCCGGTGCCGGCAATGACCGGAACCCGCCGCCCTGCCGCCCGGACCACCGTCTTGATGACGGCGTGGTGCTCGGCGTGGTCCAGGGTGGCCGACTCTCCGGTGGAGCCGCACGGCACCAGGGCGTGGGTGCCCTGCCCGATCTGGAACTCCACCAGCGCCTCGAGAGCGGCGTAGTCCACAGCGCCGTCCCTGAACGGCGTCACCATGGCTGTCATCGATCCGGTGAACATGGCGTCACTCCCATGACGGCGTCATTCAGGACGTGCGCCGGCCGGCGCCGGCGCACCGCCGCCGTACCCATGTGAACAAGGTGCAAGGGACCGGCCGCCACGTGCACCGGCCCGACCGCAACGGCCCGGCCCGATGCGAAAGCGGGGCGGCGGCGCGGGCCGCCCTCCCCCATCCGCCCCGGCGCGAGTCACAGGCGGATACGGCCCTGGAACACTTCCCGGGCCGGACCGGTCATGTGGACACGGTCGTCGTCGGCCCAGCGTATCTCCAGGTCGCCGCCCATCAGATGTACCGTGATCTTCCTGCCGGTTCTGCCGGTCAAGACGCCGGCAACGCCCACCGCACTGGCGCCGGTGCCGCACGCCCAGGTCTCGCCGGCACCGCGCTCCCACACGCGCATGCGCACCTCGCCGCGCCCCAGCACCTGGACGAACTCCGTGTTGACCCGATGGGGGAAGAAGCCGTGGTGTTCGAAGCGGGGTCCCAAGCGGGGCAGGTCCAGCGCGTCCACGTCGTCCACATAGAGGACGCAATGGGGGTTCCCCATCGAAACGCAGGTCACGGTGTATTCGACGCCGTCGACGGCCAGCGGATGGTCGAGGATGCGCCCGCCGGCGGCCACCGGGATGGCCCGCCCGTCGAGCACGGGCCGGCCCATGTCCACCTCCACCCGGTCACCCCTGAGCCGAGGCCGGATGACGCCGGCGAGCGTCTCCACCTCGATCTCCCGCTTCCGGGTCAAACCATGTTCGTGGACATACCTGGCAAAGCAACGAATACCGTTGCCGCACATCTCCACCTCGCCGCCGTCGGCGTTGTAGATCTCCATCCTGAAGTCCGCCGAATCCGACGGCCGGACGGTGAGCAACTGGTCCGCGCCCACGCCGAAGCGGCGGTGGCACAGGTTCCTGGCAATGTCGGCCAGAGCCGCCGGCGCCCCCTCCATGCAGTCCAGCACCACGAAGTCGTTGCCGCAGCCATGCATCTTGGTAAACGTGATCTCGGTCATGGGCTCCTCCGCGGCCGCGCGCTGCAGTACGATCCGGGAGCGCGGGTCCGGCCGCATGGCCCCTACAGCATCGCGGGTATCGTCTCGCCCGCCACCAACCCTTCCAGGGTCTCCCTTTCCCGCACCACCGCAAACTCCCCGCCGTCCACCAGCACCTCCGCCGCCCTGGGCCGGGTGTTGTAGTTGGACGCCATGGTGAAGCCATAGGCGCCGGCGCTCATGACGGCCATGAGGTCCCCCGGCACCGGCGTCCGGACCGGGCGGTCCCGGGCAAAAAAGTCGCCGCTCTCGCAGATGGGGCCCACCACGTCGGCGGTCATGAGTTCGGAGTCGCGCCGCTCCACCGGGCGCAACCCCTGGAACGCCCCGTACAGGGAGGGGCGGATGAGATCGTTCATGGCGCCGTCCACCACCACGAAGTTCCTGGCCTCGGTACGCTTGAGATAGAGCACCCGGGTGGCCAGGATACCGGCGTCGCCCACCATGGACCGGCCCGGCTCCAGCACCAGGGTCACGTCCAGGCCGTGGACCCCCTTCACCAGCGCCCGGGCGTAGTCCCCCGGGTCCGGCGGTTCCTCGTCGCGGTAGCGGATGCCCAGGCCGCCGCCCAGGTCCACGTAGCGGATATCGGCCCCTTCCCGCTGCAACGATGCGACAAAGGCCCGCACGCGCTCGGCGGCGTCCGCGAAGGGAGCCGTGGAGGTGAGCTGGGAACCGATGTGGCAGTCCACCCCCACGACTTCCAGGTGGGGCAGGGCGATGGCCCGGCGGTAGGCCCGGGCCGCGGGGTCGATGGCGATGCCGAACTTGCTCTTCTTCATTCCGGTGGAGATATACGGATGGGTCTGCGGGTCCACGTCGGGATTGATGCGGAAGCTCACCGGCGCCACCACGCCCAGACTCCCGGCCACTTCGTTCAGCGCCTCCATCTCCGGTTCCGATTCGACGTTGAACATCAGAATGCCGGAGCGCAGCGCATACGCCATCTCGTCCCGGGTCTTGCCCACGCCCGAGAACACCACCCGGCGCGGGTCGGCGCCGGCCTTGAGCACCCGGAAAAGTTCGCCGCCGGAAACGATGTCGAACCCCGACCCCTCGTTCACGAAGGCCCGCAGCACCGCGAGGTTGGAGTTGGCCTTGACCGAGAAGCAGACCAGATGGCGGTGGGCGGCAAAGGCCCGGTCAAAGGAACGGAAGGCCTCACGCAACCGGGCAAGGCTGTAGATGTACACCGGCGTCCCCACCGCCTCGACGATGGCCCGGACGGACACGTCGTCGCAGTACATCGCATCGTTCCTGTACGTGAAATGATCCTTCACGGTTGCCATGCCACACGCACATCGTTCGACGGCCCGCCGGCGGAGCCGTCCGACAGACGGGCCCGGACCCGGTACCGGTAGACCGTGCCGGCACGGAGATCCCGGTCCGTATAGCCGTATTCCACTTGCCTGAAGAACCAGCCCGGCTCCTCCACCCGCACCACCGCCCGCTGGCGATACGTGGCGCGGCATTGCGGGCAATCCGCGCGCGTGCTCTTGCGCAGCACCACGAACGCCGCCAGGTCGGTGAGCCTCCGGCCATCGAGCGCCACCCTCGGGCGCGACCACCCGAGGACGATGCCGTGGTTCTCGACCCGGGCCCTGAGGTCGGTGATGGCGGCGGGCACCGTCCACTCCGGAACCCGCGGCGCGCCTCTCTTGCCGCAGCCGGCGGACAGCACCGCCGGCAGCACCAGCAGGCCCGCGACCCAGGCATGCCGCGCCATCATCCTCAGACCCCCAGCCGCTTCAGCCGCCGGCGCACATTGACGGGCGCGGTGCCGCCCGGTGCGCGCCGCCGCGCCACCACCGCGCGGACCTTCAGAACCTTGTAGACGTCCGGTCCGATGTCCGGAAAGTACTCCCGGAGCTCCTCCAGGGAGAGGTCCTGCAGCCGGCACCCCGTGTCGATGCAGCGGCGCACCGCCCGGCCCACGGCGTCGTGTGCGGCGCGGAAGCTGAAACCCCGGCCGACGACGTAGTCCGCCAGGTCGGTGGCGTTCATGAAGCCGTCCTCCGCCGCCGCCAGCATCCGGTCGGCCCGGACCTTCAGCCCGTTCACCAGCTCCCGGGCCATGCGCAGGCACGCCGACACCGTGTCCACGGTGTCGAACAGCGGCTCCTTGTCCTCCTGGAGGTCGCGGTTGTAGGCCAGCGGCAGCCCCTTCATGATGGTCAGCAGCGCGTGGAGGTGGCCGTACACCCGCCCGGTCTTGCCGCGGATCAGTTCGGCCACGTCGGGGTTCTTCTTCTGCGGCATCATGGAGCTGCCCGTGCAGTAGGCGTCGGGCAGTTCGATGAAGCCGAACTCCTCGCTCGACCAGAGTATCCACTCGTCCGCCATGCGGCTGAGATGCACGAACAGGATGGCGGACGCCGACAGGAACTCGAGCACGAAATCCCGGTCGCCGACGGCGTCGATGCTGTTCGGCGAAAGCCGCGCAAAGCCCAGTAGCCGGGCGACGTAGGCGCGGTCGATGGGAAAACTCGTGCCCGCCAGCGCACCGGAGCCCAAGGGCATGACGTCGGTCTCCGCCCGGCAATGGTGGTAGCGGCTCCGGTCCCGCTCGAACATCTCCACATAGGCCAGCAGGTGGTGGGCCAGGAGCACGGGCTGGGCCCGCTGGAGGTGGGTGTAGCCGGGCATCAGCACATCCTCGTTCCTCCGGGCCGCGGCCGCCAGCGCCTGCTGCAACGCCTCCAGATCTCCCAGGATGCCGTCCAGGGCCTCCCGGAGGTAGAGCCGCATGTCCAGGCTCACCTGGTCGTTGCGGCTCCGGGCGGTGTGCAGCTTCTCCCCGACGCTGCCGATCATCTCGGTGAGCCGGCGCTCGATGTTCATGTGGATATCTTCGTCGGCAAGGCTGAAGGGGAAGGCGCCGCTCTCGATCTCCTTCCGGACCGCCCGCAGGCCGGAGACGATCCTGCGGGCGTCGGCCGCGGGGATGATGCCCTGCCGGCCGAGCATGCGGGCATGGGCGACGCTGCCGGCGATATCGTGGCGGTAAAGACGCCGGTCCACGTCCACGGAGGCGGTGAAGGCCACCACCGAATCCGCGGTGGAGCCGGCGAACCGGCCTCCCCAGAGCTGTTTCTTCTTCGCCATGCCGGTCACGCGCCCGCGGCCCGTCCCGCCATCTTGAGCCGCAGCGCGTTGAGCTTGATGAACCCCTCGGCGTCGGCCTGGTTGTAGCTCTCGTCCTTCTCGAAGGTGGCGGTCACCGGATCGTACAACGAAACCGGCGAGCGCCGGCCGACCACCGTGGCCGCGCCCTTGTAGAGCTTCAGCCGCACCGTGCCCGTGACCCGCTCCTGGGCCGCGTCCAGGGTCTGCTGAAGGATCCGCCGCTCCGGCGCGAACCAGTAACCGTTGTAGATCATCTGGGCATAGCGGGGGATGAGCGAGTCCCGGAGCTGCATCACCTCCCGGTCCAGCGTCAGGTGCTCGATGGCCCGCCGCGCCGCGTGCAGGATGGTCCCCCCGGGGGTCTCGTAGATGCCCCGTGACTTCATGCCGGCGTAGCGGTTCTCCACCATGTCCACCCGGCCGATGCCGTGGCGCGCTCCCAGGTCGTTGAGCGCCGACAGCATCGCCGCCGGCTCCAGGCACCGGCCGTCCAGCGCCACCGGGTCGCCGGCGGCGAACTCCAGTTCGACCTGCCGCGGCTCGTCCGGAGCCTCCTCCGGGGCCGTGGTCCAAAGGAACATGTCCGCCGGCGGCTCCTGCCACGGATCCTCCAGCACCCCCCCCTCGTAGCTGATGTGGAAGAGATTGCGGTCCATGCTGTAGGGCCGGTCCCGGGTCACCGGCACGGGGATGTCGAAGCGTCGGGCGTAGTCGATGAGCGCGGTGCGCGAGTTGAGGTCCCACACCCGCCACGGCGCGATGACCCGGATGTCGGGCTTGAGGGCGTAGTAGGTCAGCTCGAACCGCACTTGGTCGTTGCCCTTGCCGGTGGCGCCGTGGGAGACGGCGTCGGCATTCTCCCGCATGGCCACTTCGATCTGCCGCCGGGCGATGAGGGGCCGGGCGATGGACGTGCCCAGCAGGTAGGAACCTTCGTAGACGGCGTTGCCCCGGAGCATGGGAAAGACGTAATCGCGAACGAACACGTCCCGGAGGTCATCCACCACCACCTTGCCGGCGCCGGTGGCCAGCGCCTTGCGCCGCACCTCCTCCAGATCCTCTTCCTGGCCCACATCGGCGCAATAGGCGACGATCTCGCAGCCATAAGTCTCCTTCACCCAGCGCAGGCAGACCGACGTGTCGAGACCGCCCGAATAGGCAAGAACGACCTTGTTCGCTTTCATGGACCTCTCCGTTCGCTCCGCTGATGCTGCGTGGACTGTCGGACCTGCCCGGCCATCCGGGCTTCCCCGCCGAGGCACCACACCATCAGCGCCTTCTGGACGTGGAGGCGGTTCTCGGCCTGCTCGAACACCACCGAGTGGCGGCCTTCGATGACCTCGCCGGTGATCTCCTGGCCCCGGTGGGCCGGCAGGCAGTGCATCACCGCCACATCCCGCTTCGCCCGGGCCACCAGCGCGGCGTTGACCTGAAAGGCGGCGAAGGCCCGCCGCCGGTCGCCGGCCTCGGCCTCCCGGCCCATGCTCGCCCACACGTCGGTATAGATGGCGTCGGCGTCCTTCACGGCCTCGGCCGGTTCATGGGTGACGGCCGCGTCCGCGCCCGCGGCCACCGCCGCGTCGAAGACCGCGCCGTCGGGTCCGAAACCCTCGGGACAGGCCAGGGTGAACCGGAACGGCAGCTTTTCCGCGGCCAGCAGCCAGGAATGCGCCACGTTGTTGCCGTCCCCCACGAACGCCACCCTGAGCCCTTCGATCCGCCCCCGGCACTCCCGCAGGGTGAGCAGGTCCGCCAGCACCTGGCAGGGATGATAGCGGTCGGACAGCGCGTTGATGACCGGCACCGAAGCGTGGCGCGCCATCTCCGTCACCACCTCCTGGGCGAAGGTCCGCACCGCGATGATGTCCACCAGCCGGCTCAACACCCGGACGCAGTCGGCCGGCGTCTCGCGTTGGCCCAGTTGCACCTCGTCGGGTCCCAGGAACAGCGTGGAACCCCCCAGTTCCGTCATGCCGATGTCGAAGGTGGCCCGGGTCCTCAGGCTGGGCTTCTGGAACAGCAGTGCGAGCTTCCTTCCGGCCAGCAACGGCCGCAGGCACCCCGCCCGGCGTTCCCGCTTGAGGGCTGCGGCCAGCGCGAGGACTTCGTCCAGGTCCGCCCGGGCAAGATCCCGCAACGTCCGTACCGCCCGCGTCTTCATGGCTCCGACACCCTTTCCAGAACCCGCTCGAGGACGGACAGCGCCTCTTCCACGTCCTCCGCCTCGATGATCAGCGGCGGTGCCATGCGCAGCACGCGGGGACCTGCCGGCACCACCAGCAGGCCCTCCTCCATGCACTCCCGCACCACCGGCGCGCACTCGCGGTCCAGCTCCACGCCCAGCAGGAGCCCCTTGCCGCGCACTTCGCGGATGAAGCCGAAGCGTTGCGCCAGCGCCTCCAGCCCCTGCCGCAACAGGCCGCCCACCGCCTCGCCGTGCGCCGCCAGCCCCTGTTCCAGGAGGGTGTCCATCACCGCCAGCCCGGCGCGGCACACCACCGGGTTGCCGCCGAAGGTGGAGGCGTGGGACCCCGGCGGAAAGCTCCCGGCCACGGCTTCGCGCGCCAGCATGGCGCCCAGGGGCAGGCCGCCGCCCAGGGCCTTGGCCAAGGTCATGACGTCGGGCTCGACGCCGAAGTGCTGGTAGCCGAAGAGCCGGCCGGTGCGGCCCATGCCCACCTGGACCTCGTCGAACATCAGCAGCACGCCCTTGTCGTCGCAGAGCTGCCGCAGCCCCCGGATATAGGAGACGTCCGGCACCACCACGCCGCCCTCGCCCTGGATGGGCTCCACCAGGATGGCCGCGGTGCGCTCGTCCACCGCCGCCTCCGCCGCGTCGAGGTCGTTGAACGGGACGTGGCGGAAACCCGCCGGCAGCGGATCGTAGCCGAGCCGGATCTTCTCCTGGCCGGTGGCCGTCAGGGTGGCCAGGGTACGCCCGTGAAAGGAGTTGAGGGCGGTGAGGATCTCGCTTCTCCCGCCGGCCTGTTCGGCGCCGTGGCGCCGGGCCAGCTTGATGGCCGCCTCGTTGGCCTCGGCGCCGCTGTTGCAGAAGAACACCCGGTCGGCGAAGGAATGGTCGCAGAGCGCCTTTGCCAGTCGGGCCTGAGGCTCGATGTGGTACAGGTTCGAGACGTGGATCAGGGTCCGCACCTGCTCCGACACGGCCTTGGCCACCGCCGGGTGGCAGTGCCCGAGACTGTTGACGGCGATGCCGGCCGCGAAGTCCAGATACTCCTTGCCGTCGGCGTCCCACACCCGCGCCCCTTCCCCCCTCACCAGCGCGATGGGGAAGCGCGCGTAGGTGTGCATCACGCTTGCGTCGGTCCGTTCCCGTACCTCAAGGTTCGACATGGCTCAGCCGCCCTGCGGATCCCGTATCACTTCGGTGCCGACGCCCTGGTTGGTGAAGATCTCCAGCAGCACGGCGTGCCGGTCCCGGCCGTCGAGGATGTGGGTCTTGACCACGCCGTCGTTCAGGGCCTCCACACAGCACTCGACCTTGGGGATCATGCCGGAAGAGACCACGTCTCCGTTGATGAGCGCCGCCGCCTCGGAGACGGTGAGGGTGCGGATCAGCCCGCCGTCCCGGTCCCGCACCCCTTCCACGTCGGTGAGCAGGATGAGCTTTTCCGCACCCAGGGCGGCGGCCACCCGTCCCGCCACCAGATCGGCGTTGATGTTGTAGGTCTCGCCCGTCTCGCCCACGCCCACCGGCGCGATGACCGGGATGAACCGGTTGCCGTCCAGGGAGCGGATCACCGTGGGGTCGACCCGGACCACCTCCCCCACCATGCCGATGTCGATGATCTCGGTGCTCTCGCCGTCGCCCGGCACCGTCACGTTCATCTTGCGCGCCAGGACAAGCTCGCCGTCCTTGCCGCTGAGGCCCACCGCGGCGCCGCCGTGCTGGTTGATGAGGGCGACGATCTCCTTGTTGACCTTGCCCACCAGCACCATCTCGATGATGTCGAGGGTCTCCGAGTCGGTGACCCGCATGCCCCGCACATAGCGGCTCTCGATGCCCATCCTGCCCAGGGTCTGGTTGATCTGGGGGCCGCCGCCGTGGACCACCACCACATTGATGCCCACGTACTTGAGCAGCACGATGTCCTGGGCGAAGCTCTGCTTGAGCTGCGCGTCCACCATGGCCGCGCCGCCGTACTTCACCACGAACGTCTTGCCGAAAAAGCGCTTGATGAACGGCAGCGCTTCCAGCAGGACTTCCGCCTTGCCTATGAAATCATCCACTTCAGGCTGCTCCGGGGCGGGGTGCTATAGAATGTACCGGGACAGGTCCTGGTCCTTCAGGATGGCGTCCAGACGTTCGTTGACGTACGCCGCGTCGATACGGACCTCCCGGCCGGACAACTCCGGGGCGGTGAAGGAGACCTCGTCCAGGAGCTTCTCGAGGATCGTGTGGAGCCGGCGGGCGCCGATGTTCTCCATCTTCTCGTTGGCCTCGGCGCTGATGCGCGCCACCTCCTCGATGGCGTCCTGCTGGAACCGCAGGCGGATCTTCTCGGTCTCCAGCAACGCCACGTACTGGCGTATCAGCGCGTTCCGGGGCTCGGTGAGGATGCGCACGAAGTCGTTCTTGTCCAGCGAACTCAACTCGACACGAATGGGGAAACGGCCCTGGAACTCCGGGATCAGGTCCGACGGCCTGGAGTTGTGAAAGGCGCCGGAGGCGATGAAGAGAATGTGATCGGTTCGCACCAGCCCGTACTTCGAACTCACCGTCGAGCCTTCCACAAGGGGCAGCAGATCCCGCTGGACCCCTTCCCGGGACACGTCGGGCCCGTGGACGGATTCCCGCCCGGCGATCTTGTCGATCTCGTCGATGAAAACGATCCCGGACTGTTCCACCCGTCTCGTGGCCTCGCCCACCACCCGGTCCATGTCCACGAGCCGGGCCGCTTCCTCCTGGGCGAGCAGCTTCATGGCCTCGGGAATCTTCACCGTCTTTCTCCTGGACTGGCGGGGAAGCAGATGGGAGAACATCTCCTTGAGGTTCGACTCCATCTCCTCCATCCCCTGCGGGGTGAGCACCTCGATGGTCGGCGTCATGCTCTGGGTCAACTCGACATCGACGTCGCGTTGGTCGAGCTTCCCCGCCCGAAGCATCGTCCGGAGCTTTTCCCGGGTGGCGGGCGACGGCCGCTCCACCTCGCCGTCGCCGTTTTCCGGGGCCGCCGGTTCCGGCAACAGCAGATCCAGGACCCGTTCTTCCGCCAGATCCCTCGCCTTGACCTGGACCTTTTCCTGTTCCTCCTCCCGGACCATCTTGACGGCCAGATCCATGAGATCCCGGATGATGGACTCCACGTCCCTGCCGACGTACCCCACCTCGGTGAACTTCGAGGCCTCCACCTTGATGAACGGCGCCTGCGCCAGCCTGGCCAGCCGCCGGGAGATCTCGGTCTTTCCCACACCGGTGGGGCCGATCATGATGATGTTCTTCGGGGCGATCTCGTCCCGCAGATCCTCGGGCACCAGCTGGCGCCGCCACCGGTTGCGCACGGCCACGGCCACCGCCCGCTTGGCGTCGCGCTGACCCACGATGTAGCGGTCCAGCTCCGAAACGATCTCGCGCGGCGTCATGACCGGCGTCAACGACGGTCCGTTCAACACCTGGACGCTGGTCTGTCGGCTTTCATCCTTCATGGGATCGGTCTTGAGAAATCCGTGTCCCGCGCACGCCGGGCCGCAAAGGTCCAGGCCGGGCCGGAATCAGGGCAACTCCTCGATGGTCAGATGGTCGTTCGTATAGACGCAGATCGCCGCGGCCACCCTCATGGCCTCCTCGGCGATGGCGCGGGCATCAAGCGGGCTATGATGAACCAAAGCGCGCGCGGCCGCAAGCGCATAGTTCCCGCCGGAGCCGATGGCGATCACGCCGTCGTCGGGCTCCACCACGTCGCCATTGCCCGACACCACCAGGGAATCCTCGACATCGGCCACGATCATCAAGGCCTCCAGCCGCCGGAGCACCCGGTCGGTGCGCCATTCCTTGGCCAACTCCACGGCGGCGCGCCGGAACACGCCGCCGTGCTGCTCAAGCTTGTTCTCGAATTTCTCGAACAGCGTGAACGCGTCCGCGGTGGCGCCGGCGAACCCCGCGATCACGCGGTCGCCATAGAGCTTGCGGACCTTGCGGGCGGTGTGCTTCAGCGCCGTGTCGCCGAGGCTTACCTGGCCGTCGCCCGCCACCACGATCCGGCCCCCGTGCCGCACCGCAAGGATGGTGGTGCCGTGAAACATCCTTGAGACTCTAACATGAAACCGGGGACTTGGCAGGCCCCCGCGCTCCCGGCGGCCGCTTCAGGCCCTGGGATGGGCGCGGTCGTAGACGGCGGTCAGCTGGTCGAGATTGACGTGGGTGTAGCGCTGGGTGGTGGACAGGCTGACATGGCCCAGAAGTTCCTGGATCGAGCGCAGGTCCGCGCCGGCGTTCAGCAGATGGGTGGCGAACGTGTGGCGCAGGCCGTGGGGGCCCATGCGCACCGGGATGCCGGCGAGGCGCAGGTACTTCTCCACGATCCGGGCCACGCTCCGGGTGGTGATGCGGGCGCCGAAACGGTTCAGGAAGACGGGCTCCGCGCCCCGGGCCTCGCGCCCCCAATGGCCGCGCTGGTGCACGGCCCAGTCCCGCAGCGCCGCCAGCGCCACCTCCCCCACCGGGACGATGCGCTCCCTGGACCCCTTGCCGAAGACCTTGAGCACCCCCAGCGAGAAGTCCACGTCGCGCCAGTCCACGCCCACCAGCTCGCTGACCCGAACCCCGGACGAATAGAGCACCTCCATCACCGCACGGTCCCGGGCCGGGAAGATCCCTTCTTCCGGCAGGCAGCCCAGCACCCGGAACGCCTCGTCGACGGAAAGGAAGGTCACCAGCGGGACCTCCTGCCGGGGGGTCGAGAAACCGGCCAACGGATCCCGGACGACCACCCCTTCGCGCAGCAGATAGCGAAAAAACCCCTTCAGGGCCGCGAGCTTCCGGCCGATGCTGCTCTTCTTGCAGGTCTGGTGCAGGGTCTTCAGGTAGCCCCGGATCCAGGGCGTGTCCACCGACTGGAACGCCCGGTTCCCGGGGGCATCCAGGTCGAATCCGTTGTCTTCCAGATACCGGCGGAAGCCTTCCACATCCGTCAGGTAGCCCTTGACCGAATTGGGAGAGAACCGCGCCTGATCCCGCAGGTAGTCTCCGAAACCGCGGATTCGCCGTGAGAATTCGTCCATGAGCCGCACCCGCTTCCGGCCGCGCCGGGGCCGGGCGGGTCGGAACCCGACGCTACAGCGCCGGAGCGTAGAGGTTGTCGGGCAGGCTCCGGATATAGTCCAGGGTTTCGTCCAGCGACACCACGTCGGCGTACTTCATGTTCATGTCGAAGAGGTTGATCTTGTGGGACGACTGGCCCCGGTCGAAAGTGCACTCCTCGACCACCGCAACGGTGTAGTTGTACGAGAACGCGTCGATGACCGAAGCCCGGACGCAACCGCTGGTGGTGGTGCCGGTCACCAGCACGGTATCGGCGTGCACCTCGTTCAGCATACTCATGAGCGGGGTCCCGAAGAAGGCGCTGGGCTTCTGCTTGCGCACCACCACCTCGCCCTTGCGGGGAGCGATCTCGGCGACGATCTCGTTGCCCTTCTTCGCCAGCTCGTCGAAATCCTCGCCGCCGCGGGAATTCTTGCCATGCCAGCGGCCGAAGGCGACGGATTCCTCCTCGCCGTGGCCGGTGGTGAAAAAGATCGGCAGGTGCTTCTTTCTGGCGTCTTCCAGCAGCCTGGCGATGTGGTCCACGCCGACCCACCCCTCCTCGCCGCAACTGTTGCGAAAGCGCTTGACCGATTCCAGGATCGGCTCCCGGCGGTCGCCGACGAAGTTGTAATTGACATCGATGACCAGCACCGCGGGCCGCTGGCCGAATCCGGCCCTGGCGCCGTAGCCGGACAGCGCGAACACTTCCTTGTCGCGGTCGGTCAGAATATCGTCCCATGAATGGGCCATAGGCGGTTCCCTCCGGGAAATGCGCCGGGGAGGCGGGACAACGTGTCGCGGCACGACTTTTCTCGGCACGACTTTTCGCGGCACCACTTGTCGCGGCACCACTTGTCGCGGCACCACTTTTCGCGGCACCACTTTTCGCGGTCGCGGCACCACTTTTCGCGGCGCCGCCTCCCCGGTCGTGTGTAGTATTCCGGCGATTATTCCGCCTGGAACGCCATCCGTCAAGCTGCCGTTCCCCGCTCCTTGACTTGGTTGCCGGCGGGTTCCATATTGTTTGGTCGTGTGGACCGACCGATTACAGCGCCCCCTGCAGGATCTGCGAATCTCCGTGACGGACCGGTGCAACTTCCGCTGCGCCTACTGCATGCCCTTCGACCACTACGACTGGATCGACAAGAAGGAGATCCTGACCTACGAGGAGATCTGCCGGGTGGTGCGGCTGGCGGTGCCCCTGGGCGTGCGGAAGATCCGCTTGACCGGGGGTGAGCCGTTGCTGCGGCGCGACCTCCCGGACTTGGTGCGCCAACTCGCCCGCATCCACGGCATCGAGGACATCGCGCTCACCACCAACGGCTCGCGGCTGAGCGGCATGGCCCGGGCCTTGCGGGACGCCGGCCTCAAGCGAATCAACGTGAGCATCGACAGCCTCGACCCGGAGCGCTTCAGGCGCGTGACCGGACGCGGCGACCTGGGCGGCGTCCTGAAGGGACTCTTCGCAGCCCGGGACGCCGGCCTGAAGCCGATCAAGATCAATGCGGTCATCGAACGCGGCGTCAACGAGGACGACATCCTCGACCTCGCGGCCTTTGGACGCCAACACGGTTTCGTGATCCGCTTCATCGAGTACATGGACGTGGGAACGGCCAACGCCTGGCGCCTGGAACGGACGGTGACGAAGAAGGACATCCTGGAGCGGCTCCAGGCGCGCTTCACGCTGGAACCGGTGGGCAGGGACGGCGGCAACGCCCCGGCCGTGGACTACGCATTCCGCGACGGCAAGGGGACGGTGGGCATCGTGGCGTCCGTGACCGAACCGTTCTGCGACACTTGCAGCCGGGGCCGCCTGACCGCCGACGGACGGCTGGTCACCTGCCTCTTTTCCCGCACCGGCCACGACCTCAAGGCGCGGCTGCGGAGCGGCGCCGGCGACGACGAGATCCGCCGGTGGATGGAGGACATCTGGAGCGGCCGCACCGACCGGTTCTCGGCCGAGCGGCTGAACGCCATCCGATCGCCCGGCGGCTACGACCCGCAACGGCACCACAAGATCGAGATGATCACACTGGGGGGATGACGCACCGTCGCCGACCTGCCACGCGCCCACCTCCCGCACCAACGGTTCACCCATTCAAGGTTTGACCCGTCACGATTCAGTCCGTCACGATTCGACCCTGTTGCGCTTCAACCCTTCGCGGCCCCTCACCTGGACGATCCCATGCTGCTCATCAACAATGAAACCGTAGCGGAAATCCTCGACATGAAGGGGTGCATCGACGCCCTGGAGACGGGCTACCACGACCTGCTGGCGGAACGTGCGGTGTACCGGCCGCGCATCGACCTCTACGTGCCCCAGGACGACCCCGGGCGCATGTACCGGTGGGGGACCATGGAGGGCGCCTCCCGCTCCTTCGGCGTGTTCGCCATTCGCATGAAGTCCGACATGCTCGAATGGCCGGAAGGCCGCACGGTGGAGAAATACTGCATGGAGCCCGGCACCTACTGCGGGCTGGTGCTGGTGTTCTCGGCGCGGAACGCCGAGCCGCTGGCCATCATCAACGACGGCGTCATCCAGCACATGCGAGTGGGCGCCTGCGCCGGACTGGCGGCCCGGTACCTGGCCCGGGAGGCGGCCTCGGTGGTGGGCATGCTCGGCTCCGGCGGCATGGCCGAAACCTACCTGCGGGCCTTCGCCGAGGTCCGCAGGCTCCGGGAAGTCAAGGTCTACAGTCCCACCCCGGCCAACCGCGAGGCCTACGCGCGCCGGATGAGCGCGCGGCTCGGCGTCCCGGTGACGGCGCATGAAGGCGTGGAAGAGGTGGTACGGGGCTCGGACATGGTGGCCACCTGTACCGACTCGGTCCGGGTGGTGGTGGAAGACTCCGGCTGGGTGGAGGACGGCGCCTTCGTCACCTGCGTCCGCGGCAACGAATGGGAACCCGGCATCCTCCACCGCTGCGACGTCATCGTGAAGCTCGGGCGCGGTACCATCGGCACCCTGGACCAGGGCATGCGGCGCATCGCCGGATACGCTTCCTATGTCGCCGGCACCGACGAGGAGACCGCGCGCGTGGTCAATCCCGGCGTCGACCTCTTCGCCGGGCGGCACCCCCTGCTGACGGATCTGATGGACGGTGCGGCCCAGGGTCGGCGCAAGGATTCGGACGTGACCCTGTTCCTGAACGACGGCACCCAGGGACTCCAGTTCGCCTCCGTGGCCGGGTATGTGGTGCGGAAGGCGCGGGAGCTCGGTATGGGCCGGGAGATCCCCAGGGAGTGGTTCACCCAGAACATACGGGACTAGATTCCCGGGAGAGACGACGGATGCTCAAGGTCATTCCGGTTGAAGAGGCGGTGGGTTTGCGGCTGGCTCACGACATCACCGAGATCATTCCCGGCGGCCACAAGGGGCCCCGGTTCAGGCGCGGCCATCGTATCGCCGAGGAGGACGTGCCCCGGCTGCTGGACGTGGGCAAGGCCCACATCTACATCATGGAGCTGGCGGCGGACGAACTGCACGAGGAGGATGCCGCCAGGCGGCTGGCCCGGGCGGCCGCGGGCACCGGGCTGACGCTCACCGATCCGAGCGAGGGCCGGGTCAACCTGGTGGCGGAGCGGGACGGCGTGCTGGAGGTGGACGAGGAGCGGCTGTTCCGCTTCAACGAACTGGGAGACCTGATCCTCGCCACGCTTCCCTCCGGAGAGTTTGTCCGGGAAGGTACGGTGGTGGGTGGCACCCGCACCATCCCGGTGGTGGTGGAGGAAGCGCGGGTGGGGCGGGCGGAAGCCCTGTGCCGGAGCGGATCCATCGTCTCGGTGGCCGCCGTGCCCGCGCGCAAGGTCTTTTTGCTGGTGACCGGCAGCGAGGTGTTCACCGGCCGGATCAAGGACGGCTTCGAGCCCGCGGTGCGCAGGAAGGTGGAGGCCATGGGCTCGACCCTGGAGCCGGCCACCCTGGCCCCCGACGACCCCGACGTCATCGCCGGCCACATCAAGGACTTCGCGGCCCGGGGCGCGGAGATCATCCTGGTAAGCGGCGGCATGTCCGTGGACCCGGACGACCTCACCCCCGAAGGCATCCGCCGCAGCGGCGCCCATGTCGTCTCGCACGGCTTCCCGGTGCTGCCCGGCTCGATGTTCCTGATGAGCTACCTGGGAGACATACCGGTCCTGGGCCTGTCCGGATGCGTCCTCCACGACCCGGTCACCGCCTTCGACTTCATGCTGCCCAAGCTCCTGTCCGGAACCCGGGTGACGCGCGAGGAGATCCTGCGCATGGGTCACGGCGGGCTCCAGCGCAAGCGCCCGCACCATCACTGAAACACCGCGGCCGATCCGCCGCGCAGCCGTCACCCCCTACCCGGACCGGTCCGGAATGACGGGTGCGGCGGCACGCTTCGGAGCGAAACGACGGCCAACCGGCGCGGTTCCGGTCACACCGGGATCTGCGTCACCACCACGCGGCCGTCCCCCTGCAGCCGGATGGCGTTGACGGTGCCGGCGTAGCTCGGCGAGCCGGAGTAGTAGGCGGGTATCCGTGGATCGCCCACCCGCACGGCCCGGTTCCAGTGGCCCAGGGCCACGTAGTCGGCGCCGCTGCGGGTGAGGTTCTCCTGGCGGATCAGCCACGACCCCAGCAGCACGGCCGAGCCGGGCGCGGCCTCGACGTAGTGGCCGTGGGCCACGGCCAACTGCCAGCGGGTGCGCCGTTCCGGAGGCTCGGGGAGCGGCTTCATGTCCAGATAGTCCACATGGGGCCGGCCCCAGATCTCCAGGTCGAGTTCGGGAAAGTCGCCCCGTTCCGCGGTGAGGCCCAGCACCCGCACGTTGCCGGCGCTGGCGAATTCGGCCCTGCGGTAGACCGAGTCCGGCGTCAGCGGATCGTGGTTGCCGGGCAGGATGACGATGGGAAGACCGGCGTCCGTCATGACTTCCGAGACGTCCTTGAGGAGCCCGGCGCCCTGGCGGTTGTGGTCGAAGGTGTCCCCGGCCAGGATGACCAGGTCGGCCTGCTCGGTGCGGGCCGTGGAAAGAACCTGCTGGAGGACCGGCACGTTGCCGGACGCGTCGCCGCCCGGAACGCCGTCCTCGCCCAGATGCAGGTCGGAGGTGTGGAGGATCAGGACTTCACGGGGTGTGCTCATGTCGTCGCGCCGCGGACGGGCTATTTCATGAGCTCGGCGTTGATGGCGTCCAACGTTTCGGGGGACGGCTGCACCGCTTCCTGGTCCAGGAAGGCCAGCGGCGTGTCGCAAAGATTGAGGTCCTCGATGAACTCCGCCCGTTCCTCGTCGAGGTAGACGAGGCCGGTCAGAAACTTGTGCTCGGCCACCGCCGCATGGAGCGCGGTCACCGCCTGCATCCGGTTGGTGGGGTCGTAGTTGTGGCCGAGCTTGTGGAGCGTGATCCGCGAACCATCGTGCAGGGTCACTTCCTGATCGGTCCCCTCGTCGTAGTCCACCTCGATGTTCTCGTAGGGCGGAATGAAATCGATGTCGTGGAGCGGGTCCAGGTGCTCGCGGATGTACTTGAGGCTCTTGGTGGAGCCGGAATGGTCGTTGAAGGTGACGCAGGGGCTGAGCACGTCCAGGATGGCGCTCCCCTTGTGGGCCACCGCGCCCTGGATCAGCGGCGCGAGCTGCTTCCGGTCGCCGGAAAAGCTCCGGGCGACGTAGGTGGCGCCCAAGGTGATGGCCAGTTCGCACAGGTCGATGGCCGGCATGTCGTTGATCTTTCCGCCCTTCATCACCGTGCCCTCGTCCGCGGTGGCGGAGAACTGCCCCTTGGTCAGCCCGTACACGCCGTTGTTCTCGATGACGTAGGTGATGTTCACATTGCGCCGCATCATGTGGCAGAAGTTGCCGAGGCCGATGGCCGAGGTGTCGCCGTCCCCGGAGATTCCCAGCGGAATCATGCCGTGGTTGCCGACATTGGCGCCGGTGGCCACCGACGCCATCCGGCCGTGCACGGCGTTGATGCCGAAGGCCTGGTTCATGAAGTAGTTGGGCGTCTTGGAGGAGCAGCCGATGCCGCTCAGCTTGATGACCTTGCGCGGGTCCACGCTGCTGGCGAAGAAGGCGCGCATGATGGACGCCGAGATGGCGTCATGGCCGCAGCCGCGGCACATGGTCGACTCCGCTCCCTTGTAGTCCCTTTCGGTCAGACCGACGCGATTTGCTTTTGCCATGATTCGTCCACTTTCGTTTCGATTCCGTTGGTGGTCGCCTCGCGATGCGTCTCGACCTGCCGCACGATCTCGCCGGCGGTGGCGGGGAGTCCGTCGTAGACGAGTATGCTCACGATCCGGGTGGCGAACTCGGGATATTCGTCCTTGAAGATCGCCGCCATCTGCCCGTCGCGGTTCTGCTCCATGAGATAGACCACTTCGTGGGAGGCCAGGAACCCTCCCACATCATCGGTCAGGGGCAACGCTCTCAGGAGCAGGTGATTCGTTTCCGTGCCCCGTGCCCGGAGGCGGTCCCGGGCCTCCCGCACGGCCTCGTAGCTGGAGCCGAAGCAGATCACGCCGGTACTCACGTCGGGCCGGGCCTCGATCCACGGCGCGGGGACCCAGGCGCGGGCCGTCTGGTGCTTGCGCCGCAACCGGTCCAGGGTCTCCTTGTAGTCCTGCTCGTCCTCGGAGTAGCGCGCCTGGTCGTCGTGACCCGAACCGCGGGCGAAGTACGCCGCCAGCGGATGCTCGGTGCCGGGCAGGGTTCTCTGGGGCACGCCGTCGCCGTCCACGTCCCGGTAGCGCGCGAAACTTCCCTGCCGGTCCAGGTCCGCGGCGCTGAGAACCTTGCCCCGGTCGAACGGCTCCCGTACCAGTTCCAGCGGATCCGAGCCCCAGAGGTTCATGCCGAGGTCGAGGTCCATCATGACGAACACGGGGGTCTGGAACCGGTCGGCAAGGTCGAAGCTCTTGCGGCTCAGGTCGAAGCAGGACTTCATGTCGTGGGGGATGAGAATGATGTGCCGGGTGTCGCCGTGGGAGGCCACGTGCATGAGCTGGATATCGGCCTGCTGCGTGCGGGTCGGCAGCCCGGTGGACGGCCCGCCGCGCTGGATGATGAAGTACACGCCCGGTATCTCCGCGAAGTACTGGAGACCGAGGGTCTCGTTCATCAGGGAGAGTCCCGGCCCCGAGGTGGAGGTCATGGCCCGGGCGCCCGTCCAGCCGGCCCCGGCCACCATGCTGGTGGCCGCGACCTCGTCCTCGGCCTGGATCACGGCGTACGTGTGCTTGCCGTCCTTGTCCCGGCGCAACCGCGGCAGGTACCGCTCCAGGGCCTCGGCCAGGGAACTGGACGGGGTGATGGGATACCAGGCGCAGAACGTGACGCCGCCGTATATCGCGCCGAGCGCGCAGGCGGTGTTGCCTTCGGTGACGATCTTTCCGTCATTTCCGCCCGGGATCTTCTCCAGCATGGCGATGGACTGGCTCAGATTGTTGTCGCGCATGTGGTTGTAGCCGAGCTCGATGCAGAGCAGGTTGGACTCGATGACCGCGGGCTTGTTGCCGAAGGTGTCGCTCAATACCTCGCGAATCGTCTCCATGTCGATGCCGAAGAGACAGGCCAGGGCGCCCACGTACAGCATGTTGCGCTGCTTGGCGCGCAGCGGACCGGCTTCGACGTGTTTCTGGACCAGCCCGTTGGCCGGCACGCCGAGATACCGGACCCCGCCGCGCTTCAGATGGTCCGGCAACGGCCGGGTGTCGTCGTAAAGGATCAACCCGCCATCCCGCACCCGGTGGATGTCCTTGTCCGCGGTGTCGTCGTTGAACATCACCATGACGTCGATGACGTCCTTCCGTCCGAGATAGCCGTCAGCGTTGGCCCGAATCTGGTACCAGGTCGGCAGTCCCTGGATGTTGGACGGAAACATGTTCTTGGAGGAACAGGGAATGCCCATCTTGAAGATGGACTTGAACAGGATGTTGTTGGACGATGCGCTTCCCGAACCGTTGGCAGTGGCGACGCAAATGCTGAGATCGTTGACAACGGGCATGTCGTTCTCCATTGTTGCGGGGCGAAATTGGATAGCCGGGCATTGTAACAACAGAACGTAACCGGAACAAGCAATTGACCGCCCGTCACCGCGAAACCCGCAGGTTCCGACCCGGTCTACCCCGGCGTGTAGTTCTCCTCCGACTCCCAGAACTCCTCGATCTCCTTCCACGCCTTGCGCACCACGTCGTCGATGTCCAGCGCCTTGGCATACTGGAGCACGTCGCCCACCGAAACGATGCCCGCCAGCTCGTGCCCGCCGCCGGCCACGGGCATGTGACGAAAACCGTTCTCGCGCATGGTCGCCAGCACTTCCTGGACCGGCGTCGAGCCGCTGGCGACCAGCGGATCGGGGGTCATGACCCGGGACACCGGAACCTGACCCATGTCCCGGTCTTCCAGGGCGATGCGCGTCAGCACGTCCCGCTCGGTAAAGATGCCGCCGGGCCGGCCGTCGACGGAAACCATCACGCAGCCCGTCTGCTTCCGCACCATCCGGTCGATGACCTCGGTGACCGGAGTGGCGGCATCGACCACGGTCACCGTGCTGGCAACCACCTCCCCCACCGTCCGGGAATCGCGCAGGTTCGCGCCCAGCTCCACCACCAGATTGAGTATCCGGCGCATGGACACCAGACCGGCCATGCGCCGGTCGCGGCCGTAGACCAGCAAGTGCCGGTAGCGCCCCTTGTACATCCGCCCCAGCACCTCGACGATGGAGGTCCCCTCGGGAACCCCCTGGACCGGCGTGGTCATGACCCGGCGTACCGGCGTCCTGTGCACATCCAGAGTGCGGTTCATGACCCGTCTCAGGAGATCCGTCTCCGTGAAGATACCGGCCGGAGCGGCGTTCTCCGTGATCACCACCCGGCCCACCCGGCGCTCCACCATCAGTCGGGTCACATCCCGGATGGTGCTCGACGGCTCGGCGGTGATGACCGCGGTCGTCATGATCTCGCTTACCTTGTTGGTCAGCATGGGGAACCTCCGAGAAGACGGGCAAGGCGAAACCGGGCAAGGCGAAACCGGACGTTGCCTCGGCCGCCGGTCGGACGCGCATCCTGCCCGCAAATGCCGTCCGCAAGCTTTCGGTCCGCAACCTCTGTCCGCAACTTCCGTGCGTGACTTTCCGTCTGCAACTCGTATTGCAACTCGTATCCTGTCCGTATCCTGTCGGGCCGGCGACACGCCCGCGCACCGGCGCGCGATTGACCGGACAGGACAATGGCCCTACACTGTGTGAGCCTTGGCCGCGGCCCTGCAACAAGATAACCACAGCCCTCCGTCTTGCGCAATTTCCATGGAGACGACCGTCGTCCGGATGTCCCCGGCGTTGCGCCCGCTGCGGTTCCCGTGGTTGCTCTCGCGTCGTTGCTCTCGACCTCCCGGCCGCGGGACCGTTCACCGGGTCGCCGCGCGGCGAAGCCGCCCGAGGCATCCGGAACGGCCCCGGGACCGCGGCGGCGCATGACACCAACCCGCGGAAGGGACCCCCATGACACGAATCCTCGACAACGACGACGTGCGGGCAGCCATCGACCTCGACGAATGTCTGGAGGCCTTGGCGACGGCCTACCGGGACCTTCCCGAGGGCCGTTCGGTGCACCGCCCCACCAGCCACGTCTACACGCACCACTCCATGGCCGACGCCTCCTACAGCTTCAAGTCCGTGGAGGGGGCGGTGGAGCGCTTCGGCACGCTGGCCCTGCGGATCACCTCGGACGTGGTCCGGGAAGAGACCCATGACGGCGCGGTCCGGATGGAGAAGCTTCCGCTGGCCGGGAACGGGCTGTTTCTGGGCCTGGTCCAGTTGTTCAGCCTGGAGACCGGTGAACTCCTGGGGATCATGCCGGACGGCGTCATCCAGCAGACCCGGGTGGCCATCACCAGCGCCCTGGGGGCCAGGGCGCTCTGCCGGCCGGAAGCCGGCACCCTGGGGCTCATCGGCACCGGCGGCCAGGCGCGCGCCCACTTCCGCCTGCTGACCCACGTGCTGCCCATCAGGACCGTCAAGGTCTACAGCCCCCGGCCCGAACACCGGGAATCGTTCGCCCGGGAGATGGACGGGGCCGGCGGCATCGTGGTGGAGCCTACCGGCAGCGTGGCGGCAGCGGTGGCGGGATGCGACATCGTCTGCACCGCCACGAGCACCTCGACCCCCATCATGTCGGGCGACCTGCTGGAACCCGGCGTGCACTACAACGCCATCCGCGAATTCGAACTCGACGACAGCGTATTCGCCAGGGCGGACATCACCGGCATTCATACGCGGATGGGCGGCATACGGCATCACCTGCCGCCGGGCACGGACTCGTTGCCGGGCGTCCGCCGGGAGAAGCCCCGGGACTGGACCGTCTATCCGGAGATCTCGGACTTCCTGTCCGGCCGCGCTCCCGGCCGCACCGGCGCCCACCAGACCACCTTCTTCCTCAACAACATCGGCACCGGGGTGCAGTTCGCCGCCATGGGCCACTGCATCCTCCGGGCGGCCGGGAAGATGGGGCTGGGCAGGGAGGTGGCGAGCGACTGGTTCCTGCAGGACATCAAGCCGTGACCCCCGGGCCATGAGGCGGCCCCGCCGCCGCATGGCGGAGCACCGCATGCCGGACTCCTTTTCACTCTACGTTCACATTCCCTGGTGCGCCAGCAAGTGCCCCTACTGCGACTTCAACTCGCACGTGGCCGCGCGCATACCCGAGCAGGCCTACACGCAGGCCCTGCGGCGTGAACTGCGTCACTACGCCGGGTCCGAAGCCTGGGCGAACCGCACCGTCAAGACCGTCTTCTTCGGCGGCGGCACCCCCTCCACCTTCCACGGAACCGGCATCGGCGCGCTGCTCGACGAGGCCGCCCGGCTCTTCGGTTTCGACGAACCGGCGGAGATCACGCTGGAGGCAAACCCCGGCGTGGTGGACGCCGGCCGCTTCCACGACTACCGCGCCTGTGGGGTGAACCGCATCAGCATCGGTGCGCAGAGCTTCGACGCCGGGCTGCTCCGATTCCTGGGCCGGACACACGGCCCGGACGAGACCCGCGCGGCCCTGCGAAGCGTCCGGGCCGCGGGCTTTGACAACTTCAGCCTCGACCTGATCCACGGGATTCCGGGACAGACCGTGGACGGCGCAGGCCGGGACCTCTCGCAGGCGCTCGCCCACGAACCGCCGCACCTGTCCGCCTACAACCTGACCATCGAGGAAGGCACCCCCTTCCACGCCCGCTACCGCCAGGGCCTGCTGGAACCCCTGGACGAGGAGGTGGAGATCGAGATGGCCGACCGCATCCAGCACCACTTGGCGGACGCCGGCCTGGAGCGTTACGAGATCTCCAACTACGCCCGCCCCGGCCGGGAGTCACGCCACAATATCAACTACTGGGAGGGCGGCGACTACCTCGGCATCGGCGCCGGCGCCCACAGCCATCACCGCAGGCCGGACGATCCCCTGGGGCGACGCTGGTGGAACGAGCGCACGCCGGCGGCGTACATGCGCCGTGCCGGCGAGGACGGCCACGCGGTGACCGACCAGGAACGCCCGGAGCGGCGGCAGGCCATGGCGGAATGTCTGTTCACGGGGTTGCGAATGATCGGCGGGGTCTCGCTGCCGGCGTTCGGACGGCGTTTCGGAACAAGACCCGAGGAGGCTTTTCCCGACATCGCCGACTGGCTGTCGGAGGGGCTGTTGATCGGGGAGCACCGCCGCCTGCGTTTCGCGCCGCGGGGTCTGCTGCTGGCCAACGAACTCTTCGCCCGGCTCGTGTGAACGCCCCCGTGCGCCGGCGGGCAGGGGCGGGGCAGGCACGGGCGTGCCTGCGCGCCCGCGCCGGGTCATGGGCGCGCGGCCCGTGCGCCTCAGGTCCCCATCTCCCACGAAGACAGATAACGCTTCTGCTCCCGGGTGAGCTTGTCCATCCGGATGCCCATGGCGGCCAGCTTGATGCGGGCGACCCATTCCTCCAGGGACTGGGGGACTTCGTAGACCTGGGGCGAGAGCTTGCCGCGCTGCTGGACGGCCCATTCCGAGGCCAGCGCCTGGGTGGCGAAGCTCATGTCCATGACAGAGGCGGGATGGCCTTCGGCGGCGGCGAGGTTCACGAGACGGCCTTCGCCGACAAGGAAGAGGCGCCTGCCGTCGGGCAGGGTGTAGCAGTCCACGTGGTTGCGCACGTTCTTCTCGCACCCGGCGGCCATGGCGGTGAGGGCCTTGATGTCGATCTCGATGTCGAAGTGGCCGGAGTTGCAGATGATGGCGCCATCCTTCATGACCTTGAGGTGCTCCCTGCCGATCACGTGCATGTCGCCGGTGAGGGTGATGAAGAGGTCGCCGACCCTGGCGGCATCCTTCATCGGCATGACCTCGAAGCCGTCCATGGAGGCTTCGAGGGCGCGCACCGGATCCACCTCGGTGACCACCACCTTGGCACCCATGCCGCGGGCGCGTGCGGCCACGCCCCGGCCGCACCAGCCGTAGCCCGCCACCACCACCCGCTTGCCCGCCAGCAGCACGTCCGTTGCCCGGATGATGCCGTCGATGGTGGACTGGCCGGTGCCGTAGCGGTTGTCGAACAGGTGCTTGGTGGCGGCGTCGTTGACCGCGATGACGGGGATCCTGAGGGCCTTGTCCGCAGCCAGGGCGCGGAGCCGGATGACTCCGGTGGTGGTCTCCTCCATGGACGCCATCATGCCGCCCGCCAGGTGGGCGTACTCCTGATGCAGCATGGAAACGAGGTCGGCGCCGTCGTCCATCGTGATCACCGGGCGGTGGTCCAGCGCCGCCCTCAGGTGGCTGTAGTAGCTCTCGTGGTCCTCGCCGCGCACCGCGAACACCGCCAGCCGCTCCTTCTTCACCAGCGCCGCCGCCACATCGTCCTGCGTCGACAGTGGATTGGATGCGCACAGCACCACGCTGGCGCCGCCGGCCTTGAGGGTGCGCGCGAGGTTGGCGGTCTCCGCGGTCACGTGCAGGCAGGCGGAGAACCGCAGGCCCTTGAACGGCTTTTCCTTCTCGAAACGGGCACGCACGCTGCGCAGGACCGGCATCTCCTGATCGGCCCAAAGCACCCGCTTCCAGCCTTCCGCGGCCAGTCCGGGATCCGCGATGTCGAACTTCGGTTTCGCCATGTTCTTCTCCGTCCGTGACGGCGCCGCCGCACCGGGGCAGCGCCGCCGTCACCGCCGAACAGGTTGGGGGCGTGCGTCGAGGACTAGCCCGTGGTGGCGGCGCCGCTCAGCTTCCCGGCCCGGTCGGTCTTCTCCCAGGTGAAGAGGCCGTTTTCCGGTTTGCGGCCGAAGTGGCCGTAGGCGGCGGATTTCTGGTAGATCGGCGCCCGCAGCTGGAGCGCGTCGATGATTCCCTTGGGAGTGAGCTCGAAGTGCTCGCGCACCAGCTTCACGATCTCCGGGTCCGGGACCACGCCGGTGCCGAAGGTGTCGACGGCGATGGACACCGGCTCCGCCACGCCGATGACGTAGGCGAGCTGGATCTCGCAGCGGCGCGCCAGTCCCGCGGCCACGATGTTCTTGGCCACGTAGCGGGCCACGTACGCGGCGCTGCGGTCCACCTTGGAGGGGTCCTTGCCGGAAAACGCGCCGCCGCCGTGGCGGCCCATGCCGCCGTAGGTGTCGACGATGATCTTGCGCCCGGTGAGACCGGCGTCCGCCTGGGGGCCGCCGATCTCGAAGCTGCCGGTGGGATTGACCAGGAATGCCGTATCGCCGTCGAGGTAGCGGGCCGGCACCACCGCCCGGATGACGTTGTCGATGATGGTTTCCCGGAGCTTGTCGTAGGGCACCTCCGGCGTGTGCTGGGTGGACACCACCACGTTGGTGACGCGGTGCGGCCTGCCGTCCCGGTAAGCGACGCTCACCTGCGACTTGGAGTCCGGGCGCAGAAACGGCGCCTCGCCGGACTTCCGGAGCCGGGCCAGATAGCTCACCAGTTCATGGGCGAGCTGGATCGGCAACGGCATCAACGCCTCGGTCTCGTCGCAGGCGTAACCGAACATCATCCCCTGGTCGCCGGCGCCCTGCTCCTTGAACAGCCCCTGGCCCTCGGTGACCCCCTGGGAGATGTTGGGGGACTGGTTCACCAGCCTCACCAGGAGTTCGCACTTGTTGCCGTCGAAACCCTTGGCCGGATCATCATAGCCGATGTCCAATGCCACACGGCGTGCGACGCTCTCGTAGTCCACCTTCCCCTTGCTGGTGATCTCCCCGGCGATGACGATCAGGTCGTTCTTGACCAGCGTCTCGCACGCCACCCGGCTTTCCGGATCCAGCGCCAGATGGGCGTCCAGCACCGCATCCGAGATCTGATCGCACATCTTGTCGGGATGCCCCTCGGAAACCGATTCCGAAGTGAAAACAAAGTCCTTGTTGGTCATGAATGATCCTGTCCGAAGCTTCCGCCGGTACGCGGCGGCCGCGCCCCTAATCGCTCTCGCGAAACTTGTCCTCGATGAGCTGCTCGATGGCGCACATCGCTTCCCGGGCGTCCTCCCCCCGGGTCTCGACGCGGATCTTGCTGCCCTTGGCCGCACCCAGCGTCAGCACGCCCATGATGCTGCGCGCGTTCACCACATTGTGATCCTTGGAGATCTTCACCTCCGAGGAGAACCGGTTGACGGTCTGCACCAGCAGCGCGGAGGCGCGGGCGTGCATCCCGAGACGGTTCTTTATCTCAAGCTTCTTCCTGACGCGGTGCATCGATCATCTGTCAATATCCCGGTGCTTCAACCGAATGCGCCACGGGGTCCCCTCAAGCCGCCGCGCAAACTCGGCGGCCAGCACCACCGACCTGTGCCTGCCGCCGGTACAGCCGAAAGCCAGGGTCAGATTGCTCTTGCCTTCGCGTTCGTAGTTGGGCAGCGTGAAATCGAGCAGCGCGTTCATGCGCTCCACGAACGCGCCCGTCTCCGCGCGGCCGAGCACGAAATCCCGTACTTCCGGAGCCAATCCGCTCTTGGCCTCCAACCCACTAACAAAAAACGGGTTCGGAAGGAACCGCACGTCCATGACCAGATCGGCTTCGGCGGGAATCCCGTACCGGTACCCGAAGGAGATGAGAAAGATCGACATCTGCCGCTTCCCCAGCGCCCGCAGGCACGAGTCCTCGATGACCGTCCTGAGATCGTGGACGTTGAGGCCGGTGGTGTCGATGACCCGGTCCGCGGAGTCCCGCATCCCCGTAAGCGCCGACCGCTCCCGGGCGATGCCCTCCTGGACCGGCCCGCCGCCCTGGAGCGGATGCGGCCGGCGCGTCTCGCTGAACCGGCGCAGCAGCAATTTGTCGCTGGCATCCAGAAAGACCACCTCCACGTGGTGGCCGGCCCGGCGGGTCTCCGCCAGCACTTCCTTCCAGCCTTCGATGAACGGAGCGCCGCGGAGGTCGATGCCGAAAGCGACCCGGCGAATCCCTTCGCGGTAGCCCTGGCACAGGTCGATGAACCGGGGGATCAACAGCACCGGCAGGTTGTCGATGCAGAAGAAGCGGTTGTCCTCGAGCGCGCGCATGGCCGCGTTCTTTCCGGAACCCGACATGCCGGTGATGACGACGATGTCAAGCAGGCCGGCCATGCGCTTCGATCGGACCCATTCCGAGGGGATCTCGTCCGAGGAGACCCATTCCGGGAAGACCCGCTTCCGTGTCCGCCGGGCAACCGGCCGCGGGCTCCGTGTCAGAGGTCTCTTTCCTTCTCCTTGATGAGGCTCACCACCTCTTCGGGGGTCTGGACGCGCATCAGGTGCTCCCTGAGCGATGCGTCCTTGACCAGCCGGGACACGCGGGCGAGGGCGCTCAGATGCTCGGAGGTGGAGCCCTCGGGTGCGAGCAGCAGGAAAAAGAGATGGGTGGGCGCGCCGTCCCGAGCGTCGAAATCAACCCCTTCGCGGCTGCGGGCGAAGGCGACGAACACGCGTTCCAGACCGGGCAGCTTGCCGTGGGGAATGGCCACGCCCTCCCCGATGGCGGTGCTGCATATGCGCTCCCGGGCACGCACCACTTCCAGCAGGCGGCGGGAGTCCGCGAATCCGCAGTGACTCGACACCCGCGTCACGATCTCTTCGAGCACCGCAAACTTCTCCCGCGCCTCCAGACTCGGGATGACGGCCTCAGGATCCAGAACGTCGGCGATTCGCAACCTCTACCCCCTTTGTCGGCTCGCTCCCGCGATCTTCCCGTCCCTTGCGAACCCCCTGACCTTCCCACGGTCTGCGCCGCCGCGCCGACGGCAATATCCCGAGCTGCTCCCGGTACTTCGCAACCGTACGGCGCGCGATATCGAAACCGAGACGTTGCAACCCGCCGGCGATCGCCTGGTCGCTCAGGGGCTTTCCCGGATCCTCGGCCTCCACCATGTCCCGGATCGTGTTCCGCACCGACTCCGAGGATACCACGGTGGAACTGTCGTTTCGGACGATGCCGCTTTGAAAGAAGAATTTCAACTCGAAAACGCCCTGCGGCGTATGGGCGTACTTGTTGGAGGTGGCGCGGCTGACCGTGGACGGGTGCATGCCCAGCTCCGCCGCCACCTCGCGCAACACCAGCGGTCTCAGACCGTCGATGCCGCGGTCGAGGAACTCCCGCTGGAAGCGGAAGATGCTCTCGCTGACGCGATACAGGGTCTGCTGGCGCCAGTGAATGCTCTTGATAAGCCAGGTGGCGGCGCGAACCCTGGTCTCCAGATATTCCCTGGCCCGGCGCTCCTCGTCTCCCCGTTGGCCGGCCAGCCGCCGCACCAGCGGACTGACACGCAGGGGCGGAACGCCGTCGTCGTTCAGGAAGAGGACGTACTCTCCCGCGACCTTCTGCACCACCACGTCGGGGATGATCGCGCGGACCCCGTCGTGGTCGAAGCCCCGGGCCGGCTTGGGCTCCAGGCAGGCAATGAGACGGGCGGCCCGGACCACCTCATCGAGGCCGACGTTCAGACTCGCCGCTATCCGATCGTAGCGCCGGTACTCCAACTGGCGCAGGTGCTTCGCCACCACGCGCGCGGCCACGCTGTCTCCCATTCCGGCGTTGTGCAGTTGCACCCGCAGGCACTCGCGCAGATCCCTGGCCGCGATCCCCACCGGATCGAAACACTGGACGCGCGCAAGCACCGCCTCCACCGCCTCGGGCGCGGCCCGGGCCAGCTCGCCGATCTCCTCCACCGACGCTTCCAGGTAACCCCGCTCGTCCAGATTGCCGATGATGCACATGGCGATGCGCTCATCGGCCTCGTCCAGTCCGGCCATGCGAAGCTGCCACGAAAGATGTTCCTGAAGCGTCTCCGGACGCGTCACGGTGTTCTCCAGGGAGGGGACGTCGGCTTCCTCCCGCACCACGTCGACGCTCCTCATGTCGTGACGCGAGTTGGAGTGATGGTTCAGGTAGTCCTGCCATTCCGCGATCCGGTCGGTGATCAACGTCTCGCGGGCCGCATCGGGCTCGCATCCGTTCTCCGCAGGGGAATCCTGGTCCCGGACCTCCTCAAGGGCCGGATTTTCCAGCAGTTCCTGGGAGATACGCTGTTGCAGATCGAGATGGGACAGTTGAAGGAGCTGGATGGCCTGCTGCAACTGGGGCGTCATCACCAGTTGCGGCGCGAGTTTCTGGTCCAGCTTGATATCGAGTTTGATATCGAGTGTCATCGGACTACAGGCTGAATCCCTCGCCCAGGTACACCTGGCGGGCACGGTCACTGGAGGCGATGTCGGCCGGCGTCCCCTCGGCCAGCACCACGCCCTCGCTCAGGATGTAGGCGCGGCTGCAGATCTCCAGGGTCTCCCGGACGTTGTGATCCGTTATCAGCACCCCGATGCCGGCCTGGGTCAGTCGCCGTATCACATCCTTGATGTCCGCCAGCGCGATGGGATCGACGCCCGTGAAAGGTTCGTCCAGCAGTACGAAGAAGGGCGAGAGCACCAGCGCCCGGGCGATCTCCACCCGCCGTCTTTCACCGCCCGAGAGCGTGTAGGCCTTCTGGTCCGCCAGGTGTTCCAGACCGAACATCCGCAGCAGCCGCCGGCTCCGCTCCTCTTCCTCGGCCCTGCCCAGTCCCAGGGTCTCGATGATGGCCAGCAGGTTCCGCCTGACCGTCAGACCCCGGAAAACCGACGACTCCTGGGGCAGATAGCTGATGCCTGCCCGGGCCCGGCGGTAGATGGGGGCGGTCGTAAGGTCCATCCCGGCCAGGGTGACCTTCCCTTCGTCGGCGCGCACCAAGCCGATCAGGATATGGAACAGGGTCGTCTTCCCCGCTCCGTTGGGCCCCAGCAGCCCGACCACCTCGCCGCTTCCGACCTCAAGTGCAACCCGGTCCACGACCCGCCGGCCGCGGTACGACTTCACGATACCGTCCGCCCGGAGCACGCTCATCGCGCCAGCGCCCTGAACCATGCCTCAACGATTCAACTGCCCCGGGAAAACCACCGCCCGAACGCGCCCGCCGCTGTTCTCCACCAGGATGCGGTCCTCTTTCGTGTAGATGGTGATGCGGTCGCCGGAGACGCTGTTGTTGCCCTCGCGCACGGTGGTGTTGCCGGACACGACGACCGTCTCTTCCTCGCCGTCGAAAACGGCCTTGTCACCGGTCATCTCGCGGCCTCCGTCGCGCACCCGCACCCCCCCCTCCGCGGTGATGCTCTTCAATCCGCCATCCTTGGCGTCATAGCGCGCGAACAGCACGTGACTGGTGATGCGGACATTGTCGCGGACCACCCTCACGTTGCCCTTGTAGGTGACGGTGCCGGTCTTGCGCTGGAGTTCCATCGAATCCGCAGTGATCTCGATGGGCGTATCCTTGTCCGCGAAAAGGCCCCGGGCGGGCGGCTCCGGGCCGCGGCCATCGGCACCCGCCGCCCGGGTCACGGGCGCCGACAGGAGCAGGGCCACCGCCAGGATGCACCCCAACCGGCGCAGGCCGACACGGCATCCGTCCCTTCCGGTCATCGCGCCGTCCCGGCCACCGAGAGATCCGAACATACGGCCTTCGACCCGGCTCCTACAAGCCGGTGGCCGCCTTCAGGCCGCCGCGGAAGGTGGTCTTCACGGCGCCCCGAAGCTTGAGGATGTCTTTCGCGAGCGCGTAGGTCATGTGGTCGCCCTCGATCTCCACGCCGTCCACCACCGCCCAGACCCTGCCGGGGCAGACGATACGGTCGCCTGTGCGGACGTAGACGAGCCTGTCGGTCCGAAATCTCGCTTCCCGCCCGGTGATCTCCACCGCACCGTCGAGAACCGCCCGTTGCAGGCGCCCGCCCGGCAGAAAGACGTTCCCTTCCCGGCCCCGGGCCGCCAGTGTCCCGCCATTGTCCCGGTGGAAGACCAGCCGCGGGCGACGGACCCGGGCCCGCTCCTCGGCCTTGAAATAGGTGGCCTCGGCTCCCTTGATCTCCCATGCCTTCCGGCCGTCCTCGATCATGCTCCGGTGAAAGTTCCTTACCTGCAGGGGCACCCCGGGAGTGAATTCCAGCAGCCCCCAAGGTGCCCGCGTCGCCTGCTCCCGCAGGTGCCGGGCGACCTCGACGGCAACGAAAATCATACCCGCGGCCAGCACGACCAGGAACAGCAACCGTCTGGACCGCATGGGCACGGGCCACTTGTTTCGAGATACCAATTCCGCCATGGAGTGTAAAGTTGCAGCCACGAGGACGGCGCCGCCAGCCGCCGTTCCTGCCCGCGTCCGACGGGCCCGGCCCGCCGGCCCGCTCCGCGCTTTCGGCGCAACCGTTCAGACGATGCCGGCCTTGAGCAGATCATGGAGGTGGATGATCCCCCGCGGCCGCTCGGAGTCCTCGGCCTTGATGAAGAGGGCCGTGATCGAGAACTTCTCCATCATCGCGGCGGCTTCCACCGCCAGCGAGTCGCCGCGGATGGTCTTGGGGTTGCGCGTCATGATATCGGCGGCCCTGCGCTCCAGGATGTCCGCCCCGGCCCCGACCCGGGCGAGACAGCGCCGCAGGTCGCCGTCGGTAATGATGCCCACCAGCGCCGACTCGGCGCCGACCACACCAGTCACGCCCAGCCGCTTCGATGTGATCTCCAACAGGATATCCTTGAGCGGCGTCTCCTCGGACACCAACGGTATCTCCTCGCCGCCGTGCATCAGATCTCCGGTGCGGAGCAGCAGCTTGCGCCCGAGCGCGCCCCCGGGGTGGCGGAGCAGGAAGTCTTCGGTCTTGAATCCCCGGCGTTCCAGCAGCACCACCGCGAGGGCGTCGCCCATGGCCAGGGCCGCCGTGGTGCTGGCGGTGGGCGACAGCCCCAGTGGGCAGGCCTCCTCGGGCACGCCGACGTCGAGGACCACGTCGGCCGCAAGGCCCAGCGACGACCGCGCATTGCCTGTCATGGCAATCAGTTCGAGGCGCCACCGCTTGATGAGCGGCAGCATCTTCAGGATCTCCTCCGACTCGCCGCTGTTGGAGACCGCCAGCACCACATCGTCCCGCATGATCATGCCCAGGTCGCCGTGGCTCGCCTCCGCCGCGTGGAGAAAGAACGACGGTGTCCCGGTGCTGGCCAGGGTGGCCGCGATCTTGTGACAGACAAGGCCCGACTTGCCCACCCCGGTCACGATGACCTTGCCGGTACAGTCGTGCAGGACGCCCACCGCGCGGACAAAGGCTTCACCGACGCGGCCCCGGGCCGCGGCGATGCCGCCGATCTCGATGTCCAGCACCTCGCGAGCCCTTTGAACCGCGTTCATCCCGCCGCCCATGTCACCGGAACCCGTGCGCCTTGACCCGGTCATCGATGTCCTTGACCATCCTCAGCAGATCGTCCAGCGCCTCCAGGGGGAAGGAAGTGGGACCGTCGCTCAGGGCCCGGGCCGGCTCCTCGTGAACTTCCATGAACAGGCCGTCCACGCCCACCGCCGCCCCGGCCCGCGCCAGCGGCGCGATGAACTGGCGGTCGCCGCCGGAGGCCGATCCCAGGCCGCCCGGCAGCTGCAGGCTGTGGGTGGCGTCGAACACCACCGGGAACCCGGTCTCGCGCATGATCACCAGCGAGCGCATGTCCGACACCAGGTTGTTGTAGCCGAAGGAGACCCCGCGCTCGGTCAGCAGCAGGTTGTGGTTTCCCGCCGCCACCACCTTGGCCGCCACGTTGCGGATGTCCCAGGGCGCCAGGAACTGGCCCTTCTTCACGTTCACCACCTTGGCGGCGCGGGCCACCGCCGTCACGAAGTCCGTCTGCCGGCAGAGAAACGCCGGGATCTGGACCACGTCCACGACCTCGCAAGCCGGGCCGATCTGGTCCGGCTCGTGCACGTCGGTGAGCACCGGAACGTCAAGCTCCCGCTTGATGTCGCCGAGGATACGCAGCCCCTCGTCGAGCCCCGGGCCGCGAAACGACTCCAGCGACGTGCGGTTGGCCTTGTCGTAGGACGACTTGTAGACGAAGGGGATGCCCAGGCGCGCGGTCAGCTCCCGCAGACGGGCCGCGTGCCGCAGCGCCGAGTCCCGACTCTCGATGACGCAGGAACCGGCGATCAGCACCAGCGGCCGGCCGCCCCCGAGGCGGATGTTGCCGACAGGCACCTCGGCGGCGGTCATGGCCTCAACGAATCCGCGACAATGCGCATGCGCGGAACCTCCCGGGCCGACCCGCGCCGCTGGAGCACGGCCCGGATGAAGCCCTTGAACAGCGGGTGGCACTCGGTGGGGCGGGACTTGAACTCCGGGTGAAACTGGCAACCGACGAACCACGGGTGGTCCATCAGCTCCACCACCTCCACCAGGCTGCGGTCCGGGGAGACGCCGGCGATCCGCAAGCCCTTTTCCTGCGTCAATTCGCGGTAACGGTTGTTGAACTCGTACCGGTGGCGGTGGCGCTCCGAGACCCGCTTCTTCCGATACATCCTCGCCGACAGCGAATCGGAGGACAGCACGCACGGATAGGCCCCCAGCCGCATGGTGCCGCCCATGCGGCCCAGCTCCTTCTGGTCGTCCATCAGATGGATCACCGGGTGTTTCGTGTCCGGGTCGAACTCCGCCGAGTTGGCGCCCTTCAGGGAGCAGACGTTGCGGGCGAACTCGACCACCGCGATCTGCATCCCGAGGCAGATCCCGAAGAACGGCACCTTGTGCTCGCGAGCGTAGCGCACCGCCCGGATCTTCCCCTCGGTGCCGCGGTCTCCGAATCCGCCGGGGATCAGGATGCCGCCGGCACCGCCCAGACGCTGCCCGACATCGTGCTTCTCCATCTTCTCCGCCTCGATGCAGTCGAACTCGACGTGTACGCCGTTGGCAATGCCGCCGTGGACCAGGGCCTCCAGCAGACTCTTGTACGACTCCCGGAGTTCCATGTACTTTCCCACCACGGCGATCCGCACCGATTCCCGGGCATTCTTCAGGATGTGCACCGTCTTCTGCCACTTGCGCAGATTGGGAGCGCCGGTCCACATCCGGAGCCGCTCCACGATGCGGTCGTCCAGGCCTTCCTGGTGGAACACCAGCGGCACCTCGTAGATCCACTCCACGTCCTTGGCGGTGACCACCGCTTTTTCGTCCACGTTGCAGAAACTGGCGATCTTCGACTTGAGATCCCGGCTCAGCAGGCGGTCGGTCCGGCACAGCAGGAAGTCGGGCTGGATCCCCAGGCCGGTGAGCTCCTTGACGCTGTGCTGGGTGGGCTTGGTCTTGAGCTCGCCGCCCGGGGCGATGTAGGGCACGTAGGTGAGGTGAACGTAGATGACGTTCTCCCTGCCGCAGTCCCGGCCGAACTGCCGGATGGCTTCCAGGAAGGGCAGCCCCTCGATGTCGCCCACGGTGCCGCCCACTTCGCAGATGGCAATGTCACAGTCCTCGGCCGCGGCCACGATCCGCCGCTTGATCTCGTCGGTGACATGAGGGATCACCTGGACCGTGCCGCCCAGGTAGTCGCCGCGGCGCTCCTTGGTGATCACCGTGTCGTACACCTGGCCGGTGGTGAAATTGTTGGCCCGTCCGGTGGGCGAGGAGACGTAGCGCTCGTAATGCCCCAGATCGAGGTCGGTTTCGGCGCCGTCGTCGGTGACGAACACTTCGCCGTGCTGGTACGGACTCATGGTGCCCGGATCGACATTGATGTAGGGATCCATCTTCAGCAGGGTCACCTTGAGCCCGCGGCTCTCCAGCAGGGCGCCGATGGAGGCGGCCGCCAGCCCCTTGCCCAGAGAGGACATGACCCCGCCGGTCACGAAGATGAACTTCCTTGGCAGGTCAGGCATCGCTCTCCCCCGCGTGGAGCCGGCTCCAGTACGCCTCCGCCCGTCCCAGATCCTCCGGCGTGTCCACCTCGACACCCGTTTCCACCACGTCCGCGACCCGGATACGAAAACCGTAGTGAAGCGCCCGCAGCTGCTCCAGCCCCTCGGCGAGCTCCAGCGCCACCGCGGGCATGGCGGCGATGCGCAACAGGAAATCCCGCCGGTACACGTAGATGCCCAGGTGGCGATGGCCCCACCGCGCGGGCGGCGCCGGCGGGTTCCGGTGAAACGGGATGGGAGCGCGGGAGAAGTAGCAGGCAAACCCCTCCCGGTCGGTCACCACCTTGACCACGTTGCGGTCCAGGAACTCCCGTTCCGACGTGATGGCAGTGCGCGCCGTGGCCATGGGCGCCGCCGGCTCCCGCCCCAGGCACTCGACGCTCCTGCGGATGGTCTCCGGCTGGATGAACGGCAGGTCTCCCTGCACGTTGACGATCCACTGGGCCTGCAGACCGCCGGCGACCTCGGCCAACCGGTCCGTGCCGCTCAAGTGACCTTTCGACGTGATCACCGCCTCCCCGCCGAAAGCCCGCACCGCATCCCGGATCCGCGCATCGTCCGTGGCCACCACGGTCCGGTGCACCAGGTCGGCGGCGGCGGCGCTCTCGTAGACGTGCTGAATCATGGGCTTCGTACCGATCCTGGCCAGCGGTTTTCCGGGAAACCGCGTGGACCCGTAACGCGCCGGTATGATGGCGACCACGGACATGGAAGCCGCGGGCATGACAGATGTGGGCATGGAAGCTGCGAGCGTGGCATTCACGAGCATGGCATGTGTCGCGGCAGCGTCGCGGCAACATGCGGCGAGGCTGCGGCGAGGCGAACCCCGCGTGCCCGCCCGTGCGGAGGTCTGGTTTCATCATATCTCCGGGGCGGCGGCGGTGTCAAACCAGGCGGCCGCCCCGGTCAGTTTGCTTTCGCGCAGGATTTTCGATAAGGTGCGGGGCAACTGTCAACTTGCCGGGGCGCGGCGGAAAACGGGCGGGCCGGGGCGGTATCCATGACAGACGGTGTCCGTCACATCCAGGGCCGCCGGTGCTCGCTGCAAAGGAGGAGCGGAGATGGAGTTGCCAACGTGTCAAAAATGTGACGATGGCAGGTTGATACCCCTGTCGGACTACGGCCAGGACGGTGCTTCAGTCATGTACAAGGCGTGGGCCTGCACCAACCCTGACTGCGGATTTTCTCTCAGGATAGACAAGGGCGAGGTCAGCTACGGTCACAGGATCGGGTTGAAGCGTTAGCCGTCCCGGCTTGCGAAAAAGTTGGCCAACCGCGTCACCCCGTACTGTGCCGCCGCTTCGGTGGACCACTCGGCGGTGTCCCTGAAAAACGCCTTGGTCGCCTGAAGTCCCTTGAGGTCGCGGCCCGCCAGCATTTCCATCCAGCGTTTTTCCTCATCCGCCAGCCGGTCTGGCGGAACCACGCGATTGACCAGACCCTGCCGCTCGGCCTCCGCGGCACTGATCTCGCCCCCGGTCATGACCAGCTCCAGCGCCTTCTTCCGGTGAATCCACCGGCTCAGATAGGACATGACGATGGTGGGCGGAAAGCCGGCGTTGATCTCCGGGAACGCGAACCGGGCATCCTCCGCAGCCAATGTCACATCGCTTTGCACCGCCAGCCCGCAGCCGAAGCCGAAGGCCTTTCCCCGCACCACCGCCAGGCTGATCCCCGGGAATGACTGCAACAGCCGGTTGGCCCGGACGATGCGGCTCAGAGCCTCGGCAAACTCCGAGGCGTTCCCGGGCTTGGGCGCGTCCGCCTCCCGCCCGGCACAGAAGTGCTCTCCCCTGCCCTCGAGAACCAGCACCCGGAGGGTGGGGTGGCCTGCAACCCGGGCCAGGCTCTCCATCAGCCCGGCCATCAACTCGGCGTCGACGGCATTCCCCTTCTCCGGGCGGTTGAGCGTGATCCTCGCGGTCTCGCCCACCTTGTCGAGAAGAACCTTGTCGGACATGTCGCATCTCCCTGTCCGCAGCCCTTTCGGGTGTGGCACGGGCGGCCTTGGGGCCTGCCGCGGTTTCCGCCTGGCTGAACTCCCGGGTCTTCCACAGGATTCACCCGGAGTTGCGGCATCGTTCCGGATTACCGCGTCAGCACCGTCTCCTCTCCCGCCGGCACCTGACCGGCCACGCGCGTGAATCGGCTGCGCCCGTGGCGGGTCAGGCGATTTTTCCGGCGCCAGCGACGGCCCGGGCGGTCCCGGTACGGGCCTTGACCGTCAGAATGTCCTGACCATGCCGAGTTCGCCAACCGTGCGCGTGTAGTCGTAGTACGCGACGTTGCTGTCCCGCCGCTCGTGGCGCAGGGCGATTTCGGGCATGAAGCCGAAAATCTCGACATTCCGGTTGGACAGCGTGCTGCGCAGGGCAAGCGTCCGTTCCCGCCGCGCCTCCGGGCCGTACAAGAGATGAGCCGCGCCGTATCGGCGCCAGCGCCAGGTGGTCCCCCCGCTGGCCACGAAGCCCAGGGGCAACTCGCGCGAAACCGTCAATCCGACGAGGAACTCGCGCCAGGAATGGGTGTCCAGGTCCAGCGTCTCACTGCTCCATGCGGTGTCGGCCCGCAACAGCGTCGCCTTGTCCAGCGCATGGGTGAGGTTGAGCCCGACGGAATCGAGGTTGCCCTCGCCGAGATTGCCCTCCTCGTAGTCGATCCGCTCGCGACTGAGCGACGCGCCCAGCCGCCATGTCTGCCCCACAAGCCAATTGCCCGAAAGCCCGATACCCAGCGCCAAGCTGTAGGCGGTGCCGCCGAGCCAGCGCTGCCGCGCGGTCACGTCGGGACGCAGGTCGAACTTGTCGAACAGGAAGCGCGGCCCGGCGTACAGGTTGACGATCTGTTCGTTGAAATCACTCTCCCGGTAGGTTCGCGTCTGGAGCCCGCCGCCGACCCGGAACCGCAGGTCGGGCGAAACCCGCCCTTCGTAACCGCCCGACATGTTGACATTCACCCCGACGCCGCTGGTCCGGCGCGCATCATCCGATAGCGTAGCCCGCTGGCTGCCGAACAGGAGGATCTCCCGGGCATCGGTCCTGGCGTTGATGTTGGTGTCGGGCACAACCGCCACCGAGCCGGTAACCGACCATCGCTTGCGCCGCCGGATGCGGTCGAGGAAAGCGAGCGCCGAGGCGCGCACCGTCTCGGGCAGGTCCTTCGCACCCAGCGCCAGGCGGAAATGATAGGCCGCATTGCCGTCATCCTCCGCCTGAAAATAGGCCAACGCCAAGTCAAGCCGCACCCGGGGCAGATCGGGATTGCGCGCCAGCATCGCCCGGAACCGTGCGATCGCCTCCTGCCACTCCCCGCGCTGCATCGCGATGGAGCCGCGCAGAAAATCGAGATCGTCGGGGTTCCCCTCGCCCGGTTTCACACCGTCGAGCAGGAACGCGGCGTCTTCCGGCTCGCCCTTTGCCAAGGCCGCCCGTGCGGCATCGATCAGCGCCTCGGCGGACAGCTCCGGAGGCGGCTGCTGGCCCTCCGCGGGCGCGGTCGCCAGAACCAGCGCGAGCAGTATTGTGCCAACCAGACTCATGTAAACGTGCATCCACAGCCTCCCTGGCAGCTGTCTGGAAAAGAAAAGGGCGCCCGATCCGGAGATGGATCGGGCGCCCCGCTCCGTGAACCACCGCCGGTGACGGCGACCTGTTTACTACCTGCGGCCGCCGAAGGAGCCGCGCAACTCGCCGTTCTTCTTGTCCTTGGACGTGATGTCGAACACGCCGCCCACCTCTTCGGCGTCCGGCCCGAAGAAATTCCCGCGGTACTCCCTCACCTCGTACTACAGGCTGCCGTCCACGCTCGTGGCCAGCTTCGATGCAGTACGATGGCGGGCCTGATAGCCAGCAAAAAACCCCGGCGTATCGTAGCCGGCGCCTTCGGCGTTGACATTGGTCACTTTGCTGCCCGAGAACCCGTTCCCGTCGATGGTGCCGTGGAATGTGGCGAGAATCCCGTTGGATCCGCCTTGCGACGTGTAGTGCCAGTCAAAAATATTGGTCTTGATGGTGCTTTTCCCGAAATCCACCGTCGTGGTTGAGTTCCCCTCATGACCGCCGATACCTCCTTCGCCTTGAGCGTGCGGGTCGCGGCGTTGCCAGACTGCATGACCCCTGTAGGTGGCGCTGCCGAAGCCTGGCATGTTGGCCGCCGGGGTCATGCCCTCGCCATCGGGCAGCACCGTGACGAATGAGATGCCAAGGTTGGTCCTGCCTGACTTCTGCGTGTGCCACATCCCGTAGTTCATGTGCTCATAGGGCCTCGCCTCCGGGAAATCCGGCACATCGTAGACGAAAATCTGCCGGTAGGTGAAGTTGTCGGTCCCGCTCGTTCCGGTGCGCAGAAGATAGATGTCCTTGCTGCCGTTGTTGTAGTAGTAGACGCCCACGCCCGCATTCGCGTCCTTGGTGCCCCCATTGATCCAGTCCCAGGCATTCGTCTTGTCCAGTTTCTTCGACTCCGGGGTATCAAGAATATGGAACTCCCCCTCCGCCCGCATGACCTTGTAGGTCTTTTCCCCTACCGTGACCGAACCGAACGGGTTCTCGACCGTGATCGGGGCGGTCACGTTGATGGGCTGATCGCTGGCGTCCTTCGCCCTGCGGTAGGCCTTCACCCCCTTGGTGTTGGTGACATACTTTTCGACCAGCCAGAAACGGGACTTCTCCGAGTCGTTGTAGGAACCGACCGGGATGGTCCGTGCATGGATTCCCGTCCGGGAAACCACCTCCGGCTTGCTTTCGGTTGCCTTCACGTATCGGACCGGTTCCTTTCGAAAATCCCGTGAGGCCTCGTTGATGCCGCCGCGCTTGCCGGTCTCGATGGTCTTGCCCCCGGTCGTGAGCTTGGCATAGGGTGCACCCGCCGTGATGGTCGTGTCGCCGTACCCGTAGGTCATCCCCTCGACATGCCGAACCTCCTTGGCCGCGGCCTCCTTCGCCATCTTCGCCTTTTCCGCGGCCATCGCCGCCTGAGCCTCCGCCTTCGCCTGCGCCGCCTCGGCTGCGACTTCGGCCTCGGCCGCCACACTCAAGTCGCTCGTGGCCGCAGCCTTGTCCGACTCCATCTTGGCCTTGTCGTACTCCGCCTTCGCCATGTCCGCCGCCGTCCGGGCCGCATCCGCGTAGCTCTTCGCCGTCATCTCCCCCTTGGGAGTGAAAACGGGCACGACACCCAGGATCGCCGCTTCCGCCTCATCCGCCGACGTCCCCGCGTTGTCCGACGCCGTCTTGGCCTTGCCCGACGCCGCCATCGCCGATGTCCGGGCCTCCTTGATCGCCGTCTCCACTGCCGTCGGCCCCGCCGGCGGCAGATCCGGGGTCGTCGCCGGGGTCCGGTTGTTGTTGCTGCTGCCGCCGCATGCCGCCAGCCCGAAGGCCAACACCACCGCGCAGAAGACCGCCGCCAAGTTCCTGTTCATCATCCCGTGCATCATTCCGTGCATCATTCCGTACATCAATATCCTCATCGTTCTCGAACTCCTTGGCGCGGAACTTCCCTCCGGCAGCATCACAGGACGCATTCAGCAAGCGTCTAGGCTTCGTCCCGCCGGACGCCTCGCTCCGTGAACCGCCGCCGATGACGGCGATCTGTTACTACTCCGACTACTCCGCCTGCTTGACTCCGCCGAAGGCTCCGCGGAATTCGCCCTTCTTCCTGCCCTCCGACGTGTAGTCGAACACGCCGCCGGCTTCCGCAGCCTTGGGTCCGAAGAAGCCGCCGCTGAACGTGCCCGTGTAATTGGCACCGCTCGTGTCCGCCTCAAGAAAATCATTGGCTGGCTTGTCGCTCAGCGGAGCGACCCCGGAAACATTGGTTCCCGAGAACCAGTCGCCCTTGATGGTGCCCTCGAGTGTGGCGAGGCCGTACAGATCGACCATGACGGTGTCATTCGCGAAATTTGCTGTCAATGTCGAGTGATCCGACCTGTAATGGAAGCGACCGTCGCCTGTCGCTTTCTTGGCGCGAAATGTCACGACGTAATGGCCGTCATAGGTGGCCGTGCCGCTGGCCGGCATGTCACCGCCGGTCATACCCTTGCCGCCCGCCTTGGCAACGACAAACGCCGTTCCGAGTTCGGCAAGGTCGGCATCGCTGTCATCACCATTGGCTTTCAGATTGCCAATCCACATGCCGTAATTGAGATGCTGATAGGGAGTCGCCACCGGAAAGCCCTTGACGTTCTCGACGACACTCACGTCCTGGTATTCGTATGTGATCGTTCCGGCTTCGTCTTTGGTCTTGCTTCGCACGATCCAGATCTTCTTGCTCGGCGTCGATCCCTCGGCGGGTTCGGTGTAGTAGTAGATCGGGGTGGCCTTCGTGGCCTTCTCGATCTTGTCGGTGTGACTGCTCGCGCTCAAAGCCCCCGAGCCGGTGACCAGGTAGAACTCACCGGCCGCCTTCATCACCTTCAAGCTAGGCGTTTCGTCATCATTATCATGATCGTACTCGCCGTGTTCCGCATTGGGGGTCACTTTGCCCTCGACCGTCTTGGTGTTGACTGTGCGGTACGCGCCTACGACCTTGCTGCCGGTGTAGTGGGTGAAGAGCAGGAGGCGGGTCTTGTCGTCCGCCGAGTCGTATATCTTCCCGACCAAGGTCTCGCGTGCTTCGATTATCGGCTTGGCCTTGACCTCCGGGGTACCCCCTGACGCAGCCGTACCCTCGACTCCAGCAACGTCCTCCTTGAGGGAAACCTTGAAATCGCCTATGAGATTCGTCGACAGCGTGACTTCCTTGCCGTTGACCAGCCTCGTCTCCACCTTCTTGCCGGTCAAGGCGGCGGGGGTGATGGACGTGTCGCCGAAACTGTACGTCCTCGCCATATCCGTATCGCCGGAGACCTTGATTCCCATCGCGGCGGTATCCTTCGCCATTTTGGCCTTTTCGGCGGCTATCCGCTCCTGGGCTTCGGCGTTCTCCTGGGCCAACTCCGCTGCCGCCCTGGCGTCGGCTGCCGCCGTCACCGTTTCCGCGGCCGCGGCCTTGTCGGACTCCGTCTTGGTCTCTTGATTGTACTTTTCCGCGTTGGTGGCCGCATCGCGGGCCTCCTTCGCCAAGCCGGCCAGATTCACGGGATCGTCACCGCCGCCCGTCATGGTAAAAATGGGGGTAACAGCCATGACCGCCGCGTCCGCTTCATCGGCCGCCTCCTTGGCGTTGTCCGACGCCGTCTTGGCCGCCGTCGCCGCACTCATGGCCCCCGTACGGGCCGTATTTATGGTTTTCTCGGCTTCGGTCACCACCGTCTTGTTGCTGCTGCTACTGCATGCCGCAAGCCCGAAGGCGAGCATGACGGCGCAACAGACCGCCGCCAAGTTCTTGTGTACCATCTTGTGCACCAACATCCTCATCTTTCTCATGTCCGAACTCTCCTTTCGCCTTCAGAAACAGCCTCGGGACGAAGCCCTTGAACATCCTGTCTCGTGGAACGTCCCCAAACGGTCCCGGCGAAAACAACCTTGGCGATCATTGCCCGGAACCGCGTGGCTTCCGCCCGTCAGCCGCCACGATGCGAGGCGCCCGGTCCGGAGATGGACAGCGCGCCCCACTCAGTGAACCGACGACGACCTGCTACTTGGCTCCGCCGAAGGAGCCACGGAATTCGCCATTCTTCTTGTCCTTCGACGTGTAGGAGAACACGCCGCCGACTTCCGCCGCCTGGGGTCCGAAGAAACCGCCGCTGAAACTGCCCGTGTAACCGCTGCCGTCCGCACTTGCCGTCAGAACCGCTGTCTCGCCCACCATACCGGTCACGCTGGAGACCTTGGTTCCCGAGAACCTGTCCCCGGCGATTGTGCCCTCAAGCTTGGCGAGGGAATGCAAATCGACCATCACGGTCGCCTTCGCGAAGTCCGCCGTCACTGTCGAGTGATTCGCACTGGACATGAGGCTGCCGTTGCCATCCGCGTGGGCCTTGCGATAGGACACGAGATAAGAGCCCTTGTAGGTGCCCGTGCCGGAGTCCGGCATCTCCCCGGTCATGCCTTTGCCCGCCTTGGCAGAGGCAAACCCCGTGCCAAGTTCGGTAAGGTCGGCGTCGCTGTCGTCACCGTCGGCCTTCAGATTGCCGATCCATATGCCGTAGTTGACATGTATGTAGTCGGTCGCCACCGGAAAGCCCATGACATTCTCGACGACGCTCACGTTCATATAGGTATGAGTGGTCGCTTCGCCTGTGGGGGTCACGGACTGGGTCCGCCTCAACCACTTTTTCCCTTCGGTGGGATGTTGGTAGTAGAAGATATCCTTGTTCACCTTCGTTTCGTCCTCGATCGTGGCGCTCGAGGGGTTCGTCTGGTCAAAAGCCCCCGAGCCGGAGGCCATGTAGAACATGCCGGTCGCCTTCATCACCTTCAGCTTCGCCGTACTGGAGTCGCTGTCATGATCGTGAGCGCCCCATGTCGCATCGTCGGTCTTTTCGAGATCGAGCGAGCCAGAGGTGTCACGGAACGTGTGCACGGCCCTGCCAGCGGCATACTGGGTGGCGAGCCAGAGGCGGCTTCCGTCGTCTGCCGAGTCGTATGCCTTGGCGAACGTAAACGTCCGTTTCTCGATCGCCGGCTTGGCCTTGCGCTCCGGAGTACTGCCGCTCTTGGCCAGGTACATGACTGCGGCGACATCCACCATGGGGGCGTGGCCGTCGGCCGTACCTATGAGGCCCGTCGTCTTCGTGACCGTCTTGCCGTTGACCACACTCGTGTCCGAATTTTTCTTGGGCAAGGCGGCGGGAGTGATGGAAGTGTCGCCGAAACCGTACGTCCTCGCCATGTCCGTATCGCCGGAGACCTTGATTCCCTTCGCGGCGGCATCCGTCGCCATCTTGGCCTTTTCAGCGGCTATCCGCGCCTGGGCTTCGGCTTTCTCCTGGGCCAACTCCGCTTTCGCCCTGGCATCGGCTGCCGCCGTCACCGTTTCCGCGGCCGCAGCCTTGTCGGACTCCATCTTGGTCTCTTGATTGTACTCCTCCGCCATGCCGGCCGCATCGCGGCCCTCCTTCACCAGGCCGGCCAGATTCACGGTGCCGTCATCGCCGCCCGTCATCGTAAAAATGGGGGCAACAGCCATGACCGCCGCGTCCGCCTCATCGACCGCCTCCTTGGCGTTGTCCGACGCCGTCTTGGCCGCCGTCGCCGCACTCATGGCCCCCGTACGGGCCGTATTTATGGTTTTCTCGGCTTCGGTCACCACCGTCTTGTTGTTGCTGCTGCTACTGCATGCCGCAAGCCCGAAGGCGAACATGATGGCGCAACAGACCGCCGCCAGATTCTTGTGCACCAACATCCTCATCTTTCTCATGTCCGAACTCTCCTTTCGCCTTCAGAAACAGCTTCGGGACGAAGCTCTTGAACATCCCGTCTCATGTAACGCAACACAAAAACGTCCACCAACCGTCCCTGAACAACCGTCGCCAACTGAGCGTTTCAATGACCGCCTGAAACCGACGGCCTCAAACCGACCGCCTCAAACCAGCGGCTTGAAACTGACGGCCTCAAACCTTCCTGATCCCGCAAACGGACCCCGGCGAACGCTCCGTGTCCAGATATGTGCAATATGTGAAAGTACGGCGCACGTACACCGGCTCCATGTCGGATCAAGCCTTACCATAGTGAGGCAGCCCGTGCAAGCAGATGTACGACCCGAAACAACATGTACGGCCGGCAACACGGGAGTTGCCGTGAAATACTCCGGCAGTCGGCGCAACCCTCCCCGTCTTGCCCACAGGCGCCCCACCCTGTCAAGAGCCGGCGGGCGCCCGATATGGAGACCCTGTTTCTGTTCGACAATGGGACACGACAGCGAATTTCCGGCATCCTGGACGAGAATCCGGACGGATGTGTCCCTGCCGGCCACCTCCCGAGGCCTCCGGCGGCGCACACTCCCGGATGACTCCCCGCGGGCCGCAATCGGCCTTCGACCCGGACGACGAGGCAGACCCGCACCGCGCGCACCTGTTTCTGATACAAGGCGAAGGATGGACATCCGGTCAGTCCTCATCACGGGCATGCAGTGGCACCGGGGCCGCCTGTGGCTCGCGTCCGCGGATGCGTCCATCGTGATCGTCCATGACCCGGTCCGCCAGTCCTGCGAGCAGGTCCTGTCGCTTCCCGGTGTCCGGTACGCCTGTCCGTCGAGCGACGGCGTGTGGCTGGTCGCCGGCGGTGGCCGGCTGGGACAGCAGCTGCTCCTCTGGTCGCCTGAACGGAAACGGGTCATGCGCCGCTTCGACTGCCCGGACGGTGCCGCCGCCGGCGCGACGGTGGTCAAGGGCCGGCTGTGGCTCAGCCACCGGCGCAACCGGAAGCTGTTCTGCATGGACCCGGAGAACGGGCGAACCCTGTGGACCATCCGCATGGAGCACCAGACCTTCAGCCCGACTTCGCACGACGACGAACTCTGGTGTGTCGAATGCGACCCCGGACCCCTCGGGGACTGGAGCGATGAACACCAGGCGGTCTTCGCGTTTATCCGCTACGACCCGGTGCGCGAGCGGGTGGCGGAGCGTATTCCCGTCCCGTTCAGGCCAGGATGCCTGGCCCTGAACGGCGGTCGGTTCTGGTATGCCCTGGACGACGAAACCGGGCTTCGCTGTCTGAGCCGGCCGGTGCCGCGGTAGTCTCCCGCCCGCGCCGGTCGCGCCGGCGCACCCGGCTATCGCCGCACCCGCGGATCCAGAGCGTCACGCAGGCCGTCCCCCATGTAGTTCACGCTCAGGACGGCGAGCGAGATGGCGAGGCCGGGCCAGAACACCCGCGCGGGAGCGATCTCAAGGAACGGGACACCATCATGGAGCAGGCGGCCCCAAGTGGGAAAATCGGACGGAAAGCCCAGGCCGAGGAAGCTGAGCGAGCTTTCGACAATGATGGCATTGGCGACCCCCAGGGTCGCGGCCACGATCACGGGACTCAGGGCGTTGGGCAGTACGTGGCTCAGGATGATGCGGCGCGGGGCCGCGCCGGCGCTTCGGGCGGCAAGCACGAACTCCCGCTCCTTGACCGCCAGAACCTCCCCGCGAACCACCCGGGCCGTCTGCATCCAGTTGGTCATGCCGATGACCGCCACCACCAGGATGAAGATGCCCGCCTCCGGTCCCAGGGCGGTGCGCAACGGATCCCGGAACAGCATGATGCCCACCAGCAGCAGCGGCAGCACCGGAAGCGCCAGAAAGATGTCGGTGAACCGCATCAGCGGACCGTCCAACCGCCGGAAGAATCCGGCCATGACGCCGGCGAAGGTCCCGAGGGTGATGGACAGGACCATGGCGGCAACCCCCACCGCCAGCGAGACCCGCCCCCCGGCCAGCACCCGCGCCAGCATGTCGCGGCCCAGATTGTCGGTTCCCATGGGGTGCGCCAGCGACGGGCCGCGGTTCCGGACCGGGTAGTCCACGTGCCGTGGATCGACCCGGTGGACGGTCGGCCCGAACAGCACCATCAAACCCAGCAGCAGCAACACCGCGGCGCCGGCCGCCGCTCCCTTGTGGCGCCGGAACTCGCGCCAGACTCCCGCGCCGGGCGCCGGTTCGGTGAGCGTCTTCGCGTCGAGGCCGCCAAGGCCGTCAGTCATGGCGAATCCTCGGGTCCAGCACGCCGTAGAGGACGTCCGCCGCGAGATTGAACAACACGATCAGCACCGCGAAGATGAAGGTCACGGTCTGGACGGTGGGGATGTCGCCGCTCTCGATGGCGCCGATGAGCAAGTGGCCGACACCATTGATGCGGAATATCTGCTCGGTGATGATGGCTCCCGCGAAGGTCGCCGGCAGCCCCAGGGAGATCACCGTCACCACCGGAATCAGGCTGTTGCGCAGCACGTGGACCACGATGACCCTGAACTCGGACAGGCCCTTGGCGCGGGCGGTGCGCACATGGTCCTGGTTCAGATTCTCGAGCACCGCGGAACGGGTGAAACGGCTGAGCTGGGCCGCATTGTACAGCCCGAGCACCATCACCGGCATGATCATCTGCCGGACCTGGAACAGCAGGCTGGGCAAGTCCGTCACCCGGTGGGTGGTGTCATAGATGGACGGCAGCCAGTCGAGGCCGACGCTGAAGATCATGATGAGGAGCGTACCCGTGAAGAAGGTCGGCACCGAGAACCCCACCATGGTGACGAAAGTGCCCGCCTGATCGATGAACGAATACTGCCGGCAGGCGGAGTAGACACCCACCGGCACGGCGATGAGAATCGCAAGGATGTAGGAGATGCCGACAACGGTGAGGGTCTGCGGAAGCCGCTCCGCGATCAGGTCCACCACCGGCGCGCGGGTGGACCAGGAGCGCACGCGCAGGCGGTCCGCCGAGTCGCCGATCTCGATGCCCCACAGCCGCTCCCACAGATTGAGCGGCTCATTGACCAGGAACTGGTCGAGCCACTTGAGATAGCGGACGTGGAACGGCTGCCCCAGGCCCAGGCTCTCCCGGATGGCCTGCCGCGTCTCCGGCGGGATGGTCAGCGGGAGCTGCGCCGTGGGGTCGTTGGGCGCCAGGTCAAGCAGCGCAAAGACGATCAGGCTGAGGACCAGCAGCGTGGGGACCGCGAAGAGCAGGCGTCTGGCCACATACCTTGACATGGAGCGCGACTGACATGGGGCGCGGCGGCGGCCCGCGGCAAACCTCCGGGCGGTGCCGCGGGCCCGGGTCCAAGCACTACCGGCGCTGCTTGAGGCGGTGCCACTCCCGGATGTTCCACAGGGTCGCGTCCCAAGCGTTGTGACGAACGCCCCCGAGGGACAGCGCGTGGGCGGCCACCTCGCCGCGATGGACCAGCGGAATCAACGCGCCGTAGTCGATGAGCATGTCGTTCATGCGCCTGGCGATGGCCGCGCGCTTGCGAATGCCCGCGGTCTTGGCCAGCAGCGCCGAGAGCTCTTCGTATTCCGGATTGCAGTAACGCGGAATGTTGCGGCCGATCCACTGGTTGCCGGGAGCGGGGATCTCCTTGCAGGTCCAGTTCTGCATGTAGGTCTGGGGGTCGGTGCCGTCGAAGTTGGCGGCGTACATCTGAATGTCCGCGTAGAACTTCTGATAGGTGTCCGGGCTCGCCTGATCGCCGCCGAAGAACACCGACGCGCTGATGTTCTTGAGCTCGGTCTCGACGCCGATCTGGCGCCACATCTGCTTGATCAGCACCTGGGTGCCCTGACGCACCGAATTCGTGGAGGTCTGGTAGAGGATCGAAAGACGCACGCCTTTCCTGGTGCGGATACCGTCGGGTCCGCGCACCCAGCCGGCCTCATCCAGGAGCCTGTTGGCGCCGGCGATGTCCTGGGTCTTGCACCAGTCGTTGGCGCTGGAAGCGTAGACCGGCGGGGCCGGCAGGACATTGCAGGTGATGCGGCCGGCGGGGCCGTAGCCGGTCTCCACCAGGACCCCCCTGTCGATGGCCAGGGACAGCGCGCGCCGCACCGCCGGATCCGAGAGGAAGGGATGCGGGTTCCTGCCGCCCTGCCAGGTTGACCGCCGGCCACCCAGAGCGGGGTCGGGATTGGTCAGCTGCACGATCAGCCGCTCCACCAGCGGGCCGAAGGCCGACACCACCTTGCCCTTCCCCGCCTTCGCCATGGCGGCGAGGATCTCGGGCTCCACCTGGAGGTTCCAGCCATAGTCGAACTCGCCGGTCCCGAGCACGGCCCGGGCCGCCGACACCGCATCGCCGCCGCCTTTCAGAAATACCGACGAGAACGCCGGCTGGTCCGGATTGCGGTAGCGGTGGTTGATCTCGTACCGGACCACGTCGTTGGGTCGGAACTCCTTCACCTTGAAAGGGCCGGTGCCGATGGGAGCGAAGTTCTCGCGGGTGCATTCCGGCGCCCGGGCGCCGGCGCAGCCGTCGAATTGCCTCTTCTGGATCACCGGCGAGACCGCACCCACGAACGGCGCATACGGAAAGGGCATGGGCACGGTGAAGGAGATCCGTACGGTGTGGGCGTCCACGGCCTCCACGGAAGCCGCGTCCTGAAACCGGCTGGCCGCGTTGCAGCCCCCGTCGGGGTGCATGCAGTAGGCGGCCGTGAACACCACGTCCGCCGCGGTGAAGGGCGTGCCGTCGGACCACGTCACGCCCTTCCTCAGCTTCCAGGTGACGGACTTGAGATCCGCCGCGACGCCGCCGTTCTCCAGCGTGGGGATCTCCGCCGCCAGCGCCGGAATCATGTTGCCGTTCTCGTCGTAGTGCGCCAGCGGCTCGATCACCAACGCCGCCGCATGGATGTCCTTGGTTCCCCCCGAAAGAAACGGGTTCAGGATCGACGGCGCCTGCCAGTAGATCATCCTGAGTTCGCCGTCGGTGCCGCGTCCCGCCAACGCCGCGGCGGCCCACGCCGCCGCCAAGGCCACCGTCACCGCCGCCGTCACCATGAACACGCGCCGCCGCATGCTTGCCTCCCGGTTTGAACACGCCATGATGGACGTTCGGACTCCGGACTTGCGGACTCTCCGAACTCGCGGACTTCCGTCCGTGACCGCAGCGTACCAGACAACGAGTCCACGATCCACGGGCGGCCGCCGCCCGCTTGCCGCGCCGTGGCATCCAGGCTAGTATCTACGCCATCAAGAGACATCCACCCCCGGACGAGAGGAAGAGGAAATCATGTCGCCACAACGCATCATCGACGCCGACGGACACATCATGGAACTCGACGAGGAGCTTCGCGATTACATCGGCGGGCCGTACGCGGAACTGGAATGGCACCGTTCCTATGGTTTCTGGCCGGGACTCACCATGGACGGCTACCTGCGGTCGTTGAGACGGCCCGGCGGCTGGGTCGGCGCCGGCACCGGACCCAACGCCCGGCAGTGGCTCGATTTTCTCGATCGAAATGGCATCGAACTGACGGTGCTGTACCCGACCCAGGGTTTGACCCACGCGGCCATCCGGGACCATGAGTGGGCCATCGTCATGGCGCGGGCCTACAACGACTGGCTGCACGACCGCTTCATGCGGGTGAGTCCGCGCCTCGTGGGCGTGGCGCTGCTTCCCATCCAGGACATCGGCGAAGCGGTGCGGGAGCTTCGCCGCAGCGTCGAGGAACTGGGGATGGTGGGGGCGGTGCTGCCTTCCGCCACGCCGGGAGGACGGCTGTTCAGCGGGCCCGAATTCCACCCCCTGTGGGAGGAGGCGCAAAGGCTGGACGTGCCGGTGTCCCCGCACGGCGGCATGAGCTTTCCGGACCTGGGCATCGACGGCACCCGGAACTTCATGGTGGCCCACACCCTGGAGCACCCTTTCGCGCAGTTCCGGCAGCTCGTGGCGATGATCTGCGAAGGCGTCTTCGAGCAGTTCCCCAAGCTGCGCTTCGGGGTGCTGGAATGCGGCGCGGGCTGGGTTCCCTACATGATGGACCGCCTGGATGAGGAATACGAACGCAAGGGACACTACTCGCCGAACTGCAAGCGCAAGCCCAGCGCCTATTTCCGGGAAGGCAACATCTACTTCGCCGCCGAAGTCGAGGAGACCCTGCTGCCCGAAACCGCCCGGCTGGTGCCGGAGCATACCCTCCTGTGGGCCTCCGACTATCCCCACGAACGTGACCAACGGGATTTCAGCGGCGACATCCCGCACCTGCTCGGTCGCGACGACATGAGCGACGAACTGAAGCACAAGATCCTGTTCGAGAACCCGCTGCGGTTCTACCCGCGGCTGCGGGCACGGCTGGACAGCACCGCGGGCACCGGCGCGTCGGAGGAAGCCGCCGGGGCACAGGCGCGGGGATGAGCGCGGGGATGAAGCCGGCGGGACGGGGTTGTCCGTTGAACCGCGCGCTTGTCAGTTGAACAGCACCTTGGCCATCTCGGACCGAAACCGGTCGGCAAGTTCGCTCCGCCCCAGCACCTCGAAGATCTGCACCATGGCCTTGCGGGCGCCGTCGTCCTCGAAGGTACGGTCCTGTTGCAACACCGCCAGGAACTCTTCCAGGGCGGCCTCATAGTGCTCTTCCGCGGCCAGCGCCCGAGCCAGCCGGAAACGCAGGTCGATGCGGTCCGGGGCCTCGGCAAGCTGCCGCCGCAGCGACTCCGTGTCCGCGCCGTCTCCCGCGCTCAGGTTCTGGCGGGCCATCAACCGGTCGGCCTCGTGGCGCTCGGGACCGCCGGGAGGGACTCTTTCCAGGAGGCCAAGGGCGCGCTCGATGTCCGCGTCCAGCAGCCCCCGCCCCAGTCCCAGAAGCGCGCCCGCGTGGCGCGGCGACTCATCCAGGACCTGCGCGTAGATCTCCAATGCCTTGCCGGTGTCGCCCGCGGACCACAGTTGGTCCGCCTCGGCCACCCGCTCATCCTCGCGTGACGGCACGACCTTGGCCAGCACCTCCCGGACCGCGGGCTCAGGCAGCGCGCCGGTGAACTCCGTGGCCAGGGCGCCGTCCTTGAAAACCTTGACGGCCGGGATCCCCTGGATGCCGAAGCCGGCCGCCAGCTCCTGGTTCTCGTCGACATTGACCTTGGCCAGCAGCACCTTGCCCTCGTACTCTTCCACCACCCGTTCCAGCACCGGCCCCAGAACCCGGCACGGGCCGCACCACGGCGCCCAGAAATCCACCGCCACCGGCGTTTCCCTGGAACGCTCCAGCACCCGCGCCTCGAACTCGGACTGGTCGACGTCGAATACCAGCGCTTCGGTCGCTTCGCCCATCGTTTTACGACGGTCTGCCGGGGTCGAAGTCCGCTCCGTTGAGCGTCACCCGCATTTCCACCGGCGTCGGCTTGAGGATGGTCTGCATCACGTAGCAGCCCTTCTCCGAGTTGCGGATCACCGCGGCGACCCGCTCCGGCGGCGCTTCGGACTCCACGTCCAGCTTCGTCTCGAATCCGACTCCCCGGGCGTCGATGGTCTCCCGCAACACCGAACCTTCGTTCCTGAAACGCGCAGTGACATGGACCCGGGCCTTGCCGATCTTCACCTTCATCATTTCCCCGTACCGGGAAATCTGGGTGAGCAGTCAGAATCCCAGGGAAAGCGCGAAATAGGCCAGCGGCGGCGGCGCGGTGTCGTCGCCGCCGATGCGTGTGCCCTCGTCGCACAACACCGTGAAGCCGCGCGCCGCGCCGCGCTTCCGCTGCCGCTCCAGGGTCTCGGTATCGGCCTCCATCACGATCTCGCGTTTGACCGTCATGTCGTCTGTCATATAGGATCCTCCAGGATATGACCCTCCGGGATGCGAACCCCCGGGATGCCTGCGGCCTGAAGGTTAGCCCATCGGCCCGGCACCGTCAATTTGCTCAGATCCCCATGGCAAGAAGACACCCCGCCCTGATCCCCCTGTCCCACGACCATCACCACGGGCTGGCACTCGCCTTGCGCTGCCGCAAGCATGCCCTCGGGCAACTCGGCCCCGGCGACGCCGCATCCACCGAAGCATGCGCCGCGGAAGTGGCGCGCTTCTTCGACGAGAACCTGACAGCCCACTTCGAGGCCGAAGAGACCATCCTGTTCCCGCTGATGGAGATCCACCAGGAAAGCCGGGAACTGGTGGCCCGGCTTGAGCGCGAGCACCGGCGGTTCCGCGAACTGGTGACCCGGCCCGCCGACCCCGGCGGGCGGCGGAAATTCCTGTTCGACTTCGGCGACCTGCTGGAACAGCACATCCGGAGCGAGGAACGCCAGCTTTTCCCCGCCTTCGAGAGGCTCGTGCCGGCGGCCGAAATCAAGCGCGCCGGCGACGAGATCCGGCGGCTGTTGGGACGGAGCGGAGCAACCCCGCGGGCCTGACGCCGCGACCCGGCGCACCACCATGATCGCCAAGACCGCCATTCTTTCCATCGAAGCGCTGACGGACAGGGCGATACCGGACCTGACCGAAGCGTTCGAGAGCGCTCCCGGCGTCCTCGAACTGGACTTCTCGGTGGCGCGGAGTGTCGCCGTCATCGAGTTCGACCCCGCGGTCACCAGCGTCGACGCGCTGATGCGGGTGGTGCTGGCAAAGGGATACCGGCTGGCGTGAAGGCCGCGCCTATGCGCCGGCCACGGTCATGCGCGCGACCTTGACGGTGGGCGCGGCCACGGGGCTTTGCGGGCGGAGGTCGTCGCCGACCATCTCGATCTGGCTCAGCATCTCGTCGAGATTGCCGGCGATGGTCAACTCGGCCACGGGATAGGCCAGTTCGCCCTTTTCGATCCAGATCCCGGCCGCGCCCTTGGAATAGTCGCCGGTCACGAGGTTGACGCCCATGCCCATCAACTCGGTGACGTAGAGGCCGTCGTCCACCGAACCGATGATGTCACCGGGGCTGTGCGCACCCGGGATGAGGTGAAGGTTCATGGGTGAAACGCGGGAAGCCTGGCCCGCGTCCCGGACCGCGTTGCCGGTGGATCTGCCGCCAAGTTTTCGCGCGCTGTAGGCGTCCAGCAGCCAGCTCCTCAGAACGCCTGCCTCCACCACGTCCTTGCGGCGGACGGCAACACCCTCGCCGTCGAAAGGCCGCGACCCCAGCGCCGAGGGAAGGGTGCCGTCATCCACGATGTGGACCAGCGGGGACGCCACGCGCTGACCGAGACGGTCGCACAGGAAGGACGTGCGCTGATAAAGGGCGTAGCCGGACACGGCCTGGCCCACGTGCCACGCCAGGGTACCCGCAACGGGTGCGTCGAACACCACCGGCACGTCCCGGGTCCGCACCTTGCGGGCGCCCAGCCGGCGGACCACGCGACGGCCCGCCTCGCGGCCCACCGCCTCCGGGGCGTCGAGGGCGTCCAGCCGCCGCGCCGCCGAGAACCAGTAGTCCCGTTCCATGGAACCATTGGAGACGGCCACCGGCGTCACGGACAGATGGAAGGCCGAGGCGGCGAACTCGCCGGCAAAGCCCGCCGAGTTGGCGTGGATCACGCGGTGGAAGGAGGTGGCGAACTCCGCGCCCTCGGAGTTGGTGATCCGCGGGTCGGACTGCATCGCGCACTCCTCGGCCGCGCGGGCGGCGTCGATGCCCTGCTCCACCGGCATGTCCCGCGCCCCCTCGTCCAGCAAATCGAGGTCCGGCACCCGGGTCGCCAGTTCGCCGGGCTCCGGCAGGCCGCCGAACTCGTCCTCGGCCGTGGCCCGGGCCATGGCGCAGGTCTCATCCAGCAGTCGGTCCAGCGAGGCGCGCGACAGATCGGAGGTGGAGACGGCGGCAGCTCTCGTGCCGAAGAAAAGCCGCAGCCCGAGCCGGGTCGCGCGGGCCTGGCTCACGGTTTCCACCTTCCCGAGCCGCACGGCCACCCGGAACCCCTCGTGCGCCACCACGGTCACGTCGCCCTGCGAGGCGCCCTTGGCCTTGGCCCGGTCCAGCAGTCCCGCCGCAAGCTCCCGATCCATCGGCAAACGCTCCATCGAAGTTCAATCCTGGAAGGAGCCGGCACCGCGCACGGCGGTGCCGCCCACCACGATCTGGTCCACGCGGACCGTCGGCAGTCCGACCCCCACCGGCACTCCCTGGCCATCCTTGCCGCAGATGCCGATGCCGTGGTCCAGTGCGAGGTCCGAGCCCACCCGGCTCACCCGCGTGAGCACGTCCGGCCCGTTGCCGATGAGGGTGGCGTCCCGCACCGGATGGGTGACCCGGCCGTCCTCGATCCGGTACGCCTCGCTGGCGGAAAAGACGAACTTGCCGCTGGTGATGTCCACCTGTCCGCCGCCGAAGGAGACCGCGTAGACGCCGTCCTTCACCGAGCGGATGATATCCTGCGGGTCCTCCTCGCCGGCCAGCATGAAAGTGTTGGTCATGCGCGGCATGGGCACGTGGGCGTAGCTTTCACGCCGGCCGTTGCCGGTGAGATCCATGCCCAGGAGCGCGGCGTTCAACCGGTCGTGCATGTAGCCTCGCAGGATGCCGTTCTCGATCAACACCGTGCGCCGGGTCGGCGTGCCCTCGTCGTCCACATTGAGCGAGCCGCGCCGCCCGGGGAGGGTGCCGTCGTCCACCACCGTGCAGAGTTCGGTGGCCACGCGCTCGCCGATGCGGCCGGAGAAGGCCGACGTCCCGCGGCGGTTGAAGTCCGCCTCCAGACCGTGCCCGATGGCCTCGTGGAGCAGGATGCCGGGCCAGCCCGGCCCGAGCACCACGTCCCTGGGGCCGGCGGGAGCCGCCACCGCCTCGAGGTTCACCAGCGCCTGGCGAACCGCCTCCCGGGCATGGGCTTCGCACCGCTCCGCATCCACGCACTCGTCCAGCGTCATCCGTCCGCCCCATCCGAAGTACCCGGCCTGCCGCTTGCCGTCGGCCTCCACCACGCAACGGATGTTGCAGCGCACCAGGGGCTGGAAGTCTCCCAGAACCCATCCCTGCGAAGAGGCGACGAGGACGACCTTGTTCTCCATCAGGATCGAGGCGAAGACCCCCGTCACCCGGGGGTCGGCCTTTCTGGCGAACCGGTCCAGATCCTGCAACAGGCCGATCTTGCGCTCCAGCGGAACGTCCGAAAAGGAGAGTGGGACCGGATAGAGATCATGCTCGGGGGCCGTCGGACCGGGAACATGCACGGGCCGGTCCGAGCCTCGGTCGTTGGCGATGACATTCGCCGTCCTCACCGCCGAGTCCAGGTTCCTGATGGTGACGTCGTCCGTGTACGCGTAGCCGGTCCTGTCCTCGGCCAGAACCCGGGCGCCGACGCCGTTGGTGGTGGACACCGACGCATGCTTGACCAGCCCCTCCTCGAGCCGGACCTCGTCGTTGGTCCGATACTCGAAAAAGAGGTCCGCATAGTCCGCCTGCCGGGCCATGGCGCGGCCCAGGATCCGATCCAGGTCCCGCGCGGTGACGCCGAACCGCTCGTCGAAGAACGCCGCCGGCGAGAACGCGGGCCGACTCTCGAGGCTTTTGTCCAAAACCCTCCCCTTTTCTTACCCGGGCCCAGCCTGTATGCTCTGCAGGGAAAGTCGTTGCCTGGCGCCGGCCCTCCCTGTCCCTGTCGGCAGTCTACCAGCAGCCATTGGAACATGAAAGGACGGGGTGCGCGCCCGGGGCCAGCCTTGAGCCGCGTCGGCCTTGAGGAGTGAACTCGATGGGAAAGAAGGTCGTTCACGTTGTCGGTACAGGTACCATCGGCGAGCCGCTCATCGGTATCCTGGCGAGTTTCAGGGAAGCGTTCGGCATCGATGAGGTGACATTCAACAAGCAGACCCCGAGGGTGACGGACCGTTCCAAGGTCAAGGCGCTGCAGGGCAAGGGTGCCCGGCTGAGCGTCGAGAAGGATCGCTGGGACGAATTCGCCGCGCTGGGAGTGGACCCGGCCTTCGATTCGGAAGCGGCCATTGAGCGCAGTTCCGTGGTCATCGACTGTACCCCGGTGGGGAACCAGAACAAGGAGAAACACTACCGGCACTACGCGGGCGGCAAAGACAAGGGGTTCATCGCCCAGGGCAGCGAGTTCGGATTCGGCAAGATGTATGCCCGGGGCATCAACGACACGGCCCTGGACCGCGAAGAAGACCGCTTCATCCAGGTGGTGAGCTGCAACACGCACAATCTGGCGGTTCTCATCGACACCCTCGCTCTGGGGCCGGCGAAGGAAGACAATCTGGAAGCCGGACGGTTCGTCTGCATGCGGCGGGCCAACGACATCAGCCAGGAGGGCGACTTCATTCCGGCTCCCGAGGTGGGGCGCCACGACGACGAAAGGTTCGGCACCCATCAAGGGCGGGATGCCTACTACCTGTTCAAGTCCCTGGGGTTCGACCTCGACATCTATTCCTCGGCGCTCAAGATCAACACCCAGTACATGCACACCATCCATTTCAACCTGATCCTCAAGCGCGCCGTCACCATGGACGAGATCATGCAGCGGATCCGATCGAACGGCCGCGTCGCCGTCACCGACAAGCCGTCGTCGGCCTCGGTCTTCTCCTTTGGCCGGGACCACGGGCTGTTCGGACGGATCCTGAACCACACCGCCATCGTCAACCAGAGCCTGGCGCTGAGGGGAGACCGCGAGGTGGTGGGCATGTGCTTTACCTCCCAGGACGGCAACTCGCTCCTGAGCAGCATCGCCGCCACCCTGTGGCTGCTCAATCCGGACGACTACGAGGAGCGGCTGCAACCCATCCGGCCCTACCTTTTCAGGGAGATCTGACGCGCCGGAAGCGGGCGGCGGCGCCCACCGCGATGCCATGACGGCGCGCCAGACCGGCGCGCACCTCCAGCACATACCGGCTGGGTGCCGCCACGCCCACGGAACGGGTGGAGAACGGCACGGTATCACGGACGATCCCCACCACCCGACGGCTCCGGTCCATGAAAATGATGTCCAGGGAAAGGGGTGTGTTCTTCATCCAGAACGACTGGACCTTCTCTTCCGGAAACACGAACAGCATGCCTTGGTCCGCCTCCAGGTGGCGGCGGTACATCAACCCCCACCGCCGCTTCTCGGCGGTGTCGGCCACCTCCACCCGGAAGCGGACCCGGGTTCCATCGGGACCTTCGAAGACCACCGACGGAGCGTGGCGGCAGGCGGCCTGAGCCCCGAGCAGGAGCGCGCAAGCCAGCGCGGCGGCGCCCCGGCGCCGGGGGCGGCGTTCCATCATCCACCCTTTCATGTTACGCAGGAGATCCATGATCCAGCCTTCGTACCGCGAGTTCGCGGAACTCGCCAGACAGGGCAACGTGGTGCCGGTCTGCGAAGAGACCCTGATGGACCTCGAGACCCCGGTATCCTTCTACAACCGGCTCAGGAAGAGCCGCCACGCGTTCCTGCTGGAAAGCGTGGAAGGCAGCGAGCGCTGGGCGCGCTATTCGTTCCTGGGCACGGCGCCCGAACTGGTCTTCAGGGCATGGGGCCGCGACGTGGAGATCACGCGGGGGGAGGGCAGGCGCGGGGGGAAGACGGAGTCGTGGACCTGCGACAACCCGTTGGAGGCGCTGGCGGAGATCGTCGCGGGATACCGGCCCGCCACCGTGTTGCCGGACCTTCCCTTCACCGGCGGTGCGCTGGGCTACGTCGCTTACGACGCCGTGGAGAGGCTGCACGGGGTTGCCAACGCGCGGGAACGGGCCAGCCGCTTCCCCGACGTCTACTTTCTGCTGGTGCGAACCCTGGTGAGTTTCGACAACCTCAAGCACACCATCACCATCATCGACAACGTTGTCATCGAAAAGGGCGCACGCCTCCGGGCCCTCTACGGCGACGCCGTCTCCCGCATCGAGAACCTGCGCTCCTCGCTGCGGAAATCACCCAAGACCCTGGAGGCCCGGAGCCTCACCGGTTCCGGATCCAGCGTCCGGTACCGCTCCAACGTCACGCCGCAGGCTTTCCACGACATGGTGCGCAAGGGCAAGGAGTACATCGCGGCGGGGGATGTCATCCAGGTGGTTCTGTCCCAGCGGCTGGAGGCGCGCACGCGGGTCGAGCCGTTCGAGATCTACCGCGCCCTCCGGTTCACCAACCCTTCCCCCTACATGTTCTTCCTGGAACTGGACGACCTCAAGATCATCGGCTCCTCCCCGGAGATACTCGTCCGCCTCACCAGGCGGCACATCGAGCTGAGGCCCATCGCCGGCACCCGGCCGCGCGGCCGGGACGCCAAGGAAGAACGGGACCTGGAGGCGGAGCTGCTGGCCGACCCCAAGGAGCGGGCGGAGCACATCATGCTGGTGGACCTCGGACGCAATGACGTGGGCCGGGTGGCCAGGGTCGGCTCGGTGGAGGTGGACCAGCTCATGACCATCGAGCGCTATTCCCACGTCATGCACATCGTCTCCAACATCAAGGGCGAGATGGCGCGCGGGAAGACGCCGCTGGACCTGCTCGGCTCCTGCTTCCCCGCCGGGACAGTCTCGGGAGCGCCCAAGGTCAGGGCCATGCAGATCATCAGCGAACTGGAGCCGCAGAGGCGGGGGCTTTACGCCGGCGCCGTGGGCTACCTGAGCTTCGACAACAATCTGGACACCTGCATCGCCATCCGCACCATGACCGTTCACGACGGCAAGGCCGTCATTCAGGCCGGCGCCGGCATCGTGGCGGACTCCGATCCGGCCGCCGAGTACGAAGAGACCCTCAACAAGGCGCGCGGCATGCTCAAGGCCATGGAACTGGCGGAAGCCTGGCGGAAAGAGCGGTAGCGCGGAACAGGACATGATCCTGCTCATCGACAACTACGACTCGTTCACCTACAACCTCTACCACTACCTGGCCGAGCTCGGCGCGGAGGTGCGGGTGGTGCTGAACGACCGCATCGACGCGGACGGTGTCGATGCACTTCGGCCCGACGCCATCGTGGTGTCGCCGGGGCCCTGCACGCCCGGCGAGGCCGGCGTGTCCTGCGAGGTGATCCGCCGTTTTGGTGCACGCACCCCCATACTGGGCGTCTGTCTGGGCCACCAGTGCATCGGTGCCGCCTTCGGTGCGCGGGTGGTGCGGGCGAAGGAGATCATGCACGGGAAGATGTCGGAGGTTCTGCACGACTCCCGGACCCTCTACCGGTCCCAGGAGAACCCCTTTCCGGCCATGCGTTACCACTCCCTGGTGCTCGACCCCGACAGCCTGCCCGACGAACTCGACGTCAGCGCCCGGACCCGCGACGGCGTGATCATGGGTGTCCGGCACAATCGCTACCCGGTGGAAGGCGTCCAGTTTCATCCCGAATCGATCCTGGCGGAGACCGGCAAGACCCTGCTCAAGGACTTCCTCGACTGCTACCTGTAGGCGTGCCAAGCCGCGGGCCGGGTGGAGAGGGGTCTCCACGGGCCGCTGCCGGAGGAATGAATGCGGCCTAACCCTGCGGGCCGGCGTAGGCCTGGGCGCACGCTTCGCTGCAGAAGTAGTGGCCGTGCGAACGGTAGGCTTCGTTCCTGGGGACGTAGCTCTTGCAGTGGGGGTCGAGCACCATGGATTCGCCCCGGGACGCGTCGGCGCCGTCTCCCCTGCCCTTGCGCCGGATGCCCGAGTAGAGCAGCACCAGGAACAGATAGACCAGCAAACCCAGTATCAGGAACCTGAGGAACATGGCAGTGCCGCGGTCAATGGCCGGCGCCCCCGGCGGAGGCTGCCTTGCGGACCCGCTTGTCGTCCTCGACCCGGGCCAGGAGCCCCCGGATATCGCTTCCCAGACGCGGGTGTTCCAGGTCCGGCGCGATTTCGCACAGCGGAACGAGCATGAACCGGCGCCGGTGAAGCTCCGGGTGCGGGATGGTCAGGTCCGCTCCATCCAGAACCATATCATCGAAAAAGAGGATGTCCAGATCCATCACCCGGTCCGTCCAGCGCCGCGGGCTGGGTCGGCGGCCCATCTTTCTCTCGAGAGCCTGACAGTGTTGCAGGAGGGTCCGCGGTTGCAGTCCGGTGTCCACCGCCACGACGCCGTTGACGTACCATTGGGTGCTGGCCGCGCCCCACGGCTCGGTGGTGAACCATGTCGAAACCTGCCGCACACGGGTTTGCGGCATCCGTCCGATCTCGCCGACGGCGCGGCGGCAGTTGGCCTCCCTGTTCCCCTGGTTCGAGCCCACCCCGATGTAGGCGCGATGCGGCACGGTCCCGCCGCTACAGGCTGACCCGCCGGAGCCGTTCCACGGCCTCCTCGAGACGGTCGGCGGGAGAGCACAACGTCATCCGGATGAAACCCTCGCCGGGTTCGCCAAAGCCGTTGCCCGGAGTCGTGACGATGCCGGCTTCGTCGAGAAGACGGGCCGTGAAGGCCGTGGATGTCCATCCGTGGGGGACGGGCAGCCAGACGTAGAACGTGGCCCGGGGCGGCGGGAGCTCGAAGCCCGCCCGCTGGAGTCCATCGATCAAGGTGTCCCGCCTCTCCTGATAGACCTCGCGAATGGGTCCGAGAAAATCCTCCGCGTGCTCGAGGGCGAGGATGGCCGCCTGCTGCACGGGCTGAAAGACCCCCGAATCGACATTGGACTTCACCTGGGCCAAGGTTCCCACCAGTTCCGGGTTGCCCACCGCCATGGCGATGCGCCAGCCGGTCATGTTGAACGTCTTCGACAGCGAATGGAACTCCATGGCAACGTCCTTCGCACCCTCCACCTGCAGGATGCTGGGGGCGCGATAGCCGTCGAAGCCAAGCTCCGTGTAGGCGGCGTCGTGGCACAGGACGATCCGGTGGCGGCGGGCGAAATCCACCGCGTCCTTGAGGAAACGCTCGTCCGCCACCGCGCCGGTGGGGTTGTTGGGATAGTTGAGCCACAGCATCTTCGCCCGCTCGAGCACGTCCCCGGGGATGCGCGACAGATCGGGCAGGAAGCCGTTCTCGCGCCGCAGCGGCAGCGAGAAGACCTCGCCGCCGTTGAATCGGGTGCCGATCTCGTACACCGGATAGGCGGGAGTGGGCACCAGCACCACGTCGCCGGGGTCCACGAAGGCCACGGCCATGTTGGCCACCCCCTCCTTGGAGCCGATGAGCGAAACCACCTCGGTGGCGGCGTCCAGGGTCACGCCGAAGCGACGCCCGTACCAGTCGGCCACCGCCTGGCGGAACGCCATCATGCCCGCACTGCTGGGATAGCGGTGGTTGGCCGGTTCGGCGGCGGTCTCCGCAAGCCGCTGAATGATCCTTCCGGGCGTGGGGAGGTCCGGGTCGCCGATCCCCAGGTCGATCAGATCCACTCCCCTTGCCAGTGCGGCCCGCTTCTTCCGGTCGATCTCGGCGAACAGATACGGCGGCAACTCCTGGATGCGCTTGGCCTTGTCGAACATCACTCGCGACTCGCTTTCCACTCTCGGTACTCGCCGAGTTGTCGGTTCGGGCCTGACGGCGGCAACGCCGCCCAAGCCTCAGGCCGGGCACCGAGGCCGGGCACCGAACCCGGGGCGGCCCCGGATCACCGAGCTTACAACATTTCTCGCGCCCTGGCGAAACCCAGTCTTGTCCAATGCAAAGTGAGCCTGAAAGCGTGAAGCGAATCGGCCTGTTTTCCTTCGTCATCCTCGGTTTCCATGCCGACAATGGCTCGGAGTACATCAACCACACTCCTCAACAAACTGCATGTCCGAGACTTCACCAAGTCCCGACCACGGCGTTCCACCGACAACTCCCTTGTCGAAAGCAAGAATGCCCACGTCCTGCGACGCTTCCTCGGCCATGCCCACGCGCTTCGCCCCCTGCTCGATGCCTTCCTCCGCCAGCACATCTCCCCCTTCCTCAACTACCACCGCCCCTGTCTGTTCCCCTCCCAGCACCCCGGCTCCATCCAGCGCGTCTATCGCCCCGGCGACGTCTGCACCCCCTACGCCAGGTTCCGCTCCCTCCCCGACGCCGCAGCCTCGCTCAAACCCGGCATCTCCTTCGCCACCCTCGACGCCCAAGCCCACGCCACGAGCCGCCTGCAAGCCGCACGTGCCCTCAACGCCGCCCGCAACCACCTCTTCCTCTCCATCGACCACTCTCCTTGATCACTTCCTCTCCCCTCCGCACCCCCTCCGATACCCTGTCTCTTCCAGAAACCTCTCCCGAAAACAGCTCATGGATTACCCTCACGAGGCAACTCCTCCACTCTGCCTCCCTCAACCCTCCCGCGGCCCCCTGCACAGGCTCATCTTCTTGTTGGAATATGCTGAGCCATCTGCCAAGAACCAAGTGGTCCCCCCGCTGGCCACGAAGCCCGGGGGCAACTCGCGTGAAACCGTCAATCCGATGAGGAACTCACGCCAGGAATGGGGGTCCAGGTCCAGCGTCTCACTGCTCCATGTGATGTCGGCCCGCAACAGCGTCGCCTTGTCCAGCGCATGGGTGAGGTTGAGCCCGACGGAATCGAGGTTGCCCTCGCCGAGATTGCCCTCCTCGTAGTCGATCCGCTCGCGACTGAGCGACGCGCCCAGCCGCCATGTCTGCCCCGCCCGAAAGCCCGATACCCAGCGCCAAGCTGCAGGCGGTGCCGCCGAGCCAGCGCTGCCGCGCGGTTACGTCGGGACGCAGGTCGAACTTGTCGAACAGGAAGCGCGGCCCGGCGTACAGGTTCGACGATCTGTTCGTTGAAATCGCTCTCCCGGCAGGTTCGCGTCCGGAGCCCGCCGCCGACCCGGAACCGCAGGTCGGGCGAAATCCGCCCTTCGTAACCGCCCGACAGGCTGACCGTCACCCCGACGCCGCTGGTCCGGCGCGCATCCTCCGACAGCGTGGCCCGCTGGCCGAACAGGAGGATCTCCCGGGCATCGGTCCTGGCGTTGCTGTTGGTGTCGGGCACAACCGCCACCGAGCCGGTAACCGACCATCGCTTGCGCCGCCGGATGCGGTGGAGGAAGGCGAGCGCCGAGGCGCGCACCGTCTCGGGCAGGTCCTTCGCACCCAGCGCCAGGCGGAAATGACAGGCCGCATTGCCGTCATCCTCTGCCTGAAAATAGGCCAACGCCAAGTCGAGCCGCACCCGGGGCAGATCGGGATTGCGCGCCAGCATCGCCCGGAACCGTGCCATCGCCTCCTGCCACTCCCCGCGCTGCATCGCGATGGAGCCGCGCAGAAAGTCGAGATCGTCGGGGTTCCCCTCGCCCGGTTTCACACCGTCGAGCAGGAACGCGGCGTCTTCCGGCTCGCCCTTTGCCAAGGCCGCCCGCGCGGTATCGATCAGCGCCTCGGCGGACAGCTCCGGAGGCGGCTGCTGGCCCTCCGCGGGCGCGGTCGCCAGAACCAGCGCGAGCAGCATTGTGCCAACGAAATGCCAACGAAACTCGTGTAACGGTTCATCCACAGCCTCCCCGGCGGCTGTCGAAAAAGAAAAGGGCGCCCGATCCGGAGATGGATCGGGCGCCCCGCTCCGTGAACCACCGCCGGTGACGGCGACCTGTTTACTACCTGCGGCCGCCGAAGGAGCCGCGCAACTCGCCGTTCTTCTTGTCCTTGGACGTGATGTCGAACACGCCGCCCACCTCTTCGGCGTCCGGCCCGAAGAAATGGCCGCTGTACTCCCTCACCTCGTACAGGCTGCCGTCCACGCTCGTGGCCAGCTTCAATGCAGTACGATGGCGGGCCTGATAGCCAGCCAGAAATCCCGGTGTATCGTAGCCGGCGCCTTCGGCGTTGACATTGGTCACTTTGCTGCCCGAGAACCCGTTCCCGTCGATGGTGCCGTGGAATGTGGCGATAATCCCGTCATATCCGCCTTGCAACAAGAAGTGCGCGCGATAAATATCGGTCTTGATGGTGCTTTTCCCGAAATCCACCGTTGTGGTTGAGGTTCCGTCAAGACCGGAGATACCTCCTTCGCCTTGAGCGTGCTGTGCGCGGTGTTGCCAAATTGCATTACCCCTGTAGGTGGCACTGCCGAAGCCTGGCATGTTGGCCGCCGGGGTCATGCCCTCGCCATCGGGCAGCACCGTGACGAATGAGATGCCAAGGTTGGTCCTGCCTGACTTCTGCGTGTGCCACATCCCGTAGTTCATGTGCTCATAGGGCCTCGCCTCCGGGAAATCCGGCACATCGTAGACGAAAATCTGCCGGTAGGTGAAGTTGTCGGTCCCGCTCGTTCCGGTGCGCAGAAGATAGATGTCCTTGCTGCCGTTGTTGTAGTAGTAGACGCCCACGCCCGCATTCGCGTCCTTGGTGCCCCCATTGATCCAGTCCCAGGCATTCGTCTTGTCCAGTTTCTTCGACTCCGGGGTATCAAGAATATGGAACTCCCCCTCCGCCCGCATGACCTTGTAGGTCTTTTCCCCTACCGTGACCGAACCGAACGGGTTCTCGACCGTGATCGGGGCGGTCACGTTGATGGGCTGATCGCTGGCGTCCTTCGCCCTGCGGTAGGCCTTCACCCCCTTGGTGTTGCGGACATACTTGTCCATCAGCCAGAAACGGGACTTCTCCGAGTCGTTGTAGGAACCGACGGGGATGGTCCGTGCATGGATTCCCGTCCGGGAAACCACCTCCGGCTTGTTTGCCGTTGCCGCCACGTATTGGACGGGTTCCTTTCGGTAATTCCGTGATTTCTCGTCGATGTTGCCGCGCTTGCCGGTCTCGATGGTCTTGCCCCCGGTCGTGAGCTTGGCATAGGGTGCACCCGCCGTGATGGTCGTGTCGCCGTACCTGTAGGTCATGCCCTCGACACGCCGAACCTCCTTGGCCGCGGCCTCCTTCGCCATCTTCGCCTTTTCCGCGGCCATCGCCGCCTGAGCCTCGGCCTTCGCCTGCGCCGCCTCGGCTGCGACTTCGGCCTGGGCCGCCACACGCAAGTCGCTCGTGGCCGCAGCCTTGTCCGACTCCATCTTGGCCTTGTCGTACTCCGCCTTCGCCATGTCCGCCGCCGTCCGGGCCGCATCCGCGTAGCTCTTCGCCGTCATCTCCCCCTTGGGAGTGAAAACGGGCACGACACCCAGGATCGCCGCTTCCGCCTCATCCGCCGACGTCCCCGCGTTGTCCGACGCCGTCTTGGCCTTGCCCGACGCCGCCATCGCCGCCGTCCGGGCCTCCTTGATCGCCGTCTCCACTGCCGTCGGCCCCGCCGGCGGCGGATCCGGGGTCGTCGCCGGGGTCCGGTTGTTGTTGCTGCTGCCTCCGCATGCCGCCAGCCCGAAGGCCAACACCACCGCGCAGAAGACCGCCGCCAGGTTCCTGTGCATCATCCCGTGCATCATCCCGTGCATCATTCCGTACATCAATATTCTCCTCGTCCTTTTCATTCTCGAGCTCCCCTGCCGCCTTCAAAAACAGCTCTGGTACGACGGGCCTTGGCACAATGCCACGGAACTTCCCTCCGGCAACCTCAGCAGGCATTCAGGAGGGTATGGTTTGAACAAGTCTCCCGATCCGTCTTGCTTATGCCGTCAAAGTCGTCCTTCTCACTTCCTCATGGATAAATTGCTCAACTCCTTCGCAATCGCGTGCCTCACCCCATGAAGTCCAAGGAACGTCCGAACAAGGCCATGGCGCGACATTGAGCCACTCACAACCTGTGGATTGTATTGATTCAGCCCCAGCAAATCCGGGGTCGTTCGGACCTTCCCCAAGTCGGATTCGGCCAGCGCCGCCACGTCGATACCCTCGTGATCCTGTCACGGATTCAGACTTTACCCCCCCCCCCCCCCACTGTCAAGCAGCAGTCTTGTCCAACGCAATGTGAGCCTGAAAGCCTGAAGCGATTCCAATGCAATGTGAGCCTGAAGCTGGGGTGTCGGGGATCGTCATAAAATGATCGTGACACCTCGAACGGTACCCTTGGGCACTATCGAACCGATTGCCGCCTTCGTCGAGGCGCGCAAGCCTGTAGACTTTCACCCCACCGACACCTGCGAGTTCCTCAAACCGACCTTGGGGCGCCTCGGCTACAGTGGTTTGGACAAACCGTCCAAAACGCCGGTGATGCGCTTTCTGGAAAAGACCACCGCCTACTCTCGAGCACCCCGCTGATTCGCCCGTTCCGCAAGACCAGCCGGGTCGTGCACCGACGCCAGGGCTACCGCCCTTCGCCCGGCTCTGCTCGCCGGCGGTCATGCGACTACTGGCGCGGGTGGACGAGGACTTGGGCCAGATGTCAGGCTTGGCCACGCGGGTGGTGCTGCAGCCCCTGTTCCATCCCTTCCGGGATCCGCGCTTCGAGCCGCGGGCCGAGATCTCGGCCGAACCACCTCTAGAAACTGCGTGGCTCCCGTATCTACCCGAGGCGTCCGCACCGTTGTCGTCGGCACCCGTGCGGACGCCGGGACCGTGGACGAACGGCGCGCCCCGCAGCCCAACCGCCGCTGCGCGTGGACACCGTCCAGCAGAGCGACCGCGACGGTGCCAAGCGCTCTACCTCATCAACCTCGTGGTCGAACCCTCCACCCTCCCGCGGCACCCTGCATAGCCTCATCTTCTTGTTGGAATATGCTCACTCCTCGGCCGCATTCGCACCCGTTGGCGGAAGCGGGTATATTTCGGGACTTCACGTCGGTTCACACGGAGAATCCATCCATGCCGTTCCATATCGTGGTCGACGGCTACAACGTCATCGGCAGCGAACATGGCCTGCGCGGGGATCTGGAGCAGAAGCGCACCGACCTCATCAGGGAGGCGGCCCGATACCAGGCGCGCACCGGCCATTGGCTGACCACCGTCTTCGACGGGTGGCGGGCCGGCCGTACCGAAGAGACACGCGAGCAGGTGGGGGAAGTGACGGTCGTGTTCTCCCGCTACGGAGAGAAGGCCGACGCCGTCATCGAACGCCTTGCCCGCGAACTGGGGGACACGTGCGTGGTCGTGACCTCCGATCGCGAACTGCGCCGCAGCGTGGAGAGGAGCGGCGCCGTGGCCGTGTACGTCAATCAGTTTCTCGCCAGGATGAGACCGGTTCCGGGGGCGCCCGATCCCATGGAGGACGACGACGGCGGTCCGCCCCGGGGCCGGGACGGGCAAAAGAAAGGCAACCCCCGGCGGCTTTCCAGGAGCGAGCGGAGACGCCGGGACTACCTGGCCAAGCTGTGACGACGCCGTGTGTGACGACGCCGTGTGTGACGACGCCGCGCCACCCCGGCAGTCTCATCGATGGTGGAGCCGGAGCCGGTCATGAATCGTGTCAACACACCCTGGATCGAAGCCATCCGGAACCGCGACGGTATCGTCTCCGGTATCATCCTCCGTATCGTCTCCTTCCTCTCGCCGCGAACAGGTGCCAGCCGAATACGGCGAAGGGCGAAGGAATCACCGTCGTGAGGCGCTTGATGGCATCTGGCCGGCGCCTGCCCGGTGCGGCCGCGCTGCTCCCGCCGCTGCTCGTTTCGGCCCTGCTCGTTTCAGCGTGCGGCGGCGGCGCGGCTGGCCCTCCCCGGCCGCCCGAGCCGCCGCGGACGGCGCCTGTCTGCACGCCGCCGGACGCCATTCCAACCGCGGATTTCGGGTGCCTCTCCGCGCAGAGTTGGCGGCGGGAGCGTCAGACGCTGGCCGCGCGCCATGGCGGCCGGGCGGAGTTCAAAAACCAGTGGGGCCTGGCCGCGATCCGCGCGGACCGGGCCTATGCGCAACTCGAACTGGCGCACGGCACCGGCGTCGAACCGGGCGGCGGTCAAACCGCCGGGCTGATCGACGACGGTCTCGATACCGGCCACCCGGCGTTTGCCCGCAAGACGGTGAGCGAGCACATCCTTGATGGAACGGGTGCCGCCGGCGGCCGCATCTCCTCGCACGGCACGATGGTCGCGAGCGTAATCGCCGGGCGGCCGACGGCCGCGCATACCGCCCGGGGCGCTGCGCACGGGGTCGCACCGGGCGCCGACCTGGCGCTGCTCGCCGTCAGGCTCGGACAGGGCGGCGGCCCGTATGTTCCGATTTCCCTCGACTCCCTGAGCAGTGACGAGGACAGGCTTGCGCAAGCATTCACCCGCGCCGCCAACTGGTCCCACGACGGCCGGAAGATCGATTTCGTCAATGCGAGCTGGGGCTACAGCGGAATCATCGACCAGTACGACGAACAGGGGCTGCGCGGGAGTCTGGGCGGGACCATCGCCGCGCTGGCGCAGACCGGCGCGCCCGACAAGACCGTTTTCGTGTTCGCGGCCGGCAACGCCCACGACAAACCCTGCGACCCGGCGGACTTCCCCGGCAACTCCGGCCTCTGCTTGGGCGGACGCGTCAACGCCCGGTCGGTCCAGATCCAACCCGGCCTGCCGGCGCGCATCGCCGAACTGCGCGGGCACGTGCTCGCCGTCGTCGCCGTTGCGCCCGACAGCGATGGCGGCGGGGACTACGAAATCACCCCGTTCTCCAACCGTTGCGGCATCGCGGCGCGGTGGTGCATCGCGGCGCCCGGGGAGGCCGTCAAGGCAGCCTATTTCGGACCCGACCCCACCCACGGCCTCCCTGGCACGCGGGGCGTCGCCACTGGCAGCGGCACGTCCTTTGCCGCGCCGTTCGTGACCGGCGGGCTGATGGTGATGAAGCAGCTTTTCCGCGGCCAGATGACCAACACGGAGTTGGCCGCCCGGCTGCTGGCGACGGCCAACAAACAGGGCATCTACGCCGACAGCCGCGTCTACGGCCAGGGGCTGATGGACCTGGGCGCCGCCACGGCACCGGTCGGCGTCACCACCGTCACGCTGGGCGGGCGCATCGACAGCCCCGGCAACCATGTGGCGCGGACCCGCTTCACGCCCGGCGGCGCGCTGGGCAACGGGCTTGCGCAGGCGTTCTCCGGCGGCGGGGAAATCGTGGCCTTCGACACGCTGGGGGCGCCGTTCTGGTTTCCCCTCGGCGGCCTTGTCAGCGGCGCCTCCGGCCCCGCCCTGACCGCCCGGCTGCGATCCTTCATGGCACCGCCCCGGACCGGCCAGCCCGGCGGCATCCTGCGGCCCGGCGCCATCCCGCTGACCGCCCGCGCAGGGGACGCGGAACCCCTCCCGTTCCGCCTGGGCCTTCTGGGCGCGGCGCCCTTCGGCGCCGGCGGCGGACACCTTTCCCTGGCCGGGCCGGCCCTGACGGTGGGCGTGCCGAGGTGGCACGGATTCGGCTTTGCCGCCTTCTCGACCGAAGGAATGCGGGGCCGGACGCCGGCGTCGGGCGCGGCCCTGACATGGCGGCCCCCGGAACAGCCCTTCATCCTTGTGGGCGGCATGGTGGGCGAGCGCCGGACCCTGCTCGGCAGCAAGGTGAGCGGCGCCTTCGGCCGGCTGGCGGGCCAGTCCGCCTTCGCCGGCCTGGAGGGCGAATTCCGGGCCGGCGCGTGGCGCCTGGCCGCGGGAGCGGAAATCGGCACCGTGAAGACGGCGGTGAGCGGCGGAATGCTCGCAAGCGTGTCGCCGCTGACGACCAGTGCGTTCGTGCTGCGTGCGGAAAGGGCGCTGGGCGGCCGGGACGCGCTGGCGGTGTCGGTGGGGCGGCCCCTGCGTGTGGAAGCCGGGCGGGCCAGGCTTTCGATCCCGGTGGGCCGCACCAAAGACGGGCGGGTCGTGCGCCGGTCCATGACCGCGGACCTCGAACCCACCGGCTGGCAGATCGACATCGCCGCCCAGTGGCGCCATTCCCTCGACAACGGCGGCGAACTGCGCCTGGGCGCGGGCTGGAGCCGGCATCCCGGCCACGACGCGGCCGCCGGCCCCGAGTGGAGCATTCTGGCCGGCTGGCGCCGCACTTTCTGAAGCCGGCCCGCGCTTTCCGACCGGACCGGCGGGCCGGTCCATCCCGTATGAACAGACCTCAGTAGATGGGGAACGGGAAGTACCGGGCGTTGATCTTTCCGTAAGTGCCGTCATCGAGGATCGCGCGCAGCGCGCGGTTGAGGCGGCGGCGCAACGCCTCGTCCTCCTTGCGCACGGCAATGCCGATGCCTTCGTCGAGATGGTACTCCTTGCCCGTGAAGGTGAAGTCGGCGCCTGCCGGAGTCTGCAACCATTTCCAGTAGCCGAGGCCGTCGCCGAACAGGGCATCCACGCGGCCCAGGGCGAGTGCCCGCAGGGGCGCTTCCTGGTCCGTGAACAGCTTTATGTCGGCAACCTCCGAAAGGTTCGCCGCCAGCCAGTCCGCGGCCACCGTCGCGCGCGCCACGCCGATGGTCCGTCCCGCCGGCGCGGACGGGTCGAAGTCCGAACCCTTGCGCGCGATGAAGCGAACGGCGTTGCTGTAATACCTGTCCGTGAACGCCACCCGCCGCCGGCGCTCCCCGGTAATCGACATGCTGGAAACGATGGCGTCGAACCTGCCGGCCCGAAGCGCGGGGATCAGCCCTTCCCAGTCATGCCGGACGAACGCGCAGGCGGCGTCCAGCTTCTCGCAGAGGGCCAGGGCGATGTCGATGTCGAAGCCCTTGAGGCGGTCTTCCTGATCGATGTAGCTGAACGGCACATAGCCGGGGGCGACGCCGATGCGCAGCTTTTCCGTTGCCGCATCTTCGCCGGACGCCGTGATGACGGACAATGGAAAGGAGACCAGGACGAGAACCAGTGTCGCGGCCAGTGTCTTCATGAAACCTCCGGGTTTCAGTCTAGGGTACGCCTGCATATCCACGCACCTCTACCCCGCATGCGCCCTGCAGGAAGCCGATCACCGCGTCCGCCGCAGCGTCCACCGACAGCCTTGTGGTGTCGATACGCAGTTCCGGGGCTTGTGGTGGCTCGTAGGGTGAATCGATGCCGGTGAAATGGACCCGCTCGCCCCGGCGGGCCTTGGCATACAACCCTTTCGGGTCGCGCGCTTCGCAGACTTCCAGGGGGGCGTCCACATGGATTTCGACGAACTCGCCCTCTGCCACCAGGGCGCGGGCCATCAGGCGCTCGGCCCGGAATGGCGCGATGACGGCGACGATCACGATCAGCCCGGCATCCACCATGAGCTTGCCGACTTCGGCGATGCGGCGGATGTTCTCCACCCGGTCTTCGTCGCTGAAGCCCAGGTCCCTGTTGAGTCCGCGGCGGACATGGTCGCCGTCCAGGAGACAGGTGTACCTCCCCAGCCCCTGCAACTTCTGTTCGAGACGGCGGGCGATGGTTGACTTGCCTGCCCCGGACAGTCCGGTCATCCAGAGGATGCAGGGGCGCTGGTCCATGGCGCGCGACCGCACCGCCTTGTCCACCTTCGTCTCCTGCCATGCGCTGTTGCGGGCACGGCGGAGCGCGCAATGGATCATGCCGGCACCGACGGTGGCATGGGTGAACCTGTCGACAAGCACGAACCCGCCGGTCCGGCGGTTCTCCGAATAGGGATCGAACGGTACGGCACGGTCGAACGCGATGTTGCCATAGCCGATCTCGTTCAGACCGAGGGTCCTGGCGGCCAACCGCTCCTGCGAGCGTGCGTCGATTCGATGGGCCAGATCGGTGACCCGGGCGAACCCCGAGGCGCTGGCGAAACGGAAGGCGTAGGAGCGTTCGGGCAGCATGGGCTGCGTATCCATCCAGATCAGATGGGCGGCGAACTGGTTGGCGACCCCCGGCGGGCTGTCCGCGTCCGCGATCGTATCGCCGCGGCCGATATCGATGTCATCGGCGAGCACCAGCGTGACGGCCTGGCCCGGGACCGCCCGGTCGAGATCGCCGGAAGGCCCGAGAATGCGCTCGACTGTCGACCGCCGGCCCGACAGGCTGGCGACCACGCCCATGCCCCGCTCGACCTGGCCGGAAGCGACCGTGCCGCTGAAGCCCCGGAAATCCCCATGCGGCCGATTGATCCACTGTACCGGCATGCGAAACGCGCCAGCCGTCTCGTCCCGTCCCGCCTCGACCGTCTCCAGAAGTTCCAGCAAGGGCGGGCCGTCGTACCAGGACGTGCCGCCGAGAGCCGCGCGCACGTTCTCGCCCGTCAGTGCCGAGATCGGCACCGCACCGATCTCCTCGAACCCCATCTCCCGGACGGCGCTCCGATATTCCTCGACAACGGCACAGAACAGATGGCGGTCGTAATCGACCAGGTCCATCTTGTTGACCGCGAGGATCGCCCGGCGGATACCCATGAGCGATACCACCCGGCTGTGGCGGCGGGTCTGGGTGCGAACGCCTTTTCGCACATCGACGAGAACCAGCGCGGCATCGGCTTTCGAGGCGCCCGTGGCCATGTTGCGCGTGTACTGCTCATGGCCCGGTGCGTCGATGGCGGTGAACCGGCGCCTGCCGGTTTCGAAATAGCGGTAGGCGACGTCGATGGTGATCCCTTGTTCACGCTCGGCCTGCAGGCCGTCCACCAGCAGCGCCAGATCCACCGCATCGCCCCGGGTGCCGTAGGTCCGGCTTTCCACCGCCACCGCCGAAAGTTGGTCCTCGAAGACGTTCTTCGTGTCGTACAGCAGGCGGCCGAGCAGGGTCGACTTGCCGTCGTCCACCGAGCCGCAGATGACAAAACGGAGTTGGTCCTTCCGGTTCCGGGCGGCCAGCATGGCATCGACGTCGAGCGGCGCGGCGGCCGGAACCGCATCCCCCTCCATCAGAAATAGCCCTCCCGCTTTTTCCTCTCCATGGAACCCATCTGGTCGTTGTCGATGGCTCGGCCTTGGCGCTCCGAACCGCGGCTGCGCATCAACTCCGCGGCGATCTCCCGGACCGTGGACGCATTCGATTCGATGGCCCCGGTAAGCGGGTAACAGCCCAGGGTACGGAAACGGACCCGCATCTCGGCCGCCTTCTCGCCGGGCCCGAGAGGCAGCCGGTGGTCATCGACCATGATCAGGAGGCCGCCGCGTCTGACCACCGGCCGCCGGGCGGCGAAATAGAGTGAAACGACCGGAATCTTCTCCCGGTGGATGTAGTGCCAGACGTCGAGTTCGGTCCAGTTGGACAACGGGAATACGCGGACGCTTTCTCCGGGCGCCATGCGCGTATTGTAGAGTGTCCAGAGTTCCGGGCGCTGGTTCTTCGGATCCCAGCGGTGCGAGTCGCTGCGAAAGGAAAAGACCCGCTCCTTGGCGCGCGACCGCTCCTCGTCCCGCCTGGCCCCGCCGATGGCCGCATCGAACCCGTGCCGGTCGAGGGCCTGCTTCAGCGCCTCCGTCTTCATCACATCGGTGTGCAACCGGGAGCCATGGCTGCACGGACCGATACCCCGGGCCAGCCCCTCCTCGTTGACGTGGACGATGAGGTCGAGTCCCAGACGCGCGGCGGTCTGGTCGCGGAACCGGATCATCTCCCGAAACTTCCAGGTGGTGTCCACATGCAACAGCGGGAACGGCGGCTTGCCCGGCGCAAACGCCTTGAGGGCCAGATGAAGCACGACGGTCGAGTCCTTGCCGATGGAGTACAGCAACACCGGATTGCGGAACTCCGCCGCCACCTCCCGAAGGATGTGCATGCTCTCCGACTCCAGACGATCCAGGTGACTCAAGGTCAACACGCGCTTGTCCATCCATGCGCACCTGTCAAGCTTCCATCACCTGATACATCCAAAGGCCGTTGCGCAGCAGCGCTGTCTTGCGCAGTTCCCTCTTCTCCCTCAGCGCCTCCAGGACTGCCATCTCCGCTTCCGTGAGGTTGAGCGTCATCCTTCTCTTCGCCGGCGTCGCCCCCTCCTCCTTGCGCACATCTCCGAGCAAGCCCGACATGGGACTGACTTGGCCAGGAATCAACGACAAAGCCCCTGTCTTCACCATTCAGACAGCTGAAATGGATCCTGTATTCGTGCTCCACGACCCCAAGAGGGGCACCGCATGGAGGCTTCGTCCAACGGTGCGCAACTCCGATACCGCATCGGGTATCGGCCACGGGCGGTTCGCGGCCGCCAATCGGTTCCGGCGTACCGGCAGCACTGCCGCCGCACACCTGCCGGCACCGCCCAACCTTGCCAGGCCCCAGACCCTCTCTTTTCATATCATGCCGTCATGAGGAGCAAGGGCGACGAGCAGCACGACAGGCAGGTGTTCGGGGATCGGCTGCACGCGATGGACGCCTTGTTGACAGCGCTCAACATTACCGGCCCATCTGCTTGCCACCGTCCCGAATGTCGATATATTCTCTCTGTATCGACATGTTGGAGTGAGGTGTCGATAAGATCGACATGTTCGAAACATGTGTCGACGGGAGCAGGATACATCGACATGGCGTTCGACCCCAGTCGCCCCTTCAATGACCTTCCCAACCTGCCGCCGGCTTCGGAAACCGAGACCAGGGCCATTCTCCGGAGTTGCATTGCCGCGCGTGCGGCACTGGCGGAGCTCCGTGTCTCCGGGAATTTCATCCCGAACCAGGCGATGCTGATCAACTCGATCCCCCTGCTTGAAGCGCAGGCGAGTTCCGAGATCGAGAACATCGTCGCGACGGCCGACCGGCTGTTCCGCTATGCCAACGATGCGACAGGGCGAGCCGATCCTGCCACCAAGGAAGCTCTGCGCTACCGCACCGCATTGCACCGCGGTTTCGAAATGCTGAACCAACGGCCAGTTTCCACCGCGATCGCGGTCGAAGTCTGTCGAACGATCAAGGGAGTGGCGCTCGACGTTCGCAACACGCCGGGGACGGCGTTGGTGAACGATGCAACCCGGCAGATCGTCTACACGCCGCCGGAGGGAGAGGATGTTCTCCGGAGCAAGCTCGCCAATTGGGAGCGCTACATTCACGAGACCGAGGAGATCGACCCGCTGATCCGCCTTGCCGTCATGCATTATCAGTTTGAGGCGATCCATCCGTTCGCCGACGGAAACGGCCGGACCGGACGCGTGCTGAACCTGCTCTATCTCGTCGACAAGGGGCTGCTCGACATTCCCGTCCTCTACCTCAGCCGGCACCTCATCCGGAACAAGGCGCTCTACTACCGGTATCTGCTGGAGGTGACGACCCGGCAGAACTGGGAACCATGGATACTCTTCATTCTGGAGGCTGTCAAAGCCACGGCGGAATGGACGACGGCGAAAATCGGCGCGATCCGAGGGCTTCTCGACGAGACGGGAGCCGCAATTCGACAGAGAATGCCGAAAATCTACTCCCGGGAGTTGGCGGAACTGATCTTTGTGCATCCCTACTGCCGGATCAGCGACGTGGTTGCAGCGGACATCGCCAAGCGTCAGACGGCCACCGTCTACCTGAAAGCCCTCGCAGCCCAAGGCGTCCTCGAACAAGTCAAGGCGGGGCGCGAGAACCTCTACATCAACCATCCACTCCTGGTGCTTCTGGCCGAGCAGCCGTGAGCAAACGCAAAAGAGCGGCCCGAGCAAGCCGATCCTTCCCGCCGCGAGCCGCGAAGGGTGCCAGGTTCTTGCACCTCCGGCTGGGACACGACCAGCAAGAACTTTCCCCACCGTCGCGGCGTAGAATGAGAAAAGGCATCCTCCACCGCGTCCGAAACCCTCATCGGCACCCGCGGCAGAACCGTTCCGCGCATGACCGGTGAGGTTTCGATCTCTACACTCGCAGCATCGCGCGAGGCCATGATACGGGTTTCCAGGTTCCCGCCGGGCGATGCGCTGGAGCCGCACATCCCTGTTGCTGCGGCCGAATGAGTCCATGTGGGCGCTTCGATTTTTTCACGACAACATTTCCGATAGACGCTCATTCGAAGTCCACGACCCGGCGGCGGGCGGCCATGGCTGCCCTCAGCCGGGCCGCATCGGCGCCGGCCATGTCCGGATCGCGGGCGGGGCGCTCCGGTTTCTCCCGCCCGCGCTTTGTCGGCGTCATTCGTTCCCTCCCTTCGCGAACAGTATCGGGGCTGGCCCGGCATTGTCGTAGATGGCCCATTCGTCGCCCAGCACCCGACAGACCCGGTCAAGGTTGCACCATCCGGCCGCGAACGAGCGCCTCCGGCACATCGTGCCCGCCCTCCGCGCCGGACGCGGGCGAGCGCCGTTTCCGGCGTCGGCAGCCGCAGGAAGAACAGGCTGACACGATACCCCTGCGCCCGCCAGCACGGGATCGAACGGGCGCGCCCGCTCAAGGTCGTCTCGAAAGCGAAGCTCTGTCCCCTGGCCGCATGTCCACGGATGGTATCGACCCATCAGCCTGCCGGCCCGGAAGGCGGTCTCCTTGCGATGGCGGAAGCAGTCGCGATGGTCCTGGCCGGATCGAAGATCGAGGATTCGACCTTGTCGATCACATGGCGTTGGACGCCGGCCGACGTGGTCTTTTCGCCAAACCGGATGGCCCGGATCGGTGGATGGCTGATGCGAGGCATCCGGTCCTTGCGCCCGATGGCGGCCCGTACATGGAAGAGGGGCTTGAAGTGCGAGAACGCCCATGCTGAGCACACGACAGCAAAGGCCGCCGGGGCGGCGGCCTGAATGACTGTCATATCCGGGACCCTATGACGTTGTTCTGCGGAGTTGTAACGAAAGTGGTTGCGGGGGGTGGATTTGAACCACCGACCTCAAGGTTATGAGCCTTGCGAGCTACCGGGCTGCTCCACCCCGCAGGACCGTTGTATACCGCCGGCACGCCGGTGTCAACCGGTAACCGGGGCGATGACTCCTACGGCAGGAGGAACTTCTCGCGCAGCTGTCCGATGACGACTTCGGGGACGAACGCGGTCACGTCGCCGCCCAGTTCGCACACCTCCTTGACCAGACGGGAACTGATGTAGAAGGACGACTCGCCGGTCATCATGAAGAAGATCTCGAGGTTCGGCTTGATCCGCCGGTTCATCGTCGCCATCTGGAACTCGTACTCGAAATCCGAGACCGCCCGCAGGCCCCGGATGACCACCTTGGCCGAAACCGACTCGGCGTAGTCCACGAGCAAACCCTCGAAGCTGTCCACGCGCACCCGGTCCTCGCCCTCGAAGACCTTTCGCACGGTGGCCATGCGTTCTTCCACCGAAAAGAGGGCGCGTCCCTTGTCCTGGTTGCGCGCGATGGCGATGATGACCTGGTCGAAGATCCGAAGGGTTCGCGACACCAGGTCGATGTGGCCGTTGGTGATGGGGTCGAAGGAGCCGGGATAGACCGCTACGCTGATTTCCGCCATGTGAAAAAAACCCGATCCTGGTTCTCGCGTCCGAAGAAGGACAAGACCGTGCCACCGTAACGCCGCCGGTCACGGCGCGCCAGCGCGCCGTATCTTTCTTCGACTCTTTCCCGCACGCTGTGCTCCGCCACGGCGACGCCCCCCGCATGGAGTATTCCCGCTTGAGAGACCCGGGCCATTGTCCGGTTCACCCAGCCACCGTCGTAGGGAGGATCCAGAAAAATCGCGTCATAGGCCGCGCCCTCGCCCGCCAATCGGCTCAGGGCCCTGCCCGCGGGCATCTCCAGAACCCGCGCCCGGTCCGTGAAACCGAGCGTTTCCAGATTCCCCCGAATCAGGTCGGCCGCGGCCGCCGATTCGTCCACCAACAGCACCGCTGCCGCCCCTCGGCTCAAGGCCTCCAGCGACAGGCTCCCGCTGCCGGCAAAAAGATCCAGCACCCGCCGGCCGGACAAGTCCAGGGGGAGAATGTTGAACAATGCCTCCCGGACCCGGTCGGCCGTGGGGCGGATGGCGCCCCCCCTGGGCGCCCTGATGGTTCTCCCCCTCGCTGCCCCGCCGATGATGCGCATGGGACCGCCTTGCGCCGGCCTCGTCTCCCTGCCCGCGCCCAAGGCGCGCCGGCGGCCTCTCCCGCCCGGTCCATCACCACCAGGGAAGGGTCGAAAAAGGCGATGGCGCGGCGAGATATACGAGGATATATCGCGGCCATGTATCGCGGCCGCGTGTCGCAGACAAGGGCGGTGGCGCCGCCACAGCTGCGACGGCGCCACCGGGAACTGCCCGCAACCTCTTGATCCCATGGATTCAGCCCGGGCGAACCCGGGGTCATCCAGATCTTTCCTGACCTGGAAGCAGAACGATCTTGCCCGACTGTTGCCCGGTTTCAAGCCTTGTCTGGGCCGCGGCCGCCTCGGCCAGCGGGTAGGTGCGGTCGATCACCGGCTTGACCCCCGACGCTTCGACGAACCGCAGCACCTGCTCGAACTCTTCGCGACTGCCCAGAGTGGACCCGAAGATGCGGAGGTGGTTCCAGAAGATCCGCCGAATGTCCGTCGGCGGCGTGGCCCCGGTGGTGGCGCCGCAGGTTACCAACCGTCCTCCCTTGACCAGGGCCGCGAGACTCCTGGCCCAGCTTTCGCCGCCCACGCAGTCTACCACGACATCCACCCCCCGTTTGGCGGTCACTTCGCGGATCTCCCGGGCAAAGTCGCACCGGGTGTAATTGAGACCGAAATCGGCCCCCATGCCGCGAGCCTTTTCGAGCTTCTCGTCGCTGCTCGAGGTCACCGCCACCCAGCTGTTCATGGCCTTGGCGATCTGCAGCGCCGCCATGGCCACACCGCCGCCAATGCCCAGGATCAGCACTTTCTCCCCGGGGGCGAGTCCGGCATTGGTCACCAGCATGCGCCACACCGTAATGAATACCAGCGGGAACGCCGCCGCCGCCTCGAACCCGTAGCCCGGGGGTATGGGAAAGCAGTTGGCCCCGGGGACGGCCACGTATTCGGCGTACGATCCCTGCATCCCCTCGCCCAGGACGCGCAACCGGACGCACATGTAGTCCCGGGAGGTGCGGCAGAACTCGCAGGCGCCGCAACCTACCGGCGGATAGAGGCAGACCTCGTCGCCCTGCCGGCACTGGGTCACCTCGCTCCCCACCTCTTCCACCACGCCCGCGCCGTCGGCGCCCAGGATGTGGGGAAACTCCACCTTCATGCCGGTCAGCCCCTTGCGGTTCCACAGGTCGATGTGATTCAGGGAGGCCGCCCGCAGACGCACGATCACGTCCCCCGGTGACCGCAGGGCCGGATCGGGAGCATCCTCGTAACGGAGCTTGTCCGTCCCCCCGTACTCGTGAATCCGGACCGCTTTCAAGGTGATGACCTCGGCGAAGAGTGGACTTGGTCAAAAGAGACGCGGCGGGCCGCTACGCCGAAAAGGAAGTGCCGCACCCGCAGGTGCCCGTGGCATTGGGATTGGAGAAGCGAAAGCTGGCGCCCTGCAACTCGCTCACGTAGTCGATGACCGTCCCCTCAAGTTGCTGCAGGATCGGTTTCCCGACGTATACCTGCAGGCCCCCCATCTCGAGCACCACGTCCTCCGGGCCGGGGCCGTTGTCGAAGTCCAGCTTGTAGGAGTAGCCGGAGCATCCTCCGGGAGCCACGGACACCCGCAGGCCCTGATCGGCGAGCTTCTCCCGTTCGCGGATCTTCTTGATGTGCGCGATGGCGGCGTCGGTCAGACGAAGCAGGCTCTCTTCACTTTCCACATCACCGAGTCTAGTCAACGGCCCCGGGCAAGTCAAGTTTTCCGCTGCCGGAGGTTTCCCGCCGCCGGAGTCCGGCCACGATCTTTTCGGGCAGACCGCCGAAACTGCCGTTGGACATCACCAGCACGATGTCCCGCTCCACGACCTCGCGGACGACGGTCTCCGCGATATCCCCGACTCCGGGCAGATGGCGGGCCGCCCGGTCACCCCGCTGGCGGTTGACAAGGTCCACCAGTTCCGCGGGCGAGAGGCGTTCCTCTTCGGGGATCTTCTCTCCATGGTAGAGGTCGGGGAGAACAACACGGTCGGCCCCGGCCAGGGCGCGGGCGAACCGTGTCAGAAAGACCCGTCTCCGGCTGGTCTGACTGCGGGGCTCGAAAAGCGCCCACAACCGCCGCGAGGGCCAGGCCTCTCGAACCGCCGCAATGGTGTCCGCCACCGCGGTGGGATGGTGGGCGAAGTCGTCGATGACCAGGACACCGGCCGCCTGGCCGACGATCTCCTGGCGCCGCCGCACCCCGCGGAAGGTCGCCATGGCCGAACGGATGGCGGCCGGGCTCACCCCGAGTTCCCTCGCCGCGGCATAGACCGCAAGCGCGTTCCGGACGTTGTGGCGGCCCATCAGCGGAACCTCCAGCGGACACTCCACCGCACCCCGGTAGCACGCGGTGAAGGCCATCCCCGCGTTCCCGGCACGCACATCGCGGGCCTGCCAGTGGGCCGACCCGCCCAGGCCGTAGAACCGCACCGGACAGGGCGCCCGGCCCGACAGCTCCACGGCCTCGGCGGCCTCGTCACACACCAGCAGGCGGCCGCCGGATGGAATGATCTCCACCAGGCGGCGGAAGGCGTCCTTTACATGGTCCAGGTCCCGATAGATGTCGGCATGGTCGAACTCCAGGCTCGTGAGGATGACGTGCTCCGGCTGGTAGTGGAGAAATTTCGGCCCCTTGTCGAAGAAGGCGCTGTCGTATTCGTCTCCCTCCATGACCACCCAGGAACCCGCACCGGAGCGGAACCCGCTGCCGAAGTTCACCGGGATGCCGCCGATGAAGAAACCCGGCTCCAGCCCGGCGCTCACCAGCACCCACGCCATCAACGAGCTCGTGGTGGTCTTGCCGTGGGTTCCGGCCACCACCAGCGCATGCCTGCCGTCGACGAGGAACCGGCCGAGGGCCTGCGGCAGCGACAGGTAGGGGATGCCGCGCCGCAGCACCGCTTCCGCCTCGGGGTTCCCCCGCGAGACGGCATTGCCGATGACCACCAGGTCCGGACCCTCGCCCAGGTGATCCTCGCTGAAGCCCGGCATCATGTCGATGCCGGCAGCCGCCAGAAATGTGCTCATGGGAGGGTAGACATTCTCGTCCGACCCGGTGACCCGATAGCCCCGCTGCCGCAGCAGCCCGGCCAGGGAGCCTGTGCCGACGCCGCAAACGGCCACGAAATGGACGTGCGCGCCGGGACTCAGCTCCGCACTCATGACAACAGGCCCTCCATGACCGCGTCGTGCACCAGCGGGCGGAACTCCCGGATGGCCGGATTGTCCCGCGACGGGTGCACCCGGTTGGTGAGGAACACGACGTGGATGTCCCGCTCCAGATCCCACCAGATGGAGGTGCCGGTGAAACCCAGGTGGCCCACGGTGCGGGCGGAGAAGCAGCGGCCGCTGGCGGAACCTTCCGGCGAAGGGGTATCCCAGCCCAGCACATGGGTCTGTCCCGGCAGCGGCCGCTCCGCCTCCAGGAACTGGCGCACCACCGCCGCGGGGAGGAAGTCCGGCTCGGCGCCGGCGCGGCAGCGGCCCATGAACCGGATGAAGCGATGAATGTCCGGGGCCGACGAAAACACCCCGGCATGTCCCGCGACGCCGCCCATGAAATGGGCGTTGTCGTCGTGGACCTCGCCGCAGAGGACCTTCCCGCGCCGGGGGCAGTGCTCGGTGGCGGCGACGGCGGGAGGCGCCGCCGGCACGCCGGCGCACCCGGTCAGGTCTACGAAGAACGTCGACGCGAGCCGCATGGGCGCGAAGATCTCGCTGCGGCAGAACCGGTCCAGCGGCGTGCCGCTCAGCCTCTCGACGGCCTCCCCCAGGAGGATGAAGCCCAGGTCGCTGTAAAGGGCCGCGGCACCCGGCGGGGCCAGCAGCGCCTCGTCGTGGATCCGTTGAAGGCAGCCGGTCTTGCCCGCCGCCGCGGCGGCGCTCCGCTTCCCTGCGCTCTCCGGCGCAGGCACGACGGCGGCGCCCCGCCCCCGGATTCCGGTTTTCGCGGCCGCGCCGGTCTCGTAACAGGGTTTCCAGGCCGGAAGGCCGGAAGTATGGTTCAGAAGCTGGCGGAACGTCACCGCCGTCCTGGCCCCGGCGCGGAACTCGGGAATGACCGTGCACACCGCGTCGTCCAGCCGCACACGGCCGTCCCGTACCAGCAGCATCATGGCCGTGGCGGTGGCCAGAGGCTTGGTGAGGGAAGCGAGGTCGAACACGGTGTCGGGCGTCATGGGAAGGCGCTCGGGCACCAGGGCGCGGCTCCCGAAGGCGCGATGGACAAGGATGTCCCCGCCGTTGCCTGCCAGCACCACGGCGCCCGGAAAGGCTCCCGCCGCCACCCCGCGGCGACAGGTCTCGTCAAGAGCGTCCGGCCGCATCAGTCCGCCGGCCGGGCAAGCGGCTCGGTGAATCTCAGCACGCCGCTGGCCCCGTCCAGTTCCGCCTCAAGGCCGATGGGGAGCAGCGTGTTGGCGGTGGCATGGCCGCAAGGCAGATCGGTCACCACCGGGTAGGGCGCGTGCCGGAACGTCTCCGCCAGGACGTCCTCGACGTCCCGGTCGGTCCTCCTTTCGCCCCCCCCTCTGCCCCCCGTACTGCAGCCGTGGAACGCACCGGTCACCACCCCCGCGACACCCTCCAGTTTGCCGGCCATGCGCAGGTGGGTCAGCATCCGTTCGAGGCGGTAGGGCCACTCCGCCACGTCCTCGAGAAAGACGATCCTGCCGGCGGTTTCGATCTCGTAGGGGGTTCCGAGGGTCGTCACCAGCACCGAGAGGCAGCCTCCGGCCAACCGCCCCCGGGCGGGCGCCTCGCCGTGCCGAAGGACCGCGGCGCCCTTGATCCGCCAGGACCGGCGCTTTCCGGTCAGCGCGTCCCAGAACCCGTCGCCGACGCCGGACTCGCCGGCGAACTCCACCGCGACCATGGGGCCGTGAAAGGCCACAACCCCGCAACTCTGCACCATCCAGTTCAGCAGCGCGGTGACATCGCTGAAACCCACAAAAATCTTGGGATGCGCGCGAATGAGCCGGGGATCGAGGCCGGGCAGGAGCTGTATCGACCCGAACCCCCCGCGGGCGCAGAACACCGCCGAAATGTCATCCCGTGCGAAGAAGCGCTCGAGGGTCCGGGCGCGCTGCCGCTCGCTCCCGGCCAGGTATCCCTTGCGCGCGAAGATTCCTTCGGCCAGTTCGACCCGGAAGCCGCGGGTCTCGAGAGCCCGGACGCCCCTGGCCAACCGGTCCCGGCAGACCGTTCCGGCCGGGGCCACCACCCCGATGGTGTCTCCGGGCCTCAGGGGCGGCGGTTTGATGAGGTTCATCACGTCGTGGGGCTGGTGGCGCAACCATGCGATTCTGTCAGGATTCCACCCCGACGGCAAACTCCGGAGCCGGGACCCGGATCCGCCGGGCAGGGGGCCGGCGGGTTACCGACAAAAGTCCTCCACACCCCTTGACAGAAAAGAGTCCGTACTTACATTTACCGCCACACCTCACTGTGCGCATCTATCGGTTCAATCGAAACACGTTGCGGCAAAACTCTGGAAGGAGGAGACACATGAACATCAGGCCCCTGCAGGACCGGGTCATCGTCAAGCGGATCGAGGAAGAGGAGAAGACCGCGGGCGGGATCATCATTCCCGACACCGCCAAGGAAAAGCCCCAGGAGGGCGAGGTCGTCGCGGTGGGCAAGGGCAAGGCCAACGACGACGGCAAGGTCACTCCGCTGGACGTGAAAGCCAAGGACCGGGTGCTGTTCGGCAAGTACGCCGGCACGGAGATCACCCTGGACGGCGAAGAGCACATCATCATGCGCGAGGACGACATCCTCGGCATCGTCGAGAAATAAGAACCCGAACCAACCGCATTCTTGTCAAGGAGGATTCAATGGCAGCGAAAATCGTCAAGTTCGATCAGGATGCACGGGAGTCCATTGTCCGCGGCGTCAACATTCTGGCTGACGCGGTGACCGTGACTCTCGGACCCAAGGGCCGCAACGTCGTCATCGACAAGTCCTTCGGCGCACCCAACGTGACCAAGGACGGCGTCACCGTGGCGAAGGAAGTGGAGCTGGAGGACAAGTTCGAGAACATGGGCGCCCAGATGGTGAAGGAAGTCGCCAGCAAGACGTCCGATGTCGCCGGCGACGGCACCACCACCGCGACGGTACTGGCGCGCCAGATCTTCGCCGAGGGGCTCAAGATGGTGGTGGCCGGGCACGACCCCATGTCCCTGAAGCGGGGTATCGAGAAAGCCGTGGACGCGGTCACCGAGTCTCTCAGGGGCATGTCCAAGGAGACCAAGGATCCCAAGGAGATCGCCCAGGTCGGCACCATCGCCGCCAACAACGACGCGACCATCGGCGAGGTCATCGCCGAAGCCATGAACAAGGTAGGCAAGGAGGGCGTCATCACGGTCGAGGAGGCCAAGGGCCTGGAAACATCCCTGGAGGTCGTCGAGGGCATGCAGTTCGACCGCGGCTATCTCTCCCCCTACTTCGTCACCGATCCGGAACGCATGGAGTGCGTCCTGGACGACTGTTACCTGCTTATCCACGAGAAGAAGCTCTCCAACATGAAGGACCTGCTGCCGGTGCTGGAGCAGATCGCCAAGACCGGCAAGCCGTTCGTCATCCTGGCCGAGGACGTCGAGGGCGAGGCGCTGGCCACCTTGGTGGTCAACAAGATCCGCGGCACGCTGCATTGCGTGGCGGTGAAAGCGCCGGGCTTCGGTGACCGCCGCAAGGCCATGCTGGAAGACATCGCCGTCCTGACCGGCGGAAAACTCATCGCCGAAGAGCTCGGCATCAAACTCGAGAACGTGTCGCTGCAGGATCTCGGCCAGGCCAAGCGCATGGTGGTGGACAAGGAAAACTCCACCATCGTGGACGGCGCCGGCGACAAGTCCTCCATCGAAGGCCGCATCAAGCAGATCCGTGCGCAGATCGAAGAGACCACGTCGGATTACGACCGGGAGAAACTCCAGGAGCGTCTGGCCAAGCTGGTGGGCGGCGTTGCCGTCATCAACGTCGGCGCGGCCACCGAAGTCGAGATGAAGGAGAAGAAGGCCCGGGTGGAGGACGCGCTGCATGCGACGCGGGCTGCGGTGGAGGAAGGCATCGTGGCGGGCGGCGGCGTGGCGCTGCTGCGCTCCATTCCCGCGCTGGAAGGGATCAAGGTGGACGACGACGAGCAGGTGGGGGTGAACATCGTCAAGCGGTGTCTGGAAGAGCCGCTTCGCCGGATCGCCACCAACGCCGGCATCGACGGCTCCATCGCGCTGCAACAGGTCAGGGAAAGCAAGGGCAACATCGGCCTGAACGCAGCCACCGACACCTACGAGGATCTGCTGGCGGCGGGCATCATCGATCCCACCAAGGTGGTGCGGACGGCGCTTCAGAACGCCTCGTCCATCGCCAGCCTGTTGCTGACCACCGAAGCCATGGTGGCGGAGAAGCCTGAAGACAAGCCGGCCATGCCTCCGATGCCTCCGGGCGGCGGCATGGGTGGAATGGGCGGCATGGGCGGCATGGGTGGAATGGGCGGCATGATGTAACGTGCCGTTCCGGCGGATCAAGGGTCCGGAGTGTCTCCGAAGAGAGGCTCCGGACCCTTTTTTCGTTGTTGAGACAGGCGCACGATATTGTTATCCTGTCGGTTCGGAATATCCCATCAGACAAATATCCCGTCAGACAGTTTGGTTGTCATGTTCGAAAATCTCACCGACAAGCTGGAGCAGACGTTCAAGCGGCTGAGGGGCCACGGCAGGATCACCGAAGCCAACGTGGCGGAGTCGCTGCGCGAGGTGCGGCTGGCGCTGCTGGAGGCGGACGTCAGCTACAAGGTGGTCAAGAGCTTCACGGAGTCGGTACGGGCGCAGGCCCTGGGCCAGGATGTGCTCCGGAGCCTCACGCCGGACCAGCAGCTCATCAAGGTCGTCAGGGAAGAGATGGTGAGGATCCTGGGCGGGGAGGCCGCCCAGGTGGATCTCAAGGGGCGGCAGCCGGTGGTCCTGATGCTGGTGGGGCTGCAGGGATCGGGCAAGACCAGCACCGCGGTCAAGCTGGCGCTGCACCTGAAGAAGCAGCGGAAACGGACCCCCTTTCTGGTGTCCGCGGACGTGTACCGGCCGGCCGCCAGGGAACAGCTGCGCACGCTGTGCGACGAGCACGGGCTGCCGGTGTACGACTCGGGCGACAGCCGGGCGCCGGTGGAGATCTGCCGTAACGCATTCGACAAGGCGAACCAGCGGCTCTGCGACATGCTGATCGTGGATACCGCGGGGCGGCTCCACATCGACGACGAACTGATGCGGGAGCTGGTGGCAATCCGCTCCGCGCTGGAGCCGCGGAACATCCTCCTGACCCTCGACGCCATGATCGGACAGGACGCCGTGAACCAGGCGCAGGGATTCAACCAGGCGCTGGGTCTCACCGGCGTGGTGCTGACAAAGATGGACGGCGACGCGCGCGGCGGGGCGGCGCTGTCGGTACGGGCGGTGGTGGGCAAGCCGGTGCTTTACGTCGGCGTCGGCGAGAAGGCGGACGCCCTGGAACCCTTCTTTCCGGACCGCATGGCGTCGCGAATCCTCGGCATGGGCGACGTGCTGTCGCTGATCGAGAAGGCGGAACAGGCGGTCGACAGGAAGGCCGCACCGAAGCTCGAACAACGGATGCGCAAGGGCGCGTTCACGCTGGAAGACTTCCAGACCCAGATGCAGGCCATCAAGAAGATGGGCTCCATCGGCGGTCTGCTGGACATGCTGCCCGGAGGACGGAAGCTGGGCCAGCAGGTGGACACGGCCAACACCGAAAAGGAACTCAAGCGTGTGGAGGCGATCATCAACTCCATGACGCTCAAGGAGCGGCGCAATCCCGCGCTGCTCAACGGCAGCCGGCGGCAACGCATCGCCCGGGGCAGCGGCACCACCGTGACCGACGTCAACCGCCTCATGAAACAGTTCATGGAAATGAAGAAGATGATTCAGCGCATGAACAAGTCCGGCGGCAAACGGCGGGGCATGCCGGGCCGTTTGTCAATGCCGTTTCAATGAACTAAGAACTGGGGAACCCAGGAAAAGGAAGATCACCCCATGAGCGTGAAGATCAGACTGAGCCGGCACGGTGCCAGGAAGCGGCCGTACTATCGTATCGTGGTGGCCGACGCCCGCAATCCCCGTGACGGGAAATTCATCGAGCAGGTGGGGACTTACGACCCACGGACACCCGATGCCGCGGTACGGCTCGACCAGACCAGGGTCGAAGGCTGGATCAGGCAGGGAGCGCAACCGACGCAGACCGTGCGCAATCTCATCAAGCGGGCGGCGCGGGAAGCGGACGCGGCCACGGCCGAGGGCTAGCCGCGCGCCAGGGCGGGGGCGATCAGGAGACCGGTGCCTTGAAGGAACTGGCACAGTATCTTGCGCAGTCCATCGTGAACCAGCCCGATGCCGTGGAGGTCACGGAAAGACAGGACGATGACGCATCCGTGGTGGAGATCAAGGTCGCCAGGGAGGACCTTGGTCGAATCATCGGCAGACAGGGGCGCACCGTCAAGTCCCTCCGCACGATCCTGAACGCGGCCGCCGCCAGGGTCCACCGGAAGGTGGTCCTGGAGATCATCGACGAGCCATAGCTTTTCCCTTGCCTGACATCCGGATCGCCCTGGGCGACATCGTGGCCGCGCACGGCGTCGCCGGCTGGCTGCGGCTGAAACTGTTCAACCCGGAAGGCTCAACCGTCTATTCGACCCGGGAGGTGGACCTCGCCCGCGGCGAGACCCGCCGGACGCTCCGCGTCCGGGAAGCCAGGCCACACAAGCGACTCGCTCTCCTGAAGCTTGAGGGCATCGACGACAGGGAGGCGGCGCAGGGGCTGGTGGGCTGCCGCGTTTCCGCGCGTCAGGACGCCCTGGCACCCTTGAGCGGGTCCGAGTACTACTACGAGGAGGTGCTGGGGTTCGAGGTCCGGGACGCCCGGGGGTGTCGCATCGGCACCATCGCCCGGGTGTGGCCCACCCAGGGCGGCGACCTGCTGGTGGTGGCAACGCCGGAAAAAGAGCACTTGGTTCCCGCGGTCAGGGAATTCGTCCGCGAGATCGACGTAGCGCGGCGCACCGTCACCATCGACCCGCCCGAGGGGCTGCTGGAATTGTAGAGCCGGGTTCGGACACGGATACGCCGGGGGGCCGCGAAGCGCCCGTCATGCCCAATCGCCCGTCATGCCCATACCCCACCATGCATTTCTCGGTTGTCACTCTGTTTCCGGAGATCTTCCAGTCGCCGCTTTCCAGCACGATCCTCAAGCGCGCCCGGGACAGGAAGCTCGTCTCCGTCGACCTGGTGGACCTGCGGCGGTATGCCCGGGACCGACACCGCACCACCGACGACCATCCCTACGGCGGCGGCCAGGGCATGGTGCTGAAACCCGAGCCCCTCATCGAAGCCATCGAAGAATGCCGGCGCAGGCTCGGGACACCGAAGGTGATCCTGCTCTCGCCCCGGGGCAGGGTGTTCGACCATCAGGCCGCTGTGGCGACGCTGGACCATGAGTCCGTTGTCCTGGTCTGCGGCCGCTACGAAGGAATCGACGAGCGGGTGGTGGCCCATGTGGACGACCTCCTTTCCATCGGAGACTACATGTTGAGCGGGGGCGAGATAGCGGCGCTGGCGGTCATCGACACGGTGGCGCGGCTGGTGCCGGGGGTTCTGGGCAACGAGCAGTCGGCTCGCGAAGATTCGTTCGCCGACGGCCTGCTGGAATATCCGCAGTACACCCGGCCGGCGGAATACCGCGGCATGAAGGTCCCGGACGTCCTGCTCTCGGGCGACCACGAGGAGATTCGCCGGTGGCGGCACCGCATGAGCATCGAGATCACCGCCCGGCAGCGGCCCGATCTCCTGGCGAAGACACCGTCCGAGGCGCCGGGGCCGCGGGCAACCGTTTACCTGGTCCTTTTGGACGGTCCGGTTTCCGGCCGCCCCGGCGGCGCCGCCGCTTCGTCCATCACCGACCTCGACGTGCGCGATATCGCGCGCACCTGCCGCGCCTACGGGGTCGCGGGCCTTTACCGGGTCAACCTGGCCGGGAGCGTGCCGCAGCCGGCGGCCGGGATCATCCACCCGCGGCAACGCGGCGGCACCGGCGACCATACCCCCGGGGAAGCCCGTGCGCTGGTCCGGCCCGGCGCCGACCTGGACGCGGCGATGGAAGACGTTCGACGGGAATGCGGCAAGGCTCCCCGCCTGGTGGCGGTTTCGGCGCGGTCCGGTCACGGAACCCGCGGGATGACTTTTGCAAAGATGCGGCAGATGCTATCAAGAGACGATGTCCCCTGCATGATTCTGCTGGGTACAGGCACGGACACGGGTGCCGGTACGGAGACGGGCCTCGGTCTGGCGGATGCCGTCGTCGCCCGGTCGGACCTGGTGCTGGAACCCATCGCGGGAAAGGACGCCCGCAGCCATCTTTCCATACCGGCTGCGTCCGCCGTCATTCTGGATCGCATGCTGGATCGCAAACCGGACCTCATACCGGACGGTTGATGGAAGGGAGCCTCGGATGAACGTCATTGACCGAATCGAACAGGAGCAGACTCGGGAAAAGCCCGCGCTCAAGCCCGGACAGCGGGTCCGCGTCCACGTCCGCATCGTGGAAGGCGAAAAGGAGCGCATCCAGGTCTTCGAAGGCGTGGTGATCGCCATCTCCGGAAGCGGCAACCGTGAAACCTTCGTGGTTCGCAAGACTTCGTACGGGGTCGGCGTGGAACGCATCTTTCCGCTCCACTCGCCGCGCATCGAAAAGGTCGAGATCGTCACCCAGGGCCGGGTCCGCCGGGCCAAGCTGTACTACCTGAGAAACCTCTCCGGCAAACGGGCTCGTCTGGAAGAAGACCGCCGGCCCCGGGCGTCGCGCTGACGACTCCCGGACCTGTACGAACGATCCCGGAACCGCCCGCGCGCGACTCGCCCCCTCATTCATCCCCGGGGCGGCGTGCGCGACGGCACCGGAACGTGTGACGCCGTGGAATTGTTCGACTCCACGAGTTCCCGCAGCCTTGGAAAGAACACCCCGCTGGCGGAGCGTATGCGGCCGTCCAGTCTGGGCGAGGTGCTGGGACAGGAGCACCTCCTGGGTCCCGGCAAGCTGCTGCGCGGCATGGCCGACACCGGCCGGCTCCAGTCGATCATTCTCTGGGGTCCGCCGGGATGCGGCAAGACCACTCTCGCCCGGCTGCTGGTGGATGCCTGCCACGCGCACTGCATCCGGTTCTCCGCGGTAAGCTCCGGGATCGGCGAACTCAAGAAACTGCTCCCGGACGCCAGACGGCTGCAACGGAGCGCCGTTCCGGTGGTTCTCCTGGTGGACGAGATCCACCACTTCAACAAGTCCCAGCAGGACACCTTTCTCCCCCACGTGGAAGCGGGGCTGCTGACGCTGATCGGCGCCACCACCGAGAATCCGTCCTTCGAACTGATTGCGCCGCTGCTCTCCCGCTGCCGGGTCTGCGTCATGCACCCGTTGGGCCCGGAGATCCTTGCGCGGGTCGTCGATCGGGCCGTGGCGGAACGCGGCCGGGGACTTTGGGATGACCCCCTGAGCCTCGTGCCGGAGGCGCGGTCCATGCTGGTCCAATGGGCGCAGGGAGACGCCCGGATGGCGCTCAACGGCCTGGATGGCGCGGTGACGCTGGCGCGCAATGACGCCGCGGTCACGCGCATCGAGATCACCCACGTGGAACAGACGCTGCAACTGCGCCACGACAAGTCCGGCGACGAGCACTACAACCTTGTCTCCGCCTTCATCAAGAGCCTGCGCGGCAGCGACCCCGACGCCGCGGTCTACTGGATGGTGCGCATGATCGAGGCCGGGGAAGACCCGCTGTTCATCGCCCGCCGGATGGTCATCTTTGCGGCCGAGGATGTCGGCAACGCAGACCCGCAGGCCCTGCAGGTGGCGGTGGCCGCCAAGGACGCCGTTCACTTCGTGGGACTTCCGGAGGGGCGACTCCCCTTGAGCCAGGCCGCCGTCTACCTGGCCACCGCCCCCAAGTCCAACTCGGCCTGCCTGGCGCTGCTGGGGGCCACCCGCGACGTGCGCGAAAAGGGTTCCCTGCCCACTCCCCTCCACCTTCGCAATGCGCCCACCGGCCTCATGAAATCCCTGGGCTACGGGGCGGACTACCGCTACCCGCATGACTCTCCCGGCCACGTCACGGAACAGGAGTATCTGCCGCCGGAACTCAAGGGGCGCCGCTACTACGAGCCAAGCGACCAAGGGCACGAAAAGGTCATCCGGGAACGGCTCAAGGCGTGGGAAGCATTGAAGAAACGCCAGGACCGGGGCTAGCGGGCCGAGGACCGCGAACTTTCGCCGGGCGGCACCCCGCCGGCCTCCAGTTCCCGCCTGACGGCCCGGACCTTGTCCAGGAACCGCTCGGTCACCTGCTCGCCCTGCTGCCGGTTGCGGATCACGCGAGGGGTGATGAGGATCACGAGTTCGGTCCGGTCGGACCGTTGCAGATCCCTGCGGAAGAGTGGCCCCAGCAGGGGCAGATCCATGAGCAGGGGGATGCCGATGCGTGTCCGGCGCACGTTGTCGGTAATGATGCCGCCGATGACCAGGGTCTGGCCGTCCTGGAGGACAGCGGTGGTCTCAGCGTCCCGGACGTTGAAGGCGTCAAAGGACTGGCCTCCCACCACGACCCTCTCGCCCACGTCGCTCACCTCCACCCGGACCTGCAGGTTCACGAACCCCTGGGAGTTGACTTGGGGGACAACCGTCAGAATTCGCCCGACATTCTTGAAATCGATGGTGGTGGTGGTCACCCGAGCCTCCTGCGAGGCCACCGTTCCCGTCGCCACCGGCTGCTCGCTGCCGACGCGAATCCGCGCCGGCCGATTGTCCACGGCCAGGAGGTGCGGCGAGGACAACACCCTGACGCGGGCGTCCCGCATCAGCGCCCTGACGAACAGGCGAAAATCGCGGCCCGCGTCGACGACCGACGTGAACCCCGACTCGAGAGTCTGAAACCCCGCGCCAGCGGCGGGCGGGTCCACATCCGCCGCCCGGGGACTGAAGCCGCCCCTGCTGAGCGCATACTCCACGCCGAACTCGAAGTCGTCGGTCAGCGTCACCTCGGCCACCAGCACCTCCATGAGCACCTGACACGGGACCAGATCCAGCCTTTCGAGGACCCCGGCGATGTCGGCGTATTCCCCGGCGGTCGCCAGAATCACCAGCGAGTTGGTGTCCGGCTCCGCCACCACGCGGACACCTTCACCGGAACCGGGCGCGGGTGGCCTCGACACCGGCGGGCCGCCGGACTCCGCCCCGCCGGTCAGCGTGGCCGCCGCTCCCTTCCTGGACGGGACTCGCCCGGAGAGGGAACCGGCACCGCGCCCCCCTTCCGGTCCCCGCAGGGAGTCCGCACCGGCACCGGGCCGGGTGACCGGCCGGGCGGCCGGTGCGCCGGAAGAAGACCGCCGAGCCCCGTAAACCTGGTTCAGAACCCGCGCCAGCTCCTTGGCCTCGCGGTTCTCGATGGGCCGGATGAAGAGTTTGCGTCCCGGATCCTCATCCGCCACGTCGATGCGCTCGATCCAGTGCTTCACATAACTCCAGGCCGCCTCGCTGTAGGCGATGACCAGGAGTTGATTGATCCGCGGCAGCGGCAGGAAACGCGCGGCGAAGGTCTCGCCCTGGGCCGCCGCACCGGAGAAACGCATGGCCGCGGACATCTCGCGCGCGAGTTCATGGGCTGCGGCCACCTTCGGCTTGTACAGCTCCATTCGGGTGCCGGCGAATGTCTCGACATCGATCAAGGTCTGTATCTCCGACAAACGTCGAATATTTGACGGCAGATCGACAACCACCAGATAGTTGCCGTGTACATGATCGAGGACCGTCCCGCTTTGGCTCATGAAGGGCTCCAGCAACCGCTTGATGACGGTCACCGGGAAATAGCGTACCGGCAGAATCCGCATCACGAGGCCGGAGCCCCCGGCACCGCCAAGTACCGCCAGGCCGGGTGCCCTGTCCATGGGCGTGATGCGGTAGAGCGCGCCCTGTTTGACCGCGACGGCGCCGTGGATCCTCAGGACCTCGTGGAAGATCGAGAGGAGGTCTTCCCTCTTGACGCCTTGTCCGCCTGAGATGGTGACAACGCCCTGAACCTCGGGGTCGATGACGTAGTTGAGGCGCAGGTGCCGCGCCAGTACGTGGATGACATCCACCAGGTCGACGGCGTCGAAGTGCAACGTCACCAAGTCGGGGGCGCCGGCGGGTGCGGGCACCACGACGCCGGGCGGGGCGGCTTCCCGTCCCCGAGCCGGACCCGGGTCTGCCCACGGACAGACTCCCAACGCCAGCCATGCAACGATTCGCAACCACTTGGAGACCATGGCCTTGCTGGAACGCAAAAACCGGGCCGCTGTCAGAAACCCGGTCCCAGGAGATTGAACTTGACCGCCAGAAGCGTCCGGTCCGGGTCGGTGCGCATGTCCACGAATGTGGCCACGCTCCAGCAGCGGCACCGCGAGAGATACTTGAGGCCCACCTGATTGCGCGTCAACCGGCCGGAGGCACCATCGTAGTTGCCGTCGTAGAGCAGCAGGAGGCGATCCGACAGGCGCAGCAGAGCGCTGGCCTGCACCGCATCAAGGTTTTCCCGCGGCAGGCACCGGGGGTCGCCGGGACAGTCCGCGAGCAGATCAAGATTGGCGTCTTGCCACAGAGGCGAAAGCGGGTTCGCCCGGATGTGACGGTAGCTCAGCGAAAGACCGTTGGGCCGGCGGAAATCACTGTCCGGCACCCGGCTCCGGGGGGAGGCGGCATCGGAAAAGGTGAACTCCGCGGCGGCCTCGCGCAGACTCCACGGTCCCGGATCAACGCCCAGCCGTACCGCGATATCCAGATGGTCCGCCGGGTGGAGGCCCAGTTCAACCTCCAGGTCGGAAAGGGTGTCCTCCTCTTCCTTGCGGGCACGGTCCAGGTCCAGGCTCGCCGCCACCCGGGCCTGGGCGACCGCGGCCACCACCGCCGGACTGCTGCCGCCCCCGGCTTCGGCGGTACCGCCGTCATCGGGAGCCGTCAGACCGTCCGCGCCCTGCCTCATCCAGAAACGATTGTGCAGCGACAACGTGAGCCGGTTGCGGCGATTGATCCGGTCGATGCTGTCCCAGACCGGAATATCCCGCTGATTCGTCGCGGGAATGAACCAATACTCGACGGCGGGCTCTACCACATGCCGCACGCCGGTGTTCCAGTCATACATGCGGCTCAACGACGTGGACAGTGTCGACCGGAACTCCACCAGTTCCCGGGAGCTGTTGCGGGCGAACTCGCCGGAGTAGTCGCTGCGCCCGGCATCGAACTTCCCGCCGACGGCGTCCAGGTGGTACAGGGTCTCGCGCAGGGCGAGGCTGCCGGCGAGTCTGAAGTGACGCCCCACCGTGACCGGCCAGGTCAGTTCGGGACGGATGTCGACTCTCAGGCCATCCGCCAACTCCTGCCTCGCGTAACGGGTCAGCGTGGTGTCCCATCCCAGTTCGAGCTGACCGCCCAAGGGACGGACGGCGCTGAAGGCAAGGTGGGGCATCCGGTGGAGCGCCCGGGGCTGCGGCTGGACCAAGTCCTGCAGATAGTCCAGTTCACCCTTCAGCGTCATCCCGGACGCGTGCCGGTAGAATCCCAGCCGCGACACGCTGGAACGGCTTGTCCGGGCGCGCCTCCGCGCGCCGGCGTCCAGGTCGGTGAAGTCCATGAGTTCCCGGGTCACGAAGCTGTCGCTGTAGAGAGCCGCGTCGCTGAAGGTCGTCCAACCCGATGGTGCGCGGTGCCGGTGCGTCAGCGCGACGCTCCACCGGTCCGACGGTATCGTGGCATCCGCCGCCGGCACCGCCTCCACGGACCGGCTCCGGCGCATCCGCTCGTGGAACCAGGAGAGATCCAGACGCCCGTCGGTCCCGGAGTCGAGGATGGTGCGGTACTGGCCGGTGAAGCCGGCACGGGCCTTGGACTCCACCGCGAGGTTCACCGTCAGATCATTGCTCTTGTCGACGGCCCAGAAGAAGGGCTGGCGGTAGCGAAGCCCGGCGTGGTCGGACCAGCCGAACGAAGGAACCAGCAGGCCTGTCGCCCGCGGCGCCAACGAAGGGAACGTCGCACGGGGCAGGTACAGCACCGGCACATCGTAGACGTAAAAGGTGACCTCCCGGGCCGCCGCCCTGCCGGCCTCGTCCAATCGGATCTCGCGGGCGCCGATACGCCAGGGCGGCGCGCCTTCCTCGCAGAGACACGTGGTGAAGTGCCCCTCTTCGACCGCGTACGCTTGTCCGGCGAACTTTTCCACCCGCCTGCCGCCGAGGCTCAGATTGCCGTCCTTGATGAAGACCTCGGCGTCCCGCAGCCTGCCCGTCTCATCCGCCAGGTCCATATCGAGCTCGGAGGCCCTGAGCCGATACCGCGGATCACGCAGATAGACCGAGCCCCGCGCACGCAAGGTCCGCTTCGACGAGTCGAACTCCACGGACTCCGCGCCAAGGACCGACTCGCGCCGCCGGATCTCCACGTTGCCCCTGGCCTCGACGGTGTCGCCTTTCCCGCGCACTTCGATGGAATCCTCCGCGGACACCTCGATGCGCTCCCTGCCGTCGTCGGACCGGGCCGGGGTCACGGCGAACAGGACGCAGCAGACCGCCAGGAGATACGTCGGGATTTTCCAACGCCACAGGTGCATGATTGTTGCCGGAGCTGGCCTCCCGGGGTGCTTCAGCGTGCCCGCAGCTCCAGCGCCTTGGCGCGCACCGCCCCCACCAGGTAGAGTGAGCCCGCCACCAGAACCGGAACGTCCCGCCGCCGCCGGTCCGCCACCAGACCGGAGAGAGCCGCAACCGGATCCTCCACGACGGTGGTCCGAACCCCCCGGGGCAGGGCTGAGGACAACGAACCCGGATCCGCGCCCCGCGCGGTCGGCGTTCGGGTCAGGACCACTTCCCCGGCCACGCCGCACAGCATCGCGAGCATCGAGGACCAATCCTTGTCACGCATGCTGCCGAACAGCAGACGGACTTTTCTGTCGCCGACGAGTCCGCGGACCTCCGCGGCGAGCGCCTGCACCGCGCCGGGATTGTGCGCTCCGTCCAATATGAGGGTGGGGCGTCCCGGCAGAACCTCGAGCCGGCCCGGCCACGCCACCGACCCCAGGCCGCGGCGTATCGCCTTCTCCCGGACCGGCAACGCGGTATGCAGCGCCTCCAGGGACGCCAAGGCGACTCCGGCGTTGTGTCGCTGCCAGCCGCCGGACAGCGCCAGTCTCAGCCCGTCCAGCGACCATTCCCGGCCGCGGTAGCCGAATCGGCCATCCTCACCGGGCACCACCGCGAAGTCCCTGTCCCACTGGCGGACCGGAGCTTCCAGCGCGCGCGCGATCCGGCGTATGACGCGGCTGGCCGCGGCGGGCAGGGAACCGCAGACCACGGGGATCCCGGGCTTGATGATGCCGCCCTTTTCGCGCGCGATGGAGGCGATCCCCTTGCCGAGAAAACGCTCGTGGTCCCGGGCGATGGTGGTGATGGCGCAAACGTCCGGTTGCACCAGATTGGTGGCGTCCAGCCTGCCGCCGAGCCCCACCTCCACCACCGCCACCTCTACCCCTTTCCGAGCGAAGTGCAGCAAGGCCATGACCGTCGCAAACTCGAAAAATGTCAGAGACAGGGGAACCTGCGCCATTCCTTCGGCGACCTCCCGGACGAGGCGGACCACGGCCGCCCGGCCGATGGGCCGCCTGCCCACGCGGATCCGCTCGGTGAAATCGGCCAGGTGCGGCGAAGTGTAGAGTCCGACCCGGTAGCCTTGCGCGCACAACACCGCATGGAGGATGGCGGCCGTTGACCCCTTGCCGTTGGTGCCGGCGACATGAAAGACCCGGAAGCGCTGCTGCGGGTTGTCGAACAGCGACAGCGCGTGCGCCACCCGCTCCAGCCGCAGGTCGATTTCGGCGCGGCGCAAATGGTAGATGAATTCGAGACTCTTGCGATAGGAACTCACGACACCGGGGGTGCGGCCGGCAGCGCGGGTCATGCCGCCTTGGCCGCGGCGATGAAGTCCTTCATGCGCCGGTAGTCCTTGCGGCCCGGGGCCGCCTCGACGCCGGAGCAGACATCCACCCCGAAGGGTCTTGTCACCCGCACCGCCTCGCGGACATTGCCGGTGCCGAGACCGCCCGCCAGGATCACCGGGCGCGCCAGCGGCTCCCTCAGCCAACTCCAGGTGAAAGCGGACCCGGAGCCGCCGAAACCCCGGCTCCAGGAGTCCAGCAGGTAGTAGTCCGCGGGATACTCCCCGATCGTGCGGAGGGTCTCCTGGTCCCGGACGCGGAACGCCTTGATGACCTTGAGCGGCCAGCCGCGGCAGAAACCGCGTTCCTCGTCACCATGGAACTGGACCGCGGTCAGACCCGTGCCGTCCGGGGACCGGCAGGTGCGCAGCACCGATGTCACGCCGCGGCGCGATTCGTTGACGAACAGACCGGCCGTGCAGACTCCCGGAGGCAGTTCCCGGAGTATGGCGGCGGCCTTCCCGGGCAGGATGTAGCGCGGGCTCGGCGGATAGAAGTTGAACCCCAGGGCGTCGGCGCCGTACTCCACCGCCTTCAACGCATCCTCGGCGTGGGTGACGCCGCAGATCTTAACCTTGACCATGGGCTGCCGCACTCGCGCCGAGCAGCTCGGCCAGCCTGGCGCCCGGGTCCGCGGCACGCATGAGGGTCTCGCCCACCAGAAAGGCCCGCGCCCCGGATGCCTCGAGCCGCTCCACCTGCGCGGCGTCCCGGATGCCGCTCTCGCACACGGCCAGCACGCCGGCCGGGATTCGCGGCAGCAGCGCCTCCGCGACGCCGAGGTCCACCTGGAACGTGCGCAGGTTGCGATTATTGATCCCGATCATGGATGCGCCCAGGCCCAGGGCGGTCTCCAGTTCGCGTTCCGAGTGTACCTCCACCAGGACATCCAGCGAAAGGGAGTGCGCTTCGGCGTGGAGCGTTTCCAGCTCGCGCCCATCCAGGATCGCGGCGATCAGCAGGACCGCATCGGCGCCGAAACTGCGCGCCTCCACCAGATGGTAGGAATCCAGCACGAAGTCCTTTCTCAGGAGCGGCCGTGACACCGCCGCCGCGATATCGGACAGATGGTGGAGGGAGCCGCTGAAGAAGCGCTCTTCCGTGACCACCGACAGCGCCGTGGCGCCGTTGGCCGCGTAACGCGACGCAATGGCGACGGGTTCGAAGTCCTGGCGGATCATGCCCCTGGAGGGCGACGCCCGTTTCACCTCGGCGATGACATGGCGACCGGGCCGGGACAGCGCCGCGAGGAAGCCGCGGCGCTCTCGATGGTAGAGCGGGCGCTCCTTCAACGACTCCAGCGGGTGCGCCCGGCGCCGGGAAACGGTCTCGGCGCGCACGTGCGCCACGATCCGTTCCAGGATGTCGTGGGTCGCCGGCGGGGTGGCATCCTTCACCATCGGTGTATCGTTCCGCGCATTGTTCGATGCGTTGTTCCGTGCGTTGTTCCGTGCGTCGTTCGGGGTGTCGTCAGGCGTATGGTTCGGCGCGTCCTCGCCAGCCCCCGGCCCCGCACCTACGAGCCTGTGCCGCAGGACGCTTCGGGATGTGACCGGTGGGAGAGCATGGCCGGATTCTCCTCCAAAATGCCAGAAACGTGTAGCCTTGTCCCATTATCGGACATGAATTGGGCGCCAAGTGGGACTCTGGTGGATCTCTGTCCCACGAAAACTCTCTGCGGCACAGGCTCCTAGGCTTGGCAGGTGACCCGCGCCAAGTGTTGCAGCTTCTCCAGCGCGGCCCCCGCATCGATTCGCTCCCGTGCCAGGTTGATGCCGTCGGCCACGGTGGCGGCCCGTTCGCTCACGCAGAGAGCCGCGCCGCTGTTGAGCAACACCACGTCCCGGGCCGGACCCGGTTCTCCCTTCAGCACCGCGGTCACGATAGCGGCGCATTCCTCCGGACCCGTGGCCGTGAATCGCGTCGCGGCGCACTTCTCGAAGCCGAACTCCTCGGGATCCAGGGTGTAGCGGGCGACGGCTCCGTCCTTCCATTCGGCCACCGCGGTGGGGCCGCCGAGGGAGATTTCATCAAGGCCTTCCTCGCCGTGGACCACCATGGCCCGCTCACTTCCGAGATTCCCGAGAACCTGCGCCACCGTCTCGATGAGCGCGCCGTCGTAAATCCCGATGAGCTGGTGCGTCGCCCCCGCCGGGTTGGTCAAAGGGCCCAGGAGGTTGAAAAGGGTCCGGATGCCCACCTCCCGGCGGGGCGCCGCCGCATACTTCATGGCGCCGTGCAACGCCGGCGCAAACAGGAAGCCGATGCCCACCTCGCGCAGGCAACGTTCCACGGTCTCCCTGGACACGTCGACCTTCACGCCGAGGGCGGCCAGCACGTCCGCGCTGCCCGAGCCGCTGGAGACGGCTCGATTGCCGTGCTTGGCCACGGTCACGCCCGCAGCCGCGACCACGAAGGCAACCGTGGTGGAGATGTTGAACGTGTTCTTCCCGTCGCCGCCAGTGCCGCAGGTATCGAGCACGCAACCCTCGCCGGCGTCGACGTGCAGCGCCTTTTCCCGCATGACCCGGGCCGCGCCGGTCACCTCCTCCACCGTCTCCCCCTGGATCCGCAGCGCGGTCAGGAACGCGCCCACCTGGATGGGCGTGGCCTCACCGGTCATGACCTGGTGCATCACGTCCACCATCTGCGGTTCCGTGAGATTCGCACCGGCCACCAGTTGGGCAATCGCCTGCTGGATCGTCATCAGTTCCTCGTGATCATGGCGTTCTTGTAGTTTGCGGCCTTGAGTCGCTGGAGGTCGGCCATGGCGCCCCGGCGGGTTCCGTGGGAGCCCACGCGTACCCGGTAGAACGTCGTCCGGTTCAGTGTACCGGAGGTCACGTACGCCTTGTAGCCACGCTTCTTGAGCTCGGACACCATTTCCTCGGCGGTGGTGCGGCTGCGGATGGCGGCGACCTGCACGGTCCAGCGCGTCTCCTCGCCGGCGGCCCTGGCGGCGGCAGGTTCGGCACGCGGCGGGGCAGGTTCGGGCTTGGTCAAGGTGTCATAGAACGTCATCTCCTGGTCGGCGGCCGGCGCACCGGACGTCACCGGGACATGGACCGCCGGTTCGGGCCGGCGCACCAGCTTGCGCTCCTCGATACTCTGCCCGATCAGGATTCCGAGAAGGAAGACGACGACCGACGCGGTGACGAAAAGGAAGGCGACGCTGAACAACTGGCGGCGACTGAAAGAGAGCCTGCCGCCATCCGTGGCCTGTCGGTGGTTGGCCATGAACCGGACTGGCTGCTAGGTCCCGGTGGCCGAGGTGGTCTCGCTTGCGGTATCGTCCGGTGCGCCGGCCTCTGCCGGAATCAACTCGATGATGGAAAGCGGCGCCGAATCTCCCCGCCGGCGGCCGACCTTGACGATCCGGGTATATCCGCCGTGACGATCCTGGAAGCGCGGCCCGAGTTCGCGGAACAGCCGCGCCACCACGGCCTTGTCCTGGACGAAGGCCAAGGCGCGTCTGCGGGCGTGCAGGCTGCCGTCCTTGCCAAGCGTGATCAGCCAGTCCGTCCAGTGCCGCAGTTCCTTGGCCTTTGCATCGGTGGTGGTGATACGGTCGTGGCGCAGGAGCGCGGTGGCCATGTTCCGGAACATGGCATGGCGGTGGCTCGGACTGCGGTTCAGCTTTCTGCCTTTTTTCAGGTGTCGCATGGACTACGCCGTCTCCTTCCGGTCGGGCTGTTTGCCGCCCTCGAGCTCCTCCCGGCTGGGGAAATGCTCCAGCTTCATGCCCAGCTCCAATCCCAACCCGCCAAGCTGCTCCTTGATCTCGTTAAGGGATTTCCGTCCGAAGTTCTTGGTTTCGAGCATCTCCCGCTCGGTCTTTTGCACCAACTCGCCGACGTACTTGAGATTGGCGTTCTGGAGGCAATTCTGTGCCCTGACGGAGAAGTCCAGATCATCCACCTCGCGGAAGAGATTCTCGTTCAGCAGCCCGGCGTGACGCTCGGAGTCGTTCTCGCCCAGCTTCGGACCTTCCTCGAAAGTGATGAAGATGGCGACCTGATCCTGCAGGATGCGCGCCGCATGGGCCAACGCATCCTCGGGCGGCAGGCTGCCGTCAGTCCACACTTCGAGCACGAGGCGGTCGTAGTCCGTGCGCTGGCCGACACGTGCGTTGGTCACGGTGAAGTTGACCTTGCGGATGGGCGAGAATACCGCATCCATGAAGATCGTATCCACCGGCAGCTCCTCTTCGCGGTTGCGTTCCGCCGGCACATATCCCTGTCCCATGCGCACCACCAACGTGGCGTTGAGCCGCCCTTCCTTCGAGAGGGAGGCGATGTGGTGCTCCGGATTGAGAATCTCCACCTGGGGACTCTGGATGATGTCTCCTGCCAGCACTTCCTTCGGACCGGCGGCCTCGATGCGGATGACCTCCCGTTCCGAACCGTGCAGCTTGGGCCGCACTTCCTTCAGGTTCAGGATGATGTCGGTGACGTCCTCGGTGGCACCCTGAAGGGTGGAAAATTCGTGCAGCGCGCCGTCGATCTGGACGGAAGTGATGGCCGCGCCTCTGAGCGAGGAGAGCAGGATGCGCCGAAGACTGTTGCCGATGGTCTGGCCGAATCCCCTCTCGAAAGGTTCACCGACGAACTTGCCATAGGTGGCCGTGAGACTCTTCTCGTCCACCTCTATGGCGTCCGGCTTGATCAGTTCGCTCCAATGCTCGTGCATGGGATCTCCAACACGGGTTCGCGAGTGGCCTGTCACGTCCCGGCATGTGCGGGATGGCCACGGGTTTACTTGGAATACAACTCGACGATGAGCTTCTCGTTGATGGGCGTCGTGATGTCGCTCCGGCTCGGCAGAACCTTGACGGTGCCGGAGCCGTTCTCCGGATCGACCTCCATCCAGTCGGGTACGCCGCGCCTCTGGGCTCCCTCCATGGCGGCCATGACCCGCTCCGACTTCCGGCTCTTTTCCGCCACCGCCACGACATCCCCCACCCCCACGCGAAACGAGGGAATGGTCACCCGCCGGCCGTTCACCCGCACGTGGCCGTGGCGCACCAGAAGGCGCGCGTCCCCCCTCGAGCAGGCGAACCCGAGGCGGTAGACGATGTTGTCGAGTCTTCTCTCCAGTATCACCAGCAGGTTCTCGCCGGTGATCCCGCGGGATTTCTCCGCGGTCTCGAAGCTGCCCCGGAACTGCTTCTCGAGCAGTCCGTACATGCGCTTGACCTTCTGTTTCTCCCTGAGCTGAAGGCTGTACTCGGAGAACTTCATGCGTCTCTGGCCGTGTTGCCCGGGCGGATAGTTGCGCCGCTCGATGGCGCACTTGTCCGTGTAACAACGTTCTCCCTTGAGAAACAGCTTGAGGTTCTCTCGCCGGCACAGCCGGCACACCGGACCATGATACCTTGCCACTGACGATCTCCTCTCACACCCGCCTTCGCTTGGGAGGCCGGCAGCCGTTATGGGGAATGGGTGTCACGTCCTTGATCAGGCTGATATGGAGTCCCGCCGACTGAAGGGACCTCAAGGCCGACTCCCTGGCCGAGCCGGGGCCGCGCACGTAGACCTGTATCGAGTGCATGCCATGCTCCATGGCCTTCCGCGCCACATTGTCCGCCGCCTGCTGGGCCGCGAAGGGCGTACCCTTGCGGGACCCCTTGAAACCGATGGCGCCGGCACTCGACCACGCCACCACGTTGCCCTGCGTGTCCGATATCGTGATGATCGTGTTGTTGAAGGTGGAGTGAATATGCGCCACCCCCTCCGCGATGTTCTTGCGTCCACGCCGTTTTCTCGGCGCCCTCGCGTCACGCACTTTCTTCGCAGCCTGGGCCATGGATGCTCCTGTTCCGGTTTCCGCCCGCTACCCCTTGGACGGCGGCTTCTTCTTTCCGGCGATGGCCCTTCTGGGCCCCATCCGGGTGCGGCCGTTGGTATGGGTCCGTTGTCCCCGGACCGGCAGCCCGCGCCGATGTCTCAGTCCCCGATAGGATCCAATCTCCATGTGGCGCTTGATGTCCATGGTGACGTCACGGCGCAGGTCACCCTCCACCTTCACCTCCTGGTCGATGATCCGCCGTATCACCACCACCTGGTCGTCGGACAGGTCGTCGGACTTCAACTCGAACGGAATGGCGGCCTCCCTCAGAATGTTCCGGGACGTGGTCGCGCCGATACCGTAGATATAGGTCAGAGCAATCTCCATGCTCTTGTGCCTGGGCAGGTCTACCCCCGCAATGCGTGCCATGAATCACTCCCTCCGGGTATGCGCGTCACCCCTGCCGCTGGGCGTGCCTGCGAGTGGCGCAGATGACCCGCACGACTCCCTTCCTGCGAACGACCTTGCACTTGTTGCATATCTTCTTGACGGATGCTCTTACTTTCACTTCCAGACCTCGTTCCGGAAGGCCGCGGGACGAACCCTACAGCCGACTCAATACATACGGCCCGTCCCCCGTGATGGCGATGGAGTGCTCGAAGTGGGCCGCAAGGCTTCGATCCCGGGTCACGGCTGTCCAGCCATCCTCCAGTATCCTGACCTCCCTCTTCCCCGCGTTGACCATGGGTTCGACGGCCAGGACCATCCCCGTCCGCAGCCGGCAGCCCTTGCCGGCGTCGCCATAGTTGGGAACCGGAGGCTCCTCGTGAAGCTTCCTGCCAATACCATGCCCCACGAACTCCCGCACCACTGAATAACCCGATCCTTCCGCGATACCCTGGATGGTGCTGCCCAGGTCCCCCATCCGGTTGCCCTCCCGCAGCACCTTGATGCCCTCGCTCAGGGCAACCTCCGTCACCTGCATGAGACGCTCGGCCTCGGGACTCACGCGGCCGACCCCCACCGTCACGGCCGAGTCGCCGTAGAAACCCTCGTACACCACCCCGAAGTCCATCCCCAGGATGTCACCCTCCTTGAGCACCCGATCGGAAGGAATGCCGTGGACGATCTCCTCGTTGATGGACGTGCACAGGCTGTGCCTGAAGACCCGGCCGGCAACGGCATAGCCCTTGAAGGCCGGCTTTGCCCCCTTCTCGCCGGCCCACCGCTCGGCCAGCGCATCCAGCTCCAGGGTCGTCACGCCGGGTTTCACCGTCTCCCTCAGCCCCTGCAGCACCTCCGCGACAATGGCGCTGGCACGGCGCATGGTATCGATCTCGTCTCGGGACTTGAGATAAATCATGTGCGGATGACCCTGTTCACAAATACGAACCGGCGCGCGTCGTCCGAGGCCGAACGGGTCGCCCCGCGTTCCTCAACCTCTCCGGCCGCGAATGCGCCCGCGTTTCATGAACCCCTCGTAGTTCCTCGAGATCATGTGGGTCTCCATCTGTGACACCGTATCCAGCGCCACCCCCACGACAATCAGCAGCGCGGTCCCCCCGAAAAAGAACGGAACGTTGAACTGCGAGATCAGTATCGTCGGCAACAGCGCCACCAGGGAGAGATAGATGGCGCCCCCGAGGGTGATCCGCGACAACACCCTGTCGATGAACTCCGCCGTCCTCTTGCCCGGGCGAATACCCGGCACGTATCCGCCGTACTTGCGCATGTTCTCGGCCACGTCCACCGGATTGAAGACAATGGCGGTGTAGAAGTAGCAAAAGAACATGATCATCCCGACGTACAGCATGTCGTGCAGCCAGCGCCCCGGCGCCATGGAGCCGGCCAGCGCCTGGGCCCAGGGGTTCTGGACGAATTGCGCCACGGTGGCGGGGAAGATGAGCACGGACGACGCGAAGATCACGGGAATCACGCCGGCGGTGTTGATCTTGAGCGGCAGATGCGACGTTTGTCCGCCGTACGTCCTGCGGCCCACGACACGCTTGGCATACTGCACCGGTATCCGCCGCTGCCCCCGTTCCATGAAGATGATGACGCCCACCACCAGCACCACGAACAGGATGAGCAGCACCGCGAAGAAAATGCTGAGCTCGCCTTCGCGAACGAACTGGAACGTCGAGGTCACCGCGGACGGCAGCGCCGCGACGATGCCAGCGAATATGATCAGGGAGATGCCGTTGCCGATGCCCCTTTCGGTGATCTGCTCGCCCAGCCACATGATGAACGCCGTTCCCGAGGTCAGCGTCAGGACCGTCATCACGCGGAAATTCCAGCCGGGCTCCAGCACGATGGCCTCGCCGTTGGGTCCCCGGGTCCCTTCGAGGCCGAAACTGATCATCGTGCCCTGGATGACCGAGAGCACGATGGTGCCGTAGCGCGTGTATTGCGTGATCTTCTTGCGTCCGACGTCTCCTTCCTTCGACAGTCGTTCCAGGTAGGGAAAGACCACCGTCAGAAGCTGCAGGATGATGGAGGCGCTGATATAGGGCATGATGCCCAACGAGAACACCGAGAACTGCTCCAGCGCGCCACCCGAAAACAGATTGAACAGCCCGAAGATCGTACCCTCGACCTGGGCGAAGAAGGCCGCCAGCCCGTCACGGTCGATGCCCGGAGTCGGGATGGCGACGCCGACGCGATAGACGGCCAGCATCCCCAAGGTGAACAGGATGCGTCGCCTCAACTCGGGAATGCGGCCAGCGCTCTGAAAACCCTCAAGCATGTTCAAGGACTTCGGCCCGGCCTCCCGCCGCCTCGATCTTCTCCCGCGCACTGCGGGAGAAACCGTGGGCCTTTACCGTGAGCGGCCTGTCCAACTCCCCGCGCCCCAGTATCTTCACCGGCCCGTTGCCGGCCAATCCCGCCTCCCGCAACAATTCCGGCGAGATTTCCCGGCCCGCCTCGAACCGCTCCAGGCGGTCCAGATTCACCGGCGTGAAGGCGACCCGGGAAGGATTGCGAAAGCCCCGCTTGGGCACCCGCCGCGTCAGCGGCATCTGCCCACCCTCGAAACCGGGCCGCACCCCGCCCCCGGAGCGGGCCCCCTGCCCCTTGTGTCCGCGGCCCGACGTCTTGCCGTTCCCGGAACCCATGCCCCGGCCCACACGCTTCCTGGAACGTTTGTTCCCGCTTGCGGGACGCAATTCACGCAGATCCATCAAATCGTTCCTTACCGAATCTCCGCCAGCGGCTTGCCCCTGAGATCCGACACCTCCTGGGGAGACTTGAGGCTCCTGAGAGCCTCGAAGGTGGCCTTGACGAGGTTGTGCGGATTGTTGGAGCCGATGCACTTGCTGAGGACATTGGGAATACCGGCCGCTTCCACCACGGCTCTCACGCCGGCACCGGCGATGACACCCGTCCCGGGCGCCGCGGGCTTGAGCAGGACATGCCCGGCGCCGAAACGACCCGTGACCTCGTAAGGGATACTGTCGTCCACCAGCGGCACCCGCAGCAGTGTCTTCTTGGCATGCTCGACCCCCTTGCGGATCGCCTCGGGCACCTCGTTGGCCTTGCCCAATCCGTATCCGACCACGGAAGCCTCGTCACCCACCACCACCAGCGCGTTGAAACTGAAACGCCGTCCACCCTTCACCACCTTTGCCACCCGGCTGATGTGGATGACCTTCTCCTTGAGCTCCAAGCCCTGCGGATCGACCTTTTCCAAGAAAACCCCCGATTCAGAAGACGAGGCCGGCCTCCCGCGCAGCCTCCGCCAGCGCCTTGACCCGTCCGTGAAAGAGAAAGCCGTTTCTGTCGAACACCACCCGGGAGATATGTTCCGCCTCGCACAACTTCGCGATCCGCAGACCCACCTGCCGGGCCGCCTCGACCCCCCTGTCTCCCTCGGAGCCGGCGGCCTCCCTGGACAGCGTCGATGCGCTCAGCAGGGTCACCCCGCGCTCGTCGGAAATGACCTGCGCGTAGATATGTCTGGAACTGCGGTACACGCAAAGCCGGGGACAGGCGTCGCTGCCGGTGATTCGCTTCCGCACGCTTCGCTGCCGCCGCTTGCGGTTCAGAACTTTCCTGTTGGTCACCATCAATGCACCCGATCCGGTTCGCTCAGCCCCCGCCGCTGCCCATGGCCTTGCCCGCCTTCCGCTGGACGACCTCGCCCTGATAGCGGATACCCTTGCCCTTGTAGGGCTCCGGCGGACGGAAACGGCGCACCTCGGCGGCTACCTGACCCAACACCTGCCTGTCGTGGGACTCCAGGGTGATCACCGTCTGCCGTTCCACCGACGCCGATACGCCCGCCGGCAGCGGAAACACGATGGGGTGGGAGAATCCCAACGTCAGATGCAGCGCCTGGTCCTTGAACTCCGCCCGGTAACCCACGCCGTTGATCTCCAGCACCTTCCTGAAGCCGGTGCTGACGCCCTCGACCATGTTCGCCAGGAGCTTGCGGGTCAGCCCGTGCAGCGACTTCGCGACCTTGGTCTCCTCCTTCCGATGGACCCGGAGCGTGGCGCCGTCCACGGCCGCCTCGATGCCCTGGGGAATGGTGTGGGACAACGCCCCCTTGGACCATGGAGCCGTACTTCGGCGCCCTCCAGGGTCACCTTGACGCCTCCAGGCACGACGATCGGCAGTTTTCCTATACGTGACACGAGACACCCGCTAGCTGACCGAACAGAGCAATTCGCCGCCGACCCCGGCCTTGACCGCCTCCCGGTCCGCGACAATGCCCCTGGAGGTGGACAGGATGTGGGTTCCCAGGCCCCGGCGAACCGGGTGGATGTCCCTGTAGCCGACATAGACCCGCCGCCCCGGGCGGCTCACCCGCTTCAGCTCGCTCAGCACCGGTTGATGGTTCCGGTCGTACTTCAGATGGACCTGCAGCGTATCCTGTACCCGGCCCCGGACCTTGATGCGCCGGAACTGCATCACATACCCTTCCGCGACCAGCACCTTCACGATCTCTTCCTTGAGTCGGGACCACGGCACGTCCACGGTTTCATGCTTCGCCATCCCGCCGTTGCGCATCCGTGTCAGCAAATCCGCGATGGGGTCGGTCATGCTCATGCGGAACCTCGCCTCCTACCAGCTCGCCTTGATGACTCCGGGAATCTCTCCCCGACGGGCGTACAGCCGGAGGCAGATCCGGCACATCCGGAACCGCCGATAAAAGGCCCGGGCCCTGCCGCAAAGCGTGCAGCGGTTGTATTGTCGCACCTTGAACTTCGGCGTCCTGTCCGCCTTGATGCGCAGACACTTCTTAGCCACTTGTCGTACCCCCGTCCCTGGTGAACGGCATTCCGAGATGCCCGAGCAGCGCCCTGCCCTCCTCATCGCTCCGGGCGGTGGTCACGATGGACACCGTCAGCCCGTGAAGTCGTTCCACCGCCTCGGCTCTCACTTCGGGAAATATGATCTGCTCGCGGACCCCCAGCGAATAGTTGCCGCAGCCGTCGAAGGACCGGTCCGACACGCCCTTGAAGTCCCTCACCTGGGGAAGCGCCACCTGTATCAGACGATCCAGAAACTCGTACATCCGCGCCCGTCGCAGGGTCACCATGCAGCCGATGGGATTGCCTCGGCGGAGCTTGAAGTTGGAGATGTCCTTGCGCGCCCGGGTCACCACGGGACGCTGGCCGCTGATGGCGGCCAACTCCGCCACCGCGGCGTCCAGCAGCTTGGCGTTCTGCACCGCCTCACCGATGCAGACGTTGATGGAGATGTGCCGCAGCCGGGGAACCTGGAGCCTGTTGCGGTAGGCGAACCGCGCCATCATGGCGGGCACGATCGCCTCGTTGTATTTCTGTTCCAGCCTGACCATCATCGAATCCTGATCCACGCCGCGCGGCCGCCCTGCCGGGTCATCACAGCCCTTGGCCGCAACGGCGGCAAATGCGCACCTTCTGCCCGTCCTCGAGAATCTTGTGGCCGACCCGGACCGGGGCATTGCAGGGGTCGCACATGATCATGACGTTGGAGACGTGAATCGAGGCCTCCTTCTCCGCAATCCCTCCGGGCTCCCGGGCGTTGCGGGGCCGGGTGTGGCGCTTGACGAGATTCACCCGTTCGATGAACAAACGGCTCTTCTTCGGCAACACCTTGATGACCTTGCCGGTCTTCCCCCGTTCCTTGCCGGCGACCACCAATACGGTATCATTCTTGCGGACCCGCACTACAGCACCTCCGGTGCCAGCGAAACGATCTTCATGAACCGTTTCGCCCTCAGTTCCCGCGCCACCGGGCCAAAAATTCGCGTGCCCACCGGCTCCTTCTGGTTGTCGATCAACACCGCCGAATTGTTGTCGAAGCGGATATACGAACCATCCACCCGGCTGAGCTCCTTGGCGGTGCGCACCACCACCGCCCGGACCACTTCGCCCTTGGGCACCCTGGAGTTGGGCATCGCTTCCTTGACGGACACGACGACGACGTCGCCAACGGTGGCGTACTTGCGCCTCGTCCCTCCAAGCACCTTGATGCACTGGACTCTCCTGGCACCCGAATTGTCCGCCACGTCCAGCACGGTCCCCACTTGTATCATCGAACTAGACCTCTGTGCGGTGCACCGGCGTCTCAGCGCCGGCGGGGCGGTTCAGGATCCGGCTCACACGCCACCGCTTCTGGCGGCTCAACGGCCGGCACTCGACAATGACGACGCGATCCCCCACCTGACACCGGTTGTTTTCGTCGTGGGCCTTCACCTTGATCCTGCGCCGGAGGTATTTCTTGTACCGGGCGTGCAGAATGGTCCGTTCCAACTCGACGACGACGGTCTTGGTCATTCGATTGGTCCGCACCACGCCCTCACGCTGTTTCGTGACACCACGCTCGCTCATGTTCGCCTTCTCACTCTCCGGAAGACCGGCGCTCTCTCAGGATCGTCTCCACCCGGGCCAGGTCGCGCCGCGACTGCCGCAACTTCATGGGGCTTTCGAGCTGGCCCGTGGCACGGCGCAGAGTCAGATGAAATATCTGCTCCTTGAACTCCGTACGCTTCTGCCGCAACTCGTCCCGACTCAGATCCCGCAGCTCCTTCGTGCGCATCAGGAACTCCCGCTTACCGCTCCACGAACGCGGTGGCCAGACCCAGCTTGCACGAGGCGAGCCGGAACGCTTCCTTGGCCGCGTCCCGCTGGACCCCCTCGATCTCGAACAACAGCCTGCCCGGCTTGACCACCGCCACCCAGGCGTGCAGCGGCCCCTTGCCCTTGCCCATCCGGACCTCGGCGGGCTTCTTGGTGGTGGGCTTGTCGGGAAAGATCCGGATCCAGATCTTCCCATGGCGCTTCAGGTAACGGGTCAGCGCGATTCGGGCGGCTTCGATCTGGCGCGCCGTCACGTAACCCCGGTCCACGGACTTCAGGCCGTAGTCGCCGAAGGCGAGGCTGGAACCGCGTCCGGCAAACCCGCCCCGGCGCCCCTTCTGCACCTTGCGGTACTTGATCTTCTTTGGCTCAAGCATGGTTCGATCCGCCCACGGCCTACAGCCCCAGGGAGGCCTTCTGCTGCTCTTCCTGCTTCGTCAGGATCTCGCCGCGGAAGATCCACGCCTTGACGCCGATGACGCCGTAGGTGGTCTTGGCCTCGGCGAGACCGTAGCTCACGTCGGCGCGCAACGTATGCAGCGGTACACGTCCTTCGCGATACCATTCCCTGCGCGCGATCTCCTGGCCTCCCAGCCGGCCGCCGCACTGCACCCGGATACCCTGGGCGCCCATTCGCAATGCCCGGGAAACGCTCTCCTTCATGGCCCGGCGGAACGCCACGCGCCGTTCGAGCTGCAGGGCGACGTTTTCCGCCACCAGCTGCGCATCCAGGTCGGGCCTTCTCACCTCATGGATATTGATGAAGACTTCCCGCGTGGAGAGTTTGCCCAACTCGCCCTTGAGCTTCTCGATCTCCGCACCCTTCTTGCCGATGACGATGCCGGGACGAGCCGTGTGGATGTTGATCTTGGCCTTGTTGGTGGCCCGTTCGATCTCGATCCTGGAGATGCCCGCGTGATGAAGCCGCTCCTTGATGAAACCCTTGATCCGGAGATCCTCGTGCAGCAGCTCGGCGTAGTCGTGTCCCCCGTACCACTTCGAGTCCCATGACTCGATGACGCGCATGCGGAAAACCTTGGGGTGCGTTTTCTGTCCCATGCTCAGGCCCTTTCGTCAACGACAACGGTCAGATGACTGAGGCGCTTGCGGATTCGGTTGGCACGGCCCATGCCGCGCGGCATGAACCGCTTCCACATCCCCGCCTGGCCGACTTCGGCCGTCTTGACATACAGAAGATCCACGTCCACGTTTTGCGTGTTCTCCGCGTTGGCCACCGCCGACCGGAGGGTCTTGGCGACGATGCCCGCGCAGCCCTTGGGCACGAACTTGAGAATCGTCAGCGCGTCCTCCACCGACCGGCCTCTTACCTGGTCCACCACGAGCCTCATCTTGCGCGGCGAGACTCGAGCAAACTTCGTAACCGCGCGGGCCTCCATTCCCTATCTCCTCACGCCCCGGGCGTCGCCCCGGCGGTCGCCCGCGTGGCCGTGAAACGTACGCGTGGGCGAGAACTCTCCGAGCTTGTGCCCCACCATGTTCTCGGTCACGAAGACCGGCAGGAACTTGCGCCCGTTGTGCACCGCAATGGTATGACCGATCATGTCCGGGGTGACAGTGGAACGCCGGGACCAGGTCTTGACCACCCGACGGGCCTGGGACCGGTTCATCTCCTCGATCTTGCGCTCCAGGTGGTCGTCCACGAAAGGACCCTTCTTGATCGAACGAGCCATGGCTACTGTCCCTTTCTGCGCTTCACGATGTACTTGTCGGACGGCTTGACGCCGCGGGTCCGATAGCCCTTGGTGGGCTTGCCCCAAGGCGTCTGCGGGTGATTGCCCTTGGACTGGCCCTCGCCGCCGCCGTGCGGATGATCGACGGGGTTCTTGGCGATGCCCCGGGTGACTGGCCGGCGGCCCATCCAGCGGGACCGGCCCGCCTTTCCATAGGTCACATTCTCGTAGTCGCTGTTGCCCACCTCGCCGATGGTGGCGCGGCACTCGGAGCGCACATTGCGCAACTCCCCGGACGGCAGCTTGAGCAGCGTATAGAACCCCTCCTTGGCCATCACCTGGGCCGAGGCACCCGCCGTGCGGACGATCTGCCCTCCCTTGCCGGCCTTCAACTCGACATTGTGGACCAGCGTTCCGGTGGGGACGTACCGCAGGGGCATGGAATTCCCCGGCTGGATGTCCACATCCTGGTCGCCGGAGACGATCCGGCTTCCCACCTTGAGCTTGTTCGGGGCCAGGATGTAGCGCCGCTCGCCGTCGAGGTAGCAGACGAGCGCCACCCGGGCCGAGCGATTCGGATCGTACTCGATGGACTCGACCCGGCCGGCGACTCCCTTCTTGTCCCGCTTGAAGTCGATGGAGCGATAACGCCGCTTGTGCCCGCCGCCGCGGTGGTCCTTGGTGATCCTGCCGGTGTTGTTGCGTCCACCATGACCCTTGAGCGGCCGCAACAACGCCTTGTGCGGCGAATCCCCGGTTATTTCCTCGAACCCGAAACCGGTGGAAAAACGGCGTCCCGGAGACGTCGGACGGCGGCTCTTGATGGACATGGACGACAACCCTCCCTATCCGACACCGAAGAAGTCGATGCGATCGCCTTCCTTCAGGGTGACGAACGCCTTCTTCCACAGCGGCAACCGTCCGGTGTTCCTGCGGACACGGCGCATCTTGCCCAGGTAGCGCGCGGTCCTCACCTCCAGCACCGTGACCTTGAACAGCGCCTCCACCTGTTTCCGGATCTCTATCTTGTTGGCATCCGGGCGGACCTTGAAAATTACCTGGTTCGACGACTCCGCCAGCATCGAACCCTTCTCCGAGATCAGCGGACCGAGAACGGCATCCCGAACGCCCCTCATTGCGAAAACCTCTCTTCGATCTTCTGCAACGCCCCTCGAGTCAGCACCAGGTATTCGAAACGGAGCAGGTCGTAGACATTCAGCCCGACCACCCGCAACACTTTCACGTTCGGCAGATTGCGCGCCGACAACTCGATCTTCTCGTCGCCCTCGGCGATCACCAGCAACGAGCGCCCGACCCCCAGCGCCGCCAGCGCCTCGGCCATGAGGCGGGTCTTGATCTCGGACACCGCTTCGGGCTCCACCACCACCAGCTTCTCTTCCCGGCGCTTCAGGCTGAGGGCGGACAGGATCGCCTGGCGGCGGGCCTTCTTGGGTATCCGGTACGAATAGTCCCGGGGCAGGGGTCCGAAGACGGTTCCGCCACCGACCCAGATGGGCGACCGCACGCTGCCGGCACGGGCCCGCCCCGAACCCTTCTGGCGCCACGGCTTCCTGCCGCTGCCGCGGACACGACCGCGGGTCTTGGTGGACGCCGTGCCGGCGCGCCGGTTGTTCAACTGCATGACCACCGCCTGATGCAGCAGGTGCGGGCGAACCGCCACACCGAATATACCCTCCGAAAGCACCGGCTCGATCCTGCGAAATTCCATTCCCCCTACCCCTTGACGGCCCGCCGGACCAGCACCAGGCCGCCGTTCGCTCCCGGAATGGCGCCCTTGACCAGAAGCAGGTTCTCTTCGGGACGGACCTCGACCACCCGAAGGTTCTGGATCGATACTCTCTCGCTTCCCCAATGCCCGGCCATCCTCTTGCCCTTGAAGACCTTGCCCGGATAGGAACGATTGCCGATGGAGCCGCCGTGCCGAAAGTACTCGTGGGTGCCGTGGGTCCGGGAAAACCCGCGAAAGTCCCAGCGCTTCATGACACCGGCGAAGCCCCGGCCCTTGGAGGTGCCGGTGACATCCACCCGGTCTCCCGGCTTGACCAGATCCGCCACCGCGAGCTCCTGGCCCACCTCGTAGCCAGAGACGTCATCCACCCTGAACTCCCGAAGCACCCGGAAGGAGCCCTTCTCGGCCTTGGCCATGTGGCCCCGCAGCGGACGGTTGACGCGCTGGTTCTTCTGCCTCCCGAAGCCGAGCTGCAGAGCGTTGTAGCCATCCCGGGCCACATCCTTCTTCTGCACCACCACGCACGGACCGGTTTCCACCACCGTCACGGGCACCACGTTGCCCGTGTCGTCGAAACGCTGGCTCATGCCGATCTTCTTTCCTATGAGACCTGTCATCGTTCCAGCCTACTGAAGCTTGATCTCCACATCGACGCCGGCCGCCAAGTCCAGCTTGCCCAAGGCGTCGATGGTCTGCTGGGTGGGCTCGAGAATGTCCAGCAACCGCTTGTGGGTACGCACCTCGAACTGCTCCCGGGACTTCTTGTCCACGTGCGGGGACCGGTTCACCGTGAACCTCTCGATTCGCGTCGGAAGGGGGATGGGGCCGGCGACCCGCCCTCCGGTCCTCTTGACGGTCTCGACGATCTCGCCCACCGACTGGTCGAGGACCCGATGGTCGTAGGCCCGGAGCCGAATGCGGATTTTCTCGTTCACACCCTTACCCCTGTCGAATCGCGCGCGCGTGGGTCACGAGACACACGCCTCCGCGCCGAGCATGTCTTCCCTGGCGGTTTCCGGCACTTCCTCGTAGCATGCGAACTGCATCGTGTAGGTCGCCCGGCCCTGGGTCCTCGACCTGAGGTCCGTGGCGTAACCAAACATCCGCGACAGGGGAACGCGCGACTCCACCACTTGCGCGCCGCCTCTGGCGGTCATTCCCAGGATCTTGCCGCGGCGCGAGACGATGTCGCCGATAACGTCGCCCATGAATTCCTCCGGCACCACCACCTCCACATCCATAACCGGCTCCAGCAACACCGGGGAGGCCTTGCGCAACGCCTCCCTGAAGGCCATGGAGGCGGCGATGGTGAACGCCATCTCCGAAGAGTCCACTTCGTGGTAGCTGCCGTCCAGAAGCGTGGCCTTCACATCCACCACGGGATATCCTACCGGACCGCCGCGGGTCATGGCCTGGACAATACCGTTCCGGACCGCGGGGACGTATTCCTGCGGTATCGCGCCACCCTTGATGGCGTTGACGAACTCGAACCCGCTGCCCGTCGGCTGGGGCTCGAGGCGCAGAAAGACGTGGCCGAACTGCCCGCGCCCGCCGGACTGGCGGACGAACCGGCCTTCCTGCTCCACGGTCCGGCGCAGGGTCTCCTTGTACGCCACCTGCGGCCTGCCGACGTTGGCGTCCACCCTGAATTCCCGCAGCAGCCGGTCCACGATGACCTCGAGGTGCAGCTCTCCCATGCCCGAGATCAGGGTCTGACCGGTCTCGTTGTCGGCGGTCACCCTGAAGGAGGGATCCTCCTTGGCCAGCTTCTGGAGGGAGGACGCCAGCTTTTCCTGGTCGTCACGAGATTTCGGCTCGATGGCGATGGCGATGACGGGTTCCGGAAAGTCGATGGACTCCAGGAGAATGGGACTGTGCTCGTCACAGAGCGTGTCGCCCGTCTTGGCGCTGCGCAGACCCACCGCCGCAGCGATGTCGCCGGCGCACACCTCGTCGGTCTCCTCCCGCTTGTTGGCGTGCATCTTGAGGATACGACCCAGGCGCTCCCGCTGACCGGTGGAGGCGTTGTAGACGAACGCACCGGACTTGCGGACTCCGGAATAGACCCGGAAAAACGTCAACGACCCCACGAAAGGATCGGCCATGATCTTGAACGCCAAGGCGGAGAAAGGCGCGTCGTCCGAGGTCACCCGTTCCTCCTCTTCGCCGCTGTCCGGTTCCGTGCCGCGAATCGGCGGCACGTCCAGCGGCGAGGGGAGATAGTCGACGACCGCGTCCAGCAACGTTTGCACGCCCTTGTTCCGGAATGCGGCACCGCACAGCACCGGCACGAGCCGGAGCTTCAGCCCCGCGGCCCGGATGGCGCGGGCCAGCCACTCGTCGGAGATTTCGTCACCCTGGAGATACGCCGTCATGATGGCATCATCGCAGTCCGCCAGCGTCTCCAGCATGAGTTCGCGATACTCGTCCGCCCGGGCCCGCAGGTCGGCCGGTATCGAGTCGACCCGGAAGCTGGCGCCGAGGTTCTCGTTGTCCCACAGAATCGCCTTCATGCGCACGAGGTCCACGACCCCCTGGAAACGGTCTTCGGACCCCACCGGGAGCTGGATCACGAGCGGACGCGCCCCCAGCCGCTCCTCAAGCATCTTCACCACGCGGAAAAAGTCCGCGCCGACCCGGTCCATCTTGTTGATGTAGGCGATCCTGGGTACGCCGTACTTGTCGGCCTGGCGCCACACGGTCTCGGACTGGGGCTCCACGCCCCCGACCGCGCAGAACACCGCGACGGCGCCGTCCAGCACACGCAGCGACCGTTCCACCTCGATGGTGAAGTCCACGTGGCCCGGGGTGTCGATGATGTTGATCCGGTGGTCCCGCCAGTGGCACGTCGTGGCCGCCGAGGTGATGGTGATTCCCCGCTCCTGTTCCTGGACCATCCAGTCCATGGTCGCGGTGCCGTCATGCACCTCGCCCAGCTTGTAGTTGATGCCGGTATAGAACAACACGCGCTCCGTCGTGGTGGTCTTGCCCGCATCAATGTGGGCCATGATGCCGATGTTGCGGGTCCGGTCGAGTGGTATCTTTCTATTCATCTCGTGTCTTCACGACGGCAAAAAAAGGAGGCGGTTTCGATTCTACCGCCTCCTTGAACGGACGTGGATGGACCTGGTTTCTACCAGCGGTAATGGGCGAACGCGCGGTTCGCCTCGGCCATTCTGTGCGTGTCGTCCTTCCTCTTGACAGCGTTGCCCCGCTGCTCGGCGGCGTCCATCAACTCTCCGGCCAGCTTCTCGTCCATGGCCTTTTCGCTTCTGGCCCTGGCCGCACCGATCAGCCAGCGCAGGCTGAGCGAAAGCCGCCGGTCGGGACGCACCTCCACCGGCACCTGGTAGGTGGCGCCTCCGACCCGCCGGGAACGAACTTCCACCATGGGCTTGACGTTGTCCACGGCCCGCTTGAAGACGCCCAGCGGTTCGGTCCGGGTCCTGCCCGCGATAATGTCCAGCGCTCGATACAGGATCCCCTCGGCGATGCTCTTCTTGCCACGGCCCATCATGTTGTTGATGAACTTCGTGACCAGCTTGTCGCCGTACTTGGGGTCGGGGAGCAATTCCCGCCGCTTGATTTCACCCTTGCGCGGCATATCCCTACTTCGGTTTCTTGGTGCCGTACTTCGAGCGCCCCTGGCGGCGTTCCTGAACGCCGATGGAGTCCAGCGCGCCACGGATGATGTGGTAGCGTACGCCCGGCAGATCCTTGACCCGGCCGCCCCGGATAAGGACCACGGAGTGCTCCTGCAGATTGTGCCCGATGCCGGGAATGTAGGAAGTCACCTCCGTACCGTTGGTCAAGCGTACCCGGGCCACCTTGCGCAGCGCCGAGTTGGGCTTTTTCGGAGTCGAGGTATAAACCCGGGTACACACGCCGCGCTTCTGCGGGCAGCCCTGGAGTGCCGGCGCGGTGTTCTTCTGCCGCTGTATTTCGCGTCCCTTGCGGACCAATTGGTTTATCGTAGGCATGATGACTGTCTGTCGATTTCTATGCTTGTCCCTGATTGTCCGTCTTGATCCGGTCCGTCGTCGGCTGTCTTCGCCCGTTCTCGCAATGTCGCTGCAATAAACCGCCCAACTTATCGAAACTTCCGCGAAGTGTCAACCTCACGCCACCTCCACCTCGGACACGTCGATCTCCCCCAACTGCTCGTCGCATTCGACTTCCACGACATTGTACTCGGCCAGGCCGGTGCCGGCCGGTATGAGCTTGCCCATGATCACGTTTTCCTTCAGCCCGCTGAGGGGGTCGAGCCTGCCGTTGATGGCCGCCTCGGTGAGGACCTTGGTGGTTTCCTGGAAGGACGCCGCCGAAATGAAGCTTCCGGTTGACAACGACGCCTTGGTGATCCCCAGCAACAGCGGCTCCGCCACCGCCGGTTGCCCATCCTCGGCCAGAACCCGCTGATTCTCCTCTTCGAACCGCCACTTCTCCACCTGGTCGCCCATCAGGAAATCGGTGTCGCCGCTCTCCTTGATGCGAACGCGCCTCAGCATCTGCTTGACGATCACCTCGATATGCTTGTCGTTGATGCGCACGCCCTGGAGCCGGTAGATCTCCTGAATCTCGTCCACCAGGTACTTGGCCAGGGCCTTCTCGCCCAGAACGCCGAGAATGTCATGGGGATTCGACGAACCCTGCATCAACGACTCGCCGGCGCGGACGCGGTCGCCCTCGTGCACGCTGATATGCTTGCCCTTGGCGATCAGATACTCCCGCGGGTCGCCGATGTCCGGCGTCACCACCACCTTGCGCTTGCCCTTGGTATCGCGGCCGAACGAGACCACGCCGTCGATCTCGCTGATGACGGCGAACTCCTTGGGTTTCCTGGCCTCGAACAACTCCGCCACACGAGGCAGCCCGCCCGTGATGTCCTTGGTCTTGGTGGTCTCGCGCGGAATCTTCGCCAACACGTCGCCCGCCGATACCTCCTGGTGCTCGACCACGTTGATGTGGGCGCCCACTGGCAGCATGTACCGTGCCTCGTTGTGGCTCGGCAGCCTCAACGTCTTGCCGGCATTGTCCTTGATGGAAAGCCGCGGCCGCTTGTCGATGTCCTTGAAGTCGATGATGACCTTGGTGGACAGGCCGGTGCGCTCGTCCACCTTCTCTTCCATGGTCGTTCCCTCGACGATGTCCCCGAACTTCACGGAACCGGTGATCTCGGTGATGATGGGGATCGTGTACGGGTCCCACTCGGCCAGCAGATCCCCGACCTTGACTGCCGACCCGTCCTCCTGTTTGAGCTTGGCTCCGTAGACCAGGGGATGGCGCTCGCGCTCCCGTTCCCGGGAGCGGTCCGAGCCTTCCGGATAATCCACGATGGCCAACTCGCCGTTACGGTTCATGACCACCCGTTCCCCCTCGCGGTTGGCGACGGTGCTGACGTTGATGAACTTCACGTAGCCGTCCGTGCGTGTCTCCAGGGTGGTCTGCTCGGCGCGCCGGCTCGCGGTCCCGCCGATGTGGAAGGTCCGCATGGTGAGCTGCGTCCCGGGTTCGCCGATGGACTGTGCCGCGATGACGCCGATGGCCTCCCCCGCGTTCACCATCTCGCCCCGGGCCAGGTCCCGGCCGTAGCACATGACGCAGACGCCCTTTTTCGATTGGCAGGTGAGCACCGAACGAATCCAGATGCGCTCCAGACCCGCGTCTTCGATCTGCCGCACCAGCGCCTCGTCGATCTCCTGGTTCGCCTTGACGATGACCTCGCCGCTGAACGGGTCCTTGATGTCCTCCAGCGCCACCCGGCCCAGCACACGGTCGCCCAGGGGCTCGATGATCTCGCCCCCTTCCATGAGCGGCGCCATCTCGATGCCGTCCAGGGCCCCGCAGTTCTCCTGGGTGATGATGGCGTCCTGGGCCACGTCCACGAGACGCCGCGTCAGGTAGCCCGAGTTGGCCGTCTTGAGGGCGGTGTCCGCAAGCCCCTTGCGGGCGCCGTGGGTGGAGATGAAGTACTGCAGCACCGTCAGCCCCTCCCGGAAGTTGGCGGTGATGGGCGTCTCGATGATCTCACCGGACGGTTTGGCCATCAGCCCGCGCATGCCGGCGAGTTGCCGTATCTGCTGCGCGCTGCCCCGGGCGCCCGAGTCGGCCATCATGAAGATCGGATTGAAGTTGGGCACCCGCATGGCACGGCCCTGTTCGTCGGTCACGGTCTCCGTACCCAGATCCCGCAACATTTCGTCCGAAACCCGGTCGGTGACCTCGGCCCATATGTCCACCACCTTGTTGTAGCGCTCGCCGTCGGTGATGAGGCCGTTGTTGTACTGTTCGTCGATCTCGTGAACGCTCTCGTACGCCTGCTTCAGCAGCCGCTCCTTGCTGGCGGGTATCACCATGTCCTTGAGGGCGATGGAGGCGCCGGCCCGGGTGGCATAGCTGTAGCCCATGTCCTTCAGCTTGTCGGCGAAGATGACGGCCGCCTTGTTGCCGGCGAGCCGATAGCTGAGGTCGATGAGATTCACCAACTCCTTCTTCTTCATGACGCGGTTCACTTCACGGAACGGGATCTGGTGCGGAACGATCTCGTACAGCAGCACCCGCCCCACGGTGGAATCGTGCAAATCGCCGTCCACCCGCACCCGAATGCGCGCCTGCAGCGCGACTTCACCCTGGTCGTAGGCGATGCGCGCCTCGGCGGGGCTGGCGAGAACCTTGCCCGCGCCCTTCACGTTGGGACGTTCGCGCGTAAGGTAGTAGAGCCCCAGGACGATGTCCTGGGACGGCACGATGATGGGTTGGCCGTTGGCCGGCGATAGAATGTTGTTGGTGGACATCATGAGTGCGCGCGCCTCGACCTGCGCTTCCACCGACAACGGCACATGCACCGCCATCTGATCGCCGTCGAAGTCCGCATTGTAGGCGGCGCACACCAGCGGATGGAGTTGCACCGCCTTGCCCTCGATCAGCACCGGCTCGAACGCCTGGATTCCCAGTCGGTGCAGCGTGGGCGCCCGGTTGAGCAACACCGGGTGTTCCTTGATCACGTCGTCGAGGATATCCCAGACCTCCGGGCGTTCCTTCTCCACCGCCTTCTTCGCGCTCTTGATGGTGGTGACGTAGCCTCTCTCTTCCAGCTTGTGGTAGATAAAGGGTTTGAACAGTTCCAGGGCCATCTTCTTCGGCAGGCCGCACTGATGGAGCCGCAACTCGGGACCAACGACGATCACCGAGCGCCCCGAGTAGTCCACGCGCTTGCCCAGCAGGTTCTGGCGGAACCGGCCGGTCTTGCCCTTGAGCATGTCGCTGAGGGATTTGAGCGGCCGCCGGTTGGGACCCGTGATCGCCCGACCGCGGCGCCCGTTGTCGAACAGCGCGTCGGCCGCCTCCTGCAGCATCCGCTTTTCGTTGCGGACGATGATGTCGGGAGCGTTCAACTCCATCAGGCGCTTGAGCCGGTTGTTGCGGTTGATCACCCGGCGGTAGAGGTCGTTCAGATCGGAGGTGGCGAAGCGGCCGCCGTCCAGGGGAACGAGGGGACGCAGGTCCGGCGGAATGATCGGGATCACTTCCAGAATCATCCACTCCGGCCGGTTTCTGGAACTGCGAAACGCATTGAGGACCTTGAGCCGCTTGGCGAGCTTCTTGCGCTTGACCTCCGAATTGGCATCCCGGAGCTCGGCGCGAAGCTCCCCGGCAAGCTCCTCGACATCAATGTGGCTCAGCAACTCGCGAATCGCCGCGGCCCCCATCTGCGCGGTGAAGTCGGGACCGTGTTCCTCCAACTCCTTGCGGTAGCGGGCTTCCGTCAGCAGCTCCTTGTACTGGAGCTTGCTGGAGCCCGGATCGACCACCACGTAGGACTCGAAGTACAGGACCTTCTCCAGATCCTTCAGCGACAGGTCCAGCAATGCGCCGATGCGGCTGGGGAGACTCTTGAGGAACCAGATGTGGGCCACCGGCGTGGCCAGCTCGATGTGTCCCATCCGTTCCCGGCGGACCTTCGACTGGATTACCTCCACGCCGCACTTCTCGCACACCACGCCGCGATGGCGCATCCTCTTGTACTTGCCGCAGTTGCACTCGTAGTCCTTGGTGGGCCCGAAGATCTTGGCACAGAAAAGGCCGTCGCGCTCCGGCTTGAAGGTCCGGTAGTTGATGGTCTCGGACTTGCGCACCTCGCCATGGGACCAGGAACGGATCTTGTCCGGCGAGGCCAGAGCGATCTTGATCCCCTGAAAGCTGAGCGGACTCCTGGGTTTCTCGAACAGACTGTAGACTTCTTCCATGATGCCTCCTACTCCACCAACTCCAGGTCAAGGCACAGGCTCTGCAATTCCTTGACCATGACGTTGAAGGACTCCGGCAGTCCCGGCTCGAGAAATTGATCGCCCTTGAAGATGCCTTCGTACATGCGGGTGCGGCCCGCCACATCGTCCGACTTCACCGTCAACATCTCCTGCAGCGTATAGGCCGCCCCGTACGCTTCGAGGGCCCACACCTCCATCTCGCCCAGGCGCTGACCGCCGAACTGCGCCTTGCCGCCGAGCGGCTGCTGGGTCACCAGCGAGTAGGGGCCGGTGGAGCGGGCATGGATCTTGTCGTCCACCAGGTGATGCAGCTTCATCATGTACATGACGCCGACGGTCACCTTCTCGTCGAAGGGCTCACCGTTGCGGCCGTCATACAGGGTCACCTGGCCGGTAACCGGCAGACCCGCCTTCTTCAGGAGGTTGAATATCTCCTCTTCCCGGGCGCCGTCGAACACCGGCGAGGCCAGATGGACGCCCTCCCGGTATTTCGCCGCCAGACGGCGCACGTCTTCCGCGGGCAGTTCGTCGAGACCGACCTTGCTCGATTCGCCCTCACCCAGACAGTCCTTCAGCCGGGCCGTGACCGCCCCCGAGTTCTGGTCGAGAAGCGCCTGGATCTGCTGGCCCAGGCTGCGTGCCGCCCAACCCAGGTGGGCTTCCAGGATCTGACCGACATTCATGCGCGACGGCACACCCAGCGGGTTCAGCACCATGTCCACGGGAGTCCCGTCGCCCAGGTACGGCATGTCCTCTTCCGCCAGGATGCAGGAAATGACGCCCTTGTTGCCGTGACGTCCCGCCATCTTGTCGCCCACCTGCAGCTTGCGCTTGATGGCCACCAGCACCTTCACCATCTTGATCATGCCGGGAGGCAGTTCGTCGCCGCTGGTCAACCGGCTGATCTTGTCCTGAAAGCGGACCTTCAGGGACTCGACCTGCGCCATGGCGCTGGCAACCACCCGCGCCGCCTCGCTCTGCCGCTCCGGATCGTCCAGCTTGACATCCGCGAGAAAGGAAAGGGGGATGCGGTCGAGAATCTCCCCGGTCAGTTCGTCACCCTTGGCGATCAGGACCTTGCGGTTCTCGTCCGTGAGCCGCGCCGCGGCGCGGCTGCCCGCCAGCAACTCCTTCAGCCGCTTGACGGCGCCGTCCTGGACGATGCGGACCTGGTCGTGCTGGTCCTTGTTGAGCCGCGCGACTTCCTGGCTCTCGATGTCCCGGGTGCGCTCATCCTTGTCGATGCCCTTGCGCGAGAAGATCCTGACGTTGATGACGGTGCCCTCGACGCCCGGAGGCACCTTGAGGGATGAATCCCGCACCTCGCCCGCCTTCTCCCCGAAGATCGCGCGCAACAGTTTCTCTTCAGGGGAAAGCTGGGTCTCGCCCTTGGGGGTGATCTTTCCCACCAGCACGTCTCCGGGCTTCACCTCCGCCCCGATCCGTATCACCCCGCTCTCATCAAGGTCCTTGAGGGCCTCGTCGCCGGCGTTGGGTATGTCCCGTGTGATCTCCTCGGGGCCCAGCTTGGTGTCCCGGGACACGCACTCGAACTCCTCGATGTGGACCGAGGTATAGATGTCCTCCTTGACCACCCGTTCGCTGATGAGAATCGAGTCCTCGAAGTTGTAGCCGCCCCAAGGCATGAGCGCCACGAGCAGGTTCCGCCCCAGCGCGAGATCCCCGATCTCGGTGGACGGCCCGTCGGCGACGACGTCCCCCTCGTTCACGTAGTCGCCGACGCGCGCGATGGGCCGCTGGTTGATGCAGGTGTTCTGATTCGAGCGCTGGTACTTGACCAGGCTGTAGATATCCACGCCGGTGTCCGCATACGCGCCGGAAGCCTGGTCGGCCTTGATGACGATTCGGGTGGAGTCGACGCTCTCCACCGTGCCGCTCCGGGCCGCCACCACCGTTGCACCGGAGTCCCGGGCCACCACCTGCTCCATTCCGGTACCCACCAGCGGCGCCTCCGGGCGCAGCAGCGGCACGGCCTGGCGCTGCATGTTGGAGCCCATCAGCGCCCGATTGGCATCGTCGTTCTCCAGAAAGGGGATGAGCGAGGCGGCGACGCTCACGAGCTGATTGGGCGACACATCCATGAAGTTCACGCTGTCCGGGTGGGCCATCACGAACTCGCCGGACTTGCGGGCGGACACCAGGTCCTGCGCGAACCGACCCTCGGAATCGAGGGCCGCATTGGCCTGCGCGATGACATGGTCCTCCTCTTCCAGCGCGGAAAGAAACCGGATTCGGTCCGTCACCCGCCCTTCCAGAACCTCCCGGTAGGGCGTCTCGATGAAACCGAACTCGTTCACCCGCGCGTAAGTGGACAGCGAGGCAATGAGGCCGATATTCGGCCCCTCCGGTGTCTCGATGGGGCAGACCCGGCCATAGTGGGTCGGATGGACGTCGCGGACTTCGAAGCCGGCCCGCTCCCGCGTAAGGCCACCGGGACCCAGCGCGGACAACCGCCGCTTGTGGGTGATCTCCGACAGCGGATTGGTCTGGTCCAGGAACTGGGACAACTGGCTCGAACCGAAGAACTCCTTCAGGGCCGCGGAAACCGGCTTGTGGTTGATGAATTCCTGCGGCATCAGCGTGTCGATATCCTGCAGGCTCATCTTCTCCTTGATGGCCCGCTCCATGCGCACGAGGCCGATACGGAAATGATTCTCCACGAGCTCGCCCACCGGCCTCACTCGGCGATTGCCCAAGTGGTCGATATCGTCCACGGACCCGCCGCCGTTTCTCAACACGATGAGGTAGCGCACGACCTCGAGAATGTCTTCCTTGCGCAGAACGCCGTGCTCCAGGGGCGCATCCAGCTTGAGCCGGTGGTTGAGCTTCAGCCGTCCGACCCGCGACAGATCATAGCGGTCGGCGCTGAAGAACAGGTTCTTGAAGAAGGTGGCGGCGGTCTCCCGGGTCGGGGGGTCCCCCGGACGCAACCGCCGGTAGATCTCCTTCAGAGCCTCCTCGCTGGACTGCATCTTGTCCTGCAGGAGCGTGTTGCGCAGAAAGGGTCCGGTCTCCGCATCGTCCAGGAAGAACACTTCGAAACGGCCGACCCGGCTGTCACGGATGTGGTCCAGACTCTCCTGGGTAATGGCCTCATTGCATTCGACGATCACCTGGCTCGACTTCGGATCGACGATGTCGTGCGCCGCCACCCGGCCCACGACGTCCTCCCATGTGATGGGGACCTGCCGGATCTGCGCATTTTCGATCTGGCGCATCACCGCGCGCGTGAAGCGGCGCCCTTCCCGGACGATGAGATTGTTGGTTGCCGGATCCCGGACGTCGCAGGTCGCCTTCAGCCCCAGGAGCTGCCGGGGCTTCACGTCGAGCATGGGCCGGTCGCCGCCACACTCCACCGTATCGGTCTTGTAGAAGTACTGCAGCAGCTCCTCGGGCTCCATTCCCAAGGCGCGCAGCAGGACGGTGACATGGAGTTTCCGCCGGCGGTCGATGCGGACGAACAGGATGTCCTTGGGATCGAACTCGAAGTCGAGCCACGAACCACGATAGGGGATGACCCGGGCCGAGTACAGGAACTTTCCGCTGGCGTGGGTCTTGCCCTTGTCGTGCTCGAAGAACACGCCCGGCGAGCGGTGGAGCTGACTGACAATGACCCGCTCGGTGCCGTTGATCATGAAGGTGCCATTCCGGGTCATCAGCGGCACCTCGCCGAAGTAGACTTCCTGTTCCTTGACGTTGCGGATGCTCCGGGAGTCGCTCTGGGCGTCGACGTCCCAGAGCACCAGCCGCACCGTCACCTTGAGCGGCGCGGCAAAGTTCATGCCTCGCTCGTGACACTCGTCGACGTCGTACTTGGGCTCCCCCAGGGAATAGCTGACGTATTCCAGCGAAGCCGTGTCGTTGAAGTCCCTGATGGGAAACACGGACTTGAACACGGCCTGCAGGCCGATGTCCTGCCGCTGGTCTTCCGGAACCTCCCGCTGCAGGAAAAGATCGTAGGAGTTTCTCTGTATCTCGACGAGATACGGCAGATCGATGATTTTCCGGGTCCGCCCGAAGCCCCGGCGCAGTCTCACATTGTTGGCTACCTGAACCGGCATGCGCTCCCCTTTCACTCGACCCTGACCAATGACGTCCGGCACTTGCGGCCGGGCCTCCGGCATCCGGCTACGCTACTTGACTTCAACCTGTCCGCCCACCTCCTCGATCTTGTTCTTGACGTCCTCGGCCTCGTCCTTCGACACGCCCTCCTTGACGTTCTTCGGCGCCCCGTCGACGAGGTCCTTGGCCTCCTTCAACCCCAGGCCCGTGATCTCCCGGACCACCTTGATGACCTGGATCTTCTTCTCGCCGGCACTGGTCAACACGGCGTCGAACTCGGTCTTTTCCTCAACCGCCGCCTCGGCGACGGGCGCCGCGGCCACGGCGACGGGCGCCGCCGCACTCACGCCGAGTTCTTCCTCCAGCTCCTTCACCAGGCTCGCCGCTTCCAGCAGCGACATGTTCTTGATGAAATCCTTGACTTGTTCCCGACTCACTTCCATTGGTCAACTCCCCCCTCGAATGTCGTGATGGCGATCTCCCGACCCCCTGGCCGTGGTCGCGCCGCCCGCGCACGCGGGGCGGTCGGAGAGCCGTCCCTATCCCTTGCCTTCCTTGAGCGCGTCGAGCAGCCGCACCAGTTGACCCCCCGGCTCCTGGATGGTCCGCAACAGGCGGCTGGCCGGCGCCTGCATCAGTGAAAGCACCTGCGCCTGCAGTTCCGGCAGGCTCGGCAAGCTGGCCAACCCCTTGAACCGGACGGGCTCCAGCAACTCTCCGTCCAGAACCGCGCCCTTGATGGTCAACTCCTGGTTCTGCTCCGCGAACCTGACCAGGGCCTTCGAAAGAACCACGGGGTCGTCGTAGGCGAACACCCAGCCGTTGGGACCGGTCAGGCAGTCCTCCAGGGCCTGATACGACGTCTCCCTTATCGCCAGCCGCACCAGGTTGTTCTTGGCGATCCTGTACTCTCCGGCCGCCTCGCGAACGTCGCAACGAAGCTGCGTCATCTTGCCGACGGACAGCCCGCGATAGTCGGTCACCACCGCCATGGTGGCGTTGGTGAACCGCTCCTTGAACTCACCGACGACTGCCGTCTTTTCCTGACGATCCACGCTGTTCTCCAGTCAAACGCCGCAGGTGGCTCAGACCGCCATCGTGCGGGCTTCCGCCGGATCGATCCTGACCCCCGGCCCCATGGTGGCGGCGACGGCCACGCTCCTGATGTAGGTACCCTTGGCGGCGGCGGGCTTGGCCCGTACCAGGGCGCCCACCACGGCCCTTGCATTGTCCACGAGCGCGTCCGGCTCGAAGGATACCTTGCCGATGGGCAGATGAACGATACCCGCCTTGTCCACACGGTACTCCAACCGCCCCGCCTTGATCTCCCGGACCGCCTTGCCGATCTCCATGGCGACGGTCCCGGACCGGGGGTTCGGCATCAGGCCTCGAGGCCCGAGGATCTTGCCGATACGGCCTACCGCCCCCATCATGTCGGGGGTAGCCACAACCTTGTCGAAATCGAGCCACCCCTCGGTGATCCTCTTGATCAGGTCATCATTGCCGACGAATTCGGCCCCCGCATCCGCCGCCTCCTTCTCCTTCTCGCCCTTGGCGAACGCCAGGACCCGGACCGGTTTGCCGAGCCCGTGCGGCAATCCTACCGCGCCGCGAATGTTCTGGTCCGCCCGCCTCGGATCGACGCCGAGCCGGACGGACAACTCGACAGTCTCATCGAACTTGGCCGTCGCCGTTTCCTTGACGATCCGTATCCCCTCTTCCAGCGGATACCTTCGGGTCCGGTCCCGCTTGCCGGCAGCACCCTGGTACTTCTTGCCCTTCGTTCTCATTGCATCCCCCGGATCCGATCAGACCACCTTGAGCCCGAGACTCCGGGCGGTCCCCTCCACCGTCCGGACCGCCGCCTCGATGCTGGCACTGGTGAGATCGGGCAGCTTGACCCGAGCGATCTCCTGCACCTGCGCCCTGGTGACCTCGCCCTTCGTTTCCTTGCCGGGCTCCGCGGCGCCCTTGTCGAGACCGGCCGCCTTTTTCAACAACACCGCGGCCGGCGGGGTCTTGGTGATGAAGCTGAAAGTGCGGTCGGCGTAGACCGTGATGATGACGGGAATGATCATGCCCGGCTGAGTCTGGGTGGCCGCGTTGAAAGCCTTGCAGAACTCCATGATGTTCACGCCCCGTTGTCCCAGCGCCGGGCCCACCGGCGGGCTCGGGTTCGCCTGTCCCGCCGGTATCTGCAACTTGATCTCGCCGATCACCTTCTTTGCCATCCCGAACTCCCTAGCTCCGTTCCACCTGAACAAAGTCCAGTTCGACCGGGGTCGCCCGGCCAAAGATGCTGATCAACACGCGCAACTTGCCCTTCTCCGGCTTTACTTCCTCGACCACGCCGTTGAACTCGGAAAAAGGCCCGTCGACCACCTTGACGCTTTCGCCCACCGAAAAGACCACCCGGGGCCGCGGCCGCACCGCGCCTTCCTCCATCTGGTGGATGATCTCCCGCATTTCGTCCTCGCTGACCCACGGCGGCTGCGTGCTGCCGCCGACGAAACCGGTCACCTTGGGAGTGGACTTGACGATGTGCCACGTCTCGTCGTTCATCTCCATCTGGACGAGGATGTAGCCGGGGAAGAACTTTCGGGACGAGGTCCGCTTCTTTCCCTTCACCAGCTCGACGACCTTTTCGGCCGGCACGAGTATGTCGCCGAACCAGTCGCCATTGCCCTTGAAGACCTTGACCCGCTCTTCCAGAGCGGCCTTGGCCTTGTGCTCGAACCCCGCGAACGTATGGACGACATACCAGTGCTTTGCCATGGGACACCCGGTCGCACTAACGCAACAACCACTGTCTCGCGTAAGAAAGCAGGATATCGACCAACCCGAGATAAAGGGCGAAGAAGACCACCACCAGCACCACTACGCCGGTGGCGGCGTAAGTCTCCCGTCTGGTGGGCCAGCGTACCCGCTTCAACTCCTGCCACGCTTCCCGCACGAAGTCGGTCAGGCGCCACACGGAGGAGAACGAATCGGTCAGTTTCTCCATCGGCGATAAAGTGGCGGGTCAGGCAGGACTCGAACCTGCAACAGCCGGATTTGGAGTCCGGTGCTCTACCAATTGGAGCTACTGACCCGGCGCCGTCGACTCAGATCCGGATTTCCTTGTGCGCCGTGTGGCTGCGACAGCGAGCGCAGAACTTCTTGAACTCGAGCTTGTCCGTGGTTTTCTTCCTGTTCTTGGTCGTGGTGTAGTTCTTGCGCTTGCAGCGGTCGCAGGCGAGCCCTATCAGATCACGCATCCCTCACCTCCGTCTACTGTACGATCTCGGTGACGACCCCCGCACCTACGGTGCGGCCGCCTTCCCGGATGGCGAAACGCAGTCCATCTTCCATGGCGATGGGGGTGATGAGATCCACGTCGATGTGGACGTTGTCGCCGGGGATGATCATCTCGGTGCCCTCGGGCAGCGTCGCGACACCGGTCACGTCCGTGGTGCGAAAATAGAACTGCGGCCGGTAACCGTTGAAGAACGGGGTATGACGTCCGCCCTCATCCTTGGTCAGAATGTAGGCCTCGGCCTTGAACTTCGTGTGGGGCGTGACCGTCCTGGGCTTGGCAAGCACCTGCCCCCGCTCCACCTCGTCGCGCTTGACGCCCCTCAGGAGGACGCCGATGTTGTCGCCGGCCTGTCCTTCGTCGAGGAGCTTGCGGAACATCTCGACGCCGGTCGCCACCGTCTTCTGCGTCTCTTTCAGCCCGACGATCTCGACCTCGTCGCCCACGTGCAGGATGCCGCGCTCCACCCTTCCGGTCACCACCGTGCCGCGACCGCTGATGGTGAAGACATCCTCCACCGGCATGATGAACGGCTTGTCCACGTCCCGGAGCGGATCGGGGACGTAACTGTCCACCGCATCCATCAGCCTGATGATGGAGTCGGTGCCCAGTTCGCCGGCCTCGCCCTCGAGGGCCTTCAGGGCACTGCCGGTGATGACGGGAATGTCGTCGCCCGGGAACTGATACTTGGACAACAACTCCCTCACCTCCAGCTCCACCAGCTCCAGCAGCTCGGGGTCGTCCACCATGTCGGCCTTGTTGAGATAGACGACGATGGAAGGAACGCCCACCTGGCGCGCCAGCAGGATGTGCTCACGGGTCTGCGGCATGGGCCCGTCGGCCGCGGACACCACCAGGATCGCGCCGTCCATCTGCGCGGCACCGGTGATCATGTTCTTCACGTAGTCCGCGTGTCCGGGGCAATCCACGTGGGCGTAGTGCCGCTTGTCGGTCTGGTACTCCACGTGCGCGATGTTGATGGTGACGCCGCGCTCCCGCTCTTCCGGCGCCTTGTCGATCTGATCGAAGGGCACGAAGTCCGCCGACCCCTTCTCCGCCAGCACCTTCGTGATGGCAGCGGTCAGAGTGGTCTTTCCGTGATCGACATGACCGATGGTACCGATGTTGAGGTGTGGTTTGGTGCGCTCGAATTTCGCCTTGCTCATCTTCGCCTCCTGTATGTGTCACGCAAATCGATTCAGTCCTTGAGAAACAGGCAAAGCCCAGGAGCGGGCTTGAACCGCCGACCTCGTCCTTACCAAGGACGTGCTCTACCGACTGAGCTACCTGGGCATGGGGTCACATGACGGAAGACGGCCGGCAGCGACGGTTGACGCCAGACATGGCCGCTTCCCACGGACACGGATACACTGTGGAGCGGGAAACGGGATTCGAACCCGCGACCCCGAGCTTGGAAGGCTCGTGCTCTAGCCAACTGAGCTATTCCCGCAAATGACTCCTTCGTTCCAGAGTCCTGCAACTGATGGTGGAGAGGGGAGGATTCGAACCTCCGAAGCCGATCGGCGGCAGATTTACAGTCTGCTCCCTTTGTCCACTCGGGAACCTCTCCCTTACTCTCTCCCTGACTCGCCTCTGCAGGTTCTTGCGCGAATCGGAAAGCCTCCGCAGGCCCCGCTTCCGCAGGTTCGCTCACGTGGAGCTGGCGATAGGATTTGAACCTACAACCTGCTGATTACAAATCAGCTGCTCTACCGTTGAGCTACGCCAGCGGATCAAAGCCTCACGCCCAAGAACAAAAAGCCACACGAATCCTCTCCCTGGAAACAGCCTGAAACAGGGCACAGAGAGGGCACAGGGAAAGGGCACATGTGGTCTACGGACAATCTGGATTTAAAGCATTTGCCGGAGACAATGTCAACGGGGCCTGAGCAGAACCGCCGAATTTCGCCCTCTTGGAGAGCAACTTTCGCAACCGGGCGCGAAGTGACGCTCCCGGCCGCATCGCAGACCATTTCCCGGATGCCTGCGGCCCATGGCTGCCGGGGCTGGCCGGTCCTGGCGTGCGCAGCGCCCGGCACGTCTTCGATCCGGCGGAATCCCGGCCGCTGGAGGCCGCATCAAGCCGGCAGCAGACGGGCCGGACATTGCCGGGCCGTTGTCGAGCATTTGCGAAGTTTCCCTGCCCAGTCACCCATTTCTCCTCAACTCGTAGGCGAACATTCCCCAGGCTACGCTGACGTTCAACGAATCGACACGGCCGGCCATCGGAATCGAAACCAGATAATCGCAGCAACCGCGGAGACGCGGCCGGATACCCCGCTCCTCCCCGCCCAGGACCACGGCCAGCTTCTCCGGATAGACCCGTTCCCACGCCCGGTCATCCGCCCGAGCGTCCAGCCCCACCAGCCAATAGCCCCGTTCCCGCAACGCCATGACCCCTCGAAAGAGGTTCGGGATGCGGTAGAGTCTCACATGATGGACGGCGCCGGCGGAGGCCTTGATCACGGCCCCGGTAACGCCGGCGGCGCGGTCCTGCGGTATCACGATGCGGCTCACCCCCATGGCCTCGCACGTACGCAGGATGCTGCCGAAATTCCGCGGGTCCCGGACCCCGTCCAGGAACAGCACCCGGTCGGCGCCCGGGGAAGGCACCGCCGCCAGCAGCAGTTCCTGGAACGATCCGTAGGCGAACGGCGCCACCCGGGCGGCCACTCCCTGATGCGGCGCCCCTTTCGTCAACGCATCCAGCGCCCGCGCGTCCACCACCGAAACCGGGCGACGCCGCTGCCGGGCCATCTGCTCCAGCCCATGGCGGGAGGAACCGCGGGCGCCCGAGACCAGCAGCAACTCGATGATCTCGTCAGGCGCCGCCCGCAGCTTTTCCCGCACCGGATGGATCCCGTACAAGAGCATCCCCTCCGGCGGGCGCCTGCCTTCTCTCCGGTCATCCTGCATGCCGGCCCGCCGCTGGTTGCCGCCGCAGCCGCGTTGCCGGATTGAGGAATTCATCAAAGAACGATACCCTTGCCAGTGTGCATCGGACCTTGAGCGTCTATGTAGCTGGTCAGATCATCCCGCCGTTCCTGATCGGGCTCTTCGCGTTCACCCTCGTATTCCTCGCCGGCCGCATCGTCCAACTCGTCGAGCTCGTCGTCAGCCGCGGCGCGTCCGTGGGCCAGGTCGCAAAACTCTTCGTGCTCGTGCTGCCGGCGCTCCTGGAAACAACGCTGCCCATGGCCTTCCTGCTCGGAATCCTGTACGGTTGCGGCCGCCTTGCCCGGGACAGCGAGGCGCTGGCCCTCAAGGCGTGCGGCGTCGGTCCACTCCACTTCCTGATCCCCGTGGGCCTGGCGGCGCTGGCGGTATCGCTGCTCACCCTGGGCCTGTCGGTATTTGCCAGGCCCGCTGCGAACCTGGCCGTCAAGCAGGAACTCTACTCGATCGCACAGAGCCGTGCCGGTTCGCTGCTCAAGGAACAAGTGTTCAACGATATCGTTCCCGGCGTGTTGATCTACGTCGACAGGGTCGTCCCCCCCGGCAACACCTTTCAGGGGGTGTTGATCGTCGACCGGAGAGACCGGAACTCCGAAAATGTTATCATCGGACGGGTCGCGCTGCTACATTCCGGCGCCGACTCCCTGGGCCTGAGGCTGTACGACGGGACGGTCCATGAGCGCCGGAGAAAGCGGGCGGAATTCAGCCAGACGTCGTTCAACGTCTACAACCTGCACCTTGAACTGGGCCAACTCCTGGCGCCGCTGACCCCGCAGCGGCGGCGGCCCGGGGAGATGCCGCTGCCGCGGCTGCGGGAGACGATCCGGTCGAAGTCCGCGCACGGGGAGGCGGCCGTCCCGGAGATCATGGAACTTCATCGGCGCTTCGCCTTCCCGTTCGCGCCGCTGATCTTCGCCGTCCTGGGCATCGCCATCGTCCTGGTTCCCAACCGGGTACCGGCGGGACGTTCTCACGGAGTCGCCTCATGTCTGGCCTGGCTTTTCGCCTACTATGCGCTGCTTTCCGTGGGCACGGCCATGGCGGAGACGGCCAGGATTCCGTCCGGCCTGGGACCGTGGCTGCCCAACCTGGTCGTGGGGCTCGCATCCATCGGTCTGTTCGCCAAGGCGCTGAGGGAGTCACCGCAGCCTCTTCGACAGCGGGCGGAACAGCTGCTCCGCGCGGCGCGACAGCGATTCGCGGGCCCGGGACCACGGCAATGATCCCTTGTTTTCCGAGCCCTCCCCTGGGAAGCACCCTCGACCGTTACCTGTTGGCGCTGTTCGCCCGGGGCTTCGCCGCCGCGCTCGCCGTGGTTGTCCTGATGCACATGATGGGGGACATCTTCAACCGGATCGACAACCTGATGGGGAGCGGCGCGGCGTTTTCGACCGCGGTCGCCTACTTCATCCACCGGCTGCCCCTGCTGATCTCCCGCGGCACGGGGTTTGCGGCACTGTTCGCCGCTTTCCTGGTCCTCGGCTCGCTGTCACGGCGGCACGAACTGGTCGCCATCCGCGCCTGCGGCCTCAGCCTCCATCGCGTCACGGTGCCGTTGCTGTTGGCGGCCCTCGGAATCAGCGTCGCCACCTTCTTGTGGAACGAGACCGCGGTACCCTTTTCCACCAGCAAGGCCAAGCACATCTACGACGTGAAGGTACGCAAGAAACAACTCCAGTCGGTGTTCGGCAACAAGGAAATATGGATGCGGAGCAACGGCGCCTTCCTGCGGGCCGACGACTTCGACACGGAACGCAACCGGCTCCACGGTCTGGTGATCTACCGACTCACCCCGGAATTCAGGCTGGACGGAGTCGTCGAGGTGCCCGCTGCAAACTGGGACGGCACCCGCTGGATCCCCGAAGGAGGCACGGAATGGCGATTGCTGGCCGGCGGAACCGTCAGCCGGCAATCGGTGGGAACGGCCCTCTCGCTGGAGGAACGGCCCGACGATTTCCGGATATTCGCGCGTTCCCCGGACGAGTTCGGCTATTTCGATTTGAAGGCCCGTATCGACGACTTGCGGGTCAAGGGTGTCGATGCGGTCCGGGACACCGTCAGCCTGCACACCAAGGTGGCCATACCGCTGGTCATTCCGTTGACCATCCTGCTGGCGGTGGCACTCGCGTCGAAACCCGGAAGAAAGGACAATCTCGTCCTGAACTTCGGACTCGCCGTCGCCATCGGCTTCGCCTACTGGGTGCTGCTGGGCTTTTGCGTGTCGCTGGGCAAGGCTGGAGCGATGCCGCCCTGGCTTGCCGCCTGGTCGCCCAACATGCTCGTGGGAGTGGCGAGCCTGTATTTCTATACCGGCTCCGAATGAATGGCGGAGGACCGCCGATCAGCGCTTGGAGAACTGGGGACGCTTCCGGGCCTTGTGCCGGCCGTATTTCTTCCGCTCCACCGCACGCGGATCCCGGATAACGTAGCCGGCCTTCTTCAACGGCGAGCGAAAACCCTCATCCACCTTCATCAAGGCTCGCGTGACGCCATGCCGGATGGCACCGGCCTGGCCCAGGCTTCCACCGCCCCTGACGTTGACGACGAGATCGAAATCGCCCAGGGTCCGGGTCACCTGAAAGGGCTGACGGACGATCATCCTGGCCGTTTCACGACCGAAATACTCTTCCAGCACCCGCTTGTTGATCCGGATATCGCCCTTGCCACGTCTCAGATAGACCCGCGCCACCGCGGTCTTCCGTCTGCCGGTTGCGTAAACGAACTCGTCTGCCATATCGGTGAACCTGTTTTGGTGAACTTGTTTCGATGGGCCGGTTTGGATGAATCCGCTTCTGGCCGCGCAACGGACCCGGTCGAAACGGACCGCTACGAGATATCGAGCGGCTCGGGCAACTGCGCCTGATGAGGGTGCTCCGGGCCGCCGTAGATCTTCAACTTGCCGAGCTGACTTCTTCCGAGCCGGCTCTTCGGGAGCATCCCCCTTACCGCCAGCCGCACCACCGCCTCCGGCTTCCTGGCACGCATCTCCGGCAGGCTCGCCACCCGCAACCCTCCCGGATAACCCGTGTGGCGATAGTAGCGCTTGTCGGTCTCCTTGGCCCCGGTCAGCTTGACGCGCCTGGCGTTTACGACGATGACGAAGTCGCCGGAGTCCACGTGAGGACTGAAGGATGGCTTGTGCTTGCCACGAAGCACTCTGGCGATCTCGCTCGCCATCCGTCCGAGCACCTTGTCCTCCGCGTCGATGACGTACCAGCGGCGCTGGGCCAAGGACTCTTCCTTTGTCATTTGAACCGTGCGCATGCCGCAAAAAATGGCGGGGCCGACGAGACTCGAACTCGCGACCTCCGGCGTGACAGGCCGGCGTTCTAACCAGCTGAACTACGACCCCGATTGGAATCAAATATAACGGGAATCCCGAGGGAATGCAACCCCGACGCAGGGAATGGGCGGTACAGGACTTGAACCTGTGACCCCCGGCTTGTAAGGCCGATGCTCTCCCAACTGAGCTAACCGCCCGAAGGAGCGGTCCGGACCAATGGGAGCGGCCCGGACCATGCTCCGTTCACTGGGGAAGACTGGGCCTGGACTCGGTGTCCTTCTTTTCGAACCCCGCGGGCGCATCAGCCGGAGCGTCATCCAGTTCCCGGGACGTGAACAGCGCCTCCGGATCACTCACCACGAGAGCCCGCTTGAGGACGTCATCCATGTGCGCCACCAGAATCAACTCCACGCCCTTGAGCACGGTCGCCGGGATCTCGTTGATGTCCTTCTTGTTCTCTTCCGGAATGAGCACCGCCTTGATGCCGCCGCGATGGGCCGCGAGCACCTTCTCCTTCAATCCGCCAATGGGCAGCACGTTACCCCGGAGCGTGATCTCACCGGTCATCGCCACGTCGTGGTAGACGGGAATGCGCGTCAACGCCGATACCAGCGAAGTCGCCATGGTGATGCCCGCTGACGGTCCGTCCTTGGGTATCGCACCCTCCGGGACGTGAATGTGGATGTCGTTCTTCTGGTAGAAATCCTTGTCCAGCCCAAGATCCAGGGCGCGCGAGCGCACATAGCTCATGGCGGCCTGGGCCGACTCCTGCATGACATCCCCGAGCTTGCCGGTGATGGTCAACTGGCCTTTGCCCGGCATGATGGACACTTCGGTGGAGAGCAACTCGCCTCCCAGCTCGGTCCAGGCCAGACCCGTGGTGGTGCCGATCCGGTGCGCCTCGTCGGCCATGCCGTAGCGGAATCTGGCGGGTCCCAGATACTTCTGCAGGTTCCGGCCGCCCACGCTGGTCTTCGACTTGCGGTCGTTCTTCACCACGTCCACCGCGACCTTGCGGAAAATGGAGGCAATCTCGCGCTCCAGATTCCGAACTCCCGCCTCCTTGGTGTAGTGGCGTATGAGACCCAGCACGGCGCTGTCCGACAGCACGATGTTCGCATCGTTCAGGCCGTTGGCCTCGCGCTGTTTCACCACCAGGTATTTCTTCGCGATGTTCAGCTTCTCCAGTTCGGTGTAACCCGCGATCCGGATGATCTCCATGCGGTCCTGCAACGGGCGGGGAATACCCTCCAGCGTGTTGGCCGTGGTGATGAACATGATCTTGGAAAGATCGTAGTCCAGGTCCAGATAGTGGTCGTTGAAAGCCTGGTTCTGTTCCGGATCCAGCACTTCCAGCAGCGCCGACGAAGGGTCGCCGCGGAAGTCCATGGACATCTTGTCCACCTCGTCCATCAGAAAGACCGGATTGTTCGAACCCGCCTTCTTGAGGGACTGGATGATCTTTCCCGGCAAGGCGCCGATATAGGTGCGGCGGTGCCCCCGGATCTCGGCCTCGTCACGCACTCCGCCGAGGGATACCCGAACGAACTTCCGCCCCGTGGCCCGGGCGATGGAACGTCCGAGGGAGGTCTTGCCGACGCCCGGCGGCCCCACCAGACAGAGGATGGGGCCCTTGATCTTGCCCACCAAGGTCTGCACCGCCAGATACTCGAGGATCCTCTCCTTGACCTTGCCGAGCCCGTAGTGGTCCTCCTCCAGCACCTTCTCGGCTTCGTTGATATCGAGCTTGTCCTCGGTATAGCTGTGCCAAGGCAGGCTGAGAATCCAGTCGATGTAGTTCCGGACCACCGTCGCCTCCGCCGACATGGGCGACATCATCTTCAGCTTCTTCAGTTCCTTCTCGACCTTTTCCTTCGCCTCGGCGGACAGCTTCGTCTGCTTGATCTTCTCCTCAATCTCCTGCATCTCGTTCTTGAACTCGTCCTTCTCGCCGAGTTCCTTCTGGATGGCCCGCATTTGCTCGTTCAGGTAGTACTCCTTCTGGGAGCGCTCCATCTGCTTCTTGACGCGCGACCGAATCCGGCGCTCCACCTCAAGGATCTCGATTTCCGCCCGCAAATGGCCCAGCACCTTCTCGAGCCGCTCGGTGGCCTTGATGGTTTCCAGCAGAACCTGTCGTTCCTCAAGCTTGATTCCGAGATGTCCGGTTATGGTATCCGCCAGCTTGCCGGGCTCTTCGATGGCGGAGACCGACATGACCATCTCGGGAGGGATCTTCTTCTTGACCTTGACGTAGTTCTCGAACGCGCCGTGGACCTCGCGCACCACCGCGCCCACCTCCGCACCCTGCTCCACCACATCCTCCAGCTCCTCCACTTCCACCAGAAAGAACTCGGGATGCGTCAGATACCGCGCGACCCTGCCGCGCTGCTTGCCCTCCACCAGAACCTTGACCGTCCCGTCCGGCAACTTGAGCATCTGCACGACGCTGCCCAGCGTACCGATGGGGTAGATGTCATCCTCGCTTGGCTCGTTGGTCCTGGCGTCCTTCTGTGATGCAAGAAAGATCGCCGTCTGCTTGCGGGACGCCTCTTCGAGCGCCCGGATCGATTTCTGCCGCCCCACGAACAGGGGCACCACCATGTGCGGGAAGACGATGATGTCCCGGAGCGGCAGCAACGGTGCCGTCACCGTGTTGTCCGTTCCCTGGTCGTCGTCCTTCCTGTCGCTGCGAAACAGCATGGGCACCCCCTTACGCGCTCTCCGCCGCCTTCGAGTATACCACCATGGGAGGTTCGTTGCGGGCCATCACCTCCTCGGTGATGACCACCTCCTTGATGTCGGGTTGGGAAGGCATCTCGTACATCACGTCAAGCATGGTGCTTTCCATGATCGCCCTCAGGCCGCGGGCCCCCGACTTCCGCTTCATCGCTTCCCGAGCAATAGCCCAAAGCGCCTCGTCTGTAAAGCTGAGATGCACCCCCTCCATCTCGAACAGCTTGCAGTACTGCTTCGTAAGCGCATTCTTCGGTTCCTTGAGGATCTGCACCAGCGCCTCTTCGTTCAACTCGTCCAGCGTGGCGATGACCGGCAACCGGCCCACGAACTCGGGAATCAGACCGAACTTGAGCAGGTCCTCGGGCTGTACGCCGTGGACCACCCTGGCGTCGGGACGGGTCTCGACATCCATGCCACCGAAGCCGAGCCGCCTGCGCCCGGTACGCTTGCGGATGATGTCCTCGATTCCCACGAACGCGCCGCCGCAAATGAACAGGATATTGGTCGTGTCCACCTGGAGGAACTCCTGCTGCGGGTGCTTGCGGCCGCCCTTGGGCGGAACGCTCGCCATGGTGCCCTCGATGATCTTGAGCAGCGCCTGCTGCACCCCCTCCCCGGACACATCCCTGGTGATCGACGGATTCTCCGACTTGCGGGAGATCTTGTCTATCTCATCGATGTAGACGATGCCCCGCTGGGCCTTCTCGACATCGTACTCCGCGGACTGCAACAGATTGAGGATGATATTCTCGACGTCTTCACCCACGTAGCCGGCCTCGGTAAGGCTCGTGGCGTCCGCGATGGTGAAGGGAACCTGCAGGAGCCGGGCCAGCGTCTGGGCCAGCAGGGTCTTGCCGGACCCGGTGGGGCCCAGCAGCAGGATGTTGCTCTTCTGCAACTCCACGTCCCCGGTGAGCATCTGGTTGTCGATTCTCTTGTAGTGGTTGTGCACGGCCACCGAGAGAATCTTCTTGGCCGGACCTTGGCCCACCACGTACTGGTCGAGGACACGCTTGATCTCCACGGGTTTCGGAACGCCGGACGACGACGCGAGGGAGTCCTCGTGTTCACACTCCTCGGCGATGATATCGTTGCACAGGTCGATGCACTCGTCACAGATATAGACGGTTGGGCCCGCGATCAGCTTCCGCACCTCATCCTGGCTCTTCGCGCAGAACGAACAGACGAGGCTGCCGGATCGATCATCCCCATGCTTTGGCATTGAAACTCCCTTCACCCCTGCGTGGTTGCATCAAGGCGGCAGGTGATCACCTGGTCCACCAATCCATATTCCAAAGCCTGCTGACCTGTCATGAACAGGTCCCGGTCGGTGTCCCGCTCGATTTTCTGCAACGATTGACCCGTGTGCCTGACGAGAATCGCGCCGAGCTCCTCCCGCATCCTGAGAATCTCCCGGGCCTGGATGTCCACGTCCGCGGCGGTCCCCTGAAAGCCGCCGAGTGGCTGATGAATCATGATGCGCGAGTGCGGCAGCGCATGGCGCTTGCCCTTCTCGCCGGCTGCCAGCAGGACGGCGCCCATGCTGGCCGCCTGGCCCAGGCACACGGTGGAAACCTGCGGGCGGATGTACTGAATGGTGTCGTAGATGGCCAGACCGGCGGTCACCGAGCCGCCCGGAGAATTGATGTAGAAGTAGATGTCGCGTTCCGGATCTTCGGACTCCAGGAACAGCAACTGGGCGGTGATCAGATTCGCCACCTCGTCGACGACCGGACTTCCCAGAAATACGATTCGATCCTTCAAGAGGCGGGAATAGATGTCATAGGCGCGCTCCCCGCGACCGGTCTGCTCTACGACGAAAGGAATGAAATTCATGCTGTCGGTCTCATGCTGCCTGTCCCGCTCCGGGTGGTCACGCCACCAGAAAGTCTAACCTCTTTTTTGTTCGCCGGCAACCTTTGCCGGAGGATCCACCACCGCGACGTCCGCCTGCTCCAGCAGGAAAGCCAGCGTCTTTTCGGACACGAGCCGGGTGCGCATCGTCTCTCGTGCGTCGTCCTGGCCATACCGCTCCCGGACCGCCGCCGCTTGCCCGCCGCTGGCCCGCACCATGGCCTCGATGCGGGCGCCAACCTCCTCGTCCGAGGCCGTGATGCCTTCGGCCGCGGCGATCCTCTCCACCAGCAGCATCATCCTGACGCGCCGTTCCGCCTGCGGCCTCAACTCCTCCCGGAGCTCCTCCGTGGTCGGAGAGGGAGTCTCCGTTTCCGGCGAACCCCGCTCGTTCCCGGCGAGGCGCAGGAGATACGACAGCTCCCGCTCGACCATGGATGGAGCCACCTCGAAAGGATGCGCGTCGAGAAGCCGATCCAGGATCCGCTCCTTCAGCGAGCCGTCCTGAACCGTCTCGATCTCGTTCCGGAGCTCCGCGCGCACCTTCCCGCGCAGTTCCTCCAGCGAGTCGCAGCCGCCGTAGTCGCGGGCGAACTCGTCATCGAGAGGGGGCAGTGTCTTGTTCCGCATGTCCCGCACGGTCACCCGGAAGTCCACCGTCTTTCCGGCCACGCGCTTGTCGTTGCCGTCCGGCGGAAAGTGCACCGTGATGTTCCCGGGCACGCCCCGTCTCATTCCCACAAGACCCCGTTCGAACTCCGGCAAGGCCTGTCCCGCGCCGATGTCCACCGCATGATTCTCCGTCGCGCTCCCCGGCAGGGGCTCGCCCGCCACCGAACCGGCGAAATCCATCAGCACATGGTCGCCGTCCTCCACCACGTCACGCCCCTCCACCGCCTCCAACTGGGCATTCCGATCCTGAAGCGACTTCAACGCACGCTCCACGTCCTCGTCACCGACCTCGACACGCACACGTTCCACGGGAATGGCGCGGTAGGTCTTGAGCTCAATGGCCGGCTTCACCTCGAACACGGCGGTGAACGCGAACGGCCGGGCTTCGGTCAGGTCGCCGGTCTCGAGCCGCGGCTCGGACACCGGCTCCAGGCCCTGGTCCTCCACCGCGCCGGCAAGCGATTCCTGCACCAGGTCCGACAAGACCCGGGCCTGTATCTCGGTGCCGTAGAGCCCCCGCAGCACTTGCGGCGGCACCTTGCCGGAACGAAAGCCGCGGACTCGGGCCTGACGCCCGTACTGCCGGTAGGTGCGTGCAAACGCCTTGTCCACCCGCTCGGCCGGAACCTCCACCCGAAGCCTTCTCCGGACAGGCGTCAATACATCGATTTCACATTTCATCGCTGATCTGCCCCCGAATGCCGACAATGGTGCGAGAGGGGGGACTCGAACCCCCACGGTTACCCGCTAGATCCTAAGTCTAGTGCGTCTACCAGTTCCGCCACTCTCGCGTACTGGCTGCAGTGTCCCTGTAACAACCTCAGGAACCGCAAGTCAAATAACCACGGTCCGGGATGTTTCCTGGCCGGGCCGCCCACGAGGAAAGATGCGAATCGGCTTGAACCGGGCCCGGCTCGAACCGGGCCGGATGGCCCTTGAGGCCTTGAGGGAGGGAGGAGTGGGCCGCCGGAGACTCGAACTCCGGACCCGCTGATTAAGAGTCAGCTGCTCTACCAACTGAGCTAGCGGCCCGCACGGCCCCTTTGACCGGGTTGACTGGGGTGAGTGAAGGGACTTGAACCCTCAACCCCTGGAGCCACAGTCCAGTGCTCTAACCAATTGAGCTACACTCACCAGACACACTCACCAAAGAAACTCACAGGACGTTCACCAGATGCCTGCCAAGTACACATTCCCAAAACAAGTTCACCCAGTAAACGTTCACCCGGTACATGTTCCCAAAAACACATACACCAGGAACACCCGCCGCAGACACCCGCCAGAGACCACTGCCGGGGAATACCGGGCTACGACCGGACTCCGGCGCCTTTGTGTGGCGCGCCAGAAGGGATTCGAACCCCTGACCCACGGCTTAGAAGGCCGTTGCTCTATCCACCTGAGCTACTGGCGCGTCGAGTCGTTCCTTCAACCCGTTCCTTCGAGGCCCGCTCCCGGCAACTCGCCGGCTCCCGGGACTGTACGCCACGGTTCGTCGGCCTGACGGTGTGGTCGGGGCGAGCCGATTCGAACGGCCGACCCCCTGCTCCCAAGGCAGGTGCGCTACCTGACTGCGCCACGCCCCGTCACGGTGTCTGCATTCTAGCGCATGCCGCGTCGATATCAAGCCTGAGGCCCGTTTTCGCGCCGGAAAGCTCCGACGCCGCGAACCGGTCCGGAAACTGCCCCCTGCGAAGACTCGCGCCAGTCCCGGAGGACCCGCTGCTGAAGCTCCAGAATTCGTTGAATGCCCGACTGCGCCAGCCGGATCAACTGATCGAGTCTCGCCGGACTGAACGGCTGCTTCTCGGCAGTTCCCTGCACCTCCACGAACTTCCCCGACCCGGTCATCACGAAGTTCATGTCCACCTCGGCGCGGTTGTCTTCCCCGGCGTCCAGATCCAGCAGCGCCTGTCCATCCACCACACCCGCGCTGACCGCGGCGACGCGGTCCCCCAGCAGGCCCTCGGGCACGGTGTTGTCGGCCGTCCACCGCTCCACGGCGCAGGCCAAGGCCACGCAGGCTCCGGTAATGGCGGCGGTCCGGGTCCCACCGTCCGCCTGGATGACGTCGCAGTCGAGCCACACCGTCCGCTCGCCCAGGTAGTCGAGATTCGCCACCGAGCGGAGGCTGCGTCCGATCAACCGCTGGATCTCGTGAGTGCGGCCGCCCACCTTGCCACGTGCGGCCTCCCTGGGAATCCGCGTCGGCGACGACGACGGCAACATGCCGTACTCCGCGGTGATCCATCCCCTCCCCGACCTGCGCAGGAACGGCGGCACCCGGTCCTCGATCTTGGCGGTGCAGATAACCCGGGTATCCCCCATCTCGATCAACGCCGAGCCGTCAGCGTGCTTGATGAAACCCGGCGTGATGTCGATGGGACGCAGGGCCTGGTCCCCGCGTCCGTTCGCTCGCATGTTCGTGTCGGCCTCCCGGAAACCGTGGCCCGGCGGGTTCGCAGCCCGTTCCTACAGGTGAAAGACCACGGTCTTGAGTTCGGTCATCTCCTCGATGGCGTACCGGGGCCCCTCCTTGCCGAAACCCGACTCCTTGAGCCCGCCGTAGGGCATGACGTCGGCACGCCACTGGGGACCCCAATTGACGTGCAGATTGCCGGACTCGACCTCCCGGGCGAACCGCATGGCCCAACCGATGTTCTCGGTGAAGATGCCCGCGGACAGGCCGTAGACCGTATCGTTGGCCAGCGCCATGGCCTCGTCGATGGACTCGAACGGCATCACCCCGACCGCCGGGCCGAAGAGTTCGTCGCGTGCGACCCGCATCTCCCGGGACACGTCGGCCACCACGGCAGGGGTGTAGACCGCGCCGCTGCGGGAACCGCCGGCCACCAGCCGGGCACCCTCGCCCAACGCCTCATTCACCCACTGTTCGACCCGGACGGCCTCGCTCTCCTTGATCATCGGCCCCACCTGGGTCGTCGTGTCAAGCTGGCTGCCGGTGGCGAGGGCTTCCACCTTGGGCGCGAGAACGTCGAGAAAATCCGCGTACACCCGGCGGTCGGCCAGCACGCGCTGGGTGGAGATGCAGACCTGCCCCGAGTTCGCGTAACCCGTGGCGGCCACCGCGGCGGCCACCTTGTCGAGGTCCGCGTCCGGCATCACGATCACCGGGCAGTTGGAGCCCAGCTCCAGGGTGACCTTCTTGATGCCCGCTATCCGACAGATGTTCTCACCCACCTCGCGGCTGCCGGTAAAGGTGATCTTGCGAACCCGGCCGTCGGACACCAGCGGGTCGCCGATCTCGCTGCCCGAGCCGGTCAGGCACTGCACGCCCTCGGGCGGCACTCCGGCCTCGAGCAGAATCTCCGTCAGCCTGAGCCCCGACAGCGGAGTGTCCGACGCCGGCTTGATGATCACCGCGTTGCCGCCGGCGATGGCCGGGCCCACCTTGTGGCACAGCAGATTGAGCGGAAAGTTGAAGGGGCCGATGGCCACCACGACGCCGCAGGGCACGCGCAGCGTGAAGGCAAGCCTGCCCGCTCCCGCGGGGTCCGCGTCCAGCGGCACGGTCTCGCCATGGAGCCGCTTGGCCTCTTCGGCCGAAGCCGTCAGGGTCTCCACCGCCCGGCGCACCTCGCCCTTTCCCTCGGCCAGGATCTTGCCCTCTTCGCTCGAGATGAGCGTACCCAGCTCGTCCACCCGCTCCGCCATGATGGCCGCCGCCCGGGTCAGCACCTGCCAGCGCGCGTGGGCCGTCATGCGTCCCATGACGGCGGCCCCGCGTGCGGCAAACGCTAGCGCGCGCTCCACGTCGTCGCGGCCGGCTTTCGGCACGTTGTCAATGACGGAGCCATCATATGGGTTACCGACCTCCTGCATCCGCGGTCGATCGACCCATTCTCCGGCAAGAAACATCTTCATTTGCGATGGCACTCCTTCGCGTGGTTTCGGTTACCGGCGGCGGCCATGCGCAGCCTCATCGGCCGTGACGAGTCCGGGCGCACTCGACCCACCGCCACTGTCACATCAAGTCCCGTATGGGCTCCAGCACGGTTTCAGCCATCCCCCGCATCAGGGCCGAAAGGGTCGGCTGCGCCAGCGTGTCGATGGCGGCGAACGCCGCCCCCTGGCGCGCGTGCAACTCCCTTACCGAAAAGGACAGCGATCCCAGCCGGTCGAACAACGCGACCACCCGCTCCTTGTCCGCGGGCGACGTGGCCGCCCGCTCCTTGTCCAGCACTTCCATGAGCCACCGCGCCTCTTGCGGCGCCGCGTTCTCCAGGGCGTGGACCGCCAGGATGCTCCGCTTGCCCTCGGCGATGTCGCTGCCGCGCAGACCACGGCCCTTGTCGCCGTAGAGGTCCAGCACGTCGTCCTGGATCTGGAACAGGATGCCAAGCTGGCGCGCCGCCTCAGCGAGTCCCTCGACGACTTCCGCCTCCCGGCCCAGCATCTCCGCGCTGCCCGCCATGCCCAGCACGAAGAATCGCGCGGTCTTGGCTTCGATCATGTCGAAGTACCGCGCCAAGGTGGGGCGTGAACTCGCTCGCAGCGCGAACTCCTGCTCCTGACCGTCGATGACCTTCAGGGTCTCCACCAGCATCCGCCGGGCCAGCACCTCCCGGCGCCGGCTGTCCACCGGCGCCCGCTGCGCCAGCAACAACGCGAAATAGAACATGGCGTCGCCGAGATTGATGGCGCGGGCCACCCCGAACCGGCGCCAGACCGTCTCCCGTCCCCGGCGCGCCTCGTCGCCGTCCTGCACGTCATCGTGGACCAGCGTGGCGTTGTGCAGCATCTCGCAAGCCGCGCCCATGGCCACGGCCCGAGCCGGATCTTCGCCGAGACAGTCCGCCACCAGCAGCGGGAGCAGCGCGCGCAGCCGCTTTCCACCCGTCTGGAAATGGTAGCGGGACATCTCGGCCAAACCCGACTCCGCCAGCTTCGCTTCGCGAATCGCGTCGTCGAGCAGGGAGACGACCTCGGGCAGATAACGCCGGCGGAGGCCCCCGAGTCGCGCCAGGAACGCCTGCTGGGCTGGCACGCCGCCGTCGTTCGGACGGCCCGGGGGTTCACTGCGCGTCATCGCGTCCTTGTCGCCTTCGGGGGCGGTCCACATGTCTGGCAGCCTTCACTTGCGAGGAAGGGCGCCGGGGCAGCGGCGGTCAGCGGAGCTTCATGCCGAACGCCACCGGCCCCTTGTCGGCCGTGCGGGTCTGGAACTGCACGCTGTCTCCCTCAGCGAAATCCTCGAACCGCACCCGAGGGGCGCTGCTGCCGCGGTGGAAGAAGACATCGTCGCCGCCGTCGTCCGGCTTGATGAAGCCGAACCCCTTGTCCCTGAGAATCTTCCTGATGGTTCCTGTCACCTGCGTTCGCCCCTATTGCCGCACTTGGCGCGCCAGCCGCCGGCGCCCATTCTCACCAAGGGCACGCGGCCCGAGTCATCCGGCTCCCTCGTCTGGCCGGTTTCATAATGCGACCGGAACCGGGAGTCAAGAAGCGCGTCCGGCAGGGCCGCCCTCACGCTTTCGCGGCCCATGTGGTAAGGGTCATCGAGAATGTCCCCCTCCTTGCGCGTCATGGATCTGGGCCGGCTCGATTACGAGGCTGCGCTGCACGTTCAGTTGCGGCTCCTTGAGAGGAAAGTCCGCGAGCCGGTGGACGATTGCCTGATGCTGGTGGAGCATCCCCACGTGATCACCACCGGCCGAAGGGAAGCGGGCGCTCACATCCTCGATGCCGGCGACCTCCCCGTCCACGCCACCAGCCGCGGCGGCGACGTGACCTATCACGGCCCCGGGCAACTGGTCGCCTATCCGATCATCGATCTCAGATCGAGGTTGCGCCGGGCGGTGCACCGCTATCTGAACGGTCTCGAGCAGGTCATCATCGACGTCCTCGGAGCCTTCGGCCTGGAAGGCGCCCGCCGACCGCCCTTCACCGGCGTGTGGATCGGCGACCAGAAGATCTGCGCCATCGGCGTCGCCGTGAGACGCGGCGTGACCTACCACGGCGCCGCCCTGAACGTGGCGCCGGACCTGAGCCAGTTCCGCAGGATCGTGCCCTGCGGCCTGAACTGGGCCCAGGTCACGTCGATGGAGCGGGAGACGAAGCGTTCCGTCGAGATGGATGAAGTCAAGCCGATCCTGGCCAAGTGCTTCTGCCAGAGGTTTGGATACGCCGGGCTCGTGCGAAGCGAGGAGAGATGCCACGAAGAAATGCTACGGAGAGGGGCCCCCAAGGGGGCCACGGAAAGGGGCCACGGAAGGGTCCCCGAAGACGGGAACGGGCCGCGGGCACCGGCCAGGCCCGCGGCCCTTGGCAGCTATTTCTGAAACCAGTCGGCGTTGATCCGAGTGTACTCCTGCCACTTTTCCGGCACCGCCGCCTCCTCGAAAATGGCCTCGACGGGACACACCGGCTCGCAGGCGCCGCAGTCAATGCACTCCTCGGGATCGATATAGAGCATATTCTCTTTCTCGAATGTCTCGGGATCGTTCTTGGTCGGGTGGATGCAATCGACAGGACAAACATCCACGCACGCCGTGTCCTTGACGTCGACACAGGGCTCCGCAATCACGTATGTCATTCACTTCCTCCTGGAGATGCCGGTGTGCCAGCCCATGCCTCGTCAACCCCTGCGATGCCGCGCCGGACACCCGCGGCTCGTCCACCGGTCCAAACCCACGACCCCTTCCACGACCCCTTCAGAACCATCCACTGACAATTCACTGGCAATCCATCAACAGTTCACGGCCCGCCCAAGAACCATCACGGCCACCCACGACCAATGCACAGCCGGTCCAGGCTCATGAACTGTCGAGACTCATGACGGGTTCAGAGCCGCAACGGGTTCACATCGATAAAGGGGGCAGATCCATAACCGGTCGAAACTCGCGAACGGTTCACGGTCTCTAGCTAACAAACAGACCGGTTCAAATCAAGCACGCGGGCTGTCCTGCGCCCCGTCCACAGCCCCTTTCGACCCTCTTCGGGCACGCTTTCGCGGCGCCGCATGGGTGGCGGTGCCGCTGAACGTCTCGGCGCATTCCATCAGAGTCTCGGAAAGCGTCGGGTGGGGATGGACGGACTCGGCCAGATCCCTGGCGGTGGCCCCCATCTCGATGGCCAGCACACCCTCGCCAATCAGCTCGCCGGCCCCGGCGCCGGTGATGCCCACGCCAAGGATCCGCTCGGTCTCGGGCTCGATGATCAACTTCGTCAGCCCCTCGGGGCGGTCAAGGGTGAGCGCCCTTCCGGAAGCGCCCCAGGGGAACTTCACCACCTCCACCGGCGCCTTCCTGCCCCGGGCCTCCCGCTCGGTGAGTCCGCACCAAGCCACCTCAGGCTCGGTAAAGACCACCGCCGGGATCACCACGTCCGCAATGGTGCTGGCTTCGCCGGCAATGACCTCCACCGCCACGCGCGCCTCCTTGGTGGCCCGGTGCGCCAGCAGGGCGCCGCCGTTGGCATCGCCGATGGCGTAAATGGCCGGGTCATCGGTCTGCTGCTGATCGTTGCACTCGATGAAGCCGTTGGCGCCGACCCGGACTCCGGTGTTCTCCAGGCCCAGATCCTCGTAGCCTGGAACCCGGCCCACGCTGACCAGCACCCGGTCGTAGCTCTCCTCGCGGCTGGCGCCGTTGAACTCCATGGCCACCTTGATCTTCGTGCCGCTGGTGGCCATGCGCAGCACCTTGGTCTTGAGGCGGATATCCCTGAAAAGGGACCCGGCCACCTTGGCCACGGGGCGCACAAGGTCGGCGTCCACACCCGGCAACAGGTGGTCCAGCGCCTCCACCAGAACGATCTCGCTCCCCAGCCGGGCATACACCGTACCCAGCTCCATGCCGATGTAGCCGCCCCCCACCACCAGCAGCCGGCCCGGCACGTCCTCCAGTTCCAGCGCCTCCGTGGAAGTCATGATCCGCCGGTTGCCCAGATCGAAGGCCGCCGGCATGGCCGGCCTCGAACCGACGGCGATGATGGCCTTGTCATAGTTGATGAACTGCTGCCCCTCGGCAGTCTCCACCCGCAGGGTGCGCGAGTCCTCGAAGTGCCCGCGGCCATGAAGCCGCCGGACGCCCCTGCGGGAACACAGTCCGTCCAGCCCCCGGGCGAGCTTGTCGATGACCGACCCTTTCCAGGCCCGCAGCTTCTCCAGGTCGACGGCGGGCTTGCCGAAGGAGACGCCGCGGGCATCCGACCGCGCTGCCTCGTCGATCACCTGGGTCGCGTGAAGAAGCGCCTTGGACGGGATGCAGCCGCGGTTGAGACAGACCCCGCCGAGCCGCTCGTCCCGCTCCACCAGCAGAACCTGCTTGCCGACATCCGCCGCATGGAAAGCCGCGGCATAGCCTCCGGGGCCGGCTCCGACCACCACGATCTCCGTTTTGATGGGTTCCACGGGTTTCCTCACCTGTCAGGCAGCCTGTCCTGCCAAAAGTCTATGACACAGGCCCCTTGATGTCCGCTTCGGGATAGTCTTCCAGACAGCGCACCAGTTCACGCAGGAAACGCGCTCCATCGGCGCCGTCGATCACCCGATGATCATAGGACAGCACCAGCGGCAGAACCAGCCGCGGCACGACTTTCCTGTTGCGCACCACCGGCCGCTGCATCCCGCGCCCGATGCCCAGAACCGCCACCTGGGGTATGTTCACCACAGGCGTGAAGTAGGAGCCGCCGATGCTGCCGAGGTTCGATATCGTGAACGTCGCACCCTGCATCTCGTCGGCGGACAGCCTGCGCTGCCGGGTCCGCTCCGCCAGTTCGTCCAGTTCGGTGGAGAGTTCCAGCAGATCCTTCCTGTCCGCGTCGCGGATGACCGGCGCGATCAGCCCCGCCTCGGTGTCCACGGCCACGCCGATGTGGCAGTCGTCGCGGGTGACGATCTCCCGGGCCTGGTAGTCGACGCTGGCCTTGAATGCGGGATACTTCGCCAATGCCGACACCACCGCCTTGATGGCGAAGGAGGTCACCGTCAGTCGGGCGCCCGCCTTCTCGTAGGCCGTGGCGAGACGTTTCCGGGCCTGCATGAGGTCGGTGATGTCGGCGTCGTCGAACTGGCTTACGTGCGGTATGCTCCTCCAGGACTCGGTCATCCGCTGCGCGATGGTGCGCCGGAGCGGCGACATCCGTTCGCGGCGGACCGGCCCCCACCTGCCGAGATCCAGGGTCTGAAAGACGTCATCCGGCGGTGAGACGTCGTCCGCTGCCGCCGCCGCTGGCCTGAACGCCATGTCCTGGAGTCCCTGTATATAGCTTCGGACGTCGGCCAGGACGATGCGCCCGCCACGCTGGCTGCCCCTCACCCGAGCGAGGTCGATGCCCAGTTCCCGCGCGATCTTCCGTACCGTCGGCGAAGCCGGCGGCGGCGCGCCGCTGCCGGAAACGTGCGCGCGGACCGGCAGCGGCGCGCCGGACGACTCGTCCACCCTTTCAGCGGCCGGCACCGGGGCCTCTTCGGCCGCCGCCGTGGCGGCTCGGTCCTCGTCGATGGTCACCAGCACCTGACCCACCGACACCACCTGGCCCACCTCCACGTGTATCCGGGCAACCTTGCCGGCGCCGGTGGAGGGAATGGGCGCCACCGCCTTCTCGTTCTCGAGTTCCAGGAGCGTCTGGTCCACCCGGACCTGATCGCCCTCGGCAACGACGATGCTGACGACGGTACCGGCGTCCGCCCCTTCGGCCAGCCTGGGAAGCGTTACATCCATGGGGTGCAGCCGTCAGACGGCCATGTCGGGGTGCGGCTTGGCGGGATTGTATTGCAACTCGCGCAAGGCCCGCGCCACCACCGACTTCCGTATCCGGCCCGTCCGGGACAGGGCGTGAAGCGTGGCGATCACCGCCGACTCCGCATCCACCTCGAAGTAACGGCGCAGGCGGGGGCGGATGTCGCTGCGGCCGAAGCCGTCCGTCCCCAGCGTCACGAGACCGCCGGGCACCCACGGCGCGATCTGGTCCGGCACGATCTTCATGTAGTCGGACAGCGCCACGAAGACCCCCTCTTCGGACTCCAGCAGCGATTCCAGGTACGACTTCCGCGGCGCCTCCGCGGGGTGCAGGAGGTTCCAGCGCTGGACCTTCTGAGCCTCCCGGCGCAGCAAATTGTAACTCGTGGCGCTCCATACGTCGGCGGCGACGTCGTAGCGGCTCGCGAGGATCTCCTGTGCCCGCAACGCCTCGAACAGGAGCGGGCCGCTGCCCAACAGATGGGCACGCAGTTTCCTCTTGCCGTCGGCCGGCCTGAACCGGTAGAGCCCCTTCAGGATGCCCTCCTCCACGCCGGAAGGCATGGCGGGCATCTCGTGGTTCTCGTTGTAGAGCGTGAGATAACAGAAGATGTCCTCGCGCCGCTGGTACATGCGCCTGAGACCCTCGCGCACGATGACGGCCACCTCGTAGGCAAAGGCCGCATCGTAGGTGAGCAGGGTCGGAACCGTGCTCGCCAGCAGGTGGCTGTGACCGTCGGCGTGCTGGAGCCCTTCCCCGTTCAGGGTCGTGCGTCCGGCGGTGGCCCCCAGCAGGAAACCCCTGACCCCGCTGTCGGCCGCCGCCCATATCAGGTCGCCGATGCGCTGGAAGCCGAACATCGAGTAGAACGTATAGAAGGGGATCATGGGCGTACCGTAGTTGGCGTGGGCCGTGCCCGCGGCGATGAAGGAGGACATGGCCCCGGCTTCACTGATGCCCTCTTCCAGGAGTTGGCCGTCCCGCGCCTCCTGGTAGAACAGCAGCGTCTCCCGATCCACCGGCTCGTAGAGTTGTCCCTTGGGCGAATAGATGCCCACTTGGCGAAACAAAGTGTCCATGCCGAAGGTGCGGGCTTCATCCGGGATGATCGGCACGATGTTCCTGCCGATGCCGGGATCCCGGAGCAGCTTGCTCAGGAGCTTTGCGAACGCCATGGTGGTGGAGACGCGGGTCTCGGCGGCGCCCTTGTAGAACTCTTCCCAGGTCCCTTCCCCGGGCACCGGCAGCGCCGCCGTCTTCTCCCGCCGCTTGGGAAGGAAACCGCCCAGGCTTTTGCGCCGTTCCAGCAGATAACGGGTCTCCTCGCTGTCCGGCGGCGGCCGGTAGAAGGGCGCCTCCACCACATCCTCGTCCGGCAGCGGCACCCCGAAGCGGGTGCGGAAGTCGCGCAGTTCCTTCTCGTTGAGCGCCTTCTGCTGATGGGTGATGTTCCGCCCCTCGCCCGCCTCTCCAAGACCGTAGCCCTTGACCGTCTTCGCCAGGATCACCGTGGGTGCCCCCTCGTGGCGCAGCGCCGCGCTGTAGGCCGCATACACCTTCTGGGGATCATGGCCGCCCCGGCCCAGCCTGCGGATCTGGTCATCGCTGAGATGATTGACCATCTCCAGCAGCTCGGGATGGGTGCCGAAGAAGTGCTTTCGGATATAGCTCCCGGGAGCCACGGAGTACTTCTGATAGTCTCCGTCCACCGCCTTCTCCATCCGCTCCAGCAGCCGCCCGCCGGTGTCGGCCTCCAGCAACGGATCCCAGTCCGAGCCCCAGATGACCTTGATGACGTTCCAGCCGGCGCCCCGGAACAGGGCCTCCAGCTCCTGGATGATCTTGCCGTTGCCGCGCACCGGACCGTCGAGCCGCTGCAGGTTGCAGTTGACCACCCATACGAGATTGTCCAGATTCTCCCGGGAGGCCAAGGAGAGCGCGCCGGTGGCTTCCGGCTCGTCGGTCTCCCCGTCGCCCAGGAAACACCAGACCCGGGGTTCCCGCAACAACAGACCACGCGCCGTCAGATAGCGGGCGAAGCGCGCCTGATAGATGGACATGATGGGCGCCAACCCCATGGACACCGACGGAAACTGCCAGAAGGCGGGCATCAGATGGGGATGGGGATAGGAGGGCAGTCCCGCCCCCTTGGCCAACTCCTGCCGGAACAGGTGAAGCTTGCGCGGGCTCAGCCGATGTTCCACGTAGGCCCGGGCATAGTTTCCCGGCGATGCATGGCCCTGGAAATAGACCATGTCGGCCGGGCCGCCGTCGCCGCCCCGGAAGAAGTGATTGAAGCCCACCTCGTAGAGATTCGCCGCCGAGGCGTAGGTGGAGATGTGGCCGCCGAGGCCCGAGTGAAGCCGGTTGGCCTTCACCACCATGGCCATGGCGTTCCAGCGAATGTAGCTCTTGACTTGGCGCTCGATGCCGCGGTCGCCCGGATACGGGGGCTCCTGCTCCCGGGGAATGGTGTTGAGATACGGCGTGTTCAGGCCCGTCCGGGAGGGCTGTTGGCGGTCGCGGATACGCGCCAGCAGCTGTGCCAGCAGGACATCGGCCTGTTCCGGCCCCTTCCGGACCACCTGCCCGAGCAGGGACTCGAGGGAGTCCAGCAGCCGGTCGTCCGGCGACGCGCCGTGCCCGCCTTCTCCAACGGCTCCGGTCGGAGCCGCACCGGTGCGAAGCTCCGCTTCCGTCGCGGGAAGCGCGGCGTATGTGGAATCCTTGGCGTTCATGACCCTACGGGGATATTATACCAGCCATCGCGCAAGCAACACGTGCCGGGCAACATATTCACCGCCGCCCGCGCGTGTCAAGCCCTTCCGGCCCGGCGGCCATGCCACTCCGAAGCCGCTCGCCGGCGGCGGTCCCGCGCACCCGAAAACGGTCCGTCATGCAGTGCCTCGACCTGACACTGACAAGCCCCGCAGCCAATCTGGCCTGCGACGAAGCGCTGCTGGACGACTGCGAGCAGGGGCCGGACCGCGAACTCCTCCGATTCTGGGAGTCCCCCCAGCCTTTCGTCGTGCTGGGTCACGCCAGCCAAAGGGACCGCGAGGCAAACGTGGCCGCGTGCGCCGCCCGCGGCATTCCCATCCTGCGACGCTGCAGCGGCGGCGGCACGGTGGTTCAGGGGCCTGGCTGCCTGAGCTACGCGCTCATCCTGCGCATCGCCGGCAACCCGGCGTTGGAGCGCATCGACTCCAGCAACTCCTTCATCATGGAACGCCACCGGCGCCTGCTGGCGGACGCTACCGGCCTGCCGGTCCGGCACCAGGGCGCCACCGACCTGGCGTTGGCGCAGCGGAAGTTCTCCGGCAACGCGCAACGGCGGCGCCGGCGCTTCCTGCTCTTCCACGGCACGTTCCTGCTGGATTTCCCGCTTCCGTTGATGGAGGAGATCCTGCCCCGGCCGCCCAGGATGCCGAGTTACCGCCGCCGCCGTCCCCACCACACCTTCCTCACCAACCTGGACCAGCCCGCCTCGCGCATCAAGGCCCTGTTGAAACGCGCCTGGAATGCCACGTGCGGCGGCGCGGATGTTCCCGCCGACGCCATCGCGGCGCTGATCGAACGAAAGTACTCGGTGCGGGACTGGAACGAGAGATGTTAGCCGGAACATGGACGCCCTCCCCGCGGGCGGGACAGGCGCGGCGGAACCGAAGGGCGCGGACGGATCCCGCGAAAACGAACCGAAGCGTCCTCAGCTCCGGTTCCCGGTCAGTACAGCCGCGAGTGCGTCTCCCTGGCGTTCAAGCGCAGCCCCCTGGCGGTCGAGACCCGTCCCCAAGCGTTCAAGCGCAGCCCCCTGACGGTCGAGACCCGTCCCCAGACGTTCGAGCGCAGCCCCCTGACGGTCGAGCGCTCCCCCCAGGCGTTCGAGCGCAGCCCCTTGGCGGTCGAGCGCGTCCCCCTGGCGTTCGAGCGCGGTTCCCTGGCGGTCGAGTGCAGCCCCCTGGCGGTCGAGCGCGGCCCCTTGGCGTTCGAGACCCGCCATGGCGGTCCGGAGAGCTTCGGCCTGGCTGTCCAGCGACTTCATGGCCTCGGCATGGCGATGGTCCTCACGCTTCTCGCGTTGTTCGCCCGCCCAGCGCATCTGGGCGATCCCGTACCACACCGATCCGACGCCGACCGCCGCGATCACCAGTTGCGCGACTGCGATCCATTCCGCCACGGTCATGGCCTATCTCCCTTCACTCCGGCAAGTTCACCATGCCGCCCGGTAGGCGATGCCGAGGCTGGTCTCGCGCTGGTGCGGGACGTGGCCGGCGTTCATGGCCAGGCCCAGTTCCAGGGCGAGCCTCCCGGCCAGCGCCGGGCGTTGGTGGCGCAGCGTCATGCGCACTTCCCGCGATTCGGGCCGCAGTGGGATGCGGTGCTCGTCGTAAGACTTTTGGCCATTCTCCATCCGGCCGTTCTCCACCCGGAACGTGCCGGTTCCGGTCTCGGCGCGCAGCGGCTGTTCCACGGTCAGCCCCGTGCTCTCCGTGCCGATGCGCACCGACAGCGCCGACAGCAGGGAGGGGGAGGCGGTAAAGACCGCGCGCTTCTCGTAACGCGGCGCGCCCAGACCCACCGTGCCGGTGGTCTCGAGCCGCCAGTCACCCCAGAGCTCGTGCCTGAAGGCGCGCGTGAGCCATGAGAAACCGGAACGGAGTTCCGAACCGAAACCGCCGGATGTGCGCGAGCCGAGATATCCGCCGCCGTCGAAGTTCAGACCGTAGCCCCAGCCCTCCTGGCGCGGGGCCAACGCCAGGCTCGCCGATTGCGGCGCGAAACCGACGATCCACCGGCGCCCGCCCGCGGGCGGTCCGTCCGCGGCGTTTCCGAACGCCATCCACCGCTGCCCCAAAGCTTCGGGGCCGGCCGCGGCGTCAACGCCCTCATCGAGCCGGGGAACCGGAGAACGACCCACGGGCCGGCTGACAATGCGCGACGACAGCGGTACCCAGAACGGAAACTCCTGCGCGTCGAAGGCCGCCAGTTCGATGTGGGCGGTACGCGACGCCACCGAACCGAACGCCGCCGGCGTGTAGAGCGTGGTGCGGCGCAGCGCGCTCCCCGACTGCCCGGCCACCAGCGTCCCCACCGGCGACAACGCCGCCTCCAGATCCAGAAAACCGGCGCCGTAGATCTCCGACGCGCCGTAGCGCCCGCTGCGATCCGCGGTGTCCAGCAGCCGCCGCACGATGGCCGTGTTGCCGCGTGTTCCCCGGAAATGCTCCATCAGGAGCGCCAGCGAACCGGTAACGACGGGAGCCGCAAAGCTGGTGCCCCGGTTTTCGCGCACCTCCCCGCGCCCGGGCGTGTTCACTCTCGGCACCAGACCGCGCACCGTCCCCGGGGCGGCCAGACAGTAATGGCGCCCGTGGCTCGCCGCATTCCAGTTCGACGGCAACGGACCGCACCGGTTGGAATAATCGGCGATGGTGCCGGTGGATGGGTCCGTCGCGACAACCGCCAGATTGTGTCCGCGAAGTGGTGCGTAATAGTAGGGCAAGGCGCCGCCGAGCCCGGGGGAAGGGTCCGACTCATTGCCCGCGGCATAGACGATGATGGTCCGCTCGGCGGCAGGCCGGTCCGCCTGCGTTTCGGCATTCAAGCTCTTCGGCAGGTATCGGCTGAGCCATCGTATGTCGCTGTATTCGTTGTACCTCGCAAAAACCGTGTCCGGCCGTCCATAGGACCGATTGATCACGTCCAGTTTCGCAAACCCGTCCCGCACGAACCTCGCCACGTCCTCGTCCAGTTGTCTGCGCACCGCGGACGGCGAACCCTCCACGACATCCTTGAAATCTTCGATCACGGACCTGTTCCCGACCTGGTCGTCCGAGGTCAGATTGACCGCGATGGGGACGATGGACACCTCCGGTGCGACGCCCAGGTTCTTCCCGCCCGCTGCCGAAGCCACGGCCGTCCCGTGCATTCCTTCGCCATAGACCGTGGGCACCTCCTTGACGGCATTCTGCAAGGCGATCCAACGGTCATCGAAAGAGAGGAGGGCATTGTTCGCGATCTCAAGATAATGCCTGTCTCCCAGGAATGCCGAGTCGTCCCGGCGAGGCTGGCCGGTTGTCCTGACAATATCGAGCACCTCACGGTTGAAATCCCTGGTCGCCCGGTGCAGGTCTCCGTTACTGTCGATGTACCGCTCCGTGCATGAAGCGCGGCGCTCGCACTCCAGCAGTTCGCCCACCAAGCTTGATCCAAGGTTGGCCACCCAACGATCATAGTAGAGTTTGGCGCCGCCGGCGTGGGTCAACTTCACCCGGTTCCCGAACTCCGCACTCTGCGTCCAGTCGACAGCCGTGTCTTCGATGCCGACCCGAACGCCCTTTCCGGTCAAGCCCCTGGCGTAGGCGTGGTGCGCACCGATCTGTTCGAGTACGTCGGGTTGATGCGTCGTGAAACGCGGCGTGTCGAGCTGTGCCGCAGGGTTGGGCGGGGTCACGGGTTGGCGGGGCGTCGGGTCGGGAGGAGTCCGCTCTGTCGGAGTACCGCCTCCGCCTCCACCCCCGCCTCCACCGCCTCCGCAGGCGGCGACGAGAAGGACACAGGCGGCGGCCATCGCGATTTCCCGGACCCACATATGCGCGCTCCTTTCAGGAGGCCGCGCGGCGGACGGCGGCCCCATGCCGCCTGGCGGCAAAACGGATCGGACTCACGGCGGGGCCGCGTTCAGACCAGGGTCAGCCAGCGGCCGAACCGCTCGTCCCGGCCCCGGATGACATCGAAGAAGGTCTGTTGCAGATCGAGCGTGACCGGCCCCGGCCTGCCCTCGCCGACGGCGCGGTCGTCCACTTCCCGGATCGGCGTCACCTCTGCCGCGGTACCGGTGAGGAAGGCCTCGTCGGCAATATAGAGGGCATCCCGGGCAAAACGCTCTTCGTGGACCGTGTACCCTTTCTCCCGGGCCAGCTCGATCACGCTGGCCCGATTGATGCCGGGGAGAATCGAAGTCGCCGGAGCCGTCCTGAGCGCGCCGTCCTTGACGATGAAGAGGTTCTCGCCGCTGGCCTCCGAGACGCACCCCTCGGGGTCGAGCATGATCGCCTCATCGTACCCCGCCTGTCTGGCCTCGTGCTTGGCCAGCACCGAGTTCACGTAGTTGCCGGAGATCTTGCTGTTGGTCATCATCACGTTGACGTGATGCCGCGTATAGGAGGACACCTTGGCGCGGACGCCCCGTTCGAGCCCCTCGTCGCCCAGGTAGGCGCCCCAGGCCCACGCCGCCACGATCACCCGCACGGGATTGTTCAGCGCGTACAATCCCATTTCGCCATCGCCCACGAACGCCAGGGGCCGGATGTAACACTCCTTCAGCCGGTTGACGCGGATCACATCCAGCACCGCCTCGGTCATCCGCTCGCCGCCGTACGGCAGCGGCGTGCCGAGAATGTGCCCCGAATCCCTGAAGCGCCGGATGTGCTCGGGGAGCCGAAAGACCGCCGACCGCCCGTCCTCCAGCGCATAGCAACGGATCCCCTCGAAATAGGCGGTGCCATAGTGGAGCGCGTGGCTCATGACGTGAAACCGGGCGTCCTGCCAGTCCACCATCTCCCCGTCGACCCAAATCTTTTCGCTCCTCACAGCCATCGACACTCTCCGGATCGGGCCGCGTGTCCGTCACACGCCCCATGAACGGCGACACTCCCAGGTACAACGACCAAGACAACGACCAGGTACGCCGACCAACGACGCCGTGCAGCAACCAGACAAAGCAACCAGGCACCGTGGCCAGGCAAAACCCCGGAACGACGCCGGGAACAATGGGCAAGCACCACGCCAGGAACGACGAAAGGCCACCACGCCAACGCCATGGTGGCCGCTACAGGCTCATATTTCTTCAGAATCCCTTTGGAATGTCAAACTCCGGACCCGCCGGGCCGACTCATCGGACGGCGGCGCGGGGGGGCGCGGGAAAGACCACCAGATGGGCGGGCCGGACGGTCACGTTCACGCGCGCGCCCGGGCGCAGCGCGCAGGTGGACGGCTGGCTGCTGCGGAGTTGCGCCCCGGACGGCAGGTTCAGGTGGTAGAGGCTCTCGGAGCCGCGAAACTGCCGCCGCGCCACCACCGCCGCACCGCCGCCGGCAGGCTCCACCGCCACCTCGTCGGGGCGCACCAACACCTCGACCCTGGTGCCGTCGGGAAAACCGGGGCCGTTGGGAAAGAGTCCCACCTCGGTCTTGATGCTTTCGTGCACCACCCCGGAGACGAAGTCCGACTGGCCGACGAACTCCGCGACAAAGCGCGTCTTCGGCTGGCGATACAGCACCTCCGGTTCGGAGAGCTGCTCCAGGACGCCGTCGTTGAGCACCCCGACCCGGTCCGCCACCGCAAGGGCTTCCTCCTGATCGTGGGTAACCAGGATGGCGGCCGTCTCCGACAGGCGCAGGATCCTCAACAGCTCCTCACGCATCTCCGCCCTCATGTCGAAGTCGAGGCTGCTGAAGGGCTCGTCCAGCAACAACACCAGGGGGTTGGGGGCCAGCGCCCGGGCCAGCGCCACCCGTTGCTGCTGGCCGCCGGAGAGTTCATGGGGATAGCGTTGCGCCAACGTTTCCATCCCCACCGCGCCAAGCACCCGCCGGGCCGCATCCACGCGCGCCGGTCGCGGCCGGCCGCCAAGTCCGAACATGACGTTGTCCCGGACCGTCAGGTGGGGGAACAGGGCGTAGTCCTGAAAGACCATCCCGATACGCCGTCCCTCGGGCTCGATCCAGATGCCGTCGCCGGACAGCGGAGCGCCGTTGAGCAGGATCCTGCCGCTGTCGGGGCGGTCGAAGCCCGCGATCAGCCGCAGCGTCGTGGTCTTGCCGGAACCGCTCGGGCCCAGCAGCGCGAGAACCTCGTGCCGCCTCAGCGTGAAACTCAGGCCCGAGACCGCCGCGGGAGCGCGAGGGGCATGCGTCCTGGAGACGCTGTCCAGGGTGATGAGGCCGGCATCGTCCATCGCTCACGCTTCCCGGACGGTGCCGGCCTCCTCGCCGACCTCACGCCACCAGCGATCCAGATCCCGCAGCGCCCGCTCGCCCATGAGTTCCTTCCTGTGCCGGCCCCGGGCCTTGATCGAGAGTTCCGGAAACAGGCCGAAATTGACATTCATGGGCTGGAAGGCCTCTCGTCCGGTGTCGGTAATGTAGCGAAGCAGCGAACCCAGGGCGGTGGTGGCGGGCGGCGTCACCGGGCTCGCCCCCGCGGCCAGGCGGGCGGCGTTGACCCCGGCCAGAAGCCCCGACACCGCCGACTCGATGTACCCTTCGACGCCGGTGAGCTGGCCCGCGAAAAAGAGCTGCGACGCGCCGCGCCATTGCAGCGTGGGCAGCAGGTGCTTTGGCGCGTTGATGAAGGTGTTGCGGTGCAGGCTGCCGTAGCGCACGAACACCGCCCTGCCCAGACCCGGAATCAGCGAAAAGACCCGCTTCTGCTCCGGATAGGTCATCCGGGTCTGAAAGCCCACGAGATTGTACAGCGTGCCCTCGCGGTTCTCCTGGCGCAACTGCACCACCGCGTAAGCACGCCGCCCGGAAGCCGGGTCCACCAGGCCGGTGGGCCTCATGGGGCCGAAGGCCAGGGTCTCCCGTCCACGCCGGGCCATCTCCTCGATGGGAAGACAGCCCTCGAAGAACCGCTCGAAGCTCCGTACCGGAGCCTTCTCTGATTCCACCACCGCATCCACCAACCGATAGTACTCCTGCTGGTTCAACGGCAGATTCAGATAGTCGCCGGGCCGCTCGTCGTAACGTGAGGCCCGGAAGGCCACCGCCGCATCCACCGACTCCGCGGTGACCACCGGCGAGATGGCGTCGTAGTAGTAGAGATGTTCCGCGCCCAGCAGCGCGCCGATGGAGGCCGAAAGGGGCTGTGCCGTGAGCGGTCCCGTGGCCAGGATGGTCAGGCCGGACGGAATGGTCTCAAGCTCCCGGCGTATCAGCCGCAGCCCCGGCAAACCCGCCACCTGTTCGGTGACGGCCCGGGCAAAGCGCTCGCGGTCCACCGCCAAGGCCGTGCCCGCGGGCACCTGGTGGGCCTCCCCCAAGGCGATGACCAACGAGCCCATGCGCCGCATCTCTTCTTTCAGCAGCCCCGCTCCGGTGGTCCGCGACCGGGAACGGAACGAATTGCTGCACACCAGCTCCGCCAGTTGATCCGTGGCATGAGCGGCGGTCCGGGTGGCCGGCCGCATCTCGTACAGGTCCACCGGCACGCCCCGCCGGGCGAGCTGCCACGCGGCCTCGCACCCGGCCAACCCCCCGCCCACGACATTCACACGCTCGCGGGTCACAGCCGCGCTGATCACGCACTCGTTGGCTTTGTTCATCCCGGCACTTCTTCGCCGCCCCCGGGGAGACCGCGCTCAGCGGCGGACGGCTACAGCAGAGTCTAACGCATATCTGTTTCCGGGCAACTGCTTCAACAATCCCTGCAACTCCATCTCCAGCAGCACCTGGCAGACCTGGGGCGGCGACAGGCCGGTCCGCTCGATGATATCGTCCACCGGCAGCGGCCCGGCCCCCAGCTCCCGCAGGACCGTTCCCGCGGTTCCCCCGAGAGGAGGCGTTTCCACGGATGCGCCGCCGGAGCCTGTCGTCGCCTCGGCCGAAGGAGCGGGCGAGAGCGCCAGTTGCGGCGCGATCTCCTCAATGATGTCTCCCACGTCCTCCACCAGCTTGGCGCCCTGGCGGATCAGCCGGTGGGGTCCGCGGCTGCGGCTGGCCCCCGCCGGTCCGGGAACCGCGAACACCTCGCGGCCCTGCTCCAGCGCCCACCGGGCGGTGATCAGGGAGCCGCTCCGCCCGGTGGCTTCCACCACCACCACGCCCAGCGAGAGGCCGCTGATGATGCGGTTGCGCGCGGGAAAGTGGTGCGGCAGCGGGGCCGCCCCCATGGCATGCTCGGAGAGCACTACGCCGCCAGCCTCGATGCGGCGGCAGAGCTCCCGATGTTCCCGCGGATAAGGCACGTCCACACCGGAACCGAGCACCGCCACCGTCTCCCCGCCGCCGTCCAACGCGGCTTCATGGGCTTCGCCGTCCGTACCACGGGCCATGCCGCTGACCACGACGATGCCGACGGCGGCCAGCCCCCGGCACAGCGCGCGGGTCATCCTGCGGCCGTACTCGCTCGGAGCCCGAGTGCCGACCATGCCCACGGCCGGGCGGGCGGCAGCCTCCGGCGAGCCTCTGGCGTAGAGCACCGGCGGCGGGTCGGGCAATGTGCGCAGGCGTTCGGGATAGGCCGGGTCGCAAAAGCGCACCAGCCGGACGCCGGCGCCCCGGACCCGGCGCATCTCCTCGGCGGCGCGGTCCCAGCCGGAAAAGGCGAGCAACCCGTCCACCGCCGCCCGGCCCAGCCCGGGAACCCGAAGCAAGGTCCCGCGGGTGCTGAAGAAGGCGTCGGCGGGGTCGGCAAAGAAGTCCGCCACACACCGGAATCCGACACACCCGAGCCCCGGCACCCGACCGAAAGCGAGCCAGGCAAGATCGCGCCGGGTCTCAGCCGGCATCCTGCCGCTTTCCCCTGCCGGCCCGCGGCCGCAGGGTCAGGCGCACCGGCGTGTGCTCGAGCCCCAGTTCCGCGCGCAGTGCCTTGACGAGGTAGCGCCGGTAGCCCGCGTCCACGCCTTCCGGGTAGTTGACGAACAGGGTGAAGGTCGGCGGCTGCACGTCCGTCTGGGTGCCGTAGTAGAACTTCACGGCGCGCCCGTGGAACTGCGGCGGGGAGTGCCGCGCGGTCAGCCGGCGCAATGTCCGGTTGAGCGCCGGCGTCCCGGCCCACTGGCGCTGGGCCCCGCCCACCCGAACCACCGTGTCCATCAGCTTCGTCATGCCCGACCCTTGCAATGCCGACAGGGAAACTATCGGCACGTGGTCGGCAAACGGTAGCCGCCGGTGCAGAAAATCCTGGTACACCCGCAGGCTCGGGCGGTCCGTGTCCAGCAGATCCCACTTGTTGATGCCCAGCACCATCGCCTTGCCCCGCTGGAAACCATAGGCCATGACCTGCGCGTCCTGGTCCGTGACCCCCTCCGAACCGTCCAGCAGATGGATGACCACATCGCCGGCGTCCACCGAACGCAACGCGCGGCTCACGCTGTACCGTTCCACCGGGTCCACCACCCGGGACTTGCGCCGGATGCCCGCCGTATCGGTGAGCCGGCAGGGAATCCCGCGCCAGGCAAAGTCCGCCTGAAGCGCATCGCGGGTAGTGCCTGGCCGCGAATCCACCAGCGAACGTTCGTGGCCCAGCAACCGGTTGACCAGCGTCGACTTGCCCACGTTGGGCCGGCCTACCACCGCCAGGGCCAGCGAATGGCCGGATTCGGGGGTTTCTCCCCGCTCCCCGGGCAGGGCGTCCAGCACTTCCTGCATGAGGTCCGCGACACCCAGACCGTGCTCGGCCGAGAGCGGGAACAACCGTTCCACGCCAAGCCGGTAGAACTCGTAGAGGTCGCTTTCCCGGGGCCCGGTGTCGAGCTTGTTGACCGCGTGGAAGACCGGCTTGGCGGTTTGTCGCAACAGCTCCGCCGCCGCCGTATCCAGCGGCGTGGGCCCGGTGCGGCCGTCCAGCAGGAACACGATGACGTCGGCCTCGTCCACCGCCGTCAGGGTCTGTTGCAGAATCCGCCCCTTGAGCCCGGCGCGCTCGTCCGGCTCGAGTCCGCCGGTATCCACCAGCATGAGGCGGCGGCGGCGCCACGACACCGGATTGTAGTTCCTGTCGCGGGTCACCCCCGGCTGGTTGTCCACGATGGCGCGGCGGCCCCGGCTCAGGCGGTTGAACAGCGTTGACTTGCCTACATTGGGCCGGCCCACGATGGCCACCAGCGGCAGTCTTTCGGAAGTGCTCATGATCGAAGACGGCGGGGGCCGGCGCAAAGCTCGGGTTCCCCGCGGCTGGCGGTGTACGGCGCGAAGTCCTCTTGCAGCCGTGGAGATGAAATCAGGGCCATCTTCAGGGCCATCTGTTGGAAAACATCGTGCGGCCGCGGCGCCCGTGCCACCGTGGGACGAGGCCGCACAGGGGGGAGGTTAGCCTTTTTGAGGCCCAAACGCGAGAAACCGGCCCTGGCGCCGGCCCGCACGCCGGCGACGGGGGGCGGTGTCCCGGCCTGAACGGCCCTGCCGGCGAAAGCTCATGTTGACTCCCGGGGCGTCCCGGGCGGCCGGGAGCGCATCCGGATACGGCAGCGACACCGCCGTAGCCGGGACGTCCGTTCCCCACGAGTCTCCACCAGGGTCCGGTCACAGGCCGAAGGCCGCGAGGCTCCGGGGATCCCGGCTCCAGCCGGGTGTGGCCCTGATGGCGAGATCCAGATAGACGCGGCAGCCGAGCAGGCGCTCCAGATCCTCCCGCGCGGCGCGGCCGATCTCTTTCAGCATCGCCCCCCGCCGGCCGATGAGGATCGGCTTGTGGCTCTCCCGCTCGGTGTGTATGGTGGCGGCGATGACCACAAGGTCGTTCTTCTCCTCGAAATTCTCCACCGTGACCGCGATGCCGTAGGGTATCTCCTGGCGGGTACGCAGAAACACCTTCTCCCGGACCAGCTCCGCGGCGATGAACCGCTCCGTCTGGTCGGTCCATTCGTCCTCGGGGAAGTAGCGGGGGCCCGCCGGCAGCCGCTTCAGAACCCCTTCCACCAGAAGTGGAACGTTCTCTCCGGTGCGGGCGCTGACAGGAACGATCTCCCGCCCGGGCAACAACTCCGCCAGCCGCGCCATCACGGGCAGCAGCCGCCCCTTCGACACCGCATCGATCTTGTTGAGCGCGATCAGGGTCTCGCGCCGGCTGCCGCCCAGAATCCCCGCGATGTCCTCGTCGTCCCCCCGGATGCCGCCGCGGGCGTCCACCACCCAGACCACCGCCTCGACGTCGCCGAGAGAGCGCCGGGCCACCTCCACCATGCGCCGGTTGAGCAGCGACCTGGCCCGGTGGATCCCGGGTGTATCCAGCAACAGGAGCTGCCCCCCGGGCAACGTCTTGATGCCCATGATCCGGTTCCGGGTGGTCTGCGGCCGGGGCGAGACGATGGCGGCCTTCTCCCCCAGGAGCTGGTTCAACAGCGTGGACTTGCCCACATTGGGCCGACCCAGGAGCGCGGCGAAACCCGACCGGAAACCGGCCGGCGGGGATGCTGCCGCGGTCTCCCCGGGCATGGAGTCGGTCTCGGCCATCGGTCCATTATGGCACGGGCGGCGGGGAGGTCAACGTAACGCCGCGGGAACCAGTCGCGCCCGGCGGCTGGCGCACACCGCGTGCTGGCGGCGCCGCCCCGGGGCCGGCGCCGGCTTCCGAAGGGACCGCCGGACCGTGCCCCCGCCGGACACGAGAGCTGCGCCGGGCGGGGCTTCATCCCGCCCGGCGCAGCTGGAGCAGGGTGCGCAGCGCGAGGTCCAGGAGAAACACGCCCAGGCCGGCAGCGGCCAGCATCCACCAGCCTCCCCGGGCGGAGCCCGCGGCGTCCGGGTCCGCGGTGAAGAGACGCTCGATGTCCCCGGCCAGGGTTTCCTCCCGCAACACCTTCCCGCCGGTCTGCTCGGCCAGCCGTTCCAGCAGCCCGGTGTTGGCATCCATTTCGCGGTACTCGCTCGAGAAGGCGACGATGAAGGGAACCGTGAGGACCACGGGCGACGGGCCGGACGGCTGCTTCACGGTGAGCAGATTGACCCCCCGCCTCGGGGTGGGGAAGCTCGTCCGGTAGCGGCCGGGCGCCACCTGCCGGAAGGTCTCCTGTTCGAGGGTCTCGTCGGCGCGGGTCAGCAGTCCCTGCAACTCCAAGTGGTTCACCGGCCGCCCCGAGGCCGAGAAGAGGTCCACCACCGCGTTCATGACGTCGCCGTCCCTTGCCAGGTCCGTCCGCAGCTGGTGGTCCGAGACGCTCCGGACCGCCAGGCGGGCCATCTGTGCGGCCCACCGGGAAAAATCCGGCCACCGCACCCAATGCCGCCCCCAACGGCCGGAGACGTCGGAGGTGAACGCGTACACTCGGCCCAGGCCGTGGCGCCAGGACACCAGCAACGGGTCCTCGCCGGCCCGCAGGTGGACCTCCGCTCCAGGCTTGACGTGCGTCAGGACGTAGCCCAGGATCCGCGGCAGCGGCTCTTCCGAAAGACCGCGCATGGGGCCCGCCGGCCCGGCGACGGTGGGGGTCAGGGTCTTTTCCACCAGCAGGTCCCGGGAGATCAGCAGCGTCTCGGTGGTGAAGATCTGCGGGATGGACCGCGGGTCCACGGCGGCATAGCTCCGGCCGCTGCCGCTCCGGGCGAGTTGGCTCATGAGGTGCCGGTTGGCGTCGCCGCCGATGGAGACCGTGGAGACGGTGATGCGCTCCCCGGCCATGCGCGCGACCTGTTCCGGCAGATCCTCCTTTTCGGTGAGCCCGTCGGACAACACCAGCACGTGCTTGATGGCGGACGCCTTCGCGGCCAGCGCCCGGCGGCCCTCCACCATCGCCTTGTGGAGATCGGTGCCGCCATCGGAGCTCAGGCCGGCGACGTCCTCGGCGATGCGCTCGCCGCCGCCCGCCGCGCGGAACGGCACCACCCACTGCCAGTTGGAGTCGAACGCCAGAATGCCCACCTCGTCGGTGGGGTTGAGCAGTTCCGCCGACGACAGGGCGGCCGCCTTGGCCAGATCCAGCTTGGTGGTTCCGAAAGGGGCGCCGCCCATGCTGCCCGACTTGTCCAGCACGAAGAGCAGGGTCACGTGCGGCAACTCCATGCGCGCCGGCGGACGCATCTCCACCGGCAGCGTCCGCTCCAGCGGCGTCCGGTAGTAGCCCCCGGCACCGTAGCTCCGGGTCCCGCCCAGGACGATGAGGCCGCCGCCAAGGTCGCGCACGTACCGCTCGATACGCTCCATCTTCGACTGCGAAAGCTGGTAGGCCGGCACGTTGTCCAGGATCAGCAGGTCGAATCCCGAAAGCTCCGGCAGCGTGAGGTTGGCCCGCGCCGGGGTCTTCTCCACCACCTCGTACCCCTGCACGGCCAAGGCCTCGGCCATGAAACGCCGCAAAGCACCAGCGTCGTGCAGGTAGAGGATCCGTGACGGCCCCCGGACGCTGACCATGCCCTGCAACAGGTTGTTCTCCGCCAACACATCGTCGGCCGCCTCCACCATCAATTCGTAGGTGTGGGCGCCGCGCCGCTCCACGCTGTCGGTGAAGCTCAGCCAGTTGGCTCCGGGCGTCAACTCGCGGCGGATGGAACGGATGACGCGGCCGTCCCGCAGCAGGTTCACGCCCGTCTCCGCTGCCCGCGCGCTGGTGACCGATGCCTTGATCTCGAAGGTCTCGCCGCTGTCCACCACCGAGGGCAGAGCGAACTCGGACAGGTAGACCTCGTTTCCGCCCTCGGCAAGGCTTGCCGGATACGACCAGACCGCCACGCCGCGGGAGCGCAGCATGGGCAGCACCCGCTCCACCGAGCCGCGGTTCTCGTTGGCGTCGGAGACCAGCAGGATGCGGCTCTCGCGTCCCTCCCGGAGCTCGCCCAGCGCGCCCTGGAGCGCCGCGCCGAGATCGGTGGCGTCGCGCTCCGGGGGCGGCGGCAGGTCGCTAACCGGAAGCTCGCGGGTGGGCAGAAACTCCCACTGGGGGCGGCGCGCGAAGGAGAACAGGCCCAGGCGCACCTTGGAGCCCACCAGCGCCCGGGCCCGCTCCAACACCTCCGCGGCCTGGTCCCGGGCCTCCTCCCCCACGCTGTGGGAGAGGTCCACTGCCATCACCACGTCCAGCTCGCGGTCTTCGGCAAGGATGCGCGGATCCAGCAGCGCCACCACCAGCACCGCCCCCGCCGGCACCCGCAGCCACAGGGGCAGCAGCGAGCGGCGGGTGCGGCAGACCACGACGCACTCGACCGACAGCAACGCCAGGGCCAGGACCAGCAGCGCCGGCCAGAGATCAAGGCGTGTGCCCGGCCCGCTCTCCGCCGCCGGCGACGCCGTGGACCTCAGGTCCGCCTGGTACGAAGGACGGATGCGGGACTCCTCCTCGCTGAACAGATTCACTGCGAACTCGCCCTCGCCGCGCTCTCCCCGGAACCGGTAGAAGCCCACCCGCGTGGTCTCGCCGTAGGTCCCGGTACGATCCCGGACAGGGATCGTACGACTCTCGCCGGAAGGGGCCACGAACACCAGCCGCTCTTCGCCCACGCCCACGTCCGCCACGAAGGGCACCCCCGCGGCCACCTGGCTGGCGGGAAACTCCCTGGCCGCGGGCCGGAACCAGGCGAAGGCGTTGCGCACCAGCAACGGGAACGAAACCCGGAACGGCAGGTCCGAGTCGGCGAGATCGAAGGCGAACACCAGGGCCTTGAGAGGGCCGGAATCCACCGCGTGAATCAGCGGCCCCTGCTCCGATCCGGCCAGGGAGACGCCGCCGTCCGCGGCCAGCTTCAGCGCGTCCCGGACGTAGAGTCCGTCCAGACGCACCCCCGCCGCCAGCGGGTGGCCGGCGGTGCCGGAAACCGGCGCGGGGCGCCGTATCCGGCCGGTCATGCGCAGGGGCAGGCCCGCGGCCACGGTGCGTATCAGCACGAAGTTGCCGCGCGCGAGAGGCGGAGCCGGCACCCGGTCCAGCATCACGACATCGTAGGCCGCCACCTGCTCGGTCACGCGGTCCACCGGGATGCGGTCGATGCGCGCCAGCGTGACGTGAGGGAAATAGCGCAGCAGGCGCTCCAGGAACGGATTGCCGGGGCCCACGTAGAGAACCCGCGTGGGGCGCTGCTCCGGGAACGCCAGGAAGGCGCGGTTGTCGGTCTCCAGGTCGTCGTCGATGGCCAGCAGTGCGGTGGCGCGCCCGCGCAGGGGACCGGGGATGCCGTAGATCCGCACTTCGCGGGAGAACGGTTCCAGGGACAGGAGAGCCCGGCTCACCACCCGGTCCGCCACGGTGACGATCAGGGGCGCATGCACGGACCGTTCGGTGAAGTTCTGCACCACCACCATGGCCTCGTACTCGTCCGCCTCGCCCGCCACCCTGCGGAACTGGAACCCCAGGATGCCGACATTGTCCGTCCCGCCCCGGACCTGCACGAGTTCCAGGGAGGATGCCGCCAGCGGCAGTTCCTCGATATCCTCGAAGGCGCCGTCGGTGACCACCACCACCCGATGCGGCCCCCGGCGCCCGAGAAACGTGTGCGCCAGCAGCACCGCTTCCTTCACCGGTGCCGCGACGTCGGCGGGGGCCAGCGCCTCCGCCGCCTGGCGCAGCCTGGCGCGGTCCCGGGTGAAAGGCTGCACCACCTCGGGCGCCGCCGCGGCGCCGATGATCATCATCCGGTCGCCGGCGCCCAGTCCGTCGATGCGCTTCAGGAGCTCGCCGCGGGCCGCGCTCCAACGGGAGCCCGACTCCCCCGAGGCCTTCATGCTGGCGCTGAGGTCCATCACCACCACCAGGTCCCTGGCGCTCCCGCCCGCCCCCGGCAGCGCCGGCCACGCCAGCGCGGCCACCACCGCGGCGGCGGCCAGCAGCTGCAGGACCAGCGGCGGGTTCCGGCGCCAGAGCCAGCCCAGGCGCCGCCCCACGGGCCTCTCCCGCAGCACCTTCTCCAACAGGAACAGCGCGGTCACCGGCACCCGCGGCCCCCGGGGCCGGAGGCTGTTGAGCAGCAGGATGAGCGGGACGGCCCCCAGCAGGAAGAGGAAAGCCGCGGGAAAGAGCCATAACACCGGAGGCTACCCCGTGTCCTGGGTCAGATAACGCAGGACGAAGTCGTCGAAGGGGACGCCGCTGGTGGTGCGCCGGTAATCCATGTCCCGGCTCTCGCAGAATCGTCGGGCGCCGGCGAAGAAGTCTTCCGCCTCCCGCTGAAACCGGTCCACGAGATCCCGGTCGAGAAAGACGCGGCGTTGGCGGGCGCTCTCCACGTCCACCAGCGACACGTCGCCGCCCGGGGCCAGCCGCGTCTCGCCCTCGGCGAGCACGTGTACCAGCAGCACGTCGTGCCGTTTCCGCGCCAGCTCTTCCAGGGCGGCGCGGCACCCCGCCGGGTCCAGCAGGTCGCTGAACAGCACCACCAGCCCCGGCCGCGGAAAGAGCCGCGAAAAGGTCTTCACCGAGGTCTCCAGATCGGTGCGGCCGGCGCAGGACAACTCCGCGAGAAAGTGGAACAGGGAGAAGATCTGACGCCGGGCCCGGGCCGGCGGCAACCGCGCAGCCAGGTCCTCGGCCAGGGCCGCCGCCCCCACCCGATCGTGGGTCTTGAGGCCGATGTAGCCCAAGGCCGCGGCGACGTTCCTGGCGAAGTCCAGCTTGGGCGGCGAGCCTGCCGCCATGGACAGGCTGGTGTCCAGCAGAAGATAGACCGTGATCTCCTGCTCGGCCGTGAACACCTTGAGGAGCAGCCGCTCCAGGCGCCCGTAGACGTTCCAGTCCACGTAGCGCAGGTCATCCCCGCGGCTGTACTTGCGGTAGTCGGAGAACTCCAGGCTGTAACCCTTGCGGACGGTGGGGTGCTCGCCCCGGGCCATGCCCCGGCTGAAGCGCTTGGCCGCCAACCGCAGCTTGTCCAGCCGGGCCAGGAAGTCGGGCTCCAGGAAGCGGTGCGCCGGGGCCTCGGCCATCAGGAGGGCACCTCGGGCACCCGCGCCGCCACCTCCTCCAGCACCGTTTCCGGGGCGATGCCCGAGGCCTCGGCGGTGAGATTGAGCAGCAGCCGGTGACGCAGGCTCGGCATGAGGTCCCGGCGGATGTCCTCGAACGACACGTTGGGGCGGCCGGAAAGCAACGCCCTGGCCTTGGCCGCCAGGATCAACGCCTGCAAGCCCCGGGGACTGGCGCCGTACTGCACGTACTGGCGCGCCAACCCGGTGCTGTGCGCGGTCTCCGAATGCGTCGCCATCACCAGACGCACGGCGTAGTCCCGCACCGGGCCGGCCAAGGGCACCGCCCGCACCGCCTCACGCATCTCGAGCACCGACTCCGCCGCCAGCACCTTGGCCAGGCCGCCTGAGGGCGCCGCCGTGGTCAACTCGGCGATTCGCCCCATCTCCTCATAGGACGGGTACTGGACGATGAGCTTGAAGAAGAAGCGGTCCACCTGGGCCTCGGGAAGCGGATAGGTACCCTCCATTTCGATGGGGTTCTGGGTGGCCAGGACCATGAACGGGCTGGCGATGGGATGCACCGTCCCGCCGGCGGTGACGCTCTGGTCCTGCATCGCCTCCAGCAGCGCGGACTGGGTCTTGGGGGTGGCGCGGTTGATCTCGTCCGCCAGCACGATGTTGGCGAACACCGGACCCGCCTCGAACTCGAACACCTTCCGCCCGGAGGCGTCCTCGTTGACGATGTTGGTGCCGGTGATGTCCGCCGGCATCAGGTCGGGAGTGAACTGGATGCGCGAGAAGCTCAGATCCATGAGTTCTCCCAGAGAACGCACCATCAACGTCTTGCCCAGGCCCGGCACGCCCTCCAACAGACAATGGCCGCCGCACACCAGCGCCAGGAAGATACCCTCGATGAGATCCTCATGGCCCACCACCGCCTTGCGCATCTCGCTCCGGACCTCCTCGAAAGCGCGCTGCGCGCTCGACATGCGGTGGCGAACTGCCTCGGTCGAAGCATCCAGGTTCACATCGGCTCCCGTTCTATCGTTCCCGGGCCACGCCCAGCGACAGGAAATAGTTCCTGATGGTCTCCCTGAACTCGGCGGGGATCTCCTCGGAGGCAAGCTCGGCCTCCACCTGCCGCCGGTATCGGACCACCAGCGCCTCCTCGGACACGGCGCTGTCGCCCGCCCGGGCCTCGCCCCTGAAGCCAAACCCCCGGCTCGGCCCCTGACCCAGCAGCCCTTGCAGATGCGTACGCGCGCGGGCCTGGAAGGCGGGGTCGAAGGGCTCCTGGCCGCCCCTGCCCGGCTCGTTCCCCGGCCGGCGGCCGACCGCCGGCGGTTCCTGCACCGGCCCTTCGGGGCTCCCGGGCCGGGCCGCCATGGCCTCGTCCGCCTCGCCGCCCGGCAGCAGCTCGGTGAGGAACTGCCAAGTGGCTCTCAACGAGCGCCGGTCCTGCTCCTCCCTGGCATCCCGCTCCAGGCGGTCCAGAAACTTCCGCACCTCACCGGCGCTCATCTCCTCGGAACCGCCGGGTTGGCGGTCCAGCGAGGAGAGCCCCAGGGATTCCAGCAGTTCGGCACGGCGCTTGCCCTCGAGGGAACCCGGCATCCTGCCGGCGTCCGACCGGCGCAGGTGTTGGCGCAACCGCTCCAGAGCCTTGTCGGACAGCGCCGGCCACTCGAGACCCGCCGCCCCGGGCCGGGACCGGGTCATCTCCTCCAGCACATCCACCATGGCCGCCACCGACGCCTGCAGGCGCGATTTCTCCGCGCCCGACCGCCGCTCGGCCATCTCCCGCAAGGCCCCGGCCATGCGCCGGCTCTCGGCGAGATCCTGCTGTTGCGCCCGGCGCTCCAGTTCCCGGGCATGCTCCCGAATCGCCTGCGCCATGCGGGACGGCGCCGATGCCGCCTGGGGAGTGGCGCCCGGCGGCAGCCACAACCCCGCCGCCGCCAGCATCACCAGGATCGGGCCGGCCAGCGCGTGCCACGTGAACCACCGCCGGCAAAGCGGCCGCAGCGGCACCGCCGCGACCCTCTCCGCCGCTTCCGCCACCACCAAGGACTCTTCCGGGCCAATACGCCGCTCCGGCAGCCCCCTTGGCCGGGCCAGTATCTCCCACGCCGTCAGCACCCGTTCCTTGAGCTCCAGCCCGTCGTCCACCTGCTTGAGGGAGCGGACGAACGCCTGCTCGCGCCAGGGACGCCGCACGAACAACACCGCCGCGACCGCCGCGAAAACCACCGGCGCAAGCCACAGGAGGCCCGCGTCCACCGCCGCCAGGGCGCGCGCCAGCACCACGCCCGCGGCCGCCGCCGCAGTGTAGAAGAGGCTCTCCAGCAAGAGACGCTCGCGGCGCTTCCGCCTCTCCCAGCGGCGCAGAGCGGCCAGCTTCTCCTTCAGCAGGGCTTGCGGATCGGTCACGAATGGCCCTTCCGGATACGCTTCAAGCCGTGGGACAGGAACGCCAGGCCCACGGAGAATACCAGGCCTTGGAAGACCCAGTGCACAAGGAACGGCGACCACGCCCGACCCCACGGCGCGGTCATCTCCAGGGTGCCGAGATGATAGAGCAGGAACGCCACCGGATTCAATGTCTGGGCCCACGCTCCGAAGGCGCCCGAAATCAGGAAAAAGCAGACGAAGACCCAGCGGATGAAGACCCGGCGGCTGTCCGCCTTGCGCTCCCAGAAGACAAGGCCCACGAGGCCCCAGATACCGTAGCCCACGGCGTACAGGAACAGCATGCAAACGGTGGAGACCATGTCCTGCAGCGGGGCGCGGGCGATGGCACCGGACCATGCCAGCAGCGGCGCGGCAAGGGAGAGCAGGATCAGCCCGTGGCCCGCCAGCAGGGAAAGCAGCCCGAGCGCCACCGCCAGGACGCCGACGCGCTCCTCATCGAGCCAGTGCCGCAGCGGCGAGAACCGCCAAGCCAGGAATTCCAGACCGGCGAAACGCAGGGTCAGATAGACGATCAGCAGCAGCACGGCCACCGAGGAGAATCTGAAGAGGAAGGCGGGACCGACCCAGAACCGCGCTTCGCCCGCCGGCAGCACCAGCGCCAGGATCTGCAGCACGCCCAGGATGGCCACGTAGAGCAGATAGGTGAGGCAGGCCTGGCCCTCCTGCCAATAGACCGCCGCGCCCTCCCGGAACACCGGGTTCGCCCACGGTCTCACAACTCTTCCTCCTCCGCGTCCAAAGGGATGGCCACGCGCAGCAGCTTGAAGTGGTGCGTACGGACCCGCGGGTCGTCCACCCGCGGTTCCGGCTCCGCCGCCCGGATCCAGCCAATGAGAAAAGCCGTCCCGGGTTCCGGTTCACCCCCGGGAAACACCGAACGCCACAGCAGGGCCGCGCGCACCCCTTCGTCGAACCGGACGTCCCGGGGCTGGAGGCCTTCCCCGTCTCCGGCCTCGCCGGCGCCCGGGGGTACCGGAAACTCGCGCCGCAGGCGGCCGCCCGGCGGAAGATCCCCGATCCGGTAAGCGCGCCCGCCCATCAGCAGCCAACATTCGGTGAGGCTGTCCGGCCCCCGGTTGGCGACGCCGATGCGATAGGTCCGGCGCGAGCGCTCCCAATCCACGACCACCGGTGAAGGACGGACGGCGCGCGTCCGGAACAGCGCCGCCTGCCATTCCGCCAGGGGAAGGTGAAGGCGGTTGCGCGGCCGCCCTTCCCGCAGCACCAGCGACGGTTGCGCGGCGCCGCCGGGAGCGGGCAACAGGTCAAGTTGGGTCAGGTCGCGGTCAAGGCTGAAGGAAAAGTCCTTGTGCCGGGTTGCGAACAGGCCGACGTTGGAATGCACCGGCGCGACCTCCGACCAGAGCGTTCCGTCCACCACCGTGGAAGCGATCAGGATACCGTCCGGCACGTGGCCGCCCCGGTCGAAGTAGGCGTAGCCGCTCAGCGCGAACGCCAGCACCAGCCATGCGGGCGCGAGGACGAGCCTGAAGCGGCGCGGGCCGCCGGCTTTCCAGCAGCGGAACCAGAGCAGCAGCGAGCCCAGGTAGAGTGCCAGCGCCAGCAGCAGGGAGAGCATCGGGGAGCGCAGGCTGGAAAAGCCGAAGTCCTGGAGCAGCCCGACGAACACATCCAGGTTCCACAGGGTCCACGGCTCCATGCCCCGGTCCGGCGGCTCTCCCAGAATCTCGCCGAAGAGCGCGGCCAGACCCGTCCAGTCGGCCGCCGGCGGCCTTCCCACGTCCAGCGCCAGATGGACCACCCGACCCGCGCCGTGGCTCTTCTCCACCAGCAGGGGCGTCCCCGCCTCCGCCAGCAGCACGCGCCCCCCCTTGGCCGGGACGGCATGCTGCACCAGGAGGTCCGCCAGGTTGCCGCCGAACCGGGCGGACAACTCCGGCAGTGCGCCCAGCCGCTTCAGGCCGCGCACCGTCACCGGCAGCAACGCGGCGGTGGCGGCGTCCTGATACAAGGCGAAGTGAGCGCCGCCCAGCACGACCATGAGGCCGCCCGCCGAGAGCCAGTGCGTCAGTGCGCCCCGCTGCGCCCGGGACAAGCCCCGCAGGGACTGCTCGTAGACCATGACGCTCCAGACGCCGCCGTAGGCCCTGGGATCCTCCGGAAGGTCGCGCTGCCGGACGGACACCACCGGCACCGGGGTCCGGTAGGAAAGCGGGATGGCGGGAGCGACGTTGCTCCGGGTGAGCAGAAGAACCAGCGGCCGGCCGGTGAACCGGCCGCGGAGGCTGACGGTGGTTTCGTGACTTCGGCCAGCGCCGGTGAACCGGAGAATCAGCGGCCGCGCCACCGTGTCGGGATCCACGGTGACGTGGACGACCTTGCGGGCGTGGGTGGAGAGGAAGATGTCGCGGCGCTGGATGAACGCGTAGGCTTCCACGCCCCGGGTGGCACCGCCCCGGGCTTCCTCCACCTCCAGGACGCCCCGGACCGCCACCCCGGAGTTCACCAGCTCTATGCGCAAAGGCAACGGCTCGCCCAGGCGAAAGATGCCTCCGAAACCCGGCTGCGCCCGAATCGAAACCTCGGCCCGGGCCGGGCCGGGCCAAAGGAGCAGCAGCCCCGCGAGAACCGCGAGGCTATTCGATGAAAGAGACGTCCAGTACCTCGAAGTTCCGCACGCCCGCGGGCGTGCGCACCTCCACGAGATCCCCCGCGCGGCGGCCGATCAGCGACCGCGCCACCGGGGAGCCCAGGGAGATCCTCCCTTCCCGAGGCTCCGCCTCGTGCTCGCCGACGATCTTGTAGATGACGTTCTCATTGGTGTCGTCGTCCACCAGCTTGACGGTGGCGCCGAACACCACCCTGTCGCCGGAGAGCCTGGAGACGTCGATGACCTGAGCCCGCGCGATCTTGTCCTCGATCTCGCGAATCTGGACATCGAGCAGGGACTGGCGGTCCTTGGCCGCGTGAAACTCCGCGTTCTCCGACAGGTCGCCATGAGCCCGGGCCTCTTCGATGTCGCGAACATTCCGGGGACGCTCGACGGACTTGAGGCGCTGGAGATCCTCCAGCAACTGCTGATGCCCCTGCGCCGTCATCGGCACGGGGCCGTCGTTGTCTGCCATCTGGCTGCACCTCTGAAAAATTGCCGGGCGAGCCGGGAAGATCCGCCCAGTCTCTCCGCCCATTCTCCGCCCGCCCGTGGCTATCGGAGTTTAACACCGGCCCGCGAGAAATCAAGGAAGGCCGGGGGAAACCGGGACAGGGGACGGAAGCTCCGGGTCGAGAGCCGGGGACAGGGTCAGGGGTGACCCTGTCCCCGGCTCAGGAGTCGCGCGGCGGGTTTGGCCAAGCACGCTTGCCGGGGCCGAAGACGTGGCAGGCGGTGCCGTGGCCGCCGTGGGCGAAATCCAGTTCCGGCTCCATTTCGGTGCAGATCTGCTCGCGAAACGGGCAGCGGGGGTGGAAATTGCATCCGGACGGCGGGTTGACAGGGCTGGGGACATCGCCTTCCAGCACCATGCGGTCCTTCTTGGGATCGGGATCCGGCATGGGCACCGCGGACAGCAAGGCGCGGGTATAGGGGTGTTGGGCGTTGGCGTAGATGGCCTCGCTGGGCGCGATCTCGACGATCTTGCCGAGATACATGATGGCGACCCGGTGGCTCACATGCTCCACCACCCTGAGGTCGTGGGAAATGAAGAAGAAAGTCAGGCTCATGCTCTCCTGCAGTTCCTGCAGGAGGTTGATGATCTGGGCCTGGATGGACACGTCCAGCGACGACACCGGCTCGTCCGCGACGATGAACCGGGGCGACACGGCCAGGGCCCGGGCAATGCCGATGCGCTGGCGCTGGCCGCCGCTGAACTCGTGCGGATAGCGGTCGAAGTGGTCCTCCCTCAGCCCCACCTTGTGGAGCAGCGCCAGCACCTGCGCCTTGCGGCGGCTGCCGGAAGCCATGCGGTGGATCTTGAGTCCCTCGCCGATGATTTCGCCGACCCTCATGCGCGGATTGAGCGAAGCGTAGGGATCCTGGAAGATGATCTGCATGCGCCGGCGCAGATCGCGCATCTCGGCACCGGAGATCTTCATGATGTCCTTGCCCTCGAACAGGATCTCGCCGTCCGTGGGTTCGATGAGCCGGAGAATCGTCCGGCCCAGCGTCGACTTGCCGCACCCGGACTCGCCCACGACGCCGAGGGTCTCGCCGTCCTCCACCGTGAGACTGACGCCGTCCACCGCCTTGACGTCGGCCTTGTGCCGGCCCAGCAGTCCCTGTTCCACCGGAAAGTACTTCTTCAGGTTCCTGACTTCGAGCAGGCTCATGACATCAACCGCCCCGCGTCAGCTGGTCCGGTAGCAGGCAACCCACTGATTGCGCGCCTTTTCCTCCAGGCTCGGCTCGTGGCCGGCACAGATTCCGGAGGCCTTGAAACAGCGATCCCGGAAACGGCAGCCGCTGGGGAGGTCCAAAGGACTCGGCACCACGCCGGGGATGGCGTCCAGGCGCCGCTTGCTGGTACCGCTGGGCAGCGAGTTCAGCAGGCCGATGGTGTAGGGATGCAGGGGTTTGCTGAAGATCGACTCGGGCTTGGCCCGCTCGACCATCCGGCCGGCGTACATGATGGCCACCTCGTCTGCCTGTTCGGCCACCACCCCGAGATCGTGGGTGATGAGCAGCAGGGCCATGCCGAGCTGGTCCTGAAGCTCGCCCATCAACTCCAGGATCTGAGCCTGGATGGTCACGTCCAGGGCGGTGGTCGGCTCGTCGGCGATGAGCAGGCTCGGATTGCACGACAGCGCCATGGCAATCATCACGCGCTGGCGCATGCCGCCGCTCATCTGGTGCGGGTAGTCGTTGACGCGCACGGCGGGGTCGGCGATCTTCACCAGCCGCAGCATCTCCACCGCCTTGTCCTTCGCCTCCCTCCGGTTCACCTTCTGGTGGAGGCGGATGGCCTCCATGATCTGGTCCCCCACGGTGAACACCGGATTCAACGACGTCATGGGTTCCTGGAAAACCATGGAGATCTCGTTGCCGCGGATCCGCCGCATCTCCTCGTCCGCCACCTTCAGAAGATCCTGCCCGCGATAGAGGATCTCGCCTTCCGCCACCCTCCCGGGAGGAGACGGAATGAGCCGCATGATGGAGAGCGCGGTCACGCTCTTGCCGCAACCCGACTCACCCACGAGCCCCACGGTCTTTCCGGCCTCGATGGCGAGGTTCAACCCGTCCACCGCCGGAAACTCGCCATCGGAAGTCACGAACGAGGTGTGCAGGTTCTTGATTTCGAGCAGTATCGCCATGCCCCATGGGGGCGCCCGGCAAACGGGCGCCCCCCCGATCGGTACGCGCGCACTGTACCAAAAAACCACAAGGGTGCAAACGACGCGGGAGGATGCCCAGAGGGTCTTGGGTCGAGCCGCCAGGAGCCAGACGGAGGCGGGCGGGCGGGAGAGGGGGTCGTGGTTCACGCGTTCCCTCGTCGCCGGGTTCAAGGGCGGCGGGGGAATCGGGAGAAGTCCGGCTTGCGCTTCTCGACGAAGGCGTTCCGACCCTCCTGCCCCTCTTCGGTCATGTAGAACAGCATGGTGGCGTTGCCCGCCAACTCCTGCAGCCCCGCCTGGCCGTCGCAGTCCGCGTTGAACGCCGCCTTGAGGCAGCGGATGGCAATCGGCGAGTTGGCGAGAATCTCCCGGCACCACCCCACCGTCTCCTCCTCCAGCCGCTCATACGGCACCACCGCGTTCACCAGCCCCATCTCCAGCGCCTGCCCCGCGTCGTACTGCCGGCACAGGTACCAGATCTCCCGGGCCTTCTTCTGCCCCACGATACGCGCCAGGTAGGTGGCGCCGTAGCCCCCGTCGAACGAACCCACCCGTGGACCCGTCTGTCCGAAAACCGCGTTGTCGGCCGCGATGGTCAGGTCGCACATGACGTGCAGCACGTGCCCCCCACCCACCGCGTAACCCGCCACCATGGCGATGACCGGCTTCGGGCAACTTCGCATCTGGCGCTGGAACTCCAGTACGTTCAGCCGGTGCACCCCCGACTCATCCTTGTAGCCGGAGTCGCCCCGAACCTTCTGGTCCCCGCCGGAGCAGAACGCCTCCCGGCCCTCCCCCGTCAGGATCACCACCCCGATGACCGAGTCATTCCGCGCATCGTCCAGCGCCCGGATCATCTCCTCCACCGTCAGCGGGCGGAAGGCGTTGCGGACCTCCGGCCGATTGATGGTGATCTTCGCGATGCCCTCGTCGGTCTTGTGATACCGGATATCGCTATATGTCCCCGCCTCGGTCCATTCGATCATCGCCATCCTCCGACTTCCCTCCCACCACCCCGTTCGCCCGCTGCCATGAAGGGATGGTCGCAGACGGCGGCGCTCCAGCGGCGTCTTTGCCGCCCGGCGACGGCACCAACGACCGGGCTTCGCCCCCCGGTTCCCCTTTTCGCGGCTACAACCCCAGGAGGGTGCCGGCCTCCCGGTTCGTCACCCACCGCTCACCAGAAACCGCTCACCAGAAAATCCCGCAGGGTGCGTGGGAACGTCTCAAGGTTCTCGAAATGCGTGTTGTGCCCGCGTCCGGAATGGCCACGGGCCTGCCCTTTCGGAGAGATTTACCATATCCCGCACGGTTTTTCCGTAGCGTGGATCCAACTCGCCGGCTGCCGCCGGCCACGGGAAAGTCAACAGCGGGAGTTGCCGCCAGAGGCCGGGCCGGGAGCCCGTGCCCATGAGGCGAAGCGAGCGGGCAGGTACGACCGCCACTACACCCGCACCGTGAAACATGGACCGTGAAACATGGAAACGGTGGACAGGCAAATCTATCAGATTCTGAGCAGGTACGACCGCCGTTCCACCCGCACCCTGAAACGGGCTTGGTCACGTGGCCCTGGCACGGCATCTTCGTCACGGTCGATGGAACGGTACCGCGGCTGCCGGTATCCGTCTTCCGGAAAGGCATCCGCTCCCGGCCCTTCCGACTCGGACGCCCCAGCCCCATTTCGCTCCCGCCGGCTCGCCTGTTCCGGCTCCGACGCCAGCCCGGGGGAACCGGAGGCCATCACCAGGGTCCGGCTTCCACTGCTGATCGGATGGAGCGGCGAAGCCCCCTTCCTCGTATCGCGTGCGGAGTCGCGGTCCTCACCAACTCAGCGCACCGCGCAGCATCACGCTGTCCTCCGCGGACGCCCGCGTGGCTTCGACCCCCAAGGAAACCCACTCCCCATGGCTGTAGCGCGCGCCAAGCCGCAGCGCCCGCTCGCCCGACTCCGCCAGGCTCAGCCCCGCATACGGCGTCAGCAAAGCCAGAGGCTCCGACCCCGCCATGCCGAAACCGTGGCCCGCCTCCTCCGTCACCGGGCCGTAGTCGAACCACTGCCCCAGCCCGCTTGCCGTCCGCCCGTGGGAGGGACCCAAGGTCAGAAAAGTTCCACGTCCGTCGGCCCCCGGGTCGAACCGCACCAGTCCGCTCACGCCCCATTCCTCACGGTCCCGCTCGTGCACCGCCACCATCCGGGCGCGCAGTTCCGCGGTCAGACCCGCCGCCGGGGCGCGCCAAGTCACGCCGGCGCCCTCCCCTAGCCCAACTTTACCACCTGGAGTCCGGTTTGGGCAGGAATCAGGGGTGATTTTGCCGAAATTGGCACGCAAGTCATTGATATATCGTGGGCAGGTTGTCGGGCAGGCGAATGTAGTGCCACAAAGTACATGCTGGATATTGCTGGGGGTGGCGCACCATGCTGCCACCCTCTCATGTTCATCCGTCGCACCCGTACTCGCAGCAGCAGCGAACCTTACGTCACCCACCGCCTGGTGCGCTCCGAACGCGACGGTTCAAAGGTGCGTCAACGCACCCTGCTCAATCTCGGGCGGCACTTCGATGTGGCTCCACAGGAGTGGCCCGTGCTGTGCCGGCGCATTGAGGAGATGCTTGCCGGTCAACTCCCCCTGTCTCCGGGCTGTCCCCCGGCACTCGAAAACCACGCCCAGCGCATCACCACCCAACTCCTCGCCCGGGAGCGCGTCGGCACCGCGTCCCCAAGCCAAGGGGGCGACCTCCAGAGCGTGGATGTCGACTCCCTGGAGTTGGTTCGACCACGCTCGGTAGGCGTCGAGCACGTGGGATTGTGGGCCATGGACCAACTCGGCCTGCGCACCCTGCTCGAACAACTCGGTCTCGGCGCCTCGATGCGCGCGACCGCCATCGGCTCGATCATCGCGCGTATGGCGCAGAGCGCGCCACCCGACGCTGGCTCGGCGAACGCAGCGCCTTGGGTGAACTGCTCGGAATGGAGTTCGCCACCATGGGACCCATGCGGCTGTATCGCGCCTCCGATGCCCTGATGGCTCACCGCGACGTCATCGAAAAGCATCTGTTCGATCGGGCCATGGACCTGTTCGAGATCGAACCCACCGTGACGCTCTACGATCTGACCAACACCTACTTCGAGGGCGCGGCGCCCCTCCAACCGAAGGCCCTGCGCGGCCACTCCAAGGACAAGCGCACCGATTGCCCGCTGCTCACCCTGGGGCTCGTGCTCGACTCCAGCGGCTTCGTGCGCCGCTCCCAGGTCTTCGCCGGCAACGTGCGCGAGCACCACACTCTGGCCCGGATGCTGGATGCGCTCAAGGCCCCGCATTCCGCCCTGGTGGTGATGGACCGGGGCCTCGCTACCGAAGAGCGCCTGCAGTGGCTGCGTGAGCAGGGCTACCGCTACCTGGTGGTCAGCCGTGAACGCAACCGGCACTTCGTCCCTCAGGCGGCACAGCGCATCAAGACCGCTTCCAAGCATGGCATACAATTGCACAAGGCCCTGTCCCCAGACGGTCGGGAGGTGCGCCTGTACTGCTTCTCCGAACAACGGGCCGCCAAGGAACGCGGCATCGTCGAGCGCTTCGCCCGGCGCTTCGAGAACGCCCTGAACAAGCTCTCCGAAGGTCTCTCCCGACCCCACACCCAAAAACGGGTGGAGCAGGTCTGGCAACGTATCGGGCGGCTCAAGGAGAGCACCCGCGGCATCGCCCAGCACTACGACATCTCACTCGACACCGATGAGTCCGGTCAACGCGCCACCGCCGTGCGCTTCACCCGCCGCCCTCTCCCCGGCTCCCTGATGACCCATCCCGGCGTCTACTGCCTGCGCAGCAGCGAAACCCACTGGAAGGAAGAAGCCCTGTGGCGTACCTACGTCAGGCTCACCGACATCGAAGCCGTCTTCCGCTCCCTCAAATCCGAACTCGGCCTGCGACCCGTCTACCACCACAAGCCGCTCCGCTCCGAAGGCCATCTGTTCATCACCGTGTTCGCCTACCAACTCGTCCAGGTCATCCGTACCCGCCTGCGTCAAGCCGAGGAGAACGCCAGTTGGACCACGCTACGCCGCGTCCTCCAGGGACAGCAGCGCGTCACCACTACCTTCCGCCGTGCTGAAGGGCGCACCTTGCACGTGCGCAAGGCGACCCGCGCCGAACCAACCCAGCTGGCCATCTACAAAGCCTTGGGCATTGATCCCGCTCCCGGAGGAACCCGCAAAACCCTCGTGTAACCAACCCTCAAACACCCACCTGTAGTGCCACTCGCCGCTTCAAGCCACCATAACTATATGATATGCAATGTGATCTTTTGGAGGGTGGTAAACTTGGGCTAGCAGAAGCAGGAGACTCTTTCCATGTGCCAGGGCTTTCCCATCAGGACTTTCCCATGCTGGGGATTGTGCTGGGATGAGGGCGGGGGAAAGGGTGTTTGGCGCCTTCCTTGCGGTTGTCCGTGTAGGGGAAATGTCGAGGGATGAGCGCCGGCGGATTTCGGCAAAGCTCTCGGTGCCACGCCGGTTGGTGAAGGCCACCGCGGGCGCGATGTATGCGACAGCAGCGCCCGGGCGCCGGGCCGCGGCGGCGTGACGAATATCCTCTTCCGCCGACCGCGGGGTTGATTCAGCGCCCGTTGGCGTGCGCAGACCCGCAGGTCATCCGCACCGCGAAATGGGACGCAAGGTTCGGAAACACACCGGACTTGGAGGGCACCAGAAGGCGCGTGTTGTACGCGATCAGACCCAGACCCGGAAACGGCTGCTCCGACCGCCAGCCCGTCCAACGGTCCCGCAGCCGGCACTTGAAGGCCCCGTTCCGCCACGCCGCCAAGTCCGGCCAACGGCCTCTGAAGGTGGCAATCCCGGCGCGCGCGGCCGGTTCCACCTTGGATCGGGAACTTCTACCGGAACCGGCGCATGGAACCTTGCGCTCCCGCCGGCACAGCCGCGGGCTGCGTGAGCGTCGGGGTTCGGTCCGCGCACCGTCGTTGCAAAGGGTCTCCACGGCCATCATACTTGTCCGGGGCAACTGTCCGGGAGGATGTTCCATGCGATCGATCTGGATGTGGGGTTTCGCGTTGTGGGCACTGGCGGCCATGCCCGTTTCGCCAGCTTCGGCCGGCGAGGCGCGCACGAGCCACGGCATCGCCATGCACGGCGACCTCAAGTACGGACCGGACTTCCGGCACTTCGACTACGTGAATCCCCGGGCCCCCAAGGGGGGCGCGGTGCGGCTTCAGGCCATCGGCACCTTCGACAGCTTCAATCCCTTCATCGTCAGAGGAAGTCCAGCGGCGGGCATCGGCCGCATCTACGAAACCCTCACGACCGGCGCCGCGGACGAACCCTTCAGCGAGTACGGCCTGCTGGCGGAGCGCATCACCGTGCCCGAGGACCGCTCGTGGGTGGCGTTCACGCTGCGCCGGGAGGCACGCTGGCACGACGGCAAACCGGTCACCGCGGACGACGTCATCTGGACTTTCGAGACCCTGGTCACCAAGGCCGTTCCTTTCTACCGCGGCTACTACGGCGGCGTGAAGACGGTCGAGAAGCTCGACGACCGGACCGTGCGCTTCACCTTCGCCAGCGGCGGCAACCGCGAACTGCCGCTGATCCTGGGGCAACTGGTGGTGCTGCCGAAGCACTACTGGGCCACCCGGGACTTCACCCGGACCACCCTGGAACCGCCCCTGGGCAGCGGTCCGTACAGGATCGGCACCTTCGAACCCGGCCGCCACGTGGAATACCAGCGCGTGGCGGACTACTGGGGCAGAGACCTGCCGGTGAACGCGGGGCGCGACAACTTCGACCGGATCCGCCATGACTACTACCGTGACGGCACCGTCTCGGTGGAAGCGTTCAAGGCCGGCGCGTACGACTTCCGGGCGGAGAACAGCTCCAAGAACTGGGCCGCGGCCTACGACTTTCCCGCATTGCGGCAGGGTTGGGTCAGGAAGGAGGAGATCCCCCACGACCGTTCCACCGGCATGCAGGCGTTCGTCATGAACACGCGCCGGCCGCTGTTCCAGGACCGGAAGGTCCGGCAGGCGCTGGCCTACGCCTTCGACTTCGAGTGGTCCAACCGGACGCTGTTCTACGGGCAGTACAAACGCAACCGCAGCTACTTCGACAACTCGGAACTGGCCGCCAGCGGGCTTCCGGGGCCGGCGGAGCGGGCCATCCTCGCCCGCTGGCGCCACCGGTTGCCGCAGGAGGTCTTTGCCAAGGTCTACGAACCGCCGGCCACCGACGGCTCAGGGCGCATCCGCGCCAACCTTCGCCAAGGGCTGAAGCTCCTGGAGGAGGCCGGCTGGAGCATCGACAAGACCACGCGAAAGCTGACCCACGCGGCCACCGGTCGGACCATGGATTTCGAGATCCTGCTGGTCAGCCCCCTGTTCGAACGTGTCGTCCTGCCCTTCAGGAAGAACCTGTCGCGGCTCGGCATCACCGTCACCGTTCGCACGGTGGATACCGCGCAATACCGCCGCCGGCTGGATGGCTTCGACTTCGACATGGTCATCGGGAGCTGGGGCCAGTCCCTGTCGCCCGGCAACGAACAGCGCGAATACTGGGGCTCGGACTTTGCCGACCGGCCCGGCAGCCGGAACCTCGCGGGCATCAGGGACCCGGTGGTGGACGAACTGATCGAAGAGGTGATCCACGCCCCCGACCGCGGGAGCCTGGTGAACCACGTGCGCGCCCTGGACCGTGTGCTGCAGTGGGGCCACTGGGTGATTCCCCAGTGGCACATTCCCTACGACCGTCTGGTCTACTGGGACATGTTCGGACGTCCCGCGGCCACGCCCACCCGGGGAGTGCAGTTCAATACCTGGTGGGTGGACGCCGCCCGGGCGAAAGCCCTGGCGGCCAGCCGCAAGGGCCGGTGATGCCGCGTCCCGTTTCGCGGTGACCCACCTGTCATGCTCGCCTACATCCTGCGCCGCCTGCTGCTCATCGTTCCGACGCTGTTCGGCATCATGGTGCTGAACTTCGTCATCATCCACTCGGCACCGGGCGGGCCGGTGGAACAGCTTCTGGCCAAACTGCAGGGCACCGACGTATCGGCCACCGAGCGGTTCAGCGGCGGCGGCGACCAACGGGAGGTGGATGCGCCGGCGCGGCAGCCCCGGGACGCCGGCAGCGGCACCGCCGGCCGCTACCGGGGCGCCCGGGGCGTGGACCCCGAGTTCATCCGGGAGATCGAGCGCCAGTTCGGCTTCGACAAGCCCGCCCACGAGCGCTTCGTCCTCATGATGGGCAACTTCCTGCGCTTCGACTTCGGCGACAGCTTCTTCCGCGACCGCTCGGTGGTGCAACTGGTGGTGGACAAGCTGCCGGTGTCCATCTCCCTGGGGCTCTGGACCACGCTGCTGGTCTATCTGGTCTCCATCCCCCTGGGCGTGGCCAAGGCGGTGCGCGACGGCTCGCGCTTCGACGTCTGGACCTCCGGGGCGGTCATCGTCGGCAACGCGGTGCCGGGGTTCCTGTTCGCCATCCTGCTGATCGTGCTGTTCGCCGGCGGACGCTACCTCGACTGGTTCCCGCTGCGCGGCCTGGTGTCGGACAACTGGAGCGACCTCGGCCTGTGGCGGCGCATCACCGACTATCTCTGGCACATCACGCTGCCGGTGGCGTCCATGGTCATCGGCGGCTTCGCCGGCCTCACCCTGCTCACCAAGAACTCGTTCCTGGACCAGATCCACCAACAGTACGTCACCACCGCGCGGGCCAAGGGCCTGAGCGAATGGCGGGTGCTGTACCGCCACGTGTTCCGCAACGCCATGCTCATCGTCATCGCCGGCTTCCCCGGCGCCTTCATCGGCATCCTGTTCACCGGCGCCCTCCTCACCGAGGTGATCTTTTCGCTGGACGGCATCGGCCTGCTGGGTTTCGAGGCGGCCATCAACCGCGACTATCCGGTGATGTTCGGCACGCTGTATTTCTTCACCCTGCTGGGGCTGGGGATGAAGCTGGTAGAGGATCTGACCTACATGGTGGTGGACCCGCGCATCGACTTCGAGAGCCGGGAAACCTGAAGGCATCCGCCCGCATGACACCGCTCAACCGACGACGCCTGGACAACTTCCGCGCCAACCGCCGCGGCTGCGCGTCGCTGCTGATCTTCGGCGTGCTGATGGTCACGAGCCTGTTCGCCGAGTTCATCGCCAACGACCGGCCGCTGCTGGTGCGCTACGACGGAAGGTTCTTCGCACCGGTGCTGGTGGACTACCCGGAGACGGACTTCGGAGGTTTCCTGGAGTCGGCCGCGGACTACAACGACCCGGAGGTCAAGACCCTCATCGAGGAGCGCGGCTGGATCGTGTGGCCGCCGATCCCCTACAGCCACGACAGCATCGTCTACGACCTGCCCACGCCGGCACCGGCGCCGCCCAGCGGCCGGAACTGGCTCGGCACCGACGACCAGGCCCGGGACGTCACCGCCCGGTTGATCTACGGCTTCCGCATCTCGGTGTTGTTCGGCCTTGTCCTCACACTGGCGAGTTCGGTGGTCGGCGTCGCCGCGGGAGCCGTCCAGGGTTACTTCGGAGGCTGGCTTGACCTCCTGTTCCAGCGTTTCATCGAGATGTGGTCCGGACTGCCGACCCTCTATCTGTTGATCATCCTGTCCAGCGTGGTGACGCCGGGCTTCTGGTGGCTTCTGGCCTTCATGCTGCTCTTCAGCTGGATGGCGCTGGTGGGTGTGGTGCGGGCGGAGTTCCTGCGCGCGCGCAACCTCGACTACGTCCGGGCGGCGCGGGCGCTGGGAGTGGGCAATCCGCGCATCATCGCGCGTCACGTGCTGCCCAACGCCATGGTGGCGGCGCTGACGTTCCTGCCGTTCATCACCAGCGGCGCGGTGGTGACCCTCACGGCCCTGGACTTTCTCGGCTTCGGCCTGCCGCCGGGCTCGGCCTCCCTGGGCGAGTTGCTCAAGCAGGGCAAGGACAACCTGCAGGCGCCCTGGCTGGGGTTCACCGCCTTTCTCGTCATCGCCGTCATGCTGAGCCTGCTGGTGTTCATCGGCGAGGCGGTACGCGACGCCTTCGATCCGCGCAAGACCTTCACTCCCGAACCCGCCCCCGGCGGTGAAGCGAAGGCGGAGTCGAGGCGGCGCCAGCCAGGGGCCGCGCCCGGTGCGGAGACGGCGCTGATGGCCATCGAGGATCTGGCGGTGCGATTCGGCGCGGGGGCCGTGGACGCGGTGGACGGCATCTCCCTCACCATCCGCCGCGGCGAGACCGTGGCCCTGGTGGGCGAGAGCGGCTCCGGCAAGTCGGCCACGGCGCTGTCGATCCTGCAACTCCTGCCCTGGCCCGCGGCCAGCCATCCCCGCGGCAGCATCCGCTTCCAGGGCACGGAACTCCTGGGAGCCGACTCCCGGACCTTGCAGGCCATTCGCGGCGACCGCATCGCCATGATCTTCCAGGAGCCCATGACCTCGCTGAACCCGCTGCACACCATCGAGCGCCAGATCGGCGAGACCCTGAAGCTGCACAAGGGTCTGGCCGGACCGGCTGCCACCGCGCGCACGCTGGAGATGCTGCAGCTGGTGGGCATCCAGGAACCGGAACGGCGTCTCGGCGCCTACCCTCACGAACTGTCCGGCGGCCAGCGGCAGCGGGTCATGATCGCCATGGCTCTGGCCAACGAGCCGGACCTGCTGGTGGCGGACGAACCCACCACCGCCCTGGACGTCACCATCCAGGCTCAACTGCTGGAACTGCTGGTCAGCCTGCGGCAGCGGCTGGGCATGGCGATCCTGTTCATCACCCACGACATGGGCATCGTGCGCCGGCTGGCCGATCGCCTGTGCATCATGCAGCGGGGGAAGATCGTGGAGGCCGGGGCCACTGCCGAGGTGCTGGAACGGCCCCGGCACCCCTACACCCGGCAGCTGCTGGCGGCCACACCCGGGGGGGCGCCGGCGCCCGGCGACACCGGCGGGGAGCCGCTGCTGGCGTGTGACGACCTCAAGGTCTGGTACCCGGTGAAGGCGGGCATCCTGCGGCGCACGGTGGACCACATACGCGCCGTGGACGGCATATCGCTGGAGTTGCGCGAGGGGCGCACGGTGGGCGTGGTGGGCGAGAGCGGCTCGGGCAAGACGACCCTGGGGCTGGCGCTGCTGCGGCTGGTGGCCAGCGACGGCGCCATCCGCTACCACGGCCGCGATATCCGGCGGCTGCGCGCGCGCGCGCTGCGGCCCCTGCGGCGGGACCTGCAGGTGGTGTTCCAGGACCCCTACGGCTCGCTGAACCCGCGCCTGTCGGTGACCCGGATCATCGAGGAAGGCCTGGTGGTCCACGGCCTCGGCGACACCCCGGAGGAACGCGACGCGCTGATCGTGGAGGCCTTGAGGGAGGTGGAACTCGAACCCGAGGCGCGCTACCGCTATCCCCACGAGTTCTCCGGCGGCCAGCGCCAGCGCATCGCCATCGCCCGGGCCATGGTGCTGAAACCGCGGTTCGTGGTGCTGGACGAGCCCACCTCGGCCCTCGACGTGTCGGTCCAGGCGCAGGTCGTCACCCTCCTGCGGCGGCTCCAGGAGCGCCACCGCTGCGCCTACCTGTTCATCAGCCACGACCTCAAGGTCGTGCGCGCCATGAGCCATCACGTTCTGGTGGTTCGCCAGGGCGTGGTGGTGGAGCAGGGGCCAGCCTCGACCGTCTTCGAAACTCCCGGCCACAAGTACACCCGGGAACTCGTGGCCGCGGCTTTCGACGCACGGAATGCGCCGGCGGCGGTCAACCGGTGGGGGACGGCAACGGCACCCTGACGGCGCCCTCGGGCAGATCCTGGACGAAGTGGGACTCGGGCAGGGTGATGTTGATCTCCGGGTTGTCGTAGCGGATCTCGTAGGAGCGTTGAAGCGGCGGGGTCTCCAACCGGATCCTCAGCGGGAAGCGTCCGGCCGGAGCATCGAAGAAATCCTCGAAGGTGGCGATGTACCAAGGCTCGCCCGACGGGCCCAGGTGCTGCCAGCGGACCGGAGCGGCCTCGTCCGGGCCGAAGGTGAGAACGTCGGTGCTGCCGTCGGCGCGGACGCGCCGCAACTCCCGTGCTCCGAGGTCCCAGGCGGCCGTCGAATCCACCGGCGGAAGGCCCATCATCAAGGCTGACAGTTCGTCCAGCTCCAGCAACAACCGGGTCGCGCGGAACAGATTCATCCGGGACGTCCTGGCGCGATAGAACTGCGCCTCGGAGGGGCGGAACCCGGTGACCATGACATCATCGGCCGTGAGTATCAGCGCCGCGCCGACCACGGAGAACGCTTCCAGCCGCAGCCGATGGGGCCTGCGCACCAGCACCGCGGCGGAGAACGAGCCCCTCTCCCCGTGCGTCCGGTAGCGGATCCGGGCCAGGCTGCGCAGGGACTGGAACGACTCGTTCCGATCCGCGAGCAGCAGCGGAAGGCGGAGGTTCGGAGTCGGCGCCGGCGCCGGCTCCGGGAGCGAGCAACCCGCCAGCAGGGCGGCAACGCACAGCCCGACAACCGCCGCCATTGTCATGGTTCGCTCTTGCCGCAACTCCATCATATCCCTTGTTCGAGATCCGCGATCTTCGATCGGAGCCGCTCCACCTGCTCGTCCTCGCTGGCCGCCTTCAGCGCGCCGCGATAGCTCTCCAGCGCCTTGACCGGCCTGCCGTCCTTGAGGTAGGCGTCGCCCAGGTGCTCGATGATGACGGGGTCGTCCACCACCAGGCGGACCGCGTTCTCCAACTGTTCGATGGCCCGCGGGTAGTCGCCCTTCTGGTAATACACCCAGCCCAGGCTGTCGATATAGAAGCCGTCGTTGGGCGCGATCTCCAGTGCGCGGATGATGAGCCGCTCGGCCTGGTCGAGTTCCACACCCATGTCGGCGTAGGTGTAACCCAGGTAGTTCAATGCCGCCGCATAGTCCGGATTCAACTCGATGGCCTTCTTCATGTACTCGATGGTCTTGTCCTTGTCCTTGCTCTCGTCGTAGAGCGCTCCCAGCGCAAAGTGCGCCCGGTCGCTTTCCGGATCCAGATCCACCACGGTACGCATGGCCTTGATGGCGTTGGGGTAGTCCTTGGCCGCGCGGTGGATTTCGGCAAGAAGATGCAACAACTCCTTGCGCCGCTCGTCGTCCTGTTCGAGGGCCGCCTGGACCGCGGCCGCAGCCTCGGAAAACTTCTCCTGCCGCTCGTAGAGCGAGGCGAGCTGCACTCGGGCATCGACGAAGTACTCGCTGTCCGCGGGGACGCGCCGGAACTGCGCCACCGCCCCCCTGGAGTCCTGCAGACGGCTGTAGGCAAGACCGAGAAAGAACCGCGCACGATGGTCTTCGGGCCTTTCCGCAATAACCAGATTGAACTCCGTCAACGCCTCCTCCAGGTTGCCGAGTTCGTAGTGGACCAAAGCCATGGTCGTCCGGACCGCGCCCGGTGCCGCTTCCCGCCAGCGCAGGCGATCGAACTCGGCGCGCGCGCCCGCCAGGTCCCGGCCGCCGGAGCGAAGGATCTCGACGCGCGGCCCGGCCCATGCGCTGCGCGGATCGATCTCGAGCAGCTTCTCGTACGTCGCCAGCGCGGAGTGGCGGCGGCCGCGAAACTCCCGGACCAGTGCCAGTTCCGTCAACACCCGTGCGGACGATGGATGCAGCCCGAGGGCGACCTCGTAGCTCTTTTCCGCTTCCGCCAGCTTCCCGGACTCGGCCAGGATGCGGCCCAGGTAGTAGTGACCCCGCGGCGATCCGGGATTGCGCCTCGCATACCGCTCCAGTTGCTCCCGCGCAAGCTCGTAGCGCTTCTGGTCGAGATAGAGCGCACCCAGATAAAGCAGCGCCGGAGCGTCCTCCGGGTGGGCTTCCAGCAGCTTCCGGTACTCCCGGACCCCCTCCGATACCTTTCCCGCGGCGCTGTTGAGAGCCGCCAGCAGCCGGCGGCTCTCCCGGTCCTCGCCATCGAGCCGAACCGCGGCCTCCGCCTCGCCCAGGGCGGCGTCGATCTCGCCGTGGCGGAGATGAGACCTGGCCAGGCGCAAGCGGATGAAAACGCTGGACGGATCGTGTTCGGCAGCCGCCTGGTAGTGTTCGTGGGCCGCCCGGGAATCGCCGCCGAGCAGTTCCAGCCGGGCCCGCAGATAGTGGTACATGGCCCGGGCTTCCGGCGGCACCGCCACTGTCTTCTCACCGCCGCGAACACCGGACGAAAGCCCGGGGACCGTCGCCACGGGACCGCAACCCGTGAGAAACAGTACACAGACGATTCCCCGGAGAAGATGGCGCATGGTATTTTCCAGGATGGAGATGTCAGGTTTGTACGGTCAGAATTGTACGGTCAGAATTATCAGGTCAGGAACGTCCGGTCAGAATTGTCGGAATTCCAGGATGGGACTGTCGGAATCTGACTACCACAGGCGGCGGGACCGGTCAACGTTCCAGGACGGTGACGCGGAGGCGGGAGCGCACCGCGCCGGCAACATCCCGGGTTTCCGGGCCATGTCTGCGGACCCTGGCGGAGTGTACGTGAGAGCCATTGCACGGGCCTTCCTGTCGGCACACCCGGTTTGCCGGCAGGGATGATGTTCGCGGCACGGGTGCAGGGAGGAGATGGTGACCGATTCACTGGAGGCGTTGCGGGAAGAGATCCGGGCGTTGACCGCGCAGGTGGAGGACCATGGCTACCGCTACCATGTCCTCGACCGCCCTGTTGTCACCGATTCCGAATACGACGAACTGTTCCGGCGCCTGAGCCGGCTGGAGGAGGAACATCCGGAACTGGCGCTGCCCAACTCGCCCACCACCAGGGTGGGCGGTCCGCCGGCGGAAAGGTTCGACACCGTGCGCCACACCCGACCCATGCTGTCGCTGGACAACATCGCCGACCCTCGGGAGCTGGCGGAGTTCGAGCGGCGGATCCAGCGGTTCCTGAAGACCGGGGACCCTCTGGATTACGTGGTGGAGCCCAAGATCGACGGTATCGGGGTGGAACTGGTGTACCGGGACGGCGAGCTCACGGTGGGCTCCACCCGGGGTGACGGCACCAACGGCGAGGACATCACGCAGAACATCCGCACCATCCGCTCGGTCTCCCTGTCGCTCCGCCGGGACGGGCGTGCCGTGCCGCGGCTGCTGGAGGTGCGCGGCGAAGTGTTCTACCCGACGGAGGGCTTTCGACGTCTCAACCGCCAACGCGAGGAAGCCGGCGAATACCTGTTCGCCAATCCCCGCAACGCCGCGGCCGGAGCGCTCAAGCAACTGGATTCCAGGATTACCGCGGGCCGGCCTCTCGACCTGTTCTGCCACGGCATGGGAACGGTGGAGCCGGCGGGATTCGCGAGCCACGCGGACTTCCTCGGGGCGCTGCGGGACTGGGGACTCAAGCCGGTGCCGCTGACCCGGGTCTGCGGCAGCGTGGAGGAGATCGTCGCCTGCCACGAGGCGATGGAAGGCTGGCGGGACGAGCTGCCCTACGAGATCGACGGGGTGGTGGTGAAGGTCAACAGCCTGGAGTTGCAGCGCCGGCTGGGACAGATTGCGCGCTCGCCACGCTGGGCCATGGCATACAAGTTCAAGCCGCGCCAATCCACCACCCGGATTCTCGATATCCAGCCCCGGGTGGGCCGTACCGGCACACTCACACCGGTGGCCCGCCTGGAACCGGTGCAGTTGGCGGGAGTCACCGTCAGGAACGCATCGCTGCACAACATGGACGAGATCGAGCGCAAGGACATCCGCATCGGCGACACCATCGTCATCGAGCGCGCCGGCGACGTGATCCCCTACGTCGTGCGGGTATTGGCGGAGCAGCGCGACGGCAGCGAGCGCGCCTTCGAAATGCCCGCCCGCTGCCCCATGTGCCAATCCCGAGTCTACCGGGAAGAGGGGGAGGCCGCCTGCCGCTGCGTGGGTCTGGCGTGCCCGGCCCGGCTCAAGGAGAGCCTCCGGTTCTTCGGCTCCCGGAACGCCCTGGACATCGAGGGGCTCGGGGAGAAGCTCATCGATCAGTTGGTGGCCAACGGGCTGGTGGCGGACAGCGCCGACCTCTACGCCCTGAAAGAGGAGACGCTGGCGTCGCTGGAGCGCATGGGCGCCAAGTCGGCGCAGAACCTGATGCGGGAACTGGCACGCAGCAAGGACACGACCCTGGACCGTTTCGTGACCGCGCTGGGAATCCGGCACGTGGGGGAAGCCACGGCCAAGGTGCTGGCGGACCATTTCGGCAGCCTCCAGGACATCATGGCCGCTGACCCGGAGGCTCTCACCGAAGTCCGGGACATCGGCCCGGAGGTGGCCAAGAGCATCGAGGGGTTCTTCGCGGACGAGGCCAACCGGCGCGTGATCGGCAAGCTGTTGGCGGCGGGCTTCCGGCTCGAGGCGGCGGCACGCTCCGAGGGTGCTTTGGCGGGCCTGAGCTTCGTGCTCACCGGCAGCCTGGAAACCCTGTCGCGCAGCGAGGCCCGGAAGTCCATCACCGCCCTGGGCGGACGAGTGACCGGCAGCGTCAGCGGCAAGACCGACTTCGTGGTGGTCGGCGCCGATCCGGGCGCCAAGGCCGACAAGGCCCGGGAGCTGGGCGTCCGCATTCTGGACGAAGACGGTTTTCGGGCGATGCTGGACAACCCGGCCCCGGGGCGCGCGGCGCTTCCCTGATCCCACCCGCCCGGGAGTGGAAGGAATTCCGGTTGGACGAATGCTCTATGTCGTCGCCACACCCATCGGCAACCTTGAGGACATCACCCTGCGCGCGGTGCGCGTGCTGCGGGAGGTGGACCTCATCGCCGCGGAAGACACCCGCCACACCCGCAAGTTGCTGGCCCGGCACGCCATCCGCACCCCGCTGACCCGCTATCACGACCGCAACGAACGGACCCGGACCGCGGCGCTGGTGCGGCGGCTGGAGGCCGGCGAGGACATCGCGCTGGTGTCGGACGCGGGAACTCCGACGATCTCGGATCCGGGCTACCACCTGATCCGGGCGGCGGCCGCGGCCGGCGTGCGCATCGCGCCGGTTCCCGGTGCCACCGCGGCCACAGCCGCCTTGAGCATATGCGGGCTCGCCACCGACCGGTTCGTGTTCCAGGGTTTCCTGCCAGCCAGGCGGAGCCGGCGGCGGGAGACGCTGCGGCGGCTCCGGGACGACGACCGCACGGTGGTGTTCTACGAGGCGCCGCACCGGCTCCGGGAATCCCTGGCCGACATGCACGCGGTCCTGGGAGACCGCGCCGCGGTGGTGGGTCGGGAACTGACCAAGGTACACGAAGAGCTGCTGCGCGGGACGCTGTCGCGACTGGCCGGGGAGATCGGCGAGAACGAGCCGCGCGGCGAGTTCGTGATCGTGGTGGAAGGCGCCGGCGACGCGCCGCCGATGAGCGAGGCCGTGTTGCGGGACGAGATCGGGAAGCTCCTGCGGGAGGGCCGAAAGGTCAGCGACGTGGCCCGGCTCATGGCGCAGACCTCTCCCCTGGCAAAACGGGACATCTACAAGCTCGTGCTTGAAGTCGCCGAACGGCCATGAGGACAGGGTGATGAGGACGGGGCGCGGGCGCGGTCCGGTCGTCCGCCCGCCGCCGGGCGGGCCTACCGGCCCCAGTCCCGGGAATAGCGGAAGTCGCGGTCGATGGTGCGGTGCGACACCTTGGCGATGACCGGAAGGCGGCGCTTGAACTGGGAGGTCCTGATGCGCCGGGCGATGTCGTCGACGAACTCCGGGGTAAAGCCCGCCTCGATGAGCTCGGCCCGGCGGTAACGCTGATCCACCATCAGGTAGAGCAGTTCGTCCACCTTGCGGTAGCTGAAGCCCAGTTCGGCCTCGTCGGTCTGCCCTTCCCAGAGATCCGCCGACGGCTTCTTCCGGACCACCTCGTCGGGTACACCGACGGCCTCGCTCAAGGCCCACACCTGGGTCTTGTACAGATCGCCCAGGGGGTTCAGCGCGGAGGCCATGTCGCCGTGCAGGGTGCCGTAGCCCAGCAGAAGCTCGGTCTTGTTGCTGGTGCCCGCCACCAGGGCGTCCCAGCGCGCGGAGTGGTCGTAGAGGATGGTCATGCGTTCCCGGGCCATCTTGTTGCCCCGGCGCCTGGGGTCGGCATCGGGGAACGCGGCGAAATAGGCGTCGATCTGGGGCGTGATCTCCACCGTGGCGGAACGGATACCGCTCTTCCGCACCACCAGCCGGGCGTGCTCCAGGCTCTCGGCGCTGGAGGTCCGGTAGGGCATCATGATGCCCAGCACACGGTCCCGGCCCAGGGCCTCGGCCGCCAGCATGGCGCTCAGGCTCGAATCCACGCCGCCGGAGAGGCCCACCACCACCCGTTCGAGGCCCACCTTGCGCACCTCGTTCCGGATGAACGCCACCAGGATCCGGCGCATCAGTGGCACGTTGGTGGAGATCATCGGCCGGTCGGCCCGCGACGAATGCGATCCAGCTCGCGGAGGGTAAGATCCATGTCCTCGTCGCGTATCAACGGCGCACGGGTGCGTTTTCGCCGCACCACCTCGTGAGACACGTCCCCGGCCACGAACGCCTCGTCGTAGTAGTCCGCCTTGCACACCGTGCGGCCGAAGGGGTCCAGGACGCGGGAGCCGCCCCAGAAGCCGACCCCGTCCTCGAAGCCGACTCGATTGGCGTGGATGATGAAGAGACCGTAAGTCTCGGCATAACTCCGGGTGATGAGCTCCCAGTAACGGGCGTTATCGTCCTGATCGACGCCGTCGCTGACGCCGCGCAGCGGGCTGGAAGACGGGCAAAGAACGGCAAGCGCCCCGTCCAGCGCCGCCAGGTAGACGGTGGATGGATGCCAGAGGTCCTCGCAGATGAGCAGCGCGAGCCGGCCGTACCGGGTGTCGAACGCCCTCAGGCGGTCGCCCCGGGCGAAATAGCGCTGCTCATCGAACATGCCGTAGGTGGGGAGATACACCTTGCGGTGGATATGACCGACGTCGCCGTCCTCCAGGTACACCGCGGCGTTGTAAAAACGGTGGTCGCGGCTCTCCAGCACCAGTCCGGCCACCAGCGGCACATTCCGGCTCAGCGCCTTGAGCCGCTCCATCTCCGGACTCGACAGCCGCACCGCCACGTCGGGCACCATGTCCCGCAGGAAATATCCGGTGAGGCTCAACTCCGGGAAGACCAGCAGGTCCACGTCCTGGCCCGCCGCCTGGCGCACACGGGCCTCGTAGAGGGCCATGTTCGCCTCAATGTCGCCCAGCTTCGGGTTGATCTGCGCCATGCCGACTCGGAAAGGCATGGAGGGGGACTAACACATTTCCGCGAGGCGAGGAAGCGGGCCGCGCGGGCTCGGCCGGGAACGCCAGGTTCCTGGAATTCGGCAAGGCGATGGACTACATCATGGAACCCATGGAGGAGATCGGTGAGACGGTGGCGGTGAAGGTGGCGGAGGTGTTCGGCGCGGACACGCGGGTGACGGCGCTGGCGGCGCTGGCGGGAGACGCCTCGTCCCGGCGCTATTTCCGGGCCGCCATCAAAGGGCCGGCAGGGCCGGGTTCGGCCATCGTGATGCACTGGAACGACCCGGGCCTGCCGCTGGCGTCGGAGGAGCTGGCGGTGTTCGGGAAGCCTCCGGAGGAGTTGCCGTTCCTGAACGTGCACCGCTTCCTGAAGGCAATCGGGGTGAGGGTGCCGGCGGTCTACGGCCACTGGGTGGAGCAGGGACTGATACTGCTCGAGGATCTGGGCGGTCTCTGCCTCTGGGACCAAGTGCGGCAGGCACCGGCAGCGGAAGTGATCCGCTGGTACCGCAAGGCCATCGACGAACTGCTGGTGTTGCAGGTTGGCGGAACCCGGGCCCGGGACGACCACTGCGTGGCGTTCCACCAGGCCTTCGACCGCCGGCTTTATCTCCGGGAGTTCGCCCACTTCATCGAGCACGGGCTGGAGGCGGGCAACAAGGGGAGCCTGCCGGCGGCGGAACGGGGACTCCTGGACAAGGCTTTCGAGAACATCGCCGGGCATCTTTCCGGGCAGCCGCGGGTGCTCAGTCACCGGGACTACCACAGCTGGAACCTGATGGTGTGCGACGATGCCATCGCGGTCATCGACTTCCAGGATGCGCTGATGGCGCCAGCTCCGTACGATCTGGCGTCGCTGTTGAACGACCGGGAGACGGACCGGGTGGTGACACCCGAGGTGGAAGACGCGCTCGTCGACTATTATCTTTGGCGCCTGAAGGAATGGCGGGCGCCCGAGGTGTCCCGGGACGAATTCCGGGAGACCTACCTGCTGTCCGCGCTGCAACGGGACTTCAAGGTCGTGGGCCGTTTCCGGTTTCTCGACCGGGTGAAGGGAAAGCCCGCCTACACGCGGCACATCGCCCCCACGTTGAGACGCATCGGGAGGAACCTCGGCCGGACGCCGGGGTTCCATCACCTGGCGCCGGTCCTGGCGGCACACTTCGAGGAGATCCCTTGAAGGCGATGCTCTTCGCCGCCGGTCTGGGAACCCGGCTCCGCCCGTTGACCGACACCTTGCCCAAGTGCCTCGTGCCGGTGAACGGCAGGCCGATGATCGACTACCCGCTGCTGCTGTTGCGCCACTACGGAATCCGCGAGATCGTGGTGAACGTCCACCATCATGCCGAGCGGGTCGAAGCATATCTGGGAGACGGCTCCCGCCTTGGCCTCGACATCGCCTGGTCCCGCGAGCCGGTGCTGCTGGATACGGGCGGCGGCCTGCTGGGCGCCAAGCGGTTCCTGTGCCGGGAAACTTTCGTGATCATGAACAGCGACGTGCTGATAGACCTGCGGCTGGACCAGGTGCTGCGGTTTCATCGCGAGCGCGCGGCGGCGGTGACCCTGGTCCTGCGCAAGGACCCGCGGGCCATTGTCTACGGTTCCATCTGGACGGATGCGAGAGGAACGATACGAAGGCTGCTCCGGCACGAAGCCCCGGGCCACCCGGCCGGCCCTCTGGAACAGTACATGTTCACCGGAGTCCATGTGGTGGAACCCCGGATCTTCCGGTACATGGACGGTACGGAGCCCTTCAGCATCACGCACACGACGTACCCACGGATGCTGACAGGCGAGGAGCCCCTCTGCGGATTCCCCTTCAACGGCGACTGGCACGACCTGGGTACGCCGGAGCGGCTGCAGGCAACCGCCGCCAAGCTGCGGGATGGCAGCCTGAGGCCCCATTTTCTCCAACGCCGTCCGGGGGCCGGGTTGCCACCGGACCGGTGATCGAATCTTGCAATCGGCCCTCCCGGCAACTAGTATTTTTCTCCGGCACCTAAAGGGCCTCCGCTTTTTGCCGATATGTACGATAGTGTATCTTGGCGGAGCACGGGTTGTGGGACCAGGGCGAAGGCTCGCATCATGACGGAATTCGAGACCGCAACGCTGGCTTACCAGTCCGCGGTACTGGCCTATCAGGCCACGGCGCTGTCCTATCAGTATGCCGGGCTGTGGATCAGTGCCGGTGTCGGCACCGCTCAGTGTCTGCTCATCGGCTCCGGTCTATGGATCATGCACCGGGGAATGCAGCGCAGGGACATGCAGAACGCCGAAGTCGTCGCCGCCCAAGAACGCCGCCACGCGGAATTCATGGCCAACCATGAGCAATACATGGCCAACCATGAGGAGACCATGAAAGTGCTGAATGCCAACCTTCTGGCATTGGAACGGCAAGGCGAGGCGCTTCGTGAGCAAGGCGAGGCGCTTCGTGAGCAAGGCGCCGCTCTGCGCGAACAGAGCGCCCTGCTGCGCGAACAGGGCGCGGCCCTCCATCTCCTCGTCGAACGGAGCGGGCCCGGGATCAGGAACTAATTGTCCTTTTCCCGGTCGCGCCGGCTGTCCAGATACTCGCTGTGGCTCTGAAGCTGTTCGGCGTCATAGAGTTCGCGGTCGACGCGGTGGAGCAATAGTTCACCCGCCTGAATGATTCGGCGTTTTTCGCCGACACCCTTGCGCGCCAGCGAGATGCTCCGGCGCAAGGCTCTGCGTACCACCCCCCGGGTGTCCCAGAACTCGTCCGGTATGTCCCTGTAGCCTTCCCGCGTGGCCTTGGCCAGCAGGGTCAGGCCGCCCTTGAAGCTCGCAAGTCCGCCCTCATCGTCGCCGCGCTGCATCTGAGTGAGCCCGAGAACCAGCCACCCGATCTCGTCGTCCCTGTTCAGCGCCAAGCCCCGCTTCACTACGTCGAAAGCGTCACCGTACCGGCCCGCGTAATAGTAGGCGCGCCCGAGCTGTGTCAGGCTGTCCTTGTACCGGGGGTTCCTGCTGACCACATACTGCAAGTCGACAATGGCCTTCCTGGCCTGCCCGCCACGCAGGGTCTTGCCCATCTCGTTCAGCGCGTCGTTGTACTTGCCCCCCACCCCGATGCCCGAGGGCCGCCAACAGCCCGAAAGACCTGCCATCAGAAGGGTGCAGACGACAACCCCACCGAAAAGTCCGCGTATCGTTCGTCCGGCTCGCACCATTCGTTCCTCCAGGCCGTTTTCGGCCGACCTCCCGCCCTTCACGGCCACCGGTCCCGCGCAACCCGGGCGGGCCGATGGGTATCCCCATCATGTGAGTGATCTATTCCACCAGCCGCGGTTCGTCAAGCCGCACCCGGCGGTGCGGAAGCCTGCCGCTCCGGATGTCACAAAATAAAAAAAGAGGGCCGTTCCATGAAGGAACGCCCCTCTTTCCGTGCGGTTCCGACGATGGACGGCGCTAGAACCGGTATTCGGCGATGAGGGTGAAGACGTTGGTCTTGTCGTCGCCCGCGTCCGCAGTGGCAATCTCATCCGGACAGTCCACGCCGTCGCAGCTGAGTTGATCCCACACGCCGTGGATCTGCATCCAGCCGCCGGGCACGTGGTACACCACCGCCAAGCCGCTATTGTTACCTTCCTGGTCTTTCATGCCCATCGTGTCGACATCGGTGACGGAGTACATCGGGGAGATGGAAATGCCGCCTTCCTTCTTGCTTCCGCCCATCATGCCGCTCTTGGGACCCCACAGCCAGACCTGCGCCGCCAGGCGAATCTCCGAGGCCTCGCGGTCGTCAGCCATCATGCCGCTGTCCGCATCACCCTCATAAGTCGCCAAGTGGGCGGACATTCCGAGCCACTTCAAGGGCGACCACGAAACGTTATGGTACATGTAGGTGTGATCACCCAGCACCTTGCCGCCGACATTCGCGAAGGTGATCCGCTCCTGCGTCGTCGGACCATAAATGCCGCCCACGCCGTAGTTGAGATCCTTCATCTGCTCGTAGGTGAAGGAGTACTTCAGGCTTGATACGTCGAAGCCGCCCATCTGGTCCGACTTCGCCATGGGCTGAATGCCGATGCCGAAGGCCATGCTGCGCCCGTCGGTGTCGTGTCCCGGCCCGCGGCCGTACTCATCCTGTTGATCGAGGCCGACGGCGAATGCGATGTGGTTGATCTTGCTGATGCCCATGGCGGGAAGCTTGCCCCAGTTCAGCACCAGGCTGCCGTCCTGCGAGCCGCCCATGGCCAATGCGTTGATGAACGGCGAATCCTCTGTCCGGCCATAACCGTTGTTCTTGTTGCCATTGAACGAAGGGTTGTAGCCGTAGGCCACCGTCGGCAGCCAAGGGTTCATCTTCTCGAAGTGGAGATAGGCGTCGCCGTCAAAGGCCACGGAGGTATTTCCGCTGAAGGTCCACTTGACTTCGTAGAAGCCCTGGTTCGACGTCACGTTGATGTTGGGCCGAAAACGCCGGATCCGGATCACGCCGTTCTGGTAACCCATTTCGGGGTCGTCATTGGTGAGCCATATGCTGGTGTAGATCTGGAGCCGCTGCCCGAACGTGATGCTCCAGTTGTTGTCCGCCGCGGCGATGGTCAGGCCCTTGCCCGCGGAATACTTGAACGACGGCCCCTTCATCTCGGCCGCGAGCGCGTTCTCCTGATCTTGTCTCTCCTGGTTCTGCTTCAACTGCGCCAGTTCCCGCTCCAGGGCTGCTATTCTTTTGTCCACGTCGGACGCCTGGACCGGCGATGCCGCGAGCACCATGCCCGCTGTCAGGACCAAGGCACTTGCGAAACCCAGCGCCTTCTTCAACACGTCATTCATGACCCCCTCCTTGGTAATCAGAGTAATCATGGACTTTCCGGGGCTGCTCGGGTGGTCCTGGAGGGGGTGCAACGATGCACGGAAGCGATGCGGCCCATGCGGTCACCCGGACCGAGGCCGACAATCGTTCCACCGGGCTGGCCAGCATTGTCAGGCGGCCTTCGGGCCGGGTTTCCGGGCCGATGGGGCTTGCGGTCCGGTTCCGGTTCGGTCAGGGCCGGAAACAGTTGGTACAGGACGGTCTCTCTGCCGCTGCTCTTGCCCGGTGCCGTCCGGATGCGGCCAGACTATCCTGGAAACAAGACTTGGGTACTACTTTATGGGCACCTACAGCCCATGTTGGGCGGAAAACCATACCTGTGTACAATTGCATGGATAACGCGAAAAAAGTACAAAACTCCAATCAGATTGCAGGCTGTTGTAGTTAACTCTGATTACCAAGGAGGGGGTCATGAATGACGTGTTGAAGAAGGCGCTGGGTTTCGCAAGTGCCTTGGTCCTGACAGCGGGCATGGTGCTCGCGGCATCGCCGGTGCAGGCGTCCGACGTGGACGAAACCGACGTGGATGGAAGAATAGCAGCCCTGGAGCGGGAACTGGTGCAGCTGAAGCAGAACCAGGAGAGACGGAACCAGGAGAGCGCCCTCGCGGCCGAGATGAAGGGGCCGTCGTTCAAGTATTCCGCGGGCAAGGGCCTGACCATCGCCGCGGCGGACAACAACTGGAGCATCACGTTCGGGCAGCGGCTCCAGATCTACACCAGCATATGGCTCACCAATGACGACCCCGCAATGGGTTACCAGAACGGCGTGATCCGAATCCGGCGTTTTCGGCCCAACATCAACGTGACGTCGAACCAGGGCTTCTACGAAGTCAAGTGGACCTTCAGCGGAAATACCTCCGTGGCCTTTGACGGCGACGCCTATCTCCACTTCGAGAAGATGAACCCTTGGCTGCCGACGGTGGCCTACGGCTACAACCCTTCGTTCAACGGCAACAAGAACAACGGTTATGGCCGGACAGAAGACTCGCCGTTCATCAACGCATTGGCCATGGGCGGATCGCAGGACGGCAGCCTGGTGCTGAACTGGGGCAAGCTTCCCGCCATGGGCATCAGCAAGATCAACCACATCGCATTCGCCGTCGGCCTCGATCAACAGGATGAGTACGGCCGCACCCCGGTCACTGCCTATGACAAAACCAAAGAGACGACTGCTCCTGATCTCAAGAGGGAAGGCGGCGAGAATATCCTGTCCAGGGATGGGCGCAGCATGGCCTTCGGCATCGGCATCCAGCCCATGGCGAAGTCGCCGCAGATGGGCGGCTTCGACGTATCGAGCCTGAAGTACTCCTTCACCTACGAGCAGATGAAGGATCTCTACCACGGCGTGGGCGACATTTACGGCCCGACGACTCAGGAGCGGATCAACTTCGCGTATGTCGGCGGCAAGGTGACGGGTGATCACACCTACACGTACCATAACGTTTCTTGGTCGCCTCTGAAGTGGCTCGGACTGTCCGCCCACTTGGCAACTTACAAGGGTGAACCGGATAACCGTTTGTACACAGCGATGAAATACGACCGCGAGGCCTCGGAGATTCGCTTGGCCGCGCAGGTCTGGCTGTGGGGTCCCAAGAGCGGCATGATGGGCGGAAGCAAGAAGGAAGGAGGCATCTACCTCTCCCCGATGTACTCCGTCACGGATGTCGATTCGAAGGGTACGTACGGAAATAACGTCGCGCTGAAAGACCAGGAAGGGAACAACAGCGGCTTGGCGGTGGTGTACAACGCCCCCGGCGGCTGGATGCAGATCCACGGCGTGTGGGATCAACTCAGCTGCGACGGCGAGGGCTGTCCGCACAAGCAGCCTAACGAGCAGCTTGCCACTGCGGACAAGGGCGACGACAAGACCAACGTCTTCACCCTCATCGCCGAATACCGGTTCTAGCGCCGTCCATCGCCGGAACCGCACGGAAACAGGGTCGTTCCTTCGTGGAACGGCCCTGTTTTGCCGCCGGCCGCCCGGGCAGCCTTCTCGAATCGCATCCGGGAGGCCACAAGAGGCCACCTTCCCGCCAGCCACCACCTGCCGCCACTCCCTGTCACCCGGCCGTTCTCCGGAGTTCCTACCCCCTGATACCGCCTTGTTGTTACGGTCCACGCCCATGCGGTGACCCCTGCGCGACTCCGTGGCCGATAACGTCGCGCCCGATATTTGATCAATCGACAAGCAATCGCACTGCGCTGGAATCGCGCCGGTTTGATAAACCCGCTGGTTTGATAAACCTCGTCCCGCACAGTATCAGGTCCGCAATGCCGAACACATGCGATATTCACCAATCCGATATTCACCAGCTTGTCCTGTCGTCCGCCATCGCGCCGAACACGCGCCTGGCCTACGCAAAGGGCTGGACCCGTTTCGCCACGTATTGCGCGCGGGAAAAGATCGCCGATCCGCTTTCCGTCTCTCCGGAGACCGTCGCCCGCTTTCTCCTGGACTGCGCCATGCGTCCCCGTTCGGGACGCGGCGTCCCGCTGTCCATGGGTACGGTCTTCCTCTACAGCAGCGCCATCGCCAGGCGATTCAGCGACGCCGGCATGCCCTCTCCCACCCGTCACCCCACCGTTCGGGCAACCCTCCAGGGCTTGAGCCGCCTTGCGAGCGCCGCACCGCGGCGGGTCAGGGCGCTGCGCGAGGGGGAGTTGGCGGCCATGCTGGCGCGCTGTCCCGACTCGGTAATCGGCAGGCGCGACGCGGCCGTGCTGGCACTCGGCTTCGCGGCCGCCCTGCGCCGCTCCGAACTGTGTGCGCTGCGCGTCGCCGATGTGATGATCCTCCCGTCAACCCGGCGCCAACCCCAGCGTATGCTGCTTGTCGTCCGCCGCTCCAAGACCGACCAGAACGGCAAAGGTCAGCGCATCGCGGTCCCGGAAGGGAGAACGGTCAGGCCCATCGCCCGCGTGCAAGCCTGGTTGTCGGTGTCGGGCATCACGCGCGGGCCGCTGTTCCGGTCGATGAAACGGGGCGGTTCGGTGCAGGAACGGCCGCTGCACCACTCGGATATCCCGCGCCTGGTCAAGCGCTACGGCGCAGCCATCGGCCTGAATCCGAAAGAGCTGTCCGGCCATTCGTTGCGAGCGGGTTTCGTCACCAGCGCGGCGGCCCACCATGCCCGGCTCGACAAGATCATGGCCGTCACCCGCCATACCAGCCCTGCTACCGTCATGGGCTACATCCGTGACGCCGACGCGTTCTGCGACCATGCCGGCAACGCCTTTCTGTAGACTCCGCCGGAGGCGGGCGCACACGGCGTCCAACGTTGACATCCGGACTGCCGGGAAGAAATAGTGTCCCCTCATGGCCGAGCCCATCAAGATCGTCCTGGCGGATGACCACACTCTCTTTCGGGAGGGTCTGAAACACGTCCTGGCGCGGGAACGGAACCTGCTGGTCACGGCGGAGGCGGCGCGGGCCGAGGAGGTGGAGCCGGCCGTCGCCAAGGGTCGGGGCGACGTCCTGCTGCTGGACCTCAGGATGCCCGGCAGAAATGCGGTCCAGACGCTCCTGGAACTGAAGGAGGGCCACCCCGGGACCCGGACGGCCATCCTCACCGCTTTCGAGGAGGCGGACAGCATCGTCAACACGGCCAAGGCCGGCGCCCGCGGCTACATCCTGAAGGACGCGGCTCCCGAAACGCTTGTCCAGGCGGTGCGCACGATTCACGCCGGCGGGATATGGATCGACCCCAAGCTGCCGCGCGCCGGCGAGTTCGCCGCCATCGCCGCCCAGGCCCCCGCCGAGCCCGCGACAAGGAACGCTGACGGGCTGAAAAGCCTGACCCGGCGCGAACTGGAAGTCCTCGAGCTGCTGGCCGAGGGACTCGGCAACAGGGAGATCGCCGCCCGCACCTTCATCAGCGAGCGCACGGTCAAGGCCCATGTCACCAGCATCTTCGCCAAGCTCAACGTGGACAACCGCGTCAAGGCGGCGCTGGCGATCCTCAGGAGGGGCGCGCCGGCGCCGCTGCCGGCCGCTTCCCGCGCGCCTCGTCGACCCGCCCGATGAGCGCGAGGCCAATGACGAAGAAGACCAGCACCACCGCCATGCCGGCGCGCTGCGAGCCGAAGAAGCGGGTCAATTCACCCAGCAGAAAGGGGCCCAGGAAGGCGGTGGCCTTGCCCGAGAAGGCGAAGAGGCCGTAGAATTCGTTCTTCTTCCCCTCCGGTACGAACCGGCCCATGAGCGAGCGGCTGGCCGCCTGGTTGGGTCCGCCGCACAGGCCGATGAGAAGGCCGGCGGCCCAGAAGAGCGCACGGCGGCCGGTGAGCAGCGCCGTCACGGTGGCGACGATGAATCCCATCAGGCTGATCTGGATGGTGCGCCGGCCCCCGAGCCAGTCGTCCACGAAGCCCAGCGCAAAGGCACCCAGGCCGGCGGCCACATTGAGCGTCAGGCCGAAGAACAGCAACTCCTCGAAGGTGAAGCCGAAGGTGCCGGCGGCGTAGATCCCGCCGAAGGCGAAGACCGTGTTGAGGCCGTCCGCGTAGAAGAGGCGGGCGAGCAGCAGGCGGAAGACATCGGGGTAGCGCCGGATTTCGCGGAACGTCGCCGCCAGCCGCCGGAAGGGGCTGGACGACGAGCGCACGCCGGGCCCGGCCGGGCTCTCCGGCACCCACAGGAACAACGGCAGGCTGAACACGGCGAACCAGCCGGCCACCAGCAGATTGGTGGCGCGGATGTGCTGGTAGCCTTCCTTCTCGAAGCCGAACCACGGAACCTCCGCATCCACGAATCCCGCCAGGGCCAGCCCCAGGGCGCTGAGGCCGCCGACGTAGCCCAGCGCCCAGCCGTAACCCGAGATGCGCCCGATGCGGTCCGGTGGCGCCACGTCCGGCAGGAAAGCGTTGTAGAACACGCCGCCCATCTCGAACGCGATATTGGCCGCGGTGAACCAGAGCAGCGCCTTGACCCACTCGCCGGGCATGGCGGTGTACAGGAAACACGAACCGACCACGGCCGCCAGCGTGAAGAACCCGAGAAAGCGCTTGCGCCAGCCGCGCCGATCGGCCACGGCCCCCAGCAGCGGCGACAGCAGCGCCACGGCGATGGCCGTGACGCTGACGCTCCGGGACCACAGCCACGTGCCCGTCACCTCGTCCGGGGCAATGACCCTGGTGAAGAAAGCCGCATAGATGAATGTGACCACCAGCGTGGTGAAGGCCGAGTTGGCGAAGTCGTAAAGGCACCAGGCGAACACCGTGCGGCGGTTGGTGGGCATCGGAATTTCGTGGGGTGGAGGCGGTCCGGGCCAATCGGGTCAGGCACCGCAGGCGGTGGCGGCGCGCGACCCTCCGATCAAAGGCGTCGTTCGCCTGTATACCACGTCGCCATCCATGGTACCACGTCGCCATCCATGGCGGAATTGCGGCGGGAACGAACCCGGACCTTGGCCATCGCCGTGCGTGTTGCACACGCCCGTAGAGCGGGTGGCATTCATGGCCCGATGCCTCGGGAGCGGACAACCTTCGCGAATGTCGGCGGCAAGACGCCCGGTGATCACACCGATGGGTGACCACGCCTGCGTGTACCTGTACCTGACGGAGAACCGGAAAACCGTACTGTGAGAAACAGCCTTTTCTTGCAACATGTTTTCTTGCAACATGATCGGTCGGCAGCATGCAATCAGGCAATCGCCTTGAAAGCGGATTCGTTCCAGGCTGGGCGTATCCCGTCGCCGGCCTGTCGCTCGGCCGATGACGACCTGCCGGATCGCGCCGTTCCATGCGAAGCAGAGCCGGAAGAAGCGGCTCCGGCCGTTTCGGACGGTGGGGCCGGAAAACCCGGTGGCAGACCGCGGAATCGGCGCGCCTGTCCGCCTCAGGCCGCGGCGCGGCACCGTTCACGGATCAGTTCAGCCGGCACCGTAACGCAGCACCTTGAGCACCTTTGCAGCCAACGCGCGTATTGCAAACTCGCCCGTAATGGGGTGAAATTGAAAATCAGCCACACTGAAGCTTGCGGAGGCATCCATGCATCGTGCGCGGATTCGACACGCCCTGTTCCTCGACGTCCTCATCACCGTGGCGTTTCTGGCCGGCTGGGCAGGAGCGGCGGCGGCCCTTGACCCGGTGTTCTCCACCTACACGGGCGGGGCCATCCGCGGTTACGACCCCGTGGCCTACCACACCGAAGGGAAGCCGGTGAAAGGCAAGCGGGCCCACCGCGCGGAATGGAAAGGAGCCACCTGGTCATTCGCCAGCGCCGGGAACAAGGCGAAGTTCGAGGCCGACCCCGAGAAGTACGCGCCCAGGTACGGCGGATACTGCGCGTTCGCGGTGAGCCGGGGCTACACGGCCTCCATCGACCCTGACGCCTGGAGCCTCGTGGACGGGGCGCTCTACCTCAATTACAGCCTGAACGTGCGGGACCAGTGGTCCCGGGACATCCCCGGCAACATCGCCAGGGGCGACGCCAACTGGCCCGGGCTGCTGGCCGGGAAATGAGTCAGGGGCGAAATGAGTCAGGAGCAAAGGGCGGGAGCGGGAGGGCGGAACAAGACACAGGAGCACACAAGGGCATGAAGCCCATGAGAGGCATGAAGCCATGAAGTACTCCAGGCACGATGCGAAGGAGCATGCCCGGGAGAACATGAAGGGCATCTGGGCCGCGGCCATGAATCCCTTCAACGACGACTTCTCGTTCAACGAGGAGGGGCTGCGCCGGAACATCCGGCACTGGATCGACGACCTGGCGATCCAGGGGCTCTTCATTGCCGGCAAACAGGGAGAGTTCTTCTCCATGAGCCTGGAGGAGCGCAAGCGCAACTTCGTGATCGCGGTGGAGGAAGCCGGCGACCGGGCCGGCACCATCATGTCCTGCTCCGACCAGAACTTCGACACGGTGGTGGAACTGGCGCGCCATGCCGAGGCGGTGGGCGCCGACTACATCGTGGTGCACGCCCCCATGCTGCACTTCATCAGCGACCGGGACGACACCATCTACAACTACTACAAGGCCGTCTGCGACCAGGTGAACATCGGCATCGCCATGTGGAGCCATCCGGATGCCGGCTACCTGATGAGCCCGGAACTGTGCGCCCGGGTGGCGGCGCTGCCCAACATCGTGGCCATCAAATACTCGGTGCCGCGCCGCATGTACGCCGAACTGACGCGGCTGGCGGGGGAGCGGATCATCGTCAGCACCGCATCCGAGGAAGAGTGGCTCGACAACATCGTGGAACTCGGCTGGCAACTCTACCTGTGCTCGTCCCCTCCCTACCTGCTCCAGACCCGGAATGACCGGCGCATGCACGAGTACACCCAACTCGCTTTCGACGGCCAGGCCGCCAGGGCCCGCCAGGTTCGCGACAGCCTGAACCCGGTCCGCGAGGCGCTGTCGTCCACCCGACCGGGCGGCAAGCCCCATGCCCATCAGAAATACTGGCAGGAACTCCTGGGCCAGGTCGGCGGCCCCACCCGCCCACCGTTCCTCCAGCTTACCGACGAAGAGAAGGCGCGCACCCGGGAGGCGTTCGAAGGGTGCGGGTTGAAGCAGTGAAGACTGCGGCCCCTTGCCGCAAATGCCGCGAGCCGCCCCCAGGGCTTGCCACCCCCGCCCACATGGGGGATAATCCCCGCTGATACGATGAGACCGGCGGCAGTCAAGATCCGAACCGGGGTCCGGGGTTGCGTGCACGGAACCACGCGGCCGGGTCTGTCACACCGCGCGGAATGGGAGCCGAAAGGCGTATGGGGCGAGATCGTGCGATCGAGATCTTACGATCGAGATTGTGCGATACTTGGCGAATTTCAAACGGTTTCATGGGTCGCCTTCTGGGCTGCGCACGCACAGACCGGGCGGGGGCGCGTGAACAGGGGAAAGAAAGGGAGGCCTGCATGAGGTTGCGACCAACGGGTTTGCTGACGGGAGTGTTGCTGGTGCTTGCGGCGGGCGCGTCGGCCTGGGCGCAGTGCGGCAAGGTGACGATATCCGAGATGAACTGGGACTCGGCCGCGGTGGCGGCACACATCGAGGCCATGATCCTGGACAAGGGATACGGATGCGACGTGGAACTGGTGCCCGGTGACACGGTGCCGACCGTGACGTCGATGACGGAGAAGGGTGAACCCGACATCGCCCCGGAGATCTGGATCAACTCCGTCCGGGAGGTGATGGACAAGGCGGTCAAGGAGGGACGCCTGAAGATCGCCGGCGAGATCCTGAGCGACGGCGGCGAGGAGGGCTGGTGGGTGCCCGATTATGTCGTCTCGAAGCACCCGGAACTCACGACGCTGCAGGCGGTCATGAAGCGTCCGGAACTGTTCCCGGACAAGGAAGAGCCGGGGAAGGGCCGTTTCTACGGCTGCCCCGCGGGCTGGGCGTGCCAGATCGTCAACACCAACCTGTTCAAGGCGTACGGGTTGAAGGAAGCCGACTTCACGCTGTTCGATCCGGGATCCGGAACGGGTCTGGCCGGCGCCATCGCCAAGGCCTACGAGCGGAAAGAGCCCATCTTCACCTACTACTGGGCACCAACGTCGGTCCTGGGCAAATACCCGATGGTGAAGCTCGGCGGGATGAACCACGACCCCGAGACCTGGGAATGCACCGTCGACAAGGATTGCGCCGACCCGAAACCCAACATGTACCCGAAGTCCGTGGTGCTGACGGTGGTGGGGGCCGATTTCGCCAAGAGGGAACCGGCGGCGTTCAAGTTCGTGTCGAGCGTATCGTGGCCCAACTCGCTGGTGAACACGCTGCTGGCGTGGAAAGAAGACAGGAAGGCGCCCGCCAGGGAGACCGCCGAGCACTTTCTGAAGAACTACGCCAACGTGTGGACGAAGTGGATGCCCGCGGACGTGGCGGCGAAGGTAAAGGCCGCCATGTAGCACTGCATCAGGAGGGGTTCCGGCGTCCGCGAGCCGGCGTCGGAACCCCGACTTTCGCTCCGCCCCGACTTTCGCTCCGTGCCGCGTTGGCGTATCGGGTCCATCCCCACCCTGCCCTCCCTGACCATCGGATTCATCCCCAAGCCTGTGAAGAGGTTTCGATCGTGTGCCTCATGCGCAGGGAATCGCCGCGGCGATACCACGACATCCTCATCAAGCGGACAGGATTACGACTTACGACGAGAGGACGGAGTTGGTGATAGTGTAGTTGGTGAGAAGTGGGTGAAACGTTGGTGTGAGAGTGGCGAGAGAGTGGTCGGGGCGACTGGATTTGAACCAGCGACTTCACGGACCCGAACCGTGCGCTCTACCAGGCTGAGCCACGCCCCGACTCCCGGTCCGGTTGAATCTTGGCTTGTCCGTCAGAATCTAGCACATGAACCCTGCGGGGTAAATCAGCAAGGCTATTCCGGAGGCCGCCGGCGCAGGCGGGCGGCGAAGAAACCGTCGGTGTCGTGGCGTTGGGGCAGCGCCAGCAGAAAGGCCCCGGCGGTCATGGCGCGGGCGCTGGGCGGGAGATGGGCGGCGGCGTCCTCGACCTCGAAGTCGGCGTGGCCGGCCACGAAGGCCTCCACCACCTGTTCGTTCTCGACGCGGGACAGCGTGCAGGTGGCGTAAACCAGCACCCCGCCAGGGAGAACCCCGAGGGCGGCCTGGTGGAGTATCCGGGCCTGCAGGGCGGCGAGGCGGGAAAGGTCCCGGGCGGTCCGCCGCCAGCGGATCTCCGGATGCGCGCGCAGGGTGCCCAAGCCCGAGCACGGCGCATCCACCAGCACCCGGTCGAACCTGTCCACCATGCCCGGCAGAGCCCGGGTGGCGTCACGGGCCTCGGCCCGGATGCAGTCGAGCCCCAGGCGGTCGGCATTGTCGGCCAGCCTCGCGAGACCGCGCTTCGAGATGTCCCAGGCCACGACCTCGCCCCGGCCATCCATGAGTTCCGCCAAATGCGTCGTCTTGCCGCCGGGAGCGGCACAGACGTCGAGGATCCGCATTCCCGGCGCGGGGCCGGCAAGCAGACCCACCGCCTGGGACGCTTCTCCCTGAACCTGACACAGCCCCTCGCGAAACTCCGCCAGGCGGCTCGGTGACGCCGACCCGGACAGGCGAACCGCCAGCGGCGACCACCGCCCGGGCCGGGCGTCGACGCCCCGGGCGCGCAGGCGCGCCACCAGCGCGTCCCGTGATATCCGCAGGCGGTTGGCGCGCAGCACCAGCGGCGCCTCCTGGTTGTTGGCTTCCATGAGCCGACGGCTTTCCTTGGCGCCGAACTGCTCCCGCCACAGTCTGATGAGCCAGGGCGGGTGGGAAACCAGCGCCGCCAGGTCCCCGGTGTGCGCGGGCGGCGACCCGGCGTCGCGGTCCAGCCGCGCGACACGCCGCAGAACGGCGTTGGCCAGCCGCGTCCTTCCCGGGCCGGTGCGTCTCCTGGCCAGTTCCACCAGTTCATGGACCGTGGCATAGGAAGGCACCCGATCCAGGAAGAGCAGCTCGTAAGTGCCCAGCCGGAGCAGGTTTCGGACCGTTGGATCCAGGTCGTCGAGGGGGTCCCGCAACAGGCCGCCAAGCACCCAGTCAATGCGCCCGCGCCAGCGCAGGACGCCGTAGACCGCCCGGGTCAACAACGCACCGTCGGCCCGGGACAGGGCCGCTTCCCGCAGGCGCGCGTTCAGCAGCACACCGGCATAGGCCTTTCGCCGATCCACCCGGTCGAGGATGTCGAGGGCGAGTTCGCGGGGATTTGCGGTGCGGCGAGTCACGGACGGGCGGGAGCAATGGCGCGCGGCGTTCCACCAGGCCCCTCGGCGGGAGGGTTTCCGAACCGCATTCCCGTCCGGACCCCGGCGCCCCGAAGAAAGGCGTCCGCGGCCATGCGCTTGCGCCCCTCCAGCTGCAACTCGGTGAGGAGCAACACGTCCGCGCCGGTGGCCACCGAGATGCCCTCCGCGCCCACGCCCACCACCGTTCCCGGCGGTGCCGTCCCCGGTGCGGCGACCGGCGGCAACGGCCGGGCACCGTGCACCTTGACGCGCTTGCCGCGCCAGCATGTGAAGGCCGAGGGCCAGGGAGTGAATGCCCTTGTCCGGCGCTCGATCTCTCGCGCCGGGCGCGTCCAGTCGATCACTCCGTCCTCCTTGCGGAGCATGGGCGCAAAGGTGACGCTGGCGGGATCCTGCGAGCGCGGTGTCAGGGAGCCTCGCTCGACTCCGCGCACGGTGGCCGCCAGCAGGCGCGCGCCGACGGGAACGAGCCGCGCCTCCAGCGAGGCCGCGGTCTCGTCCGGTCTCATCAGCATTTTTTCCGCCAGCAGGATCGGGCCCGCGTCCATCTCCGCCACGAGTTGCATGGTGGTGACCCCGGTGACCGCTTCGCCCTTGAGGATGGCCCACTGCATGGGGGCCGCGCCACGATACCGGGGCAGCAGCGAATAGTGAACGTTGACGCAGCCCAGGGGCGGCAAGTCCAGGATCGCCTGCGGCAGGATGCGCCCGTAGGCCACCACCGCCATGAGGTCGGGCCGCCAGCCGGCAAGCTGTTCCAACAGGCCGGGATCCTTCATCTTCCGGGGCGTCCGCACCGGAATGCCGGCCTCCTCGGCCCTTCGCCGCACCGGCGACGGCATGCTGACCCGCCCTCGCCCGACCGGGCGATCGGGCTGTGTCACCACCCCCACCACCTCGTCGGGGCCGCCCAGCAGGGTTTCCAGGGAGGCCGCGGCCGAAGCCGGCGTCCCCATGAAGACAATGCGCATGTGTGTATCCGCTTGCGGGTGCCCCGCTCGTTCCGGAGAACGATGCCGAAGGAGAGGATGCCGGAGGCCGCGCCCGGGTCTTGCGAAACTGGCGGCGGGAGTCAGATGACGACGCCGCGGCTTTCCTGCGGCTCCTTGCCCGTGCGTAGGATTTTCCTGAGCTTGCGCACGTAGATCTCGCGCTTGAGCCGGCTGATGCGGTCGATGAAAAGCTTGCCGTCGAGATGGTCGATCTCGTGCTGCAACGCCACGGCCAGAAGCCCGTCCGCCTCGATCTCCACCTCTTCGCCGTCCTGGTCGTACCCGGACACCGCCACCCGCTCGGCGCGCCTCACCTCGGCGGTGAAGTCCGTGACGCTCAGGCAGCCTTCCTCGAACACCACCTCGCCCTCGGCCTCGCGGATCACCGGATTGACCAGCCTGATGGCGTTGGCGCCGGGATGCTCGTGGTCCAGGTCCAGCACGATGATGCGCATGGAAACGCCCACCTGGGGCGCGGCCAGTCCGATGCCCGGCGCCGCATACATCGTCTCCAGCATGTTTTCGATGAACCCGACGGTCTCGCCGGTGACGGCTTCCACCGGCCGGGCCGGTTCGCGCAGAACCGGATCGGGAAATTTGAGAATATCGAGAATCATCTGAGCATATCGGCGGTCATCTGAGAGTATCGACGGTCATTCGAGAATATCCGGAGTCAGCCGAAAATATCGGGGATCACTTGTTGGTGAATGTCCGGGGTCATGCGGGAACTCGCGCAGGCCATTCGCCGCGGGCCGTCAAGGCTGGTCCGGAGGCTGGTCCGGTGGTCGGTCCGGTGACACATCCATGATATTTCATAGCATGTTGTACGGATCCACATCAACGTGGATCCTGGCGGCCCTGCCCCTGGGTACCAGCGCCACCGCCCGCCGGGCCATGGCCAGCAGCGCCCGGCGGCTGCGCCCCTTGAGCAGGATCTGCCAGCGGTAGCGGCCGCGCAGCCTGGCGATGGGCGCCGGCGCCGGGCCGAGGATGTCCAGCGGCGCCAGGGGCTCCTCGCGCCGCAACGCCCGCGCCAGTTCCCGGGCGCCGCGCGCCACCTTGTCCTCGTCGGCGCCGTCGAGACGCAGATGCACCAGGTGCTGGAACGGAGGGTAGCCGAGCTCCCGGCGGAACCCGGTCTCGGTGGCGAAGAACGCCGGGTAGTCATGGACCTTGGCATGGCCGAAACAGTAGTGCCCCGGCACCAGCGTCTGCACGATGACGCGGCCCGGCTGCCGCGCGCGCCCGGCACGGCCGGCCACCTGGCTGATGATCTGAAAGGTTCTTTCCGCCGCCCGGAAGTCCGGGAGATTCAGCGACGAGTCCGCCAGCACCACCCCCACCAGAGTGACCCCGCCCACATCGTGTCCCTTGGCGACCATCTGGGTGCCCACCAGCACGTCGAGCTCTCCCTTCTCCCAGGACCGGAATATCCGTTCCTGGGCGCCCCGGGCGCTGGTGGTGTCCCGATCCATGCGTCCGATCCGGGCCTTGGGGAACAGCCGCCGCAACTCCTGTTCGACCCTCTCGGTGCCGAAACCCACCTCGCTCAGCGACAGATTGCCGCACTCGGGACAGGCTTCCGCCTTGCGCTGATGAAAGCCGCAGTGATGGCAGAAGGTACGGTCGCGCGCGAGATGATAGGTGAGGCTGATGCTGCAGCGCGGACAGCGGAACACGAAGCCGCAGGACCAGCACTGCAGGAACGAGGCGAACCCGCGCCGGTTGAGGAAGATCAGGCTTTGCCGGCCGCGTTCGTGATTCTCCCGCAACGCGCGCAGCAGCGGGTCGGAGAAAAGCCCGTCCGCGGTGGTCTGCCCCGGCCGGGTCTTCAGGTCGACGACCTCCACGCCGGGCATGGGCCGCGCCTCCACGCGCTCGGTGAGCTCCAGCATGCGGTAACGGCCGCTGCGGGCGTTGTGGTAGCTCTCCACCGAGGGCGTGGCCGAGCCCAGGATCACCGGGCACCCGACGATGCGGGCGCGCACCACCGCCAAGTCGCGCCCGTGGTAGCGGACGCCCTCCTCCTGCTTGTAGCTGTTGTCGTGCTCCTCATCCACCACGATGAGCCCCAGCTCCCGGGCGGGGGCGAAGACCGCGGAGCGGGCTCCCGCCACCACCTTCACCGCGCCGTGGGCGATGCGCCACCAGTGACGCCACCGCTCCGCCGCGGTGAGTCCGCTGTGAAGCACGGCCACGTCGCCCGGAAAACGCCCTTCGAGCCGGTCCAGCAACTGCGGGGTCAGCGCGATCTCCGGCACGAGGATCAGGCTCTGCCGGCCCTGCCGGCGCACCCGGTCCACGGCCTGGAGGTAGACCTCGGTCTTGCCGCTGCCGGTGACGCCGTGCAGCAGCATGGTCTCGAAGCCGCCTTGGGCAAGACGCGGCTCCATGGCCCGGAGCACCGCCCGCTGTTCCCCCGTGAGCACCGGAGCACGGCTGGCCGCGACCGCCGCGGCGGCCGCTTCCGGCCGGGGTTGCCGCCTGCGCCGGGCTTCGCGCACGTGGCCCCGGAGGCGGTCCTCCAGTACCACGGCGCCGGCCGCGGCCAGCCGATCCAGCGCCGCCTTGACACCCCGGCGCGGGAACAGACGGCTCAGCGCCGCCGGAGTCATGCGGCCGCGCCGCCTGACCGCCGCCAGCACCTCCCGGTCCAGCACCCCGTCCAGACTTTCCGGTTCCCGGGCGAATGCCACCACCAGCCGGCTCTCGGCGCGCAACAGCGGCGGCAACGCCGCCGCCAGCACCTCACCCAGGGAAGCGACGTAATAGTCCGCCGCCCAGCGGCACATGGTCAGGAAGGCCGGGTCCAGGAGCGCCTCGTCGTCCAACGCCTCGGCCACCGGCTTCACCGAGGTCACGGGCGATTCCCGCTGGAACCCCACCACCACACCGGTCACCCGACGCCGCCCCAGGGGCACCAGGACGCGCATGCCCACATCAAGACGCCCGGCGAGCGCCTCGGGCACGGCGTAGGTCAACGGCTCGTCGAGCGGTGCCGGCACCGCCACCAGGGCAAAGGGGTCCGTTCGCTTCATCTCACCGGATTATTGATGACACGCCGTCGGAATGCCACGCTTTTGACGTAACCGGGAGATCAAGTCTCCGCCCGGTCCGCCATTGCGAAGCCCGGGCGGGCGGGGGCAAAAGGTCGTCGTCAGACGCACGTCGGACCCCGTGGATGGCCGCTTTCGTGCGGATGCCGGAGGAGGCGCGCGGATGACGGCCGGAACGCGGCGATGACGGTGTTGGCCCCTGATTTGCGTTCCTGCCCGTACATGAACAGCCTCTTCCTGACCGCCCCCTTCCCTTTCCGGCGTGCGCGCAGCTGGTTCGCCATCGACACCGGCTCCAGCGCCATCAAGATCGCCGAGGTCATGGACACCCGCGGCGGCCCCCGGGTCCTGCGCACCGGAGTGCTGCCGGTGCCGGAGGGAGCGGTGGAGAACGGCCTGGTGCGCGGGACCGACACCCTCAGCGGGGCCATTCGCGACTTTGCCGGGGTGACGCGCGGCAGACCGCCCCGGGCCGTCGTGTCGATTCCGGGCAGAGGAGTCCTCACCAAACGGTTGCGGATTCCTGGCCGGGACCACCGGAAGATGGACGAGATCATCGAGTTCGAGGCCATGGAGGCCCTTCCCGGGGATCTGGACAAGGTCAACATCGACTACCATGTTCTCGAAGCTCCGGACGGCGGCGAAGGATCGGAGGTACTGCTGGTGGCGGCCAGGAAAACTCTGGTCGAGAACCATGTCGAACTCGTGGAGGCGGCGGGCCTGGTTCCGGCCATCGTGGAAGTGGACCATTTCGCCCTCCGGTCCGGTTGCCACCAGACCGCGGATGTGCTGGTCCATGTGGGGGCGTACTCCACGACGGTCCACGTCCCCACAGGCGACGCCCTCGGCCACACCACCGATCTGACTCTGGGCGGGGAGCACTTCACCGAACGCCTGGCGGGAGAGCTGGGCGTTCCCCGGGACGAGGCCGAGGCCATCAAGCGCGGCGCCCGGCCTCCGGCCGCGGGCCGCCTGCCCGAGGGGCTGTGCGATGAATTCGCCGCCCAGGTCGCGGGCAGCCTCAATCTGTTCGGAGCGCTGAGCGGGCAGTCCGGGCCGCGCCGGGTTTCCTTGAGCGGCGGCAGCGCCCCGTTGCCCGGTCTCGGTCCGAGCCTCGGCCGCGCCCTCGACGCCGAGGTGCGCATTGCCGGACCTTTTTTCGAGGGCTCTTCCGCCGCGGCGGACACCCGTGCGGGACCGGCCTTCGCCGTGGTGGCCGGTCTGGTGGCGAGGAGCCCATCCGGGCAGCGGCGTTGAGGGAGCCCCCGCCGGGGGGCACCTCGCAAGGCGCGCCTCGTCGCAGGAGGGCTCTTCACAGGAGGCCAGGAGATTGTTCCGGTGATGATTCGTGTCAACCTTCTTGACAGCACCGAAACGCGGGGACTCCAGCGCAGGCGCCGCGCCCTCGCCGCCGGCGTCGCCACGCTCCTCCTCGCCGCCGGCGCGCTGGCCGCGGTCAACATCTCGCAGGTACGCCGCCGGGCCGCGCTGGAGTCCCACCTGACGGAGCGGCAGCGCACCGTCGACGGACTCCGGGCCGAGACCGAGGCCGTCGGGGAACTGAAAGAAAGGATCCGGCGGCAACGCGAACGGAACCAGGCTGTCGATGCCTGGCTCCGGCGCCGGGGCCGGCACGCACGGACCCTGCGCGGCCTCTCGGAAACGGCGCCGGACCGGCTGTGGCTGACGCGTTACGTCGAGTCCCGAGGCACGACGACACTGGAGGGCCGCGCCGCCGGCAACGAGCCCATCGCGCAATTCCTGCGCCGCGTCTCCCGGGTCCTGAAGAACGCGCGCCTCGTCGAAGTCGGCACGGAGCCCGGCTTCCGGCGCTTCGTCATCCAGGGCGAAGGCGGCCCCCCGGCCCGCGCGGGAACCGATGACCGAAGCGCCGAACCGCAAGGCTGATCATGCCCTACCATCTGGACATCCTCCTGGAACGCCCGTTCGCCCAACGCGCCCTGCTGGTGGCCGCGCTCGTGCTGATGCTGGCGGCGCTCGACTATGCCACGGTGTACCGCCACCAGGCCGGGGCCATCGCCCGCGCCGCCGCCGACCTCGAACTCGTCCGCCTCCAGGAGGCTCGACTGCGGTCGCAGTTGAGCCGGATACCGCAACTCCGCGACCAGGCGGCGGCGCTGCGGCGCGAACTGCATGCGCGGCTTCCCCGCCGGGCCGGTCCGTCGACGCTGAAAAGTGTTTCCGCCCGAGCCGCCGCGGTCGGGCTCGACGTGACCCGTTTCAAACCCGGCGCCGCCCGCCGGGAAGAGCACTATGTCGAGACCCCCATCAACGTGGAACTCAAGGGAACGTTCCGCAACCTGCTGCGGTTCCTGGCGCTGTCGGAGGAGTCCGGCGGTGGGCTGAACGCCGCCGGATTGGAAGTGGAGGCGCTCCCGCCGGAAGATCGGCACACCCGGCTCCGCATCGCGCTGGAACTGGCCTTGCTGCGCGTGCCGCGGGAGAAGCCGGGCACGGCCGGGGAGGAGAGCCCGGTTGCGGAACCGAACGCCCACGCGGTCCTGGCCCGGATCGACACCCGACTCCCGCACCGGGATCCGTTTCAGCCGTACGAGCCCCCCGCCCCGCCGGAGCCGGACGTGGTGCCAGCTCCGGCGCCGGCCCCCGAGCCGGTTTCCGAGCCACGATTCCAAGCCGCGGGCATCGTATGGCAAAAGCACATGCCGGTGGCACTGGTAAAAGATGCGGAGGGATTCGGCCACGTCGTCCAACCCGGCGCACCGCTCGGCGACCGGCGCTACCGGGTCAAGGCCATCACCCCGTGCGCGGTCGTCCTGGAGACGCTTCACGAGGAGACGACCTTGGGCGAAACCCGCCTGAGGCTGCCCCGATGCGGCGCACCCGACGACACGGAAGAGCCTCGGCCAGGAAGATACAGGTGAATTTACCCAGCCGGTGTGAAGAATCGCAAGACGGTGAGGGCGACAGTAGCGGCCAGTCCCATTCCCGTGATTATCCCGACCAACCACCATACCTTGAGTTTCTGGATGTCTTCTTTGGTGGCAAGGTACTGAAGGTGGGTTTCCAGCCTGGAAAGGCGACTTTCGAACCCGCCCCCGTTACCGCCGCCACCCTTGCCACTGCTCTCTGCGCTATCAGGGTCGGGAACAGCCATCCATGGGCCGGCGCTCATGTCCGCTTCTCCACGTCTTTGAGCCAATCCCACAGTGATCGCGTCGTGTATCCGGCATAGGAAAATTCCTGTAACTTGATGACGAACCCCGAGGCATCCGAAACACGTCCTTCTCCCTTGATGCCCACGGTAACAGCCAAAGTTTCTGCAAGAGCATCTGCCTCTACCAGGTAAAAGGTCGGACTATACTCGAAGCAACTTGGGTAGTTCGTACGGATCAGTTGAGTTACTGCTGGACTTGGCTGAACCAAGGCTATTGTAAAGAGAGCCACTATTCTTCGGCCTTTTCGATTCGCTCGTCCGCATACTCGAAAATTTCTTTGGCGAACCACTTCGGATCTTTCGGTATGAGGCGGTCCATGAGCTTCCTGTCTTGCCTCTTGTCGGTTTGTGCGGCCATAACCGGTCTCCTTTCACACTTCTGAAAACGTAGCGATCCAGGCAAGGACGTCTTCGTCACTGCCGCTGCGTTTTCATGTCGTTGCCCACCCGCCACCGGGGTGTACGATGTCCCATGGACCTACCCTGCCTTGTCCCGGTCCGTTGCCTTGCGGATGGATTGCCAAAGCCGTCCTCCAGAACCCGGCGTCCAAAGGAACCCATCTGTGAACCGGTACTGCGCGGTTGCCCATGAGTACAGGATCGCGGTTTGTACTGGAAGACATCACAGCCCTCTCCCACTCACCGGAGAGAAGGTACCGTGTCCACCAGAGGTTGTCGAGCAAAGCATGTCCTCCACCATACAAGGCCGTTCGGATTCCTGTCAGCCCGCACCGGCGGGTCAGTCCAGCCGCCTCCAGGCAATGAGGCGGACCCGGTCGCGCGGGGTGGCGCCGGCAGGGTTCTGCACCAGCAGGACTTCGAGGGCGCTCCGGGCATGGGTGCGCGGGCACGGGTCGGCGGCCGGATAGCACGCGAAGGATCTCAGCCGGAGCCTTGCGGGGATGGCGCCGGCCACCGGTTCGGCCACGGCGGTGTAGCTGCCGCCGTGGAAACGCCGGCCACTGAAGAGGATGGTGGACGCCGACAGGGCGGCGAAGTCGTGAACGCCATCCTCGTCCGATACCTCATGCCGGCCATGAACAAGCCCGGCTTCGGCGATGTAGAAGGCGGCCACGCTCTCGTGGTAAGCGTCGGCGATCTTCAACTCGGTCACGGTGGCGGTCATGCTGGCGGCGCTCACCACGGCCAGAACCGCCACCAGCATGAGCACCGACGGCAGGACGATGCCCTCCTCGCCCCGGAGACGGAAAACTGCCCGCCAACCGGTTGACCGTACATTCCGCGGTCCCATACGATCATGGAAGATCGGCGGTTCCGGCGCGTGCTTTAGGAACGGTCTGAACAATCCCGAGTTCGCCGGGGCTGAATCAACAGGTTGCGATGGCGCCATGTCGCGCCATCGCCTTGTTCAGACCGTCTCCGGCGCCACCGGTGTCCCGGGTCCGCCCGCCTCCGGAACCCCGCGCAGCCGTCAGGCGCGGGCGGTCGGGCTCAGAACTTCTCCACCCACGGCCTCAACTCGATGTGGGAGGCCCAGGCGCTGCGGTGCTGGCGGTGGAGATGGAGATAGGTCTCCGCTATGCGGTCCGGGCTCAGCCAGGCATCCGGGCCGCGGGCGGGGTCGCGCCTGGACGAGTCGATACCGCCGTCGATGACCACCTGCGCCACGTGGATGTTCTGCGGCTGAAGCTCCCGCGCCATGCTCTGGGCGAGGCCGCTGAGCCCGAACTTTCCCATGGCGAAGGAGGCGGAGTTGGCATAGCCCTTGACGCTCGCCGAGGCGCCGGTAAAGAGGATGGTCCCTCCGCCGGCCCGCAGCATGCGGCTGGCGGCGGCCCGCCCTACCAGGAAACCGCCGTAGCATGTGACCAGGATGGCGTCCCGGACGGCGCCGGCATCAAGGTCGGTCAGCGGTCCGCGCACGCGCGCGCTGGCGTTGTAGACCACCACGCCGGGAGTTCCGAGGTCCTGTGCCACCCGGGCGAACAGATCGTCGACCTCCTCCGGGACCACCGCATCGCACCGGTAGGCCCGGCAACCGGCGCTTTCCGACAAGGGCTTGAGCTTGTCGGGGTTGCGGGCGGCGATAGCGGCCTTCATCCCTTCCCGGGTGAACAGCCGCACGAGCGCGGCGCTCAGGCCCGGACCGCCCCCCACCACCACTGCGACTTCCTGATCTGCCATGTTCTTCCTCCTTCGTGATCCATGAATGCGGACTTCGACCGTCGCCGCCGTCGTCTCAGTCGTACAGCAGCGCCTCGTCGCGTCCGGCCTCGTAAAGCGCCGTCCCGCCGCGGGCGGCGCGGTACACCGCGTCCAGAGCCGCGCCGCGGTCAATGGCCTGCCTGACCGCGGCGCGCCCGGTCAAGAGATCGATTGCCGGAACGTCGGCGCGGAACTCATAGGACGCGGTTCTCCACGCCAACGCTTCCGGCCACAGCTTTCGCACCGCCACCAGCACCGCCAGGCCGGTCCGGTAGGGCTCGAAGGCGCGCCGGTTTTCGACGTGCAACTGCAGTGCGCCGCAGCGCTCGCCCTTGAACTTGTGGAACGCCGGCTCGATGACGCACTCTCGGAACCGCACCCCGGAGAGGTCCTGCCGCCGCAATTCCCGGGCCAGTGCGGCCGCGTCGATGAACGGCGCCCCGAACAGTTCGAAGGGCCGCGTGGTGCCGCGGCCCTCGGACAGGTTGGTGCCCTCGAGCAGGCACATGCCCGGATAGACGAGCGCCGTCTCCGGGGTCGGCATGTTGGGCGACGGCAGCACCCAGGGCAGGCCGCACTCGTCGTACCAGGCGCTTCGCGCCCAGCCTTGGCACGCCACCACTTCCAGCTCGCAGCCGATGCCGAAGGTCCGGTTGTACAACCGGGCCAGCTCGCCCAGGGTCATTCCGTGCCGCTGGGGGATCGGGTACAGGCCGCAGAAGTTCTCCAGCCCCTCGTCCAGGCCGCCCCCTTCCACCGCCGTGCCGCCAATGGGGTTGGGCCGGTCGAGGACCACCACCCGGATCCCGGCCGTCTTCGCCGCACGCATGCACAGGGCCATGGTGGCGGCATAGGTGTAGTAGCGGGCGCCCACGTCCTGGATGTCGAACAGGAGCACATCGAGGCCGGCCAAGTGCTTCGGCGCGGGCGACAGGGACTCGAAGGTGGCACCGTACAGGCTCGTCACCGGCAGGCCGGTGGCGGGGTCCGCGTCGTCCGCCACTCCCACCATGTCCTGGACCGAACCGCGCAGTCCGTGCTCCGGCCCGAACAGGCGGCACAGGCTCACGTCCGGGTGCCGGTGCAGCAGGTCGGCGGCGTGGGCCAGCCGGCGATCCACCGTGGTCGGATTGGCCACCAGTCCGACCCGCGATTTCCCCAGCCAGCGGCACGGATCGTCGAGGAGCCTTTCCAGTCCGGTACGCACGCGGCCATTCTATCCGAGCCGGCCGGGAAAGGACACGCCCGGCGGGGCCCGGGGTCACGCCCGGACTCAGGCCCCGCCCGCCCTTGCGTAGACCAGCAGCAGGGTGCCGGCGAACGTGAATGCGACACCGATGCAGACCCGCAGATTCACGGTTTCCACGTCGCGCAGGAAAATGGCCGTGAGAACCACCGTCAACACCGGGTTGGTGCTGATGAGCGGCTCCACGATGACGATGTCGCCGGTGGAAAGGGCGTAGAAGTTCGCCAGCATCCCGGTGGTGTTGCCGACTCCCGCGGCCACGAACCACCAGAACACCGACCGGGACATGCGCAACACCTTGCCCGGGCCGCCCTGGCCATAAATCATCAGGACGGCCAGTACCAGTCCCGTGGTGGCGTTCACGCACGACGCCATGATCGGCACGTTGTCAATGAAGAAGCCGAGCTTCCGGACGCTGGCGGAGAAGGCGAACGACAGCGCCCCCAGGAGCGGGAAGGCCAGGTCCGCGCGGTGCCAGTCGGCCCTTTGCTCATGGGTGCGCGAGATGACGACGACCCCGCCGATGATCAGCGCCGTGCCGAAGAACGCGCCCAGCGTCCAGTGTTCGCCCACCAGGAACACGGCCAGGATCGAGGCGAACATGGGCGTGGTGCTCACGACCGGGATGGAGCGCGCCACCCCCAGCCGGTCGATGGAGACATAGATCAGCCAGCGGCCCAGACCGGAAGCGAACAGACCGCCCACGGCGAAGTACCAGACGGCATGGGTCCGGAAAACCGCCAGGGGCAGCGTGGCCGCCGCCATGGACCAGAGGGTCAGCGCCGAGATGACGATGGAGATGGCGAAGCCCGCCAGGGGATTGGACCGGGCCAGCCCGCGGCGGATCAGGATGTGGGAGACCGCGAAACCGAACGACGCGATCAGGGAGTAGAGTATGCTCATGCGAAATGAAAACCGGGGGCCGGATCCGTGATCCTCTGTGGGCTGCTGGCCGGCAGAGCCGGCGCACGCGAAATGAAAACCTGCCCGTCCACCGGAACGAACCCGGGCCCGCACGGCCGCGTGGAACCGGCGCATGCGAGCCGAAGACGCCGGGCGAAAGCGGTGTTCCCGCGTGTTCCCGGCGGCTCGGCACCGCGCGTCCGGCCGAACCCGGGCGGGTGCCCTGTCCCCTGCCGGCCGGGCACCCGCGGGACACGGGACGTGTGTTAGCGCGCCGCCTCGTACCAACGGGCGACGCGGATCCTGATGGCGCCGACGGGACAGTCCCATTGGCAGATGAAGCAGCCCTGGCAATCTTCCTCGTACATGGCAAAGGGATAGCCGTCCCTGCCCATCCTGATCACGTCGGTCGGACAGGCGTCGTCGCATGCGGTGCAGGAGATGCAGACTTCCTTGTAGATCTCGACCTTCGGCAAATGCGGGTCCCGAGCCGCGGTCACGGCACTCCCCCTTCCACCGCCTGCCCGGCGACCTTGAAGAAGGGATGCATCGTCTTTCCGGGTCGCGGCCGGTAGTGCACGTAGAACTGGCTGGGGGGGATGGGCTCGTCCCAGATCTTCAGGGCGCCGTTCTCGATGATGGATTTGCTCAACACCAGCCACCTGTCGTTGTCGGTCTCGGGATGGTCGCGGTTGATGACCGAGCCCCGGCTCTCCTGGCGGTGCAGCAGGTAGTCCAGCACCGCGGTCAGCGCCTCGATGGAGTTCCGCAGCCCCAGCACCTTCACCAGGTCGTGGGGATCCCTGGCCATGACGTTGTCATACGTTGCCAGGATCTCCAGGAGGCCGCGCCGCACCCGGTCGATCTTCTCGTCGCTGAGAATCACCCCAAGCTCGTGCAGCAGGTCGGCGGCGCGGCCATGGACCTCGACGAAGGAGATGCCTGCGGGCTTGAGGTGGCGGGTGACGTTCCGGGCCAGCGATTCCACCTGCCGCGCCACCGCGCCCTTGAGGTCCGCCTTGCGGGCGTGATCGGCGGCGTGCCGCCCCGCCCACCAGCCCAGCACCATGCACCAGGACAGGTTCAGATTGGGCGAGATGTTCATGCCGTCACTGCTGGCGCCGGCGGCGAAAAGGCCCGGCAGCGAGGTCCGGCAGCGGTCGTCCACCACCGCGCCGCCGCCGTGGCTGGAGCCGTAGGTGGCCGCCAGCACCGGCAGATACGGAACCCGCTCCTTGGCCAGGTCGTAGCCCGCCGCCTCGAAGGTGTTCATGATGATGGGAATGACCTCGTACAGCAGCCGCATGTTCTCGGGCGCGAGCCCGGTGCAGTCGAGGTAGACGGGGCCGTTGCCTTCCAGCATCTCCAGGGCCACCGCCTGTCCCAGCGACAGCCGGCGGGTGAACTCGGCCTCGGATTCCGAGAACCGCTTCATGACGTCGTCGCCCAGGCGGTTGAAGTAGCTGGTGCCCATGGTGGTGAAGTGCTCGATGCCGGGGGCGCACAGGAATTCCATGGTCTGAAGGTACTTGCTGCCCACCGCCATGTTGCCCATCACCGCGCCGGCCCGGAGCTGCATGGCGACCCCGTCGCTGGTGATGTTGAGGGGCATGCCGGCGAACCACTGCCCCGGCCTCTTGTAGCCGAAGTTGAAACCGCCCGCGCACATCACCACCGACCTGGCCTCGCACACATGGACCTCGCGCTCGCGTCCGGACACCCCCAACGCCCCCACCACGCGGCCGCCGGTGGGGTGCGCGCCATCCGAGGTCAGAAGGTCGGTGACCGACACCCGGTTGAGCACCCGGACTCCGGCGCGCAGGGCCACGCCGCGCACCACCTTCATCATCGCCGTGCCACCGCCCACCAGGCCCGCGGCGAGGCCACCGCTGGCGGCGGCCCCGGAGCCGCCCTTGCCGCGCCAGATCTCGCCGCGCTCCTTGACGAACCTGACGCCCCAGCCCTCCAGGATCCGGAGCAGGTCATGGGTGGCGTAGATGGCCTCGATGGCCTTGGTCTGATTGGTGAGCACGCCGCGGCCGCCGAGATGGAGCATGATGTCGTCGCCCGGCATGTAGGTGATGTAGGCGCCCGAGGCCAGCGCCGCGCAGCCGCTGCGGCCGAACACGGACTTGTCCACCAGCAGCACATCGGCCCCCGCCTCGCGCGCGCGGATCGCCGCCATGGCCCCGGCGGCGCCGCCGCCGATGACCAGAACGTCGGCTTGGTGATGAAGGGTTCGGTAACTCATGAGGCGTGCCCCGCCAGCTACCGTACCTAGACCAACGCGCGGACGCTGTCAAAGAAGGGCTTCGTGGTCTCGATCCGGACACGCCGCGACCACGGGTTCGCCCGTGACGCACCGGGGGGCCGCGATGGCGTGCCCCCCGCGCACCGGGCCGGGTCCCGTTCCGTCGATGCCGCCGTTCCCGATGGAGACCGGCTCCACGCGCGGCCCGGCGGCGCCGGCATGACCGTACCGCGCCGGCCGGGCGGAGGACCGTCAGGACCGCGCCCCTCCGCTTGCGGACGCCGGCATGCAGGGTTTATGGACAGTGCCAGGGCCACGCCTTCGGGGAGACGCAGGATGAACGACGACAGCTACGCGAACGTATACGAACGGGCACTGAAGGATCCGGAGGGTTTCTGGGCCCGGGCGGCCGCGGACATCCACTGGGAGCGGCGCTGGGACCGGGTGCTGGACGACTCCCGCCCGCCGTTCTACCGGTGGTTCGCCGGCGGGATGCTCAACACCTGCCACAACGCCCTGGACATCCACGTGGAGCAGGGAAACGGCGGCCGGCCCGCGCTGATCCACGACAGCCCGGTGACCCACGGCGCGAGGGTACTGACCTACGGGGAACTGCGCGACGCCGTGGCCGCCTTCGCCGGCGCGCTCCGGAACTGCGGCGTGGGCCCGGGCGACCGCGTCATCATCTACATGCCCATGGTGCCCGAGGCGGTGGTGGCCATGCTGGCGTGCGCCCGCCTGGGCGCGGTGCACTCGGTGGTGTTCGGCGGGTTCGCCGCCAGCGAACTCGCCGCCCGCATCGACGACGCACGGCCCAAGGTGGTCGTGAGCGCGAGCTGCGGCATCGAGGTCCACCGTGTCGTCGAGTACAAGCCGTTGCTGGACGAGGCCCTCCGACTGGCCGGGCACAAGCCAGCCGCCTGTCTCGTGCTGCAGCGGCCCCAGGCCCGGGCCTCCATGACCGCCGGCCGGGATCTGGACTGGAACGAGGCGGTGGCCGCCGCCGGTCCGGTTCCGTGCGTCCCGGTGGCCGCCACCGACCCGCTGTACATCCTTTACACCTCCGGCACCACCGGCCGGCCCAAGGGCATCGTACGGGACAACGGCGGCCACGCCGTGGCGCTCAAGTGGAGCATGAAGAACGTCTACGGCGTGGATGCCGGCGAGGTCTACTGGGCCGCCTCCGACGTCGGCTGGGTGGTGGGCCATTCCTACATCGTCTACGCACCGCTGCTGAAAGGCTGCACCACCGTCCTCTACGAGGGCAAACCCGTGGGCACGCCCGATCCGGGAGCCTTCTGGCGGGTCATCAGCCAACACGGCGTCCGCGTGCTCTTTACCGCCCCCACCGCCTTTCGCGCCATCAAGAAGGAGGATCCGGACGGCCGATACGTCAAGCCCTACGACCTCAGCCGTTTCCGCACGCTGTTCCTCGCCGGCGAGCGCTGCGACCCCGACACGCTGCTGTGGGCGCGGCAACTGCTGGGCGTCCCGGTCATCGACCACTGGTGGCAGACCGAGACCGGCTGGCCCATTGCGGCCAACTGCATGGGTATCGAGCCGCTTCCGGTGAAGCCCGGCTCGCCCACCCGAGCCGTGCCGGGCTACGACGTGCGGGTGCTGGACGACGAGGGCAAGGACATGGCGGCCGGCGAGATGGGCAGCATCACCGTGAAACTGCCGCTGCCGCCGGGTTGCCTGACGACCCTGTGGAACAACGAGGAAGGCTACCGCAGGGCCTACCTGGAGCGGCATCCGGGCCACTACGTCACGTCGGACGGGGGTTACCGGGACGAAGACGGCTATCTGTGGATCATGGGACGCATTGACGACGTCATCAACGTTGCCGGGCACCGGCTTTCCACCGGTGCCATGGAGGAGGTGCTCGCCGCCCATCCCGCGGTGGCCGAATGCGCTGTGCTCGGGGTGGCGGATGCGCTGAAGGGGCAACTGCCGCTGGGGCTGGTGGTGGTGAAGGCGGGGGTGGAGACCACCGAAGCGGCGCTGGTGCCGGAGTTGGTGGACCTCGTGCGCCAGAAGATCGGCCCGGTGGCCGACTTCAAGCAGGCCCTGCTGGTGAAACGTCTGCCCAAGACCCGGTCCGGCAAGATCCTGAGGGGCACGGTCCGGAGCATGGCGGACGGGGTTCCTTGCAAGACCCCGGCCACCATCGACGACCCGGCCATACTGGACGAGATCAGGGAGGACCTGGAGCGCTTGGGATACCCCAAGGCATAGCCGTGCCGCGCCCATGGCCCAGGCAGGCTCCGGAGCCGTGGGCAGCCGGCGTCACGGGCATTGCAGCAGGCCGGAACCGGCGCGCTGCCGCCCGCTGCCTGTCCCATGCCAGGAACGCCAGCGGGCGGCTCGGTCCCGCCGTCCAGGAGCCTGCGCCGCAGGAAATTCTGGTGAAGCAGAGATCCACCGGAGTCCCACTTGGCACCCAATTCATGTCCAATAATGGGACAAGGCTACACGTTTCTGGCATTTTGGACGAAAATCCGGCCATGCTCTCCCACCGGTGACATCCCGAAGCGTCCTGCGGCACAGGCTCCTAGGCCATGAAAATGAATTCGAAGTCGTCCATGCTCAGAGAGGCCATGTCGGTATCGAGCAGTGTGATGGTATCTCCCGAACCGCCGTAGCCGATGACCGTATGGTCCCCGTCCTGGCGGATATCCAGCGACTCGAAAGCGGCTTGGTCCGAGATCTGGTCGGCCGTAGCGTAGAGGTGAAGCTGGATGACATCCGTCCACCCATTGGCCAAGGCCTTCTTCTCGGCCGCTTCAAAATCTTCGTAAGTGGGAAGGGACTCGTCGCTTCCACCAAACCCGTGGCCGAACGACTTGATCGTGTCCTGCCCATCACCCTCGTGGAACACGAAGGTATCGGCCCCCCAGCCACTTGTCATGGTGTCGTTGCCCTTGCCGCCCACCATGGTGTTGTCGCCGTGGCTGCTAGACAGGCTATCGTCACCGTCGCCGCCATCCAGGATATCGTCGCCCCAGCTGCCATCCAGGGTATCGTTGCCGCCGCCGCCGTAGATCACGTCGTCACCCCAACTGCCCTCCAGGGTATCGTCGTCTTCGCCGCCCTTCAGGGCGTCGTCGCCCCAGCTGCCATCCAGGGTATCGTCACCGTCGCCGCCCTCCAGGGTGTCGTCGCCCCAGCCGCCATCCAGGGTATCGTCACCGTCGCCGCCCTCCAGGGTGTCGTCGCCCCAGCCGCCATCCAGGGTATCGTCGCCGTCGCCGCCCTTCAGGGTGTCGTCACCTCGGCCGCCCTCCAGGGTATCGTCGCCGGGGCCGCCCTTCAGGGTGAGGTCGTCGCCGGCAGGCAGGTTGAAATCCTCCTCGCCCAAGGAGGCCGCCGTCACCCCCGACAGGGTGATCGTATCGGCGCCGTCGCCGTAACGGATGACCGTATCGGCGTCTTCCTGATCGATACGGAGCGCCGTGAACCCGCCCACCACGCCGTCAAGACGAATCCTGTCCCCTGCCTCGAAATCGGTGATCGTGTCAGCGCCGTCCCCTGCCGCGAACACGAAGGTGTCCGCGCCACGACCGCCCGTCAGCGTGTCGTCGCCCGCACCGCCCGTCAGCGTGTCCGCGCCCCTGCCGCCCCTCAGCGTGTCGTCGCCGGCACCACCCTCCAGCGTGTCCGCGCCTCTGCGGCCTCTCAGAACGTCGTCGCCGGCACCGCCCGTCAGCGTGTCGTCGCCCCTGCCGCCCTTCAGAATGTCGCCGCCCGCAGGCGCACCCTGCGTAGCCGTGTCCTCCTCGACTCCCGCCTGTGCGACCGTCTCCACCGGAAGGAAGTGGAAGTCCTCCGCTCCGAGAGAGTCCGCCGTCACGCCCTCCAGCGTGATCGTGTCACCCTCGCCGTAGCGGATGACCGCATTGGCGCCATCCTGCTCGATCACCAGCGCAGGGAAACCACCCGATACCCCGGCAATCTCGATCGTGTCCCCCACCTCGAAATCCACGATCGTGTCCGCGCCGTCCCCCACCGCGAATGCGAAGGTGTCCGCCCCCAAACCGCCATACAGCGTGTCCACCCCCGTGCCCCCCCGCAGCGTGTCGTCGCCCGAACCGCCGTACAGCGTGTCCTTGTCCGCCCCCCCTTCCAGCACGTCATCGCCCTCTTCGCCCCAAAGCCAATCGTTGCCCGCCCCGCCCTCCATCAGCGTGTCATCATCGCCGCCGCCATACAGCCAGTCGACTCCCCCCCCCCCCGACAGCCTGTCCCTGCCGTCACCCCCGTAGAGAACGTCGTCGCCATTGCCGCCGTCCAGCGTATCGTCACCATTGCCGCCGTCCAGCGTATCGTCGCCAATACCGCCCCGCAGTTCATCATTGCCATCGCCGCCGGTTCGCTCAATACTCATCCCGAACACTCCTTTCCGCATGCCAACCTATCCAGCATGCCAACCTATCCATACACATCCCGCCACGCTGTCATTGGTGGTACCATCCCCCCCCCCCCCCCCCCGTCAAGCCAAGGTCTTGGTCAAGGTCTTGCCCTGTAGCAAATAGTGAGGAGGAATGTTGGAACGCATCCGCAAGCGGTCGAGCGCCATCCACCGTGAGGCTCCGGGAAGGTATGCGCTGTCGGAGATGGAGGTGCCTCTCGTGAAGCCGGAGAAGCCTCCAGAACGGAACACGTGCGGATGGACACCCATCCTTGTCAGGCCTTTCCCCGTCTGGCAGGCCGCAGCCTTCGCCTTGCGGCGCCCTTCCAAGGTCGATGCCGGGCCTGCCGCGTGGCAGAACGGCGCCCTCAAGTGCCGACCGCAGGACCCTTGGACCCCACGGCGGTCGAAGCAGCCGTTCCAGCGCCCAGGTCGGATCGCCAACCACACGCGCCTCCTGCTGCTCTCCATGCCCGGTGTGTTTCCCAACCTTGCCTCCCCTTTCGGGGCCCGCATGACCCCACGGCGGACAGGCGACTGACGGGCGGTGCTCCGCCATCCGGTGCTTCTGGCCGAGACGTTCCGCGATCCGGGGTTGTTTGCGGGCACGCTTTACAAGGCGGCGGGCCGGGCAGGACCCGCGGGTTTGCGCGCGCCAACGGGCGTTGCACCGACCCCCACGGTCGGCGGAAGGAGACAGGGGTCAAGCCGCTGCGGCCCGACCCCCGGGCGCGGCTGTCGAACCCGCGTCCGCTGCCGCCCCACGTGGCGCCTCCGGTCGATCCCGGCCTGGCTTCCCGCCACCCGGTGGCGATGCGTTCCCTGTATGCCGAACGGGCGGTCGTGCCGGACTTCCGCCGGAACCAGGGCCGGAAGCCCTGGGTGGGCCTGCGTGCTCGCCGTGCATGTGTGGTGCCGACGATCTTTTCCCGGTCAAGGCCAACGCGCCGGACACCTTCCATCTTCTCGCCCGCATTGACTGGGAGAAAGACGCCACCGGCCACTTCGAGGAGGAACTCGACAAGCTTCCCGGTGGTCCGGAGCCGCGCTCCATCCGCGTCCCGCCCCCGCGCCGGGTCCACTACCCCGGCGTCCGCCAGATCACCCGCTGCCGTGAGCCCCTGCGCGAGGACGGGGACAGGGCCGGGGAAGAACACATGGAAACCGCCCATGTCCTCACCTCCCTCGATGCCGCAGCCGCATCCCCGAAAGACCGGCTCCGGCTCAATCGCGGACACGGGGTCGTGGAGAACCGCAACCACCGCCGGAGGGACTGCGTCTTCGGCGAGGACGCATGCCTGACCGGCATCGGACACGGACCGGCCAACCGCGCCCGCCTCGACCGCATCGCACTCGCGGTGATCTTCACCCACCGGCGCGACTCCGAGAGCTTCGCCGAAACCCGCCGACGGCTGCAACTCGACCACAGCCAAGCCTTCGCCGCCGTGACCCGGCCCTGACCGGCGACCGACGACCCGGGACCCCAGCCCCAACCACCCCCTCAGGCCACCCGACTGCCCTGACCCGTCCTCCGATCACCCCGCCCGGCGCTCATCCCTCGAAATTACCCCTGCACCGACAACCGCCGGGAAGGCACCGTACACCTTTCCACCCCGCCCTCATCCCAACACAACCCCCAGCATGGGAAAGTCTGTCTCGCCGCCGGTTGCCTGTTCCCTTTTGTCCATCGTAAAGAATACCGTGCGGAACCAAGGTTCCGGGATCCGGCGGCAAGGCAGGAAAGGAGACAGACGGATGCTCAGGATTGAAGGGGTCACGCACTGGTCGATTCCGGTGAACGACCTGGACGAGGCGGAGAAGTTCTACGGTGGTATGCTCGGGCTGAAGAACCTGGGCCGGCTCGCCAACAACGTCATGGCGTGCTTCAATGTGGGCGACCACAACATCCTGTTGTGCGAGCGGCGGGAGGCGACGGACAGGGTGGAGGACGACCGCGTCCATCACTCCTTCACGGTCAGTCCCGAGACCCTCGACGAGGCCTGCCGGTTGTTCAAGGAGAAGAACGTCCCCGTGGTGGAGCTCTACTACCGCAAGGGCGGGTACTTCCCGGGCCGGGAACTCTACTTTTCGGACCCCAGCGGCAACTGGCTGGAACTGCGGGACCCCACCTGGAAGGAGGGCATGCCCGAGCCCTCGTTCGACGAAGTGGCGGGAGCGTGATACCAACCGGCGGAAACGCATACATCCGCCATTCCCGCGAGACCCGGTACCCGGCTTCCACCGGCGGCGGGAGCGCGGCAGTTCAAGGAGAAGCCATTGACGACGCAGGTCCGGACTGACACAAGTTCCGACGACTCCGTGGCACCCGAGCTGGAAGTCAAGGAATACACCTACGATGACTGGATGGCCTCCACCGGCGTGCCGATCCATCGGGGCTACTTCATCAAGGACCTGCGCACGGTGGAACTGGGTTGGTGGCCGGAGCGGGGGTGCGAGAGCGCCTTCATCCAGCTGGTGGGGCAGGAGGGGGTCACCTCCGCCATGGTGCAGGAGATCCCCCCGGGTCAGACGCTGCCGCCGCTGAAATTCGCTCTTGACGAACTGGTCTACGTGCTCCAGGGCCACGGCGTGACCAACGTGTGGCTGCGCGACAACGGTCCCCGCACCACCTTCGAGTGGCAACCCCGGAGCCTGTTCCAGATTCCGCACAACTATCACCACACCCTGAGCAACATGCGCGGCGACCAGCCGGTACGGCTGCTGCGCTACAGCTACCTGCCGCTGGCGCTGTCGCTCCACACGGACCCGGCGTTCTTCTTCAACAACCGCCACCAGGGGGTGGACCATCTGTCGGAGAGCGGCCCCCTCTACTCCGAAGCGAAACTCGTGCGCGACGGCGACCCGACCCGCACCTGGGGCGGCCGCAGCGGCATCTTCTGGTACGGCAACTTCTTTCCCGACATGGGCTCCTGGAACAAGCTCAACCGCAGCAGCCGCAGGGGCGCGGGCGGCCACAGCGTCCTGATGACGTTTCCCCACTCCGAGATGTCGTGCCACATGTCGGTGTTCCCGTCCCGCACCTACAAGAAGGCCCACCGGCACGGCCCGGGCCGGGTCATCGTCATCCCCGCCGGGACGGGCTACTCCATCCTCTGGGAGGAGGGCAAGGAGAAGGTGGTGGCGCCGTGGCACGAGGCCAGCATGTTCGTGCCGCCGGGCAAGTGGTTCCACCAGCACTTCAATGCCGGCGGGACGCCGGCGCGATACCTAGCGCTCCACCCGCCCCGCCAGTTCCGCGGCCACGCCGAGAAAGTCGAGGACCGCGCCCGGGACCAGATCGAGTACGCGGACGAGGATCCGTGGATCCGCGAGCGCTTCGAGGCCGAACTGGAGAAGCGGGAGCTCACCAGCCTGATGCCCGACGAGGTCTACCGCAACCGAGATTTCCAGTGGACCTACCGGGACGCCGAGACGCCGCCGGCACGGTAGCGAGGATGCCTCACCGGGGCCTGGCCCGCCATGCAGATCATCGATTCGCAGGTGCACATCTGGGCACCCGAGACCGCCGACAAACCCTGGGATCGGATCGACGCGGCCGCGCCCCATCGTCCCGAACCGCTGGGGCACGAGGAACTGCTGCGCGAGATGGATGGCGCCGGGGTCGCCCGTGCGGTGCTGGTGCCGCCCACCTGGGAAGCGGACCGCAACGACACCTCTCTTGATGCGGCCCGCCTGTACCCGGACCGGTTCGCGGTGATGGGCCGGTTGGCCCTCGACGCGCCCGAAAGCCGGGAACGCATGGCCACCTGGAAAGACCAGCCCGGCATGCGAGGGATTCGCCTCACCTTCCATCGCGGCCGTTACCGCACGTGGCTCAAGGACGGCGCCATCGACTGGTTCTGGAAGGCGGCCGAACAGCATGACATCCCGGTGATGGTGCTGGCACCCCACGCGCTGCCCCACCTCGCCGCGGTCGCCGCGCGCCACCCCGGACTGCGTCTGGCCATCGACCACATGGGACTCAACTCGAGCTTGGCGGGCAAGCCCCTGGAGCCCATCATCGACGGGGTGATCCAGCTCGCGGCCCTGCCCAACGTGGCGGTGAAGGCGTCGGCGCTGCCGTGCTATGCGGCGGAGCGCTATCCCTATCCATCGCTTCATCCGCAGATCCGCCGCGTCGTGGACGCCTTCGGCCCCAGGCGCGTGTTCTGGGGCACCGACCTGTCCCACCTGCCCTGTTCCTATCGCCAGGCACTGGCGCTGTTCACCGAGGAGCTTCACGACCTGACCGGCGCCGAGAAGGAGTGGATCCTGGGACGGGCCATCGCCGAATGGCTGGACTGGCCGTTGCCCGACGCCGCCCGGCCCTGAGAACCTCCCCGTGACGTGAGCCCGCCGGCACGTTTCCGCGGACAGCCGCTTCGAAACGCCGCCGGACCTCCGGCGCCATCGCATCTCCGCAAGACACCGGGAGCGGGCGCCGGGACGGATCCATCTTCCCGGCAGCCATTCTTCCGGCAGCCATTGACGCGCCGCCGCGAGAGGGCGGGCCGATGGAGCAGGGCGGCCCCCGCAGCCACACCGGGCGCCCGCCGGAGAAGTTCGATCCCGCGGTCCATTGACTTCGACCCCATGCCGGCGGGACGCATTCGGGCGGGCTTCCATTCCCTGCTCCGTCGAAGTAGAGTCGGACCGCCAACTCCGAACCGGCGGGAGGACGAATGCTGCCCGACATGCCACGAGACCAGCGGCTGGACCTGCTGCGGAAAATGCTCCTGATCCGGCGGGTGGAAGAACACGTGGTCCGGTTCAACGAGGAGCACGAAGGCCTCATCCGGGGCCACTTCCACATCTACATCGGACAGGAGGCCACCGGCGCCGGCGTCTGCGCCGCGCTGGCACCGGAAGACTACCTCTTCAGCACCCACCGCAACCACGGCCACGTCATCGCCAAGGGCGGCGACCCGGGCAGGGTGCTGGCGGAGATCATCGGCCGCGAGACCGGATACTGCCGCGGGCGCGGCGGGACATTCCACGTGGCAGCCCCGGACCTGAACATCCCCCACACCTCCGCCATCGTGGGCGGCGGCACCGCCCTTGCCGCCGGCGCCGCGCTGGCCGCACAGTTGCAGGAGACGGGAGCGGTCACCGTGGTCTTCTTCGGGGACGGCGCCATGGACGAGGGGGTACTCTACGAGAGCCTCAACATGGCCAGGCTGTGGGAACTGCCTCTGATCTTCCTGATGGAGAACAACCACCGCCGGGCCGGCAGGATCAACGACGGGCACAGCGCGGTGGATCTGGCAGACATTCCGCGGGCCCTGGACGTGGAGACCACCGCCGTGGACGGCGGCGACGCAGGCCAGGTGCACGGCACGGTCAGGGAACGGGTGCGACGAACACGGGCCGGCGAGGGGCCGTTCTTCGTCGAGGCCCGCACCCACCCCTGGCCGGGCAACGACGGCGCGCATCCCGAACTGGTGGCCGGGCTCACCGACATCCGCTGGGCCTGGGACCCTGGCCTGGTGCCCGAGAATGTGCGTTCCTGGTACGCGGAGAGGGACGGCCTGCTGGCCTACGTGCGGGAACTGGCGGACAGCGGGGGCTGCGACCGGGACACCCTCGTGCGGCTGGACGAGGCGGTGCGCCGGGAAGCGGACGCGGCGGCGCGGTTCGCGCTGACGAGCCCGCTGCCGCCGCCGGAGGAGGCGGTCCGGTACGCGTACGCCGGAAGGGGCGACTCGCAATGACCCGGGAAATAACCCTGGGAGAGGCCCTGGTGGAGGCTCTGGCCGGGGCCATGGAGCAGGACCGGCGGGTGATACTGATCGGCGGCGGCCTGGCAGACTCCGCCCCCGCCCGGGAGCGCTTCGCCGCCGTGCGCCAGCGCCACGGACGGCGCATCAAGTCCCCGCCCATCGCCGAACTGGGCTATTGCGGCATCGCCGCGGGAGCGGCCATGGCCGGATTGCGGCCGCTGGTGGACATCGGCACCGCGACCTTCTCCTACGAAGCGATCCCGCAGATCAGCAACGAAGCGGCGGTGGCCTGTTCGAACTCTGGCGGCCGGACCCGCGTTCCGGTCACCTACTTCATGCGCTACGGCATCCGGGGAGGCGGCGGCGTGCAGCACTCCGGCAGCCCGCAGTCGTGGTACTGGAACACGCCGGGCCTGCAGGTGGTCATGCCGGCCACGCCCCGGGACGCCAAGGGCCTGCTACGCACCGCGCTCCTGGAGAGCCGGGATCCGACCATCTTCCTTGCCCACGAGCGGCTGCTGAACGAACGCGGTCCCGTGCCGGAGGAAGCGTACGAAACGGAGTTCGGGCAGGCGGTGGTGGCGCGCCAGGGCGGGGATGTCACCGTCATCGCGGCCGGTGTCCAGGTGCCCCGGGCGCTGGCGGCGGCGGACGCCCTGGCCAGGGACGGCATATCCGCGGAGGTGGTGGACCTGCGGACGCTCGAGCCGCTGGACACCGACGCCCTGTGCGCATCGGTCGCGAAGACCGGCCGGCTGGTGGTCACCGACGAGAGCCACGACAACTGCGGCGTGGCCGCGGGACTGGCCGCGCTGATGGCGGATCTGGCGTTCGACAGCCTGAAGGCGCCCATCAAGCGGGTGGCGGTCCCGCCGGTGCCGGTGCCCTTCGCGGTACCGCTGGAGGACTACGTCACCCCCACGCCGGAGCGCATCGCGGCGGCCGCGCGGTCGCTGGTGCGGTAGCCTCTTACCCCGCCTGTTCGTTCTCGCGGTACTCCCGTGCGAACGCGCACAGCCGTTCCACGCACAACTCGAACAGCTCCCTGCCTTTGGCGGCGTTGGCAAGACCGGGATCGCCCATCACCCCGGAGGGCGACAGCTCCTCTCGCGGCGTCTGAACATAGCCGCCCACCTTGCTGACGAACTCCGGCATCTGCGGACCGAGATGGGACACCAGGCTGCCCTGCGACGCCAGGTCGGCGCGCAGATGCAGGTTGAGGGAGGTCTCCACCGCACCGGCGTGGCCGACCCGGCCACCGGGCATCTTCTCGTCCGGAAACAGCCTCTCCATCTCCTTGTTCACCAGGCCGAACCAGTTCAGCGCCACCACGCGGATGGCCTCCTCGTCCTGGAGCACCGACACCACCGACCGTGACAGCGACACCTGGCCGCCGTGGCCGTTGAACAGCGCGATGCGGGTGAAGCCGTGCCGGTGCACCGATCGGACGACCTCGCGTATCAACGCCATCCAGGTGGCGGCCGTCAGGCTGATGCTGCCGGGAAAGTTCCGGTTGCTGGGCGTGAAGCCGAAGGGCACCGTCGGTCCCACCAGGAGTTCCGGGGCCCGCCGGGCCGCCGCCCGGGCGATTTCCTGCGCGATGAACGCATCGGTGTCGAGCGGCAAGTGATGGCCGTGTTGCTCGATGACCCCGATGGGAAGGATCACCACGCACCCCTTCCCGGCGCATTCCCTGATCCGCGGCCAACTCAACTCCTGCCATATGGGCATCGCCACCCTCCGTGCGGACCGAACCCGGTATCCCGCGACAACCTGGATTGCCGTGCAAGGTCAAGGAGATTCGATTTCTCCCGTTGCCGGGCCTGTAGTCATCCCCATCCTTGCTCGGTCGTAGCCCGATATTCCTGCACTCGCTGCGCCGCTGTGGGTCAACGAGATCTGAATGACGCTCCATCAACACCTTTGGCCACGGTGCCGTCTTCAAGGGTAACGTCGTGGCACCGGCCATCGTCAATCCGTCGCTTCGACCAGATTTTTGCCGGCCGGCGCAGCACAGCCTCAAGTCCCCGGAAAGTGTGGACCGGGACGCGATGTCGTGCGATTTGCGGATTTGCAGTAGTGCTTGATGGGCATCGCACCCCCTCGTGGAGGATCCTCGTGGAGGACCTTGCGACCAGCTTGATCCCGCCCTACGCCCGTATCACGGCGTCCGGCAGCAAGGCAACCGCCCGGCCGGCGCGCGTCTCGCGGCTCACCGGCATATCTGGTACAGACTGGAGAAATCTCGTCACGGAACCTGCCGGAGACGCGGGCCATGCATATGGAGGAACCGGAATGTCGCTTCGACTGATCGTCACCATCAACGCCGTGGAGGGGAAAGGCGCCGAACTCGCGGAGGGCTATCGGGGCCGCTGCGAGGAAGTCATGAAGGAGCCGGGATGCGAGCAGTTCGAGGTGTTCCGCAGCGTGGTGAACCCCGACAAGCTGGTGCTGATCGAACGCTGGGTGGACCAAGCCGCCCTGGACGTCCACGCGCGAGTGAACGCCACCCGGGCGCCGCTGCTGCCCGAGCTTCGGGCCGGCGCCACCGAACGCGAAGACTACGAATACCGGCGCACCCGCTGACAGGAAAGGCTGCCGCCCCATGCCCGGAGCACTGGAAGGTATCAGGATCCTCGACATCACCAACTACATCGCCGGTCCCTACGCTTCGCTGCTGCTGGCGGACCTGGGGGCGGACGTGTACAAGATCGAGACCCCCGGCAAGGGCGACCCGTTCCGCACCTGGGACAAGGAGCCGGAGAACTACAGCCCGAGCTTCTGCGCCCTCAACCGCAACAAGAAGAGCCTGACCCTGGACATGAAGACGCCCGAGGGCAGGGAGGTGTTCCTGCGGCTGGCCCGGGACGCGGACGTCGTCGTCGAGAACCTCCGCCCCGGAGTGGTCGACCGGCTGGGTATCGGCTACGACGTGGTGTGCGCCATGAACCCGCGCATCGTCTACTGTTCCATCTCCGCCTTCGGCCAGAACGGCCCCTACCGCAAGCGGCCCGGCTACGACACCATCGGCCAGTCCCTGAGCGGGCTCTTGAGCGTACTGACGGACCTGGAAAAGCCCCATGGACCGGGAGCCGCCTTTTCCGATCACCTGGGCGGCCTCTTCGGCTGCTACGGCGTGCTGGCGGCGCTGGCGGCCAGGGAACGGACCGGCGTCGGCCAGAAGGTGGAGACCTCGCTGCTGGAGTCCACCATCTGCTTCCTGGGGCTCGGCATCACCCAGTACCTGTTCAGCGGGGAGGTGCCGAGCATGCGCAGCCGCATCAAGACCGCCGGCGTCTACGCGCTGGTGGCGGGCGACGGCAGACCCTTCGTCATCCACCTGTCTCACCCGCCCAAGTTCTGGATCGGCGTAACCGAGGTCATGGGCCGGCCGGACTTCCAGACCGACGAACGTACCCGGGACCGCCCCGCCCGGGCGAAGAACTACGACTTCATCTCCCGCACCTTCGGTGCGGTGGTGCAGTCGGCGCCGCGGGAACACTGGCTGGAGGAGCTGCGCGCCCGGGACGTACCGTGCGCACCCATCAACAACTTCGCCGAGGTTTTCGAGGATCCGCAGGTGAAGTACCTGGATCGGCTCATGGAAGTGGACCATCCCGATTTCGGCTCCTTCAAGCTGGTACGGAACGGCCTCAACCTGCGGGACACTCCCATCACCCTCCGGTTGCGGCCGCCCAGGCTTGGGGAACACAACGAGGAAACCCTCGCCGGGCTGGGATACACGCCGGACGACATCCGCTCTCTTCGGGAAAGAAACATCGTATGACGGGGGCCGCGCCCGGGAACCGGCGGCGGCGTCCATGAACCGGGGAGTGCCGGCCATCACGGAACTGCGCCGCGGGGCCGTGGACCTCCGCCGGCGCCTGCCCGCCATCCTCACGGCCTTGGCGGCAGGCATCCCGGCGGGCTACCTCTGCCACCTCCTGGACCTGCCCATTCCCTGGATGATCGGACCCATGATCGCCGTCGCCGCGCTCAACCTGCTGGGCGTACCCATGGACTCGCCGCCCTACGCGCGGCAGATGGGGCAAGTGCTGCTCGGTTCGGCGTTGTCCCTCTATTTCACCCCGCCGGTGATAGCGGCGCTGGCCGCCAACTGGCCGGCCATCGTCCTGGCAACCCTGTCGGCCTTCGTGATCGGCGCGCTGGGGGCGGTGATCCTGAGCCGGGTCTCGGGGGTCGAGACCCGCTCGACCTTCTTCGCGTCCATTCCCGGCGGCGCCATGGCCATGGCCAACCTGGCCCACCGCTACGGCGCTCAGATCGCCCCGGTGGCGGTGGCCCACAGCCTGCGGGTCTCCATCCTCGTACTGGTCATCCCCTTCGCGCTGACTTACGGCGGCGTACCGCTGGAGACCGGCGACTACCGGCCGGCGGCGCCTCTGGACGTGGGGGTGCTGGTGCCCTGGCTGCTGGCGGGTTTCGTGCTGGGCGAGATCTCCGAGCGCCTGCACATGCACAACGGCTACCTGCTCATGCCCATCTTCTTCGGCGCGGCCTTCACGGTCAGCGAGGTCCCGCTCTCGGCCGTACCACAGTGGATGACGCAGTTTGCCCAGCTCATGTTCGGCCTGGTTCTCGGAGCGCGCTACGAACGGGCGTTCTTCGCCCGTTACAAGCTGTTCATCCCGTTCGCGCTGCTGAACTCCCTCTTCGTGCTGGCCGCCTCGTTCGTGGTGGCGGTGGCCCTGGCCCGGGCCTTCCGGCTCCCCATCGGCACCATGATCATCAGCACCTCGCCCGGCGGCATGGCGGAGATGGCCCTCACCGCCCAGGCGCTGGAGATCGGCGTCCCCGCGGTCATCGCCTTTCATCTGGCCCGGGTGGTCGTGGTAAACTTGGGAACCCAGCACATCTACGCCGGCGCCGCCCGACTGTTCCGCCGTACCTGATACGCGGAAACGGGAAACCGATTCCAGGAGACACCCGGTCCGGGAGACATTCATGGAAGAGAAGATCCGCTACTTCAGCGGCCCCGGCTACAGCCTGTCGGCGGTGATCACCATCCCCGACGCCCGCGACGACGCGGACCGCCATCCGGGCGTCGTGCTGTGCCAGGGGTACGCCGGCCTGAAAGAAGCGCTCATGCCCGCGGTGGCCGCGCGCTTCGCCGCCGAGGGGTATGTGACGCTACGCTTCGACTACCGCGGTTTCGGCGAGAGCGAGGGGCCGCGTCACCGACTGATTCCCCTGGAGCAGATCGAGGACATCCGCAACGGCCTCACCTGCCTGGCGGTACGCGGCGAGGTGGACCCGAACCGTCTCGCCATCTGGGGCACCAGCTTCGGCGGCGCCCACGCCACCTACACGGCCGCCGTCGATGTCCGCGTCCGCTGCATTGTCAGCGTCGTGGGCGTCGGCGACGGCGAGCGCTGGCTCCGTTGCCTGCGCCGGGAGTGGGAGTGGCAGGCGTTCCTGCGGGAACTCGAAGAAGACCGCGACCAGCGGGTGCTGAGTGGGCGGTCCCGGCGCGTGCACCCTTACCACATCATGGAGACGACGCCGGAGGGGTGGGAGTTCTGGAACGAGACCGTGGCCGCCAACCCGGAAAGGGGCCAGGTCGAGATGCCCCTGGAGTGTGCCGGCGCCATCATCGAATACAAGCCCGAGACCGTGGCGCACGAGATGGAGAGCCCGGCCCTGTATGTGTCCGCGGAACGCGACACCCTGACCCCGACGGACGAGCAACGGAGCCTCTACGAGTGCTCACCCGAACCCAAGCTGCACGTGGTGATGCCGGACGTCAACCATCACGACATCTACAGGGAGCCGCACCTCACCCGGCTGCTGGACCTTTCCACCGCCTGGTTCAAGGAGCACCTCCGGCGCCCCTGAAACGTGCACGGCAGCGGCGGCACGCCGCCTGAGTGCTTTGCCGAATCCGACCGGAGAGGAGACCGCCCCTTGACCTTCTACGCCGACCTGCACGTCCATTCCCGTTTTTCCCGCGCCACCAGCCGCCACGGCGACCTGCACCACCTGGCCCTCTGGGCGCGCAAGAAGGGCATCGGCGTGGTCGGCACCGGCGATTTCACCCATCCGGCGTGGCGGGCGGAACTGAAGGAACAACTGGTGACCGCGGAGCCGGGGCTGTTTCGCCTGCGCCCCGACCTGGAGCGGGTGGTGGACGGCAGCCTCCCGCCCGCCTGCGCCAGCGGCCTCACCGCAACCCGGTTCATGCTGTCGGTGGAGATTTCGACGATCTACAAGAAGGGCGACAAGACCCGGAAGATTCACCACCTGGTCTACGCTCCGGACTTCGCGTCCGCGGAGCGGCTGGTGACCGCCCTTGCCAGGATCGGCAATCTGCACTCGGACGGGCGGCCGATCCTGGGGCTCGACTCGCGCCATCTGCTGGAAATGACGCTGGACTCCGGACCGGGGTCGTATCTGGTGCCGGCCCACGTGTGGACGCCGTGGTTCGCCGCCCTCGGTTCGAAGTCCGGCTTCGACGCCGTCGACGACTGCTACGGAGACCTGGCGCCGCACATCTTCGCCGTGGAGACCGGGCTTTCTTCGGACCCGCCGATGAACTGGCGCGTCTCGTCCCTGGACCGCTTCCGACTGATGTCCAGCTCCGACGCCCATTCGCCGGAGAAGCTGGGCCGGGAGGTCTGCGTCTTCGATACGGCGAGGGACTATTTCGCCATGCGCCGGGCGCTGGAGACGGGCGAGGGTTACGGAGGAACCCTGGAGTTCTTCCCGGAAGAGGGCAAGTACCACCTGGACGGCCACCGCAACTGCGACGTGCGCCTGGAGCCCGACGAGACCCGCCGGCGCGGCGGCCGCTGCCCGGCCTGCGGCAAGCCTCTGACCGTGGGAGTCATGCACCGGGTCGAGGATCTGGCCGACCGCGGGGCCGACGCGGCTCCGCCCGACACCGCGGGCGACACCCGGGGCCTCATTCCGCTGCCGGAGATCCTTGGAGAACTCCACCGCGTCGGTGCCGGGAGCAAGCGGGTGGCACGGGACTACGAAGGTCTGCTGGCGCGCCTCGGGCCGGAACTGCCGCTGCTCGACAGCCTGCCGCTGGAGGAGATCGGCACCGGCGCGCCGGCGCTGCTGGCCGAGGCGGTGGCGCGGCTGCGCCGGCGGGAAGTGATCCGGGAGGCCGGCTACGACGGGGTGTACGGCACCATCCGGCTGTTCCGGGACGCCGAGCTTGAGCGGCGCAGCCGCGGCGCGCCGCTTTTCGGGGACGAACCGGCGGTTGCCAGCCCGGCGGTTGTCGTCCCGGTAGCGCGTCCGGGAGTGCGTGCGCAGGAGTCGCCCGAGTCCGCGCCCGCGGAGGCCTCACTCACGCCGTCGCCGGACCCGGCAACACCGGGTCAACTGTCCCTTCCGGCGGACAGCCCGCCCGGCACCCCGGATACCCTTGCCGGCCTGGATGCACACCAACGCCAAGCCGTGGAGGCCGTGGACGGTCCCCTGCTCATCGTTGCCGGACCCGGCTCCGGAAAGACCCGTACCCTGACCCACCGCATCGCCCACCTCGTCAGCAACCACGGTGCGGCACCGTCCGGCTGCCTGGCCGTCACCTTCACCCGCCGGGCCGCGGACGAGATGCGGCGCCGTCTGCGCGCGCTCCTGCCGGAGGTGTGGGCGGCCATTCCGCTCCACACCTTTCATTCCCTGGGGCTGAGCATCCTCCGGCAGCACTGGAACGCCGCGGGATTGCAGCGGGGCTTCCGCGTGGTGGCGGAAGCCCAACGGACAGCGCTGCTGCGGGAGGTACTCCAGATATCCAAGCGGCAGGCCCGGTCCCGGCTGTCAGCCATCTCCCACGGCAGGCGGACCGGTACTCCGGCGGCGGACGCAGGGCTCGCACATGCATGGGAGGTCTACCGGCACGAGATGGAGACGCGCAATTGGTGCGACTTCGACGACCTCGTCATACGCGCCGCGGACGCCCTGGAAGCCGACCCGGAGATCCGCGGCCAGTGGCGGCAACGCCATCCCCGGGTCTGCATCGACGAGTACCAGGACGTGGACGAACAGCAGGTCCGGCTGATCCGGCAGTTGGTCCCGCCCGGCGGCAACATCTGCGCCATCGGCGACCCCGATCAGGCCATCTACGGCTTCCGGGGCGCCGAGCGGCGCTTCTTCATGGAGTTTGCCGAACACTTCCCCGGTGCCCGCGTGGCGCGGCTGAACCGCAACTACCGTTCCAGCCGCAACATCGTCACCCTTTCGTCCCAGGTCATCGCAGCCTCCGCCTCGGCCGGCCCGTCCATACCCGTGCTCGACGACGCTGCCGGCCGCATCACTCTCCACGAAGCCGCGAGCGACAAGGCCGAGGCGGAATTCATCGTCCAATCCCTGGAAGCGGCCCTGGGCGGTCACAACTTCTTCTCCATCGACAGCGGCCGCTCGGAAGCCGGCCATGGCCGCGACTTGTCGTTCTCCGACTTCGCCGTGCTCTACCGCACCGAGGCCCAGGCCGCTCCCCTCGTGGAGGCCCTGCAGCGTTCCGGCATGCCCTTCCAGCAGCGCTCGCACGACCCGCTGGCAAGCCATCCCGGCGTGGCCGCACTCGTGGACACCTTGGGCCACGGCGCCGGCACAGGTTCGGTGCGCCAACGACTCGAAGCCGCCTGCACGGGCACGGACCAACGCGAAGCCTGCGAACTGCTGAAACCCCTGGCCGAGGCGTGCGGCGATGACCTGGAACGGTTTCTGTCCGAACTGGCGCTGGCCACGCAGGTGGACACCTGGGATCCTCGTGCCGACCGCATCTCGCTGTTGACCCTCCACGCCGCCAAGGGTCTCGAATTCCCCGTCGTCTTCATTGCCGGCTGCGAGGACGGCCTGCTTCCCCTCACCTGGGGCAAGACCCGTGAACTGGCCGAAGAGCGCCGTCTTGTCTATGTCGGCGTGACCCGGGCCATGACCCGGCTCTACCTCTGCCGCGCCCGCAAGCGCCGCTGGCGCGGAAAGATCCGGGAGATGCGCCCCTCTCCCTACCTCGCCGACATCGAGGAACGGCTCCTGGAACAAAGCCGCACTCGGCATGCCGGCGCACGGCGCCGGAAGGACAGCCAACTGGACATGTTCCGGCAATTCGGACAGGAGACCGCTTGACTCCGCTCGTGCATCGGGAAAGAATGAATGTCGGGGGCGGGATCGCGCACGAAGCAGGGCAGTCGGCCACGCGGGGAAGTCGGCGGCAGGCGTCGCGGGACGCCGCCGCTTGAATCCAGCACGAGACGAGTCCAGCACAAGGAGACGCAATGAAGAACACACCGACGAATGCACCGAAACTGACCCTGGTGGCCCTGATGGCCCTGGCTCTTGCTCTCGCCGGCTGCACCGCCAACGTCGGCCCGAAGACCGCCGCCGGAACGCTGCTCGGCGCGGCCGCGGGCGGCATCGCCGGCTCTCAGGTGGGCAAGGGCCGCGGCAAGCTGGTGGCCACGGGCGTCGGCACGCTGCTGGGCGCGCTGATCGGCAACGAGATCGGCAGGTCCCTCGACCGCGCCGACCGGCTGGCCATGCAGCGGACCACGCAGCGGACGCTGGAGACGGGCCAGGTCGGCACCACCCGCACCTGGAAGAATCCCGATTCCGGAAACCAGGGCACGGTAACGCCGAAAAAGACCTATCAACGCCCGGATGGAACGTACTGCCGCGAGTTCCAGCAGACCATCACCGTGGGCGGCCGCACCGAACAGGCCTACGGCACCGCCTGCCGCCAGCCTGACGGGAACTGGAAGATCGTCTCGACGTAGACGGCCCGCGCCGTGAACAGCGGCGCCGGAACCCCTTTCCTCCCCGCCGTGGGCGGCCTGCCCCGGCGGGGAGAATTTCACCGCACGGCACCGCGCAGGTGCCCCGGGCTGGCGCTTCCACGCTCACGGCCCCGCCACCGGCCACACCACGCACCGGGGCGGCGATGCTCCCGGGACCACGGCCGGTTCGAAGCGGGTTCAGAGCCGATTCGGTCCGGGGTCGGTTCGGACGTCCTCAGCCATCCCGACGCTCCAGCCGCAACGACAGGCCATCCCGCCGGACATGGACCTGCCGGAGTTCACGGAGGCCCACGAGCCGCTTCAACAGCACCGACACCGGCCGGGTCGCATCGAGAAACTCCCGGGGAGCACCGGCCGCCAGCATCTCCCTGACCGAGTCCGGGCCGGCGATGACCCGAATTACCAGCTCCTCGTCCGAGACCCCCGGACCACCGAACTTCCGCCGCACCTCGTCCAGCGCGGGCTCGGGCGGGGTCCAGTCTCTCCACGCCCGAGCCCGCGGCCGGCTCAGTATCCTGTCCCTGACATTCTCGTCCATGAGCCGGGCGCCCTCCGCGCCCCAATACCCGAGGGCGTACTGAATGCTCTGGTCGGTGACCTCCCTGTAGCGCTCCCCCACCATGACGTTGACGGCCGCCTGGGTGCCCACGAACTGGGCCAGCGGCGTAACCATGATGGGATAGCCGTACTCCTCGCGAACCCGGCCCGCCTCCTCCAGAGTCTCCTCCAACCGGTCGCCCATGCCCACGGCCTCGAGCTGGTGGTGCAGATTGGAGATCATGCCGCCGGGCACCTGGTGCAGGTACTGCGCGTGGTCGTACTCCCTGGGCGCGCCTATGGGAAAGTGCTCCCGCTGCGCCACCCGGGTGAAATGCTCTTCCACCGGCTTCACCGCCTCCAGGTCCACCATCGGCGTCAGACCCAATGCCTCGGCGTTGGCCGCCACGTTGTAAATGGAGGGTTGCGCCGAGCCATTGGCCAGCGGCGGAATGGAGGTATGAAGCGTCCTGATCCCCAGCTTGAGGGCCTCGACATAATTCAGCGGGGCAAGGCCGTTGTTGCAGTGGGCGTGGAACTCCAGCGGGATGCCACCGGCGTTGGCCATGACCAGCGGGAGCAGCTCCCGGGTTCGTTCCGGCGTCAGCAGCCCGCCCACGTCCTTGAAGCAGATGCGCCAAGGACGCAGCGCCGCCAACTCTCGGGCCTTCCGCTCGTAGTATTCGCGGGTATGCCGGGGCGAGACCGTGTAGATGATGTTGCCCACCACCGCCATGCCCATGCTCCCCAGCAGTTCGACCTCCTTGCGGAGCACGTCGTAGTCGTTCCAGGGGTTGGACGAGCGCGTGAGGGTGATGCCGTGGGCGATGACCCGTTCCAGCAGAAGATGGCGAATGCACGGCGGGATCGGCTCGAACCCGGAGCCGATCCCGCCGTGATAGCGCAGCCGGGTTCTGGAAAACCGCTTCACTCCCAGCCGCACCCAGTCCCAGGGGTTCTCCTTCAACTCCCGCACCTGTTTGATGATGCTGGCAAAGCCGAAGAACTCCATGGACTCGAAGCCGCAGCAGTCCATCTGCCGGGCGGCGCCGAGCATGTGGCCGATGCGCATGCGCAGGGCCCAGAGGCTCAGATGCCCGTCCCTCACGGTGGTGTCGACGAAATGTATCTCGCTCATTTCAACCCGCTCACGCGACGCACGCGGCCGGGGCACCGCCGCCCTCCGGCGGCTACGCGAACCGGCGCCCCGCGCACTTCCCGGGGCCTTTCCCCGTCCCGGTGCGGGCCTGCTCCGCGCACGGCCGGGACCTCTCCTCCGACACCGGTCGGCCCGGACACCCGACCGCACCTCCCCCGTGGCCCCATGGCACCGAAAGCCGCCGGCCAAGGCCGAGTGTCACCATCATCTCCTGATCATCCCTGCATCCACGGTTCAGGCTCACCTTGTGTTGGAATCGCTTCCCGCCGTCAGGCTCACGTCGCATTGGACAACACTCATGCGGGAATTTTCAAGGCAAATCTGATAGCATGGCACCTGTTGCGGCTCTCCGGCGCGGCTCTCCGGCGTGAGACTGTCCCGGTGCCGGATAGGGAGGGCCGGAAAGGAGGTTCCGATGGCCGACCCCGTGACCCTGGAGATTTTCTCCGACTTCGTCTGACCGTGGTGCTATCTCAGTACCGGGCGTATTGAGAAACTGCGGCAGAACCATGACCTGCGCATCGTCTATACCCAGTTCCCCCTGCATCCCGAGACACCGCCCGGCGGCAAGCCGCGCAACATGAGCGGACCGAGCCGGGTCGATGCCATGCTGGCCCGGGAGGGCCTGCCGTTCACCGAACGCAAGTTCAGCTACAACAGCCGCTCGGCCCAGGAACTGGCCAAATGGGCGAAAAGCAAGGGCCGGGAAGACGCCTTCAACGACGCGGTGTTCCGGGCCTATTTCGTCCAGGCGGCGAATATCGCAAAGCCGGACGTCCTGCTGGGCATCGCCGAGGAGGCCGGATTGCCGGCGGACGAGGCGCGGCAGGTGCTGTCCGGGCGCACCTTCCAGCAGGCGGTCAACGACGACTGGCAGCGCTGCCACTCCCTGGGCGTGTCGGCGGTCCCGACGTATCTGGCGGAAGGTCTGGCCATGGTCGGCGCGGAGCCTTACGAGCGGCTGGAACAGCTTGTCACCGAGGCGGACGCGGCCCGGTTGAAGGACACCGCCAGCGCGTGACCACCGCCGCCCGGAAGAGCCGGGGTCGCCGCCGGCGGCCAGGCGGCACCGGTTCCCGCGACCGGTCGTGCCGCGGCACCGAATCGCACCCGGGCAACGAAACCGTCTCGTGGAGCACGGGGTTCCTTGAGCGGCGGCAGGGGCTGACGCGACGGCCCGTGGCCGCCACCGGAAGCTGACCGTGCCGGGCATTCCCCAGATCGACTTCGGGCCGTTCGTGAACGGCACCGCCGCGTCGCGCCGCCGCGTGGCGGGAGAAATTCGCGCCGCCTGCAGCGAGTTCGGCTTTCTCAACATCGCCAATCTGCCGTTGCCGGAGGGGCTGGTCCAACGGATGTCGGCCAGAGCCAAGGACTTCTTTGCGCTGCCCCGCCAGGTCAAGGAGGCCATCGGCCGCTCCGACCTGGACATGATCTCGGGCTACGCCGGCGTGGCCGTGGAGCACCTCGACACGCAACGGCCCGGAGACCTCAAGGAATCCTTCAGCCTGAACCAGGCCAGCCTGAAGCTGCTGGACCGCTGGCACATTCCCGTGCCCGGTTTCCGGGAGACGGTCCTGGAACTCCACGCGGCCGGCGCCCGGGCCTGCGCCATGCTGCTGCAGGCCATGGCCCTCTCCCTGGACGCGCCGCTGGACTTCTTCGCGGACAAGCACGATCCCCATGCCAGCACCGCGCGCTTCTTCCACTACCCTCCGGTGGAGGACAGGCCCGGCGCCGGTCAGCTGCGCGCCGGGAGCCACTCCGACTACGGCACGGTGACGCTTGTCTTCCAGGAGTCGGTGGAGGGACTGGAAGCGCGGGTGAACGGACGGTGGCTGACCGTGCCGGCGACCCAGGGCACGGTGACGGTGAACGTGGCGGACCTGCTGTCACGCTGGACCAACGGCATCTACCGCTCGCCGGAGCACCGCGTGGCATTGCCGCCGGCGGATGTGAAGCAGTCCCGCTACTCCAACGTGTTCTTCTACAACCCCGACAGTCGGGCAACCGTCCGCTGCATGGACGCCTGCCGCAGCGACCACCGCCCGCCCCGGTATCCACCCATCAAGGCCGGGGAGTTCCTCAGGCAGTGCCGCGCCGCGCAATATCAGTAAGCGGCAAGGCGGGTATGCGGGTGCCGATGCTCGACTTTGCGGCGAAACCGGAGGCGGTGGTGGCGGTGGCCGAAGCCACCCGCCTCGCCTGCGGCCACCTCTTCAATCCCGCCTTCGCGATCGAGATCTCCTCCATCGACCCCTTGCCGCACCAGCGCATCGCCGTCTACGAGCACATGCTCGGCCAAGCGCCGCTGCGGTTCCTTCTCGCCGACGATGCCGGCGCCGGCAAGACCATCATGACCGGCCTCTATCTTCGCGAAACGCTCGCTCGCCGTCTGGTCACGCGCGTCCTGGTGGTGCCCCCGGCCGGCCTGGTGGGCAACTGGGAACGCGAGATGCGCACGCTGTTCCGGCTTCCGTTCCGGATCGTTCACGGCGCCGACGCCCGCACCGGCAATCCGTTCGTCGGGCCGGGGAGCGACCGCCTCATCGTCAGCATCGACACCCTCGCCGGTGCGCGCATGGTCGCGCGGATGCGCGAGGCGGTGGCCTCGGGCGCCGCAGACCCCTACCACCTCGTGGTGTTCGACGAAGCCCACAAGCTGGCCGCCGACCGGGAGCAGGACTTCCATGTCCGCAAGACCGACCGCTACCGCCTCGCCGAGGCCCTGGCCGGCCTGCCGGTGAGCGATGAACGGTGGCGCCTCGGCTGGTCGGCACAGAACCTTCTGCTGCTGACCGCGACGCCGCACATGGGCAAGGACTTCCCCTACTATTGCCTGTGGCGCCTTCTTGCCCCGGACGCGCTGGCGAACTTCGACGCGTTCAAGGACTTTTCCGAAGCACACCGACACCGCCACTTCATCCGCCGGACCAAGGAGGAGATGGTCCGCTTCGACGGCCGGCCGCTCTACCCGCAACGGCGCTGCGATACCCTGAGCTACGCCCTGAGCCCGGCCGAACGGGAACTCTACGACGCGACGACGCACTACATCGCCGAGACCTACAACAAGGCATCCATTCTGAACCGTTCGGCCGCGCGTCTCGCCATGAGCGTGTTCCAGCGTCGCCTCGCCAGCTCCACCCATGCGCTGATGCGCTCCTTCGAACGCCGCCTCGACCGCCTGGACGAGGCCATCGAACTGGTGCGCGCAGGCCGCACCGACGAGATGGAACGGCGCCAGGCACGCATCGCCGGTACACCCGATTTCTTCGAATCGCACACCGCCGACGAGGAGATGGGCGACGCGGATGCGCCGGAGCGTCACGAGGCATTCGAGGAGACCGCGCTCGGCGGTCTCGCCATGACCACTCTGGCGGAACTTCGGGAGGAACGCGCCACGGTCGAGAACCTTCTCGTCCGGGCGCGCCAACTCGCCGAGGCCGGCGAGGACTCCAAGTTCGAAAAACTGCGCGCGGTCATGGCCGATCCGGCCTTGTCCCGGGAGAAAATCATCGTTTTCACCGAGCATCGCGACACCGCCACATTTCTGGTGCACCGCCTGGAGGGGCTCGGCTTCACGGGCCAGGTCGCTCTGATCCACGGCGGGCTCGACTACCGGGAACGGGAAGCTCAGGTGGAGTTTTTCCGGCGCCCGGCCGACCGCGGCGGCGCGCGCTGCCTGATTGCCACCGACGCCGCCGGGGAGGGCATCAATCTCCAGTTCTGCTGGCGGATGGCAAACTACGACGTGCCCTGGAATCCCGCGCGCCTCGAACAGCGGATGGGACGCATCCACCGCTATGGGCAAACGCGCGACCCCGTGGTGATCGTCAACCTGATCGCCGGAGAGACGCGCGAAGGGCGAGTCCTCGGGGTGCTTCTCGACAAGCTTGAGACGATCCGCAGGCAACTCGGTTCGGAAAAGGTCTTCGACGTGGTCGGGCGCCTGTTCGAGAACATGCCGCTCAAGAGCTATCTGGAGATGGCGGCGACGGACGACGGCGCCCGGGAGGCTGCCGAGACACTGGGCCAGCACCTGACGCCGGAGCGGGTGGGCGCCATCGAGAAGCGGGAGCGTACCCTGTACGGCAGCGTCGCGGTGCGCGACCGTCTCCCCGAGATCAACGCGACCCTGGAACGGGAGGCGTATCGCCGGCTGCTGCCCGGCTATGTCCGTCGTTTCGTCGAGACCGCGGCACCCCTCATCGACCTTCGGCTGGAGGGCGATCCGGGCGGCGTCTTCGACCTGGCGCCCGACCTGCCGCGCGCCGCCGACGCCATACGCGGCGCCATGGACGTCTACCCCGAAACGATGCGGGGGCGCCTGACGGTCCACCGCCCGAAAAGCGGCGACAACGCCATCTGGATGCATCCCGGCGAGCCGGTGTTCGACCGCTTCCGCACCGCCTTCCTGACCCGGCGGGGCGGCGACGCGAGGCGAGGGGCCGTCTTTGTCGATCCCGACGCGGAGGCACCCTACCTGTTTCACCTGGCGCAGGTGTCGGTGGTGCGGCGCGAAGGGGAACGGATGGAGACCGTCGAGACCCGCCCCATCGGACTGCGGCAGGAGAGCGACGGCGCCATTGCGCCGTGCCCGCCGGAACACCTGCTGTTGCTGCGCGGAGCTCGCGACATCGCACCGGGCGGCGTGCCGTTGGCCCGTGCGGCGCACCGGTTGACGAAGCAGGCGGAGGAGTGGGTGTGGAAGACCGCACGGCGCATGGCCGCGGAACATCGCGTGCGCACCGAAGCGTCGCTGCCGGAACGGCGCCGGTGGACCACGCGCGGCCACAACCACAAGGTCGCCGAACTGATGGTGCGGCGGCGGCGTTTGAGCGACGACGCGCACCGGGGCGATGCCGGCGCGCAAGCACAGCTCGCCATGGTGAGGGAAGAACAGAGCCGGCTCGTCGCGGAGAAGAAGCGCGTTCTGGCACTGCTCGAAGCGGAGCCGTCCGGGATCGAGCCTGGCGAAATCGCGATGATCGTCCACGCCCTGGTGGTGCCGACGGACGATCCGGAAGAGCGCCAGCGGCATGACGCGGAGGTCGAAGCGGTCGCCATGGACCTCGCCCGCGCCCACGAGGAAGCCGCCGGTGCCACGGTCCGGGACGTGTCGCGGCCCGAATTGGCGCGCCGGGAAGGGCTCGGCGACTGGCCGGGCTTCGACCTTCGCTCGCTTCGCCCCGGCGGGGCGCGCGGGCCGGCGGAGGAACGCGCCATCGAGGTCAAGGGCCGCGCCGGCTCCGGTTCCGTTGAAGTGAAGGAGAACGAATGGGCAGCGGCCTGCAACCTGCGGGACCGCTACTGGCTCTACGTGGTCTTCGACTGCGCCACGGTCCGGCCCCGCCTGATCAAGGTCCGCGACCCCTTCGGCCGCCTGCTGGCCAAAGCCAAGGGCGGAGTTGTCATCCCGGCGTCCGAGATACTGTCGGCGAGCCTGGACGAGGCCAAGGCATGAAAGCCTGGCCTGTCCATGAAAGCACGGCAACACCGGGCAAGGTCCCTGCCTCGCGACGCTCGGCGTGCGACCGGTGCACCGCCGCGAACCGATCCCGCGGCATCACACCGGCCTGTCCGAAAGCGCTTGAGCTTGAGCAAGGCGTATGAACGCGCACCGGAAGATACTGATCATTGCCGGGCCGAACGGGGCGGGAAAGACGACGTTCGCGACGGAGTTCCTGCAGAACGAAGCGAACTGTCCGGCCTTTGTCAATGCGGATTCGATCGCCGCGGGTTGAGTCCGTTCCGCCCATCGTCGGTCGCGTTCCGGGCCGGCCGTCTGGTGATCGAAACAATCCACTTCCATGCGACCCGAGGTGAGAGCTTCGCCTTCGAGACGACCTTGAGCGGCCGTGGCCACGCCCGTTCGATTCCGCTCTGGCGAAAGCGGGGCTATCGTGTGAAACTGCTGTTCCTGCGGCTCCCGACGCCGGAAATGGCGATATCCCGCGTCCGGCAGCGGGTTTCGGAGGGCAGGCACGGCGTGCCCGAGACGGTGGTTCGTCGAAGACTCCGTGCGGGCCGGCGCAACTTCGAGCGCGTCTGGCGCGATCTTGTGGACGGATGGGCAATATACGACAGTTCCGGGATCGCCCCCGTGCTGCTGGCGAAGGCAGAAAACCCATGAAGCCACAGAAGTCGGACGACAGGCAGCAGGAAAGACTCACCCCCACTCACGACCCGGATCCGGACATGGCCGGCGCCGAAGCAGCCCTGCGGAGGGCCGCTGAAGTCGCCCGCCGCCGGGCTGCGGAGAACGGCAACGCCATCGCCATATTCGAGGACGGCAAGATCGTCTGGATGGAAGTGGACAAGGAATCGCTGTCGCTGCGACGGCCGCGCGGCGATGCATTGAGTGAAGGAGCAACCGGAGTGGTGAACCTAAACGTCAGGATACCGGCGGTCGAATTGCTCGTGAAGTACGTCGCCAGCGGCATCGGCGCGGTGGCGGGGCCGATGCTGGCTCCCTGGAAGGCGCGACGGGAAGCGAAGGCCAAGATCATCGAGACAAAGGCCGATGCCGACAGCCTGAAACTCATCGCCCATGCTCAGGACGAGGCGCGCCGTACCCTCCTCAAGCCGTACAATGAGGTTCGCGGCGTACTGGAAATGGACCCCGATAGCATTCGACAGCGGATCGAGTTCCAGGAGAAGAAGCGGCACACCAACATCGCCTCGGTGGTCCGGGGCGCCGCCGCTGAACTGGACGGCAAGGATGTCGATGACCACGAACCCGATCCCGACTGGACCGCACGGTTCTTCGACAACGTTCAGGATATTTCGTCGGAGGACATGCGTAAGATCTGGGCCAGGATCCTTGCGGGAGAGGTCAGGGAGCCGGGTCGAACTTCGCTTCGGACGCTGGACGTTCTAAGGAACATGACGAGCAAAGACGCAAGGACGTTCGAGCGCATATGCGATTTCGTCATCAATGGTGAATTCATATTTTATTACAGGAACCGCAGCGGAGGTCACCAAGAGCTGTCTTTGGGCAATTTGATTAGCCTTCAAGAGGCTGGCCTTCTTCATGTCGATTCGTCTTTTTCAAATCGTTTCCCTCTTGGCGAAGCAGATGAACAGGGAAGAAGGCTGTTATACCAAGATAGACTTTTGATAATATCAGCAAAAGCCACATCAAAAACTGACCCATCCGTAAGTGTGCCCATGCTCCCTCTGACACGTTCCGGAAAAGAGCTTTTCACGATTGCGGAGTGCACGTTTCGTATGGATTATTTGAAGTCTCTGTCACAATTCCTGCGTGGACGAGGTTGTGAATTGTCAAGTGCCGTCATCATCGAGAGACATCCTGACGGGCAGGTCAGGTATGACCCCCCATTCACTCCCATCGACCTGGAGCCCGAACCGTCGCGCGACGCCACCTCATGACCACCGCCGACGACACGCGCCTGATCGAGGCCGATTTTCCACTGGAGCAGGTTTCGCTCGACTCGGTGCACGAGAAGACCGTGCGGCATGGGCATATCTCGACGCTGCATATCTGGCCGGCGCGGCGACCGCTGGCGGCTTGCCGGGCGGCGCTGATCGCGACGCTGCTGCCCGACCCGGGCAACGCCACGGAGCGCCGGGAAATCTACCGCCGGCTCGCGGGCGAGGTTGGCGAGCCGGTCAAGGCCGAACGGCGGGAAGGGCGGGAAGCCGAACGGCGCCGGCGCGAGACCAGGGACGGCATCCTGCACTGGGGGCGCGAGGGCGGCCCGGACCTCGACTGGTTCCGCGTCCGCATCCGCAAAGCATACGGCGGGCGCGCACCCAAGGTGCTGGACCCGTTCGCGGGCGGCGGAGCAATCCCGCTGGAGGCGATGCGGCTCGGCTGCGAAGCCACCGCCATGGACATCAACCCGGTGGCCTGGTTCATCCTCAAGTGTACACTGGACTATCCGCGGCGGTTGGCGGGCAAGACCCTGCCGCTGCCCGAGTTCGCGCGCACCGACCCGGATCTCATGAGAGCGTTCCTGAAGGCCAAGGGTCTCAAGGGCAAGACGCTCACCCGTCAGCTTGAGGCGCTCGGCTTCGGCGAGGACGGCAAGCGCGAACCGGCACTCATCGACCGCACCCCGTCGGTCGATGGCGACCTCTTCGCCGCCGACCTCGCCTGGCAGGTGCGCGCATGGGGCCGGCTCGTACTGGCCCGCGTCCGCGCGGCGCTGGCGCAGCGCTATCCGACCTATGCGTCATTCCAGGCGCTGGCACCCGGTGGCAGGCCGTTCGAGGAGCGACCGCTTGTACGGCTGGAACCGGACGATGCCGGCAATACCGACGTCGAACCCCTGAACGCCGGGTTCGACGCAACCTACCTCAAGGATCCGCGCAACCCGCGCTGGGTGGCCAAGCCGGCGGTGGCTTGGCTCTGGGCGCGCGCGGTGCGCTGCAAGGGCTGTCGGGCGACACTGCCGCTGCTCAAGACGCTCTGGCTCTGCAAGAAGGACAACAAGCGCGTCCTGCTCACGATGACGCCGAATGCGGACAGGAGCGGCGTCATCTTCGGAGTCAAGGCCGGGGTTCCGCCCGTGGGCGGCAACGCGGCGCAGCGTCGTGAGCACGACAAGCATCTCGGCACCGGCACCATGAGCCGCAGCGGCGCACGCTGCCCCCTGTCCTCATGTCATGCAATCATGACCATGGAGGACATCCGCCTCGAGGGCCGCGCCGGGCGCATGGGTGCCGTGATGACCGCGGTGGTGGTGGACGGACCGAAGGGCAAGGAATACCGCCTGCCGGAGGACGCGGAGCTACGCGCTGCGGAGGTCTCCGCCAGCGAACTGGAAGCATTGTATGCGGACATTCCGTTCGGGCTGCCGGCGGAGCGATTGCCGGGCAAGGAGGCGCTGGGTTTTCGCATCCCGCTTTACGGCCTCGACCAGTGGGCCAAGCTGTTCACCGACCGGCAGCTTCTGGCGCTGGGCTCGGTGTTGCGGGAGATACGCCGGTGCGCCGCCGGGGCAGACGGGATGGGAGACCTCCCGACGCAATGGCGCGAGGCAGTAGTGGCCTCCATTGCCGTATGCCTGGACCGACTCGTGGATTATTCCAGCACCGTCTGCTCGTGGCACAATAGCAGGGAGAACCTGGGACACACCTTTGCCCGCTTTGCCTTGCCAATCGTCTGGGATTTCGCTGAAGTGAATCCTCTATCGGGCGCGTCGGGCAACTTTCTCGGGGCACTGGAATGGGTTGCCCGAGTCGTCAAACATCTGCAGGACGCCGCGAAGGCAGCACCCGGTGCAAGTGTGTTGCGGCGGTCCGCAATCGACCCCGCTTCCGGCGGTTTCGACCTGATCTGCACCGATCCGCCCTACTACGACGCCATCCCCTATTCGGACCTCATGGACTTCTTCCATGTCTGGCTGCGGCGCGCACTACGCGGCGTCGTGCCCGACGCGGATCCGGTATTCGCCGACCCCCTCGGCCCGAAGTGGAATGCGGCGAGCGGCGACGGCGAGCTGATCGACGACGCCAGTCGGTTCGAAGGCGACAAGGCACTGTCAAAACAGACCTACGAAAACGGCATGGCCCGCGCCTTCCGGGCCTGCCATGAGGCGCTGAACCCGGAAGGGCGCTTGGTCGTCGTGTTCGCCAACAAGTCGCCCGATGCTTGGGAAACCTTGGTCGCGGCACTGATCCGCGCCGGCTTCGTCGTCGACGGCTCCTGGCCGATCCGCACCGAGATGACCACGCGGACACGGGCGATGGCTTCGGCCGCCTTGGCCTCCTCGGTCTGGCTCGTCTGCCGCAAGCGCCCGCCGGCGGGACCCGGATGGGACGCTGCGGTGCTCGCCGAGATGCGCACCAACATCACCCACCGGCTGCGCGGCTTCTGGGATGCCGGCATTCGCGGACCGGATTTCGTGTGGGCGGCGACGGGGCCGGCGCTCGAAGCCTTCTCCCGGCATCCCGTCGTCAAGAAGGCCGACGAGCCGGGCGCAGTGATGACGGTCTCCGAATTTCTGCGTGAGGTGCGGCGCATGGTGGTGGACTTCGTGGTCGGCCGGGTGCTCACCGGCGACGGAGAGGAAGACGCCGCGAGCGGGCTCGACGACGTCACCACCTACTATCTGCTGCACCGGGGCGATTTCGGCTTGGGCGAGGCGCCCGTGGGGGCCTGCATCCTGTACGCGCTGTCCTGCAATCTGTCCGACCGCGACCTCTCCGACCGCTTTGCCCTCCTCTCGCGCCCCGGCCGCACGCCGTCCGACGAACTGGAGGACGACGACGAAACCGGCGATGGGGATGACAGTACCGCCGGTGGCGGCACCAAGGTCAGGCTGCTGCCCTGGACCCGGCGCAAGGCAAAGTGGCTCGGCTACGAAGGACCGGGCGGCCGGCCCGTGCCGCTCATCGACCGGGTGCACCGGCTGATGCACCTCTGGCGCGCCGGCGACGAAGCCAAGGTGAACGACCATGTCGACGACAGCGGCCTCGCGCGTCACGCCCTGTTCGCCCGACTGCTGCAGGCGCTGATCGAATTGGCGCCGACAGGCTCGGAGGAACGCGCAATCCTCGAATCGCTGTCCAACCATATCGCCGCCCGCGCGGGCGTCACCGATCCGCGCCAGGCGAGTCTCGGGCTGGAGACACGGCCATGATCACCTCGCTCCGGCTCAGGAACTTCAAGAACTTCGCCGACGAGACGCTGCGCGTCGGCCCGTTCACCGTGATCGTCGGTGCCAACGCCAGCGGCAAGAGCAACATCCGCGACGCCTTCCGCTTTCTCCACGGCATCGGCCGCGGCTATACCCTCGCGGAAATCATCGGCGGGAAGTTTGAAACCGACACCAGTCGACTGCAGAATCACGGCTGTCCCGACCCCCGCAGCATGGCGATACTTGCGCGTGACGTCCGGGACGTTGACCGATATCCACATCAAAGGAGTCAAACCCCGGGCCACCGCAGGAGCGGCGGAACCGAAACCTTCGGGACAGGTCGGAGACAATGGAGACATCCGTCATGCCGCAAGTAAAACGCTTTGTCTGCCTTGCGAACTCCAGGAAGCTGCACGGACGATGCATAGCCGGGCGGGAATGGCGCGACGGCCGGGCTGGCGGATGGATCCGGCCCGTCAGTGCGCGTGAACATCAAGAGGTTTCGGAGAGTGAACGCCGGTATCAGGATGGAAGTGATCCGAAACTCCTGGACGTCATTGACATTCCGGTTCTTGAATCGCAGCCGGATGCCTATCAGACCGAGAACTGGCTGCTTGATTCGGAACAACGCTGGGAGAAGGCAGGCAAGCTGTCGTAGCTCGACTTGCCGGCACTCGTGGATCCCGTTGCCCCGCTCTGGATCAATGGTCATCACACCGGCCATGGCCGAAACGACAGGATTCCCATCGAGCTCACCGATTCGGTCAGAAGTTCGTTGAGACTCGTTCATCTGCAAGAGCTTCGGCTGTCGGTATTCAGTCCCGGCGAGGCCTTTGGTGACATGAGGCGGCGTGTCCAAGGGCAGTTTGTGCAGGCGGGAGAAAGCTACACCCTTTGGATCACCGATCCGATATACGAACAGAAATATCTCGCAAGGCCCGGTGACCACCAAATCGGTGCGTGCTATCTCACCATCAGTCTGGGGGAACCGTTCAGGGGTTCGTGTTACAAGTTGATTGCCTCGGTAATTGCGAGGGAATGCGAGCGGAATTCATGAGTGAAAGATCCCAGGCAGTGCTGACCATCGGTCATTCCACGCACGCTCTACCGACGTTTTTTGCGTTGTTGCGGCAGCACCGTGTGAGGGTGTTGGCCGATGTGCGCTTTGTTCCGTACAGCCGATTCAATCCTCAGTTTAACCGTGAACCGCTTGCCGAAGCCCTCGTTGCGCAAGGGGTCCACTACGTGTATCTCGGCGATGCGTTGGGGGGGCGGTCCGAAGACCCTGCCTGCTACGAGAACGGACGTATCCGGTACGACCGTCTCGCGGCGACGGATTTGTTCAAGGATGGGTTGAACCGCATCGTTCGCGGCGCCGTCAAGTGCCGGATCGTGCTCATGTGCGCGGAGAAGGAACCGCTCCACTGCCACCGGACGCTCCTTGTCTCGCGCGCCCTGGACGAGCAGGGGCTCGATATCGCGCACATCCATGCCGACGGTCTGCTTGAAACGCACGGCCGTGCAATGGATCGCCTGCTCGACATCCTGAAGCTGCCCCGCGAGGATCTCTATCACACGCACGACGAATTGATTGCCACCGCTGTCGCGCGACAGTCGAAACGCGTGGCGTATGTGAACGACAAGCTCGCCGCACGGACCGAGGAGCAAGCCCCATGAAGGTGTTCACCATCGGTTTCACCAGGAAGTCCGCGGATCGATTCTTTGGTCTGCTGCGCGAGTCCGGTGCTCGACGCGTGGTGGATGTCCGCCTCCACAACGTGTCGCAACTCGCCGGCTTCGCCAAACGCGACGACCTGGCATTCTTTCTCGCCGAGATCTGTGGAATGGAATATGTCCACGTGCCTGAACTCGCACCCACGAAGGATCTGCTGGACGAGTACAAGAAGCGAGGAGGTGCGTGGGAAGCCTACGAGGCCCGCTTCCTCGAACTCATGCGCCAACGACAAATTGAGCAATTGATCCCGGAGGAGATCATTGCATACGGCTGCCTGCTTTGCAGCGAGGACAAGCCGCACCATTGCCACCGTCGACTGGTGGCGGAGTATCTGAACGACCGTTGGGGTGGTGTCGAGATTACCCACCTCGGTTAGGGCCAGCAACGCAGCGAACGGTTCGAACGCCGGCGAAGGACAAGGCATGGCCATGACAGCATCCGGTTCGACAATCACGGGTTCAGAACGCCTGGCATCCGCCGAGCGGCTCCCGAACGGTGCCCGTTTCTACCGGTGTGCCCTGCAGATCAATCCGTTCACCTATCTCCAGCGACATGACAAACCGACGGAGTTCCGCTCGGAAGCGGACTACAACGAAGCGATCGTCCGGGCCTGCCGTGAAGCCGGCGTCGAGGTCGTGGCCGTCACGGACCACTACCGCGTCGAGACGCCCAGGGCACTCGTCCGGGCCTGCCGCGAGGCCGATCTTTTCGCGTTCGGCGGCTTCGAGGCGGTGGCGAAGGACGGCGTCCCTTTCCTGTGTTTGTTCGATCCGGACGAGGACGAAAACCTGGAAAGGTTCATCGGGGAGTGCGGCGTCCACGATTCGAGCGAACCGTCCCCGCTGGGCAGTCTCGATTCAACGGACCTGCTCAAAAGGGCGCGGGACTGGGGGGCGACGGTCATGGCCGCGCATGTGGCCTCAAAGGGAGGGCTGCTTCAAACCCTCGGCGGCCAGGCCCGCATCGCCGTCTGGCAGTCGCCCGACCTGCTTGCCTGTGCACTGCCGGGGCCTGTCGGGGAAGCGCCGCAACGGTTCAAGGCCATTCTCGAGAACAAGGATGCCGGGCACGCGCGTGCGCGCGCCTTGGCGATCGTGAATGCTTCGGACGTCAACGGTCCGGAAGACCTGAAACGGGCCAGCGCCTCCTGCTTCATCAAGATGTCGGAAGTCTCGGTCGAAGCGCTCCGTCAGGCGTTTCTCGACCCGGATTCCCGTGTTCGACTGAACAGCGACCCGCCGCCCGAACCCCATGCCGAACTCCTCGCAATGACTTGGGACGGCGGATTTCTGGACGGCGCTTCGGTCCACTTCAACGGCAACCTCAACACCCTGATCGGCGGACGCGGCACCGGCAAGTCCACGCTGATCGAGAGCGTGCGCTATGCGCTCGGCCTCGAACCCCTGGGAGACGAGGCGCGGAAGGCGCACGAAGAGGTCGTCAGGCACGTCCTGCGGCCAGGAACGAAAATCTCGCTGCTGGTCCGTTCGCACCACCCGTCCGAGACGCGATACGTCATTGAACGCACGGTGCCCAATCCACCCGCCGCAAGGGACGGGACGGGCGAACTGCTGGCCTTGTCGCCCCGGGACACGATGCCGGGCGTGCAGGTGTTCGGCCAGCATGAGATCTCCGAACTGGCAAGGAGCCCCGAGCGGCTCACCCTGCTCCTGGAGCGGTTTGCGGAACGCGATCCGTCGCTTTCCGGTCGGAAGACGGAAATTCGAATGGCGCTTGAGCAATCGCGTCGTCGGATCCTGGACACCCGGGGCGAACTGGAAACGCTGGAGGAGCGCCTGGCGGCCTTGCCCGGACTGGAGGAGACGCAGAAACGCTTCCAGCAGGCGGGACTGGAAGAACGACTCAAGGAGAAAAGCCGTCTGGTCAGGGAGGAGACCCTGTTCTCGATCCTGGGCGAACGTCTGGAGCCGGTCCGGACACTCCGCAGGGAGCTCGCCGAGACCCTTCCCATTGATGCGGCCTTCGTGTCGGAAAAAGCGCTCAAGGAGCTTCCCGATGCAGACATCCCGGCCAGGATGGACCAGGTTCTCACGACCTTGAGTTCACGGCTCCAGGAGATCGCAAGCCGGTTCGACGACGCCCTGTCGGAAGCGGATGCGGCAATGGCGGAAATCAGGGAGCGATGGAACGAGGATCGCAAAGGTATCGAAGAAGCCTATGAGCGACTGCTGCGGGATCTTCAGAAGTCCAGCATCGATGGTGCGGAGTTCATTCGCCTTCGCCGGCAGATCGAGGAGTTGCGGCCGCTCAAGGACCGGCGGGAAAATCTTGTGAAGAACCTGGAGACACATGAGGCGCACCGCCGCAAACTGCTCGCGGAATGGGAGGATGCCAACACGCGCGAATATCGGGAGATCGACGACGCAGCCCGCAGCATTTCCCGGAAGCTCCGAGACCGGGTAAGGGTCACCGTCACCATGGCCGGAGACCGGAGTCCGCTGGAAGTGCTTCTGCGAACCGTCGGAGGCAACCTCACCCCTGCGCTGAGACGTCTTCATGATGTCGATGTTCTGTCCCTGCCCGAGCTTGCGCGGCACTGCCGGGAAGGCAAGGATGCCCTGATTTCGAAATACGATCTTCCTCCGGGCGCCGCGGAACGAATCGCCGACGCCGGACTCGACCTGCACATGAGGATCGAGGAACTCGAACTGCCCGCCACGACCCACATCGAACTGAACACGGCACCGGACGCCGAACCGGTGTGGCGGGAGCTGGACGCACTCTCCACAGGGCAGAAGGCGACAGCCGTCCTGCTGCTGTTGCTGCTCGACTCCAGGGCGCCGCTGGTGGTGGACCAGCCCGAAGACGACCTCGACAATCGCTTCATCACCGAGGTCATCGTTCCCATCATGCGACGGGAAAAGCGGCGCCGGCAGTTCGTTTTGTCGACACACAATGCGAATATCCCGGTGCTCGGCGACGCCGAACTGATCCTTGGTCTCGCCGCATCCGGCGAGACCGCCGGCGGTCACGCGAAGATCGCGCGCGAACATATGGGCTCCATCGACTCGACATCCGTGCGGGAACTGGTCGAGGAAACTCTCGAGGGCGGCAAGGACGCCTTCGAGATGCGCCGCTCCAAGTACGGATTCTGACCATGACGACACGGACCGAGCTTCTGGAGATCATCGCCAACGGCGAAAGCTCCGGCGTCGAGTTCAAGCGCGACGTTTTGCAGACTCAGGATCTCGCCAAGGAACTCGTCGCGTTCTCGAAACTCGAAGGCGGCATGGTCCTGCTCGGCGTGGACGACGACGGAACCGTCGTCGGGTTGACGCGGGACCGACTGGAGGCGTGGGTGATGACTGCGTGCAGGGACAAGATCCGGCCGGGCATCATCCCATACTTCGAGACGGTCCGGGACGTGCGCCCCGGTGCCGACGTGGCGGTGGTGCGTGTGCGCCGCGGCGTGGATTTGCACAGCCGGTGGCACCACAACCGGCACGACTACTACATCCGGGGCGGCACGCAGAGCCGGGAGGCTACGCCGCAGGAGCTCGCCCGGCTCTTGCAGCAGCGCGGTGCGTTCCGCGCCGACCTGCGGCCGGTCTCCGGATCCACCCTCAACGACCTCGACCGTCGCCGGCTCGGAGACTACTTCGCGCGGGTTCGCCAGCAGGATGTCCCGGCCGATGGCGACGAGGCCGGAGGGCGGACCCTGCTGGTCAACACGGAGTTCATGGTCGAGGACGGCGCAAGCCTCTCGGGGATGCTGCTGTTCGGGAGCGCACCCAACCGGTTCCTGCCGCAGGCGGGCATCGACGCCGCGGCCTTCCCTGGCTCGGAGAAGGACTACGCGGCCAGGGAGCGAAGGGCTTTGCGCGGCCCCATGGTGCCGCTCATGGGCGGGCGTGGAGATATTCTGGAAACCGGCCTTGTAGAGCAGGCGCTGGAGTTCGTCAAGCGCAACACCTCCGTGACCGCAGTCCTTGAGAGTGGCGCGCGCCGGGTCGAGCGGCCGACATATCCTGACGAGGCAGTTCGCGAGACTGTGGTCAACGCCCTGATCCACAGAGACTACCTTCTGGCCAACACCGATGTCGAACTGACGGTATATCGAGACCGGCTGGAGATCGTCTCGCCCGGAAAACTTCCGAACGGGGTCACGCCCGAGCGCATGCGCACCGGGGTGAGGGCCGCGCGCAATCCGCTCCTGAAGGATGTGATGCGGGACTACGGCTATCTTGAGCACATGGGGATGGGGGTACCGAGAAAGATCGTGCGCGGCATGAGAGAACACAACGGAACGGATCCGGACCTTGTCGAAGAGGGCGAACGGTTCATCGTACGTCTGTTCACCCGACCCGGCGCGCATCGTTCGCCCGACAACAGAACGCAGGTTTCGCAATGAATCGAAGCGGCCATTGCGAACGCCCTCCGTCCGGAACACGGACGGTCGCAGCAGAACGGTTCTCCATCGACCGGCCATTGTCCGGATCTGTCCGGTCTGCGCGACGTTGCCGCGCAATCCGCCTCGCCGGGCGTGTCCGGACGGTCTCCGAACCTGCATAGGGAGGACGACATGGCGCAGACCCTTCCATGGACACCCTGGCACGAGGTCGTGAAATTGCGCGAGGACGTACGCACGGGCGAGCTCTCGCTCGCCGACTTCGCCGCCGACCTTCACGACGTGGTGATGAGGAAAGGTGCGCGGCCGGTGTACGAGGACCCGGGCCGGTTCTTCGCGCTGACCTGGCCGACCTTGCCCTTGCGGGAACTTGTGCGTGACGTGGCGCTCCGCCTCACCGGCAGGAACACCAAGGCCATCCGCCAGCTTGAACTCACCTACGGCGGGGGCAAGACCCATGCGCTGATAACGCTGCGCCACCTCCTGCACGACCCGGCGTCGTTGCCGGCGCTGCCCGCGGTCGAGCAGTTTCGCTCCCATGTCGGCGCGACCCTGCCATCGTCGCGCGTCGCGGCGCTCTGCTTCGACAAGCTTGATGTCGAGAAGGGCATGGAAGTGCGCGGACCGGCGGATGAGCTTCGCTGGCTCAAGCATCCCTGGAGCGTGCTCGCGTTTCAGATCGCGGGCGAGGCGGGCTTGCGCGCGCTCCATCCCGACGGCGCCAACGACGAGCGCGAGACGCCGCCGGCCGAGCCGCTGCTCGCCGAGGTGCTGTCGCTGCCGCAGGCGCGCGGGCTCGCGACCCTGGTGCTGATCGACGAAGTGCTGATGTACGCCCGCGAGAAGGCGGCGATGGCGGAGAACGGGCGCGCCCGGCTGATCGATTTCTTCCAGTATCTGTGCCAGGCGGTGGCCAGGGTCGACCGCTGCGCCCTGGTCGCCTCGCTGCTCGCGTCCGACCCTGCGAAAAGCGACCCGGTCGGCAAGGAACTGACCCGGCAGATCTTCGACATCTTCAACCGGCAGCGGGAGGAGGGTGTCCAGCCGGTGCAGAAACGGGACGTGGCCGAGGTGCTGCGCCGACGCTTCTTCGAGCCGGAATCCATCGCCGAATCGGACTCCTTTCGTCCGCACGCCCACGCCGCGGTGGCCAATATCGCCAGAGTCGACGAGACCGTGCGCAAGGACAGGACGGCCGCGGAACAGCGGTTCCTCGAAGGCTGGCCGTTCCATCCGGACCTGACCGATATCTTCTATACCAAGTGGACTCAACTCGACGGATTTCAGCGCACCCGCGGCATTCTCAGGACCTTCGCCATCGCGCTGCGCGACGCCGAGACCTGGGACACCGCGCCGCTGGTGGGACCCGGCGTGTTCCTGCCCGCACCCGGCGACGGCGCCCTTGCCGAGGCGGCGCGGGAACTCGCCGGCACCGCCACGCGCGAGGTGACGGATGGCGCCGGCAACGACTGGAGCGCCGTCCTCGAAGGCGAACTCGCCAAGGCGCGAACCATCCAGGACGAACAGCCGGCACTGAAGTTTCGCGAGTTGGAGCAGGCCGTATGCGCCGCGTTCCTGAGTTCCCAGCCCATCGGCCAGAAGGCGTACACGCCGGAGCTGATGCGGCTCGTTGGCGCCACCCGCCCGGACCACATCGAGCTCAAGAAGGGCCTGCGCCGCTGGACGGACATGTCCTGGTTCCTTGACGAGGCGGAGTTCGACGGCACCGCGAAGGCGGACGGCGCGCTGCCCAGGGCGTGGCGGCTCGGCAACCGGCCCAACCTCCGGCAGATGCACCACGACGCCTGTACCAACCGGGTCCCGGCGGAGTCCATCGAGGAGACGCTCCTGGCCGAAGTACGGCGGACGAAGAGCCTCACCCAGGGCGCGTCCGCGGCGGGCGCCCGCGTGCACACGCTGCCGGAGCGGCCGCGCGACATTCAGGACGACGGCGAATTCCATTTTGCCGTCCTGGGGCCGGGAGCCGTTTCCGATTCGGGCAAGCCGAGTGCGGCGGCGCGGCGCTTCATCGACGAGACCACCGCACCGGACCGTCCCCGCACGCGCCGCAACGCCATCGTGGCGGTGACCCCCTCGCGCGACGGCCTGGATGCCGCCCGCCAACGCATTCGCGAGTATCTGGGCTGGGAGGAGGTGCGCCGCCAACTCGAAGGCCGGACGCAGGAGCCCGTGCGCGAAGGGATGCTCGCCGACTGGACGAAGCAGGCACGCACGCGCATCCCCGATGCCATTCGCCAGGCGTGGACGATCGTCGTCACCGTCAATGACAGCAACGAGGTCCAGGCGTTCAAGGCGACCGTCGGCACCGAGCCGCTGTTCCCCACCGTGAAGGCGGACCGGCGCACCCGTATCCAGGACACCGCCATCAGCGCCGAAGCGATGCTGCCGGGCGGACCCTATGATCTCTGGCGCACGGACGAACCGTCGCGTCGCGTGAAGGACCTGGTGGGCGCGTTCGCCGAGAATCCGAAGCTGCCGAAGATGCTCCGGCACAAGGAGATCTTCGACACCATCGACAGAGGCGTGCGCGACGGCCTCTTCGTCGCATCCCTCGTCCGGCCCGACCGGTCGGTCAGGAGCTGGTGGCGAACGCCCATCGACGAAACCGTCCGCGCGGAACCCGCCCTTGAGTTGTTCCTGCCCGACCGGACGCGGCTTTCGGAACTCGACCCTGAAGCGCTGACACCGGGCATGCTGCCGGAACTGTGGGCCGGCGAGTCGGTGGCGGTGGCCGATGTCGTCGCCTATTTCGCGGAAGGGCACACCGTAACCGTGCCACGCGAGGGCTACGAGGAGCCGGTGGCCATACCGGCCTGCCCGCGCGCCGCGGTCGAAGCGGCCGTTTCCGGTGCTGTCGGCCAAGGCATCCTGTGGCTGGTGCATGGCCCTGCAAGCGTCCAGGGTGAGGCGCTGCCGCCGGGCGTGCTGACGGATGCCGCGGTGCTGCGTTCGCCGGTGCCGCCCTTGGGAGTGGAGCGGCTGACCAGGGACTCAGTGCCGGAGGCATGGAAGGACGGGACGACCAGCGCACTCGCCTTGTCCGCCGCGCTCTCCGTGCAACTGGGTGCTCCGCTGCCGTGGCCGATCCTGCGCCAAGCCATCACCGATGCGCTCGCCGCCCGCTGGCTGGCGCTGGCGCCGGACAGTGGCAGGTGGCCGTGCGATTTCGCCGGAGCGGCCGCCGTGACGCTGCGGGAACCCGAGGCAGCACCGCCACCGCCCGGTGTTGCGGACCCGGAAGTCGATTACCCTTCAGTCCCGCAGGGCGCATTCGCCGGCGCCGCCGACCTGGAACCGAACCAACTGCAGGACCTGGTCGAAGCGCTGCCGGACGTGATTACGGCCACGGCCGGCGTCCCCTTGCGGTTCCACCTTCACATCATGCTGGGAGACGGCGACACCAAGGTGCCGTCCGAATCGGTGTCTTCGCTCAACGCGCTGCTGGAGGGAATCAGCGCCGACCTGCGCCTGAAGAAGTAGATTCCGGCCTGCCCGGCCCGGTTCGCCGAGAATATCGATGCGAATGCCGCTGGCAATGCCGGCGCGACGTTCCCGCAGACCGCTCCCGAGACCCTTCCTCCCGCATCCCTTCGCACGACGGTTACCGCAGGGCCGGCATGACTTCCCGCGCGAACTGTTCGAGGGAGGCCATGGAGGCCTCGCGGGAAATGCCGGGAACCGAAAAGCGGCAGATGAGGTGTTCGAGCCCGAGTTCCTCCCGGAAACGCGAGATCTCCCGGATGCAGGTCTCCGAGTCACCCAGGATGATGCGGTCCTCGGCCAACCGCTCGATGGTGAGTTCTCCGGACGGCCGCTTGATGACCGGGTGCGGCCAGCGGAAGTACATGTTTTCGTAAGCCCGGATAAAGGACTCCCCTGCGGAGTCCAGGGCCTCCTGCGTGGTCCGGGCAACGAAGACGTAGCGGAACGCCGCGATGGTGCCCGCGTCCTTGCCCAGCACCGCGCGCGCCCGCCGATAGGAGGCCACGCACGACGACAGCTCCGACAGCTTCGCCGACGGCCCCCCCAGCCAGGCGTCGCCCAACCGCGCCGCGCGCTCGATGGCCGGGGCGGTCCAGGCGCCGAACCAGATGGGCGGCGCCGGTTGCTGCACCGGCCGCGGTCCCACCGTGGCGTCCCGCACGTGGTAGTGGCGGCCCTGATGCGTGACGTGGATTTCGGTCCATAACCGCCGGAGCAGGGCCGCCCCTTCATCAAGCCGGCTGCCGCGCTGTTTCACCGACAGGCCGAAGGCGGCGAACTCCTCCGGCGCGTATCCGGCACCCACCCCCATGATGAGCCGCCCCCCCGAGATCATGTCCACCATGGCGCCCTCCTCGGCCACGCTCATGGGATGATACAAGGGCAACAGCAGCACACCGGTTCCCAGCGACACCCGGCGGGTGCGGGCGGCGATGGCGGCCAGCCCCAGGAGCGGTGCGGGATAGAGGACCGGATTGTTGTGGTGCTCGCCGAGCCACACCGAATCGAACCCCGCCGCCTCCGCGCGCTCGCATTCCCGCAGGGTCTCCTCGAAGTGCACCGTCCCCTGCAACGGACTGAGTCCCAGTTTCATATTGCCTCGCGTTCCCTTCCCCGGACTTGCCGGTGCCCCGTCCCGGCAACCGGCCGGCTGCATTCCGGCAACTCTCCCGTGCACCGCCGCGTTTCAGCCGGACCGCCCGGCGAGCGCGGCGAACGCCTGCCCCGCATGGGCCACGAAGGCCCGGACCTTGGCCGGGTCCTTGCGGCCGCCGGCATCCTCGACGCCGGTGTGCACGTCCACGCCTGCGGGTCTTGCCGCCTTTATGGCTCGGCCGACATTCTCCGGCGTCAGTCCTCCGGCCAGCATGACCGGCCGCGGGCTCCGTTCCACCAGCCGGCGGCTGACGGCCCAGTCATGGGTCTTGCCGGTGGCCCCGGACGCTCCGCTGGCGGGGTCGAAGGTATCGGTGATGAAACCGTCCACCTGCGGCGCCAGCGCCGCCGCCCGGGCTTCGAGCTCCGCCAGATTGTCGTCCCGCACGACGAGGCTCTTGACCACCTGGAGGCCGGGGCGCAACCGCCGGAGCGCCGCCACCCGGGCCTCCTCCATGGGGCCATGCAGTTGCACGCCGGCGCAACCCAACCGGCCGCACAGCGCCGCGATGGCGCGCGGCTCGTCAAGGTAGGTGATCAGCCAGGCGCGCGGACCCAGGCCCAGGCGCCGGATGAGGAGCGCCGCATCCTCTTCCGCAAGCTCCTGACGGTGCACGTCCAGGCCCAGGGGAAAGCCGAGCCGGTGGGCGCCGCTCTCCGCCAGCATCCGCGCCTCGGCTTCGTCAAGGACGCCGGCGATCTGAACGATGGGTTCCGTCACCAGCCGCCGGCCCTTTCCAATGCATCCCCGTGGATGCCACATGACGCCGCAGCACGTACAGCCCGTCGGGAGTGAACGGCTTGGTGGCCGCGGCCTGGAACACTTCGTCGACCGCCATGAAGGCGCCGCTCTCCACTTCCTCTTCCTGCAGCGTCACGACGCCGTCGTGAAGGCACCGGTAGGCCGCGCCCCAGACCCGGCTGCCGGCGTCGGCATGATAGAACTCGAACAGGCTCTCGAGCGGAACGCCGCGGATGCCCATCTCCTCCTCAAGCTCGCGCAACGCTCCCGCAAGGCAGCTCTCGCCGGCCAGCACGACGCCGCCGGCCGCTGGATCGTAGTATCCCGGGTACACATCCTTGGTCCGCGTCCGTTTCTGGACATGAACTTCGCCCCGGGAGTTGAACACCAGGATGTAGGTGCTGCGATGCGGCAGTCGTCTCGCCCGCATCTCCCGCCGGGTGGCGGCGCCGACGACATTGTTGCCCTGGTCCACGATGGTCACGATCTCATCACCGGGGTCCATGAGACATGCGGCTTAACCGCCGCTCCGGGCCGTGTCAACCAACGCCCTCAGGACCGGGCAGGCAGTGTTCAGAAGGCGGCCAGCACCACGCCGCCGGCGCATACCAGCAGCGCGCCGAGGACCGCCTTGGACGTGACCCGTTCCTGCTCCTTCAGCAGGAGGTGGGTGAAGGTCACCGAGAACAGCGGCGTGGTGGCGATCAGGGGATCCACCAGCACCACGTCGCCGAGGCTCAGCGCCACCATGTAGGAAGTGATGCCGCAGCTCGTGACCACGCCGGAGAGGCCGAACCAGAGCAGCGTGCCCCGATTGACCCTGACGTCGCGGCGGCCGCGCCCCGCCGCCAGGTAGAGGAGAAGGCCGCCGAGGCTCCCCATCAGCGTCAGGCAGATGGCCAGCGGCACCGACGTCAACATCGAATAGCCGAACTTGCGAATGGGGCTGGCGGCGCCTCCGAGGACCGCGGCGCCCAGAGCGAACAGCAGGTCGCGCTTGCGAAAGGCCGTGAGGGCCTTGGCATCGCGCATTCCCAGCACGGTCGCGCCCAGGATGATCAGCAGGGTACCGCTGGCAAGCGTCAGCGTCCATTGCTCTCCCAGCCACGTGACGGCCAACAGGCCGGCGAACAGGGGCGAGGTGTTCCGGAGCGGCGAAGCCCGGGCGACGCCCACCCGGGAAATGGCCGCGTAGAACAGGAACTGGGTGGTCAGGGGCGCCACCGCTCCGGCCAGCATGAACCAACCCACAGCCGGCAGCAACGCCTGCCGCCAGTCCGCCAACGGCCCCATGACCGCCAGCAGCACGGCGCCCATGGTCACGATGTTGAAGGTGATGGCGGTGGTGGGCGAGCCGGTGCGCAGGCCGTAGCGCACCAGAATGTGGGCAGAACCGAAGAAGAAAGCGGCTGCCAGGGCGGTCAGTGTTGCCATCCGGGGTATCTTGCGGCGGGTCTCGCCGCCGGCCGGGCAGGGCTGCGGCAAACGGAACGGCGGTTCGCGGGAGACGGCACACTATACAACAGCGATGCGGGATAGGCTAACCTTGCCGGACGGCCCCGGCCCGGGGGAGAGGGGGGTACGGAAAGGAGAGCGCAACCATGACCTACGACGACCGCAGCGTGAAACCCATGAGCTCGAGCCTGTTGCGGGCCCGCATCGGCACCCGGCTCCTCTCGGGCCTCTACGACACCGTACCCACCCTGATGACCAGCGCCATCAGGCTGTCGGTGGAACTGCCCGGCGCCGCGGTCTCGGCGGGGCCTCCCTTCGCCTTCAACATCGCCATCAGCCCGGCCTGGTGCAGCGGCATCCAGGGGGCGCGCCTGGTGGGGCGGGGCAAGATCGACATCGGCTGGCTCAACCCCTCGGTCATCGCCTCCATGGCCTTTCACGGACGCGGCGCTTTCCGCAAGCCGCTGCCGCTGCGGGCGCTGGCGGTGTTCCCGTCAAGCGACCGCCTGGTGGTGGCGGTGGCGCGCCGGCACGGCATCCGGTCCATGGATGAACTCAAGCGGCAACGGCCCGCGTTGCGCGTTTCGGTGGCCGCCAACGACTGCGTCGACTTCGCCATCCACGCTGTGCTGCGGGCTCACGGAATGAGCCTCGCGACCTTCGAGGAGTGGGGCGGCGTGGTGGAGCCGGTGGTGCGGCCGAGCAACCCCCGGCGCCTGGAGGGCATCGCCTCCGGCGAGGTGGACGCCGTCATCGACGAGGGTCTGCCCTCCTGGGCCGGAGCGGCGGTGGAACAGGAGATGGCCTTCCTGCACTTCTCGCCCCGGGCCATGGCGCGGCTCGACCGCTACGGCTTCACCCGCGCGCTCCTGGACGGACCGCTGTTCGACGGCAAGCTGCCGGAGCCGGTGACCGCCGTGGACTTCAGCGGCTGGCCCATCGTCACCCACGCCGGCCTGCCGGACGAACTGGCCTACCACGTGGTGAGCGTCATCGAGCAGATGCGCGAGCACATCCCGTACGACACGCCCGGGATACCGCCCATGGCGCAGTTCTGCACCGACACCCCGAACGGGCCGCTGGACCTGCCGCTGCACCCCGGCGCCGAACGGTACTACCGGGAGAAGGGTTATCTGCAGGGAGGCGCGCCGCGCCCGGCTACGCCGAGCAGATCACGTTGACCACCGCCTGCCGCTGCTCCACCCGAACCGCCTTGAGGCCCCGTTCCAGCGCCGGCATGAGGTCGGCGGGATCCTCCACCCGCTGGCCACAGCCGTCGGCCGCCTCCACCGCCTTTTCGTACTTGTCGATGCTGTCGAGCATGGTGATGGGCTGATGGGGGCTCCGGGCCGCGTAGCCCTCGGGATGAAGTCCCACGGTGGCCCGGCGCACCGCCTGCCAGCGCTGGTTGTTGAAGATCACCGTGAGAATGGGAAGCTTCTGCTCCGCCCCCACGTAGTGGCTCGCGACGGGATTGCCGAACATGTAGGAGCCGTCGCCGTGGGTGCCGATCACCAGCCGGTCCCGGGCCGCGAGCTTGGCGCCCAGGGCCACGCCAAGGCCGTGCCCCAGGCCCGAGGCCGCGCCCGCGTTGAGCAGCGTGCCGGGTTGCGTGATGTCGATGTGCGACGAGGCGAGCGGCGACTCCTTCACGACGATGGTGTCGTTGTCCTTGATCTGGTTGATGCAGTGGGTGACCCACACCGGATGCAGCGGCTTCTGGTCCCTGACCTCGTCAAGCCGTTTCGCCCAGCCTTCGCGCTGTGTGCGCCACATCTCCGCCAGCACCTTCCGGCGCTTGTCGATCTGTTGCCGGAACCGGGCTTCGTGGGCGGACATGGCGTCGGCCAGGACCACGAGGCCGACGTCGGTGCCGCACGCCAGCGCAAGGTCGCAGGGGTGGCCGCGCAACGGCACGTAGCTGTGCAGAGGGTCCGCGCCCATGTGGATGACCTTGGCGTCGTCGCGCACCTTGTCGGTGGCCGGGAGCCACGGCACCGCCACGTCGATGGCCAGGATGACGTCTGCCTGGCCCAGCAGCGGGACGAGATCGTACCCAAGGTTCATGGGGTGATCCGTGGGCAGCGACATGTAGCGGTTGCGGTATTGCACCACCGGGACCGCGTAGCGCTCGGCCAACTCGCCCAGAGGCTGCCACACCCGCGGATTCCGGCCCGCCCAGTTGGTGATGATGAGCGGATTCCGGGCGCCGGCCAGCAGCGCCGCCGCCTCATCGGTGGCCGCCGCGTTGGGGCGGGGCGGCGCCGGCGCGTGCTGGCGTCCCGGCGATTCGTAGGTGAATTCGTCCATCTGCTCGGCCAGGACCTCCCGGGGGAGGCTCAGATAGACCGGGCCGGTGGGCTCGCTGCCAGCCACCGACAGCGCCCGGTCCACGATGGTTTCCGTCTGCCTGCCGTTACGCAGCTCGTAGTCCCACTTGGCCGCCTCGCGCACCATGGAAGCCTGGTCGAACATCTCCTGGGTCCAGTGGATGTCCAGGCTCCGGTGGCCGGCCAGCCCGTCTTCGTTGGTCGGGGTGCGGCCGGCGGTGAACAGCATGGGAATGTTGCCGCGGGCGGCGTTCAGAAAACCGTTCATGCCGTTGGCGGTGCCCACATTGACGTGCACCATCACTGCCTGGGGCCTGCCGGTCACCAGATAGTAGCCGATGGCCATGTGCATCGCGGTGTTCTCGTGCGGACAGGTGATCGGCTCGGGAATCCGGGTCTCCAGCGACCGCGCCTTGGCCATGGCCTCCACGATGGGGGCAAAGTCCGTGCCGGCATTGGCGAAGAAGCAGTCCACGCCGCGGTCCGCCAGCAGCGCCAGATAGGCATCCGCCACGGTCACATTCAACAGGGTTGTCCTGGCCATCGTTCCCCTTCCTTGTTCATGGATTCGGCATCCGGTCCCGCGTGTCGTCACGAGGCGGATGGGGGCTATTCGTACCGGATTACCGGAACAGCGGCAAGGCGATGGAGCCGGGTGGCCGGACGTGCGGGGCTGTCGGTCCGGACGAACCCGGGTGCGGGTGAGGGGCCGCGGGGTCGGCCCGCGCGGTCGCGCGGAATGCTCTCCCGTCATGCGATCCCGGCAAATCAACTTTCCGCCCGGCGAATGGTATGATTCCTCCGCTGTCGATATTCGCCGGGGGAAAGGACGTGGGTGGCAAAGGCGTCGAAGCGCACGCTTCCGAAGGTGTTCGTGGACAAGTCCGCGATTCACGGCGACGGTCTGTTCGCCGGCGAACGGATCAGACGGGGCCGGCGCATCATCGAATACAGGGGCGAGAAGGTCCCTTCCGGCGAGGGCACCACCCTGTCCAGGAACGACGAGGAGCTCACCTACCTCTTCACCCTGAACGACAAGTACGACGTGGACGGCTCGCTGAACGGCAACGAAGCGCGGTTTGCCAACCACTCCTGTGACGGCAATGCCTGGGTGGACATCATCCGCAACCGGATCTGGTTCATCGCCGAACGGCACATCGCCGAAGGAGAGGAGATCACCTTCGATTACCGGCTCCAGTCGGACGAACTGCATGAATGCGTGTGCGGCGCCGGGGACTGCCGCGGGTACATGAACGACGAAGACGACGAACGGGTGAAGACGGCCAGGCGGACGAAACACCCGGCGTGACCCCGGCGGCCTCGCGACACCACCCGTCTGCCCGCTCGCTGTCATCCGGCCTCCGCCGCCATGCCCCGCTAACCCGACCTCCGCTGCCATGCCCGCTTTCCATCCGTTCACCGAGCGCGACCTGCAGCAGCTCCGGGATCACGGCATCGACCCCGGGCTGGCTGTGGAACAACTGGCGGCGCTCACCGCCGGGATGCCCCGGGCCCGGCTCGACCGCCCCTGCACCCGGGGCGACGGCATCCTGGTCCTGGACGGCGCCGAGTTCGAACGGCTTGGCCGGCGCGGCGAGGCGGCGGCTCGGGACGGACGATGCCTGAAGTTCGTTCCGGCGTCCGGGGTGGCCACCCGGCTGTTCCAGGTGCTGTCGCCGGCGGCCACGGACACGGCGGCGGTCCGCGACCTGCGGGAACCGCCGGCGTTGCGGGAGTTCATGGAGCGGCTGGAAGAGTTCGCCTTCCATCCCGAGCTCGAGGCGAAGCTCAAGGATGGCGGCGCGCACGTGCACGCCACCGGACGGTTCGATGCGATACGGCACTGCCTGCTCGAAACCCCGGGACTCGGCTACGCCCGGCTGCCCAAGGCGCTGATCCCGTTTCATCGTCATCCCGACGGAGTCCGCACGCCCGTGGCGGAGCATCTGATGGAAGCCCGCGCATATGCGTGCGACCGCCGCGGCACCGCCCGGATCCACTTCACCGTCTCGCCCGAACATCGTGCGGCCATGGAACGTCACATCGCCGGCGCGTGCCGCCGCCACCAGGGTCGGGACACACATTTCGAAGTGACCCTGTCGGAACAGCGTCCCGCCACCGACACCCTGGCGGCCACGCCGGACAACCAACCGTTCCGGGAACCGGACGGCAGCCTGTGGCTTCGGCCGGGGGGCCATGGCGCGCTGCTGGCGAACCTGAACGAGGTCGGGGGCGACATCGTGTTCATTCAGAACATCGACAACGTCTCGGCCCATCCGGGTACCGCCATCCGCTGCCGGAAGGCGCTGGCGGGTCTTCTGGTGGAGCTTCAGGCCCGGGTTTTCGACTATCTTCGGCGGCTCGGCCCGGACGCGGCGCCGTCGTTGGTGAAAGAAGCGGCGGACTTCGCCCGCGCGTCGCTGTCCGTGGTGCCGCCGGCGGCCTTGGCGCGCGCGCCCATGGCCCGGCGTGTACGCTTCCTGCGGGAGACCCTGAATCGTCCGTTGCGGGTGTGCGGCATGGTCCCGGCGGCGGGAGAACCGGGCGGGGGCCCCTTCTGGGTCAGGGGCTCCGACGGCGCCGGCTCGCTTCAGATCGTCGAGTCTTCGCAGGTGGACATGACCGACCCGCGCCAGCGGGCGGTGCTTGGCGCCGCCACCCACTTCAACCCCGCGGACCTGGTCTGCGGCCTCCGCGACCACTCCGGGGCGGGCTTCGACCTCATGCGCTTCCGCGACCCCAGCGCCGCCTTCGTCTCCGTGAAGTCCAGCCGCGGCCGCCCGCTCAAGGCGCTGGAGCACCCGGGCCTCTGGAACGGCGGCATGGCGCGCTGGAACACGGTGTTCGTGGAGTTGCCCGCCGACACCTTCGCCCCGGTGAAGAGCGTGCTGGACCTGCTGCGACCGGAGCACCGGACGGACTGAGACGGCCGCTTCCGGGCCAACCGGCGCCCCCGCGCAGATCGACGCAGATTGAAATCGGGGCTGCGCAAGTCTATAGTTCAATTATCCTCCGGCTTGACGACCCGACCCTTCGCACGATGCCGGCAGCGCGCGGGAGAGAGAGGAACACATTCGGGGCATCGTCTCCGGGACGCCGCCTGCCGGAACACCTTGCGGCACGCGGTTCCGGCAGCACCACACCGACGCGGAAAAGAGGAGCGACATGGCCAGTGCCACACCGGAAACCGTTCTCGCAGCCCTCGCGACCGTCCAGGATCCCGAACTGCACAGGGACATCGTCGCCCTGGACATGGTGAAGAACCTGGCGGTGTCGGACGGCAAGGTGTCCCTGACCGTGGAGTTGACAACGCCGGCGTGCCCGCTCAAGGACCGGATCAGGGCCGACGTGGAGCAGGCCCTGGCACCCCTCGGTGTCTCGGAGCTGGCCCTCGAGTTCGGCGCCCAGGTGCGCGGCAGCAAGTCCGGCGCGGGCACCACCGACCTCCTGCCGAGCGTCAGGAACATCGTGCTGGTGGCGGCAGGAAAGGGCGGCGTGGGCAAGTCCACGGTGGCGGCCAACCTCGCGGTTGGGCTCCGGATGCTCGGCGCCGCCGCGGGACTCCTGGACGCGGACATCTACGGGCCGTCGGTGCCCATCCTCATGGGCGTCAAGGAGGAGCCGGGCAAGGTGGAGGTGGAGGGCGGCGTCAAGCTGGCGCCGCCGACGGCCCACGGCGTGCCGGTAATGTCCATCGGGTTCTTCCTGGAGCGGGACCAGGCGGTGATATGGCGCGGCCCCATGCTCGGCAAGGCCTTGCAGCAGCTCATGTCCGACGTGCATTGGGGCGACCTGGACTATCTGGTGGTGGACATGCCGCCAGGGACCGGCGACGTGCAGATCACCTTCTCGCAGCAGCTCAAGTGCAGCGGCGCGGTGCTGGTGGCCACGCCCCAGGACGTGGCGCTGGCGGACGTGGTGCGGGCCAAGTCGATGTTCGACAAGGTTCAGATCCCCATCGTCGGAATGGTGGAAAACATGAGCGGGTTCGTGTGCGACGGCTGCGGCAAGCGGCACGAGATCTTCTCCCGAGGCGGCGCCCAGCGGGCCGCCGACAGTTTCGGCGTACCCTTTCTCGGCGAGATCCCCATGGTTGCCGCCATCCGCGAGTGGGGCGACAAGGGAACGCCGATCCTGGCCCGGGAGCCCGACTCGCCCACCGGAAAGGCTCTCCTGCAGGTGGCGGCGCGGCTGGCCGGCCAGCTTTCCATCGCCGCCGAGGCCGCCCGCAAGGCGCCCGGGCTCAAGATCGTGACCACCTGAGCCGGACCGGAGAAGCAGGCGGGACACCGGTGGCCGTTCCGGTAGAGATCAATCACGTCAAGGCCTCGGGCATTGTCCGCATCACTTGGGACGACGGGCACTCGGGCGAGTATCCCAGGGAGTACCTGAGAGGCTGGTGCCCCTGCGCCCTCTGCCAGGGACACGAGGCCGCCGCGAAACGCTTCGTGGAAGTGTCCGACGCGGGGCTGGATGCCATCGAACCGGTGGGCAACTACGCCATCGGTTTTCGCTGGAGCGACGGGCACGTCACCGGCATCTACACCTTCAACTACCTGCGTTCGCTGTGCCCATGCCGGGAATGCGGGAAAAGTTGACCCGGAGGAATCATGGTTACCAAGGAACAGGTCTACGAGGCGCTGCAGGAGTGTTACGACCCCGAAATCCCGGTGAACATCGTGGATCTCGGCCTGGTGTACGACGTCGAGGTGGAGGACGACAACGTGGCGGTCAAGATGACCCTGACCGCACCGGGATGCGGCATGGGCGGCATGATCGCGGGCAACGCCCAGTCGCTCATCATGGAGATCCCCGGCGTCCGGGAAGCCAACGTGGATCTGGTGTGGGATCCGCCCTGGGATCCGAGCCGGATCAGCGAGGAAGCACGCCAGAAGCTGGGAATTGGCTAAGCCGGGGGCCAGGCCGGGACCCGCGGCGGGCCGCCCGCCCGCCCGCCCCCCATCCACCGTGGATCCGGGCTGGATCCACGTCCGCGGCGCCCGGCAGAACAATCTCAAGGACCTCGATCTCCGGATCCCCCTCCACGCGCTGACGGTGGTGACCGGCGTCAGCGGGTCGGGCAAGTCCACCGTCGCCTTCGACATACTCTACGCCGAGGGCCAGCGCCGCTACGTGGAAAGCTTTTCGGCCTACGCCCGGCAGTTCCTCGACCGCATGGAGAAGCCGGACGTCGAGGCCGTAGAGAACATCCCGCCCACCATTGCCATCGACCAGACCCGCCCGGTCAAGACCTCCCGGTCGACGGTGGGCACCATGACCGAGCTGTACGATCACCTGAAGCTCCTGTTCGCCAGGATCGGCGTCCTCCACTGCTCGGGCTGCGGCAAGGTCGTCACCAAGGACAGCGCCCCGTCCATCGCCAGGCAACTCGAAGCCCGGGGCGAGGGGCTCCGGTGGGTGCTGACCTTCCCGGTGCCGGTGCCGCCGTCGCTGCCGTGGGAGGACGTCAGGGGAAGCCTGCTGCAGGCGGGGTTTCACCGGCTCCTGCGGGACCGCGCGCTGGTGGACATCGGCGCGCTGGACGAGCCGCCCGGCGGCGGCGTCGACGTGGTGGGCGACCGTTTCGTGTACCGCCGTTCCACGCGCAAGCGGATCACGGACTCGCTGGAGCAGGCCTTCCAGTTCGGCAAGGGCAGGCTGGACCTGCACGACATGGACAACGGCTGGCGCCGCGAAGGCTTCAGCAACCACCTGCATTGTGCCGCCTGCGACCTGTCCTACGCCGAGCCCCAACCCAATCTCTTCTCTTTCAACAGCCCGCTGGGTGCGTGCGAGACCTGTCACGGATTCGGCCGCTCCATCGACCTGGATCTCGACCTGGTGGTCCCGGACCCTTCCATGTCCATCGCCGAGGGAGCCATCAAGCCATGGACCACGCGGGTGGCGCGCTGGGAGCGGCGCGAACTGGACAAGTTCTGCCAACGTCGGGGCATCCCGCTGGAGCGGCCCTTCGCCGAACTGGACCCGGAGCACCAACGGCTGATCCTCGAAGGTGAAGGAAGCTGGCAGGACGGCAAGTACTACGGCGTCCGCGGCTGGTTCGACTGGCTGGAGCGGAAGAGCTACAAGATGCACGTGCGCGTCTTCCTGTCGCGTTACCGGCGTTACGTGACCTGCACCGATTGCCAGGGAACCCGCCTCAAGCCCGAGGGCCTGAACTTCCTCATCGCCGGCCGCACCATCGCCGACACAAGCCGCATGAGCGTGGCCGAAGCCCAGGCCTGCTTCGAGTCCCTGAAGCTGGACCCGGGCAGCGACCAGGTTGCCGGACTGATCCTCCACGAGATCCGCCGCCGCCTGGATTACCTCATGGGGGTCGGCCTCGACTACCTGACACTGGACCGGCAGTCGCGGACCCTGTCCGGCGGCGAACTTGAGCGGGTGGACCTGACCACCGCCATCGGCTCCTCGCTGGTCAACACACTCTATGTGCTGGACGAGCCCTCCATCGGACTGCATCCGCGGGACAGCCACCGGTTGGTGGCGATCCTGCACCGGCTGCGCGCCAACAACAACACCGTCGTGGTGGTGGAGCACGACCCGGAGATCATCAAGGAGAGCGACTACGTCATCGACATGGGACCGCGGGCCGGCGAGCACGGCGGCGAGGTGGTGTTCGCCGGCCCCTGTGACGAACTGCTGAACGCCGGCGCCTCCCTCACCGCCGACTATCTCACCCAGCGCAAGACCATCCCGCTGCCGCTCCGTTGGCGGCCCCGGATACCGGGACGGACCCTGGACATCCGCGGCGCCCGCGCCAACAACCTCAAGGGCATCGACGTGAGCATCCCCCTGGGCCGACTGGTGTGCGTCACCGGCGTGTCCGGCTCGGGCAAATCGAGCCTGGTGGACGCGGTCATCGCCCGCAACCTCCGCCGCCTCAAGGCGTCGCCGCTGGCCACCGTGGCGGACTGCGAAGAGATCCGCGGCGTCGAACGCGTTCCCGAGGTGATCCTGGTGGACCAGTCTCCCCTGGGCTCGACGCCCCGATCCAACCCGGTGACCTACATGAAGGCGTTCGACCCCATCCGGCGCCTGTTCGCGGGCGTGGACCTGGCGCGGTTCCGGGGCTACACCGCCTCCACCTTCTCCTTCAACGTGGAAGGCGGGCGCTGCGAGTCGTGCCGCGGCGAAGGGTTCGAAAAGGTCGAGATGCAGTTCCTCTCGGACGTCTACGCCACCTGCGCGGAATGCGGCGGCGCCCGCTACCGCCAGGAGGTTCGGGAGGTCGCCTATCGCGGCAGGAACATCCACGACGTGCTCGGCCTCACCGTGGCCGAGGCCATGAAGTTCTTCGGCGACCAGCCGGAGATCGTGCGCGGGCTGCGGCCGCTGGCGCGGGTAGGTCTCGACTACCTGCGGCTGGGCCAGCCGGTCACCACCCTGTCCGGCGGCGAGTCCCAGCGCCTCAAGCTGGCTGCCCACATCGTCCGGGCGACGAAGACCGGCACCCTGTTCATCTTCGACGAACCCACCACCGGCCTGCATTTCCACGACATCCGACGGCTGCTCGCGGCGCTCCAGGAACTCATCGACCAGGGCCATTCGGTGATGGTGATCGAGCACAATCCCGAGGTCGTCAAGTGCGCGGACCACATCATCGACCTGGGGCCCGAGGGCGGCGACGGCGGCGGCGAGGTGGTGGCCACGGGCACACCCGCGGAAGTGGCGGCGGTGGAGCGCTCCCATACCGGACGTTACCTGAAGGCGCACCTTGCGCCGGCGTCGGACCGGTTTGCCCCGACCCTGGCCGGGACGCGCCCGGCGGGGCGCGTCAACGGGCGCGGCGCCATCCAGGTGGTCGGCGCCCGGGAGCACAATCTCAAGGGCATCGACGTGGACATTCCGCGGGACCGCCTCGTGGTGGTGACCGGCCTGAGCGGCTCCGGGAAGTCGTCCCTGGCCTTCGACATCATCTACGCGGACGGCCAGCGGCGCTACATCGACAGCCTCTCCGCCTACGCGCGGCAGTTCATGAAGATCATGGCCCGGCCGGATGTGGACATGCTGGCGGGCATTCCGCCCACCGTGGCCATCGAGCAGCGCCTGAGCCAGGGGGGACGGAACTCCACGGTCGCCACCGTCACCGAACTCTATCACTACCTGCGCCTGCTCTACGCCAAGGTCGGCCGGCAGTACTGCCCGCAGTGCGGCGGCGCCATCACCTCGCTCACCCGCAGCCGCATCCTGGACCGGGTGGGGCGAAAATACCGCGGCAGGGAAATCACCGTGTTGAGTCCGGTGGTGCGCGGGCGCAAAGGCTACCACAAGGACGTGCTGACGGCGGCGCGGCGGCTGGGTTACGTCCGCGCCCGCATTGACGGAACCCTCACGGTCCTGAACGCCGGGCTGCTCCAGCAGGGGCTCGGGCGGTTCCACGAGCACGACATCGACATCGTCGTGGACACCGTCCAGGCCGGGCGCGTGCGCATGGAGACGGTGCTGAGCCAAGGCCTGCGCCTGGGCAACGGGGTCATCCATGTGCTCTCGGACGGCGCCGAGGAGACCTACAACGAACGCCTCTTCTGCCGCGCCTGCGGCGTCGGTTACGAGCCCCTGGACCCCAGGCTGTTCTCCTTCAACAGCCGCCAGGGCGCCTGCCCGGAGTGCGGCGGCGCGGGTTCCGCCCAGGAGTTCGATGCCGATCGGATCGTTGCCGAGCCCGGGTGGAGCCTCAACGACGTGGTGAACCGGCTGTGCGCCGGGGCACCCGAAGGGGGTGCCGCACTCAAGCGGCAGTTGAGCCAGCGCCAGGCGGAGTTGCAGCAAAAGCTCGGCGTTTCGGGCGTCACGCCCCTCGGCGCACTGTCGCCGAGCCAGCGGCAGGCCGTGCTCCACGGACGCAAGCGGCCGTCGGTCCCCGGCCTGCTGGCGCTGCTCGCCGGGCTGCGGGTCAAGGGCGACGGCGCGCTGGCCGGCTATCTGGCCTCGTTCATGAGCGAGCGCACCTGCGGGGCCTGCCAGGGCGCCCGCCTCAACCCGCGGGCGCGCAATGTCCGCATCGCCGGCAAGGCCATCTGGCAGATCACGGCGCTGTCGGTAAAGGAGGCGCTGGGCCGCTTCGCCTCGCTGGGGGAACGGCTCGCCAGGGAGAGCGGCGACAAGGAACGGCTGGTACTGCAAAAGACCCGGAAGGAGATCCAGCACAAGCTGCGGTTCCTGGACGAGGTGGGCCTGGGCTACCTGACGCTGGATCGGAGGGCCAACACCCTGTCCGGCGGAGAGGCGCAGCGGGTGCGGCTGGCGGCCCAGTTGGGGTCCAACCTGCGGGGCGTCTGCTACATCCTGGACGAGCCCACCATCGGCCTGCACACCCGCGACAACCACCGGCTGCTGGCCACCCTGAGGCGGCTGGTGGAGGCCGGCAACTCGGTGCTGGTGGTGGAACACGACGAGGCCACCATCCGGGCCGCGGATGTCCTGGTGGACCTCGGGCCCGGAGCCGGGGCGCGGGGCGGCCGGGTGGTGGCCATGGGCACGCCGGACGAGGTGTGCGCCAACCCCGACTCGGTCACCGGAGCGTTCCTGGGCGCCCCCCGCCGGCGCCTCTGGCCCGAGCGGCCGCTGAAGGGCCACCCGTGGCTGGTGGTGGACGGCGCCAGGGAGAACAACCTCAGGAATCTGAAAGTCCGCCTGCCCCTGGGCATGTGGACCTGCGTCACCGGCGTGTCCGGCTCGGGCAAGAGCACGCTGGTGAAGGAGGTGTTGTTCAAGGGGCTCAAGGCCAAGCTGGGCCAGAGCGCCGGACCGCCGGGCCGGCACCAGAGCCTGACCGGCTGGGAACCCATCGAGCGCGCCGTGGAGGTGGACCAGACCCCCATCGGCAAGACGCCGCGCTCGGTGCCCGCCTCTTACGTCGGCTTCCTGGACGAGATCCGGCGCATCTACGCGCTGAACCCGGAAGCGCGCATGCGCGGCTACACCCCGAGCCGATTCTCCTTCAACGTGGGCGGCGGGCGCTGCGGCGAATGCGCCGGCCAGGGCAGGATACGGAAGGAGATGAGCTTTCTTCCCGACGTGTTCGTGAACTGCGAAGGATGCGGCGGCCGGCGCTTCAACGAGGAGACCCTGTCGGTCCGGTTCAACGGCAGGAACATCTCCGAGGTGTTGCGGATGACCGTGGAGGAGGCGGCGGTGTTCTTCCGCGCCTTTCCCAAGGCTTACCGGCCGCTCAAGCTCCTGGAAGACATCGGCATGGGCTACATCACCCTGGGACAGGCCAGCAACACCCTCTCCGGCGGCGAGGCCCAGCGCATCAAGCTCGCCTGCGAACTTGGCAAGGAGTCCCGCGGCAAGACCCTCTACATCCTCGACGAACCCACCACCGGCCTCCACTTCGCCGACGTCGAGAAGCTCATCGACATCCTCCACCGGCTGGTGGACACCGGCAACACCGTCATCACCATCGAACACAACCTCGAGATCATCAAGGATGCCGACTATCTGGTGGATCTGGGTCCCGAAGGCGGCGACAAGGGGGGCCGGGTGGTGGCCCACGGCCCGCCGTCCAGGGTGGCCCAAGACGGCAAGCGATCCTGCACCGCCCGGGCACTGAGAGAGTACCTGGAGGCGAACGGGGCGGATCCGGGTTGCATTTGACCGCCAAAACGGAAAGAAAGGGAGCAGGCTTTACTGTCGGATCTCAGGAGGAAACCGATGATCATCGAGATGAGAACCTATACGCTCAAGCCGGGCAAGACACCGGACTTCGAGAAGGCTTTCGAGGAAGGGCTGGAGCACCGCGCCAGGATCTCGCCGCTGGGAGCGTTCTTTCGTTCGGAGGTGGGGCCGCTCAACCAGGTCATTCACATCTGGCCCTACGACAGCTTCCAGGAGAAGGACCGCATCGGCGCCGAGGCCCGCGCCACCGGCCACTGGCCCCCCAAGGTGCGGGAATACATGGTGACCCAGGAGAGCCAGGTCTTTCAGCCGGCGCCGTTCTCGCCGCCGCTGGAACCCCGCGAGATGGGCGGCATCTACGAGATCCGCACCTACACGGTCCATCCGGGCTCCATCCCGGCGCTGATCGAGCGCTGGTCGGAGTGCATCAAGGATCGGGTCAGGATCTCGCCCCTGGCGGCCGGCTGGTTCAGCACCTACGGCTCCCTCAACCAGTGGGTGCACATCTGGCCCTACAAGGACATGGGCGAGCGCAGCCGGCTGCGCGCCGAGGCCATGAAGCTGCCCAACTGGCCGCCCACCACCCGCGAGATGCTGCTCCACCAGGAGAATCAGATCGTCGTGCCGGCATCCTTCTCGCCGCTGCGTTGAGACCCGGGCCGGCCTCGGCTGGCCATGTAACGCGGTTGCGAAGACACGCCCGCAGGCGCTGACGCGCACGGGAACGGATGCATGGCGATCACCCGATTGAAGTTCCAGCGGTTCACCGCCTTCGAGGAGTTCGAATTCAGGCCGTCCCAAGGCATCAACGTTCTCGTGGGCGCCAACGGAACCGGCAAGACCCATCTCATGAAGGTCGCCTATTCCGCTTGCGATGTGAGCAAGACCGGCGGCAGTTTCGCGGAAAAGCTTGTCCGTGTCTTCATGCCGTCAAGACGTTCCATCGGACGACTTGTCAAGCGGCGCGGAGAGAGTTCGACCTGCACCGTCAGTGTGTCGCGAGGCAAGAGAAAGATTGAAGCGCGCTTCTCCAATCATACAAAATCGGCCAATGCAACGCGTTTATCAGGCGCATCGCGCTGGAACGCCGATCCTGTCGAGTGCGTCTATATCCCGGTCAAGGAGATGCTTGCGAATGCGCCCGGGTTTCGCTCTCTTTACTCGCAACGCGAGATTTGCTTTGAGGAAATCTACGACGATATCGTTGCGCGCGCCTACATACCCGCCTTGCGCGGCCCGACGGACCGGGAGCGCAAAAAGCTGCTCACCAGATTACAGGAGATCGTTGCCGGGAAAATTGTCATCGAGAACGAAGAGTTTTTTCTCCGCAACAAGGAAGGGCGTCTGGAATTTTCCCTGCTCGCCGAAGGCATGCGCAAGCTCGGCCTGCTTTGGCTGTTGATCCAGAATGGAACCTTGCTCAGTGGTTCGGTGCTCTTTTGGGACGAACCGGAAACCAACCTCAATCCCAAACTTTTCGAGCCTGTAATCGGAATTCTTCTTGAACTGCAGCGCAGGGGTGTTCAGATATTCATCGCCACCCACGATTACGCGATTCTCAAGGAACTTGACCTGCAAGGGAGCAGCCAGGACCATCTCGTTTTCCATTCGCTATATCGTCAATCGGACAGCGGCGAGATCGCGTGCCATACGGCACGCGCCTATCTTGATATTCACCCCAACACCATTGCCGAAGCTTTCACCGATCTGTACGACCGGGAGATCAAACGCAGTCTTGCCGGACCGGGCTAATGAACAAGCGGACGGAAGGCAATCTCCAAATCGCATTTCCCGTCAACACAAGCTTCAGGAAATTCGACGACAAGGACCGCCATTTGTTGAACCACTGCATGAAAGCGGTTGATTTCATCGTCGAAACCGACGACCGGCTGCTGTTCATCGAGTTCAAGGATCCGGATCACCCTGACGCGAAACCGGTACAAAGGGAGAAGTTTGCCGACAGCTTTTGTTCGGGACGGTTGAACGAAGACTTGAAGTACAAGTACCGAGATTCCTTCCTTTATGAATGGGCGTCCGGCAACACCGGCAAGCCGGTCTACTATTGGATTCTCCTCGCCATGGACAACCTGACGGAAGCGGATCTCCTGGTACAAACGGAAGACCTCAAGCGCAAGCTTCCTTTGCGGGGGCCGGCCAGCGGGGCATGGGTACGACAAATCGTTGCGGACTGCATGATATTCAACATCAAAACCTGGAACCGGCATCTGAAGGACTTTCCGGTATCGCGGATTCCAGATTGATGCCCACCCGAAACACGCGTTGACCTGCCTTACCTTGCCGGCGCTTGCGTCCCGGCCGTGGGCTTTCCGATACCACAGCGCTTTCCGCCCGCCGGCGGATACCGCGAGCGTACTCCAGTCACCCGGTGCTATCAAGAAACACACGTGAGGCCCGCGAGCTGGCCCTGTTCTCTCCCGGGGAAGCCGGTGGCACATCGCCCGACGGGTAGAGCGGTCAGGACGCGCGATTGGAACGCCTTTCGGCGCGTCGGAGGTAGCACCCGGGGCGCAGCGAGCGAGGCCACGCCGGCCTGCATCGGTCAGGAGTTGTCCGTTGCGTGACAGATGGTTGGGCCAGACCCGGCCTGTGGCCGCGGTCCCGCGCGCGAGGCGCGGTGTCCGTTCAGAACCGCCGTTGTCTGTTCCTTCGGGACGGACGGCGCCCGAGGGAACAGACAACGGAGAACACGCCATGCGCATCCACGCCGCCATCAACGAACGGACGGTCCGCCGCACCTTCAGGGAGAAGAAGCCCGGACGATAGGGCCTGACCGTAATCGACAGGGGTTTGCCCGCCTTCGGCTTCACCGTCGCCAGAAACGGAACGAAGACCTTCTTCGTCCGGGCCCTGCGTCCCCCGGGTGCCCCGAAGGCCGTCCTCGGATTCTGCGCCACAGGAAATTCTGGTGAAGCAGAGATCCATCGGAGTCCCATTTGGCACCCAACTCATGTCCAATAATGGGACAAGGCTACACGTTTCTGGCATTTTGGACGAAAATCCGGCCATGCTCTCCCACCGGTGACATCCCGAAGCGTCCTGCGGCACAGGCTCCTAGGCCATGAAAATGAATTCGAAGTCGTCCATGCTCAGAGAGGCCATGTCGGTATCGAGCAGTGTGATGGTATCTCCCGAACCGCCGTAGCCGATGACCGTATGGTCCCCGTCCTGGCGGATATCCAGCGACTCGAAAGCGGCTTGGTCCGAGATCTGGTCGGCCGTAGCGTAGAGGTGAAGCTGGATGACATCCGTCCACCCATTGGCCAAGGCCTTCTTCTCGGCCGCTTCAAAATCTTCGTAAGTGGGAAGGTACTCGTCGCTTCCACCAAACCCGAAGCCGAACGACTTGATCGTGTCCTGCCCATCACCCTCGTGGAACACGAAGGTATCGGCCACCCAGCCACTTGTCATGGTGTCGTTGCCCTTGCCGCCCACCATGGTGTTGTCGCCGTGGCTGCTAGACAGGCTATCGTCACCGTCGCCGCCATTCAGGGTATCGTCGCCCCGGCCGCCATCCAGGGTATCGTCACCGTCACCGCCATTCAGGGTGTCGTCGCCCCAGCCGCCATCCAGGGTATCGTCACCGTCGCCGCCCTCCAGGGTGTCGTCGCCCCGGCCGCCATCCAGGGTATCGTCACCGTCGCCGCCCTTCAGGGTGTCGTCACCTCGGCCGCCCTTCAGGGTGAGGTCGTCGCCGGTTGGCGTGCTCGTGGTCTCGCCGGTGTTGCCGGACTGCCCGCTCACGCCGGGCGGGTCCCCGGCACTGACACCGTATGCGACCTTCTTGCTGTCATCGCTGCCGGCGCCGGCAGGCAGGTTGAAATCCTCCTCGCCCAAGGAGGCCGCCGTCACCCCCGACAGGGTGATCGTATCGGCGCCGTCGCCGTAACGGATGACCGTATCGGCGCCTTCCTGATCGATACGGAGCGCCGTGAACCCGCCCACCACGCCGTCAAGACGAATCCTGTCCCCTGCCTCGAAATCGGTGATCGTGTCAGCGCCGTCCCCTGCCGCGAACACGAAGGTGTCCGCGCCACGACCGCCCGTCAGCGTGTCGTCGCCCGCACCGCCCGTCAGCGTGTCCGCGCCCCTGCCGCCCCTCAGCGTGTCGTCGCCGGCACCACCCTCCAGCGTGTCCGCGCCTCTGCGGCCTCTCAGAACGTCGTCGCCGGCACCGCCCGTCAGCGTGTCGTCGCCCCTGCCGCCCTTCAGAATGTCGCCGCCCGCAGGCGCACCCTGCGTAGCCGTGTCCTCCTCGACTCCCGCCTGTGCGACCGTCTCCACCGGAAGGAAGTGGAAGTCCTCCGCGCCGAGAGAGTCCGCCGTCACGCCCTCCAGCGTGATCGTGTCACCCTCGCCGTAGCGGATGACCGCATTGGCGCCATCCTGCTCGATCACCAGCGCAGGGAAACCACCCGATACCCCGGCAATCTCGATCGTGTCCCCCACCTCGAAATCCACGATCGTGTTCGCGCCGTCCCCCACCGCGAATGCGAAGGTGTCCGCCCCCAAACCGCCATACAGCGTGTCCACCCCCGTGCCCCCCCGCAGCGTGTCGTCGCCCGAACCGCCGTACAGCGTGTCCTTGTCCGCCCCCCCTTCCAGCACGTCATCGCCCTCTTCGCCCCAAAGCCAATCGTTGCCCGCCCCGCCCTCTATCAGCGTGTCATCATCGCCGCCGCCATACAGCCAGTCGACTCCCTCCCCCCCCCCGACAGCCTGTCCCTGCCGTCACCCCCGTAGAGAACGTCGTCGCCATTGCCGCCGTCCAGCGTATCGTCACCATTGCCGCCGTCCAGCGTATCGTCGCCAATACCGCCCCGCAGTTCATCATTGCCATCGCCGCCGGTTCGCTCAATACTCATCCCGAACACTCCTTTCCGCATGCCAACCTATCCAGCATGCCAACCTATCCATACACATCCCGCCACGCTGTCATTGGTGGTACCATACCCCCCCCCCCCCCCCCCGTCAAGCCAAGGTCTTGGTCAAGGTCTTGCCCTGTAGCAAATAGTGAGGAGGAATGTTGGAACGCATCCGCAAGCGGTCGAGCGCCATCCACTGTGAGGCTCCGGGAAGGTATGCGCTGTCGGAGATGGAGGTGCCTCTCGTGAAGCCGGAGAAGCCTCCAGAACGGAACACGTGCGGATGGACACCCATCCTTGTCAGGCCTTTCCCCGTCTGGCAGGCCGCAGCCTTCGCCTTGCGGCGCCCTTCCAAGGTCGATGCCGGGCCTGCCGCGTGGCAGAACGGCGCCCTCAAGTGCCGACCGCAGGACCCTTGGACCCCACGGCGGTCGAAGCAGCCGTTCCAGCGCCCAGGTCGGATCGCCAACCACACGCGCCTCCTGCTGCTCTCCATGCCCGGTGTGTTTCCCAACCTTGCCTCCCCTTTCGGGGCCCGCATGACCCCACGGCGGACAGGCGACTGACGGGCGGTGCTCCGCCATCCGGTGCTTCTGGCCGAGACGTTCCGCGACCTTGCCAACCAACAGATTGTCTGCTGCCCGACGCTACCCCCCTTCCCCCTCCATCAGGCAGCTCTGGATGAAGCGGTCGATGTCGCCGTCGAGGACGGCGTCGGCGTTGCCGATCTCGACGTTGGTGCGGTGGTCCTTGACCAGGCGGTAGGGGTGCAGGACGTAGGAGCGGATCTGGCTGCCCCAGGCGATGTCCTTCTTGGCCTTGGCGTAGCTGTCCATCATCTCCCGCTGCTTCTCCAGCTCGAGATCGTAGAGCCGTGACCGCAGGATGCGCATGGCCGTGGCCTTGTTCTTGTGCTGTGAGCGCTCGTTCTGGCAAGCCACCACGATACCAGTGGGGAGATGGGTGAGGCGCACGGCGGAGTCGGTCTTGTTGACGTGCTGGCCGCCGGCGCCGCTGGAGCGGTAGGTGTCGATGCGCAGGTCCGCCTCGCGGAGCTCCACGTCGATGTTGTCATCGACCTCGGGATAGACGAAGACCGACGCGAAAGAGGTGTGACGCCTGGAGTTGGCATCGAAGGGCGAGATGCGCACCAGCCGGTGAATGCCGGCCTCGCATTTCAGGTGGCCGTAGGCGTAGTCGCCGGCGACGGTGAAGGTGACCCGCTTGAACCCCGCCTCCTCCCCCGGCTGAGACTCCATGATCTCGGTCTTGTAGCCGCGCCGGTCGCTCCAGCGCAGGTACATGCGCAGCAGCATCCCGGCCCAGTCCTGGGACTCGGTGCCGCCGGCGCCCGGATGAAGCGTGACAATGGCGTCCCGGCGATCGTCGACGCCACCCAGGAGCCGCCGGAGTTCCATGTCCGCCAGACTGTCCGAGACTTCCCCGAGGCGGGTCTCCGTCTCTTCCAGGGCCTCGGGGTCGTTCTCTTCCCCGGCCAGTTCCAGGAAGAACCTCGCCTCCTCAAGGCTGGAAAGGCACTTGGCGTAGCCATCCACGGCCTCCCGGAGCACGGCCTGCTCCTTCAGAACCTCCTGGGCCTTGTCGCCGTCGTTCCAGAAATCGGGGCTGGCGGTCAGGGCTGCCAGCTCATCGATGCGCTTCCGCTTGCCCTCGACGTCAAAGACGCCTCCCGAGCTGGCCGAGCCTGTCTTCGAGCTGCATCAGTCGTTCGCGTACTTCGTCAAGCATGGTGGGCTCCCGCACAGGAACAGTTTGTTGATTTGTTGCAGCGATGGGCCGCTGACGATTTCAGACAGGGCCATCCCGATGATGCTCCTCGACAGGACGGAGGTTCCAGAAGAGCGCCGCCCTCTACGGCCTGCCCTCCCTGAGGCTTCTGCGCAGCCGCCGTTCCAGGGCCTGCATTTCCCGCTCGTCTGCGGCCGAGCGCTCGTGGTCATAGCCCAGGTTGTGCAGGATGCCGTGTATGAGCAGCACTTCCAACTCGTCACCCAGTGACCGGCGCCGTTGCCGCGCCTGCCGGGCCGCCTTCTCCACGGAGATGACCACGTCCCCGATGAGCCGCCGGCCGGATGGCAGAAGTTCGTCGACCGGGAATGACAGCACGTCGGTGGGTTCGTCGCGCGACCGGTAGCGCCCGTTCAGGCAGCGTATCTCCGGGTCGCCCACCAACGCCACGCTGAGTTCGCAGTCCGTCCGTTCCATCAGGCGCAGGATCCGGCGCGCCTTGGCCCTGAAGCCGGGCACCGACACCTTCCGGGCGGCCCCCTGGCACACCACGTCCACGGTGACGGTACGACGGTCACCCATCGCCGTCTTCGCCGGGCCGGCTGTCGCGCTCGTACGCGTTGATGATCTCCTGCACCAGCCGGTGCCGGGCCACGTCCTTGTCGGTGAAAGTGATGAAACGGATACCTTCCACGCCCCGCAGGATGCGCCAGGCTTCCTTGAGCCCGGACCGGCGTCCGGCCGGGAGGTCGATCTGGGTCACGTCGCCCGTGATCACCGCCCTGGAGCCATATCCCAGCCGGGTGAGAAACATCTTCATCTGCTCGGGCGTGGTGTTCTGCCCCTCGTCCAGGATGACGAAAGAATCGTTGAGGGTGCGGCCGCGCATGAAGGCCAGCGGAGCCACCTCGATGCTGCCCCGCTCCAGCAGCCGGCGGGCCTTGTCGAAATCCACCATGTCGTGCATGGCGTCGTACAGCGGCCGGAGGTACGGATTCACCTTCTCGGCCAAGTCGCCGGGCAGGAAGCCGAGCTTTTCCCCCGCCTCCACCGCCGGCCGGGTGAGGACGATCCGGGCGTAGTTGTTCTTCATCAACTCGGACACGGCCATGGCCATGGCCAGATAGGTCTTGCCGGTCCCCGCCGGGCCGATGCCGAAGACGATGTCGTGACCGCGGATGGCGTCGATGTAGCTCTTCTGGGCCAGGCTCTTGGGAGTGATGGTGCGCTTGTGGGACGAAATGTAGATGGTGTCGAGGAAGATCTCCTGGAGGCTCGCCTTGCTGTCGCCGCTCAGGATGCGGATGGCGTAGTCCACGTCGCTGCCGTAGACGGGATATCCCCGCTCCAGCAGTCCGTAGAGCTGGCGCATGATCTCCCGCGCCAGTTCCGACTCGGGCCGGTCGCCCTGGATCTCCATCTCGGTGCCGTGTATCCGGAACCGGACGCCCAAGGCCCGCTGCACGATCTTCACGTGCTCGTCCTGGTTGCCCAGCAGCTCCCGGACCAGCCGCGGGTCGCTGAAAGCGAGATGCGGCACCGCCAGCATGCTCTCGACCGTCGCCTGACTCACTCCGTACCTCCCATGAACTGCACGACGATCTCCCGCTGCCGGGCGCGGTTGTCGAAGTCGGCCAGAACGATCTGCTGCCACGTCCCCAGCACCAGTTCGCCGTCCGCCACCGGAACCTGAAGGGACGGCCCCACCAGCGACGCCCGGAGGTGGGAGAAACCGTTGTCGTCGCCCCAACGGTCGTCATGGTGGTAGCCCCTGCCGGACGGAATCAGCCGCTCGAACAGCTCGGCGAGATCCTTGACCAGTCCGGGCTCATGCTCGACGGTGGTCAGGGCGGCGGTGGAGCCCCGGACAAATAGGCTGGCGAGGCCGTCGCGGAGCCCCGCCTGGCCCAAGGCCTCGCGGACCCTTGGCGTGATGTCGATGATGTCGCAGAACCCCCGGGTCTGCTGGTGGAGTCTGACCGTGACGATGGCCATCAAGGAATGCGGGAGACGATCTCCCGGACCAGGCGCAGCGCGTCATCCGTCTTCGAGGGCTGCCGGCCTCCCGCCTGGGCGAAGTCCGCGCGGCCGCCGCCGCCGCCGCCGACGGTGGGCGCCACCTGCCGGATGATGTTTCCGGCATGATATCGCCCGCCGGTGTCGCTGCCCGCGCCGGCCGCCAGCATGACGTTGTTCTCGCCCGGACAGGCCAGGAAGACGAAGCCTTCGGGAAGCTGCTGCCGGAGCTGGTCCACGGTTTCCCGGAGCTGCCGGGCGTCGAGACCGCCCACCTTCTCCACGATGCAGCGCGCGCCCGCGGCGTTCATCCGTACCTTTCCGAGAAGTTCCGGCACCCGGTTCCGCCCGAGCTGGCTCCTGAGCCCGGCCACCTGCCGCTCCAGTTCCTTTTGCCGTTCCAGCAGCCGCCGCAGCTTGACCGCGGCGTCCTCGGGGGTGCTCCGCAGCAGGCCGGCGATCTCGGCGAGGACGGCGTCGCAGGAGCGCATCACGTCGAGGGCGGTGGCGCCCGTGACAGCCTCGATGCGCCTCACGCCCGCGGACACGCCGCCCTCGGCGCCCAGCCGGAACAGTCCGATGTCGCCGGCCTGATGCACATGGGTGCCGCCGCACAATTCGGTGGAAAAGTCGCCGATGCGCACCACGCGCACCCGATCGCCGTACTTGTCTCCGAAGAACGCCATGGCGCCGGCGCGGATGGCGTCGCCGTAGTCCATCTCCTCGGTGGATACTTCGGCGTTCTGCCGGATCCGCTCGTTCACTTCCCGCTCGATGCGCTCCAGAATCTCCGCATCCACCGGGCCGCCATGGGTGAAGTCGAACCGCAGCCGGTCCGGTGCCACCAGCGATCCGGCCTGGCGCACGCCCAAGCCCAGCTCCTCCCGGAGCACCGCGTGCAGGATATGGGTGGCCGAGTGGTTGAGCATGGCCTTCCGGCGCCGCTCGCCGTCCACCGCGAGTTCCACGGTGTCGCCGGCCGCGACCCGGCCGCTGACCACCGTTCCGCGGTGGACCGACACGTCCACCGTCGGGTGCCACGTGTCCCGCACCTCCACCACGTCGCCCCGGGCGGTGCGGATCGTTCCCCGGTCGCCCACCTGACCGCCCGCCTCCGCGTAGAACGGCGTCTCCGCCACCACCAGGTCCACGGCGTCGCCCTCGCCCGCCTCCTCCACCGGTGCGTCACCGCGGTAGAGCGCGGTCACCCGGGATTCGTGAGCCAGGCGGTCGTAGCCCAGGAAGCGGCTGTGGGGCAACGCCCCGGCGACATTCGGACCCTCGCCGTGGGCGGCGGTCTCCCGGGCCGCCCGGGCCCGTGTCCGCTGCGCCTCCATCAGCCTCTCGAAGCCCTCGTGATCGACCGTCATGCCCTCGCCGCGCAGGATGTCCTCGGTCAGGTCCACGGGAAAGCCGTAGGTGTCGTACAGACGGAAGGCCACATCGCCGGGCAGCGACCGCCCCCCGCGCCTGCGCAACTCGGCCAGCGAATCCTCCAGCAGCACCAGGCCCTTGTCCAGGGTGTCGGCGAAGCGCGCCTCCTCGGCCTTGATGACCTCCTCGATGCGGCTCGCCTCGGTTCGAACTTCGCCGTAGGCGTCCCCCAGCACGCCGGCCACCGGCGCCACCAGCCGGTGCAGGAACGGCTCCTTGAGGCCCAGCAGCCGCCCGTGGCGGGCCGCCCGCCGGAGCAGGCGCCGCAGCACGTAGCCGCGGCCGTCGTTGCTCGGCAGCACGCCGTCGGCGATGAGACAGGTCACCGCCCGGGCGTGGTCGGCGATGACGCGAAACGAGACATCCGCCTCGGCCTCCTGGCCGCAGGCCTTGCCCGCCAACGCCTCGGTGGCGGCGACGATGTCGTGCAGCAGGTCCACGTCGTAGTCGGACAAGACCCCCTGCAGCACCGAAGTGATGCGCTCAAGCCCCATGCCGGTGTCCACATGCCTGGCCGGAAGCTCGTGGAGCGTGCCGACGGCATCGCGGTCGTACTGGATGAAGACCAGGTTCCAAAGCTCGATGTAACGGGCGCAGTCGGCATTGACGGCGCACACGTGACCGGGCTCGTCCTTGCGGTCGCAGGCCTCGGGACCACGGTCCAGGTGAATCTCGCTGCACGGCCCGCAGGGGCCGGTGTCGCCCATCTCCCAGAAGTTGTCCTTCTCGCCGAAGCGCTGCACCCGTTCGTCCGGCAGGCCGCTGATGCGGTGCCACAATCCGTCGGCCTCGTCGTCGTCGCGAAACACCGTGGCATGGAGCCGGTCTTGGGGAAGCCCCCATTCCCGGGTGAGCAGCTCCCAGGCCCAGGCGATGGCCTCCTCCTTGTAGTAATCGCCGAAGGACCAGTTCCCCAGCATCTCGAAGAAGGTGTGGTGGTAGGTGTCCCGGCCCACCGACTCCAGATCGTTGTGCTTGCCGCTGATGCGCAGGCACTTCTGGGCGCTGGCGGCGCGCTTGAACGAGGCCTGCTCCAGTCCCAGGAAGATGTTCTTGAACTGGACCATCCCCGCGTTGGTGAAGAGCAGCGTGGGGTCCTGCGGCGGCACCAGGGACGAACTCGGCACCACCGTGTGGGTCTTGTCCTTGAAGAAGCCGAGGAAGCTGTCGCGAATCTCTCTTCCGGACGTCATGACGCCCATTGATAGCATCCCCCGAAGCGCCAAGGCAACGTCGATCCGGCCCGTTGCGGTCTCGCCGCGCACGCCCTGGAGACCCTCGATGTCGAGCCGGGGCAGGTGGTCGGCGTCAGGCCCGGGGACCGCCCGGCCCGCTCGCCTCGCCCTTCTCGTCCTTCTCGCTCGTGGCGGCTACGGTCCGGAACGACACAATGCCTTGTTCGAAAGCAGCCGCCTGTGAGTCTTCGTGAATGCCTGGCTCCGGAGTGTCGTATAGACCTTGCCGCGCGGCCCGGCGATCAGATCCCCGTTCGTGAAGTCTCTCTGCAGGGTCCGATCGTTCGTGTACAAGAGACGGGCGCCGCTGACCTGCGCCAGGGCGAGAACATGCGGGTCGTCGGACGCGCAGGCACCCTCATCCTTGATCGCTTGCGCCCGCTCGGCGACAGCCGCCGTGTTTTCGGTTCTCAGGCGCCCCGCAAGAAGCACACTCCGGGCCAATTCCTGGAACCGCTTCGACTGACCGAGTTCGTCGTACACCTTGCCGCCGGCGATGAGGACTCCTTTTCCGCTGACAAGCCACTCGAAAAACCTCTGTCCGGCCTCGGGCCTGTCCTGCCCGAACACCTCCCCGACAACGTTCGCATCGACAATGGCGCACACGATCAGAGGCCCAGGGACCGGCGCGTCTCTTCCAGGAAGAACTGGCGGTAGCCCGGCGGCGCGTCCAGGACGTTCCCCTCGCCATCCAGCCTGAGGGAGTGGATATGGACATCCAGCTCGGTGCGCTCGAAATAGAGGATCGATACGTCTTCGGGCGTCAGGTGCCCCGATTCGTCGCGGACATCCATGCGTACACGGTCGAGCAAATGGTCGCTGTGGGTCTCGACGATGAGTTGCCTGTCCGGGCCGGCAAGCCGGCACAAGAGACTTCCCAGCGCGGCCTGGGCGCTCGGGTGAAGATGGACCTCCGGTTGCTGCAGAAGGAACATCGACGGTGCGTCACGGATCGACGGCACGTCACCGCGCAGCAGTTCGGTGATCACGGGCAGCACCTGGCTGACACCGTAACCGGAGTCGATCAGATTGCGCGGCGGCCCTTTCAGCTTGGCGCCGCGTTTCCTGATCTGCAACTGGAACGGTTCGCTCTCCCGCTTGCCCAACTGCATGATGTCGATTTCGTCGAACAGGCCCGACGAGTGCCCGAAACCCTCCAGCGCCTCCTTCAGGGACGCCCAGGCGGCCTTGTTCTGGAAGTACATGTTGGCGAGATACATCGGAACGTAGTCCCCTTCGGGATCGGACACGGCCCGCGCCGGATCATAAGTACGGCGCGGCCTGGAGCGTACCGGTGCGCTCGCATAAGGCGCCGGACGGGGGAAGGTGAGGTACGCGATGGACCGAAGTTCGTCGGCCTGAGCCAGATCTTCGTCGCTGATTTCAGGGGAGTCTTTCAAAGGAGCGAATTTCGTGCCGTCCTCTTCGCGATATCTGGAAAGACGAGGCGGCCATGCGAAGCGGAGAGTCCGCGCCGTGTATCCGATTGAATCCAGCACGGGAAACGTACGGTCGAGTTCAACCTTCCACGAGCCCCTGGACGTGCCGATGTGAAGTTCCCGAAGCCCACTGTTCGACAGATGCTCCTCGATCCAGCGGTCGCCAGACTCCCAGCGCCGCCGCACCGGAATGGGCGCGGTGCCGCTTCGCTCAAAGACGACATGAAAGGTGCATGGATCGGGCTGCATGGCGGGGACTCCGCGCGCGGCCGTCCTGCGGATCCAGTCCATCGCCACGAACCCCGCTTCGAAGCGCTCGGCCCGCCCGCGTCCCCGATGATGGGCGATTTCATCGAAGCTGCCGAGGTCATAGGGGTCTTCCTTGAAGTCCGGCACCTTGTGCTCCCAGGCCACCTGCCAGAGCGCCCGGATCATGGCCATGAAGGACGTCTTGCCCGTGCCGTTGTCGCCCACAAGCAGGGTCAGCGGCGCGAGGCGCGCCTGCTGTGGGTGGCGGAAGCAGCGGAAGTTGACGAGCCTGATTGAATCCATGGCGGCATGTCCTGTCGGATGCCGAAACCGGCTGTCGCGCGGCCTCCGGATGCGCGCCGGTGGATGGGGCCGCGCCGGAGCCGGCCGGCGCGCCCGCTGGTGATCAAGGTAAAGGCGACGGCGGTCCGGAAAAGAGAATGCCGGGCAACGCCGCCGCCCCGGACCGGTGGCCTCCGCCGGTCAGCCGCGGTCCGGCCCGTTGCCGGCCTCGCGCTTCGGGCTCTGGAGGCCGGCCTTGGCCCGTATCAACTCCATCAGCTGGGCGGCGATGTCGGTGTGGTCGCGCAGAAACTGCTTGACGTTCTCCCGGCCCTGTCCGATGCGGTCGCCCTCGAACGAGTACCAGGCGCCGCTCTTGGCGAGAACGCCCATGTCGGCGCCGATGTCCACCAGCTCCCCCTCACGGGAGATGCCGGTGCCGTAGAGGATGTCGAATTCGGCCTCCCGGAAGGGCGGTGCCAGCTTGTTCTTTACCACCTTCACCCGGGTACGCCCGCCGATGACCGCATCGGCGTCCTTGAGCGCTCCGGTCCGGCGGATTTCCATTCGCAGGGAGGCGTAGAACTTCAGCGCGTTGCCGCCGGTGGTGGTTTCGGGATTGCCGAACATGACACCGATCTTCATGCGGATCTGGTTGATGAAGATCACCACCGACTGGGAGCGAGCGATGGTTCCGGTCAGCTTGCGCAGCGCCTGGGACATGAGCCGGGCCTGGAGACCCATGTGCGAGTCGCCCATCTCGCCCTCGATCTCCGCCCGCGGCACCAGCGCCGCCACCGAGTCGACCACCAGCACGTCGATGGCGCCGCTGCGGACCAGCGTTTCCGCGATCTCCAGGGCCTGCTCGCCGTGGTCGGGCTGCGAGATCAGCAACTCGTCGGTCTGCACTCCTAGCTTCTGGGCGTAGCTCAGATCCAGCGCATGTTCCGCGTCGACGAACGCGACCATGCCCCCTTGCCGCTGCGCCTCGGCGAGAATATGAAGCGCCAGGGTGGTCTTGCCGGACGACTCGGGGCCGTAGATCTCCAACACCCGGCCACGCGGCACCCCGCCCACACCCAGGGCGATATCCAGCCCGATGGAGCCGGTGGATATGGTCGGGATGTCCCTGAGCTGCCCGGCCTCGCCCAGCTTCATGATGGCGCCCTTGCCGAACTGTCTCTCGATCTGGCTCACCGCCAGGTCGATGGCTTTCTCCTTGTTCGCGTCCATGGGATTCTCCTTGGAAGATTGCAGTCGATATCTATGATACCAGAGGAAAGACCTCCAGGGGATCGTACACCGCCCCGGACGGCCGCTGCGTGCTCCGGAAAAGGGTCACCGACTCCACTCCGAACTCGCCGAACTCCCGGTCCCGCCAACGGGCCAAAGCTTCCCGAAGGCCGGCAAGCCGGGTTTCCGGCTGCCGCCAGCGCCCGATGGTCAGATGCGGCCGGAACCGCGCAACCGCCCGGGCCACGCCGAAAGGCTCCAGCGCCCCCTCCACCCGCTCCACCACCTGCGCCAACTCCGGGGCCTTCAGGCCGGCCCAGAGCACCCGCGGACGCCGGGGATCCGGAAAGACCCCCAAGCCCTTCGCTGCGGCGGAGAACGCGCCATTGCCCGCCAGCGCCTCCCGCAAGGCCGCGCACATGGGACCAACCCGGGCCTCTTCGACGTCGCCCAGGAACTTCAGGGTCAGATGGAGGTTCTCCTCCGGGATCCAGCGAACCGCTCCGACGCCGAAATCGTCACGGACGCCGCGAAGCCGCGCCGCCACGGCCGCGCCTGGCCGGACGCCGACAAAAGCGCGCAAGGTCGGCACCGCCTTGCAACCACTCTCCTTCGGCAGCCGGGAAGATTTCTCCAGGGAATTTTTGTACAACCTCGAGTTCGGTGGGGATATCTTCAGGGCTCGGCGGCAACCACAGCGGTCGCTTCGGGTCACGGGAACGGTACCTCGTCGGCATCCAAACCATCCTTCTCAAACCATCCTTCTTCTTCCTGGTATACGCGACACCCTCCCTGCAAGCTATCTCCTGGTATACGCGACACCCTCCCTGCAAGCTATCCCGACACCACATCGCGGTCGGCAAGATGAGCGAAGCGCAGCATCATCCGCCCCGCCCATGAAAGTCCGCAAGAGGCCGCGCCCCTCTCGAAAAAGCCGGTATCGGGTTGCTATAGTTGCCCCTGCTGCTATACTGGCCGGAATATTGTCGTTCTGAATTGTCGTTCTGAACAAAGGAGACAGGTACCAGACATGGTGAAAAAACCCACGGAATATTTTGTTGACAGCGAGGAGACGCTGGATCTGTCCCGCACTACCGGGGTGAACCACATCTCGCGCGCGGAGGGTCACTACGGCTCGATGCACGTCCTTGGCGGGCAGGGCCACGACGTCTTCCAGGGGAACTGGGGCGACGACTACTTCAAGGATGCCGGCGGCGGCAGCCTTGCGAAAGGCGGCGAGGGGCAAGACTATCTCGAAGGCGGCTACGGCATGAATGTCCTCCATGGCGGCCGGGGCAGCGACACCCTGGTCGGGAACCGGGAGGACGCGTTCTCCGACCGTCTCTACGGCGGCGCCGACGCCGACTACCTGATTGCAGGCCGGGTCAAGGACAGCAGCCGGGTGGACGACGGCACCGGCGCGCTCACCGGCACGACGAGGGGCAGGGGTCCGCAGAGCGACCAGGAGGTCGAAAACCCGCGGGGAAACATCCTCAATGGCGGCGCGGGGTTGGACAAATTCATCCTGAGCCCCGACAGCTACGTCTACATTGAGGACTACGAGCGTCCGTGGGGATCGAACAACACCAGGGACTCCATCATTGTGACCGGTCTCGGGGACGGACCGAGGCCCACGATCGTTCACCACCCCGATGGCGTCTACGGGAATGCCCACTTCCGGATCATGCTGGGCGACAAGGTGCTCGCCGAACTCAACTACGGGGTGGATGTCGATCCCGAGGATCCGCATGCCGTCGATGGGGCGATCGACTGGATCGGCCAGAGCCTCTCGACGCAGCGCGGGGAGTGGGTCCACGGTACGCAGGCGGGCGATAACCTTTCGGGCACCGCCTGGGAAGACCAGATTGAAGGCTTTGGCGGCGATGACCGGCTCGACGGCGGCGCGGGCGGTGATCATATGGATGGCGGCCACGGCAACGACATTCTCCGCGGCGGGGACGGTTACGACACGCTGATTGGTGGTCGCGGCAACGACACGCTTTACGGCGGTGCGGACAGAGACGCGCTTGTTGGCGCTGGCGGCAACGATCTGCTCTACGGCGGCGCCGGCGAGGACCATCTCTACGGCGGCCATGGCCACGACCGTCTCGACGGCGGTGCGGGCCAGGACAAGCTCTGGGGCGACAGTGGCCGGGACATCTTCGTCATCAGCACGACCGACGAGGCTCCCGACATCATCGCGGACTTCAATGTGGCTGAGGACTATGTCCGGCTGCCGCTCGGTCTCGCATGGGCCGATGTGCGGTTCGAGGCGGGCACCCTCGACGCCCCGCGGTGGGGCATCGAAGGCGAGGCGGTGCACTTCCTCGTCACCGGTACAGGGGAGTCGAAGAAGCAGCTTGCCGCGTTCCAGGGTCTCGACGCGGAAGACCTGTCGAAGGTCGAGTTCATCTGGGACTTCGATCCGAACGAGGAACTGCCGGACCCGAAGGCCGGGAAGACGATCAAGGGCACGAACAAGAAGGATCTGCTCATCGGCGGCAGCGGCAACGACACCATCAAGGGTCTGGATGCGTTTGATGTGCTCTACGGGCGCGGCGGCGACGACACGCTGTATGGCGGCAATGGCAAGGACACGCTGTATGGCGGCAGCGGCAGTGACTCGCTGTTCGGGGATAGCAACAACGACATCCTCCACGGCGGCGCCGGCGGCGACACGCTCAACGGCGGGAACAGCGCCGACCGGCTGTATGGCGAAGAGGGCGACGACATACTCAATGGCGGCAATGGCCACGACATGCTGTATGGCGGCGCCGGCAGCGACAAGCTGGACGGCGGGGACGGCAATGACCGGCTGGAAGGCGGCGAGGGCGTTCTCGATGTGCTGGCCGGCGGCGCGGGCGACGACCGGCTGTTCGGCGACGGCGGCAACGACCGTCTGGAGGGCGGCGAGGGCTCCGACCGTCTGCGTGGCGGCGAGGGCGCCGACGAGTTCCTCTTCCGCGCGGGCGACGGCGTCGATGTCATCACCGACTTCTCGGTCGAGGACAACGACACGATCATCTTCCTGGCGCAGACCGAGGCGCAGGCGATGGCCGGAAACGGGGAGAAGTTCCTGGATGCTTCCGGCCTGAAGATCGTGGATGACCCGGATGCGGGCGGCGTCAGGATCACGTCGAACAAGCTCGACAACGAGATCCTCCTCAAGGGCGTGGCGTTCGACCAACTGTCCATCGACAATTTCGCCTTCGTGACGGTGGACGAGTACAACGATCTCCTGATTGGCTGACCGAGCCGACCGGCCATGCGGCCGCTCCTCTCCCGAGGGGCGGCCGCAACCTCCTGCGGCCCGGGCTGGGGCTTGGTGATCATGCGGCCGCTCCTTTCCCGAGGGGCGGCCGCAACCGCAAGTATCGAAGTCAAGGCAGAGCTGAGGAGAGCAAGGGTTTCGAGCGCCCCGCCTTCCAGCCGAATCAGTGATTCGAGACGCCCTGCTTCCCGGTGTCTGCCGGGCAAGCCTTTATTCCATTGAAATACGACAATATCCCTGGACAGCTACTGCCCCACACGGGCAGACAGGCTCATGACGGGATATTGAACCATTCGGGATTCGCCGGGGCTGCACCAATGGAGGAAGGGACAGGTCGTGAGCGACTTGATGCCGCGCCGTCGCCTTGTTCAGCCCTTCCTTGGCAGTCCGGTTCATGAAGGCGCCGCAGCCTTGCCATCCGCCTCCAGTCGCTTGAAGAACAACTTCCGGGTGTCCTCGAAGAGGTTCATCAACAGGGGGGCGAGTTGACGTTCGACCGGGATGTGGGCGCGCAAGGGGTCCACGTAGCGATTGTCCTGCCATATCTCGAAGTGGAGGTGCGGACCGGTGCAAAGCCCGGAGCAGCCGACATATCCGATGGTCTGACCCTTCTTCACGAACACGCCGCGCCGGACCCCGGGGCCGTACCGGCTCAGATGCGCATACCGGGTCTCCATCGCGCTTCCGTGGCTGATCTCCACCAACCGCCCGTAGCCCCCTTTCCACCCCACGCCGATGATGCGCCCGTCCCCCACGGCCCTTACCGGCGTGCCCGTCCGCGCCGCGAAATCCACGCCGTAGTGCGGGCGCCGCACCCTCAGGACCGGATGGAAGCGACTCCGCGAAAACCGTGAACTGATACGCCTGAAGTCGACGGGATAGCGCAGAAACGACCGCGACACCGAGCGGCCCTGCGCATTGTAGTAGTGACCCTCCCCGTCGTCGCTCTCGAAGTAGACCGCCGTGTACATGCGCCCGCGGTTCACGAACTCTGCGGCCAGGATCCGGATCTGGTCGGACGCCCTGCTGCCGGGGCGGAACTTCCTGCGGTAGAGTACCCGGTAGGTGTCACCGGGGCGCAAGTCGCTCTGAAAGTCGATGTCCCAGGCGAAGACATCCACCATGCGGGAAATCACCGCAGGGTCCACCCCAGCGCTCCGGGCGTTGTCGTAGAGCGACCCGGCCGTGATCACCCCGCTCAGGGAACGTACTTCCTGCTGGTAGGGCACCTCGTCCTTGTAGAACCGGATGCCCTCGACGTTGCGGTACCAGGTGAGCCGCAGGTCCGAGCGCAGCACCACTTCCAGCGCCTTGAGGTTCCCGGCGCCGTTGGCGGGTCGCTCGAAGAAGAAATGGATACGGCTGCCGGCCTGGAGCCGGCGCACGTAATCGTGCGGGATGAGCGCGGCAAGCCACCGGTGCCGTTCCCGCTCGTTCAACTCATACTTCCGGAGCACACCCCAGAGGTGCTCTCCGGACTTGAGCCTGTGGGTCACGCGCTCGGCGCTCTCGAGCGACGGCCCCGGCCGTTTGCCGTTCGTTGAACTGTACGGCGGCGGGGTGTATTCCAGCAACCCGTTCCGTTGCCTGATGCGGGCCAGCGCGTACTCGGAAAGGAAGCTGTCATCCGATACGCGCGAAGCGCCGTTGGATCGCGCCGCGGCTCCCTGGCCGGCGGCCCGCCCGCGCCCGGCGGCACCGCGTCCCCTGAAACGGACCTTCCCCCTCACCCGCTCCCAGTTGAGACTTCGGCCTTTCGCCACCTCGAACTGCACCGCCCTCAGGTTGTCCCGGCGATGTCTGGCGGGAGCCTCCTCGAAATAAAGATGGAGACGCTGGCCCGTCTTGAGTCGGGTGACCGGGTACTGCTTGTCGATGGCGGCGAACCACGCCTCGCCTTCCTTGCCGGCGACGCCCAGGGGTCTCAGGATACCGCCCAGGGTCTGGCCCGTGGCCACGGTATGTATGACCTTCTCCAGAGGTTCGACGGATGGAGTGGGCGGCGTGCCGTCCGGAGTCCTGGCCGGTACGGAACCGGGAACGGCCGCGCTCTCGTCCAACACCACCCGGTGGTTCCTGCCCCGGTACACCACCGTCCCGCCGCTCCACTGCCATGTCAGGAGATCCCCGGCTCTTGATTCCACCTGCAGGGCACGCAGGGTTCCCCGGTCGCCGCCTCCGGAGACCGGTAAGAAAAAGAGCACGATCTTCCGGCCCGGATACAGCCGCCTCAGCGGGTACCGTTTGCCGACTGCCTCGATCCACGGCTTGGCCGCCGTGCCGGCAACCCCCCTGACGTGCAGCACGAGGCTGAGGCTCTCCCCTTCCCGGAGCACGTGCGTCACCTTGACGAGGGCGGGCGCGGCCCTGGTCAAGGCTTCCGCGGGGGCCTTGGCCATCCTGCGCGCCAGGGTCTTCCCCGCAACCGGCTTCTGTCCGCCGGACCCGGCCGCCGGGGCGGTGCCCACGGACACCATGGGCCACAGTTCCGGGTCCTTGTGGTGGACGATATGGTCTTTGCGCAACTGCCAGGTCAACGGCTTCGAGCCGGGGCGCTCGATGCGAAGGGCCGAAAGGTGGCCGGGACCGGACACGCCCCAAGGTGCGATGAAATGGAAGCTGACGGTGTCCCCCGCCTTGAGGACGTTGGCCACGCCGGCCTGTTTCGCCACGGCCTTGAGCCAGCGATTCCTGGTAGGTGCGGATACCTTCAGGTCCGTCAGCAGCCGCGGCAGGGTGTCGCCGCTGACGACCCGCTTGGTGACGCGCTGTTCCCGGACATCGGTTGCCGCCGGCGGCGTGAGGCCCTTGTCGGCGGCGGGAGACAGCCCCGCGCACCCGGGCGGACCCAGGATCAACGCGAGCCACAGGAACATCGGAGCGCCGCGTGGTCGGTACCTGAAGCGGGATTCGCCGGATGCAGCCTGACGCTCCATGGCATACATGAGGAAGGAACCAGGCACGTGGAAGTGATAGTAATACATAACGGGCGCATAGAAAAACACTTGCGCACAGACCGGCACGGCACCCGCGCGCCCGGACGCCTTGTGCGGTGCCGCAAGGTTTTCTACTCCCGCTGCCGATTCGCCTTCCGGTAGCCCAGCGCATCCTGGGCGATGATCAGCTTGTGGATGTTCGAGGAGCCTTCCACGATCTGATAGGACTTTGCGTCCCGGAGGTAGCGCTCCACCGGAAACGCGGTGGAGTATCCATAGGCGCCCAGGATCTTGAAGGCGCTGTCGGCGGCGTGCGCGGCGGCCTCGGCGGCGGCATACTTGGCCATGGACACCTCCAGGTTGTTGGGGCGCCGGCGGTCAGCCAGCGAGGCCGCCCGGTACACCAGCAGGCGCGCCGCCTCTTCCTCGACGATCATCTGCGCCAGACTGTCCTGTATCATCTGAAAACGCCCGATCTGCTGGCCGAACTGTTGCCGCTGGCTGGCGTAGGCCAAGGCCGCCTCGCGCGCCGCGCGGGCCACCCCGAGAGCGCCGGCCGCGCAACTCAGGCGGGTCTGGTTGAGTTGCCACATGCACATGGCGAAGCCCTGACCCTCGGTTCCGATGCGGTGCCCGGCGGGCACCGCCACGTCGTCGAAATCGAGCGTGCCGGTGGGAGAGGCCAGCACCCCCATCTTGTCCAGCGTGGCGCGGCGAACGCCCGGCTGGTTCAGCGCCACCATGAAGGCGGACAGGCCCCGGTGGCCGGCGGCCGGGTCGGTGACGGCGTAGACCAGCGCCAGGTCGGCGATGGGCGCGTTGGAGATCCAGGTCTTGGTGCCCCTGAGGAGGTAGCCGCCCTCCGTCCGTTGGGCCCGCGTGGACATCGACGCCACGTCGGAGCCCGAATCCGGCTCGGTGATGGCGAAGCAGCCGATGCGCGTGGCATCCACCAGACCCGGTATCCAGCGACCCTGCTGCTCCTCGGTGCCGAACCGTGCCAGCGTCACCGCCGGCGCAAGCTGCGTGTTGACGTGTACCCGGACCGAGCTGTGCACCCGCGCCACCTCTTCCGTGATCAGCACCAGGGCCAGATACCCGAGACCGTTGCCACCGCAGGCTTCGGGGACCACGCAGCCGAAAAAGCCCAACCGCCCCATCTGCTCGAAGATCTCCCGGCGAAAGTGGTGGCCGCGGTCGTCGGCCGCCGCCGTCGGGGCGATCTCCTTCTCCGCGAAGTCGCGGGCCAACTGCCTGACCGCGAGCAATTCATCCGAGAGATCGAAGTCCATGGGTCCTCCGGTGCGAAATCGATAACGATGCGTCTGTTTTCCCGCCGGCCGACTGTCTCGCGCGCAATCAACGCCCGGGGGATCCTTTCCAGTCATTGGAAAAGGTCCCCGCGTTTCCCTGCCGGCCGAGTACCTCGCGCGCGATCAGCAGTCTCTGTATCTCCGAGGTGCCCTCGTAGATGCGCAGCGCCCGCACGTCCCGGTAGAGTCGCTCGGTCACGCTGCCGGCCACCAGTCCGCGGCCGCCGTGTATCTGCAAGGCCTGATCCACGATGCGCCAGGCCGCCTCGGTGGCGAACAGCTTGGCCATGGATGACGCTCGGGCCAGCCCCTCTTCGCCCCGGTCGTGGGCGCAGGCGGCCCGGTAGACCAGCAAGCGCGCCGCCTCGAGCTCCGTGGCCATGTCCGCGATCTTGAAGCGGGTGGCCTGGAAGCTGCTCAGGGCACGGCCGAACTGGCTCCGTCTCCGGGCATGGGCCACCGCCTCCGCCAGCGCCCGGGCGGCCATTCCCACCGCCGCCGCACCGACACCGCAGCGAAGTGTCTGAAGCGACGACAGCGCGATCCCCAGCCCTCTCCCGGCATCTCCCAGAAGCTGGCTCCGGGGAACACGGCAGCCTTCGAACACCACCGTGCCGATGGGGTGGGGCGAGACCAGGGCGAGGCGCTCCCTGACCGCGACGCCCGGAGCGGAGGCCTCCACCAGAAACGCCCCGATCCCTTTTCCCCCGCGCGCCGGATGGGTGCTGCCGAATACCACGTAGAGATCCGCCAGTCCGGCGTTGGAGATGAGGCTCTTGACGCCGTCAAGCACATAGCTCTCGCCCCGCCGGCGCGCCCGCAGCCTCAAGGCGGCCGGGTCCGACCCGGCTTCCGGCTCGGTCAGGGCGAACGCGCCCATGTCCCGGCCCGCGGCCAGCCGCGGCAGATACCCGCGCCGCTGGCTCGAGGTTCCCGCCAGCACCAGCGGATAGGCGGCGAGTGCCTGCACGGCGAACAGCGTATCCGCCAGCGGCGACACGCCCGCCAGGCTCTCGCGGATGACGCACAGATCCCGCACTTGCACGCGGGTACGCACGCCGCCGAAGCCACGCGGCGCCGCGTAGCGGAACAGGCCGCGCGCCGCGAGCTTCCGGAACACCGCCGAAGCCGCCGGGTCGCCGGCGCCGGCGTCGATCCCGCCCAACTCGGCTTCCGCCCAGCCCGACAACTCCCGCCGCAGTCGAACCTGCGGCGGGGACAATCCCAGGTTCCTGCCTTCTGTTTCCCGCTCCCTTGTCTCCCTGTCCCCCGTTCCCGTCACCGAACTCCCCGCGCCGACTCCGCCTGCCCCCGATTGAAACGAGGCGCCCGCTTTTCCATGAATGCGCGAAAACCTTCGCGAAAGTCGGCGGTCTCCATGCAGCGGGCCTGGGTCAGGGCCTCCAGCTCCAGGGCGGCGTCGAGGTCCATTCCGGCTTCCAGATCCAGCAGCTTCTTCGTCATCCCGATGGCGAACCGCGGCCCGTCCCGCAGCCGGCGGGCCAGTTGCATGGCCTCCGGCATCAACTCGTCGTGAGGCACCACCCTGTTGGCCAGGCCGATCCGGCAGGCTTCCGCCGCGTCGATGGAATCTCCCAGGGACAGCAGTTCCATCGCCCGCCCCGTGCCGACGATGCGCGGCAGCAAATGGATGGCCCCCATGTCCGACCCCGCCAGCCCCACCTTGACGAACAGAAAAGCCAGCCTGGCCCGATCCGACAGGATCCGGAAATCGCTCGCCAGGGCGAGAGCCGCTCCCGCTCCCGCCGCCACTCCGTTGACCGCGGCGACGATGGGCTTCTCCAGCCGGCGCATGTTGCGCACGACATCGCAGGTGAGCCGCGTGAAGCGGTGGAGCCCGCCGCCGTCCATCTTCAACAGTTCGCCGATGATGTCGTCGACGCTGCCGCCCGAGCAGAAGCCTCGGCCCGCGCCCGTCAGCACCAGCACGTGGACCTGCGGGTCCGCCGCCACCGAGCCGGTCAACGCCGCCAACTCCTCGTAGGTGCGGAAGGTCAGGGCGTTGAGCTGTTCGGGACGGTCGAGGCGGATGGTGGCGATGCCGCCGTCCACGGTGTAGTCGAAGCTCTCGCAGGCCATTGCACCGTCCTGTCGCACCGCGCTCACGGCGTCAACTCATGAACGCACCGCCGTCCACGTTGACGCCCTGGCCGGTGATGGCATCGCCCGCCGGGCCCGCCAGCAGCAGTGCCAGCTCCGCCACCTCGTCCGCCGCCATCAGCCGTCGTTGCGGCGATGTACGGGCAAAGCGGTCGAGCACCGCCGGCACCGTGCCGCCGACCCTGGCGGCCATGCGGCGCGCGTTCTCCCGCGTGAGCCCGGTGTCCGCATATCCGGGACAGATGGCGTTGACGGTGACGCCCTTGCGTGCGGTCTCCAGGGCCATCACCCGGGTGAGTCCGAGAACGGCGTGCTTGGAGGCGGTGTAGGCGGCGGTGTACGGATACGCGGTCTTGGCCGTGGTGGAAGCGATATTGACGACGCGGCCCCAGCCCGCGCCGATCATGGGCTCCAGGAATCGCTTGCAACAGTAGTAGGTGCCCATGAAGTTCACCCGAAACACATCCTCCAGCAGCGCATCCTCCATCTCCAGAAAACTGGCGGCGGGGGCGATGCCGGCGCTGTTGACCAGTATCTGCACCACGCCCAACCGGGCCGCCTGAGCCTCCAGTGCGTCCACGGCCGCCCGGGAGCCCACGTCGCAGACCATCGGGAAGGCGTCCCGCCCATACCCCCGGACCTCCTCGGCGACGCGCTCGAGGCGCTCCACCCGGCGCCCCGCCAGCACCACGCGGCAACCTTCCCGGGCCAGCGCCAGGGCCGCGGATCGGCCGATGCCGCTGCCCGCGCCTGTGATCAGCGCGATCTTGTCCTCCAGTGGCTGCACTTCCGATGGTCCTGGCAAAGGAATTTACCAGACATGGCACGAAGGTGTAACGCGACCGCGGGACGCGCGGAGCGTGGCATGTCTTTTGCTGTTGTTTTCGCGGCGTCTTGCGCTGTCTCCACGCTGTCACCATCCTCGCGCCGGGACCGTTCGTACAGACCGTGCGGCGGGTCTCCGGATTCGTGTCTTCCTTGTCGCACGGGGCGGGGCTGGTATAGAAACAATGTGAGAGCCGGGGACAAGGAGAATCCGCGGAGAGCATGCACCACAAGGAGGTCTTTATGCGATACCGCACCGCGGTACTGGGAATCGGGATGTTGACGATGCTGTGGATGGTTCATGCCGCCTACGGCCAGCCATCGGATCTGCCAGTGCTGACTCTGCAACAAGCCGAGCGCACCGCCCTGGAAAACCATCCGGGAATCCGCGCCGTCAGCGAACGGGTCAAGGTTCAGGAGGCCGTGCTTGCCAGGGCCAAGGCCAATTTCTATCCCACGGTGGGAATCCGCGGCTTGTACGAGAACGATCCCGCCACGGAGAACGTGAACAGGCACAAGAACCTCTCGGCCTCCGTCGGTCAGGTGGAATGGCTCGTGAGCGACTTCGGGCGCCGGGAGAGCCGCGTCCGGCTGGAGCAGGACACGCTGGAAGCCCGGCGTTTCCGGGAGAAGATGACGGAGGAAGACATCGTGCTTGCGGTGCGGCGAGGCTTCTACAACTACCTCCGGGCCCGGGCGCTGGTGCGGGTGGAGGAGGATACGGTCAAGGACCGCGAAACCCTGGTGCGCCAGGCCCAGGGGTTCTTCGAGGTGGGCACGCGCCCCAAGATCGACGTGGCCCGCGCGGAGGCAAGCCTGTTTGCCGCCAAGACCGGACTCATCAGCGCCCAGAACGGGGTCAAGATCGCATGGGCGCGGCTCAAGAGCGCCATGGGCGTGACGAACTTTCCGGAGCGTCCGGTGGCCAGCGACGTCCATGTCCGGCCATCCCCCCTGTCACTGGACGACGCGGTGAAAGCCGCCTTCGAATCGCGCGCCGAGATCGAAGAGTTCCGGTCCCAGCTCAAGGCCCGGCAGGAGGCCATCGACCTGGCCAAGCTCGGCCGCATGCCGAGCCTCCGTTTTACCGGACAATACGGCTGGCGGTGGCACAACGACCAGGACATCATCAGTTCGATGCTCACCCTGGACATTCCCGTGTTCAACGGTTTCACTCTCAAGCCCGAGATCGAGAGAGCCGTCCGCGACCACGCCGTCGTCAAGGCTCAACTGCAAGAGCAACAACAGCGTATCGCCCTGGAGGTGGAGGAAAGCCTGTTGAATCTCCTGGAGGCGGGTGAACGGATCAAGGCCAACGACGCGCAAAAGAAGTCGGCCAAGGAAAACCTTGATCTGGCCAACGGCCGCTACCAGGTCGGCGTCGGTTCGATCATCGAGATTACCGAAGCCCAGGTCATCAACTCCAGGGCCCAGACCGACCACATACGGTCCATCTACGATCACAAGTTTGCCGAGGCGCTGCTGGCCCGGTCCATGGGCAGGGGCTCGGAGTTCAGTCCGTAGGCCACGCGACCGGACGGCACAGCCGTCCGGTGCGCCGGGCACGGCTTACGGTGACGCGGGCGGAGGCGGAAGCTTCGAACTGTCGACCCCTTCTCTCCGGAGCTGGCGGTCGATTTCATCCAGCAGGTCGGATCGGGTCTCTTCGGCAGCGGCGGTTTCTTCGGCGGCGGGCGCGGGCTTCCTGGCCGAGAAAAGCGCGGGATCGGCAGCCGGCACCGGGGGGACGTCGTCCGGCGCGGTCGCAGTGCCAAGCCGGGTATCGATGTTCCGGATGACCTTTGCCGGGTCATCCGGAACCGGGCCCGTGTCCTTCTCTTCCGGCGGAAGGCTGCTCACCGGAGGTGTCGGCGCGTCATCACTTGACGATTCCCCGGTCCCCAGCGTCCTGTCGACGCCTTCCACCACCGCCTTGGCGGAAACCGTTTCGGCGGGCGTCGGCGGCGCGGGCTTCTCCGATCCATCGTCGAACCACGACGACGGGTTGAGGAAGCCGAACCAACTCTTCCTTTCGGGAGGCGCGGTTTCTTCGGAGGAAGTCCCTGTCTCACCGGCGCGGGCTGGCGGCGCGGACGCGGCCGTCCGCTCCGCCGGCGGCTCCCTCCGGCCACCCCACGAGAAGGGGTTCAGGTAGCTGTACCACGTCCTTTGGTACGGGTCTTCGTAGTCGTAGCCGGGCTTGGTGACGAACGGCGGCTCCGCCGCGCCGCGCTCCGGGGCGGGCTCCGCCGGTGTCACCGGCGGAGTCGGAGGCACCGGGTTCTGCGCGTCGCCCTGATCCGCCGCCGGGATCGCGGCCAGCGCGGCCTGCGCCCGGGGCGCCGCCGGCGTATCGCCGTAGTCGCGCAACACGATCTCGAAGCGCTCGCGGGCCGCCGGATACCGATCTTCGTTCACGTAGTAGTCGCCGACGTAGAACTCCCGCTCCGCCAGGTGAGCCCGGGTCTCGGCAAGCTGCTTGCGGGCGTCCGACGCATGCTCGGACTCCGGATGATCCTTGACCACGGAGTCGAAGAAGCCCCGGGCCTCCCGGACCTTCTCCAGGTCCCGGTCGATACCGGTGAACTGCGCCAGGTTGACGCGTCCAAGCTGGTACTTGACGTAGGGCACGTGCTGCCCCGTAGGCTGGTAGGTGAGATAGTTCCTGTAGGTCTCGTCCGCCTGGATGTATTCCTCGTTCAGATAGTAGGCCTCGGCAATCTTCAACTCGGCGTCCGCAGCTTCGTCGCTGAAAGGATACTCGTCCCGAAGCTTCTGAAAGAACGATATCGAGCGCGCGTAACGCCCTCTGTTGAAATAGTCGATGCCGTCCTGGTACAGCGCCGCGGCCGTGTCCGTGGTGCTGGAGCGCGGGGCGGGGTTGAACAGGTCCGCGACCGCGCTGGTGAGGTCGTTCAGCCGGGGGATCCTCGAGCGCTCCCCGGTGGGCGCCGCACAGCCGCCCAGAAGCAGCACGGACAGAAAACCCGGGAGAACCCGTTTCAGATGATTTCGTTCATGCATTCCGGTTGCCTTCGACAAGTGATGAAAGAACCCTATCACGGTCCCGGCGGAGCCTTCAAGGTTGCCGGGGCCCGGTCGGGGCCCGGCTTCGGATGGGCCGCCGCCGTGCCGAACCAGCCGGCCGGTGCCGTCATGGACTTGCACCGGATTCTGTCGTATTGCTGACTTAATAATTGAACTATAAATCTTGACAACAGCCAACACTATCCAGCTTTGCTTAACAGGACATCCCCCCAGTGCAGCGAGGTGAAACCGGCAGATACGAAGCCGCGACGGTGGGCGGCGAGACCGTCCGGGCGTTCGTGCCCTCGAGGCTGCCGCCGGAGCCTGCCTTGGAGCTGTCGTCCCTGCAAGGCCCCCTGGAGAGGGCGTTGCTGGCACTGGGCGGGGTGGACGCTCTCTCGACCCTGCTCCCCGACACCCACCTGTTCCTCTACCGCTACGTCCGGAAGGAGGCGGTGCTGTCGTCGCAGATCGAGGGCACGCAGTCTTCGCTGTCGGACCTCCTGCTGTTCGAGATGGACGAGGCACCCGGCGTCCCCTTCGATGACGTCGTCGAGGTCTCGAACTACGTGATGGCGCTGGAACACGGGCTGCGGAGACTGCATGACGGCTTCTGTCGCTGCTCGAGCAGGACCAAGTTCGAATCCGGCAGAAAGGCCGCGCCGCAGGGTCGGCGCTGCGCGTCCATCAGGCGTTGCAGGAGCGTCCGATCCTTTCGCTCCAGAAGCTGGTCGATGGCGCCAAGCTGTCGTTTCCAGCCGCTTCCGCCGGCATTAAGCTCCTTGGGGAGATGGACGTGGCGCAGGAGTTGACCGGAAGAAAGCGGAACCGCCTGTTCGGCTACGGGCGCTGCCTCGCCATCCTCAGCGAGGGAACCAAACCGCCGTGACCCACCCGACTCCCGGGCACGCCCTCAGAAGGGGGGGGGTGAATTGGGGGTTGAATTATATGGCAGTTTATCCAAGCCGGCATCAACGGTAGTGGCGACCTCAGTCTCCTCTGCAGGGTGTGCAGGTTGACAAAACAACCAAACCTGAATAGGAATAAATCAAATTCGGGTGTCCCGCCCTGCCAGGAAGTGTGCGTCGCAGAACATTTCAGGAGGTGGTTGGTGGGAGGAAATGTCCGGATTTCATTCCAGAATTCCAGAAATGTGCAGCCTTTTCCCATTATTCGACACGAATTGGGAACCAAGTGGGATTCTGGCAGATATCTGCCTCAAAAAAATTTGCCTCAAGAAAATTTCCTGTGACGCAAGCTCCTGGAAAATCACCAGTCCGCCAAGCACTCGATCGGCGATTACGTGGACGAGCAGGCCCATACCAACGGCGTTGAGTCCTTTTGGGTTGCGCTGAAGCGGGGCTGCCACGACACCTGTCAACGAGACGAGCATGGAGCACCTCGGCCGGTATTTCAACGAATTCGCCGGGTGCCACAACCTCCGTTCCGAGGAGACTCTGACTCGTATGGAGTTCGTCGCCAGCCTGTTCGAGGGGCTGCGGCACAAGTACGTTGACTTGGTCGTCAGGAACGACGTTGCCTTGCCGCCGCAAGGGGGGAATGATGATGTCTGAACCAAGCCTTGTCTGTGACGACAATCTCCTGTTCATGGCCCAACTGCCCGACGAGAAGTTCAAACTGATCGTCACATCCCCGCCGTACAACCTCGGCAAATCCTACGAGGGCAAGGAGCCGATTGAGGATTATCTCGCAACACAGAAACAGGTGATCAAAGAGTGTGTGCGTCTACTGCATCCGCAGGGGTCCATCTGCTGGCAAGTAGGGAATTTCGTCGAGAACGGAGAGATTGCCCCGCTTGACACCCTCCTTTATCCCATCTTTCGCGCGCATGCGCTCAAGCTCAGAAATCGCATCGTGTGGAACTTCGGACATGGTCTCCACTGCACACGGAGACTATCGGGACGGTATGAGACCATCAATTGGTGGACCAAGGGCGACGATTACACATGGCACCTTGACGCGATTCGAGTTCCCGCCAAATACCCCAACAAGAAGCACTTCAAGGGGCCACGCGTTGGCAAGTTGTCCGGCAACCCCAACGGCAAGAATCCCACTGATGTCTGGATGTTCCCCAACGTCAAGAGCAACCACGTCGAAAAAACGATACATCCCTGTCAGTTCCCCGTGGAGCTTGTGGAGCGGCTTGTTCTGTCAATGACGAACGAGGGAGACTACATACTTGATCCATACATGGGTGTCGGATCGACGGCAGTAGCCGCTCAAATGCATGGCCGAACGCCCTACGGTTGCGACATTACGGACCTCTACGTCGAAATCGCCAAAGAGCGCATGGATGCGCTGAATCAAGGGACGCTCCGTACCCGTCCAATGGGGAAACCCATTTACGATCCAGCCTTGCCGAACGGGGGGCATGATGCGTATCGCAGCCCGTTATTCTCACCTCAACGGGCACGAGTATCTTCTGGTCCACCATCCGGACCTGTGGCAGGAGATACGGGAGGTGGTCGCCGAAGTGGACGCCGAGGCATGCCGAAACAAGGTGTCACGAGAGAAGACTATGGCAGGTCAGGTTCTCTATTCCCCAGCGGATATGAACAAGGCGTTCAAATCCGGCCTGGAGAACCGGGGATGGAGTGAGAGACACCGGACATTCTGGGTGACCAGCGACGAAAAGTTGCTACGCGACATTCATGATCTGCCGGGAGACGAGCAGCGAAAACGGATCGAAGCTGCGGGTCTTGTTCCTATCAGGTCATACAACCAGACGGACTTCGTGAAGGACAGGGTCGCCGTTGAGATTCAGTTCGGGAAATATGCCTTTGTCGCTCACGATTTGTTCGTCAAGCACCTGAGTTTCTACGTGTCGGATGTTATTGATGTGGGGATTGAAGTGTTACCGATGAAGGAACTGGAGCGTGAAATGTCCAGCGGGGTGCCGTACTACGAACGTGACCTGCTCAACGTGATTCGACAAGGGCGAAGTGTCCCTGCGGTTCCTCTCGTGTTGGTGGGAATTGTGCCGTAACAAAGGAGGGCAGGGTGATGGTCGTACGCTCTCAGTACGCGGCCATCATACGATTCCGCGCTGTCGCGCCATCTCCGTGGCAAGGCTTTCCGTCTTGTCCAGGAACTCGAAAAAGGCCTCCAGATCGTCAATGTAATACTGCCATTTTCTGCTGGCAGCATGTTCCCATGAGTATCTCTTTCTCCACAACTGTGCGTCTTCATCCATGTAGGCAAGGACATCCCCCAATGTCTCCACCCTTCTTTCACGAGGACCTTCAGGGATGTCCGGGATGTCTGTACTCAAGAACGCCACCAGCGTGAAGGGGCGGTTCACCGTCCGGAAGATCTCCTCCAATTTGGCTTTCGTGGAACTGCCATGATTGTCGAACTGGTAGTAAAGCTTGGCGAGGCAATGCCCGGAAGGACCCTGCAAAGGCAAGATGTCGTGCAGACGGAGCAAACACTTCAACCGGAGTTCCAGGGAAATCGACAGGTTGAAGTGACTTGCCGTCTTCAGGGCTTCCCATACGCTGTGCGACGGCCATCCAGTCGAACCCCCGACCGGCGAAAGATCCCCCTGCCTGACCTGCAACCGGTCTATCTCGCGCTCGATCAACCAAGCAGACTGCCGAAAGGCTCGGGCATCGGCGATCAGCTTCACATACTCTGCACCTTTCATCGCTTCGACCTCGTCGGTCTTCGGGAACCCACTATCGATAGTCGGACGCACGCATCGTCAAGCGCGAAATCGAGTCTCCGCTCAGCACATAAAGGTTGGTACGTGGCGGCGTGAACCCACCGCTCCATCCCTCTTCCCCAACCCTTACCGGCACGGCCGTTGCCGGACCGCTCACCGATGGGCGAAGGCGCAGACCCAGGGCATCCAGAACCTTGAGCACGGTCACGAAGCTCGGGTTCCCGTCGCGCGAGAGTGCCTTGTACAGGCTCTCTCTGCCCAATCCGGACTTGGCCGCGACAGCGGTCATTCCCCTGGAGCGGGCCACGTCGCCAAGCGCTCCGGCGATCACGCCCGGATCGCCGTCCTCGAACGCGGCTTCCAGATACGCCACGACATCGCTCACGTCCCCCAGGTAGTCGGCGGGGTCCCACGGACGCGTCTGCGTCCTGCCGGCAGCGGCCTGTCTTCGAGATCCCTTCATGAGTTCCCTCCTTTTACCAACCCCTGCGCCAGACTGCGGGCCCTTTCGATGTCCTGCCGCTGGCTGCTCTTGTCACCACCGTACAACAGTACGATCTTTCCTTGATGGACAAGGAAATAGACGCGATATCCCGGTCCATGGTCGATCCGAAGTTCCGAGACGCCTCCGCCCACCGGGCGCACGTGCCCTCCGACAGTCGTTTGATTCGGATGAGAATCCGCGACCTCGCCCGCCTGTCCGGAGCCTCCGGAACCATCCGTGATGGGCTTCGGTCTGACGGACTTCCATCACGGGTCAATTGTATCTCACGCGATACATTGCGGCAACGAATACACCGTGGCAACGCTTGTCCACGTATCCAACAGGCGGCGGCACGGGAAAAGGAGACGGTGGAGACGGCAACCGCCAGGCTCGCCGCATCGGGTATCCGCACCGTGCCTCATCAGCCCCGGTCGGCCGGTCCGCCGACAGTCTTCATCGCCCCCCATGGAGAGGACGAGACCGCTGCCTGGAAACCGGCGCGCGTGCGGACGCCCCTCTACCCGAAATCCCTGGCAAACGCCTGACGCTGCCCGGTGCTGCCGAGCATGATCAAATCGCTGCCGCGGTTCAGCAACGTGGAGGGCGGAGGGTTGGTGACGACAACGCCGTTCTGCTGGACGCCGACGACAGTGAGGCCGGTGCGCTCGGAGACGGCGCAGCCGCCCAGCTCGCGGCCCACGAGGGAGGAGGGCGCGGGCACCACGAACAACTCCACGCCCTCGCCGATGACCAGAAGTTCCCGGGCGTGCAATTGGGCGAAGATGTCTTCGACGCCCTGGGAGGTGTAGCTCAGGGCGAAATCGGCGCCGGCGCGATAGATGGCCTCGAGGTTCCGGGGATGGGTGATGCGGCTCAGGATCAGCACCTCGGGGTTGAGGCGGCGGCAGTAGACCGCCAAGTAGATGTTCATGGCATCGTCGCTGCTGGACAGCACCACCGCCGGGGTGTTGCGCAGTCCCGCTTCCATGAGCAATTCCCGGTCGGTGGCGTCGCCCAGAAAGAGGCGGTTCGGAATCTCGCCGATGCGCGGCCGCAGGGCTTCGTGGCGCTCGATGAGGTGCACCTCCACGTCCTTGAGCCTGAGCGCCCTGGCGGTGGCGCGACCCACCTTGCCGCCGCCGATGATCAGAACCGGATTGTAGTTGTTGTCGTAGATCACCAGCAGCAGGTTGAGCTCCAGCATCTGCTCTTCGGTGCCGGCCACCACCAGCAGGCTGGAGTTGGAGAGTCGGGTGTCCGGGAGGGCCGGCAACAGCCGACCCCGCTCCCAGACGCTTACGATCTCCACTCCGGTGGCTTCGCGGATTCGCGTCTCGCGAATGGTGCAGCCGGCAAACGGCGTATTGTGCACGGCGAACTCGGCGATACGCAGGTTGCGGATGCCGCCGATGACGTGCACTTCGGCGTGGCCGGCGTTGATGCGGTTGGCGAGACGTTCCGCCAGTTGATCGTGCAAGGGCAGGACATGGGTGCAGCCGCTCAGCTTCAGGATGTCGATGGAGTCCGCGGTGGTGGCGGTAGCGACGAGAGGAACGCTCGGGGCCACCTCCCGCGCCGTAATGGTGATGTTGGTGTTCACCTCGTCCGTGAGGTTGGCCAGGATCAGCCGCGCATGCGCCGCCCGCAGATTCACGTAGGTTTGCCGGCTGTCCACATCCCCCGTGATGACCGACAACCCCTCGCGATGCTTGCGGGCGGCCTCGGCGGCATCGGGCTCGATGAGGCAGCAGGGAATGCCGTACAGCGCCAGCCGCTCCATCAGACCCGCCGCCAGCGCGTCGCTGCCGCAGATGACCACGTGGCCGGCCAGATCGTCCGCCACCTTGCGGGGAGCGCGGCCCCGTATCTGCGCTTCCAGCCACGGGGCATAGAACGAACGGATCAGGGTGAAGGGCAGCAGAATGAGCAGCAGGATGATACCCGACAGCAGCACGAGAATGCTGAAGAGCCGTCCGAGGTCGCTGTCGAAGACGATATCGCCGAACCCCAGCGTGCTCATGACCGTCAGGGTCCAGTAGAAGCCCGTGACCCAGGAGTGGTCCTTCCCTTCCACGCCGACCATGATGAAATGAAAGAGGACGGAGTAGACGACGATGATGCCCACGAGGAGACTGAGGAATCTGAGCAGGACGCCCAGATTGCGCCGGGATTCGGGGGCCTCCATGAAGGAGGCCAGCAGGCTGACCAGGACTTTCACGACAGGATCACGACAGGACCGCAGCCACCTGTTCTTCCGCCGTCGCACCGGTCTCAAGGGCCGGGGCGGTCTGCCGGTCCTCGAAGCCGTACCGCCGCGCGTGATCGTCCCGCGAAAACCCGCGCTCCTGGCGAAGCGCCTTGAACCGCGTACCGGCATGCTGCATGGCCACGGAACCCTCCCATCCGGCGTACATCGCTCTCGCCTGCATTCCCGTCTTGCGGCACCAGCGGAAATCTTATACGGAAGGCCGCTCCCGGACAACGGATTCGCCCCGCTCACCGCACCGGGAGCGCGTTCGACCTCATCGAGCCGGGTGCGGCGCCGCGTGCCCTTGAGCAGTGTCCTCGGACGGCACGGCGTGATGATCGGGAGCGGGCCGCCGGCGGGAGAGGCGGCGCCGACGTGGGTGCTGACGCGAGCACCGGCATCACCGTTCGGGACATCGACCCTTGGGGACAGATTCCGGCCGAAGCGCGCGGCTTGCCCGGCGGGACCCTCCACGAACGGGCCGGTCCGGGTTCAGCCCTCCGCCAGCCAGCGGCCGATACCCACGAGATCCCGGTCCCTGCGGTAATAACCGAGCAACTGGACGCCCAGCGGCATGTCGTCCAGCGCCAGCAGCGGAAGATTCAGGGTGGGAACGCCGACCACCGATGACAACTCGCCGTAGATGGCATTGCCCACCGGCATGCCCACTGGCGCGGCGTCCACCGAGTTCAGGGTGAGGAAGGCATCGGCATCACGGGCCATGGCTTCCCACTGCCGGCGGAAGTCCCGGCACCACTCCAGCGCCCGGGCGTAGTCGTCGGGCGTGAGGCCCCGGCCCGCCTCCACCCGCTCCAGAACCCGCTCGCTGAGGAGTTCCGGGCAGCGGTCGGCGTACACCGCCAGCGGATAGCGGCCTTCATAGGTCAGCACCCGCAGGATCACCTCCGGCAGCTCCCGGAGCTTGCGCTCAAGCGCTTCCACCGCGGCGTCGTCGAGCCGGCCCGCCACCTCCACGCCCCTGGACCGCAGAGTCCCGACATACCCTTCGAAGACCCCCCGGGCGGCATCCGCGGTCACGTCCCATCCGGCGGTGTCGAGCCGCACCACCCGCCGGGGCTTCGCCGGGGGCGGCAGCGAGGGGCCGCCGGTCAGGCTCGGATGCCCCGGGTCTCCGCCCGCGGCCTGCGAGATGTAGCAGGCCGTGCCCCACATGTCCTCCAGGGTGCCGGCGAGAATTCCCAGATGGGCCAGACTCGGCGCCGACGGGAATCCCCCCAGCGTATTCAGGGCGCCGTAGGAGGCCTTGATGGCATAGGTGCCGCAGTAGGCCGCGGGCCGCAGCACCGAGCCGCGCACCTGGGTTCCGGTGGCGGCCGGGACCATGCGCGCCGCCACCGCGGCAGCGCTGCCGCTGGAAGAGCCGCCCGGGGTCCGGGACACATCCCAGGGATTGCGGGTGGGTCCGGGGGCGGCGAAGGCGAACTCGGTGGTCACCGTCTTGCCCAGGATCAGCGCGCCGCCCTTGCGCAGGGCGTGGACTGCGGCGCCGTCCCAGCCGGTGTGGAAGCCCTTGAGCACCGGGCTGCCCACCTCCATGGGCATGTCCTCGGTCTCGTGGACATCCTTGACGGCCACCGGCATGCCGTCCACCACCGACAGCGGGCGTCCGTCCCGGTACCGCGCGACGGCGACGTCGGCCGCCTTGCGGGCGCCGTCCACATTCATGCGGACGAACGCCCTGACCTCCGGCTCGACGGCCTCGATGGTTTCGAGACATCGCTCAAGATAGGCCCGGGGCGTGTCGCTGCCGTCGAGAAACGCCGGGACCGCGGATGCATAGCACAGAAATTCCGCTTTCGCGGGATCGTAGGGGATCTTTCTTCCAGCCATGATCTCCTTTCGGGGCCGCGGACGGGCCGGCGCCGTTTCCGCGGCGGGTGTGACATCCGTGGTATTATAGACGACAAAATGCCAAACAACAGGGACCTTGTCGGCGAGACCTTGCCGGCGGGTGCGCCGGCGGCGAATTTCAGGCGGATCGGACTTCAGGCGGATCGGATATCGTGTGGACGAACGGGACCAGGGGTAAAAACTGGCGGCGCGCCACGCCGCCGGGGCGCGGGTGTGCGCTGGCCGCGGTCCTGGTCCTTGCGGCCTCCCTGGCCGGCCCGGCCGCGGCGGCGGAGCGCCTGCGGGTGTTCGCCGCCGCCAGCCTCCAGGGCACCATCGACACCATTGCGCGGCGGTTCGAGAAGGCCGGCGGCGCGCCGGTGGCGGTCTCCTTTGCCGCAAGCTCCACCCTGGCACGACAGATCGAGCGCGGTGCGGCGGCGGATGTGTACGTGTCTGCCAGTCCGGAATGGACGGATCGGCTGGAGGCCGGACGATGGCTGCGGCCGGGCACCCTCGACAGCCTTCTGGGCAACCGGCTGGTGCTGGTGGCTGCGGACCGGCACGCCGCCGCCGTGCCCATCCACGACGGCTTTCCGCTGGCGCGGCTGGTGGGCGACGGGCACCTGGTGATGGGGGATCCAAGCCACGTCCCGGCCGGGCGGTACGCCAAGGCGGCGCTGGAAACCCTCGGCGTCTGGCGCGCGGTGGCGGACCGGGTGGCCGGCGCCGCCACCGTGCGCCACGCGCTGGCGCTGGTAGCCCGGGGGGAAGCCCCCTACGGCATCGTCTACCTCACGGACGCGAAGGCGGAGCCCGGCGTCGCGGTGGTGGGCATCTTTCCCGAGGAATATCATCCGCCCATCCGCTACACGGTGACCATCCCCGCCGCCAGCACCCATCCACAAGCCGATCTGTTCCTGAACTTCCTGTGGTCGCCGGCGGCTCGATCGGTGTTCGAAGGCCGCGGCTTCGCGCTCCGGGGACCGGGCAGCTGATGCCCGCGTGGTCCCTGGGCCCGGCGGAGATCGAGGCCCTGCGCCTGAGTGTCCGGATCGCCGCCTGGAGCACGCTGGTGAGCCTTCCGCTGGCCGCGCTGGCCGCCTTCGTGCTGGCCCGCTGCCGCTTCTGGGGCAAGGAACTGCTGAACGGTCTGCTGCACATGCCGCTGGTGCTGCCGCCGGTGGTCACCGGATATCTGCTGCTGCTGCTGCTCGGGCGCCGCGGCCCGGTGGGCGCCTGGCTCGAGCAGTCCTTCGGCCTGGTGCTGGCATTCCGCTGGACCGGCGCCGTGGTGGCCGCGGCCGTGGTGGCGTTTCCGCTGATGGTGCGGCCCATCCGCCTTTCGGTGGAAGCCGTCGACCGGCGCCTGGAGTCCGCCGCCCATACCCTCGGGGCCAACCGCCTGTGGAGCTGCCTCACGGTGACGCTGCCCCTGAGCCTGCCGGGCTTGGTGGTGGGAGCCATCCTGGGGTTCACCCGGAGCCTCGGGGAATTCGGCGCTACCATCACCTTCGTCTCCAACATTCCCGGCGAGACCCGTACCCTGTCGCTGGCGGTCCACTCCGCGCTTCAGGTGCCCGGCGGCGAGCCCGGCGCCATGCGCCTCACCGTCATCATCGTCCTGGTCACCATCCTGGCGCTGGCGGCGTCGGAGGTGCTGGGCCGCTACGTCGCCCGGAGAACGCGGGGTTACGCCGCCTGACCATGCTGGAGGTGGATGTCAGGCGGCGGCTCGGAGACCTGCGCATCGAAGCCCGGTTCCGCAGCGACCGGGGGCTGACCGCCCTTTTCGGCCGCTCCGGCGCGGGCAAGACTTCCATCGTGAACATGGTGAGCGGACTGCTCCGGCCCGACGAGGGCCGCATCGAGGTGGACGGGCACGTGCTGTTCGACGGCGCCGCGGGGATCGACCTGCCGCCCTGGAAGCGGCGGCTCGGATACGTGTTCCAGGAAGGGCGGCTGTTCCCGCACCTGAGCGTCCGCTCGAATCTGCTCTACGGCCGGCGCTTCGCCCCGGCCGGGGAATGCGGCCTTTCCCTTGACCGGGTGACCGCGCTGTTGGACCTGAAGGCGTTCCTGAAACGCCGTCCGCATTCCCTCTCCGGCGGCGAGAAACAGCGCGTGGCGGTGGGGCGGGCGCTGCTGAGCAACCCCCGGGCGCTGCTGATGGACGAGCCGCTGGCCTCCCTCGACGTGCTCATGAAGAACGAGATCCTGCCCTACATCGAGCGGCTGGACGAGATGGGCATTCCCATCCTCTACGTGAGCCATTCCCTGGACGAAGTGTCCCGTCTGGCGCGCAACCTGGTGCTGGTGGCCGAAGGCCGGGTCGTCCGGTCGGGAGGCGCCGGCGAGATCCTGGGCGACCCGGAGCTGCGGTCGCCGGAAGAGGGGAACGAGACCGGCACCCTGCTGGCCACGCGAGTTTCCCGTCACGATGCCGCGGCGGGTCTCACGCACCTCGATTTTCGCGGCGGCGAACTGCGGGTTCCCTTGGCGGCGGATATCCCCCCGGGGGCGGCGGTGCGGGTGTGGATCCGCGCCCGTGACGTCAGCGTGGCCACGGAGCCGCCCCGGGGGTTGAGCCTGCGCAACGTGCTCAAGGGCACCCTGGTGGAGATCGGCCCGGGCGGCGGCGACCCCGCAACGCTGGCGGAACTCAGGCTCCACGTCGGCGAGGCCCCGCTGACCGCCCTGGTGACGCATCACGCCGTGCGCGAACTGGCGCTGGCACCGGGCCGGGAGATCTACGCCCTCATCAAGAGCGCTCACCTGGACCGGCGTCAACTGAGCCTGGCGGCGGTCATGGCCGCACCGGGCGGGCAACCGCCAGCCACGGACGCCTCGAACTGATTGCCGCATGGAAACCGCCGGCTCCCGAAGCACCTTCTCGTCCCTGCGCAACCGGGACTTCCGCTACCTGTGGGCCGGCACCTGCTTCATCAGCGGCGGCCTGTGGCTGCAACAGGTGACCCTGGGTTGGGCCATCTACGAGATGACCCGTTCGTCCATCCTGCTGGGCGCCCTCAACGGCCTGCGGTTCGTGCCCTTTCTCATCTTCAGCCCGTTGGCCGGCGTGGCCGCGGACCGCTCGGACCGGCGCCGGCTCATGATCGCCACCCAGTGGTGTGTGCTGCTGACGGCCCTGGGCATGGGCCTGGTGGTGAGCCTGGAATGGCTGGAGGTCTGGCACCTGTTCGCCTTCACGCTGGTGACCGGCGTGGTGTGGTCCTTCAGCGAGCCGGTGCGGCAGGCGCTCATCCCCGACGTGGTGCCGCGGGCGGAACTGATGAACGCCGTGGCGCTGAACTCGGCGGCCTTCAACTTCACCAAGATCATCGGCCCCAGCGTGGGCGGTGTGCTCATCGCCCTGGTCGGACTGGCGGGCAACTTCTACATCCAGAGCGCCACCTACCTGTTCGTCCTGTGGATGATCTACCGGATGCGGGTTCCGGAGCAGGTCCGGGATGCCGCCGGCTCCTCGGTGCTGAGCAACCTGCGCGAGGGCATCCGCCATGTCTGGTCGGATCCCGTGATCTTTGCCGTCATGACCACCGCGATGGTGCCCCGCCTGTTCGCCATGCCGTACCAGGCCCTTCTGCCCATCTTCCAGAAGGACGTGCTGCAGGTGGGACCCGAAGGGCTCGGCCTGATGATGGCGGCGCCGGGCCTGGGCGCCATGCTGGCCATGCTGAGCGTGGCCCACTTCGCCAATCGGGTCAGCCGCCCCGGACTCCTCATGATCGCCGGCCTGGTGCTGCAAGGGGTCTTCCTGCTCCTTTTCGCGCTCATGCGCACCCTGCCCCTGTCGCTGCTGATGCTGGTGGCGGTGGGTGGATTCCAGGTGATGTTCATGTCCGTGTCCAACATGGTGCTGCACATGACCGTGCCGGACCGGCTGCGGGGCCGGGTCATGAGCATCTACATGCTCGATCGCGGCATCACCCCCGCCGGCGCGCTGCTGGCCGGGATCGGCGCCCACTTCATCGGCGCCCCCGGCACGACGCTGGCCATGGGCACCGCCGTGCTGGCGCTGGCGGCGGTGACGGCGGCCTTCATGCCGAACCTGCGCAGGCTGCGGGCCTGAGCGCCGGCGGCCGGCCATCCTTGACAATCCACGGCCTCGGTTGTTTCCATTGGAGCTTCTCCTATCTCCAGTCACTCCCATCGAACAAACGGTGGAGGCAGCGTGGGCAAGCGCGGGCACGGGGCGTGGGTCGACCTGAACCGGGGCATCATCAGCCGGGAAATCTTCGTCGACGAGGACATCTACCGGTCCGAGCTGGAGCGGATATTCGCGCGCGCGTGGCTTTTCGTGGGGCACGAGAGCCAGATCCCCGCGCCCGGTGATTTCTTCCTGTCGCGCATGGGCGAGGAGTCGGTGATCGTCACCCGCGATGCGCAGCACGGCATCCACGTGCTGCTCAACACCTGCCGGCACCGCGGCATGAAGGTGTGCCGCTACGATCAGGGGAATACGTCCGTGTTCACCTGTCCCTACCACGGCTGGAGCTACTCCACCGACGGCGCTCTGGTGAACAGGCCCGGGGACCTCTACGGCGTTCCGCAGTACCGGGCGGGCTACCGCGAGCAACTCGACAAGTCCGAGTGGGGCCTGGTCCGGGTGGCCCGGATGGCGGTCTACAAGGGAACCATCTGGGCCACCTGGGACGAGTCCGCGCCGTCCTTCGACAACTATCTCGGCGGCATGCGTCTCTACCTGGACGCGCTGCTGGATGCCCGGGACGGCAGCAACGGCGGCTCGGAAGCGCTGGCCGGCATCGTCAAGTGGCGGATGCCGTGCAACTGGAAGTTCGCCGCCGAGAACTTCGCCTGGGACACCTATCACAGCCCCACCACCCACAAGTCCGCCGAGATCGCGGGGCTGGGGCCGGGCGGCGAAGGACAGGAGCGCCACGGCTCGGTCCACCGCAACCAGGCCAGGCGCTTCACCAGCGGGCTGATGGCGTTTCCGGCCCTGGGCCACGCCTCCATCACCGGACCGCCGGAGGCGGGTGCGGAGCCGTGGTTTCCGGAGTTCCCCAACGACCCTGCGGTGGCCGAGTACTTCAAGGACGTGGAGGCCCGGCGGCGGGAGCGGCGCAAGGGCCGGGTCACGGTCACTCCCGGCAACGGCAACGTCTTCCCCAACACCTCGTTCCACCCCTGGTTTCCCCGCACCCTGGTGGCGTGGCATCCGGTGGCGCCGGACCGGACCGAGGCATGGCGCTGGTACCTGGTGGACCGGGACGCGCCCTGGGAGGTCAAGGATCTGCTGCGCCGCTACTACATGCGGTTCTCCGGGCCGGCGGGCATGGTGGAGTCCGACGACATGGACAACTGGGTCCATGCCACCGAGGCCAGCCGGGGCACCATCGCGCGCCGCTATCCCTACCACTACGGCATGGGGCTGGGTTTCGCGCAGCCCGTGGAGAACCTCCCGGACGCGGTAACCGTCAAGGCGTCGTTCTCCGAGGAAGGGGCCCGGGCCTTCTACCGGCGCTGGGCGGAGCTCATGAATGACGCGCCGTAGAACCACACCGGCACCCCGGGAGGGCGGCGGATTTCCGGTTGCCGACAAGGGGCTGCCCTATCTGCTGCTGGCCCAGGAGGTGCACGAGTTCCTGTGCGCCGAGGCCGATCTGCTGGACGAACGCCGCTACGACGAGTGGCTGGAACTGCTGACCGACGACATCGCCTACTGGGTTCCCCTGAGGCGGAACGTCGAATTCGGCCGCCGGGACGCCGAGAACAGCCGCCAGGGACGCGACATGAACTGGTTCGACGAGGGCAAGTCCACCCTGCGGCTGCGGATCAGACAGATCACCTCCGGCGTCCACTGGGCCGAGGAGCCGCCGCCCCGGGTCTCCCGCATCATCTCCAACGTCCACGCCATCCGGGCGGCTCCAAGCCTGGCGGAGCCCGAGGAAGTGAGCGTCCGCTACCGCATCCTGATCTACCGCAACCGACTGGAGGACAGCACCGACATCTTCGCCGGCAAGCGCGAGGACGTGCTGCGCAAGGTGGAAGGTCGATGGAAGATCCGCAAGCGCACCATGCTGCTGGACCAGAGCGTGCTGCTGTCCGCCACCATGCCGTTCGTGTTGTGAGGAACGACCGGTTCAGACGTCGATGAACAGCTCGCGCAGGTCGGGCCGGCGCGCGATCAGGCCCTGGGCCAGAGAGTAGTCGAGGAACATCTCCAGGCCCTTGCGATTGGCCTCGATGCCGTGGGGCCAGGGGTCCGGGCCGACCACTGCCGCGGTGCTGTCCACGTACTCGGAAAACCAGGGAAGGACCCCGGACGAACTCACCCTGTGCAGCCGCTGGAAAAAGGACTCCTTCTCTTTCCGGAGCACCCGCTCCAGCCTGCGGGCGACCCCGGGCCCCTTCTCCAGGTGCTCCTCCCTGAGCGCGACCAGGTGCATGATCGGGATCACCCCGTGCTTCCGGAAGTACGCCTTCTCCCGCACCACCGCGTCCGGAAACAGACACCGCACGGAGCCTTCGGGCACGGGCGGGGTGGTGCGGTGCGCGTAGATCACCGCATCGAGCTTCCTCTCCAGCAGCCAGTCGAAGAGCCGCGCCTCCCTGCCCACGTACACCACCTTGCCGGCGACGGCCGCGGGCAGGCCGACGCGCTCCACCCGGCCGGTGAACCAGCGGATGTCCTCCGGCCCGACGCCGTATTCCTCCTGGAGAATGCCGCGGATCCATACCGCCGCGGTCATGTGGAAGTCGGGGACCCCCACCCGCCTGCCCTTGAGCTGCTCGCCGCTCACCAGCCTGCTGCCCCTCCTCACGAACAGCGCCGAGTGGCGGAACCGCCGGGAGGTGAAGACCGGCAACGCCTTGTAGGCCCGCCACCCCTGCTCCCGCATCATCGTGTAGCTCGACAGCGACAACTCCGTGACATCGTATCGGGGCGACCGCAGCACCCGCCGAAAAAGGCGGTTCGGCGGGTCCACATGGTGCCAGCGGATATCGAGCCCGTACGCCTGGTGCCGCCCGCTCGTGAGCCCGCCAAGGAACGGATAGTCGTTGCTGGCGAAGTCGAGGGTGGTGTAGCGGGGCCGGGAATCTGTCTGCTTCCGGGTCAAGTCCGTCTCCTTCGGGGACTCCGGTGCCTGCGCCGCGGCTCATCAGGCCGAGGATGCGAACCGGCTCATCCGCACCTCTTCGCCGATGTCGAACTGCATCGCGTCCTTGCCGACGAGCAGCGGTCCGTCGTAGGTCGCACGGGTTGCCGGGATCAGGTCGCCGGGGGTCGCTTCGCCGAACAGCAGAAGGTGCGTGTAGACGGCGAGTCCGGGCCGGGTGCGGGTGAACACGACGCCGGCCTCCTCCGGCAGGGTGTGGTTCCGCCGGATCCTTTCCAGATTGGCGCGTTCGACGCCCCGGCCCATGCCGTGGGTCACCTCGTGCACCAGCAGGTCCACGCCCCGCGAATGGGCGATAAGGTTTTCGTTGAAAGTGGTGTCGCCGGACAGGACCGCGGCGCGGCCCTTGTAGTCGATGCGGTAGCCGAAGGCGTCAAGCTGCTCGCCGCCGTGATCGACCTGGAAGGCGGTGACCCGGAGGTCGCCGGCCTCGTACACGACCCCCTCCTCGATTTCGCTGGATTCCAGCTTCACGCCCTCTGCGGGGTAGCTGTGGCTGCGGACGCGGATGTCGGTGGCAAAGGCGAGCGGCAGGTGCTTGGCCATCTGGTTCGTGCCATCGGGCCCCCAGACCTTGAGCGGCACCGTGCGCCTGCCCCAGGGCCGGCCGATCCAGCCGGTGAGCCAGAGATCGACGAAACCCACCACATGGTCCGAATGGTGATGGGTGAGGAACAGGCCGGTGATGTCGCCGAAGGGAATACCGAGTTGGTGCAGCCGTTGCAACGCGCCGCGTCCCGCGTCGAACAGGAACTTCTCGCCACCCGCCTCCACCAGCGTACCGGGCCCGAACCGGTCGAGCATCGGCGGCGGCGCACCCGTGCCCAGAAGGGTGACGCGAAAGAGATCGCTGGACGGAGATGCCATCATGGTTTCTCCTGGTCGGCAATGCCGCCCCGGGGTCGCGCCCCGACAGCAGCGGTGGCGAGGGGACAGCCTCCCCGTTCAGTTCGGGGCGCCGCCCGGGTGCAAGCTTGACGACCTGTATCCGGGAGTCGCCGTACCTGAGACGGAGGGTACATCCAAGGCACGCCAGCAGACCAGCTTCAAGACTCTGTCCGGAGTCGAACGCGTCGTCAACGCCCGAATGCCGGTGTGGGCCTCGAACCCGGCAAGGGCCGCATATGGCGACAGAAGCGGCTTGCGTGATGAGGCTTGGCGAGAGCCATCCAGGGACATATTCGGATATTGCAACCAGACAGGAAAGAAATCTACCCCATTGTCCGATCCATCCTGATTCTGGCGGTTCCACCTGTCGGGATTCACGCAAAGGGCTCTTGGGTGAACAGCGGTGTGAATATCGAATGGAAAGCCGTCAAGGAACGTCTGCCTGCTCACGGCACGACAGGTGCGGACCGTTCCGTTCATGCCCGGATGGCGTCGGATTGCGGCGGTGGTTTCGACACGTCGATAACGCAGACGGAGATCCTGCGGCGTTCCTCGTCAGAGAGACCGGCTTTCGCAATCAACTGCTTCTGAAGGTCTTCACAGTTCTCGGGCACAGGTCCGGTTCGTAGCATTTTACAACGGTTGCGGCCGAACCAGAACACCAAATAGATGCCAAAGCCGTCGCAGTCGGGAGTGCGTATGTACTTGGTAATCAGTTGGGCGCGGAGCGCTGTCCAGAGTTCCGGACGATCGCTTTTCTTGATCTCGATCGGCACGCTGAAGCCGTCGTATGAGACGCGGATATCCGCTCGCTTGTCGTTGGCGCAAATTCCTTCGGGCTGGGCATCCACGCCTTTTTGGATCAGTCTTTGCTTCAAGTCGGACAGCAGTGCGTCCCGACAGGCGTTTTCCGGCTTCGGTTCATCTGCTCTGTTGTATGAATCGACGTTCCAATATTGTCGCCAGTCCGAAGTGATGCCGTCGTGAATCTCCCTTCCCAGGCTGTCCAATATGTCGGATGTCAAGGCCGCCAAGTCGGCTGCATTGGCCGGAGTTCGGTTGTCAAGAGTCTCCAGCACCTGTTTGACGGACGGGTGGCGGAACTCGGCTTCCCGGCTCACGTCCCTCTGCCGGCTCGTGGCATCCCGCAACTTGAATTGCCAGGGACGCAGAGTGTCTTGTTCGGACAGGCGTTGGAGTGCGGCCGCAGCGTCGCGGGACGGTTTCGAAGACAGTGCACTGACAAGTGAATCAACGATCAGTCCCGTGTAAGCCGAGTCTCCCCCCGCCATGGCTGCCGTCCTCCTGGAATCCGGGTCGGGCCAGTCCATGGGCCGGTACGCTTTGCCGAGGGATTCGATGAGCAGTTCCAGTGCGGGGATGTCGAGGGCTTCAAGGGACGACATGTCACGATCGTACAGAAAGGCGGCAAAGTGCCGCACGCGCCGTTCGCAACCCCGCCCGTTGAGCTTTTGCCGCAACCGGTCCACGAAACGCGCCGGTTTCGCGAGCAGACCGGTGCATATCCAGTATATCTCCTGTGCGGCGTCCATGCTGTGGAGCTTGAGCTTGCTCTCCACGGCCTCCAGCAGGACGTTGCTGCCGATGTGACGAGACGCGGCGTGGAGCAGCACTTTCAGTACATGCCGCTGATCCGCCTTTTGACGGGTCGGGAAGGATTTCAGCAGCGGCATGACGACCTTCTCGGCAACCGCCCCGTAGTCGTTGTCGTGACCCAGTTCATGAAGACCGGGACCCGACCCCGTACCCCGCCGCAGCCTGGCGCGAACGGATCGCATCAGCACCTGGGCCACCAGGTCGGGGCGGGACTTCAGCACGGACCGATACCACTGTGGTTCCAGGTTCCAGAGATCCGGCGCATTGAAGCGAAAGGCCAGGGCCCGGAGCATGCCTTGCTCGTCAAGCGGTGCCTCGCCGGGTCGAAGTGAAGGGAGCTCGTCCAACCCCACGAGCAACGGCAACATCAGAAAATGTTGCTCCTGCTCATCCGCGAGGCGAAAGATCTCCGTCATGCCGGGCAGATCTGCTCGTGTGGTCGAGTCCCGGAATGCCTGGATTGTCAAATCCACCAGATCGTCCTCGCCCAGCAACTCTCGAAGGCGCGCGCGCCCGTCGGCGCCTTGCACGTCAACGCACTGGCCGAGCCAAGTGGACGCCAGATGGTGCAACAGCGCCGGCTTTGCCCGGTTCTCTCGCAACGCCGGCGCGTGCTCCTGGAAGACGGCGCGCCACTCCTGGCGGCGCTGCTCCGCTTCTGTTTCGCGTCGCTGTTCCGCTTTGCTCTGCCGGGACTTTGAGTTGGAAAGCGCACGCATTCGATTTTCTCGCAGATCCCTGTAGCGGGCCACCAGAACGGGATCACGCGCCAGACGCTTTTCGACAGCTTCGCAGGAAATTCCTTCGTCGTCCTGCCGTGCGATGACATTGGCCAGAAAGAACTCCGTGGCCGCCTCGGTGTTCGGCTCGGTCTCAATAGCCTGGGTGAGACACCATGCGCCGAAGTCCGCAGGTTCGCCTGCCGAGAAGAGGCGCATATGCACTTCGCAATGGAGTTGAGATGAATCCGCTGGGCGATCCACGGCCAGACGGACCACAGCCTTGTAGGCGGCGGGATGGTCGCCGAGCCATGCACGGATAGAGGCTCGGGCATCGCAGCCAGGCCCTTTGGACGCGAGGCCGAGCCAGCCAAACAGGCGTTCGTGGTCAACCGTGCACGAATCCCCCAAGTACCTGGCCAGAAGCTTGGCCGGGATCGCGCGCAGCCAGTGCGACACGGGCGCACCGTCTTGGGTCTCTCCCACGTTTTCAACGCTCTCGTCCAACCCTTGAACGTTTGCGGCCAGCGAATCCAGGACACCGGCCAACTGGCGAGGGTCCGTGGATTGCTCGACGATGTCATGGTTCCAGAACGCGGCATACCGTGTGATGACCGCGCTCTTGGGTTCCCGCAAGTATCGGCCGACTTCGGCAGACGGGAGCAGCTTTGGATAGAGCCGTTTCAGCAAGAGCCCGAGCAGGTCGTCCAGTGGATCGGGGACAGTTCCCGTGTACACATCGGCCAACAGCGCCTTCAGCTTGCCCTGTGCTTCATCGTCGTTGCGGGACTGGCGCACATGGGCTTCAAGCGCAGCGCTCCTGACGGCGGGCCAACGGCTGCCGTCCCGGACGGCATCCAGCAACATGGGGGCAACGCCCGGAATGACGGCATCGCGCTCAAGCGACCTGAGCACGGCCAGCGCCACCGTCTGATTCCCCTGGCTTCGTCCCACGCCCGTCAGAATTTCCCGGAACGTCTCTTCCATGCCCGGCGTGGCAAGGTCCGCCCATCGCGAATCCAGATCATGCATTGCGCCGAACACCCCAGGGTCGCACTCCGCATCCTGCTCCAGGCGGCGCAGCAACAGGCGTTTGTCGGAGACGGAGAAATCCCTCACGTCACCGTACACGACGGTGCCCAACGGATCCCGTTCCATGATTTCCGGGCGTGTTCCCTTGCAATGGGCGGCAAACCAGGCGGCCAGGCCGCGAAACGTCGCAACGACTTGACCATCATTGCCGGTAAACAGGGCAAGCACGCGCTGTACCGGCAGACCCTCATCGACAAGGTGCGAGAGGTATCGCCCCGCCAGAAACTCGGCGACGTGCCGGTGAACGGGGCTGGCCAATCCGCTGGTGACATTGAATATCCGGGTGCGTAGCGTGGCCGGCAGAATCCCCCGCTCCGGGTCCGGGTCCGGAATTTCCTTCAGGTCAATGTAACTGACCGAATCGCCATCTTTCGTGGCTGGACGATGACCCGCCTGACGATTATCTGTTTGACGATAACCTGTGATGCCACTCAGCAGTAGTATCGCGCACAGACGGCCTGCCGTGCGAAGCAACTCCGAATCGGTTGGTTGGGGAAACGCCTGGAGGTGTTCCCGATTGAGTTCGCGGATGAGTTCACCACATGCTGCTTCGAATGTCTCTTTTCGCGTTGCCGGCCAGTTGCCACGTCTCGCAGCAGCCGCCAGCAACTCCAGCGTTGCAGGGTTCGAAAGTAACGCTCCAAGCCCGCGTGCCCTCGCCTCGTCCATGAAACCGCTGATATCCGCGACGCCTTTCCCCTTCAATATCTTGCGAATGCCATCTTCTGTCAGGGGATCCAGACGCAGGACCTTGACAACGCCGTCGCGGGATACCGACTCGAGGCGCATCCGGTCTGCCGCCCCGAACCAGTCCGCCTCTCGACAGGAGAGTCGGAACCGGGGCCGTCCCAGTTCGTCGAGTTTTCCTCGAATCACGTCCAGCGCAGTTCGCCCGTCGCTTGATCCGGCCCGCACCTCGTCGAGGCCGTCAATGAACAGCGGCTGCACGCCCGACCAGCGCTTCAGATCCAGGCACATTAAGTCGCGAGCGTCGCAGATTCCCTGCTCGCCGGCCTCGTGCCTGAAGGCTGCCGTCTTGCCTGCGCCAGGCGCTGCCAACAGTACGTAGGCGCTAAAGTCCTGAAAATCCGCGAGAGGTCCGGACAAGGGCTGCTCCATACCACCGTCATCGTCCGTCACTGCGGTGCAGGTGCGGTCAACGTATCTGTCCATCATGTCCTGAACCAGTCGTCCGCGTGAGTTGCCAGGAACTCTGCCAACGGTACACCGTCGCCGCCGACCGTCTCGGCTTTCACCGGGCGGTGACTATAGTGCTCACGGAAGCCTTCCAGCCTGCGCCGGCCGGCAGATCCCTCACCACTCTTGACCTCGAATGCCGCCAACCGCGGCCCTCGTTCCAGCACGAAGTCCACCTCGGAGCCGTGTCGCCGCCAGTACCAGAGGCGGGTCGGCGCAGCGGCGCTGTTCCAGAGGTGGGCGCCGACGGCGCTTTCCACCAGACGTCCCCAGAAGGTTCGATCCGCACGGGCTTCCTCGAACGTGTAACCGGACAGGGCCGACATCAACGCGGTGTTGAGCACGTTGAGCTTCGGGCTGGAAGCCCTGAATCGATCGATGCCGGCACGGTAGTTCTGCAAGCCTGCGATCAAACCTGCCTTCTCCAGCAGGTCGAGATAGCGGGCCAAGGTCGTGGTGTTGCCCGCGTCCTGGAGTTGACCCTGCAATTTTCTGTAGGACAGAATCTGTCCGGAGGATGTGGCGCCGACCTCGAACAGCCGTTTCAACAACGCGGGCTTGTCGACTCGTTGCATGGCCAGAATGTCACGCTCGATGTTGGGCTCCATCAACGCTCGTACCAGGTAGTCCTGCCAGCGACCGTGGTCGTGCATGTAGCCTGCCGCACCCGGCCAACCGCCGAAGTAGACATATCGATCCACGTCAACACCGAACGCCGCGGCCATTTCGGTAAAAGACCAGTGCTTGAGCTGGATGGTCTCGAAGCGCCCCTGCAAGCTCTCGGTCAGGCCCTGCTGCATCAACAGTGGCGCTGAACCTGACAGGATGACATGCAAACGGCGTTGCTCGTAGCGGTCTGCATCCCAGAGGCCTTTGACGATTTCCGACCAGTCCGGCACTTTCTGAATTTCGTCGAGTGCCAGCACAAGCCCCCGTTCCGACCGGTCGGCGTCCCGTCGAGCCCGCTCCCACAAGTCCGCGAGCCATCTCCCGTCCGGTTCCCGCGGCACCGGGCCTGCAGCGGCAGTATCGGCGGCTGTGGCAGGCAAGTATCTCGATCCGGGCTCGTCCACGCGCACAAGCAGAAGGTCGCGGTCGAGCTTTTCCTTTGCCTGCTCGATCAGCGTGGTTTTGCCCACCTGCCGCGGCCCGGCGATCAGGATCAACCGCCGCGGAGCCTCGCCCAATCGGCAAAGAAGAGTGACAAGGTGGGGTCGTTCAAAGGACGCCATCCTTCAATTTTACGCTATTGAGCAAAATTGCTCAATAGCGTAATTCAGAATACCGGAACCTCCCGAAGGCCGGCGGCTAATCCTCGACGAGACCGGCATGATCTCTCACCACCCGACACCGAATGGAATCGGATGGGTCTGTTCAAGTTCGCGCTATTTCAAATTTGCGATTTGATTTAGCCTGATACCCCCTCTTCTCGAATCGGTGCGGGCACCCATCGATCCGCAACCGGCCTGCTTCATCCGCATCGCCGCAGCGTGGGAATGTCCTCAGTTCCCCTGTCCTCAGCTCCCCTTGTTCAGGCTGACACGCGGTTCCCTTCGTGATAGCCTGCGCAGCTCGTACGCTGCGGCAGGCGCTTGCAGCAGGCGCAGTTTCCCCGCGCATTTTCCTCTTGAATATCCGATGGCCGATTCAGCCACCATTGAGACACCGTCCGGCAAGGTTGCGGCGGACGAAAATTTCCCCGTCGGCTCCCGGCTTTTGCCGGCGCGGCTGCGGCCGCACATCGCAGCCTTCTACGCTTGCGCCCGGGCCATCGACGACATCGCCGACAACCCCGACCTGGAGCCCTCCGACAAGGTCGTCCGCCTGGAGGGCTTCGCCGCGGCCGTGAGCGGTGCCGAGACGACGGACCCGGCCTTCCGCAAGGCCCACGAACTCCGCCGGAGCCTGGCGGAGACCGGGGTGACGCACCGCCACTTCGTGGACCTGACCCGGGCGTTCAGGCAGGACGCGGTGAAGCGGCGCTACGACGACTGGGATGACCTGATGAGGTACTGCAACCTCTCGGCCGCTCCGGTGGGCCGCTACCTCGTGGACCTGCACGGGGAGCCGGCGACGGCCTACCCGGCTTCCGATGCTCTCTGCAACGCCCTGCAGGTGCTCAACCACCTGCAGGATTGCGGCGGCGACTACCGGTCGCTCGATCGGGTCTATCTGCCGCGGGACTGGATGAACGCCGCGGGCGCTGCCGCGGAGGCCCTGGGCGCAGACCGCGCCAGCGCCGCGCTGCGACAGGTGCTGGACCGTTGCCTCGACCGCACCCACAGCCTGCTGCGGCAGGCCGGCCACCTGCCCGGGCAACTGGGCAACCGGCGATTCGCCATGGAGGCGGCCGTCATCGTCGCCATCGCCCGCAAGCTCGCCAGGGAATTGCGCCGACGCGACCCCCTGGCCGAACGAGTGGTGCTGACCCGGACGCAGTTGGCGGCCTGCGGTGCGCGCGGCATTGGCCGCGTGCTGTTCGGCAGGCGCCGCCGAAATCCATCCAATGGACGCCGATAGCGCCGGGCACGACAGCGGCGAACCCTGGACCCATGTGCGCCGCGTGGTGGCGCGGTCGGGCACCTCTTTCCTCTGGGGCATGCGGGTGTTGCCGGCGGAGCGGCGGCGCGCCATGTACGCCATCTATGCGTTCTGCCGCGAGGTGGACGACATCGCCGACGAGACCGCGGCGACCGCGGAAAAGAGGCGGGGGCTGGCGGCCTGGCGGGAAGAGGTGGCGCACCTGTACGCGGGCGCGCCGCGCCGGCCCACCACCCGGGCGCTGTTGCTGCCGGTGCGGCGATTCGAACTGCCGCGGGAGGCGTTCCTCGCCGTCATCGACGGGGTGGAGACCGACGTGGCCGCCACGGTCCGGATGCACACGCTGGACGAACTGCTGCACTACTGCCGCAAGGTGGCCGGCGCGGTGGGCCGGCTGTCCATCCACGCCTTCGGAGTGCCCCGGGAACCCGGCTACCGCATCGCCGAGACCCTCGGAAACGCCGTGCAGCTCACCAACATTCTGCGCGACGTCAAGGAAGACGCGGCCATCGACCGCCTCTATGTCCCGCTGGAGATGGTGCGGCGGCACGGGGTGGCGGAGAGTTCCGCGAGCGCCGTCTGCCGCCATCCCGGCTTTGCCGCGGCGTGCGCGGAGCTGGCGGCGTTGGCGCGGGAACACTACGCCGGCGCCGACCGCCTGCTGTCCCGGCTGGGATGGCGCCAGAGGCGGCCCATCGTGCTGATGATGGCGGTGTACCGGGAGACGCTCCGGTGTCTGGAAGAACGGGGCTGGACGCGCATCGACAGCCCGGTCCGGCTCAACCGGGCGCGCCAGGTATGGGTCGCCCTGCGTCACGGGCTTCTCTGACGGCCTTCCCCCGGTGGCCCGGACTCACGTCATCGGCGCCGGTCTGGCCGGCCTTTCCACCGCGGTGTCGCTCGCCCGCGCGGGGCGGACCGTCACCCTGCACGAAGCGGCCGGACAGGCCGGCGGCCGCTGCCGGTCCTGGTTCGACACCCGACTCGGGCGCGCCATCGACAACGGCAACCACCTGCTGCTGAGCGGCAACCGCTCCACCCTGCGCTATCTGACGGACATCGGCGCCGGCGACGCGCTGGTGGGACCCTCTCCGGCCTGCTTCCCCTTCCTCGACCTGCGCACGGGCCGGCGCTGGCGGCTGCGGCCCAATGCCGGGAGGCTGCCGTGGTGGATCCTGGACCCACGGCGGCGCGTCCCCGGCAGCCGCGTGCGGGACTATCTGGCGGCTCTCCGTCTCGCCACCGCCGGCGCGGACCGCACCGTGGCCGACTGCCTGGGCGACCGCGGCGTCCTGTTCGAGCGCTTCTGGGAACCTCTGGCGGTGGCGGTGCTGAACAGCCCGGTGCGGGCAGGCGCCGCGCGCCTGCTGTGGCCGGTGCTGCGCGAGACCTTCGGCGGGGGCGAAGCCGCCTGCCGGCCGCGAATCGCCCGAACGGGCCTATCCGCAACCTTCGTGGACCCTGCCCTGGAGTTCCTGCGCCGGCACGGGGCCGCGGTCCGGTTCGGAGCACGGTTGCGCGGCATCGCCTACGGCGTCGACCGGGCGCACGGCCTGGACTTCGGAACGGCCACGGCAAACCTGGACCACGGCGACAACGTGGTCCTGGCGCTGCCGCCTTCGGGCGCGGCCAGCCTGGTGCCGGACCTGACCGTTCCGGAGCGGAGCCACGCCATTGTCAATGCCCACTTCCGCCTGTCCGAACCCGCCCGCCTGCCGCCGGCGCTGCCGTTCCTCGGGCTGATCGGCGGAACGGCGCAGTGGCTCTTCGTTCGCGGCGACGTGGCTTCCGTCACCATCAGCGCGGCCGACACCATGATCGACCAGGAGGCCGGCGCCATCGCCCGGCAGACTTGGCGAGACGTCGCCGCCGCCCTCGGACACGCCCCGGAACCGGTGCCGCCGTACCGCGTTGTCAAGGAGAAACAGGCCACCTTCGCGCAGACCCCCGCGCAGGCAAGGCTGCGCCCCGGCACCCGGACCCGTTTCGGCAACGTCTACCTGGCCGGGGACTGGATCGATACCGGACTGCCCGCGACCATCGAGAGCGCCATACGGTCGGGCCGCGCGGCCGCGCGCGCGGTCATCGGACGGTTCTCTCCCGGACAGTCCCTCGGCGGCGGAAGGGGAGGGAGATGATCCGATCCAGGGCTCGTGGCCGGCGCGGGCAGGTTCAGCCGTCCGTTCGGAAGCCCGATTCGCAAGCCGATTGCGGTGTCCATGAGACGGTTTCGCTGCCGCGAGGGGGAGACGGCGCGGTGTCCACGGGACGGTTTCGCCTTCAAGGGAAGGGCTGAACAAGGAGATGGCGCGACAGGAAGAATAGCTTGCAACCTGTTGATCTTGTTGATTCAGCCCAAGCGGGCTCGGGGTTGTTCGGATCTTGCCTGGGCGGCGCGGCGGCCGGCCGCCGGTCGAGAAAGGATACGACGAGAGACTGTTCCGGCGGGATGATCGTTGACCCCTCGGCGCGGCTGCTGCATAGTGGTACGTGTGTGCTGACATGCGTGTGCCGGCGCGCCCGCGCGGCGGCACCGGAGGCGGCACCGGAGTGTGGCCCGTGGCAAAACAACCCTTGCAAATCATCCTGGCGCAGCCGAGAGGTTTCTGCGCCGGCGTGGTGAGAGCCGTGGACATCGTGGAGCGCGCGCTCCGGCTCTACGGAGCTCCCGTCTATGTGCGGCACGAGATCGTCCACAACAAGCACGTGGTCGATCTGCTGCGCGAAAAGGGCGCGCGCTTCGTGGACGAGGTCTCCGAAATCCCCGAGGGAGCGGTGACCGTATTCAGCGCTCACGGCGTATCCCGCAAGGTGGAGGACGCCGCCGGCGGCCGTGCCCTCCAGGTCATCGACGCCACCTGCCCGCTGGTCAGCAGGGTGCACATGGAGGCGCAACGCTACGCGCGGCAGGGCTACGAGATCGTTCTCGTAGGACATGCGGGGCACCCGGAGGTCGAGGGCACCATGGGGCAGGTGCCGGGAACGGTGCACCTGGTGTCCGCGGCGGCGGATGTGGCCGCGCTGGAACCGGCGGACCCGGCGAAGCTCGCCTACGTGACACAGACGACCCTCAGCGTCGACGACACCCGCGAGATCATCGCCGCGCTCAAGGCCCGCTTCCCCGAGATCCGGGGCCCCGACCTGAAGGACATCTGCTACGCCACGCAAAACCGGCAGGCAGAGGTGCGCCGGCTGGCAGCCGAGTCCGACGTGATCCTGGTCATCGGCGCCGACTACAGTTCCAACTCGAACCGCCTGCGCGAGATCGGCGGCGAGGCCGGAACCGCAAGCCACCTGATACCGGATGCCGGGAGCCTGGACCCGGCTTGGCTGCGCGGGGCGCGCACCGTCGGGATCACCGCCGGCGCCTCGGCACCGGAAGAGTTGGTTCAGGGCCTGGTGGACCGGCTCCGCGAACTGTTCGACGTCACCCTGACCAACCACGAGGGCGCCGCGGAGAATGTCACCTTCAAGCTGCCGCCGGAGTTGGCGGAGGCCGGCGCGCAGATTCTACCCGGAGACAGGACGGACGACTCCGCGGGCAGGGCGCCCGGGGCCGGCAGCAGCTAGACTGGCGGCGAACGACGGGTCTTGCGGGCGGGCCGCCGGGCAACCTTCGGCGCGGGCGGCCGCGCGGTCTTTCAGGTTCCTGGCGGCGGGGCGGCCTGCGCCGGGGTGCCGGCTTGCGCGAGCAACCCCCTGGCCTGCCGGTGGATCCCGTCGGCCGTCAACCCGTATTTCTCGCGCAGCACATCCTGCGGCCCCTGCTCGATGTAGCGGTCCGGCAATCCCAGGCATTTCGTCGCCAGGTTGACGATGCCCCGGTGCGACAACAGTTCGAGAACGGCGGACCCGAATCCGCCCATGACGGTCGATTCCTCCACCGTCAGCAGACACTTCACCTGCCCGGCCACCCGGGCGATCAGATCGCCGTCGAGCGGCTTGACGAACCGCGCGTTGATCACGGCGGCGGAAATTCCCTCCCGGGCCATCCGTTCGGCCGCCGCCGCCGCCAGGTGCACGGTCACGCCGATGGCTACCAGCGCGATGTCCGTGCCGTCCCGGACCAGTTCGCCCTGGCCCAGCGGCAGCGCCCGCGGCGCCGGGTCCATGTCCACGCCCAGCCCCGCTCCGCGCGGATAGCGCACCGCCGCGGGCCTGCCGCAACTGACGCACGACTTCACCATGTGCTGCAACTCGTTCTCGTCCTTGGGCGCCATCACCACCATGTTCGGCACATGCCGAAGGTACGCCAGGTCGAACGCCCCGTGGTGGGTGGTGCCGTCCTCGGCCACCAGCCCGGCGCGGTCGATGCAGAACGTCACCGGGAGATTCTGGGTGGCGACGTCGTGGACGATCTGGTCGTAGCCCCGCTGCAGGAAGGTCGAGTAGATGGGGATCACCGGCCGCATGCCCTGCACCGCCAGCCCCGCGGCAAAGGTGACGGCGTGCTGCTCGGCAATGCCGACGTCATAGAACCGCTCGGGAAAGAGCTTTTCGAACGCGGCCAAACCCGTTCCCTCGGCCATGGCCGCGGTAATGGCGACGATGCGCGGATCTTCCCGGGCCAGTCGAACCAGGGCGTCGACGGCGATGCTGCCATAAGAGGGCGTGGCGGATTTCTTCCTGGGCTGGCCGGTATCACGGTCGAAGGGCGAACTGGCGTGGAACCGCACGGGGTTTTCCATGGCCGGGCCGTAGCCCTGCCCCTTCCTGGTAACCACGTGCAGCAGCGTCGGCCCCTCCAGCTTGAGCACGTTCTCCAGGGTCGGCAGCAGGTGCTCGAACTGATGGCCGTCGATGGGGCCCACGTACCGGAACCCGAGTTCCTCGAACAGAAGACCGGGCAGCAACAGCCCCTTCACCAATTCCTGAGCTCGTCCGGCCAGTCTCTGCACCCGATCGCCGATGTGCGGCACCTTGCCCAGGACCCGCTTGGTCTCCTCGGTGATCCGGTCGAAGAACTCTCCCGTGATGGTGCGGTTGAGGTACGCCGAGATGGCGCCCACGTTCCTGGAGATGGACATCTGGTTGTCGTTGAGGATCACCAGGAGATCCCGCTTCAGGCCGCCGGCCTGCTGGAGCCCCTCCATGGTGAGGCCCGAGGTCAGCGCGCCGTCGCCGACCACGCAGACCACCTTGTGGTCCTGTTGCCGCTGTTCGCGGGCTTCCACGAATCCCGCCGCGGCGGAGACGCCGGTGCCGGCGTGGCCGGCATTGAACGTATCGTACTCGCTCTCCTCGCGCTTGCAGAATCCGCTCAACCCGCCGAGTTGACGGATGGTGTGGAACTGCGCCTGACGCCCGGTCAGCAGCTTGTGGGCGTAGGACTGGTTGCCGGTATCCCAGACGATGAGATCCCGGGGCGTGTCCAGCAGGTAGTGAAGGGCGACGGTCAGTTCGACGACGCCGAGATTGGAGGCGAGGTGTCCGCCGACATTGGATATGACCGAGATGATCCGCTCGCGGATATCCTCGCAGAGTTGCGGGAACTGCTCGGGAGAGAGGTTCTTGAGGTCGGCCGGCTGGCCGACCCTCGTCAGGATGGGCATAGTCGATCCTCGCCGCTGACAAGGCAAAATGGACCCGGTGGATGGTTCATGGGGAGCATGCGCCGAAAGAACAGGAATCCTCACAGAGTAAGCCCCCTCTGTCAACACGGACGCCGGAGCCGGCTGGGGGAACGCTCCCCGGAGGCGCGGTCTTGACCCCGGGTGCCGCGGAACGCTATAAAAACGACTCCTGTTGCCTCGGAACAGGCCGGCCGCCGGCCCGTTCCTGTTCCCAGAACAGAGGGGCTTCGTTCCCCGAACGGGGGCGTTCTCGCAAAATTCAACTTCAAGGAGCGATCCATGGGAGAAGACATCAGCGGTGCCGTCACGGAGAAGACCCGTTTCACCTACGACCACTGGATGGAGTCCTTGGGGATTCCGATCCACACCGGCTACTTCATCGGCGACCTGCGCACTTGCGACCTCGAATGGTGGGAAGACCGCAAGTGCAAGGCCGCCTTCATGCAGCTCATGGGCCAGGAAGGCGTGACCGGCGCCTGGATCCAGGAGGTCGCCCCGGGCGAGTCCACGCCGCCCATAAGATTCGCCCTCGACGAGGTCGTCTATGTGGTGGAGGGCAGGGGCGCCACCACCGTGTGGCGCGACGACAGCGGCACCAAAAAAACCTTCGAGTGGCACAACAACAGCATGTTCATCGTGCCGCGCAACTACCACTACACCCTCCACAACATGCAGGGGGACAAGGCCGTGCGGCTGCTGCACTACAACTATCTGCCCCTGGCCATGTCCGCGGTGGGAGACCCGGAGTTCTTCTTCGACAACCCGTTCGCCGGCCAGGACGTCATCGCTTCCCAGAACGGGGAGTTCTACTCCGAGGCCAAGATGGTCACGGATTCGGGCAAGTGGAACGTGTGGAACCGCCGTGTCTACTGGTACGGCAATTTCTTCCCGGACATGAGAGCATGGGACAGGCTGGACGAGAACAAGAAGCGCGGTGCCGGCGGCCACAGCGTGTTCATCGAGTTCCCCAACTCCGAACTCTCCTGCCACATGTCGGTGTTCGCGGCGCGCACCTACAAGAAGGCGCACCGCCACGGCCCGGGCCGGGTGATCGTCATCCCCGCGGGCGAGGGCTACTCGATCCTGTGGGAAGAGGACAAGGAGAAGATCGTCGTGCCGTGGCACGAGGCCAGCGTCTTCGTACCGCCCAACAAGTGGTTCCACCAGCATTTCAATGCCGGCGCCACCCCCGCCCGTTACCTGGCGTTCCATCCGCCCATGCAGTTCCACGGCTACGCGGAAAAGGTCGAAGACCGGGCCAAGGACCAGATCGAGTATCCGGACGAGGATCCCTTCATCCGGGCCAAGTTCGAGGAAGAGCTGGCCAAGCGCGGCACCACGAGCCTGATGCACGAGGAAGCCTACACCAACCCCGACTACGAGTGGTCCAAGGGGATGGGCAAACAGTAGACGGCACGAGTCATGCACGACGACGCGGACAACCCAGAACACTTTCACCCCGGCCCCGATGCCATCGTGGAGGACATCGAAGGAGTCGAGATGTTCTCGCTCACGAGCGTGGGCATCGACATCGGCTCCTCGACCTCGCATCTCGTATTCTCCCACCTGACGCTCCGGCGCGAAGGCGCCGGACTGTCGGCCCGTTTCAGGGTCACCGACCGGGAGGTGCTCTACCGCTCGCCGATCATGCTGACGCCGTACAGTTCGGGGACGCTCATCGACACGGCCCGGGTGGAGGAGTTCATCCACGAATCCTACCGCGTGGCCGGCTACACCCAGGACGATATCGACACCGGCGCCGTGGTGATCACGGGGGAGGCCCTCAACAAGGAGAACTCCCGCCCGATCCTCGAGTATTTCGCCAAGGATTCCGGCAAGTTCATCTGCGCCTCGGCGGGACCCAACCACGAAGCGCTGCTGGCGGCCCATGGCTGCGGCGCGGTGGAACTGTCAAAATCGGCCGGCGCCACCGTGTTGAACATCGACATGGGCGGCGGCACCACCAAGCTGTCGGTCATTCGCGACGGCACCGTGACCCAGACGGCCGCCATCAGCGTGGGCGCGCGCCTCATCGCTTTTGACGAAGACGACGTGGCGACGCGGGTCGAGCTTCCGGCCAGATTCATCACCAGGGAGCTGGGTATGCCGGTGGAGGTCGGCCAGGTCGTCACCGGCGACGTCAAGAGGTCGTTGGCCGCCTATATGGGCAACTACCTGTTCAACGTCATCCAGGCGAAGCCGCTGTCCGACCTTGAGACCCGCCTGAGGGTGACCGATCCGTTGCCGGACTACGACGGCTTGCAGAGCATCGACCACATCGTCTTCTCGGGCGGCGTCTCGGAGCACATCCACGACCACGAGGCTCCCTCCTGCGGCGATGTCGGCCCTTACCTGGGCAGGGAGATCCGCCACCGCATCGACGAGCTCAACCGGCCGGACCTGGTCAAGGAGCCCACGGAGGGCATCCGCGCCACCGTCATCGGCGCCGGCGAGTACACCATCCAGGCCAGCGGCAACACGAGCTACATCTCCAGCGGGACGCCGCTTCCGGTCTACGGCCTGCAGGTGGTCAAGGCGGTCATCGACGGAGGCTCCGACGTGCAGGGCGTCATCCGCACGGCGCTGGCCAAATTCGACCTGGAGCGCTTCAAGTCCGGCCTGGCCCTGGCCCTGGGTCTCCAGGGTGTACCCGACTACCGGTTCGTCCGGCGGGTGGCGGAAGGCATCGCCGCGGTGGTCGCCGATGCCGAGGAGCCGGCGGATCCGAACCTCCACGTCTATCTGATCCTCGACGTGGATGTGGCCAAAGCCCTCGGCGGCATCCTCAAGGAAGAGCTGAAGGTGGCACCGGAGGTCATCGCGGTCGACGGCATCGACGTCGGCGACCTGGACTTCATCGACGTCGGCAATGCCATGGGAGTCACCGAGGTCATCCCGGTCACCATCCGCTCGTTCATGTTCCCGGAGAGCCGCCTGGTCCAGTAAGTGCGTGGGTCCGAGTGAGTCCCCGGGGTTCCGGCACCCGCATCTTCAACCACTTCCAGAGGTGAGTCCAATGGCGGAAAGACACAGCGTGGGCGTTCCCACACCCCGCATCGACGGAGAGCACAAGGTGAGCGGCAAGGCCAGGTACGCGGTGGACGTCACGTTCCCGGACATGCTCTGGGGCAAGATCCTGCGCAGCCCCATTCCCTGCGGCCTCATCAAGCGCATCGACACGAGCCGGGCCCTGCAGGTGCCCGGCGTGGTCGGCATCCTCACCGGCGAGGATGTCGCCGGTCTGCGCATCGGCCGGCGGGTGGTGGACATGCCCATCGTCGCGGACGGCCGCGTGCGGTTCATCGGCGAGAAGGTGGCGGCGGTCTCCGCGGAGACCGAAGACGCGGCCGAGGAAGCCGTGGGGCTCATCGAGGTCGAGTACGAGGAAATGGACCCGGTGCTCGATCCGGTGGAGGCCATGGAGCCGTCGGCGCCGCTGCTGCACCCGGAGGTCCACACCTACAAGGGGCTGCCGCAGAAACTCGACGGCCCGACCAACCGGGTGATCTACGTCAACTGGAAGAAGGGCGACATCGAGAAGGGGTTCGAGGAAGCCGACGTCATGGTCGAAAACACCTTCACGACACCCAAGGTGCACCAGGCCTACATCGAGCCGCACTCCTGCGTGGCCCGGACCGACCCGGCCACGGGCGCGGCCGAGATCTGGGCGTGCAGCAAGGTGCCCTTCGGTATCCGCGACCAGGTGGCCAACGCCGTGCGGGTGGATCCGGAGGCCATCGTGGTCCATCCCTGTTACATCGGCGGCGACTTCGGCGGCAAGGGCGATTTCATGGACATCGCCCTGTGCTACTCGCTCTCGAAGAAGAGCGGCGGCCGGCCCGTGAAGATCGTCATGGACTACGACGAGGAGTTCATCGCCGGCAACCCTCGGCACGCCTCGATCATCAAGGTCCGGACAGGCGCCAGGAAGGACGGCACCATCACCGCCCATCACATGGACTTCGTGTTCGACACCGGCGCCTACTGCGCGTTCAAGCCCAACGGCATTCTCGGCGGACCGCAGAAGTCCCCGGGCCCTTACAACATGCCCAACACGCTGGTGGAAGAGCACATGGTCTACACCAACCAGGTGCCGTGCGGACACATGCGCTCGCCGGGCGACCCGCAGGGATTCTTCGCCAACGAGAGCCAGCTCGACCTGCTGGCCGAGGCGTTGGGCATGGATCCGGCGGAGTTGCGAAAGAAGAACCTGCTGGAGGGAGTGGCGGACTCTCCGGTGGGGGAGAAGATCGACTATGTCGGCTCCCATGCGGTTCTCGACAGGGCCCTCGACGCGGTCAAGTACCATGAGCCGCGGCCCAGGAACGTGGGGCGCGGCATCGGGCTCGTGCAGTGGTCGGTGAACGGCGGCAAGGGGCTGGTGAAGTTCAGGCTCGACGATACCGGCACTCTGACGGTTTCGTCGGCCATGCTGGACCAAGGCGTTGGCACCTTCACCCTGCTGGAGCAGATGGCGGAGCAGGAACTCAAGATCCCGGCCGACAGGATCCGGTTCGAGCACTTCGACACCAGCGCCGGCATCAAGGACTCCGGGCTGGGCGGCAGCCGCGGCACCCGGGTCTACGGCAACGCCGGCTACGACGGCATCATGAAGACGCGCGCGCAACTGCTGGAACACGCCGCCAACGCACTGGACGCACCCGGGGAAGACCTCGAACTCTCCGACGGCAAGGTGGTGCACAAGAGCACCGACCGGGGCATCAGCTATGCCGACGTGGTCAAGGCCAAGGGCTCGGCCATCGAGGCCGAAGGGCTCTACGACGACACCTCCAAGGTCCCGGATGCGGCCATGTGCGCGCAGATCGCCGAAGTGGAGGTGGACCCCGAGACCGGCAATGTCGAACTCAAGCGCCTGGTCACGAGCCACAGCACCGGCACCATCCTGAACCCGCTGATGCACCAGGGGCAGATCGAAGGCGCCAGCATGACCGGCATCGGCTACGGCATGATGGAGCACCTGGTGGTGGACGATGGCAAGGTCACCACCGCCAATTTCGGCGACTACAAGATCCCCACCATCCGGGACGTTCCGGAACTGACCACCCTGGTGTCGGAACACAGGCGCGGTCCCGGACCGTACAACAGCATGGCCATCGGCGAGACCGCCAACATCCCCACCGCGGGAGCCATCGCCAATGCCGTGGCCGACGCCTGCGGCGTCCGGATCACGTCACTGCCCATCACTTCGGAGAAGGTGTTCGAGGCGATGAATCGGAAGGGGCCGGGCGGGGCCTAGCCCAAGTTTACCACTCTCCAAAAGATCACATTGCATATCATATAGTTATGGTGGCTTGAAGCGGCGAGTGGCACTACAGGTGGGTGTTTGAGGGTTGGTTACACGAGGGTTTTGCGGGTTCCTCCGGGAGCGGGATCAATGCCCAAGGCTTTGTAGATGGCCTGCTGGGTTGGTTCGGCGCGGGTCGCCTTGCGCACGTGCAAGGTGCGCCCGTCAGCGCGGCGGAAGGTGGTGGTGACGCGCTGCTGTCCCTGGAGGACGCGGCGTAGTGTGGTCCAACTGGCGTGCTCGTCCGCTTGACGCAGGCGGGTACGGATGACCTGGACGAGTTGGTAGGCGAGCACGGTGATGAACAGATGGCCTTCGGAGCGGCGTGGTTTGTGGTGGTAGACGGGTCGCAGGCCGAGTTCGGATTTGAGGGAGCGGAAGACGGCTTCGATGTCGGTGAGCCTGACGTAGGTACGCCACAGGGCTTCTTCCTTCCAGTGGGTTTCGCTGCTGCGCAGGCAGTAGACGCCGGGATGGGTCCTCATCGAGCCGGGGAGAGGGCGGCGGGTGAAGCGCACGGCGGTGGCGCGTTGACCGGACTCATCGGTGTCGAGTGCGATGTCGTAGTGCTGGGCGATGCCGCGGGTGCTCTCCTTGAGCCGCCCGATACGTTGCCAGACCTGCTCCACACGTTTTTGGGTACGGGGTCGGGAGAGACCTTCGGAGAGCTTGTTCAGGGCGTTCTCGAAGCGCCGGGCGAAGCGCTCGACGATGCCGCGTTCCTTGGCGGCCCGTTGTTCGGAGAAGCAGTACAGGCGCACCTCCCGACCGTCTGGGGACAGGGCCTTGTGCAATTGTATGCCATGCTTGGAAGCGGTCTCCATGCGCTGTGCCGCCTGAGGGACGAAGTGCCGGTTGCGTTCACGGCTGACCACCAGGTAGCGGTAGCCCTGCTCACGCAGCCACTGCAGGCGCTCTTCGTAGCGAGGCCCCGGTCCATCACCACCAGGGCGGCGCGCGGGGCCTTGAGCGCATCCAGCATCCGGGCCAGAGTGTGGTGCTCGCGCACGTTGCCGGCAAAGACCTGGGAGCGGCGCACGAAGCCGCTGGAGTCGAGCACGAGCCCCAGGGTGAGCAGCGGGCAATCGGTGCGCTTGTCCTTGGAGTGGCCGCGCAGGGCCTTCGGTTGGAGGGGTGCCGCGCCCTCGAAGTAGGTGTTGGTCAGATCGTAGAGCGTCACGGTGGGTTCGATCTCGAACAGGTCCATGGCCCGATCGAACAGATGCTTTTCGATGACGTCGCGGTGGGCCATCAGGGCATCGGAGGCGCGATACAGCCGCATGGGTCCCATGGTGGCGAACTCCATTCCGAGCAGTTCACCCAAGGCGCTGCGTTCGCCGAGCCAGCGTCGGGTGGCGCGCTCTGCGCCATACGCGCGATGATCGAGCCGATGGCGGTCGCGCGCATCGAGGCGCCGAGACCGAGTTGTTCGAGCAGGGTGCGCAGGCCGAGTTGGTCCATGGCCCACAATCCCACGTGCTCGACGCCCACCGAGCGTGGTCGAACCAACTCCAGGGAGTCGACATCCACGCTCTGGAGGTCGCCCCCTTGGCTTGGGGTCGCGGTGCCGACGCGCTCCCGGGCAAGGAGTTGGGCGGTGATGCGCTGGGCGTGGGTTTCGAGTGCCGGGGGGCAGCCCGGAGACAGGGGGAGTTGACCGGCAAGCATCTCCTCAATGCGCCGGCACAGCACGGGCCACTCCTGTGGAGCCACATCGAAGTGCCGCCCGAGATTGAGCAGGGTGCGTTGACGCACCTTTGAACCGTCGCGTTCGGAGCGCACCAGGCGGTGGGTGACGTAAGGTTCGCTGCTGCTGCGAGTACGGGTGCGACGGATGAACATGAGAGGGTGGCAGCATGGTGCGCCACCCCCAGCAATATCCAGCATGTACTTTGTGGCACTACATTCGCCTGCCCGACAACCTGCCCACGATATATCAATGACTTGCGTGCCAATTTCGGCAAAATCACCCCTGATTCCTGCCCAAACCGGACTCCAGGTGGTAAAGTTGGGCTAACGGGAGGGAAGTTCCGTGGTATCGTACCAAGCATTGTACCGAGGCCGCTTTTGAAGGCGGAAGGGGAGATCGGTAATGAAAAGGACGAGGATACTGATGTACAGGATGATGTACGGGAATCTGGCGACGATCTTCTGCGCGGTGGTGCTTGTCATGGGGCTTGCGGCATGCGGCGGAAGCAGCAACACGGCGACGACCCCGGATCCGCCGACGGAAGTCGAGACGGCCCTGACGGAGGCTCAGACGGCGGCCATGACGGCGTCCGGCAAGGCCAAGACGGCGTCCGACAACGCGGGGACGGCGGCGGATGAGGCGGAAGCGGCGCTTGCGGACCTCATGTCCGTCCATGTTGCCAATGGGGAGATGACGGCGAGGGCCTACGCGGAGGCGGCCCGGACGGCGGCGAACATGGCGAAGGCGGAGTACGACAAGGCCAAGATGGAATCGGACAAGGCTGCGGCGACGAACGACGTGAATGTGGCGGCCAAGGCCAAATTGCTGGCCGAGGCGGCGCAGGCGAAGGCCGAGGCTCAGGCGGCGACGGCGGCGGAGAAGGCGAAGATGGCGAAGGATGCTGCGACCAAGGAGGTCCGGCATGTGGAGGGGATGACCTACGGGTACGGCGACACGACCATCACGGCGGGTGCGCCCACGGTCGAAACCACCACCGGGGGCAAGACCGTCACGACCGGCAAGAGAGGCAGCATGAACGACAATTCACGGACCACCCAACGAAAGGAACCCGTCCCTTACAAGGCGGCGACCGACAGCACGCCGGAGGTGGCTGGCCAGACGGGGTTCCACCCACGGACCTTCGAGTTCGGTTCCTACAGCGACTCGGAGAAGTCCCGTTTCTGGTTGGTGGACAAGTATGTCACCAAAAGCAAGGCGGTGAAGTCTTACCGCAGGGCGAAGGACGACAGCGATCAGCCGATCACGGTGACCGCCACGATCACGGCAGAAAACCCGTTCGGCGGGGTCACGGTTGACAGCCAGACCTACAAGGTGATGCGGGCGGAGGGCGAGTTCTATGTTGTCGACACCCAGGAGGATACGAAATTCGACAAGACGAATTCCTGGGACTGGATCAATGCGGACGCCCCGGACGCGAATGCGGGCGTGGGGGTCTACTACTACACGGATAGCGACGGGAAAAAGACCTGGCTTCTGCGCACCGGAAACGAGGGAGTCACGGGATTCACTTATCGGCAGATTTTCGTCTACGATGTGCCGGATTTCCCGGAGGCGAAGCCCTACGAGCACATGAACTACGGCATGTGGCACACGGAGAAGGTACAGGCCAAGAGGGCCGACCTTGGCATCTCATTCGTCCGGGCACTGCCCGGCCAGGGCCCTACCCCGACTGCCAACATGCCAAGCTCCGGCAGCGCCTCCTACAGGGGTCATGCAGTTTGGCAGAGGCGCGTACAGCACGCTGAGGGCAAAGGAAGTATCGGCGGTTTTGATGGACCCTCAACCACAACGGTAGATTTCGGGGAAAGCACCATCAAGACCGATATTTTTTGGAATTTCGTCTTTTATCCAGGAGGGGGCGATACTGACGGGATTATCGCCACATTCCACGGCACCATCGACGGCAACGGGTTCTCGGGCAGCAAAGTGACCAATGTCAACGCCGAAGGCGACGGCTACGATACACCGGGTTTTGCATCTAGCCTTGCTCAAAACCATCGTGATGCGATGGGTATTGCCACGAGCGCGGATGGCAGCAAGTACGAGGTGAGGGAGTACAGCGGCCAATTCTTCGGACCGAACGCGGAAGAGGTGGGCGGCGTGTTCGACATCACGTCCAAGGACAAGAAGAGCGGCGAGTTGCGCGGCTCCTTCGGCGGCCGCAAGACAGAGTAACAGGCCGCCGTCATCGGCGGCGGTTCACGGAGCAGGGCGCCCGATCCATCTCCGGATCGGGCGCCCTTTTCTTTTCTCGAACGCTGACGGGGCCGCGATGAGGGGCGGCGGCGGGCAGGCGCGGTGCCAGGCGATGCTGGCGCACGGAGGGCGGGGCTTCCGGCAGGGGCGCACCGGCCTGCCAGCCCACGAGGGTGAGCCGCCGGTCGGGCAGAACTACTCCTGGGATTCTTGCACGGTCAGCCTCTCTGTGGTACAGACTGCCCGAGGTGAAATGGGACGAAGCCCAAGAAATGGGACGAAGCCCAAGAGTCTGCGCCGCAGAAAGTTTTCATGGGACAGAGATCCACCAGAGTCCCACTTGGTGCCCAATTCATGTCCGATAACGGGACAAGGCTACATGTTTCTGGCATCTTGGACGAAAATCTGGTCATGCTCTTCCACCGGTCACATCCCGAAGCGTCCTGCGGCGCAGGGGCCTAGTGAAGCGACTGCGGGTCGCCGAGCACGAACTCGGCGATCCGGGCGTCGAAGCGGTGCCCGGTGGCGGTGACCATCTGGTAGGTGCCGTGCATGGTGCCGTAGGGGGTCGAGAGCGGGCAGCCGGAAGTGTACTCGAAGGACTCCCCTTCCTCCAGCACCGGACTCTCCCCCACCACCCCGGGGCCCTTGACCTCCTCCATGTGGCCGGTGGCGTCGGTGATGACCCAGTAACGGCTTATGAGCTGTACGGTTTCCGAGCCTTCGTTGCTGATTTCCACGGTGTAGAGATAGAACCATCGGTTGTGCTCGGGGAATGAACGGTTCGGGTCGTACGCGGTCGTGACCTCGACCCGCACCCCGCGCGTGACCGCCGTCGAACTACCCAAGGCAACATCCCCCGATCATTTCGATTCCCCGCATACGGACAGGACAGTACGCGCGTACACCTTGGTCGCGGCAACGAGATCGTCGATCTTCATGGCGCGGTCCCGCGCCTGGCTGATGTTCTCCGTCTGCCGGGGCGGACCATAGCACACGGCCGGAATCCCCACCTCGTTGAACACGTTCATGTCCCGCCACATGCTGATCTCCGCCGAGGGCGGCGCCGGCGGCTCGGTTCCCATGACGTCGCGGTGGGCCCGGTCGATGGCGTCGATGAGCAGGTCCGCGTTCCGCGCCACGTGTCCCCTCGAATACTGGTAGACGGACACGTCGGCGTCGAAGTCCAGGGCCGCCATCACCGCCGCGATCTCGCCCCTGATGGCCTGGGGGTCGGTCCCGGGCACGATGCGCACGTCATAGTGGATGTCGCAGTAGCCGGGGCCGCCGCGAACCGCGGCCACCTGGGCCTTGGGAATCATGGTGCCGCCGGGAAACTCGAAGCGCCCCTTGTCCTCGTAGGCGATGGCCCATTCCTCCAGCGCCGTGATCGCATGGGCCACCTTGAGCCAGGGGTTGGGATGCTCGCGCAGGGACGCCCCGCGGTGGAGCCGGGGCGTGTACACCTCGCGCCCCTTGCAGCGGATCTTGAGCCAGACCGCGCCGCACTCGCCCGTGATGATCCCGAATCCGGATGTCTCTCCCACCAGGCAGTAGTCGGCGGTGACGCCCCGGTCCACGAGCCACCTGGCGCCGAACCCCTCGCCGGGGAAGTTCACGCCCTGGTTGTGGTCCACCGACGGCTCTCCGGTCTCGAAGGCCACCCCGGTGACGTAGACGTCGCCGCCAGGAACCACGCCCGCCTTCCGGAGCGCCCGGGCGGCGATCATGAAGGCGCAGAGCTGGGCCTTGTCATTGATGAGCCCCTTGCCGAACATCAACTCCCCGTCCACCCAGGCGCCTTCCATCCGTATGTCCGTCCCGGCGGCGTCCGCTGAAAGCTCGGGGCCGGTGTCCATGTGGGCGTTGAGAATCAGGCTCGAACCGCCGCCGGCGCCACGGATCAGGCCCACGGCGTTGACGCTCTCGCCGGTGATCCACTGGAGCCAGGCGTCGATGCCATTGCGCTTGAGCCAGTCCACCGTGGCCTCGCCAAGGGCCCTCTCCCTGGCGTGGGGGCTCGGGATGTTGCCCAACTCCAGGCACAATCCGATCAGATCCTCACGATCGTCCTCGATGATCTCCTCGAGTCGTTTCGCCGCGTCGCTCATGCCCCTATTCATACGCGACGGCTGCTCCAGCCGCAAGGAAGCACGGATGGGGGGAGGGGGGCACGGCTACCGGCCGGCGGCGCCGGCAAAAAGCCGCATGGTCTCGCCCCGGTCGGCGTCGCCCACGTCGTAGGGAATGATCGCCACCTGGTTGATGGCACTCCGTTCGAGCTCCCGGACCTTGGCGTGACACTCGTCCGGGGTGCCGGCGATGGCGAACTTGTCCACCAGCCAGTCCGGGATCACGCGCGCCTGAGCGGCCCGCTGATCCATGTGCTGGTAGTAGTTGTAGGCTTGGCGGATGTCGTCCAGGACCTTCTGTTCGCGTTCGTCCAGGGTGAAGGGCAATGGGTGGGCGATGACCCGGGCCACGTGGGCCTTGACCGCGTCCCTGGCTCCGGGATTCTCGGAGACCGCGCATGGAACCCACAGCACCAGGTCGATGTCGGAGAGCTTGCGGCCTGCCGAGGCGGCTCCGGCGGCAATCCGTTCCACGGCTCTTTCGACGGCGCCGGCATCCACGCCCACCAGAATGATCACGCCGTCCGCCAGGCGCCCGGCGAGTTCCAGCATCTTCGGGCCGCTGGCGGCCACGTAGAACGGGACCCTGCGGTTCTGCGCAAAGTTGAGCCGGATCCTGCCGCTGCTCAGCTCCGCCTCGCCTCCTTCGATCACCGCGCGCATCTGCGCCACCGCCTCCTCGAACTCGGCCAGCAACGCCTGCTTCCGTCCCATGGTCTCCAGGGAACTGTCGCCGAGGCCGATCCCCACGGCGAAGCGGCCGGGAGCCATCTCGTCCAGGGTGGCATAGGCGCTGGCAAGCACCGAGGGGTGCCGGGTGACGGGGTTGGTGACGCCGGTGCCGATGACCACTCTGGAGGTATGGAGCGCCACCGCGGCCATGTTGACGAAGGCTTCGCGCCAGATGAGATGCGAGTCACCGATCCAGACGTGGCTGAAGGACAACTCCTCCGCCTGTTTGCCCAGCTGCACGATGCGCGGGACGGATTCCGTGGGAAACAGCCCCACGCCGTACTCCAGTGAACTCACCAGGGAAACCTCCTCCCTTGACCCGGAGCGCGGCGTCCTCGTCCGGCGCATCCGGAAAACGCCGGACGGTGAAGGCGCCTTCTTCGCCATCCCCGCCCGTGTCATGCCCGCGAAATCTACGGCGCGGAGCGCCTGTTGTCAATTACCGGCGCCGGGCGGGCTGCCCGTCTCCCGGCAGGTTGCGTGCCACTTCTTGACGTAGACGCCGAACGCGCCGTCCATTTGGTCGATGCCGCCGTGATTCGCAGAGAAGTTGCCGACAAGACCCGCCGGCAACCCGTCATCCCGCTCCTTCCTGGCGGCATGTCCCATGAATGGCATTGCACCATGTGATTTTGCGGAGACTTGTTCCTGCCGCAGCTTGCCCACGTCGTGACCGTCCAGTATTCTTGGATCTGTGCCAGATTGACAGGAGACCTTCGATGGATGGCGAACGCGGACCTGTATGCGTGTCAGTGATCAACATGAAGGGCGGTGTCGGAAAGACAACAATCGCCGCGTTGTTGGGACGACACGCCGCCTACAAGGGTCACCGCGTCCTTGTCGTCGACCTGGACCACAAGCGAACCTGAGCCAAGCGTACATGGGCAACGCCTACGTGCGATTCCTCGAAAGCGGGCAACCGTCCATCGTGGAAGTTTTCAATGGCTATCGTCCCCCTACTCGACATCAAGAGTCGCCCACTCCGCTTGATCCTGTCGATACTGTCCGGGATGTCTTCACGGATGGAACGCTCTCCTACATCCCTTCCAGATTCGATTTTTCCGACAATCTTGTTCGGGCGTTGAAACCAGATCCGAAGGTACTCGCGCAGTACATTACGGAGCACTTCCAGGAAAAGGACATCGTTCTGATCGATTGTCCTCCAACTGAATCGGTTTTTACGCGTGCAGCCTACCGTGCATCTCGTTATGTCCTGGTTCCCGTACGACCCGAGTATTTCGCAACCATTGGTTTTCCTCTGCTTTCGACGTCTCTGGATTCATTTCGGAGCGAAAATCCATCTCGCCACATCGAAGTTATAGGTATTGTCATCAATAATGGGGACATTCGAGAGTTTTGCCGTATCCATGACGTCGAATTGGCCAAGTCGAGTTCGCGCATGAGTTCGATTCCCCGCATATTCATGTTTCTTGCCGTCATGGATACAGAACAGATTACCAAGTTGCTGGATGACGGCACATTTTCCGGACCGACTCGACTGGCGCCCATTGCCGATGCAATCCGCAGTCGCTCGGCGGGCCGTAGCCAAACAGGTTTCTCCGGAGTCGTACAACCGATGTCGGCTACGGCAACTGCTGACGGATCGAAGAAGTCATAGCGCCTGCGGGTGGCATCTCTCCATGACTATCCCACGCTGCGGCATTGCGGATGTTCCAGGCTGGGTGCGCACCGTGGACTTCGAGATTGTCGTTGGCGCTGACCGCGCGACAACGCAGCGGATACTGACGGGTTGGCGTACCCGCAGGCATCTGCCCTGCTGGAGTTTCCGTCTGCGTTTACTTCTCGAGTTGACGAGGCCGGGCCGCAGGGTCAGGATTGCGATACGACCGTGGCGTTGGCGGCCTCTTCCTGGAAATGCCCGGTCGCGTCGCAATCCCGGTTGATGGTGGCGAGGGTCGCGGTCTCGTGGTGGTCTTCGCCGTCGCGGTTGGCGCATACGGCACCGCGGCGTGAACCGACTTGAGGGGCGCCCGTTCCTACGTGCTGATGGTGACCCCCCGCTCGGGCGGCGGCGTCTGTTCGCTTCGGCCGCCAACGGTGAGTTCGCCGTCGATCATCACCACCGAGATGCCCGGAAGGTCGCCCTTGGAGAACGAATCCAGCGCGTTCCGGGACACCGACCCGGTGACGCGGTCCATGATCACGAGGTCCGCGGGCTTGCCCTCCGCAATGATGCCGAAGTCCAGTCCGTGGGCGCGCCCCGTGTTGCCGGTGGCCATGGCCACGGCGTGCTCCGGCGCGATGCCGCCCAGGGAAGCCAGGAAGCAGATCTCGCGCAGGATGCCCCGGGGCACCACGCCGGTACCGCCTGGCGTGTCGGTGCCCACCAGCACCCGACTCTCGGCGCCATTCCGCCTGACCGCGTCGGCCAGCACCATGCCCATGCGCAGGTTGCCCGAGGTGCAGATCTCGACGTGGCAGTCGGTGTCGGCGATGATGCGGCGCAGGTCTTCCTCGGGCATGGGGATGGGGCCGCCGGTGGCGTGGCCGATGATGTCCGGGTCGATGGCCTTGACGATGTCCATCCCCGCCACCTGGCTGACCCCCGAGCGGGAAACCCCGCCGGAGTGGATCTTCACCTTGATGTCCCGCGCCCTTGCCCACTTGGTGTAGCGTTCCGCCTCGCCCGTGGGCAGCAGCCTGTAATCGTAGAAGATGAACTTGACCAGCCGGATGCCCGCTTCCGCGATGGTGTCGAAGTCCTTTTCCTCAAGACCCGGCACCAGCAGCAGCGTGCCGCCGTGCACCCGGGCGCCGGTGGGGCGCAGATTGTCCCAGCACCGCCTGGCAACGATGGCCAGCGACACCGCGCACAGAGGGTCCGGCGGCAGCGGCAGCCCCGGCACATGCAACTCGCCGGCGGAGATGAGGGAGGTGACCCCGCCGTGCATGTAGTGGGTGATCCACCCCATGGAGTTCTGCGCCGGCGTGAAATTGCCGAAGGTGGGGTGGGAATGGGAATCGATGAGGCCGGGAAGAACCGTGGTCCCGTTGGCGTCGATGGTCCGGTCGGTGGCGCCGCCAAGTCCGTTGCCCACTTCCCGGATCACGCCGTCCCGCACCACCACCGAGTCGGCGTCCCGCAGGGGAGCCTCCAGCATGCCGGTCACCAGCGTCCCGATGTTCTTGATGAGCGTTGAAGACATGCGCCCCCCGACCCCACGGCCCGCTTGCCGCGACGATTCCGCTTTCCGAACGTAGCACAGAAACCCGCCGTGTTCACGTTCCCGCAACGACTCCCCAGGACCATGTCGTGGTGGTGACGGCGGCGTTTTCGGTCGGAGCGGATCCGGGATTTCCTGATGGCGGTCTGGATGGGCCACAGATGCGATATGGCGGCGGACAGGGAGTGCGAGCGGCGGCAGCGACCCGACAAGATGAGCCGGCGGTTCCAGGCACCCGCCCCGATCGTCCGTACACGGCGGCCTTCACCCGTGTTGCAACCTGGACCGTGGTTCGTCTATTCTGCGTCCGTGCCCGCAGCACCCCACACCGGATCGTTGGATGGCCGGTGAACCGCACTCGACTTTCGTTCCGGACGTTTCGAAACAGGCGATGGGACGCCAGGAAACCCGCCAGGGGATCGGGTCAGGTGCATGACGGCGGCGGCGGTGTCCAGCTTGCCCGGCCCCACCCGGAGCAGCCCGCCCGCAGAGACCGAAGCAGGACCCAAGCAGATCACCGGGCAGCCAGCCAGAGCCTGCATGGGGCAACAGGACTCAAACGAAACAGCCTCCAGGAAAGCCGCGGCGGTCCGGTTCCGGACATGTTCGACAAGACATATTCGACAAGAGAACGACGAACGTGATTCAAGAATCATGTCTTTGCCGGGACCGGGAATGTGACACCGGAGAATGTGAGACTGGGAGTGTGTATGGTGCATTCGTGCCTTGCGCAGCTTGCCGTGATTCTGGTGCCGGTGCTGGCGGACGCCGTCTCGCCAGCGCCGGCGCTGACCATCAAGGAGGCGCTGGCCGGAGCCGTGGCCTCGAACCCGGGTCTGGTTGCGGTCCGTGAAGCCGCGCGCGCACGGCATCAGGATGTGCCGGAGGCCGTTTCCGCGTGGCTGCCCACGGTCCAGTTCAACGCCGGCCGCGGTCGATCCAGGACGGTCTCCGATCCATCTCCGCTCTTGGCTGGCGCTGACCGGACCCAGTATTCCTCCCCGCGCTCATGGACGTTCTCCATCAACCAGAACCTGTTTCGAAGCGGCCGCGACTCGGCCAGGCTCCAGGGGGCTGTTCGCGGTGTCTCCATGAGCCATGCCTCCGTGGAGGACAGGGAACAGGCTGTTCTTCTTCGTGCCGCAACAATCCATCTTGATACGCTCCGGGCGGAACAGGTGATCGATCTGCGCGCCGCCTCACTTGCGACCCTCGAAAAGCAGGTTCGGGGCGTCAAGGCGCAATACGATGTAGGGGACCGGACCGGGGCGGACGTCGCCCAGGCCGAGGCGGAGCGGGATATTGCCGCTGCGGATCTGGTGACGGCGACCGCCGACCTGGAAGTCCAGCGGGCTCTCTTTCTCCCATCAATCGGCCTGGTGCCGGACGGTCTGCAGCCGGCCGGCATGCCGCACACCCTGGACGAGGCACGTCGGCTGGCCCGGACAAAGCGGCCCGCCGTCCGCGCCGCCAAGGCCGCCATCGGCACCGCCGAGACCGCCGTCCGCCTTGCCAAGGCCGGTCTCGGACCGCGCGTCGATCTCAGCGTTGCGGCCAAGGGACAATCGGGAACGGCGCTTCCGGGAAACACCGAAACGAGCCTGACGCTGCAGTTGACCGCACCGCTCTACCAGGCGGGTGCGGCAGGTGCACGGATTCGCCGCGCCAGACATGTGGAAGCTCAGCGCCGGCACGAATGGCTTGACGCCATGCACAACGCGTCGCAACGGGTCGAAAGCGCCTGGCGTAACATGCAGGCTGCCGGACAGCGCCGGTCGGCTTACGCGACCGCGGTCGATGCGCCGCGGGCCGCGCTTGCCGGGGTCCGGCGTGAGGCCGAGTTCGGAGATCGGTCGACGCGGGAAGTTCTTGACGCGGAACGCCAGTCCGCCATCGTGCGGCCCAACGCGTAGGCCAGCGCGGGACTGCGCGCGAACCGCGCCGCCCAAGTGGTTCCCGCCGCGCCCAATCGCGCCTCGTACCGCATGGTCTGCAACAGGACCGCGCGAAAACGCCATTCGAGATGGGCAATGGGCCCATCCAGCGCACTGGCGTCGTGGGGCAGACCGTCGGGCCATGCCCCCTCGACACAGCCCCGCGCCCACGGATAGACGGCGGCAAAGGGCCTCTCGGTATCGGCCAATCTGTCATGGAGTTCCCGAAAGGCGCATCCCCAGTCCGGAGCCGGCCCCTCCAGCCGGACATCGCCGAACCTCGCCAACCAGGCGTCCGCGGACAGCCCCAGACCCTCGGCGTGCCGGGCCACCGCCTGCCGCGAGCCGAACGCCCCCAGGAGCCGCCCTTGGCGGCGCGCCAGAGAGTCGGTATCGGTCCCGACCGGAGCGAAAGGCCCTTGGTGGCCGCGTTCCGGCGGCGGCGCCGCCCGGGAGATAATGGAATCGGTGTCCGTGGCCTGCGCGGGGATGCCCGAGGGTCGTGTTCCGCCCCTTGTCTTTCCGGCCATTGCCATTCTTTGCCACCAGACAGACTCGCCTTGTTCGGGTCTTCCCCGGGCGTGGTGCGGGAGCAGAGGCTTCCGGCGGCGGCTGCAGGGTCGGGCGGCGGCCTTGTCAGCCGCCCAGGTAGGCCTGCTTGACTCCGGGATCGGCGAGAAGGTCCCCGGACCTGCCTTCGAGCACCAGGTTGCCGTTTTCCAGCACGTATCCCCTGCTGGCGAAGCGCAGCGCCAGTTGCGCGTTCTGTTCCACCAGAAGGATGGTGGTGCCTTCACGGTTGATCTCCCGGAGGGCGTCGAACACGGTCTTCATCATCAGCGGGGCCAGTCCCATGGAAGGCTCGTCCAGCAGCATGAGCCTGCGCCCGCTCATGAAAGCCCGGCCCACGGCCAGCATCTGCTGCTCGCCGCCGCTCAACGTTCCGGCCTTCTGATGTTCCCGCTCCGCGAGCCGCGGGAAAATGGCGAGGACCCGGTCGATGTCCCGCTTGATGCCGTCGTCCCGGCGGGCGAAGCAGGACAGCCTCAGATTCTCCATCACCGTGAGGTTGTCGAACAGCCGTCGCCCCTCCGGCACGTGGGAGATCGCCAGTTGGCTCACCACCTTGTCGGCGGAGAATCCGAGCAGATCCTTGCCCATGCAGGTCATGCGGGTGCCCGCCTCCACCGCCACCATGCGCGAGATGGCCAGCAGCGTGGTGCTCTTGCCCGCCCCGTTGGCGCCGATGATGCAGACGATCTCGCCCTCGTCGATCTCGAAGCCGATCCCCTGGAGGGCACGGATCCGGTCGTAGGAGACGCGCAGGTTTTCGACGGACAACAACATCGGCTTCACTCGATGCCGGCGCCCAGGTAGGCTTCGATGACCCTGGGGTTGTGCTGGATCTCCTCCGGCGTCCCCTCCGCGATCACTTCGCCGAAATCCAGCGTCTGGATCCGCTCGCACAGTTCCATGACGAATCGCATCCGGTGTTCGATCAGGAGGATCGCCAAGCCCAGTTCCCGGTGCACCCTCCGGATGATCTCCATGATCTGCACCAGCTCGTCCGGATTCATGCCGGCGGTGGGTTCGTCCAGCAGCAGCAGCCGGGGCTCGGTGGCCAGGGCCCGGGCCATCTCGACCCTGCGCTGGGCGCCGTAGGGCAGGTTGGGGACGGCCTGGTGCGCCAGGTGGCGGATATCCAGCATCTCCAGCAGGGCCAGGGCCTTCTCTTCTATCTCGCGCTCTTCCCGGTGCCGCCTCGGAGTGCCGAGGCATGCCCCGAGGAGACCGTAGCCGATCCGGGAGTAGCGCGCCATCTTGACATGCTCCAGGACGTTCATGTGGCGCCAGAGCAGCAGGTTCTGGAAGGTCCTGCCGATGCCCATGGAGGCGATGCGGTGGGGCGGCAGGCCGCAGATCATGTCGCCGTCAAGCCAGATGCGGCCGTGCGTGGGGTTGTAGATGCCGGTGATGAGGTTGAAGATCGTGGTCTTGCCGGCGCCGTTGGGTCCGATGAGCCCGCGGATCTGGCCGGGCTCGATGGACAGCTCGTAGTCGTGGACCGCCCGCAGGCCGCCGAACTGGTGCGTGATGTGATCAACCTTCAGGAAGGGCATGGTGATCCCTTTCCGGTTCCGATTTCGGTTTGAGGATGGCCCCGACATCGAAGTCCCTGAAGGCGATGAGGCCGGTGGGCCGGTAGATCATCACCAGGATCAACAGCAGCGGGATGATGATCCACTTGAAGATTTCGAGCGGGCGCAGGACTTCCCCGAGCAGACTGATGCCGACGGCGCCGACAATGGAGCCGTAGACCGAGTTCAGCCCGCCGAAATAGACCATGGCCAGCACCTCCGCCAGCTTCTGGATGCCGAAGGTGCCCGGGTTGACGTAGCGCAGCACATGGGCGAAGAGGCCGCCGGCGACCCCGGCCCAGAAGGCGGCGAACAGGAAGCCCACCATCTTGGTGTAGCGCGTGTCGACGGTCATGGCGGTGGCCGCCATCTCGTTGTCCCGCACCGCGTTGAGCGCCTTGCCCAGGGTCGAGCGCACGAAATTGTTGATGACCCAGACGCAGGCCACCGTCCACAGGAACACCGTGGGCAGACCGGCCCAGTCCGGCTGGCCGCCCAGGCCGCGCGCCCCGCCCACCACATCCAGGTTCTCGATCAGGCTCTTGATGATGAACATGAACGCCAGCGAGATGATGGCCAGGTAGTCGCCCCGGGTCCTGAACGAGGGGATCGCCACCACCAGGGCGGCGACCGCCGACACCAGGCCGCCGGCGACGAGGATCAGCGGGAAGATCAGCGGCCCCGCGGCCGCCGGCAGCAGGGCGGCGCCGAAGACCCGGTGGTTGGTGAACAGGTCGATGGTCAGGACCGACGCCACGTAGGCGCCCACCGCCATGAAGCCGGGATGGGAACACGAGAACTCGCCCATGTAGCCGTTGATCACGTTGAGGCTCAGGGTGACGATCACCGCGATCAGGGTGAAGCGGAGTACCAGGTCCCGGTAGTCGCTCAAGCCGGACCACATCTCGAGGGTGAGGTAGAAAAGGCCCAGGTGAACGGCCGCGGACACCGGCAACGGAAAGGCCAGCAGCCGGCCCGCGGCCCGGTTGGCGAGACCGCGGGTGAAGCGGGCGACCACCGCGATGGGCACGGCGTAGATCAGCAGCACGTACACCGCCGCGCCGGGAAACAGCAGGGGCTTCTTGAGCGCCACCACCACGCCGAACAGGACCGGTATCTTGGGCAGGCCCAGGGACAGGGCCAGAGGCGTCCCCGCCAGGATCTCCAGCAACACCGCCACGAACCCGGCAGCCAGCCACCCCAGGAGCGGCACCCGCGAGAACTCGCGTATCGTTCCAGCCATATCCATGCCGAACGCTCAGAGCCTCAGACGGGCGCTGTACGGTTCGCCGAAAAAGCCGTGCGGCCGGACGATGAGGATCAGCAGCACGATGGAGTAGGCGATCAGGTCGCGCAGGCTGGAAGGGAAGATCATGGCCACGAAGATTTCGATGAAACCGAGCAGGAAGCCCGCCAGCGTGGCCCCCATGATCGAGCCCCGCCCGCCCAGGATCGCCGCCACGAACGCCTTCCAGCCGAACAGGATGCCCATGTAGGGATCCAGGACCGGATAGGCCAGGGCGTAGAGTATCCCCGCCGCCGCCGCCAGCGCCGAGCCCAGCGCGAAGGTCAGCGCCGCGATGGTGTTGACCGAGACGCCCATCAACGGCACCGCCACATAGTCGAACGCCATGGCCCGCATCGCCAGGCCCCACCGGGTCTTGCGGACGAACAGGTGCATGGCCGTCGCCAGCAGCAGGGCCACGACCACGATGATGATCTTGGTGTTGGTGATGAAGACACCGCCCAGTTCGTAGACCGTGGTATCGATGAGGGAGGGGAAGCGCACCCGCCTGGCCCCGAGCAGGGCCAGATTGCCCGTCTCCAGGATGATGCCGATCATCAGACCGGTGATGGCGGCGGAGGCCCGCGGCGCGGACCGCAGCGGGCGGTAGCCGATCCGCTCCACCAGCATGCCGACGAACGACGTGAGCACCATGGCGAACAGGATGGTCAGGATCAGGATCAGCCACGGCGGCAGCGCCAAGGCGCCCTGGGCGGCCATGGCGATGAGAACGGCGGCAACGCCGACGCCGATGTAGGCGCCCACCATGAAGATGTCGCCGTGGGCGAAGTTGAACAGCATCAGGATGCTGTAGACCATGGAGTAGCCCAAGGCGATGAGGGCATAAAAGCTCCCCCATTGCAGGGCGTTCACCAGGTTCTGGAGAAACAGCGCCATGCGTTTCCGTCTTTTCCCGCACGAACTTTCGGGAAGGCGAGCCGGGACTCCCTGTCCCCGACTCGCCTTGCCGAAACCGAACCCGGGCCGCTACGCGCGGGGTACCGCAGACGCGCGCAGGCCGGCCGTCGGGCTTACGGGCATACGGACTTGTAGAACTCGAACTGTCCCTTGTCGCTGATGCGGACGATGACGGCGCACTTGACGGGGTCGCCCTCCGGCGTGAAGGCCATGCTCCCGGTGATGCCGGCGAACTTCTTGATCCCGGCCATGGCGTTCTTCACGTTCTCGCGGTCCTTCCGGATGTCGCCGGTGAGCCCGCCGGTGGCCTTGATGGCGGTGGCAACGATGCGCAGAGAGTCCCAGGTCAGGGCGGCCACGTCGTCGGGTACGTAGCCGTACTCCTTGTTGTAACGGTCGATGAACGCCTTGGTCGCGCCGGTGGCGCCGGCGGCCGCGTAGTGGGTGCTGAAGAAAGCCCCGTGGCAGTCCTTGCCGCAGAGTTCCACCGTCTCGGCCGAACCCCAGCTGTCGCTGCCCACGATGGGGGCCTTCAGGCCGAGTTGACGCGACTGCTGCACGATCAACGCCACCTCGTTGTAGTACTGGGGCGTGAACAGCACCTGGGCGCCCGAGTTGCGTATCTTGGTGAGCTGGGAACTGAAGTCCGTGTCCTTGGTGGTGAAGCTCTCGTAGGCCACCACCGAACCGCCGCCGTGGAGCTTCTCCCAAGCCCCCTTGAAGAACTCCGCCAGTCCTTTCGGATAGTCGCTGGCCTGGTCGTAGAGCACCGCCGCCTTGGTGAACTTGAACTCATCGGTGATGAAGTTCGCCAACACCGGCCCCTGGAACGGATCCAGGAACGGCGCGCGGAAGACGTACGGGCGATCCTTGGTGGTGTTGGGGTTGGTGGACCACGGACTGATCATCGGCGTCGCGCGATCCTGCGCCACGCCGCCCGCGGGAACCGCCTGCTTGGAGGACTGCGGGCCGACGATGACCAGCACCTCGTCCTCGGTGATCAGCTTGGTGTTGGCCTTCACCGCGGACTCGGCCTTGGACTCGTTGTCCTCGATGACCAACTCCACCTGGTGTTTCTTGCCCCCGACCTCAAGGCCGCCGGCGCCGTTCACGTCGGCAAGCCACATCTGGGCCGCGAACTTGGAACCCTCGCCGACCTTGGGAATGTCGCCGGTCAGCGGAATGTTGAGGCCGACCTTGACGGTCTGGGCCGAAATGCCCGTGGACAGGGCGAACAGGGCGACGGCCCCGATCATCAACGTAAACCGCGCTCTCAGCTTCATGGCTTGCCTCCTTCCAGTGGCTTGAAATACGGGCACCCTACCACCGTTGCCTTCGCGGAACAACGGGTTTTTCAACTTTCATCTCTCCCCGGTCCGCACATTTCCCGTTTCGGACTCCCGCGCAAGAGTCACTGACGAGCAACAGAAATCGCGCCAGGGGCCTGTACCGCATGGATTCTCGCGCGTGGCGATCCTCGTCGTTCTCCCCGTCGTACTCGTGGAATGGAGACGGCCGTGTCCACAAGAGGGTGTCGCGCAGAGTCATGCGTGTCTCCTTGCCGGGACACGAGCCGTGACCCAGGCTGGATGCCATGCCGTCGCTAACGCCGTTCTTCCGGAATCAGTCCGCGGGGCGCGAAGCGCAGGACCAGCAGCAGCACCAGCCCCATGACCACGTGGCGCATGTGGGCGGCGCTCTCCACCAGGTGCATCCTGACGGGGTTCTCGGGGGACAGCGGAGAGGTGATGAGCGCCATCAGCCACAGGCCCGCAGGTTCGGCTTCCACCCAGACGTACCATACCACGAAGCCGCCGAGCGCGGCGCCCCAGTTGTTGCCGGAGCCGCCGACGATGACCATGACCCAGATGAGAAAGGTGAAGCGCAGCGGTTGATAGGTGTTGGGCGTGAACTGCCCGTCCAGGGTAACCAGCATCGCGCCGGCGATGCCCACCACCGCCGAGCCGAGCACGAAGATCTGGAGGTGTCGGGCGGTGACATCCTTGCCCATGGCCTCGGCCGCGACCTCGTTGTCCCGGATGGCGCGCATCATCCGTCCCCAAGGCGCCCGCAGCGCCGCTTCCGCGAGCCACATCAGTATCGCCAGCACCACGATGAACAGGCTGGCGTAGCAGAGCTTCACCACGATGGACGACAGGTCCACCGGCGACACGCTCAGGCTTGCCGCCCAGGACTGGAACCACACGGCGCCCTGCAGGTCCACCTCGTAGGGCACCGGACGCGGCAGCCCGGTGACGTTCTTGACTCCCCGGGCCAGCCATTCCTCGTACTTCAGGAAGGCGACGACGATCTCGGAAATGCCCAGGGTGGCGATGGCGAGATAGTCGGCGCGCAGCCCGAGACTGAGCCTTCCGGCGGCCCAGGCCGCGCCCGCGGCCAGCGCCCCGCCCGCGAGCCAGGACAGGACGATGGGCAGGCCGAAACCGCCGAGGTAGCCGGTCACGGACGGCTCCACCGCCTCAATGGCGCGCACCGCGGGCTCGAACAGCGCCCGGGCCGCGAAGTAGCCCGCCGCCACCACCACCGCCACGCCGAACTTGCGCCAGCCCGGGTGGCACACCCGCCGGCGGACGCGCATCGCCGCCACCAGGGTGAGAAGCGCCAACGCCAGCGCCAGCACCACGCCCGCGCCGCCCACCCGCCAGGCGGCCGCCACCGGCGGCATGGCCATCAGCACCCCCGCCAGCCCACCCAGGGCGGCGAAGCCCATGACCCCGGAGTTGAACAGACCGGCGTAGCCCCACTGCATGTTCACACCCAGGGACATGATGGCCGAGATCAGGCACAGGTTCAGGATCGCCAGCGCCAGAGACCAGCTCTGGACCGCCCCCACGAGGCAGAGCAGGACCGCCATGATGCTGAACAGGAGCGGCTTGCGGGGAACCCGCGGCAGCCGGCCGATGCACGCGAGCAGGGGTGCGGCAGCACCGCTCATGACGACTTCCCGCTGAAGATCCCGGTGGGCTTCATCAGCAGCACCACCACCAGGATGAAAAACGACACCGCGAACTTGTAGTCGGTGGAGAGGAACTGCACCAATCCGTCCGGGCGCCAGCCCTCCGGCCCCAGGTAGGCCAGGAACTTCCGGTAGGGATAGGTGAGGAACACTTCGGAGAAGGCCACCACGAAGCCGCCCACGATGGCGCCCAGGGGATTGCCGAGGCCTCCCACGATGGCGGCCGCGAATACGGGCAGGAGCAGCCCCAGAAAGGTGAACGGGGCGAAGCTCTTGTCGAGGCTGTAGAGCGTTCCCGCCACCGCCGCGAGGGCGCCGACGATGAGCCAGGTGACCGCCACCACCCGTTCCGGGCTCACCCCGGACAGCAGGGCGAGATCCTCGTTGTCCGAGTAGGCGCGCATGGACTTGCCGGTGCGGGTCCTTTCAAGGAACCAGAAGAGCGCCGCCACCAGCACCACCGCCACCACCATGCTGAGAACCTGGGTGGTCTTGAGGGCGAGTCCCTCGGCCAGCCCGGTGAGGGCCTTGAACTCCCGCACCGTGAGCAGGAAGCGGCTGCCGTCGGTGAACACCCTGTCCTCGGGGCCGATGACGAAACGGATGAGCCCGTTGATGACGAACATGACCCCCACGGACGCCACCAGCAGGATCACCGGCGGCGCCTTGGTGCGCCGGTAGAAACGGAATACCCAGCGGTCCGTCAGGAGACAGAGGCCGACGGTCGCCGCCATCCCCGCGGGCAACGCCAGCAGCGCCGTGGGCAGCGGCCCGAGGCCCACGCCCCAGGACTGCAGCAGCCAGGTGACGAGGATGGTGGCCATGGCACCGAAGGCCATGATCTCACCGTGGGCGAAATTGGAGAAGCGAAGGACGCCGTACACCAGGGTGACGCCGAGCGCACCGAGGGCGAGCTGGCAGCCGTAGGCGGTGGCGGGAACCACCAGGAAGTTGGCGAGGAGCACGACCGCGTTGAAGATGTCCTGCAACGGTCACCCTCTGAGAAACGACTGCCGGACCTCCGGATTGGCCAGCAGCAACGCCCCGGTGCCGGTGAAGCGGTTCCGGCCCTGCACCAGTACGTAACCCTTGTCCGCCAGCTCCAGCGCCTGGCGCGCGTTCTGCTCGACGATGAGGACGGCGACGCCGCTCCGGGCAATGTCGATGATCCGTTCGAAAAGCTCGCGGGTGACGATGGGCGACACGCCGGCGGTGGGCTCGTCAAGCATGAGCACGCGGGGGCGGTTCATCAGCGCCCGGCCGATGGCCACCTGCTGGCGCTGGCCCCCGGACAGCTCGCCGGCGGGCTGACGGCGCCGCTCCCGGAGCACCGGGAACAGACTGTAGACCTCGGCGAGGGTGCCCGAGATGTCGTCCTTGCGGACGAAGGCGCCCATCTCCAGATTCTCCTGGACCGTCATGGAGCGGAACACGTTGTCGGTCTGTGGAACGAAACCCATGCCGCGGCGCGCCCGGGCCTGGGGTGCCAGCGCGGTGATGTCCTCGTCATCCAGATGCACCGTCCCCGAGCGAAGCCGCAGCATGCCGAAGAGGGCTCGCATGGCGGTGGACTTGCCGGCGCCGTTGGGACCCACCACCACGGTGATATCTCCACGCTCCGCGGCAATGGCGCAGCCATGCAGGATGTCCGGGCCGCCATAGCCCCCGGTCAGCGCCTCGCCCACCAGCAGGCTCATGGCGCCTGCTCTCGCGTGACCAGGCCCTTGCCGAGATAAGCCTCGACAACCCGCTCGTCGGACTGGATCTGAGGCGCCGGTCCCTGGGTCAGCACCGTCCCCTTGGCCATCACGATGACCGGGTCGCACAGCAGCGAGATCAACTCCATGTCGTGCTCGATGATGCAGAAGGTGTAGCCATGGTGGACGTTGAGGCGCAGGATGGCGCCGGCGATCTCCTTCAGCAGGTCCCGGTGAACCCCGGCGCCGACCTCGTCCAGCAGCACCACCCGGGGCTCCGCCATCATGGTGCGGCCCAGCTCCAGCAGTTTCTTCTGCCCGCCCGAGAGGTTCCCGGCCCGCTCGCCCGCCACCCGCTCAAGCCTGAGGAACTCGATGACCTCGTCGGCACGGGCGCCAATGGCCTCCTCCTGGGCGCGGATCCTGCCGGGCCGGAACCACACGTCCACCAGCCTTTCGCCGGACTGTCCGCCCGGCACGGTCATGAGGTTTTCCCGCACCGTCAGCGTGGAGAATTCATGGGGGATCTGGAAGGTGCGCAGCACCCCCTTGGCGAAAAGCTCGTGGGGTGCGAGTCCGGTGACATCCTCACCGTCGAGGAACACCTTTCCGGAGGTCGGCTTGTGGACACCGGCGATGACGTTGAAGAGCGTGGTCTTGCCGGCGCCGTTGGGGCCGATCAGCCCCGTGATGCTGCCACGCTCGATGGTGAGGGAGGCGCCGTCAACGGCCCGGATGCCGCCGAAGCGCATATGCAGATTCTCTACGGCGATCATCGACGCGTGGCGTTCCGTCAGCCCGCCGGAAGCGGCGGGAATCGCCTGCCCGCAGCCTCCGGCGGATGCGCGCGCACATCGTTCCGGCGCATGCGCGAACGACAGGTCCGGGATCGCATCCGCCCGCCCGCTACCGTGGCTACCAGAACTTGACCGTCTCGAACCTGCCGTCCTTGACGACGACCTGGCGATAGCTGCCGGCGCTCTCGCCCGGCCCGATCAGTTCCACCGCCGACGCGCCCACGTAGTCCACGTCGCCGCCGTCCGCGAGGATCCCCAGTGCCTTGGCCAGTTGGCCCGGATAGATCTTCTCGCCCGGCGCGTTGGCCACCATCATGACCTTGTCCTTGAGCTTGCCGCTGTCGGCTGACCCGGCCGCCTGCATGGCCAGCATGATCAGGGCGGCGGCGTCATACGATTCCTTCGCGAACGGGCTGTGGGCCTTGAGGCTGGCCGCCTCCGCGAGCTTCTCGAACATGGTCGCTCCCGGACTGTCGCTGTCCGGATAGGCGCCGATGGCGCCCTCGAGATCCTTGCCGAACTCCTCCACCAGCTTTTCGCCGATCATGCCGTCGGGCAGATAGAATCTGTCGAAGGCCCCGGTGTCCAGGGCGCCCCGGATGATGCCCTTGCCGCCCTTGTCCAGGTAGCCTGCCACGATCAGGATGTCGCCGCCCGCCGCGGCCAGCGCCGCCACCTCGGCACTGTAGTCGCCCTTGCCGTCCTCATGGGGCGCAACGAACGTGAGCTTGCCGCCGTGCTCCTTCACATTCGCGGCAATGTGGTCCGCCAGACCCTTGCCGTAGTCATTGTTGGTGTATGTCAGCGCCGCCTCGCCGATGCCCATCTCTTTCAGGATGGCGGCAACGATCTGGCCCTGACGCGCGTCCGAAGGAGCGGTCCGGAAAAACAGACCGTTGTCCTCGACGGTGGACAGGGACGGCGAAGTGGCGGACGGCGAGATCATGACGATTCCGTTGGGCTTGGCCACGTTCTCGAGCATGGCCAGGGTCACACCCGAGCAGTCGCCGCCGACAATGGCGTTCACCTTGTCCGAGGTCACGATCCGCTCGGTGGCCGCGGAACCGGCCGCGGTATCGACGCAGGTGGAGTCGGCCGGCACGGAGACGACCTTCCGGCCGCCCAGCAACGCGCCGCTGTCACTGACCTCCTTGATCGCAAGCTCGGCAGCAGCCTGCATGTTGGGGGTCAGCGACTCGATGGGGCCGGTATAACCGAAAACGACGCCCAGCTTGATGTCGGCCCCGAAGGCCGCGCCCGCGGACATCGAAACGAACAAGGTCAACATGACGGCGGTCAGCTTGCTCATGGCTTTCTCCCTCCGGATAGTCGGTCACGGATCCTGCTGCACGACCGAAGGCCGCACCAACGACGGCTCCACCACCGGCAATGCCTGCCGACAACAGATCCAGGCAGTGCCAAAAAATTCCAGGCAGTTCCTGTGCCCGAGTCATCCTGCCTGACGCCGAAGCCCGCTTCATTGACGACGTGACGGGTGACGGGGCTCGGCGACTCCGGCTGATTCCACCCATACACCACGGGGCTTTCCATGACAATCGGTTTGAGAGGCAGAGGTGCTCCCGCCTCAGGACGCGGTTCCGCCAAGCTGTCTCACCCCGTCGAGAGCGGCGAGCTTGTAAGCTTCCCCCATGGTGGGGAAGTTGAACACGTTGTCTATGAAGTAATCGATGGTGCCGTTGTAGCTCATCACCGCCTGGCCGATATGGATCAGTTCGCAGGCCTGATCGCCGATGATGTGTACGCCCAGCAGATGCCAGCCATTGGGCTCGAACAGCAGCGTCAGCATCCCGTGGGGATCGCCGATTATGCCGGCCCTGGTGACCTCCTCGTAGGTGGCCGCCCCCTTGGCGTAAGGGATTCCCTTCGTGTCGAGCTCCTGTTGCGTATAGCCCACCATGGCGATCTCGGGGATGGTGTAGACGCACATGGGGAACAGCGTCCGGCGCCCTCCCGCCCGGCGGCCGAGGGCGTAGTTGGCGGCCATGCGGCCCTGCTCGCTGCTGGTGGAGGCCAGCGCCGGGAAGCCCACCACGTCGCCGGCCGCATGAATGCTCGGCACCGAGGTCTGGAACAATTCGTTGACCTTGAGCAGGCCGTGGGCCGTCGTCTCGACGCCCACGTCCTCCAGCCCCAGCACCCTTGAAGCCACCTCGCGGCCGCTGGCCACGATCACCGCGTCCGCCTCCAGCACCCGGCCGTCGGTGAGGGCGACCCGTGCCTTCCCTGCCGGTCCGGGCAGCCGCTCGATCCGGTCGTACCAGGTGTCCCAGACGAACTCCACGCCGTCGTCCTCCATGCGCCGGATCAGCATCTCCACGATGGGACGTTCGGCGAAGGTGAGAAAGGCGTGGTCGCGCTGGATCAGCGATACCTTGCAGCCGAGGACCGCGAACGCCGAGCCGTACTCGGCGCCGATGACCCCCGCGCCGACCACGATCAGCGATTCCGGCAGAGCCGTGCGCTTCAACTCCAGGGTGAACACGGAGTCGGAGTCGAATATGACCTCGTTGTCGATGGGGATGTCGGGGACGAACCGGGGCCTCGACCCCGCGGCGATGATGATCTTCTCCCCTTTCAGGTCGACGGACTCCATGGGATTCCTGAGCACCCAGGCGTGCACCGAGTTGGGGCCGTCCACGGTGGCATGATAGCCGCGGAAGACATCGACGCGGTTCCCTTCGCAACAGGCCTGGATCTGCTCTTCCATCCGCGCCACCCGCCGCTCGACCACCTTGCGTACGCGGACGAACAGATCCGCGAGCGTTATATTCTTTTTTTCGGTGAAGTCGGTGCCGTAGAAGGAACGCTGGCGGACCCCGCGAAGGTAGAGGATGGCTTCGCGCAGGGTCTTGCTGGGGATGGTGCCCGAGAGGAGCGTGGTGCCGCCCAAGGTCTCCTGCCGCTCGAGGATGGCCACCTTGGCACCAAGCCCGCACGCCTGCATGGCGGCGGTGTAGCCGGCGGGACCGCTGCCGATCACGATGACGTCGTAGTCGAATGCCTTCATGAGTTCATCGCCCGGTGCAGCCCGCCTCGCTCCGGAGGCCGGAGCCGCGGGACAGCCGGTCGAGACCGTATCCGTCGTCGAGCCGCCCGAAGCATCTCCATAGCAGATGGCATGCGGGAATGTCACCGGCGCGCCGTGGCCGGGCGTACGGGCGAGGGAAGGCGCGGTCTCGCACCGCGCGGCATCGGACATGCGGAGATGGTCGCCAGCGGTGGCCACATCCACCACGGATGCGGCGTTGGCGAATGGCCATGCCGGTTGGACAGGCGCGCGTTCGTGAGCGGCCGGCCGTCAAGGCGGGCAAGGGCGACGTCGCAGGCCCGGCGCGTGTTCTCCGAGACGGACGCGACCGTGAGCCTGCGGGCGGTTCCAGGGACGGCAACGGCCTCGGCGGTGGGGACGGCGGTGGCGTACATGGACGGATTCCCCTTCCGGAACCAGTCGGCTAAGCGCCGCCCCCGATTCTCTCGACGACGGTCTTGAGCGCTTCGGCTTGCTGGTCCATGCCCCGGATCGTGGCCCGCAGCGACTCCATGCGTTCGACGTGGCGGCGTTTGGACTCCTCTGCCTGCTCCGCTGCCTGCTCCGCCCTCCGGTCCATGCCCCGGACCATCGCACGCAGCGATTCCATGCTCTCGGCATGGCGGCGCTTGGACTCCTCTTCCTGCTTTGCTGCCTGCTCCGCTGCCTGCTCCGCCCTCCGGTCCATGCCCTGAACCATCGCACGCAGCGACTCCATGCTCTCGGCATGGCGGCGCTTGGACTCCTCTTCCTGCTTTGCTGCCTGCTCCGCTGCCTGCTCCGCCCTCCGGTCCATGCCCCGGACCATCGCACGCAGCGATTCCATGCGTTCGGCGTGGCGGCGCTTGGACTCCGCTGCCTGCTCCGCTGCCTGCTCCGCCCTCCGGTCCGTGGTCCGGACCATGGTCCGGATTCCATAGGCCACGATTCCGACTTGAGCGACCCCGACGACCAGCGCCACCAGCGGCCCGGCAATGGTGGCAAGGGCGACTGCGGTTTCGAGTGTCATGGCGTTCTCTCCCTTGCAGCCCGTTGTTTCTGACAATTACCAATTTCAGAAAATTATAACGGGCTTTTCAATACCCCGGGAACTTTTTCCGTGTCTGTCCGGTGTCGCCAGTCTGCCGGGACAGACTGGCCCAACTTTGCCAGGCTCCACACAATCTTGCTTGATTTCATATGGTTACGCCTACCCCGGGCGGCGAGGAGCACGACACGTGGGCGTTCGCGGATCGGCCGCACGACGGTCTTGCGGACCCCTCCGGGAGCGAAGTCGATGCCCGGGCGTGGTGAAGTTCCCGCTGGAGCCGGTCGGCAGGCGTCGCCTCGCGCACGTGCAGGGAGAGCCCGTCGGCTCTACGGAAGGTGGCGGTACCGCGACTCGAGATGGTAAAGTGTCAGCTGCAATGCGGGAGCATCTATGCGCTCTGGGGCATGCCATGCAGCGATCCTGGTACGACAACGAGAGACTGCCTCAATTGCTCAAATCGAAGCCCGGTCCGAACAGGATTGAGGTGGCCTCGAAATCATGAGACCGATGATTCCCCCAGTGTGTCGGGCTTGGGGAAAGTACCGGAAGCAGTGCAACAGGCGACGTGCCACGGGTTATCCGGTCGTCATCTCGTCCAATGACTGCCTTGCTTGGGCGTTGCGCCGGGCGCTCGGCAAGTTTACGGCTACCGGGGTGGCGACGCAGAACACTGGGGAAGACACGCGATGGCTTGCTCGTCGGAGTAACATGGCCTATTGTCGTTCCGACACGGCCAAGCTTCTTGAGAAGGAAGGGAGTTGCATGAAGAAGCAGGAAACGGGCGAACACTCAACGTCACAACGCGAGCGGCAGCACGCCGATATGCTCGAAGCTGCACTTGCCCGTCCTGGCGTTCGTGAGGTGATGGCTGTCTACGGCAGTTGGCAGGAGAAGGTCCGGGCTCTCGACATATACAGATCGGCCACGAAGAGGCCCGCGCGGACTATGACGACGAATTCGTCGGACACCCGCTGACCGGAACAACAGAGGGAACCTTAGATTGCCGATCTGGAGCGAGATTCTGGCTGAGTTGGCCCGCACCGGCGAACAGGGGGGGGCCGCCGAATTTCGACAGGGTTCGCCGGAAGTACTTGGCCGCACTCCATCAGCACACCGGCAATGCCACCATCCTTTACTCTTCCGGTTGGCTTCAGAAAAACGAAGCACCGCCGAGCCTTGTTTCGATCACTGACGAAGACATTCAGGCGTTGATGGAGGTAAGCCACGGGCTGGAGGGCAGTCGTCTGGACCTGATCCTGCACAGCCCGGGCGGCGCACCGGTGTCAGCAGAGGCGGTTGTCTCCTATCTGAGGCAACGCTTCTCGAACATTCGGGTGATCGTGCCACAACTCGCAATGTCGGCGGCGACGATGATCGCTTGCGCCGCCGACGAGATTGTCCTCGGCAAACATTCGTTCCTCGGCCCGACAGATCCCCAGATCTTGCTGCAGACATCCTTGGGGATGAGAGCGGTTCCCGCTCAGGCGGTGCTGGATCAGTTCGACCGGGCGCAGCGGGAATGCGCCGACCCGGCAAAGCTCTCGGCTTGGCTGCCGATGCTGGACCAGTACGGACCAGACCTCCTGGTCCAATGCGAGTTGGCTCTGGACATGGCCAGGGAGTTGGTGAAGACATGGCTTGAAACATATATGTTCGCGGACAGGGAGGATCGCTCGAAGAGTGCTGAATCGGTCTCCGAATGGCTTTCAGGTCACGGGAACTTCAAGAGCCATTCAAGGCATATTCCCCGAACCGAAATCGAGGAACGGCAACTGACGGTAGTCCGGCTGGAAGACGATCCCGTTCTCCAAGACTTGGCGTTGTCCGTGTTCCACGCAACGACGCATACGTTTGCCGGCACAGCCGCGGCCAAGATCGTCGAGAACCACACGGGGCGTGCTTTTATCAAACACCATGTCGTCGCTCCGATGCCAGCCGTTCAAGTCGGTATCGCTCAGCCGGACCCGGGAGCGTCTGGTCCTGCGCCGGTGTGATCTCCGATTTAGCCTCAATACTGTTGGCGCGATCAGGTACAGGCGCTGAAACCGCAACTCCTCACTCCAGTCGATCCAGCGGTCGCGGTGTACCCGATCCGTTGCATCGGGCCGCCGCCCGCATCGGCCGTCACCCCGCGTTCAGGGCGCGGTACATCAGCGTCAGCCCGGCAACGACCAGCAACACGAGGACGGCGCGGTTGAAAGCCCTCTGGGGGACGCGGTCCTGAATCCGCAGGCCGAGCCAGAAACTCACCAGGATGAACCCGGTGACGAGCACCGACAGCTTCACCGCCTCGACGGTGAACAGGCCCCAGGTGGAGAGGGCGATCACCTGCCAGAACTTGGCCATGATGAAGGCGGTGGAGATGGCCTTCACGAAGTCACCCTTGTCGAGCCGGAGGGCGTGGAAGTAGAGCGCCATGACCGGTCCCATGGCGTTGGTCAAACCGAGGCAGAACCCGCCCGCGAACCCCATCACCGGCGACAACAGCCGCTCCGCCCGCGGCGGTGCGGTGAAGTTGAACGACAACAGTCCGACCCCGGCGAAGAGGACCACCACCGTTCCCAGAATGAGATTGAGCGCCCACAGGGGCAACTGGGTCAGCTCCCAGGTCCCGAGGAAGACCCCCGCCAGCGCGGACAGGAACATGGACGAGAAACGCCGGAGGATGGCGCCGGGCATGCCGCGGCGGAACAGCTGACCCAGGTCCATCACCACGCTGGGGAGGAACAGCACGACGATGGTCGTGCGGATGTCGAGCAGCAGGGTGAGCATGGGGGTGGCGATGAGAGGGAACCCCATGCCGGTAGCACCCTTGACGAAACCCGCGAAGAAGATGGCCGCGGCCACCAGGATCCGGGTGGCGTCGATCTCCATTGCGCGCGGCGCCTTTCAAGCGGACGGGATCAGGGCTTCCACCGCTTTTGCACGTCCTGGAGCCGCTCGCCGCGCGCCACCGGCACGGCCTGCTCGTCCAGCCTGGCGCCGATGCGGTGGTACTCTCCCTTCACCGCCAAGGCCGCCTCGTCGTCGAGTGCCGCCGGCCACAGGCCCAGGGAATAGCCGTGCCACGGGGTGCCGTGGCGGAGCTCCGGCAGCCCCAGTTCCTGCCACAGCTTCCGCGCCCGCTCCATGTATTCCCGGGAGGGCAGCGACACCGGCGGAAACCCGGCCTTCCGGGTGGCGTCGATGAGCAGCGCGGAGTCCTCGCTGTCGTAGTCGCCGGCGTGGCCGTGCATGCGCACCAAGTTGATGGGCGAGTGCACGGTCTGTCGTCCTTCGATGATGCGCACGTCCCGGTGGGGCTGCGAGCGGTGGCAGATGGCCCAGTTGACCGCCGCGAAGTTCTCCGGGTCGATATCGTCGTCCACCGCGATCACCACCTTGCCGAGGTCGTAGCGGAACCCCAGCACCGCCATCATCGCCTGCCAGGGCTCCAGCTTGTGGGTCTTGCGCATCTGCACGACCACGAACTGGCGCAGGTTCACCAGGGGCTCGTGCATGCCCACCCGGACCACGCTGTGGAGATTGCAGTGGTTGCGCAGGTGGTCCAGCACCAGTGACTCCCAGCCGCGATGCTTGATCTTGCTGCTCTCGCTGGGCGTCACCTGGCTCAGCACTCCCACGTAGTGCGGGTTCCGGCGGTGGGTGATGCAGGTCACCTCGAACACCGGACTCAGGCTGCGCGGATCCATGTAGCCGTGGGACTCGCCGAAGGGGCCCTCGGGCTCAAGCCGGTCCGTACGGATGTAGCCTTCGATGACGATCTCCGCATGCGCCGGCACTTCCAGGTCCACGGTCTCGCATTTGACCATGGGCAGCGGGCGGCCCAGAATGGCGCCGGCCACGCCCAGTTCGTCTACTCCGTAGGCGATCTTCTGCACCGCCACGTAGGAGAGGCACGGTACCGCGCCGATGACCCCGGCGGCGGGCAGCGGCCGCCCCAGGGCGCTGGCTTTGTTCCAGTGGATGGCAAGATCCTGCTGCGGGCTGATCAGGTAGATGCCGGTCCGGGTGGGGGACTTGATCTGGCCGCGGTAGTTGCCGACGTTGCGGATGCCGGTGTCCGGATCCTTGGTGATCCAGTGACACGCGGTCAGGTAAGGCCCGTTGTCGAAACCCGGCGTCGAGATGGGCACCGGGAACTCGTCCAGGCCGCCATGCTCCAGGAGGCCGTCGCCGACGTGGATCTCCTCCCGGACCGGACCGCTGTCCACCAGCTCCGGCGCCAGCGGCGCGGCCACCGCGGCGGCCCATTTCTCGAAACTCCTGCCCGGCTCGCAGCCCATGCCCAGGGCGTAGACGGCCTCGTTGGACGCCAGTGCCCCGAGCACCACGGGAGTCTCGTAACGCCGGCCCCTGGCATCCACCACATTCTCGAACAGGAACGCCTTGCGCTGATGATCCGGCAGGCCCAGGAACTGCCAGCGCACCAGCGGGTGCAGTTCGGTGTCCTTGTCCACCGGGGCCGCCACACGCATCAGGAGCCCGTGCCGGTCCAGCAGTTCGAGGTACTCCCTGAGATCCTGGTACATCCTGCATTCTCCAGGCTCCCCCGCCCTTCCCGGCACCGGGGCGGGATGAGGGGACCCTGCCGTCAGCGCCCCTCGTACCGGGGCTTGCGCTTCTCGCTGAAGGCCCGGGGACCCTCGCGGGCGTCCTCGGTGCCGCCCACCATGGCGCGGAACCCGGCCTCGAAGCGGACGGCGTCGGCCAGCGGCAGGTCGAGACCCCGCAACACCACCTCCTTGACCGCCTGCAAGGCCAGCGGCGGGCCGTCGGCGATGGCGCGGGCGAGCCGCTCGGCCTCGGCCATCAGCTTGTCCCGCGGCACGACCCGGTTCACCAAACCACACCGGAGGGCTTCGGCGGCGGAAATGGACTCGCCGGTGTAGAGCATCTCCAGGGCCATGCCCAGCGGCGCGATGCGGGGCAGCCGCACGGTGCCCGAACTGCCGGGGAAGAAGCCGCGCTTGATCTCGGGGAACCCGAAGCTGGCGTCCTCGCTGCAGAGGCGAATGTCGCAGGAGAGCGCGATCTCGAAGCCGCCGGCCAGGCAGTATCCATGCACGGCGGCGATCATGGGCTTCCACACGGGCTCCCGGCGCCCCGGGTCGCGGGCCAGGGCCGAGGTCCAGAACTCCCGCGCCCGCGGGTCGCCCGCCGCCGCCCGCTCCTTCAGGTCCATGCCGGTGGAGAACGCCCGGCCGCCGGCGCCGTGGACGACCGCCGCCCGCAGCGTCGAATCCGCCGCGAACGCATCCCACACGCGCCCCAACGCCGCCCACATCTCCTCGTTGATGGCGTTGAGCCGCTCGGGCCGGTTCAGCGTGATGAAGGCGATGCCGTCCCTGGATTCGAATTCGATGCCGGGCGCCACTGACGGGGTTTCCTCGACCCAAGCGCGTTCAGTCGATGAACCGCGCCAAGGTCTCGCCCCAGATCGCCCGGGTGACCTCGAGGCTGATGTCGCCGGCGGCGATTTTCTGGATGCGGTCCTCGCCGACGGGATGGCTGAACTGCTCGTTGCGCATGCGCAGACGCTGGATGCCCCGTTCCACCATCAGTCCCCGGGCTCCCTCCACGGCCTCCCGGGTGGTGAAAGCACCGGCGATCCGGTAGATGTTGGCCGGCCCGTGGCCGCGCTCATCGTCGAGCACCACCGTGAAGGCCTCGGCCAGCCGGTCGTTGAGCTCGCTGCCGCTCAACCGGGACGCGGCGTAGAAAAGCCCGCAGCTGCCGCCCTCGAGCAGCCCCTGGGAGTTGATGAGACGCGCCCAGGGCTCCGTCCGCGCCTCCTGCTCCCGGAACACCTGGGCCAGCCGCACCCATTCCGTCATGTCGGGCAGCGACGGATCGGGGTTCCAGCGGTTGTAGCGGCGCACCACATCCTTGATGTCCAGCGGCTCGCCGGTGAGCCATTCGATGATATCGACGCAGCGGTTGCCGTGGTTGAGCTCCTGCCTGGTCCGAAAGAGATTCTCCTCGAGCCAGTTCCGGTCCACGTCGCCGCCCCACCGGTCCACCCAGTACTGGCCCGGGCTCGCCAGGTCGCCGCCCACCTTGTCGACGATCTCCTTGAGGCCCGTGAAAGTGCTCTCGATCTCCCGGCCCGCCTGTCGGGTGAGCCAGATGACCTCCTTGCCGCGGTCCCGCTGGTCCCAGGAGAAGTAGGCGTCGGCAATCTCCGCCTCGCCGGCGGCAAACACCGCCGCGACCCGCGCCAACTCCCGCGTCGCCCGTTCCGCAAGGCCCTTTCCCGCTTCGCTCATGGCCCGTCTCCCGCCGCTCGCCTGCCGTCACCCGCGCGAGCGCGCCAGCTTCCACTCCTCGCCGCGCACCGTCTCGTGGAACAGCCCGTCCACGTCCGGCTCCTTCCCGATCATGCCCTGCTCCCGGGAATAACGCGCCAACGTGCCGAAGTTGTTGCGGTTCGTATCGTTGAGTCCGTAGACCCAGGGGTCCGGACCGAGCAGCTCGAACTGTTCCTCCCAGGAGTCGCGAAAGAACGCCAGCGGCACCACCCGGGGGTTGTCCATCCTCCGGTAGGCCTCCTGCTTGGACTTCTCGAAGGCCACCATCATGTTCATGGGCACCCACGGGTGCCGGTCCACGATCTCCTGCCTGATGACCGTGGTGTGCATGATCGGGAAGATGCCCGTGCGCCGGTAATAGTCCAGCTCCACCCGCTTGGGATCGTCGAAGAGCCGCCGGATCCGGGGGTCGCCGTCCAGGACCGGCCCGAGGATGTCCGGGTGGATGACCGCGTCCAGCTCGCCCTCGGCGAGCATCGTCTCCACCCGCTTTCCCTTGGGAAGGCGCTCCATCCGCAGGCCTTCGGGCGGATCGAACGGCACGTCCTCCTCCTTTTCGGCGCGCCATTCCACGTCGCTGAAGGAGACGCCGTACTCGTCCTGCAGGATGCCGCGGATCCACACCAGCGCCGTGGCCTGCCAGTTCTTGAGCCCCACGGTCCGGCCCTTGAGATCCCCGGGCTCCCGGATGCCCTTGTCCGCGTTGACGAAGATGAAGCCGTGCCGGAACCGGCGGTGCAGGAACACCGGGATGGCCGTCAGGTCGTCGGCCTCGCCCCGGTCCTTGGCCAGCAGATAGGACGAACCCGACTGTTCGGCCACGTCGAACTCGCGAAATCGCGCCACGCGCCAGTGGCGGGTGGACGAGTCCATATCCGTGAGCACGGTGAGCTCGATGCCGTCCGGCCGCACCACCCCTTCCTTGAGGGCGCGGATGCTCTCGTAGTCGCCGCAGGCCAGTGTCAGATGGAGTTTCTCGGCCATTTCCTTGTCCTCCAGGGTCCGCGCCCCCGAACAGCCGGAACTTCGGGCGCGGCGAGCGGTCCGTTCTTCAGTCGATGGCGAGCCGCCGCGCCCGCCGCACGAAGTAGTCCCACATGCTGCCCAACCGGTGGGGGGTGTAGATCTGGTCGTATTTCTCGCGCGCCTCGTCGTCGCTGCTCCAGGCCGGGTCTCCCGACGCGCTGGCCAGGAGTTGGATGCGACATGCCTTCTCCAGGAATATCGCGTACAGGGTGGCGGTCTCCACCGACTCGGCCACCACCGTGGAGCCGTGGTTCTTCATCAGCACGCCGCGGGCCAGGGCCAGACTGTTGGCGAGCTTCACGCCCAGCTCCGGACTGCGGATCAGGACCGTGGTGTCGTCGAACAGCGGCAGCCCGTCGTGGAAGATCGAGCCCTCGTGGCTTACCGGCCGCAGCCGCTGCCTCAAGGAGGCGAAGGCGGTGGTGAAGGGCGGGTGGCTGTGGATCACGCAGTTCACGTCCGGGCGCGCCTTGTAGATCTCCGTGTGGATGAACACTTCGGAGTGACGCTCGTAGTCGCCCTCGATCTTGTTGCCGTCGAAATCCACCTTGATGATGTGGTACGGCCGGATCTCCTCGAACCCGTAGCTGTGGGGCTTCATCAGCATGGCGTTCTCGCCCGGCGCCCGGGCCGACACATGCCCCAGGATGTTGTCCCAGTGGCCACCGATGGCCAGGATGTTGCACGAGATGGCCACCTTGTCTCGCAGCGCTGCCAAGTCGTCCATGAACCCCCCGTTCGGTCCGGTGACCGGCTCCGCCGAAGGCGCGGTCATCCGTTCCGTTCCCTGAGCCTGAACCGCTGTATCTTGCCGGTGACGGTCTTGGGCAGATCGTCCACGAACTCGACCCAGCGCGGGTACTTGTAGGGCTCCAGGCTGCCCTTGACGAAGTCCTGCAATTCGTCGGCCAGCTCGTCGACGCCCTGGTGTCCGTTCTTGAGGATGACGTAGGCCTTGGGCTTCACAAGACCGTCGCCGTCGGCCGCCCCCGTCACCGCCGCCTCCAACACCGCGGGATGCTCCATCAGCGCGTTCTCCACCTCGATGGGGGAGACCCACAGGCCGCCCACCTTGAGCATGTCGTCGGAACGGCCACAGTACCAGAAATAGCCGTCGCCGTCCTGGTAGTAGGTATCGCCGGTCCTGAGCCACTCCCCGAGCATGGTGCGCTGGCTCTGTTCATGCTTGTTCCAGTAGCAGGGCGCGGTGGCGTCGCCGCTGACGTAGAGGTTCCCCACCTCGCCGTCGGGCAACTCGCGCCCCTCGTCGTCCACCACCTTGGCCACGAACGCCGGGGTCACCTCACCGCTGCTTCCCGCCCTGGCCCGCCCCGGACGGTTGGCCAGGAAGTCGTGGGTCGCCTCGGTGGAACCTACCACGTCCAGCAGCTCCACGCCGACCCGGTCCCGCCACTGGTGGAACAGCGCGGGCGGCAGCGGCTCGCCGGAGGACAGGCAGATCCTGAGCGAACTGAGATCGTAGTCCCGCTCCACCCGCAGCATGCGGGCGTAGAGCGTCGGCACCGAAAAGAAGAAAGTCGGACGGTACCGCTCGATGGTCCGGAGGATTCTTTCCGGGTCCGGCTTCTCGGGCCACAACACACCGGCGGCACCGAACCGGAAGGGAAAGTAAAGGGAATTGCCCAGCCCGTAGGAAAAGAACAGCTTGGAGGCGGAGAAGCAGATATCGTCCTCGGTCATGCCCAGCACGGGCTTCACGAAAAGGTCCGTGATGGTGACCATGTCGTGATGGAGATGGACCGCGCCCTTGGGGTCGCCGGTGCTGCCCGAGGTGTAGTTCCACATGACGACGTCGTCGCGCCCGGTGGGCTCCGCCTCGAGTTCCGTGGACTGGCCTTCCAGCAGGGCGTCCCACGCCGTGGTCTCGCCGCTGGCGGTTCCCACCACCACCACGTGGCGCAGGTAGCGCGGCCGCTTGCGAATGGCCTCGATCTCGGGCAACGCCGACTCGTGCACCACCACGATGCGGGCCCGGCTGTCGTTCAGGAGGTACTCGTAGTCCCCGGCCTTCATCCAGGGATTCACCGGGATGGGGACGGCGCCCATCTTGATGGCACCGAAGAAGCTGAAGGCGAACGGCGGACAGTCGGGCAGCACCAGCAACACGCGTTGCTCGGTGTCCAGGCCAAGGCTCCGGAACGCGTTTCCCGCCCGGTTGACCGCCTCCTGGACCTGCCGGTAGGTGTAGTGCTCGTCCTCGTGCAGGATGGCGGTGCGCCCGCCGCGGCCGGCGGCGACGTTGTCGTCGACGAAAGTGGTGGCGGCGTTGTAGGGGTGCGGCAGTTCGAGTCGCGGCGCCGTCATGCTCGTTCCGGCCAACCCCGGCCTATTCGCCTCCCACCATTTCCGACCGCTGCTCCGTGGCCATGACCACGGACTTGACCTCGCTGTAGTGTTCCACCGCCTCGTTGCCGTGCTCCTTGCCGACGCCGCTCTGCTTGACGCCGCCGAAGGGCAGCTCGTCGTAGATGATCTGCGCGGAGTTGACCCAGGTATACCCGGCGTCGAGATTCTCGGCCGCGTACATGGCCTTGTCGATGTCCTGGGTCCAGATCGAGGAGCCCAGGCCGAAAACGGAATCGTTGGCCAGCGCCAGCCCTTCCTCAAGGTTCCGGACCCGCACCACCGGCAGGGCCGGTCCGAACACCTCGTCGGTCAGCAGCCGGGACGCGGGATCGACATCCACCACGATGGACGGGTTCAGGAAGTTGCCGTTGTCGTATTCGCCGCCGGCGGGGCGGTCGCCGCCCACCAGCACCCTGGCACCGCGCTTCACCGCGTCCGCCACCTGTTCCTCCACCTCGTCGCGCTGCGCCTTGGTGTGCAAGGGGCCGAGCATGGTGCCGCGGGTCAGGCCGTTGCCGACCCGCAGCCTGCGGACCTTTTCCACCAGCTTTTCGATGAATTCGTCGGCGATGCCGTCGTGCAGGTAGAGGCGCTTCACCGCCAGGCACGCCTGCCCGCAGTTGAAGAAACGGCCCACGGAGGCCGCGCTCACCGCCCGGTCGATATTGGCGTCGTCGCAAACGATCATGGGGTCGCTGCCGCCCAGCTCCAGGGTCACCCGCTTGACCTCCCGGGAAGCCACCTCCATGATCCGCTTGCCGGTGTCGGTGGCGCCGGTGAAGCCCACCTTGCGGATGACCGGGTTGCGGATGATCTCCTCACCCACCTCCCGGCCCGGGCCGGTGACGATGTTGATGGTGCCCTTGGGAAGACCCGCCTGCTGCACCAGCTCGACGCACCGGATGGCGGTCAGCGGCGTGGTGGTGGCGGGCTTGATGACCATGGCATTGCCCGCCAGCAGCGCCGGGCCGACCTTGTTGCCCATCAACGACACCGGGAAGTTCCACGGCACGATGGAGCCCACCACGCCCATGGGCTTGTGCATGATGAGTCCGTAGCGGCCATCGTCAAGCTTCACATAGCCGCCGCGCAGGGTCTTGGCCATACCGGCGTAGTGCTCCAGGGTGTGGGCGAACCGGCGGATCTCCAGCACCGACTCGCGCAGCGCCTTGCCCTGCTCCCGGGTAAGCAGCCGGGTCAGTTCCTTCTCGTTCTCCAGCACGAGATGCGCGGCCTCGGACAGGCAGGCACCCCGCTTGGGCGGAGAGAACCTGCCCCACTCCACCGCCGCCTCCGCCGCGGCCGCCACGGCCCGCTGCACGTCCTCGGCACTGCCCGTGGGTACGGTGTCCACCGCCTCGCCGGTGGCGGGATCGTGGATGGTGGTGGCCTCGCCGCTTGCGGTTTTCGCATACTCGCCAGCAATGAACATCTGCATGGAACGAACTCTCCTCGTGAAATTGGTCTGTGCAGCCCGTGGTCTGTGCAGCCGGTGAAATCTGGCCGGATCTGCTTCGGAATGCTTCGAAACACTTCAGAGTGCTTCGAAACGCTGTCTCGGGGCGAATCTTCGTCAGCCGACGGCCGGGACAGAATGAACCACGTCGGGTCGAGCCTGTCAAGGAAAGCCCGCGGCGTCAGAACGGCGTCCGGGTCTCCTTGCCGCTCGTCTCGACATGGACCTTTTCGGACGTCACCGGCTTGCCGTCGAGGCAGTCCCTGAGCCAGTCCACGATGCGGGTACGGGCGGCCGGATTGCGGAGCGAGTGGCGCTCGCCCTCGTAGACGTGAAGAACCTTGGGACAGACGGCCTCGTCCATGACCCGGTAGACGTACTCGATGGGACAGAGTTCGTCGTCCTCCCCGGCCACCACCATGTACGGGCAGCGGATCCTGGCGGCAATCCCCTCCAGGGTCAGGCTCTTGCAGAACTCGTCGAACGCCGCCTCGTCATCGTAGCCGGCCATGTACATGTAGTTGAGCTTGAAGGTGGGGGCGGCGGTGTTGAAGATGGTGTACTGGCCGGGCTCCATGCAGACGCCGGCCACCGCACAGGCCTTGAAACCGGGCTCGGCGGCCGCCATGCGCGTGCCCCAGTAGGAACCCATGCTGGACCCGTAGATCGCCATCCGGTCGCCGTTGATCTCGGAACGGTTCCTGAGCCAGGCGCAGGCCGCCCTGGCCCCGTCCTCGCAGTTGGAGGCGGTCACCGTGATGCCGCGCTCGCGGGTCTCGCCCTGTCCCGGCCCGTCGATGGAGAGGACCGCCATTCCCCGCTGGAGCAACGGATCTCCCATCAGGGGATTGTCCTCCTTCACCCCGTCCATGCCCGGCTGATAGAGGATGCACGGGAACCGCTCGCCGGGCGCCGGCTTGTGCGGCAGGTGCAGCAGCGCCGCCATCTGCCCGCCCGGCACGGGCAGGTCCACCCGCTCGATGGGATGGTCGGCGAACCGGATGTAGCGGTCGTAGCAGTCGCGCTTGCGCTCCGCCCAGGCCATCCGCCGCGGGTTGCCGTCCTCGTAGATGCCCCACTGGGCGGCGGTGTACCAGGTGGCGGCCACGTAGTAGTGCTCGCGGGCCTCCACCGTGTGTCCCAGCGCCTCGGCGGCGCGCCCCTGGCGCTCGCGCTTCTCGGCGGCGCGGGAGAACTCCCGCGGAAAGTCGGCAAACTTCTGGATCCGCTGCCCGATGCCGCGCAGTTCCCCGGCGATGCCCGGACCGCAGTTCCGCAGCATCTTGTGCGAGCGTCCCTGGTCGAAGTCGAGGCCGCTCACCTTGATGACCTGGTCGAGTATCCAGCGCTGCTCCCGCCAACGCTTCATCTTCCTCTCGGTACCCGCGCGCATGTCGTGCCCCCCCTCGTCGCTCCCTGCCCGTTTCCGGGAACCGGCCGTCCGGCGCACGCTCCTTGACCGCTTCGATCGGGTCTATATACAATCCTCCCGTCCTGTACAACAACGCACACGCGCCCGGCGGGGCGATCTTTCCATCATGCGACACCGCGCGGCAATGACACGGTTTCCCGTCCGGCTGCGGCTTTTCCTCTGCCGTGTGGCGGCGGCGCTGTGCTGCCTTTCGGCGGGGCCGGCCGGGGCGGCCTCCCTGGACGACGCCTACGTGACATGGACGCGCCACTGGGCCGTCACCGGCACCAGGTTCGAGATCTCCGCCAAGCGTTTCCGTCTCAACAGGAACCTGCGCCATCCGCGCCCCGTCATCCTCATCCACGGTCTGCTCGTGGACAGCCGTTTTCTCGATTTCGGCAGCGCCAGCCTGGCCAGGTATCTGGCGGAGGCCGGGTTCGACGTCTGGAATCTGTCGCTGCGGGGGACGGGCCGGAGCCTTCAACCCCTCGGTTGGGGCAACCGGCCCTGGACCCTCGACGACGTCCTGAAGGACGACCTGCCCGCGGTCATCGAGTACGTCGGGAAGACCGCCGGGGCGACCGAGGTATTCGTGGTGGGCTACGAGTTGGGCGGGGCGCTCGCCCTGGCCTACGCCGGCACGGCCGCGGAGCACGGCGTGGCGGGAATCGTCGGCATCGCCGCGCCCATGACTTTCGACAGCCGCGAGCAGGACCGGCTCGACATCCTGCTCGAACTGGACCGGCGGCCGCTGCTGCGGAACGCGCTTCTCTCCTGGAACGCGTCCGCCCTGAACCGGTTGCTGTTCATGATTCCCGGATTCAGGGAAGTCTTCTACAACCCCGGGAACATGGACCCGCAGGTCGCCCGGCAACTGCTGGAAACGCTCCTGGTCCCGGTCAACCCCGGTGTCCTGAAACAGTTGATCACGACCGTGGACAAGGACGAGTTCGTGTCCGCGGACGGCGCCGCCAGCTACCGGGACGCCCTGGCCGGCGTCCGCATCCCGCTGCTCCTGGTGGGAGGCGCGGCCGACCCCATCGCGCCGCCGGACGCCCTGAGAACGGTCTACCGGGAAGTTGCCTCAAGGGACCGCGATCTCATGATCTTCTGGTCGGACCCGGACGAGGAGACGAACTACGGGCATTTCGACCTGATCCTCGGCAGGAACGCCCGCAAGGAGGTCTTTCCGCTGATCCGGCGATGGCTTGAACTGCAGGATGAACCATAGGAATTCGCGCCGCGGACGATTTTCGCGGGACAGCGGTCCACCAACGTGCCCTTTGGCGCCCGATTCGTGTCCGACAATTCATGCCCGATTATTCATGTCCGATAATGGGGCAAGGTGCGGGTTTCCGGCATTCTGAACGAAAACCGGGACACTTCTCTCCATCCGCTGCCGCCCCGCCGTCGCCCATCCCGCGAGCACGGCGCAGGCGCGACCGGGGACCGTCACGGAGGTTCCGGCACTCCGCGCAGGCAGTATCGTTGGAACGTTCTTGACAATCGCCTCGTCACGCATGAGACTGCCGGGATGAGTTTTCGCTACAAGCCGGGCGATCCGGTACGAGTCCGGGATACGTTGACCTTGGGGCACCACGTTCGCTCGCCCCAGTATCTCAGGGGCAAGAGCGGCGTGGTGGCGGATATCCGCGGTCGCTTCCGGGATCCGGAATTGCTCTCCTTCGGCCAGGACGGTCTGCCCATGGCCAATCTGTACTCCATCGAGTTCGACCTGGCCCACGTGTGGGACGATCGGCCTGCACCCGAAGGTGTCAACAGGATCTACGCGGACATTTTCGAGCAGTGGCTGGAACCGCGCTGAATGCGCTTCAAGGGGGGACTTCATGGCCAGGGAACCGCAGCAGGAACACACCGAGCCGGCAACGGACCAGGGGCCGGGATATTTCGAACGGCGCGCCCGCGCGACAGCGGACCTGCTGAAGGAGAGGGGGGTGCTGAACACCGACGAGGTGCGGCAGGTCAAGCACGGCCACGACCACAGTCACGACGACGTGTTCGAGCAGCTTCATGCCAACAACCCCATCGACATGCGGGAACACGTGTACACGCCGTTCGAGAAGCAGATGCTGGCCTTGGGCAACCTGTTGCGGGAAAAGGGCATCGTCAGCACCGACGAGGTGCGGCGCAAGATCGACGAGAACGATGCGGTCTCGTGGCATCAGGGCTCGCGGGTGGTGGCCCGGGCCTGGACCGACCCGGAGTACAGGAAGCGTCTGTTCGAGGACGGCATCGCCGCCGCCGGTGAACTGGGCATCGACATGTCCACGGCCAACCAGCTCATCGCGGTGGAGAACACCGAATCGGTGCACCATGTGGTGGTGTGCACGCTCTGCTCCTGCTACCCCCGGCAACTGCTGGGCCAACCCCCGGACTGGTACAAGAGCACCAACTACCGCACCCGGGTGGTGGTGGACCCCCGCAGGGTGCTGAAGGAGATGGGGCTGGAGCTGCCCGAGTCTGTCGAGGTGCGGGTGGTGGACAGCACCGCCGAAACCCGCTACTTGGTGGTGCCCCGGCGTCCGGAGGGAACCGAGGGTTGGAGCGAGGAGCAACTGGCCGGGCTGGTTACCCGCAACAGCATGACGGGATGCGCCAATGCGCTGACGCCGATGCAGAAAGAGATGCTGGCCGACTGACAGCCCGCGCCGCGGGACGCTTCGGCAGGTGGCCGGCAGGGGCCATGTGAGGTCCTTCGCCCGGACTTTTGCTCGAATCTTCCCACGCGGTCCTTCCCGCGGACTCTTGCGCGTTCCTTGGCCCGGAATGCCGGAAGTCCCCGCCCTTGTCCCATTATCGGGAGCGAATTCGACGCCCATTCCGCAACAATCCCGCACCCATCCTGCACCCATCCGGACTCTGGCGGATCTTTGTCCCACAAAAATCTTCCGCGGCACCGACTGCTGGACTCTACGGTTTGACGGTCCGGTGCCGACTATTCCCGCATGGTCGGAAACTCGGCACCGGGACCCGCACAGAAGCTGCTGTTCCTTGAACAACCGTCCTTTGAAATCCCGCCCTTCGACTGTCTGTCCTTCGATATTCTGTCCCTGGTTCTCGGAGCCTGTCTTGGCAGCTTCCTGAACCTCTGCATCACCCGACTGCCGGTGGGCGAGTCGGTGCTCGTACCCGCGTCGCACTGCCGCTCATGCAACAGGCCGATACCGCTCCGGGCCTTGGTGCCCCTGGCGGGCTACCTGCTGCTGCGCGCCCGCTGCGGCCAGTGCGGCGTCCGCATTCCCCCGCGCTATTTCCTGGTGGAGCTTTGCACCGCCGCACTGACGCTGGCATGGACCCGCCGATTCGGCCTCGGCCTTTCCCTGGTCGTCCGGCTGACCTTCGCCGGCGCGCTGCTGGCGGCGGCCGTCATCGACTTCGAAACGGGCCTCATCCCGGATGTCATCAGCGCATGGGGCACGGTCTGCGCCCTCGCCCTGTCGTGGTGCGCCCCGGCCCTGTCGATCCAGCACTGGCCGTCGCCGCTCGGCTCCCTCCTGGGCCTGCTGTCGGGCGCAGGCCTGCTCCTGGGCACCGCCAGGGGCTACCGCGCCGTGACGGGCCGGGACGGCGTGGGCGGCGGCGACATCAAGCTGTTGGCAATGATCGGCGCCTTCGCCGGCTGGGAAGCCGTGCCCGCCATCCTGTTCTCGAGCGCCCTCGCCGGAACCCTCTGGGGCGTCGGTCTCATGGTCTTCAGGGAGGAAGTCTCGCTCACCACGCCCTTGCCGTTTGCCCCTTTTCTATGCATGGGCGCACTGTTTCACCTGTCCCGCGCAGGATGACGCCGATGCCGGGAGCACTCCGCCAGACCGCCGGCTTCTCGTTGCTGGGTCAACTGATCACCCTGGCCTTGGCCGGAATCATGATCGCCATCGCAGTGCCGGGCTATCTGAAGGTTCTGCCCAGGCATCGCCTCAACGGCGCGGTGCGGCAACTGACGGGGGACCTCATGTGGGCTCGCATGAAGGCCATCCAGCGCAACAACCGGCACCGGATCTTCTTCCTGAACGACCATCAGTACCGGCTCCTCGACGATACCGACAACGACGGCGCCGTGGACCCCGGAGAATGGACCGTCACCAGAGACCTGCGGGAGGACTATGGGGACGTGGCGATGCGTTCCACCAACAACCCGATCTTCAGTCCCCGGGGCACCGCCAGCAATCTCGCCACCATCACGCTGACCAACGCCGGCGGGGCGAAACGCATCAGCATCAGCATCGCCGGCCGCGTGCGGGTCCGGTGAACGGATGGACGATGGAGCGGCACCGCCTGTCCTGCCGGGGCTTTTCCATGATCGAACTGCTGGTGGCGATGCTGATCCTGTCCACCGGACTGCTGGGCCTGGGGCGACTCACCATCGGCGTCATCGAGGGAAACCTGAGGAGCCGCGACCGCGGCGTCGCCACCCTGCTGGCCCAGGACCGGATCGAGACCGTCAAGGGGCGCGGCTCGGGAGGCATGGCCGTCACCACGGAGAACTATGGTTCGATGCCGGGATTTTCCCGCTACAAGCGCGTCACCGAGGTTCGGCAAGACGTGCCGGAGGCCGGCCTGAACACCGTCACCGTAACGGTGTACCGGTCCCGGGACGCGCGCGCGGCGGTCCTCCGGACCCTGGTGGACCGGTGACGCCGCGGCCGTGCGGCCCCGGGCCGGCAGCCGGGGGCGGCGGCCGGGGATTCACCCTCATCGAACTGCTCGTGGTCCTGGCGATCCAGGGAATACTGCTGGCGGCGGTGGCCACCAGCTTTACCGGACAACTCACCACCTACGCCCTGCAGGAACAGGTGGGCGCCATGCAACAGAATGCCCGGGCAGCCATGACCACGGTGATCCGGGAGGCGCGCGCCGCCGGGTACGACCCGGTACAGGCGGGCGTGGTCGGGCTGACCTACGACCCGGCGCGTCTGATCCTCTTCGCGGATCACAACGGTGACGGCGACCTGGCGGACGCCAACGAACGCGTCGTCTACTTTCACGACCCGGACCGCCGGATGCTCCGGCGCGACACGGGCGGCGGCGGACAGCCCCTGGCCGAGGACGTGGAAGGCTTCACCGTGGAATACCTCGACGCCGCCGGCAACGTCACGGCGGTGGCAAACCGGATACGACAACTGCGGATCAGCGTGACCACGAGAACGGGCCGGCGGGACCCGCGCTACCCGAGGAACGACGGCTACCGCACGCACACCCTGCGCTCGGTGGTGACGCCCGCCAATCTGGGCCCGTGACCGCAAGCGCCGAAACCGTCGTTCTGGCAGAGAGCGGGACTGCGGCGCCGTACTTCCCGTTGACGGGGCTTCCATGCAGGCCGGTTCCGGCGGACCCGACCTGACCCTGCCATATCGACCTGCCATATCGACCCGCTGTATCGACCTGCCGTATCGACCTGCCGTATCGACCTGCCGTATCGGAACCGGCTTCCGCATGGCCGGACGGGCGCGCCCGCCGCGCCGCCGTCCGCCGGTTGGGCAGCCCTCTCCTTCTTGTGCAATACTGTCCGGGAAGGCGTGGGATGCTGCGTTTCGTGACCATCGAAGGGTGTGACGGATCGGGAAAATCGCGGCAGGCCGCACTGCTCGACGAATATCTGGGCGCTCGCGGCGTGCCCCGGCTGCGGACCCACGAGCCGGGGGGCACCCGGCTCGGGAAACAACTCCGCAAGCTCCTCCTCGAGGGCCGGCCCGAGTCCCTTTCGGACGAGACCGAGCTGTTCCTGATCCTGGCGGACCGGGCACAGCACGTTCTCGAGGTCGTCAGACCCGCCCTGGAACAGGGCAGGCTGGTGGTGTCGGACCGCTTCGTGGATTCGACGCTGGCGTACCAAGGCTACGGCCGCGGCATGGACCTGGCACTGCTGCGCCGTCTGAATCTCGTGGCCACCGGCGGCACCATGCCGGCGCTCACCCTGATCCTGGACTGCCCGGTGGAGGCGGCGCTGGCCCGGGCGGCCAACCGGCAGAAAAGCCAGGCCGCGCGCCTGAACCGGTTCGAGGCTGAAGGGGTGGTCTTTCAACGCCGGGTGCGCGAGGGGTTCCTGGCGCTGGCCGAGGCCGAACCCTCCCGCTGCGTGGTGGTGCCGGCGGACGGCCCGGTGATGGCCATTCAGGAGAAGCTGCGGCGGATCATCGACCAACGGCTCCTCTCGAACCAGACCAGCCGCCAGAGCGGCCGCATCGCGGCGACGGAGACGTGATGCTGCGGTTCCGTGACATCATCGGCCACCAGGGCCGGATCGAACTGCTGCGGCGGGCGGTCCGCCGCGACCGCCTGCACCACGCCTGGCTATTTGCCGGGCCGGAAGGCACGGGCAAGCGCACCGTGGCCACCGCCCTGGCGGCCGCCATCCAGTGCGGGAGCGCGGATGGCGACGCCTGCGGCGAGTGTCCGAGCTGCCTGTGCATTCGCGGCGGGAACCACCCGGACGTCCACTGGCTCCAACCGCGCAAGGGCAAGCGCGACCTCACCATCGAGCAGGTGCGGGCGCTGCAGCGGCAACTGGTGCTGCGCCGCTTCACCGGGAGGAAGAAGATCGCCGTCATCGACCCGCTGACGCTCATGAATCTGCACGCGCAGAATGCGCTCCTCAAGACCCTGGAGGAACCTCCGGCGGATGCCCTGCTGATCCTCATCGCCGAGAGCACCGGGGGGGTCCTGCCGACGGTGCTGTCCCGCTGCCTCCGGCTCCATTTCCTCCCCCTGGCGCTGGAACAGGTGGCCGCCGTCGTGGCCCGGCGCAAGGGTTGCGCCGAAGACCGCGCATTGTTGCTGGCGGCCCTCAGCCAAGGCAGCCTCGGCACCGCCCTCGAGGGCGACGAGGCGGAGCTGCTTGACCGCAGGCGGGAGTGCCTTCGCAAGCTGGCGGCGCTTTCGTCCGACGACATGCGCGGCATCACGGCGCTGGCGGAGGAGATGGGCGGCGACCGGGAGAAGACACTGAAATTCCTGGACTGGGTCCGGGGGTGGCTGCGCGACATCATGGTGCTCCAGGTCACGGGCTCGGCCACCACGGTCTGCAACCGGGATCTGCTGGAGCAGATCCGGGGTGCCGCGGCGGCCCGGAGCCTGGAGCAGACGACCGCGGCGCTGTCCGAGATCGACAATGTCACCAGTGCCATTCACCGGAACCGCAACCGGCGCATGGTCCTGGAGGGCCTTGTTCCCATGCTGTTGAGTTGAAGGGATGCGCATGGACCGCATATACCTCACCACCCCGATCTACTATGTGAACGCCCAGCCGCATCTCGGCCACACCTACACCACCCTCATCGCCGACACGCTGAAGCGCTACCACCGTGCGCGCGGCAGGGATGCGTACCTGCTCACCGGCACGGACGAGCACGGCGACAAGATCGTTCAGGCGGCGGCCGCGGACAACATCGACCCCAAGGCCTACGCGGACCGCATCAGCGGCCTGTTCCGTTCCACCTGGGACACCTGCGGCATCGCCTACGACCACTTCATCCGTACCACCGACGACTACCACCAAGCCACGGTCCGCCGGATCCTCCAGCACATCCACGACGCCGGCGACATCTACTTCGGGGAGTACGGCGGATACTACTGCTACGGCTGCGAGCGATTCTACACCGAGAAGGAGCTGCAGGACGGCAAGTGTCCGGACCACCAGACCACGGCCGCGTACATCCAGGAGAAGAACTATTTCTTCCGCATGAGCCGGTACCAGGACCGGCTGGTCGAGCACCTGGAGAAGAACCCGGGGTTCGTGACGCCGCCGCGGTATCGCACGGAGGTGCTGTCGTTCCTGCGGGAGCCATTGGAGGATCTGTGCATCTCCCGGCCCCGGAGCCGGCTCCAGTGGGGCATTCCGCTGCCCTTCGACGGGGACTACGTCACGTACGTGTGGTTCGACGCGCTCATCAACTACGTGAGCGCACTGGAGCACAAGGGCGCGGACTGCTTCGACGCCTACTGGCCCGGCTGCAACCACCTCATCGCCAAGGACATCCTCAAGCCCCACGCCATCTACTGGCCCACCATGCTCATGGCCGCGGGCCTGCCCCTCTACCACCGGCTCAACGTCCACGGCTACTGGATCATGGACAGCGGCAAGATGTCCAAGAGCCTGGGCAACGTCATCCGTCCGCTGGACATGAAGGAACGCTACGGCATGGACGCGTTCCGCTACTACCTGCTGCGGGAAATGGTGTTCGGCCAGGACGCCGCCTTCTCGATGGCGGCGTTCATCAATCGGGTCAATGCCGACCTGGCCAACAATTTCGGCAACTTGGTGAGCCGCGTGCTGGCCATGCAGCAGCGCTACTTCGGCGGTGTGGTCCAGCCCTTGGGCGACGGCAGCCGGCCCGAGGATCGGGAGCTCAGGGAGGCCTTCACCGAGGCGGCGGCCAATGTGGACCGGCACATGGAGGAACTGGCCTTTCACCGCGCCCTCGAATCGATCTTCGCGACGCTGGACAAGGCCAACCAGTACATCGTGCAGACCGCACCGTTCACCCTGGTCAAGGATCCCCACCGGAAGGCCCGGGTGGGCGAGATCCTGCACCATCTGCTGGAGTGCGTGCGGGTCACCGGGGATCTGCTGGCACCGTTCCTGCCGGAGACCGGCAGGGCGGTCCGGAACCTACTGGGGCTCTCCGCCGAGGAGGCGACGCGGTCCGGGTGGGGAGGTTCCTTTCCCCAAGGCCACCCGGTCAGGCCGCCGGCAATGCTCTTCCCCCGGATCGAAGAGGTGGAAGACCACGGAAAGTGACGGGTGGACAGGCGCGGCGTTCCCCTCAGCTGTCACGCCCGCCGCGCGGCCCCATTCCCGCCGGGGCGAACAGTATCCGGAGCGGGAATCACGCGGCGGCGACCCGGGGCGTAAGCGCCGGCTCCGGCGGACGACGCGCATCGACCCGGTGCCCGCAACCATGATCGACACCCACTGTCACATACAGACCGCGGCATTCGACGACGACCGCGAAGAAGTGCTGGCCCGGGCGCGGGAGACCGGCGTCGAAACCCTGATCGTCGTGGGCGGTGCGGGGGATCTTTCCAGCAACGACGCGGCGGTGCGGTTGGCGGAGGCGCACGCGGACGTCTACGCCACCGTGGGAATGCACCCGCACGACGCCAGGGACGTGAGCACGGAGGACATGGACCGGATGCGCAACCTCGCCGCGCATCCGGATGTGGTGGCCATCGGTGAGACCGGCCTCGACTTCCACTACGACCACTCGCCCCGCCAGGTGCAACGGGACTTGTTCGAGCGCTTCGTGGCGCTGGCGGCGGAGACGCGGCTGCCAATCGTGGTGCACAACCGCGAGTCGGACCGCGAGGTGGCGGAGACGCTTCGGAACGGCGGAGGACCGACGGGGGTGATCCACTGCTTCACCAGCGACGCGGCCGCGGCGCGGACATTCCTCGACCTGGGATTCTACCTGTCGTTCTCCGGCATCGTCACCTTCAAGAACGCCGGGGCGCTGCGGGACATCGCCCGCTGGGTGCCGCTGGACCGCCTCCTCATGGAGACCGACGCGCCGTTCCTGGCACCGGTCCCCTTGCGGGGCCGACGCAACGAGCCCGCCCATGTCCGCTTCGTGGCCGAGACCCTGGCCCGGGTCCGGGGGGTCGGCGTCGAAGCGCTCGCCAACGCCTGCACCCGCAACGCCCGCACCCTTTTCAGGCTGCCGTCCGGCCCGACCGGGCGGGAAACCGCCGCCAACCCTCCCGGCGGGAAAGGGGCGCCGTGATCGACGGGACCACGAAGCTCCTGGGCGTGCTGGGATGGCCGGTGGCGCATTCCATGTCGCCGGTGATGCACAACGCCGCCATCGAGGCGGCGCGCCTGAACGCGTGCTACGTGCCCCTGCCCTGCCCGCCCGAGGCACTGGGGGAAGTCGTCGCCGGCCTGCGCGGCCTGGGCTTTCTGGGCGCCAACGTGACCATTCCGCACAAGCAGGCGGTCATCACGCACCTCGACGGGCTGAGCGAGGAGTCCGGTTTCACCGGCAGCGTCAACACCCTCTACTGGGAGGGGGGGCGGCTCATGGGGACCACCACCGACGCCCCGGGCGCCATGCTGAACCTGCGCCAGGCCGGCATCGAACTGGACGGCAGACACGTTGCCATCCTGGGAACCGGCGGCGCGGCCCGGGCGCTGGCTTTCGTGCTGGCCCGAGGCCGTTTCACGGGAATCGGCGGCAGGCAGGAGACCTTCCGCCTGCCGGAACTCACCCTGCTGGGCCGGGACTCCCACAAGGCCGGCCGGTTTGCGCAGGCCATTGCCGCGGCAAGCGCGCCCGGCACGCAGGTCCGCTCAGGCCCGCTGGCGGAATTCGCCAATCTCGGGAACGGAGCCGACCTCATCATCAACTGCACGTCGGTGGGCATGGTCCCGGACACCGCGGGCTGCCCCGTGGACCCCGTGCTTCTGGAACCGCATCAGGCCGTCTGCGACATCGTCTATCAGCCTCGCGAGACGGCGCTTCTCAGGGAAGCACGGAAGCGCGGGTGCCGGACCGTGGAAGGCATAGGCATGCTGGTGCACCAAGGCGCGGCGTCCTTTCGCACCTGGTTCGGCCGCGACCCGGACACGGCGGTCATGTTCAACGCCCTCGGCGCCTTCGGTTACGGGTGACGGCCGGCCGTCACGGGAGGGGAAGGAAGACGGTAAGGGAACTTGGCATGCGCCATGCCGACTTGTGCGGGAGGTCCGAGGGGGATGAGGAAGGGGGGGGAGAGAGAACGAAGAAGGGGGGGAAGGACCGGCGTCCTTCCTCCCCTTCTCCTTGAAGCGAGGCCCGTATGCGAGCCGCGCGAATCCTGGCAGGAATTCTAATAGTCTTCCGGCATGGCCGGCGGCGCGTCCTTTTTCTTTTCCGGCTTGTCGGTGATCATGGCCTCGGTGGTAATCAGCAGGCCGGCCACGGACGCGGCGTTCTGCAGGGCCGAACGCACCACCTTGGCAGGATCCAGGATCCCGGCCTTGATGAGATCCTCGAACTGGCCCTTGGCGGCGTTGTATCCGTAGGCTCCCTCGCCCTTCTTGATGGCGTCGACGATCACCGAAGCGTCCGCGCCTGCGTTGCTGGCGATCCAGCGGGCAGGCTCTTCCGCGGCACGCTGCACGATCCGGACGCCGAAGGACTCGTTTTCGCTCACTTCGAGGTCCTTCAGCTTGGCGGCGGCCCGGATCAGCGCCACACCACCGCCCGGCACGATGCCTTCCTCCACGGCCGCGCGGGTGGAGTGCAACGCATCCTCGACCCGGGCCTTCTTCTCCTTCATCTCGATCTCGGTGGCGGCTCCCACCTGGACCACGGCGACGCCCCCGGCCAGCTTGGCGAGCCGCTCCTGCAGCTTCTCACGGTCGTAGTCCGAGGTGGTCTCCTCGATCTGGGCGCGGATCTGCTTGATGCGGCCTTCGATGTCGGCCTTGCCGCCGGCACCCTCCACCACGGTGGTGTTTTCCTTGTCGACGATGATCTTCTTGCAGGAGCCGAGATCGTTCAAGGTCACGTTCTCCAGCTTGATACCGAGCTCCTCGGCGATCATCCGGCCGTTGGTCAGGATCGCCAAGTCTTCCAGCATGGCCTTCCGGCGGTCGCCGAAACCCGGCGCCTTGACCGCGATACACTTGAAAGTGCCGCGAATCTTGTTGACCACCAGCGTCGCCAAGGCCTCGCCCTCCACATCCTCGGCAATGATCAGCAGCGGCTTGCCGCTCTTGGCGATGTTCTCCAGCACCGGCAGCAGGTCCTTCATGTTCGAGATCTTCTTCTCGTGGATGAGAATGTAGGGCTCTTCGAGAACCCCTTCCATGCGCTCGGGGTCGGTGACGAAGTAGGGGGAGAGGTAGCCCCGGTCGAAGCGCATGCCTTCGACCAGTTCCAGAGTGGTCTCCAGTCCCTTGGCCTCCTCGACCGTGATGACGCCCTCCTTGCCCACCTTGTCCATGGCGTCGGCCAGGATGTCGCCGATGGTCTTGTCGTTGTTGGCGGAAATGCTGCCCACCTGGGCGATCTCGGAGCGGTCGCGCGTGGACTTGGAGAGGGCCTGGAGTTCGGACACGACCTTCTCCACCGCCTTGTCGATGCCTCGCTTGACCGCCATGGGGTCGTGGCCGGCGGCGACGATCTTGAGACCCTCGCTGAATATGGCCCGTGAAAGAACCGTGGCCGTGGTGGTGCCGTCGCCGGCCACGTCGGAAGTCTTGCTGGCGACCTCCTTGACCATCTGCGCGCCCATGTTCTCGAACTTGTCTTCAAGCTCGATCTCCTTGGCGACGGTCACGCCGTCCTTGGTCACATTGGGGGCGCCCCAGGACTTCTCCAGCACCACATTGCGGCCCTTGGGGCCGAGGGTGCAGGTAACCGTGTCCGCGAGGATCCTGACCCCTTTCAGGACCTTGGCCCTCGCCTCCTCACTGAATCTTACGTCCTTCGCAGCCATTTTCGCCGTACCTCCTTATTGGATGATCCCGAGGATATCGTCTTCCCGCATGATAAGATGCTCTTCGCCGTCCAGTTGAATCTCCGTGCCGGAGTACTTTCCGAACAGGACCTTGTCGCCTTCCTTGACGTCGAGAGCGAGGACCTTGCCGTCTTCGCGCCGGCCGGAACCCACGGCCACGACCATGCCTTCCTGAGGCTTTTCCTTGGCCGTGTCCGGAATGATGATGCCGCCCGCGGTCTTCTCCTCCTCGTCGAGCCTCTTGACGATGATCCTGTCATGCAGTGGCTTCACTTTAGCCGCCATAAGAACCTCCCTTTGAGAGTGAGATGATTGGATTTGGCCGCGAATTTAATCACGATTTTCTTGCAGTCAAGGGGCGTCCGAGGTATTTCCCAAGGTATTTCCCGTGGAGGTGACACAACGTGTTGAAAATCTGGGGAAGGAAGACTTCGTCCAACGTGCAGAAGGTTCTGTGGTGTTGCGGGGAGCTTCGGATTCCGTTCGAGCGCGTGGACTTGGGCGGGGAATTCGGCGGCAACCGGGAGCGGTCCTATCTGGACCTGAACCCCAACGGCGTGATCCCCACCATCGAGGACGGCGACTTCGTCCTGTGGGAATCCAACAGCATCGTCCGGTATCTCGTCAACAAGTACGAGGGCGGCAGGCTCCTGCCCGGGACTCCCGAGGGGCGGGGCAGCGCCAACCGCTGGATGGACTGGCAATTGAGCACGCTGAATGCGTTCATGGTACCGATCTTCTTCGGCATCGTCCGGACCCCGGAAGCCGAGCGCGACCCCACCGCCATCGAGAAGGCGGTCGGGGAAGCCGTACCCAAGTGGGAGATCGTCGAGCGCCACCTCGCAGGCCGGCGCTACCTCGCGGGCGATTCCTTCAGCATCGGCGACATCCCCGTCGGCGTCTGGGCTTACCGCTGGTTCACCATGCCCATCGAGCGCCCCTCCATGCCCAACGTGGAAGCATGGTACGACCGGCTGTGCGAGCGCCCCGCCTACCGGGAACACATCATGATCCCGCTCTCCTGAGCGCGGCCATGGCGTCCCGGACAGCGTCCGTGGCCGGCTCCGCCCGGAGGATCCGTCCAGGGGTGCGGTTCCGCTGTCGTTCCGCTTCACGCGCCGGAGGTCGGGGTCCGGCTCAGGGACGGCCGGCCCGCCGGCCGACGCGGCCGCCGGATTACGAGTCCGGGGCGAGAAATGCCCGGCGGTGTTCCAGCACCGGCAGCTGGCGTCGAACATCCGCCAGGTAGTCGAGGTCGATGGCGGCCAGGACCAGGTCCGGCTCGGTGCCGGTCTCGGCGATGACCTTGCCCCACGGATCGACGATCATGGAGTGTCCGTAGGCGTCCATGCTGGCGGGATGCCGGCCGGTCTGGTCCGGGGCGATGACATACACCTGGTTCTCGATGGCGCGGGCGCGCAGAAGCGTTCTCCAGTGGGCCTGGCCGGTGGGGACCGTGAACACCGACGGCACGAAGATGACCTTGGCGCCGGCGGCGGTCAGCCGGCGGTAGAGCTCCGGAAAGCGGAGATCGTAGCAGACCGAAAGCCCCATGAGACCGAGAGGGGTGTCGGCCACCACGACAGCCTCTCCCGGGTGCCGGAATTCGGACTCGCGGATGGCGGCTTCACCCTCGATGTCGACATCGAACAGGTGTATTTTCCGGTACTTGGCGATGATCCCGGCACCCGGGCCGATGAGCACGCTGGTGTTGTAGGCGCGGCCGTCCGGCCCGGCGCTCTCGAGGATCGAACCGGCCAGCAGGTAGAGCCCGAGCTCGGCCGCCAGTGCGCCCATCCGCCCCGTGGAGGGACCGGGCACCGGCTCGGCGTTGGCCGCGGTGTCCCTGCCAGGACCCCTCCAGTTGAACACTTCCGGCAACACCACAAGGTGCGCGCCCCCGGCCTGCGCCCGGCGAATCCACTTTTCCGCCTCCCGAAGGTTCGCTTCCTTGTCGGACGTGGCCAGCATCTGCACTGCCGCGGCAATGAATTTCATGAGTCCTGGTTCATGAGTCCTGGTTCATGAGTCCTGGTTCACCAAGCCCGATGCGTCCTGTCCGGCAACGCGGCGGCGGAAAAGAGCATGGGTGCGCGTCGTCCTTGTCGGACGATAGCAGCACTTGGGCATTTTTCAACCGCCCGCCGGTGCGGCCCGGCCCTGCCGGGCATGACAAGCCCGCCGCAAGGATGATAAACAGATCGCATGCCCGGAAAGAGTTCAAGGAAGGACAACACCCAGGAGAAGCTGTTCCGGGAGCTTCGGAACCTTGCGGAACGGTGCGGCATCCAGGTGCGGTGCGAGAAGCTGTCGCGCGACTACGGCTATCGCGTGCGCAGCGGGGTCTGCACGGTCATGGGAAACCGGTGGGTGATCGTGGACCGGACTCTGCCGGCCCGTGAACGGCTCGACCTGCTGGCGGACGAGATCAGGGAATCGGTTGGAGGGGAGTCCGCCGGCGGACAAGTGGAGATACCCGCCGACCTCCAGCGGTTCTTCCGCACGACGCCCCCGGCCCCCCCTACCCCATGAAGAAACCCAGCGAGCCCGCGGTGTAGTCCAGCAACGGCCCCCAGTAGACCCCCAGCACCACCGTCAGCACCATCAGGACGCCCAGCAGCGGCACGGCGCTGGAGAGGACCGCCACCGGCCCGTCCTCCGGTGTCGGGGCGTCGAGGAACATGGTGCGGACGACCCGGACGTAGTAGTACAGCGAGATGACCGTGTTGATCAGCCCCGCCACCGCCAGGATGTAGAACTGGCCCTCGATGATGGCGGCGAAGAGCAGCAGCTTGCCGATGAATCCCGCCAGCGGCGGCAGCCCGGTGAGGGAGAACAGGAACACCGCCATGCACACCGCCGGGAAGGCCGCGCCGCGCTGTGCCAGCCCGCGATAGGCCTCCATGTCCTCGCGGCCGGTGGCGTTGGCCACCACCTGCACCACCAGAAAGGCCCCGAGGTTCATGATCAGGTACACCACCGCGTAGAAGAGCATGGCGGTCAGCCCGTCGCTGTTCAGCACCACGAGACCCATCATGAGGTATCCGGCGTGGGCGATGCCGGAGTAGGCCAGCAGGCGCTTGACGTTGGTCTGGTTGAGGGCGCAAAGGTTCCCCCAGGTCATGGTGATGATGCTCACGACCACCAGCAGGTCGGTCCACTGAACCGCGGAGAACGCCTGGAACGTCCAGCTCCCGTTCTGCCCCAGGGTGGACACCGCCGGATAGAAGAACCGGATCAGGATGGCCAGGCCGGCGGCGTTGGAAGCCACCGAGAGGAAGCCGGTGAACGGCGTGGGCGCCCCTTGGTAGACGTCCGGAGACCACATGTGGAAGGGCGCGAAGGCCATCTTGTAGCCGAAGCCGGCGAGGATGAAGACGAAGGCGATGAACAGTCCGGTCTGGTTGCCGTCCGCCTGCGACATGGCCGCGTTGATGGCCGCGTAGTCCAGGCTGCCGGCCATGCCGAACACCCAGCTCATGCCGTAGATCATGGTGCCGGAGGCGACCCCGCCGTAGATCAGGTACTTGAGGGCGGCCTCCGCCGAGCGCCGGTTGTGCGGCAGCATGCCGGTGAGGATGTAGGACGTCAGGCTCACCAGTTCCAGGCCGAGGTAGGCCATCAGCAGGTTGTTGCCCGAGGCCATGAAGAACATGCCGAACCCGCAGGTCAGGAGCACGATGTAATACTCGCCCAGGTGCACTTTCCGGACCTCGTCGGAGCCGATGGACATCCAGATGGCCGCCACCAGCGCCACCAGCGTCAGCACCTTGAAGAACAAGGCGAAGCTGTCCAGCGCCACCATGCGGTGGAACAGCAGCGCCGGCGGCGTTCCATGGAGATCCACAGTGACGCCCAGGGCGACAAGGCAGCCGGCCAGACCCACGTACGCCAGGAGCCGCTTGTTGGCCACTACCAGGTCCAGGATCGTCAGCAGGATGATCGTTCCCGCCAGGACGATTTCCGGATGGAACAGCTTGAGGCTTGCGAGGTTACCGAGATCCATCTTGAGCTACGAAAGGTGCGCGACCACCATATGGTTGATGTTGTCGAGGGAGGCCTGGAGCAGGTCGAGCACCACCCGCGGATAGACGCCGACGATGACCACGATCGCTCCCAGCGGGAACAGCGTGAAGACCTCGCGGCCGTTGATCTCGGGCAGCTCCCGGTATTTCTCGTTGGGCGGGCCGAGATAGACCCGTTGCATCATCCACAGCATGTAACCGGCGGTGATGACGATGCCCAGGGCCGCGATGATGGTCAGGGCGTGGTACCGGGGCCACGCGCCCAGCAGCACCAGCACCTCGGAGACGAAGCCCGACAGCCCCGGAAGCCCCATGGAGGCGAAGAAGGCCAGCGCGGTGAAGCCCGCGTACACCGGCATGATGCCGGCCAGCCCGCCGAAACCGTTGATCTCGCGGTGGTGGGCACGATCATAGACCACGCCCACGAGCAGGAAGAGCATGGCGGTGATGGTGCCGTGATTGAACATCTGGAGCACCGCGCCGTTGATGCCCTGGGTATTGAAGGCCGCCATCCCCAGCATGACGTAGCCCATGTGGCTGACGCTGGAGTAGGCCACGAGCTTCTTCATGTCCGTCTGCGCCATGGCGCACAGGCCACCGTAGACGATGTTCCAGGCTCCCAGGGCCGCCAGGAAGTAGAACGCCAGGTCGGCCGTGGCCACCGGCAGCATCGGATAGTTGATGCGCAGGATGCCGTAGGTCCCCATCTTCAGGAGGATGCCCGCCAGGATCACGGAGATGGCGGTGGGTGCCTCCACGTGGGCGTCGGGCAGCCAGGTGTGAAACGGGAAGGCCGGGATCTTGATGGCGAACCCGATGAACAGCGCCATCCACACCACGTGCTGGAAGCCCCAGCCCCAGGCGTTGAAGGGCCACATGGCCAGCGGCGTGGTGCCGTAGAGGCTGCTCCGGTCCATGAGCTTCGTCATGTCGAAGGTGTTGGGCTCGGAGTGGAAGTACAGCGCCAGGATGGCGACCAGCATGAGCACGCTGCCCAGCAGCGTGTAGAGGAAGAACTTGATGGCGGCATACTCCTTGCGCGGGCCGCCCCAGATGCCGATGAGAAAGTACATGGGAAGCAGCATGACTTCCCAGAACACGTAGAAGAGCACGAAATCCAGCGCCACGAACACCCCGGTCATGCCGGTGTCCAGGAGCAGGAACAGCGCGAAATAACCCTTGACCCCCTTGTCGATGCCCCAGGAGGCGAAGATGCAGAGAAACGACAGCAGCGCGGTCAGCAGCACCATGGAGACGCTGAGACCGTCGACTCCGACGAAGTACTCGATGTTGAAGGCCGGGATCCAGGGAACCCGCTCGACGAACTGCATGGCGGTGGTGGTGGTGTCGAAGTTGGCGTACAACCAGATCCCCAGAATGAGCGGCGGCACCGTGGCCGCGGCCGAAACCCAGCGAATGAGATCATGGCGTCCGCTGGGCAGGAGCAGCACCACCAGCATCCCGGCCAAGGGAAAAAAGACCATGTAGCTCAGCACGTGTTCGGTCATTTTCGCATCTCTCCTATGTGGCGTCCGGTCTCACGGACCACACCGCCTCAACTCCAGTAGCGCAACTTGACGATCAGGGCGGCGACCACGGCGCCCACCACCACGTAGAGGTAGCCGTTGATGTTGCCGGTCTGGACCCTGCGGAAGTGGTTGCCGGTGGCAAAGGTCACATTGGCGACGGCGTTGACCAGCATGTCCACGACATACTTGTCGAACAGGCCGTTGAACCAGGAAACCAGGGTGGTGAGCCGGGCCGATCCGTCCACCAGGGTGTCGATGACATGGCGGTCGAAGGCCGCTCCGATCCGCGCCAGCAGCAGAGTGCCGCCGACAAAGACGAACTGGTAGACCTCGTCGACGTAGTACTTGTTGTAGAGCAGGCGGTACGGGAATCCCCCGGCCTCCGGCGAATCGTCCCGTGCCGGCGTGCGCAGGTAGTACAGGAACCAGGCCAGCGCCACCCCCGCGGCGGCGGCGGCCACCGAAACGCTCATCACGCCCAGCTCCTCCATCACCGAGTGGTGCTCGCCGTGAGCGGCGTGGATCACCGGATCGAGCCACTGGTCGATGCGGCTGCCGCCCATGAAGGCCGGCAATCCGATATAGCCGATGACGACGGAGCCCGCGGCAAGGATCCACAGCGGATACGTCATGACCTTCGGCGATTCGTGCAGGTGCTCCCGAACGTGGCCGTCGGCGCGGCATTCGCCGAAGAACACCATGAAGAACTGGCGGAACATGTAGAACGCCGTCAGGCCCGCAACGAACACGCCCACCCCCCAGAGGAGCGGGTGATGGGTCGCCCATGCCTGCCACAGGATGGCGTCCTTGGAGAAGAAGCCGGCCAGCAACGGGGTTCCGGCGATGGCCAGCACCGCGATGGCGAAGGTCCGGAAGGTGGCCGGCATCACCGTTCGCAGGCCGCCCATGCGGCGCATGTCCTGCTCTCCCTGCATGGCGTGGATGATGCTGCCGGAGCCGAGAAAGAGGCATGCCTTGAAGAACGCGTGGGTCAGCAGGTGGAAGACGCCGGCGGCGTAGGCCGCCACGCCCATGGCCAGGAACATGTAGCCGAGCTGGCTGATGGTGGAGTAGGCCAGCACCCGCTTGATGTCGGTCTGGGTCACCGCGATGGTGGCGGCGAAGAAGGCGGTGGCGGCGCCCACCGCGGCGATGACGCCCAGGGTGGCGGGAGCCGCCGAGAACAGCCCGTTCAGCCGCGCGATCATGTAGACGCCGGCCGTCACCATGGTGGCGGCGTGGATCAGGGCGCTCACCGGAGTAGGCCCCTGCATGGCGTCCGGCAGCCACACGTAGAGCGGGATCTGCGCCGACTTGCCGGTGGCGCCGATGAACAGCAGGAAAGTCACCAGCGTCGCCGCGCCGATGCCCCAGAGCTGCGCGTCCGCCAGCAACCCCACGTGCTCCTCGATCTCGCGGAACGCCAGAGTTCCCTGACCCTGCCCGGCCAGGGTCCAGTAGAGCAGGAAGATGCCCAGCACGAAGCCGAAGTCGCCGACGCGGTTGACGATGAATGCCTTGTTGCCGGCCCGTGTGTTGGTGTGGTCGGTGTACCAGAAGCCGATGAGCGCCCAGGAGCAGAGCCCCACGCCCTCCCAGCCCACGAACATGAGCAGCAGGTTGTCGCCGGTCACCAGCAGCAGCATGGAGAAGGTGAACAGGTTCAGGTAGGCAAAGTAGCGCCACATGGAGCGGTCGTCGTGCATGTAGCCGATGGAATAGAAGTGGATCAGTCCGCCGATGCCGCTCACCACCAGGATCATGATGGCCGACAGGGGGTCCACCCAGAAGGCCACGTCCACGCTGAAGGAACCCAACGGGATCCAGGAATAGAACGAGTCGATGAGAAACCGATCCTTGGCCGGCAGGGCCAGCAGCCGGCCGAAGGCCCAGAGCGAGAACAGGAAGGACAGGGTCACCGGGGCGCAGGCGATGAAGGCCACCGCCCACTTGCCTGCGCGCTCTTGCAGACGGGCGCCCAGAAGGCCGTTTATCACTGCCCCCATGAGCGGGAACAACACGATCCAGCGCAGGAAATCGGTCTGAACGGGGTGATCCATGGCAAAGCGACTCGTGCGGGCTAGTCCTTGAGCGTCTCGGTGGCCTCGACGTCGATGGTGGCGAAGAGCTGGTAGATGGCCAGGACGATGGCCAGGCCGATGGCGGCTTCGGAGGCCGCCAGCATGATGATGAAGACGGTGTAGATCTGTCCGTCGACGTTGCCGGTGCTGAAGTGCGAGAAGGCCACGTAGTTCAGTCCGGCCGAATTCAGGATGAGCTCCACCCCCAGCAGGATGCTGATGGCGTTGCGCCGGGTGAGGACGATGTAGATGCCCAGTGCGAACAGGATGGCCGCCACCACCAGGTAGTGCTCCAGTCCGACGTTCGTCAACGTTGCGAGGTATGCAGCCATCTCGTGAAGCTCTGTTCCCTGATCTATTCCTTGATTTCCTTGCGCGACAGCGTGATGGCGCCGATGAGAGCCACCAGCAGCACCACCGCGGCAATCTGGAACGGCAGCAGGTAGTCGCCCAGGAAGAGATTGCCGATGACCGCGGTGGTGGGGGCGAACGCCACCTCCCCGACCTTCACCCAATCGGTCCGGCCGATGGCGTAGACCAGGATGCCCAGAAACACGGCCACCGCCGCAAGCCCGGGAATCCGCCCCACCGTGCGGTTGGTGATGTCGACGTCACTGATCCGGTGGGTCAACATGACCGCGAACAGGATCAGCACGAGAATGCCGCCGACGTAGATCAGCACCTGCACCGCCGCCACGAAGTCGGCGCCGAGAAACACGTACAGCCCGGCCACGCCGCCGAACGTGCCCAGCAGCGAGAACGCCGAGTGCACGATGTTGCGCGAAAAGGCCACGACGCAGGCCGACCCCACCACCACGAGGGAAACCAGGTAAAAGATGAGCACGTCTATGGAAATTTCCATGATCCAAACCACCCTCTGGATGGGGGACGAGCGGCCCGTATCACACGGACCGGGCCATGGGTGTGGAGTGCCGCGGCGGGGGGCTGGGAGCCTTTCCGACGAGAAATTCTCGCGAATCCCGACATGGCCGGCGGGACGTCAGTTTTCCGGCTCGGCTATCTCGTCCATGTACGTCTTGCCGATGTCCACCTTCCGGATCATCCGGGGTTCCGTCTCCCCGCCTTTCTTCGGCTTGTAGAGAGGCACTTTCCCGGTGACGAAATGCCGCACCAGACCGGCGGGATTGTTGCAGGCACCCTCGAACTCCTGGGTGTGACGAATGGATCCCGTGGGGCAGGCCTCCATGCAAAGTCCACAATACATGCACTTGCATATGTCGATGTCAAACTGGGTGAAGTCGCGCTGCTTCGTCTCGGAGTTCATCTCGATGCCGATGGCGATGCAGTTGATCGGGCAGACCCGCTCGCACGCCAGGCAGCCCGTGCAGATGTCCATGTCGACCTCCAGGATGCCGCGGTAACGCAGCGGCAGGGAGGCCTGCACCTGCTGCGCGATGCGGTCGGGGTACTGGACCGTCGACGGCTTGCGGACGAAGTGGGAGAAGGTGATGGTCATGCCCTCGAAGATGCTCCTCACCGTGTCTCTCACGTTCCGAATGTACCCGATGACTCCGTTCATGACGTTTCCCCGGTTCGGCTGGCCGTCTCCTAGACGTAGGGCTTGAGATAGAGGGTGGGGCGCGCGTGCAGAATCTGGCAGACCACGCGCCAAAAGAAGAAGAGCACGACGAGACCGGCGAAGGCAAGCGTGGCAAGCGTCAGCACCATGTTCCCCTCGGGCCAGATGACCAGGAGCAGGATCGTTCCGAAGAGGCACAGGAACGCCATCGGTACCATGTATTTCCAGCACATGGCCATGAGCTGGTCCACGCGCACCCGCGGCAGGGTTCCGCGCACCCACATGGCGACGAAGGCCCAGAGGTACGCCTTGACGAAGAACACCGCGAACTCCAGGACACCCTTGAGCAGCGGATGCTCGGCCATGGTGACGCCGAAGACCGTCGCCGGTATCTGCCAGCCGCCGAGGAACAGGGTCGCGGCGATGGCGCCGATGACGTACAGGTTGCCCCACTCCGCAAAGAAGAAGAACAGGAAGCGCATGCCGCTGTACTCGGTGACGTAGCCGGCCACCAGTTCGGATTCGGCTTCGGGAATGTCGAACGGCGTGCGGTTGCCCTCGGCCAGAGCCGCGGTGAAGAAAAGGAAGAAGGCGACCAGGGTGAACGGGTTGTAGAAGATGAACCAGTCCCACGGCGCCCAGCCCTGGGCCTGGATGATTCCCTGCATGCTCAGGGTGCCGGAAAGGAAGATCACCGTCAGCACCGCCAGTCCGGCGGGTATCTCGTAGCTGACGATCTGCGCGGCCGAGCGCATGCCCCCCAGGAGCGACCACTTGTTGTTGGAGGACCAGCCCGCCATCAGGATGCCCACCACCACCAGCGAGGTGATGGCCAGCAGATAGAGGATGCCGATGTTGAGGTCGGCGGGGATCAGCCAACTGCCGAAGGGGATGACGACGAAGGCGCCGAGAAAGCCCGCGAAGACGATGTACGGGGCGAGCAGAAAGAGCTTCCTGTCGGCCGCGGCCGGGATGATGTCCTCTTTCTGGATATTCTTCACACCGTCCGCGAGCCACTGAAGCACCCCCTGCGGCCCCACCCGGTTGGGTCCGACCCGGGACTGCATGCGCGCCCACACCCGCCGCTCCAGCCAACTGGTCACGCCCGCGAGCGGCGCCACGAACAACGACAGCACGGCGAGGGCCACCGCCACCGCGGCCAGGGCATGGGCCAGCGCCGCCGGGACGGAGCCCGGCAACCACGTCGCGACAAGGTCTTGTACGGTAAAGTCCATCGGCACTGCCTAGCGGTCGATCTCGGGGGCGTCCACGTCGAGGCTCGCGATCAGCGCGATGAGGTCCGCGACCATGATCCCCGGACTGATCTTGTCGATGATGCTCATGGCGGTGAAGGAGCCGGTGCGTATCCTCACCCGATAGGGATACTCGCTGCCGTCGCTGACGACGTAGTAGCCCATGTCCCCGCGCGGCGCCTCGATGCGCACGTAGGTCTCGCCGGCGGGCGGCTTGAACTTGCGCGCCACCTTGGCGACGGCCGGACCGGCGGGCATCTTGTCGAGACACTGGCGGAGGATCCCGCAGCTCTCCATGAGTTCCCGGATCCGGACGTGGTAGCGGTCGTAGGAGTCGCCCAGGGTGCCCCGCTCGCCCCGGCCTACCGGAATCTCGAAATCGAGTTCGGGATAGACCGAATAGGGAATGTCCCGGCGGATGTCCCACTGGACGCCGGAAGCCCGCAGGTTGGGGCCCACGAGGTTGTATTGGAGCGCGTCCTCCCTGGAGATCACCGCGACGTTGGCCAGCCGCTCGATGAAGATCTTGTTGTACGACAGGAGCCGGTTGTATTCATCGACGATGGGCTCGAAGTGGTCGAGGAACGCACTGATCCGCGCGCACGTCTCGGGCCTGATGTCGTAGCCCACGCCGCCGATCCGGAGGTAGTTGTAGGTGAGGCGGGCGCCGCAGATCTCCTCCATGAGGTCGTTGATGGTCTCGCGCTCCCGGAGCGCGTGCAGGAACGGGGTGATGGCGCCGATGTCCTGTCCGAAGGTGCCCACCGCGATGAGATGGCTGGCGATGCGGTTGAGCTCGCAGGCGATGACCCGGCAGTACTCGCCCCGGGGCGGCACCTCGACGTCGCCCAGCCGCTCGGCGGCCATGCAGAAGCCCTGGTTGGCGAACATGGCGGCCAGGTAGTCGGCCCGGTCGGTGTAGGGGACGTAACCGTGCCAGGTGCACTTCTCGCCGATCTTCTCGATGGAGCGGTGCAGGTAGCCGACGTCCGGGATGGCCTCCTTGATGACCTCGCCGTCCGTCTTGACCACGAACCGCAGAACGCCGTGGGTGCTCGGGTGCTGCGGACCGACGTTCAGCGTCATGTCTTCAGTGTGCAGACCCGTGCTGGAGGCATCCTCGCTCATGACAGGCTTCTCCGGTCAACCGACCCGGCTGCGGGCGGACCCGAAACCAGCGGTCGGGGAAGTCTGAACAACCCCGGGTTCGATGGGGCTGAATTGACAAAATCAATGGGTTGCGAGCAGATCACTGTCGTGCCATCGCCTTGTTCGGACCTTCCCTAGCGCATGTTCTCCGGCACCAGCGGCTCGCGCTCGGTGCTGATGCCGTCGTACGTCTCCTGCTCCACGAAGTCCTTGCGCAGGGGATGGCCGATCCAGTCCTCGGGCAGCAGGATCCGCCGGAGGTCCGAATGGCCTTCGAAAAGAACCCCGAAAAGATCGTACACTTCCCGCTCGAACCAGTTGGCCACCTTCCAGACATCTTCCACCGTCGCGATCCGGGGCGCCGCCCGATCCACGTCGACCTTGACCACCATCTGTTGTCGGAAGGCGTATGAATAGAGATGGTAGACCAGTTGCAGGACCTCCTTTCCGGGGAGATCCACGGCGGTCAGGTCCGAGAGCACATCGAACTTCAGTGAGTCGTCGTCCCGAAGCGCCAAGCAGACCTCCTTGACGTTGGCCGGCTCGACCCGGAAGAAAGGGTCCATGCACTCGTCGTCGAGATCGCCCACGCCCCCCGGGCAAAGCGCCCGGACGCGCTCGTGTATTTCTTTCGCCGTCATGTCTCCGGTACCTGCGTGCCCGCCGCCTGGTTCCTCACCCGCTCTAGTTCTTCACCCACTCCAGGTCGCCCTTGCACCAGTCGTAGATGAGACCCAGGAACACGATGAGGGTGAAGACGGCGACGGCACCGAACGCGAAGAGCCCCGCGTCGTTCTGAAGCCAGTCGCGGAAGACCACGGCCACCGGGAAGATGAAAGCGATCTCCACCTCGAAGATGATGAAGATGAGAGCGATGAAGTAGAACCGGACGTTGAAGTTGACCCAGGCGCTCCCGGACGCCGGTTCGCCGCATTCATAGGTGGAGAGCTTTCGGAATTGGGGATTGGAAGGCCGCAGCAGGCGGCCGATCAGCAGGTTGACCCAGACGAAGGCCGCCCCCAACAACGTGAAAACCAGTACGCTGGCAAAGTCGAAAAGCATGAGTCTCCGTGCAAGACAGGGAAAAAGAGAAGCAAGATAGAGAAGTCAATAAACTTTCAGAAATTCACGATCTTTTTCACGACCTTTTTCACGATCTTTTTCACGATCTTTTCCAGAGTCCTCTCTATACCCAAAAAGCCATTCCCGGTCAACAAACCGTCTCCGCACCCCAAGGGACCGCTGCTCCGGCTGGCGGACGGCTTTGAAGCGGATGACCAGGGTGTTTTCGGCAGGGTCCGCGGTGCGGGGATCCGGGTAACCTGCGATACAAGCCCCGCGATACAAGTCCCGTAGAAATCTGCCGCCGAAACACCGCCTTCCCCCGCCCCGCGCCCGGCCGGCGTCCTTACACTGCCCGACCATTCCTGTTACCTTGCTGCAAGGGCGAGCCCGGAAGCCGATGCCGGACTCCATGTTCCTGACGGGTTCCACGTTTCTGACAACCCGGCGCAATGGGAGAGATCAACCGCCATGGCCAGAGTGAGCATCACCGTCGCCTGTTGGGACTATGACCGCACGCGCCCGCTGCAGGAGGGCCGCGTTCCCGTGGAAGGGGTCGACCTGACCTACCTGCCGTTCCGCGTCGAGGAGACCTTCTGGCGCATGCTGCGCTACCAGGACTTCGACGCCGCCGAGATGTCCATGGGCTCCTACCTGATGTCCCGGGACAAGGGAACGCCGCGGTTCGCGGCCATCCCGGTGTTCCCTTCCCGCGCCTTCCGGCACTCCGGCATCTACATCCATGCCGGCTCCGGCATCACGGAGGCCGCCGACCTCACCGGCAAGCGGGTCGGCGTCCCCGAGTACCAGATGACCGCGGCCATCTGGCAACGGGGCATCCTGCAGCACGAGTACGGCGTGGAGCTCGAGAAGGTGAACTGGTTCACCGGCGGGGAGGAGACGCCCGGCCGGGAGGAGAAGCTGCGTCCGGATCTGCCCGAAAACCTCTCCATCACTCCCATCGGACCGGAGCAGACACTCTCCTCCATGCTGGAGAACGGCGACATCGACGCGCTGATCTCGGCCCACATGCCGTCGCCGTTCGTGCGCCGCTCGCCCAGGGTGGCGCGACTGTTCCCGGACTTCCGCACGGTGGAGGAAGACTACTTCCGTAAGACCGGCATCTTTCCCATCATGCACACCCTGGTGCTCCGGGAAGACGTGCACGAACGCCATCCCTGGGTCGCCCAGAACCTCTACAAGGCCTTCTGCGAGTCCAAGCGGCTCTGTGCCGAAGCCATGTACGAGTACTCCGCCCTCAAGTACATGCTGGCTTGGTCGGTCCAGCAGATGGAGCGGGAGCGGGAGATCCTGGGTCCCGATCCCTGGGCCTACGGGCTGGAGCCCAACCGCCATGTCCTGGAGACCTTGGCGGGCTACGCCCACGAGCAGGGCCTCACCAGGCAGCGGCTCGAGGTGGAAAGCCTGTTCGCCCCCAGTACGCTCAACGAGTTCAAGGTGTAGGCTCCGCCATGGCCGCTGCCGAAAAGCCCGGGACCGAACCGCCGGCCACCGATGTGGCGGCGCCTGCCGGCGACCACATCCAGGAGGTGAAGTGGTGGATCGATACCGGGACCAGGCGGCAGCCGGACGGGGGCAAACGGGAGCCCACCGGGGTGATCGAGCGCTGGGCCTTCGAGCTCCTGAAGGACTACCGGCAGGAACAGGCGCTGCAGAACATCGTGGACATCAACGGCAAGGTCCTGCGGGAGCTCGCCGACAACACGGACCACTGGGTTTACATCTCCCTGGGAGTCGGCGAGTTTCCCCGGAAGCGGCTCGGCTACATCAGGGATTCGCTGCGAATCCCGCGCTACGCCCGGGCCGCTGCCATTGACGCAGGCTACTCGGTGCGCATCCTCGTTACCGGCAGCCCTCCGGGCGAGAAGGTGTTGGACATCAACTTCACCGATGCCCCTTCGATGGACTGCTGGGCCCACGGCGAACTCGTCGGGGAGCAGCTTTTCCACTCCGTCGACGACGCCCTCAGACGCCTGCGAAACGCGATTCACCCATATCTGCGCCAAGGTCCGACCGAGGCGCCGTCATAGCGGCGGCGAGAGACTCGCCCTCCGAGACGAGAGCCTCAGCCCCCGATCGCGCTACCCCGCCGGATGGTGCCCTCGCGCATGGGGAAAGGTACGGAACGGGTGACCTCAAGGCCGTAGCCGGACAGGCCCACGAGGTTCCTGGGGTTGTTGGTGACGAGCCGGAGCTTGCGAACGCCCAGATCCCGCAGGATCTGGGCGCCGATGCCGAAGTCGCGGAAGCTCCTCTCCTCCCCGGCCTCGGCGGGACGCAGCCCCTTGCCTTCGGGCTGGAGATAGAGCAGGACGCCGGCGCCCTCGCTGGCGATGAGTTCCATGGACTGCCTGATGACCGATCCGGTGTCGAAGAACTCGAAGCCGAAGACGTCGCCGGGAAGGAACTTGGTGCACACCCGTACGAGGGTCTCCCGCTTCTCGGAGATCTTTCCCTTGATGAGCGCCAGATGCTCGCTCGAGTCCACGTGGGTGTTGTAGACCACCGCTTCGAACTCGCCGCCGTACCGGGTCGGCAACCGGGTGGCGGCGACCCGGTGAATCAGCGAGTCGTGCTTGAGGCGGTACTGGATCAGGTCGGCGACGGTACAGATCTTGAGGTCGTACTTCTCGCCGAACTCCTCGAGGTCCGCCAGCCGCGCCATGGTGCCGTCGTCCTTCATGATCTCGCAGATCACTCCGGCGGGTTTGAGCCCGGCCAGCCGGCAGAGATCCACGGAGCCTTCGGTCTGGCCGGTGCGCACCAGCACGCCGCCGTTCCGGGCGCGCAGCGGAAAGATGTGCCCGGGCGTGCACAGATCCGCCGGGCCGGCGCCGTCCGCGATGGCCGCCAGGATGGTCTCGGCACGGTCGGACGCCGATATGCCGGTGGTGACGTTCTTCACACCGTCGATGGAGACCGTGAACGCGGTGCCGAAAGGAGCGGTATTGTCGCGCACCATCATGGCGAGACCGAGCCGGGCCACCTGCTCTTCGGTGAGCGAGAGGCAGATCAGGCCCCGTCCCCAGGTGGCCATGAAATTGATGGCCTCCGGCGTGACCCGCTCCGCCGCCATGGTGAGGTCGCCCTCGTTCTCGCGGTTCTGGTCATCCATCAGGATGACCATCCTGCCCTGACGAATCTCCTCCAGTGCCTCTTCGATGGTGGCTGCCGGCATGGGTTCCTAACCTAGCACTTCGACAGGCAAGTTCAAAAGACGGACACGAGGTCGCCCGCGGGCGGCCAGCCCGGCGCCGGCGGTCTCAACCCGCCGCCTCCGCCATTTCGGCGACCACGGACCGTGCCGCCCCGACCGGGTCGCCGGCACCGGTGATGGGCCTCCCCACGACGATGTAATCGACGCCGGCGCGAACCGCGTCGCCCGGGGTCATGACCCGCTTCTGGTCGCCGGACTGCTGGCCCGCGGGACGGATGCCCGGCGTCACCAGCATGAAGGAGTCGCCGCAGGCGCGCCGGATGTCCCGGACCTCCCGGGCGGAACAGACCACGCCCGCGAGACCCGAATCACGGGCCATGCGCGCCAGCCTGACAACCTGGGCGGGCACGCCTCCTCCAATCCCCTGCGCCTCAAGGTCGGTTCCATCCAGACTGGTAAGAACCGTCACGCCCAGCATCGACGGCCGCCGCAGGCTCTCCTTCGCGCACACATCCGCCACCGCCGCCGCGGTCTGCCGCATCATCGCGCCGCCGCCAGCGATGTGCACATTGAACAGCTTCACCTCGAGCCAGGCGGCTTCCACCGCCGCCGCCGACACGGTGTTGGGGATGTCGTGGAACTTGAGATCGAGAAAGACCTCGCCGCCGAGACCGCGGATCGTGCGGACGATGTCCGGCCCGGCACGCAGGAAGAGCTGTTTGCCCACCTTGAACATCCCCACCTCCGGTGCCAGGCGGGTGGCCAGGGTCTTCGCCTTCGCCGGATCAGCCAGATCCAGGGCCACGATCAGGCGCTGCCGAACGTCGGCGGCAGTCATGCCCCGCCGTTCTCCAGTACCGCGACGATACGCTCCACCGCCTGCGCCGCGGGTATCTCCGTCGTCGCCTGCTGCCCGCGCCGGCGCAACTCCACATTGCCCCTGGCCAGACCCTTGGCGCCGATGGTGACCCGCAGCGGGATGCCCACCAGGTCGGCGTCCTTGAACTTGACGCCCGGCCGCTCGTCACGGTCATCCAGCAGCGCTTCGTGCCCGGCATCCACGAGCCCCTGGTAGATCCGGTCGGCAACCTCGCCGATGGGCCCCTCCCGGTAGTTGAGGGGCACCAACTCCACCGGGAAAGGGGCGATGGAGAAGGGCCAGATGATGCCGTCCCGGTCGTGGTTCTGCTCGATGGCGGCGGCCATCAGCCGGGTGATGCCGATGCCGTAGCAACCCATCTCCATGGCGCGCTCGTGCCCCTCGGAGTCGAGGACTGTGGCCCCCATGGCCTTGCTGTACTTGCGCCCCAGGTAGAACACGTGGCCCGCCTCGATGCCGCGGTGCTCCTCGATGACTCCCTCGTCACAGCGCGGGCACAGGTCCCCGGCCCGGACCCGGCGCAGATCCTCGAAGCGTGCCGGGGCGAAGTCCCTCGGCTGGCTCACGTGCATGAGGTGGGCGTCGGCCTGGTTGGCCCCGGTCACGGCCTCGGTCATGCCCCGGACGGCGTGGTCGGCCCACATCTCCAGCGGCAGGTCCACCGGCCCCAGAAAACCCGGCGTCGTCCCGACGGCCTGCCGAATCTGTTCTTCATCCGCCAGCTCCACGGCGATGGTGTCCAGAAGATTGCCGAGCCTGGTCTCGTTGACTTCGTGGTCGCCGCGCACCAGCACCGCCAGCAACCCTCCCGACGGCATCCGGTAGATCAGGGTCTTGATGAACCGTTCCGGCGGAACCTTCAGGAACCCGGAAACTTCCGGCACCGTCCTGAGGCCGGGCGTGGGCACGGTCTCGAGCGGAGCCGCGGAAGCGCCGTCGCGGTGGGGTGCGGGCAGCCGCGATTCCGCCTTCTGCACGTTGGCCGCGTAGTCGCAGGCGCTGCAGGTGGCCAGGGCGTCCTCTCCCGACTCCGCCAGCACCTGGAACTCGTGCGACAGGCTTCCGCCGATGGCGCCCGAATCGGCTTCCACCACCCGAAACCTGAGGCCGCAACGGGTGAAGATGCGCCGGTAGGTGTCGTACATGTTCCGGTACTCGCGCTCGGCGTCGTCCCGGTCGAGATGGAAGCTGTAGGCGTCCTTCATGATGAACTCGCGCCCGCGCATCAGGCCGAAGCGCGGACGCACCTCGTCGCGAAACTTGGTCTGGATCTGGTAGAGGTTCATGGGGAGTTCGCGGTAGGAGCGGACGTCCCGGCGCACCAGATCGGTGATCACCTCCTCGTGGGTGGGGGCGAGGCAGAAGTCCCGCTCGTGGCGGTCCCTGAAACGCAGCAGCTCCTTGCCATAGACCTCCCAGCGCCCGCTGTCCCGCCACAGTTCCGCCGGCGACGTGACCGGCATCAGCAGTTCCTGGGCGCCGGCCCGGTTCATCTCGTCGCGCACGATGGTCTCGATCCTGCGCAGCGTGCGGAGCGCCAGCGGCAGAAAATCGTACACGCCGCGGCTGACCTGCCGGATCATGCCGGCGCGGACCAGCAGGCGATGGCTGGTCACCTCCGCGTCCGCAGGCTCTTCCTTGAGGGTGGGTATGAAGGACGTGCGCCAACGCATGCGATCACTTATAGGAAGCGCCCCGAACACTGTCAAATCGGGACCCTCCGCGCCGGGACTCCGCGCGCCACCCCGGCCTTCCGGGTGCGCGGGAATGACCCGGGCGGCACCGTGCGCGTCCGCTTCGGCGGTGTCTCCCGTCCGTTGTTCCGATGCCACCCTCGACCGTCAGGAATGTTCCGCCGCGGCACCTTCCGGCGTCGCGGCACCGGTGCGGAAGCACCGCCGGACGAATCCCTTGGCGTCGTCCAGAATGGCGTAGAGACAGGGGGTGAGGATCAGCGTCAGCACCGTGGCGAAGGACAGCCCCCAGACAACGGAGATGGCCATGGGCGAGAGAAACCGGGCCTGGCCGGTGGCGAAGAAGGCCAGCGGAACGAGACCACCGACGGTGGTGACCGTGGTCAGCATGACCGGTCTCAGCCGCACGACTCCGGACCGGACAATGGAGTCGTATGCCGACATGCCGCTTCTCCGGCTGCGGTTGATGAAGTCCACCAGGATCAGGGAATCGTTGACCACGACTCCGGCAAGGGCAATGAAGCCCAGGATGGACAGGAAGCTCAGGTTCTCGCCCATGACGAGATGGCCGATGACGACGCCGCCCAGGGCGAAGGGAATCGTGGCCATGACGATGATCGGTTGTATGAACGACTTGAACAGGGAACCCAGCAAGAAGTAGATGACGAACAACGTGAGCAGGGAGATCTGCGGCAGGGCGGCCAGGGACTCCTCCATTTCCTGCCGTTCCCCCTTGGTCACGACCCTGTGCCCGGGGTAGCGCCGGCCGGCATCGGCGAACTCCCGGCGCAGGGCGTCGGTGGCCTCCACCACGGTGGTCTTTCCCGCCTCCACCTCGGCATAGACGCTCAGCGTCCGCTTGCGGTCATCCCGGTTGATCTGGCTCGGGCTGATGCCGGTGCCAATGTCGGCAACGTCGCGAAGGAAAACCCGCTCCCCGGAAGGCAGCGTGAACTTCATGCGCGACACGGTGTCGACGTGGCTGCGCCGGTCCCGGGGGAACCGGACGACGATGGGCACGTCTTCGTCCCCCCGCTGGATGCTTGAGGCCTCGACCCCCTGGAAGCCCTGCTGCACCTGGCGCGCGACGCCCCTCAGGTCGAGCCCCAGGGTGCGGCCTTCCGGCTTGAGGCTGATGCGGAGCTCCTCCTTGCCCGCAACCAGATCATCGCGGATGTCCCGTACCCCGGGCAGAGTGGCCAGGAATCCCTTGACCTCGTCGGTCAGACGCCGGAGGCTTTCGAGGTTCTCGCCGATGACCCGAATCTCGATGTCGGGACCACCGGGTCCGGCCTGGAGACTGAGGAACTGGAGCTTGGTAATGCCCGGTATCCGTTCCAGTTCCCCCCGGAGATCGGCAACGATCTCCGCCGAGTTTCGGCTCCGGTCGTCGTGGAGCTCCAGCGTGAGCTGTCCCACATTGCTTCCCGTCACCACGCGGTCCAGGTCGAGGAAGGCGGCGCCGACGGTCGTGGACAGGGACTTGAGCTCATCGTCGGGCAAGCCCAGAACGATCTCTTCGGCCTGAACCGCCACCGCCTCGGTATCTTCCAGCTTGGCGTTGGTAGAGGTTTCGAAATTCACGAAGAACTGGCTCGATTCGAAGTCGCGAAAGAGCACGAAGGGCACCCGATACCGGGCCGCCGCGGCCAGCAGCACGCTTGCCGCCACGATCACGGCTACCGCCACGTAACGCCAGCGGACCGCGAGTCCCAGGATCCTTTCATAGCGATGGCGCAAGCAGGTCAACCACGAACTCTTGCCGGGGCCGGGGCCGCTCGGCCGCTTGCGACGGCGCAGGCCGGGAAGCCAGCGGCGCCCGCCGCGGCGCACCTTGTCCGCATAGGCGGGCGTGATGACGTCCGAAAGATGCGACGGCAGGATGAGCAGGACCTCCAGCAGCGAGAACAGCAGCGCGAAGGTCACCACCACCGGGAGGGGCCTCAGGAAGGCGCCCGTGGTTCCCGGCACCAGCAGGAACGGAACGAACGCCGCGACGGTGGTGAGCACGGTGGTGACCACCGGCCAGGCGATCTCGCAGGTACCCTCAAGAGCGGCCTCCTTGGCGGGCAAGCCCTGCTCGACGTAGCGGTACACGTTTTCGGTAACGATGACGGCATCGTCCACCAGAAGGCCGATGACCAGAATCAGGCCGAAGGCGGAGATCATGTTGAGGCTGAAGCCGTAAACCGACATCAGGAACAGACAGCCCAGCACCGCGAACGGAATGCCGAAGGCGGTCAACAGCGCCGTCCGCCCGCGGACGAAGATGCAGAGCGTCGCCAGCACGATGGCCAGGCCGATGGCGCCGCTCTCGCCCAGGGTGCCCAGACGGTTTCGGATGAACACCGAGAAGTCGTTGAAGAGGCCGAGGGAAACGGTCCCCGGCAGGGTCTTGCGAATCTCCGCCACGGCGGCGCGGACGCGTTCCGCCACGCTGATGATGTCGCCGTTTCGCTCCTTGATGACCACGAGGTTGAGCGAAGGCTTGCCGTCGAAGCGCGCGAGGGTGGTGGCGTCCTCGAAGGACTCGCGCACCGCCGCGACGTCTCCCACGACAAGCGCATGGCCGGTATCGGTGGAACGCAGGATCATGCGCTCCAGATCGGCCACGCCTCCGGCCACACCCAGGGTCCGCACCAGGATCTCGCCCCGGGCGGTCTTCAGCGCGCCGCCGGGCACGTTGCGGTTCTGATTGTTCACGGCGGCGCGCACCTCATCAAGGCTCAAGCTGTACTGGTCGAGGCGTTCCGGGTCGATCTCGATGAGAATCCGGCTCTCCCGCATGCCGAATATCGACACGGCGGCGACACCGTCGACCCGCCTGAGTTGTTCCTGCACATCCTTGGCGATCTCGCGCAGCTCCTGTTCGGGTATGTCGCCGCTCAGCGCGACGGTGATCACCGGGACAGTGGACTGGGCCTCCGCCACCCGGGGCTCGTCGACCTCCTCCGGCAGGCCGACGACCCGGTCCAGGGCGGCTCTGGCGTCGCCCAGGGCGCGGCTCATGTCGGTGTCCGACTGCAATCGCAGGCGGATTGTGGAATGGCCCTCGCGAGAGGTGGAGAGCATGTCGTCGACACCGTCGACGTTGCGGACCTGATCCTCGATCCTGGCGGTGATGAGCTCCTCCACCTCCTCGGGCGACGCACCCGGGTAAGCCGTATCGATCCGTATCACCCCGCGGGAGATGTCGGGAGCCAGTTCACGCTTCAACTTGACGTAGGAAATCGCGCCCAGGACAAGGATCAGCAGCACCAACAGGTTGACGATGACGGGGTTGCCGATGGAGAACTCGATGATCTTTCTCATGAGGACAGATCCCGGCGCTTGACCACCCGAATGCGGGCGCCGTCCAGCAGCAGGCGCTGTCCGGCGGTTACCAGAAGCTCCCCGGGTTCAAGCCCGGAGGCGATCATGTAGCGGGCCCCGAACCGCCGGGCGACGCGCACGGCGCGCCGCCCGGCCCGACCGGCATCCGGGTCCGCCACGAAGACCGCAGGCCCGCCATCCTCGAAGAGGACGCTGTCGCGCGGAACCAGGATCGCCCCCGGATAGTCGCCGACCGGGATCAAGGCCCGCGCGAACATCCCGGGAAGCAGCTTGCCGCCGGAAGCGTTGGACATGAAGATCTCCACCGGAAACGAGCGAGTCTGTCGGTCCGCCTGCGGACCGATGTTGGCCACCTGTCCGGTAAAGTCCTCTTCCAGCCCGCGCACGCGCACGTTGGCCGTGATCCGGGGGCCGAGCCGGTGGATGTCGGCAGCCGGAATGCGCACATCGAGCTTGACCGTCTCGATGTCGGCCAGTTGGAACAGCACCTGCCCGGGAGCGACACGCTCCCCCAGCGTCACGTTCTTTTGCGCGATGACGCCGGCGAACGGCGCGCGGATATCGGTATCCCTCAGAGTTTCCCGCGCCTGTTCCAGTTGAACCTCGGCCAGGGCAAGCTCCGCCTCGGCGATGGCATGCAGCGCTTCCGTCCCCCGCTCCCCGCTCCTGGCCGACTCGAGCTCCTCCTCGATGCGCCGCCAGGCCAGCTCCTGCCGCTCCGCCTCCTGGTTGGAAACCAGCCCCTGCTTCAGCAGCCGGGTGAGTCTCTGGTGCTCCGCGCGAGCCAGCCGCAGCTGTTCCCGGTTGAGAGCCACCAGCTTCCGCTGTCGTTCAATGTCCACCGAGGCCTTGCGCACCCGCGCCCTGGCGCCGGCCACCTGCGCCGCCGCCTTCCGGACCGCGATCCTGAAATCCTTGGCATCCACCTGCGCCATCACGTCACCGGCCCGCACCACGCTGCCGAGGTCGATGGCCGCGGGGATCCCCACCACCCGGCCGCTGATGTCCGCGCTGACGGACCCTTCGCGGCCGGCGGACAGGGTCCCCAGCGCCTCGATCCGGTGCACGAAATCGGCGGCCACCACCGGCGCCACCTCCACCGGCACGGGTACGGCCGCCGGTTGGACCCGGGGCGGTTCCTTGACGTCGCTGATGACGTAGACGCCCACCGCGGTCACGGCGCTCAGGAGAAGAATGAACAATATCGACAAGGCGATGCGAACCTTCATTGCAGACTCCTCATCACCGCCCGCGTAAGGGCTTCCGTCATCGCTTCCAGGTCGAAGACCTCCGGGTCGTACAGCCAGTGCAGCGCCAGCCCGTCGACGCAAGCCAGCAGATGCTCGGCCGCGAGCCTGGGCTGGTCGCAGTGGAAAAAGCCGCCGGCCACGCCCGCCTCGATCACCCGGACCAGATCGTTGATGGAGGATCGGTAGGCGGCCCGCAACTGCGTGCGCAGGAGGCTCTGCTGCTCGTCCCGGCCCGCCTCCGCCCAGACGTCGCAGAATACGTAGAAGAAGGGCTCCCATTGGCGGAAGCTTGCGAGGGCGGCGGCCAGGAACCCCGCAATGATCTGCGGCGGTTCCTCGATGCCCCGCAACTTCTCCTCGTAGTATTCCTTGAGCTTGCCCAGCATGTAACCGTGAAGCGCCTGGAGCAGTTGGTGCTTGCTCTCGAAGTATTCGTAGATGGTTCCCTTGCCGATCCTGGCGGCACTGGCCACATCCTCCATCTTGGAGTGATGAAAACCCTTCTGGGCCACGACGGTCATGGCCGCTTCCAGGATCTCCGCGCGCTTGCGTTCCTTGTCGACAACGATGGGCATGGCTTTCCTTGACCGGTCAGCCGGTCAACTACACATTATAAACCGGGATTCGCCGGAATCAATGCACCACCGGCATCACGAACCGTCGCCTGCCGGGTCGGTTTCCAATGCCTTGCGATCCCCTTCGGGGATGATCAGGAGCCGCCGGCAGGCGCCTTGGCCGAGGCTCCGGGTGGTGAGCCACGGGTCGTCCCTGAGGGCCATGTGGACAATGCGCCGCTCGCGGGCGCTGAGGGTGTCGATCCCCTGGGTCTTCCGGCTGCGCTTGGCCTGCTCGCCCATGCGCAGCGCCATGTCCTCCAGGGACCGCACCCGCCTTCCGCGGTAGTCTTCCGCGTCGACGACAGGCTTGGGAGCGCCGGCCCCGACCCTTTCCGCCACGATACGGCCGACGATGTGCTGGAGGGACTCCAGGGTCTGGCCCCTGTGGCCGATGAGGAGCGCGCTGCTGTCGCCCTGAATGTCCAGGACGAACTCCGAAGAATCCGTACCCGGGTTGACCACCACCTCGGCATCCATGCCCATAAGCCCGAGTATCTTCGTCAGCACCTCGACGCTGACCGCCCGAACCTCCGCAATGCGTTGAGCCGTCTGCGGAAACTCCTCGACCGGCTCGCCTTCCTCGGGCTCGCCGGCGACGCCCTCATCCATGGCAGGCTCCACCGCGGCAGGCTCCACCGCCGGGGACACCCTCGCCGCCGGTTCGCCGACAGGCTCGTCCGCAGCGCGGCTGTTTCCGGCATCATCCTTGTTTCCGGCATCCTCCTCCGGCACCACCGCGTCCCGGATGGTGGCGCGCACCCGCGGGTTCTGGCGGCCGAAACCGAGCAGCCCCATTTTCTGTTCAGCCAGAATATCCAGGGAAACCTTGTCCCGCTCGACCCCCAACAGATTCAGCGCCCTGGTGATGGCCTGGTCAAGGGTCTCTCCTTCCGTTTCCACTTGCTTCATGACAAACCTCTCCTCCACGGGGCGCATCCGTCCCGGCTCAGCCGGCCGCCGCCCCTCAACGCTCCTTCCGGTTGATCAGGTATTGCTGGGCGATGCTCAGGATATTGTTCACGAACCAGTAGATCGTGAGTCCCGACGGAAAGCTCACGAAGATCACGGTAAAGATCAGCGGCATGAGCATCATCATGCGCCGCTGGTTGGGGTCGCCCACAGCGGGCGACATCCACTGCTGAATGAACATGCTCGCTCCCATGAGCAGCACCAGCACGGGAATGCCCACGTCGTAACCGAAGGCCGAGAAGGGGAGCGATTCCCAGTCCGGGCGGGACAGATCCTTGATCCACAGGAAGCTGGCGTGACGCAACTCGATGGGTGTCAGCAACGCGTTGTAGAAGCCAATGAAGAAAGGGAACTGCAGGAGCATGGGCAGACAGCTCCCGAACGGATTCACCTTGTTCCGCTTGTAGAGATCCATCATCTCCTTGTTCAGGCGCTGCTTGTCGTCCCCGAACTTGTCCTTGAGACGCTGCATCTGCGGCTGGAGCTTCTGCATCCGCTTCATGGAAACGAAGCTCTTCTGCGTCAGCGGCCACAACAGCAGCTTGATGACAAGGGTAAGCAGGATGATGTCGAGGCCGTAGTTGCCCGTGTACGTCTGGAAGAAATGCAGCGCCTGAAGCATCGGCACCGAGATGAAGGCGAAGTAGCCGAAGTCGATGGACTCCTCGAGACCCCGGTCGAAGGACTTGAGCAGACTGAGCACCTTGGGGCCCATGAAGAGCCGGTAGCGGGCAACACGCTCCGCGGCCGGGAGAACCCGGCCGCGGACCTCCAGGACAAACCCTCGCGCCCGGCCGGGGCCCGGCATCACGGTGGCATCGGCCTCGACGCCTTCCGCCGGGATGAGCGCGGAAACGAAATAGGTGTAGCCGAAGCCGGCCCATGAAAGCGGCGCGTTGAAATTCACCCGGCCTTCGATGTCGTCCGGCCATTCGCGCGTCAGTTCCCCCTGGCGCAACGCGATGACACCCTCGAACAAGGCATCGCCCTTGACTCCCTTGTTCTCGCCGCCGGTGGTGAAGAGCAGCGTGGCGCCCTGCGGCGAACCCGCCATCGACACTTCCACCTCCACCGCATGGCTGGAGCCGCTGAAGTCGAACTGCTTGACGACGCGGCGGCCGGACGGCGTCGCACCGACGAAGACGAGGCTCCCGGCACCGCCTTCCTTCAGACTCAGGTCCGCGCCCCGGACTTCGTAGACCAGCGCCTGATCGGTACCCGCGGGCGTGTCGTCGAGACGGAGCCCCAGGGGGTATTCCATCCCCGGCCCGGGAGAGACCATTTCGATCAACGGGCTGCCGGCGGCCACTCCTGAACGGTACCGCTTCAGGCGGAAGCTCTTGAGCCGGGCTCCCTGATTGGTGAAGCGGGCGATATAGTCGGGGGTCTCCACCGTCACATCCCGCACCGGGACCGTCCGGGCAGTCTCCACGGCGGGAGCCGAGGCTGGCACTGGAGGCGTCACCCGCGGCGCGGGGGCCGCCTTCCCCGGGCCGGACGCGGTCTCCTCCCGGGCGGGCGGCGGCGCCGGCGGATGGAACCGCCTCACGTACTCCTGGTACAGGATGATGATGAGAATCGAGAAGATGACTGCTATGAAGGCTCGCTTTTCCATGGATACCTATGGAACCGGGTCGTACCCTCCGTCTGTAAGCGGATTGCAGCGCAGGAGCCTCCACGCACCCAAGCCAAGGCCCTTGACCACGCCGTGGCGGTGCACCGCCTGCAACGCGTAGGCGGAACATGTCGGATGGTACCGGCAGGTGCGCGGCAGCAGCGGTGAGAGAAACCGCTGGTAGGCCCTGATGCAGACGCGCACGGCGGTGCCGGCCATGGTCGTCATGGGGTCACCGAGGCGGCGGGCCCGCGTCGCGCCGGACGCCGGAGCCGACCAGCTTGCGAAGCTCCGCGGTCATGGCCGCGTGACTCAACTCACCCGCTCCCCGGCGGGCAATGATGACCATATCCATGTCGGGCTTGAAGTGCTCCCGCCCGCGGCGAAAGAACTCGCGCAACGCCCGCTTGACGCGGTTGCGCACCACCGCCTTCCCCACCTTGGCGCTGACCGTGACTCCCAGCCGCCTGCCCAAGTGGTCGTTGTCTCGTCGGATGATAATGAAGTGCGGCGCGTAGGCCTTCCTGCCCCTGCGGGACAGCAGCAGGAAGTCGGAACGTCTGGTCAGGCGGGCTTCCCTGGGGAAACCCTCGCGGGCAACGGACAACAGCCCGTCCTAGGTGCGAGGACCCTTCGGTGGGATGACGACGGTCAACCGCTTTCTTCCCTTGGCCCTCCGGCGCCTCAGCACGTTGCGTCCGCCGGGGGTCTCCATTCGCGCGAAGAAACCGTGCGTTCTCTTTCGCCTGAGATTGCTTGGTTGATACGTCCGTTTCATTTCCGCACCTTCATCTTTCGGTGTTCTATTTCAAGCACACGGCGGATGGCTTGTCAATTTGCGGCGGGCGGAATCCCGTCAATCCCCCGAGGGGAAGAGACCGGCAGCCGACTCTTCATCGGCCTCCGGCCTCAGGGTCCGGCCCATGAGGTCGCGGACGGCCTGCATGGGATCCTTGCCCTCGTAGAGCACGCGGTACATCTGCTCCACGATGGGCATCTCGACATGATGACTCCCGGCCAGGAGGCGCACGGAGCGGGTATTGCGGATACCCTCCGCCACCGCCCGGGTTGCACCGACCACTTCCGCAAGCGGGCGCCCCCGGCCCAGCTCGCGGCCGACCCCGCGGTTGCGGCTCAGCTGGCCGGTGCAGGTGAGCACGAGGTCGCCAAGGCCCGGAAGGCCGGAGAGGGTGGCCGGCTCGGCGCCCATCTTCACGGCCAGGCGGATCATCTCGGCCAACCCCCGGGTGATGAGCGCGGCCCTGGCGTTGTGGCCGAGCTCCAGGCCGTCGCTGACGCCCGCGGCGATGGCGATGACGTTCTTGATCACGCCGCCCATCTGGACGCCCACCACATCGGTGGACGTATAGACCCGGAACTCCGGAGAGCCGAGGCTCCGCTGCACCCGGGCGGCCACCTCCCGGTCGCGGCTTGCCACGGTGATGGCGGCGGGCCGCCCCCGGGCCACCTCCAGGGCAAAAGTCGGTCCGGACAGGAACGCGTGCCGCTCCGGGCGACCCAGGATCTCCTCCAGAACGCCGCCCATGGTCATCAAGGTCGACTCCTCGATTCCCTTGGAGCCGCACGCGACGATGGCTTCGGGCGCCACGTAGGGAGCCGCCCGGCCCATGACCTCGCGCAGGAAGTGGGACGGCGTCACGCCGATGAGCAGTTCGCGGCCGCGCACCGCGTTTTCCAGCGAACGGGTGACCTCCAGGCGCTCCGGCAACCTGACGCCGGGCAGGTAGACGGCGTTCTCGCCGGTCTCCCGCATCCGCGCGAAAGTGTCCGCGGAATGGCACCACAGGGCCACCCGATGGTGGCGCCGGCACAGGAGGACAGCCAGCGCCGTTCCCCAGCCGCCCGCGCCTATGATGCCGATGGCCATTTCGGGAATCCAAAGAGGCCGGAGCGTCGTCCGGACAGGCTCCCGGGAGCGTGACTCACAGGACGCTTCGGGATGCGGCGGACGGGGGACACGGCCAGACTTTCGTCCGAAATTCCGGAAATGTGCCGCCTCGTTCCATCATGGGTCACGAATTGGGAACTGGGACTCTGGTGGATATCCGTTCTGCAAAAATCCTGGGGATTATAGCCCTGGCAAAGATGTCTTGTCTTCATGAACAACCTTGCCCTTGCTTCTTGCCCAATCTACTGAAAAACCAATATGAGATATGTCGTTTCGACTGGCATCAAGTTGGCGATTGGCCTCATTCAGAACATCGTCCACCCTGATTTCATATATGATTTTACATCTTGTCCGGTTGTCTCCGTAGAACACAGCAAGATAAAACATGGAATTTCTTGTAATTCTGTGGAGTGAATCCCCTCTTTTTTCAGGAGGATTACTGAACATTCTGTCAAGCTGACCCGACCCTCCCTCCAAACACGAAAGGTATTCATATTTTTCATGTTCATCGAAAAATGAACACGCATCCGCATCTCTTTTTGAAACAATCAGCTTATGACCAAGAGGTCCGCAATTATCATCTCCTTCACCAAGCCCGGTTGGAGCAAGTTGACAATACCTGATTTTCGAGCTTCATTTGCCGCCTTGATGATCAAGCGAATCATATGAGAATGAATTTTGCGTTTCATGGACACCTGCCAATGATTGAGCATAATCGGACAATCTCTGATTTGCCTTTCGAACAAAATCCTCCTTCTGTTCAATTCCTATGAAATTTCTGTTCAATTTCCTGCATACCAAAGGACAGGTGCCAACCCCTGCAAACGGATCGAGAATCAGATCCCCTTCATTGGAACTGGCTTTGACAAGTCTCTCGATAAGCTTCTCCGGTTTCTGGATGGTATTCAGAGTATCGCGACTCACAAGTTCCTTTGATTTGTAAGTGAGTTGTTTGATATCCCCCCAGACATCCCCCGGGTTCTTTCCGTTCCCATTGAACCTGGTTTTGCCGAATCTGCCATTGGTAACGGACGGGACCCGTTCACACCGCTGCCGATGACTCAACTCGACAAGCTGAGGAATCCGGATATCATCCAGATTGAAGGCTCTCGCCCCTTTCCCTTTGATGAAATAGCAGATCACATCGTAATTGTTCGTATAGTTTATTCTACCCTGGGCAAGTCGACCTGGTTGATACCAGACGATTTTTCGTTTCAGGCTGAGAAACGGACGGTAATCAATAAAATCAATACAATCGGGTTTTCCAAAAAGATACAGGGCGGCTCCCATCTTCATTTTGGAAGAGAACAACTTGACAAGTTTCAAATTGAATTCCTGGATGCCGTCAATCCTGTCCCATTCGTTTACCGTCACTCCATAAGGCCCATCACAAACAACCAGATCGATGGAATCATCTTCTATCTGATGCAATACGGCAAAGGTATCTGCCTTATGAATTTTGTTGATTTCAACCATAAGGACATTCTAGAGATTCAAACAGTGAATCGTCCATCGGTTCCCGTTCTTCAATACCGCCAACAGGAACTTGCGGCATTTTCCGCGGCGCACGCCGCTAATTGTCGTCTTCGGCCAACCGGGTCAGGGAGACCACCCGCTCGCCGTTGTCGAGATCGATGAGGCGGACGCCCTGGGTGTTTCTGCCGATGACGCGGAGGTCGCCGATCCGGAGCCGAATGATCTTGCCGCCGTCGGTGATCAGCATCAACTGGTCCTCGTCCACCACCTGCTGCACGCCCACCACGCGACCGGTCCGCTCGGTGGTCTTCATGGTGATGAGGCCCCGCCCGCCGCGCCCTTGCAGCCGGTACTCGTTGATGCCGGTGCGCTTGCCCATGCCCTTGTCGGAGGCCGTGAGGATCGATGCGCCGGGGCGCAGCACCTCCATGCTTACCACTTGGTCGTTTTCTTCCAGCCGGATCCCGATGACCCCCATGGTGTCGCGGCCGGTGGCGCGCACCTGACCCTCCTTGAAGCGGATGGACTGGCCGTCCATGGTTGACAGCAGGATATCCTGATCGCCGTCGGTGAGGCGGACCGCGATCAGCGAGTCGCGCTCGTCCAGCGCGATGGCGCGGATGCCGGTGGCCCGGGGACTCGAATAGGCCATCAGGGCGGTCTTCTTGACCAGCCCGTTCTGGGTCGCGAAGATCACGTAGCGGCCCTGCTGGAACTCCCGTACGGGCAGGAACGCCGACACCTTCTCGCCGTCCTGAAGCTGCAACAGATTCACAACGGGCCGGCCCCTGGCGGCGCGGCCGCCCTGAGGCAGCTCGTGGACCTTGATACGGTAGACCTTGCCGATGGTGGTGAAGAACAGGATGTGGGAGTGGGTGGATGCGACGAACAGATATTCGACGAAATCCTCTTCCTTGGTGGTGGTGCCGATCTTGCCCTTGCCGCCGCGGCGCTGCGCGCGGTACAGCGTGATCGGATTGCGCTTGATGTACCCCTCGTGGGACAAGGTCACCACCATGTCCTCCTCCACGATCAGGTCCTCGATGGATATCTCCTCGGCCTTGTCCACGATGGCGGTGCGGCGCCCGTCGCCGTAAGCCTCCCTGACAGCCCGAAGCTCCTCGACGATGATGCCGAACACCTTTCGCTCGTCGGCCAGAATCCCCCGCAGTTCGGCTATGGTGGCCGCGGTGGCCCGGTACTCGTCGATGATCTTGTCGCGCTCCAGACCGGTAAGCCGTTGCAGGCGCATCTCCAGGATCGCCTGGGCCTGAGCGTCGGAAAGGCCGAAGCGGGCCATCAGGCCTTCCCGGGCGGAGCGCGGGTCCGACGATTCGCGGATCAGGGTGATGACCGCGTCGAGGTTGTCGAGGGCGATCCTGAGCCCTTCGAGGATGTGCAGCCGCTCCTCGGCCTTCCTCAGGTCGTAGACCGTCCGCCGGGTGACGGTTTCCCGGCGGTGATCGAGGAAGGCATGAAGAATCTCCTTCAGGTTCAGGAGCTTGGGTCGGCCCTCGATGATGGCCAGCATGTTGACGCCGAAGGATTCCTGAAGGCTCGTGTGCTTGTAGAGGGCGTTGATGACGATCTGCGGCACCGCATCGCGCTTGGGCTCGACCACGATGCGCATACCGTCGCGATCGGACTCGTCCCGCAAGTCAGCGATCCCGTCGATCTTCTTGTCGTTGACCAGGCTGGCGATCTGCTCCAGCAGCCGGGTCTTGTTCACCATGTACGGGATCTCGGAGACGATGATCTGCTCCTTGCCCGTACGCTTGACGGTTTCGGTGGAGATTCGCGCGCGCATCTGCACGCTGCCGCGCCCGGTCTTGTAGCCTTGGCGAATACCGTCACGGCCGTGAATGAACCCCCCGGTGGGAAAGTCGGGGCCGGGAATGTACTCCATCAACTCGTCGATGGTCAGCCCGGGCCGCTCCACCAGTGCGATGAGACCGTCGATGACCTCTCCCAGGTTGTGCGGCGGGATATTGGTGGCCATGCCCACGGCAATGCCCGACGCGCCGTTGATGAGCAGGTTGGGCAGGCGCGACGGCAGCACCGACGGCTCCTCCAGGGAGTCGTCGTAGTTGGGCAGGAAGTCAACGGTCTCCTTGTCGATGTCGGCAAGCAGTTCCTGCGCGATGCGCGCCATGCGGATTTCCGTGTAGCGCATGGCAGCCGGCGGGTCACCGTCGATGGAGCCGAAGTTGCCCTGGCCGTCCACCAGGCAGTAGCGCATGGAGAAGTCCTGGGCGAGACGGACGATGGCGTCGTAGGCGGCGGCGTCGCCGTGGGGGTGGTATTTGCCGATGACGTCGCCCACGACCCGGGCGGACTTGCGGTAGGCGTGGTTCCAGTGGTTGCCCATGTCGTGCATGGCGAAGAGCACCCGCCGGTGCACCGGCTTCAATCCGTCCCGCACGTCGGGCAGCGCCCGCCCCACGATGACGCTCATGGCGTAGTCCACGTAGGACTGGCGCATCTCGTCCTCGATATAGACGGGGACTTTCTGCTGTCTCGTTCCGGGTTCCATGGCGGCAGGCTCAACCGAAGAACTGCGTGCGGCACGACGCCGGCAGGGAGGAGGCCCGCGGCACCGGCGCCTGTCGTTTCATGTTCGACACGAGGGTAACGGTCTAGATGTCGAGGTTGCGCACCGTCAGGGCGTAATCCTCGATGAACTTCCGGCGGGGCTCCACGTGGTCGCCCATGAGCGTGGAGAAGATATCGTCGGCCTCGACGCCGTCCTCGATGCGGACCTGCAGCAGCACCCGGGACTCGGGATCCATGGTGGTCTCCCAGAGCTGGTCCGGGTTCATTTCGCCCAGGCCCTTGTATCGCTGAATGGACTGCCCCTTCTTGCCCCGCTCCATGACGAAGTCGAGGAGCGCCTTGTGGGAAGCGAGCTCGCTGGCACGCGCATCGGCGGCCTGGGCTCCGGCCTGCTCGCCTTCCTTCACCATGAATGGCGAATGTGCGACTCCCAGAAGCTCGCCGCAGAGCCGCTTGAGCTCCCGGTACTCGGGGCTTGTGAGGAACTCCCGATCGATGACGGTGCGGATGCCGCTGCCGTTGGAGCGGGTCGAGCACACCAGCTTCCGGCAATTGTGCTCCGGGTCGTCCTCCACCGTGCTGGAAACGGGGCCGACCTCGGGCGCAAGCAGATTGACGTACGAGGCGAGATCGACGGCAAGGGCTTCCAGCCCCTTCTCGTCCCCGAGCTGTTCCGCGTTGAAGTCGGGCTGCAGCAGCAGCGCCTCGACCAAGGCGCGCTCCTTGTGCTTCCTGGCCATGAGCTGAAGCAGCTTGTCCATGCGCACCACCTTCTTGACGAAGGCCTGGAGCGCGGCTCCCTTGACCTCCCGGCCGTTCCCGCCGGCCTCCGCGGAGCGCAGGCGCAAGTTCTCGGTGCCCTTCTCGATGAGGTAGTCCTCGAGGCCGTTCTCGTCCTTCAGGTAGCGTTCCTGCTTGCCGCGCTTGACCTTGTAGAGCGGCGGCTGCGCGATGTAGAGGTAGCCCTTCTCCACCAAGTCCGGTATCTGGCGGTAGAAGAAGGTCAGCAGCAGCGTCCGGATATGCGAGCCGTCCACGTCCGCGTCCGTCATGATGATGACCGTGTGGTAGCGGAGCTTCTCGGATTTGTAATCGTCCTTGACGCCCGCGCCCAGGGCCGTCAACAGCAGGCGGATCTCCTGGGACGAGAGCATCTTGTCGAAGCGCGCCTTCTCCACGTTCAGGATCTTGCCCTTGAGCGGCAGGATGGCCTGATTGCGCCGGTCGCGCCCCTGCTTGGCCGAGCCGCCCGCGGAATCGCCCTCCACCAGAAATATCTCGCTCAACGCCGGGTCGCGCTCCTGGCAGTCGGCCAGCTTGCCCGGCAACGAGGCCGAGTCCAGCGCGCCCTTGCGCCGCGCCAGCTCCTTGGCCTTGCGGGTGGCCTCGCGCACCCTGGCGGCCTCGATGCCCTTGGCGGCGATCTTTTTGGCATCGCCCGGATGCTCGGCGAAATGGGTCGCCAGCCGCTCGTTGATCAGCGCCTCGACGATTCCCTTGACCTCGCTGTTTCCCAAGCGGGTCTTGGTCTGGCCCTCGAACTGCGGTTCCGGCACCTTGACACTGATGACGCCGGTCAGGCCCTCGCGGACGTCGTCGCCCTGCAGGTTGTCCTCATCCTTCTTGAGCAGATTGGAGCCGGCGGCGTAGTTGTTGATGGTCCGGGTCAACGCCGCCTTGAAGCCGCTCAGATGGGTGCCGCCCTCGGTGGTGTTGATGTTGTTGGCGAAGGAGTAGACGGTCTCGCTGTAGCTGTCGTTCCACTGCAGGGCGATCTCGACATCGGTGCCGTCCTTCTCGCCGTGCAGGTAGATGACCTTGGGATGAATCGCCTTCTTGACCCGGTTCAGGTGTTCGACGAACGAAACGATGCCGCCTTCGTAGTAGAACTCGTGCTCCTTGTCGCTGCGCTCGTCCAGGATGTGGATGCGCAACCCCCGGTTCAGGAACGCCAGTTCCCGGAGCCGCTGCGAGAGCAGGTCGAAACTCAGATCGACGGTCTCGAACACGGTCGGATCCGGCTTGAAGGTGATGCGCGTCCCCCGTTCCGTGGAGGTGCCCGTTTCCCTGAGCGGTGCCAGCGGCTCGCCCCGTTCGTAGGCCTGCTGATACACCTTGCCGTCGCGCTTGATCTCGACCTCGAGATGTTCCGCCAGGGCGTTGACCACCGACAGCCCCACGCCGTGAAGGCCGCCGGAGACCTTGTAGGCGCCCTTGTCGAACTTGCCGCCGGCATGCAGCCGGGTGAGCACCACCTCCGCCGCCGGGAGCTTTTCCGTGGCGTGGATGTCCACCGGAATGCCGCGGCCATTGTCGATGACCGTAATGCTGTTGTCGATGTGGATGGTGATCCCGACGCGGTCGCACTGGCCGGCCAGCGACTCGTCGATGGAGTTGTCCACGATCTCGTAGACGAGATGGTGGAGACCCCGTTCGGCGGTGTCGCCGATGTACATGCCGGGGCGCTTTCGTACCGCTTCCAGCCCCTCCAGAACCTTGATCTTGTCAGCCTTGTAGTCGGACTGGGAAGAAGAAGCCATCATGGAAAGTGGTCGTGTTAGCCCTGCCTGTGGGCCGGCCTGCGGGTCGCCCGTGGTCTTCCAGTGTCACGGATTCCGGTATCACGGAGTGGCTCGGCAGAACACCGCGCCTGACAAATGATAGCATCCGCCGGCCATCAAGCCAAACGCACCGGCGGCCCCGGGGTCAGCCGCGGGATGGCGCCGCATCGCCGCCGCGGGCCTCCGTCACGAACAGGGCGATGTTGACCGTTCCCAACGCCAGCACGCACGCCAGCGCCTGCCACGCCGCGGCGTAAGAGCCGGTGGCGTCGACGATGTAGCCGAACGTGGGCGTGCCCGCCACCGTCCCCAGGGCGTTGATGGTGATCATCAGGCCCAGGGCCATTCCGGCCCTCGACTGTCCGGCGATCTCGCTGATGAGGGAATAGGACACGCCCTGATAGCCGATCATGGTGAACCCCGCGAGGAAGGTCAGGGGTACCAGGACGAACGGCGAGACCCCCTGGTCCACGATGCTCAACGCCGCTGCCAGCAGCACCGAGATGACACCGATGCACACCAGAACGATCTTGCGCCGGCCGCCGCAGAGACGGTCGCTGACCGTGCCCCAGCCGATGCGGCCGAACACGGCGCCGCTCTGGGTGATGGACAGCCACTGACTGGCGTGGACCGTGGAAAAGGCCAGCTTCTCCTTGAGAAACAGCGGCAGGTAGGTGAGCAGGGACATCTGGCCGATGAGCAGCAGCGCGGTGCCGCAGCTCAGGGCCAGCAGGCTCCGGATGCGCAGCCTGGCGCGGCCGGCCGCGCCGGAGCGGACGCCGCCGCCGCCGTCGGCGTCCGCCGGCTCGTGCCAGAGAAACCGGAACGCCACACCGAACAGCACGTTGATCACGCCCAGACCGGCGAGAGTGGCGCGCCACCCGAAGAGCGCCGCCAGGGGTGCGCCCGCCAGCGCCGTCAGCACGCCGCCGGCGGGTACGCCGGTCTGCTTGACGCCCATGGCAGTGGCGCGGTGGCGCCGGAACCACATCAGCACCCCCTTGGTGGAAGCGGGGTTGAGGAAACTGTAGCCCAGGCCGGCCAGGAGAAAACAGGCGAAGGCCCAGCCGAAAGTCCCCGCCGCGGAAGCGAAGACCACCGCCGTGCCCGCGAACACATGGCCGATGAACGACGCCCGGCGTACGCCCAGGCGGTCGCTGAACCATCCCGCGGCAAACGAGAACCCGGCCATTCCGATGTAGAAGGCGGTGAAAAAAAGCCCCACCTGGGCGCGGCTCAGGCCGAGCTCCTGCTGATAGAAGGGGGCGAAGGTATTGATGCCGTACTGCGCCGAGGCCCCGATGATGTGGGTGGCGGTGACCAGGACGAGGATCGACAGGAGGGAAGAAGGCATGATGTTCCGGCGCCGATGCCTCCACCGGTGCCTGCCGCTGTCAGCCCGTCTCTTCCGCCGCCGCCAGCGCCGCCGCGGCGCGCAGTGCGAGGAGGTAGCTGTGGGGACCGAATCCCGCCACCTGGCCCACGACGACCTCCGCGATCAGGGAGGTCCTGCGAAACGCCTCGCGCCTGTGGAGGTTGGAGAGGTGGACCTCCACGGCCGGGAGAGCGCTTGCGGCCAGCGCGTCCCGCAACGCGATGCTGGTGTGGGTGTAGGCGCCGGCATTGATGAGCAGCGCGTGGAATCCTTCGGCGCCGGCCTGCTGGATCCAGGTGACAAGCTCGCCTTCGTGATTGGACTGTCGAGGCTGCACGGCCACCCCCAACTCCGCGGCCAGGGAGCCCAGCCGGGCGTCGATGTCCGCCAGGGTGCCGCGGCCGTAGATCTCCGGCTCCCGGGAGCCAAGAAGGTTCAGATTCGGTCCGTGGAGGACCAGGATCCTGATGTCGGGCATGGTTGTCCTTCGACTCCGCTCCGCCCGGCACCGCCGATGGTGGCGCCGGTCTTCGGGCCACTGCTCAGGAACGCGCGGACGCCAGCTCCCGGACGATCTCGTGTGCGGAGAACCACTGGAACCGGGTCCCGCCGATGCCTTCGCAAAGCACGAACCTGATCTTGCCGGCATGGGACTTCTTGTCCAGCGCCATGCCGGCCACGAGATCCTCCAGGGCCACGTCGTCCGGCACCTGCCACGGCAGGCCCGCTCTGCGCACCAGCCTCCTGATGCGCTCCAGGTCGCCGGCGCTCAGCAGCTCCCGGCCCGCAGACAGGACCGCCGCCTGGATCATGCCGATGGCTACCGCCTCGCCGTGGAGGAACCTTTCGTATCCCGTGAAGGCCTCCAGCGCGTGGCCGATGGTGTGGCCGAAGTTGAGGATGGCGCGGCGGTCCTGCTCCCGCTCGTCCCGCTCCACCACCGCCGCCTTGATGCGGCAGGAGACGGCCACGGCTTGCTCCACGACCCCCGGGGCCAGGCGCAACAGCGAGTCCATCTCCTTTTCCAGAAACCCGAAGTACCCGGCGTCCCGAATGATGGCGTGCTTTATCACCTCCGCCATCCCGGCGGCGAATTCGCGCCGCGGCAGTGTCCGCAGGGTCTTCATGTCGATGACCACCAGCCGGGGCTGATGGAAGGCACCGATGAGATTCTTGCCCGCATCGTGGTTGACCGCGGTCTTGCCGCCCACGCTGGCGTCCACCTGCGCCAGCAGGGTGGTGGGGATCTGGACATGGCCGATGCCGCGCAGGAAAGTGGCGGCGGCGAATCCCGTGACGTCGCCGATGACCCCGCCGCCCAAGGCCACCAGCGTGGCGCCGCGGTCGAAGCGGTGCGCCACCAGCGCATCGTAGATCAACCCCAGGGACGCCGTGTTCTTGTGCGCCTCGCCCTCCGGGATCAGCACCAGCACGGTCTCGTAACCCGCATCCTGGAGCGACTCCCGGACTTCCTCGGCGTAGAGGGCCGCCACCGGCGGGTTGGACACCACGGCGATGCGGCCGCCGATTCCCCGGGCCTTCATGAGCTTGCCCACGCGGGAAAGGAGCCCCTCGCCCAACTCTATGGGGTACGACCGCCGCCCCAGATCAACGTTTATGGTCTGCATAGCTCCCGACGGATGCGCTGAACCACCTGTTCCACGGTCAACGCGTCGGTGTCCACGGTGACGGCGGCCTCGGCATAGACTTCTTCCCGCTGCGCCGACAGCTCCCGGATCCGCTCGAGCCGGCCGGGTCCCTGCAGCAGGGGGCGGTCTCCGGCGGTTCCGAGCCGGCTCAGAACGGTCCGCGGCGACACCTTGAGCCAGATCAGCAGGCTGCGCTCCTTGAGCAGCCGCAGATTGTCCGGGTCCACCACCGCGCCGCCGCCCAGGGCAATGACCTGGCCGGCCCCTGCCAGCACCTCTCCGAGGGCCGCCTTCTCGCATTCGCGGAAGTATCCTTCTCCGGGGCCGGCGAAGATCTCGCGAATGGAACGGCCCTCGCCGGCCTCGATGACGGCGTCCAGATCCACGAACGGCCAGCCCAGGACCCGTGCCAGCCTTTGGCCCACGACGGTCTTGCCGGCGGCCATGAAACCCGCCAGCGCGATGTTTCCGTGAACCGCTGTCACGCGCTCTCAGAGGCTTTTGATCTGCTCCAGGTAACCGTCATAGTTGCGGTTGATCTCCGCCAGCGAGTCGCCCCCGAACTTTTCCAGGAACGCCCGCGCCAACTCGAAGGAGACGATGGCCTCGCCGATGACCGCCGCCGCCGGCGCGGAACAGACATCCGAGCGCTCCACCGAAGCGTCCTCGGGCTGCCGGGTCTCGAGATTCACCGACTGAAGGGGGCTCATGAGAGTGGAAATGGGCTTCATGGCGACCCTCACCACCAGCGGAGCACCCGTGGTCATGCCGCCTTCCAGCCCGCCCGCGTTGTTGCTGCCGCGGTAGAAGTCGGTGGGGTACATGCGCCGGGGGTCGGAACTGGCGTGCCGGGGGTCGAAGAAGATCTCGTCGTGCACCTCGGAGCCACGCCGCATGGCCATGTCGAAGCCGCGGCCGATCTCCACCCCCTTCATGGCCTGGATGCTCATGAGGCCCCGGGCCAGCCGGCCGTCCAGCTTCCGGTCCCAGTGCACATGGCTCCCGAGGCCCGGCGGCACCCCGGTCGCCACTACCTCGAAGACGCCGCCCAAAGTGTTCCCTTCCTTCTTGCACTCGTCGATCAGCGCGATGGCCTTCTTCTCGGCTTCCGGGTCCGCCATGCGCACCGGCGAGTTCTCGGCCCGTTCGAAGATCTCGTCGTAGCTCTTCCCGTCCACGTCCGCGGCGATGCCGCCGAGGGAGCGGAGGTAGCCCCGCACCGTGATCGAGAAGGGCGCGATGAGCTGCTTGCAGAAGGAGCCCACCGCCACCCGGGAAACGGTCTCCCGGGCGCTGGCGCGCTCGAGGATGTTGCGGATATCCGAATGGCCGTACTTGAGGATGCCGGCGAGGTCCGCGTGGCCCGGACGAGGCTTCTTGACCGGGATGGCCTGGCCCTCGTCTTCCGCGTAAGGGGACATCTTCCGCGTCCAGTTCTTCCAGTCGCGGTTGTCGATGCCGAAGGTCACCGGCGAACCCAGGGTCTTGCCCCACCGGAGCCCGGACCGTACCTGCACCTCATCCTTCTCGATGAGCATCCGGCCGCCCCGGCCGTAGCCCTGCTGGCGCCGCCAGAGATCGTGATTGACCTTGTCGATGCTGATGTCGAACCCGGCCGGCACCCCCTCGACGATGGTGGTGAGGCACGGCCCGTGGGACTCGCCTGCCGTGAAATAACGCAACATGGTTCACATCCTAGCCCAAATGCGCGTCCCCGGCCAATAACGCCGGCCCCGCCCGATCCATCAGCCGTCAGGCCAGCGGCTCCAGCTTGTTCAGAAGCTCCCGTTCGAATGCCTCGCGCGGAACGGTGGAAGCGGCCAGCAACTTCGTGACCGTCTCCTCCAACGTCAGGACTTCCCAATGCCCTCGGGAGAACCGATACTGAACCGTGTCGTCGAGAGTCATCTCCGGGACCAGCCAGATGACGTCACCGTCGTTGAGGTCGCGGTTCGGAGACGAACCCGGCCCACCAATTGCTTCAAAAAAGGGACGATCTACGGCCACTGCGATCTTCGACCCCCAACGCCGAAGCGTAGGGACCTTGATCTGCAACTGCGGCATCAGGCGCTTCGCACTCGAAGACCGCCAATCCGGTCGCCGGACTGCACTCGGAAACGGCGGCTTCGGTTTCCCGTGGCTTCGGATGCTCTCGAACCCGGACTCCATGGAAGGACCGGAGAAGTAAACGGCCTGAATCTCCAAACCGTACCACGAGACAGCGCTCCGGGAAGTCTTGGCGACGACAAGATCGATCTTCCCGGCAGGTTTACCCGTGCTGGTACTCTGCATGAACGGCACTTCTCGCGCCAACATCGCCTCCCCCGAGGAAAACCCGACGATCTCTGCAAGCCAATCGACGATCACTTGCCCGGCTTCGAATCTGACCGGGCACACGATGGCCGGCAGGCCGATCTGACCATCTTCACCCGCCTCGTAACGCTGGAGGGAACAGACGCCGCCCCGTTTCCGACACGGCGGGCGGGTTTTCTGAAACGGACACGGTGGTGCAACCTGGATGGGCCGGAGCGACGACTCCGCCAGCTGCCAACGCTCGTCCGCGGAAAGACCAGGAAAGGCCCTGCCCTACCATTCCGCGATTCCGTGACGAGGGTTCACTCCACGAAGACTTTCCGCGATGTAATGACCAGTTCCGGTATGCGAGCGTGATGCGCGTTCTTCATCATCACCTGAACGGCGTGGAACCCGTGCTTTCGAATCAGGGCCTCAATCTCTTGCGCCCGATTGTACGTCATCAGAAAATCCATGCCGCTGTCCGCAAGGCGCTGGAACAGTCCGTCATGGTCCATTTCATGACAGGCGTAGAGTCGCTTTCCCGCCCGCTTGCGGCCAGCCGTGTAGGGCGGGTCGACGAACACGACCGCATCACCACCGGATGGAAGCAAATCCAGCAGCTTGTTTCCATCGGTTTCACAGAACCCGATGCGGTCCGCGTAGTTGGCGATTTCCTGCAAACGCCTTGTGAGGGTGTCCGGGTACCAGCGAGACGCCACACCTTTGCCATTCTCCCCCATGCGATTCAAGGACGCACCCTGTGCCAGAATGCCGCCGCGTCGCGTTCGGTTCAGCACAAGCGTACGAAACCCGTGTTCAACCACATCGCGGGGACAGCTACGGGACAGTCGATCTACCGACTCCCGTGTAGCCTCGAATGTGGCGACACGGTCGCACAGCTTCACACCATGGTTCAAGGAGGCATGCCAGAACGCCGCAACGTCATGGTCCAGTTCGGCCATGATACACCGCTCCGTCAGTCCTTCCATCACTGCTGACAAGGAAACGATACCGCCGCCGGCAAACGGCTCCACGAGCAGAGCGGGCCGTGGATGGATGCCTTTGAGCCAATGCCGGATGTGGGGAATCAACCATGTTTTGCCGCCAGGGTATCGCAGCGGACTTCGTTGGGGCACCGCGGCGACATTCACTGCCGGAATCGGAGAAGTCCGGATCGGGTCCGACGCCGTTGTTGTCAATCCAGGCATCTCGGTCTGCCGCCATGTGGGGGTGCGTCCTTCCATGCGGGAAGGCTACGCAAAACCGCGGCCACCTTTCCGGGCAGGCGCCCGTGCTCCGCATGGACCGCGCTGCGGGCCGCTCAGCTGCGTCGGGCGGTTTCGAGGCGAACCAGGGCGCGGCGCAGCGCGGCCTCCGCGGCCAGCAGCGCCTCCTCGCCAGCGTTGGCGCGGTCTTCGAGGATGCGTTCGGCCCGGACCCGGGCGTTCTCGGCTCGGGCGACATCAATCTCGTCCGGGAACTCGGCGGCGTTGGCGAGCACGGTGACGACGTTGGCGAGCACCTCGGCGTAGCCTCCGGTGATGGTGATGGCGGGGTTGGCGCCGGACTTCCGGTAGCGGAGCTGTCCGATGTCCAGCGTGGTCATCAACGCCGCGTGGTCGGGCAGGATACCGAGCTGGCCCAAAGGACCGGGCGCGGTCAACTCGTCCACCTGCTCGTCGAGCACCAGCCGGACCGGGGTGACGACTTTCAGGGCGATGGCCATGACCTACTCGGCTGCGAGCCTGCGGCCCTTTTCGATGGCGCTCTCCATGGTGCCGACCATGTAGAAGGCCTGTTCCGGAAGATCGTCGTGCTGCCCCTCGCAAATGGCCTTGAAGCCCTCGATGGTCTCCTTGAGTTCGACATACACGCCCGGCGTGCCGGTAAAGACCTCGGCGACGTGGAACGGCTGCGAAAGAAAGCGCTGCACCTTCCGGGCCCGGGCCACCGTCAGCTTGTCGTCCTCGGAAAGCTCGTCCATGCCCAGAATGGCGATGATGTCCTGAAGGTCCTTGTAGCGCTGGAGGACCGCCTGCACCTGCCGCGCTACCTCGTAGTGCTCGTCGCCCACGACCCGCGGGTCGAGGATTCGCGAGGTGGAGTCGAGCGGGTCCACCGCCGGATAGATGCCCAGCTCCGCAATCTGCCGCGACAGGACCGTGGTGGCGTCCAGATGGGAGAACGTGGTGGCCGGCGCCGGGTCCGTCAGGTCGTCCGCGGGCACGTAGATGGCCTGCACCGAGGTGATGGATCCCTTGCGCGTGGAAGTGATGCGCTCCTGCAACTCTCCCAGGTCGGTGGACAGCGTGGGCTGGTAACCGACCGCCGAGGGCATGCGGCCCAGCAGCGTGGACACCTCGGAGTTGGCCTGGGTGAAACGGAAGATGTTGTCGATGAAGAGGAGGATGTCCCGCCCCTCCTCGTCCCGGAAATACTCGGCCATGGTCAGGGCCGACAACGCCACCCGGGCGCGGGCGCCCGGCGGCTCGTTCATCTGCCCGTAGACAAGCGTGGTCTTGTCGAGGACGCCGGACTCCTTCATTTCGAGCCAGAGGTCGTTTCCCTCGCGGGTACGCTCGCCCACGCCGCCGAACACCGAGTAACCGCCGTGCTTCATCGCCAGGTTGTTGATCAACTCCATGAGAATGACGGTCTTGCCCACGCCGGCGCCGCCGAAAAGGCCGACCTTTCCGCCGCGGGCGTAGGGCGCCAGCAGATCCACCACCTTGATGCCGGTCTCGAAGGCCTGGACCTGGGTCTCCTGGTCCACGAAGGGCGGCGCCTCGCGGTGAATCGGAAAATGCTGCTCGGCCTCCACCGGCGCACCCTCGTCCACGGGCTCGCCGACGACGTTGAGGATGCGTCCCAAGGTCTTCTCGCCCACCGGGACGCTGATGCCGGCACCGGTGTCCATGGCGTCCATGCCGCGGACCAGGCCCTCGGTGGAGTCCATGGCGATGCATCGGACCGTGTTCTCGCCCAAGTGCTGCGCCACCTCCACCACCAGGTTCCACTGCCGGTCGTCGATGGCGTCATTGGTGATCTTGATGGCGTTGAAGATCGGCGGCAGGTGCCCGCCGGGAAACTCCACGTCGATCACCGCACCCAGAACCTGCGTAACCTTGCCCATGTTCATAGCGTCTTCATCCTTCCCGAAACCCGTCAGCCCAGCGCTTCCGCCGTGGAGACCACTTCCAGCAGCTCCTTGGTAATGGCCGCCTGCCGCGCCCGGTTCATCTGGAGCGTGAGATCGTCGATCAGGTCCGAGGCGTTGTTGGTGGCCGATTCCATGGCCGTCATCCGGGCGCCGTGCTCGCCCGCCGCGGCCTCGAGCAAGGCCTGATACACCTGCACCTCCACGCTCTTGGGCAGCAGGCTGGAGAGCAGGTCCGCGATGCCGGGCTCGAGCAGATACTCGGTCAGGTGATGCTCCCGGTCCGGCTTGGGAGGCGCCACCGGAATGATCCGGCTGGCCGTGGGAACCTGCGACAAGGCCGAGCGGAACTGGCTGTATACGATGTAGGCGGCGTCGGATTCGCCTTTCAGGAAGCGTCCGATGAGCCGTCCGCCCGCTGCCGAGGCGAGCTCGTCCGCGGGCGCGTGCCACGTTGCCGGACCGTCATCCATGGCGCTCACCTCCCGGCGACGGAAATACTCCGAGCCCTTGCGTCCGACAAAGCGGAAGGTAACCTCCCTTTCCTTTCGGTCCGCGCGAAAGTCGTCGGCCAGGCGAATCACGTTGCTGTTGTAGGCACCGCAGAGACCGCGGTCGGCGGTGATCAGCAGGATGTCGATGCGCTTCTCTTCCCGCTCGATCATCAGGGGATGGCTCTCCTCCGACACGGAGAGATTCGACAACAGCTCCCGCATCTTCTCGGCATAGGGCCGCGCCTCCACCGCGGCGTCGTGGGCCCGGCGCAGCTTGGCCGCCGCCACCGCCTTCATCGCCTTGGTGATCTGCTGCGTGTTGCGGACCGACGCGACCCGCTTCCGTATGTCCTTGAGCGAGGGCACCTACGCTTCGAACCCTTGACCGAACTCCTGCAGCGCCTTCTCCGCCGCCGCCTTGTTGTCATCGTCGATCCGGCCCTTCTCGACGATGGCCGGAAGCAGGTCCGGATATCGCGACTCCACGAACTCGAACAACTCATTCTCGTACCGCCGCAGATTCTCCGGTTCCACCTGGTCGACGAAGCCGTTGGTGCCCGCATGGATGATGAGCACCTGCTTCTCCACGGGCATGGGCTGGTACTGTCCCTGCTTGAGAATCTCCACCAGGCGGCTGCCGCGGGCGATCTGCCGCTGGGTTGCCACGTCAAGGTCCGATCCGAACTGTGCGAAGGCCGCCATCTCGCGGTACTGGGCAAGGTCCAGCCGAAGCCCGCCGGCGACCTGCTTCATGGCCCGGATCTGGGCGTTGCCGCCAACGCGGGAAACCGACAGGCCGACGTTGATGGCCGGGCGGACGCCGGAGTAGAAGAGGTCCGACTCGAGATATATCTGGCCGTCGGTGATGGAGATGACGTTGGTGGGGATGTAGGCCGAGACATCGCCCGCCTGGGTCTCGATGATCGGCAACGCCGTCAGCGAGCCGCCGCCCTGCTCGTCGCTCATCTTCGCCGCGCGCTCCAGCAACCGGGAATGCAGGTAGAAGACGTCGCCCGGAAACGCCTCGCGGCCCGGCGGGCGCCGCAGCAGCAGCGAGAGCTGCCGGTACGCCACCGCATGCTTCGACAGGTCGTCGTAGATGGCCAAGGCGTGGCCGCCGTTGTCCCGGATGTGCTCGCCCATGGTGCAGCCGCTGTACGGCGCGATGTACTGGAGCGGGGCCGACTCCGAAGCGGTGGCGGCCACCACGATGGTGTAGTCCATGGCGCCGTACTGCCGGAGCTGGTCCACCACCTGGGCCACGGTGGAACGCTTCTGGCCCACAGCCACGTAGATGCAGGTGACGTCGCCGCCTTTCTGATTGATGATGGTATCGAGGCAGACCGCGGTCTTGCCGGTCTGGCGGTCGCCGATGATGAGTTCCCGCTGGCCCCGACCGATGGGGATCATGGAGTCGATGGCCTTGAGTCCCGTCTGCAGCGGTTGCGTCACCGGCTGGCGCTGCACGATGCCCGGGGCCTTGATCTCGACCCGGCGCCGCTCGGTGGTCTCGATGGGGCCGCGGCCGTCGATGGGCTCCCCCAGGGGACTCACGACACGGCCGCGCAGGGCGTCGCCCACCGGAACCTCGACGATACGACCCGTGCGGTTGACGCGGTCACCCTCCTTGATGAGGTGGGACTCGCCGAAGATTGCCGCACCGACATTGTCCTCCTCAAGGTTCAACGCCATGCCGTAAACTTCGCCGGGAAACTCCAGGAGTTCGCCGGCGGCCGCGTTGTCCAGCCCGTAGACCCGGGCGATACCATCGCCGGTGGACAGGACGGTGCCGATCTCCTCGACGGTCACGCCCTTGTCGTAGTCTTCGATCTGCTTCCTGATGATGCGGGTTATCTCGGCAGTGCCGATCTCCATGGCGTCGCTCCCTTGGACTTCACGGGCGGGACCGCGCCCGCCATCGCTCCGCTAGAGTGTCCGTTCGATGTTCTTCCTGAGGTTCTGAAGACGGGTGCGCACGCTCCCGTCGTAGACCTTGCCGCCGACCTCGACGATGATGCCGCCGATGATGGCCGGATCCACTTCTTCCGTGAGAACGGCGGTCTTGCCGGTCCTCTCGCCAACCACCGCGGCCAAGCTGTCCCGCCGTTCGTCGCCCAAGGGTTGGGCCACCACCACCCTGGCGTTCACCCGGCCCGCCGAATCGTCCAGAAGGCGATGGTATTGGCGCACGATGGAAGACAATCCGTCCAGGCGGTCCCGGGTCACCAGCAGCGAGAAAAAGTGGGTGGTCAACTCCGAGAGACCGAGCCGCGCGGCCACATCCACCACGATATCCTTGCGACGCTCCTGGTGGAACGCCGGGTTTCCCAGTACCTTCCTGAGGCTGGGGTTCTCGAAGGCTTCGAGAAAACCGTCGAGCTCGGCTCCGATGGCCTCCTGCCGGCCGGCGGCGAGCCCGAAAACGGCCTTTGCGTAACGGCGGCTCAGCTTTCCTTCGATCATCGGCTGCGAATTCCGTCAGAGTTCCCGTATCTGCCGCGCGAAGCTATCGACCATGCGGTCCTGGTCGGCAGCCGCCATGTGCTGCCGAATCACCCGTTCTGCGGCGGCCTCGGCCAGCAGCGCCATCTCGGCGCGAACCTGTTGGCGCGCCATCTTGATCTCCTGATCCGCCAGAAAGTCCGCGTCGGCCTTCAGCTTGGCCGCGGTTTCCTCCGCCTCGGCCATGATCCGGGAACGCTCGCGCTCGCCCTCGGCCCTCAGCGCCTCCCGAATCCGCTCGCACTGGCTCTCGAGAACCTCCAAGGATTCCTGGTACTTGCGAACATACTTTTCGGCCTCGCCCTTGGCCCGGGAGGCCGTGGTCACCGCCTCGACGAGTCTTTCGCGGCGCTGCTTCAGGTGCTGTCGGATCAGCGGAAGGCCGTAGCGCTTGACCAGATACGCGAAGATCAGGAAGTTGATCAGCGGGAACAGCAGTTCCGTAATGGACGGAGTGTGGGCCTCGGCCCCTGTTGCGGCCCATGCCGCGGATACCAGGATGTCGCTCAATCGGGTCATGTCAGCGTCCGGCCCAGAACCTTTTCCGCCATCTGCCGCGCCAGCGCGTCAGCGTTGACCGAGGCGACCTGACGTGCCGCCTCAAGTTCCTTGCGGACCTCGTCCCGGACCTCCTGCACCTTCCGGGTGGCGGCGTCGCGCCCCTGGGACAGGATGACGTTGCGGGCCTTGAGCGCCTCCTCCCGGATCTGACTCTTGACCGCTTCCCCTTCGGCGCGCGCCTTGTCGATGGCGGCGTCGTATCGCTCCTGCAATTCCTTTCCTTCCTGAACCATGGAGCGGGCCTCGGCGTGGGCACCCTCGGTGCGACGGTCCCGTTCGGTCATCAGGCGCCCGACGGGACCGAACAGAACCCGGCGCAGGATGCTCCAGAGGACCAGGAACAGGACGATTTGGACCACCAGGGAAAAGTCTACGCTGATCATGCTTCGCACTCGGTGCCGTCGACGCCGGATTCGGACGGGGAGCCCTGTCTCGAGAAGAGGCGGAGAGGCCGTGAACCAGGATGCCGCCAGCAGCCTGTAAAAAAACTCGTTTCCTTTCCCGTGTCTGCGCGACGAAATCCGTCACGAACGCTGTCGCGAACGAAAGCTGTCACGAAGCCCGTCGTGCAATGACGCGTTCCGAAAAGAACGCTCCCGAAAAAATGTTCCCGGAAGGGAAAGCTTCGATAATCCGCCCGGTTGCCGTCTGCCCGGTTGTTCCACGAAAGCGCGGCCCCGCTGGCGCGCCGGATGAGTCTGCTCGCAGTTCGAGGAAAGGAGAACCTCTTTCAACTGCCGACCAACGCAGGTCTATAGCATCCGCACCCATCCATGTCAAAGAGAGCGGCCCCGGCCGCCGGAACAATTGGCCGTCGGAGGCCGCGGGAAACTGTCGCGACCGACCGCTGCTGTGCCGTCGTGGAGTTTGACAGCGGCATTTCGAGGACGAAACCGGCACGTCGACAGTAAAAACCGGTCCCGCATGGACCGCTGGAAATGAAACACCAGGAACGGACGGACCGCCCGGGCCTGCCCGCGGAACCACCGGATCTGCCCGCGGCAAAGGTCGCCTCGAACAGATCCAACCGGGCGATGGAGCAGCGGAAATGGACCGGATCACCGGACTGGCTCCGCATTGCCCCTCGCCGCGCGCGAGCCCCGGGAAAGGCCGCCGGCGCCGGGCGGCGGCGTCTACCGGTTGCCCATCATCATGTCGGTGATACGACCCAGGTCGTCCTGAGAATAGTACTCTATTTCCAGCTTTCCCTTGTCGTCCCGGGCCCGGTGCATGATCCTTACCCGGGTGCCGAGGCGGCGCTGCAACGTTTCGACGAGACTTGACAGATCCGGGTCGAGACGGTCCCTTGACCTGTCGCTCCTGGGACGGTTGAGCCGCTTGACCAGGCCCTCGGTGTCACGGGTTGACAGGCCCTTGCCCATGACTTCGCGTGCCGCCGAGGCCAGCGTCGCACGGTCGTCCAGACCGAGAAGCGCCCGGGCCTGCCCGGCGGCAAGTTCACCTCGGGCCACATGCTCCCTGATCTGCCCGGGCAGTGACAGGAGCCTCAGCGAGTTGGCAACCGCGGAGCGGCTCCTGCCAACCTTGTCCGCCACCTGCTCCTGGGTGAGATTGAACTGTTCCTGCAGTTCGGACAGGGCCGCGGCTTCTTCGATGGGGTTCAGATCCTCCCGCTGGAGGTTCTCGATCAGGGCCAGGAGCAGCAAGTTCGAATCGGTTGTTTCGTGAACGATTACAGGGACTTCTAACATTCCCAGAAGGCGCGCGGCACGCAGGCGGCGCTCGCCGGCGATCAGTTCATAGCCGGCGGCCGTGGCACGGACAACCAGAGGCTGAAGCATGCCGCTGGCCTTGATGGAGTTGGCTAGTTCCTCGATCTTCACATCGTCGAAGGCGCGCCGGGGCTGGTTCGGATTCGGCACGATCAACGAAGGGTGAACCGAGGTGGGCGGGGTGCCCGGCCGGGGATCGTGGACAACCGGTTCGGCCTGAGGAAGCAGGGCGTCCAGACCCCGTCCCAGTCTATTCTTCTGCATGGCTTCGCTCCTTCCGACCCATCAGTTCGGCGGCGAGGCTCAGGTAGCTCTGTGCCCCGGTCGAACGGGCATCGTACAGCAGTGCCGGCCTTCCGTGGCTGGGGCTCTCACTCAGTCGGACGTTTCGAGGAATGACGGTCTCGAAAACGCTGTCGGGGAAGTGGCTGCGGACGTCCTGCGCCACTTGGGCCGAGAGGTTGCTGCGGCCGTCGTACATGCAGAGCAGGACTCCCTCGAACCGGAGACGCTGGTTGTACGCGGTTCGGACGCGTTTCATGGTGTCGAGAACCGCACTGAGGCCTTCGAGGGCATAGTACTCGCACTGAAGCGGGACCAGCAACGAATCTGCCGCCACAAGGGCATTGAGCGTGAGGAGCCCCAGAGAAGGCGGACAGTCCAGCAGGATGTAGTCAAACCGATACCTGACGGTCTCCAGCGCCTGCCTCAGCCGCCCGGTGCGGTCTTCCATGTCGATCATCTGGAGCTCGGCGCTCACCAGGTCGCGGGTGGCGGGAAGCAGAAACAGCGAGGGCAACTCCGTGGCGCAGATGGCCTCGGTGACGAAGCAGTTCTCGAGCATCACGTCGTAGATGCTTTTGTTGAGAGACTTCGGGTCGACCCCGAACCCGGTCGTGCTGTTCGCCTGAGGGTCCATGTCCACGAGCAGGGTCCGCTTCATCGCGTCCGCCAGTGAAGCACCGAGATTCACCGCCGTGGTGGTCTTTCCAACCCCGCCCTTCTGATTGGCTATGGCGATGATCTTTCCCAATATCCCTTTATTTTCAATATGTTATAGAATTGCCACACTCCTTGTTTCTTATCATGCCCGATGCGCGAAAGAAAGTGCATGTTTCACGTGAAACACCCGCGCCGGACTACCCCCGGAGGCGCGCTTGTCCGGTCTTCTGAAACGACAGCACGCTCCTCGCCTCCAGCCCGAAGGGAAGCTCGAAGTTCAGACACTCCCCCGCTACGAGCCCAAGGCCAGGAAGGGAGGGGCGCATTTTCTCAAGGACGGCCTTTCCCTTGGGTCCCTGCATGAGTATGGCGAGGCCGCCAGCCGCCAACGCCCCTGCGCTCGCCTTCAGAAACCCACGAATATCGGTGAGCCCCCGGGTGATGGTCTCCGTCATCGGCGGCAGTGGCTCCGCAGACAGCTCCTCCATCCGACTCTCGATCACATGGACACCGGTGAGATTCAACTCCCGGGCAACCTGCCTGAGGAAGTTCGCGCGCTTGCGGCGCGGCTCCAGCAGGCACACGGGCTTGTCGGAAAGCGCAAGCTTTATCGGGATACCCGGCAGACCCGCGCCGCTGCCGACGTCCAGCAGTCTCCCATTGCCGCTCAGGAGTGGCACCACGGCAAGCGAATCCAGGAAATGGCGGCGCACCACGAGTTCCGGATCGAGGATCGCGGTGAGGTTCAATTTCCGGTTCCAGAACGCCAGAAGCTCACGATAGTAGCGGAACGCTTCGACCTGATTCGATGAAAGTGCAAGCCCGAGAGCCTTGGCGCCGGCGGCCAGCAATTCCTCGTTCCTGGCGTGGCTGCAGTCAGGCACGGGGCATGGCGCGATCAGAGAAGTGAGACCGGCGCGGCTCGCATGACTCAGCCGGCGTTCATCTTGTAGATGTAGAGGGAAAGCGCCGAGATGGCCGCAGGCGTCACGCCCGAGATCCTGGAGGCCTGTCCCAGCGAGCACGGCCGTACACGGATCAACTTTTCCCTTGTTTCACGGGAAAGTCCCTCGATCCTCCCGTAGTCCAGATCTTCGGGGAGCGATACGTTCTCCATTTTCTGGAAGCGCTTGACTCCCTGGGCCTGGCGATCGACGTAGCCGCTGTACTTGATGGATACTTCGGCCTGCAACGCCACATCCTGCGGCACCTCCGCCAGATCAGGACGGAAAACCGCCAAGTCCCCGAACGTTACCTCGGGCCGGCGAAGCAGTTGCGCCAACGATGAGATGTTGCGGATGGGTGCGGTCTTCAAGGCATCGAGTCGGGCCTGCACCGATTGTGACGGTTTGATGCGTGTGGTCTCGAGTCTTTCGGTGAGTTCGTTGATCCGTTCCCGTTTTCCCGAGGTTCGCGCGTGCGCCTCCGGCGTGGCCAGCCCGATCCGGTGGCCCAGGTCCGCAAGGCGGAGATCCGCGTTGTCCTCCCGGAGCAGCAGGCGGTACTCGGCCCGGGACGTAAACATCCGGTAGGGCTCGCCGTCCGTTCCCTTGGTTACCAGATCGTCGATCAGGACACCAATGTACGCCTGATCTCGTGACAGCACGAGCGGTTCTTCGCCGCGGATGCTCAGGACGGCATTTATGGCCGCCATGAGACCCTGACTCGCAGCCTCTTCGTATCCCGTGGTCCCATTGATCTGACCCGCCAGATAGAGACCTTCCATGGCCTTGGTCTCCAGCGTCGGCTTCAGTTGAGTCGGTTCGACGTAGTCATACTCGATGGCATAGCCGGGCCTCATGATCTCGGCCTCCTCCAGGCCCTCAATGCTGCGGACCATTTCGGCCTGAACGTCCAGCGGAAGACTCGTGGAGATACCGTTGGGATAGACCTCGACCGTGTCGCGGCCCTCCGGCTCGAGAAAGATCTGGTGCCGCTGCTTGTCGGCGAACCGCACCACCTTGTCCTCAATGGAGGGGCAGTAGCGTGGCCCCTGGCTCTTGATGACCCCGGAGTACATGGGCGAGCGGTGAAGGGCCGCGCGGATGATCTCGTGGGTCCTTGGGTTCGTGTAGGTGATGTGGCAGGGAATCTGCCGCTGCTCGATCTGATTCGTCGCGAAGGAGAACGGAATCGGCTTCTCATCGCCGTACTGAACGGAAAGTCTCGAATAATCAAGGGTGTGGGCGTTCAGCCGCGGACACGTCCCGGTCTTCAACCGGCCCAGTTCCAGGCCCAGTGCGATTAGCGACCCGCTCAGCCCCTGCGCCGCGAAATCCCCGGCCCGGCCTGCGGAATAGTTGCGTTCGCCCACGTGAATGACACCCTGCAGAAACGTCCCGGTAGTCAATATGGTCTTTCTTGCCTCGAATACTTCCCCGATCTGGGAATCGACCCCCGTGACCCGCCCGTCACGGCACAAGAGAGACTCGACGCTGGCCTGCCTCAGAGTCAGATTCTCGCAGTTCTCCAGCACGCGCTTCATTCGTTGGCGGTAGAGAGCCTTGTCAGCTTGGGCCCTCGAAGCCCGGACGGCCGGCCCCTTCTTGGTATTCAGCATGCGAAACTGTATCCCGGTCTCATCAATGGCCCGGGCCATCTCGCCGCCGAGGGCGTCGATCTCCTTGACCAGATGCCCCTTGCCGATGCCGCCAATGGCCGGATTGCAGGACATCTGGCCGATATGGTCGAGATTCAGGGTCAACATCAAGGTGTCGAGACCCATGCGGGCTGCCGCCAAGGACGCCTCGATGCCTGCATGACCAGCCCCGACGACGATGACATCGTAGCTCCCGCCTTTTCCTTTAACTGACTGTTTCACGTGAAACATCCTTCACCGACGTGCCGGGCGGCACTGTGCCAGCTTGCCGAACGGACCTCATGTGGCCATTTGCATGCGGCCGCAACGCATTATCAACGAATTCACTACTTTCCGATGCAGAACTGGGAAAAGATACGCTTGAGAATCTCGTCGTTGGTCACCGTGCCGATGATCTCCTCCAAGCTGTGCCGGGCGTCCTGCAGATCCACCGCCAGAATGTCGGCAGGCATCCCGTCATTGATGGCATGATGAACCTCCATCAGGCTTGCCCGCGCCCGCTCCAGAGCGGCCTTGTGGCGAATGTTGGTCACCACCACCTCCGGTTCCTCCACGGAATCCAGAAAACACTGGCGGAGGGCAACCTTCAACACGTCGATACCTTGGGGGATCAATGCGGAGACCTCAACCTGCCGCAAGCCGGGCAGACGATTCGAAACGGCCGCCCGATCGATCCTCGACCGCAGGTCCGACTTGTTGATGACCACGAGACCGGGCTTGTCCCGCGCCTTCTCCATCACTTCCAGGTCTTCCGCAACGAGCGGCGACGATCCATCCAGGACCAACATGCAGCCCTCGCTATCCGCGAGCCTCCTGAGCGTCACATCAATGCCGGACTGCTCCACGCCTTCGGTCGTCTCCCTGATGCCGGCGGTGTCCCACAGAACCACGGGCAGCCCGTCAAGATTCAAGGACTCCTCCAGAAAATCCCGCGTGGTCCCGGGCGTCGCCGTGACAATGGCTCGATCCACGCCCGACAACGCATTCATGAGGCTCGACTTGCCGACGTTCGGCCGCCCGACAATGCACACCCGGACACCCTCCCGAATCAACCGGGCCCAAGCATAACTATCCAGAATCGTTGATATACTATCGATTATGCCGACGATTCCCCGGGACAGATCGTCACGCCGGAGCAGCTCGATCTCCTCCTCGGGGAAGTCTATCGCGGCTTCCACCTGCACGAAAGTGTCCACCAGTTGTTCCCGCAGCACCTGCACGGCCTGGGACAGGCCGCCCTCCATCTGTCCCAGCGCCACGCCCGCCGCCTTGTCGGTGCGCGACCGAATCAGATCCAGCACAGCTTCCGCCTGCGCCAAATCCAACCGTCCGTTCAAGAATGCTCTCCTGGTAAATTCGCCTGGCTCCGCGTGCCGCGCGCCGCGCGCCAAGGTGAGACCCAGCACCTGCCGGACCACGAAGGGGCCGCCGTGGCAATGGATCTCCACCGTGTCCTCGCCCGTATAGCTCCGGGGCTCTCGCAGGTACGCGAACATCACCTCATCCAACACCGCCCCGCCGTCCGGATCGCACACCCTGCCGTAGTACAACCGGTGCGATTCCCACTCGGCGTCCTTGCGGGTGAGGATCTCTCCGCCGATACGCCGGGCGTCCGGCCCGCTCAACCGCACCACCGCCACGCCCCCCTCCCCTGGAGGCGTCGCCACCGCCGCTATCGTGTCCGCCTGGTACATGAGACTTTCCGAAACTACGATTCGCACGCATTCCGATTCGCACGCATCCGACCCGACCGCGTTCGACCGCAGGAGTCTTGGACGGCCATTATAACCTATCCGACATCGCCTTGCGTCCGGACCGGCCCCACTCCGAAAGGTCTCGCCGCCGCGTACTCGCCTCCTGTGGAAAACTGTGTTAAATAACCGACTTGGATAGGGATGCCATGAACCAGACCACCGACGACCTGAGAATCGAAAACCTGCGCCCGCTGTTGCCGCCGGTGATCCTGGTAAACGAGGAGTTGCCGATCACGGCGCAGGCAACGGCCACGGTCACCCGGGCTCGCAAGGAGATCGAAGCGATCCTTGACGGCCGCGACCATCGGCTTCTGGTGGTCTCCGGCCCATGTTCCATCCATGACTCGGACGCGGCCCTGGAGTATGCCGGCCGCCTGAAGCACGAAGCCGAACGCCTGGCGGACGATCTGCTCGTCATCATGCGCGTCTACTTCGAGAAACCGCGCACGACGGTGGGATGGAAAGGCCTCATCAACGACCCGGACCTCGACGGAAAGTTCAACATCAACAAGGGACTTCGGCTCGCCCGGGGATTGCTGCTGGACTTGGCGAACATGGGCATGCCCGCGGGGTGCGAGTTCCTTGATACCATCACCCCGCAATTCACCGCCGACCTGGTTTCATGGGGCGCCATCGGGGCGCGCACGGCCGAAAGCCAGGTGCACCGGGAACTGGCGTCCGGGCTGTCCATGCCCGTCGGCTTCAAGAACAGCACCGGCGGCTCCATCCAGGTCGCCATCGACGGCGTGCGTGCCGCCGCGCACCCGCATCATTTCCTGGGGGTCACCCATCAGGGAATCGCCGCGGTGATCTCCACCTCCGGTAACGCGAGTTGCCATGTCATCCTGCGCGGCTCCAACCTCGGCCCCAACTACGACCGCGCCGTGATCGACCAGGCCTCCCGGACCCTGCGCGGCGCCGATTTGCCGCACCGCGTGCTCGTGGACTGCAGCCACGGCAACAGCCAGAAGGACTACCGGCGTCAACCCGAGGTCTGCGCCGACATCTGCACACAGGTCGGCTCCGGATCCGACAACATCTGCGGCGTCATGATGGAAAGCCACCTCGTGGCAGGCCGCCAGGACATCAAGCCCGACATCCCGCTCACCTATGGCCAGAGCGTCACCGACGCCTGCATCGACTGGCAAGCCACCCTTCCCCTGTTCGAAAACCTCGCCCGCGCCGCGGCCAAACAGCGCCCCTGAACATCCCAGCAGACTCCGGCCCCCCGGCAGCCCGCGCGCCGCCCAACGCATCCGCGATGGCGGCGAAGCCATACCATGCTCAGGGTCAACCGTGCGAGGCATCGACTATCCGGCTACGGCACTTCCGACATCTCCCCTCGCGCAGGCACCCTCGCGCAGACATGTTTCTGATCAAAAGCGAATTTCGCCTTGTCCGGCATAGGGTTCCCATGGCATTATTGACGCCTCTTGGCGTTCCGCTGCCAGATGCTCGGCTTCGGCAGTGGTGACGCCGGGGTCTCGGAGCATCTCCTGCATGAGACGACCGAATCCGACACTCTGCCCCGATGCGGCCCGGAAAGCCTGGGAGGCGAAGCGGCCTCCGGCCGGACCCGATCCGGTGACTGCCCGGTGCGAACTGATCACTCCCATGTATGGAGGCGGTGTCAAGCCCGGCGAGATTGACCGCGAACTCCCCATCCGGCCCGGTGCTCTTCGTGGCCATTTGCGTTTCTGGTGGCGTCTGCTCAACGGAGCGGGGCGGACCTCTCGGGAACTCTTCAACAAAGAGTTGGAACTGTGGGGCGGCATATCGAGCCAGGGGCCGCGGGCCAGTCGAGTAACGTTGGAGGTCAAGGCCACTCCCGCCGACGGCCAACGCTTTGTCAAAAAGTCCGAGATTGCCGACTATGCGCTGATTCTTGAACAGAATGACAATCCCGATCTTCTGAAGGATGGTTACAAATTCGATCTGGTGCTGCACTTCGCCCGGACGGTGACGGAGCAGCAACACGCTCAGGTCGTCAATGCTCTTCGCTGGTGGGCGAGCTTCGGCGGCGTAGGTGCGCGAACCCGGCGCGGACTGGGCGCCATCAGGGTGGCCGGTAACGAGGCCAAACTGAAGCCCGTATCCCTTGAGGAAGTCCAGGAGCAGGGCGGCTGGATGGTTCTTCACCGTCAGCCCGGCAAAGACGCGGTCAAGGCATGGAACAAAGCCGTCGACAGGCTGAAACGATTCCGGCAGGGTCCGGGGATCGGGCGGAATCCTGGCGCGGGGAATCGCCCCGGCCGCAGCCGCTGGCCGGAGCCGGATGCCATCCGACGCCGAACCCGTCATAACGCCCAAGGGCATGAACCGCAACACCCGGTGGAGGGCTTTTACCCCCGCGCCGCGTTCGGACTGCCGGTCGTCTTTCACTTCAAGGATCGTGGGCGCGGGGATCCACACGACTGCGAGCTCGCTCCCGACGGGCATGACCGCATGGCGAGCCCGCTGATCCTGCGGCCGTGGTTCGACGGCGAACAGTATCATCCCCTCGCGCTGCTGCTGCCCGGCTGGGAGGACCGCTTGAGTGTCCGCGTCGGTTTTGGATCGGGCGCGGCCGGATCGGTGGGGTCTGCATGGCCATCGGATAGTGCTCAGCGAAAGGAATTGGCGCAAAAGATCAAACCGATGCAGAGTCACGGCGTCGATCCACTGTCCGCATTCATGCACTACTTCGAGCACGGATGACACCGATGGCGCGGTTCCTCGTCACCCTGTCTCTGGGGCCGGTGCAAAGCCTCATCGGTGCCGCGCGCCGCACCCGCGACCTCTGGGGCGGCTCCTGGCTCCTGTCGGAAGCGGCGCGGGCCGCCGCCCGATGGATGCATGAACAGCAGCCCGGCTGTCTCGTCTTTCCGTGCCCAAAAGATCCGGCGGAAGACCTGAAACCACAGAACCATCCGGGAGACGCCGCCAACATCGCCAATATCCTGCGCGCGGAGGTCGACTTGCCGGATGCCGCGGCCGCCCGCAAGCTCTGCGACGAAGCGAAGTCCGCGGCCGCGAAGCGCTTGACGGAGATCGGGGAATCCGCAAGAGGCGAACTCGAACGGATGGGAAGGCCGTTGCGGAGCGACGTCTGGCAGGCTCAGATCGACGACATCCTCGAAGGCTTCGCGGCCTGGGTGCAGTGCGACTCCGGGTCGGATGCGGACGGATATGCACAAGTCAGCCAACAACTCGGCGATGTGCTGGCCGCGCGCAAGGCGACCCGCGACTTCCGGGCGTGCAAGCCGCTATCGACCTCCGGCCTGCCGAAATCGTCTCTCGACGGAGCATTCGAGACCGTCTTGCCGGACCGGCGGGACTGGCCGGCCGGTGACCGCGCGCAGCGCAAGCTCGGACTGACGGACGGCGAGCAACTTGATGCGCTTGGCGTCATCAAACGCCTGGCTGGTGATCCGGAGCAGTTCACCGCATGGCCGCGCATTGCCGCAGACTCCTGGATCGAGCGGCTCACAGCCGATCAGCAACAGCGCTTGCACAGCGCCTGCGAAGCGCTGGTCGGCCTGGACCTTGCGACGCGAGTCGAAGGCAACGACGGGATCTATCGGACGCTCCCTTTCGATGCACAGATGCTCTACGCGTTCCGCCTGAGCAACGCATTGGCCTGCGAACCGGACGAAAAGGAACGTGAGGCACTTCAAAAGCTGCAACAGTGCATCAATCGAATCTCCCGCGAGGCGACCACGGACGGACTTCCGGCGGGTGCCCCTGTCCCCTACGCCGCCGTCCTGAAGGCTGACGGCGACCGCATGGGTGCCTTTCTGGCGAAGGCCCGGAACGCAGAGCAGTCCCGGAAGATCTCCCGCGCGCTGCATGGTTTCGCATCCAAGGTGCGCGGGATCGTACGCGAGTATCGTGGCCACGCGGTCTATGCGGGCGGCGACGATGTCCTGGCACTGGTCCCGCTCGCCCATGCCACAGCCTGCTCCCGCACCTTGGCGGATGTGTTCGCGGATTCCCTCGCGGGAATCGCCGCCGATCTGGAAATTGGACGCGACGAGCGGCCCAGCCTGTCGGTGGGCCTCGGCATCGGTCATGTAATGGAGCCCTTGGGGGCGCTCCGGGCACGCGCCGAACGGGCCGAGAATGCGGCGAAGGGAGACTCCACGTGCACTCCGCGCAATGCACTCGCCATAGTGCTCGGCATCCGGTCCGGGGCGGAGATCCAGTGGCGAGCACAGTGGATTGATGACGCGGCGTTCGAGGCACTCAACCGGCTGACCGACGCCTTTCGAGACGGCCTGCTGCCGTCCCGCGTTGCCTATGACCTGCGCGCCATTGGCCTGCGCCTTGCCGAGCTGCGCGAAGACGAAACTGTCCGGGGCATGCGGGCCGCGGAGGTGGACCGCCTGCTCGACCGGGCGCGCGGCGAGGGCGGCAGCAAGCGCATTCCCGCCGATCTGCGGTGCCTCATCCAGAAACGGACCGCGGTTCAGCCGCTGAACGAACTGGCGGATACGTTGATCATCGCGCGCTGGCTTTCGGCGCGCTCGGCCGGGGAGACGGGAGAACGTACATGAGCCCCCGGGGAAGAAAGAGAAAGCGTTCGCGATCGAAACACCGCGAGCAGGCCCAGGCAGGGCGCGCGCCGCAACAAGCGAACGCCAGCCAGACACCACAGGCCGAGGAGCGCGGCGCGGCACCCGTCCGTCCCGATGAACCATGCGTCTCCAGCACGGTCGTGAGCCTGGATCCGCTTGCGCCCATCATCGTGCGCTCCGCTCGCCCCATGGAGGGCCGTTTCGATGCCGACCCGGCGCGCTTCCCGCCTCCGTCGACCACGGCCGGATGTTTGCGGACCGCCTGGGCGCGATCAACGGGCAGGCCCTTCGGACCGGAACTCGCGGAACTGACGGTGGCGGGGCCGTTGCTCCTGACTCGTTCCAACCAGGTGCTGGCACCGAAGCCCGCCGACGCTCTCTACTTCGGTGCTGGCGACAAGAAGCGTTGCACGCGGACCGAGCCGCGTCCGTTCGACCCCGGAGCCGGTGCCGATCTGCCTGGCGGCCTGCTGCCGGTGCGATTGACCGAACCCGTTGCCAGCAAGCCCGTGCCCGGCCCGACCTGGTGGGAATGGTGCGACCTTCTGGCATTCCGCCGGGGAGAAGAGATGCCGTACCAACACGGCTGGGTGCCGCCGCCGGGTGATCGTCGGACTCACGTCACCGTCAAACCGGACAAGGATGCCGCGCACACGGGAGGGCTGTTCCAGACCGAGGGCCTGGACCTTGATGCGCCGGATCAGGCTGCCGGGCCGTCTGCAGGCGGGCTGAGGCTCCTGGTACGCTGCGGCGAGGCACTGGGCGAAACGCTGGTGCACCTCGGCGGCAAGCGCCGTCTGGCCGCATTGCAGCCGGAGGCCGAACGGCTCTGGCCCGCACCGCCTCCGGGCTGGCTGAAGGAGATCGCCACCGCCGGCGGTCTCTGTCTGACGCTGCTGACGCCGGGGATCTTTTCGGCCGGATACCGCCCGGACTGGCTCGACAGCGAGACTCTGACCGGAAGCCCGCCCGCCGCGCCCCGGCTGCGGCTGCAACTGCGGGCGGCCGCGGTAGACCGCTGGCAGCCGCATTCGGGCTGGGACCTTGCAAGGCGCCGCCCTCGCGCCACCCGCAAGCTTGCCGGGGCCGGCACCACGTACTGGTTTCGCATCCTGGACGAAATCGATCCAAACGATCCCGGCCTGCTTGATGCGCTCTGGCTGGCCAGCATCAGCGACCTTGAACAGGACCGGCGCGACGGCTTCGGACTCATCCTGCCAAGCGCATGGACGTCGCCGTCCTGACGCATTGCACGGCCCGACTTTCGGAAGGACGGCACCATGCACCCGAAGCTCTTTCATCTTCACGCCCTCTCCGCGCTGCATTGCGGAACCGGGCAGTCTGCCGGCGTGGTGGATCTGCCCATCGCCCGAGCCCGGGCGACCAAGCTTCCCATCGTACCCGGCTCGTCGCTGCGCGGCGTCCTGCGCCAGCAGGTGACCGACAGCGACGCGGCCGCCGCCCGAACCTTGTTCGGCCCCGAGTCCATCAGCGGTGATCAGGACACCTTCGCCGGATCTCTGGCTATCGGGGACGCACACCTCTTGCTTCTGCCGGTGCGCTGCCTGGCCGGCATCGTGAGCTACGTGACCGCGCCATTCATCCTGCGTCGTTACGCGCGCGACCTGAAACACGCGGGCATCTCTGCACCCCAAATACCGCCCGAGCCATCCGCGGATGAGGCGCTGGTGCCGGCAGAGTCCGTCAACCGTGCCGACGGGAAGCTCGTGCTCGAGGATCTCGACCTGCGGACCCGCGACGACGGAGCACTCCTGCAAGAATGGGCAACGCTCATCGTGAAGGCCCTGTATCCCGACACTGACGATGTGGAAGACCGGAACGACGTGGCTTGCCGCGTTGCGCTGCTCCCCGATGAGATCATGAGCTTTCTTGCCGAGACCGCCACCGAGATACGATCCCGTATTGCCCTTGACCCCGAAACCGGCACCGTCCACAAGGGTGCGCTCTGGTATGAAGAGAATCTCCCCGCCGAAACTGTCCTCTGGGGACTGTTCGCGCTTTCCGCATCCGGGAACGGTGACGATATGCGCTCGACGGATGAGCTCGCGCTTTCAATGCCGGGCTCCGGTACGCTGCTGCAGCTCGGCGGCAAGACCGGCGTCGGCCGTGGGCTGGTTCGCTTCCTCACCGCGGAGGCTTCGGCATGATCCGGCTCCGCACCCATGCCATCGCCCGAAAGGCTTACGAGTGCATCGCCGCACGCCGCGATTGCCTGGAAAAGAAGCAATATGGAGCTCTGGCGCACGGACTGCCAGGCATGATCCTTGAGAATGGCCTGGCGCACGCCACCGGCTTTCTGCTCGCGAAGGGGACGGGCGCCCATCGCGCCCTGCTCGACGATCTGAACGCGGTATTGCGGGCCACTGGGGCCACGACCGCCGGCGATGGTCAAGGTCTTCACGAGATGATCGTCGAAAGCGACCTCCGCCGGACCCTGCATCTTACCCGCCGTTCCCTGGAAGCGAGCGGCTGGCTGAAGCGCTACGTGCAGGGCGTGCTCCGCGTAAACGCGACCGGAGACGACAGCGGGGAGGAGGCATCATGACGGTGCCGCTGATGCGCGACGCTTTGCGTCCCCTTTACGACAAGATCGCGAAAGACTCTCTTGAGAAAGACTCCCTCGTCGGCGAGCCCCATCCGGGGCTGCTGCTCCAACGAGGTCTTGTCGAGTCCGGGGGAGACGCCGACAGCAAGTCGAGACACGTTGCCCAGGTATGCCGGAGCATCGCGGGTGACTTTTATCGGCGGGCCTACGCACGCTGGAGGCGAGCGACCACGGATCCGGCGCGTTTTCGCTCCGTGCATCTGGCAATCGAAACCCGCTTGTTCATCGGACTCACGGGCGGCGGCATGCTTGAGACCGGCTGCGTCATCAGCCACAGCCACGGGATGCCGTATATCCCCGGCTCAAGCGTCAAGGGCGTCGTTCATGCGCATGCGCGCGAACGATTCGACACGGACAAAGGTCCGGCGGTCTGCGGCGAACTGTTCGGCGCTCCCGCCACCGAGAAGCGGCCGTCCGGGCTGTCAGGGCTGGTTGCTTTCCATGATGCCTGGTGGGTCCCCGATTCGGCGGATTTCCCTCTGGTGCCGGAGGTCGTCACCACACACCATCCCGACTACTACAGTCAGGATGGTGCCAAACCGGCTACCGACTGCGACAGCCCGGTTCCGAATGCCCAGATCGCGGCGCACGGCGCATTTCGGTTCGTGATGGAGGGATCGGCCGACTGGCTCGCACTGACGGAAGAGATACTGATCTCCGCCCTGAGCACACGCGGCGGCGGAGCCAGAACCCGAGCCGGCTACGGGCGTTTCTCGGCGCAACCCGTTTCCCCGCCCGTACAGCGCTGTGTATGGGTGGATACGACCATTGCCAGACTGAAGGACGCACACAACGCCCCGGAGGATGACATCCTGCGCGGCAGGGCGCTGGCAAAAGAATGGGAGACGATCGAAGACCCCGAACTCAAGGGTGCGGCCTTCTCCGACATTCAGTGGCGCTGGCAGGAGAAAGGATGGTCGGAAGACATTCCACTAGGCCGATCAGCGCGCGAAGCCAAGGCCATCTACGACTCCTGGTCGGCAGCAAGGGATGAAACTCCGTGAAACCGGGGGGCATGAAGGCAGGCCCGAAGCCCCGCAGTTGCAGACTGCCGATCTGGTCAAACGGATCTTTCGGATGATGGGCTCTCCCGAGGGCGAAAAGAAATGGGAACGCAACTGGCGGGTCTCCTGATCCGCGGGAAACGACGTGAATGGCACCTTCGTTCATGAAAAAGGTGCCGCATGCCGAGACGGATCATGGCCGCAACGATGACGCCGCAGGCGAGCAAGCGAAGTGGGTCATGCAACTCACGATGAAAGAGTCGGTCTGAGAATGCACCCGCTCATTGAAGCCCATCGCGCCGAAATTCTCGCACTGGCTGAGCGACGCGGCGTTCGCAACGTTCGCGTGTTCGGCTCCATGGCCCGGGGTGATGCGGACGAGACGAGCGATGTGGACCTGTTGGTGATGCTGCCGCCGGACAGGACAGGGCTGGCGCTGGGCGGACTCCTGATGGATGTTCGGAAACTCCTGCAGCGCCAAGTGGACGTCGTGACAGAACGCGCTCTGCATCCGGCACTCCGCGAACGCATCCTGCGGGAAGCGGAGCCGTTGTGAAGGCCCATCGCGAGTCGGACCTCATATTGCTGGATCATATCCGGCTGTACGTCCAGCGTATTCGGGAATACACCGACAATCGGTGGGAAACGTTCGAACGTTCGCACTTGGTACAGGATGCCGTAGTGCGCAACCTCCAGACCCTTGCGGAGTCCATACAACGACTCGGGGCACCGCTCAAGGCCACCGAACCGGATATTCCGTGGGACGAGCCAGCGGGATTTCACAACGTTTTGACCCACACTTATCGGGAGATCGATGCCGAGGTCGTCTGGAACGTCGTTGAACGTGACTTGCCCGAACTCGCGACCGCGATCGAGCGCATGATTCAACGTGCATCAAACGAGGAGTCGTAGATGACGACAGACAAGCCTGTTCTACTTTGCACCGTAGGCGGCTCGCATCAGCCGATCCTCAGGGCGATCAAAACTGCCGCACCTCGCCATGTCTGTTTCTTTTGCACGAACCGGGACCCGGAGACCGGGAAGTCCGGATCCATCACACAGATAACCGGCACAGGCAAGGTCATCAAGGCCGGCTACAACGACGAGAACCCCACCTTGCCGAATATCCCGACCCAAGCGGGTCTCGACGACCACGGTTTCGAGCACCACATCGTCCCGGCCGACAATCTCGACGGAGCGTACGACGCCATGCGCCGCGCAGCCGACGAATTGGCCCAGCGGTTCCCCGGCGCGCAGCTGGTCGCCGACTATTCCGGCGGCACGAAGACGATGACGGCGGCGCTCGTCTGCACAGCCCTGGAGCGGGACGACATGGAACTCCAGCTGGTGGCCGGCGCACGCGCCGACCTCGTCCGGGTGCGGAGCGGAACAGAGCAGGTAATGACCGCGAGCGTGGCTCGCCTGCGCCTGGAGCGTGCGATGAGGCCCTATCTCGCCGCTTGGCGCCGGTGCGCATACCACGAAGCCGCGGAAGGAAGGGCTGGACTCTATCCAGATTACCGCAGACACCCCCGGAAGGGAGCGCCTCGGACTCGCCCGTGCGCTCAGCCGAGGGCTGGCTCGCTGGGACGACTTCGACCATGCCGGCGCATTCGATTTACTCAAGGACTACGGCAGTCGGATTAAGCCCTGCTGGCCGACGATGTTGCCGGCCTTGAGATACCTGACACAAGAAAGCGACAAGCGGCGTGAAGCGGCCCGCCTGTGGGACCTCTGGCGGAATGCCGAGCGGCGCGCCAGCCAAGGCCGTTTCGATGACGCGACCGCCCGCGTGTATCGCTTGCTCGAATGGACCGCTCAGTGGCAGCTTCTCACCAGACTCGGACCTGATGCCGACACCGCCAACTTTCCCCGTGAGCTGTTGCCCGCGAGCGTCGCCCCGTCCCCGGACCATGACGGCAAGATCAAGCTCGGCCTGTGGTTTGCATGGCAGGTCGTGGGAGGGAAACTCCAAGGACCGGCACGGGAACTGATCACCGGTCACGGCGAAAAACTCCGCGACCTCCTTTTCAGACGCAACAACTCGATCCTCGCCCACGGCTTTCACCCCGTGCAGCGGTCCGATTGGGAGCAGATGCGCAGTTGGATGCAGGAGCGGTTTCTGCCCGTCCTGGGGCACCTGACTCTGGAATCCGGTCTGCAGCAGCCCCCCGGACAACTTCCGACCGAGCCAACCGCCTGTCTCGCTCACACCAAGGAGCTGCCGCCGGGCTGAATCGTCATGTGGTGCGGCCTGTCGATCCCAGTCCGTCGCCTGCGGCCTCCATCACACGATGTCGTGCTGCCGTTTCCATTGCCGCAGCCGCTTGCGGGCGTTCGCGTACGGCGAGGAGGTATTGAGTTGGATCATTCGGCCCATGGTGTATTCCCTGTACCATGGTTCACCGTACAGCCATTGGTTGGTCTGACCGGAGATGAACGTGACGATGTCCCGTTTTGTGACTTCGAGATCATCCAGAAGCCGATCAAAGGGAACGGCGTCGAAATCATCGTAGAACTTTTGCGCAAGCTCGCCGAACTGGTTCCATCTGAAACCGGTTTCAGGAAAATCCACCGGCTCGCCCCCCGCATCCTTTTCAATCCACTTCAGCACCAGCCTGTTCCAACCCAGGAGATAGCTCGCCAGATCGTGGACACTCATGACCGTACCCTTGGCATGTCCCTCAAGGGTCGCTTCGTTGCTTCTTGCCGCAGGCACTGTCCGCAGCTCCTTGTCAAGACGCTCAAAGTTGGTCTCGATGGCATCAAGGAGTTCTTCACGGGACCCTGGTATTGGCATGCATCAAGCTTTGTTCATGTGAATACGTCCACCTGTCGATGACAGCCCCGGCAACCCTGCGATGCCTTCCGTTGCATACGACGCCAAACACGAAGTCGTCTGTCAGGCGACAGAGGGTCACACAAAGCCCTCGCTGCACAAGGTGGAATCGCCCATCTGGAATCGCCCATCACGGCCTATGCGATCGATCCTTCGAACAACTCGCCCTGCCTCTCCGGTCGTTGCCGCACCCGTGTGGGAAACAGCCCGGCCAATGCTTCCGCCGGGACGTTGCCAAGTTCCTTCGGTTCCAGTTTGTGCAACCCGCCCCCGTAGACCCGGCCTTCACCAAGCATGGCCTTGGGGCAAATCCGGTTAAGGTACTCCCACACTCGCCGTTTAAGCTCGGGCCTGCCCCGCAGGGCGCGTTCGAATGGTTCCCTTGGGTACAGCATCAAATACACGTTTGCCGCCGTTGCCTTGGAATTGTTCAGAATAAAGCGAAAGGGGCTGCCACTCTTCTTGTCGCTCCTCCCGAGATACGTACAGACAAACGGTGCGGGCGGGCGGCATTCCTGTGTGTACCAGGTCGCCCGATGGCGGCAGACATAGCGATCCGCGATGCCCTCCGCCTTGCCCTGTTCCAGATAGGCCCACAGACTCGGATATTGCTCCCTGATCTCGTCTGCCGCCCAAGGCGGGTCGAGCAGAAACAATCGCCGTTCCAGAACCGGATTGCCACCACGATCACACATGATCTCGTCGTCCGGAACGTATCGTGGACTCGGCAGAATTGGCTTGAATGCCTCAATGGGCAATCCACGGCACTCGATTTCCCGTTCCGACAGGATAAAGTATCTGTTGTTGCCGGTAGCAAGGCCCCGCTTGATCCTGAAGAAATCGCCCAGGACCGGTCCGTCTGCCGCTTCATGAGATTTTTTTGCCGGATAGCGCGTCCACTTTGTATCGTGACGCAAAGCCTCCACCGAAACGAACCGCTCCAGCGACGGTCGTTCCAGTGTTCCGCCATAAGTGAATCTTACGTTTCCACCCAAAGGAGGGGGCTTGTTTCGAAACCACACAACGGCCGACGACACAAGCGCGTCGCCGAACTGCACATCCTTCGGATCGAAGCGATGAATATGCAAAAGCGTTACCTTGTCGAGCAGATAATGCTTCACAGAGACACCGTAGTTCACATCCATGAACTCGCTCGGAATCAACCACCCTGCCAGCCCATTGTCGGCCATCCACGCATGACTGATACCCAAAAAGTGGCAATAGAGGCCGGCCAGCCCGCTGATCGACACCCCGCAGGCGCTCCGCGTGCGCGTCTTCAATCTTTGCTTCTCGTCATTGGCAATGTGGTGATGCCGCACATAGGGCGGATTGCAGATCAGCAGATTGAACCTTTCAGCGGGAACCGGGGCCTCCGCCCGCGTGAAATCCTCAAGGTGCATGTCCAGTCCCGTCTTGCCCCACAGTCTCTCTGTCGGCCTTCCATAATGCGGGTCGATCTCGTATCCCACGGCCGTACCGATGTGAGTTCGCGGAAAAACAGCCAGCAAAGCCGAATAGAACGATCCCGTTCCCATGGCCGGATCCATGAACCACACTTTCTCGCCCCTTTGAAAGTGCTTTCTCGCATAGCGCAGAATATCGACGGCCAGCCCGGTCGGTGTCGCAAATTGCCCCATTCGGTTTCGAACAGAGGAGTCCCGTTGCCCGTCAAGCAGATCCTGCAGGGCCAGTCGCCGCGCCTCCAATTCTGCAACGGCTTTCTCCATCATCTACAACCCGAACTCGCCCAGATCGTTGACACGGTGCTCCCACACCCAATCGATACCCTCCGCAGCCTCGTAACCGAGATAGCCACTGTCAAAGTATCCGCACAGGAACAGGATGTAACGTACCGCGTCACCATAAGTACGTCGCAGCAGGCTCATCTTCGCGGCTTCTTCCTTGCGTCGTTTGTTGACATTTGTGACATCTCCCGCCGACTTTGCTTCAATCAGCAACGGCAGTTCGCCTGCCTTCGGCGCTTTGGGCATCACCACTGCATCCACAGGAATATTGACCCTCTTTGCGGTCCCATCCTGTTCTACCGGGACGTTGAGCCGATACGAATACGTCCCCGGCTGCATCTGGCCGTATTTCGTGCCTTCGCCCGGCGGCAGGTTTTCGTATCCGAGAGCCGTCAACCAGTTGCCAATCGCGGTCAGTTGACGCTTCTCCTGTGCATTGCGGATGATCGGGTTGGCAACGACACCGCACAGTCGATCCGCCACAATCGTCGCAGCCCGATATAGTTCCTGTTCGGATGAATCATCCCCGCGCTTCAGCCAGACAAAGACATCCGGATCAGCCATCTTTTCGATGGTCCTCGCGATCTTCTCAAGGTCCTTGTCGATCTCACGTCCGGCCATCCGCAAAGGAAGCCGGTTGTGCTTCTCCATTACCTTGACCAGATTCCCCGGGACGCCCGTGAGCCCGATCAGCCGGTCCGCAGCCAGGGGCGGACAGGTTGACATTCGCAATGTCGGCAACACCGAGGGATTCGTCCTCAGCAGTTCCACCCCCATATTCGTCAGGTTCCGGGTCGATTCAAGTGTCGCCTCGACGTCCTTCGTGGTCCGCACTCGCGTTGTCCGGTATGCCTTTGGCGCAAATCGCACGAGCCAGTCATTGTACATGTCCACTGACCGCACGATATCCCGTTTCCACCGGTCCGGTTTGTCCCTGTTGACCGCCATCACTGGAGCTTTGCCGAATCCTGGAGCTTTTGCTGAATCGCGGCACCCACCCGCTCAACGGCCCGGTTCCGTGTCGAGTCCCCCGGACCCTACGGCTCCAGCAGTGGCCGCAGGGCTTCCCAGCTTGTCACCGGCGGGGCACAGGTGAAGTTTCGGCATACGAAGACCGTCGGTTTGCCGTCGAGCTGCGATTTCCCCGCCAACAGCGGCGAGACTTCCTCGAGCCTGGCGTCCGGATCGACCCATTGGAGCGTCTTGTTGGGCAGGTAGCTGTCCTGCACCCGCTGCATGATTCCGCGCGCATCCGGGTCGTCCCTGCCCGCCACCATGACGATTTCCACCGGCTTCGAGAGATGCAAGTCCAGCGCCCCGAGCATGTTGGCGAGTCCGAAGGGCTCCCGGGTCATGGCGTCGAAGTGGAGGCGCAGCGTCTTCTCCGCGTATTCGAGCAGGTCGCGCTCTCCGGTGTAGTGGTGGAGCCGCAGGAGCACCTGCACCGCCACCGAATTGCCCGACGGGATGGAGCTGTCGAACCCGGGCTTGGTGCGGCTGATGAGCTGCTCGTGGGACTTGCCCGTGTAGAAGAACCCACCGTTCTCCTGGTCCCGGAATTCCGCCACCATGATCCGGGCGAGGCTCCGGGACCGTTCCAACAGGTCCGCGTCGAAGGTCGCCTCGAACAGGTCCAGCAGACCGGCGATGAGGAAAGCATAGTCGTCCAGGTAGCCCGGCAGCTTGGCCTGCCCATCCTTGCAGGTGTGCAGCAACAGACCGTTCTCGAACATGCGGTTGAAGACGAAGTCCACGGTCCGGCCGGCTGCCTCCCGGATGCGCGCGTCGCCGGTGATGGCGTAGGCCGCGGCCACCCCCGACAGCATCAGGCCGTTCCAGGAGACGATGACTTTCTCGTCGCGAAAGGGCTTGATCCGCTTCTCCCGCTCGGCAAAGAGCCGTGCGCGGGACTCGGCCAGGACAGTCTCGACCTCTTGCGCGTCCTTGTTGAAGTACCGGGCGGCCTGCTCCACGGTCAGGATGGGGTGCAGGATATTCCTGCCCTCGAAATTGCCGAGGTCCGAGACGTCGTAGACCCGGCAGAAGACGTCGCCGTGCTCTTTGCCTAGGAGTTCGACGACCTCCTCACGGCTCCATACGAAGAACCTGCCCTCCTCTCCCTCGCTGTCCGCGTCCTGGGCGGAGTAGAATCCGCCTTCCGGCTGGCACATTTCCCGCAGCACGTATTCCACGGTCTCCACGGCGATGCGCCTGAAAAATCCGTCCCCGGTGATGCGGTACGCCTCGGCATAGACCTGCGCGAGCTGGCCGTTGTCGTAAAGCATCTTCTCGAAGTGGGGCACCAGCCACTTGTCGTCCACGGAATAGCGGTGGAAGCCGCCGCCGAGCTGGTCGTACACGCCGCCCTCGGCCATCTTCCGGAGCGTCTCGGTGATCATTTCGAGATAGCGTCGGTTACCCGACAGCCGGTGGGCGCGCAGGAACAGATTGAACACGCCGGCGTTGGGGAACTTGGGCGCCCGGCCGAAGCCGCCGTTGGCGGTGTCGTAGGCTGGCGCCAGGCCCTCCGCCCCGCGGGTGACGATGTCCACGCTCAGTTCGTCGGTCGTCTCGCCGAGTACGCTCATGCGGTCCAGCGCCGCCACGATCCGATCCACGCTCCGGGCCACATCCTCGGGCTTGTTGCGGTAAGCCTCCACCACCGCCTGCAGCACCCTCGGAAAGCCGGGCATGCCGTGCCGGTCCTCGGGCGGGTAGTAGGTGCCGCCGAAAAAGGGCTTGCACTCCGGCGTCAGAAACACCGTCATGGGCCAGCCGCCGCGCTTGGTGAGCATCTGCACGGCGTTCATGTAGACCTCGTCCAGGTCGGGCCGTTCCTCCCGGTCCACCTTGATGCTGACGAAGTTCTCGTTCATCAATGCGGCGATGGCCTCGTTCTGGAACGACTCGTGCTCCATCACGTGGCACCAGTGGCAGGCGGAATAGCCGATGCTCAGGAGGATCGGCTTGTCCTCGGACCGTGCCTTGGCAAAGGCCTCTTCGCCCCAAGGGTACCAGTCCACCGGGTTGCCGGCGTGCTGCAACAGGTAGGGGCTCGTCTCGTTGACCAGGCGGTTCATCGACAGTTTCTCCTCGTCTACTCGTACTTCCGGACCACCGCGACCACCACGCCGCGGATATCCACGTCCTCTTCCTTCGCCACCACGGCGGCGAGCCCCTCGCCGGCGGCCCGCAGCATCACTTTGCCGTCCCGCCGGCAGAACCGCCTGACCATGGCCTCGCCCTCGACCAGCACCGCCACCGTGTCGCCGTCCCGCGCCGGGGGCGCCGACTGCACCAGGATCACGTCGCCGTCGCGGACCTCCTCCTCGACGGAAAAATCGCCCCTCACGCGCCACGCGCACGTGTCCGGGCTGCGCGCAAGCTCCCCGGGCACCCCCTCAAGGTCGTCCGCACCCACCGGCTCAAGGGTCCGGCCCCGCCGCCGCGCGACGGTCATCGGTTCGCTCCCCCGGACTCTACGTCCATCCACGTCCACGCTGTCAGTCTACACTATCAGCGTTGCGGCTCCATGACACCCTTGACCACATCCACCATCATCTGCGCCTTGAGGGCGTTGGGGTCGCCGTTGCCGCACGACCGCCGGAGGTAGCCCGCCACCTTGCGCAGCACCTCATGATGGGCTTCGGCACAGGCGCGCCGCGCCTCGGGCGGCAACGCGTCGAACTCCCGCTCGATGTTGCCGAGCCAGCCCGGCAGGTACTCCATCTCGATGCCCGACCCGGTGTAGAGATACCCCTCCAGGGAGCCCGCCCTGGCCGCCAGGCCGTAGACCCGCGCGATATCGGATGCATCCATGAGTGTCTCCTCCGTGTCCGTGTCCGTGTCCGTGTCCGTGTCCGTGTCCGTATCCGTATCCGTGTCCGTGTCCGTATCCGTGTCCGTGTCCGTATCCGTGTCCGTGTCCGTATCCGTGTCCGTGTCCGTATCCGTGTCCGTGTCCGTGTCCGTGTCCGTGTCCGTGTCCGTGTCCGTGTCCCCCCTGCCCGCGGGTCCGCCGGCGGGGAGCACTGTCAAAACTGACCGTGGTGACCGTGGTGACCGCGCCGCGGCACCCTCAGCGGCCTTGTGCGAAGATGCCGCGGTCCAGCACGCCGCCGCCGTTGAAGCTGCCCTTCATGGTGAGCCATATGACCAGCGGCACGGTGATGGCCGTGCCGGAGAAGATCGCGATCATGACGGCGATCTGGTACTTGATGGCGGTCATGGGATCGGCGCCGGCCAGGATGGCTCCCGTCATCATTCCCGGCAGCGAGACGAGCCCGATGGTGGCCATGGACGCGACCGTTGGCGCCAGCGCAGCCTGGCTGGCCTCGCGCAGAAACGGTGTCACCGCCTCTCCCAACCGCGCGCCCTGGGCCAGATGATGCAGAAAAAGGGGTTCGCCGTCCCGGACGGAACGGTAGAAACGGCTGACTCCCACGATGTCCGCCCGCAGGCAGTTGCCGAGGATCAGGCCGCAGATGGGAATCACGTACTGTGCCTCCAGCCAACGGGGCTGGCGGAGAACCGCACCCATGAAGAACAGCAGCGGCACCAGCGTGCCCGCCAGCAGGGCGAGAAAGACCGGCAGCACGAACCGGCCGAACCGGAGGCCGCAACCGCGTATGATCGACGCATCCGCCACGGCGATCATCGCCAGCAGCCAGGCGGCGTTGAGCCAGGCGTTGTTCCAGGCGAAGACGATCTGCAGGTAGAACCCCACGAACAGCAGTTGGACGGTCATCCTGAGAATGGCGATCAGGCTGTCCCTGAACAGCGGCACCCGGTACCACAGGAGAAAGGCGAGGGGAGCCAGCAGCAGGGCGTAGCCGGCGGCGAGCCGGACGAAATCGATGTCCGCGATGTTCATCCGAGGCTTCCCCCCGGCAGTGCCAGCACCCGGGCGGACACGGGCAGATCGGCCACGTCGTGGGCCGCCGCCAGCACGGCCGGCCCCGACGGTGCGGACAGGAGATCGGCCACCGCCGCCCGGGCCGACTTGTCCAGCGCCGAGGTCGGCTCGTCCAGCAGCAGGATGCCACGCCCCAGCAAGAGCGCAGAGGCAATGGCGACCCGCTGCTTCTCGCCGCCCGAAAGCGTGGCCATCTCCTTGTCGAGCAGGTCCGTGGAGAGCAACAGGCGTTCGAACAGGTCGGGGATGCGCGACAGGTTGGACCGCAACGCCTTGTTGGCCCGGTAGCCGAAGGGCCGCTCCAGGACGACCCGGACCCGTTCGGTTCCGAGCTGCGGCTCCTGAGCCACGTAAGCCATGCGCGTGCGGAGCTTCCAGATGGAGGCGGCGTCAACCCGCTCGCCGTCCACCCGGATCTGTCCTTCGAACCCGGGCACGAAGCCAAGGACGCAGCGCAGCAGGGTGGATTTGCCGGAGCCGGAGTCGCCCGTGATGACAACCCTTTCGCCGTGCCCGAGGGCCAGGGAGAGCCCGTCGACGACGGTCCGCCCGCCAAGGCGAACGGTAAGACGGTCGATCTGAAGCGCCGGCGAAGCCAAGGATGGTGCCTGTCCCCAGTTCCCTGTCCCGGGTGTTCCCTACGGCGCCGTGCGCGCCGCCCGCCGGCGCGTCTTCTGATACTTCCGGACCGCCATGTTGTGATCCCGGAGACTTCCGGAAAAGTGGTGGCTGCCGTCATTCCGGGACACGAAGTAGAGGTAATCGACTTCCGCCGGATGGAGCGCGGCCTTCATGGCTGCCAAGCCAGGGTTGGCAATGGGTCCCGGGGGCAGGCCGTGGACCTCGTAGGTGTTGTAGGGGCTGGGCCGGCGCAGGTCCGCGCGCGTCAGGTCGCCGTTGAAGTTCTCCAGACCGTAGATGACCGTCGGATCGCTCTGAAGCCGCATCCCCCGCTTCAGGCGGTTGTGGAAGACCGCGGAAATCACCGGCATCTCGTCGGTGGAGCCGCTTTCCTTCTCGATGATCGACGCCAACGTCACCAACTCGTGCCGCGTCATGCCCAGTTGCCGGGCGCGGCTCTCCATTGCGGCGGTGAAAGTCTCCTCGAACTCGGCGAACATGGTCTTGACGATCTCTTCTTCGGTAGCCGAGGCGCGGAAAAGATAGGTGGTGGGGAACAGGTAGCCCTCCAGGCTCTCGACCCCCAGGGATGCGAAGACCGCGGTTTCCCGCACCGCCGCGGCGAACCCAGCCGGGGTCGCCAGTCCTTGCTGCTCCAGGCGGCCGCGGACCTGCCGGACCGTGAAACCCTCGGGAATCGTGACCTTCCTGACAACGGTCCGACCACGGACGAGGCTGTTCAGCAGCGACCGCGGCGACACCGCGCCCTCGAAACGATAGAGGCCGCGCTGCACTCGGGTATCGAGCCCCTGAAGCCAGGCCCACAACCCCAACAGTCGCGGCTGGGAGACCACCCCCTTGTCGGCAAGCTCTCGGGCCACCGCCGAGAACGCGGCGCCGCGCCGGATCTCGATATCCGCAACCGATGAATGGCCGTGATAGGGGGTCAGGAGAAACGCGGCCATGTAACCGAGGACGAAGAGCGCGGCGAACAGGATGAGACCGCCGGCGATGAGGAGGCCTCTGCGACTGTCAGGCGGAGACTCCGGCACCGTCAGTTGTCGGTTACGTTCACCTTCATCCAACCTTCGATCTGCTTCAGGAAACCGGAGAATGGATCATCCCTTTTGGGCGAGGCCGCAAAGTAGGCTTTGTGCATGTAGTCGAGGGCGCCGGACAGGTATTCGAACTTCTCCGAGAGCTCCTGGAAAAGCAGGAAACCGGTCCGGTAGAGGGCCAGGTCCACTTCGGAAACCTTCCAGTAGGACCGGCTTCCCTCCCGCAGGTAGTAGTCCAGGAAACCGCCCCGCTCGACGTAGGAACGGAAGATTCCGCTCATGAACAAGGTATAGTCTCCGAGATGCTTCCGCATTCGCCGTTCCTGCATGAGTGGGTTCTCACGCGAAACCGTCGCGTCGTCCGCCACCAGCATCTCGACCACGCTGTCGAGCCTCTGGTTCCTGCGGGACCGCATGCGATACAGCCGGTCGCTGCGGGCAAACTCCGCCAGCACGTCCGCCACATAGTCCGTCACCGCGGCATCGCGGATCCCCAATTCGTCGAAACAGCGCTGCGTCATGTCGAGGAAGAACCCTTGCAGTCGATCTCTTGAAAGCACCTTCGACATGGCATCACCGCAGCATCGTATGCCAACAGGAAACGGCGGGGATGTCAACAGAATTCCGCGCCACCGGGCAGTGACCGCACGCTCCCGCAGCGGCGACCCGTCCCGCAACGGCGCACGCACGTCCGACATCATCATTGCACACCGCATGGTTGGGGTGTAGCGTAGCGGTCGGCCCACCGGGGCTGACGCCGATGGCTGCAAAGCGACCGGACGCCGGGCGGTCACGGTCGGGCGCCGCGCGGCGACACGGTGACCGGGAGCCGGGGCGGAGCGACATCCATTCGACGTGGTGCAAGACCAGGACGGGGGACACTGAAGGGGACAAGGGCGTGGCCAGGCGCGCGGGACCAGGCGGCACTGCCGTGACGATCTACCGAGTACTCACCATCGCGGGTTCGGATTCGGGCGCCGGCGCGGGGCTGCAAGCCGACCTGAAGACGTTTGCGGCGCTGGGAGTCTACGGCACGTCGGCCGTCACGGCCATCACCGCGCAGAACACGACCGGCGTCACGCGGGTCCTCGAAACCCCCGCGACCGTCGTCGCCGCCCAGATCGATGCCGTCCTCGACGACATCGGCGCCGACGCGGTCAAGACCGGCATGCTCGCCAACGCCCGCACCATCCGCACGGTCGCCGACAGGGTCCGGCAGCACGGCGTCCAGCGCCTGGTGGTCGACCCGGTCATGGTGGCCAAGGGAGGCCACGCGCTGCTGCACCCGGACGCCATCCGAACGCTTCGGATCCACCTGTTCCCGCTGGCCACCGTAGTCACGCCGAACCTCCCCGAGGCACAGGCGCTGACGGGCATCGAAGGCACCGGTTCACGCGCCATCCGGGAGATGGCCCGACACATCGTGGGTCTAGGGGCCGCAAGCGTCGTGGTGAAGGGGGGTCATCGAAGAGGAGCCGCCACCGATCTCTTCCACGACGGCGCCGTCTTTCACGAGTACTCCGCCCCACGGATACGGACGAAGAACACCCACGGCACCGGCTGCACCTACGCCGCCGCCCTGGCATGCAGCCTCGCCCGGAACAGGCCTGTGGAAGCCGCGGTCGCCGACGCAAAGGAATTCGTCACCCAGGCCATCCGCCAAGCCCGCTCCATCGGAGCGGGACACAGCCCGGTGAATCACTTCTTCGCCGGAGTCGAACCCCGGAGATGAGCGGAAAGCGTGCACCTGTCCACGGAACGGGGGCAGGGGGCAGGCTCGCGTCCGGCGAGGGGCAAGGGCGACCCAGGCAGATCCGCCGGACCGCCGGTCCTGCTATTCCCCGGAGCCCGAGCGGCGCAGATCGAATCGGGGCTCCTCCCCGGTCCTCAGCCGGCGAATGTTGTCTCGGTGGCGGATTACCACGAGAATCCCGATGGCGAGACTCATCCAGCCGATTTCCGCGGGATAGGACAGCGCCCAGGCCACCCCGGGGGCGAGGATGCCGGCGGCCATGGAGGCGGCGGAGACCCGCCGGCTGGCCAGGATCACCAGGACGAAAAAACCCAGCACGACCAGCAGGCCCAGGGGCATGGCGGCGAGATAGACGCCGGCGGCGGTGGCCACGCCCTTGCCGCCCTTGAATCCCAGGAACACGGGGAAGAGATGGCCGGCGAAGGCGGCCAGACCGGCCGCCGCGGCCGCGGCCGGCTCGAGGTCCAGCAGGTGGGCCGCCAGGACCGGCAGGAAGCCCTTGGCGACATCGGCGAACAACGTGACGAGCCCCTTCGCCAGGCCCAGCGTCCGCGCCACGTTGGTGGCGCCGATATTGCCGCTGCCGGCGCTGCGAACGTCCACGCCCGAGGACGACCCCACCAGGAAGCCGGCGGGAATCGATCCCAGGAGATAGGACAGTATCGTCAGGATGACTGGAACCATCATGGTGTCATGGTGTTGAACAGGACCGGCAGGCTGTGGCCGGGGGCTTCCGGTCGGGCACACCTCCCTTGCCCGGACAAAAAGAGGGAGGAAGCGCGGGGCCTCCTCCCTCTGCCGCACGGCCCGCCCGTTCTCCACGGAAGGCCTGAACCAAGCGGCGGCACGACAGGGCACTGCTCGCAACCTTTTGATTTTACTGAGTCAAATCCAGCGAACTCGGGGGTGTTCGGTGCTCCCCTGGCCGCCCGGGGCGGGAGCCCCGCTGCGGTCAACCGGCTATCTCTGCTGTCCGGACGGCGTTGTCCGTCATTCGAACACGGCCCGCGTTACCGCTCCTCGCTCCGTGCTTGGCGGATGCCTCGCCGTTTTCCGTGCAAACCGTGGCTCTCCCGGGTCACTATACCGCGGGCCTCACGTACACGCCGGGGTCCATCCGCGACCCGGCCCCGGCCTTGGCCATGTCCGCCTCGAACATTTCGCGGATGTACGCCGGCTGGTCGTAGTACTCGATCTGGTTGCCGCCGGACTTGACGTCCTTGTCTACCTTGGAGATGTCTCCGTAACCCTCGCCCATGCTGTGCTTGATGCCGCCGAAACGCAGCGGCAGGTAGCGGGCGCCGGTGGGGCCGAGGTTGAAGTGCTGGTGAAACATCATCTCCGGCGGCACGAACACGCTGCCATCCTGCCAGTCGTAGCGCTTGGGCTCTTCGCCTTCCCACCAGAACAGCGAGAAACCCTGTCCCTTGATGATGATCACGTTGAAACCCGGCCCGTGGCGGTGGGCCTTCTTGTAGGTCCCCACCGGGAACTCGGAGATGTGCGCCGCCATGACGCCGTCGCACATCTCCAGGAAAACGTTCTTGCCGCCCGCGCCGCGCTCCTTCCACTCCTGGAGGTTGAAGTTGCGCGTGTCGGCGATGAAGTTGGTCTCCCAGATGCGGCCGGGATGCTGCGTGCCCTTGCTTGAGAAATAGTCCGGCCGCCCGTCGAAGCGGTCCAGGAAGTCGTAGGGCGTGTTGAAGATGAAGTCGTCGTTGTGGAACAGGCTGAAGACAATGGGCATGTTGTTGACCGAGAACAGCCGCACCGGCTTGTCGCCCTGACCGTTGAAGTGCTGGTGATGCACGTTCAACGGGACCGAAATGAGGCTCCCTTCCTGCCACTCGAAGGTCTGTTTGGCCCCCTTGTCGTTCCAGATGGTGGTGGCGCCGCGGCCCTGCACCACCAGTATCAACTCTTCGTAAATGTGGCGCATGGGGTTGAGGCTCTTCCCCGGCGCGATCTCGACGAGATAGGCGCCGGTGGCATCGCCCGCTCCCTCCATGTTGAACAGGGTGCCGTCACCGCCCATGCGGTCCCACCACTTGAGCGGCACCTCCTTCAGATCCTTGATGAAGAACGTGTCGACGACAGGAATCCCTTCACCCTTCTGCCATTTGTAATAGAAGGGGATGTTGTCCATCGTGGTCTCGATCTCTTGCGCGGGTTTGGCCATATGCTCCTCCGAATCACGGAAAATTTACGAGGGAAAGTTACACGGAAATTTGCACGGCAACTTGCACGGAAACTTGCACGGAAATTTACGAGGGAAATTTCAAGGGGCTACTCTTACATGAGGCGATCCCGGAATACAAGAACGGCTGCCGCCCGGAACCCCGTCACCCGATGGCCGTGGCGGCCCTCCAGACGCCCGCGGGTCCTCATGCCCCTTCCCGGAACCCTGTCTTGACAGGGACAAGGGCAAAAAACTAATTTGAACTCGATTGGTTTTTTGGCCGCCAGCGATGTTGTAGCCGCCAGCGATGAAGATACCACCAACCGCACCAACCTGCGCAGACATTCTGTCGAACCTCGACGAGCCGATCCGGGCGAAGCGGCTGGCCGAGGTCCTCTTGAGCGGGAGGATCGGCGCAACGCCCGGAGGGCGCTATTGGCACTGGGAGGACCTGAGTCGCCGCCCGCCTCCCGAAGGACTCTCCACCGAGGAATGGTGGGCGGCGGTCAAATTCGCGCGGCACCAGACACGGCGAACCCTTCCGCTGCAGGACAGACACGGAAGGCCGTTCGCCTACACCCTCGCGGATCCGGTGCTGGAACTCCTCCACGAGATCGACCGCGACGCGAGCGGCAGGATCACCACCAGCGACCCCATCGTCAATCCAGGAACCAGGGAGCGATACATCGAGAGTTCCCTGATCGAAGAGGCCATCACTTCGAGCCAACTTGAAGGGGCCTCCACGACGCGCGAGGCCGCGAAGCGGATGATTCGCTCCGGGCGCACTCCGGTGGACCGAAGCGAGCGGATGATCCTCAACAATTACCAGGCCATCCAGCGCATCAAGGATCTCAAGGGCGAACCCCTGACCCCGGACGTCATATTCCATATTCACGGGACGCTGGTCGAAGGCACGCTGGACACCACATCCGCACCGAACTATCTGCGAAGGCCGGGAGACGGCATCGCCGTGTACCATGACGCTGACGGAACCCTGCTGCATTGGCCGCCGCCCGCGACGGAGATCCGCCGCCGCATGGCGGCCATGTGCGATTTCGCGAACTCGTCACAATCCGGTGCTTTCCTGCATCCGATACTCAAGGCCATCATCCTGCACTTCTGGCTTGCCCATGACCATCCGTTCGTTGACGGGAACGGCAGGACGGCGAGGGCGTTGTTCTACTGGTCGGCGCTCTCGCAAAATTGCTGGATGTTCGAGTTTCTGTCCATTTCCGGGATTATTCGGAAGGCCCCCGCCCGGTACGCACGGTCCTTCCTCTACACCGAGACCGACGAAAATGACCTGACCTATTTCATTCTCGCGCAACTTCAGGTCATCCGACGCGCCATCGACCTCCTGTACGCGTACCTGGACAAGAAGGCGCTGGAGATCCGCGCCATCGAGCAGGCCCTGCGTTCGTCCGTATCCATCAACCATCGACAACTGGCACTCCTCGGGCATGCCCTGCGCCACCCCGGGGTACGTTATACCATCGCGGGCCACCGGAAGACCCACGGCGTCACATACGAAACCGCCAGGTCCGACCTCCTCGATCTTGCCTCCCGGGCACTGCTCCACAAGGCCAAGACAGGGCGGTTCTTCAGCTTCACGGCCCCCGGCGACCTGGCGCGCAGACTTCGGAGTTCGTCCTGAACCGGCCGCCCGGAAGCCCCGGGGCGGGACGAACTACCAATCACAAACCAATTGGTAGTTGACTGGTAGTATCCTGGCTCCGGGAAGGAACGGGGCGGCGCGCCGCCCGGTTTGACCCTTCGCTTGATCTTTCGGGTTCGACCCTTCGACGCTGCCCGGTTTGACCCTTCGAACCGGCTTCCCTATATTCGGTAGTCGGGCTTCGGGCCTTCGCGGCAACGCGGCCCTTGGCGGACCTTGACTCTTCGCGGCTTGACTCTTCGCGACTCTTCATTCCCGGGAGCGTTCTCATGTGGATCAATGAACCGCGCGCCAGGCGGGTGCTGGCCGAGCGGGACCTGGACGGCCTGCTCGCCGCCACCAATGTTCCCAATGTCTTCTATCTGAGCGGCGTCTGGCGCCGGCAGGACATCGCGGCCGTCGTCACCCGGGAGGCCGTGACCGCGCCCTGGATGGTGATTCCCCGGAGCGAGGTGGACTACATGGTGGACACGGTGCCGCCGGCGGGGGTGGTCACCTACGGCACCTTCCACCGCGTCATGGAAGACAACGGGCCGCTCACCGCCCGCGAGCAGCGCATCCGCGAGCTCGGCATCGACCTCGAGCCGGTGAAGGACTTCTTCGAGGGCATCGTCCGGACCCTGGAGAGCGCGGGCCTTCACCGAAGCCGGCTGGGCTACGACGAACGGGGCCTGGACCCGGCCTTGGCGGAGCGGTTGAGGGAGCGGCTGCCGCACCTGGAACTGGTGCCGGCCATGGCCGTGTTCCGGGAGATCCGCATGGTCAAGAGCGCCGCCGAGATCGAGCGCATGAGCGAGGCGGCGCGCATCACCGAGCAGTCCATCCATGAGGCGGCCCACTCGGCCCGGGAAGGCATGGCCGAGGCGGAGATGTGCCTCGCTTTCGACCTCGGGCAGGTGCGGCGCGGCGCCGAGCCCAACATGAACCATGTGGGTTTCGGTCGGAGCGCCGCCCTGGGCATGACCAATGTCCCCGGCGACCGGCTCAGGGCCGGCGACATGATCCGCTTCGACGTGGGGTGCCTCTACAGGGGCTACCTCACCGACATGTCGCGGACGTATTCGTTCGGACCGCCGGACGACAAGCTCACCCGATATTACAACGCCATACTGAAAGGCCAGGATCTGGCCCTCGGCCTCGTCAGGCCAGGCAGCATCGCCTCGGAGATCTTCAACCGAACGGTGGCGGAAGTCCGCGAAACCGGCATCCCGCACTACGGCCGCCAGCACGTCGGTCACGGCATCGGCCTGGGGCTCGGCGGCTACGACCGGCCCACCCTGTCCCCCGGGGACCACACGCCCCTGGAGGCCGGCATGGTGCTGTGCGTCGAGACCCCCTACTACGAGATGGGCTGGGGAAGCGTCCAGGTGGAAGACATGATCGTCGTCACCGACGACGGCTTTCGCTGGCTCACCTCTCTGCCTCGTCACCTCCAGGTGCTGGAGCCGCGCGGCTGAACCCCGAGCACTCCAGGTCCACATGAGCCGCCCCGCCACATGAGCCATCTCGCCGGTCTGGCCTGCATCCGATGCGGTGCGTGGTTCGGCATCGAGCCCCGCTTCGACGGGTGCCCGGAATGCCGACGGGAGGCTCCCGCCAACCTCACGCCGCGCTACGACCTGGACGCCGCCGCCCGAACACTGTCCGCCGAGGCGCTCCGGGATCGGCCCACCGGCATGACGCGCTACCGCGAACTGCTTCCTCCGGACATCCGGACCGCCCCCACCCTGGGCGAAGGGGAGACGCCGCTGCTCCACTGCGAGCGGTACGGCCGCCGGCTCGGGCTCGAACGGCTGTTTCTGAAAGATGAATCACGGAACCCGTCCGGCTCCTTCAAGGACCGGCTGGCCTTCACCGCCCTGGCCATGGCCGAGCGGTTCGGTGCCACGGCGGTGGGAGTGAGTTCCACCGGCAACGCCGGCGCCGCGGCCGCGGCCTACGCCGCTCGCGCCGGCCTTCCCTGCGTCGTCCTCACCGTTCAGGGCGCCGCCTCCGCCATCGTCACCCAGATGCAGGCCTTTGGCGCCATGGTCGTGGCCACCCGTACCAAGGCCGACCGCTGGAAGCTCCTGCAGACCGGCGTCGCCGAGTGGGGTTGGTATCCGACCTCGCCCTGTTTCGGTCCGCCCGTCGGCAGCAACCCCTATGGGGTGGACGGCTACAAGACCCTCGCCTATGAGGTCTGCGAGCAGATGGGCGGCGAGGCGCCCGACTGGTGCGCGCTGCCGGTGGCCTACGGCGACGCCCTGTTCGGCATGTGGAAGGGCTTCGACGAACTGGCGAAACTGGGCCTTGTCTCCGGACAGCCACGCATGGCGGCGGCGGAGATGGCCGGCTGTCTGGCTGCCGCGCTGGCGTCCGGCGCCGACGCCATACCGGAAATCCCGGCACCCACCCCCCATGTGGCCGGCTCCATCAGCGTGAACCAGAGCACCTACCAGGCGCTGCACGCGCTGCGGGCTTCGGGCGGCGCCGCGGCGCAGGTACGGAACGACGAACTGCTGCCGCGGCAACGCCAGCTGGCCGCGGACGAGGGCATCTACGCCGAGCCGTCCTCCTTGGCCGCCCTTGCCGCGGTGGACCGCCTGTGCAAAGAAGGGCACATTCGCAGTAGCGACACGGTGGTGGTGGTCAACACCGCCAGCGGCCTCAAGGACACCGCCGCCACCGCCGCGGCGGCGGCCGCCATCCCCACCGTGGACAGCGACATCGCGCGGTTCCTGGCAACCCTGAAAAACGCCTACGGCTATCGGGCGGAGGCGTGAGACCCCGAGGGAAGATCCTAACAAGGCGATGACACGACCGTGAACTGTTCGCAGCCCATTGATTAATGATTCAGCCCCATCGAACCGGGGAGTTGCTCAGACCTTCCCGAGAGCGTCCGCCCCGCGAAAGCGGGGGACCGCGGGCGGGAACAAGAGGGCGGAACAAGGCGAAAACCGGCTGAACCGGACCCATGAAATTCAGCATCCAGCTCCCCACCTGCACCGAGGGCTTGGTGAACCCGGTGCCGTTCCTGGAACCACAGGAGTTCGTGCGCATGGCGCAGGAGGCCGAACGGCTGGGGTACGATGCGGTGTGGGGCAATGACCACATCACCCCGGCAGCCTACGCGAGTCGGCAGTGGCCGGAGCCGCCAAACTTCTACGAGGTGCTGATGACCCTGGCCGTGGTGGGCGCCCACACTTCGCGCATTCGGCTGGGTACGGCCGTGCTGGTGCTGCCGCTGCGGGACCCGGTGCTGCTGGCCAAGCAGGTGAGCACCCTGGACCGGTTCACGAACGGGCGGGTGATCCTCGGCACCGGCATCGGGGCTTATCGGGAGGAGTTCGACGCCCAGTGGCCCCGGCGGCAAGCGGAACGGCGGGGCGACCTGCTGGACGAGAGCCTGGCGGCGCTCCAATGCCTGTTCCGGGACACCCGCGCCACTCACGAGGGCCGGCACTTCGCCTTCAAGGACATCGCCATGCGTCCCAAGCCGTTGCAGGACCCGCTTCCCATCTTCGTGGGCGGGCACAACGAGGCCATGATCCACCGTGCGGCCCGGCTCGGCCAGGGCTGGCTGCCGGGCTGGCGGCCGTTCGAGCAGATCGTGGAGCGGGTGGCGCTGTTGCGCCGCCTCACCGGGGAGACGGGCCGGGATACCGGCGCCGTGGAAGCGTGCTCGCAATTCACCCTGTGCATCGGCAAGACCGTGGAAGCGGCGCGGGCGCGCTATCGCAAGACCGGCATGGTCCGGCATCGCGTGTCGCTGGCGCACACCGGCCGGGACCCGGCCTTGGCCGAGACCCACAACCTCATCGGCAGCCCGGCCAGCATCCTGGAGCAGGTGGCCTTCCTGGACAGGGCCGGCGTCGATCATGTCTGCGCCTTGCAGTTTCCCTCGGATACCGGGGCGGAGATGATGGAACAGATCCAATGGCTGGCCGAGGAGGTCATGAAGCCGTTCCATGGCCATTGAGGCGGACTGGAACGGGCTTTCATGACGACGACGCCGGGGGCCGCGGCCGGCGGCCCGCTGCCATCCTGGGCACGGGATACACGCCGGAGCCCGCCCGCATCGCCTCGCGCGACGCAAGAGCGCCGGCGTACTCGGCCTTGACCGCCTGTGGCACTCCAACGAAAAGTTCGGCCGCGGCGGGGTGGCCAACATGACCCTGAACGCCGCCCGCACCAAACGCATCGGTATCGGCACCGCCGTCGCCGACCCCTGCAGCGTCTTGCCGCGGCCGCCATGGCCACGGTGGACGACATCTCGTCCGGTCGTATCACCGGCGGCATCGGCGCCGGTGGCTCGGTGCCGCCGGCCCATGCAGCGTCCCGCAGGCGGGCTTGACGAAGCATGTCCCCGTACGCGGTGCGGTATCCGGGGCGCATGCGCCCCTGCAGCGCCCCGCGGGCGGGCTTGACAAAGCGTGACCCGGCCGCGTCTCTCGAAAGGACCGCATGACCGATATTCGATTCGACCTGGGCTTCAGTTCGCGAACCGTCAGCGCCTACCCCCTGTCCCGGCGCGTCGCCGTCATCGAGAGCGCCGAGGCACTCGGCTTCGACCGCCTGTGGCACTCCAACGAGAAGTTCGGCCGCGACATGGTGGCCACCATGACCCTGAGCGCCGCCCGCACCGAACGCATCGGTATCGGCGCCGCCGTCGCCGACCCCTACAGCGTCCATCCGGCCCTTGCCGCGGCCGCCATGGCCACGGTGGACGACATCTCGTCCGGCCGCGTCACCGTCGGCATCGGCGCCGGCGGCTCGGGTTTTCCGGCCATGGGCATCCGGCGGGAGCGCCCGGTGGATGCCATGCGCGACGCCATCGCCATCATGCGCGGCATGTGGGCGGGCGAGCCCGTGACCGTGAACGGCAAAGTCGTGAGCGTCCGGAACGGCGTGCTCGGATTCAAGGCCCGCCCCGACATCCGCATCGTCATCGCCACCCGCGGTGCCGCCGTGTTCCGTTTGGCCGGGCGGGTGGCGGACGGCGCCATGATTGCCACCATGGCCACCCCCGAGGGCATCGGCATTGCCCGGGACTCCGTCCGGGAGGGGGCGAAACAGGCCGGCCGCGACCCCGAAGCGATCGAGATCATCTCGCGCGTCGACACCTGCGTGGACCGGGACCGGGACAAGGCGCGGGCCGGGGTCCGGCAGATGATCGCCTTCCTGTTGTGGAGCAGCTACCCCGACCGCGCCTTCGTCACCCGGTTGGGCCTGAAAGTCCCCGCCGATCTGGAAGCCATGATCGCCAGACGGGACTACGAGCTCATGTTCGAGGCCGGGCCGCTGGTGCCCGAGGAGTTCATCGACGCCTTCGCATGGGCCGGCACCCCCGAGGAAGTCGCCGCCAAGATCACGCGCATCGCCGAAATGGGCATCCGCCGCTTCGGCACCTGGGTCCTGGCCCCGCCCGGCGGCGGCATCGAATCCGTCATCCAGCTCATCGCCCGGGAAGTGATGCCGCGGGTGCGGAGGATGGCCGGAACGGTCGGGGACGGGACAGGCGGTGCCTGATGCAAAGGCCCGGTGAAGGCTATGCGCCCGCGGCCGCCGTCCGCGCCCTTGCCCGGAACCACTCCCAGCCGGTCAGGGCGGCGCCCAGCACCAGGCCGGCGAAATTCCAGTGGGTCCAGGGGGTAATCATGCCAAGACTGGCGGCGAGGAGAAGGGCGCGGGTGACGGGATCGAGGTTCCTGAAGCAGTAGCCCTGCACGGCCATGCCCATGGCCACCATGCTGCACACGGCAAAGAAGACCGTCAGCGTGACATCCCCGGCCGTGCCGATGGTGAGCAGCGCGGAGTTGGCCACGAAGGCGTAGGGGAGCACGAAGGCGGGCAGGGCCAGCTTCACGGCTTCGACGGACGTGGGCACCACCGGGGACTGGGCGATGGCCGCGGCGGCGTAGCTCGTGGGCGCGGTGGGCGGGGTTATGGAGGAGAAGGCGCAGAAGAAGATCACGAACAGGTGCGCCTGGGGCACGATGGCATCGGCGTCGAGGCCCATGTTCCTGAGCATCACCACCAGCGCCGGGATGGCGATCCCCACCTGCACGATGTAGGCGGACGACAGCGGCAGGCCCATGCCCAGGATGATGGCAGTGATCATGACGTAGACCAGCGCCAGCAACAGCTGCCCGCCCGCCAGGTCCACGATGACGCCGGAGAACTTGATGGCAACCCCGGTGAGGTCGAAGATGCCCACCATGATGCCCGAGGTGATGATGGCCACGGCCACCACGGTGGCCTGGATGCCGCCCTGGACGAGCGCGTCCCACACGTCCCTGAGGCCCATGCGCGTGTGCTTGCGGAGCCAGCTCACGATCACGATGGCGATGATGCAGCGCACCACCGCGTAGCCGGGGCTGTAGCCGGCCACCAGCAGGTAAATGAGGATCAGCAGCGGCAGCGCCAAGTGACCCCGATCAAGGATGGTCTGCCTGAGGCTCGGCAACTCCTCCCGCGGCACCGTGGGGATATTCTGCTTGACCGCGTAGATGTGCACCATGATGCCGACGGCGAGGAAGTACAGCACCGCCGGGATCAGGATGTACTGCATTACGCTGACGTAGGCGATGCCGGTGTACTCCGACATGAGGAAGCCGGCGGAGGCCATGACCGGCGGCATGATCAGTCCTCCGGTGGAGGCGGAGGCCTCCACCGCCCCGGCCATGTAGTCCCGGAAGCCGATCTTCTTCATCATCGGGATGGTGAAGGAGCCGGTGATGACCGCGTTGGCCGTGCTGCTGCCCGAGATGGAGCCCATGAGGCCGCTGGACAACACAGCGATCTTGGCAGGCCCGCCCCGGAACCGCCCGGCAAGGGCGGTGGCGAACTCGATGGTGAACTGGCCGAAGCCGGACTTTTCGAGAAAGGCGCCGAAGACGATGAAAAGAAAGATGAAGTTGGCCGAGATGTGGGTCGGAAGCCCGAACAGCCCGTCCGTCAGGAAGTACTGGTTGTCGGCCACGGCCGAGGGCGTGTAGCCCAGGTGATAGAGGAACCCCGGCAGGTACGGCCCGGCGAATGCGAACAGGAAGATGATCAGGGCCAGCGCCGCCAGCGGCCAGCCGATGGCCCGGCGGCAGGCCTCCAGCGTCAACGCCACCGCGCCGAAGGCCAGCACCAGCTGGAAGAGCGGGAAGTCCTCGGTGTAGCCGATGTGCTCGACGATCCAGTCATACTCGTAGAAGGTGTAGCCCATGGTCACGAGCCACAACACGACGATGACGACATCGTACCAGGGGAGCTTCCCGTCGTCCGTCCGGCTGAACGCCGAGTAGCCCATGAAGGTAATGAAGACCATCAGCGTGACATGGATCACGCGGTGCAGATAGGCTTCGGGCTGGCCGAACAGGCCGGTGTAAAGGTGGTAGGTGGAAGCGGCGAATGCCGCCAGGCTCAACAGGAGCCCCGCAAGACCGGTGAGGTTGCGATGCATGGCGCCGCTCTCCGCCGGGTGTCCGGTGCGGCGCGGACACCCGGGCGTTGGCTCGGTGGATCGAAGGTCCGGAAACGAAGCACACGGGGCCGGCGTCGCGGCCGGCCCCGTGCCGGAGCGTCCGGCTTACTTCATGAGTCCGGCTTCCTTGAGGTAGCGGTCCGTGCCCGCGTGCCGCGGCGCGCCCACATTGACGGTGGCGTTCTCCGCCTTGACCCGCCCCATGGCCTTCACGGCGCCGGCGAACTCGCCCAGGTGCGCGTAGACGTTCTTCGTGAACTTGTAGACCCGATCGGCCGGAACGTCCTCGTTGGTGACGATGAGCACGAAGGTCTGCACGGTGTTCACGTCGGACCCCTGATCGTAGTGCATCTTGTCCAGGGTGAAGGGGACGACCGCGGCATTGGCCCCGTTCATCTTCGCGACATCCTCCCCGGAGAACGACAGGATGCGGATCGGTGCATGGGCCGCCAACTGCACGATGGGCGAGTAGTTCTCCTCGCCGGGTCCGAGGTAGGCATCAATGTGCTTGTCCTTCATCTGGGCCACGGCATCGTTGAAGTTGAGATAGTTGACCTTGGAAAAATCACCGTACTGGATGCCCAGGGCGCCCAGCATCTGCTGGTTCAGCGCCTGGAAGGAAAACGCCTTGGGCAGGACGTTGACGCTCTTGCCCTTGAGTTGCCGCCAGGAGGTGATGCCGGAATCGGCCCACACCACCCAGAAAAGATAGTTGGGATACAGCACCGCGGCCACGCGCACCTTCCTGGCCTGCGCCTCCTTGCCCTTGAACATCTTGGCGCCCTTGAGCGCATCCTGAATGGTCGTCGCGCTGGTCAGGCCGAAGCTGGTCTTCCCGGCCATGACGTTCAGCAGATTGGACGTACCGCCGCCGATGTCCAGCGTCACGCTGTCGCCGTTGTTCTTTTCGGCCAGCCGCTGGGCCACCGTTCCGATGGGATACCAGGAGCCGCCGGGCTTCGAGACGCCGAACTTGTAGCTTTCCGCCAAGGCCGCGGGAGCCAGCGCCGCGACAAGAACCGCAATCACCGAGACTGTGAGAAACCGCTGCAATCGACTCAACCTGATCTGACCCATCGTGATCTCCTTTCGCTCCTCTTCCGCCGCGCCGTGCGGGCGCGCGTATCCGGACCATCAATCCGGACCATGAATGTAGCTGACGCTACTTGCGCCCGGTGGAAATGTCAAGAACGAGAGTCGCCGAACGCACGGGCGCCCTCTGGAAGGATTCGATCTCTGGCGGGACGGCAAACGGATGAGCGGCAGGACAAGCGGCGGCTGCGAAAAACCGCGCCATTCATGAAGTCGATGAAGTCGCCGAGACTGGCGGAAGCGTGTCGGCACAGCATGGGTTGCCTGTTGCCGGAATGTTCCGAATGGACCGGAAGGAGCGGGAATTTTCCAGAATGCTCCAAATGAGCCGGAATAAGCCGGAATAAGCCGGAATGAGCCAGAATGAGCCAGAATAAGCCGGAATAAGCCGGAATAAGCCGGAATGAGCCGGAATGAGCCGGAATGAGCCGGAATGAGCCGGAATGAGCCGGAATGAGCCGGAATAAGCCGGAATGAGCCGGAATAAGCCGGAATGAGCCGGAATGAGCCGGAATAAGCCAGAATGAGCCGGAATAAGCCAGAATAAGCCCACAGACCGGCCTACCGGGCTTTCCAGCGTGCGCCTCGGCCACGCCCGGTCGAATCAGCCAATCCCTTCGACTTGAGAATGGCGAGGTCCCCGCGAAGTCGCCGCTCGTCATCCGTTTGACGTCCCGCCAGGGACCGAATCTCCCGGAGGGCAAGTGCGCGGTCGGCACCTCGCAACAGCCGCAGAATCGCAACCTGCTGATCCGTCAGCCCGGCTTCATCCTGCCGAAAGGACACCTCGCGACTCTGCCGGAAGCGCACCGTCACGCAGTCACCCTTCGCCTCGATCTCGGGGCGAGGCAAACCGGCACTGGCCGCCAATTCCGCCATCTGGATCGTTCCGCGGCCCCACTCCTCAATGATGCCGCGCCGGTAGAACGTCCTGGCAATCAGCGGATTCCAGGGCCGCGACTCATGCGGTGCAAACAGGTCGCCGGACACAAGCCCGAAGTGCAGCGGACCGGTCGAGGTCACTTCCAACCGGTCGTCGTAGACCGCGACGCCGATGGAGCCGCCGCCCACCGCATAGTCGCGGTGACAGAGGGCGTTGGCCAGTGCTTCCCGTATGGCCAGGGGCGGATAGAGCGGCTCATCGATCCGCGTCATCCGACCCGACTCGAAACGACTGGCGATGGGCAGGGTCTCACGCAGGAATCGCTCGGCGGCGGCAAGCAGCGTGAAGGCGTTGCCGTTGAACTGGCGGTTGTCGAGAAACTCCGAACGATCGAAACCCCGAAAGCGCGCGACGCGCAGCAGGCACTGCGGCATGTCGTACTCGAGACGCTCCGTACCACCGAACAGCACCGCCGCCGCCCGGAACAGGACACCGTCGCGAAGCACTCCCAATCCGCGCAGCAAGTCTTCCGGTTCGCGGGTGCCGAGCTCGTTCAGGCGGCCGACGCGCACCGCCTCGGCAACGGTGTTTCGAATCTCCGCCACATCAAGGTCGCCGACAGACCATCCGCCGGCAGGCTGGTTCTCCCAGCGCCGCTCGTTGTGCACCCGCTCGAAGAGGATGCGGTTGTACTCCTCGGCGGACATGGTCTGCGTCGTGTTGCCGGCGCGCCGATAGGCGGTGCCGCGGTACCGGTACGGCGCCGACGACCCGGGACTCACGCGAACCGCGATCACTTCCGACTGCCCGTCCAGACGAACCCTCTCGATCTCGGGAAACGCGGGCGGGTCGATCCTACCGAACTCGGCGATCACCTCCTCCATCGTCCGCTCGGAAACCTGCTGACCAACGACGCGGCCGCCGGGAGCAATGCCGAAGAACACAAGGCCGCCGTGTTGGTTGAGCATGGCGCACACGGTTTCCGCAGCCTCGCGCCGCGTTCCCGTGGAGGCCTTGCATTCGAGCGTGTCCGATTCCCCGGCGGCCACGATTGCGGCAATCTGCTCAGGTGTCATGGAGCATCACCACTGCGGCAACCGGTTGCCAGACGCCGGCAACCGACATCCCGCCACATGGCCGGGGCACGACCCCCCGCCCGCCGGTATCTACGGTCGTTCGACAAGGATTCGATCTCCAAGACCCAATTCGTCCAGTGTGCGTCGGAGGTCCGCTTCCATGGAAGCGGCGGCATTTGCGGAAGTCTCGACTTCGAATTGGACCCCCACGGTAAGCGCCTGGCCGGACCGGAGCCTTGGAACAACTTTCGTGCCGAGACGGTTCCATAACTCCGGCGGCACTGTTCCGGACACCCGGAGTCGAACCCGGGCAGCGGACGCCGGATCGTCGGAGTCGGAATTGGTCCGACCTCCGGGATCAGGGGTGGGTGCGGGATTGGGTATGGGCGTCGGCGTCGGTACTGGACCGCCCTCGGGTTTCAGCTTCGGATTCTGCCCTGCCGGCGGCCGCAGTGCCTCGCTCCGAGCCTTGGTCAGCAGGAACACGCTCGGTTCGAACGCCACCTCCTCGACCGGGACCGGCTCGGCATACCACAGGCGCTCGTACTGGCCGTGCGTCCCGGAGCACGAAGCAAGGCCGAATGCGCCGCTCTCGACAAACTCCACCAGCTTGCGGCGCAGCACGGCATCGGGATCCATGAGCCGGGTCAACGAACCGTTGAGAAAACTCTGGCGCAGACTGGTGAGCGGCCAGGCTCCGGAGTCCTTGAACGCGGGCGGCCAGTGCCGGTCGAGATATCCGGCAGCGACGGTCTCGCTGAGCAGGCCTTCGGTCCTGAGGGCAGTCACAACCCGGCCGCACATGGTCTCGCTGGCGCTGCTGTGGCCGGCGCCAAGGTCGATGATCCTGAGACCGGACTGCGCCTTGGGAAGGTCTGAACGAGGTGCTGGCGCGACAGGGACCTGCTCGCCACCTGTTGATTTTATTGAGCCATCCCCAGCGACCTCGGGTTGTTCAGACCTTCCCAAGGCGTCGGCAAGGGCGACGAACCGGTAACTGCCCCATACTTCGTCCCTCACCGCGTTTTCCGCATCGGCGATCCGGGTCCGAATCTCATTCCGATCGTCGCGGTCGAACTCGGTTCCGAGCAGACCGTCGGCCACATCCCTCGACACACGTTGCCAGGCAAGCCATCGCTCGACACGATCCCGCAGTTCTCGTCCCGGCTTCTTCGCACACCAGACCAGCGACGCCGGATAGAGTCTCGGCGACGCTCCCCGCTGCCGGGTCCATCGGGCGATGTTCCTGGCAACGACGTTCGTCGCGGTATCGCCGTCGGGTATCCATTCCGCTTCCGGGTCCAGAACGACCAGCATCAGCCGAGGCGTGTCCTGAATGGCGGTGCCGTCTTCGGGGAATGCGATGACCGGGAGGTTGGCTCGGTGCGAAAACGCCTCCTTGACCAGCTTGCGAATGGCGGGACGGGTCTCCGTCTCGTCGTTGAGCGCCGCGCGGCGGTCGCTGACGACCTTTTTCAGAGTCGCCTGGTAGTGGATACGGAACCCGTCCGTACCGACCTTGCGGATGAAAAATCCCGACGACTCCAATGCCGCCGCGGCGGTGTCGACAGTCGTGGTCTCGACCTCGGGTTCGCCCAGGGCAAAGCGCAGTTCGGGAAGATGGGCCACCTTGTCCACTTGCCCGCCGGAGGACTCGAACAGGATGGCAGCGCCGACCCGGCGGTGAATGCCGCGAAGCGGTCCCTTGGTATCGGCGTCCAGCGCTCCGGCATGACCCGTGGGACCCGCGATATCGGTGTTGATGGCGACATCGAGCCGCTGTTCCCCCAATTGTCCGAGTACGACGGCGCGGAACTCGGGGACATGCAGCGGCGCCGACCCGAGCGTGATCAGCGGTTCCGTCCGCGCTTGCTGGAATTGCTGGCGCGCCGCCCACGACACCCATTGTGCCAGCATCGCAAGCGTGCCGCGGGTTTGCTGAAACTGGGCAAGTGCGCTCCACTTCCGCCGGAAGACGGAGAGCGTCGACGGATGGAAGGGATAGCATGACTCGAACCGGCTTCTCAGAACCTCGCGCGCCCTGGCCTCGGTGGTGGTACTGTCCACCACCATCCATTCGGACGGGAGCCGGGCGGTCCGCTCGAAACACCAGTCCGCGTACGCCTTCGAGACTCGCCTGCGGATTCTCTCGTCGCCCAGATCCTCGAACAATCGACGACGAACCACATCGCCGATCTCGGCTTCGTCGTTGGCGATGAGGTCGCGCGCAACGCGACGCACGACCTTGGTGATCCGATCCTGCCATTGACGGTCCCAGTCGGTCATCTCCACCTGGCTGCGCGGCAGGCTGATGACGGCCGCCGCCCCGGCAACGCCCGTTACCGCAACCGTCAGATTCTGAATGAAGGCATGAAAGCTCTCCGCCCGGTCGCGGTGCCGGTTGATGAAGTTCAGAACCTCGTCGAACAGCAGCAACACGGGGTCTTCCGCCGCGGCAAACACCCTGGAGATTGCTTCGGTCCCCGGCGGCGTGGTCTTCGCCGCGGTTCCGAGCGCGGCGACCCCTTTGTCGCCCGCGATCTGGCGCGCGAGATCGATCCAGGGCGTCTCCCGTCCTTCCGACGGGTCCCAGGCGTTGCCCACGAAGACGCCGACCCGGGCGTCGGGTGCTCCGGAGATGCCCGCCTCGTTGAGCAGAGCCGATACGCCGGGCAGGCTCCGGGCCTGTGGCCCGGTGTTGGCGAGATGATGGAGCGCGGTCAACGTGTGTGTCTTGCCTCCACCGAACTGGGTAACCAGCGTCAACACCGGAGACGTATTCTGTGTCTCGCCGGCGAGGCGGCGAAGGACCATGCCCGCCTGATCCTTCAGGGCGCGGGTGAAGCAGGTGCGCGAGAAGAACTGCGCCGGGTCGCGGTAGTCCGGCGGCGCGGTGCCGGCAACCACCTGTTCCAAGGCGATGGCGAACTCGTCCGGGCTGAAGGAGCGCCCTTCACGCACCTCCTGCCTGGGCGTGACGATCTTGTACCAAGGGTCCCTAGTCATTGCCGTGCTCGACATCTCTCGCCGACCGTGTCCGCACGCGCTCCCCGGTCACCACAAGGATCGCACCTTCACGCATGGCGTCCGCATGGTGCTCGATGAGTTTCCGCAGGGCGTCCGCTTCCGCCACAGCCGTCAATCCATCGAACCGAACGATGCACGGATGCGGCAGGCCACGCAGAAAGACAAGCTCGCCAAAGTCCTTGTCCTCGGTGACAAGTACCCGGCCCTCGCGGCAGGCGATGGCGAGCAGTGCCTCGTCCGAGGCGTTCGCATCCACATCGCGGGCAGAAAGCACGTCGTGCCCGAGATCGACCAGTGTCCGGTGCAAGATGCGCGATGCCACGCAGACATCAAGGAAAAACTTCACGAAGCCTCTCGAATGGCGATGCGCTCATGCACACGTTCACCGACTACCGAGAGGTACGCAAACAGCAGGCAGGCGCGGATGTCCTCGGGTTCGAGAAACGGATACTCGCTGAGCAGGGTCTCCACGCTGTCTCCCGCCGCCAGCTTTCCCAGAACATGCTCCACGGCAAACCGCATGTCACGGATGATCGGCTTGCCGCCGAAAACATCGGGGCGCACGGTGATGCGGGCCAGCAGTTCGGTCTCTTCGGTGATGCCGGTCATGTCAGTCTCCTTTGGTTCAGTTTCGTCGCTTCGGCTGGTTGAGAGGCGCCAACCGATCAGCCCCGCCGGTCTGAGGGGCGCAGGTTATCGCCGGACTGCCACGTGTTGGGTCCAAACATCATGGCGCTACCTCGGCACGGCCAAGAGCATGGCGTCCAATAGCCGCTTCTCGCGGCTGCCGCGCGGATAGAGCGCGGACAGCGCATTCGAGAGGCGCAGGAAGTCCGGCCCCTCTTTCTGCTCGGCAACGATCAGTGTCCGCAGGGCATTCGCATGGCCACCGGCCTGCAGCAGCATCGCGGTGTGCACACGGTCGAGCGCCGTGCTGTCCGGCGACTGCGGGACGGCATCCATGTCGAGTCGGATGCCGCCGGGACGCCGCCCCGGCGAGGTATGCGGCTCGGGCTGCATTTCCGGCAGTGTCATCTGCCCACCGGTGTTGGCGCCGGTTTCGATCCAATCCGCTGCGCTTTCGGCACCGTCCGCGCCAAACAACGCCGCGGCCCGCTCCGCAACCGGCAGCAGGCGCACCACGCCCTTTTTCTGGGCAATCACCCGGCCTGTCCACCGTTTGAGGTCGATACCCATGGGCTGGGAGAACCGCCGCACCACATCGTAGGGAAGTAAGAATCCCTTGGCGGTCGCCCCGGCTGCGGCCTCGTCCTCTTCGTCGGTCGGTTCGGGTTGCGCAGGTGCATCCCTTACCACCGAGTTTCCGCCATCCATCGACCATTCATCAAGTATAGCGTATGTCGTACCGGCACGGTCATGATCCTCCGTGCTCTGAAGCGCCCACAGAAAGAGCGCGGTCAGGCGGGCGTCCTCCTCCAGCGCTCCGGCCATGCCGTTTCGCGCGGTGCTCTCCGCCGTGCCCAACACCTGTTCGAGCGCAGCGCGGCCCACCACCTCCCAGACCTTTTCCAGGTAATCCGGCAGTCCGACCACTCGGCCTTCGGCGGTCTCGACAGTACCGTAACGGCTGAAGATTTCGAGAGCCGGGCCGATACAGGCAAAGACAAGATCGGCACCACGCACACCCTCGCCCTGCAGGCGCTCCATCCAGTCCGCGACACGCAAGGGCAGTTCCCGTAGCACCTCGGCCCACTCACCGACCGGAGCATCGTCCGGACGCGGGCGGCACACGAGGTGAACGCTGGTGGCAAGGGCGGCGGAATCCCGGGCACGGAGGCGAGAGGTCATCTCCGTGGCAATCGGCCAGGAGGCCGTGATGGTCCAGCCGCCCCGAATCATGCCGGAGAGCAGAGCTTCCCAACCCTCGGTGGTCTTGTGGGCGAAGACCACCGAACCGACCCCATCATCAGCGAGAACGCGACGACCCTCGGCAAAGGCTTTCGCCATGGTCTCCTCGAACCACTCTCGATCCTTGGGACAGCCGTTGGCTCGCTTGGTTTCGTCCTGGACGGCCTCGGCTGTTTTAGGGGAAAGCGGATTATCCGGATCGAACGGGTCGCGCAGCGATGGACTACCAGGCAGTGTGCGTTTGAGCCAGACCAAAAAGAAATCGGACAGGTCCGAATACGGAATGGCGTCGTAGTAGGGTGGATCGGTGAACCAGACGTTGGCTGTTTCGTCAGGCAGTGGATGCTCGACGGAATTTACAATCTCAGTCTGTCCTAGCCCTAGCCTCAAAGCGGACGTCCCTAATACAATTTCTCGAGTACTATAAGCGACGTCTTCGACACAGTTTTCTATTCCACCTGCATAAACAACTATCGGGTACATTTCAGGGAAGTCCCACGACATCGGGAGAGTCTGCATCCCAAACGAGCCGGCTACGGTCTCACTGCCTCTGTGCCATTTGCTAAGCACATTGCAATGTCGAAGAAGCTTTCCAAATGACAATCCCAATATGTCCAGAGTCGAACGATCCCCTGAAAACGAATTGTCGCGAATTGGCGAGGTCAAAATTTCAATCGCCACCTTCTGGCGCGCGGTGAACAGGTCGCCCCACTGGAGCATCCCGTAGCGCTGGACGCGGAAACCCAGTGTGCCTATGGGCGGCAATGGCTCGTCCGGAATCGGACACAGCCCCTGCTTCCCACCGCGCTCCCACTCTTCCAGTATCCCGGCGGCCCACACCTGCGCCTTGCGTACCGCCGCGTAGTCCGCATCGGTCGGCAGCCGGTAGTGCCGCCCGGACTGACCGGACCTGAGGGTCACCACCGCGGTCATGCGGGCACCGCCCGTGCGTTTGCCTGCCGCGTCGAAGACCACATCCGCACCGCCTCGTTGGGCCGCGAGTTGCACCCGCACCCGTTCCGGCGGCAGCACGGTGTCGCAACACAGGCATGTCGCCTTGGCGCGGGTCACCGTCCCGCCCCGCACCTCGCTCTCGGACTTGGGCTCGAACACCTCGAACCTCACCCGCGGCAAGGCGCCTTCGGTCCTGTCAACGGTATGCCGCAACGCCCGTTTTCGCTTCGGTTTATTACATAACCAGAACGAGCGCATGAGCGGGATTTCGGCGCCGCAATCGGGTGCCTCGCAACGCACCGTGCGCGCCCACAGAAAGGCGATCGGCGTGGCGCCGTCGGGATCGGCGGGATAGAGGTCGGTCAGTTCTCGCTCGGCGTGGCGCTTGATTTCGGCGCCGGCCTCGCGCAGTTCGTCGGCCAATTCGGGACCGTGACGCGGAATTTCCTCAAGCATCACCTTGAGGATGAGACAGGCAACCGGATTGAGGTCGCTCGCGAATGCATCGCAACCGAGCCGCAACGCCTCCAGCGGGATCGACCCGCCGCCGGCGAACGGGTCCACCACCAACGGTACGTACCCCCCCCCCCCCATAAATGGCCCTGACCAGTGCACGGCTCGCATCCAGCCAGACCCGTTTCGCGCTGTTGTCCCAGTTGGCGAAGTCGGCGATGAACTTCAGCAGACTGCGGCGGATATCCTCGTCAGTTTCGCATGGTCCGCCGCCGACCGTTGGCAGCACCTTGCGCGCCGCTTCCTTGAATTCCGCCGGACAGTTGCGGTCGCAGGGATCGGGCAACAAGAGCGCCAGCAGCATGGCCCGCGAGGAGGCGAGCGGCCGCCGCGCACACCACAAATGCAGTGTCGAGGGATGGCCGTGGTGGATCGACTTCTCACGCACCGCGTGGCGCGATACCGCCGCGATCGGAAAGTCCACTTCCGCCAGACGCTTGCAGTTGCGAGGAATCATCAATCCACTTCACCGATAAACCGCACTTCAGATTTGTCGCGCACTACGAATCCGGATAGCCTCCTCGACCGCGTTTGCGAGGTGATTGGCGATCCAGCCATAGCGCTCACGACTGTCCCTGCCCGGTGGATCGTAACATTTCACGAAGGAGGACAACTTTCTGCCCTGGTTTTCCAGGCAAACAAAATCGAACGGATTTTTGCCCTTGGATGATATGTACTGATCCTTGTCTTTCAACCCATGGATGCATATTCCAACCACACCCATGCCCTTGTTCCACGCCTCGGCGATCTCGTAATTGATCCATTTGCGATTGGCGGTATCCGATCCCACCAGGACGATGCAGCATGTCCGGCCCTCCATCTGTCCGGTGATCCATTTCTTGATCGCCCAATCGCCTCCCCCCTTTACCTCTTCCCAAGCATTGTCGGTAGCAGGCTCATTTCCCTCTATGGCCCCGATTTGTCGCACCGTAGCGGCCCGCCAAGAGTCCTGATCGTAATGGAAGCTGTAAAACACTCTGCGTTTTGTCATATTGAGTCTCCCCTGATTAGCCGAGCAAAAGAGCGACAGCCAACGAGATGGCCAATGCCAAATAAAACAGACATAGGGTGATGGACCATACCGCGCGAATCCAGGACCGACGCCAGGATCGACGAAACGCCGAAGTATCCATCGAAAAGTCTGCACCGTCTCCCTCTTTCTCCCGGACATGATCGTAAAGGTCGCGAAACAGCCTTTCCTGCCACAGGAAGTAGCCGTCAAGCCCCCAGAAGACCAGCACCGGGACGAGGCCGATCCAGGCGAGATCGGTCCGGTCTTCCCGGACAAGCAGAACGACAAGCGCGGATACGAGGACCACGGCCCAGCCCTTGATGCGGAACGAGTCGGTGGCAAGGCGGTTGATCACGCCCTGGATGAATTCCAGGTGTTTGACTTTCGCGGTCATCGATCATGCCCGGCAGCACTGATTGCATCGACTCCAAGCCAATAGTGCTGCACCTTGGTGACCTCTTGCCACGGGAAACGCGCCGGGTCCCGGATCGGTTCCCGCAGGGTCGGTTCGCTCGCGCAGTCGGTCACTACGTAGAGCCAGAAGCAATCCCGGCGGTCTTCGGCCACGCGGCGCTCGTTGGGCGTCAGCAGGATGCTGCCGGTGGCTGCGGCGAGCCCCTTCACCTCGATCAGGCGAAGCTCGCCGGACCGCAGGTCGAGGCTCGTCACGTCGTAACCGAGGTTCTTCTCGTGTACGTCGTAGACTTGGCATCCCCGCGCCGTCTCGTAGTCCATGACCACGCGCATGGCGGTCATCTCGGTCTCGAGGTTCGGCCGCAGCCGCTTGACCTCGGGCGCTTCGCGCTCGGGATGGGGCAGGATCAGGGCACTCGCCAGCCTCTCGACCCCTTGCAAGGTGACGGCGCATTCCCGCTGGAGTTCTTCCCGACGCCGGTCGCGCCGCGCCAGCACGTCGGCGTGGCGCTCGTCGGCCTGGGCGAGACGGCCCTCCGCGCCCGCTTTTCCCGCTTCGACGTCCTCGGCGGCGCGCCCGATCTCCGCGTCGACCCGATGCAGCACCTCGGTCAGCGACACCTCGACATGCCGGGCGACGCGTTCGACCTCGGCCGAACGCTCCGCGCGGACCTCTTCAAGAAACGGCGCCAACACGGTCTCGTTGAGCCAGCCGGCAGCCTCCGGCATGGACGCCGCGGCAGGGAGTTCATCCGGCGGCCGGGCGGGCAGAAGATCACCGAGAAACCCGGGCTCCCGCTGCCGGGGTTCGCCGTCCGCCGGCAGTTCGACGGCGAAAAGCCGCTCGTGAACGGTGCGCCCCAGTCCGTCCACGGCTCTGGCCCGGTAAACGTCGAACCGCGCCGGCGTGTCATGGTTCAGGGAATGGAAGCACGCGCCTCGGGCAAAGGCCTCCCGTGCGGCATCGAAGCCATGCCGGCGCAGCGCTTCGAACAGCGGGTGCCCGGGCGTGACCCATTCCAGGTGTTTCCCGTCCGCCGTTTCACGATCCGTCGACAGGCGAGGGTAGCGTGCCGCAAGTTGCGGCAGCCTCCAGTCATCGGCGCGTTCGTACCGTTTCAACGCGGACGGTGTCCGCCCCGGGTCGAACGTGTGCGCGAGATTTGCCACCGGGTTCAGGGCAAGCGACGCATCCCTGGCACAGTCTTTCATGAATCGCGCGATGCTCTCCGGCACGACACGCTGTTCGCGAGCCCTGGCCCGGCGCTCCACGAGCATGTCGAGATTGAGCTTCCTGGCGGCAAGACCTTCGAGCGCCTCCTGGCAGATCGCCCGGAACCGCACCTCGTCCACATCCTCCAGCATGCGGTCTTCGAGGTCGGCGTCTCCCAGCCTGCCCGCGTAGTAGTCCCGCAGCACGCGTTCCACCTGGGCGGCGGGCAGAACTTCACCCACCACGTTGAACACCGCATCGTCATCAAGCGCGTCCCGGATTTCCTGGAGCTTTTCCATGAGCCGGCTCAGGACACGGCCTTCGATGGTGTTGGCGGCGACGAAGTTGAAGATCAGACAGTCGTGACGCTGGCCGTATCGGTGGATGCGGCCCATGCGCTGTTCGAGACGGTTGGGGTTCCAGGGGATGTCGTAGTTGAAGAGGATGTGGCAGCACTGGAGATTGATGCCCTCGCCCGCCGCCTCGGTGGCGACCAGCACCTGGATGTTGCCTTCCCGGAACTGCTGTTCGGCGTGGAGCCGCGAGCCCGGTTCGTCACGCGAGCCGGGCTTCATGCCGCCGTGGATGCAGCCGACGCTGAAGCCCCAGGCCCTGAGCCGGTCCATGAGGTAGTCGAGCGTGTCCTTGAATTCGGTGAACAGCAGCAGGCGCTGATCCGGGCGGTCGAAAAACCCCTCCTTGTGCAGGATGTCCCTGAGCCGGGAGAGTTTGGCCTCGTTGCCGGACGCTTCGACCGCGCGCGCATTCTTCGCGAACCGCGTCAACTCCGCAATCTCTTCACGCACCTGTTCCGCATTGCCCGCCAGGGTAACGGCATCAAGCAGCGCTTCGAGACGCGCCCGCTCGGCATCTTCCATTTCCTCCAGCTCTTCCGGATCGGGGAGGGTGGGCGGCGCCGACTTCGCCACGGTCCGGGCGCGTTGCAGTCCCTCTTCGAGGCGTCGAGCCCGGTTCTCGAGGGAGCGCCGCATGGCGCAGGTGCTGGATGCGAGACGCCGCTGGTACAACGCCATCAGGAAGCCGACGGCGCGCGCCCGCGGATCGTCGCCCTGAGCCGCGGCGCGAACGCTCTGCCGTTTCACGAACCGGGTGACCTCGCTGTACAACTCCCACTCGGCGCCGTCGATGGTGAAACCGACGGTGCGCGGCATGCGCCGGGTGAACACCGGCCGCGCGCGCCACTCGCCGTTTTCCTGCCGCTCCGGGAAGTAGACCATCGCCTCCTTGGTGCGGCGCAGATAGAACGGCGCCCTGCGGCGGTCCATCGCCTCGCGAATGGACTTGACGTCGGCATAGGCGTCCCGGTCGAGGAGTTGCAGGAACAGCGTGAAGTTCTGCGGGTCGCCCTTGTGCGGCGTGGCGGTCAGCAGCAGGATGTGGTCGGTGCTGTCCCGGAGCAGTTCGCCGAGAGCATAGCGGGCCGTCTTCCTGGCCGGTGGTGACCAGGACATGCGGTGGGCCTCGTCGACGATCACCAGATCCCAGTGCACCTGGCGCAGGCCGGGCAGAATGTCATCCCGTTTCGCAAGATCGAGCGAGGTGATGATCCGCGGTTGCTCCATCCATTGGTTGACGCCGAACTGCTCGCGGATGTCACTGCCCTTGAGGACGAGGAACTTCTCGTCGAACTTCTCCCGGAGTTCGCGCTGCCACTGGAACGTCAGATTGGCGGGGCAGACCACGAGGATCCGTTCCGCCAGGCCGCGCAGCTTGAGCTCGCGCACCAGCAGGCCCGCCATGATGGTCTTGCCGGCCCCGGCGTCGTCGGCGAGCAGAAACCGCACCGTGGACAGCTTGAGCAGATGCCCGTAGACGGCCTCAAGCTGATGGGGAAGCGGATCCACCCGGGAGATGGAAAGCCCGAAGCAGGGATCGAACTCATGGGCGATCCCGAGCGAGCGGGCCTCCAAGCCGAGCCGGAGCAGCCGTCCATCGCCATCGTACGACAGGCGGGAGTCGGTGATGGAGAGGCGCGCGATGTCGTCCGCGGTCAGGGCAACGCGGCGGAAACGCTCCGTCTGCGTGCCGACCAGGCCCGCGACCCAGGAACCGGCGCCGTTGGCGCACACGGTCTCCACCCGCATCGGCTCGCTGAACAGGGGGCCGTTCAGTATCTGTCCGGAATGTAGCGGGATCTGCTCGTTCATGTTTCGCCCCGAGAACCGCCTGGGTGATTGTGGCAACGGCCATTGTTGACAAGTCAAGTTGACAAGTAAAGGCCAATTGGCTACGCAACGGGCTACGCAACGCATGAACCGCGCCGGACGCCGGAGAATGTGCCGGAGTCCGAGACCGCGCCGGAGCCGTAGCTTCGGGGCGCGGCCGGGACGCCAGTCCTTCTGGCGTTCCTTTCCGTTTCAACGACACGATGAAACCTGCACCTTTTCGCTACTGCCGCCCGGAGACCCTGGACGAGGCGGTTCGCCTGCTTGACGAGCACAACGACGACGGCAAGGTTCTCGCCGGCGGGCAGAGCCTGATGCCGCTCATGAGCCTGCGTCTGGCCCGGCCGGCGGTGATCGTGGACCTGAACCGCGTTCCCGGTCTGGACGCGGTGGCCGCCAACGGCGACGGCGGCCTCCGCATCGGCGCGCTGGTGCGCCAGCGGGCGCTGGAACGGGACGCCGCTCTCCCGGCCCGCCATCCCCTGCTGGCGGCGGCCGTGCCCTTGATCGGACATTTCCAGATCCGCAACCGCGGCACGGTGGGCGGCAGCCTGGTCCATGCCGACCCCGCAGCGGAGCTGCCGGCGGTGTCGGTGGCCCTGGACGCGGAACTGGTGCTTGCCAGCACCGCCGGGGAGCGGGTGGTCAGCGCGGAAGAGTTCTATCTCGGCTACATGGCCACGGCCACCCAAGCCAACGAGGTGCTGACCGAGGTTCGCGTGCCGGCTTGGAAACCGGGGCGGCTCTGGGCAATCGACGAGGTGTCCCGCCGCAAGGGCGACTTCGCCATGGTCGGCGTGGCGCTCTGGGTGGACAGCGACGGCGCCGCCTGCACGGACGCGCGCATCGTGCTGTTCGGCGTGGGAGGCAGGCCGGTCCGGGTCGAGAAGGCGGAGCAGCGCCTCCGGGGCGCCGCCCTGGACGACGCCACCCTGAAGGAGGTGGAGCGCATCGTCTTCGAGGAGCTGGAGCCCGACTCCGACATCCACGCCTCGGCGCTGTACCGCAAGGAGGTGGGCGGCGTTCTCACCCGGCGCGCGCTGAAGGCGGCCGCGGCCCGGGCCAATGGAGAGGGCAGCGCGTCATGAGCACCAAGAGCATCGTGAACCTGACAGTGAACGGCAAGGCGTATGAGAAGCTCGTGGAAGTGCGCATGACGCTGGCCGATTTTCTCAGGAACGAACTCGACCTCACCGGCACTCACCTGGGCTGCGAGCACGGCGTGTGCGGCGCCTGCACGGTGATCATGGACGGCGAGGCGGTGCGCTCCTGCCTGCTGCTGGCGGTGCAGGCGGAAGGGGCGACGCTGGAAACCGTCGAGGGGCTGGCGGACGGCGACCGGCTGCACCCCCTGCAGGCGGCGTTCCAGGACCGGCACGCGCTCCAGTGCGGCTTCTGCACCCCCGGTTTCCTGATGACCGCGTCCGCCTTCCTGAAGGAGAACCCTCAGCCCACGGATGCCGAAATCCGCGAGGCCATATCGGGAAACCTCTGCCGGTGCACCGGCTATCAGCCCATCATCGAGGCCATCGCGCAGGCCGCCCCGGAACTGGACGGCGGATCGGACAAGGCCTGATCGCGGCGGTCGCCCGGACTCGCCAGGACGAGTCCGGCCCCGCGCGCGGCTCCTGAACGGAACATTCGGCCATGGCGGAAACATACATCGGCGCTCCCATCAAGCGGCGCGAGGACGTCCGCTTCATCACCGGCACGGGCACCTACGTGGACGACATCCGGCTGCCCCACATGGTCCATGCCGCCATCCTTCGCAGCCCCCATGCACACGCGCGCATCCGCGGCATCGACACCCGCCGGGCCGAGGCCCTGCCGGGCGTGGTCTCGGTGTTCACGTGCAAGGACCTCGGCGAACTGGACGCCACCGTTCCCATCCGCATGTACAGGATCCCGGGACTCGACAAATACCTTCAGCCGTCGCTGGCCCGGGACATGGTGCGTTACGTGGGCGAGCCCGTGGCCGTGGCCGTGGCCGAGAGCCGCTACCTCGCCGAGGACGCACTGGACGCCATCGACGTCGACTACGAGGTGCTGCCGGAAGTCATGGACGTGCGGGAGGCACTCGAGGACAAGGTGGTGGTACACGCCCACAACGGCACCAATCTGGCCGGGGTTCACCACGTTTCCATCGGCGACGCCGACAGGGCCTTCGCGGAAGCCGACTACACCCGCCGGGAAGAGTTCCGGGTGCACCGCTTCACCGGCAATCCCATGGAGACCCGGGGCATCGTGGCGCATTTCGACCGCGGCAAGGGAGAACTCCGGGTCTACGGCGCCACCAAGCTGCCGCACCTGAACCGCCAGACCATCGCCGCCTTCCTGCAACTGCCGGAACACAAGTGCCACTTCGAGGAAAACGACGTGGGCGGCGGCTTCGGCATCCGCGGCGAACTCTACCCCGAGGATTTCCTGATTCCCTTCGCCTCCATGCGGCTGGGAGCGCCGGTGAAGTGGATCGAGGACCGGCGCGAGCACCTGTTGGCGGCCAACCACTCGCGGCAGATCACCTGCGAACTGGAGATGGCGGCGCGACGGGACGGCACCCTGCTGGCCGTGCGGGCGCGGATCTACGGCGACATGGGCGCCTACGTGCGCACCCACGGAGGACTGGTGCCCTGCTCCACGGCGGCGCTGCTGACCGGCCCCTACCGGATCCCCAACTATGAAGCCAGGATCCACTGCGTCATGACCAACAAGACCGGCATGGGCACGCTGCGCGCCCCCGGGCGGGTGGAGTCGTGCTTCTACCGCGAGCGCATGCTGGACATGATGGCCCGGGACCTGGAGCTGGATCCGGTGGAGCTGCGGCGCAAGAATCTGGTGCGGCCCGAGGAGATCCCCTACGAGGTGGGATTCACCCGGCCCGGCGCCCACCCCACCATCCTCGACAGCGGCGACTACCCGAGCGCGCTCCGGCAGGCCCTGGAACGGTTCGACTACGACCAAGTGCGGGGGCTTCAGGGGCTGCGGGAGGATGGCCGCCACCACGGCGTGGGGCTTTCGTACTTCGTCAAGAATACCGGCGGGCTGGAGCCCTACGAGGGCGCCCGCATGGTGGTGGGCGAGGGTGGCGGGGTCAGCGTGTTCCTGAGCATCGCCCAGTTGGGACAGGGGCACGAGACCGCCATGGCGCAGATCTGCGCCGACGCCCTGGGGGTGCCCATGGACGCCATCTCGGTGTTCCACGGCAATACCGACCTCTCGCCCTTCGGCTGGGGCACCTTCGCCAGCCGCGGCACGGTCATGGCCGGCAACGCCGTGCACCTCACCGCGCTGCAACTCAAGGACAAGATACTGGCGGCGGCCGCCCGCCACATGGGCACGGACACCGCCGGCCTGTCGCTGGAGGACGGCAACATCGTCCGTACCGGCACCGAGGCACCGGCGCTGCCGCTGGGAAAGCTGGTGGCGCACATGCGCGAGTCCATCATCCCGGGGCAGGGCGTCCCCGAACTGGAAGCCACCGCCTACTACAACTCCGACAACATCACCCACACCTACGGCGTGCACTTGGCCCACGTGGCCGTGGACCCCGAAACCGGCATGCTGGAAGTGCTCAAGTACCTGGTGGTGGAGGACGTGGGCCGGGTGGTCAACCCCCTCATGGTGCGCGGCCAGACCGTGGGCGCCGCGGTGCAGGGCATCGGCGGCGTGGTGCTGGAAGAGCTCGTGTACGGCGAGGGCGGCCAACTCCTCACCACCACCTTCCTGGACTACCTGCTGCCCACCAGCACCGACGTCCCGCCCATTGACGACCTGGTGCTGGAGGAGGCGCCTTCGCCCTACAACCCGCTGGGCGTCAAGGGCGCCGGGGAGGGCGGCATCGTCGGCACCGCCGGCGCCTTGGGCAACGCCGTCAGCAATGCTCTCGGCATCGAGGTCAAGGACCTCCCGCTCAGCCCCGACCGCATCCGCGCCTGGCTCCGGGAGCGCGCGGACGGCTAATCCGCCCCCCCGTCCCTCAGTGCCCGCCACACCCGCTCGGGGGTGAGCGGCAGGTCGCGAATACGCACCCCGGTGGCCCGGGCCAGCGCGCTGGCCACCGCGGGGGCGACCGGGAAGATGCCGCCCTCGCCCATGCCGCGGCTGCCGTAGGGACCCACGCCATCCCGGTTCTCCACAAGAAACGTGTGGTACTCCGCCGGCAGATCCTCGAACTTCGGCACGCGGTAGTCCACGAGACCGGGGTTGAGCAACTGGTGGTCGTCGTGGACCATCCGCTCCATGAAGGTGTGGCCGATGCCCATCATCGCCGCACCCTCTTCCTGCCCCACGCAGTGTTGCGGATGGATGGCCTTGCCCACGTCGGCCACGGAGATGTAGCTGGCCAGATTCAGCGCACCGGTGTCGCCGTCGATCTCCAGTTCGGCCACGCCCATGCCCACCTCCCAGAGTACCGGCGTCATGCCGCCGACCATCTCCGGACCCATGGTGCCGCGGCCCACGAGCTCCCCGGCGACGGCGCCGAAGCGGCAGGCCAAAGCGTCGGTGAACGACATCGCCCGCTCGCCGGCCACAAGCCGTCCCCCGGACAGGCGCACCTTGCCCGGCGTGACGCCGAATGCCTTTGCCGCCAGGGCGCGCAACTGCCGCTTGAGGTCCCGGGCCGCCGCCTGGACCGCCCGCCCCATGACCGTGGTGGAACGGCTGGCTCCGGTGGAGTGGTCATACGGCGTGACCGTGGTGTCCGCGGGCACGGCCTGGACCCGGTGGCACGGCAACACAAGCTCCTCGGCGACGATCTGCGTCAGGGTGGTCCGCACCCCCTGGCCCATCTCGGTGCTGCCGGCCAGTATCGAAACGTGGCCGTCCGGTCCCAGGCGAACCAGCGCCACGGACACCGGCAACACGCCGCCGGCGTTGGTGGCACCGCAGGCAAGGCCCAGCGGCGCCTTCCGGTGGCGGGCACGCCAGCGCGACCCGGAGGCGAGCCGCCTCAGGCTCGAACGGAGATCCACGTCCACGGGCCGCAGCCCGGGTTGCAGGACCTCGCCGCGCTTGAGCAGGTTCCGGTCGCGCAGCTCCAGCGGGTCCATGCCCAGGGCCGCCGCGATCTCGTCCATCTGCGACTCGCAGGCAAAGAGCGTCTGGGGCGCGGCCACGGAGCGGAACGAACCCGCGGAGCCGGCATTGGTGTGCACGGAGTAGACATCGCTCCTGAGGTGCGGGATGCGGTAGGGACCCAGCACCCGGGTGGCGGCGAGTCGCGCCACCATTGTCGTGTTCTCGGTGAACGCGCCGGTGTCGAGATGGATTTCGGCCTGCCGGGCCATCAGGGTACCGTCGTTGTTCACCCCGGTCTTGAGCCTGACGGTGGCGCCGTGGCGCCGAACCGTCACCATCGCCTCGGCAACCGACAGGCACACCCGCACCGGACGACCCGCCTTGCGCGCGAGCAGCACCACCAGGGGCTCGAACTTGCTGTAGGACTTGCCGCCGAAGCCGCCGCCCAGAAAGGGGACCTGCAGGCGCACCTGGGAGCGGGCGACGCCGAAGATGCGCGCGATATCCCCCTGGACCAGGAACGGATGCTGGGCCGAGGACCAGAGGTCGATGCGGTCCGCGCCGTAACGGGCCACCGCGGCATGGGGCTCCATGCTGTAGTGGTAGACGCTGGGGAACGTGTACCGCGCCTCGAAGACACGGTCCGAGGCGGCGAACCCCCGGGCGACATCCCCCTGCGCCACCCGCTCGTGCGCACACACGTTGCCGGGCGCGTCGTCGTGAATCTGCGGCGCCCCCGGCGCCAGCGCCGCGTCCATGCCGAGCACCGGCGGCAGCGCCTCGTAGTCCACCTCGATGAGCGCCAGCGCCGCCTCCGCGATATGCTCATCCGCCGCCGCCACCGCCGCCACCGGCTCGCCGACGTAGCGCACCTTCTCCATGGCCACCACCGGACGGCCGTTGTAGAAGGGGTCCAGCCCCTCCAGGTCGCCGGCGGTGACCACCGCGTGGACGCCGCCAAGCGCCTCCGCCCTGGTGGCGTCGATGGCACGGATGCGCGCGTGCGGCAGCGGGCTTCGCAGGATCCGGCCTTCGAGCATCCCCGGCAGCACGATGTCGCCGGTATACCTGGCCCGCCCCGTCACCTTGTCCAACCCATCCACCCGGGGAACGTCCCGGCCCACATGCTGGAAACGGTATGAAGTGTGTTGCGGCATGGCATCTCCCGGCCTGTCCAGCGCGGTCGTCCGGCTGCGAAGACAGCAAGCCTACCATGAATGCCAGCCCAGGGGGCGCCCACCCAGGGATGCCGGCCCAGGGAGTCTTGCCGCAGGTGCCCGGAAACCATGAAGACGATCGGGACGCTCGTCGTGCATCACGGATCGAGTCGTGCCCACGTGTTTGGCCGAGAAAACCCATGTTGACAACAGTTTCGTTGCCAACTATATTGTTGTCAACGTTGTTGCCAACGAAACCGTTGGGAGGGGGTGATGCTCAAAAAGGGCGGGAGCAACTGGGTCGACGGAGACCGGTTCTTCGATCGCGAGGTCGAGCTCGAAGCGCTCGAAGAACGTGTTCGGGAGAGGAGCCACACCCTCCTGACGGCACAGCGGCGCATGGGCAAGACGAGCCTCGTGCGGGAGTTGCTGCGGCGTCTGGCGGAAACGGGCGACTTCGAGCCGGTCTTTGTCGATGTGGAAGCCGCAATGGACCCGGCGGACGCAATCGCGGAGATTGCCGTACAGGCGAAGCGGCTGCACGGTGCGTGGAATCGAATCGCGGCGGACTTCGGCAATCTGCTGAGAGCGGCCGGAGGACAAATCGAGGAACTGTCTGTTGCGGACCTCAAGGTGAAGCTGCGCGGCGGGATCGATTCGGGTAATTGGCCGCAGAGAGGAGATCAGATGTTCGCCGCGCTGGCGGCGAGCGACCGCCCCGTTGTCCTCGCGGTCGACGAGTTGCCGATCCTCATAAACCGGATACTCAAGGATCATACAGGCGCCATAACGCCGGGAGGGAAAGGGACGACGGACGCCTTCCTGAGCTGGCTGCGCAGGAACGGGCAGATCCATCAAGGTCGGATTTCGATGATCCTGTCGGGCAGCGTGGGCCTCGAGCCGCTTCTGGAGCAGGCCGGCCTGAGCGCGCACGCCAACATCTATTCCGCCCACGATCTGAAACCCTGGAACACGGCAACCTCTGCGGACTGTCTGGAGGCGCTTGCCGAGACTTACGGGATAGGACTTCCTCCGGAGGTTCGGGAGGACATGTGCCGGCGGCTGCGATGCTGCATCCCGCACCATGTACAGATGTTCTTCGACAAGCTGCACGACCGTCTGCGGCATGCCAACCGACGCCACGCAACACTGGACGACACGGAGTGGGTCTATCGGCACGAGATGCTGAGCGTCCGGGGGCAGACCGATCTGCAGCATTGCGAAGGCCGGCTGCAAACGGTGCTGGGACAGACGGGCTATCCGGTCGCCCTGGAGATACTGACCGCGACCGCCGTCAACGGCTATCTTGATGGCGATACCTTCGACCGGTATCGCGCGCATTTCGCTGTCCGTATCAAGAGCAGAGCCCCTTCGGTCGAGGATGTGCTGCATGTACTCGAACATGATGGCTATCTGGAACGCGAGAAGCGCGGCTATCGGTTCGTATCGGGCTTGCTCGAAGATTGGTGGTGCGGCCGCTACGGCGGAAACTGCACGTCGGCCCTGCAACCCGAGCGGCGCGGGCGCAGATCGAGCCCATGACGGCAACTGCCAGAAAGTACAACCCGGGATTCCTCTCCGACGACGAACTCGTGGCGTCCTTCTGCGTGCGGACGCGAGAGTTCGAATCGGTGGTCGAAGCGCTGCGCGAGGGCACGGGCAACTCGAACACGCACCAGATCGTCATCGGCCCGCGCGGCAGCGGCAAGACGTGCCTCCTGCTGCGCGTCGCGGCGGAGATTCGGCGTGACGAGAGCCTGTCCGTACGCTTCTTTCCCATCGTCTTCGCGGAAGAAAGTTACGAAGTCTCCACCACTGGCGAATTCTGGCTCGAATGCCTGTCCCGGCTGACCGGCCAAGCGCCATCCGCGAAAGACGGCCCGGACTTGCACCGGACGTTCGAGGAGCTTCGGCAAGTCCGGGACGACCGGACGCTCGGGGACCGCTGCCTGGGCGCGCTTCAGGATTTCGCCGACCGGGAGCACAAACGCCTCGTCCTGTTCGTCGAGAACCTGAACATGCTGCTCGAAGACACAGGTGACGACGATACCGGTTGGTGGTTGCGCCAGACACTCCAGACCGAGCCTCGGATACTGCTGTTGGCCAGTGCGACAAGTCGGTTCGACGAAATGGACGATCCCGGGCGGGCCTTTTACGATCTGTTCCGGGTGCAACAGCTGCGTCCCCTTGATGCGGAAGACTGCGCGACCCTGTGGCAGGCGGTGTCCGGCCGCCGTCGGGCCCCGGAAACGATCCAGGCATTGCGTATCCTCACCGGTGGCAGCCCGCGGCTGCTGACCATCGTGGCCCGCTTCGGTGCGGACCTGTCATTTCGCGAACTGATGGCCGATCTTCTCGATCTGGTCGACGACCACACCGGGTATCTCAAGAGTCATCTCGACGCCCTGCCCGCGCAGGAGCGCAAGGTCTATCTCGCCCTCGCACACCATTGGAGACCGGTCACAGCCCGGGAAGTCTCCGACCGGGCCAGACTGGACACCAGCACATGCAGCGCGCAACTCAATCGTCTGACCGCCCGGGGTATCGTGGAAGTGGCGGGCGGCACTGAACGACGCAAGCTCTATTACGTCGCGGAGCGTCTTTACAACATCTACTACCTGATGCGCCGGGCGCACGGGCCGGCTCCCCTGATCGAAGCCCTGATCCGTTTCATGGAAGGGTACTATTCGGCCGGTGAACTGAAGGAATTCGGATTCCGATTGGCCCGGGAGGCGTCGAACTTGGAAGGCGAGACGCTGAGGCTCTGCCAGACCGCTTTTGAGACGCTCTTGCGGCTGCCGTTGCTCGAAGCGCACCGCGAGGAGTTGCATTCGCTTGCCCAGGCTGCCTTCGCCGGTCGGCCGGGCGAGTCTCCCGTCGCACCCGCCCTGTCGTGGGACATCGTGGGTTTGCTCAAGAATGTGAGAGCACTTTTCGCGGATGGTCGGATGGAGGACGCGATCCATGCATGCGATGAAGTTGTTCGGCATTCCAGGGCAATCGATCCTGGGAGGTATTCTATCGCCATAGCGACAGCTCTATTCAGCAAAGGGACCGCGCTGGCAGCGTTGAAACGTCCGAATGAAGCGTTCGCCATCTGGGACGATGTCGTCAGTGGCTTCGAAGAGAGCGATGCACGTCCGGTTTGCTGCGTCGTCGCGATGGCCATGTACTGGAAATGCGCCGGCCTTCGCAAGCTGGGCCGGCTTGAGGAAGCTGTGAGCGCCACGAGTCGTCTGATCGGGCGCTTCGGAAAGAGTGAGACACCTGAAATTCTGAACCATGTCGCCATGGCGCTGGAAAACAAGGCCGCCGCTCTCCTTGCATTGAAACGGTGGGAGGAAGCACGGTCCGTGTCGAATGACGTCATCAATCGCTTCGGCAAGAGCCCCGCGTCGGAAACTCAGGATACGGTTGCACGGGCGTATATGCTCCGCGCCCGGGCGTACCTGCATGAGGACCATGTCGAGGCGTGCATGCGGGATGTCGAGACGGCGTTGACGGTTCTGCATACAGTCAAAGTTCCGCGAAAAGAGGTTATCGACGCTTTGACGGCCATGGCGGTCGAACTCGGGCTGGAGAGAATGCGCGATCTGATCCGGGCGTCGCCCGTGTCCGACCTGATGCTGCCGCTCACGACGGCGCTGGAAAAGGACCTCGGCCTGGAACCGCGGGTGGCGAAGGAAGTGGAGGAAATCGCCGAGCACATCCGCCACGACCTGAGCGAACTGCGGAAAGAGATGTCGGAGAACGGTGGTGCCCCGGCTCAAGACCGGGGCGGCGACAGCCGGCGCTTTCGGTCTCCACGATGATGACGGATGGCCTCGGCCGCCTCGCACGGCTTCTTCCAGGTCTCGTGCCAGCGCCGCGCTCCGTCGTCTGCGTCATTTCCGCCCCCGGCCTCCGCGGCCTTCTTGTTCCGGCGGCTTCCTTCCGCTGCGTTCACGGGCCGGGGGCCGTAGGCGCCGGCCCGAACAGCGCATCGATATCCTCGCCCGTCAGCGCCAGCGGCCCTTGGCCCGTGCCCTCGAACAGCGCGTCGGTCAGGCCCTGCTTGCGCGCCTGCATCCACTGGATTGCCGCCTCGACGGTGCTCTCGGCCACCAGCCGATGGACGAAGACCGGCTTGCCCTGGCCGATGCGGTGCGCCCGGTCCATGGCCTGACGCTCCACCGCCGGATTCCACCAGGGATCGTAGATGATCACCGTGTCGGCCGCGGTCAGATTGAGGCCCGTGCCGCCGGCCTTCAGGCTCACCAGGAACAGCGGCAGGTTGCCCGACTGGAATGCCGCCACCTGCGCGTCGCGCTTCCTGGTCGCACCGTGCAGCATGGCGTAGTCCCAGCCGCGCGCGGTGATGTCCCGTTCGATCAGCTTCAGCATCTCCACGAACTGGGAGAAGACCAGCACCTTGCGCCCCTTGGCGACCAGCTCGTCCAGCAACGCGAGAAGGCGCGCCCGCTTGGCGCTGGCGGTTACCTTGCGGGCTGCGTCGAGCTTCACCAGACCCGGATCGCAACAGACCTGGCGCAGCTTGAGCAGCGCGTCGAGGATCGCCATGCGCGACGCCGCCAGACCCCGCACGGCGATGGCCTCCCGAACCCGCCGGTCCATCACCGTCCGGATGCTCTCGTACAGCGCGGCCTGGGCGCCTTCGAGCGGCACCATCTCGTCGATCACCGTCTTTTCCGGCAGTTCGGGGGCCACCTCTTCCTTGCTGCGCCGCATCAGAAAGGGCTTCACCCGGATCGAGAGCTGCCGCTGCCGAGCGCGGTCGCCATGCTTCTCGATGGGGGGTCCGGAACGCCGCCGTGAAGCTCTTGCGGTTGCCGAGCAGCCCCGGAACCAGCCAGTCGTAGAGCGTCCAGAGCTCCAGGAGATTGTTTTCCAGCGGCGTCCCGGTCAGCGCCAGGCGCTGGCGGGCGCGGACCTCCCGTATGCGTTTCGAGACGGCCGCCGTCGGATTCTTCACCGCCTGCGCCTCGTCCAGCACCGCGATGTCATAGTCATGGCCGAACAGCGCCGCGTGGTCCCGGCTGAGCAGCGGATAGGTGGTGATGACCAGGTGATGCCCGGGGATTTCCGCGAATCGCCGCTGCCGGTCGGGGCCGTGCAGCACCGGCAGCTTCAGGTCGGGCACGAAGCGCGCGGCTTCGCGCCGCCAGTTGCCAACCAGGCTCGTCGGCACCACCAGGAGGCTCGGAAGCGGCGTCTTCTCTTCCAGATGCCGGTGTGCCAGCAGCGCGAGCGCCTGCAATGTCTTGCCAAGCCCCATGTCGTCGGCCAGCACCCCGCCGAAGCCGGTCGAAGAGAGCGCCTTGAGCCAGCCGTAGCCGGCGCGCTGGTAGGGACGCAGTTCTCCCTGCAACGCAGCCGGTGCCGGCTGCTCCGGCGCCTCGGCAAGCGACCGGAGCCGTGCGCCCAGATCGAGGAACTCCCGTCCGCCGGTCCACGGCGCGCCGCAACCCTCCAGCTCTTCGGCCAAATCGAACAGGCTGGCCGCATCGGCCCGATTGAACTCCAGCAGCCCCTGCGCTTCGAGAAACGCTTCGGCGAACGGTGCGAGCCGGGAGCCGTCGAGGACGAGCCAGGAGCCGTCCTCAAGCCGTGCGTGAAACAACTTGTCGGCCAAGTGGCGCTTGATGTCGAACCCTGGCTCCAACTGACCCCCTTCGTCGGCCGGCAGATCTTCGATCATCTGCAGGAGGAGCGGCGTCATGTCGAACCGCTGGCCGTTCGCCTCCAGCGACAGGCAGACCGAGAACCAGTCCTCGGCCGCGGGTTGGAGGGACGTCGAGAATGCCACCGCCCCCTCGTGCAGCCGCAACCGCCATGACTCGTCAACCTCGACGCGCCAGCCTTCGGCTTGGAGTTGTGGGACCGCTCTCAGGACGAAGCCGAGACCTCCCCCGGATCGACCCATCTCCTCGTGCCTCGGGAGCGGGAAGATGACATCGGCCTCGCGAGCTTCGCGCGGCGCACTGAGATTGGGATGGCGCAACAGTTCGAGCCTGGAAGGGCGCAGCGGCCCGAGCGTGGAGCGCCAAGCGTCCACGACTTCCTGAAGACGCGCCGAGAACGCGGCTTCTCGCTCATGGCCCCGCCGGAGTACCACAGCGTCTTCGCCGACCATCCGCAGGTCGCCGCCCTTGCCGGGCCGCACGCGCTCGCGGGCGCCCGCATAGGCCATCTCCAGGCGGGCGAACGGCCAGACCATCGAGCCGTCCGTGTCCGGACGTCGGCGGCGAGGTGCGCCGGGGCCGGACGACATGACTTTCGGCTCATGCCCATAGAGGATCAGAACCGGTTCCGGGACGACACCAGTGCGTTCCTCCACTTGCAAAATCCGGGGGAACCGAGCGTGCTTGCTGACCTGCGACAGTTTCCTGGCCACCGCATCGACCGCTCCGTGCGGCACCGGCGGCGCCTCCGCGAGCCACGCGGCCAGCCGGTGCGAAAGCGATGTGGCGGCGACGCTCGTCCGGCCGGTCGCGGGCTCCACGACGAGTGGTGTCGGAAACGGCAGCAGGGTCAACGCGGACCCGTTCCGATCGCGTACCGCCACATGCTGCGTCCCGGACTCGTCGATCTCCCGGACGAACTCGCAGTGGCGCGGCTCGGCCCAGGACAGTGCGGGGCCATGGATGTCGTGAAGGCGTGCGCGGCCGGTCTCGACGATTTCGCGCACGAGATCGACCAGGACCGCCCCGTCAGGCCACGAACTGCATGGCCGGTAACTCTCCCCCGCGAACAGGGAGAGCCTGCCGAGAAGACCGGCATCCTGAACCGTCAGGTTTCCCCGGGTCCAGATCGAGTGCCGTTCGAGACGCTCGGTACTGTTGTCGATGGTGCCGTCCTTGTTGAGTAGGGCGCAGTGGGGCTCGATGCCCATGCGGTGCTGTGCATCCATCCGGATGACGTAGAACAGATGGACCCGGCCGGGCTCCGGCGGGCCGGAGGTACGGGGCGCGGCCGCGGCGGCGGTTCCGTTGGGCCATCGGGCGAGCCAGATCCGGACATCGTCCGAAATCACCCCACGCGCGCTCATGCGACGGTCATGCCCCCCCGGCAACAGCTCCCGGGCGGCGAGCGGAACGGCGGCGATGTGCTTGCAGTTGTAGCCGACCGGACAGGAGCATTGACCTTCCACCGAGAGCAGCCTCCCGCCGCTTCCTGTCTCGCATTCGGCCACGACCGTGCAGGGCTTCCGCCGAGTGCCCGAAACCTCCCCGTGGATCCAGCCGCGCGAATCGAACTCGACCCGGAGCACCTTGCCGCGCTTGAAATAGTCCCGCCCGCGCGTGACCGAGATAGAGGCCCCACCGCGCGCTCGAGGTCATCCGTTTCAAAGGCTCTCAACGCCATGCGCACGCCTTTCTTGTAACGAGCCGTCGCCCAACGCCCCGAGCGGACGCGCATTCCGGCACCGTATTCCGAGTGACCCGGCCGGTGCCACGCAAGCCTCGTCCGGCACCCGCCCGGGCTGCCGGATCGTCCCGCCGCCGCTCTCGGCAGCTTCCGGTTCCCGGAGGCCGCCTCGCTCCGTCTTCGGACGGCCCGCGGGGCCGCAGTGCCGCGGACAACTTCCGATGACAAACCCTCGGCCGGCCCGATGCCACTGATACGAGAACCGCCCGGATGCCGGACGGACATTGACTTGCGGTTGGAGTATCAGGCCGCCCAGTCCGCGGAAAGCACCTCCGCCTGTTCGAGCACGGTCCGCGTCGCCTTCTCCTGCTTGTCGGGCGGGTAGCCATGCTTGTGCAGGATGCGCTTCACCAGCAGGCGCATCCTGGCGCGGACGTTTTCGCGCCGCGTCCAGTCGATGGCGGTGTTGCGGCGCACGGTCTCGACGAGTTCGCGGGCGATGCCGCGCAGCGTCTCGTCGCCGAGCACCCGGACGGCGCTGTCGTTGGTCTCCAGCGCGTCGTAGAAGGCGAGTTCGTCCTCCGACAGCCCCAGCTTCTCGCCGCGGGCACTGGCCTCGCGCAAGTCGCGGGCGAGCTGGACCAGTTCCTCGATCACCTGCGCAGCCTCGATGGCACGGTTCCGGTAGCGCCTCAGCGTCTGTTCGAGCAGCGCGGCAAAGGAGCGCGCCTGAACGAGGTTCTTGCGCCGGCGGACGGCGAGTTCGCCCTTCAACAGCTTGTCCAACAGTTCCACGGCAAGGTTGCGCCGGGTCATGCCCCGCACCTCGGCAAGGAACTCTTCCGAGAGAATCGAGATGTCCGGCTTCTCAAGTCCGGCGGCGGCAAAGATGTCCAGGACCCCCTCCGACGCCACCGCCCGCGAGACGATCTGGCGAACCGCGTGGTCCAGCGCTTCGCCGGGACGCGCCTCCCCGTCGGCGCGCTTGGCGAGCACCGACCGCACGGCCTGGAAGAACGCCACATGGTCGCGGATGCCCAGCGCCTCTTCGTGCGGAACCGCCAGCGCGAAGGCCTGGGACAGATCGCGCACGGCCCCCAGGCAGCGCTCCTTGCCGTTCTCCTGTGCCAGGATGTGTTCCTGCGCGGCCGGCAGCAGGCTCACGCGCTGGGCCGGCGTGCCGTCGATCCACCTTGCGTAGTCGAAGCCGTGGAACAGCCCCCGGCAGACCTCGTACTTCTCCCGCATCACCGCCACCGCTTCCGACTGGTCGAGTGCGGTCTGCCCGCGGCCGCCGCTTTCCGTATAGGTCGCGAGCGCCCGCTTGAGCTCGTGCGCAAGCCCGAGATAGTCCACCACCAGCCCGCCCGGCTTGTCCCGGAACACCCGATTGACGCGCGCGATGGCCTGCATCAGCCCGTGGCCGCGCATCGGCTTGTCGAGATACATGGTGTGCAGGCTCGGCGCATCGAAGCCGGTCAGCCACATGTCGCGCACCAGCACCATGTGGAGCGGGTCGTCCGCATCGCGGAACCGCCGGGCCAGCGCCTCGCGCCGCGCCTTGTTGCGGATATGCCTTTGCCAGTCCGGCGGGTCGGAGGCGGCGCCGGTCATCACCACCTTGATCCGCCCCTTGTCGTCATCCTCGTGCTCCCACTGCGGCCACAACCGGACCAGGGCGCGGTAGAGATCGACGCAGATGCGCCGGCTCATGCAGACCACCATCGCCTTGCCGTCCAGCGCGCCGGCCCGGTGCTCGAAATGCGCCACGATATCCTCGGCCACGCACGCAAGGCGCTTCTCCGCACCGACAATGGCTTCGAGCTGCGCCCACCGGGTCTTGAGCCTTTCCTTGCCGGCAATCTCCTCGCCCTCGGTGGCCTCCTCGAACTCGGGATCGATGCCGGGCTTTTCGCCTTCGTCGAGTGCCAGCCTGGCAAGCCGGCTCTCGTAGTAGATGGGCACGGTGGCACCGTCCGCCACCGCGCGCTGGATGTCGTAGATGCTGATGTAGTCGCCGAACACGGCACGGGTGTTGGCGTCCTGCAGTTCGATGGGCGTGCCGGTGAAGCCGACGAAGGACGCCTTGGGCAACGCATCGCGCATGTGGCGCGCAAAGCCGTCGATGAAATCGTACTGGCTGCGGTGCGCCTCGTCGGCGATCACCACGATATTGCGCCGGTCCGACAACACGGGATGCCGGTCGCCCTTCTCCTCGGGGAAGAACTTCTGGATGGTGGCGAACACGACGCCGCCGGACTGGACCGCGAGCCTGGCCCGGAGGTCGGCCCGGCTCGCGGCCTGCGCGGGCGGTTGCCGCAGCAGTTCCCGGCAGCGCGCGAAGGTGCCGAAGAGCTGGTCGTCGAGGTCGTTGCGGTCGGTCAGGACCACCACCGTCGGATTCTTCATCGCCGGTTCGCGGATGATCCGCCCGGCATAGAAGGCCATGGTCAGGCTCTTGCCCGAACCCTGGGTATGCCAGACGACGCCGACGCGCCGGTCACCGGCATCGCCGCCCGGCTTGCGGCCCGACTCGTAGCGCATGGCGGCCTCGCCGGCGCGGGAGACCCGTTGCAGCTCCGCCGCCCGCAAGGTCTCCTCGACCGCAGTCCGGACCGCATGGAACTGGTGATAACCCGCCATCTTCTTGGCAAGGGCGCCGCCATCGTCTTCGAACACGATGAAGTCGCGCACCAGGGACAGGAAACGACCCGGCTCGAACACACCCGCGAGCAGCGTCTGCAACTGCGGCGTGCGCGCATCGGCCAGGGTCTCGCCGGTGGCCGTGCGCCAGGGCCGGAACCATTCCCGCCCGGCTGTCAGCGTGCCGATCCGCGCCTCCACACCGTCGGAGACCACCAGCGCGGCGTTGAACGCAAACAGCGACGGAATCTCGGCCTTGTAGGTCTGGAACTGCCGCCACGCCGTCCACACCGTGGCGTCCTCGTCCGCCGGGTTCTTGAGTTCCATGACACCCAGGGGCAGGCCGTTGACGAACAGCACGATATCCGGGCGCCGCTCGCGCCGGTTCTCGACCACCGTGAACTGGTTGACCGCCAGCCAGTCGTTGGCGCCGGGATCGTCGAAGTCGATGACGCGGGCCTGCGCACCCTGGATGGCGCCATCGCCGGTGCGGTACTCGACCGTGGCCCCGTCCACGAGCAGCCCATGGACGGCGCGGTTGCGAGCCTCCAGCGTCGCGCCGTCCGGCCGGGTCAGTTTCCGAAAGGCACCGTCCAGCGCCGTGGCGGGAAGGTCGGGATTGAGCCGAGCCAGTGCGTCGCGGAGGCGCCCTTCCAGCACCACCGCACCGTAATCCACACGCTCGGCATCCGGCATGTCGGGTGCAATGTCCGGACCGTGGCCGACGCGCCAGCCAAGGCTTCCGAGCCATTCGAGGGCCGCAGCCTCGACTTCGGACTCGGTGAACGTCGGCATCAGGCCGGCACCGTTTTGGATTTTGGCAGGTCGGATTTTGGCAGGTCGGATTTCGGCAGGTCAAGTTTCAGCAGGTCGGGTTTCGGCATGTCGGGTTTCGGCATGTCGGGTTTCGGCACGAACTTCGACCGTTTCCGTGACCGCTCCGCACGGGGGTTGATGCAACGCGGATCGATACCGATGCGGCCATTCGCGAAAGGATCGTTCCCGTTCGTGGTGATCTCCAGCACCGGGGATGACCGGTTCAAGGACCCCGCGATGGGTTCCTTCATGGACCCCCTGATGGCTCCCGGGACGGATCCTTTCATGGTTTCATTCATGACTGCTTTCATGACTTGTCCCGCCGATATTCCACCAATGCGGAACGTCCGACAATGTCCACGATGGTTACCGACAACTCGGCGCCGTGCGCGTCCACCAGCCGCAATGCCTTGCCCAGCCGAAAGGGCACGGGCTGCTGTCGTCCCTCCTCAATAGAGACATTGTCCGCGTACAGATACGTCCGGTCAGAGGTGTCGCGTATCGGATTCAGCCGCCCCCGCAGGCCGGGGAGATGCCCGGTGTCTTGGGGGAAAATAACCGCGCCCCCGGACGGGAGCGGGCCGAGTTCCAGCAGCAGCCCTCCCCGGTGCGGACGCCATTCCCGTTGGAGCCCCGCCGCATACCCCGGGGCCGCGGCGTATACGGTCATCGGAAGGTTTGTCGTATACAGATCAAGAACCGCCTCGCCAACCTCGTCGGTAGTTGCCCGCCGCCATGTCTTGTTCGGAAAAAGTGCCAGAACCTCGACTCCAACCAGGGGCGCTCCTCCCGAGTGCACCGTGACCGTGGCGTCGGCGGGGACAAGTTCGAGTCTGGCCGCGGGGATGCTCAGCACGACGTTGGAGCCGTCAACGACATGGTATTCCGGCGGGGCACCGGCGGTTTCCCGGGTCTCCTTGTGAATGATCGACACGCCGTCTCCCCGACGTTCCATCAAGTAGCCGCGATGGTTCGATCCGGGGATATCGCCAACGGGAATCCTCCCGAACACGGAAGCGATCACTTCGTTGCGGGTTGCCTGGCTTGCCTCCATGCCGTCCAGGGTCATGCCATTGGGAAGCGGACCGGGCGAGTCGATCTCGAGGCGGTCCCTGAACATCGAGAGTCTGATGCGCCGCGAGGAGATGGAATAGTCGCGGTGTGCCACGGCGTTCACCACGGCTTCAAACACCGCGGCCGTGCTGTACTGCGGCATGTCCTCGCGCTGCGGTGCCTTGCGCGCCGCAACGCGCATATTGCGCACGACGAACTTCACCGCGTCGGCGATCTGGACGGGTAGTGGACCGACAATTTCCTGAGCATCCAACTGACCGGAGGCACGATCTTCTCCACGATAGTGTGTCGCCACAATGGCGGCTTGCGGCAACCAGTCCTGTGGCGACCGGGCACAAAGCAGTACGCCCGCGACAGTGGCCCGGAGCCTACCGGCTTCGTCCTGCGCCAACAGGCGAAGATTCAGCAGACCCCGGCGCGGGTCCACCGCTCCGGACACGCTGAGGAGCGGTTCCCAGAGACGCTCGCCGAGGGTCTCGAAGCCGGTCTGCGGCACGACCTGCCTGTCGAACCACAAGTAGCGGCTCTGTGCGCGCCTTTGTGCCAGCCTCAGCCGTTCGTCGTGGTCCAGACGGCGCTTGCTCGAACCAACACGGATGAACGCGCGCCCGTCCCGCTCGTGGACCGCATCGCCCCGCGGCACTTCCACGAGCACGAAAGCTCTTCCATCAAGTTCCCGATGATAAACCCGGATGCGCAGAGCGGGCCGTATGGAGTTGGTGCCGACTTCCACCAGCAGGCGGTCCACCGCTTCCATCTGTTTCCGGGACATCCCCTGGATCCGTCCGTCGTCGGACACACCGCACAGAAGCACGCCGCCATCCGCGTTGGCGAAGGCGCCCAGCTCATCGGCAAGATCGTCTCTGCGAGGGCGGGTAGGGGTATCACCGTTGAATTCGATCTGCTTGAACTCCCAGAGGCTGTCTTCACTCAAACACAATTGCCGGCGAATTTCCTCGTCGCTGATGGTCATGGATCAGTGTTCTCGCTTGCGCACGGTCAGACGGCAAGAAACGCCTCCACCGAGACTTCCTCCACTTGACTCTTCCACGTGAACCCCGAAATGGGAGGCTGAACCTGGAGATGGGAGGCGGCCATATCAGTTTCCGCCTCCACCCTGAGCGGGCATTCCGCACTCGGTCAACGGGTCTCCGACCCCGAACTGCCCTTCCATCCAGAGATGACCCAACTGGGCGCCGGCATCCATGAACGCCCTGACCTTTTCGTCATCTTTCAGGGAGTGACATCGCGTGTAGCCGTCCTCGCCGCGCCAAAGCACCCGCACTTCATCAGGCCGCAGCGCGTCGAGAAAGAACGGTGAATGCGTGGTCACGAGGACATGTGTGGACCCGGCCGCCTCTCGGCATTCTTCCGCCAGCCCGTACAGCAGGCGGGGATGCAGAAAATTCTCCGGCTCCTGGATGCCAATAAACGGAGCCGGAACCGGGTCGTGCAGCAAGGTCAGGCAGGCGAGCATCTTGAGCGTGCCATCCGACGCGAACCGAGCCATGACCGGCTCGGCAAACGGGGCATCCTTGATCCGCATCAGCAGCCTGCCATCCGGCATTGGATTCGCGGTCAAGGCCTCGAACTTGGGAATCCTGTCCCTGAGCTTGCCGAAAATGAACTCCAGGCGTTCGGGATGCTCGTCGGACAGGTACTGGATCACATCGGCCAAGTTGTCTCCAGCCCTGCTCGGACGTTCCTGAGGCCCGGCCTCGGGCTCTCCCCTGGCCTCCTCCGACGAAAGACAGGCCACATGCCATCCCATGATGAAATTGCGCAGCGCGACGACGCGGGGATTCTCGGCCAACTGGCCCAGTGCGTTGACCGCAAGGATGTCGGGAGAACTCAAGGGCACTTCGATCCGCTCGTCATCGGCATCCGGCAGTTCACCCGAAACGACGCGCCCACCTCCCTCGGCATAGTCGAGAAAATTGAACGGTCTCCCATCGCTTCCACGCTTCCAGCCCAGCCATTCCCGCTTCACCACAGGCCGCCCGTGTCTCTCGTCCAGTTCGAGGTGATAGGTGATCAGCGGCTTGTGTGGCTGTTCGCGGTAGGCAATTTCGATCAGAATCGGGCCTTCTCCGCCACGCGATTTCAACTCTCTCGCCTTGCCGCGTTTCTCCCACGACCGGCGCAAACCGCCCTCGAAACACTCGGCGAGAAAGGCGAACACGTCGAACACCGTGGACTTTCCGCTGCCGTTTGGCCCGATCAACACGGTAAGCGGCGTCAGGTGCTTGAACTCGACGTCGCGCAATGCGCGGAAATTTCGCACCTTGAGGCGCTCCATCCGCGGCGGTGCGTTGTGTTCGGGGGTCATTACACTCATTGCACTATCTCCGAAGATCGGGCGGTTTGCTTCCCGTCAACCAGGCGGTCCAAGTTTCAAGAGGCAAGCAGCGAACTATTTCTCAACTTGGCAACGCAAACCAGCTTCCGCAACTCCCGCAACGAAATTCCCGATGGTAGCAATAAGCAACAATCCCGTCCCAATAGGTACCGAGCGTGTCGGGAACAATATCTGGATCTTGGACGACCCCACCGGCCGAGACTCGCAAGCCATTCGAGGGCAGCGGCCTCTACCTCGGACTCGGCGGAATAGCGGTTCATTCGTCACTCTCGTCAACATGCCCAAGGAACGAGCTCGGGCTCCTTTCTGTCTTTGTACATATAGGTAATCCGATTGGCGTATTGTCCTTTATAATCAATCAGCCGCAATAGCAGCAGTTCGACATACCACAAGCCCAGCTCTCGAGCCTGCATGTACGCTTCCGGGGACATGTATCGGTCCATCCTGGAATGAACGAGATCGTTCCGTATGTAAGCTAGTAGATGGGGACCATCCTTTTTCTTTAGAGCCAACAACTCTTTGCACTTCGCGGGAACAGCCGCATCGATGTGTGCCTCCCGAAGTGCCTTGCTGATTTTACATGCCGCACTGATTTTCTCTCTCTGTCCACCCTTCACGCTCGGCTCTGAGGCCGACAGAACCTCGCACGATAGCCTTTCGAGAGCCGCCTGAACTAAGATTATGGCTGTATATGGGTCGTCGCCAGACTCGTTCGCCCGCATATACCAGTATAACGCCATGAGAATTGGGTTCTCTGTCGGAGACAGTTTATTCTTGAACTTGCGCCAAAAACCAGCGAATGCTTCAGCGAGACTGGCTTCGTTGTTACGCTGATGGTCCAGCCATGAGGACAGCCAAACCCACGGATGCGTGGGATAGCTTCCCCACTGGGTCCAAACCTCTTTGCACGCCTCATCCCAGCCCTTCGCGAGCCCCACACCGCAACGCCCTCCCCGGGCGAACGACAGGAAAAAATAGAGAGTTCTCAGGAGTACCTCAGATTCTCCGACGGAGAACATTCCGCCATCCGACCTCTGGAGAACTCCATCGTGTGTGAGTCCGTATCCGCCATTGGATTTCAACACCTTTAGGGTCTTTTCCAGTTCCGCTTTGGGCGTGATTTCTATTCTCCACAAGTCTGGAACAACGCAAACGTCTATCGATACTTTTTGCTGGCTCGGGAAATTTATGATGGAAAATTGAACTTTACTCATACGCCTGCCCGCATCTCTCGTAGTCACCGGCTCCTGGGACGGCTCGACTGTCGTGGTCTGGTTCATGAAATCAGTCTTCCTCTTAAGTACCTCAAACCCTTCAAAATCCGTCGAACTGCCAAGCAGCCGCATTCTGACGGTTTTTTCATGATCTGGACTCTCATCAAGCATACCCAGATGCCTTTGATGTGGGATTTTGATAAGAACACGCGGCATCGGTGACAGTGGCATCTCGGCTACAACCGAAACAGTGGGGCCTCCAGGCCTCTTGTCATCGCCGCAACGCAATTCCATTGGCCCTTTCATCAAAGGAATGACAGAATTGACATAGTGCATCCTCAAATATCCTTTACAGTTGGGGGCGGCTGCGTGCGATCATCGGTCGCAACAGCAGCGCACCGGCATGGCTCGTCCCACGCCCCCGTCGAAGTTTGCCACACTTTGAACGACGCATCCTCCAGCGTCTCCGTGGACAGGTGCGGGTTGAGGCGTGCGAGCGCACCGCGGAGCCGACTGGTCAAGGGCACCTCATCGCAGCTGCTACGCCCCAGCGTCGGACCATCCGGGCCGACCTCCGCACCGTGCAAAACAGCATGGTCCAGCCCGGCCAGCCAATCGAAAGCGGCGTCTTCCGCCTCGCATTCGGTGACTCTGGCCATCAGGCCGCCACCCTGCCCGTTCCCAAGACAAACCTCGCGCGCTCCCGGCGAAGCATTTCATAGGGGGTCATGCAGCGGATGCCGAGACCGATGCAGGCGTTCGGAATCTTGATCTTGCGGGTGGTGTCGGCCGGGACTTCGTGCGTGACGACGATGCATTCGTGAGCCAACGCATGTGCGACAAGCCAGTAGTCCGCAACCTGCAGAAAGGTTGAGACCGCCGCTGGCTAGCATCCGTGGCGGCTCGCCCAGTCGCTCACGGCGTGAAGCGCAGGCAACACCGTGCCATCTGGTGGCAGTAAAAATCCGCTGCCCCGAACTGCGGCCCACTTCGCCAACTCGCCGTCTCCGGCTTGCAGTTCGTCCGCGACCTTCTTGATGCTCGCTACCGTGCCCGCGCCGTTCTGCGCAACCAGCCAGTCCCGGAATGCGGGGCAGAAATCGAAACCATAGTGCAGATTCCTGGCCTGAATGAAGAACTTCGAATCGATGAGACAGACGCTCATCCCATCACCCTGGCTTCGCGCCCGAGATTGTTGAAGGTCTCGGTCTTGTTGACGCCCAACATCCGGAATGCGTCTCGATAGAGCGTCTGCCCCTCAAGCGTGCTTGCCACCAGTGCGCGTACGAACCGGCGTCCGACCCGTGCGACGGTCGTGCGATAGAAGTCACCGCCGGCAATACCGCCCGCATGGACGAGCCGCCGCAAACGTTCATTCTCTTGCGCCCAGGCGGTGTCAAACCTCGTGCGGTTCAGCCAGCCCGAGTCGAGCAGGCGGCGCAGGATGACCAACGTGCTGACCTTGAAAGTGCGGGCCAACCGGGCCAGCGTGTCCGGCAACGGTTCGTTGCGTCGCAGATCGGATCGCAAGGCATGCAGTGGCACCAGAAGCTCAGCCGCCACCGCATTACACCACACCTCCTCGAGCCGGAAATCCGCTCCCGGCACGGCACCGAGGTTCGACAGGGCCGAGGCGCCGAGCCAGACGTGTGCGAGTTCGTGGGCAAGCGTGAACATCTGTGCTGCCTTCGTGTCCTTGCCGTTGACGAAAACCAGCGGCGCGAGCGGATCGCAAATTGCGAAGCCGCGGAACTCGGCCGGATCGAGATGGCGGTGGTTGTCGCTCATCACGATACCGCTCACCATGACGAGGACACCGGCCTCGTCGGCTTTGCGGATGAACAATCGCAGCGCGTCGGTCCAGGTCAAACACTCTCGGCGGGCAACCAAATCGAAACCCAAGGTCTCCCGCATCTCGGCCGCGACCAGTTCAGGGGACGCCTCCGCCGACGCGCTGCCGACAAAACCGAGCTCCGACTCCCCAGCGACGCGGGCGAAGTCCCGATACCAGCTCTGCCGCTCCTGGCAGGCGTAGATCGTGTCCAGCAGGTTGGGGCTGGGCCGCGTGGTCGCGTGGCCGGCAAAAGTACGGAAGTCCGGGATGGGCACGACCTCCTCCGGCGGCTCCGAGAGGAACAGATAGCCGACTGGCACATGGACGGCGTGGGCAAACGCCTCCACCTGCTTCAGCGTGGGCCGCTCCTGGCCGGTTTCCCACGCAGGCAACTTCTTGAACCGAACGGCCAAGTCTTCCTGCGCCACGCCGGCGCGTTCGCGCGCCCAGCGGAGGAGTTCGGGATTGATGGAGACACGGGTCACGGGCGCTCCCCTGCCAAGCTCGCCAAAGGCGCCTTCAGGACTTGGCAGCAGACCGTGGCCGCGTGTTCATCCGGTGTAAAACCCAGGGTCACCTGCTCGCGTGGGAAGTGTAAACACAACGTCCCAAGTAGTACCTCGTACCTACCGCAGCACAACATTCAGTGTCCGCCACTGGCGGAGATCAGTTTCGACCGCGATTTCGAAAACACCGGATCGCGACACGCCCTCTTCATCCGTCTTCCCGTCCGTCTTCCGTTTCCTGCCCATCATCGCGCAAAACGCCTTCAACGTGAGGACTCAACAGCCTCCATCGCTGGCCTGTACGCTCAAGATCACCCTTGAGCACGACAGGCAGCCGAGCCTTGTGGGCTTCAAGCACGCGCTCGTAATCCACCTGATCCAGGACCGCCACGACCGACTGCCGTTGCCCGTCGATTTCTGTGCGGAGTCGGATGGTTCCAAGGGCATCGCTCTCTGCGCGTTCCAGGAGGTGAACAAAGCCGTAGAGAGACACGTCGGGTTTCGGTGCGCGCTCGCGGAACGAGTGCGCAGCCTCACGCAACAGTGCCGCATCCGCTTGACCGAAACGGACAACATTCCTTCGCACCGTCATCGGTCGTGTTCCAGCCCAAGAGACATCAACGTCCAACGCCGGAAACGGCTTGATGATTCGGGCCAGTGCTTCGCAGAGATTGGCGCTCACCCCGCTGGCCACCGTCTCTTCGAAGACATCGCCATCGCCGGAACTCGCTCGTTCCGCCGCCCGCCGCACCGCACCAAGCGCTTCGACAAGACGCCTCGTCATCCGGCGGGCAATCGGCGCGTTATGGTCATCCGGGTCTTTGAACAATGTCGGAATAGGCGGCGGCACAACCGGCGTCAACAATGCCACCACAAAGCTGCCTTGGGCCGTCTGTCCAAGCCGCATCGTCTGAAGCAGGTCCGCTGCCTCCCTGTTCGCTCCCGCGCGGTGCACCGGCCGCGGGTCTTGGAGTGAACACGCTGCCGACAACACCATGTCACGGGCGCCTTCGATCAAGTCCACACCATCGTTCAACCCCAGGCTGCCATCATCGGTCCCCGTCGCCCGAATACGAATAACGTCGCGGTCCGTCGTCACCAGCGAGCGGAACACGGTCAATTCATCCTGGCCGGCAACTTGCGCAAACGTTTCGATCAACGCCGCCACCGTACTGGCATAGTCTCCCAGGCGCGTCGTGCGTGGAACGATTATCTCCGGCAGCGCCTCGCCAACATAGATGTCGGAGTGCTCACGATACACTTCGTGCTGGCTCCAACCCGCGCTGCGGGCGTAGGCAGACAGCGCCGCCGGAGAAATCGCGATCAGCGCCCCACGATCATCAATGCTGACTTTCATCAGAGTTCTCCCACCCTGGACTGTTCCATCAGCTTCTGCAGGGCCTCAACATCGAGTAGGTTCTGTTCGGGAATGTGAACGGTTACTGTCCTCTGGCCTGTGATTTCCTCATGGTCCTGTTGCAAGCTCAGCCAGTAGGCTCGACGCCGAAGAACGAGCTTCTCCTTGGTCACGGTCAACCAACGCGCCTCTTCCTTGGGAAGCTCCAGCACCACGAGCAGCCGTGGCGTCTGCGTCTCGACGCGAAGATCATTGTAGTTCTTCATGGACAGTCGAAACGGCAGGGTGCCGTTTCTCGGCTGGCCGAAGCTGGCCGTGGCCTTGAGTTGCAGTTCCAGAGCCGGGCGGTACGCGCCGCCCGCGTGAATCCGCAAATCGACGCTGTCTCGGTCAGGCCCCGGCACCGAAACCGAGTAGCCCGCGCGCACCGCCAAAGCCTTGGCGTAAACGAGAGACAGGCCTTCCTTTTGGTCAGGACCGGTGAGCAGTCCATCGGTCATGGCTTCACTCCCATCCTTCGCTTGCCCTCACAAATGCGGATTTCGCCGGATATTAGTTTGGGTAACAGCATATCCCGCAAGGAGCTGAGCAACTCCATCTCCTTGACGATCACAACCAACCGATCCCGAAAGACGTCGATCGCTGCCGAGAACCCTTTTGCAACGGCGTCGGATGAAACCAAAGCAGGTAGTCCACTAAGCACCGGTGCGTTTAGGCTCATCCTCGTCGTCCCCGAAGCTCGACTCTTGACCCATTGCCAGTACTTGTCGGACTTGAGCCAATACTGCAATATTCGAGCATCGTGTCTCTTCGTAGGCCTGAATCGTATCAAGTACGACGCGAAAACCGCCTCAACGTCCTCCTCAACCAGGATACCATGCCCAGGATCTGCCATCCGAGCGATAAGAATGTCACCTTTTTCGAGTCGATACTTCCGCAAATCACTTTCTGTTATTTCGCAGTATGGCACACGAGACCAGGAGACCCACGACTCTTTGTTAATGTCCGTTATTCTCAAGAAGTGTGGCCCTACGGCGTCAACCTTGGCAGAAGCCGTGTAACCGTATTGCGGCTTGTGACAAATGTCGCCCAACGTCCTGACCTCCCACCCCGCCGGAATCTCGCCCAACTCGGACTCCTCCAGCCGGTCCGGAAACAGATCGGCGATCTCCTCCGGCAGTCCGGTGTCGCGTCCCTCCATTTTGGCGCGGACGGGGTCGAAGTCGACGAACCAGGACTTGAACAGGGCGTGGGCCATCGCCTCCAGCGTCTCGTTCATTCGTCGGTTCAACTCGATCTTGTCGTCCAGTGTGCCGAGGATGTGGGCGATGGCGCGTTGTTCGGGGAGGGGAGGGAGAGGAATCTCGATTGTGCGCAGATAGGTTACAGGTTGCGCGATGGACGGAACCCCTACTTGGGATGCGTTGGCCAGCAGCTTGTGCTGGCCTTCGGGTGAAGTGAAGTACAGGGCGACAAACTCGGGAACAGCCTTTGATCTGTCGCAACGCATGTAGAACTGGCTCTGCGAAATGATGTAGCGGTCGAAGCGCGAGCGTTCCGGCACATAGGCGACCTGCCCTATGTTGCCTCTATGAGTGAAGACCACGTCGCCACGGCGAACGTTGGCGTTTTCGAGCCGCTTCGCGTGCTCTTGAGTGATGAAGTTGAAGCCAGGGGCGTCGTCGACCCGAACGCCGTGAAGATGTTGGCCACTGATGATGGGCACGCCCTCCGGAACAAAGGTCTCGACCTTGATGGACGATCCGAAGGGACCCATGGCCACTTTCTCGGAAATCTCACGGATAGTCGCGGTTGGCCAACCACACTTTGCCGAAACCGCCGTCTGCATCCTGTTTCGGTCCGGCACCAGCACCACATGCTCCTCCTCAATCTGCCCCCGGAACGACTCCGGCACCTCGTCCCAGACGAACAGGTCCACCCGGAACGGGAGATTGCTTTCTTCGAACGCCTCACGGAGATCGGACACGGCGCGCTTCTGACCGGGCGTTGCGAACACCACCATGTCGAGGTCGGATTGCGGGCGAGAGGTCCCTTTGAGCCGGGAGCCGTATACCCAAGCCTCGGTATCCGGGAGGTGGCGTTCGAGCAGCGCCAGGATGGTTCTGCGTTGCCCGGCGGTGATGTCGATGGAGGGGCCTATTCCCATGTTTGCTCGGTTATGGTCTGGTACAGACCTATGGCGTCGTCGATGAATGCGGGCATCAATGCCAAGCAGGCTTTCGCCTTCGCGCCGTCGTAATCGTGCGACGTATTGATGCGTGCTTCGGCATATTCCAGCCAGTCTTCCAACGGGGAAGCGAACAAGCCGTTTTCATAAGCTACCCTGATGAGAGGCTTGGGGCTGTTGGGCACGTCGGCAATACCCAATTTCTCGTTGAGATATCTTTTCAGCACCTTCCACATGCAGTCGTAGCAGGTCTCGAAACGCTGGATAACCGACTCGGCGATTCCCTCCTGGTTCAGTTCGGGCAGGCTTTCGTCCAGCGGCCGGTAGTTGTCGTGTTGCTCCTCCAGACGTTTCAGGGACGATTTGAATTTTTCATGGTCGATCATGAACAGCCCCTCTGCGCCGCTTACTGTTCCGTTGTCGCTCACTTCCGTTGTCGCTCAGTCATGCCCCACAAAGGGATTTGTGTATCATATTCCTGGCAAAAGTGATCCACAATGCCAGTTGTGTGTCATAAATGAGCAACAAAGCGGTTTGTCGACCACATTTCCCTCGAAAGTGACCCACAACGCATCTTGTCTGTCATCAGTGAGTCTCAAAATCCACCCTCATCCTCTCCCTCCCCCGCCCCCTCCGTGATGTCCAGCAACGCGGGGAACGCCAGGACGGAAGGCCGGCGGCCCTGGCCCTTGATGATGACCTCCAGGATGCCGCCTTCGCGCAGAACCTTGAGGATCCGTCGCGCGGTGGGCTTTGGAATGCCTGCGGCGGCGATGAAATCGGTGGTCCTGAAGATCGGCCACTCGAATATCCAGTCCAACGCGCGGATGGCGTATTGGGAGCGCGTCATGGCCGGCATGCGGCCCTTCATCCCTTCATACAGCTTGAGAATCCTGTCGGTTTTTCCCAGGTTGTCCTCGGCTTGCATGCGCACCGCTTCCAGAAAGAAGCGGCACCAACCGGTCCAGTCGTCATCCCGGGACACGGCGAGCAACCCGTCGTAGTAGGCATCGCGCCGGGCCTCGAAATAGGCGCTGATGTAAAACACGGGTGCCCGGATGAGGCCGGCCTGCCAAAGAAAGAGGGGCACCAGCATCCGTCCCAGGCGTCCGTTGCCGTCCAGAAACGGATGCAGGGCCTCGAACTCGGCATGCAGAATGGCGAGTTGCACCAGCCGATCGGGTGCCTCCTCGTGGAAGTAGCGCTCCCAGGCGCTCATGGCGTCGGGCAACCTTTCCGCGCCGACGGGGACGAACCGGGCGTTATCAACGGTGCAGCCGGGCGGTCCGATCCAGTTGGGGACGCGCCGGTAGGCACCGGGCGACTTGCCTCGGCCACGCACCCCGGCAAGCAATACGCGATGCGCCTCGCGGACAACGCGCTGACTCAGCGGCAACTCATCAAGCATCCTTGCCGCCCGCCGCATGGCGTCCCGGTAGTTGAGCACTTCGAGGATGTCCTCGCGCCGTTCCGATGAGGCGGGTTCCCGCCCGGCCTCGAATTGCAGCACCTCTCCCATGGTGGCCTGCGTGCCCTCGATCCTCGAAGAGAGCACCGCCTCCCGGGTGGCCAGCGGCGCCAGCAGAACACCGGAGTTCGGAATTGCGGCGAGCATCCCGTCATAACGCGCCAGCGCCGCGGACGCCGGCCCGATGAACGGGATCAGCTTCGGCCAGTCGAGACGCTGGTCGGGCGGGAACTTTCCCTCATGATAATGGACGGCGGGCATCGCTCCTCCCGAACCCGAGCTTCTCCAGATTGGCCTCGATTGCCGCATCCAGCCTTGCGCCCTCGGCCTGCTGTTCGCGCAACTGCGCGACGAGACGCTTCATCCGCTCCTCGAAAGGCTCGCCGTCGTCTTCCCGCACCTCGGCGCCGACATGCCGGCCCGGGGTCAGCACATGGTCCTGCTTGCGCACCTCTTCCAGCGGCGCACTCCGGCAGAAGCCGGGCACGTCGGCATACGCACCCGCGCCCTCTTCGCCGCGCCAGGCATGGTAGGTGCCGGCGATGCGGGCAATGTCGTCGCCGGTCAACTCGCGGTGGGTGCGGTCCACCATGACGCCGAGCTTGCGGGCGTCGATGAACAGGATTTCGCCGCGCCGGTCGCGGAACTTTCCGTTCCCGCGGTCGCGCGCCAGAAACCACAGGCAGGCCGGAATCTGGGTCGAGTAGAAAAGCTGGCCCGGCAGCGCCACCATGCAATCCACAAGACTCGCCTCGATCAGTTGCTTGCGTATCTCGCCCTCGCCCGACTGTGCCGAGAACATCGAGCCGTTGGCGAGCACGATGCCCGCCGTGCCCCGGGGCGCCAGGTGATGGACGATATGCTGCACCCAGGCGAAGTTGGCGTTGCGCGGCGGCGGGTTCCCGTACTGCCAGCGCCGGTCGCCGGCCAGCCGGTCGCCGCCCCAGTCGGAGACATTGAACGGCGGATTGGCAAGGACGAAGTCGGCCTTGAGGTCGGGGTGGCGGTCGTCGTGGAAGCTGTCGCCATGGGCCACCTGCCCGTCAATGCCGCGAATGGCAAGGTTCATTCTGGCCAGCCGCCACGTCGTGTAGTTCGACTCCTGGCCGTAGATCGAGATGTCGCCGCGCGCCCTGCCGCCGTTGCCGTTGCCGGTGGCGTGCGCGTGGATGAACTCCATCGACTGCACGAACATGCCGGATGAGCCGCAGCAAGGGTCGTAGACCCGCCCGCTGTAGGGCTCCAGCATCTCGACCAGCAGCTTCACCACGCAGCGCGGGGTATAGAATTCGCCGCCCTTCTTGCCTTCCGCGCTCGCGAACTGCGACAGGAAATATTCATAGACGCGCCCGAGCACGTCCCTGGAGCGGGCGTCCTGATCGCCCACCCGGATGTTGCTCACCGTGTCGATGAGCCGGCCGAGCCGCTGCTTGTCCATACCCTCGCGGGCATAGTCCTTGGGCAGGACACCCGCGAGCGCCGGGTTCTCGCGCTCGACCGCCGCCATGGCGTCATCGACGACCGAACCGATGGTCGATTGCCGCGCCTGGGCTTTCAGATGGTCCCAGCGTGCCTCGGACGGCACCCAGAAGATGTTCTCGGCAAGATACGAGTCGCGGTCGTCGGCGAATTCCGCGCCCCACTCGGCAAGCACCGCCGCGTGGCGCTCCTCGAAGGCATCGGAAATGTACTTGAGGAAGATCAACCCGAGGACGACATGCTTGTACTCCGCCGCATCCATGGAGCCGCGCAGCGCATCGGCCATTGCCCACAACTCGGCCTCGTAGCCCGTGGTCGCGCTGCTGTCCGGCCTCGACGGTGCATTGTCTTGGTGTGTTCCCTGTGTTCCGGGCTTCCCTCGAACCATTTGAATTCGTCCTCCACCTGTTCAAAACCGCATTGTTCAACACCGCGCCCCGGGCGCGCCGCCGCGCCCGGTTCGGCATCATCGTCTCTGCTCGCGCGACGGATGCCTCTCGCGTGCCCGACGCCTCTCCCCAGATCGGAACCCGGCAAAGACGTCGGCCCACTCCGCTTGCTTCCGCCCGCCCCGGTCAGCCGGGCAGTACCAACCGTGCCGTCTCGCCCGGATACTCTGCCCCCTCTTTGCAGGGCCACATGAACGTGATCTCGAGTCCGATTCCAAGGCTCCCGGCAACGGCCACCAGCGCTTCACACACACGGTTCGCGGACATGAGCTGGAATGAAACGTCAACTTCGGCGACGTAGCGGTATCCCTCATCCTCCTTGCGGCCTCGCACCATGTTTGCCGGGCAGAGATGCATGAGCCTGTCCATGTTTTCAACCTGCTTCATCGCAAGGACCAATGCCTTCTCGAGCAGCAGATTCCAGTTTGGTCTGACGACGCGTTGTCCTGCGAGCAATGCGTCCCGAATCTTCGTATGGGTCAGATCCGGCAATTTTCGCGGATCGACCGAACGATCCACGACCGCCGCGTTCTCTTCCGGTTTGGTATGCCCGTCCCGAAGCTCCAGCGCGTCCAGAGCCCGGTTGATGACAGTGTCCGTCGTATCCACAAGTGGCCTTGCATGACGCTGAAGGCGCTCGAAGGTGGATTTTTCGATGGCGATGTCGGGCATTGATTGGTCCTCCCTTTGTACGAGATTATGGAATTAGACAAAACATGAAGGATAAAGTCATGTGCTCCGACCGACTCCTTGTCACGGAACCAAGGGAGGGCAACCATGCAAGCAGGCGAGCGGCATGCCACACTTGAACTGGACGGCACCCGGAGGCTAACAACTGGTCCACAATGGCTGTGCTGGTTCTCTTGTCCTCCTCTCTGAATTCCATGCCGAGCGGTTTCCGTTTCATGTTGTCGGCAGTCTTCATCCGCTTACTCTGGCCGGCCCCGGCCCACGGTAGTGCTCGTCGAGGTCGGCAACGAACGGGCTCCCTCCGCCAAATCATGGCCAGCATCGGCTCCTGTGCTGCCTGTCCCGGCACCGCCGCCACGCGCCCAACCCTCAGGTGGTAACCATGACCCCATCGACCTCTTCCCGACCGACTCCCCTCCGACTGATCCAGTTCCGTGCCGCCTACAATCTGCCGGTGCACGCGGCGGTGGAGAACGGCATCTTCGCCAGCCGCGGGCTTGCCGTGGAGGTCGAGTACACGCCGGGCTCGGGGTATCTCGTGGAGGCGGTGCGCACCGGCCGCTGCCATGTCGGCCACGCCGCCGCGGACGATGTGGTCTGTGACGTGGAGAACAAGCCCGGCTCGGACCTGTTCGCGTTCATGGGGCTCCACAGCGGGCTGTTGAGCCTGGTCGGCGCGCCCGGGTGCGCCACCATGGAGTCGTTGCGGGGCAAGCCGCTGGCGGTGGACGCACGCGACAGCGGCTTCGTCTTCATCCTGGAGAAAGCCTTGCGCGATCATGGCTTCGGCCCGGACGAATACCAACTGGTGGAGGTGGGGGGCTGGGAGAGTCGTTACCGGACCCTGATCGAAGGGAGACTCTGCGCCACCCTGCTGACAGCGCCCTTTGTCGGCGCCGCCCTGGAAAGGGGCTGCCACGTCATCGCCCGCGGCGAGGAGATGGTGCCCGTCTATCAGGCGACGGTGGGGCTGGCCCGGCGGTGGTGGGCGAAAGCGAACCGGACCCGCCTGACGGACTACATCCGCTGCTATGTGGCCGCCACCGAGTGGTGCTTCGCACCGGAGAACCGGCAAGGCTGTCTCGATATCCTGGAGCGGCACAACGGCCTTGCCGGCGCCGCAGCCGAGGAGACGCTGGACGCGCTGCTGGACCCCCGGCACGGGCTCTACCCCAAGGCCGCGCTGAACGTTCCGGGCGTCGCCGCGGCGCTCGACCTCAGGGCCGACATGGGCTTCATCGCCTCGCCCCCACCCCCACCGGAAAAATATCTGGACGTTTCCTACTACGCCGACGCCCTCCGCTGATGGCCCGAACGGCATTTGCATGCCCGTGCACGGCAAGATGGCGATTTGACGACGATATAATATAATATCAATTTGCTATAAACGGCGTACCAACCAGCAGGAGCCTCGACCATGGCGACAATCAAGGTGCGGCAACTCGACGATGACGTGCTGGAACGCCTCAAGCGGCGTGCCGCGCGAAACCACCGCTCTCTGGAAGGCGAGGTCCGCCACATTCTGCAAAACGCCGCCGAGGACGACATGGCGGCAAAGCGTGCTTCGTTCTTCGCCATGGTGGACCGCCTGCGGCGGAAGACCGAGGGGCGTTCGCATACCCAAGCGGAAATGCTGATCCGCAAGGACCGCGACCACGGCCATCGTGAACTCTGATGCGGCTCGTGGGCGGCGCGAGCGTTGTGACGGCGGAACTTCGGTTCGTGAATGCGCTGGCGCCGACCTGTCATGACCTGGGCCGATCATGCAGGGACGCACGGATGAGGCCGACAAGACGGACGAGGAATACCGGTATCACGGGTAGCGCCGTGCGAACCCGAGAGACAGCGATGGACGTAGGGTTGGAATCGGCCGATTTCGATGCGGTGACGACCGCCGCGAAGGTCGAGTGCGGAGATTGAAGAAAGATCAACGAGTACGGCTGGCCTATCACCCCTGTGGAGACGGCGGGACGACAACCTCCATCTGCATGTTCTTGACCCATAACCGACCGTTGCTGCTCATTACCGATTTCGCTGCTGGCCCCATTTCAAACGCGATGGTGGACAAGTGATAGAGGGTCAGAATTTCTTCCTGTAGACCCTGGTCCTTTTCGAGGTCGATCACTTCAAGGTGGTGTCGCCTCGCCTCGTCGCGACTGATCCGTCTGCCGTGGCTGCCAGATTGGCTGCCCCCAAAATATTCGGCAACCTCGTGCGCAAGCGCCGCCGGATCAGACCGATCTGAGAACATGTACTTCTCCAACCAGTTCCGCACAAGGGCTTGCCCATACGAAATTGATTTGCGAGCTTCTTGAAGCAGCGCGGGTCCAAACGCTCGCAATACAGGTGCCCAAGCATGGGCCAAAACAGGACTACTGGAGATTTCCGCCTTTGCTTCTTCAAATTGCTCCACGATCGAATGTGCCGAAAAGGGCCGATTGCCGACGATGAGCTGAGGGTCCGTTGGCCCCAACTGGCTCTGACGACCCATGACAATTCGGTCACACGCCAACGCGATCATTGTGCCTGCGGACATTGCGTATGTGGGGACCACCACGTCGATGGCAGCATACTTGCTCCGAAGATAGCCGACGATAGTCTGTGCAGCCTCTGCCAAACCACCGGGAGTATGCAGAATCAGGAGCAGACCCTTCCCGAAGTCATGACCATGAAGCCCGGCCATGAAGCCATTGATATCCTCCATATTGATCGACGTGAAGAGTCCCGGCATCTGGGGTTTCTGCAAGAAGCTGGAGGCGTAGTACAGGACGTTTCGGTCGTAGCGTTGCGCAATCGTCCTCGCCTGTTTCAGTGATTCTGAGGCGATGTAGTCGCCTCGCTTATCGGAATCGATATGATTCAAAGCATCCTGAAGATCAGACCAACTCGGCATATTTCCACCCCGATATCACGAGTCCTACCGAAATATCACAAGCCCTATCGGATTGTCCCAGGCGTATCTGGGTTGGCTTGCTTCGCTCATGTCGGAAATATTCGCCAAGTCCGCCAGGCGCACGCATTCTTCGTACTGTCGTGCGGCCTCTTGAAGAAGCCGAAAGACTTCGGCTTCATCAGGACGTGTTCGGAGTTGCGCGGTGTGAAAATCAAGCGAGTTCTCATTGGTCGTCATCGTGTGTCCTCCAATGGGATCTGAAACCTTGACGGCGGCCTGCCTGATCCGCCGCCGAGCCGGCATGGACCCTTGCATACCGACAAGCGACGATAGCGGAAATCCAGCAGCGAGGCAAATATGCAAGGCTTGTTCTGCGGTGAAGATGCTCGCGGACGAAGACGTTCACCAAGGGGGCGAGGCGCTGCGGGATAAGCGCTACAGGATATTGGACAAGACTCCCTGTCCTCTCCGCCGGGCAACCGTGCTAAGATGCACAGGTTCCCATGCGGCCCCGGCGACGGCGAGCCGAAGACACGCGGGCACCGGGTCGCCGCTGCCGTCGCGTCGCCCCGCCACAGCCGCCGTCATCGGATGCGGGTACACGACCCGGACTCCGGCACCGTGATCGATCGATTTCATCCTCTGGTACGCGACTGGTTCCGGCAACGCTTCGGCGCGCCGACCCCGCCGCAGGCGGCGGGCTGGAAGGAGATTGCCCGGGGGCGGGACACGCTCATCGCCGCCCCTACCGGGTCGGGCAAGACCCTGGCCGCCTTTCTTTGGTCCATCAACCGGCTCATCGCCTTGGCCGAGCCGTCGCAGGACCACACCCACGTTGTCTACGTCTCGCCGCTGAAGGCCCTGGGCAACGACATCCAGAAGAACCTCCAGGAGCCGCTGGCGGAGATCACCCGGGCGGGTCGGCGTCAGGGGCTGCCGCTCCATGACATCCGCACCGCCGTGCGCTCCGGCGACACGGCCGCGGCGGAACGGCAGCGCATGATCTCGCGACCGCCCCACATCCTGATCACCACGCCGGAGTCCCTCTACATCCTCCTCACCGCCGAGCGCAGCCGGCAGATGCTGAAGCGGGCGCAAACGGTCATCGTGGACGAGATTCACGCGGTGGCCGGCGACAAGCGCGGCGCCCATCTGGCGCTCTCGCTGGAACGTCTGGACTCCCTGGCGGGCAGGCGGTTGCAACGCATCGGGCTGAGCGCCACCCAGAAGCCCATGCAGGACATCGCATGCCTGCTGGTGGGAACCCGGCGGCTCCGGCGCGACGGCGCGCCCCGGTGCGCCATCGTGGACGTGGGGCACAAGCGGGAACTGGAACTGGCCATCGAGGTTCCCGACCAGGAGCTGGGAGCCATCACCACCCACGCGCTCTGGGCCGATGTCTACGACCGCATCGTGCGGCAGATCCGGACCCACCGCACCACCCTCGTGTTCGTACACACCCGCCGGCTGGTGGAGCGGGTGGCGCACCAGCTCACCGACCGGCTCGGCGAGGGCAAGGTGCTGGCCCATCACGGCAGCCTCTCGCGCACGACCCGGCTCGAAGCCGAGCAGAAGCTCAAGGCCGCGGAGGTGCCGGTGGTGGTGGCCACCGCATCGCTGGAACTGGGCATCGACATCGGCCACGTGGAGCTGGTCTGCCACATCGGCGCGCCGCGCTCCATCGCCACCCTGCTGCAGCGGGTGGGGCGTTCGGGCCACTGGCTGGGGGCCGTGCCGAAGGGCATCCTCTATCCGCTGACCCGGGACGACCTGCTCCAGTGCGCGGCCGCGGTCCATGCCGTGCGCCAGGGCGAACTCGACCGCGTCCGTCTGGTGCGGCAGCCCCTGGACGTGCTGGCCCAGCAGATGGTGGCCACCGTGGCCAGCCTCACGCCCGCCCGCAAGCCCGGCGAGACCCTGCCGCTCCTGCCTGCGGGCACGACGGCGCCGCCGCCGGGCATCGCCGAGGATGACCTCCGGGAGCTGATGCGCGGAGCCTACCCTTTCCGGAATCTCTCGCGCCGCGATTTCGATCAGGTGCTGGAGATGCTGTGCGAGGGCGTGGCGTCGGCGCGGGGCCGGCGCGGCGCCCATCTCCACCGCGACCGGGTGAACGGCATGCTGCGGGCGCGGCGCGGCGCCCGTCTCGTCGCCATCACCAACGGCGGCGCCATTCCCGACACCGCCGACTACGATGTCGTCGAATCGCCCACCGAGACCTTCGTGGGCAAGGTCCACGAGGACTTCGCCATCGAAAGCCTGGCCGGCGACATCTTCCTGCTCGGCAACACCTCGTGGCGCATCCAGCGGGTGGCCGCCGGCAAGGTGTGGGTGCAGGACGCTCACGGCGCACCGCCCACCATCCCGTTCTGGCTGGGAGAATCGCCCGGGCGCACGCTGGAGCTGTCGCGCGCGGTGTCCGATGTCAGGGAGAACGTCGCACGGCGCGCCGCCGGCGGAGAGGCTCCCGAGGAGTGGCTTCGGAGCGAGGCCGGAGTGGGGCCGGAGGGCGCCGGACAGATCGTCGCCTACGTGAACGAGACTCGGGCGGCCCTCCGCTGCGTGCCCACCGTGGACCGCGTCGTCGCCGAGCGCTTCTTCGACGAATCCGGCGGCATGCAGCTTGTGCTGCACACACCCTTCGGCGGCCGCATCAACCGCGCCTGGGGCTTGGCCCTGCGCAAGCGGTTCTGCGTCAATTTCGATTTCGAGCTCCAGGCCGCGGCCACCGACGACGGCATCGTGATCTCGTTGACCGACCGCCACTCCTTTCCCCTGGACACCGTCTTCTCCTACCTCCACCCGGCCACGCTGGAACGCGACCTCACCCAGGCCTCCCTGGCGGCGCCCATGTTCACCAACCGCTGGCGCTGGAACGCGAGCCGCGCGCTGGCGCTGGAACGGTTCAGCCGGGGCAGGAAGGTGCCCATGCAGATCCAGCGCATGCGCGCCGAGGATCTGCTGGGCGCGGTCTTCCCCGAACAGGTGATGTGCCAGGACAACCGCAGCGGGCCAGTGGAGCTGCCGGACCATCCGCTGACCCGGGAGACCATGGAGAACTGCCTGCGGGAGGCCATGGACGTGGACGGCCTCAAGGAGACGCTGGCACGACTCGCGCAAGGCGAGATCGCCACCGTGACGGTGGAAACGCCGGCGCCCTCGCCCATGGCCCACGAGATCCTCAACGCCAACCCCTACGCATTCCTGGACGATGCCCCGCTGGAGGAACGCCGAGCCCGGGCGGTGGCGCTGAGGCGGACCGACCCCGATCTGGCCCAGGGCATCGGCGCCCTGAGTCCGGAGGCGCTGGCCGAAGTCAAGGCCCAGGCCTGGCCGGATATTCGCGACGCGGACGAGCTTCACGACCTGTTGCTGACGGTGCGGCTGCTGCCCGTGCGGGAAGCCGCGCCGTGGCAACACCTTGCCGGGGAACTCATGGCGGCGAAAAGGGCCACCGTGGCTTGGCCTGGCGGGGAACAGACTGGCGGGGAAGGGGCCGGAGCCAGCGAGCCGCAGGCCGGCGGGGAAGAGGCCGGAGCCGACAGGGTGCACGCCGGCCGGGAAGGAGCCGGAAGCGGAGAAGCCGGAACCGGCGGGGCACAGGCTGCCGGGGAAGGAGCCGGGGCCGGCGGGGCGCACGCCAGCGGGGAAGAGGCCGGAGCCGGCGGGACACACGCCAGCGGGCAAAGGACCGGGGCCGGCGGGGCGCACGCCGGTGGGGAAGAGGCCGGAGCCGACAGGGTGCAGGCCGGCCGGGAAGGAGCCGGAAGGGGAGAAGCCGGAACCAGCGGGGCACAGGCTGCCGGGGAAGGGGCCGGGGCCGGCGGGACACACGCCAGCGGGCAAAGGACCGGGGCCGGCGGGGCGCACGCCGGTGGGGAAGAGGCCGAAGCCGACAGGGTGCAGGCCGGCCGGGAAGGAGCCGGAAGGGGAGAAGCCGGAACCAGCGGGGCACAGGCTGCCGGGGAAGGGGCCGGGGCCGGCGGGACGCACGCCAGCGGGCAAAGGACCGGGGCCGGCGGGGCGCACGCCGGTGGGGAAGAGGCCGGAGCCGACAGGGTGCGGGCCGGCCGGGAAGGAGCTGGAAGGGGAGAAGCCGGAACCAGCGGGGCACAGGCTGCCGGGGAAGGGACCGGGGCCGGCGGGACGCAGGCCGGCGGGGAAGGGGCCCGAGCCGGGGCGGCGCAGGACAGCGGGGAAGAGGCCGCCATGGCCGGGGTCGGCGGCGCTCCCTTCTACGTGGCTGCGGAGCGTCTGTCGGAAGCCCGGGCCATGCTGGGGGCGTTCCGAATGGAGCCGGTGGTGATCGAACCGGGCGCTGGCGATCAGGGCGCTGGCGGCGACGCCCCCGCCTCGGCGGCCCTGGCCGAGGATGCCCTGCGCCGCACCGTGCAGGGCTGGATGGAAATCACCGGTCCGGTGACCGCCGCCGGGCTCGCCGCGCGCATCGGCCTTGCCGCCGAGTCGGTGGACCGAGGCTTGCGCGCGCTGGAGGTCTCGGGGGCGGTACTGCAAGGACGCTTCTCCCCCCGAACCGCGTCCGACGGACCTCCGGAATGGTGCGAGCGGCGCCTGCTGTCGCGCATACACCGCCTCACCCTGGGCCGGCTGCGGCGCGAGATCCATCCGGTGTCGGCCGCGGACTTCCTCCGTTTCCTGTTGCGATGGCAACATGTCCAGCCGGGCTCGCAACTCCACGGCCGCGACGGCGTACACCAGGTCATCCGTCAGCTTCAGGGCATGGAGCTGCCCGCCCCGGCATGGGAGCAACACCTGCTGCCGGCCCGCATCGCTGCCTATGACCCCGCCGACCTGGAGCACCTCTGCCTCGCCGGCGTGGTGACGTGGGGACGGCTGCGACGGGACACCGGTGCCGCTGACGATGAAACGGAGGCGGCGCGGCAGCGGGACGCCGCGCCGCTGCCCCTCCGATCGGCGCCGGGAAAGGCGCGCCGGACCGCGCCCACCCGGTCGGCGCCGCTGGCCTTCGTGATCCGCGAGGAGCTGCCGCACTTCCTGGATCCGGCCGGGCCGGACTGGCGCGGACTCCAGGGTCTGTCGGCCGCGGCGCAGGATGTCGCCGCCTATCTGGAGGCACACGGCGCCTCCTTTCTCGCCGACATCGCCCGGGGAACCGGTCACGTCATGGTCCGCACCGAACGGGCGCTGTGGGAACTGGTCACGCGCGGACAGGTTACCGGAGACGGCATCGCGGGACTGCGCATGCTGCTCACTCCGGAACTCCGGAGGAGAGTCCCGCGGCCCGGCGAAGCAACGCGGCCCCGGGCGCGGAAAGGGTCGGCGGAGCGGGCCATGCCCGTGGGGCGCTGGTCCCTGTGGCGGAGCGGCGGCGGCGCGGAGACCGGCACCGAGACGCTGGCGCGCCAGTTGCTGCAACGCTACGGCGTGGTGTTCCGGGAACTGCTCGCGCGGGAGAGCCGCTGTCCGCCCTGGCGCCTGCTGCTCCAAGCCTGGCGCCGCATGGAGGCGCGCGGAGAGATCCGCGGCGGCCGCTTCGTGAACGGGTTCGTGGGCGAGCAGTACGCCCTTCCCGAAGCCGTCGAGGCGGTGCGCGATGTGCGGCGCATGGCACCCGACACCGAGCCGGTGCTGGTGTCCTGCACCGATCCCCTGAACCTGGTCGGCGTCCTCACCCCGGGACCCCGCGTCCCGGTTCACTCGAACCAGTTCATCGCCTACCTGAACGGCGCCCCCGCCGAGATCGGTCCCCTCGGCAACGTACTGAGCCGCGTGCAACCGGCCACCATGACCGGGGTCGAGTAACGGCTGCCGGAGTCCAGGGACCGCTCGCCGGAGGCGAAGGAGGGTTGCCGGAGGCGCGCGACAGCTCGCCTTCGGGCCGTATGCGATGGCCCGGCCGAGGCCCGAAAGCCTTTCGAGGACGGCCCCATTGGCCTCGGACGCGGTGACGCAGGGGCGCGGTGACACTACGAAATAGTGACATCGTGACGCGGTTCACGATCTGCTCCAACGGCGGTGGTGACGGCGCAGCACGCGCAAGGGCTGGAGCGATTATGAGTGGCTTTGGAGTGGCTGTAGAGTTGTTGTGGGGCGGCTGTGGATGGTGATGAGCGACCGGGCGCGGCTGTCATCGGCTATTCCTGGTCCGCAGGTGTCCGCAGGATGGCACTATCCGCCGCGCTTGCGATGGCGTCCACCTTCTCACGATTTCGGGATCGATCTCGTCTTCAGGAACATGATCGCGCGGCGCGCGCAAGGGCTGAAGCGGTTATGAATCCTTGGGCGCGGCCGTGTGCGGCGCGGCTGTGTGCGGTCATGAGCGGCCGGTCACGCCTGTGAGCAGCTATCCCGGGTCCGCAGGTGTGGCGCTTTCCGCCACGACGGCGATGGCGTCCAGCTTCTTCCCGATTTCGGGATCGATCTCGTCTTCGGGAACATGATTGGCGAGTTCGTGGAAACTCCCCTTGTTCATGAGATTGGGAATGCCCATCTTCTGAAAGTAATTCTCGAATAGCAGCGTCAGGAACTCGTCGCTCACCTTCATGTCCTTGTCCCAGGGCGACCCCTTTCTCAACCGGCCCAAGGCGTCGGCAATCTCCGCAATCGCTTCCCGCATGGCATCCAGTCTCTTGTCGACCTCCGATGGAGCAAAGAGGGGCATCGGTTGGCTCGCCATTGCGGAAGCACGCGCATAGGCTTCAAGGGTCGCTTCGGAACATAGATAATTCTCGATCTCCCGCCGTTCCCAGACCAGATGCTCAAGATACGGATCGTCCGGCACTTCCTTTTCGAGGCGATCAAATAGAGCCACCCCCTTGAGGTGGGGGAGCGCTTCCCTCAAACCGTGGAAGTGCCCCGCGGCGGCGGGCGGGCTGTTCCCGACGTAGTGAACGAACGGCCTTTCCAGTGCCCGGACAGCCGCGCCCTTGTCCAGACGCCGGGCAAAAGCCTGCAATACCGCCAGGTCGGTGGAGCCTTCGAGATACAGCACCCAGCCGGTCTGCTCGGCCTGCCAGTACTGATCGAAGCCGATCTTGGCCAAGGCCTTGTGCACCTGGCTTGTCCCGAGGCCGATCCGGTGCGGCCTCCCCACGAAGGCGATCACCAGGTCCTTGTCGGCCGCTTCGTTCAGCAGTACTTCGGAATGGCTCGCCGCAATGATCTGATTGCCGTTGTCCGAAGCCACCTCCGTTATGAGTCTGTAGATCTGGCGCTGGCGGAGGATCTCCAGATGGGCGTCGGGTTCGTCCAGCAGAATGACAGCGCCGGGATTGGCGTACATGTAAGCCAGGATCAGGAGCGTCTGTTGCAATCCCCGCCCGCTCGACGAGAGGTCGAGAGCCCTTCCGCGCTCCCGATACCCCATGGCGATCTCTCCCCTCTCCTCGATGTGGCGGGGCTTGTCGAGCTTCACCTTGAAAAGCGCCTCGATCCGCTCCGTCAGCGATCCCCACCGATCCGGATCCTGCTCCAGGATGCGAAAGCAGAGATTGCGGAGGACTTCGGCGGTCCGGCCCTCGCCAATCCTGACATTCACCGCGCCCTGGTCGAGTCTTGTTTCGGTGGCGGCAAGACCGGACATGGGCGGAAGAAAGGCGATGCGCACCGAACCCGCTTCGTGCGGGATCGGCGGCCGGTCGGGCTGCCTGCCCTCCTCGGATCGCAGCGGACGGCAATAGAACGACTCCTCGTTGGCGTAGTCGAACTCGAGGCCGCAGCGCCATGCCTTGTCCTCGTCAACCCCCTCAACCACGAGGTCGATCCGCACATTGGCCGTCCGCTGGCGGCCTTCCACCTTGCGAACATCGCGCACATGCAGGTCGCGCCAAAGGAGCGTGGCCGTGGGGTGAGGGATGGCGAGCAAGTCCCGCCGATTGACCGTGACCCCGGGCCGCCGCTCCGGCGTACTCCTGCCGCCGCGCTTCTCGTTCCAGCGCTTGACGCCGACATCCCACAGCGCCAGCGCCTGCATGGCCGAAGTCTTGCCGGAATTGTTCGGTCCGATGAAAACGACAGGGTTGCCCAGATCGATCTCCATCTCGCCGAAGCGCTTGAAGTTGCGGGCTACAAGCCTGGTGAGCATCCAATACTCCTCTCACCTCTCGGAATTTCGGCAGCGAAGCTGGAAGCTGCTATCGGAAACGAGCCATCGGGCGAGTGTGGCCAACGGCGTGGAACAGGAGTCTGCGGGAAGCGTTGAGGGCGTGGGTTGCGTTGAGGGCGTGGGCGGCATTCAGGTCGCTCATGGCGGGTATCTGCACGTGGAGGCGGCTCGGGGCAACAACCGGCCGCACCTGTGGTGGCGTCATGCGGAGGCGTAACAACCGGCGACGAGCAAATTCGATAGTCCCAACAGCAGCGCAATGCACCGGGATTCCTTGGCCAGCCCCTGGCAGCGCATCCTGTAGTGCGCCTTGTCGCAAACCTTGCGGCGGCCGAAGTGACGCTTCAGGAACGGGTACAGGAATGGATGCTCCACCCGACAGCGGGAAATTGAAACCTTTGGTCATCCCGGACCCCCCGAACATGAATCCTCAACCTTCATCCTCAACCGTCATCCTCAACCCTCGTCTCAAGAGCTCCTCTGGCGACGGCAGGCCTCCTCGACCGTTTGTCGAAGGTCGGCAATGCCACAACAGGCGGCAAGTTTTGCAACTGGCCCCAATCCGATGCTCTTTTGACCGGAGGGAAGGCATCGTTTCGCGACGACAAAGAACCGCCATTGAGCAGCGTCGCGATGATCCGCATGTTCGTCGGTTTCCCCATGCCAAGCGAATACATGGACATCCGCCGGCCGCCCCTGGTCCTTCACCCAAGTGCCTCCATCCCTCAGGTAGTAGCCATCTCGGGGCGCGATGTCGAAGCGCGCATTCCGGCACCTGCCCGGGGCGGTCCGGGGTTTGTCCGATTCTCCACCCCATGACTGCTTCGCCGCCGACTGCTTGATCTCCAGCTTGTCCTTGGAGCCGACATGCTCGCAGTCCCATGCGCCCCAATACCAGCCTGCCAGCGAAGTAAGCTCCCACTCCTCGCCGAGCGCCACCGCGATCATGCACTCCACGTACTCGCCGCGGTGGTTGTTGTTGATGACGGGCCGGTCGTAGTGGCAAGCAAGCAGGTCCAGAACGCGCTTGTGCATCGTCTCCTCCCCGAGAGTCTGCGCCGCAGGAACTACGGCGTTGTTCAAAGGGTTCCGGGTCCCTGTTGGCCGGGTGGGCACGAATCCGTCCTACTGGGCAAAATGAGGCCGACTACGGCCAGGGGCGTTCTGACACCACCCCATCCCCCCAGGATGAGGAAGACCGCTGTTGCCCGGGACTCACTCCCGGCATCACACACCCCTGGACCCTGAAGTTCACCTTTTCCTTGTCGCCTCTCGCTCAACAACACCCATCTACGCTGCCCGCGCCATCCAACGACAATCAGAATCGCGCGTCGTTGAGCTTCCAGTATGCCTCGGTGTCATGCAACGCCTGGTTTTCCTTGGCCCGATCGACCGGGAATTTACCGCGCTTGTCCCGCGCCTTGGGGTCCGCGCCACCTGCCAGCAGCACCTCGATAATCCCCGGAGCCTTGCTGGACTTGGCCGCCAAGTGGAGCGGCGTCCACCCATCCTTGTCTCGCGCCTTGGGATCCGCGCCGGCTTTCAGCAACACCTCGATGATTCCCGGGGTCTCGTTGGACCCGGCCGCACGATGGAGCGGGGTCCATCCGACCTTGTCCCGCGCCTTGGGATCCGCGCCGGCTTTCAGCAGCACCTCGATGACCCCCGGGGTCTCGCTGCACCCGGCCGCACGATGGAGCGGGGTCCATCCGATCGCGTCTCGCAACTTGAGGTCCGCGCCGGCTGCCAACAGCACCTCGATGACGCCCGGGGTCTTGCTGCACCCAGCCGCGATATGGAGCGGCGTCCATTCGTGTTCGGCTCGTCCCTTGAGGTCCGCACCGGCTGCCAGCAGCACCTTGATGACTCCCGGGGCCGTGTTGAACCCGGCCGCCATATGGAGCGGAGTCCAACCGTTTTTGGCGCGCGCCTTGAAGTCCGCGCCCGCTGTCAGCAGCACCTCAATGATCTCTGAGTTACTGCTGATCCCAGCCGCATGATGGAGCGGCGTCGCACCGAACTTGTCTCGCGCCTCAAGGTCCGCGCCGGCTTTCAGCAACACCTCGACGACCTCCGGGTTCTTGCTGAACCCAGCCGCGCGATGGAGCGGGGTCCAACCGTCCTTGTCCCGCGCGTTGAGGTCCGCGCCAGCTGCCAACAGCACCTCAATGATCCCCGGGTTCTCGTTGCACCCAGCCGCGGTGTGGAGCGGGGTCCAATCGTTTTCGGCTCGTGTCTCAAGGTCCGCGCCGGCTGCCAGCAGCACCTCGACTACCCCCGGGAACGTGTTGAACCCAGCCGCATGATGGAACGGCGTCCCACCGAACCTGTCTCGCGCCTCAAGGTCCGCGCCAGCTGCCAGCAGCAACTCGACGACCTCCGGGTTCTTGCTGACCCAAGCCGCACGATGGAGCGGCGTCCCAAGGTCCGTGGATCGCGCGTCAAGGTCCGCACCGGCTGCCAAGCGGTCCCGAACCATGGCAGGCGTCGCCGACGCAAAGAACACACCGCTGTTCCAGTTGTCGTCCGCTGTTACCATCACATGATCCTCCCTCTGCATTCTCTCTACAGCATCTTCGCCATCCACTTCACCTTCCCCAACACCTCGGCGTCACTGAGCCACGGAAGAGGCTGACAGTCCGGGGAGCCGTTGTCGCTTGCCGAAAACCAGCCGCCCTCTTCGGCGTTGCCCGCGTCCTTGCCCGCGCAATTTGCGACCAGATACGATCAGACCATCTTCCGTGCGCATGAAAACCATCCGGAGGCCGCCGCGGCTGTCCGGCAACCCCGCCTTGATGGCGCTCACTACATCCCCCCACACTTTCCCGGCCATTCCCCCCCGCCCGCCGCGGGAAGCCGCTCCGCTATAGCCTCCGCTGTCACATCCACACTCGCCACATCCACACTCGCCACATCCACATTCCCACATCGGAAAGACAAGGCGCCGCCGCAATCTCCGCGAAGCGGGATTGGGCGGCGCCTTGGGTTCGGGGATGTCGGGTGGTTCTTCCGGCAGGGGCTTGGGCGGCCTTTGCCAAGAGGGCCGAAGTGGAATTCTCCAGGCCCGGAGGTCTGGGGCCCGGGAGCCTGCGGCCCGGTGGTCTGCGGCGCTGGCTCCCTGCGGCGCTGGCTCCTAATGCCGGGTGGTGGACCACCTGCCTTCGACCATGGCGTTGAATTCGTCGGTGAAGAAGAACTTCTCCTTGCCGTAGGCCGGGCGCAGCTGGTCGAACCAGGTGGCTTCGGGGTCGTGGGCGGCGAAGAACGGGCGCCCTACCCAGTCGGGGTTGCGGCCCTGGAGAAAGCGCAGGATGAAGACCTTTTCGCCGGCGATCTCCTGCACGTCCTGGATCTCGATCTTGCCCGGGGTGGCGCTCATGCTGGGGCCGCGGACGGTGCGGGCGAGGCCGGACACGTACTTGATGGCGTTCCGGAAGATGCCGCAGGCATGGTCCAGCGGCACCTCGAAGTAGTTCCGCGCACCGGTGTCGCGCTCCACGAACATGTAGTAGGGGATCATCCCCAGCCGCACCTCTTCCTCCCACATGCGGATCCAGACATCCGAGGAGTCGTTGATGTGGGCCAGCAGCGGCGCCTGGCAGCGGATCACCGCGCCGGCGTCCCGCAGGCGGCGGATCGCTTCCCGGACCAGGTCGGTTTCCAGTTCGCGCCAGTGGTTGAAGTGGGCCATGATGGCGACGTGCCGGCCCGCCTTCACGATCTTCTCCACCAGCCGCAGCATGTCGTCGGCGTCGTCGTCGCGGACGAACCGGGAGGGCCAGAACGTCAGGGACTTGGTCCCGATACGGATGTCCTGCACGTGATCCAGCCTGGGGTCCTGCACCAACGGCTCCAGATAGTGGGCGAACACCGAGGTCTTCATGATCATGGGGTCGCCGCCGGTCACCAGAAGATCGGTGACATCGGGATGCGACGCCAGATAGTCGTGCAGGCCGTCCGCTTCCTTGGCGACGATCTTGAGCGTGTTGTCGCCGACGAACTGTGCCCAGCGAAAGCAGAAGGTGCAGTAGGCGTGGCAGGTCTGCCCCTGGCTGGGAAAGAACAGCACGGTCTCGCGGTACTTGTGCTGGAGGCCGTGGATGGTCTCTTGCGCAACCTTCGGGATGTTCAACTCCCGCTGCCCGGCCGGGTGCGGATTGAGCTTTTCGCGGATCTCCTGGGCGCCGGCCTTGATCTCGCTGGCCGAGGCGCCGCGCCGCATCAGGTCGGCCATGTGCAGGAAGTCAACTTCCTCAAGCATACCCCGCTGCGGGAAGGTCATCTGGTAGACGGGGTCGTCGGGCACCCGGTCCCAGTCGATGAGATTGTCGATCACGTACCGGTTGGAGCGGAAGGGCAGCACGTTGGCCACCACCTTCATGGCGAAGCGGTCGTCGCCGGACAGCCGCTCGAGTTGCGGAATTTCGTCCAGATGCTTGGCCGACAGCGCCTTGTAGCGCTCGGTCGGAAAGACCGGCGCTTCCTGCGACAGCGCCTGTTCCTCTGCTTGAAGAGACATCAGTCCGGGGTCGTGTGCGGGCTCGTTGCCGGGCTCCTGCGGAACCTTGCTCATGGCTCACCTCCAAAGGTCGTCGCGTCGTTGTTGTGTCTCGTCCTGAGTCTTTGCAGTCTTGGCAAGTATACTCCGCGTACACCGAATTGAAAATACAAAAATGAGAACCATCGTTACCAATATCGCATCAAGGGGGCCATCACGTTCTCGCGGTCTCGACTTATCGCGGGATCCACTTCTCGCGGTCTCGACTTTTGATTTTTCGCGGGCTCCACTTTTTTTCGTGCTCCACTTTTTTCGGCTTTTTCGTTTTTTCTGCTTTACTGATTACTTGCTGATTACTGTTTCCTGAGATGGTTTCCAGAGGGGCGATGGGTTGACGGATGCCGTCTTTCAACCGCCGGGAAGGAGCGAACGTCATGGCTACCGATCTTTTTTCCACCGCCCGGGAGCGTCTCGAAGACGCCGCCCGCCATCTGGAGATCGAGCGCGAGATCATCGACCAGCTGCGCTATCCCAGGGAGACCCTGGCCGCCACCCTGCTGGTGCGCATGGACGACGGCTCGCGCAAGGCATTCAAGGCGTGGCGCTGCCGCTATGACGACACCCGCGGACCCACCAAGGGCGGCATCCGCTTCCATCCGGCGGTGAACGTGGACGAGGTGATGACGCTGGCGTTCTGGATGACCTTCAAGTGCGCCGTCGTGAACCTCCCCTTCGGCGGCGCCAAGGGCGGCGTGTCGGTGGACGTCAAGCAGCTTTCCCGGGCCGAACTGGAGCGGCTGAGCCGCTCCTACGTGGAGGCCTTCTCCCGTTTCATCGGACCCGAGCGCGACATCCCCGCCCCGGACATGTACACCAACGGCATCGTCATGGCCTGGATGGCGGACGAGTACGGCACCATTTCCGGCCATCCCAGCCCGGCCATCATCACCGGCAAACCGGTGGCCCTGGGCGGCTCGCTGGGGCGCGACGACGCCACCGGGCGCGGCGGCTACTACGTGCTGCGCCAACTGAAGGACGATTTCGGAATAAGCCCGGAAAAGTCCCGGATCGTGCTTCAGGGCTTCGGCAATGCCTCGTTCCACTGCGCGCGCCTGCTCCACGACGACGGCTACAGGATCGTCGGCCTGTCGGACTCCACCGCCGCCATCCACGATCCCGACGGCATGAATCCCTACCAGGTGATGGAGCACAAGAATCGCACCCGGAGCGTTGCCGGCGCGCCCACCCGCGGCACCGCGCGGCAGCTCGACAACGCGGAACTGCTGGAGACGGAGTGCGACGTGCTGATCCCGGCGGCGGTGGAGAGCCAGATCACCGGGGCCAACGCGGCCCGCATCAAGGCACCGGTGATCCTGGAACTCGCCAACGGCCCGGTGACGCCGGCCGGGGACGCCATCCTCGACGAACGCGGCGTGGTGGTCATACCCGACATCCTCGCCAACGCGGGCGGGGTCACGGTCTCCTATTTCGAGTGGGTGCAGAACAAGGCGGCCTACTACTGGCCGGTGGAAGAGGTGCACGCGAAGCTCAAGGCCATCATGGAGCTGGAGACCCGGCGGGTGCTGGAAGTGGCCCGGGACAAGAAGGTCAGCATGCGCACCGCCGCCTACGTCCACGCCCTCCAACGCATCGGCAACGCGGTGGAAGCCCGCGGCACCAAGGCGTTCTTCAACCCGAAGGAGCCGTCGTAGGCCGCCGCCCGGTGCGGGGGCGCCGCGCCGGCACGAGGCTCCGACCCCGAAGTTCGGACCCCGAAGTTCCCGCCGGTTTCGGATGAGCGGGGCGAAACCGGATCACGACGCCGCCCCTGCAGTTTGGACAACGCCGGACGGCTTCAGCCGCCTATGCCGGCGTTTCGCCCGCCGGGGTTTCCGGAGCGGCAGCGGCCTCCTGTGCCCGGAGACTGGCCTGCCGTGACAGCTTGCGCGTCTTCTTCTTCAGCCGGCGAATCTTCTGGCGCAGGATCTCCCGCTTGCCGGAGTCTTCCACCTGAACCTTCTCTTCCCTCAACGCCTTGATCTTTCCCTTGACCGCGCCAATGCCGGACTCTGCTGCCACGTGTGCCTCCTTCGGACAAGTGCCTCCTTCGGACGAGTGAACGCCCGGCCCCCTTGGAGCCAGAGGATGGTCTCGGGGGCGGGGCGGAAGGTGTCAACGGGTATCACATCGGCCGCGGGAAACCAAAGCGGCGCACCTCAAGGCGGCGCGGCCCGCGGGGAGGGCGAACCGGTCGAACGCCGCGGGTCGTCACCCCAGTCTCTACGGGTCGTCACCCCAATCGTACCAGCGGCGCCTCGCGGCGTACGGGTTGGGATGGGGCAGGACGAAGAGTTCGGTGCTCTCGGGCAACATCCGGCGCGTCAGTACGAGGCGGGATTCGGGTTGCCAGCGGACCGGATAGCGGTCCTCCACGAAGGAGGCGAAGTACCGGGACTGGTGCGGGTCATCGTAGTGCATCGGCAACACGATGGGCGGCTTCACCTGTTCAATGACCTTGACCAAGTCCTCGAAGCCCAGATTGTTGCGCGCATCAATGGGGATCATCATGAGGTCCACCCGGCGCAGCAACGTCTGCTGCCTCTCCGTGAGCAGGTGGCCGATGTTGCCCAGGTGGGCGATGCAGAGGCTGCCCATTTCGTAGACGAAGATCGAGTTGGCAATGCGGGTGAGGTCGTAATTCCGTGCGCTGGGAAGGTTTACCACCAGGATGTCCTTGACCTTCCTGCGTACCGCCTGCCAGCGCTGATCCAGGGTGATGCCCCGCAGCACCAGGGGATCGCCGCGCACCGCCTCGACGTTGTTGTGGGTGTAGTGGTCGTTGCTCACCGTCACCGCATCGGCGGCGATCCCCGGTGTGACGTCGAAGTTGGGATCGGCCACCACCCGGGTGCCGGTGCCGGAGCGGATGGCGAAGCTCGAGTGGCCGAACCACCGGACGCTATACTGCCCGAGGCCGATGTCCGGTCCGGTGGATACCCTGGCGAACCGCGTTGCGCGCGCCAGCTGCGAGTCCCGGTCCAGGGTGCGGACCAGATTGGGATTGCAGATGGCACCGGCGGCCTGCGCACTCAGCAGCACCGCCAACCCCAGCACGAGACCTGTCGCACCACCTGTCGAAGCGTGTCTTGACATGGCGTCCCCCCAATGGCCGCGCGGGGCCGCCCGCGGGCGTCATGAGCATGTCTCGCAAGTCCCGTAGAGAGAAAGCTGGTGGGAGGTTACCGTAAAGCCGGTGTCGGGCAAGAGAACGGGGGCAGCTTCTTCCCTCCGGTCAAGGGTGACATCATAGACCTTTCCACACGTTTCGCAAATGAAATGAGGATGCTTGCCAAGGATCGCGTCGAAGTGTTGCGTGCGCTCGATGTTGAGGATCTGCAGCCTGCCGTCGGCGGCCAGCTTCTGGAGATTGCGGTAGACCGTGCCCAAGCTGATGTTGGGAATCTCCCGGCGCACCCGCTCGTAGACCTGATCTGCGGTGGGATGGGACAACTCGCCCTTGAGGACGTCCCAGATGACCTGAAGCTGTCGCGTCCGTCTCGTGGACCTGGACATTCCCCGGCAGCCTTCCCTGGAACCCTAATCCAGGTCCGCCAGCAGCTCCGCCCGGGTGGCCGCGGTCAACGGGGCCTCGGCGTGGTAGTTCTCGTGATCCACCACGATGGCAGCATCCCGGTGGCGCAGCGCGTCGGCTTCGTCCGCGGTGAAGCCGAAGGTCACATACTGCACCGCGCTGATCTTGTCCTCCTTGCTGCGGCCCTCCTCGAAGCTGGCGCGGACCAGGTGGCCGCCGCCGATCCTGAAGAAGACCCGTTCGTCGATGCCGAGAAACTTCAGCAGCTCGTCGCGAAGGTTGGTCTGTTCCTCGATCTCCAGGAAGAGGGTTGCCCGGAGCTCGCCGGCATCCGGGATGAGTTCGTTGTAGACGTCGATCTCCTCACGGATCTTGTCCAGGTCGCGGATGCCCTCCGCCCGCAGCATCTCCTGTATCTGAAAGATCACCGTGGCCCGGTTCTCGAACACCAGTGAGACCTTGTCACCCACCGCCACCCGCCGGCGCTTCTTGAGACCGATGATCTCGCGCCGGAAGGCATCGCGCTTCCGTTCATAGGCATGGGCGCCGACGATGTCGTTCAGGGTAACCTTTTCCATGTTGCGAAAGAGATCCGGGGTTGGACCGTGGGTTGTACCGGCGTCTGGATCGGAGGCTGGACCGGAGGCTGCCGCTCGGGACCGCGCGGGAGATATCCCAAGGGTCCGGAGCGGCAGGATCGCGGCCCGACGGGCCGCCGCTTCAGCTCGCGTCCGCCGGGTCCTTGCCGGCGACCGCCTGCAGTCCCTTGTTGAAACGGCCGGCATGGGACTTTTCGGCCTTGGCGAGGGTCTCGAACCACTCGGCCAGCTCCTCCAGACCCTCGTCGCGGGCCGTCCTGGCGAAGCCGGGATACATCTCGGTGTATTCGTAGGTCTCGCCCTCCACCGCGGACTTCAGATTCTTCTCGGTAGTGCCGATGGGAACACCGGTACACGGATCGCCGACTTCCTTCAGGAAGTCCAGATGGCCGAACGCGTGTCCCGTCTCCGCCTCGGAGGTGTCGCGGAACAGCCCGCCCATGTCGGGGTATCCCTCGATGTCCGCCTGCCGCGCGAAGTAGAGATAACGGCGGTTGGCCTGAGACTCGCCAGCAAAGGCGTTCTTCAGGTTCTCGTGGCTCTTGGTGCCATTGATGCCTGCCATAGGTTGCCTCCTTGTTGGTATTGGTAATGATTATGATTAGTAGCCGGTATCGGCATGGTTTGCAAGGGCCGGGCCGCCGGAAAGCACCGCCGATATCGACCCGCAACTGGCTTGCGGCCTGGCGTTTTGCTATCCTGGCACCAACAGGGTCGCCTGATCGGCACCTGATCGGCACCTGATCGGCACCAACGGACCGCCTGATCGAACCCATGGAGAACATGATCACCATCGACGACTTCCGCGCCGTGGATCTGCGCATCGGCACGGTGACGGCCGCCGAACCGCATCCCGACGCCGACCGGCTCATGGTGCTCAAGGTGGACTTGGGCTCGGAACAGCGCCAACTGGTGGCGGGCATTCGCGGCCACTACCGCCCGGAGGAATTGATCGGCCGGCAACTCGTGGTGGTGGCGAACCTGAAGCCCGCGCGGCTCCGGGGCATCGAGAGCCAGGGCATGATCCTGGCCGCCACGGCCGGCGACCAACTCGTCATCCTTGCACCCGAGCAACGGATCGCTCCGGGCGCCAGGGTATCCTGACCCGACGAGTGTCCGCCCCCGACAAACCCGCGGAAACCTGCTGCGTCGTCGATCTGTCCGCCCTGCGCGCCAACCTGCGCACGGTGCGCCGCCTGGTGGGCTCCGCCGTGGAGATACTCGCGGTGGTGAAGGCCGACGCCTATGGCCACGGCGACATTGAAGCCGCCCGCGCCCTGTGCGCCGGCGGGGTCCGGCGCCTCGGCGTCGCCACCGTCACCGAAGCCGTCCGGCTGCGGGAGGCCGGGGTCGAGGCCGCGGTCCTGGTGCTCGCGAGCCTCGAGCCCGATGATGCCGCCGACCTGGTCCGATATTCCCTGAATCCCGTCGTTTCCAGTCTCGATCTGCTAAGGCACCTGGAAGGTTTCGGCGTCCAGCGGGGTGTCGCGATTCCCGTTCATCTCAAGCTGGACACCGGCATGGGCCGGCTGGGGCTCCGGCCCGACGCCATCAAGGAATGGCTGCCGGCGCTGGCCGGCCTCAAGGCCGTCCGGCTCCAGGGCGTCATGTCCCACTTCGCCGAGGCCGAGGAGCCGGCGTCCCGAGGACCCCTGCGCGCCTTCCGGCGGGCGCTGGAACACATGCGCGCGGCCGGGCACCGGCCGGCCCTTGCCCACATGGCCAACAGCGCCGCCGTCATGGCGCTGCCCGAGGCCCATTTCAACATGGTCCGGCCGGGCGGCATGCTCTACGGCCTCTTCTCCCATCCGCCCCTGGCGGACCACGTCCGTCTTGCGCCGGCGCTCGCGTGGAAGACCCGGGTGCTGCAACTCAGAACCCTCCCCCGGCGTTCGCCCGTGAGCTACGGCGGCACCTTCGTCACCAAGCGCGAAAGCGTCATCGCGACCCTTCCGGTGGGTTATGCGGACGGCTACAAACGGTGCCTGTCGAACAGGGCTTCGGTGCTGATCCGCGGCCGGCGGGCGCCGGTTGCGGGCCGCGTCACCATGAATTTGACAATGGCCGACGTCACCGATATAGCCGAGGTTCGACCGGGCGACGAGGTTGTCCTCCTGGGCGCGCAGGGCCGGGAGGTCATCTCCGCCGAAGAGATGGCGGGCTGGGCGGACACGATCTCCTACGAGATCCTCACCTCCATCAGCCCTCGCATTCCACGTCACTACACCTGGAGCCAGGGAGAACCGGCGAACGCGTACCGGCGTCAGGCCCGGTCGTCGCGTGCCGCCGCCCCGGTGATGGAGGCCGTTCAAGGTTCGCATCACCTGGAAAAGGGGGGAACGGGGCCACGGTGGGCAAGATAAGGAGAGCGTTGATAAGCGTGTCCGACAAGGACGGCCTCACCGACTTCGCCGCACGGCTGGCGGGGTTCGGCATCGAGATCCTGTCCACGGGCGGGACCGCCGCATTGCTGCGGGAGAACGACATCGACGTCACCGACGTGGCGGACGTGACGGGGTTTCCGGAGATCATGGACGGCCGGGTCAAGACGCTCCATCCCAAGATCCACGGCGGCATCCTGGCGCTGCGGGGCAGACCCGGGCACCAGGCGCAGATGGCGGAACTGGGCATCGACCCCATCGACATGGTGGTGGTGAACCTGTACCCGTTCGAGGCCGCCGCGGCACGGCAGGCGCCGTTCGAGGAGATTGTCGAGCAGATCGACATCGGCGGCCCCGCCATGATCCGGGCCGCGGCCAAGAACCACCCGCACGTGGCGGTGGTGGTGGAGCCTGCGGACTACGGGACGGTGGCCGACGAACTCGCGGCCAAGGGCGGCGAACTGTCGCCGGACACGCGGTTCGGTCTGGCGTGCCGAGCGTTCCACCATACCGCCCGCTACGACGGCGCTATCTCCAACTACCTGGGACGGCTCGACGAAGAAAAGAAACCCGGCGCCTGGGGCGCGAAGCTCAACCTCCAGTTCTCGAAGCAGCAGGAGCTGCGCTACGGCGAGAACCCCCACCAGAGCGCCGCTTTCTACAGCCAGACGGATTCCACCGGCCCGTCCGTGACCCGGGCCGCACAGGTCCAGGGCAAGCAGCTCTCGTTCAACAACATCCTGGACGCCGACGCCGCCCTGCGCACGATCCTGGACTTTCCCGAGACCGCGGCCGTGGCCATCAAGCACACCAATCCGTGCGGTCTGGCCACCTCCAACGTCTCGCTGGCGGACGCTTTCCGCAAGGCCCGGGCGGGCGACCCGGTATCCATCTTCGGAGGCGTCATCGCGCTGAACCGCCCGGTGGACGCGGAAACGGCGGAAGAACTGAAGCGGATATTCCTCGAGATCGTCATCGCGCCCTCCTTCACGCCCGAGGCCCGGGCCATCCTCTCCTCCGCCCGGCGGCTGCTCAACATCCGCCTGCTGGAGATCGACATGACCCCGGACACCGACCGGAGCCTCGACTTGCGGCGGGTGCGCGGCGGCGTGCTGCTGCAGGACTGGGACCACAAGCCCATGGACGTGCGGGAATGCCGGGTGGTGACCGAGCGGCGGCCCGACGACGACGAGTTCAAGGCCCTGGGTTTCGCCTGGCGCGTGTGCCACCACGTGAAATCCAACGCCATCGTGTTCACCTCCGGCGACCAGTTGCTCGGCGTCGGCGCCGGCCAGATGAGCCGGGTGGATTCCGCCAATCTGGCCGTCACCCGGGCCAGGACCCACGGCCTGGATCTCGCCGGTTCCGTGGTGGCGTCGGATGCCTTCTATCCCTTCCGGGACGGCGTGGACGCGGCCGCCGAGGCGGGCGCCCGCGCGGTCATCCAGCCCGGTGGCTCCATCCGTGACGACGAGGTCATCGCCGCCGCCAACGAGCACGGCCTGGCCATGGTGTTCACCGGCATCCGGCACTTCAGGCACTAGTGGTACGTCTCATGAATGGCGTTGCATTTTGAGATTTTGAGGAGGATGGCATTGACGGGGGTGTTCCGGACGAAAGGTCTGGGGTTGGCATTGTGGCAAGCCAAGTAGTGCTTGATGGCGGCAATCCGTTCCGGGACGCTGCGAAAGACGCCGGGGAACCTGCCCGGTGAGCCTTCCGACGACGCCCCACGATGCGCTGTTCCGGGCACTGGTCTCCGAGCCGGCCCGCGCCGCCGCGCTGCTGGCGCAATACCTGCCGCAAGAAGTCGCCGCTCTCCTCGACCCCGAGGCTCCGCCCGAGGCGGTGGAGGGCCACTTCGTCGACGAGGACGCCGCGCGGACCCAATGCGATGCGCTGTTCCGGGTGAGACTGAGGAGCGGCCACGATGCGCGGCTCTATGTACTGCTCGAACACAAGAGCCGCGTCGACGCGGACACGCCGCTCCAACTCCTGAAATACATGGTCAACATCTGGCGCCGCGAGGTCGAGAATGGCGCCGCGGGGGACCGGCTGCCAGCGATCATTCCGCTGGTTTTCTACCACGGTCGGGGCCGCTGGACCGCGGCGCCCTCGGTGCCGGGGATGATCGACGCGCCCGGGGAGTTGGAGCCTTTCGTCAGGGAGTTCGCCTATGTGCTGCATGACCTTGGCGAGATTGCGCCAAGGCGGTTGTCGGTCTCGCCCGAAGTGCGGGCCGGGCTTCTGGCACTCAAGGTGGTATATGCCGAGGACATACCGACGGATCTTCTGGACCAGATGACGGGCGGGCCGGTTGCAGGGAGCGCGTTCGAGCGTCATATTGTGCGTTACATGGCCGAGTGCATGAACCTGACGCCGCCCTTGCTGGAGGCGTCGCTGCGCCGGACAAAGCCGGACCGTTGGGAGGCGCTGATGGGCACAGTCGCGCAAGCCTGGATCGAACAGGGAATCGAACAGGGAATCGAAAAGGGAATCGAAAAGGGAATCGAAAAGGGAAGAGCTGAGGGAAGAGCTGAGGGAAGAGCCGAGGGAAGGGCTGAAGGAAGGGCCGAGGGAATGGAGAAGGGAATCGAACGAGGCCGGATACAGGCCTTGGCGGAACTTCTTCTTCGTCAACTGGCGTTGCGCTTCGGTGATGTGCCGGATGCGGTCGGCGAGCGGGTTCGCCGTGCGTCGGCCTCCGAACTGGAGGCTTGGGCGGAGGCCGTGCTGGTGGCAACGAGCCTCGACGAGGTGCTGGCCGCCACGCCCGGGCGCTGAGACCGTAGCCGCCAGCGGGCAGGCCCCGGCACGGTCGGGGTCGGTCGTACCTGGACGCAGCGCCTTCATCGGTCCGTATCGGCATCCGGAGTTCCTGAAGTTCCTGCGGCGCCTCCACCGTGCCTTCCCGCGCGACCGGACCCTGCACATCATCCTGGACAACCATGGAACTCACAAGCATGAAGCGCTGCGCCTTTGGCTGGCTGCTCACCCGCGATTCCGACTCCATTTCACGCCCACCCGTACCTCCTGGCTCAATCTCGTCGAAAGTGGGTTCGCAAAGCTGACTCACCAACGTCTGCGCCGCAGTGTCTTTCGCAGCGTCCCGGAACTGATTGTGGCCATCAAGCACTACTTGGCTTGCCACAATGCCAATCCCAAGCCTTTCGTCCGGACCACTTCCGTCAATCCATCTTCCTCAAAATCTCGAAATGCAAGGCCATTCATGAGACGTACCACCAGGAGCCTGCGCCGCAGAGAGTTTTCGTGGGACAGTTTCGTGGGACAGAGATCCACCAGAGTTCCACCGGGTGCCCTTTTCGTGTCCGATAACGGGACCAGGCTGCACGTTTCCGGCATTTTGGACGCAATGGACGAAAATCCGGACATGCTCTCCCGCCTGTCAGCCGCCGAAACGTCCTGCGCCGCAGGCACCGGACCGACGGCGGCGGCAACCACTTCCCCGGCACCGCCTCCCCCGGTTTCCCGCTCGCGCGGGAATGACAGTGCGGCATGCAGCCCGCCCGGACCATGAAGATTCTGGTGGTCGGCAGCGGCGGGCGGGAACACGCCCTGGTCTGGAAGCTGCGTCAAAGCCCGCACGTGGACCGGCTCTACTGTGCGCCCGGCAACGACGGCATGGGCCGGCTGGCCGAACGGGTGGACATCGGCGCCGGCGAGATCCACAAGCTGGCGGAGTTCGCCGCCCGCGAAGCCATCGACCTCACCGTCGTGGGACCGGAGCAGCCGCTGGTGCTGGGCATCGGCGACATGTTCGCGGCCAGGGGCCTCAGGGTGTTCGGGCCTGGCCGGGACGCGGCGCGGCTGGAGGGCAGCAAGGCCTTTGCCAAGGAGTTGATGCTGGAGAACGGCATCCCCACCGCGGCCTGCGAGGTCTTCTCGGACCTGGGCGAGGCGCGCCGTTACGTGGCGCGGGACCGGCCGTGCGTGGTGAAGGCGGACGGGCTGGCGGCCGGCAAGGGCGTCATCCTGTGCTCCGGCCGCGCGGAAGCCGAAGCCGCCCTCGACGGCATCATGGGCCGCAAGGTCTTCGGCGCAGCCGGCGACCGGGTGGTCATCGAGGAACAGATGGTGGGTGAGGAAGCCTCGTTCATGGCCCTGATGGACGGCCGCGACTTTCTTCCGCTGGCGTCGGCCCAGGACCACAAGCGCGTCTTCGACAACGACGAGGGGCCCAACACCGGCGGCATGGGCGCCTGCTCACCGGCGCCGGTGGTGGACGCGGCCGTGCACGAGGCGGTGGTGGAGCGGGTGCTGAAACCGCTGGCGGCGGGGCTCGAGCGCCGCGGCCTGGTGTACCGCGGCGTGCTCTACGCCGGGCTCATGATCACCGGCGACGGCCCCCAAGTACTGGAGTTCAACGCCCGCTTCGGCGACCCCGAATGCCAGCCCATCATGATGCGGCTCCAGAGCGACCTCCCGTCGCTTCTCCTGGCCACCGCCGAGGGCAGGCTCCGGGAGGTGACCGCCCGGTGGTCGGACCAGGCGGCGGTGTGCGTGGTGCTGGCCGCCGGGGGCTACCCCGGCGAGTACGGAACCGGTATGGAAATAGACGGGCTCGACGGGTCCGGCGGGCTGGCGTCGTGGCACAAAGGACACGCGTTCCATGCCGGGACAAAACGCGACGGAGAGCGCTGGCTCACGAACGGCGGGCGGGTTCTGGGCGTGACCGCACTTGGCGACACCTTGGCTGCGGCCGCCCGCGAGGCCTACGGCGGGGTGGACAGGGTCAACTGGGACGGCATGCACTGCCGCCGGGACATTGCCCGGCGCGCGCTGGATCGAGGTTGAGGCGGGCGCACGCCGGCGGGGCGAACCGATTCGGGCACAGACACGAAGGAGGAAACACACGTGGCGGAGCAGACTCCGAAAGTGGCGATTCTGATGGGAAGCGATTCCGATGTGGAGGTCATGAAGGAGGCCGCGGCGCGGCTTGAATCCTTCGGCATCCCCTACGAGATGCACATATCGTCGGCGCACCGCTCGCCGGCGCGGACCCACGCCTACGCCAGCGGGGCGGCGGACCGGGGCATCGAGGCCTTCATCGTCGGCGCCGGCGCGGCCGCCCACCTGGCCGGGGTGGCGGCGGCGGCCACCACCCTGCCGGTCATCGGCGTGCCGCTGAGCGCGTCGGCGCTGGACGGCATGGACGCACTGCTGGCGACGGTGCAGATGCCGGCCGGGGTGCCCGTGGCCACCATGGCCATCGGCAAGGGCGGTGCCGCCAACGCCGGCATCTTCGCGGCCCAGATCATCGCCCGGAAGGATCCGGAACTGGCCGCCCGGCTCGTCCGCTTCAAGGAAGAGCTGGCCGCCGGGGTCGAGGCCAAGGACCGGAACCTGCAGGAAAAGCTGAAGGGGTAGGGCCGAAGACCATGGCCAAGATCTTTCCCTTCCGGGGGCTGACCTACCACCCCGGGAAGATCGACGATTTTTCCAGCGTGGTGGCGCCGCCCTACGATGTCATCTCTCCCGAACTGCAGGCGGAGTTGTACGACCGCTCGCCGCGCAACGTCGTGCGCATCGACTTCTGCCGCGACGCCGACCCTTACGAGACCGTGCCCGAGCGGTTCCGGGAATGGCAGGCGGAGGGCACCCTGGTGGCGGAAGACGAGCCGGCCATCTACTACCTGAGCCAGGAATACCGCCTGCGCGGCGGGGTCCGGCGGGAACGGCGCGGCTTCATCGCGCTGGCCGCCATCGAAGACTTCGGCGGCGGCATCCACGGCCACGAGAACACCCTTGCCGAACCCCGGGAGGACCGCCTCAGGCTGATGCTCGCCTGCGACGCGCAGTTCAGCGCCATCCTGGGCCTGTACACCGACCCCCGGCCCACCCTGACCCAAGCCCTGCACGAGCACGTGCGCTCGCGCCGGCCCAAGGTGGAGGCGGAACTGGGAGAGTTCGGCACCTCCCGGCTCTGGGCGGTGACCGACCCGGGCCTCATCGCCCTGATGCGGGACGCATTGAGCCGGAAGGAGGTCTTCATCGCCGACGGACACCATCGTTACGAGGCCGCCTCCCGCTACCGCAGCCGGCGCATGGCGGAGCGGCCGGACGCCGCCGGCAATGAAGGATACCACCGGGTGATGATGTACTTCGCCAACCTGGAGGAAGAGGGCGTGGTGATATTGCCCACGCACCGGCTGGTGCGGGAACTGCCGGGCGCACCGCTCCGGGATCTGGAAGCAAGGCTGCAGCCGCATTTCCACCTGGAGGCATTCTCCCGGGACGGCGCGGGGCGGCGGCGGTTCCTGGACACCCTGGAACACCCCGAAGGCGGCCAGCGGCTCCTGGGCGCCTCCTTCCGGGACCACCCGCGTCATCTTGTGCTGCGGCTCAGGGACGGGGAGACGATGCGGCGGTTGGCGCCCGACATGAGCCCCGAACTGCGCAGCCTGGACGTCACCACGCTGCATGTGCTGCTGCTGGAGCACATTCTGGGCGTTTCCACGCGCGACGCGGTGAACACGGAGGCGGTGGCGTATACCCACGACGCGGAGGAGGCGCTGGCCCAAGTGGAGCGCGGCGGCTGCGAGGCCGCATTCCTTCTCAACCCTCCCAGCGCCGGCGACATGATCGGCGTCTCCCTCAAGGGCGACAAGATGCCCCAGAAGTCCACCTACTTCTTTCCCAAGCTCGTCACCGGCCTGGTGATCCACAAGGTGGAGACATAGGCGGGAAGTTACATGAACAGGAAGTTACAGGCGGAAAGCGAAGAAGCCTTCGCCCGGGTGCCGCCGGCTCCGGCGGACGAGCGTACAAGGAACACTGCCATGGCGAAACTGCCTCTGACACTGGCGTGCGGCGACTACGACCGCACCAAGACGCTGCAGGACGGCTCCCTCGAACCCGACGGGATCGCCCTCAACTATCTCCCGATGCAGGCGGAGGAGATTTTCTGGCGCATGGGCCACCACCAGGAGTTCCACGCCTCGGAGATGTCGCTGGCCAACTACATCACCATGACCTCCCGGGGCGAAAGCCCGTTCACGGCCATCCCGGTGTTCCCGTCCCGCTATTTCCGCCATTCCTGCGTGTTCATCAACACCGACCGGGGGCTGGACAAGCCCGAGGATCTGCGCGGCAGGCGCGTCGGCGTGCCGGAATACTCCATCACCGCGGCGGTGTGGATCCGCGGCTTCCTGAGCGACGACCACGGCATCAAGGCGAGCGACCTCGAGTGGTTCACCGGCGGCCAGGAAGTCCCGGGGCGAAAGGAGCGCATCGAGTTGCGGCTGCCGCCGGAGATCAAGGTCCGGCCCATACCCAACGACCGCACCCTGAACGACATGCTGGACAAGGGCGAGATCGACGCCCTTGTCACCGCCCGCATCCCGTCGTGCCACGCCGCCGGAGCACCGCACATCCGCCGCCTGTTCCCCGACTTCAAGTCCGTGGAGATCGACTACTACCGGCGCACGAAGATCTTCCCCATCATGCACACCGTCTGCATCCGCAAGGACGTGTTCGAGGCCAATCCCTGGGTGGCCCGGAGCCTCTACGCGGCCTTCTGCCGCGCCAAGGACGACGCCTTCGCGCGCATGCACATCGACAACACCATGGCCTGCACGCTGCCTTGGCTCCAGGCCGAGATCGCGTTGCTGCGGGACGTCTTCGGCAACGACTGGTGGCCCTACGGCATCGAGCCCAACCGCCATGTCATCGAGGCGCTGATCCGCTACATGGGCGAGCAGGGCCTGCTGGGCGACAAGGCCCCGGCGGTGGAAGAGTTGTTCGCACCGACGCTGCTGGGGGATTACAAGCTGTAGTGGGCCGGCACCGGCAGAGCCGTGGTTGCCGCGAAGGCGGCGATGCGAGTGCGGCCAGGATCCGCGGATTCCGCCGCGCCGCCCCCTTCACCGATGGCCGCCTTCGCGGCAACCGCGGCGGGGTAAGGGAATGACCCGCGGGGAGGCGGCGTTCATCCGTCAGGCCCGGACAGGTCATCTGGCCACGGCCGACGGGCAGGGCCAGCCCCTCGGCGTGCCCTTCTGCTTCGCCTTCGACGGCACGTGCCTCTACTCTCCCATCGACGAGAAGCCCAAGGCCGCGGCGGTGCGGGAACTGAAGCGGGTGCGCAATATCCGCGTCAACCCCCGGGTATCGGTGGTGGTGCACCGTTACGACGACGAGGACTGGTCCCGGCTGGCCCACATCATCATCCAGGGCAGGGCAACGATCCTGACGCGCGGCGAGACCCACCGGAAGGCGGTGCGGCTGCTGCGCCGAAAATATCCGCAGTACCGCTCCATGGCCCTGGATGAACGGCCCGTCATCCGCATCCGGGTGCTGCGGTGCATCCGCTGGGGCCGGATCTGAGCCTACGCCACCTCCTTGATGGACGACACCCCCGTGGCCTTCATCATGCGCTCCAGGAAGGCGTGCACATGGGTGTAGCGGGAGTCGATCTCGCGGTCCAGGGAGGTGTAGAGGTAGTGGAGTTGCACGTAGATGGAGATATCGGCCAAGGTCATGCGGCCGAACAGGTAGTCCCGCCCGGAATAGAGCAGATCGAGATTCTCCAGATGGACCGCCAGCGCCTTCTCGGCCTGCCTGACCTCCTCTTCGTCCTTTGCCCTGCGGAAACGCATGACCGCGCCGTTGAGATCCTCGTCGGCCCAGTCCTCGAGCATCAGGCACAACCCCTTGTCCGAGGGGTTGTCCGGATAGATGGTGGGCTCGGGGTGCTTCTCCTCCAGATACCTGGCCAGCAGGGTGGAGTCCTGGATGCACTGGCCGTCGAAGTCCATGGTGGGGACCTTCCGCTGGTTGGAGAAGGCGATCAACGACTTGCGCTCGTCGGCCCGGACGTCCACCACGTCGTAGGGAACGTTCTTCATGCTCAGGACCACGCGGATCTTCTCGCAGAACATCGAGGTCCTGGAGTTGAAAAGCCGGATTGCCATGACAATGCCTCCTTCTGTCGCCCGAGCGACGGTTGAAATGCCGTTTCCGGTTACCCGCTCCCGCAGGTCACCGTGTTGCCTGCCCTCCACCGCCGTGGGCCGCCAACCACGGGCATCCCGGCGCCGCTACGGCAGCCGGCCCAGGGGGGGCACGCGGAAGAGGATTGCGCCGACGAATGACAGGACTGTCACTGCGGCGACGATGGAGAACACATCGTTCAGCGCGCCCGACAGCGCCGCGACCGAAGCATCGTGCAGCAGGGCCGCGAGGGCGTGGCCGTCCGGTCCGGCTTCCGCGAAGTACGCCGTCAGGGACTCGGTGGCGAATCGGTCGTCCAGCGCGGCCGGACGGTTTCGGAGGGCCTCCAGTCCGCCCTGCGGGAGCGCCTCCCTGACCGGGTCGGGGAGGGTCGAGTCGAGCGTCAGGTAGAAGCTCCGCGCCATCACCGCGCCCAGTACGGCGAGACCCAGCATGCCGCCCAGCGACCGGAAGAACTGCAGGGCCGCGGTGGCCGCGCCCACTAGAGCGAATGGGACGGAATTCTGCACCGCGACCGAGAGAGTGGCCACGGTGCCACCGAAGCCGAGTCCGGCGATGGAGATGTAGCATACCGACGCCACCAGGCTGGTCGCCTCGTTCATGGTGGAAAGCAGATACATGCCCACCGCCATGAGTCCGGAGCTGGCCAGAACCTGCATGCGGTAGTGTCCGCCGGCTCTTGACAGCAGTTGTCCCGAGACGATACCGCCGGCGACCATGCCGAGCAGCATGGGAACCAGGAGAGTGCCGCTGGCGGTCGCCGACACCCCCAGCACCACCTGGAAGAACAACGGCAGGAACAGCACGCCTCCGTAGAGTCCCAGGCTGGTGAGCAGCGTCACCACCACGGCCAGGCTCACTACCCGGTTCGCATAGATTCCCAACGGCATGATGGGCGCGGACGTGCGCGCTTCAATCACCACGAAGGCGCCGCTCATGGCCACCCCGAAGGCGAGCAGACCGACGATCAGCGGCGTGTCCCAAGCGTACTGGACTCCTCCCGAAGAGAGGGCAAGAAGGAGGGGAACGACGGCGAGGACCAGGGCCGCCATGCCGGCAAGGTCGAGTCGGGGACTATCCTGAGTGCGGTGGTGGGCGGGATAGATCCGCGCCGTCAATGCCAGGATCGGGATGCCGGCCAAGGCGATCAGGACGAACGCCCACTGCCAGGAAAGACGCTCGACAACGACCCCGCCCAGGATCGGTCCGGCGACGGAGGCGACGCCATAGGCGGCGCCGATCAGACCGTGATACTTGCCCCGGTCTTCGGGAGGGAACAGGTCGGCGATGGCGACGTAGCAGCAGGTCATGACGATACCGCCGCCAATCCCCTGGATGGCCCGGAACGCGATGACCTGGGTCATCGAAGCGCTGAGGCCCACCAGTGCGGAGCCGACCATGAAGACCGCCAGGCCGGCGATCAGGGAGCGCTTGCGTCCGTGAATGTCGCTCAGCCGACCGGCGATGGGGTAGACGACGGTTGCGGCGACGATGTAGGCGGTCACGGCCCAGGCGTAGCGCTCGAACCCGCCCATGTCGGCCACCATCAGGGGCAGCAGCGTAGCCACCACGGTCTGGCTCAGCGCTGCCAGAAACATGGCAAGCAGCACGCACACCATGGACAGCGTCACCGAACGCCCGGGGAGGGCCGCGAAGTCGGTATCCGCTGGCGAGGGCGCTGGCGCTTCCCTTTCCGGACCCGCGGCGGCCTCAGTCGTCATCGGTCCTGTCAGGGGGTTTGGGAGCAGCGGGGCCGCGGTCCGCATCACCGGTGGCGGAGCGGTCGCTCGACGAGGCCTTCTTCCGGCGCAGGCGCCGCGCCATGCGGTAGGCGCCGTAGCCCAGGCGGGACAGGGCCGAGAAGGTGTAGCCAGGGGTCAGGATCCGTTCGCGCGTCGGCAGGAATTCGTCGGCGTCAAGATCCTCGATGGCCGCGATCGCACGGCTCAGCAGGGCGGTCGCCAGTTCGACGCGCCGGGGGTCGGACATCACGTCCAGACTGCCGCATCCCAGAACGCATGGTACAAAGGCGTTGAGCATGTTCTGCCGGTAGCTGCGCCAACAATCCTCGAACGTGTAGTTCCGGCCCCTCCCCCCCATGCGGCAGACGATGTCGTGGTATTCCTCCAGCACCTCGCGTTCCATCCGCCGGCGGGTGTCCACGGAAACGCTGGACGCCAGGAAATAGGCCACGTCGTAGAGGCCGCCGCCCGCACCGCAGCCCTGCCAGTCGATCACCGCGAAGTTGTCCTTTGCCGCGGCATCGAAAAACATGTTCTCCGCCCGGTAGTCGCCATGGACCAGTGTTTTCGGACCGGACGCGAGGCTCGTGTAGTGGGTGGTGATGCGCGGCCCCAGCGCTTCGGAAAAGCGGCGCATGCGGGGCGAGAAGAGGTTGCCGAAGCGTTCGAGGGTGGGAAGAACGAAGGCAAGGTAGGCGGCCTGCATGATCCGCCCATATCGGGAATTGAAGTTGTCATAGAGGTAGGAAAGGTCGGGTCGGTCGACGGCGTCCCAGAAATGGCCGTGCATGCCGGCGAGTTCCCGGATCGCCAGGTGCACCTGCGCGCCCTCGACACCCCTTGCCTGCGGCACCGTCTCCATCGGGCGCAGATCTTCCATGATCAGCACGAAGCGGTGGCTGCGTGCGTCGTACGCGCCGTAGTAGAGGGCCGGCGACCGCATGGGCGAGTGCGGCGCCAAACGGTAGTAGTATTCGTACTCCCTCTTGTGCAGCAACAGCCACTTGGCGAGCTTCATGAACTTCGGGTTGGCCGTCGGCAGCTTGACGATGACGCTTTCAGGCACCGGAGACGAGTCGGCGCGGACGGACAGGCGGCAGCGCACAAGGGTTCCCAACGCATTGGTCACCGCTTCCATTGGATCGACCTCGACGGCCTCGATCCGCGGCGAGGCGAATTTTCCGCCGGCCGTCAGCGCCGCCTGCATCCATTCAGCGGATATTTCTTCCGGGTGGTTGCGGAGCAGCGAACGGTCCGTCATGCGACATGCCTCCGCTTGTTTGTCACCCGAAATCGGAACGAAGCATCGGGATGGGGGATCGGACTGTATTGGATCTTGAGGCGGTGGTCGGGTTGCTCGGGCGCGATTTCAACCTCGTGGATGATGGTTGCCATGGTGAGCATGAGCTGCACCTCGGCAAAACCGCTGCCCAGGCAACGGTGCCTGCCCAGGCCGAAGGGAGCGTACACGCCCGGTTTCCGGTGTTCCGGGGGGTCCCGCCGGTAACGTTCGATGTCGAAACGTTCCGGATCCGAAAAACACTCCGGCAAGCGGTGCCCGACGGAACTGCCGACGATGACCTGCGCTCCGGCCGGAACCCGATAGCCGCCGAACTCGAACGAATTGGACACGGTGCGCGTGACCGCCGGGATGACAGGATACAGGCGCAGCGTCTCGAGTACGATGCGGTGCGTGACGTCGAGGGCGCGCAGGTTCTCCTCGCCGGGCATTCCCCGGTCGAACAGGGCGTCGACTTCGGCCCTCATTTTTTCCAGCAGATCCGGGTACGTCAACAGGGCGTGGAGCATGTACGAACAGACACTCGCGACGGTGTCAAGGCCGGCAATATAGGTTCCGAGAACGGTCATCAGGTAGTCGGTCTCGGGAAGGAACTGTGGATCTTCCCGGTTCATGGCCAGAATCTCGTCGACAAAATCCGGCGGTTTCCCTGCGCGCTGCTCCGGCCGGTGCGCGTCGAGGGTCTTGGCATACAGATCCATCACGCTCCGCCGGGCGCGCCGGTAGCGGGGCGAACACATCATCAGCCGTGGCCGGCTGTGCAGAAGGTGAACCTTCAGATTCGTTTCCAGGTAGAAGATCAGATCGTCCAGATGTTCTCGCGGAGAAACGCTCGTCAGCAGTTGACACATCACCTCGCCGACGATTGTCTGCATCGCCTTCTGGGCCGCGAGCGGCCGGTCAAGGGGCCACTCGGAGACAAGGCGACGGGTGACGTCGACGCATTCATCCATCCTGGTCTCGATGATTTTGGGTGCGTACCCTTTGGCCAGAAACTTGCGCATCTGAAGATGCTCGCGCCCGTCCATGCTCAACACCGAGTGAGCGGAGCCCATGGAAAAAACGAAGTCGCGCCAGATCTCGAAGGAGCGAAGGTGCGTGTTCCCGATCCTGGTCATGAACGCGACGGCCTCGGGGCCGACGAATACGATAAAGCGCCGGTTGAAAGCCCGGACGCGGAAAATCGGGCCGTACTTGCGGTATCCACTGGCGAGAAATGCCCCGATGTCGCCCGACAAGTCGAAAGTGTTGCCCACCAGCGGCAGTCCCGACGCCTGTGGAATCTCTTCGTGAGGACGGGCCGCGGTCTCCACCGGTGCCTGTGGCTTGATCCGCCCGACGGCCGCCGCCACCTCCCGGCCGATCAGATCGAGCTTCGCGATCTGGTCGATGCGGCCGCGCACATCGGCCAGTTCTTCCCGGGAAAGAAGGCTCTCGAAAACCCCGCAGGCCGAGGCCAGGCTGATGATGACGATATCGCGGGGATCGGGAATGTCCTCGCTGAATATCGTTCGCATGATCCGGAACTGGACTTCCTCGATGGTCTTCTCGCCCGCCACCGGATAGCGGCGCGCGCGCGCGACCAGGCGCGAAAGAAAGACCAGACCGTTGCTCTCGGCTTCCAGAATTCCGCGCCCCACCAGCCGGTCGATGGTCTTGCGGCGGATCTCGTCGCCGCGCCCGGCGATCCGCTCAAGCCAGTAGGCGGTGTCGCGAACCTCGGTCCCTGCCGTGATGTCGGACAGGATCGGGTCGAGCAGGTCATCGCCCACGGGCGTGGGGTCCACCACCACCAGACGCTCGAGGTCGGTATCGAGACGGTTCTCCAGCGTCAGATCCATGAGCGCCGCCCCGGCCATCACGAGGTCGCGGGAGTGCGCCGGAAGCGACGACTGGATGTCGCCCTTTTCGCTGTCCAGGATGAGCAGAAGAACCTCTTCCGCTATCGTCAGTCCGCCGGCCACGCGCCCCCCCGTTCCGAGTCCGGTCCCGCGCAATGGAACGGCGGCGGCATCCGAAAACAAAGGACCGGCGCCGGACTCGGCCACCCGCTCCCGTTCCTGCACGGCTCCTCGACAAACCCGCCGGGACCGGTGCCGTCGAGCACGCGGTTCGATCGCTGACAGAACAGCCGGCCTTCAAACAGATGGCCCTCACTTCGCGAAAGATTCGTATGCGCCGTCCGCATCGCCGGCTGGCGCGCGCCGCCACCCCGTTGACCCATCAACATGCACACCATTCTACCGATTCGGATCGATCCTGTCGAACCACATCAAACCGGCTCTCGCCGGGACGCGAACTCATGGATGCGCCGTCACCGGCAAGCGGGCGGGACCCGGAGATGCACTCCCCGGGCGTGGCCTGCGGGAATGCCACTCCCGCCCCCTCTGTGATAGTGTGGTGCCCATGAGCACGAACACGGCGGCCGAGGCATTTTACCGGGAAGTCGAGCGCAGGCACTTGGTGCCGCTGTGGAACATCACGCAAAGCCTGCTGCCTGCGGAACCGCGGTCGCCGGTGAAGGCGCATCTGTGGCGCTGGGCGGACCTCCGCCGGCTGGCGCGCGAAGCCGGGGACCTCGTGCCCATCGAGCGGGGCGGCGAGCGCCGCGTCCTGGGGCTGGTGAACCCGGGCCTGGGCGGGAAGTACGCGGCCACGCGAACTCTGTGGGCCGCGGTTCAGATCGTCAAGCCGGGAGAGGTCGCGCCGTGTCACCGCCACTCCCCCTCGGCCATCCGCTTCATCATCGAAGGGGACCGCACCTACACCAACCTGAACGGCGACAAGTGCGTGATGAGCCGGGGCGACCTCGTGCTGACACCGAACTGGGACTGGCACGACCACGGCTGCGAGTCCGACGAACCCATGATCTGGATGGATGGACTCGATGTGCCGCTGGTGGGGGACCTGGACGCGACCTTTTTCGAGATGTACCCCGACCACCGCTTTCCCGTCACCGCCGTCAACGAGTCGGAGCGGACGTTCGGCGGCGCGCACCTCCGCCCCACTTGGGAGAAACCGCCGGAGCCGCGCTCCCCGCTGTTGAACTTCAAATGGGAACCGACCCGCGAGGCGCTTCAACGCGCCGGCGAGGGACCGGCAAGCCCCCATGACGATGTCTGCTTCGAGTACCTGAATCCGAGCACCGGGGGGCCGGTGCTGCCCACCATGAGTTGCACCATCCAGATGGTGCGGCCCGGCGTCCGCACGCAAGCCCACCGGCAGGTGCAGAGCTCGGTCTATCTGGCCTTTGCCGGCAAGGGTTGGTCGGTCATCAACGGCCAGCGGTTCGACTGGGAGCCGGGAGACTTCTTCGTGGTGCCTCCGTGGGCGTGGCACGAGCACGCCAATGAAACCGGCGGCGAATCCATCCTGTTCGCCATACACGACACCCCGGTGATGAAGGCTCTTGGCCTCTACCGGGAGGAGCGCTATACAGAGGGTGATGGCCACCAGGAGGTCACGGCAACCTTCGAGGCATAGGGCGACGGGTGACTTCGGCGCAAGGGCCTCGGAACAGGAGCCTCGGAACAGAACCCCGTAAACGCGGAAAGACCCGAAATGGCAAAGTACCTCCAATGCAGCGAGTGCGGCAAGATCGCGTTCTATTACGACGGTTACGTGGGCACCGAGAAGCCGTTCTATCTCAAGAACATGATCTACCCGGACGGCACGCAGCCGAAAACGCCCCGCTGCACAAGCTGCAACGCCGTCCCGCGCCTGCTCTTCGACTTCATCAAGGAAGACAAGGAGCCCCTCCCCACCCCGGCCCCGGCAGCCGAATCGCGGCCCGACCCGCAGTAGGCGCCGGCGGCAGGTCCACCGTGCGTGCGTTCGTCCCATTCGCGTTGGTCCCGGCGCCTTCGTCCCATCGACTTTGTTCCATCGCCTTCGTTCCATCGCCTTCGTTCCATCGCCTTCGTTCCATCGCCTTCGTTCCATCGCCTTCGTTCCATGTTTTCGAGCCGACGGTCCCACGGTCACGGCGTGCATTTCACCAGCGTGACCCGGCCCGTGGCCCGATCGTAGGTGGCGACTCCGGTGTTGTCGGCGCAGCCTTCGGTTACCGTGGCGGTGGCCGTGAACGTCGAATCATCGGCGCTGGTGACAGCCGCGGTGATGTTGGCGCTCCGCGTGTAGCCGAAGGTGGCCAGATCCGCGACATTGGACGTATAGGTGTTGTTTTCCATATGGTAGACCTCCTGAGCCAGGGCCATGTTCCTGACATTGGCCTGGGCGTCGGCGTCGAAGCCCCGGCGCCGGTAGCCGCCGAACTGCGGAATCGCCACCGCAGCGAGAATCCCGATGACGGTGACCACCACCAGCAGTTCGATCAGGGTAAACCCGGCGCCCCTGGCGGGACTCCGGCCTTCGTGCCGCCGCGTCTCGTTCCCGGTCTCGTTCCTGATGCCGTGCCCGGTATCGTTCCTGGCATCGTGCCCGGCGTCGTGTCCGGCATCGTGCTTGGCATCGTGCCGCCGCGTTTTCGCCCGGCACGCTCCGGCGGGGCCTGCCCCGACATTCTCTGCGCAACCATCCGCATCCATACGAACAACCCTCATGGCACCATGCCGCCGATCTGGAAGATCGGCAGGTACATGGAGATGACGATGCCGCCAAGCACCACTCCCAGAACGATCATCAACGCCGGCTCCATCAGCGCGGTCAGCCGCACCACCGCCCGGTCCACCTCTTCCTCGTAATAGGCCGCCACCCGGTTGAGCATCGCGTCGAGCGTGCCGACGCTTTCTCCCACCGCGACCATGTGACAGACCAGCGCCGGGAACAGGCCGGTGGCCGCCAGCAGCTCCGACAGCGTCCGGCCCTTCTCCAAACCGTCCCGGGCCTCCAGGATGGCCTGCTCCAGGACCTTGTTGCCGGTGGTCCCGGCCGTGACGGTCAGGCTGTCCAGCAGCACCACGCCGGACTGGAGCAGCAGGCCGGTGTTATGGCTGAAACGGGCGATGGCCGACTTGCACAGCAGGTCGCCGAGGAGCGGCAGCCTCAGGAGCCACCGGTGGAGCCCCCGGCGGCCCCTCTCCGTGCGGCCGGCCGCGTGAATCGCCGCGGGAACGGCCAGCAGGCCGACAAGGATGGACAGGGCATGTTCGTAGGACCAGCGGCTCAGGGCGATGGTGAGTTCCGTCAAGGGGGGAAGAACCTGCCCCATGCTCCGGTAGACGTCCGCGAAGACCGGAATCACGTAGAAGAGAAGAACCGCCACCACCACCACGGCCACCGCGGTGACGGTGGCGGGGTAGAGCATGGCGGTCCTGACCTTGCGCTTGAGCCGCGTGGACCGCTCGATGAAAAGCGCCAGACGGGCGAGGATCTCCGGCAGGACGCCGCCGTGCTCGCCGGCGGCCACCATGCGCACGAACACGGTGTCGAACAGCCTGGGGTGCCGCGACATGGCGTCGGTCAAGGTCATGCCGTTGGAAACATCCCGCCGCACCGCCCCCAGCGCCTCTTTCACCACCCCGTTCCCGGTCTGTTCGGCCAGCACCCGCAGACAGTCCACCACGGGCACGCCGGCTTCGATCATGACGCCGAAGTTCCGCGTCAGCACGACGATGTCGTCGGCGCGCACCCTGGGCGCGAGTCCCGGCAGGACGATCTCCCGCCGCAGCCCCTCGCCCTTTTCCCATATGCCGGAGGCCAGCGGCAGGATCCCGCGCCGGCGCAACTCGGCCGTCACCGCGGCGCGGTCCACCGCCTCCAGTTCACCTGTCAGGAGCCTGCCCTGGCGGTTTCGGCCCCGCCACCGGTAGAGCGCCACGCAATCACCCGGCGCGCAGGTCCGACAGGAGCGCCGCCCGCGCCTCCTCGGGGTCCGGCTCCGTCACCCGCAGCGCCTCCTCGATGGTGGTGACCCCCTGCCGGACTTTCCGGACCGCGGCCTGGCGCAGGGTGCGCATGCCCTTCTCGACGGCCGCGGCCTTGATCTCGGTGACGGAGTCGCCGCGCAGGATCGCCCTGCGGAGATCGTCGGTCAGCGGCATGACCTCGTAGATGGCCACCCGGCCACTGTAGCCCGTGTGGTGGCATTCGAGGCACCCGGCACCGCGCCAGTCCTCGATGTCGCGCACCTCCTCCACCCTCTGGCGCATTCCGGAGTGCCATGCGGAGCGCTCCTTGCAGGCGTCGCACACCCGGCGCAGCAGCCGCTGGGCCGCCACCATGACGATGGCCGAAGCGATGAGATAGGGCTCCACGCCCATGTCGAGCAGGCGGTGGACCGTGGACGGAGCGTCGTTGGTATGGAGCGTGGTCAGAACCAGATGCCCGGTCAGCGCGGCGTTGATGGCGATGCGGGCGGTCTCGGCGTCGCGGACCTCGCCCACCATGAGAATGTCGGGATCCTGGCGCAGGAACGCCCGCAGACAGGCGGCGAACGTGAGGCCGATCTCGCCGTGGGTCTGGACCTGGTTGACACCGGCGAGATGGTATTCCACCGGATCCTCCGCGGTCGAGATGTTCACCCCCGGCCGGTTCAACTCCGACAGCATGCCGTACAGGGTGGTGGACTTGCCGCTGCCGGTGGGACCCGTGAGCAGGATCATGCCCGCCGGCTTGCTCATGGCCTCGTCGAAGCGTTGCCGGTCCCGGGCTTCCAGGCCCAGCCGGTCGAGGCTGGTCACCAGGTCGGACCGGTGCAGCAGCCGCAGCACCACCTTCTCTCCGAAACGCGTCGGCAGTACGGAGACCCGCACGTCCACGTCGCCGCCGGCGGCCGCCAGCTTGAGGCGGCCGTCCTGAGGCAGCCGATGCTCCGCGATGTCGAGCCCGGCCATCACCTTGATGCGGGAGGTCAGGGCCAGCTTCATGGCGTGCGGCGGCGTCATGACCTCCTGCAGGATGCCGTCGATGCGGAAGCGGACCCGGACGCTCTCTTCGTAGGGCTCGACGTGGATGTCGCTGGCGCGGCGCGCCACCGCATCCCGCATCAGCGAGTCCACCAGCGCCACCACCGATGTGTCTCCCGCCGGTTCCGCCCGCGCCGGGGGCGGTGCGGCGGCCCGGTGGTCCGGGCCCGACTCCGCCGCGTGGCCGCCGGGGCCCTGTTCCAGGATGTGCCGTATGGCCGATGGGCGCACCAGCGCGGTCTTCACGTCGCGGCCGGTCATGAACCGGATCTCGTCCAGCGCGGTCCGGTCCGTGGGGTCGCTCACCGCCACGCTCACCATCGGGCCGGCGGCGTCGAAGGGGAGCACGCCGCGCTTCCGCAGCAGCGGTGCCGGCAGCAGGTCGAAGGCTCCTTCATCCACGTCCGCCGGCCCCAGCTCCCGCTCTTCCAGACCGAACCGCCGGGCGATGAACGCCATGAGCCGGCCTTCGTCCGCGACGCCGTCCCGGACCAGCGCCGCCACCAGGTTGACGCCGGTGCGCCGTTGAACCGCCTCGGCCCGGCCCCGCTCCTCGCGGGTGATCAGACCGGCCCCCACCATCAACTCGCCAAGCGACAGCTCCATGACGAACCCCCGCGCGAACCTGTCGCGCCGCTTCGCATTCCACTCCGGCTCCGCCGTTCCCGCCTTCGCGGGACTGGCGGAACCGCGCGTTCCCATGAGTGATGAATCGGCCGGCCGGCCGAAAACTGTAGAAGGAGTCGGAGGAGTCCGCGGAACCCGGCCGGACTACCGGCCGTTGCCCTTTGCCCGGAGTGCGGCCTGGGCCGCGGCCAGCTTGGCGATGGGCACGCGGTAAGGGGAGCAACTGACGTAGTCGAGGCCCAGATCGTGGCAGAAGGCCACCGACCTGGGGTCGCCTCCGTGTTCGCCGCATATGCCCACGTCAAGATCCTGGCGGGAGCTTCGACCCTTCTCGACCCCCAGCGCCATCAACGCGCCCACCCCGGGCTCGTCGATGGTCACGAACGGATCCTCGGGCAGCAGCCCCTGGGCCACGTAGCGGGGCAGGAACCTGCCGGCGTCGTCCCGGGAAAGGCCCAGGCAGGTCTGGGTCAGGTCGTTGGTGCCGAAGGAGAAAAATTGCGCTTCCCGGGCGATCTGATCGGCTACCAGACAGGCCCGGGGCAGTTCAATCATGGTGCCCACGGCGTAACGCACCTTGACGCCGTACCCTTTCATGGTGTCCAGGGCGACCCGTTCCACGATCTCCCGCTGGGCGCGGAACTCCTCCAGGCTGCCCACCAGCGGAATCATCACCTCGGGGCGCGGATCCCTGCGCTCCTTGCGCAGCTCGCAGGCTGCCTGGAAGATGGCCCGGGTCTGCATCTCGGTGATCTCCGGGAAGGAGATGGCCAGCCGGCAGCCCCGGTGGCCGAGCATGGGATTGAACTCCCTGAGCGCTTCCACCTTCTCGCGCACCTTGCCGGGACGGATGGACAACACCTTGGCGAGGGCGGCGATGTCGGCGCCGGTCTGGGGCAGAAACTCGTGCAGGGGCGGGTCCAGCAGGCGGATGGTGACGGGCAGCCTGTCCATGATGCCCAGGATCGCCTTGAAGTCGCCCTTCTGCATGGGCAGCAGCTTGTCGAGGGCCGCACGCCGCCCCTCCTCGTCGTCGGCCAGGATCATCTCACGGACCGTGTGGATGCGCTGCGCCTCGAAGAACATGTGCTCGGTACGGCACAGGCCGATGCCCTCGGCGCCGAAGTTCCGGGCGATGCGCGCCTGCTCCGGCAGATCGGCGTTGGCCTTGACCCCGAGCCGGCGGTTCCCGTCCACCCAGCGCATGAGCCTGGCGAAGCGCCGTGAGGTGGGCGAGGCGGCGGCCTCGCGGTCCAGCAACACCCGCTGGACGTCCGAAGGGTGGGTCCGGAGCTGGCCCCGGATCACTTCCCCGGTGCTGCCGTCCAGGGAGAGCCAGTCTCCTTCCTTGAGCGTTGTACCGCCCATCCGGGCCTCGCCGGCACGGTAGTCGATGGTCAGGGCGTCACAGCCCACCACGCATACCGTGCCGAGCTGCCGCGCCACCAGCGCCGCGTGCGAGGTCATGCCGCCCCGGGCCGTGAGAATGCCCTCGGCCGCCTCGATGCCGCGGATGTCTTCCGGGCTGGTCTCCACCCGGCAGAGGATGACCTTGTCCCCCCGGTTGCACCGTTCTTCCGCGTCGGCGGCGTGGAACACGATCCGTCCTGCCGCCGCGCCCGGACCCGCTGGCAGGCCCCGCGCCAGCACCCGGCCCCTGGCCTGCGCCGTCTCCCTTGCCGTCTGGTCGAAGACCGGGCGCAGCACCTGGCTCAGATGGTCCGGCTCGATGCGCCGCAACGCCTCTTCCCTGGGGATGACGCCGGCATTGGCCATGTCCACGGCGATGCGCACCGCAGCAAAGCCGGTGCGCTTGCCCGTCCGTGTCTGCAGCAACCAGAGCCTGCCCTCCTCGATGGTGAATTCGAGGTCCTGCATGTCCCGGTAGCGCTCTTCCAGGACGCCGGCAATGCGCTGCAACTCGCGGTATGCGGGGCGCTGGACCTTGGCCAGTGCGCGGATGGGCTGCGGCGTGCGGATACCCGCCACCACATCCTCGCCTTGGGCGTTCATCAGAAACTCGCCGTAGAACCGCCGCTCCCCGGACGCCGGATCGCGGGTGAAGGCGACGCCGGTGCCGGAACTCTCGCCCATGTTGCCGAACACCATGGCCTGAACATTGACCGCCGTCCCCCAACTGTCGGGGATATCGTACATCTCCCGGTAGGCCGCGGCGCGGTCGTTGTGCCACGATCCCAATACCGCGCCGATGGCGCCCCAGAGCTGTTCCAGCGGGTCTTCGGGAAACGGCACGCCGCGCTGCCGCCTCACCTCCTCCTTGAACCGGACCACCAGATCGCGCAGGTCCGCGGCCGCGAGGCCGGTGTCGGCGGTAACCCCCCGGGCGCGCTTCCGGCGCTCCAGCAGGGCTTCGAACGCGTCGTGCGGGGCGGCCTTGTCGGGCTTCATGCCCAGCACCACGTCGCCGTACATCTGCACGAAACGGCGATAGGAGTCGTAGACGAACCGCGGGTTGCCGGTGCGCCGGATCAGACCCGCCGCGGTCCGGTCGTTGAGCCCGAGGTTCAGCACCGTGTCCATCATCCCGGGCATGGACTCCCGGGCGCCCGACCGCACCGACACCAGCAACGGGTCGTCGCCGTCGCCGAAGCGCCGGCCCATGATCTTCTCCACCCGCGTCATGGCGCGGGCGACCTCCTGCCGCAGCCCCTCGGGGTAACCTCCCCCGTTTTCGTAGAAATGAGCGCAGACGGCGGTGGAGAGGGTGAAGCCCGGCGGCACCGGAACGCCCATGCGGGTCATTTCGTGCAGGCCGGCGCCCTTGCCTCCCAGGAACTCGCGCATGGAGGCCCCGCCCATGGCCTTGCCCGCTCCGAAGGAGTAGACGTGGCGGGCCATCAGCGGTCCCTCGTGCGCGGGTCGATACGGCGGGCAATCTCGTCCGCCAGCCGGTCCACCGGAATCCGCACCTGGGTCATGGCGTCGCGGTCCCGCAGTGTCACCGTCTGGTCCTTCATGGTCTCGTGGTCCACGGTGACGCCGAAGGGCGTGCCGATCTCGTCCTGGCGCCGGTAGCGCCGGCCGATGGAGCCGGCCTGATCGTAGATCACCGGGAAACGCTCCTTGAGGATGTCCCGTATCTCCTGGGCCCGTTCCGGCTGTCCGTCCTTGCGCAGCAGTGGATAGACGCCGGCCTTGAAGGGCGCCAGGCGCGGATCGAGACGCAGCACGATGCGCCGTTCGCCGGCCACTTCCTCCTCATCGTAGGCGTCCACCAGGAACGCCAGCAGCGGGCGGTCCACGCCAGCGGAAGGTTCGATGACATAGGGGATGTAGCGGCTGCGGCTGACCTCGTCGAAGTAGGTCATGTCCTTGCCGCTGTACTCCATGTGCTGCTTCAGGTCGAAGTCGCTGCGGTTGGCGATGCCCTCGAGCTCCGACCAGCCGAACGGGAACTCGTACTCCACGTCCACGCAGGCCTTGGCGTAATGGGCCAGCTCGTCGCTGCCGTGGGGGCGGATGCGGAGGTTGGCGGCGCGGATGCCATTGTCCACGTACCACTGGAGACGCGCTTCCTGCCAGGACCGGAAGGCATCCTCGTCCTCGCCCGGCTTGACGAAGTACTCGATCTCCATCTGCTCGAACTCGCGGGTGCGGAAGATGAAGTTGCCGGGAGTGATCTCGTTGCGGAAGCTCTTGCCGATCTGCGCGATGCCGAAGGGGATCTTCCGGCGTGCGGTGTCCAGCACATTGGTGAAGTTGACGAAGATGCCCTGGGCGGTCTCGGGCCGCAGGAACACCGTGCTGGCGGTGTCCTCCACCGGTCCCATGAAGGTCTTGAACATGAGGTTGAACTGACGCGCCTCCGTCAGCCCGCCGCCGCAGTCCGGGCACTTGCCCGCCTCCTCCACGTGGTCTTCCCGGAAACGCAGGTGGCATACCCGGCACTCCACCAGTGGATCGGAAAAACCGGCGACGTGGCCCGACGCCTCCCACACCCGCGGATGCATCAGGATCGAGGCGTCCAGGCCCACCGTGTCGTTGCGGCCGGTCACCACCGCCTTCCACCACGCCTCCTTGACGTTGCGCTTGAGCTCCACCCCCACCGGCCCGTAGTCCCAGGTGCTGCCGATTCCTCCGTAAATCTCACTGGACGGAAAGATGAACCCTCTCCGCTTGCAAAGATTGACGACTTTTTCCATCGTCGCGCGTTCGTTCATGAGTGCTCGGGTTCTCCTGTCTGTGGTCGGGACGCGGTGGAAACGGGGCCTTCCCGGAGGCTATCGAAACGAGCCGTTCAGGAAAGCCGCGGACTTGAGCTTCTTACTAATCTGGTACTGGATAAACAAGGGCAGCAGCTCGCGGGCCTCCCCGAGCGCCGGCCGGGAGAACGGCGGCGTCTTCCCGTGCATCCACCCGTGCCGCTGGAAGTGGGCCATGATGGCGAGGGCCTCCATGGACAGGGGCACCGCCTCCTTGCGAAGGCTGCAACAGTTTCGGCACAGCGCGCCGCCGTCCCGCGGGCTGAACCCCCAGCGGCCACCTCCCCGGCCATCACCGGGCGAGGGCCTGGCGCCGCAGCGCTGGCAATGCTCCAGGGCCGGCTGAAACCCGGCCAGCCGCAGCAGCGCCAGTTCGAAGGCGACGAGATACTCCGCCGACGCCTCGTTCTTCTCCAGGAACCGCAGCCCGTCCCGCAGGTGGTCGAACAGCGACCGGCTGTCGTCGCCGTCCCGCGTCAGTTCATCGGTGATTTCCACGAAATAGGAAGCGTGGGCGATCTTGGCCAGGGTCCGCGTCAGTTCCCGGAACACATGGACCCACTCGCAGGCGTGGACAAAGACGAGCGGGCTGCTGGAGCGCTGATGAAAGCGCAACTGGACCAGCGTGAACGGTTCCAGAACGTTCAGCAATCGTTTGCGGGACCGCCGGGCTCCCTTGGCGATGCCCCTGATCTTGCCGAAATCCCGCGTGAGGAAAGAGACGATCTTGTCCGATTCGCCATAGGCCCAGGACCGCAGCACGATGGCCTGGCTCGACCGTATCGCCGACACTCGACACCCCCCGACATGAACGGCGTCCAACGGCCGCCCGACCCCGCCACGCCATCGCCGATATCCGGTGCCTTATACACCAGGCCATCGGAAAAATCCCGCGGAAACGTCCGGTTTCGGCCATTCCGGGCACCCGCGCACGGCACCGTCCCCGCCGCGGCGCGCGGGCCGAAATGACGTCCGCCGGCGATTCCGGCTACCTTGACAAGGTCCGGAGCCGTGATTACCTTCACTCGTTCGCCGCGGGGTGGGGGCTGTTCCGCCCGCAAGCAGGAAATAGGCCGAAAGCGGACGCAATCATGGACGGAGAGAGCAGACATCGGGGCGAAGCGGCGGCGGAAGACCCGGAAACGGCAACCCCGCCCGATGCAGACCCGGCGGCGGAAGAGGAGCGGGAGCCGTCGGAGGTCGAGCGGTTGGCGGCCGAACTGGAGGCCGCGCGGGAGGAAGCACGCCGCCATCACGAGCACTACCTGCGCAACGCTGCCGATACCGAGAACTACAGGAAGCGCGTCGCCCGTGAGAAGCAGGACGCCATCCAGTACGCCAACGAGTCCCTGGTGCGGGATCTTCTGCCGGTGATCGACGACCTTGAGCGGGCGGCCCGGCACGCTCCGGCCGAAGGCACGCTGCGGGACGGCCTCGAACTGGTGCTCAAGGGCTGTCTCGAAGCGCTTCAGAAACACGGAGTCACGCGGGTCACGGCCAAGGGACAACCCTTCGACCCCGGGAAGCACGAGGCCTACGCCCAGGTGGAGACCGACGAGCACCCGGCCAACACGGTGGTGGACGAGGTGCACCCGGGCTACTACCTGGCCGACCGGCTGTTGCGGCCGTCCCTGGTGAGTGTGGCCAAGGCTTCGATTTCAAAAGAATAAACCCCGGTTGAAACCGACCAGACCGATGATTAGATTTACAATGAAACCGCACGACAAGGAGACAATGAGATGGCAAAGGTCATAGGTATCGATCTCGGGACGACCAACTCCTGTGTGGCAATCATGGAGGGTAGCGACCCGAAGGTCCTGACCAATGCTGAGGGAAGCCGCACCACGCCTTCCGTCGTGGCTTTCTCCGAAAGCGGCGAGCGTTTGACGGGCCAGATCGCGCGCCGTCAGGCGATCACGAACCCCCAGAACACGGTGTTCGCCGTCAAGCGGCTGATCGGGCGCAAATTCGACGACCCCATGGTGCAGAAAGCCCTGCCCTTGCTGCCCTACAAGATCACCCGCTCGGACAAGGGCGACGCCTGGGTGGAGAGCCGTGGCAAGAGCTACAGCGCGCCCGAGATCTCCGCCTTCATCCTGCAGAAAATGAAGCAGACCGCCGAGGACTACCTCGGTGAGCCGGTGACCGAGGCGGTCATCACCGTTCCCGCCTACTTCAACGACAGCCAGCGCCAGGCCACCAAGGACGCCGGGCGCATTGCCGGACTGGACGTGCTGCGCATCATCAACGAGCCCACCGCGGCCTCTCTGGCTTACGGCATGGACAAGAAGAAGGACGAGAAGATCGCGGTGTTCGACCTCGGAGGCGGCACCTTCGACATCTCGATCCTGGAACTCGGCGAGGGCGTCTTCGAGGTCAAGGCCACCAACGGCGACACCTTCCTGGGGGGCGAGGACTTCGACCAGCGGGTCATCGACTATCTGGCCGACGAGTTCCGGAAGGATCAGGGCATAGACCTGCGCGGCGACCAGATGGCGCTGCAACGCCTCAAGGAGGCGGCGGAAAAGGCCAAGTGCGAGCTGTCCACCTCGGTCGAGACCGACATCAACCTGCCGTTCATCACCGCCGACCAGACCGGCCCCAAGCACATGAGCATCAAGCTCTCCCGGTCGAAGCTGGAGGCCCTGTGCGCCGATCTGATCGAGCGCACCGAGGAGCCCTGCCGCCAGGCCCTGACGGACGCCGGGTTTTCGGCCGGCCAGATCGACGAGGTGATTCTCGTCGGCGGCATGACGCGCATGCCCGCGGTACAGGAACGGGTCAAGAAAACCTTCGGCAAGGAGCCCCACAGGGGTGTCAACCCCGACGAGGTGGTGGCCATCGGCGCCGCCATCCAGGCCGGCGTACTCAAGGGCGACGTGAAGGACGTGCTGCTGCTCGACGTGACGCCGCTGTCCCTCGGCATCGAGACCCTGGGGGGCGTGTTCACCAAGCTGATCGATCGCAACACCACCATCCCGACCAAGAAGAACCAGGTCTTCTCCACCGCCGCCGACAATCAGCCGTCGGTGACCATCAGCGTCCACCAGGGCGAGCGGGAGATGGCCGCATACAACAAGCTGCTCGGCCAGTTCAACCTGGAAGGCATTCCGCCGGCCCCGCGCGGCCTGCCGCAGATCGACGTCACCTTCGACATCGACGCCAACGGCATCGTCCACGTGTCCGCCAAGGATCTCGGCACCGGCAAGGAGCAGTCCATCAAGATCACCGCATCCAGCGGTCTCAGCGAGGAAGAGATCCGCAGCATGGTGAAGGACGCCGAGGCCCATGCGGAGGAGGACAAGAGCCGCAAGGAAGCGGCCGAGGCGCGCAACCAGCTCGACTCCCTGGTCTACTCCACGGAGAAGTCGCTGAAGGAATACGGCGACGACCTGGACGCGGAAGTCAAGTCGAACATCGAGGCGGGGCTGGAAAGGGCCCGGAAGGCGCTGGAGGGGGACGACGCCGCGGCCATGCGAGCGGCGGCCGAGGAGTTGAACCAGGCCTCGCACAAGCTGGCGGAAGCCATGTACGCCAAGGCGTCACAGCAGCAGGCACAGCAGCAGACACCCGCGCAACAGCCACCGCCGGGCGCCGAAGGCGGCAAGGCCGACGACAAGATGGTGGACGCCGATTTCGAGGAGGTCAAGGAATAGCCTTCACCCCTCCGCCACCCACCCACACCCGCCTGGATTCCCGCTTGCGCGGGGATGATGGTTCCGGGACCGTGCGCCGGTTTCGGAGCCGTGTGCCGAAAGGGACTCCGTATTGGACAAGAGGGATTACTACGAGATCCTCGGCCTGAGCCGCAACGCCGGCGAGGACGAGATCAAGAAAGCGTACCGCAAGCTGGCCCTGCAGTACCACCCGGACCGGAACCCTGGCGACAAGGAGGCGGAGGAGAAGTTCAAGGTGCTCTCCGAGGCCTACCAGGTGCTCTCGGATCCGGAGAAGCGCTCCAGGTACGACCAGTTCGGCCATGCCGCGTTCGGCGAAAGCGGGCCGTTCGCCGGCGGCTTCGACTTCGCCCACGGGTTCCAGGACATTTTCGGCGATATCTTCGGCGACATCTTCGGCGGCTCGCCCCGGGGCCGGAGCACTTCACGGGCGCAGCGGGGCGACGACCTCCGCTACAACCTCGAGATCACCTTCGAGCAGGCCGCCTCCGGCACCGAGAAGAAGATCAAGATCCCGCGCCACGGACCCTGCGACGCCTGCGAGGGGAGCGGTGCCGAGAAGGGCACGTCGCCGCAGACCTGTCCCGCCTGCCAGGGCAGCGGACAGACCGCCTTTCAGCAAGGCTTCTTCACCGTATCCCGCACCTGCGGCCAGTGCGCCGGCCAGGGCCGGGTGATCCCCCACCCTTGCACCGGCTGCGGCGGCACCGGCCTCGTGCGGAAATTCCACACCATCAACGTCAAGATTCCGGCCGGCGTCGACACCGGCTCGCGGCTCAAGCTTCGGGGCGAAGGCGAGAACGGCGGCCGGGGCGGCCCGCCCGGAGACCTGTACGTGGTCATCATCGTCCAGGAGCACGCGATCTTCTCCCGTGACGGCACCGACGTCATCTGCGAGATGCCCATCAGCTTCGTCGACGCCGCTCTCGGAGCCGAGATCGAGGTGCCCACGCTGGATGGCAAGGTCAAGATGAAGATCCCTTCCGGGACCCAGTCCCACGCGCTCTTCCGCCTCAAGGGCAAAGGGATCAAGGACGTTCACGGCGGCCGCCGGGGCGACGAACACGTGCGCGTCCTGGTGGAAACCCCGACCCGGCTCAACTCGCGCCAGAAGAAATTGCTCAAGGATTTCGCCCAGGAAGACCAGGAGGAAGCGCATCCCATCGCCAAGGGTTTCTTCGAAAAGGTACGGGAACTGTTCGACGACAGAGGGTAACGCATGGACGTATCGGACAAGGACACCGCGGAGTTCGTTGCCGACCGGCCGATCGAGGACATCCCCGACGTCGTACCGCTGCTGCCCATCAGGGACATCGTCATCTATCCCTACATGATGATACCCCTGTTCGTCGGGCGGGAGATCTCCATCAACGCGGTGAACGAGGCGCTCGCGCGTGACCGCCACATCTTTCTCGTGGTGCAGAAGGACGCCGCGGAGGACAAGCCCGGGGCCGACGACCTGTACCGCGTGGGCACGGTGGCGACCATCCTGCGCATGCTCAAGCTCGACGACGGACGCGTGAAGATCCTGGTACAGGGACTCACCAAGGGCTCCCTCGAACAGGTGGTGCGGAAAAAGCCGTTCTTCGAGGTGCGTATCCGCAAGGTGGTGGAGCAGCAGATCGTCGAGTTGTCCGTCGAGGTCGAGGCGCTGATGCGCAGCGTCAAGGAGAAGATCGAGCAGATCCTCAACCTCAAGAACCTTCCGCCCGAGATCGTCATGGTCACGGACAACGTGGTGGATCCCGGCGTGCTGGCGGACCTGGTGGCTTCGAACCTGCGGCTCCAGATCGAGGAAAGCCAGGCCATCCTCGAGATCTACGAGCCGCTGGACCGGCTCAGGAAGGTCAACGAGCTGCTCACCCGGGAACTCGAGCTGGCTACCATGCAGGCGCGCATCCAGAACCAGGCCAAGGACGAAATGAGCAAGACCCAGCGGGAATACTTCCTGCGGGAGCAGCTCAGGCAGATCCACCAAGAGCTGGGGGAAGGCGACGAGAAAACCGAGGAGATGAACGAGTTCAAGGCCCGGATCGACAAGGCCGGCATGCCGTCCGAGGTCCGGAAGGAGGCCGCCAAGCAGCTCAAGCGCCTGGAGCAGATGCATCCCGAGTCGTCCGAGTCCTCACTGGTGAGGACCTACCTGGACTGGATGGTGGAGCTTCCCTGGAGCGTGAAGACCGACGACAATCTCGACCTCGGGAAGGCCAAGCAGGTTCTGGACGAGGACCACTACAACCTGGAGAAGATCAAGGAGCGCTTTCTCGAGTATCTCGCGGTCAACAAGCTGAGAAAGAAGATCCGCGGGCCCATCCTGTGCTTCGTGGGGCCGCCGGGGGTCGGCAAGACCTCCTTGGGCAAATCCATCGCCCGGGCCCTCGGGCGGAACTTCGTCCGCGTGTCCCTGGGCGGCATCCGCGACGAGGCGGAGATCCGCGGCCACCGCAGAACCTACGTGGGGGCGCTGCCGGGCCGCATCATCCAGGGCATGAAGCAGGCCGGCAGCCACAATCCGGTATTCATGCTGGACGAACTCGACAAGCTCGGCAACGACTTCCGCGGCGACCCCTCGGCAGCCTTGCTGGAGGTGCTCGATCCCGAGCAGAACCACGAATTCAGCGACCACTACCTGAATGTCCCGTTCGACCTGTCCAGCGTGCTCTTCATCTGCACCGCCAATCTCCTCGACACGATCCCGCCGGCGCTGCGCGACCGCATGGAGGTGATCAACCTCTCCGGCTATACCAATGAGGAGAAGCTGGAGATTGCCCGGCGTTTCCTGGTCCCGCGGCAGTTGCAGGAGGCCGGGATTTCGAGCGATCTGCTGGAGATATCCAACGACGCGGTACTGCGGATCATCGAACAGTACACGCGGGAGGCGGGGCTCCGGAATCTCGAGCGGGAGATGGCGGCCATCTGCCGGAAGGTGGCGCGCAGGGTGGCCGACGGGCGCACCGCCCGCACCCGCATCACCCGGAGGAACCTGCACCGGTTCCTCGGCCCCCCTCGGTTCCTGACCGAAACCCAGGACCAGAACGAGATCGGCGTGGCCACCGGTCTCGCCTGGACCAGCGCCGGCGGCGAGGTGCTGCACGTCGAAGCATCGCTGTCCAAGGGCCGCGGCAACCTCACGCTGACGGGCCAGCTGGGTGACGTCATGAGGGAGTCGGCCCAGGCCGCGGTGAGCTACGCCCGGGCCCAGGCCAAGAACCTGGGCCTCGAAGAGAGCTTCTACCAGAAGCAGGACATCCACATACACGTACCCTCCGGCTCCATTCCCAAGGACGGCCCCTCGGCGGGCATCACCATGGGAACCGCCCTCATCTCCGCGCTGACCCGCCGGCCGGTGAGCCGGAATGTGGCCATGACCGGGGAGATCACCCTCCGGGGCCGGGTCCTGCCGGTGGGCGGCCTGAAGGAGAAATGTCTGGCGGCCTTTCGTTCCGGCGTCGAGACCGTGGCCATTCCGTTCCAGAACCAGAAGGATCTCGAAGAGATCCCGCGACCCTTGCGCAACAAGCTGCACTTCATCCTGGCGCGCAACATGAACGACGTGCTGGCGGCGGCGTTCGGAGACAAGCAGCCGGAAAGCGTGTCCGGCGACACGCCGAAGCCCCCTGCCGCGGCAAGGCGCAAGAAAGCCGGCCGGCGCCCCCGACCCAAGGGCGGCGCGGACAGAGCGGTGCCGGCCAACGCCTGACGTTCCTCCCGATCCGTCCATGAGACTTCGGGACCTGGGAGAGTTCGGGCTCATCGACCTGATCCGGAAGCAGACCCCGCGGGCGCGCGGCGTGCGGCTGGGCATCGGCGACGACGCTGCCCGGGTCGCCACACCGGACGATTCCATGCTGTTCACCTCGGACCTGCTGATCGAAGACGTCCACTTCAACCGCGACTGGATCTCGATGCGGGATCTCGGACACAAGTCCCTGACCGCCAGCTTGAGCGACATCGCCGCCATGGGCGGCCGGCCGGCCTATTTCCTGCTGTCGCTGGCCCTGCCGGACCTGGCCGCGCACCAGGCGGCCGCGCTGGTCCGGGGCATTCACGCCGCGGCCGCGGAGCATCGGGTGGCGCTGGTGGGAGGCGACACCTGCGCCGCGGACCGGCTGGTCATCGACGTGTTCCTTGCGGGCTTCGCGCCCCACGGCGCAGTCACCCGAAGCGGCGCCAGGGTGGGTGACGACATCTACGTGACCGGCACCCTGGGAGACTCCGCGCTGGGGCTGGCGCTGCTTTCCGAGCCCCGGAGCGCGATTTCCGCCCGGGACCGGAACTACCTCGTGCGCAGGCACCACCACCCCGCGGCGCGCCTGGAGACCGGCCTGCAACTGGCCAGGGAAGGCCTGGCCCGGGCCATGATGGACGTGAGCGACGGCCTCGCGCAGGACCTCGGACAGCTCTGCCGGGCCAGCGGCGTCGGGGCGGTGGTGCGTCAGGACCGGGTGCCGCTGTCGCCGGTTTTCAACCGGGTGGCCGGACCGGAAGACCTCCCCTGCGCGCTGGCCGGCGGCGAGGACTACGAGCTGCTGTTCACCGCGCCGGGCGGGGCCGGCACGGGGGTGGAGCGGGTCGCCCGGCGCACCGGCGTCGCCATCACCCGCATCGGCGAGTGCGTGGCCCGGAAGCGGGGCGTCACGCTGCTGGACCCGCGGGGCGGAAGCGTACCCCTGACGGGCGGCGGTCACGACCACTTCAGGAGGTCCGCGTAGGGCGCCATGGACGAAGAGAGACTCGCAGCTCTCCTGGAAGACGTGCGGCACGGCCAGGTTCCTGTCGAGGAGGCGCTGAAGCGGCTCCGTCACCTTCCCTTCGAGGATCTGGGGTTTGCCAAGGTGGACCATCACCGGGCCTTGCGGCAGGGGTTTCCCGAGGTCATCATGGGCGAAGGCAAGGAAGTCCCGGACATCGTCGAGATCGCCCGGGCCATCCGGAAGCGGGGCGTGAACGTGCTCATCACCCGGCTGTCCGGGGACAAGATGGACGCCCTGCGGCGGCGCCTCCGGGGTTTCCGTTTCCACCGCCAGGCCCGGTGCGCCACCTGGCGCGCCCGGGAGGCCCCGCACAAGGGCAAGGGGACCATCGCGGTGGTGTGCGCCGGCACCTCCGACATACCGGTGGCGGAGGAGGCCGCGGTGACCAGCGAGATCATGGACAACCGGGTGGAACGGATCTACGACGTCGGCGTCGCCGGCCTGCACCGGCTGCTGAGCCACCACCGGCAACTCTCCGAGGCGGCGCTGCTCATCGTGGTTGCGGGCATGGAAGGCGCCCTGCCCAGCGTGGTGGCCGGGCTGGTCCGGCGGCCGGTCATCGCCGTGCCCACCAGCATCGGCTACGGCGCCAGCTTCGGCGGCCTGGCGGCGCTGCTGGCCATGCTCAACTCCTGCGCCGCGGGAGTGACGGTAGTGAACGTCGACAATGGCTTCGGCGCCGGCTTCGCGGCCTCGCTGATCAACCGGGACTGACGTCCCGCAACGGCCCTGTGCACCTCCGCCTGTTTGTGCGAGACTGAAGGAGGCCCGGGATCCACGGTTTCGGCAAGAGCGGCGGCCGGGGACAGGGGGGGCTCAAGGTAACACGACGATGGCGGACGGGAACAAGAAATACAGAGTGATTCGGAAGTCGTCGGAGCTGAGCATCCGGCTCTCCGGCGATTCGCTGCCGCAGATTCTCGCGGACGCCGGAACTGCGCTGTTCGACCTGTTGGTGGACCCGGACACCGTGGAGGTGCGCGAGAGCGTCATCCTTGAGGTGGAAGGGCTCGACAACGACGACCTGATGGTCAACTGGATACGCGAACTGCTCTACGAGTACCAGGCCAGCGGGTACGTGTTGAAGGAATTCGACGTGCGCAAGGCCGGCGAATTCTTCGTGCATGCCGAGGCGCGGGGCGAGAAGTTCGATCCCGACCGTCACGAGGAGCGCGAGGCCATCGGCGCTGTGGCCGAGCGCGTGAGCCACTTGGGCAAGATGGGCGCCCAGTGGACCGCGCAGGTGGGTTTCGAGCTGTGACCGCCGACGGGGCGCGTGAGGCGTACTCGGGGTGCTCCCTCATCGCCGACCCGATCCACCGTTACATCCCTTTCACCGTCCCCGAGGATCCGGACGAGGTCACGGAAAAGAACCTGATCGATTCCCCCTGGTTCCAGCGCCTTCGCTACATATTCCAGCTTCAGAGCGCCCGCTGGGTCTATCCCTCGGCGGAGCACAGCCGTTTCCAGCACTGTCTGGGGGCCATGCACCTCGCCGGCGCCTTTGCCCGCAGCCTCTACCCGTCGCTGCGCCGGGTACTGGGCGACGCGTGCCCTTCCGCCGCCTGCGTGGAAGAGTACATGCGGGTCACCGGACTGCTGCACGATGTCGGCCACGGCCCCTTCTGTCATTTTTTCGACAACCACTTCCTGAGCCAGTACGGCCTGATCCACGAAGACATCTCCCAGGTCATCATCCGCGAGCATCTCGGCGACATCATCCGCCGCATCCGCCGCAGCCCGTCGGGGCGCTTTGCCGACGGAGAAGCGCTCGACCCCGACGACATCGCCTTTCCCATCAAGAAGGACTCCGCGGACGACCCCGCCAGGCCCCTGTGGCTGCGCTTCCTTCAGCCCCTCACCAACGGCATCTTCACCTTCGACAACCTCGACTACGTGTCGCGCGACTCCTACATGTGCGGGGTCTCGGTGGGCCCCATCGACCGCGAAAGGCTCATCCACTACACCTTCATCTCGCCCAAGGGGCTGACCCTGCACCGTTCCGGCGAGGGCGCCCTCACCATGTTCCTGAACGCGCGCAAATACCTCTATGAGAACGTCTACTTCCACCGCACCACCCGAGCCATCGACGTGCACCTCCAGGAGTTGTTCCCGGAAACCATGGCCCGCATCGCACCGGGCAACCCCTTGGACAACATGGAGTCGTACCTGAATCTGACCGACGGGTCGCTGCTGCAGGAGGTGTCCCGCTGGCGCCGTCTCGGCATCTCCCTGGGACGCGAATGGGGCCGCATCCTCGACCGCGACCTCAAGTGGCGGCTGGCTTGCGAGCGAACCCTCTCGGCGGCGGAATTGGAGAGCGGGCTCGACGCCATCGAGGTTCCCCGGTGGGAGAGCCTGATCCGCGCGGCCCTGCCCGAGGCGCAACGGAGCCTGGTGTACCACGTGGACATCGCGAGCCAGGATTCCCGTCCGGAAAACCCCATGGCCATGGGAAAGAAGCAGATTCACACCTACGATCCGGCCACCGGCGTCATCACCAAGGAGTCCATGGCCGAGCTGTTCGCCTACATCCCCTCCAAGATCGTCAAGTTCCGCGTCTTCGCCCCGGACCACGCCCATGACCGGCTGCTGACAGCCTGCACCGAGGAGGCGTTCCGCGACGCCGGGCGACGCGGCCCGTCAGCGCCGGAGCCATGTCCCTAGTGGTGTGTCTCATGAATGGCCTTACAATCTGCGATCTTGCGCAGGATGGAGTGGACGGATGTATTCCGGACGAAAGGCTTGGGATTGGCATTGTGGCAAGCCAGGTAGTGCTTGATGGCGGCAATCCGTTCCGGGACGCTGCGAAAGACGCCGGGGAACCCGCCCGGTGAGCCTTCCGACGACGCCGCACGATGCGCTGTTCCGGGCACTGGTCTCCGAGCCGGCCCGCGCCGCCGCGCTGCTGGCGCAATACCTGCCGCAAGAAGTCGCCGCTCTTCTCGACCCCGAGGCCCCGCCCGAGGCGGTGGAGGGCCACTTCGTGGACGAGGACGCCGCGCGGACCCAGTGCGATGCGCTGTTCCGGGTGAGACTGAGGAGCGGCCACGATGCGCGGCTCTATGTGCTGCTCGAACACAAGAGCCGCGTCGACGCGGACACGCCGCTCCAACTCCTGAAATACATGGTCAACATCTGGCGCCGCGAGGTCGAGAATGGCGCCGCCGGGGACCGGCTGCCGGCGATCATTCCGCTGGTTTTCTACCACGGTCGGGGCCGCTGGACCGCGGCGCCCTCGGTGCCGGGGATGATCGACGCGCCCGGGGAGTTGGAGCCTTTCGTCAGGGAGTTCGCCTATGTGCTGCATGACCTTGGCGAGATTGCGCCAAGGCGGTTGTCGGTCTCGCCCGAAGTGCGGGCCGGGCTTCTGGCACTCAAGGTGGTATATGCCGAGGACATACCGACGGATCTTCTGGACCAGATGACGGGCGGGCCGGTTGCGGGGAGCGCGTTCGAGCGTCATATTGTGCGTTACATGGCCGAGTGCATGAACCTGACGCCGCCCTTGCTGGAGGCGTCGCTGCGCCGGACAAAGCCGGACCGTTGGGAGGCACTGATGGGCACAGTCGCGCAAGCCTGGATCGAACAGGGAATCGAACAGGGAATCGAACGGGGAAGAGCTGAAGGAAGGGCCGAGGGAATGGAGAAGGGAATCGAACGAGGCCGGATACAGGCCTTGGCGGAACTTCTTCTTCGTCAACTGGCGTTGCGCTTCGGTGATGTGCCGGACGCGGTGGGCGAGCGGGTTCGCCGTGCGTCGGCCTCCGAACTGGAGGCCTGGGCGGAGGCCGTGCTGGTGGCGGCGAGCCTCGACGAGGTGCTGGCCGCCACGCCCGGGCGCTGAGACCGTGGCCGCCAGCGGGCCGGCCGCGGCACGGTCGGGGGCGGTCGTACCTGGACGAAGCGCCTTCATCGGTCCGTATCGGCATCAGGAGTTCCTGAAGTTCCTGCGGCGCCTCCACCGTGCCTTCCCGCGCGACCCGACCCGGCACATCATCCTGGACAATCATGGAACTCACCGGCATGAAGCGCTGCGCCGGTGGCTGGCTGCTCACCCGCGATTCCGACTCCATTTCACGCCCACCCGCACCTCCTGGCTCAATCTCGTCGAAAGTGGGTTCGCAAAGCTGACTCCCCAACGTCTGCGCCGCGGTGTCTTTCGCAGCGTCCCGGAACGGATTGTGGCCATCAAGCACTCCTTGGCTGGCCACAATGCCAATCCCAGGCCTTTCGTCCGGACCACATCCGTCAATCCATCTTCCTCAAAATCTCAAAATGCTAGGCCCTTCATGAGACGTACCAACAGCCGCGCCAGGGCGTGAACCGCCAGCACCAGCCCACAGCCCAGGGTCAGCACCGCAGGACCCAGCGGCACGTCGAACCGGTAGGCGACAGCGAAGCCGGTGACACCGATGCCGGCACCCGCGAGCGACGATGCGATGAACCACGGCGCCATCCGCGACACCAGGGGCCGCGCGGCGATGGGCGGGAGCATCAGCAGGCCGAAGGTGAGCAGAGGACCGGCCATCATGACGCCCAGTGCAATGGTGACCCCGGCGGTCAGATGGAAGAGCAGGTCCCACCTGGAGACGCCTCCCCGGAGGAGGAAGGCGAGGTCGCGGTCGAACGACACCATCAGCAATTCACGTCGAAACAGTACAAGGCACGCCGCCGCCGCCACATGGACCGCGCTCAAGCCGGCGAGTTCGGCCCAAGACAGCACCACGGCCTCGCCCTTGACGAGACCCAGGATCGCCGCGTCGCCAAAGGGGTGGAACGCCACGAAGAGAACCGTGAGCGACCCCGCCAAGGCATAGACCACGGCCAGCCGCGTCTCCGAGCGCCCGGCGCCGCCCCGGTGCGTCAGGCCCAGGAGCGCCATGCCCGCGAAGGTGAACAGCAACGAACCGCCGTAGGCCAGAATGCCCTCCATCTGGCCCGCGTGGCCGGCGTGGCCCGTGGAGTGGCCCGGATGCGGCACAAGGCCGACTGCGTGCGCAAACAGGGCGAACGCCGCGCCCGCAGCCGCCAACTGAGGCAGCACCAAGCCCAGCAGAACGCTGCGCCGGAGCACCAGGAAGCCTCCCACCGCGGGGCACACCAGTCCGAGGACCACGCTTCCCAGCACCGCCGGGAAGAGCAGGAAGGAAGGGGCCAGTATCTCCGCGAACGCCTGCAGCACGCCAGACGGACCTCATGCACGCGCGCTGCCATGCACGCGCCCGTCCGAAACGTGGATCACGCGCCCGCAAGCGCGCGCCAGAAGTTCGCTGTCGTGACTGCACAGGACGATGGCCAGACGCGAGCGCCGGTTGATCGCTCCGAGTCGCTGCGCGATGTCCTCGCGGGCCGCCCGATCGACGCCGGCGAAGGGCTCATCGAGCAGCAACAGCGACGGCTCCACCGTCAGCGCCCTGGCCATGAGCACGCGCTGGCGCTGCCCGCCGGAAAGATGGAAGAAGAGAACCCGCCGGAGGGAAGCAAGCCCCACCTGTTCCAGGGCCGCATCGACCCGCTGGCGTTCATGCCGGGGAAATCGCCGCCAGGGACGCAAGCGTCCGTAAGCGCCCATGGCCGCCACCTCCCACACGCTCAACGGGAACCAGGCGTCAAGGGATAGTTGCTGGGGCACGTAGCCGAGCCGCGCGGGCGGCAGGTTTTCTCGTTCCACGCTGCCGCCGTGCAGCGGCAACAGCCCCAGCATGGACCGCAGGAGAGTGGTCTTGCCGGAGCCGTTGGCCCCCGTCAGCCCGACGAATTCGCCGGCGTCGATGCGCACGTGGACATGGTCGAGCACCGTCTCTCCGCCGTACCCCAGGCGCGCCCGTTGGAGCGCCAGAAGCGGACGCGCCGACGCCGCGCCCGCGATCATCGAGCGACGGCCTGCGACAGGCGGGTGACGAGGTGGTCGATCAACCCGACGTACGTGTCCACCCCCGGGGCACCGCCCACGTACAAGGGCACGGGCACCAGAGCGGCGCCGGTCTCCCGGGCCACGCGTTTCGGCACCCGGCTCGGATAGGTGCCGTAGAGCACCAGCGGCACCTTGGCGGCCTTCATCCGCTCCACCAGTTGAACGATGTGTGCCGGCGTCGGCCCGATGCCCGGGGCCAACTCCAGCGTGCCGAAGAGCCGCATGCCGTAGCGCCGGGCGAAGTAGGCCATGTCGTCGTGGTAGTTGACGAACCGGACCCCCTTCAGGCCCGCAGCCCTCCGCTGCCAACCGGTGATGCGCCGGTCCAGCTCCGCTTCGTAGGCTTGCAGGTTCTTCATGAAGAAGGCACGCCGCCGTGAGTCCGCCCTGGACAGGCCCTCGGCGATGTTGCGCGCGATGAGCTTGCCCAGGACCGGGTCGAGATTGTAGTGGGGATTGCCCAAGGGATGGACATCGCCGCCCTTGCGCGAGAGCGTCTTGGGCGGCCCCAGAGGAACGACGCCGGCAGAGGTGTCGATGTAACCCGCCCCGCCGCGCACGATCCGCGGGTTGGCCGCCACATCGAGCAGGGCCGGCAGGAAGGAATGCTCCAGCGAAAGCCCCATCAGCACCACCGCGTCCGCACGGCTCAGCAGGCTGACCATGCTTGGCTTCACCTGGATGCCGTGCATGTCCCGGGCGCCCAACGTCAGGCTCCGCACCGCAACCTGCTCACCACCGATCTGCCGCGTGATGTCGGCGAGGTCCGGGATGGTCGTCACCACGCGGATCTCCCTTGCTGCCGCCGGAACCGCGAACCCCATGACCAGCGCCAGCGCCAGTGCGGGCAGCGGCCACCATCGTTGGAATGTGCTCGTCAAGAATATGTTCATCATGCGCATGTCTCCCTGGTTTCAGGAACTCGTCGGATCAGCCCGACCCGCGGCGAGGGGCCGGCAAGGCGATTCCGCCTTGCCTCGCTTCAATGCCGCTCGCGAAAACCATGTGTATGGCTGCCAATAACGGTGGTCCACTGGAGATAGACCTGCGCGCCGTCGTGGCCCGGTGTTTCTTTGATCTGATCCCAACCATGGGTGTACTGCAGCCGCAGGCGATTGAACTCGCTGGGCGACCACGAAATGTACGGCGACAGGCTCAGCGTCTTGTCGGAGGGTTTCTCCAGGTTCGGCGCGGAGTCCAGCAACAGACCGAAGCTCCACTTGCCCGGAAATTCCGGGTTGAAGTCCAGGTTGGCGTAGGCGTAGCCGCCGCGGGCGGTCATGGTTCCGACATCATGGAACTCCTGCCTGTTGGTCAGCCACTCGCCCGCGATGGTGAGGCCTTCATAAACGCCGGGCGTGAGCGGCCGATGCCGAAGCGTCACGTCGGCCCCGAAGAGCGCGCGCCGGCTGTCTTCCTGGCCGGCTTCCGACCTCGGCGTGAACGCAACCGAGGAGCCCAGCTCAAGGTTCCAGGTTTCGCTCAGATCGAAGAAGGTATGCACCCGGCCCAGGTATGTCAGGTCGCGGAGGGCCCGACCCCCACTGGTATCCGCGTGGTCCTCGTCCTCACCCCCGTGGTCCTCGTCCTCACCCCCGTGGTCCTCGTCCTCACCCTCGTGGTCCTCGTCCTCACCCTCGTGGTCCTCGTCCTCGCCATCGTGGTCCTCGTCCTCACCCTCGTGGTCCTCGTCCTCACCCTCGTGGTCCTCGTCCTCGCCATCATTGTCGCCATGATGGTCGTGGTTCTCGTGCCCCTCTTCCTCGTCACCGTGGGCGTCGCCTCCATGGTCGTGGGCTCCGTGCGCGTGCCCGATCTCGTTGAACACGCCACCGCTGAAGGAAAGGAAGAACGGAGTCGGCATGAGCCATTTCCACTGAACGCCCGTGCCCAGGGACTCTCCGCCAACCATCCGTGTGAGGGACAAGGGCGTGTTGACGAACGGAAGCTCGTGTTGATGGAACTGGGCCAGACGGCCAAAATCGGCGAAGAAACGGCCGGCGGTCACGTTGACCGGCAGAGATGTCGTCTGCACGGCCGCCTCTTCGATCTCGACGCCATCCTCGTTGGCAGTGATGAACGCATAGGCCCGGGCGTACGGGTCGATCTCGGCCGCCAAGCCAAGTTCCACCGACCGCAGGTTGAACTCTCCGTCCGTGTCACCCTGGTGTTCGAGTGTCGTGTCGATGGCCAGGCCGATGGACGGATTCAGGATCGACGGACTCTCCTGAATCGCCTTTACCGATTGCTCGACCGAAGAGACGCGTTCCGTCTCAGCTTTCTCCCGCTCCACCGCCTCGATACGCTCCATCAATTCGCTCATCTGCTGCTGCATTTCCCGCAGTTGCTGCTTGAGTGCGTCCACCGGCTCCTGCGCCCCCGCAAGGACCGAAAGCCCGCATGACAGCAGAAACGCCGTGCAGCCAAGAACCACCCTGTTGATCGCGAAACATCTCATGGGATCTCCTTCCGACAGTCACCGTTGGATTGATTTATAAGCTAACAGATTATCAATATCAATAGAAAGCAAAAAATGCACCAGCAGGCGAGTTTGTTGGAGAATAGCCTATTGTATATGATTATGGAATATCATGAGTGGCCGCCGCAGACCCGGCGGCGCGGCCCGCTCGCATGGCCCGGGCGAAACCGCTCAGGAGGCTGACGGCGACCCGGGCGCCGTCAGGTGTACCTGAAGGTCCGTGGCCGATATAATGAAGACTGCCCTTCCACAGAGCGCACGGCCCGACCGGCGGGGTTGCCGGAACCGGCGGGGATGGGTGAGACGAGGCCGGCCCGACGGGCACACCCGCCGGGACCGGCCTTGGGGGTTCAAATGATCAGCCGAACAAGCCGCTCGGGCAAAACAGACCCCTTGACGCGCCCGCGCGCCAAGAGACGCACGAGACAGCGAAGCGTCATCCAGCGCGTGCTGCTGGAAGCCAATCGACCCTTGAATCCACGGGACATCCTGGCAGCCGCGCAAGTGAAGGCACCCGGCCTGGGCATCGCCACGGTGTACCGCACCCTCCAGACCATGATGACCGACGGCGCGCTCGCTGTGGTGAAAATCCCCGGAGAGGCGGCCCGCTACGAGATCACCGGCAAGGAGCACCACCACCACTTCCAGTGCCGCGAGTGCCACGGCGTCTTCGACGTCCCGGGGTGTCCTACCGACAAACTGACGAAACTGGCGCCCAAGGGCTTCCACCTCGAAAGCCACCATTTGGTGCTCTACGGCGTGTGCCCCCCGTGCACGGGAATGCCTGCCTGAACCGGGCTGCCGCATCGGGTCGGGACGGCACAGCGCTCTCCCGCGACGCTTGAGGAAACGGGCGGGTAACGACGGGATCTCCAGTTGTGACCAAGTTCCACCTGAAGCAACACTGTCCGGGCTTGGCCTCTGACCAGCCTGCACCAGAGCTTTCTCAACGGATCGCGAACCCGGCTCATCGATCCGGACGCCGTCCTGCACCGCAGAATCGTCGAAACCGTCGGGAACAGCACCGGCTCGCGCCACCGCCAGGAAGGGGACGAATCCGGGAGGGTTCCGGGCGACTTTGCGACCTTCCGCCATGTATTCGCGGCTTCGGTTTCAGCATGTGGTGCACTGTCGTGCAGGGAAAGCGCGAGAAGGAGTGGGAACATGATCTCAGCACCGAGGCTGCCTCTGACGAATATCGACGTTTACAGATCCATGGCGGACGATGCCTGCAGGGCGATGTCGGCAGACATGGATGTGAATGTCCGGCCGGGACCGGAGAAAAGCAATGTTGTCGTCAAGACCTTCGATCCTGAGCGGTCGTCGTTCAAACAGGCGATGATCTCCATTGTCTTTACCTGCATCTGGCTGGAAGCTGCCTTGCATCTTCTGATGGTCGGGAGACGCGGCAGAGAGGGCTACACGGAGAAAATCGACCACTCCAGCTACGAAAACAAATTGAGGTTGCTCGATTGCGGGGACGAAGAACTACTGAGGAAGGTTGCACAACTGCAATGCGCAAGGCGAGAGCTCGTCCACGAGAAGGCACACTTGGAATTCAACGATGCAGGAGATTTCACGGGGAAGGTGAGGACAGCCCAGGACGAAGCCGAAAACGCGCGGGCGGTGATGCTGGCCGTGGAGAATCGGTTCGGCCTGAGCAATTGACGGCAAGTTTCAATTTCCTGTTCGCCCCGTCCTACCGGACCTCCGACCCCGCCCCGATCCAAAACCGAATCGAAGCGCTTGCCCGGGGCAAATTTCCGGTACGGCCGTTTATGGGGGACTCTGGGTAACGTCACCGGGTCGCGGTCATGCCGCACATCGCGGTCCGCAAGGCTGTCGAGTCCTCAAGCCGGGCTCCCCCCGGCAAACGACCAACTGGCTGCTTGTATATGATAATTGTCGGCCCGGCGCCGGGCCGCCGCCCAGGTCAAGACCGCTCGCGGCTCCGTCGTCATCGGTCACGCGGACCCGCGTCAGGCGTATGAGTTTGGCGAAGATGAGGACGACGTGCGGCGGCGTCTGCGCCAGCACGGCGTCGTCCTCCAGCGCGGTGGCGTCGAGGGCGGAATGGGACAGTGCCGGGGCCGCCGCACCGGGCGAGGATTACGGCCAGAGGAACGTTCTCACGGTCGCTCCCTCATCGGATGCCGTTGGCCCGTTGCAATTCCCGGACATAGGCGATGACCGGCGCCACGTCGCGGCGGGTAAGACCGTCCATCGGCGGCATGTCCCCAAAACGCCAGTGGTGCGCCCGGACACCCCGGGCCACCGCCCGCTGGAACGACTCGTCACCGTGATGGCCGGGCTCGTAGATGATGTGGATCAGCGGCGGGGCGACTCCGTCCTGTCCCGCCGCATGCCGGCCGTGGCATGCGGCGCAGCGGGCTTCGTAGGTCCTTCGCCCAAGTTGCGCCCGCACCGAGAGGGTCTCGGGCACGGTAACCGACACGATCGGCAAACCGTTCCCGGGGGCGTCGCCGCGCCCCTGGAAATAAAGATACCCGCCAATACCGGCTCCAGCTGCCAGGACGAGCAGGACAGCCGCCAGCCCTTGCAAACCGGCCGATCGCTGCGTCAGATGCCGCTTCATGCCCCGCATTGCTCCGCAAGAACCAGTTGGCCAACCGTCCTGTCGTGCCAGCTTCTTGTGTACGCCTCTCTCAGTGCCGGACTTGACCGGTGACCTGCGACCTTGGCAGCCTTTCCAGGGACACCCGCCGCTCGCGGCATCCGAGCCGGACCCCGAAGCGCAGGCTGGCGCTGTCCGGCCCGAATGACAGCCAGGCATCGCCCCGCTGGACCGCCTGCGCCCGGAGCAAGACCCCGCCCCGGTCCAGCGTAATGTCGGATATCCGCACGCCCGGTTCAGCAAGCTGGCGATCCCCGACAATGTGAACCGCCGTCAGCGACACGCGCAGTTCCACGATGTCGATCCGTTGCTCGGGCCGCCGGCGCTGAAAACCCGTCTGCGTTTCCGCCACGCAGTCCTCGACGGTTTCGACCGAATAGCCGCCCGTCAGCGCTCGCCACCAACCCTTGTGGTGGCATCCTTGGGGTGGCATTCGAGGATGACGTTCGTGTCCGTGAGATCAGACACGGTCGTGACAGCAGGGCTCTCGCGCTTGGCGAGATTCTGCCGATAATCGGCAGGATGCTCGGTCACCGGAAAGTGCAGACCACGGCCCGCGACCCGAACCTCGCGCGCGACTCGGTGAAGGCGTCGGCGGCGCGCGTCGCCGGGAGCCTCCGGGGGAACCTCGCGGACGACACCGCCGCCCCATGATCGCCCGCCTCTTCGGCGGTGCGCGTCATCGCCGGGCGTTTCCTACCAGCGGAGCGCGCCGCGCAGCAGGAGGCTGTCTTCGGGAGCCGGGCCCGGCCGGTGCGCGCCCTCGAGGCCGAGCGAAAGCCTCGTACCAAGGCGGTAGCGCACGCCGAGCCGCAGCGTGCGCCCGCCCGTCTCCGCCAGACTCAGCCCGGCCCAGGGCGTCAGCACCGCCAGAGGCCCCGGACCGGTAAGGCCGAACCCGTGGCCCACCTCGGCCTCCAGACGGCTCCGCGCCTCTTCCGGCGCCGCGCCGGATGCGGCCGCGGGCAGGCTGTGGTCGAACCACTGCCCGAGACCGCTCTCCGTTCGCCCGTGCGCGGGACCGAAGCTCAGGAACGTCCCCCGACCGTCGGCCCCGGGGTCGAGGCGCACCAGCGCGCTCACCCCCCACTCGTCGCGGTCCGCCTCATGCACCGCCAGAAGCCGCGCGCGCAACGCCGCCGTCAGACCCGCCGCCGGGTCCCGCCAGGTCACGCTCGCACCGGCCTCAAGGCCCGCCCCTTCGGCGGCGTCGCCCCCGTCATGACGCACCCCCGCCTCCAGCACCGGCGTCAGCGTCGCACCGCCCTCCAGCGCGTGCTCGTACGACCCCTCCAGCAGCAGACGCAGCCGCGTCGTCTTCACCGTCAGCGCCGTCAGACCGTCATCGGCCCCCGTGCGCAAACGCGCGGCCGAACCCTCGCCCTTCAACGCAAGGCGCGTCACCCCGCCCCCGATCAGCGCCGCATCCTCGGCCAGTACGCCCCGACCGCCCGCAGACGCACTCCACTGCGTCAGGCCGGCGCTGCGCACCGGCGCACCCTTCTCCCGGACCCGCACCTCGCCCCGGCCGTAGCCGAGGCTTGCCCACAGGGTCGAGCCGTCCGGTGCCAGCCACGCCGCATAGGGGTTGAACGACGTGACCACCGTCTCGTGCACGCCCTTCACCCGACCGCCGCCGCCGCTCGTCTCCGTGTCCAGTTCGCCCCACGCATGGGACAGCGCCGCCCCGGCCAGCAAGTCCGGGCGCACCCGCAGGTCCGCCCCCAACTGCGCCGACCACAGCCCGCCGTCCCACGACACGTCCTTCTCCGAACCCGACACCGATACCCACTCGCCCCGGCCCCATACCGCAAGCGGAGCCGGGAACGCCTCGCCGGCGGCACTGCCGGGCGCCAGCGTGAAGGACGCCCCGTCCAGCATCTCGCGCAAGGTCGGGCCGGAACGATCCCAACGCGGCAGCACGGCCCGGTCATCCTCCACCGGCGACGGCAGGGCGCCGAACTGCATCGAGCCGCCCGACTTGCCGGACGCCGCCGCCTCGATGCGCCCCGTCACCGCCCCCAGCGTCTGCGACATCGCCGCCGCAGCCACTTGCGGCAGCACTGCGGCATTCACCCGGTTCGCCCGCGCCGCAGACTCCGGCGCCCGGTCGCGCAGCACACCCGCGGCCGTGGCGTCGCTCCCCACCGTGTAGTCCGCCGCATCGTTCAGCGTCACCCGGTAGCCCTCCGCGCCTTCCACATCCGTATCCGCCGCCGTCGGAATCGTCACCACTCCCGTCCGGCTCCCCGCGGCGCCGAACAACGCATCGAACAGCCTCGGCCCGAGCCCGCCCGGAACGTCCCCGGCATCGAAGCCGCCGGCACCGCGCGCCGCCAGCGTCAAGCTCACTCGCAGACTGCCCGTCAGCGCCCGGTCGGCGGTCACCACGAGACGGATGTCCTCTCCTTCGGCCACCGCAGCAGGGTCCTGCGCCAGCGTCAGCACCGGCAACGGCGTCGTGTCGGTGACCGTCACCTCGACGTCATCGATCTCAAGCGACGCCCCGTAGTCCGGGTCACTGCTGGAAGCCGCATGCGTCAACGTCGCCCTGTCGTCGGTCGTGTCGTCGTCGGCCCCGGCATTCACCGTGATCGTCTGCGCCGTGCTGTAATCGCCCGGCGTGAAGGTGAGCGGAGACCCCGTCACCGTCACCTCGCCCGACGCGCCGCTCACCCTCACCGTCACATCCGCCGACGGCTCGGTGTCCAGCTTCACCGTGTAGGTGGCGCTGCTCCCCTCCTCCACCGTCAGCGCGGTCGGCGTCACCGTCACCCCGACCGCCGCGGGAGTTGGGGGCGGGGGGGCCGTCGGGCCACCGCCGCCGCCGGAAGCCGCCACCGGCGTCGCGCTCGCCGGCGCATCCGGGCCCGCCCCCGGGCCGGCCGCGTTCACCGCGCGCACCTCGAACTGGTAGGCGGTGCCGTTGGTCAACCCCCTCACCTCGTGGCGGGTCGTGCCGGCATCGGAGCCGTCCATGTCCGTCCACTTGCCCCAAGCCCCGCCGACGGCCTTCTGCCGGTATTGCCACTTCGTGACCGTAGGGTTCGTCAGGTCGGCCCAGCTCAGCGTCACCGAGCCGTCGCCCGCCGCAGCGGCAAGGCCCGTCGGCTTCGCCGGCGCCACGCCGCTCTCCACCACGCTCACCACCACCGAGGCGATGCTCACCGAACCGTAGCCGCCCCCCGACGCGCCGTGCGTCAGCGTCACGTCGGGGTCCGTGTCCGTGTCCGTGTCCGTCCCCGCGTTCACCGTCACCGTCTGCGGGACGGTCCAGTCGCTCGGGGTGAAGGTCAGCGGCGTGCCCGTTACCGTCACGTCCCCCGACGCGCCGTCCACCGTCACCGTCACATCGCTCGACGGCGCCGTGTCCAGCCTCACCGTGTACGTGCCGGAGCCGCCCTCCGCCACCCGCAGCGCAGCGGTCGATACCGTCACGCCGGGCACCGTCGGCGTCTGCGGCGTCGCCGTCACCCAGCCCGTCTCGGCGCCATTGCCCGCAGGGTTCACCGCGCGCAGCCGGAAGCTGTACTCGCTGTCGTTGTCCAGGCCCGTCACCGTGTGGGTCGTCGTGGTGGCGCCCGCACTCGAAATCGCGGTCCAGGCCGCGCTCCCCCTGACGCCCGTCTTGCCGTGGCTCAGCTCGTAGCCGGTGATGCTCGCATCGCTCGGGTTGCTCCACGTCAGCACCACCTGCCCGTTGCCCCCCGTGGCGGTGAGGCCCGTCGGCGCGGCCGGCAGCGAAACCGCCTCGGTCACGCTCACCACCACGTCTGCGATGCTCACCGAGCCGTAGCCGCCGCCCGACACGCCGTGGGTCAACGTCACGTCGGGGTCCGTGTCCGCGTCCGTATCCAGGGCGGCGTTCACCGTCACCGTCTGCGCCTCGCTCCAGTTGTTCACAGCAAACCGCAACTGCGAATCCGGCACCGTCACATCCCCCGACGCGCCCTCCACCGTCACCACCACCTCTCCCGACGGCTGCGTGTCCAGCTTCACCGTGTAGCTCCCGGTCCCCCCTTCCACCACCGTCAGCGCGCCGGACGACACCGTCACCCCCTTCGTGTCGTCCTCCGTTACCGTCACCACCACATTGTCGACCGCAACCGAGCCGTAGCCCCCGCCCGACGCGCTGTGCGACAGCGTCACCGCCGGGTCCGTGTCCCCGTCGGGGTCCTGCGCCGCGCTCACCGTCACCGTCTGCGCCGTGTTGTAGCTGGTGCTGGTGAACGTCAGGCTCGGCGGACTCACCGTCACGTCGCCCGACGCGCCGCCCACCGTCACCGTCACATCCGACGACGGCGCCGTGCTCAACTTCACCGTGTAGGCCCCGCTCGCTCCTTCCGCCACCGTCAGCGCCGACTTCGAAACCACCACCCCCACCGGCGTCGCCGTCACCTCGTCCGACCACACCGACTGAACGGCCGAGGCGCCGCTGCCGCGCCGGGCGAACAGCCGGAACGTGTAGGCCGTCCCGTTCGTCAGCCCCGTCACCTCCGTACTCGTGGCACTCCCGTCCGAAACCGTCCGGGTCGCGCTCCAGCTGCCGGCCCCGCTCTTGTACTGGTAGACCCAACTCGCGATATCCGTCTGGGCGCTCCAGCTCAGGGTGACCGAGCCGTCGCCCGCCGCCGCCGTCAGAACCGGCTTCACCGGCTTCGCCAGCGCCGCCGGCGCCGACGAGGGTGTCGCCGTCACCCAGTCGGTGGCGGCACCGTCGCCCGCGCCGTTCACCGCGCGCAGCCGGAAGCTGTATTCGGCATCGTTGTCCAGCCCCATCACCGTGTGGGTCGCGGTGGTCGCGCCCGAACCCGGGATGGCGGTCCACGTCGCGCTGCTCCTGTCGCCCGTCTTGGCGTAGCGCAGCTTGTAGCCCGTGATGCTCGCGTTGTTCGGGTTGGCCCACGTCAGCACCGCCTGCCCGTTGCCCGCCGCCGCTGCAAACACCGTCGGCTTCGCCGGAACCTGGCCCCCGCCCGAGCCCACCGTTACCGACACCGTCCCCGCATCCGGGATGAACGTCTTCGAGGCCCCCGTCAGCGTGAACGCATGGTTGAGCGTCGCCGTCCCCGCCGCCACCCCGGTCACCGTCACCGCCCGCGCCACGTTGTAGTTGCTCGTCGTGAACGTCAGGCTCGACGGACTCACCCTCGCCTTGCCCGCCGCCGAACTCGACAGCGCAAGCGTCCCCGCAAACGCCTGGTTCAGCTTCACCGTGTAGGTCGCCGTCTGTCCCGGCGAAACCGTCACCGGCGCATCCGCGAACGTCAGCGCCGGCGAATCCGGCTTGTTGACCGTCAGCTCGATCACATTGGACTCCGGGCCTTTCCAGTTGAAGGAGCCGAGGCCGGCGATGATGCGAGACCCGGCCGGCTGGACGAGATACTCAAAAACCGCGCCGTGCGGCGACCCCGAAGTTGACCATTTCCGGGTGCCGGCGCCGCCCGTGTAGCTCGGCCCGCCCCATGTTGTTCTACCCCTGGCCCGGTAATACGCGTACCAGAGGCCGATGTGATTGGCGTTGTTGACGATCCTGTGCGGGCCGCCGGAGGTCGTCGTCCAAGTGAGATCATGCGCGCCGTCGGCGCCCGCCGTGCCCGTCAGCACCGCCGCAACCTGAGCCCCCGGCGTGGCCGTCTGTTCAGCCGACGCCGTACCGTTGCCGGCATCGCTCACCGCCCGAAGCTTGAACGCATAGGCCGTGTCGTTGGTCAGACCCGTCACTTCGACGTGTGTCGTCGTCGCCGTCGAACCCGTAACCGCTGTCCACGAACCGTAACTCCCGCCCCCCGCCTTCTGCTGATACTCCCAGCCGGTGATGCTGGCGTCCTCCGGGTCGGTCCAGGTCAGCCACACCTTCGTGCTCCCCGGAGATGCCGCAAACCCCGTCGGCGCAGCCGGCACCAAAGGCGCGACAGTGGTCGCGCTCTCCTCCGCGGAGGCCGCGCCGGCGCCGCCGTCATTCCGCGCCCGGACCTGGAACGTGTATGTCGTGCCGGGCTTCAGGCCCGTCACGGTGGTTCCGAGGGTATCCGGGATACCCGTAGACTGAAGCGAAGCCGCCGTCCACGCACCGTAACTCCCGGCGCCCTCCTTGTACTGATATTCCCAGGTGATCCCGGATTCGATCGGATCGCGCCACCTCAGAAAGATCTCACCCGGTTTGCCGGAAACCGGGTTGGCGCTCAGGTCCTTCGTCCGGTCGGGAACCTGCACGACGGTGAACGTGGTGGATGTAGACGCCTCCGTCGCCGCCGTGCCGTCATGGCCCTTCCAGTGCCAGCGGACCGTATGGACGCCGACGCCCAGCGCGGCGCAGGGATACAGGTTCTGGCCGACTTCCGTCCGCACGCCGTCGACATTGCTCGAGATCCGGACACCGTGGGTGCCGTGCGACAGCGCCGCATGCTGGGCGACAGCCGTCTGGCCGGGGCGCGCCTCCAGATACGTCGTGTCGCCCGCCGTGACCGAAAGCAGGTTGAAGCACGCATTCACCGTCCCGCCCGGAGTCACTGCCAAGGTCCGGCTCGCAGTGGAGACCAGCGTCGGGGTCGCCGCCCGCGGCGTGGCCTCGACCCAGCCCTGGTTGTTGACGGTGCTCGACGCGATCGTGGTCCGCCCGCCCGGACCCACCAGCCGAACCCGGAAGATGCCAGTCTCGCCGTTGGTTGCGCTGTAGCTGTATGCTCTGAGGGCGACGCCGCCGGGTAAATCAAGCCACCGGCCCTCTCCGTTTCGGTCCGAGAGCCGGATCCACTCGAGCTGCCAGCTCACCGCGCCGTCAGTCGGGCCGTCGTACACCCACTCGAAACCGAACCATCCATCGTTTCCGTTCACCGTGAGGGTGACAGTCGGCAGCGTCACGGAGACCTCGTTGCCAAAGGTGTTGGCGCCGTCCGTAGAGGTCGTCCGTATGCGGAAGTAGTAGGTTTCCCCCGAGGTCAGGCCGGACACGACATGCGACCCCGAGCTTTTTCCTCCGGAGTCGGGAATGGCTACGTTGCTTTGGTAATTTCTCGAGGAGGTTCCCACTTGGTAGCCCCATTCCCGGATCGAGCTTGGAGGCCGGCTTGTTCGGTAGTTCAGGGTGACCTGTTTGGAGCCCGGTCCCACGGTGATCGTGAAGTCTTGCGCCCCTGCGTCCTGGGGCGCGAGGACAGCGGCCAACGCCAACAGCAGGCCGGCGGTGAACGCGGCCTTCAGCCCATGTCCGGCTCTCCGGAGGGCGTTCACCGGCTCAGCCCCGCAGCCGGTTTTCGGGGGGGGGGGGGGGGGTACGGGGTTCGCGCGCGAGGCGCTCGCGCCCCGCCAGAACAGCCGCGGCAAGATCGCCCGTCGTCTTCGCGCTTGTATTTGTCGCGTATTTGTCGCAGTTACGGCCATGGCTCGTCCTCCTGCCCCCAATATTCCGCCGCATCGCTGGCGCGGCGAAATATTGTGCCGCGATTTATAACCGAATCGCGGGGGCGATTGCAATTCGCGGCGCGGCCGCTTCCGGCCCCGGACGCGCCGCCGCGCAGGTAAACCTTTCGCCCCGCATACCGATAAACCACGAAAAGGCATACAGGAGCTTGCCGTGCGACTCGCGCGCAACCAGGAACATATCCTGCGCAGCCTGAAAACCCGCGGTCCGCAGTCGGTGCGCATCCTTGCCCGACAACTGGCGATGACCGCGATGGGCGTGCGCCACCATCTGGCCCACCTGATGGCGCCTGCCCTGCAACCCAAGGTCGATCCTGGCGCACGTCCGGGAGGGCTCATGATCCGCCACCAGCGGTGAGGGGGCGCTGCGTTCCTTCCCGCTGCGTCAACCGCCAAGGGTCGTGCCGCACCGCCTTCCGCGACGCTTGAGCAGACGGGCGGTTAACGGTACGCTGGCCACAGGAGGGAACCATGAGCGGTCTGCGCATCGAACAGGAAGGGAAGCCCGCGCTGGAACTCGACTTCCGGCGGCTTGCGGCCCTGGACGGCCAGGTCGCCGACGTCGGCACGCTGATCCCCGGCCGGGTCGGCGGCGCGGTGACGCTTCAGGCCATCCTCGACCATCTTCAACCCGCACCGGACCTGGACTACCTCACCGTGGAATCCACCGACGGCGGCTTTGCCGCCAGCGTGCCTCTGGAGACACTTCGCCACGCGCTCATCGCCTACCGCGTCGGCGGCGCCCCCCTGCCCCGGGACAAGGGCGGGCCGTTGCGCTTCCTCATCCCCGACGACGAAGGATGCGCCACCGGCGGAGCCGACGCCTGCGCCAACGTCAAGTTCGTCGGCACGCTGCGGCTCACCCGGGGGAAGGGCAGGGACACGCGGCCCGAGACGCCCCGGCAACACGCCGGGCTTCACGAACGGGAGCGGCAAGGAGGAGACTGAACGGCCTCAACCGGGGAAGCGGCCCCGGGCGGCGGCCCCGGTTCCATCCGGCCGGCCGCATCCGCTGGAACGACCCGATGCGGACGCCGTCAATCCAGCGGCCGGAAGAGCCCCGTCGCGGTGTCCGCGATCCACAGATGGCCGGTATCGATATCGAACCACCAGCCGTGCAGGGCGAGCCGGCCCCCTTCCACCCGATCCTGTATCCACCCGTATGACCGCAGGTTGGCAAGAGACTTGAGCACCGACCGCTGCTCCGCCGCGGCCGCCACTTCCTCATCCGGGCGGCCAGCCCCGGGGCTCTCCGCCAGCACCTCCCGGCACGACGCGTCGGCCAACGCCACCCACGGCCCCAGGCACTCGAACGGCGGCAGTTCCCTTCCCCGCGCCGCATCCGTCGCGGCCTTGATTCCGCCGCAGTGGGAATGGCCGCACACCACCAGATGCGAGACCCCGAGCACCTTGACCCCGTATTCCACCGCCGCCATCACACCGTGGGCCATCGTGTCATCCGCGCGCCGTGCCGGCACCAGATTCGCCACCACGCGTACCACGAAAAGGTCCCCGGGCCGGGCGCCGAGAACCAGCGCCGGATCCACCCGGGAGTCGCTGCACGCGATCACCAGGACATCCGGCTCCTGGCCCATGGACAGGCGGGCCATGAGGGAATCGGCGCCGCGGTATTCGGTCGTCCGGAAGGCGCGGGCACCGTCCAGAAGCACGGAGAGACTGTGCCGGTCGGTCACGTTCCTGTCCTTTCGCGGACCGCGTACACCCGATGACGGCGTGCGAAGCAGAGCCTGCACAACCCCGAGTCCGCTGCGGCTGTATCCGAAGGTTTCAATGGGCCATCATACGCCTGTGAGTGGGTGACGGCCATTGGCCATGGAAATTGGCGTATTTCAAAGGACTGAAGGTTGGCCCGGGAGACATGGATGACCGCCTCACCGGCTTCGGCACCCAGCCTTCGGTCGTACGCTCCCGCATCGTCAACCATCGCGCCGGCGACGGCGGGCGCAAGGCCGCCCACCGTCGCCTCGCCGCCGGGCGCAAGGCCGGGTCACCCTCGAACCGGCCAGACGCCTCGCCCAGGAGACGCCGGGCGGATTGTGCCCGAACTGATTGAACGTCACATCGACGCCCGGCCCGCCCGCGAGAAGACGTGATCCGGTTCGCTTTCCAATTGTCTGTCCGTTGATTCCCAATTCTCATGCTCTACGGTTCCAATCTTTGAAGATCGGAAAGAGGCAGACATGTACGAGCGCTTCCTGAAGGATCGGGCGAAAGAAGCCCTCTCGGACACTCCCGTCGTCCTGATCGTGGGGCCGCGCCGGGCGGGCAAGACCACACTTGTCCGGAGGATCGGGGAAACGGACCGGGCCTACATCACGCTTGACGACCAAACGACGCTCGCCGCCGCGCAATCCGACCCCGCCGGCTTCATCCGCGGTCTGGATCGGGCAACCGTTGACGAAGTCCAGCGCGCGCCCGAGTTGCTTCTGGCGATCAAGAAGGCGGTGGACGAAGACTACCGACCCGGCCGGTTTCTGCTGACCGGCTCCGCGAATGTCATGACCCTGCCGCGGGTCGCCGACAGTCTGGCGGGTCGGATCGAGACCCTCCGGATGCTTCCGTTGGCCCGTGCGGAAATCGAGGGCAGGACGCCGACCTTCCTGAAACGGCTGTTCGCAGGAAAGTTCGAGGGAAATATCGGGAGCGCATCAGGGGCGACCTTCGGCGAAGAGCTTGTCCGGATCGTATTGGCAGGGAGTTTCCCGGAGGCACTGGCCCGCGAAAGCGAACGACGCCGGCAGGCCTGGGCGCGCTCCTGGCTGACGTCGATCCTCACGCGCGACCTGAGAGACATCGCAGAAATCGAGAGGCTGACCGAGTTGCCGAAATTCGTCCGCCTCCTGGCGGAGCATTCCGGGCAGCTGGCCAATTACTCGCGGTTCGGTGCCGGCATCGGCGTCAGCCACAAAACGGCACAGCGCTATGTCGGCCTGCTGGAACAGGTCTTTCTCGTCGCCACATTGCAACCCTGGTATACGAATGCGCTGAAGCGGATTGCGAAGACGCCCAAACTGCAATTCCTCGACAGCGGCCTGCTTGCCGCGGCGCACGGATTGACTTTCGCCAGGGTCAAGGCGGACCGAGGGAAATTCGGTGCCCTCCTCGAGAGCTTCGTATTTTCGGAGATCATGAAACTGATGACGGCGTCGGACATGCAGTTGACACCCTGCCATTTCCGCGACCCACAGGCGCATGAGGTGGACCTTGTGCTGGAACGCGACGACGGCAGGATCGCAGGGATCAAGGTCAAGGCTGCCGCGACGGTGCGGTCCGGCGATCTCGCAGGGCTTCGAACCCTGGCCGAAGCGTACGGGGAGCGTTTCGCCCATGGCGTCGTTCTCTACGACAGTGCCGATTGCGTGCCGTTCGGAGACAGGCTGACAGCGGCACCGCTGTCGTGCCTGTGGTCGTGAGAGAGAGGTCGTGAGAGAGACATGGCAGGCGTTTCGGTTTTTTGCCGGACGAGGCAGATCCTGAGAGAGGTGAACGATGGGGTATTCTCGAAACATGAAATCGGCGGGTTGACAATGAAAATGCCGGAATGCCTTGTGCGGCTCCTTCGGCGCACTTGCCGCGCCATGGCGCTGGCGGCGGTTGGCGCCGCCCTGGCGGGAGCGTGCGCGCAGGCGGCGGATCCGCCGGAACTCCTCTTTCCCGTGCGCTGCGAGATCGGCCGGGACTGCTGGTTCTTCGCTTACATGGACCTCCAGTCCGGGCCCGCCTACCGGGACTACCGGTGCGGGCTCCGGACCTATGAGGGGCACAAGGGAACGGATATCGCGCCCGTCGATCCGGGCGCGCGGCTGCCTGTCATCGCCGCGGCCGACGGCGTCGTGCGGGGACGGCGCGACGGGATGGTGGACAGTCCGGTGCGGGGCTTCGACCCGAGCCGGGAAGGCAGGGAATGCGGCAACGGCGTGCGCCTGGACCACGGAGGCGGCTGGACGACCCAATACTGCCATCTGCAGCGCGGGAGCGTCACGGTGCGCGAGGGCGCGCGGGTCTCGGCGGGAGACGAGCTGGGGCGGACCGGAAGTTCCGGCCTGGCGGAGCTTCCGCATCTGCATTTCCAGCTTGAAAGGCATGGCCGGCCGGTCGATCCGTTCGGCGGCGCACAGCCCGCCGACCCGCCGCGCTGCGCTGCCTCGGGCCGGACGGAGACGGCGCTATGGCGGACCTCCGAATATCCGGCGCGCTACACGCAGACGATTGTCCATCGCGCCGGCCTGGCGACGGAGGTTCCCGAGCAGGTGCGGGCGCTGCATGACGGCTACCCGCAGGCCGCACCGGTGAACGCGCCGGCGCTCGTCGGGTACACGGTCCTGCTGGGCGCGCTTTCGGGCACGTTGATCGAGACTACCATCGCCGGCCCGGACGGCCGCATCCTGTTCCGCAACCGGCATTCGCTCGACAAAGACCGGGCGCGCTATTTCGCCTATGCCGGCAAGCGCCGAAAGTCCGGGAGATGGCAGCCGGGCGTTTACCGCGCGGAGTTCATCGTCTCCGGAGAGTCGCCGGCAGGGCCTTTCCGGATCGAGCGCAGGGCCGAGATCATGCTGCGATAGGCCGGCGATTCGGGCCGTCTTCCATCTGTTCAGACCTTTCCGAACAGTCCATCGACACCCTCACGAAGGATCACGCCCGGTGGCTCCGGAAGAGGGCCGACCTCGACATCCGGAACGGCACGGGCCGCGCTCGGGGACTGCGGGCACGACATGTTCCGGGGCATCGGCGCCAACACCCGGGGCGCCCCTATCCGCGGTCCGCCTCCCTGATCAGCGCCCGCAACCGGTCCGGGCTGAGCGGCAGTTCCCGGATCCGGACGCCCAGCGGCGACAGGGCGTGGGAGACCGCGTTGGCCAGGGCGGCGCCGCAAGCGACGATGCCGCCTTCGCCGGCGCCCTTGACGCCCAGGGGATTCAGGGGCGACGGCGAGTACTCGGTGACGATGCTCTCCAGCGGCGGGATCTCCATGCTGGAGGGCAGCGGGTAGTCCAGCAGGGTGGTGGTCAACAACTGGCCGTCCTCGTTGTAAACGAGCTCCTCCAGCAGCGTGCCGCCGATGCCCTGGGCCGCGGCCCCCAAGGCCTGACCGTGCACCAGCAGCGGATTGATACAGCGGCCCACATCTTCCAGCACGAGATAACGCAGGATCTCCACCATGCCCGTTTCCGGGTCCACTGCCACGTGCGCCAGGTGGCCGCCGTAGGTGTAGGTGAGTTGGTCTGTATGGAAGTACTCCGTGGCTTCAAGGCCGGGCGCGCCGCCCGCCGCCGCGCCCGGCTTCGTCATCTCCAGCAGCTGTCCCAGATTCAGCAGCGGCGGCGCCGTTCCCGCGGCCCGGACCGATCCGGAACGGAACTCCAAGCCCGCGGGATCCGTCTCCAGGCGCCGCGCCGCCACCTCCAGCAACCGATTCCTGAGCGCTCCGGCGGTCAGATGCACGGCATTGCCGGCCATGACCGTACCGCGGCTCGAGTAGGTGCCGCCGCCCCAGGGCATCAAGTCGGTGCTGCCGTGGAACACGGTGATCCATTCCATGGGTACGCCCAGGGCGTCGGCGCAGATCTGCGCCATCACCGTCTCGTGGCCCTGACCCAAGGTGGCGATGCCCAGGTAGACGGCCACGCTCTCGGGGCCGGTGACGGCGATGCGCGCGCCCTCGGAGGGGCCGAGACCGGTGTTCTTCACGAACCAGCCGATACCCAGGCCATGGTAGCGCCCGTCCCGCTTCGTCCCCTGAAGCGGTTGCAACCGTTCCCATCCGAAGCTTTCCAGCGCCTGCTCCAGCGCCCGGGGATAGTCACCGCTGTCGAACACGGTGGAGGCGATGCCGGGCCGGGTGGGCCCCAGCTCGTAGGGGATCTCTTCGGGCCGGATCAGATTCTTGCGGCGCAGGTCCACCGGATCCATGCCCAGATCCTCGGCCACCATGTCGAGCATGCGCTCGCGGAAATAGCAGGACTCGTAGCGCCCGGGCGCGCGGTAGGTGCCCACCCCCATCTTGTTGGTCATGACGCAGTGGATCCGGGCCTCGCAGGCGGGAACCCGGTACGGCCCGGGCAACACCCCGGCCGTGGACACCGGCACCAGTCCGCCGTGGGTGCGGATATAGGCGCCCATGTCGCCGTGAATGCGGGCGCGCATGCCCAGCAGCGTGCCGTCCCGCCGTGCCGCCACCTCCAGCTCGCAGCGCACCTCCCGCGAATGGTTGGCGGCCATCAGATGCTCGCGCCGGTCCTCGATCCACTTGACCGGCCGCCCCAGCTTCATGGCCGCCCAGGGAACCAGGAAGTCCTCCGGGTAGAACTCGCCGCGGATGCCGAAACCACCGCCCACATCGGGCTCCACGAAGTGGATGCGATGCTCCGGCAGCTCCAGCAGCGACGACAGCACCGCGCGGTTGAAGTGCGGCACCTTCGTCATCCCCCACACCGTCACCTCGTTGCGGCCCGCGTCGCAGGACGCCACCAGGCCGCGGGTCTCCATGGGATTGCCGGTGTGGCGGTGCGTCCGCAGCACCTCCTTGCGCGTGTACTCGGCGTCGCGGAATGCCCCTTCCACGTCTCCCAGTCTGAACTCGTGGCCGCCGGCCACATTCGTGCCCTGCTCTTCGTGGATGACAACGTCGCCGCGCAGCGCCGCGTCGATGTCGGCCACCACCTCCAGAGGCTCGTATTCCACCTGGACCCGATCGGCCCCGTCTTCGGCCACGTAGCGGTCCACCGCCGCCACCAGCGCCACCGGCTCACCCACATAAGCGACCTTGCCCCGGGCCAGCGGATACTGCAGGAAGCGATCCAGCCCCTCCAGCGGGTACATGCGCAGCGGGATCGGCTTGACGCCCGCGGGCAAATCGACAAAGGTGAGAACGCGGACGACCCCCGGCAGCTTCAGGGCCTCCGACACGTCCACCGCCCGGATGCGGGCGTGCGCGTGCGGGCTCCGCAGGACGGCCGCATGCAGCATCCCGGGCAACTTCACATCGTCGATGAATGTGGCCTTGCCGGTCAGAAAACGAATGTCTTCACCGCGCCGGATGGGCGTCCCGATGTAAGTCTGCGTCATGTGTCGCTCCAGGGGGCGGCCTCGCATTCCGCCGTCGTTCATTTCGCCGCAGGTCCCGCCGGTGCGGGAAGCCGCGGCACGCTTTCGCGCGAACGTCGGCTTCGGCGTGTCCGTGCCGGCAATGCCCGTACCGGTATTCTCCGCAACGGCAGTCTCCGTGCCGATATTCGTAACAGACCCGGGCACGGCTGTCGCGTTTCGCCAGACGACAGAGCCGTTCGATGTTGAAACAACTCGCGCGGGCGGAGACCCTGGTGGTGCTGCTGTGGGGATGCCAAGTCCTGCGGATGGCTTGGCCGTCACCGGCCATGGACCTGGCCGGGGTGGTGCTCGCGGCATTGTACCTGATGCGGGTGCTGGTGTTCCTGCGCCGGTCGACCCTCGTGCTTTGCGGCACGCTCGCCGCCTTGGCCGTTCTCCTCATCCTGGTCTACGGCGGCGCGTCCACGGTGCTGACGGGCTTCAGGGCGGCGCCCCTGTTCGCGGCCTTTTTCGGCACCATCGTGCTGTTGCGCGCCACCGGGGAGCGGCTCCGGCAGATGACCCGGGCGCGGGAACTGTTCGGGCAACTCAAGCCCGACCATCGCCTGGGCGGCTTCCTGGTGGGCAGCCACCTCCTGGCTGCGGTGCTGGGACCCGGCGCCTACGCCGTCACCGCCCCCATCGTGGGCCGGAGCAAGGTGGAGGAGGAGCACCTCGCCGCCATGCGCGCCTGCCACCGCGGCGGCGGCCTCGCGGGCCTGTGGTCGCCGTTCTGGATCGCCATGGCGCTGTCGTCGCAGTACGTGCCGGGGGTGCCGCTGTGGCACACCATGGCGCTGGGCATGGCCATGGCCGCCTGCGCGTTGGCCGCCTCCCACCTGCTCTTTGCCCCGGAACCGGGCCTGACCCTGCTGTGGCGCGCGCTGCGGAGCCTCCAGCCCATGGTCCCGCCGGTCGCGTTCTGCGTTCTGTCGGTGGCGCTCCTGTCCGGCCTCACGGCGCTGTCCGGGCTGGAGGCGCTGATCGTGAGCGTGCCCGTCCTGTGCGCGCTGGCGTTCTCGGGAAAAGGCCGGCGGGCGTTCGCGGCCACCTTGGCCGACACTTGGCGGGGAACCGCCTTCATCGGCAACGAGATCACCATCCTGACCATCTCGCTGGCCCTGGGCGGAGTCGTCCGGCACGTTTTCGCGCAGACCGGGACCACTGCCTGGATCGGCGGCCTCGACCTGCCCGCCATCGCCGTCATCGCCATCATGATCGGCGCGCCGTCCCTCGGTGCCCTGGCCGGGGTGCACCAGATCGTGTCGGTGTCGTTGCTCCTGACGGTGTTCTCGGACCTGCCGGTTCGGGTGGCGGGCGTGGTGCTCATCGAGAGCACCCTGGCGGCCTGGTCCTGCTCGTCCATGATCGGCCTCTCCGCCATCATGGTCGGCACGGCCGCCACCCTGTTCCGGGTCCCCCCGGGCAAAGTCATCCTGGGCCCCAACCTCAAGTTCTCCACCCTGTTCGCCGCCGGCTCCATCCTGGTGCTGGCCGGGGTGAACGCGCTGCTGGTGTGAGCGGCCCGGCCTGGCGCCTGTGACACCGCCTGGCGCCCGTGACACGTCATGCAACGGTGACCCCAATCAGGGAAGAGGACGAAACGGACGGGAAGAGAAAGGAGAAACTCGATGCGCAGTCTGTCGATGCGCAGTCTGCCGAAGGACACGCGGGCGACGATCATTCCGGCGCTTCGCTACCATGACGCGCCCAAGGCCATCGAATGGCTCTGCGAGGCGTTCGGCTTCGAGCGGCATCGGGTGGTGCCCGGCGAGGGCGGCCTCATCCTACACGCCCAGCTCGTGTTCGGCAACGGCATGGTGATGCTCGGCTCCGCCCGGGAGGATGACTACGGGACAGTTCACCGGCCCCTGGCCAAGTCCGACGATCCGGTGTCGCAGACGGTCTATCTCATCGTCTCCGACGTGGACGCGCACCATGCCAGAGCCGCGGCGGCGGGCGCCGAGGTGGTCATGGCGCCGGAGGACCAGGAATACGGGGGTCGGCTTTACTGCTGCCGCGATCCGGAAGGCAATCTCTGGTGCTTCGGCAGCTACGACCCCTGGGACGATAACGTCCGCGAACACCGGAGCCACGGGTCGGGAGCGGCCCGCCGCTAATGGTATGTCTCATGAATGGCCCTACAGTCTGCGATTTTGCGCAGGATGGATTGACGGATGTGGTCCGGACGAAAGGCCTGGGATTGGCATTGTGGCCAGCCAAGGAGTGCTTGATGGCCACAATCCGTTCCGGGACGCTGCGAAAGACACCGCGGCGCAGACGTTGGGGAGTCAGCTTTGCGAACCCACTTTCGACGAGATTGAGCCAGGAGGTGCGGGTGGGCGTGAAATGGAGTCGGAATCGCGGGTGAGCAGCCAGCCACCGGCGCAGCGCTTCATGCCGGTGAGTTCCATGATTGTCCAGGATGATGTGCCGGGTCGGGTCGCGCGGGAAGGCACGGTGGAGGCGCCGCAGGAACTTCAGGAACTCCTGATGCCGATGCGGACCGATGAAGGCGCTTCGTCCAGGTACGACCGCCCCCGACCGTGCCGCGGCCGGCCCGCTGGCGGCTACGGTCTCAGCGCCCGGGCGTGGCGGCCAGCACCTCGTCGAGGCTCGCCGCCACCAGCACGGCCTCCGCCCAAGCCTCCAGTTCGGAGGCCGACGCACGGCGAACCCGCTCGCCCACCGCATCCGGCACATCACCGAAACGCAACGCCAGTTGACGAAGAAGAAGCTCCGCCAAGGCCTGTATCCGGCCTCGTTCGATTCCCTGTTCGATTCCCTGTTCGATCCAGGCTTGCGCGACTGTTCCCATCAGCGCCTCCCAACGGTCCGGCTTTGTCCGGCGCAGCGACGCCTCCAGCAAGGGCGGCGTCAGGTTCATGCACTCGGCCATGTAACGCACAATATGACGCTCGAACGCGCTCCCTGCAACCGGCCCGCCCGTCATCTGGTCCAGAAGATCCGTCGGTATGTCCTCGGCATATACCACCTTGAGCGCCAGAAGCCCGGCCCGCACTTCGGGCGAGACCGACAACCGCCCTGGCGCAATCTCGCCAAGGTCATGCAGCACATAGGCGAACTCCCTGACGAAAGGCTCCAACTCCCCGGGCGCGTCGATCATCCCCGGCACCGAGCGCGCCGCGGTCCAGCGGCCCCGACCGTGGTAGAAAACCAGCGGAATGATCGCCGGCAGCCGGTCCCCGCCAGCGCCATTCTCGACCTCGCGGCGCCAGATGTTGACCATGTATTTCAGGAGTTGGAGCGGCGTGTCCGCGTCGACGCGGCTCTTGTGTTCGAGCAGCACATAGAGCCGCGCATCGTGGCCGCTCCTCAGTCTCACCCGGAACAGCGCATCGCACTGGGTCCGCGCGGCGTCCTCGTCCACGAAGTGGCCCTCCACCGCCTCGGGCGGGGCCTCGGGGTCGAGGAGAGCGGCGACTTCTTGCGGCAGGTATTGTGCGAGCAGCGCAGCAGCGCGGGCCGGCTCGGAGACCAGTGCCCGGAACAGCGCATCGTGGGGCGTCGTCGGAAGGCTCACCGGGCGGGTTCCCCGGCGTCTTTCGCAGCGTCCCGGAACGGATTGCCGCCATCAAGCACTACTTGGCTTGCCACAATGCCAATCCCAAGCCTTTCGTCCGGAACACATCCGTCCACTCCATCCTGCGCAAAACCATCCTGCGCGAAATCGCGGACTGCAAGGCCATTCATGAGACACACCGCTAGAACTGCCGCACCACCCGCAACTCTCCGCCGGTCCTCTTGTAGTCGTAGAGCTGTGCGTTGGTCTTGCGCACCTCGTGTATCAACGACACCTCCGGGCTGAACCCGAAGAAGGTGAGGGCGCGGTTGTGCACCGACGCTCGCAGGTTGTAGGTCCTGTCGTCGCGGGAAATGCCGCTGGGCGTGTGCGGGAACCAGTCGCCCTGGTAAGCCGTCCAGCGAACGCCCCCGCCTCCCCCCACGGTGAAGCCCTTCGGCAAGGCTACGGACAACCTCGTCTGCAGCAGGATACTCCTGTTTCGGTGTCTCCGTGTGTCGGGCCGGTTATACCCGTATCCGGTGGTGGCATCGAGGCGCATGGTGGGCGTGAGCACCCAGCTGGCGCTCAGTGAGAAATCCTGCACAGGTCCGTCGAGTGCCTTGTCCGTGTGGTACCGGCGCTCATGCCGCGATGCCCGTCCGCTGACCACAACCCGCCGGGTCAACCGGTGTGCCACCGCGAGTTGCCCGCCCAAGTCGAAATATTCGGAGTCTTTGGCGCTCCACCGATGGCGCCAGTTGCCCAGGACGCTGAACTCCGTATTCGGGCTCATCAGGGTCCTCGGACCCAAGTACAAGGACACCAGCATGCTGTCGAATTTCGACCCCGAATACTCCCGCCGCGATGCGTCCATGCCGAGGCGGAGCCGCACGCGCTCACCCAGCGGATGCTGGTATTCTCCGCCACCCCAGACCGACAGACCGATGCCCGACTTGGTCAACGATTCCTCGTTCCTGCGGAACCGCAGCCCCCCGATGTAGATGTACCGCTTGTCCGAGCCGCCCCCGATATTGGTGTCCGGCGCCAACGCGAAGCCCAGATGCATGTTCCAGCGGCGACGTGCGCGAATGAGGGCAAGGAACCGCCTCACATTGGCCACCACCGGCGCCGGCGGGTTGCCCGCCAGCACACGCTCGAAGTGATCCTGCGACAGGCCGTCCTCACCTTTGTAGAAGAAGGCCCGGGCCAACTCCAGGCGCACGCGCACCAGGCCCGGCTGTTCAATGAGCATCGCCCGAAAGGTCGCTATGGCTTCATCGACAAGAGCTTCGCGGTCGGCCAGCCCCATCTCCCCTTGCAGCGAATGCTGCAAGGCCGCCATTCCCCTGAGAAATTGCAGATCCCTGCGGTCCGGTCGCAGCCGCACCAGATCGCGGAATATGGGCAGCGCCTCTCCGAACTGCCGGCCCCTCATGAACTGGAGCGCCTCCTTCTCGCGGGACTCGAAAGGATCTGCCGTCTCCTGGGCCGGGCCAGAGGATATCCCGGCGAACAGGAACAGCAGCGTCAGTGTGCGCGATACGGCCTTGAAATGCATCGGTCTCCTGATCCGGCTCATCCGCGCGCGGGCTTCGTGGTCGATCAGAGGCGGGCCGTCCATCACGATCCCGGGGTGCCACCCGTCGGCGCGCAGTGGTCCGCAGCCGCGGATTCCGCCTTGACGGCATTCGAAACCATTCGAAACAACGGCCGTCTTCGGGTTCGTGACGGGTTCGGGGGTCCGCCGGGCGCATGCGGGCGGCGGCGGTCGTGACGCCGGCGACCGCAGGGAGGCCAAGGACCGTCCCGACCGCGTCCCTTCCACGGTTTCCCGCTACCCCTTGACGAGTCCTGAAGACGTCCGGCCTTGACTGTGTCCATTGGCGCGCGGGAATGCAAGCCCGGACGCGGCCCTGCCCGGGGTTTCGCAGGATTCGGGATAACGGGATATCGAGGGAATCGGGCATCCTGCGCTGCTCCGACGCCGGAAACGGACCGGCACATCGTGGCAACTGCCCGGGGGGCGCCGGCAGTCCCTGCCGCAGGGGTCCGATGGCGCCCCCCGGCCGGTTGAACCCGGGCTGGAACGGAACGAGGTCTCGTCTCGTTTGACTTGCCGCCGTAAAACCTGGATAAAGGGAAAACCTTGGGCCATCCGGACTCGGGCTGCCGCGGGGCCAGGAGTTGGCCAGGATCTGTTCGGGGCCGGGAGTCCGGGGACAAACACCTCAGGGCAACGCGCGGGGCTGATCTCGGCACGAGCCTTGAGACGACGTCTCGGAGCGAGCCTCAGGAGATATTCCAGGGCTGAAATTCCACGGCTGGTTTCAGGGCAAACATCTCAGAACCAACTTCAAGGCAAGGAGAACATCCATTGGCAACCTCCGTCACAGCACCCATGGTAGGCAAGATTCTGAGGATCGAGGCTAATCCCGGCCAGGCCGTGGAAGAGGACGACGTGGTCGTGGTGATGGAGGCCATGAAGATGGAGATTCCCGTGGTGGCTCCGGCCAACGGGACGGTCAAGACGATCAACGTCGAGGTCGGGCAGTCGGTGGAGGCGGGGGAGGAACTCGCCGAGATCGAGTAGCCGCGCGTCCGCGCACACACCGCACGGTTGGCAATGGGCACTTGGGAATTCGGCCTCACGGTGGCGCTGGTGGGCAGCATAGGCACGCTGCTGGTGCTGTGGCTGCTGAGCCTGCTGATTCTCCTGATCAGGAAGATCTTTCCTTCGTGAGTTCGACCGCTTCCGGAACCCCACCCCGCCTGGACTCCCACCCTGGCGGCCATGACGGAAACTGAACCGCATGGAATCCGCGATTCTCTCCGGCGCCCTGGGGCTGCTTGACGGCATTTCGCACCTGGGACTCGGCCAGGTGGTCATGATGGCCATCGCGGCGGTGCTGCTCTACCTGGGAATCCGCAAGGGGTTCGAACCGCTGCTGCTGGTGCCCATCGGGTTCGGCGCCATCCTGGTGAACATTCCCCAGGCCGAGCTCATGGGCGAAGGGGGAACGCTCCGCTTCTTCTACGATTTCGGCATCCGCACCGAGATCTTTCCGGTGCTGATCTTCATCGGCATCGGCGCCATGACCGACTTCGGGCCGCTCTTCTCCAACCCCAGGATCATCATGCTGGGGGCGGCCGGGCAGTTCGGCATCTTTCTGACGCTCCTGCTGGCCTTGGCCCTGGGCTTCAACAAGCTCGACGCCGTGGCCATCGGCGTCATCGGCGCCTGCGACGGCCCCACCTCCATCTACGTGAGTTCGCGCTACGCGCCCCACCTGCTGGGGGCGGTATCGGTGGCCGCCTACTCCTACATGTCGCTGGTGCCGCTGATCCAGCCGCCGATCATGCGGGTGCTGACCACCGCCCGCGAGAAGCAGATCGTCATGGGGATGGTGCAGCAGGCGCCGGTGTCCAGGACCACCCGCATTCTCTTCCCCGTCATCGTCACCGTGGTGGCCTCCCTCATCGCGCCCCTGGGGACGCCGCTCATCGGCATGTTGATGCTCGGCAACCTGCTGCGGGAGTGCGGCGTGGTGGAGCGGCTCAAGCTGGCCTCGGAAAACGAGATCGCCAACATCGTGACGCTGCTGCTGGGGCTGGCCATCGGCGGCACCATGGCCGCGGACCAGTTCCTCAGGATCGAGACCCTCATGGTCCTGGCCCTGGGGCTCGTGGCCATCGGCCTGGACACGGTCATGGGGGTGCTCTTCGGCAAGCTCCTGTGCCTGCTCAGCCGGGGCAGGATCAATCCGCTCATCGGCGCTGCCGGCATCTCGGCCTTTCCCATGTCCGCGCGGGTGGTGCAGAACGTGGGCCAGCGCTACAACAAGAAGAACCACCTGCTGATGCATGCCATGAGCGCCAACGCCGGCGGCCAGATCGGCTCGGTGATCGCCGCCGCCATCATGCTTTCGGTGCTGCGGGGCATGGGAATCATCTGACCGGGACCCTGTCCCGCGCCGGCGCCCCAATCACGCGATTCGAGGGACATGGATGGCCGACGAAGCCAGGACCCCCGACAAGGACACACCCGGCACGAGGAGCCCGGAGCAGCGACTGGCCGACCTTGAGGCACAGGTTCTGCGGGGCGACGCCGCGGCCATCGAGAAGCAGCACGGCGAGGGCAAGCTCACCGCCCGGGAGCGCATCCACCGGCTCGTGGACCCGGACACCTTCACCGAAGAGTTCATGCTGGCCGAGACCCAGTGCACGGATTTCGGCATGGCCGAGCGGCGCCGGCCCACCGATGGCGTGGTATGCGGCTTCGCACGCATCGACGGCCGGCCGGTGTACCTGTTCGCCCAGGACCGCACGGTGCTGGCGGGCTCGGTGGGCAGCGCCCACGCCAGCAAGATCGCCAACACCATCCGCACCGCCCGGTCCCTGGGAATGCCCTGCATCGGACTCTACGATTCGGTGGGGGCGCGCATCCAGGAAGGGCTCGGCGTCACCGCCGCCATCGGCGAGATCTTCTTCGAGAACAGCATCGCTTCCGGCGCCATCCCGCAGATATCGGCGGTCTTGGGGCCGTGCATCGGCGTGTCCTCCTACTCGCCGGCACTGACCGACTTCATCCTCATGGTTCGGGACACCAGCCAGATGTTCATCACCGGGCCGCCGGTGATCCGGGAGGTGCTGGGGGAAGAGGTCACCATGGAGGAGCTGGGCGGGGCGCGCCTCCACTCCGAGGTGTCCGGGGTTGCGGACTTGGTGAGCGCGGACGACGCGACCTGCCTGGTGCAGATCCGGGAACTGCTGGCGTTCCTCCCGGACAACTGCAGGGCGCCGCTGCCGCGCAGGGGGAGCGGCGACGACCCGGAGCGGCGGCTTGACGGTATCGAGGAACAGGTCCCCGACGACAAACGCAAGCCCTACGACATCGTGAAGGTGATCAGGGCGGTGGTGGACGACGGCAAATTCCTGGAACTCAAGCGCCGGTTCGCGCGCAACCTGGTGACCGGGTTCGGGCGGCTCGACGGCTACCCGGTGGGGTTCGTGGCGAACCAGCCCCTTTTCCTGGCCGGCAGCCTGGACGTGGACGCCTCGGACAAGGGCGCGCGCTTCATCCGTTTCTGCGACGCCTTCAACATCCCCATCGTCACGCTGATGGACGTGCCCGGGTTCTTCCCCGGCCGCCAGCAGGAAGCGCAGGGCATCATCCGGCACGGCGCCAAAATGCTTTACGCCTACGCCGAGGCCACCGTGCCCAAGATCACCATCGTGCTGCGCAAAGGTTACGGCGGCGCCAAGCAGGCCATGTGCACGCGCGAGATGGGCGCCGACCAACTGTGGCTGTGGCCAGGAGCGGAACTGGCGGTGATGGGCGGCGACGGCGCCGTGAACGTGCTCTACCGCCGGGAGATCGCCGCCTCCGACGACCCCGAACGCACCCGCCGGGAGAAGCGGGCCGAGTTCGATCAACGCTTCGACGGCCCCTTCGAAGCCGTGTCCCGGCAGTTCTCCCAAGCCGCCATCCACCCCGCCGATACCCGCGCCCGCCTCACCCGCGCACTGGCGCTGCTACGCCGGAAAAGGGAGACCCGCCCGGCCAAGAAACACGGCTTGATGCCGGTGTAGAGACCCGGCGCACGCGCCCGGACGGTTCCCGGTTCCCCGGTGTTGAGCCCCGGTGCGGCCCGCGCTGGCAGCCGAACCGCCCTGAGCACCGGCCTTCTTACCGCCGCCTCTACTCCCGCCCCGGCCCGCTCCGGGTCATGATGGCAAGCCGGGTCAGGCCGGCGGACCGGGCGGCATCCATCACCGCCACCACCACTCCGTGAGAGACCCGGCGGTCGGCCCGGATCAACACCTGCGGATGGCGGCGTTGCCCCGCCATCTCGCGGAGCCTCGCCCCGAGCACCGGCAGCGTCACCGGCGCCCCGTCGAGGCGGACTTCCCCCGATGGAGCGATGGCGATGCGGATGTCGTTGTCCCCGGGTGGCACCCGGGGCGCCGAGGCGCCGGGCAGATCCACGGCGATGCCGGGATTGGCCAGAAAATTCATGGACAGGGCGAAGAAGATCAGCAGATTGAATATGGTGTCCACCACCGGCGTCATGTCGAGCAGCCTGCCGGCAGAGCTTCTGCGAATCCGGAAATCCATCTCACTCGGCGAGGCCGCCGGGGCCGAGCAGCTCCATGAAGCGGGTGCTGAGGCGCTCCATCTCCAGGGTGAGGGCGTTGGCCTTGTTGAGCAGGTAGTGGTGCATGACGACGGTGGGAATGGCGACGCTCAGGCCCGCCAGGGTCGTGATCAGCGCCTCGGATATGCCGCCGGCCAGGGTCGCCGGATTGACCACGCTCTGGGCGGAGATCACCGCGAAGATCTCGATCATGCCCGAAATGGTGCCCAGAAGGCCCAGCAGCGTGCTCACGCCGGCGATGGCGCCGAGAGTGTCGACGAACCGCCCCAACCCGGCCGCCTCCTGGTGCCCCGCCTCCTCCAGATGGTCCTTGATGACATCGCGGCGCTGCCCCGCCGCGCGCAACCCCGCCGCCAACACCCTGGCGATGGCCACGCGGCTTCGTCGCAGCAACTCCGCCGCGGCGCGCAGGTCGTTGTCAGCAACCAGCGCCTCGATCCTGCGCACCAGGTCGGCCGGCACCACCCGCTTCCGCCTCAGGCTGAACAACCGCTCGACGAAGATGGCCAGCGCCGTGACCGAGCACAGCAGAATCGGCACCATGAAGAGGCCGCCCTTGCTCAGGAACTCAAGCATGAAGGGCCAGTATCCACGATTCCCGACCGCGGGTAAAGGCGGCGGGTTGCGTTGTGCGCCCGCGTGTGGCGTAAGGGAACCAGGAAGCTTCATGGCCGACGTCAACCTGCTCATCGCCTTCGCCTCCGGAGGCCTGTCTTTTCTCAGCCCATGCGTGCTGCCGTTGATCCCGTCCTACCTCTCCTTCGTTTCCGGCATATCGCCCCGTGAAATGAGCCAGGGCCGCCCGGGAAACGCCCGAATCCTGGGCAACGCCCTGGCCTTCGTGTCCGGCTTTTCCGCCGCGTTCGTGGCCCTGGGAGCGTCCGCCAGCCTGCTGGGAAGCCTGCTGATCCGCTACCAGGACGGTGTGCGGGTGGTCGGAGGCCTGTTCATCCTGGTGGTGGGCATCTACCTCACCGGCCTCTTCAAGGTCGCGACCCTGGAGCGTTACGCCCAGGTCAACCTGCGCAGCAAACCTGCGGGCTACCTGGGATCCGTGCTGGTGGGGCTCACGTTCGCGGTGGCATGGATCCCCTGCGTGGGGCCGATCCTGGGCGCCATCCTGACCCTGGCCGGCACCGCCGCCGAGGTCCACCATGGCATGCTGTTGCTGTCGGCCTACGCCGCCGGCCTGGCGCTGCCCTTCCTGCTCAGCGCCCTGGCCTTGAACCAGTTCTTCAGACTCTCCCGCGCCATCCGCTCCTGGCTGCCGGTCATTCACGTCTGCGCCGGCCTGCTCCTGATGGCCGTCGGCATACTCCTGGTCACCGACACCATGACCGCCCTCAACGCCTTTGCCCTCCGCTTCACCCCCGCCTGGATGGTGACGCGGCTGTAGACGGCCGCCGGCCGGGCGTCATCCCCGCACGGGCCTCCCGCACCACCGGCGTCACGTCGAACCCCGTTCGATGTGTCCGGCGGCATGAACGGGAACGCACGAAGGGGAACGACAGGCGCTCTCCGGAAGGCGCGCCGCGGAAAATCTGCTACGAAGAGGGTGACCGCAGGGGGGTAACACGAGGGGGTAACGGACGGGGTTCGGACCGGAGGAAGCGATGAGGATCACGGGCGTGGTTGCGCGGGAAGTGCTGGATTCACGGGGCAATCCCACCGTCGAGGTGGAAGTGGTGCTGACCAGCGGTGCCCGGGGCCGGGCCACCGTGCCTTCCGGCGCCTCCACCGGCGCACACGAGGCGGTGGAGCTGCGGGATGGCGGAGACCGCTTCATGGGCAAGGGCGTGCGGCGCGCCGCCGGTCACGTCCGGCGCAATCTGGCGCGGCGGGTGGTGGGGATGGACGCCCGCAACCAGCGCAAGCTGGACCGGAGCATGATCGAGCTGGACCGGACGCCGGACAAGGGGCGTCTGGGCGCCAACGCCCTCCTCGGCGTGTCGCTGGCCGCGGCCCATGCCCAAGCCGCGGCCGACCGCGTGCCGCTGTACCGCTACCTCGGCGGCGAGGAGGCGCGCACCCTGCCGGTGCCCCTGCTCAACGTGATCAACGGCGGCGCCCACTCCGACAACAATGTCGACATCCAGGAATTCATGCTGATCCCCTGGGGCATGGACTCCTTTGCCGAGGCGCTGCGCGCGGGCGCGGAGATCTACGCCACCCTGAAGGGCGTTCTGGCCGGCAAGGGCTACGCCACCAGCGTCGGCGACGAGGGTGGGTTCGCGCCGCGTCTCGGCAGCAACGAGGAGGCCATCGAATTGCTGCTGGAGGCGGTCGTGCAGGCGGGCTACCGGCCCGGTCCCCAGGTCGCCGTGGGCCTTGATGTGGCCGCCAGCGAATTCCACGAGTCGGGTTCCTACGTGTTCAGGAAGTCGGGCGGTGCGACCCTGAGCAGCGCCGGCCTTGTGGCGCTCTACGAGAAATGGGTCGGCCAGTACCCCATCGTCTCCATCGAGGATGCCCTGGACGAGAACGACTGGGAGGGATGGGAGATGATCACCGCCGCCCTGGGGAAAAAGGTGCAGCTGGTTGGCGACGACCTGTTCGTCACCAACCCCCACCGGCTTCGGGAAGGGATTCGGCGCGGCGCGGCCAACTCCATCCTGGTGAAGCTCAACCAGATCGGAACCCTGAGCGAGACCCTCGAAACCATCGAGCTCGCCCGCGCCGCCGGCTACACCACCATCATCTCCCACCGCTCCGGCGAGACCGAGGACACCACCATCGCCGACTTGGCGGTGGCCGCCGGCGCCGGTCAGATCAAGGCCGGCGCTCCCTGCCGCGGCGAGCGCACTGCCAAATACAATCAGCTCCTGCGCATCGAGCAGGAACTGGGCCGCCGGGCCCGCTACGCCGGCAGGAAGGCCTTCACGGCAGCCGGCGGAATGCCGCTTTCGCGGGAACCGCGGCGGGAGGGAAGGACCGCCGCGGCGGGCGGGACCGGCGGTTGCACTCGTGGCACCGATCCACCATGATGGAATCGTTCCATGGCCTTTCTGGAGAAACTGTCGCGGCACATGGTCAACGGCGGCCTGATGGCGCGTTGGCGCTGATGCTTTTCTTTCTCGTTTTCGGCGAGTGGGGGCTGCTGCACTACTGGCGGTTGTCCGAGGAACGACTGTTGCTGGAGGAACGCTCCCAGGCGCTGCAGCGGGAGAACGAACGGATGCGGGAGAAGATCCGCCGCATCGGCAACGACGACCGTTATCTCGAAACCATCGCGCGGGAAACGTTCGGCTTGGCAAAAGAGGGCGAAATCATCTTCCTCTTCCCGGGAGACGGCGCGCAGAACTCGGTGGCGTCAACTTCCCAGGATTGACATCGCGTTCTCCATCCCCTATGGATTAGCTTCAGAGCGGGCGTAATTCAGCGGTAGAATGCCAGCTTCCCAAGCTGGACGTCGCCGGTTCGAGCCCGGTCGCCCGCTCCAACCCTTGCCCCACCACCCTTGCTGGCGAAGCGAGCCAGGCCGGCCTGCATCGGTCGGGAGTTTTCCGTTGCGTGGACAGATGGCTGGGCTTGGCCCAGCCTGTGGCTGCGGTCCCGCGCGTGGGGCGCGTTGTCCATTCAGAACCGCCGTTGTCTGTTTCCTCGGGACGGACGGCGCTGGAAGCCGTCCACGAAGAAGGCCAACGCCCATCTGATCCACCGCCAACTTGTGCGCTTCTTCGGTTCGATGCGCAGCGCCGAGATCGACCGCGCCGATGTGCGGGTCGGTTCGACTCGCTGAGCGGAACCCTTGGCAACGCCAACCGGACCTTGCCGGTGCTGTCAGTGATGACGCGGCAGGCGGAACTCCGGGATAGTCGCCCGCAGGGCTCTCGTGGAAACATGCGGCGTGCAATACGACGCCGCGCGAGCGCTTCCTGTCGCCGGAGAAACTCGGGTACCTCGGCTTCGTCCTCGACCATGCGGAGAACCGCCTGGCCGCAGCCGCGCGAGCGATGGGCTACCGGGCCGAACCGCCGCCGCTGCCGGAGGCTCCGCCCTCCGTGCGCAGCATCGCCCGGCACCGCGCCTGCTCACCGCCGCCCCGCATCGCGGCCCCCCGTCAGCGTTCGAGAAAAGAAAAGGGCGCCCGACCCGGAGATGGATCGGGCGCCCCGCTCGGTGAACCACTGCCGATGACGGCGGCCTGTTACTCCCTGCGGCCACCGAAGGAGCCGCGAAACTCGCCGCTCTTCTTGTCCTTGGACGTGACGTCGAACACGCCGCCCACCTCTTCGCCGTTCGGTCCGAAGAAATGGCCGCTGTACTCCCTCACCTCATACAGGCTGCCGTCTTCGCTCGGGGTCAAATTCAAAATGCCACGAAGTTGTTCGACGGTATTTGCGAATCCGCCGGGAACGGCGTTCACGGTGTTGACATTGGTCACTTTACTGCCCGAGAACCGGTTCCCGTCGATGGTGCCGTGGAGTGTGGCGAAAGGGATGAGATGTCCGTGGACAAGTTTGGCCCTATTCGGATAGATAGACACTATGTGCATTTCCGTCTTGATGGTGCTTTCCTCGAAATCCACCGTTGTAGTTGCGTTTCCAGCAAAACCGCCGACGGTTCGAGCGTTGTTCTTGGCGCGGATTTGATAATATGCATGGCCCTCGTAGGTGGCGGTGCCGAAGCTTGGCATGTTGGCGGTCGGGGTCGGCCCCTTGCCCGGCAGCGCCTGGACGAATGCGATGCCAAGGTGGGTCCGATTTGACTTCTTGGTCCACATGCCGAAGTTCATGTGCTCGTAGGGCTTCGCCTCCGGGAAATCCGGCACATCGTAGACGAGCAACGGACGGTACTTGAGTCCCGTGGCACCCTCGGCTCCGGTGCTCAGAAGATAGACCTTTTTCCCGCTGCTATCCGTGTAGTAGTAGACCCCCACGCCCGCGTTCGCGTCCGTGTGCGTCACATTGATCCAGTCATTGGCATTCGTCTTGTCGAATTTCGTATGCTCCTCGGTGTCGACACGATAGAACTCCCCCTCCGCCCGCATGATCTTGTAGGTCTTGCTGTCAACGGTGCGCGAGCCGAACGGATTTTCTGCCGTGACCGGGGCCGTGAACTCGGCGCCGTTAGTGCCGCTGTCCTTGCGGTAGGCCTTCACCGCCTTGGTGTTGGTGATATATTTGTCCACCAGCCAGAGACGGAACTGCTCCGATTCGGTGGTGGAACCCAGCTCCTCCGAGTCGATGCTGGAACCGACCTGCTCCGAGTCGGTGTAGGAACCGATCTTGATTAGGCGACCATAGAATCCCGTCCGGGCAGCCACCTCCGGCTTGGTATCCGTTGCCGCCACGTAGGCGACGGGGGCCTTTGAATAACGAGTTGAATCGTCTGAGATGTCCCCGGCCTTGCCGCTCTCCACCGTCTTGCCCCCGGTCTTGACGGTGACCTTGGGGGCATCGGCGGTGATGCGCGTGCCGCCGTACTCGTAGGTCATTCCCTCGACATGCCGGACCTCCCTGGCCGCAGCTTCCTTCGCCATCTTCGCCTTTTCGGCGGCTGTCGCCGCCTGAGCCTCGGCCTTCGCCTGAGCCGCCTCGGCTGCGACTTTGGCCTTGGCGGCCGCACGCACGTCGCTCGTGGCCGCGGCCTTGTCCGACTCCATCTTGGCCTTGTCGTACTCGGCCTTCGCCATGTTGGCCGCGGTCCGGGCCTCCTCCGCGTAGCTCTTCGCCGTTATCTCCCTCTTGGGAACAGGGTGGAACACCAGACCCATGGTCGCCGTTTCCGCCTCATCGGCCGACGTCCCGGCGTTGTCTGACGCCGTCATGGCCTTGCCGGATGCCGTCATGGCCGCCGTCCGAGCCTCCTTCAGGATCGTCTCAACTTCCGTCAGCGGGGGGGGGGGGGGGGTAGGAGTGTCCGGGGTCCGGTTGTTGCTGCTGCCGCCGCATGCCGCAAGACCCATGGCCAGCACCACCGCGCACAAGACCGTCGCCACATTCCCGTACATCATCCTGTACATCAATGTCCTCCTCCTTTTCATTCTCGAACTTCCCTCCCGCCTTCAGAAGCGACCCTGGGAGCCTGCGCCGCAGGACGCTTCGGGATGTGACCGGTGGGAGCGCATGACCAGATTTTCGTCCAAAATGCCAGAAACGTGTAGCCTTGTCCCATTATTGGACATGAATTGGACATGAATTGGGCGCCAAGTGGGACTCTGGTGGATCTCTGTCCCATGAAAACTTTCTGTGGCGCAGGCTCCTGGGCGATGAAAACGAACTTGAAGTCGTCCATGCTCAGGGAGTCCATCTTGGTATCGAACAGTGTGATGGTATCTCCCGAATCGCCGTAGCCGATGACGGTATGGTCGCCGTCCTGACGGATATTCAGCGACTCGAAAGCAGCTTGGTCCGAGGTGTCGTCGGCCGTAGCGTTGAGGTGAAGCTGGATGATATCCGTCCACCCATTGGCCAAGGCCTTCTTCTCGGCCGCAACGTAATCTTCGTAAGTGGAAGGGCGCTCGCCACTTCTACCAGACCCGCAGCCGAAATTCTTGATCTTGTCCTGCCCATCACCCTCGTGGAACACGAAGGTATCGGCCGATCACCAGCGCAGGGAAACCGCCAGACACCCCGGCAATCTCGATCGTGTCGCCGGCCTCGAAAGCGACGATCTTGTCGGCGCCGTCCCCCACCGCGAATGCGAAGGTGTCCGCCCCCAGGCCGCCATACAGCGTGTCCCCACCCCTGCCGCCCCTCAGCGTGTCGTCGCCTTGGCCGCCGAACAGACTGTCGTTGCCCGAACCGCCATACAGCGTGTCGTCGCCACCGGGGCCATCCAGCGTATCGTCGCCAATACCGCCCTGCAGTTCATCAATGCCATCACCGCCGGTTCATTCGATACTCATCGCAAGTCCTCCTGTCCGCAAGCCAGCTTATCCAAACCATCTTGTCATTTCAAACCGAACGCCTTGGGTCCATCGAGCTCGTTCGCGGCCTTCGTCGAGGCGAGCCGGCAGACTTTCACCCCACCGACCCAGCCGACACCGACGAGTTCGTGACGCGGACCCGGGCAAAGCCTCGGCTACTTCTGTTACCTTGACCCTCGAACCACAACGCGGAACGCGCTCGAAAATCGCGGCCCGGTCGCCTCGCTCAATCGCCGCGACCGCTCCATTCCCTTGTGGCGCCGACGTTTCAAGCGGTGGCGGTGTGCAGGCAGCCCGGTCTCGACCCCATGCGGAGTCTTACCGTCGCACCCTCACCCCTTCGACCCTGAATCAGGCGCTACGCCGCCCCCGTCAGCCGGTCGCCGGCCAAGGCGTGGACCATGCGGCCCACCGAGATGGCGCCCACGGTCTTGCCCTTCACGTCCACCACCGCGGCCTTGTCGTCGGGCGACGCCACCACCCGGGGCAGCGCCTCCTCCAACAGCATCTCCGAAGGAACGGAGTAGTCCTTGCCGCCCTTTCCCTGCGCCCGGGTTTGCGTGGGCTCCATGATCGAACCGACCCGGATCACACGGCCACGGTTGATGTTCCGGGTGAAGTTGGAAATGTAATCGTCGCTGGGCTTCAGCACGATCTCCTGGGAATCGCCGTTCTGCACCACCTCGCCGTCGCGCAGGATCGCAATGCTGTCGCCCAGGGTGATGGCCTCCTCGAGGTCGTGGGTAACGAACAGGATGGTGCGGTTCAACTCCCGCTGCAGCTCCAGCAGCAGGGTCTGCATGTCGGTGCGAATCAGCGGATCCAGGGCGCTGAAGGCCTCGTCCATCAGCAGGATCTCGGCGTCGGTGGCCAGCGCCCGGGCGAGGCCCACGCGCTGCTGCATGCCGCCGGAGAGATGGTGCGGATAGGACCCTTCGTAGCCCGAGAGCCCGACCCGCTCGATCCACCGCTCCGCCCGGCTGTCGCACTCGGTCCGGGCCAGGCCCTGCATCAGCAGCCCGTACCGGACGTTCTCCAGGATGGTCCGGTGGGGAAACAGCGCAAAGCGCTGAAACACCATGCTGACCTTGTGCCGCCGCAGGTGCTGAAGCGCGGCCTGGTCCAGGCCGAGCACGTCCTGGCCATCCACCCGCACGGTCCCCTCGGTGGGGTCGATAAGCCGATTGATGTGCCGCACCAGCGTGGACTTGCCGCAGCCGCTGAGTCCCATCACCACCTGGATGCTGCCCGGCTTGACCTTCAGATTGATGTCCCGCAGCCCCAGCACGTGGCCGTGGGTATCCAGCAACTCCTTCTTGTCCATGCCGTCCCGCACCAGGGGCATCACCGACGCGGGAGCGTTGCCGAACACCTTGTACAGGGACCGGATTTCGATATTCGAAGCATTTGCCATATTCATGATGTCTGCCTGTTGCTTTGTATGCGCCTGCCGTAGCTCTGGGTGATGCGGTCGAACACGATGGCCAGCGCCACCACCGCGGCGCCGTTGAAAAGGCCCAGCGCAAAGTACTGGTTGGTCACCGCCTGAAGCACCGGCTGCCCCAGGCCCTTGACGCCGATCATGGAGGCGATCACCACCATGGAGAGCGCCATCATGATGGTCTGGTTCACGCCCGCCATGATGTTGGGCAGCGCCAGCGGCATCTGGATGTCGAACAGCCGCCGCCAGGTGTCCGTGCCGAAGGCGTCAGCGGCCTCCAGCACCTCCTTGTCCACCAGCCGAATCCCCAGATTGGTGAGCCGGATCACCGGCGGCACGGCATAGATCACCACCGCGATGAGTCCGGGGATCTTGCCGAGTCCGAAGAGCATCACCACCGGAATCAGGTAGACGAAGATGGGCATGGTCTGCATGACGTCCAGCACCGGCGTGATCACCGCCTGCACGCGGTCGGAACGGGACATCCAGATCCCTACCGGAATGCCGATGGCGATGGCGATCATCGTGGAGACGAAGATGATCGCCAGGGTCCGCATGGTGTCCTCCCACATGCCGAAGTAGCCGATGAGGAAGAGCGCAACCGCCACCGTGATGGAGAGCTTCAGGCTGCGGCCGGCCACATAGCACACCGAAGCCACCACGATGATCATCAGCCACCAGGGGGTGGCCAGCAGGAAGCGCTCGAACCACACCAGAAAGAAGAGCAGCGGATCGAAGAAACCCTCGATGGCGTCGCCGTAGCTCCTGGAGAACGACCGGTACCCCGAGTCGAACGCCTTCTTGAGGACGCGCAGCGAGGCTTCGTCCAGGGTTGGGAATTCCTGTATCCAGGTCATGTCACCTCCCGTATGACCACGTTCCTAAGCATGCGCGTCCGCCCAGTTGTCCCCGGTGTGGAGATCCACCACCAGGCCGCAGCGCAGCGCGGCGGCTCCTTCCATGCACTCCCTGATCAGGCTCGTGGCCCGGTCCAGCGAGGCGCAGGGCACCTCGAACACCAGTTCGTCGTGGACCGTGAGCAGCATGCGCGCCACCGTTTCCTCCAGCAGCGCACGGTCCACCGCGATCATCGCCCGTTTCATGATGTCGGCGGCAGTGCCCTGGATCGGCGCGTTCAGGGCCATGCGCTCGCCCACCGCCCGCAGGCGGTGGTTGGCGGACTGAAGCTCCGGCAGATAGCGGCGGCGGCCGAACAGGGTGGTGGTGAAGCCGTCCATCCGGGCCTTCTCCACCTGCGAGTCCAGGAACGCCTTCACCGCCGGGAACTGGGCGTAGTAGGCGTCGATGAACGCCCGCGCCTCGCCCACCTCGATGCCCAGCCGCTGGGAGACCCCGAACGCCGACATGCCGTAGGCGATGCCGTAGGAGAACTGCTTGACGCGGCTGCGCATCTCCGAGGTGACATCGCCCAAGTCCACGCCGAAAACCTTGGCGGCGGTGGCGGCGTGAAAGTCGTGCCCCTGGGCGAAGGCCGAGAGCAGACTCCCGTCCCCGGACAGGTGGGCGAGCACGCGCAACTCGATCTGCGAATAGTCCGCGGAAACCAGCACGCTGCCGGGCGGGGCCACGAACGCACGCCGTATCTGCCGTCCCAGGTCCGCCCGGATGGGGATGTTCTGAAGATTCGGCGCCGACGACGACAGCCGGCCGGTGGCGGCGGCCGCCTGCTCGTAGGTGGTGTGGATGCGACCGGTCGCCGGATTGACCAAGGCCAGCAGGGAATCGGTGAAGCCGGTCCTGAGCTTGGCCACCTCGCGGTACTCCAGGAGCGTGTCGATGACGGGATGGCGGCCAGCCAGCTTGCCCAGCTCCGAGGCGTCGGTGGAGTAGCCGGTCTTGATCTTCCGGGTCTTGGGCAGCCCGAGCTTCTCGAACAGAATGCGAGACAACTGCGGGTGGGAGTTCACGTTGAAAGTCTCGCCGGCGTGCTCCTGAACCTTGGCGTGGAGCGAGTTCATGCGCTCCCCCAGCTCCCGGTTGAGGCCGTCGAGATAGTCGGCGTCCACCAGAATGCCGGCATGCTCCATGCGCGCCAGCACTTCGGTGAGCGGGAACTCCAGCGCCTGCGCCAGCTCCCGGACCCCGGCCTCCCGGAGTCCCGCCTCCAGGACCGGCGCCAAGGCCTGCACCGCCGCCGCCTCGGCGGCCAGCCGGCGCAGCGCCCGCTCCCGTTCCCCGCCGCCGGCGGCCAGCAGGTCTCCCTGGAGTGCGCCCGCCGGGGCCTCGGCCGTTTCGCCGTCCGGACCGCACGCCGCGGCGGTGCCCGAACCCGTCCGCCCACCCGGTGTCTTGTCGTTCGGCGCCGCGCCGTTCGCCCCATCGCCGGCGAGCTCGGCGTTCAGGTAGCGGCGCACGAGGTCCTTGAGCGCGTAGCCGCCGCTGGCGCCCGGGTCCAGCAGGTAGGCCGCGACCTTGAGATCGCAGCGCACGCCCCGCAATCCGGCGCCCTTGTCGATCATGGCGCTGTACAGAGGCTTGGACTCGTACAGCACCTTGGCGGTGCCCTCGGCCGCCAGCACCCCGCCGGCGCCCGCCGCCTCCTCCAGCGGCAGCACCCCCACCTTGCCGGGGCGCACGCACAGCGCCGCCATCTCTCCATCCCAGGCCACCGCCACCGCCTCCCCCCGGGGAAAGTCCGCGTCGGAACTCCACCGGGTGATGGACGACGGCCGGATCACCGCCTCCTCCGGCGGCTCCGTTTCAGGGGCCAGTGCCAGCAGCCGCTGGTAGAGCGTCCTGAACTCCAGGGACGTGAACAGCTTGCGCACCGTCTCCGGATCCCGGGGCCGGCGCACGAACAGGCCCTCGTCGGTCTCCAGCGGCACGTCGTCCAGCAATCGCCCCAGCCTGCGGTTGAGCCTCACCTGGTCGGCGCACGCCTCGATCCCCTTGCGGAGCTTCGGAGTGAGCTCGTCCGCATGCTCGATGATGCCCTCGATGTCGCCGTACTTCCGCAGCAGCGTGGCCGCCGTCTTGTCGCCCACGCCGGGGACGCCGGGAAGGTTGTCGGCCTGCTCGCCCTTGAGGGCGGCGAAATCGATCCAGCGCTCCGGACCGACGCCATAACGTTTCACCACCATCGCCGGGTCGTAGCGAATCATGTCGGTCACGCCCCTGCGCGTCATGAGTACGGTGACATGGTCGTTCACGAGCTGCAGGCAGTCCCGGTCGCCGCTGACGATGATCACGTGATGCCCGGCCTCGCGCCCGCGCCGGGCCAGCGTGGCCAGGAGATCGTCAGCCTCGTACCCCGCCAGCTCCACCACCGGCAGGCAAAGGGTCTCCAGCACCTCGCGGATCAGGGGGATCTGCTGCCGCAGGGTCGGGGGTGTCTCGCTCCGGCCCGCCTTGTAGGCCGGATACTGGTCCAGGCGGAACTGCGGTTCCCCCTTGTCCATGCAGGCGATGACCGCGTCGGGACGTTCCTCGCCCTCCAGCTTGATGAGCATCGAGGTGAAGCCGAACACCGCGTTGGTCACCTGCCCGGAACTCGTCACCAAGGTTTCCGGAAGGGCGAAGAAGGCGCGAAACGCCAGGGAATAGCTGTCCAGAAGAAGGATGCGGTTCCTGTTCCTGCCTGCGCCGGAAGCGGCCGGTGCCGCAGCACCGGCGCTGTCACCTGTCGCGGCCATTGGTTCAGTCTACTCCGGGTGGTGAAGAAGGGTCAACAGGATGCGAAATGCCCTTGCGCCGGATGGAGAGCCGCCGCGAGCCGTCGGTCGAACACGCGGCGCCCGGGCTGGCGGCGCGGGCAGTCCCCTTCGATCCCCTTCCGCGCCGGCGGCGGTCCCGGAGTCAACGCGGCCCAACGCGCGGGTTGCCGGACGGCGCCCGCAGCAGGCTCGGAGCGAAGTGGGCGGGAGGCTGGTAGCCCAGCAGTTCGAGCAGGGTGGCAGCGAGGTTGCCGAGGCCCGCGTCCGGGGGCGGCGCCAGCGCGTGGCGGCGCCCGGAAAAGTCGCGGATCAGGAACGGCACGGGATTGATGGAATGGGCGGTGCGAAAGACCGGCTTGCCGCGGTCGCGGAGCGGCGCGCCTTGCGGGTCGCGCTCCACCATGTCCTCGGCATTGCCGTGGTCGGCGGTCACCACCAGGCAACCCCGGACCGCGGCCACCGCCGCGAAGATCCGACCCACGGCCCGGTCGATGGCTTCCACGGCGGTGACGGTGGCTTCCAGGTTGCCGGTGTGGCCGACCATGTCGCCGCCGGCGAAGTTGGCGCGTATGAAACGGTAGCGCCCTTCGGCGATGGCCCCATTGACCGCGTCGGCGGTCTCGGCCGAGCGCATCCACGGGCGTTGCTCGAAGGAGCCCTGCTCCGAGGCGATCTCCACGTACGTCTCCAGTGCGTCGTCGAACTTGCCCGAGCGGTTGCCGTTCCAGAAATAGGTGACGTGCCCGAACTTCTGGGTCTCGGCGCAGGCGAACTGGGTTATCCCGGCGGCCGCCAGACAGGCGCCGAGAGTGTGGCTGATCTCGGGGGGCGCCACGAGATAGTGCGCGGGGATGCCCCGGTCGCCGTCGTAGAGCATCATGCCGGCGAAGGCCGCGGCCGGCAGCCGACCGCGGTCGAAGCGGTCGAACGCGCCGCCCTCGGCGAAGGCCCGGGACATCTCGATGGCGCGGTCGCCGCGGAAGTTGAAGAAGATCACCCCGTCGCCGTCCTCGATGGCGGCCACCGGGCTGCCGTCGGATTGCCGCACGGTGAACGCCGGCAACACCTGGTCGCTGAGACCGGGCTCCCGGGCGCGGAAATGCTCCACCGCGGCGGCGGCACTGGGGAAGCCCTCGGCCTCGCCGTGGACGTGGGCACTCCAGCCCCGGGCGACGATGTTCCAGTCGGCCTCGTACCGGTCCATGGTCACCACCATCCGGCCGCCGCCGGAGGCAATGCGGTAGTCGCGGCCGTCCTGGTCCCGGACTTCGGCCAGCAGCGCTTCCAGGCGTTCGATATGGACGAGCGCGGTGCGGTCGGGGACGTCCCGGCCGTCCAGCAGCGCGTGCACGTAGAGCCGCGGCAGCCCTTCCTGGCGGGCGCGGCGGATGAGCGCGTGAAGGTGGGCCTCATGGGAGTGGACGTTGCCGTCCGAGAGCAGGCCCATGAGGTGCAGGGCGCCGCCGCCGGACCGGAGGCCTTGCACCAGCGTCTTCCAGTAGCCGTTCCACAGCGTTCCGGTCTTGATGGCGCGGTCGACGCACTTGGCACCCTGGTCGAACACCCGCCCGGCGCCCATGATGTTGTGTCCCACCTCGGAGTTGCCGATGTCGGCGTCCGAGGGCAGCCCCACCGCGGTGCCGTGGGCCCGGAGCGCGGCCGCCAGCCCCGTCTCGCGCAGCAGGTCAAGGCTCGGCGTCCGCGCCCGCGCCACCGCGTCGAACTCGTCCTGCGCACCGTTCCCCACGCCATCAAGAATGAGCAGGACCACCGGCCCATCGGGCGCGGGCAGTACCGGATGCCCGCACAGCCCGAGAGGTCCGGGATCGCCGTGATCTTCCATCTGCATCTCCCCCCTGCCGTTCGCCGGTTGATCTCGATCCCTGTCCGCGCTAGGGAAGGTCTGAACAGGGCGATGGCTCGACAGTGAGCGGCCCGCAACCTGTGAACCCCATTGATTCCACCCCGGCGAACCCGGGGTGGTTCAGACCTTCCCCCGGTGGAAGGTTCACGGCCGTATTTCCTTCACCGCCGTATTTCTGCTCATGCACGCCACCACCGCCGTCACCGCGCGCCGCGCCGTGGTCCTGCGCCACGTGGCCTTCGAGGATCTGGGGTCGTTTGCCGAGCCGCTGACCCGGCGCGGCTACCGCATCGAATACCTGGACGCGGGTTCGGACGCGCTCGACCGGCCCGGCGTGGCCGGCGCCGACCTTCTGATCGTCCTGGGCGGGCCCATCGGCGCCGGCGACGACCGGCAGTATCCCTTCCTGGCGGACGAAACCCGGTTGCTGGAGCGGCGCCTGGACGCCGGCCGGCCGACCTTGGGCATCTGCCTGGGCGCCCAGCTCATGGCCCGGGCGCTGGGCGCCCGCGTATACCGGGCCGGGGCGAAGGAGATCGGCTGGGGGCCGCTGACGCTGACCGAGGCGGGCGCGGCGTCGGCGCTGCGCCACCTGGCGCCGGACAAGACGCCGGTGCTCCACTGGCACGGGGACACCTTCCACCTGCCCCGGGGCGGGGTGCATCTGGCCGCCACCCGAGCGTGCGAGAACCAGGCCTTTCGCTGGGGCGCGCACGGGCTGGCGCTGCAGTTTCACGCCGAGGTGACGGCTGCCGGCCTCGAACGCTGGTTCATCGGCCACACGCTGGAGATCGAGACGACACCCGGCATCTCGGTGGCGGAACTCCGGGCCGCCACCGGCCGCGCCGCCCCCCGGCTCGAGCGCCAGGGGCCCGCGTTTCTGACCGAGTGGCTCGCACTCCTGTAATATCCCTCACCCCGTCCGTACATCGTCCCTGGTCACCTCCCCCTCGCCCAGCACTTCCTCCAGTTCGGGGCGGGTGTCGATGTCCTTGGCAAAGGAGCGCAGCCGGGTCACCACCATCGCCACCGGGTGCTCGAAGCGGCCAGAGCGGTCCGGCACCATGATCTGCCGGGTCAACTCGCCGGCGAGGTCGGAAACCGCGAGCCGCCCCCGGCCGTATCTGCGATAAGCCCTGAAGATACCCCAGGGAGCCGAGACGATGCGCCCGGGCCACCGGAACGAGGCGATGCGTCTCGCGTCGTCCGCCAGCCACAGGCCCAAGGCGCGGAGCGTGATGCGGATCATGCGCCCGCAGAGGCCGCGGTTGCGAGAGCGGTAGGCGAGCATCAGGAACCGGTTGAAGATGTCGAGACGGACCGCCTCGGATCGGAGGATCACCAGATGACCCGGATAGAGGTTCAGCAGCGGCTCGCCGGGGGCCGGCCGCATGCGGTAACTCGGCTTCCAGCTGCTCACGCCCATCTCCGCGGGCTCGGCCGCGATCAACTGCCACCAGAGGCCGCTGTTGGCGTTGGGAAGATACGATTCGTCCAGAAGATCCCGGAAATCCGCGGCGGTGGGCAGGATGTCGCAGGCCGACACGGCCACGGGCCGGTCCGGATAACGCCGGGTCAGCACCGAAGCAAAGGCCGTGATGGTGGCAAGCAGGTCGCCGGTGGTGTCCAGGATCTCACAGTCCACCAAGCCGTCGTAGACCCGCTGAGGGCCTACGAGAACGGGCTCCTTGAACCGCCCGCTCTCGCGAATGCGCTGAACCAGCTCGCCGGCGATACACCGCCCGGACGGGAGCTTCACCGCCCCCTTGAAGCCCCGCAACACGTCGTCGGCCGTGAATCCGTGGGGTATCGTCTCCAGTCGATCGTTGCCGCCGGCAAGTATGAGGATCGGCAACTGGTCGCTCATCCCGCTTCGCTCCGACAGTCAGTATGCCTTCCTCTTCCCCCGCTCTCAAGCACCGTTGTTCTGTTCCATGTTTTGAAAAACCGGCGCCGAACTGTTACTCAGGGGTGGACGCCACACAATGCCCGGAGCCGCGCCCATGCGGGCCACCTCCGACGGCCTGGAGCATGATGCCGACAACCTCAACCCGATGCCCCATTTGCCGTACCGAGACTGTATGGGCCGGCAACCCGCACCGGCCCTTCTGTTCGGAACGTTGCCGCGTCGTGGATCTCGGATCCTGGGCAGACGGCAAGTACCGGATCGCCGGCGCCGATCTTGAGGACGAAGCGCACGACGAGACCGACCGTCGATGATACCGGATGCCGCGCCCGTCAGCGCGGTGTGACGCTGCAAACGGGCGGGCATCATCCCATGTCGATACATCCTGCAGCCGTGGTGGATCCACGGGCGGAAATCCATCCCGAGGCTCGACTGGGTGCTTACGCCGTGGTCGACGGGCCGGTGAAGATCGGGGCGGGAACACACCTGTCGCCGCACGCCGTGGTCATGGGCTGGACCGAGATCGGGGAAGGCAACGAGGTGCACAGCGGGGCGGTACTCGGCGACGCGCCACAGGATCTGTCGTACCGGGGCGCCAGATCCTACCTCCGCATCGGCCACCGCAACGTGTTCCGCGAGGGGGTTCAGGTACACCGGGGCACCGCGGCCGAAACCACCACCGTCATCGGCGATGACAACTTCCTGATGGCCAACAGCCACGTGGGCCACAACTGCAAGCTGGGCAACCGCATCATCCTGACCAACAACGCCGTGCTGGGGGGCTACGTGGAGGTGGGCGACCGCGCGGTGCTCTCCGCGAACTGCGCGGTCCACCAGTTCGTCCGCGTCGGGCGTATCGCCATCATGCGCGGCATGAGCGCCACGAGCCGCGACGTGCCTCCGTTCTCCATCATCGACTGGCAGCATACGGTACGCGGGCTGAATGTCGTGGGGTTGCGGCGGGCCGGTTTCGACGACGCCAGGATCCGGACCCTGAAGAACGCCTTTCAGCTTCTCTTTCGCAAGCGGCGCAACCTCGGCGCGTCGGTGAAGGAACTGGAAGCCGCCCTTGGCGACGCCTCCGGCGACGTCCTGGAACTCCTGGACTTCATCCGCTCATCGCGCCGCGGCGTATGCGCCGGCCCCAAGGGCCATCCACCGGGTCGGCCCTGACGGCGCGTCCCGCCAGCGGTCTCCCGACCACACCGCGCCACCCCGGGGACCACCGCACGCTGGCCGTCCTTCCCGCGCCGCGGCCGCCCGCGGTCAGACCTCCCTGTGAAACTTGACCAGGCAGCGCTTGACGCCCTCCGCCGACAGCGGGAACTGGAACATCTCGTTCCTCATGTGCACCCGCTGCAGGCTGACGCGCTGGATGGCCCGCTTCATGGCCTTCAGATCGCGTTGGCCGGCGACCGCCGAGGCGGCCTCTTGCGCCGCCACCCGGTAGTGGCTCTTCTCATCCTGGTAGATGACCTCCATGGCCGCGGCAATCTTGCGTTCGAGCACGCCTCCCTTGAGCTTGCGCCCCTCGCGAAACAGTCTCGCACCGCCCCCTTCCGTCACCAGCACCGCCGCCTTTTCCACCGCCGAGCCGGCGACAAAGGTCCGGCGCAGATTCCCCAGGGTCTTCTCCTCGGACAACTGGACGGTGTCATCGGCGCCGATCCTTCGGCCCAGCAGGTACTCCAGGATGTCCGCCTGGAGCACATAATGGTTGAACTCCTGCACCATCTGCTCCAGGAGCCCGTGATAGTGGTGGCGGTCCACGGTCCGATCCACCTCCGGGAACATCTCCACCAGATTGGCGAGCTCCCGATGGAGGCCGCTGAAGTAACCGTCCACCGGATGCAGCTCCTTCCAGAGCTGTGCCCGAAGCCAGTGGATGTGCCGCTCGCGCGCCGGCTTGGCGCGGAAGAAGCGCCTGGCGATCTCCGCCTCGGTCTCCCAGTACGGATAGGCCACATCGATCAGGTATTGCGCTGTCCCTGTCATCTCATCCGGACCTCCTCCCGTGGTCCTCGGGTTCTTTCGCTTTGCCCCGACATGGCATAGTATGAGGCCACGCCATGTCGAAGACCGCGGGCATCATCATCATTGGCAACGAAGTCCTGTCGGGCAAGACCCAGGACATCAACTCGACCTTTCTTTGTCGAGAGCTGCGGCTCCTGGGCGTCGACGTGCAGCGCGTCACCGTCATCCCCGACCACCGGGAACTCATCGGACGCACGGCCGCGCGTTTCTCCGCCAGGTGGAACCTCGTCTTCACCACCGGCGGCGTCGGCCCCACCCACGACGATGTCACCATCGAGGGCATCGCCCATGGCTTCGGGGTCGAGGCGGTCATCCACCCGCAACTCGAACGCCGACTGTCGCAGCGCTACGGCGCCGAACTCAATCCGGCACGGCGGCGCATGGCCATGGTGCCGGACGGAGCCGAACTCGTGGGCGGCGGTTCGCTGTTCGCTCCGGTGGTGCGGATGAACAACGTCTACATCTTCGCCGGCGTGCCGCGCATTCTGCAGGATCGCTTCAACGCCATCAAGGAGCGCTTCCGCGAGGCGCCCTACCACCTCAGGAACATCTACATCCGCAACGGCGAGGGCGTCATCGCCGAGACACTGAACGACCTGCTGGCACGGTTTCCCGACATCATGCTCGGTTCCTATCCGGTGCTGGACAATCCGGACTACAAGGTGAAGGTGACGGTGGAGTCCAAGAGCGGCGACTATCTCGACCAGGCGGTGGCCGGACTGCTGGAGAAGTTGCCGGAGTCGGCCATTCTCCGCATCGAGGAGGGCTGACCGCGGGCTCCGCCCGGCCTGGATACCGGTGCCGCGCTCCGTCATTCCCGCGAAAGCGGGACTGTTGTCGAGGCGTCCGGCGGGGCGGCGAACCGCTCGCCGGTCTGACTGCCGATCCAGACTTCCCCGCCTTGGTAGATCTCCTTCTTCCAGATGGGTACGCGTTTCTTGAGTTCGTCGATGGCGTAGCGGCAGGCCTTGAAGGCGTCGTCCCGGTGCGGCGCCGACACCGCGATGATGACGCTGGCCTGGCCGATGGGCACATTGCCGGTGCGGTGCACGATGGCCATTCGCGTGATGTGCCACTGCTTCGCCGCATCTTCCCCGAGCCGGGCCATCTCCTGCTCGGCCATCCCCGGGTAGGCCTCGTAGTCCAGAGAGACGATGGAACGGCCTTCGTTGTTGTCCCGGGTGGTTCCGATGAACGTGGCCAGGGCGCCCGCCCCGGGATCCCCCACGAAGGCCACCAGATCGTTCAATTCGATGGGACGGTCCACAAGCCGGTACACGTTACCCTCCGCTTACGGGTGGTATGAAGGCGACCTCGTCGCCGTCCGCGAGCCGATGGCCGGGAGCGACATACTCCCGGTTCACGGCGTGAAGAAGCTTCAACTCGACTGCGGCAATCCCTGCGTACCGACGCCGCAACTCGTCCCAGAGATCGCCCACGGTGCTGCCCTCGGGAAGCTCCTGGACGATATCGCCGGTCCCCGCCCGTTCCCGAAGCATGGCGAAGAGCTTGACCCGGACCTTCACAGGCCTCGGACCTGCGCCACCATGTGGCCCAACTGCGGCACCAGGAGCTTGCGCATGGCCAACTCCACGGCCCCACGGGACCCCGGCATCGACACCACGATGCGAGAGCCCACCGTGCCCGCCACCGCGCGGCTCAGCATGGCCGCCGAGCCGATCTCCTCGTAGCTGAGAATCCGGAACAACTCTCCGAAACCGTCAATGCGCTTGTCGAGCATGCCGCTGACGACCTCGAAGGTACCGTCTCTCGGCGCCACGCCGGTACCGCCGTTGAGCAGCACCACGTCCGCGTCCGGCATCGCCAGCGCCTTGTCGATCAACACATGGATGTCATCCGGCTCGTCCTTGACGATTTCGTAGCCCGCCACCGCGTGTCCGCCCGTTTCCAGGAGTTGTCTGATGGCGGCGCCGCTCCGGTCGGTGGCCTCGTCGCGGGTGTCGCTGACGGTGATGACGAAACAGGCGACGCTCTTGAGGCTTCGATCCGTGTGAGCTTTGTCCGCCATGGCCGGCTAGATCCGCATCGGCATCACGACGTACAACAGGCTTTCGTCCCGAACGCGTTTCAACAGCATCGGACTCTCGTCGTCCCTGAACAGCATCCGGATCTCGTCCTCGGACTCCAGGACGCCGAGAATATCCAGCAGGTAATTGGGATTGTAGCCGATTGCCAACTGCGGACCCTGGTATTCCAGCGCCAGTTCCTCCGTCGCCTCGCCCAACTCCGGATTGTTGGCCGAGACGGACATGCGGCCATCCTGCAACTCCACCCGGATACCCCGATAACGGTCGCTGGACAGCAGCGCCACCCGCCGCAAAGCCCGGTACAGGCTGTGCTGCACCACGTTGGCCTCGTTCTCGTTGTCACTCGGTATGACCTTGTCGTATTCGGGGAAGTCGCCGTCGATCAGCCGGATCGACATCTCCACATCCCCGCTCCACACGAATACCATGTTGTCGCTGAAGCCCAGCGCGACCAACTCCTGGCCGGCGTCTTCCAGCAGTTTGCGAAGCTCCGTCAGCCCCTTCCGCGGTATGATGACGCCCTTCTCCAGACCCAGCGGGCCGATCTCCCGCTGCACCAGCGACAACCGGTGGCCGTCGGTGGTCACCATCCGTACGCTGGCCTCCCCCGAGGGTTGGATCAGCGCGCCGTTGATGTTGGAGCGGGTCTCGTCCGTGGAGATGGAAAAGACCGTCTTGTCGATCATCTCCTTCAGGACATGGGCCGGACATTCGCTGCGCTCGCCCTCCGGACTCGTGGCCAGCACCGGAAACTCCCGAGCGTCGAGACCCACCATCCTGAACACCGACTTGCCGCTGCGGATCTCCACCCGGTCATTCTCGAGCCGTTGCAATTCAATCATCTCGTCGGACAGTTCACGAACGATCTCGAACAGCTTCCTGGCATCCACGGTAACGCGGCCCGCGGTGACGATGTCGCCGTTGAGACTCGCCCGAACTCCCACCTCGAGGTCCGTGGCCGTCACTCGTATCCGGTTCGTATGGGTCTCGATCAGGACGTTGGCCAGAATCGGCATGGTGTTGCGTCGTTCCACCGTTCCCTGAATCCGGGACAACGCACTCAGGAAGTCTTCCCGTGTGGCTTTGATCTCCATTTGTCCTCCTGGATCACACGGCTCTGTCAATTCTTCCAATAGTATAGGAGTCAAGAGTAGCAGAAGGGGCTGTGAATATCGGGATAGACGTCACAACCTGCGGATATTGAAGCATCTTTGGAGTGGAAAGAAAATTGTCGCAATGCACGTTCTTCACAGCGACGGGAGTAGAGCGGCCTGGGAGCGTCAGGAAATCCACAGGCTGTGCCGGTTTTTCCACAGTATTTCCACCGGGTTTCTCAGTTCTTGAGCTGGCGCACCAGCCGGTCCACGGTGGCCCTGATGTCGGGATCCTTGATCTTCTTCTCGATGGTCTTGGAGGCGTGGATCACGGTGGAATGATCCCGCCCGCCGAACTCGGCTCCGATGGCCGGAAACGATGTCGAAGTGAACTTCCGGCAAAGATACATTGCCATCTGGCGCGCCAGGGCCAGATTCCTGGTGCGCCGCTTTGACTTGAGATCGCTGATCTTGATGTCGAAGTGGTCGCAGATGGCCTTCTGGATGTTGTACACGGTGACCTGTTTCTCGTTGTCCTTGAGGGTATGGCTCAGCACCTCCTTGGCGAGGTCCAGGGTGATCTTCACTTTGGTAAGGGAAGCGAAGGCGCCCAGCCGGGTGAGCGAGCCCTCAAGCTCCCGGACGTTGGAGTAGATGTTCGTGGCCAGAAAGTTGGCCACCTCCTGGGGCAGATCGATCTCTTCTTCCTCGGCTTTCTTGCACAGGATCGCGCTGCGGGTCTCGATGTCGGGGGGCTGGATGTCCGCGGTCAGGCCCCACTCGAAGCGATTCCGGAGCCGGTCTTCCAGGTTGGGTATTTCCTTGGGGAATCGGTCCGACGTGAGGATGATCTGCTTGTGGTTCTCGTACAGCGAGTTGAAGGTGTGGAAGAACTCCTCCTGGGTGCGTTCCTTGCCCGCGATGAACTGGATGTCGTCCAGGATCAGGACGTCGATACTGCGGTAGTGGTTCTTGAACTCGTTCATGCGATCGCGGCGCAAAGAACTGATGAGTTGGTTCATGAACGACTCGAAGGTCGTGTAGACGACCTGTTGCCCGGGGTTGCGCGTGAGCAGACGATGTCCCACCGCATTCACCAGATGGGTCTTGCCCAGGCCCACGCCGCCGTAGATGAAGAGCGGGTTGTAGTGGTCCGCGGGCCGGTCGGTCACGGCCAGACAGGCGGCGTGGGCAAACTGGTTGCTGGCACCGACCACGAACTTCTCGAAGGTGTAGCGCGGAATCAGGGTCGATGCGTCCGGTTGACGGGGTGTTCGCGGGCGCGGTGCGGCCTTGACGTCGCCGGGGTGTGCCGTGTTGACCGCTATCGCGATGGCGACCCGCTGGCCGTGAAGACGCGAGAACTCCTCCTCGATGGCCTCGATATAGTTGTCGTTGAGCCAGTTGCGGAAGAGCGTGCTGGGTACCTCGAGGGTGACCGCTCCCGCCTTCACTTCGCTGGCTCTCAGAGGTTTGATCCAGGATTCGAAATTGTGTAAGCCGACTGTTTCCTTGAGGCGATTCTGTATCTCACGCGGAAGCGGTTTCATAGTCGTCCTGCCGGATTCCAAGTGCTTGTTTCTTCAAGTTGTTAACAATGTTATCCACAGATGTGGACAACTTTGTGAGGTGCGGGCTCAAGCAATACGAAAACCGTCCAGGCCACTGCGTGTCTTGAGGGCAGCGGCAGGTTTTGCGACGCTTCGAGCTTATGACCGGGGCGAAAAAAGGGGTTCTTTTAATGCTTTTTGATGGGTAATGCAAGGTGAACGATGACGCGGTCAATATTCGCAATGAAATCCAGGGGATCGATGACATCCCGCTGGCGCCACGGGCATCGGGAGTCCATGGGTGGGCGGTCGTCGGGGCGGGAACCCGCGGTGCGGCGGCGGAACCGGACCGGCAGGTAAGGGAATGCCGGAAGGGGGAACACGGACAAAGGGGACGCCGGTATCCTCCGGCCTCTTCGAGCGTTCGAGACGGGTCGTTCCCGGGGGCGTCAACAGCCCGGTGCGGGCATGGAACGCCGTGGGCGGGGAGCCGCTCTACATCGCCCGTGCCGAGGGTTCCCGGGTTTTCGATCTGGAGGGCCGCGGCTATATCGACTACGTGTGTGCCTGGGGTCCGCTGATCCTGGGGCATGCGCCCCGGACGGTGGTGCAGGCCGTCGCCGGCGCGGTGGTGGAGGGCACGGGGTTCGGCGCACCGACACGAAAAGAGTTGGATCTGGCGGAACTGGTCTGCCAGCGTATCCCCGGCGTCGAGCAGTTGCGGCTGGTGAACTCGGGCACCGAGGCCACCATGAGCGCCATCCGGCTGGCGCGCGGATACACCGGTCGCGGCAAGGTGTTGAAGTTCGACGGCTGCTATCACGGCCACGTGGACGCGCTGCTGGCCAGGGCCGGCTCGGGCGTCGCCAGCCTGTCGTTGCCGGAAAGCGCCGGCGTGCCCGAGAGCTTCACCGGACAGACGCTGATCGCGGCCTTCAACGACGCCTCCTCGGCCAGCCGCGTGATCGATGAGAACCGTGCGGAGTTGGCAGCGGTGATCGTGGAGCCCGTGTGCGGCAACATGGGCGTGATTCCGCCTGCCCCCGGTTTCCTGGAGTCGCTGCGGGAGCGAACCGCCCGCCACGGGGTCGTGCTGATCTTCGACGAGGTGATTACCGGATTCCGGGTGGCCCGGGGCGGAGCCCAAGAGCGGTACGGCGTCACTCCGGACCTCACCTGCCTGGGCAAGATCCTGGGCGGCGGACTTCCGGTGGGTGCCTTCGGCGGGCGCCGGGACATCATGAGCCTGCTGGCGCCGGTGGGCCCGGTCTATCAGGCGGGCACTCTTTCGGGAAACCCGGTGACGGTCTCCGCCGGGCTGGCCACGCTTCGTGAATTGACGGAGCCGGCCGCGTACCGGGAGCTGGAGGAGAAGGGCCGAAAGCTCGCGGAGGGTCTCGCGGGAGTGCTTGGCGAGGGCCTTCCCGGCGCGGTCAACCGGGTGGGCTCGATGTTGACGCTCTTCCTGGGACCCCAACGGGTCGCCGCGCCGGACCATGCCCGAACCTGCGACCGCGCCCGCTTCGCGCGCTTCTTTCACGGCATGCTGGCGCGGGGCGTCTACCTGCCGCCGTCGCCCTTCGAAGCGCTGTTCGTGTCGCTGGCCCACGGCGATGACGACATCGCCGCCACCGTCGCCGCATTTGCCGACTGGGCCGGCGAAGAGGCCTCGCGACATTGACCGGCCGCGGGCCGCGTGCTAGTAACATCTCCCCAGCGGGCAAAGGAATCCGGAGGTGTCACGCAAGGGAGTTCCCGAAGTTCTTGAGGGAGGCTGGACAAGAGCGAGAGCCGTGGATGCGCGAACTTTGGATAGTTGCTGAGGCAGAGTTTCCGAGGCAGTATTGGCTGGCCGCTAACCGAAAGGAGAGAGGGATGAGGCATTTGGTTCTTGCGGCCTTGGTGAGCGTCGCCTTGGCTGAGCCGGTGGCGGCGCAGTTATATACGGACCCCGTGGACCCGGCAGCGCCAGTGGACCCGGTAGAACCGCAGTGGTACCCAGCCCCGGCAGCGCAGCAGTGGCGGACCCAGCAGTGGACGGCCCCGACGGTTGGGGAGATAGGCAGGGAGAAGGATCGGCGCTTGGAGCGGCTGCAGCGGGAGAATGTCCGGCTCTTGGAGCAGCTGCAGCAGGAGAAGAACAGGCGCAAGATGGAGTGGCGCAGGTCGTGGGAGGAGGAACTCCGCCAGCAGGAAGAGCGTCGGCGCAACAACGCCCTTGAGAATATTGAGCGGACGATCCGTTGCACCCAGCACCCGGCGGCCAGGGAAGTCTATTTGGACTGCATGGGCTACTAACCGGGACCCGATGGGAACACCCGAAGGAGGGAACGGACCGTCCCCAGGGGACCCTTCAAGGGGTCCGTTTCTTTTTCGCGCCGCCAAGTACACGGCGGTGGGCTTTGAATTTCCCTCCACGGTGGGAGCCGGTCTGGTTCTGGGCTACTTCGCCGACCAGTACCTCGGCACCTCGCCGTGGATGGTCCTGGTGCTGGGCCTGCTTGGCTTGGCGCTCGCTTTCTACCGCCTGGTGATGCTGTTGCGGCACTTCTCGGCGGAGCGGAAATGAGTTGGGAAGCTCACGGTCTGCCCGTGTTGCGGGTGGAACTCTGGCATGGACTCCTGGTGCTGGCCTGCTTGGCGCTGGTGCCGCTGGAGTGGATCGAGCCGGGCGGACTGCTGCTGGGCGGACTGTTCATGGGCGTCAACTTCCTGCTCCTGGCGGCGGGCGTCCGCCGGCTCCTGGCCCCGTTCGCGAGCAAGGGAAGGATTCGCGCGGGAGTGGCGCTGCTGATCCTGAAGTTCGGCTTCCTGCTGGGCGCTTCGTGGGTGCTGTTGACCAAGGTCGCGCCGGACGCGCTGTCCTTCGCCGTGGGAGTGAACTGCCTGATCCTGGCATTTCTGTGGGATCGACTCTACGATACGATGCTGAGCAGGCAAGGTTGAAAAGCAAGCAAGGTTGAGCAAGCAAGATGGGACATCATCCATTCACTTGGTACGATCTGTTGCCCGCGTCGCTGCAGGGCGTGTTGCCCCTGCAACTCTTCTTCTCGCTGGTGAGCATGGTGCTGCTGGTTTGCCTGGCGCTGGGCGTCCGGCGCCGCCTGCTGGACAGCCATGACGCGGTGATCCCCAGCGACCGCATCACGCTGGTGAACATCTTCGAGCTGCTGATCGAATTCGTGACGGGCTTGAGCGACAGCATCATCGGCCAGAAGGGCCGACGCTATCTTTCCCTTTACGGGACCTTCTTCATCTTCATCCTGCTGTCCAACTTCATCGGGCTGGTGCCGGGCTTCTCGCCCCCCACCAGCAATCTGAACATCACCCTGGGTCTGGGGCTCGTCTCCTTCGGCGCCTATCACTATTTCGGCATCCGCGAGCACGGCCGCGGCTACCTCGGGCAGTTCATGGGACCGTTCCTGGTGATCGCACCGCTGTTCTTCCTCATCGAGGTGTTCTCCCACATGTTCCGGCCGCTCACGTTGGGCTTGCGGCTGGCCTTCAACATGTTCGCCGACCACCTGGTGGTGGAGATCTTCACCGGCCTCACCTATGTGGTGATCCCGGTGCTGTTCTATCTTTTGGGGGCCTTGGTCTCCGTGATCCAGGCCTTCGTGTTCACCCTGTTGAGCATGATCTATGCATCCCTGGCGTTGAGCCATGATCATTGAGCGCGGCGGCGGCACGTGGAGAGGATGATGAGGAGAGGCAGGCCGGGAACCGCGGCGCCGGAAAGGAGGAAACAGATGAAGCAGTTCACAGCCTTTGTACTCACGGGACTTCTCCTGCTGATCCTGTCCGGAGTGGCCGCTGCGGCGGACGCTGCGGCGGGCGGCTCGACCAACATGGTCCCGGGCATCATTGCACTGGGCGCAGGCCTTGGCATCGCCATCGCCGCGTTCGGTTGCGCGCTCGCCCAGGGCCGGGTGGGCGGTGCGGCCATGGAAAGCATCGGCCGCAACCCCAACTCAGCCGACAAGATCTTCACTCCGTTGATCCTGTCCCTGGCCCTCATCGAGGCGCTGGGCATCTATGCCCTGATCATCGCCTTCATCCTCGCGGGCAAGGTTTGAGGCCAATCGCCGCGCATGCGCACGCGCGGTTCCGCGACACCGGAAGAGGCAGGGATCGCCAGCGCGGCCCCTGCCTCTTTCTTTTCAACCAGGCACGATCCCGGTGTCCGCCGCACCCGCGCACTGGCCTCCCCCCGGCCCTTCATTGCCGCGGCAGCGGAGACCGAGCCGGGGCCGGCCCGGGGACTCCTCACGGCATGGCGACCGCGTGCAGCCTGACGCCCGTGTGCTCCAGGATGTCCGATACGGTATCGAGCTTGTAGGGCTTCTCGTAGTAGATGTCGCCGATCCCGGTGTTCACCAGAACCTTGAGACAGTGAATGCACGGGGTGTGGGTGATGTAGATGGAGGCGCCCTGGATGCTGGCGCCGTTCTTGGCGGCCTGGGCGATGGCGTTGATCTCCGCGTGAATGGTGCGGAAGCAGTTCTGCTCGATGGCCCCGTCCGGGTTCCTGGATTCGTAGATGAGGCAGCCCACCTCCGTGCAGTGGGGCATGCCCGCGGGTGAGCCGTTGTAGCCCGTGGCCAGGATGCTCCGGTCCCGGACGATGGTGGCGCCGACCTTGGCGCGGGTGCAGGTGGAGCGCTCCGCCACTTGCCGCGTGATGGTCATGAAGTACTGATCCCAGCTCAGCCTGCCGTCTGCCATCGCCACCTCCGCAGCCTTGCCGCCGGCGCCCGTTGGAGAATGCCGGACCGAAAACGGTGGACGTGCACCGACGGGGGACTACTTGGCAAGCCCGCGCTGCCGGTCGGCAAGGATACCATACCGCGCAGGCCCTTCGTACCGCGGCACTCATCAAGCCGGCGCGGATGTTCGACGCCCGCGTACTCGCGGCCATGGCGTCCTGTCCAGCAGCACGCGCGTGCCGACCCCGGCACCGAGGCCGGCCTGGGCGTTGCCGTTGCAGCGGGATATCTCGAGCCGATCCCAGCTGTTGATCAGGGCGAGATAGTTGCCGGCTCCGGCGTCGGCGTAGTGGGTCGAAATGCCGCGCACCAGGGTGTCGCCGATACGGACCGTCATGTGCCGCGGGTCGAACCCGTCCAGGTCCCCGCGCCGGATGTTGGTGGCGAGATTGCCGAAGCCGTCCACATGGATCACCTCGCCGAGCAGGCGGTTGCCGCCGCGCCGTTCCGGGGTTGGCAGGGCCAGGGTCTTCAAGTCCTTGACGGCCTCGCCGAGCTTCTCGGGGGGAACCCCGGCGGCGAGGTGGGCGGCCACCGGGGCGAAGATGTCCCGGCCGTGGAACGTGTTGCTGGAGGGGTGCAGGTGATATTCGGAACGGGTGAGGTGGATGACGCGGCGCAACTCCTGCCGGTCCGCCGCCAGGCTCACGAGTCCGTTGTCCGGGCCGACGTAGCAGGCGCGGTCGGTTTCCACGAGGATGGGGGGCCGGGCGCTTCCCACCCCCGGATCCACCACCGCCACGTGGATGGTGCCCGCTGGGAAGAAATCCACGGCGGCCGCCAGCGCCAGCGCGCCGCCGGTGACATCCTGGGGCGCCACGCCGTGGGTCAGATCGATGACGGCGGCACCGGGGTCGATGGAGCCGATCACTCCCTTCATGATCCCGACGAAGGGGTCCCGGTAGCCGAAATCGGTGGTCAGGGTAATGATTCTCGACACGGGAGCCGACCGCACACAAGTCCGGTAAAGACAGCCTTGCGAACCTGCGCCGCCGCCGTGCGCTGGCGGGAATCCAGGCGTGGCGGCGGCCATCGTCCGCCTGCCGGCCCCGGGCGGCGAGTCCCGCAGGGTACCCGCCGGTCATGGGTCAGCCTTTTTCGATCCAGCCCGGAAGCCCCTGGTACAATACCCGCATGTCGCGGTGACCCTGCCTGCAGAGAGCCGCCGGAGTTGCTCCAGGCCGGGGTCGCCGCCATGAGCCGCAGCGCGGCAGGCCGATGACGGAGCGGCGCATCAGCCGCGCGTGTCCTGGACGCCGGCAAAGCCGGCGTGTTCCGCCAGTGCCGCCGGTGTCAGCACGCCGGTGTGCCGGCGGCCCTTTATCAACCATGTGGGATAGGAACGGACCCCGGCCGCCAGACACTTGTTGGCGGTGGGGCCGTTGCGGCCGGCGGGGCTGCATTCGATGTAAGGGATGCGGTGGGCGGAGGCCCCGAACAGTTCCTTCTGGTTCTCGCAGGCGGGACACCAGAACGCCCCGTACATCTTGACGCCGCTCTTCTCCAGGTGAAGGGCCAGCTCTCGTATCCAGGGATCCTCCTTGTCCGAGGCCACCACGGTGGTGCCCGAATAGAAGACCAGATGCAGCGCCACCACTGCCACCGCGGTGGCCGCGACGCTCGAGCCCAGCCAGGGCTGCCATGCCAGCCGCCGGCTCACCTGCGGTATCCGGAACAGGGTGACCGCCAGGATGGCCGCAAGCAGCCCCAGGGAGGTCAGGCAGTACGGGCAGGCCGCCTCCAGCCGAAACAGGGAAATGGCCGTGAGATAGACGCTGTAGCCGACGCCGAAGAGCGAAACCGCGACGGTGAGCTTCCAGCGCCGGCTCCGGCGCTTGCTGAAGGCCGCGGCCGCCAGCACTGCATAGACGAAGAAACCCCAGAGGGATGTCGGCAGGCCCAGCAGCACCGACCAGCGGCTGTGCAGAACGATGTCGCAGTCGGCGCCCGCCTCGCAAAAGGCGGCCTTCTCGCCCGACCACGCGGTGGCGGTCAGATACCCCGCCAGCACCAGCCCCACCACGGCCAAGGCCAGAACCACCCAGTCCGGACCTGGCGGAGCCGGCGGCGCCTGCTGCCTTGGTCCGCGCCCCGCCTTCTTCTTGTTTGCCTTGGCCATGGTCTCTCCTCGGTCGGTCCGGCGCCCCGCCGCTGGTCACGTTCGCGCCAAATCTATCAGACTCCGGAATTCCAGGACAACAGCGCGACCCCGGAAGTGTGTGCCGCGGGACGCTTCAGGATGCGGCCGGCGGGGGCGGATGTCCGGATTCTCGTCCAGGATGCCGGCAATTTTCCGCCGCGATCCATTGTTGGACCCGGATTCCGCTCCGCCACCGCTGGTCATGGGCAGGGGTCCCCGGACCGGGAAGGCGTTCAGCCCCACTCAAGGTTGTCCGGTCCGCTCCTGGTCGGCCAGGTCTCGGTCAGTCCGGTTTCGGGTTCGCGCAGCTTCTCCTTGACGAGTTCCGCGCCGCGAACCATCAGCAGCACCAGCCACAAGCCGACCGGCCCGCCGATGATCCCCATCGCCACGGCCTTGCCCGACCGGTCAATGCACCACGCCACAATGCCGCAGGTGCCACACCAGAGGATCGCCAGGACGAGCGCGGTTTCAGGATACATCGTCGGATCTCCTTCTCTCCCCGGTGGTTCCCGGTTCGGACAAGAGGATCTTCAACGATTGGGCGCCCGCGGGCGCTCCGGCAGCTCGCTGCCCCCTCTGCCCCACGACACTGTTCTGCGGCGCCGGCTCCCGGGGCTTGTCCGCCAACAGGCGTCGGGCGTTCTCCCGCAGGCGGTCCAACGCCTGCGGGTCGGTGCTGTCGTAATAGCCGCGGATCTCGCCGTCCCGGTCCACGAGCACGAAGCGGGCGCTGTGGAACAGCACGGGATCAAGGGTCTGGCCGTCCACCGGGGCGGCGCTCAGGCGAAAGCCGTCCTGCACGATACGCCGGATGTCCCGGACCTCGCCGGTGAGGAACAGCCAGCGTTCGGTGTCGGCGCCGTAGCGGTCGGCGTATTGTGACAGCAGGGCGGTGGAATCCGTGAGCGGATCCACGGTGATGGAGACCAGGCGCAGATCCCGGTAGTCCAGGAACTCGGCCTGAAGCGCGGCCATGGTGCGGCTTTGAAGCGGACAGGAGTCCTGACACTTGGTGTAGATGAAGTCCGCGATCCAGACCCGCCCCCTGAGGTCGCCGGTGGACACGGGCCGTCCGCTTCGTTCCACCAGCGAGAAGTCCGGTGCCGGCCCGTACCGCTGGAGCTGCTCCAGGGCGGGCCGCCGCGGCGAGGCCGCGGGTGCGCGGAGCTGGTGGATGACCAAGCCGATGAGGGCGAGGAACAGCACCGATCCGACGGTGACCTGGATCGCGAAGCGCCCTTGCGTCATGCCGCACACCTCGTGCCGCACCCCCTGCCGGCTCCGCACGCACTCTCCGGTGCGGCGTCCTGGCCGGGAGGGATCGCGCTAACCCGGCGGAATCTTCCGGAGCAGAGTGTCATTTTCATACAGCTCGTAACCCTTCAGGAGCAGTTCGTAGCCGCGGCCGGGGTGGTCGCTCAAGTCGAGCAGCTCCAGATCCAGGACCACCACCGTGGTGGCTCCGGGCTTGAGTTCGAAGTCCAGGCGGATGGGGCGCACGGCGTTCTTGACCGCGCCGCGCCCGCCGGTGCTGCGGAGAATCCCGTGGATGGCGTCGATCCGCAGATCCACCGCGGCAAAGCGCCGGGCCGCGAGGCTGCCCCGGTACACCGTTGCCGCCGCCGTCCCGTCCTTGTAGCGGGTCAGGTCCATGCGGTCGAGTTGCGGCGCCAGTTCCAGCCAGCCGGGATCGGCGGAGCCGAGGCGGGCGTCGGGGGCCAGCCGCAGCTTGCCGAAGCGCAACCCCAGACTCCGGAAATCGTCGATGGCGTTCCGGTGGTCCTTGACCCGAATCTCAAGGACCGCCTCGCGCGGGGCGCGGTCCTGGCCGGCATCATCGGGAAACTTGTCGCTCGGAAAGAACTGGTAGGTGACGTGGAACGCGTCGTGCTCGCGGGGGACGTCCCAGTCGACCCGAAACACCAGGGGAAGCTCCCTCTCCTGGCCGGGTTCCAGGGTCTGCTGGACAAAGCAGAAACACTGTATGATTTCGAGATACTTGGCGGCCGCCTCCTTGGGTGTATCCAGGTGGCGCGCCTTGGCGCTCACGGTTCGGTCGGAGAGATTCCGGACGCGGTAGGAGGCGTGCAGGGTCTCCCCCGGCTGTGCCAGCACCAGTTTCGCCACTGGCTCGAAGGCCCAGGGCAGGCCCTCCTTGACCTCGGCGTGGAAGTGGACCCGGATGGCGTTGCTCCAGTTGCGGAAAATGGTCCAGCGGCCGTCCTCCCGGAGCAGTTCCAGCGACTCTTCCCCGCGGATGACGGGAAGGCGGCCGGTGCGGCTCATGGTATAGAGGGAATCGAGGATGTGCCGGCGCTGTGCCGGCGTCAGCCGGTTCAGCGCGTCGTTGTCGAAACCGGCGAAGAGTTCCGACAACGCCTCGGAGTTGGCGTCGGGAAGGGTTACGGTGAAACGGACCGTGGCGCTGTCGCCGCGAACCTCGGAAGACGGCGGCCCCACCACGATGCGTTCGGCCAGCGCCCGGACCAGTTCCGCGGCCGCGCCGGTGAAGGAGGGGTTCTCTCTCAGATACGCCGTCTCGCTCTTGGCCGCGCGGTCCGGTCGCGAGAGGTATTGATAGGCCTCGGCGTAGTCGTTGGCGTACACCGCCGTGAGGTAGCGCGAGACCAGGTCGCGGAGCCCGCCGGGACTCTCCGCCGCGGCCGCAACGGACCAGCCTGCCAAGACTGCCCACAGTGCGACAGCCATCATGGCTCCACATCCCACCCGGGCCGCACGCACCACCCGGGCCGCAAGGCTCGTCCTGTTTCCCGACTCGTCCATGAAGTTCAGCCACCTCTGCGGAGCATCTCTTGTCCCTTCTTTCATTAAAGCATGATCGACCGCCGAGTGCAGGCGCCGGTTTCCCGTTCGGCTACCGGTTTCGCCGAAGCCAGCGGCGGCCTCCCACCACGAAGAACACCAGTGCGAAGGTGAGGACGATCATGGCACCGGACGAGATGTCGATGAAGTAGCTCAAATACATGCCGGAGGCCGCGCACAGGGCGCCGATGATCGGGGTGATGACCAACAGGGTCCGGAACCGCTGGGTCAGGTAGCGGCCGATGACCGGTGGGATCACCACGGCGGCGGACACCAGGGTGACGCCGAGGATGCGGGTGGAAGCCACGATGGTGACGGCCAGCACCAGGATGAAGATCAGTTCGGTGCGGCTGGTGGAAATGCCGTACACCGGCGCCACCTCGGGATCGAAGGTCGAGAACAGGAGCGAATGGCGGATGACGATCATGACCAGCACCACCACGGCGGCGGTGGCCGCGATGATCCGGAGGTCCAGGGGGGTGATGCCCAGCAGGTTGCCGAAAAGCGCGGCCTCGAAGTCCAGGGTGAATTTCCGGTAGCTGGAAACCACCGCCACCCCCAGAGCGAAGCTCGCCGTGGTCACCACTCCGATGGCGGCATCGGCGCCCACCAGCCGGCGGTGGCTGATGAGGTGGATCAGCACCGCGCTCACCAGCGCCCAGACGCCCGCGCCAATGAAGAAATGGACGCCCACCACGGTGCTCAGCACCGCGCCGCCGAAAAGGGCGTGGGCCAGCCCGTGGCCGATATAGCTCATGCGCCGGAGCACCACGTAGACGCCGACGTAGCCGCACACCGCGCCGACGATGACCGCGGCGATCATGCCGTTGCGGAAGAACTCGTAGGCAAAGGGCTCCTGGAGACCCGTCAAGTCAGGCATCATCCGCCGTTGGGCGAGTGGGGCCGTTCGCCGACCATGATCATGTCGCCGTGCTGGAACACCACCATCTCCCCCTTGTAGGTCTCCCCCAGCACCTGGGTGGTGAAGACCTCCTGGGGTTCGCCCTCGGCGATCACGCGGCGGTTCAGGCACACCACCCACGGCAGGTGCGCGGCCACCCAGTTGAGGTCGTGGCTGGTGATGAGGATGGCGACGCCCGAGTGGTTGATCTCGTGCAGGAAGTGGATCACTTCGTCGCGGGAGCGGATATCCAGCCCGGACGTGGGCTCGTCGAGCAGGATCAGTTCCGGCTCCCCCAGCAGCGCCCGGGCGATGAACGCGCCCTGCTGCTGGCCTCCCGACAGCTCCCGGATCTGGCGGTTCCTCATCTCCAGCAGGTTGAGACGCTCCATGATCTCGTGGGCGCGGTCGCGCTCCTCCGGAGCGGTGCGGCGAAACCACCGGCGGTGCCGCGACAGGCCCAGCAGCACCACTTCCTCCACCGTGATGGGAAAGCTCAGGTCGATCTGCTCCAGTTGCGGCACGTACCCGGCAGGTCCCAGGGACGAACCGCCGTGGACCGTAATCCGCCCTTCCACGGGCCGGACATGGCCCAGGATGGTGCGCAGCAAGGTCGTCTTGCCGCCGCCATTGGGCCCCACCACGGCCAGGAACTGGGCCGGCCAGAGCTTCAGATTGACATGGGCGATGCCCAGGGTGTGCCGGTAGCCGCTGGACACGTCCGTGAGTTCGACCAAGGGTTGGCCGTGCTCGCTCCACTCCCGGGCGCCGACAGGCCGGGGCCCGTGGAGCCTGCCGTGGACGCGGTGGACCCTGTCGGTGTGCTTGTCCGAAGTCACTGAACCCGCTGAGCCAGACGAACCGGATTGTACAGGCGCCCGGGATTCGCCGGCGGAACCCGGCGCCTGGAGTCGGCTGACATCTCCGCATGCGCGAAGAGGGCCGGCCGGCAGGCCCGCGGACAACGGGCCTTCTCCCGGTCCGGCCCCACCACGTCGATGACGGGACAGTCCATGTCGATCCTCGCCATGTCGATCATCGGATTCCGTCCATTATCGATCGAAAACATCGATCGGAAGGGCGCCCGCGCCACCCGGCGCGGCCCTCCCTTCCCGTACACGGTGCCATTGAGACAGGGATGGCAGCGGCCTGCAAGTTCCGGCCCGCCTCCGGAGGCCGGTGCGCCGGCCTACCGGTAGCGCGCGTGATGGCCCGCCACCGGCGCCGGGTCCACCGCCTTCAGCGCATCGGCCGAGCCGCCCAACGCGGTGACGATGGTGCGGACGTTCTCGAGCATCATGCCGGTGTACGAATGGGCCGGGTCGCCGGGCCGCCCCGGCAGAATGTCGTCCCGCAGGCGGTCGACGAACACCGTCGCTGCTTCCCGCGCGATCTGCCGGAGCACCGGGCTGGGGAACTCCCCTGAGCCGAACACCGCCGGCACCCGCTCCCGGGTCAATTGGTCGATGAGCCGCGCCACCTCCCGGGGGCTCGGCTCGGAGAAGCCGGAGGGCTGTACCGCACCGATGACCGCAAAGCCGTAACGCCGGGCGAAGTAGGGCCACGAGTCGTGATAGGTGAGCAGGCGCCGGTCTTGTGCCGGCACCGTGGCCACGGCCGCCGCGATGGCCCGGTCCAGGGCCCCGAGCTGCTGCAGGTAGCGTGCGGCGTTGTCCCGGTAGGCGGTCCGGCCCCGAGGGTCGGCCGCCGCCAGGGCGCCGCGCACCAAGCGCGCATAGCTCATGACGTGCACCGGGTCGAGCCACAGATGCGGGTTGGGGTGTCCCCGATCCCTGGGGAAGCTGAAGTCGAAGACGTAGTCCCGCCGGGTGATGGTACGGTCGGCCAGCAGCAGGATGGGCGTCTCGCGCCGCTTGTTGGCGCGCGCCAGCTTGAGCGTGGGGATCTCCAGGTGGAGGCCGTTCATGATGATGAGATGGGCCTTTGCCATGGTCCGGGCGTCCGACGGAACCGGCCGGAACGTATGGGAGTTCACCCCTTCCGGCACGATCCCGGCAATGTGCGCCCGGTCCCCGGCCACGTTCTCCACGATGCTGGTGATGGGCGCCACCGTGGTGACCACCCGCGGGGACGCCGCGTAAAGCTGGGTCGAGAGCGCCAGCGTCAACCCCGTCAGCACCCCATGGATCACGCCGGCCACCCGCACGGTCTTCGTCGTCATGCCGGTCTCCTTCCCGCTCCTTCCCGCGGCGGCGGGAACCCGGGGCGCCGATCCTCCGTCCTCCGGGCCGGTCCGGTGCCGCCGACAAGCTGGGTCAGGACCAGATTGGCGTACATCCCGTTGGCCCGGAGCAGTTCGTCGTGGGTGCCCTGCTCGGCGATGGTGCCGGAATCGAGCACGACGATCCGGTCGGCATCGCGGATGGTGGACAGCCGGTGAGCGATCACCAGGGTGGTGCGGCCCTGAGCCAGCCGCGCCACGGCCTGGTGGATCAACTCCTCGTTGATGGCGTCGAGGTGCGAGGTGGCTTCGTCGAGTATCAGCACGGGCGCGTCCTTGAGCAGTGCCCGGGCGATGGCGATGCGTTGCCGCTGACCGCCGGAGAGCTGCACCCCGCGCTCGCCGATCCTGGTGTCGTAACCCTCGGGCAGGCGGCTGATGAACTGGTGGATATGGGCGGTGGCGGCGGCTTCCTCCACCTGTTGCCGGGATGCATCTGGCCGCCCCAGCGCGATGTTGTCGCGCAGCGTCGTGTTGAACAGCCAAGTGTCCTGGGACACCAGGGAGATATGTTCCCTCAAGTGGTCCAGGGCGAATTCCCTGAGGTCCTGCCCGGCAAGCGTTACGGCGCCGGCGGCAGGATCCTGGAAGCGCAGCAGCAGGTGGGCGCAGGTGGTCTTGCCGGCACCCGAGGGGCCCACCAGCGCCACGGTCTGACCCGGCTCCACCTCCAGGCACACGTTCCGCAGCGCGAGGCCGCCGCCGTCGTAGCCGAAGCTGACGCGGTCGAATCGGATGGCCGGCGGAACATCCGGGAGTGCCGGGACGCCGGCGCCGTCCCGCACCGGCACGGGCTCGTCCTTGACCTCGAACACGCGGCGGCCGGACTCCAGCGTCTCCATCAGCTCCTTGAACGTGCGGGCGACGTCGGTTACCGGCCCGAAGGCCAGCAGCGCCAGCACGGTGGCCAGCGGCAGCAGCGCCCGGTCCATCTCGAGTCGGCCTGCCAGCCACACTCCCGTGCCCAGCACCGCCAGGGCGCCGAGGCCGGTCACCGCTTCATTGAGGCTGGCCTGAAGCGCCTGGTCCTTGTGGAACGCGAGCTGGGCCTTGGCGAGCCGCAGGCTGTTGGCCAGCACGGCGGCAAGCTGGCGTTTCTCGTGGCCGAAGGAGACCACCTCGCGCATGCCCTGGAGGCTGTCCACCAGATGGGCGTTGAGTTGCCCGAGTTCCCGGCGCACGATGCCGCCCAAGCGTTCCGAGCGCTGCCGGGCCAGGAATGGCGATGCCGCCAGCAGTATCAGAAAAGGCGCCAGCGCCAGCATCAGCGGCCAGCCCACGAAGCCCAGCACGGTGAGAATGCCCGCCGGCACCACCACGGCGATGAACGCCGGGGTGATGGTATGGGCGAAGAACAGCTCCACCGTCTCCACGTCGGCGCCGGCGATGCTGGCCAAGTCGCCGGAGCGGCGCCGGGTCAGGTAGGCCGGAGCCAGCGGTTCCAGGGTGTCGTAGAAGTCGATGCGCATCTCCGCCAGTAGCTGGTAGGCCAGGTCGTGGGGCAGCCAGCAATCGGCCCAGGAGAGCAGGGAGGCCGCCGCCACCAGGGTTCCCAGGAGGATCAGGTACAGAGTGATGTCGCCGCCGCGTATCAACTGGCCCACCAGCAGCGCGCCGGCCGCGCCGACCCCCACCACCGAGGCCTGGAAAAGCACCCCGGCGGAGAACGAGACCGCGAGCTTGCGCCGGAACGGCCGCACCAGCGCGATGAGCCGGCGCAGCACCGCGGCAGCCGGCGCGGTTACGGTTGCCGCCGGCGCCCGGGCGGGGTCCGCAGGGCCGGCCGCGCTGTCCGTGGCCGGGGTCTCGCGCTCGGCCAGCGCCTCGGCGTCCACCGCCTCGGCGTGGGTCCCCCGGGCCTGGGCGTCCATGAGCCGGGCGTAGGTGCCGCCGCTCTCCAGCAAGGCGCCGTGGCTGCCGGTTTCCACCACGCGCCCCCGTTCCAGCACCACCATGCGGTCCGCGTGGATGACGCTGGACAGGCGGTGCGCGATGATCAGCGTGGTGCGCCCCTCCATGAGCTTGCGCAGCGCCTCGTTGATCACCGCCTCGCTCTGGGCGTCCACGCTGGACAGCGCCTCGTCCAGCACCAGGATCGGCGCGTCCTTGAGGATGGCGCGGGCGATGGCGATGCGCTGGCGCTCGCCGCCCGAAAGCCGCATGCCGCGCTCGCCCACCACCGTGTCGTAGCCTTGGGGCAGGCTGGCGATGAACTCGTGGATGTTGGCCGCCCGGGCCGCCCGTTCGAGCTCACCGGCGTCCGCGTCGGGCCTGGCCATGCGCAGATTGTCGGCGATGGTGCCGTAGAAGAGGTACATGTCCTGGGCCACCACCGCGATGTGGCGCCGCAGGATGTGCAGGGGGATGGTGCGGATGTCCCGGCCGCCCAGCAGCACGCGCCCCCGCTGCGGGTCGGCGAAGCGCAGCATCAGCGACACCAGGGTGGACTTGCCCGCTCCGCTGGGGCCCACCACCCCGAGCTTCTCGCCCGCGCGAAGCTCCAGGGAGACCTCCCGGAGTGCGGGACGGCCGCCCTGCCGGTACGCGAAGCTCACGTTCTCGCAGCGGATGGCAGGCTCGAAGGCGGTGCGGTCCGGGGCCTGTTCCGGGGTCGGCTCGCACACCGTCGCCGGCGTCTCCAGCAGCGCGAAGATGCCCTGGGCCGCGGCCATGGCGTCGATCCCCTGGTGATAGAGAACCATCAGCTCCCGGGTGGGCCGAAAGACCTCTGCGCCCATGATCAGGATCACGATCAGCGAGCGGACCTCGAGGTCGCCGGCATCGACCTTGAGGGCGCCCCAGGCCAGGGCGCAGGCGGTGCCGCCCAGAATGCCGAAGGTGGTGATGCCGACGGAAGCCATGTTCACCGCCAGCACGCCCATGGTGGTGCGGTAGAGATGGCGCGCCCGGTGCGCGAGGGTCGCTCCCTGGCTGCGGCTCCGGCCGAAGATCTTCAGGGTGGCAATGCCCTGGATGCTGTCCAGGAAGTCGGCGGCGAAGGCGCCGTAGGAAGCCCGCCGGCGCCGGCTGCTCTCCTCGTTGAAGACCATGAACAGCGGCGTGGCGACCAGCGTCAGCAGGGCGAAGGCCACGAAGATGAGACCGATGACCACGTCGAAGGAGGCCATGAGAAAGAAGATCAGCACCGGCGCCACCCCGGCCACGATCATCTGCGGCAGGAACTGGCCGTAGAACACCTGGAGGCGCTCCACCCCCTCGCCCAGCGACACCAGCACGTCGCCGGTGCGCTCCTGGTCGAAGTGTCCCGGACCCAGGTCGAGGGCGTGGCGGTAGAGCCGGTGGTGCAGCCTCGCCTTGACCCGGGCTGCGGTTCCCTGGCTGACCGTGTCCCGCAGGTACTGGAGCAGTGCCCGCAGCGCGACGCAACCGGCCACCGCGGCCAGCCAGGGAATCAGCGGCGAGAAGGCGGCGCCGGTGAGAACCCCGGCGATCACCAGGCCGGAGAACACCAGCCGCGCCAAGCCCGCGGCCGCCGAGCCCAGGCCGAGCAGGGCGGAAGCGGCAATGCGTGCGCGCACGCCGCGGGTATGCGTCAGCAGTCGCCGATCCAGATACATGACGTCATCGTCACCGATTCCGGTGTCACGAAGTGGCACGAAGTCGGGGAAGGTCTGAACAAACCCGAATTCGCTGGGGCTGAATCAATGGAATCCACAGGTTGCGAGCAGTTCCATGCCGCGCCATCGCCTTTTTCAGGCTTTCATTGGACGAGGTTTTCCTGGACGAAGTTAAAAGGTCATCGCCGCCGATACAAGCCGGGCCGGGTGGAGCGTCGAACCCGGGCCGGGGGTCGGGCTCCGCAGTCTCTGGACCGAAGGTCTCGGGACGGCTTCAAGGCGGCTTCGATTATAGGAAAAGAAAAAATTTGATCAAACTAATTTAAAGTATTGCATTACGGGGATCAATGGAGTATTCATGGCGGAAAATATCTCTTGAAGGAAGGAGCACGACAATGACTGAGACAGTTGGGAAAGCAGTTGGAAAAGCGTCAGGGGCCAGGGCGTTGGCTTGCCTGGCGGTGGTTCTTGGCCTGTCCATGGGGCTTGCGGCGAACGCCGTCGCCAACGGAGAGGTCAACATCTACTCCTACCGGCAGCCGTTCCTCATCAAACCGATGCTGAGCGCCTTCACTCACCAGACCGGGATCAAGACCAATGTGGTGTTCGCACCCAAGGGGATGATCACGCGACTGCAGAAGGAGGGCAGGAACAGCCCGGCGGACATGATCCTGACGGTGGACATCGGACGGATCAACGACGCCGTTGAAGCGGGCGTGCTGCAGCCGGTCAAGACCGGGAAGCTCATGGCCAACGTTCCGTCGCGCGACCGGGATCCGTCGGGGCTGTGGTACGCACTCACGAGACGCGCCCGCATCGTCTACGCCTCCAGGGAGCGGGTGAAGCCGGGGGATCTCTCGACCTACGAAGACCTGGTCGATCCCAAGTGGAAGGGCCGCATCTGCATCCGCTCTTCGAAAAACGTCTATAACGTGGCGTTGCTTGCTTCGCTGGTGGCCCATCACGGCGAGAAAAGGGCTGAAGAGTGGGCCAGGGGCTTGAAGGCCAATCTGGCGCGCAAGCCTCAGGGCAACGACCGCGCACAGGTCAAGGCCATCTTCTCGGGGGAATGCGACATTTCGCTCGGGAACACCTACTACATGGGCAAGATGCTCACCAACGAAAAGCAGATCGAGTGGGCGGAGTCAGTGTTCCTGTTCTTCCCCAATCAGGATGGCCGCGGTGCTCACATGAACATCAGCGGTGCCGGCGTCACCCGGCACGCGGGGCGAAAGGAGAACGCCATCAAGCTGCTGGAATTTCTGAGCGACGACTTGGCGCAGAAGATGTACGCCGAGCAGAACTTCGAGTATCCCGTGAAGCCCGGCGTTCCGTGGTCCGGTCTGGTGGAGTCGTGGGGCAGGTTCAAGGCGGACGACATCGACATGATCAAGGTCGCGAGGAACCGGGCTCTGGCCGTCAGGATATTCGATCGGGTGGGCATCCCGTAGGGCCGCATCCCGTTGGAGGCGCAGCGCCGGCGGCGCCCGCGCGGCGCGCCGCCGGCCTGTTCCCCCGGCTCGCCGGGCGTTCCATTTCCGGAGCAGACCGGAGTTGTTGGCCGGCGAGCGCATGAAGCTCGGGCCGCGGCACGATCCCGAGGGAAAGCGGGACGGCTTCAGCGTGAGCGCGCGTCAACGGACTTCCATCCGGTTCAAGGGCTCCGACAGCCGCGACCGGCCGGAAGCCGCGTTCCGGCAAGGCGGGTTCGGGGTATCGAGTTTCGGGTGTCGGAACCCCTCCCCGACACCCGGCGGCGGGCCTGTACGGGTTGCCTCCCTGACGGCAGGTCTCACCGAACTCGTTCCGCCGAATTCCCCTGGCGAGTTCCCTTGGCAAATTCCTCCGCCGCGGACGACGACATGAGTGACCCGGAATTGATTGATCCGGAATCACACGGCGCTGCGAATCCCATGCGGGCCATGGGTGTTGCCGTTACTCGCGTGCTCACGGTCCGGCATCGGTATCTGGGCGCCGTGGCGCTGTGGCTTTTCGGGGCGTTGTCGGCTCTTGCCTTTTTCGCTTCCGTCGGGTCGGGTCCGTTGGACATCGCGCCCGTGGCGATGCTTGCCATCGTCGCCGACGCCCTGGGGGTGCCGTGGCAGTTCACCGCCACCGAACAGTCGGAGTTGATGTCGGTGCGTCTCCCGCGAACTTTCCTCGGCGTCATGTCCGGTGCCGCTCTGGCCGCTTCCGGCGCGGCGTTGCAGGGACTGTTGCGTAATCCGCTCGCGGACCCGGCGCTGATGGGCGTTTCCGCCGGCGCGGCGCTTGCTGTCGCCGGTGCCACCGTCCTGGGCGCCGGAGTCTCGACGCCGCCGTCCTTTGACGCCCTTGTCCTGCCCCTGGCCGCCTTCGCGGGGGGCCTGTTCGCGACTTGGCTGGTCTACCGTATCGCCAGTCGTGAAGGCCGTACCAACGTCGCCGCCATGCTGCTGGCCGGTGTCGTCGTGAACGTCGTCGCCTTTGCCGGCATCGGTCTGCTGGTCTTCGCCGGCAGCGGGCCACAGTTTCGGGATCCGAGATTCTGGCTTCTGGGGAGCCTGGGGGGAGTCACCGGCACCAGGCTGCTGGCGGTGACCCCGCTTCTGGTTGGTGCTTTGGTGGCGCTGCCGCATCTCGCTCGGCATCTCGACGCGCTTCTGATGGGCGAGCGCGAGGCGCTGTATCCGGGCTTCCGTGTGAAGTCCGCCAAACGCCGGATCGCGGCGCTGGCAGCCCTGGCCGCGGGCACTTCGGTGGTGCTCACTGGGGTCATCGGATTCATCGGCTTGGTGGTGCCCCATCTGGTGCGCGTCATGATCGGACCCGACCACCGGATGTTGCTGCCCGCGGTGATCCTGCTGGGCGCCGGTTCGATGCTGATGGCCGATCTGGCGGCGCGCATGGTCGTCCTGCCGGCCGATTTGCCCATCGGCGTCCTGACCGCCTGTGTCGGCGGCCCCCTGCTCCTTTGGCTGCTCGTGCGCCGCCGTTTCACGGGAGGCGGTTGATATTGCAGGCGCGTGATGCCCGCGTGGTCCTTGGTGACGTGGAGGTGTTGAAAGGGGTCTCGCTGGCAGTGGCGCCGGGGCAGGTGGTGGCCGTCGTGGGTCCCAATGGGGCCGGGAAATCGACGCTGCTCAATGTCCTTTCGGGCTCGTTGCCGCCCCGCACGGGCAGCGTTTGTCTGGATGACCATCCCCTGGCGACATGGACACCGCGGGCGCTTGCCCGAAGGCGCGCGGTGTTGCCGCAGTTGCCGGAGCTTTCATTCGTCTTCAGCACGCTGGGAGGTGCTGCTGCTGGGGCGTTCGCCCCATTGCGGTGTAGCAGCCCCCAGGAGGATCGGGACGTGGCGTGGGCGTGTCTGGCGGAGACGGGCGCTGGCCATCTTGCGGAGCGTGTCTACACGACACTCTCCTGTGCCGAACGGCAGCGGGTGCAGTTGGCGCGGGTGCTGGCCCAGATCCATTCCACCGCGGCCGGGCGGCAGGGGGCGGACCGGTATCTCCTGCTGGACGGCTCCACCTGCCGCCTTGATTCCGCCCGCGGAACCCTTGATGTAGCCCGTCGCGCGGCGGAACGGGGTATTGGCGTGGTGATGATCCTCCACGATGCCAACCAGGCCGGCATGTACGGGGACCGTGTCGCGATCCTGGCGGGTGGAAGGGTGCTCGTGGAGGGGCCGCCCGGAGAGGTGTTGATCGAGCCCGCAGCGCGTCACGCTCTCGGCGTGCCGGCCGTCGTCCTGCCGCGGATTCCGTTCGCGACGACGGCGGTGCCTCAATGAAGCGGACCCCGCGGCGGGGGTTGCTTCCGGCCCTCATTTCCGCTGCGGAGGGAAACCGCTATCGTGTGCAGGTCCTCCGCCAGTCCGGGAAAATCATCCTTGGTGATGTGCAGGGAGCCGGTGCCGTAGTGGATGTGCACGCTGCCGCTCTGGCACATGAATATCTGCCAGCGCCGCGTGTGTTGTTGGTCGTTGTGCTCCATTGTCCTTCTTTCCTCGCTGCCCGCCGGGTCACTCCGGAGTGTCGCGGGTTTCGCTCTCTTTCTCCGGCACCCCTGCGAGCGCCGCTCGCCCCATGTCGATGAGCTTGATGCGATCCTGGTCCTTGGTGGCGTTCCAGTGCAGCGCCAGCGGGAGGTAGTCGGCGGCACCGTCGCCGCGGTCCGTTTCCATTTGGCTCAGCGCGAGGACGACGTAGTGGACCGCGATGGCGAAAGCGGTCTTCCAGTCAGGCGACTTGCCGTAGCAACTCTCCAGCCACCGGGTCGCATTTGCAATCATGCCTCTTGGGCAGTCCCGGGTCCGCTGATGGAGTTCCCACGCCGCTTCGATGAGTTGATTGTGGGACATGGCGCCCTCCTTTCGTTCTTGTCGTGACCGCTCTTGTCGTACTCGCTCCTCGGCCATGCCGGCGCCCCCGGGCGATCCGAGGTTTAGGGTTATTACCTAATTATTTTTATTAGGTCAACCAACAATAGAATATTCAGGCTGAGTCATTTTCTGAGACGACATTGCCGGGATGGGCCTGCCGACTCCCCCAGTTGGTCGACTCCCTGATTTCGACCGCGCCCCGATTCGAGAGGGCCGACCCGTGTCAACCGTGGCTGCCGTTCCCGCCGAAGCGGCGCTTTCAATAGGGACCTGTTTTGACTATGTTCTCAGGGGATTGGGACTCTGCGGTTCGGGTGACGGGCATCCCCCGGCGGAGGAAGGAGACAAGGATGAAAGGCGACCCCAAAGTGCTCAAGGCGCTCAATGACGTGCTCCGGAAAGAGTTGACCGGCATCAATCAGTACTTCATGCACTCGCGCATGTGCCGCAACTGGGGCTACCAGGCCCTGGATCAGTTCATCTGGACCGAATCCATCGAGGAGATGCGGCACGCGGACCAGATCATCAACCGCATCCTGCTGCTGGACGGCGTTCCCAATGTTGCCGGCTACGACAAGATCATGGTGGGCAAGAACGTCAAGGAGCAGTTGGAGAATGACCTCGGGCTGGAAGACGGCGCCATCAAGGTGCTCCACGCTGGTATTGCGACCTGTCACGAAGCGGGCGACCACGTAAGCCGGGACCTTCTGGAGAAGATACTGTCGGATGAAGAGCATCACATGGACTGGATCGAAGCACAGCTGCATCTGATCCAGGAGGTGGGCCAGGAGAACTATCTGGCCCAGCAGATCTACAGTGCCGGCGGTGGCGAAGGCGCCGCCTGAGGGCGGCGGCCCCCCTTGAGTCTGCTTGACGGAGCGCGTGGCGGTGAAACGTTCAGAAGTCTCTTCCGTGACGGAAGATTACCTCAAGGCTATCTACAGCCTGGCCGAGGAGGGCGACCAGGTCATTGCGGCGCGGGTGGCGGAGGATATCGGTGTAAAGCCGTCCACCATGTTCAGCGCCCTGCGGCGGCTTGAGAAGGAAGAGTTCGTCCGGGTAGAGCGCCGCAAGAACATCTACCTGACCTCCAAAGGCCGCGAGGTGGCCGAGGCGATCCTGCGGCGCCACTACCTGACGGAGCGGCTGCTGACCGACCTGCTGGGCCTGGACTGGGTCACCGCCCACCAGGAAGCCCACCACCTGGAGCACGCCATATCGGCGGTGGTGGAAGAGCGCCTCAGCGCCATACTCGACAATCCCTCCACCTGTCCCCACGGCAACCCCATCCCGGTCAAGGGAAAACCATCGCCGCGCCGGAAGTGGAACCCCCTCAACATGGCGGAAGCCGGCAGCAGGGTGATCTTCCGCTGCATCACCGAGACCGGAGAGCGCGACGCCAGGCTGCTCTCGTTCCTCTACGATCACAACGTCCATCCCGGCACCAAGATACGCATCCTCGACGTGGCCCCATCCCTCGGCACCATGAACCTCTCGGTGGGCAACCACGAGGTCGTCCTCGGCCTGGAAGCCGCGAAGAAGATTTATGTGCAGTGAGTTTATGTGTAGTGAGCGGGGCTGCGGCCACTCTTGATGTGATTCTTGAGCAGCGTGGCCATTGCAAAGGTTCGAAGCGGGAAGGCGGCGATCGTAACTTCAAGGACTGAATCAATGAATCATCGGCGCTACAAGAATCCACCTGTAGAGGAAGCGCTCTGCGAGTTCAGGTTCGTACATGGGATGGCAACTGGAAGCCCGATTGCGGATGGCGTTCGAGGACAGACCTGTTGAGGACGGGATCAATCACCCTGCGGAACGGATCATCGACGACGCCTTGCAGTCGGTGGATGTACAACTCCATTTGGAATGGTTGAGGACACTATCGGTGGACACGGGAAGCCCCGATCTGGCGTCATCGGTTTTGCGCTGTCTGGGCCGACAACAGCCGGGGACGCCTGCATGGCGTGCCGAGGTGGTGCGAGCAGTGCTCGCCACGGACGATGTGGAGATGCGGGATGCTGCGGTGCAGGCAGCGGAGTCATGGGGCGGAGTGGAGATGCGAAACGCACTCCAGAGCCATCACGAGACAGTACGGTGGCTTCATGCATGCGTGGAGGACGTCCTCAAGGAAATCGAAGTGTAAAGAGCGTTAATGTTCTTGGTTCGGAAGACTGCCCGCGCAAAATGGGAGGCAACGCGCAATGGCACCCGGGGCTTGGCGGATGGCGAAATGCTGGCAGACAGCGAGCTACGGGCTGACGGCCAGAGGCTGAGGGACATTGCCGGACGAACTCCCGTTACAGATTGTGCCGATCGGCACATCGACATTTGCAAGCTCGATTATGTCCGGCTTGGCAAGGTAACTCGGCGCGTAGCTGCGGCTGTTCAGGACGAGTGGTGCCGCCGTCTTCCGAGAGCGTTTGTAAAGAAACTTCTTGTTGCGGCGATGCAACAGGGACGTATTGTCCCTGACGAACTCGCTGACGGTCTCGAGTCGAAATTTGCGATGACGCGATGGACGATGCGACAACGCCAGGCTTTGCAAGATGAGATTGGTTCGCCTGCGGAACCTGACATGCAAAACCTGAAGAAGTGGCTGATACACCCCCCACTGCGAATTGCGGCGGTCTCTCGATTTGCTGCAATTGCGTGGCTTCGGGAGCCACGCCCGCAATGATGCGGGGTCGGGACGGTAGGTTGACATGGATTCGAGCAACTCGTTCTTCGATCACCCTGTCCTCAATTCACCCTACGAGTATCCGGCGCGCCACTGGGAGCTTGGCGAGCGCGGTCAGCCCACCAATCGGATCGTGGACCGGAGGCGTCCAGTCTCGTTCATCACGCCGATCCCCAATCCGAAGAGACATGCCGGCGCGCAGCGAAACACTCAGCAGAAGATAGTCTTTGATGAGGGCGCGCGCCGGGTCGCGACCGACGGCCAGCAATACGAACTGGCGCAGACCATCAACAGCGTCCGCAACGCCGTGGATCGCTGGAGGGCGCTTCGGTACCCCGAAGTGACGCCCGAAACGGCTCGGCTGCTTCAGCACTGGCGGGGCCATGAGTTCAGCGACTACCGCCCCTTTTTCTGCCAGGTCGAGGCCGTGGAGACGGTGATCTGGCTGACCGAGGTCGCGCCTTCCAAAGGTAAAGCCGGACGAGCGTTTCTCGAACACCTGGAGGCGGCGAACGAACAGGCCAACCCCGGTCTGGCGCGGCTGGCCCTGAAACTGGCCACCGGTGCCGGCAAGACCACCGTCATGGCCATGCTCATCGCCTGGCAGACCATCAATGCGGTCCGCCATCCGAACCGCAGGCGCTTTACGCGGGGCTTTCTGGTGGTCACCCCCGGCATCACCATCAAGGACCGGCTCCGCGTGCTCCAGCCCAACGACCTGACGGACAGCTACTACCGGAGCCGCGAACTCGTTCCTGGCGACATGCTGGGCGATCTCAACCGCGCGAAGATCGTCATCACCAACTTCCACTCCTTCAGGTGCCGCGATACGATGGAGGTCTCGAAGGGCGGCCGCGCTCTGCTCCGGGGCCGTGGTCCCGAACTGCGCTCACGCGAGAGCGAGGGCCAGATGCTCCAGCGGGTGATGCCCGAGCTCATGGGCATGAAGAACGTGCTGGCGCTGAACGACGAGGCCCACCACTGCTACCGGCAGAAACCGGAATACGACAATGAAGAAGGCGATCTGAAGGGCGAAGATCGCGCGGAAGCGGAGAAGAACCGGGAGGCGGCGAAGCTCTGGATTTCCGGACTGGAGGCGGTGGGCCGCAGGGTCGATCTCGCCCGCGTCATCGACCTCTCGGCGACGCCGTTCTTCCTGCGCGGCTCGGGCTACGCGGAAGGAACGCTGTTCCCCTGGACCATGAACGACTTCTCGCTCATGGACGCGATCGAATGCGGTATCGTGAAGCTGCCGCGCGTGCCCGTGGCCGACAACATCGCTGGCGGCGACATGCCGAAGTTCCGCAACCTGTGGGAGCATATCCGCAAGGACATGCCGAAGAAGGGCCGCGGCAAGGCCTCCAGCCTCGATCCGCTGCAAATTCCTCCGATGCTGCAGACGGCGCTGGAAGCTCTCTATGGCCACTACGAAAAGACCTTCGCTCTCTGGCAAGAGGCGGGTATCGAGTTTCCGCCCTGCTTCATCGTGATCTGCAACAATACCTCGACCTCGAAGCTGGTCCACGAATACATCGCCGGAGTCTACCCAGAGAGCCCGGATGGTTCCCCGCAACCCCTGGAGAACGGCCGCTTCGAGCTGTTCCGAAACTTCGACGACCACGGCACACCGCTGGGACGCCCGCGCACGCTCCTCATCGACAGCGAGCAACTCGAATCCGGGCAGGCACTCGACAGGAACTTCCGCGCCCTCGCCAAAGGCGAGATCAACCGTTTCCGACGCGAACGCATTCAGCGCACGGGTGACAGTCAAGCCGGTGACAAGATCTCTGATGAGGAGCTGCTGCGCGAGGTCATGAATACCGTCGGTAAGCGCGGCCAACTGGGTGAAACGGTGCGCTGCGTTGTTTCGGTCTCAATGCTGACGGAAGGCTGGGACGCCAACACCGTCACTCATGTGCTCGGCGTGCGCGCCTTCGGCACCCAGCTTCTGTGCGAACAGGCGGTAGGCCGGGCGCTGCGCCGGCAATCTTACGAATTGAACGACGCGGGCGTGCTTCCTGTCGAGTATGCCGATGTACTCGGCATTCCCTTCGACTTCACGGCGCGGCCCGTGGTTGCACCGGCGCAGCCGCCCCGCAAGACCGTTCAGGTCAAGGCCGTTACGCCGGAACGGGATGCCTGTGAAATCCGCTTCCCGCGCGTCGCCGGCTACCGCGTCGACCTTCCGGAGGAGCGTCTGCGGGCAAGGTTCGATGATGATTCGACGCTTGAGTTGACCCCCGACCTTGTCGGCCCCTCGATTACCCGCAATGAGGGTATCATCGGCAAGGGAGTGGACCTCGACCTGGGTCACACCGGCGGTCTGCGCCGCTCGACCTTGCTGTTCCACCTGACCCGGCGGCTGCTGGAGACGAAGTGGCGCGATCCAAACGAAAGTCCGAAGCTTCACTTGTTCGGTCAACTCAAGCGGGTCGCACGGTACTGGCTCGACAATCATCTCGTCTGCAAAGGCGATACTTACCCGGCACAGCTCATGTATCAGAAGCTCGCGGACATGGCTTGCGAGCGCATCACGCAGGGCATTGTCGCCCGTCATGTGGGTGAGCACCGGGTCAAGGCCGTGCTCGATCCTTACAACCCGGACGGCTCCACGTTCCATGTCAACTTCATGACCTCGAAGAAGGAACTCTGGCAGGCTGCATTCAATCGCTGTCATCTCAACTGGATTGTATGCGACAGCACCTGGGAAACCGAATTCTGTCGCGTTGCGGAGACGCATCCCAGCGTGCGCGCCTATGTCAAGAACCACCGACTCGGCCTTGAAGTTCCCTACCGCCATGGCGGCGAGGCCCGGACTTACATCCCCGACTTCATCGTTCTGGTGGACGACGGGAAGGGCAAGGACCATCCGCTTCACCTGATCGTCGAGATCAAGGGCTACCGTGGAGAGGATGCGAAGGACAAGAAAAAGACCATGGACACTTACTGGGTGCCGGGCGTGAACAATCGCGGTGACTACGGCCGCTGGGCTTTTGCGGAATTCACGGACGTGCACGAAATCGAGTCGGAGTTCGACAGACTCATCAATGCCTTCGTGTCACCACAGGCGGTCTGAGGGCGAGGGAGCGGCATGGCGAGCGGCAAGAAGTCCAAGGCGGTCGAAACGCTGATCCACGGCGATGCTGCGCGGCGCAACATCCCGACCGCGGAGTACCATACGATCCTGTCCGAAGATGAAAAGGTGCCGGTCCGAGTAGCCTATGAGCGCCGCAACCGCGACCTCGATCCGCAACTCGTCTGGCGCGGCAAGGAAGCGCAGGATGCGGCCGACCTCGTGGTGCAGGCGCCGCCGCTCTACATCCAGGAGAAGGTGCACCCCAAGGTCGTGATCGACGACCTGCTGCGGCAGACGAAGCAACGGCGGGGGGAGGAACCGCCAATCCAGCCCGATCTCTTTGCCGCTTTCAACGGCCTGCCGAACGAAGATGCGCGCACCGAATTCTACCAGCACGACGCCAACTGGTCGAACCGCATGATCCTGGGCGACAGCCTGCGGGTGATGGCGTCGCTGGCGGAACGCGAAGGCCTGCGCGGCAAGGTGCAATGCATCTATATCGACCCGCCCTACGGCATCAAGTTCAACTCCAACTTCCAGTGGTCCACCACCAGCCGCGACGTGAAGGACGGCAATGCCGCCCACATCACCCGCGAACCCGAGCAGGTGAAGGCCTTTCGCGACACTTGGCGCGACGGCGTCCACTCGTACCTTGGCTATCTGCGCGATCGGCTCACGGCGGCACGGGAATTGCTGTCGGAAAGCGGATCAGTATTTGTTCAGATCGGCGATGAAAACGTCCACCGGGTGCGGTTGTTGATGGATGAAGTGTTCGGGGCGGAGAATTTTGTAAGCCTCATCACTTATCGAACGAGCAGCGGTACCACACAGCAGAACTCTGTCAAGCGCATATCGGACTTCATTGTCTGGTACTGCAGGAGTTCGGATGCAATCAAGTTCCGGAGATTGCTGGAAGACAAGGTATTGGACACGACCATGTACAATCAATTGGAGATGGAAGATGGCGTGACCAGACGCCCCATGACCAAAGAAGAACGCAGGGATCCGTCCAAATGCCCGGAAATGTCCCGGCCTTATCAGAAACTTCCAGTGCATTCGATGGCTTCCGGGGATCATGAGCCGAGAAGGGTTTTCAAATCCGACTGGCGAATACCGCCAATGAGAAGTTGGCGGTATTCGCCAGTCGGATTTGAAAGGCTCTGCAAGGCATCCAGGATCCATCCTGACAGAACGGCCCTTCGTGCAAAGTATTACCACGATGACTATCCGGCTTTTGAGATTTCCAATTCCTGGGGCGACACCGGACCGGAGATTGAAAAGTCCTACATTGTACAGACATCGACAAATCCGGTATCACGCTGCATCCTCATGACCACCGACCCCGGCGACTTGGTGCTGGACCCCACCTGCGGCTCCGGCACCACCGCTTACGTCGCCGAGCAGTGGGGCCGGCGCTGGATCACCATCGATACCTCCCGTGTTGCTCTGGCCTTGGCCCGTGCCCGCATCATGGGCGCGCGCTATCCTTGGTATCTGCTTGCCGACAGCCCCGAGGGGCAACAAGAAGAGGCGAAGATCGCAGGACGGGCGCCGTCGACAGCGCCAACGGGAGGCGATATCCGCCAGGGTTTCGTCTACGAGCGTGTGCCTCACATCACCCTCAAGTCCATTGCCGACAACGCCGAGATCGACGTGATCTGGGAGAAATGGCAGAAGATTCTGGAGCCTCTCCGCGCCCGGCTCAACGGCATTCTCGAAAAGACGTGGGAGGAGTGGGAAGTACCCCCCCCCCCCCCCCCCCCCCCAACGCGCGCGAAACCGGGGAGGACTGGCCGGGCGATGCCGTGGACGCGCACGCCGCCTTCTGGCAGGCGCGCATCGCCCGGCAGAAGGAAATCGACGCCTCCATCGCCGCCAAGGCGGAATACGAATACCTTTACGACAAGCCCCATGTTGACAACGCGCGCATCCGCGTCGCCGGTCCTTTCACGGTCGAAAGCCTGGCGCCGCACCGGACGCTGGTGCTGGACGAGTATGACGAACTCGTCACCGGAGTCGCTGACCAGGAGCCCGGCTACGACGAGGCGCCGAAATTTGTCGAAATGATCCTGGAGAATCTCAAGACCGCCGGCCTGCAGCAGGCGCACAAGGAGGACCGCATCGCCTTCTCGTCGCTGACGCCCTGGCCCGGCCACTACGTCTGCGCCAAGGGACATTATGTGGAGGGTGGCGGCGAGAACGCCGCCACGCGCCGGGCCGGTGTCTTCATCGGCCCGGAGTTCGGCACCGTGACGCGGCCCGACCTGGTGGCCGCCGCACGTGAAGCCGCCGACGCCGGCTTCGACGTATTGATCGCCTGCGCCTTCAGCTACGAAGCCCACGCCGCCGAGTTCGATAAACTGGGACCCATCCCGGTGCTGAAGGCGCGCATGAACGCCGACCTGCACATGGCCGACGACCTCAGGAAAACCGGCAACGGCAACCTGTTCGTCATCTTCGGCGAGCCCGATATCGATATCCTGGAAGACGACGCCGACAACATCCGGGTGCGGATCAAGGGAGTGGATGTCTTCCACCCCAACACCGGAGAGATCCGGAGCGATGGCGCCGACGGCATCGCCTGCTGGTTCGTGGACACCAACTACAACGAGGAGAGTTTTTTCGTCCGCCACGCCTACTTCCTGGGAGCGAACAACCCCTACAAGGCGCTGAAGACGACACTGAAGGCAGAGATCGACGCCGACGCCTGGGCCACGCTCAACAGCGACGTCTCACGCCCGTTCCCGCGCCCAGCCTCCGGCCGCATCGCCGTCAAGGTCATCAATCACCTCGGCGACGAGGCCATGAAGGTGTTTCGAGTATGACGTGGCCTGCTCTATATGTATGACAGCTGCAGGGCGAATCACCGGCGCGCGACCCCCGGCGGTGCGGCGGGCAACGGTGGGAGTGGTGGTTCCGGCTGGGGCGGCCGGGCGGGAGTTGACGGGCGGCTTGCAGGGTTCGCCGGGGCGGCGTCAACTTGCGGGCATGGGTAGCTGGAGCGACAACATCGAGGCGGTCGCGCGGTCTGGGAGACCGCCCGGTACGGGGCGCCGCTACCTCGAAACTGACGCGGCCCGCGGCCGCGCCGGTCGATCCTCCTTCAGGTGATCCTGGTCCAGTTCGACGCCGGCGATTAGCCGGCAATCAACGGAGCGCACCCCATGTCCGAGTTTCAGAAAATCACCCCGTTCCTCTGGCTGGACGGAACCGCCCGCGAAGCTGCCGATTTTTACGTCTCAATCTTCTCAAACTCCCGCATAGTATCCAGCGATACCTTCGGAGATGGCCCCGCCGCCGGCAGCTCCACCGTAGCTTTTGAACTGGACGGCGTGCAATTCGTAGCCTTCGACGGCCGTCCCGCCTTCGAGTTCACCCCCGCCATATCCTTCATGGTCTCCTGCGACACCCAAGCCGAAATTGACCACCTTTGGGAAAAACTCACCGACGGGGGCGCAGAAGTTCAGTGCGGCTGGCTGCAAGACCGCTTCGGCGTATCCTGGCAGATAATCCCCTCCGACTTGCCCGCCTTGCTCATGTCAGGCCCCAACGCCAACCGCGTTATGGATGCTGTCCTCCAAATGAAAAAACTCGACATCCGGCAGCTCCGCCAAGCCGCCCAGGGAGGATAGCCGATATGTCCTACCGCTACGACGCGCACGACCACGACAGACTGGTCCGTTGGCGCGACGACCTCCGCTCTGCGCCCGCCGCCAGTGATTTCCCGGCTATGGTCCTGTTCCTGGTCAACCCCCAAGGGACCGGCTCCCACGAGATTATCCGCCGCTACCGCGCCGAATTCGAGCAGCGCAACGCCCCTTTCGCTTGGAGTTGACCCGCTCGCCGACGTGCTCGCCCGCATTGCCAACATCCCGCAGAGCCGCCTCGGCGAACTCCTTAATTGCGGGGACCGTGTTCCAGCACGCCTCGATGCAGTCGCTTCTGCGGGAGTTGGGCCGCAACCCGGCGCTTTTGGAGGTTTGCGGGCTCGAGGCGCTGCCATGGCAGGGTGCGCCGTTGACGGCGCTTCGCGCGGGGCGCGCGGTGAGGCATCCGGCGCCGTTGCGCTCGACGGCGCCGGGCTCCTGGAACTTCTCGCGGTTCCTGGGGCGCGTGGTGCGGCTTGAGGACAAGTGGGGCCTTGTGTCGGGGATGATCGGGCGCCTGCGCGCCTCGCTGTTCGAGGAGCTGCCCGGGTTCGGGCGCCATCTCGGCTACGACGGCAAGGCGGTGGCGAGCCACTCGACGGGCCGGATTGCCGGTGACAGAGGGAAGACCTCGGACCCCGATGCCGACTGGGGGAAGCACGAGACGAGTGGGGTGAACGCGAAGACCGGCGCGGCTTGGAAGAAGGTGAAGTCGTGGTTCGGCTACGGGCTGCACCTGATCGCCGACACGGACTACGAGATCCCTGTGGCTTTCGAGGTGACACGGGTATCGGCGTCCGAACCCAGGGTGCTGTCCGGGATGCTGGAGGAGTTGTTCGCCGGGGCGCCCGAGATGGCCGGGCGCTGTGCCGACTTCAGCGCCGACCGCGGTCTCGACAACGCCCGCATGAAGGCGCGGCTATAGGACAGGTGGCATATCCGCCCGCTGATCGACACGCGGCTCATGTGGCGGGTCGAGAAGCAGGAGCCGAGCCATGACCCGGCCCGGCCGATCACGTGACCGCTGTTCCCCGAGCGCGCTGACGTCGTCGTTCATGACGAGCGCGGTCGGGTGTCCTGCGTCTGCCCGCAGACCGGCGAGGTCCGTGCGATGGCGTTCCAGGGGTTCGAGGCCGGGTGCGGTGTCTGCGGCACACTCAAATACCGCTGTCCCGCAGCCGCCTTCGGCTTCAAGTGCGCCGGACGCCCGGCCTTCCACCGGTCGGGCGGCGTGAAGCCTGGATAGGGATGAGCCCTCACTTGCCCAACGAACCCACCGCCACGCCCATCGCGACCACGGTCATCCAGAACAGCCGTCGGAGTCCGACCCGGTCTCCGAGCCACAGCCATGCGGTGAAGGCCGTGACTGCGGAGAAGGCGGAGAAGCCGATGGTCGCGGCGACACGCCCGCCGCTGGCGGAGCCGGTCAGGAAGGCGAACAGCGCCGCCGATTCCAGCAATGCCTGGGCGATGACGAGCGGCCATGTGGTCCGGTCGGGCCAGGAGAGCCGGCTTTGCCGCTGCCGTTCCAGGGTCAGGAAGCCCAGTGCGCTGGCCAGGGCGAAGAGGCGGTTCAGATAGACCGCGGGAAACGGGCCGAGCACGGCGCCGGCCTCCTGTGCGAAGAACATGCGAAGCGCCGTCGCCACCGCCGCACCAAGCCCCAGCAGCGCAGTGACGCGCAACCAGACGCGGTCGTAGCGCTCCTTTCCCGGCCGGTCGGGTCGGGCCAGCATGGCGACGCCGATAAAGACCGTCAGCACCGCGATCCCGTGCAGCCGGTGAAAGGGCTGGCCGGCCAGCACGTTCAGCGCCACGAGAATCACCGAGAAGCTCGACACGGCGGGGGACGCCACCGTTACCGGTCCCCGCGCGAGCGCTCGGAACAGCAGCGCCAGCACCGCCACGTTCAGAAGGCCGGACAAGGCCGAGGCGCCCCAGCCCGACGCCTCCCAGCCGGGCCAACCGCCGGTGAACGCGAACCAGACCGTCATGCCGGCAAAGGGGATGGCCATGACAACCGTGATGATCACGGACAGGGAGACACGGTTCGCCGTCACCCGCGCCACGCAGTCGGAAACGCCGATCAGGCTGGCGCCGCACAAGCCCCATATCAGTCCGCCCATGGCGTCACCATAGGTGATGCCTCGATGGAGCCGCAAACCGAGTTGGCGGCGCGCCCGGACTCCTCGAAAACTATTCGAAATCCTCCGCATACTGTGGTACGGCTCAAATGGAATCGGCGAGAATCGTCGCGTCGCGCATGCGCCAAAGGTCACGCAAGGAGATCAAGCACGGGACTCGCGCAACGAGACCATCCCGGTTCGACGCAGTCGGACGGGCCGCGAATCCGAAAGCGCCGCTGAGAACCCGAGGCACCCTGAGCCAGCGCCCCTTTGAGGCCAGCGGGAGGAGAGAGAAGGGAGAATGGAATGCAGCCGGTAACCGACATGCGGAGCTTCATCGAACGCCTGGATGCCATGGGCGAGGTGAAACGCATCGAGGGCGCAGACCTCGACACCGACGTGGGCGCGCTCACGGAGCATATGGGCGACATTGAGTCGTCGGCGCTGCTGTTCGACGGATTCGACGGGTTTCCCAAGGGGTTTCGCATCGTCTCGAATCTGTTTCGCACCTGCCGGCGTTCGGCGGTGGCCATGGGGCTGCCCACGGACGTCAAGGGGGTGGGCTTTCTCCACGCCTGGCGCAAGCGGTCGCTGGAGTTCCAGCCGCTGCCCTGCGAGCAGGTGGAGGGCGGGCCGGTGTTCGACAACCAGATGGACGAGGACGAGGTGGACCTGACCCGGTTTCCGACGCCGCTGTGGCACGACCTCGACGGCGGCCGCTACATCGGCACCGGATGCGGCGTCATCACCAGAGACCCGGAGTCCGGCGGCATCAACATCGGCACTTATCGGGTGATGGTCCAGGAGAAGAACAAGGTCTCGGTCAAGATGAACAAGGGCAAGCACGGGCGGCTGGCCATGGAGCGGGCCCATGCCCGGGGCGAGGCGCTGCCCGTGGCCATCTCGCTGGGACAGGAGCCCAGCGTCATGCTGGCGTCGCAGATGCCGTTGCCGCCGTCGGTGAGCGAGTACGAGTTCGCCGGCTGGATTCAGGGCAGCCCCATCCCGGTGGTCCGGGGCGCCGTCACCGGCCTGCCCCTCCCCGCCAACGGCGAGGTGGTGCTGGAAGGCGAGATCCCGCCGCTGCCGCCGGAGCAGCTTCCCAAGGAAGGCCCCTTCGGCGAATGGCCGGGCTACTACACCGAGGCCACCGAGGGCGACGTCCCGCTCATGACCGTGAAGCGGGTCTATTACCGCGACGATCCCATCATGCTCGGCGCACCGCCCGTGCGGCCGCCCAACAGCTATCTGCCCATCCCCCTGGGTGCCATCACGCTCTGGGAACAGCTGGAGAAGGCCGGGATTCCGGACGTGAAGGGCGTCTGGGGCTTCGTCTACGGCGGCCAGCCGGGACCGTTCACCGTCATCTCCATCAAGCAGCGCTACACCGGCCATGCCAAGCAGGCGCTGCTGGTGGCCGCGGGCGCCCGGGCCGGCGCCTACGGCGGCAAGATGGTGGTGGTGGTGGACGACGACGTGGACATCACCAATCCCGGCGAGGTGATCTGGGCCATGTCCACCCGCTGCGACCCGCGCGAGGGCATCGATATCGTGAAGAACGTGTGGGCCTCGGTGTGCGAGCCGGTCATCTCGCCCATGGACCGGGACACCCGGGGCTACGTCACCGACCGCGTGCTCATCGACGCCTGCCGGCCGTACCAGTGGATCGACCGGTTTCCGCCGGTGAACGCGTTCGAGCCGCAGTACAAGGAAAAGGTCGCCAGAAAATGGGGGGTATGAGGTCGATCATCCTCGGAACGCTCGGGTCCGCCGCGCTGGCGCTGGCGTTCGTGCTCGCAGCGGGCACGGAGGCGTTGGCCCACAAATCCATCCTCAAGGTCGAGTTCGCGGAGCGCCGCGAACTGGACGTCCTCATCGACAACTTCACTCTCACCGACCAGGACGGCAGCCAAGTGGAGTTCGCAAGCCTCCGGGGCAAGCCGATGGTCATCAACTTCATGTACACGTCGTGCCCGGACGTCTGTCCGCTGCTGACGGCGAGTCTCAAGATCGTCCGGGATCACATGAACCCGGCGGAGGCCCGGGACATCCGCTTCCTGTCCATCACCACGGATCCGGAAGTGGATACGCCCGAGGTGCTCAAGGCCTACAGCCGGCGGCACGAGGCCGATGCCCCCAACTGGTCGTGGCTGACCGGCGAGGCCCGGAAGCTGAGTCGGGTGTGGCAGGGTTTCGGCGTGAGCGTGCGGCGGCTCGCCCGGGGACTCATCGAGCATACGACCCTCACCGTGGTGGCGGACGCGGAGGGGGTGATGCGCTTCGCCTATTTCGGTTCCGCTCCCGACCCCGACGTGCTGCTGAAGGATCTGAGAACACTCGAAACCTCGCCGTCGACTTAGCGACTCCGGTCATCGCAATGGCGTCACCTGCCGGAGCGGGAGGTCTGAGCCGTGGAATCGCTGTGGAGCGCTGTCGCCCGGGAAACCCTGGGGGTCTTTTGCGAAGCCTCGGTGTATCTCCTGGTCGGATTCTTCGTCGCCGGACTGCTGTACGTGTATCTGCCGGCGAACCTCATCGGGCGCCACCTGGGCCGGAACGACGTGCGCTCGGTGGCCCTCGCCGCGCTCTTCGGTGCGCCGATACCCCTGTGCTCGTGCGGCGTCCTGCCGGCGGCGGCGTCCTTCCAGCGGCAAGGGGCCGGCCGGGCGCCGCTGGTTTCGTTCCTGATCTCGACCCCCGAGACCGGGCCGGATTCGGTGGCGCTGACCTACGGGCTGATGGGTCCGGTCATGGCCGTGGTCCGTCCCGTGGTGGCGGTGGTGACCGCGCTGGTTGCCGGCATTGCCTCCATGGGCGTCCGGGAGGAATCGGCCGGTGCGCCGCCGGACCACGCTTGCTGCGACGACGCCTGTGCGTGCGAGGGCGTGGACGGCGAGGCGTGCGGTGAGACCTGCGCGCCCGTGGAGGCTACCTCCCGGGCGCGCCGTTTCTTTCGGTCCCTGGAATACGGCTTCAACTTGGTGCTGGACGACATCGCGCTGTCGCTCTTCGCCGGCCTGTTGCTGACCGGGATCCTGGCGGGACTTCTGCCCGACGACTTCTTCAGCGAGGTGCTCGGCTGGGGCTCGGGACTCGTGCCCATGCTGGCCATGATCGTGGTGGGTCTGCCATTGTATCTCTGCGCCAGTGCTTCCACACCCGTCGCCGCCACGCTCATGGCCAAGGGCCTCTCTCCGGGCGCGGCGCTGGTGTTCCTGCTGGTGGGGCCGGCCACCAACCTTGCCACCATGGCCGTGGTGGGTCAGCTCCTGGGGCGCCGCCATCTCGGCGTCTACCTTGGCGCCATCGTGGTGGTGAGCCTGGCCTCGGGCCTGCTGGTGGATGCGACCCTGGCCGACGCCATCCGGGTGGTCTCCTTTGGCGAGCTTGGGCAGGGTGCCGGCGCGCTGTTCGCGCTCAAGGCGCTGTCGGCGGTGGCCCTGGTTTTCCTGTTGCTCCGGAGTTTCGCCAGAAAGGGCTTCGGGCGCCAGGGGCGGAAGCTGCGCAACAGCGCCTTCCCGCGGGCTGGCGGCTGAGGGTCTTCGGACGGCGCCCGGGTCGCCGGTGGAATCGAAGTTGACAATGCACTTGTGAATCAGATGATATTGAGATATTGTTCTCAATGATTTGATTCTATTTCGAACCGACGATTCTTTTCCGAACCGACAGGAGCATGCAATGAGAAGACCGTGGAGCTTTTTTGTCCTGACTTTGGCAAGCTGCTGGATCAGCGTGCTGCCAGCCTTTGCCAGCGGGCCATCGTTGAACGTCGTCACCAGCGTGATTCCGTTGGCGTATATCGTTGAGGAGTTGGCAGGCGAGCGGGTCAAGGTGGACGTGCTGGTGCCGCCGGGTGCGAGCCCCCATACGTTCGAGCCCGTACCGAGTGACATGAGGAAACTGGCTCGGGCGCGGCAACTGGTGGTCGTCGGTGGAGGCCTTGATGCCTGGTCCGAACAGCTTCTCGGGGCGGCCTCCCAAGATATCGAGATCGTGCGTCTGATCGAGGCCCCGAATCTGAAACCCCTTGAAGGCGAGCACCACGACCACCACCACGGCGAGGAGCCGGCGGCGGAGAAGGAGCATCACCACGACGAAGCGAAGGTGACGGAGAAAGATCACCACCACGGTGAGGGGCATCACGGCGAGCACCACCACAAGGAGAAGGTGGCGGAAAAGGAGCACCACCACCAGGCGGAGAAAGAACACCATCACCACCACGACGATAAAGTGGCGGCGGAGAAAGAGCACCATGATCACGGTGAAGAGAAGATGGCCGGGAAGGAGGAGCACCACGGCGAGGAAGGCGAAGGGCTCGACCCGCATTTCTGGCTGGACCCCATCCGTGTGAGAGACGCGGTCGTTCCGGTACTGGTCGAGCGGTTGACGGCGGCGGATCCGGCCGGCAAGGCTTGGTACGAGAGGCGCCGGCAGGACTTCCATGAGCGGTTGACGGCTCTGCACCAGCGGATCGCAGCGGAGATGGACAGGGCGAAGACGCGCCGGTACATTGCCTTTCACGCGGCGTGGCCCTATTTCGCCGAACGCTACGGCCTGGAGAAGGTCGCGGTGGTTCAGGAGTTCGCCGGCGAGGAGCCGACCCCCCGGGAAGTCGCCAACCTCGTGCGCTCCGCCCGCGCTCTGGGGGTCGGTGCCATACTGGTGGAGCCGCAACTGGATTCGCGGGTGGCGCGGACCCTCGCCGCGGAGTTCGACGCCGGAACGGTGATGGTGGATCCGCTGGGCGACCCCGGCGACCCGGCGCGCGACACCTACGAGGAGTTGATGCTGTTCAACGCCCGCGCTTTCCGGCAGGCGATGAAGGGGAAGGGCAATTGAACGGAGACCCGGTCGCCGTCCACGTGAGCGACGTGGCGGTGGAACTCGACGGCCGTTCCGTCTTGCACGACATCAACTTCGATGTGCGCGAGGGCGGATTCCTGGGCATCGTCGGACCCAATGGCGCCGGCAAGACGACACTCCTGCGCACCATCATGGGTCTCGTGCCGGTGGTGAGCGGCCGCGTCGAAGTGTTCGGCGCTCCCCCCGGCGGGAAGCGCTCGCAAACCATCGGCTACGTGCCGCAACGCCAGAGTATCCCCGTCGAGTTTCCGGCCACCGTCGGCGACGTGGTGCTGATGGGGCGATTGCGGCAGCTTGGCCTGTTGGGCTTCTCCGGACGCAGGGACTGGCAGCGGGTGGACGAAAGCCTGGCGCTGGTGGGCATTCAGGACCGCAGGGATCGTCCCGTGGGCCGGATTTCCGGCGGCGAGCAGCGCCGCGTCATGCTGGCCCAGGCGCTGTGCGCCAGCACCCGCTTGCTGGTGCTCGACGAGCCCACGGTGGGCCTCGACCTGCCCGCGGAGCACGAATTCTACGCGCTGTTGCGCCGGCTTGTTCGCGATCTCACCCTGACCATCGTGGCGGTGTCCCACGACCTCGTGGCCATGGCCGGGCAGAGCGACGAGCTGATCTGCATCAACCAGCGCATGCATATCCACGGGAACGCCAGGGATGTGATCCACAGCCACGCCATTCGCGAAGCCTACTGCTGTGAGTTCGACTTCCTGGGTGGCGAACTCGCCCGTCACGAAGCGCCCGGCCATCCACATGAGGGTTGACACGCCGGTCGCAGGCCGGGAAAACTCTCCTCCCCGCCGGGGAGGGAAGATCTCCTGATGTTCGAGTTCGCCTTCATGCAGCGAGCCCTGGCGGCCGCGGTCCTGGTGGGGCTTCTGTGCGGCGTCCTGGGTTTCTTCGTGGTGCAGCGCCGCCTGGCGTTCATCGGCGTCGGAATTTCCCACTCGGCCATCGGCGGGGTGGCCATCGGCATCCTGGCGGGGTGGAGTCCCCTGCTGACCGGGGCCTTTTTCGCCATTGCCGTGGCGCTGGGTATCGCGCTGGTGAGCCGCAGCGACAGGATCAGCGAAGACACGGTCATCGGCGTCTTCTTCTCCGGCTCCATGGCCCTGGGCGTGGTTCTCTTCAGCATGAAGAGCGGCTACCAGCAGGACCTCTTCAGTTACCTCTTCGGCAACGTGCTGGCCATCTCCACCGCGGAACTGGTGGCACTCGGCTGCGTGAGCGCAGTGCTCATGGCGGTCATGCTGCTGACCTTCAAGGAACATCTGCTGGTGGCTTTCGACGAGGAGGTGGCGGCGGCCTACGGCCACAAGGTCCTGGGGCTCAACGTGCTGCTGCTGGTGGTGCTGGCCCTCACCGTGGTCCTGGGCGTGAGGCTCGTGGGCCTGTTGCTCATCCAGGCGCTGCTGGTGGTGCCCGCCGCCGTCGCGGCGCTCTGGGCGTCGAACTTCCGCTGGCAGGTGCTGCTGGCGGCCGCCATCGGATCGCTGTCAGGCGCCGCGGGTCTGGTGCTGGCGTATACTTTCGACATTGCCTCCGGCGGCTCCATCGTGCTGGTGGCGGTGGCGCTGTTCTTCGTCACCCTGCTGGCGCACTTCATCCACCGCCACTTCCGGATGCCTCCTCCGGTATCGTAGCCGCCGAATGGTCGAGGGGAGCGTTGGGGTCAATTGCGGGACGCCGCCCACCTCCGCGGGAGGATGCGTTCCGTGAAAGATGCAGGGCGAATCCCCCGCGGCGCACGCGAATGTCGTCGTAGTCCCGCCGCCGCGTGAAACCCGCCAGCCGCCGCGTCACGCGATTCCTGTCGAAGGGGTAGTCCCGGGGCGGGCCGGCCGCGCGCATGGTGTCGATCTCCTCGCGGGTCAGGAAATAGCGCAGCAGCAGTTCCTCGTCCGGGACACCGGCACCGCCGTACTTGGCGCGCAGTTCCCGGAGGGTGGGCTCCGGCGGTTCCCACGCGGCCAGCTCCCGGGCCCGCGGGCAGGCCAGGATACGGTCCTTGACGCCGGCGTCCATGCCTTCGCTGCCTTCCCGGCCCCAGCGCCCCAGCGCGTAGAGGATCACCTGGTCGGTGACCTGCCCGTAGCGCTCCCCGACGATGATGTTGATGGCCGCCTGGCTGCCCACGAACTGCGACAGCGGCGTCACCATGATGGGGTAGCCCAGCTCCTCGCGCACCCGCACCACCTCCTCCAGCGCCCGCTCCATGTGGTCGCCGAGGCCCACCCGGGCGAGCTGGTGGCGCAGATTCGAGATCATGCCGCCCGGTACCTGATGCCGGTACTGGTTGCAATCGTATTCCACCGGCGCGCCGATGGGGAACCCCTCCCGCCGCGCCACCGCGGTGAAGTACGCGGACACCGGCCGCAGCATCTCTTCGTCCACCGCGGTCTCGAAGCCCAGGCTGCGGGCGTTGGCGGCGACGTTGAACAGCGACGGGTTGGACGAGCCGTTGGCCAGCGGCGGCAGCGCGGTGTTGATGATGCGGATGCCCTGCCGGATGGCTTCCAGGGCGCACAGCGGTCCCAGACCGGTGGTGCAATGGGTGTGGAACTCCAGCGGCAGGCCGCCGCTGTTCTCCTTGATGAGAGGCACCAGCACGCGGGTGCGGTCCGGCGTCAGCAGGCCGCCGGGGTCCTTGAGGCACAGCCGCGCCACCGGAAGTGCGGCCGCCTGCCGGGCCCGCTCCGCGAAGTAGACATCGGTGTGCCTGGGCGACACCGAGTAGATGATGTTCAGGATCGGCTCAAGCCCCGCCGCCGTGGCCAGGCGCAAGGTCCGGCGCCACCCCGCGGGATCGTTCCACTCGTCGGAGATGCGCCCCTGGCGCACGCCGTTGGCCGCCATCCGTTCCAGGAAGATCCGCTGGATGGACTCCGGCGTCAGCTCGAAGCCGTTGCGGCCCCCGATGATGACCCGCAACGGCGTTTCCCGGATGCGTCCGGCCACCAGCCGTATGCGCTCCCAAGGGTCTTCGTGCAGTTCCCGCACGCATTTCTTGATGTGGGAGCTCGACATCAGCTCCATGCCCTTGAAGCCGGCCCGGTCCATGCGCTCGCCCACCGCCAGCATCATGCCCGTGCGCATGGACTCGGCCCACAGGCTCTGGTGTCCATCCCGCAATGTCGTGTCCACGAACTCGATGGGTTCCAAAGGGGTCGCCTCCTCCCTGTTTCCCTGCGTCGCTTCGCGCGGCGTTCACCCGGACCGCGGGTCGCGGCGCGTCTCGCCCGCGGCGTTGCGACCGGCGATGCGGCCGAAGGCCAGCACCTCGGTGAGATTGCCGGCACCGGGGTAGTTCCGGGACCACATGGAGCCCAGTTCGCCGGCGCCGTACAGTCCCCGGATGGGACGGCTCCAGGCGTCCAGCACCTGGGCGCGGGCGTTTCGCCGCGGGCCGCCCTGGGTGTTGAACAGGCTCGGCCACAGCGCCGCGCCGTAGAACGGGGGACGGTCCAGCGCCCTCAGCGTGCCGGGGGAGCGCCCGAACCTTTCGTCCCGGCCCTCGGTGCAGGCACGGTTGTATTCGCCGACGGTGCGCTCCAGCAACGCCGGGTTCAGGCCGAGCGCCGCGCCCAGGGCCGCGGCCGTGTCCCCCGTCCTGATCCAGCCCGCGGCCACCTCGGCGGCATTGTCGCCGCTCCACCGGTAGCGCCCGGCCACCGCGCCGCGGCCGGTGTCGGCCACGGGACCGGCCGTGCGGGTCTTTTCGTCGAACACCACGAAGCACGGCACCCGGGGCTGCTCCATGGTCTCCAGATCCAGCTCCGTCACCATGGACCCCACCGCGTGGGCGTCCATGGCCGTCTCGTTCACGAAACGGTGCGCGCGCCGGTCCACGTAGATGAACCCCGGTGCCGGCATGGCGTGGAGGACGGCGCAGTCGAATCCCTCCACGCGATAGCCGAAGCCCGCGGCGACCGCGTTCATGTGCCACAGGGATGCGCCCGCGTCGGCGGCCAGACGGATGCCGTCGCCGGTGTGACTGGAGGCGCCCAGGGACTCGTAGCGCTGCCCCAGGAACTGAAGCTGCATGTCCGGGTCCCGTTCATAGCCGCCGCAGGCGAGGATCACCGCCTTGCGCGCCCGGATGACGATCTCTTCCCTGCCCCGCCTCGCGGTCAGGCCGTTGATCGTGCCGTCTCCGTCGCGCAGCAGCCGGATTGCCGGGCAGTCCAACAGCACCGGGATGCTCCGCGCGGCCACATTGCCGGCCAGCAGCTCCCACAGGTCGCGTCCGTTGGCCGTGGTGGCACCCTTGACCCGGAGCCGCGGCCCGACGCCGTCCGCGCCGGGCTGCTCCGGCGAGGCGGCGCCCGTCGGATAGATCGGATAACGGGTGGGGACGGATTGGATCGGATCGACGACCACCGCCCCGCCGAGAGCGCGGAGCCACGGCTCGTTCTGGTGGCTCTCGCGCACCAGCGCCTCGATCACGGCCGTATCGGTGGTTCCGCCGCACAGGAAGGCGATGTGTGCCACCGCCCGGTGGAAGTCGCCGAAGGTCCGCACGGAGCCTGCGGAGAGCTTCGTGTTGCCCCCGCCCGAGGACTCCTTCTCCACCACCAGCACCTTGGCCCCGAGGTCCGCCGCGGTGATGGCGGCGGTGGCGCCGGCGCCGCCGTAGCCCACCACGGCCACATCGGTTTCGCGCGATGACACCGGCGGCGGGCTCCTCATTCCGGCTTGACCAGGTGTCCCTCCCGCACCAGCCGATCAATGATCCTGCGGGCCTCGGCGCGGGTCTCCGCGGTGTCCTGCAGCTTGCGGTGGCGCCAGCCGTCGTTGGGCCAGCGCTTCGCCTTGGCGTACACCGGGGCGTAGAGGTCGCTCCGCAACTCCACCAGGAAGTTCCACACGTGGCCCGAGTCGGCCATGCGCGTGCGTTCCCAACGGAGGTTGTCGATATCCACCATGCCGGTGACCACCGCCTCGCCGGGAGCGGTGGCCGCGGACTGGACGTGTCCCATGTAGTCGATGACCTGGGTCATGCCGCGGTAGCCGCCGGTGGGACGGTTGGAGCCCACGAAGGCGCCGCAGTTGACCGAGAGGAAGTAGCACAGATTCTCGTAGGCGCGGGCGCGCCGGAGCACATCCCAGGCCTCGCCTTCCGGGGCGTAGGGCTCGGCCGTGGGGTGGATCAGCACCTCGGCGCCGCGCAGCGCCAGGCAGCGGGCCATTTCCGGGAACACCACGTCGGTGCAGGTCAGGCACCCCAGCCGGCCGATTTCGGTTTCGGCCACTGGAAACATGGAGTCCTCGCCGTAGCGTTCGGTATATTCGGAATAGACGTCGCCGGGGCCGGTGTAGGTGGTGTTGAGGTTGTTGGGACCGTTGTTCTTCCGGTACTTGAGGACGACGACGCCGTCCGGATCGACGATGAAGCTGGTGTTGAAGAGCCGTCCGGGCCAGTCGTCGTCCCGTTCGTAGAGATTGCCCGCGATGTAGCAGCCCCGTTCCCGGGCCTTGCGGCCGATCCGCTCGGTGACGTCGCCGGGGATGGTCTCCGCCAGCGCCAGCCATTCGTCCACCGACCGCGGCCGGTACTGTCCGATGATGCCGTACTCCGAGAACACGGCGAGCTTCACGTCCCCGAGGCGCAGCGCGGTCCAGTCCAGCAACTCGAAGATGCGCCCGAGGTTTTCGTCGATGATGGCGTCACGCTCCCCCGGCTCGACGATGACCCGGGTCTGCTGCTGAATCAAGGCGACTCGATACGGTTTCACGAGACCTCCCTACGGATGGTTCTCCAGGAACCACTCGGCCATTTCCTGGCGCTGGGGATACCACACTCGGTCAAAGGTCTTCACGTAGTCCACGAACTCCCGCAGGGCGCGGATGGCGTAGGCCTGGCCCATGACGTGGGGGTGCATGCCGACGTTCATGATGCGCCCGCTGGCGGCGCCCTCCAGGTAGAGCTGATCGAACTGTTCCCGGAACAGCTCCAGGGCCTGGGACGTGGTCCTGCCGCCGCGGGAGAATACCGCGAAGTCGTTGACGTCGTTGGAGTACGGAATGCACACCAGCGGGCCGTGGCGGGTGTTGAGCCGATAGGGTTGGTCGTCGTTCAGGTAGTCCGCCTGGAACAGCAGCCCCAGCTCCTTCAGGATGTGGGGCGTCTCGTGGGTGCTCCGCAGCGACGAGGACAGCCAGCCCCGGGCGGGACGGCCCACCGCCTCGGCGTAGGCGTCCAGGGTCCGGCGGATTACCTGGCGCTCCCGGTCCGGCTGGTTCGCGTAGTCGGTGAGCACATCGTTCTGGGCGTAGTTGTGGGCCAGGATCTCCCAGCCGCGCTCGTTGACGGCGTCGATGATGCGGCGCCGCTCGATGCCGGTGAGGGCGTTCATGGTGCAGGTGGCGGGCACCCCGGCCCGGTCGAACACGTCGATGATGCGCCACACGCCCACGCGCTGGCCATACTCGCGCCAAGTCCAGTTGGCGTAGTCGGGGACGTTGCCCGGCAGCACGTGGGGGATGGTGGCCGGGCCGCCGGGGTAGAGGGGCGCGTCGTTGTCCCGGGTCATCTCCCAGTATTCGATGTTGATGGTGAAGATCAGCGCCACCCGGGCACCGTGGGGCCAGTGCAGCGGCGGTCGGTCGGGAAAGGCGACATAGTCATAGAGCATGAATGAGTCCTGACGCTGCACGGACGAGTCCTGAGGAAGGTCTGAACAAAAGGTCCAATTCTCCATCTTCGCAAGAAATACTTCCCGCCGCGTCACTCGCTTCTTCGCATCATGCTCCACCTCCCCAACGTCGCCTGCTTCATTCTTTCCCCTCCTTCCCTCATGCTGCCCCATGTACCCTACAGGACTTGCTCAGACTATCCTTAGTGTGTAAGCAGCAAACGATCGGTTACGACTTCATGCTCCAGTGTTTTTCCAACCATCTGAAAACGCTTGAGCATGGATCGCCCGCAGTTCACGGCCGCCTCGCGCGCAAAGAGGCCAGGTGGAATATCGTAATCGCAGCTCGTGCCTCCGGACTTTTTCGACGCATCGAGGCTTAGGGCGACAAACACTCCCCGCCGTTTTGCCGCATCAATCTGGCGGAACATGTCGTCGGGAGAGAACCCTTGGGCTCCGTACAGGATTGCCTGGCTGTGACTGTATGGGGGGTCGCAGTACACGATGTCTCCATCTTTCGCGCACTTTAGCGACTCTTCATATTCCCGATGATGAAATTCGGTCCCACGAACCCGTTTCCACCACTCGTCCACCCGACGGCTGAACGAACCGTGGTGGATCGGTTCATGTATCCCGCAAGGTGTCGACATGTAGCCGTCCGCCTTGCGGAAACGGACCACCCCACCGTAGGCTGCGCGTGTCAGGAACAAGAAATCCGCCGCGTTGGCTCTCTCGTTGTATCGCGCTTTTATCTTCTCATACTGAGAGACCTTGTCGCCCTCTTGGGCTTCCAGCCAGCGGCTTCGATACCAATCCTTGACCATTTCGGGATCGCTCCGCAATGTCTTCCAGATGTCGATGAGCGGCTTGAAGCTATCCGCTGCTACGGCCCTACGGGGCGCCAGTACCCCGAGTACGGCTCCAGAGCCGAGAAACGGCTCATGATACATCCGGAAACGGCTGGAGAAAAATGAAATGATCTCATGCGCGAAGCGCTGTTTGTTCCCGATCCATTTCAGGAGCTGCGATTTGAACGGAACGACGCCCGAGGTTGTGTTCTCGTCAACCGCCAGAACCACCTCGTCGAAATTCAAGACTGCCTGCATCGTGCCCTCCCGATGATCATAAAATACAGGAAGATGGGATATTCCGCAAGGGCATGTATAAGGGCACGGTGACTATACCGCAAGGGAATCATAGGGGCACCGTGGCGAAGATTGGCACTCGGGAGCATCGGGTCTTCGTGACCTTGCTCAAGGAGACCCGTACACGGGCGGGGGTACGGCAGGTCGATATTGCTGAGCGGATGGGCGTCCCACAGTCGATGATCAGCAAATACGAATTGGGCGAGCGTCGTCTCGACGTGCTTGAACTGCGCGAAGTCTGCGCCGCCCTTGGCGTTTCTCTGACCGACTTTGTCCGCAAGTTGGAGGCGCAACTGGACCGCCCCAATGAAACCGAATGAGAAATTCCTCAGGAAGCCGAAGTCCTTCTGGGCATGCGTGCGGTCTCTCAGCCAGACCGTTGGCTATAGTGGGGGTGAGACGATCATCGTGCCCACGGCGAAGCAGATGGTGTCTGCCTTCGACAAGCTGAAGGAGGGTGGACGGTGCGTTCCCTTCCGCAATCAACCCAATCGCCATCCGGGAGATCAAGGAATACTACTACACAACGACGTTCGGGAGCCGTGTCGCCGACGGGGTGTACGAGACACTGCTTGACGGGATGGAACTTGAAGAGCTTCGGGGACGCGAGTCCATCAACATCAGGCACTATTTGATGGTCGATTCCTGGTTTACCTGGTGGAACTGCGGCAAGGCTTATCTCTGTCGGATATTCGACATGCTTCACATGGGCTACGTCGATGAGGTTCTGTTCGGGCGCGAAGTGGTCGAGGAGATGCCTCGCATTGTGCAAGAATGGGTCGTCGCCAACCGTGTCAGGAAAGGCGCCTTCTGACCAATTCCCTTTCGTGGATCCCGAGATCCATGCGATTTCCGGCAAACAAAAAATCAAGGTAGAAACTGGCCGAAAGGCAAATTGATTCTGGAGGTGTGACTCGCATGCAGCGTTCATCAAGATGGCGTGCGCCGGGGCTCGCGGTTCTTCTGGGCTTCATGATCCTGGCGGCGTCCGGCAGCGCCGCGGCTTCGCTGGTGGGCCGGCCGGCGCCGGAGTTCGCCAACGACACCTGGATCAACTCGGAGCCGCTCAGGCTGAAGGATCTCAAGGGGAAGGTGGTTCTCGTCGAGTTCTGGACCTACGGCTGAATCAACTGTCTCAACACCATGCCGTCGTTGACGGAGTGGCACGAAAGATATGGTTCCGAGGGCCTCGTCGTGGTGGGTATCCACTCGCCGGAGTTTGCCTGGGAACACGCGCTGGAAAACGTCCGGAATGCCTGCCGGGAGTTGGGAATCAGGTTTCCCGTGGCGCAGGACAACGATTTCGCGACCTGGAAGCGCTACCGCACGCGCTACTGGCCCACGCTGCACATCATCGACAGAAAGGGCGTGGTCCGGTACACCCGTTTCGGCGAGGGCGGCTACGACGAGATGGAAGAGATCATCCAGCGGCTCCTGGCGGAGTAGCGCCGCGCTACCCCGCCGGGCAGTTCACCCCGGTACCGCCCAGCCCGCAGTATCCCCACGGGTTCTTGGCCAGATATTGCTGGTGATAGTCTTCCGCGAAATAGAACTCGCCGGCGTCCGCTATCTCGGTCGTGATGGCGCCGTAGCCCGCCCGGGACAGCTCTTCCTGGTAGCGTTCCCGTGACGCCTGGGCCGCCTGCCTCTGCGCGTCGCCGCAGGTGTAGATCGCCGAACGGTACTGCGTTCCCACGTCGTTGCCCTGGCGCATGCCCTGGGTCGGGTCGTGGGCTTCCCAGAACACCTTGAGAAGTTCGCCGTAACGCACCACCCCCGGGTCGAACACCACCAGCACCACCTCGTTGTGCCCGGTCATTCCGGTGCACACCTCTTCATAGGTGGGGTTCGGGGTATGGCCGCCGCCGTAACCCACCGCGGTGGTGTAGACACCGTCCATCTGCCAGAAACAGCGCTCCGCCCCCCAGAAGCACCCCAAGCCGAACACCGCCCTCTCCATCCCCTCCGGATAGGGCGGTGCCAGCGGGTGTCCGTTCACATGGTGCGCCGCCGGCACCGCCATCTTCTCCTGCCGCCCGGGCAGCGCCTTGGCCGCGTCCGGCATCCGCGTCTTCCTGCCAGTCAGGCCCCAGAGCATGCGGGTCTCCTTTCCCGTGACACCGTGCGCGTCACGACTCCTCCATCTCCCCACCATGCCACGTTGCCGGCGAGTTGCAAGCTGGAGAACGCAGACCGAACGAAAGCGGAACCGCGCCTGTCGGGTCGAGGTCATTGAAGGACATGGGTCGGCGAAGTCCGTGGGATGACTCGCTGGCGTCGGCGGCGGAGGGCCTTGAGTACAGGATCGATGGGTGTCGGGCCAAGGATGTTAAGAGTTGTTGCAAGCGGGGCGCCGGTCCGGCGGTTGGCCGTAGTCAGATCTGGTCCTTGGAGACAAAGGCATCGCCATAGTCTCTCCGGGTCGGAGGCTTGATGTCGGTGATGGAGTGGGTTGGGTGGATACGGCCGATTTCCGGATAGCTCAGGCCCCAAGCAGTGTTTATTCTGCGGGGATGCTGAATTGGCTCCGGCAGATCAAGCGTTTGCGGCATTGGCACTGGCGGGTCGATGAGCCGGACGCCGCTCTCAGGAAGAAACTGCCTCAGCCAGGGGTCGAGAGATTTTACGATGTCCAGATGCAGACGATTCTCTGCTCCGCCACCTGTCAGGAAAACGGGCAGGCTGTTTCCGGGCTTCCATTCGTCGGCGTGAGGATCGCGGTCCTGCTTGGTGTGCCATACGACATACCAGAGCATACGTTCGCATTGGTGAATGAAGTCGGGTTCGGTCTTGCCCTCGCTCAGGAACCAATGGAATGATTCCACCCCGAGCGGCCGGACTTGCGTCGCCATGAAGAGGTAGTGGTCCATCCCCACCCCCTCCTGATCCAACCGGTGCGTGAGCCGGAACATGCAGGCGTCGAGGGTCATCGCCCCGACGTCCAACGTAAGGTAGAGGCCGGGGGCGCTGCGGGTCGACTTGGTGAAGCCCATCATTTCGGCCGCCGTTTCGGGTACTACGGCGACGCCGAGATCTGCCGCAACCTGCTCCGATTCCCCCGCCTCTGCTACTTTGTGGTCTCCGAGAAAGCTCTGCGTCGTGTCGGTGGTGATGGCCTGCCTGGAGTTCGCCAGTTGCAGTGCGGCAGCCCCGATGTGCCGGTAGCGAACTGCAAGATCAGGCTCGTTGTAGCTTGCCGCTGGCATGCCGATGTTCACGAACCAGACAGGCTTGCGTCTCCGAAAGAGGCCCCTTCGAAAGAGGCTCTTTCGATTGAGCAACAACCAGCCTCGGGCGTACCGGATGGCAAGGGCGAGGTAGGCGACGACTGCCTGGGCTCGGCTTGATGCGACGATGGTCTCGGCAAGGGTCGTGTCGCCAGGGCGGCGGATGATTCCCTGTTTCAGCGTATTCAGGACTTTTGTTCCAGCTTCCGGATAGGGACGAAAGCCACCGTCATTTCGCAGCCAGAGCACGGTCTTCCAGAGATAGGGATTGCCTTCCCCGCGGCAGAAAGAAGGGGCGGGGATGGCGATGGTCGGTTCCCCCGCTTCAAAGGGAAGCCGAACAATCATTTTGGTGGAGCTGGTGCCGAAATCGAGGCCGAGCCAGAGGAACAGATCGTCGCTGCCGGTTGGCGGCCCCTCGCCCTCATGAAGCATTTTCTCAAGCCGCAGCCGGTCGTTGTCCGCAATGGAGGCAGGCGGGGGTTCGCGCACGGCCGCTTCGGCAGGAAAGTCCCAGTACTCGAACCCCATTGAGTCTATTCCTCCACCTGAAGCAGGAGGCAGCCAACGTCCGATCTATCTGGCACGGTCTTACGCGCGTTGCTCATCTCTTCTTCCTTCGATCGCCAAGTCATCTTCAACTTCTCGATCCTGGTCTCCCGAGCGATCGCCAGGTTGCTTAATTGGGCCGCCCTTTGGGCTTTCCCCTCGTTCTTCGCCCGTGACGCGTCATCGTTAAGCTCGCTTCTCGTTTGCTCCAAACTATCGATTTTCTTTTCGAAGTGTCGCGTCAAAGCCTGGGATCGAATGGCGAAACGGTCCTCGGTCGCGTCCTGCGTTTGACGGATGAATTCCTCGAAGCGCCGGTCGAGTTCCGGTTCAACCACGGTCTTCAGTGTCGTGCTTGCCTTGGCCAAACCGCTGTGACTGCCCGCGTTCGGTACAGGGTAGCCATGCGCGGCTGCGGCCGCCATCATCCTCTCGGCGAGGTCGGCTTCAATCAGGGTGCCGGTAAGGATGCAGGCACCGGTGTATCCGATGCGAACGTTCGCCGTCCTGTGGCCGGCACTGCCGATGATCCAGCGGTGCGCAGCAAGCACATACAGCCCGGATGCACACTCGTCCTTCAGCCCGTCAACGTCCTTAAGTTGAATCTTTGCCGCCACGGCCCTTGCATCCCGGACGGTATCGTCCCGGCGGTCCAGTTCGGTGGCGAACCGTACCAGCGGGTGCAAATGCGAGATGCTCTCTACACTCCTGTCCTTCTGCACCACCGACGGCGTGAACCGGAACCGCTGTCGCATGTCGCCGCTCGAGATTCGAGTCGTACCTCTGAGACGGCGATCCTGAAGAAATCGATTGAATTCAAGAGTGCCTTTGGATGAGAGCTGGATCCGATAGGTGTCCGAACCGGTCGGGCTTGACTCGATGACACTGCCCGGAAAATTTGTCAATATGCTATCACGCATGTATATCAATATATCCTCGGCACTGAGCCAACGTTGCCGATCCCGGCTCTCCGCGATGCGTTCGATGATGTAGTCACCGTGCTGGACGAGCGATCCAGCCTCGGACTCCAGGCGACTCTGTTCCTGTTCCTGGTTCTCCAGTGCCTGGGCTGTCTGAGCAATGGCCTGATCCTTCTGTTCAACGGTCAGCCTGGGATCCAGCAGCTTTGCCGTCATCTGGCGAATCGGCTCACCGAGAACCGATTCCAGTTCGCCCAAGGCGATCCGTGCGGTCTGGAGGCGTTTGAACAGGCGCTCGTATATTCGCTTGTCGATGGTGTCGCCGTAGATCAGGTTGAGGATGGTCACCTTGTCCTTTTGCTGGCCCAATCTGTCGACTCGGCCGATACGCTGCTCAAGGCGCATGGGATTCCATGGCAGGTCGTAGTTCACCACGATGGAGCTGAATTGCAGATCCACACCCTCGCTTCCGACCTCGGAGGAGAGCAATACGCGGATATCGTGTTTCTCCCTGAACCGCGCGAGGATTTCCGCGCGTGGCCCCTTCACGCTGCCGTGCAGGAGCTCGGTCTTGATGCCATCCATGCGAAGTCGATCCCGCAGGTAGTGCAAGGTCGACTTGAAGCTGGAGAAAACGATGATCTTGGCGGCGGCCTCGGCGCGCCAGTGTTGTCGCAGTTCGGCGATCAGTAGCCGGTATTTGGTGTCCGCTTCGGTGAGTTGCCCCGTCATGTCAAGAGAGCGTGTCTTTTCGGCGATCTGCGCGGTCAGGGGGCGTTCTTCATCCGAATGGTCCGACATGTCGTAGTCGAGTTCTTCGTTTTCGTCGTCGCCTGGCATGCCGGCCCAGTAGGCGGAGGCTGCGGCCGGGCTTGATGACAGCAGTCGTTGCGGTGTAGCCAGCAGAAAGGGCGCGTTCACATCCCGGTCCAAGGCATAGTCCCGCACCACCGCGGATATCTCATCGTAAAAGAAGCGCTCGGCGTCGCTCATCTCCAGCACGGGGTCCTTGGGTTCGCGGATGACCTTGGCCGTCTGCACATCACGCGCGCGTGTCCGAGTGACGTAGTTCGCGAGTTGGTTGACTTGTTCCAGGCGGGCGGCCAACTCCGACCGCTTCGTGCGATCGAAGTCCACGCCGTTCGTCCTGGCGAGTTCCTCACGAAGCTGGGCCAAGGCTTTGCTCTCCCTCAGGATTTCGTGCCCCTGCGCTTCGGCCAACATCTCCAGCACCTCGGCTGGCGAAGCCCCCTGCAGCAGTCGATCCCGGGCGGCGATGATGGGCGCGTTGGTTTCGATCAGTTCGTGCAGGGTATTCTCGAACTCGAAAGTATCCGGATCCACCATGGTCAGAATCGAATGAAGGTCGCGGTTCTGAAGGTGGATGGGGGTGGCCGACAGGAACAGACGATGGCTTGCGACGGAGTTGGCCAGTTTCCCGAAATCGTTGAGCAAGGTCTCGGGGTTGCGCATGTGGTGCGCCTCGTCGACCACCAGGAGATCGATCAAAGGCTCGCCATCGCTTGCCTCGTCGAGGAACCGCGCCAACTCGCGTCGAGTGGAGCCGTACCCGCCTTCCGTCTGCGACTCGTCGTGGTTCCAATGACGCGGCGGGCGCAGTCCCATGCTGCATACCAACGAATAGGCCTTCCTCTTGCCCTCGCCGTTGCGCTTGAGAGCCCGAAGAAGCTCTTGGGGGCCTGCGATCTCCGCCTTGATGCCGAACCGCCGGTCGAGTTCGTCCTGCCACTTCTGGCACAGGGTTTTGGGACAGATCACCAGCAAACGGTCGCAGTCGAGCCGGGCGCGAAGTTCTGTCCAGACGAGGCCGGCCTCGATCGTCTTGCCGAGGCCGACCTCGTCCGCGATCAGCAGGGCATCGGTGGGCGAATTCATCATCTTGATGACCGGCTTGAACTGGTAGGCGTAGAAGTCTGTTTCGGTCGCCTCCATGCTGTAGACCACATCGCTCAGCCTACCGGTGACGCGCAGTTGGGTCAGCTTGCGGCGCAGCCAGTTCGGTCCAACGAACTGCCCTGCGGCAAAGAGGTCGGAAGGGCTTTCGGATGCAGAGGGAACGGGCTCCAGTGCCGAGAGCGGCAACCACTCTATCTGCCCGTTCGGGAACCTTACCGGGGCAAACCGCGAGCCACTTATCCGTTTTTCGCCCTGCTCCAGAACGCCGGCGCGATCGGGGTCGCTCTTGAGACGGACAAATGTGCCAGGAGGGATGCTCATGCGAACCTCGTCGGGGTGGCCGGAGGCCTGCGGCCCTGCCGCTCCAATGCTGGTTGGACCTTGAGTGCGCCGCTCATTTCACCTCAAGTTCGCGGGACAGACTGTCATCGGCCGAACCATCGTGCTTTATATGCATTTCGTCCATTTCGATTGTGAGCGTGCACGGGAGTTCTTGTAGCAAGTCCCCATCGCTCGATTCAAGCATGTGGCCGGCGTCTGGCGCCGCTCGGTCCAGACCTGACCTCGACGCTGCTTCCGGCCCGCCCCGGCCGGTGCTATCTATCCCGTAATCATGGAAACCGGCATCGCCTGGGCGTTGGCGGCGGCGCTGTGCTGGGGGACGTCGCCGGTGCTGGTCAAGCGCGGCCTCAGGCACTCCAACGTCAGCGCGGCGGTGTTGCAGCAGCAGGTGGGGTCGGTCTTGACCCTGGCGCTGATCATGGGGCTCCCGTTCGGCGGGGTGCGAGCCGTGATGCCCTGGAGCGCGGCGGCGGTGTTCGTTGCCGTCGGCTTGGTGGGCAGCTTTCTGGGGCGCACCTTCACGCTCAAGGGCATCGACGAGGTGGGGGCCTCCCGGGCCCAGTCCATCGTCAACTCGGCACCGCTGCTCACCGCCGTCTATGCCATCGTCCTGCTGGGGGAGACGGCGTCTCCGGTGATCCTCGTCGGCGTGGTGCTGATCGTCGCCGGGCTTCTGATCATCACCCGCCGCACTCCCGAAGCGGGCGACCTGCGGGGGCTCCCGAGCCTGCGGGCGTTCCTCAACCCCTTGCTGGCCATCGTGTGCTTCGGCTTCGGCCCGATACTCAAGAAGATCGCGATCCTGGCCGGAGGAACGCCCATCCCCGGGGCGCTGATCACCCACGTCACCGGGCTCGCCCTTGTCATGTCCTTCGGCCGGTTCCTGCGCATCGACTGGCGGGAAGGCATCCGGCTCACCGGGGGCAGCTGCCTTGTCCTGCTCCTGTCCGGATTCTTCCAGGGGGTGGGGTCGATCTTCACCTACCTGGCGGTGGCCCATGCCCCGGCGATCATCGTGGCGCCGGTCTGGAATCTGCAACCGCTGGTGACCTTCTCGCTGGCGCGGCTGCTTCTGCAGGGGGACGAGGCCGTCACTCTCAAGGATGGTCTGGCCGCGCTGCTGGTGGTGGCCGGCGTCTACTTTCTCTTTCAGTCGCAGGGATAAGGTCCCGGGGGCAGGATTACCAAGGACAGGATGTCCGGGAAAGGATTACCAAGGACAGGAATCCCGGGGACAGGATACGTACCTTGGGGGTGGCGTGTCGGAGACGTGTGCCCGTGGCTCGAAGCAGGCAGGATTCCGGCGGGAGGGCGGGGTCTGGCCATGGAGGGGATGCCCCCGGTCTCCGCGCCTCGGTCCGGTCACGACCCCGTCCGGTCACGACCTCGTCCGGTCACGACCCAAGCCGGTAACGATCCCTGTCCGGTAACGCTGCCGGCAGGCCGTCCCGGCGTGGTGGCGCCGGCCGGTCAGGCTGGCGGGTGGACGGTCTTCTCCGGCGGGCGGAAGATCGCGAACACCTTGTCGGAATTGGATATCCACGATTCCAGGAAGACGATGTCGTCGGGCTTGCGGCCGATCTCGGCCATGGCCCCGGCCAGGGCGAACCAGTTGAGCAGTTCGTGGTGCCCGCGGTCTTCAGCCTCGGTCAGGCTGGTCTTCCGCCAGGTCTCCCAGTCGCCGTCCCGCAGCGCCTCGAAGTAGCGCTTGTCGGATTCCACGTCCGGGTACATGAAGGAGTGCTTGGCGGTGAGGAACGAGTGGGACCAGCTTGAGGAGGCGATGAGGGCAACGCGCCACGGACTCTCCGCGAAGGCGCGGGCGGTGGCGGCGCCGATGTCGAAGCAGCGCCAGGGCTGGGGACCGGGCGGGTCGAGCCGGTCCTTGATGGCGCGGGCGGCCGAAGGGGTCAGCGGGATGCCCTGGCTGCCCACGAGCTTGCGGCCGTAGGCGTTCACGGTGAACGGCACCACCGGATACGGAAAGCCCTGGCGGTCCCAGTCGAGGTAGAGGACGGAGTTCACGAAAGCGTGGCCCAGTCCCCGGTGGAGCGGCTTGTAGGAGTAGGCCGCGTCGAAGCCGTGATCCAGCAGGCTCGACGCCAGATACTTGCCGCCCTCCTGGTGGCCCTTGACGGTGAAGGTCTTGTGTTCCGCCTCGTCCCAGACGTTGGCGCCCCGGCGGCTGTGCCGCCACGGTTGCGCCTCCACCGACTCGTAGGCGAGGATGGAAAAGGCCGGCACGCAGTCTTCCTTGTAGTTCTCGTACTGGTCGTCGCCCCAGATCAGGCAGAGGTCGGGCCGGAACTCGTCCAGCGTGCGCCGGGCGATACGGAAGCGGTCGATCAGATCCTGCCGGTGCGCTTCCGAATGGCTCAGGCCGTCATCCGTGCCCCACTGTTCGCGCATGGGCGCCGGCCATTCGTCCACGTGGCGCAGCCGTTCCGGCAGGCAGGGGTCTTCCAGGCACATCCTGATGCGCCTGGTCATGTTCCCCTGGAACCCGAGTCCGGGGTAGTGCGTGATGCCCAGGCCGAGTATCTCTCCCATGTCCGTCCCCCGGCTTCGTTTCGGGAACCTCCGGCAGGCCGCCGGCGCCGGCCTCACACCGCGATGGTCTGGCCGCCGTCCACCACCAGGGCATGGCCGGTGACGAAGGAGGCTTCGTCGGAGGCCAGAAAGAGAACGCCGTAGGCCATCTCCTCCGGACGCGCCATCCGCAGCAGGGCCTTGTTGCTGTCGGCCATGCGCTTGCGCTGCTCGGGGGTGGCGGCCGGGAGCGAGGGTACCGGCGGGTGGCCGCGGAAGCGCGGAGTCTCGGTGGCGCCGGGGCAGATGCAGTTCACGCGAATGCCCTTGGGGCCGTAGTCCAGTGCCATCTGGCGGGTCAGGCTGATGACCGCCGCCTTGGTGGCGCAGTAGGCCGGATAGTTGGCCGAGGCCAGCAGCCCGAAGGTGGATGCGGTGCTGACGATGTTGCCGCTGCCCTTCGCCAACATGTGGGGGATCACCGCGCGGACGCTCCTCTGGATGGCGTTCAGATTGAGGTCCATGATGAAGTTCCATTCCTCGTCCGTGAATTCATGAACCTGCTTGCGTATCCCGCCCCCCGCGTTGTTGTAGAGGATGTCCACGCCGCCGTACCGGGCGATGGCGGCCTGCACCATCTCCTCGGGACCGCCGTCGGAGGTCACGTCCACGTTCAGGAACGCGGCCTTGCCGCCCTCCTGGACGATTAGCTCGTCCACCCGCGGCGTCGTGGTCTCCTGGATGTCGCAACACAGGACGTTGGCCCCCTCGCGCGCGAACAGACGGGCGGTGGCGCGTCCGATGCCGCTGTTGGCCCCGGTGATGACGGCTGCCCTGCCTCGCAGCCGCTCCCGCCCCTCTCCCATCATGGGATGCTCGTCGCCGTCCGGTTTCGCCATGGCTCGCCTCCCTGGATCGTACGTATTCCGGCTCACTCGCGGTCTTTCGGCTCACTCTCCTTATCCGATTGCCGGTGGATTGCCAAGCTGCCCGTGCCTTGTCGGCGGCCCGGTGCGGCGTGTTACCCCCGGCGGCACAATCCGCTACAGTGGATCGGTTCCCGCGGCCACACCGGCGGCGCGCGGGAGGCGCCGAAGACCACGGCGGCCGGTGCCGGGACCGAAACCGAGGAGGAATCGCATGAACCAGGCGGACGAGAAATTCGTGGACGTCGACGGAATTCGCACCCGCTACTTCGAGAAGGGCAGCGGCGAGCCTCTGGTGCTGTTCCACGGCGGCAACTTCGGCTCCAACGACGCGGCCGACTGCAGTCTCGACTGGAGCCTCAACTTCGCCGGGCTGGCGCAGTGGTTCCACGTCTTCGCGGTGGACAAGCTCGGGCAGGGCATGACCGACAACCCCGGGCGCGACGAGGATTACACCATGGCCGCGGTGGTGCGGCACGCCCTGGCCTTCCTGGAGACCCTGAAGCTCGGCAACGTTCACCTCGTAGGCCATTCCCGCGGCGCCTATCTGGTGGCGCGCATGACGCTGGAACGGGCGGACCTGGTCAAATCCGTCATCCCCGTGGACACCAACACCCTGGCTCCCGGCGTCGGGCGAAACGATATCGTGTTTGCCAACGCTCCACGTCCGCGCCTGGGCCGGGAAAGCCAGCGCTGGGTGTACGAACGCTATTCCTACCGCCACGACCACATCACCGATGACTGGCTCGACGCCTGCACCGCCCTCGCCCAACTGCCCAAGTATCGGGAGGCGGTGGAGAAGATGGAAGTCCAGGGGCTCAAGACCAATCTGTTCCTGGCCCGACACGCGCGCCAGAAGGAGGAGACCCTGGGCTGGATACGCGACCGCGGCTTGCAACGGCCCACGCTGCTGGTGTGGGGCTTCAACGATCCCACCGCCACCCTGGACCAGGGCATGCGCCTGATGGAGCTCATGGCCGGAAGCGAGCGCCGCACCCAGATGCACATCATCAACGAGGCCGGCCATTTCTCGTATCGGGAGCATCCCCGGGAGTTCAACGAGGTGCTGCGCGCCTTTGTCGCCGGCCAGCAACACGGATAGCAGCAAGGCCGGTCCCGGCCCGGGCGGCCGCGCTGCCCCTGCAACCGGTTGTCCCGCACATGGGCGTCCGACCGCGGGCGGCGTCCGGCAACTCCCTGTGGGCAAGGACAGGCACCGGCTCGATGTCCCTCATGGGCGTCCGATGGCATCCGGCAACGACGCGACACAGCGACGCGGCATTGCGGGCATCAAGGTCGGGTGTTTTCGCCGGCGGTAGTTGCCAGCTTGAAAAAACGCCGCACATCACCCATCATTCGGAGAATCATTCCTGGAGGTCAGCCATGAGCAAATACATGTTCCACTCGAAGTACACGGCAAGCGGGCTTGCGGGCCTGCTCAAGGAGGGCGGCAGCCGGCGGCGGACAGCGTTGACCGACACCATCAAGTCCATGGGCGGCAGCGTGGAGGGATTCTACTACGCTTTCGGCGACACGGATCTTTACGTTATCGCCGACCTTCCCGACGATGCCGCGGCGACCGCCGTCTCGCTCCACATCGCCAACGCCGGCGCCCTCGATATCAAGGCCACCGTGCTGATCACGCCCGAGACGGTGGACCAGGCGGTCAAGAAGAAAGTTTCCTACCGGCCCCCCGGGGCACGGGCGACTCGCGGTCGCAAGTAGGGCCGCCGCGGCGGCACCGGCTTGAGCGGGCGCCGGTGCCCCTCCCCGAACCATGCCCCTCGTCAGCTTTGAGGACGTCTCGCTCGAATTGGGCGAACAGCGGTTGCTGGCGCATGCCGAGTTCGCCATCGAACCGGGAGAGCGGGTCTGCCTGATCGGCCGCAATGGCGCGGGCAAGACCTCCATGCTCCGACTCATCGCCGGGCGGCTCGAGCCGGACCGCGGCGAGATCCGCTACCAGAGCCGCATCCGCATCAGCGAACTGGAGCAGGCGCTGCCCGAGGAGTTCGGGCAGACGGTGCGGGAGTACGTCACCACCGGCCTGGCCGACCTGCAGGCGCTCATCCACCGCTACCAGCGGCAATCCCGGGAAGCCCTGGACCGCAAGGGACTCCTGGAGCTGGAAGCGATGCACCGGGAAATCGACGCTCACGGCGGCTGGCACGTGGACCAGCGGGTGGAGACGGTGCTGAGCGAACTGGACCTTCCGGCCGACCGGCGGCTGGCTGAGCTGTCCGGCGGTTGGCAGCGGCGGGTCGGGCTGGCCCGCGCCATCGTCGGAAACGCCGACTTGCTGCTGCTCGACGAGCCCACCAACCATCTCGACCTGAACACCATCCAGTGGCTCGAAGATCGAATCTGTCACTACGCCGGCAGCGTGCTGTTCGTCACCCACGACCGCGCCTTCCTGCAGCGCCTTGCCACCCGTATCGTGGAACTGGACCGCACCCGCCTCGTGAGCTGGCCCGGAAGTTACGACAACTATCTGGGCCTCAAGGAGAAGTCCCTGGCGGAAGACGCCCGCCGCGACGCTCTGTTCGACAAGCGGCTGGGGCAGGAGGAGGCGTGGATCCGGCAGGGCATCAAGGCCCGCCGCACGCGCAACGAAGGCCGGGTGCGCGCCCTCATGGCCATGCGGGAACAGGCTGCGCGGCGGCTCAAGCCCTTGAGTCAGGCGCGCATCCATGTGCAGCACGGGGAGCCGTCGGGCCGCAAGGTGGTGGAGCTCCGCAACGTGACCCACGGCTACGGCGGCGAGCCGCTGGTCCGGAACCTGTCGCTGCGCATCATGCGCGGCGAACGCATCGGCCTCATCGGCAACAACGGTGTGGGCAAGAGTACGCTGTTGCGCCTGCTGGTGGGCGAGATCACGCCAAATTCCGGGACCGTGGAGTTGGGCGCCAATCTTGAGATCGGTTACTTCGACCAGTTGCGGCGCGAGCTCGACCCCGAACGGACCGTGGCCGAGACCGTGGCGGACGGGCGCGACCACGTGTTCGTCAACGGCAAGGCGCGCCATGTGGTGGGCTATCTCAAGGGCTTTCTCTTCAACCCCAAACGCGCCCTGAGCCCGGTGGCGGCACTGTCTGGCGGCGAGTGCAACCGTGTCATCCTGGCCCGGCTGCTCACGCAGCCGGCCAATCTGCTGGTGCTGGACGAGCCCACCAACGACCTCGACATCGAAACGCTGGAAGTGCTGGAGGAGCAGCTCGCGGCGTACCGGGGCACGCTGCTGGTGGTGAGCCACGACCGGAGCTTCCTCGACAACTGCGTGACCAGCACGCTGGTGTTCGAGGACACCGGTCTGGTCCGGCGCCATGCCGGCGGCTACAGCGACTGGCTCCGGCGCGGCGCGGCCCTGGCCGTCACCGACGACCCCGGCCGCCAGGGTGCGCGGGAGCCCGGGCGGAACCGGCGGGAATCGAAGTCCCGTCCCGCCAGGCTCGGCTACAAGCTGCAACGGGAACTCGACCAGTTGCCGGAACGCATCGAGGCCATGGAACAGGCCGTTGCCGCACTGGAAGAGAAGATCCGGCAGCCGGATTTCTACGCACAGCCCTTCGCCGCGGTCCAGCCCGTCCTTGACGAGCTCACGGCCGCCAAGGCGACCTTGAACGATACCGTGGAGCGCTGGGCCGAACTGGAGACCCTGAGGGAGGAATCGGCGCGCCGCCCGCCCTGTTGAGGTCGTGCCGGTGCGGAAACGGTTCGGCCGTTGTCGAGGCCCCCTGGGACCCTCGGGACGGTGTGCGGACCGGATGCGCTGCGGCTTGGTCCGGCGGTATCGCGTCGAGGCGGGGTGGACTCCGGGTCCGCATTGCCGGTCCTCGGAACTTCCGATAAGAAGGGTGCATGACAGTCGTTCAGGACAGCCGCGAAGCCGCAACGCTCTCCCATCGGCGCGTGGGGCCGCCTGCAGGCTGAGGGAAGGAAGACGCCATGACGCTGATGGAATGGTTCGCGGCCGGTCATCTCGCGGTCGGCGCAGGTCAGCTCGCCATCGGAGCCATCGGCGTCCTCCTCGTCTGGCGGGGCCTCCAGCAGATGCGCCGGGCCGGAGACCAGCGCGAGGTGCGCGAGACGGCCCGCCACACCGAAGCCATGACCGCGCTGCGGTCCGTGGTCCAGGGCATGGAACGACAGGGCGTCGCGCTGGAACGACAGGGCCGTGCGCTGGAACAGCAGGGCGTCGCGCTGGAACAACACGGCCGCGTTCTCGAAGCCTTGCTGACGGAAACCAGGGGGCGGCCCTGGCCCGGTCAAGCCCCGGGGGAGACGAATCCATGACCGCCACCGCACTTCAGCCGTCCAGTGCCGGGATCATCCCGTTGCCGCCCGCCGCCCGAAGGCCCGCCGCCCGCCGCATCATCGCCGCGGCCGCCTTGCAGGTGCCGGCTTCGGAGACGCCATGAAAAAGCAGAGACTGTCGGTGGCCGGACGCGACGCGCTGCGCGTCGACGGGGTGGAGAAGGTTTCGGGCAAGGCGTTCTACACCGGAGACCTGGAGCTTCCGGGGATGGCGCATGCCAGGATCCTGAGAAGCCCGTTGCCCCATGCCCGGATCGCCAGCGTCGACGCGAGCCGGGCGAGGGCGCTGCCCGGGGTCATCGATGTGCTGACCCGGGACGAGCTCGCCGGCCTCAACTACCGGTACGGCGCCACCTACAAGGATCAGTCCGTGGTGGCGGTGGACAAGGTCCGCTATGTCGGCGACCCGGTGGCTGCGGCGCTGTCCACGGACGAACGGGTGGCCGAGGAGGCCTTGGCGCTCATCGATGTGGAGTACGAGGAGTTGCCGTTCGTGGACAACGTGGACGACGCCCTGGCGCCGGGGGCGCCGCAGGTGCACGAGGGCGACGTGGCCAAGGCCGAGTTGCGGGGCTCGAAATACGGCGCGCCGGCGCGCTTCAAGGGCACCAACGTGTGCTACCACTTCGGTTATGCCCGGGGTGATGTGGAGGACGGCTTCGCCAGGTCCGACCATGTCTTCGAGGATGTCTTTCGCTTCTCCAGGGTGCAGCACTACTCGCTCGAGCCGCACATCTGCGTCGCCTTCCACGACGGCGAGCGCCTGACGATGTGGAGTTCGTGCCAGGATCCGTTCACGCTGCGCGGTCACCTGGCGGAGATCTTTCATCTGCCGCTGAACCGCGTGCGGGTGGTGGTGCCCTACGTCGGCGGGGGCTACGGCGGCAAGCTCTACGTCAAGGCCGATCCGATTGCGGCGGCGCTGTCGGTGCGGAACCGCCGCCCGGTCAAGCTGGCCATGAGCGCCAACGAGAGCTTCAAGACCGTCACGCGCCATCCGGCGCGCATCCGCATCAAGACCGGCGTCAGCAGGAAGGGCGCGCTGGTCGCCCGGGAACTGGAAATCTACATGGACACCGGCGCCTACGCGGACGCCGGACCCCGTGTGACCCAGAAGGCCGGCTACCGCGCGGTGGGTCCGTACCGCGTCGCCAATGTGAAGATCGACGCCCACGGCGTCTACACCAACACGGTGCCGGCGGGAGCGTTCCGGGGCTTCGGCGCGGTGCAGGTGGCCTGGGCCTACGAGTCGCAGATGGACATGATCGCCCGGCGGCTTGGCATGGACCCGCTGGACTTCCGACTCAAGAACCTGCTGGAGAAGGGCGAGGCCTACACCCCGGGCGATACCCCGGTGGACTGCGACCTGAAGCAGGGGCTGCGCAAGGTGGCCCGGGCGCTGGACTGGAAGAAGCCCTCCGCGCCCAATGTGGGCAAGGGACTGAGCGTGTGCCTGAAGGATGCCGGCGGCACCTACAAGGTGGCCGGCGCCACCGTGAAGATGTCTTCCGACGGCAGCGCCGTGCTGCTTGCCGGCACCGTGGAGGTGGGGCAGGGATGCCGCACCGCGCTGAGCCAGGTGGTGGCGGAAGAACTGGGCCTCACCCTCGAGCAGGTGTCCGTGGCCCAACTGGATACCGACGTCACCCCCTTCGACGTCTCCACCAGCGCCAGCAGCTCCATGACGGTCATGGGCCTCGCCACCCAGCGGGCCGCCCGGGACGTGAAGAAACAGTTGCTCAAGGCCGCGGCCAAGGTCATGGGCGAAAAGGCCGCCGACCTCGTGCTCAGGGCGGGCCGGGTGCGCGGTGCCAGGGGGCGCGGGGTGCCGTACGGCGATGTCATCGCCGGATACTTCGGCAGTTCCGCCACCGAGATCGTCGGCCGCGGTTTGTACCAGGACAAAAAGAGCAAGACCGCGGTGCTGGGTTCCCCCACCACTTTCTGGGAGGTGGGCTGGGGCGGCGTCGAGCTGGAGGTGGACCCGGAGACCGGGGTGGTCCGCATTCTCAGGTACGTGTCCCTGGCCGATGTGGGACGTGCCATCAACCCGTTGCAGTGCGAGGGCCAGGATGAGGGCGGCGTGGTCTTCGCCATCGGGCACACGCTGCTGGAAGACATGGTGTACGAGGACGGCCAGCTGCTGAACCCGAACCTGATCGACTACCGCGTGCCGGCGTTTCACGATTTGCCGCAACACTTCATCTCCGAGCTGGTGGAGAGCGGCAACGGCCCCGGCCCCTTCGGTGCCAAGGGCATGGGTGAAGGCGGCGTGCTGCCGGCCGCGTCCGCCATTGCCGCGGCCGTGGAGGATGCCGTGGGCGTCCGCATCTGCGACCTGCCGCTGTCGCCGCCCAAGATATGGCAGCGGATGCAGGCGGGGAAGCGCACCGGCTGACGGCATGCCCCGGTAACGGTTTTTCGGTTCAGCTTCCGTGGGCCTTGACGGGGCGGCCCTCGGCAAGTGCCTGGAATTGCGGTTCTCGCAGGGGTTTTCGCAGCCTTGGCGGCCAGCGCCGGCACGGTAAAGCCATTGCGAAGACACACCACCCGGGAAGGGTTGAACAAGGCCGTGGCGCGACCGTGGCGCGAGTTTGAACCGCGCGAGCTTGATTCCATTGATTCAGCCCCTGCCAACGCGGGGCTGTTCAGCCCGGCTGTTCAGAACTTTCCCGGGAGCCTGCGCCGCAGGAGATCGGTTGGATTGTCTCGCTCTGTTGATCTCGCTCTGTTGAATACAGGGCCGGGGAGCCTCTCATGTCGGACCCGACGCGTTTCCGAGCCATGGTCGTCAGCGAAAACGAGGACAAGACCTTTTCCCGAACCATCACGGAAAGGTCGGTGGACGAACTGCCGGACGGCGACCTGCTGGTTTCGGTGGCCTATTCGTCCCTCAACTACAAGGACGCGCTGTCGGCGTCCGGCAACCGGGGAGTCACCCGCAACTATCCACACACCCCCGGCATCGACGCCGCGGGCACGGTGGTGGAGAGCGGGGTGGGCGACTTCGCCAAGGGTGACGATGTGGTGCTCACCGGCTTCGACCTGGGTGCCAACACCGACGGCGGCTTTGCCGAATACGTGCGGGTGCCGGCCGCTTGGGCGGTAAGGCGCCCGGACGGGCTGAGTCTCAGGGAATGCATGGTGTACGGCACCGCCGGCTTCACCGCGGCCCTGTCGGTGTGGCGGTTGCAGGAGTCCGGGGTCACGCCCGAGTCGGGCGACGTGCTGGTGACCGGCGCCACCGGTGGGGTCGGTTGCCTGGCCGTGGCCATCCTGTCCCAGGCGGGTTATCGGGTGGTGGCGTCCACCGGCAAGAAGGCCGAAAGGGATTTCCTCACGGGCCTGGGCGCGGCCGACGTGATCTCGCGCGAGGACGCCGACGACCGGTCAGGGCGCCCGCTGCTCAAGGGCCTGTGGGCCGGGGTCGTGGACACGGTGGGTGGCAACATCCTCGCCACCGCCCTCAAGGCCTCCCGGTACGGCGGCGTGGTCACCTGTTGCGGCAATGTCGCCTCGGCGGAACTCGACACCACCGTCTTTCCGTTCATTCTCCGGGACGTGCGTCTCATCGGCGTGGCCACGCCCGACTGTCCGGCAGACATCCGCGCCGCCCTGTGGCGAAAGATGGCCGGCAAGTGGAAGCTGCCCGACCTCGATGCCGTCACCACCGACGCCACCCTGCCCGACCTCGACGGACACATCGAGAACATCCTCAAGGGCGGCGTGCGCGGCCGCGTCGTGGTGGACCTGTCGCGCTGACCGACGGAGGCGGCGACCCGCACCGGCTTGGCCGCCCCTGCTCGTCCTCGATGTGGCGGCGGCAGGGATCCTCAAGACCAGCGAGAATCCGGCCCAGGTCGACATGCTGGCGACCCGCCCGCTGCGGGCCGTCGCCGGACTCACCGTCGTCCGCAGCGCAGGCGGCGGCTGCGGTGGTCCCGGGGAACGTTCCTCCGAGCGCGTCCGGCAGGACATGGACGACGGGCACGTGTCGCGGGAGCAGGTCCGCGAACCTGCGAGTTCACGGATGAGGACATCCGATGGGTTGTAAGTGGCCGTGCGGCCCCGGTGTCCGGGTTGGTACGGTGACGGTTCGCGTCAATCAGCCGCCTGATCCTGAAACGGCTTCTCCTTCTCGGTCCTTTCCCGTTCCTGGGAACGTCTGCCATAGATGAACACGCCAGCGAGGCTGGCGAGGCTGGCGAGGCTGGCGATGATCACAGCCAATCCGGAGACGTCCTTGTCGTTTTAGATGAGGAAGGAGCCGAAGGTCAGCGCACTCATGGTGAGCAAGAGGGATGCCAAAACACCCATCTTCCGAACCGCAACGTTCCCCTTGATGACGGTTCTCTCCAACTCCTGTCGATGGGCAGACTGCCTCTCCGCCATGGCCACGATACGTTCGGCGCGCCATGGCCACGATACGTTCGGCGCCGTCGGGCAGCGCCTTGTTGTATGCTTGCAGTACCTCGGGCGGCGGAAGCGGACCCCGGAACTCGACCGTGGTCTGCCGCGATGCGGTGATCGTGAAGTTGGCAGCCTCGGGAGGCTGGGGTCTGATATCGGGCGGGGTGCTCTTTTTGTCGTCCGGCGTCACTTGCCGGAGCTCGCCAGGTCCATGAAGGCGAAGGCAAGTTGGCGGCGGTCCACCAGAGCATCGGCGCCGGTGGACGAGGTCTCCATGGCCAGCTTCAGATCCTGGCCAATCATCCTGAAGTCGGCATACAGCGCCTTGGCATCGGCCGTTTCCGCTGCTTCGCTTGCGTTGTAGCTGTCGAACTGGCCGCAAATGTCAAGCACTCTGGCCATCCCCGACCACAGCGAGGGAGTTGCAAAGAGAAAGGCGGTATCCATCGGGTTTTTCGTCATGTACAAACTGCCCTTTCGTGACGCTCTCTTCTCAACCATGGTTGCCTCCACACAGCTGAAAATTAACACGGGTGCCCGGACGAGAAAAGCCTCGAGGCTCCGGTTGGCCAGCAGTGTTCGCCGGTTTCATATGCCCGTCAGCCCGCAAGCTCTTCGCGATCGTCGGCGCCGGTCCCCTTTCGTGACGCGGCCTGCCTTACCCGTCCAGCTTGAACAACCGCTCGGCGTTGCCGTGGCGGATGAGTTCCTTGTTTTCGTCGGAGATGTGCCGGTTCATGGCCAGGAGTTGGACGTCCCGGAACTTCATGCTGCCGCCGGGGTCGTCGTGGGGGTAGTCGGTGGCGAAGAGGAAGCGCTCGGGTCCGAGGAACTCGATGGCCTCGGGCAGGGCGGCTTCCTCGGTCTCGATGGTGAAGTAGAAGTTGTTGCGGAAGTAGTGGCTCGCCGGCTGCCTGTTCTTTTCCAGAAAAACCTCGGGTCCGTAGAACGCCCGGTGACGGCGCAGCCGGGTCTTGACCCCGCGCATGACATCGGCGTCGGCGTCCCCGTCGTAGTCCACCGGCGGGCCGTTGAAGGCGGCGTCCAGTCGCTCCACCAGCGGCTTGATGAAGCCCGTTCCGGCCTCGGTGAAGATGAACTGGAGGCCGGGAAAGTCGTCCAGCAGGCCGCTGGTCACCAGCGACACCAGGCTCAGTTGCCCTTCCTGCGGCGCGAACAGGTAGAGGCCGTCCTTCTGGAAGTTGGGCAGGTTGCTGATGCGGTGGCCGTGCTGGATGTTGTGAAGGTAGATGGGCATCTCCATCTCCTCCGCCCGGGCGAAGAAGGGCCACAACTCCTTGTGGCTGCCGAGGCTTTCGCCGTAGGGGTGGTCCTGGACCGGGAAGACCTTGTCCAGCACCACCGCGCGGAATCCCTCCCGCCGCGCCCATTCCATCTCGCGGATGGCCGCGGGCACGTCCTGGAGCTGCACCAGGGCCACACCGATGATGCGGTCGCCGTGGTGCTCCATGATGCGCAGGTTGGACAGGTTGTACGAGCGGGCGATGGCCGACGCCAGCGCCGGCTCGATCATGTAGGTCCACCAGCCGGAGAACTGCGGCAGGATGAACTGCCGGTCCACGCCGAGCACGGGCATCTCGTCGAGCCGCACCTGGAGGTCCACCAGCCCCTTCATGCTGGCGCCGGACCCCGGCGGGCCCAGCGGCGTGACTCCGGGGACTTCGGGCGGCCCGCCGGGAAAATCGATGTCCACGAGCAGTCCGTCCTGGCCGTAACGCGGGATCGGCGCCATGGCCCGGAACTCCTCGGGCATTTCGCTGAAGGCGTCGCCGGGCATGATGTGAGTGTCGCAGTCGATGATCACTCTGGGATCCTCCTGGCCGGAACTTGGGGGAGGTCCGAACAACCCCGAATTCGCCGGGGCTGAATCAATGGAATCAAATCAACAGGCTGCGGGCAGTTCCCTGTCGCGCCATGGCCTTGTTCAGCCCTTCCCTGCCTATTAGCGCCGTTGTCCCGGGTTGGCAAGCCTGCTCGTGCCGGCGCTTGTGGCCACGGGGGTCCCGGCGTAGACTTCCGTCCATGTGCGGCCGCTACACGCAGACGGCGGAACTCCAGGAACTCGTGGAGCGCTTCGGTATCGATGAGCCGGGCATCGCCCTGGCGCCCCGGTACAATCTGGCGCCGAGCCAGGATGCGCCGGTGGTGGGCGTGAACCCGAAGACTCCGGCTGCCCGCACCCTGCGTCTGATGCACTGGGGGCTCGTGCCCCATCACGCCGGGGACCGTGCCAGGCCCATCATCAATGCGCGCGCCGAGACCCTCGCCCGGCGGCCGGCCTTCCGGGGCCTCCTGTCGAAACGCCGCTGTCTGGTGCCGGCCGACGGTTTCTATGAATGGCGTCGTGAAGGTCGTCTCCGAAGCCCCATGCGCTTCACCCTGCGCGGCGGCGGGCCGTTTGCCTTCGCCGGTCTGTGGGACCGCTGGCTTCAGCCCGACGGTACCCCGCTCTATTCCTTCACCATCGTCACCACGAGCCCCAACAGCCTGCTGGAGCCGGTCCACAACCGGATGCCCGTCATCCTGCGCCCCGAAGATGAAGCCAGGTGGCTCGATCCCGCCAGCGCCGACCCCGCGACCTTGTCCCCGCTCCTCAAGCCCTTTCCCACCCAGCGGATGGAGGGGTACCGGGTCTCGCGGGTCGTCAATTCTCCCGTCAACGACTCGCCCGAGTGCATTGCTCCCGGCGAACCGTCCCTTGCCCTGCCCTGACACGTGGACCCGGCTTGAAGTCGGTTTGAAGTCCGTGTCCCCGCGCCGGCGTTCGAGTTCGGTCCGTCGAAGAGCGTGACCGGGAGCGGGGACGGCGGCGTCACCTGGCCGCGCAGACCATGATCTCCACCTGGGTGCCCGGCGTCAGCGCGGCGCCGACCGCGGCGCGGGCCGGCAGGTTGTCCCTGTCAACCCAGGCCATCCACGCCTCGTTCATCTCGTCCTTGGCGTCGATGTCGGCGAGATGCACGGTGGCGGTGAGGATGCGGGATTTGTCGGTGCCGGCGGCGGCGAGAACCTCGTCGATCTTGGCCAGCACCTGTTCCGTCTGGCCTTTCATGGACAGCGACTTGTCGTCGGCCACCACACCGGACAGGAATACCAGGTCGCCGTGCACCACGGCACGGCTGTTCCAGACCTGCGGGCTGATTCGTTCGATGCTCATTGACTGCGACCTCCAGGGTGTTCGGGCACGGGCGGGTTCGGGACCCGCTCCCCGCACCTCTTGGTATACTTCGTCGTGCACCTCGTTGGCGCGCCTGCCGCAGGATACATCTCCGGCGCCTCTCCCGCCAACCTTTCCCGCCAGCCGGGTTGACAGGCCGCGGGCAGGTCCGTCGGAGACTCCCGCCCCCTGCGAAGCCGCCTCCCCCGCTTCCCTCGCCCCCTGCCGCATTGCCCCGCTGCGAAAAAGCGACACCACCGCGGCCAGCGCGCACAGCAGCGCGACGGTCAGGAAGACAAGCTGAAAGGCGGCCACGAAGGCGCCGGCCTCTCCGAGGTCCGCGTGGGAGACGCGCCAACGTTCGAACAGCAGGCTCGCTCCGGTGACGCCGAAAACGATGCCGAAGGTGCGCATCATCTGGTGGATGCTGCCGGCCACCCCCTGGTGTTCACGCGGGACGGCGCCCATGATGAAGCTCATGTTGGGCACCTGGAACGTGCCCAGTCCCAGCCCCACCATGCCCAGGGCCAAGGCCGCGGCCGAGTAGTCGGAGCCGGCGTCCAGTCCGCTGGTCAGCCACAGGCCGGCGGACTGGACGCCGAGCCCCACCGAACTCAGATTGCCGGTGCCCATGCGGTCGGACAGCCGTCCGGCGAATGCGGCGGCGCAGGTGGTCATCACCGCGGCCGGGAACAGCAGCAGTCCGCCCAGGCCGGGTCGGTAGCCCAGGATGTTCACGGCATAGTAGGGGACCAGAAGGCCGATGGGGAAGCGGGTGGCGTTGGCCGCCAGCGTGAGCAGGTTGGCGAGGGTGAAGGCCGGCCGGCGGAACAGGTCGAGGTTGATGACCGGTGCCGCCACCCGTTTCTCGGTCACGAGGAAGACCACCAGGCTGCTTGCCCCCGCCAGTGCCAGCACCAGCACCTCCGGTTCGGTCCAGCCCAGGTCGCGGCTCCGGCTCAGGGCCAGCAGCAGTGCGCCGGCGCCCAGGGTCAGGGTGACGGCGCCCACAAGGTCGAACCGCTCGCCGGAGGCCGGCCGTTGCCCGGGCCGGACACGGACGGAGGTGAACCAGGCCATGAGCAGTGCCGGCAGCACCCGGTAGAGATAGACCCCGCGCCAGCCGAAGACGTCCACCAGCACACCGCCCAGCAGCGGTCCCAGGGCGAACCCCGTCGCCACGTTCATCTGGTAGAATCCCAGCGCCCGCCCGCGCTCGGCCGGGTTGACGGCCAAGGTCACCAGGGCGGGGGCCGAGCCGAATATCAGTGCCACTCCCAGCCCCTGGAGCATGCGCCCCATGAGCAGCCCGGCGAAGGTCCGGGCGAAACCGCAGACCAGGAATGCGGCGGCGCTGGTCAGAAGCCCGATATGGAGGATGCGCCAGTGGCCGAAGAGGTCTGCCAGCCGGCCGCAGCCCAGCAGCAGGCTGGCGTAAGTCAGCACGTAGCTGATCACGACCCACTGAATGGACATCAGGTTGATGCCGAACGCCCGGGTGATGGCCGGGAACGCGATGTTGACCGAGGTGTCGAGAGATGCCAGCAGGCCGCCGAACCCGGCCATGAGCAGGGTCGGGTGCGACCAGATGCGCTCCGGTGCTGGATCGGCGGGCGCGGTCAGTTCGGTTCCCCGCCGGCCATGGATACGACCGTTGGTTGCAGGCCCCGGGGCGGGAGTGTCCGGCGCCTTCCCGGAACTCGAACCGGCCCCCGAGGCAAGGCCATGCGCCGGACACGGCCGAGTTCCCGGGCGAGGACGGCACCGGGCCGCGGCGCCGCCGCGTGGCAACGGCTGACGAAGTAACGGCCGGCGAAGTGCTCGGCGCCGCCGGCCCGGCCGACGCTGTCCGTGGCCTGGCCGTGAACCGGCGGGAGGCCCGGCGCCGCCGGGTCGCCCCGTTCGGGGTGGTGTATCCGGAGCCCCGGCGCCCGGGTGAAGTCGCTTCCGGGTTCGTCAGCCATGATCGCCCCTCCGCGTGCGACGCGCCCATGCATGTGCAATGGCTGCGGACAGTGATACACGTTCAGGGAATCGCCACCAAGCGACAGGCGATTGAGGGAGGTGCGCATGAGCCCGGACGAAGGTTCGTTCACGCTGCCGGAGGCCACCATCGAGGAGGTCCACGCCGCCTATGCCGGGGGCAGCCTCACCGCCCGCCGGCTGGCGCAGATGTATATCGATCGCATCGAGGCCCATGACCGGCGCGGCCCCCGGATCAACTCCATCATCACGGTGAACCCGGCGGCACTGGACGAGGCGGACCGCCTGGACGAGGCTTTCGGGAGGTTCGGGAAGACCGGGCCGCTCCACGGTATCCCCGTGGTCATCAAGGATCAGGCGGACCTCAAGGGGACTCCCACCACCTTGGGCTCGGTGCTGTTCAGGAACTACTATCCGGACCGGGACTGTCGTGTGGTGGAAAAGCTCAAGGAGGCCGGCGCCATCGTGCTGGCCAAGACCACCCTTGGGGAGCTGGGGGCGGGCGACACCCACGGCTCGCTGTTCGGGTCCACCCGAAACCCCTACGACCTGAAGCGCACCGTGGGCGGTTCGTCGGGCGGCTCCGGCGCGGCGGTTTCCGCCAACTTCGGCACCGTCGGCATCGGGCAAGAGGGGTTGGCGTCCATCCGCCGGCCCGCCACCTGGAACTGCATCGCGGGCATGCGCCCGACGGCCGGTCTGGTGAGCCGTGCCGGCGTCTACTCCGGCTGGCCGCAGGAGGCCGGGTCGCTGGGTCCCATGGCCCGCACGGTGCGCGACATGGCCGTGTTGCTGGACGTCATGGTGGGCTATGACGGAGAGGACCCGCTCACCTCCAGAGGGGTGGGACACGTTCCGCCCAGCTACACGGACTTTCTGGACGCCGGCGGCCTGCGCGGAGCCCGCATCGGCATTATGCGCGAGCCCATGGGCTACAACACCGACCCCGAGGCGGACGATTTCAGAAGCATCACGGCGATACTGGACAGCGCGGTCGAGGAATTGCGCGCCGCCGGCGCCGAGATCGTGGACCCGGTGGAGCTGGTGCGGCTGAACGAGCTTCTTGCCAGGCGTTGCGCCAGCCCCACCGCCGGAGAGACGGCCTTCGGGGTCTACATGGCCCGGAGCGCAAACCCGCCGTACCGGACCCGCGCGGATGCCATGCGTTCGCCGGAGTTTGCCAGGCTCTCGGATCCGGTGAAGGCGCGTCTCAAGGTCACTGCCGAACCCGCGGACCACTACCGGTATCTGCTGGCCCGGGACCACCTCATGATCCATCTGCTCAAGACCATGGCCGAGCACCGCCTGGACGCCATCGTCCACAAGGCCGTGGAGCACCAGCCCACGCTCATCAGCGACGGCGTGAAACCGCCCTGGGTGAACCACAAGGGCGCGCCGCACCTGAACACGTTCCTGGTATACGTGCCCACCGTGACAGTGCCCGCGGGATTCACCGCCGGTGGCCTGCCGGCCGGCATCAGCTTTCTTGGACGGCCCTATGACGACGGTGGCATGATCCGGCTCGCCTACGCCTACGAGCAGGCGACGCACCACCGCCGGCCGCCGGAGAGTACGCCATAGGGAAGGGAGCCGCGCATGAGAGGCGAACCGGAAAATCTGATCCAGTGGATCTATTCCTCGAAAGACAACGCCGAACTGGAGGCCAGGTACGACCAGTGGGCCGCCTCCCATGATCGGGACCTGAACACCGGCTTCGGCTGGTCGAGCCCGCGCAAGGCGGTGGACGCCTTCGCCAGACGGGTGCCCAGGCACGGCTGCATCCTGGACGCCGGTGCCGGCACGGGCATCGTGGGGGCGTTGCTGCACGAGGCGGGCTTCAGATACCTGGTGGCCATGGACCTGTCCCGGGGGATGTTGGACGAGGCTGCCCGCAAGAGCGTCTACAGGGAGTATCACCGGATGGAGATGGGTCTCCCGTTGGACTTCCCGCCGCGCTTCTTCGACGCTGTCATCAGCGTGGGCGTGTTCACGGTGGGCCACGCTCCGGCGCGTTCGTTGGACGAGCTGGTTCGCATAACCCGTCCCGGAGGCCACATCGTCTTCTCGCTGCGGCCGGACACCTGTGAGCAGGACGGTTTCAGGGAGCGGCAGTCATTGCTGGAGGCCGAGGGAAAATGGCGGCTGGTGGAAGAGGGTGAGGCGTACCGGCCCATGCCCCGGGGGAGCCCGATGTCCACCACCAGATATGGACCTGGCAGGTGCTGCAGGGAGGTCCTTGAATCTTCTTGATGCATGGCGGCCGGGAACGGTATAAGGGAAAGCGGAACAGGGAAAAGAAATACGAGGTCTTTCCGAAGGAGGAGCACGATCATGTCCAGTCCACTCAATACGCGCATCATTGATGGCGACGGCCACATCCTGGAAGACAACCCGGGAATTCTGGAGCACATGGACGGACCCTACCGGGACATTGCCGCCAAGAAGGGCATCATCTTCCCGCCCATCGACCATCTGCACGATGGCCGCGCGGTGGAAACGCCGCCGCTCCGGGACGGACGCGAGAAGGTGGGGCCGGACGGTTGGCTTGAGTTCCTGGAGGACGTGGGCATCGACTGGACGGTGATGTATCCGACCCAGGGGCTGGGCTACGGGAAGATCGTGAGCCTCGACTACGCCGTCGCCGCCTGCAAGGCCTACAACGACTGGGCGTACCATACCTATCTGCAGCGCGACCCTCGCTTCAACGCCATGGCCCTGATCCCCATGCAGGATCCCGAAGAGGCGCGCAAGGAACTGCGCCGCGTGGTCACGGAGCTTGGCATGATGGGCGCCATGATGCCTTCCAACGGGTTGCCGTTGCCGCTGGGCGCCAAGGTCTACTGGCCCATCTATGAAGAGGCCGACCGCCTGGGCTGCTGTCTGGCGGTGCACGGTGGTTGCCACGACCGCTTCGGACTCGACCAGATGAACATGTACGTGCCCGTGCACGCCCTGGGCCACCCCTGGGGCATCGCCCTCAACTGCGCCAACATCCTCTACAACGGCATCTTCGAGCGTTTTCCCCACGTGCGCATCGCCTTCCTCGAAGGCGGCGTGGCCTGGCTGCTGATGCTGCTGGAGCGGCTGCATGCGTCCCACGAGACGCATTTCCAGTACCTCCCCGACGGCGAGGCCGGCATCGGCGAGGACCAGGACCCCGCCGAGATCATCAAGCGGCTCATCGGGGAAGATCGCTTCTATCTGGGTATCGAGACCGAGGAGTTGACGCTGCCCTTCGCCATCCGGACGGTGGGGCACCGGCCGTTCCTGTACTCCTCGGACTTCCCCCACGAGGTCACCACCGAGAGCTGCCGGCACGACATCGGCGAGTTGATGGAGAGCGACGAGATCACCGGGGACGACAAGGCGGCGATGCTCTATCGCAATGCCGAGCGGTTCTACAGGCCGGAAGGCGCGGGTACGCGGGCCGCGGCCAAGGCATAGCCGGGTTCACGGGGCTTTCCTGAAGCTGGATGGACGGGACGCGCGTGGGCGGCGTTCCGCCGTTTTGACGACCCGCCCCTTCGACAAGGGACACGCCGGACGTACCGGGAAGGAGCAATGTCATGGACGAATGCCGCGCCGCCGTGGTGGTCTCCCACAACGAACCGCTGGAAATACAAAAGGTGCCGATCCCCGAGCTGGAGCCGGGCGCGCTCCTGGTGCGCATCCGGGCGTCCACCATCTGCGGCACCGACGTGCACCGCTGGCACGGTCCCCTGGGCGGTGGCGACTCGCTGCCCATCATCACCGGGCACGAGCCCTGCGGCTACATCGAGGAGATCAACGGCGAGCGCACGGACATCCTGGGCAAGCCGGTGAAGCGCGGCGACCGCATCGTGTGGAGCTACGTGGCCTGCGGCCACTGCTACTACTGCACCGTGGCGCTGCAACCGTGCATCTGCCCGGGCCGGGCTTCCTGGGGGCACAACCGCAGCGACCGGTATCCCTATCTCCTGGGCAGCGTCTCCGAGTACATGTACGTTCCTCCGCCCTGCGAGATCATCAAGGTGCCGGAAGACGTGACCTCGGCGTCGGCGGCCGCTTCCGCCTGCGCCTACCGCACGGTGATGCACGGCTTTGACCGCCTCGGTGCCATCAAGAGCCACGAGACCGTGGTGATCCAGGGCAGCGGACCGCTGGGCAACTTCGCCACCGCGGTGGCCAGGGAGCACGGAGCCAGGCAGGTGCTGGTCATCGGCGCGCCGGCGGCGCGTCTGGAAGTGAGCCGGCGCATGGGCGCGGACGCCGTGCTGAACCTCGAAGAGGTCACCGATCCCCGGGACCGCCGCCAGTGGGTGCAGGACCTCACCGGCGGGCGCGGCGGTGACGTGGTGATCCAGGTGGCCAACAACATGGCGGTGCCCGAGGGTCTCACCCTGCTGCGCGGCGGCGGCACCTACGTCAACATCGGCGCCGGCGGCAAGGCCGACATCGGCGTCCAGGACCTGCCCCAGGAGATGATCCTGCACACCATCCGGTCCGGCGAGCCGCGCCACTGGCTCCAGGCCATCGAGTTCCTCTCCTCGCGCAAGGACACCTTCCCGTTCGAGGAGATGATCAGCGCCGAATACACCCTGGAGCAGGTCAACGAGGCGCTCCAGGCCATGGCCCGGTACGAGATCGTCAAGGGGGTGATCCATTTCAACTAGATCAACCAGGAGTCTGCGCCGCAGGGCGCTTCGGTAGGTGACTGGTGGGAGAGCATGACCAGACTTTCGTCCAAAATGCCAGAACCGTGTAGCCTTGTCCCATTATTGGATATGAATTGGGTGCCAAGTGGGCCTCTGGTGGATCTCTGTCCCACGAAAACTTTCTGTGGCGCAGGCTCTTAGAGAAGGTCCGAAAAATCCTGAGTTTGCTGAGACTGAATCAATGAAATCAACAGGTCGCGAGCAGTTGATATCGCGCCAGCGCCCTGATCAGGCTTTCCCTGGAGAACGGCCGCACGACCCGGGTTCACTGGGGCTGAATCAACGGTTTGCGAGCAGATCAATGTCGCGCCATCGCCTTGTTCAGACCTTCCCCGGAACCGGCGCAGTCGGATCCTGGTCAGGGGGAGCGACGCACCCGGTGGTTGATCGTGCGGGATTGGCCGGCGGCCGGTCCGGTATCCCGCGGCCGCCCCGGGGAGTTGCGGGTTCGTAGCTGACGGAGAGCTTCCATGCGCGCCATCGTCATGGGCGCCGGTCCCATCGGCGGCATCATCGGCGGGCGTCTGGCCCGGGACGGGCGGGACGTGACCTTCGTGGACGTGGACCGGGAGCATGTTGCCGCCATCCGCGCGCACGGCCTTCAGGTGGACGTGCCCGATGGACCGTTCCGCGTGAAGGCAACCGTGGTTTTCCCGGACGAGATCGAAGGGGTGTTCGACACGGCCTTCATCGCGGTTCGCTGCAACCACACCCGGGACACGCTGGCGACGGTGCTGCCGCATCTGAGCCCGGAGGCGCGGGTGGTGTCGATGCAGAACGGCATCAATGTCCCGCTCCTGGAAGAGGCGGTGGGCGCGGACCGATCCGTAGGCATGGCCATTCGCATGGGCAGCCGGCGCACGGCCCCCGGACAGGTGCACACCGCCACCCGGGGCCATCTCTACATCGGTCATTCCCATGGCCGCACGACCGGGGCGTTGACGCAGCTCCATGCCGCGCTGGACGCCGTCATTCCCAGCGAGGTCACCGACAACATCCTCGGGGTGCTGTGGAGCAAGCTCACCTACACCTGTTTCGGCTACTATGGCTCGCTGGCGAGCACATCGATGTTGGTGAGTTGCGCGGGCGTCGATGACCGGCGGCTGCTGGTGGATTTCTTCGGCGAGGTGGTGGCCGTGGGCAAGGCCGCCGGCGCCCGGTTCGTCCCTCTGGCCGAGTACGATCCGCCGGAACTGCATCCCGACAAGCCGCTGGAAGCGCGCCTGGCCGTGATCGACCGCTACGCGGCGTCCTGGAGGTCGGACGACCTCAAGGGACCCCTCCGGCAATTGCTGAACGGGACCGGCCTCGAAGTGGCGTTCACGCTGGGACATGTCGTGCGGGAAAGCGCCCGGCTCGGACTGTCCACGCCGCTGTGCGACAAGCTGCTGGCCATGATGCTCGAACTGGAGTCGGGCAAGCGCACGCTCGGCCTCCACAACTACGCCGAACTGGCCGCGTGTCGGGCGTGACGGGACGACCACACCCGTCATCACGCTCCGCCTCCCGGCGGCACCGCCCACCTGAAGGCGTCATGGATTCGCCCCGGGAGCCGCACGACCCGGTTCCATCCGGGAACCGCCTGCCGTCAAACAGGAACACGGAGCCTGCATGCGGCTGGCGGAGGTATCCCGCCTGACCGCACGGGCGCTCAATGCCCCATCACCCGTGGAAGGATAAAGCATGCCCGCAGCGACAACGCCGGGGAGTCCCGCTCGACTGAAGGCCCTCCGGTGGTGCCGGGGGCTCAGTCCCCGGCGGTTGAAGCAGGTCGCCATGGGATTGTTGATGGTCGTCCTGTTGTCGGGCGTGACCGGCTACTGGCTGCTGTTCGTCCGGGTCACCAACGGCGGGTTGACCTTCGAGAACAGACTGCGGATTCCCGATCAGTCATTCGGAACGGTCGTGGAGGGACGCCGGCAGTGGCAGCTGAATGTTGCCGAAGGGAGCCGGGAGTTCCTGCCAGGCAAACGGACGCCGACCGCGGGCGTCAACGGCCCGTTTCTGGGACCGACGCTGCGACTGCGTCGAGGCGAGCAGGTCGATCTGACCGTCCGGAACAACCTGGATGAAATGACGACGATGCACTGGCACGGAATGCACGTTCCCGCTCGCATGGACGGCACGCCGCATCAAGGGATCGAACCCGGAGAATCGTGGACGGCCAGCTTCCAGGTCGATCAACAGGCGGCTGCGCTGTGGTATCACCCTCATCCGCATGGCAAGACCGGGCGACACGTGTATCGTGGCGTCGCCGGCTTCATGTGGATCGATGACGATCACGGCGATGCGCTGGATCTGCCGGGGACCTACGGGGTTGACGACATTCCACTCGTGATCCAGGACCGGTTGTTCGAGCACGATGGTGCGTTTCGTTTTGCTGTCAGCCAGGGCGCCGTTTATGGAGACACCATGCTGATCAACGGCACCTGGAATCCATTTCTCCAGGTCGAGTCACGGCGCATTCGGTTCAGGCTGTTGAACGGCTCGAATGCGCGAATTTACCACATCGGATTCGACGACAACCGCATGTTCCATCAGATCGCCACGGATGGCGGATTCCTTGAGACGCCCCTCCCGACCCACCGCGTGCGCCTCGCTCCCGGCGAGCGGGCCGAGATCCTTGTGGACTTCAGCGATGGTGCCGAGGTGGTGATGAAAAGCCACCCGGAAGCGGGACTGCCGGAGACGATCGAGTCGTTTTTCGGCGGCATCGGCACGGGGAACCTTGAGTTGTTGAAGATCGTTCCCCGGCCGGCGAGCCGCCCGTCCCACCCGCTGCCGGAGCGTCTCAACACCATCTCCCGCATCCATGCCGCACAAGCCGCCAGGAGCCGTCCGATGGTGTTGGGAGGGCCTGTGCAGGGAGGACGGGCGGGACCGGGTGGCCCGTCGGGACCACCGATCAACGGCAAGCTGATGGACATGGCGCGCATTGACGAGGTCGTGCGACGGGGAGACATCGAGATCTGGGAAGTAAGCAATCGCGGCGGTCAGCCGCACCCCTTCCATGTCCACCTGGTGCAGTTTCAGATCCTTGATCGCAACGGCCAGCCGCCCACCGGTGCCGAACTTGGCTGGAAAGACACGGTTCTGGTGCTTCCCGATGATCTCGTCCGGATCATCATGCCCTTCGAGCGATATGCGGACCCGCAGGTTCCCTACATGTACCACTGCCACATCGTGGAACATGAAGATAACGGGATGATGGGACAGTTCCTGGTCGTGGAAGATCCGGAACAACTTGGCGAGCTTACGAAAACGCCGCCAGGCATGTAACGATGGTCCTGGATGCAAGAACAACCTTGGCCGGAACGGGCGCGCACACGCCCGGCCTCCACGACAGTGCCGGGAGCCGGCCGGCTTGAGCCGCGACAGGGGAGATCACTGATGGAATACCGCCAATTCGGCACCACCGACTACAAGGTGGCGCCCCTGGGGCTCGGCTGCCTCAGCATGTCGGGCATGTACGGAGCGCGCGACGACGACGAATCCATCGCCACGCTGCACCGGGCCTTCGAGTTGGGCCTCAACCTGCTCGACACCTCGGCGAGCTACGGCGACGGACACAACCACGTGCTCATCGGCAAGGCCATCAAGGGCAGGCGCGACCAGGTGGTGATCCACTCCAAATCGGGCAGCCCGCGGGCCCAGGACGGAACCGGCCTCGACGGCGGCGGCTCGCCCGAATATCTGATCCGGACCTGCGAGGAGAGCCTCCGGCGGCTGGGCATCGACTGCCTGGACGTTTACTGCATGTCCCGCATCGACCCCGGTGTTCCGGTGGAGGAGTCGGTGGGCGGCATGGCGCGGCTCGTGGAGCAGGGGAAGAGCCGCTACATCGGCCTGTCCGAGGCCAGCGCCGATTCCATACGGCGCGCCCGGAAAGTCCACCCCATCGTGTCGCTCCAGATCGAGTACTCGCTGTGGTCGCGGGACCCCGAGCAGGGCAACATCGAGACCTGCCGTGAGTTCGGCATGGGGCTCATGGCCTACTCGCCCCTGGGCCGGGGCTTCTTCGCCGGTGCCGTGCGCAGTCTGGACCAGCTTTCCGAACGCGACGGCCGCCGCCACCAGCCCCGTCTCCAACCCGGCAACATCGAGCGGAACCTGGATCTCTTGACCCAAGTGGACGCCGTCGCCAGGGACAAGGGCATTGCCACCACCCAGCTCGCCCTGGCATGGCTCATGGCCCAAGGTCCCGACATCATCCCCATCCCCGGCAGCAAGAGCCGCGCGCACCTGGAAGAGAACGTCAAGGCCATCGACGTCGAACTCACCGCCGAAGACCTGCAACGGCTCGACGCCATCTTCCCCTACGCTGCCGCCGCCGGCAACCGCACACGCGACATGAAACGGGTGAACGTGTAGAAAGGCCGTGGGCCGTGGGACCGCCGTCAGTCCCTTTCGGATTGGTTCGTCGAGGGCAGCGCGCGAACGTTGGGCAGGCGATTGTTGATCGCGATTGCCAGATCACGGCCATAGTTTCGCGTGTTGTCGGTGACGACCGTTCGCGCTCCGGTTGCCGCCACATAGGCAAGGGTCTCTTCGAAATCAGCGTGGTTCGACAGTGCCACTCGGCAGGCCCGATCCGAGAAGACTTTCAGTGGATGATCTCGGTCAACCATGTAGGCGCTACAGGTGACCATTGTCCCCTCGACCCTTTCGTTTTTGAAACCGTCGCCCTTCGAGTAGAGCCGCACATATGAACGCTGTTGGACGGCATGCCTACCGTCGTCTGAATCGAGTGGAACAAGTACCCCGGGTGCGAGACCATGCTGCTGGTATACCTGGACGCGCCGGATAAGCTGCTCGGTGGCCAGAAGGGGAACACCCACGTTGTCGCCAAGTATCTGTACGGTGCGTTCGATGGTTCCAGAGTGGGCGTGTATATGGACCGAACCGTGCCGCAGTCTTGTACACACTATTTCAGACAAGCATGCCTCCGCCTGGTCCTGCGTGTAACCGCGGACGCTGTGAGGGTTACCATAGGTGCTGTCTACGACCAGTTCATCGACCTGGATGACCTCATCAAGGGGCCAGCCGAAGTCGCTGGAATACCCGATCCGGAGGCCGTCGGGCAATTCGAGGGCGACCTGGCATGATCCGAGCATGTGGTTTGATGGAACCAGACGCAGCGTGGAGCCTTCTTCCAATACATGCGCTACGCCGCGTTCGAGGGGTTGAAAATTCTCGCGGTACTCCAGATCCGCGTTGTATTCGGCGATGAGCAGCGCGTAGGTCTCCGGGCTCAGCAAGAACTCCTGCAGGCCTTTGCTCTTGTTGAATCCACCCATGTGGTCTTCATGGACATGAGTCTGAACACGAAACCGGTAGCCGTTTGCGAACCCGTCACACACGACTGTTTCGCCAAGGCAGACGCTCCCGCTCTCCCGGACGTCAACGACCGAGTCAGACACTCTCGATACACCCCGCGACATGGGCGCGTAGCCGAGCCTCAATCTCTTGCTTGCCGACACGCTCCATTGACGCGCCGAATCTGTCCTCCCCGACCAAGGTGAAAAATTTGGACCCAAGTCGTCCGGATGCCCCCTCGAGGCCGATTTTCTCCACGCTCGCCGCCAGCAGTGCGTCTCTTTCTCTTTGTGGGAGTCCGGCGAGGGCTTGCTGTACACTCTCGTCGATGATGGTGCCGATGAAAACGTAACGCCGTTCGATCGTTGGCCTCATGTGGAGGACTTCTTCCACACATTTGCTTACCGGTCGTCCCGAACGTTCGTGAAGTTGCGCGACCTGTCGGACCTCCTTGCTGTTCATCCCGTTGACGAGTATTGCTTCGACAACCGTGCGCTGGTCGTCGGCTCCCGGAATTCGGGCCAACTCTGCGGCACAGGAGAACGACACAGCATCTCGAGGGCTACCCCAACTGACCAAGTGTCGGATGTCGTCCGGAAGATCAAGAATACGCAGGAAACGACGGAGGCCCGTCGCGTCGATTCGTATCTCCCTGGCACATTCGTCAAGCGAACTGCCCGCGTTGCACGCCCGCTGTAGCAATATGCCGACTTCGGTCGGCGAGAGGAGACGCCCCTTCTTGTGCTGCCCGTAACCGACAGACATCCGGAGACGCCCCAGTTCCAGAGGGCTCAGGCCTGGCAACATGACAGCTACCGCTCCAGAAGCCCTCGGCCGTTCAGCGCCTCCTCGATCAGACAGACGGTTGCTTCTCCTTGGTTCATACCTTCTTCCCGTGCAACCGTCCGAATCGCTTGATGCGTATCCAGTGTCACTTCTGCAATTATCTGGATGACTCTGGCCCCGGACTTCGCATCCTCTATCACGTCCGCGACTGGTTTGTCGGGGTTGTTTTTCCGGTCCTGTGCCACCTTCTTGCGTTGAGCTCCTGACATCGACGCCATCTCTTTTGCCAGGGCAAGGGCATCCTCGGTATGGACCACACCGTCGTCGTCCGTTGCCGAGTCCTGGGCACGAAGGGCGGCATTGATATCCACTTTTCCTTCGTCGACCATGTCCTTCAGTGGTTCCGCCAGCCGGGGATACTTCACGTAGTCCCGCACCTCACGATTAGGCAGGCCTGTTGTCTTGACCACATCCTTCACACTGCCGTAGATGTTATACAGATAAAGGATCCCGTCCTTGAGTTCCTTGCCCGAGAGCTTGCGCCGTATCAGGTTTTCAGTAATCGAGATCGCTTTGGCCTGTGCCTCTCCGACACGACCGTCAAGGACCGCAGCCGAAATGGTCTCTCGTTTCAGCATCTTGTGAGCGAGGAAGCGCCGCTGACCGGTGAGGATCTCCCATTTCTCGGGTTTTGTCGCCTCGCAGACGACGATCGGTTGAAGCAGACCCTGGGATTCGATGCTCGCCGCAAGTTCCTCAACCCCGGCACCGGTATTGTCCGTCCGCACTTGCCCAAGACCAATCACCAGGTCGTCGAGGGGTATGTCGCGGTACTCAACGATTTTCGCCATCCTTTTCGTCTCCTTTGGTTGCATGAGTGGGGGGCGGGCGATTGCCCTCCACGAGTTCCAGGATCTCCATCAGTTCCCGCTGGGTGAGTCGGCCCCGTGCCGCTCCTGCAGATTCAACGATCTCATCGAACAGGGCCTCTTTCCGGTCGAGTACCGAAGCAATTCGCTCTTCGATCGAATCTCGGACCACGAAACGAATGACATGCAGGGGCTCTTCCCGATCGAAGCGGTGCGCTCTGTAGATTGCCTGGAACTCAACCGCTGGGTTCCACCATCGGTCGAACAGAACCGAGTGGGTGGCTTCCCCGAGGTTAAGGCCGACGCCGCCGGCGCGAAGGGAAACCAACAGGGCTCTCGGGGTTTGGCCGGTCCTGAACCGGTCGATCGAAACTTGTCTTTCGGTTGTCGACATGGAGCCGGTCAAAAGGTCGTGAGGTATTCCGATCGAACGGGAGATTCGTCGCAAGGTCTGAACGAACTGCGAAAACAGCAGCAACCGTGCCGATGGCCCGGCGCCTTCGCAAATGCCTATGAGGGCCTCCAGTTTCGATGAAACACCGCTTGCCACATCGTAGTTGCAGATCACCTTGAGTCGCGTAATGAGTCCCAGCATGGCGGCGTGAAAATCGCTCGATCGTTCCTTGTCGATTTGTGTCTCCCTCCCCGTCCACAGATCGTCATAGGCAATTCTCTGCGGCGTGGAAAGCTCCAGGTTGAGATCCTGTACGATGACGGGTGGCAGTTCGGCACGTACTTCGCGTTTGCGTCTCCGCAGCATCATCGCCTCAAGCCTGTCCTTCAGACGCCTTGCATCGGGGTCTCGACGAACATCGGGATCCAGGAAAGCCAGGATCGATGCGACGTCTTCACGGTCGTTTTCGAGCGGTGTCGCGGACAGTGCCCACGCACGTTTTCGCGGTAGCAGCCGGCAGGCAAGCGCCGTTGCCGAGTTCCTGTTCTTGATGCGTTGTGCCTCGTCCAGGATCACGAGATCGAACGTATCTCTGGGAATCTGGTCCAGTCCATCCTGACGGATCTGTTCATAAGAGGAAACGAGGACAGGTATCGGCAACAGGTAGGAGGCCCTCCGGCTGGCGGCTCCACCCTGAAGCCGTCGCGCCGCAAGTGACGGTGCCCAAGTGGCGAGTTCGGACATCCAGTTCAGGGTCAACGAAGCCGGTGCCACGATCAGGGCTCGGTCGATCCCCTTCTGACCATTGAGAAGAAGTGCCAAGGCGACCGCCGCCTGGACGGTCTTCCCCAGTCCCATCTCGTCAGCAAGGAGGGCAGCGGTGGACTGGTACAGGAATGCAACGCCTTCCCACTGGTAGTTGTGCAGGGGTGCGGGAAGCCTGAGTTGATCTTCCCCTGCATGCCGGAGAGCCTGAGCGTTGTGCGTCATTCGAAGATTCACGCAGAGACGGTCGTTTCGGACGCATCTCGTTGACACGTCGCGATAGCCGCGTGTGAAATGCACTTCGTCATCGAATTTGCGCTACGACCCGGGAACTACAAGCTCATGCAGTTTCGTGGATCATCCTCGCGCCGCGGATCTGGAAAAGCACCATACCTGACTGGCCGCCTTTGCAAGGTCCCTTGAGCGTTCGGCCACTGCCGTTGGCGTCCAGTCCTCATGTTTTGCAATGTCGCGTGTCATTGCAAATGGGCTGTGTTCAAAATCTGGCTTCTTGGCGGCGAAGTTGGCGTTGAAACTGTGCCGAGCATGGGCGACGTTGTCGCCCAGCAGTGTCAGGTTGCCGATCCGGGCAACCCAGTCCCGGAGGTCGGGTCCGGCCGACTTGAAGCCGGTCCAACCGGGCCAATAGGTTTTCGACTGCGGCAAGATATGCTCCACGGAACAGCCCTCGTAGTCGAAGGCACGGCCTTCCGGTTCTTGTTCGGCAATGATTCCGAACAGCAAGCGTTTGGCGCGACGGGAGTCGGTCATCTGTATTTCGACGAGTCGAGCAATAAATCGCGCGTCATCCATTATCGGCAAATCGTCACACTCTTCGAGATCGGTCGTGATATCGAGATCCGTGACCTTGGTGCTGGCGGCGACTCTCCTGGCGCAATTGGCAAATCCCGGCTCGAGTCTGGATGGTTCGAATTTGACCTCGCAGAAAGAGACTCGCATCACGAAGGAGGAGAGATCGCTGAGGCACCGATGGGCGGCTTTGGCTACGGAGTGCCGGTCCTGATCTCCAGCCTCGACAAACCGCCGCAGTAGCGCGAACATCAATGGTTGAACGACCTTGTAGCCACGCAGTTCCCGAATGAAAACGGGCAGGTTGCGCTTGGCCATCGTGGTCCCGGATGCTTTGCAGAAGGCATCAAGCAGTTCCTGGCTCGGGTTTGTGGCACTGATGGTGCGAAACAGTTCAACACTGGCGGGTTTGGCAAGTTCATGAATGAGCAAGTAGACGTATGGGTCTCCATCTTGGCGGCCGACAGAACTGCGGATTTTCGCGCGCGTATCCCGGTAAAATCGTTTCTTCTGAAGATAGCCGTACTTGCACTGGAAAAAGCAGCGGAAGTACTCTTGCGACCGAGTAGGGTTTCGAGTGGTGGCAAGTACGTTTTCAAGCTGTGTGTGGACAGCTTGGCGACGCTGTGTATCGGTAGAATCGCTGAAGTATGAGTAGAGATGGTTCCGGATCAGATCGACATCGTCCAATCGTTTGCCACGCCCGTTCAAGGCCTCGAAGACGGCGTTGGCGTCTTCTGTCTTCGGGACGTAGAGAACACCAACCTCAACCTTCTCCACAAGGAAGTCGAAGAACATTCGGGTTTCAGGTGAACCCATTGCACTGACGAACAGCGCCACCTCATTCCAGGTCGAGGTCAGTTTGCCGTTCGTGCCGATATCGAGTCCACGGATAATCTGAGTAAAACGCGATCGGTCCTGACGTGGCGGCTTGATGCGCGGTACTGCGCGTGTCGTATCGTCAAAATTATCGACGGCGGTGTCAGGACGGTCGAACAGGACGCGTAATGCGAGCATCTCGCGGCCACCGTCGCTTTCCCGGTTCCTTGCGAACCGACGGCCAAACGCCGCAAAAAGCAGGGAAAGCGTGATGAGACGCTGTTGGCCGTCGTTGATTTCCCAGACATCCTCGCCTTTGACGAGCATGATGGACCCGAGAAAATAACTGGATCGGCCTTCGTCGCGAGCCTCCTTCAGGTCGACCAGCAGTTCGGTGACCTGTTCCAGGGTCCAGTCGTAGTACCGTTGATGCCATGGCACGGTGAAGCGTCCCTTGAGGAAGAGTTGGGACACAAGCAGTACCTCTGACGTGACCCGGGTCATGGGGCGTTTACGGATTCGAGCAGGGCGAGGCGTCCGTTTTCGGTGATTCTGTCACGCCACCAGACATCTTCGATGCACTCGATCTCGGCCGGGCTGATGAGGGTGTCGCCGATCGTTTTCTCCAGTGCGAGGAGTCGTTCCAGAATGGTTTCACGAACGGCTAGGGTGAACGGACCGAATACTTGGGAGCCGTCAGCACGGTTCCGCGGGTTACCGTCGCGGCGCACAGGTAGGCGATTGCTGTTGTCCTCACGCAGAGCGATGAGCCACTCGCGGAAGTCCGACAGGCTTTCCATCTTCGTGGCGTCCTTGTGTCCCGAGTCGATCAGGCCCCGAAGACTGCGGTCTTTGGCGACCACGGTGCATGTCCAACAACCGAACCGCGGGGAGGAAGTGCCACAGGATGGTGCGTCATCCCGGGTCATGACCAGAGGGCATTCGCCCCCGCCAGCCTGACGATAGAGAGTGATTAGGTGGCGATGGGTGCCACCCCAAGGCGGGCGGCGCTGCATCAAGACCATCCAGACATCGTCATCGTCGAGGTCGGCAAGTGGAGAGAAGATACGGCAGCCGTCTACAGAGTCGTGATGATTGGCTTTTCCGGCAGACACCTTGCGCCGGTCCATGCCGCGCTGCCGGTTTTGCGATTCGCTCCGGCGGGTACCAATCAGGAGAAAGGCTCCTCCGTACTCCCTCACGATGTCCCGCAGCAACTGGCTGGTCGGCCGAATTTTCATCCGGTCCGTGCACCACCGAAAATTCCTTGTGGGCGGGATGTAGCCTCGCCCTATCACACTGACCCAGAATGTCTGGTCGATGGCTGGTGTGGTGACACGAATGTCGACGGGCATTTCTTGTGCCGCGGCGGCGTCTCCGATCACTTTGAGCGATTCTCGCATATGTCGAATGACGAGTGGCGACTCAACGAGAGTGTCGTTGCCGACGACCAGGATGGATCGGTGACGCCGCTCTGTCGGCAGCGCCATCACGGTTTCCCAAATCATCTGCAGGAGAAGGGTAGAGTCTTTCCCTCCGGAATAGGCAACAATCCAGGGATGGCTGTGCTTTCGCCCGTACTCGCCTCGAAGCGTGTCCGCAATCTTGTTGAGGCGCGTCGGTAGACTCGTCAAGCGACTACGGCTGGTATGGGAATCCGTCGATGCCTTCATACCGTAATGCCCCTAATGGTCCGGAGAGCCGCCACGGCGTCATGAACGCGTTGTCCAGCGGTGTCGACGTCCGCCTCCGTCGTATAGCGACCCACGCTGAATCGTACGGAGGAGAGTGCCAGCGTGTCGGTGACACCAAGTCCTTCCAGTACGTGTGAGGGCTCAATGGATGAAGCCGTGCACGCGGAGCCTGCCGAGACCGCCACTTTGTCAAGAGCCAGCATCAGCGATTCGGCCTCCACGCCTGGAAAGGCGATGTTCAGTATGCCTGGGACTCGTGCGATACGGTTGCCGTTGACGACTGCCCCCTCAATTCCGACCAGCCAGCCAAGGAGGCGTCGGTCAATGGCTGCCACTCGTTCCGCGTCGCTACTCTGACAGTCGTCAAGGAGCCGTGCCGCCGCTCCCATGCCAACGACCTGATGGGTCGCCAGCGTACCGGCCCGCAATCCATGTTCCTGCCCGCCTCCGTGGATTTGAGGCACAAGCAACGGCTGAACAGACCGCCGCACAAACAATGCCCCCACTCCTTTCGGGCCGTAGATCTTGTGGCTGCTCAATGACAGCAGATCGACGTCCATCAGCGATACATCGATCGGGAGTCGTGCGGCACTTTGTGCGGCGTCAACATGAAGCAGTGTTCCGTTGTTCCGCACCATGCGGGCGACGCTCGAAATGTCGGTGACGGTGCCGACCTCATTGTTGACGTGCATGAGAGAGACCAGCGCGGTGTCCGGTCGAAGGCCCGCGCGGACGACCTCCGGTGTGATCAAACCATCCGCATCAGGCGCAAGGTACGTCACGTCAAGGTCTTTGTCGGAGAGCCAGCGTGCGGTGTCGAGTACCGCTCTATGCTCAAGTGAGGAGACGAGCAGGTGCCGGCCGTGTACGCCAGGGGATAACAGTGCTCCCTTGATGGCCAGATTGATCGACTCTGTTGCACCCGAGGTCCAGAAGATGTCATCGGCCTCGGCACCAATCAACGCCGCGACATGTTCGCGGGCCTCCTCAACGGCCTCCGAAGCTGCATGCCCAAAGCGGTGGGTGACGGAGTGCGGGTTTCCAAAGACGCCGTCGGCCGTCAGAAACTTGGCCATCGTGTGCGCGACTTCCGGCGCAACCGGGGTCGTCGCAGCATAATCAAGGTATATGCCCTGCTCTGGATACGAGAACGCCGAAGTACCCGGGGAAGAAAGTTTGTGATTATATTTCGGCAACTTAGGTTGCCTGTGAGGCGATCCCATGGGACTTCCCGACCCTGAGACGTTCGGCAACACTGCCGCTCCGGTCAATTGGGATACACTCCACACATAAGGTTGTATCAGCAACACTTATGCCAGCATGCATGGGGCGAGTCTCGCAGATTTCCACTGGTGGTTCAACGGTGCGTGTCCGTCACCGCCCGGGCGGCTCATGACATCAGCCGGCCGCCCGAGACGTTCAGTGCTTCGCCGGTGGTGTGGGAGGAGTCGTCGGAGGCGAGGAAGAGGGCGGCGTTGGCGACTTCCTGGTGCCGGGCGTGTTTCCGCAGCGGGGTCTGTGCCAGGACGCTCTTCTCCAGCGCCTCGAAGGAGACGCCGAGTCCTTTCGCCCGTTCCCGGTACATGTCCCGCAGGTCGGCCTCGTCCATGCCGCCGGGGCAGATGACGTTGGCGCGGACGCCGGAGGGGCCGGCCTCCCTTGCGATGGTCTGGGTGAGTCCCAGAAGGCCCCACTTGGCGGCGCACAGGGAGCCGCGCAGCGCCATGCCTTCGCGCCCGGCGGTGCCCGAGATGCTGACGATGCTGCCGCGCTTCCGCTCCATCATTACCTTCAGCGCGGCCTTGCAGCAGAGAAAGGCCGCCTTGAGGTTGACCTCGAGGACGGCGTCCCAATCTTCTTCGGTGATCTCGTGTACCGGCACCATGGGGCCGCGGAAGCCGACGCTGTTGACGAGGATGTCCAGCCGGCCCCAGCGGCTCACGACGTCGGCCACCATGCGCTCGACCTGCGCCGCGTCGGTGGCGTCGGCCGTCAGTGCGGTCGCCTCTCCGCCGTTCCGCCGGATGGCTCGAACCACGCCGTCAAGCTCGGGCTTGGTCTTCTCCAGGTCCACCAGGATGATCTTTGCACCCTCGCGGGCGAAGGTATGGGCAATGGCTTCGCCGATGCCGCGGGCGCCGCCGACGACGACGGCGACCTGTTCTGCAAGTCTCATGCGATTCCTCCCGTATGGCGCGGTGGTGTCCCGCGGACCCGCATTCGCGGCGGGCGCGGCGGCATGCGCGGGCAATGGGCCGCCTTGCCGGTCCCCCTGGCAGACAGCCTGCGTGGATCCCTTCCGCCGCCCCCGGTCTTCTTGACGACACAACTCCCGGGTCGAGTCAAGGGAAGCCCCGCCGAGTCAAGGGAAGCCCCGCCATCCGGCGGTCCTGCCCGGGTCTTTCCCGGTCCTCGGCAACGGTCGCGGGCGTTGGTTTGCGGTGAGGGCGGAAACGCCGCCGTCAGGCCCCGCCCAGCGTAGTCACCACTGCGATGACGCCGGCCACGGTGGCCCCGGAGAAGATCGTGGTCCAGAATACCACGTCGCCGGTCAGCTCGGCGTCGCCGTCGAGTTCCAGTGTCAGGATCAGGGTGTTGACGGCGGTGGGTGCGGCGGCGCCGATGATGAGGTGGGCGCCGGGCCAGGGCCAGAGGCCGCAGGCGTAGACCGCGCCGCCGACGAGCGCGGGCACGGCCAGGAGCTTGATGACGGCGATTGGCACCACCTCCCGCCACCGGCGCCAGCGGGCGCCCCGGGCAAGCTGCGCGCCCAGGGCCACCAGCATCATCGGCACCAGGGCGCCGGCCAGTGAACGCAGCGGAAAGGCGGCCCACACCGGCAGGAAATCGACGCCCTTGAACCACCGCAGGCGGGTCTCCCTCAGCGCGAAGGCCGCCGCCAGCGCGTAGGGCATGGGAAGCTTGAAGAAACCCATGGCCGCCCGGGTGCGGCCGCCCTTGGCGACCGCCAGCACCATGTAGCCCAGGATCCAGATCAGCAGGTTGCTCAGCATCACCACCAGAGCCTGGACCTGCAGGCCCGCGTCCGCGTCCGGCTGGCCCCGGAACAGCGTACCGCCCTCGATATAGAGCAGATGGGCAACGGGGACGCCGAAGTTGCCGGCATTGAAGACGAGGCTGCCGAGGATGGCGGCGGCGATGGTCTCGTTGGATGCGCCGATGGCGCGGCTGCCGGCGAACAGCAGCAATCCCAGGACGGCCAGGACCACCAGCAGGACCAGGGCGATGAGCCAGATCGCGCTCCAGGGAATGTCGCTGTCGTAGATCTTGATCAACAGGAACGACGGCACCAACAGCCACATGCTGAGGCGCGCGAGCGTCTCCACGCTGAGCGGGTGGTACCGGTGGATCAGCGTGCCCACGCCCACCGTGACCAGCAGCGGCAGCAGGATGTCGTGGAGGATCTGGCCGGTGTGTTGCATCATGACGCGGGAACGGTATGCATCCGGCCCATGTCCCGGGCTTGCGGGTGGATTTCCGGCGCGCGGTGGCGGCGGCGTGCTGGCGCCACCGCGGCGAGTTGGCAGGAAGAAGCCGGCGCTTCGAGGCTCCCGCCGGGGCGGGCCCCCGAAGCGCCGGTGGGTGACGGCGCTGCGAAGATGCTACGAAATGCGCACGACCTGCGGCTACCCCGCGGATTCCGCGAAGAACCTGCCGGGCATCTCGATGGGCGGCAGCGTCTTGTTTTCTTCCGAGTCGGAGGGGATCGGCTTGCCGTCGGGCCGCAGGCGCGCGTCGTCGCCCCGCTGCGGCTTGGCGTCGATGCCGCAGCCGATGCGCAGCACCACGAGATTGCCGTCGCCCGTGTTGAGGTAGCGGTAGTAGGCCCCCTTGGGAATCATCACTCCCTGGTACTTCTCGATCTGCAACTCATCGCCCTTCTCGTCGAACACCGACATGCGGCCTTCCAGCACCACGAAAGAGTGGTCCTCGTCCAGATGGCAGTGAACCGCGTTCTCGCCGCCCTCGGAGTTGATCTTGGTGTGAATCCACATGTTGTCGGTCTTGGCCACCAGTTGCGTGACCCGGCCCTGCTGCATGTAGGGGGTCTTCAGCGAGTACTTGTAGGCCCTGGGCTGTTCTCGGATCTCCTGCTTCTCGGCGACTGCTTCCATGGCGAACTCCTTTCCGAACGTTTCCGTTCTTTCCGTCGATGACGATGGCCCGTGTGCGCGGGCCGCGGCGCCCGCCGCTCAGGCGTTGATGCCGTTCAGCTTGAGGTCATAGAGCCGCAGCACGTTCTCGCGCACGACCTTGCGGAAGATGTCCGCGGGCAGGTGGCCCAGCTCGTCGGCGATGACCTGGCGGGAGTGCGGCCAGGTGGACGCCGCGTGAGGATAGTCGTTGGACCACATGCAGGTATCGCTGCCCCACCAGTCCAGCAGCCGCCCGCCCGTGGGGTCGCTGAAGAAGGTGGCGTAGAACTGCTCGTTGCAGTACTCGCTGGGGAGCTTCTTCATGTGCGGCAGCGGTGCCCGGGTGGCGTGGCGCTTGAAGTACTTGTCCCACTCGTGGAGGTAGAAGGGCACCCAGGATATCTCGTTCTCCACGTAGACGAACCGGAGGTCGGGATAGTTGGCCATGGGGCCGCCGAAGACCAGGTCGAACAGCGTGTTGGCGGCGTCCGCCAGCTTCTGGTTGACGGTCATGCGGTAGATGTCCAGCCCGTGCCGCTCGAAGCGGCTGTAGTTGAACCCCGTGAGGATGTGGAGGTTCACCGGCATCCGGAGATCCTGGGCCGCCTCCCAGAACGGGTTGTAGTGGTCACTGGTGAAGGGCAGGTGATCCGGCGGCACCTGCCAGATCAGACAGCCCACCAGCCCGGCTTTCTTGCAGCGCTCCATCTCCCGGATGGCGTGGTCGATGTTGTAGAGCGACACCGACGGCACGCCCACGAGCTTGTCGGGGTGCACCTTGCAGTAATCGATGAGCCAGTCGTTGGCGATCTCGAAGCAGGCCTCCTGAAGCTCTGCGTCCTCGAGGGCGAACAGGCGCAGACCCAAGGTGGGGTACAGCACCTCGGCGGACACCCCGTCCACCGCCATCTCCTCGACCCGTGCCCGGGGGTCGTGGCCGCCGGGCTTTTCGCCAATGGCGTTCCGCGGCGGAAACTCGGGATACCGGCCCTTGAAGCTTGCCGGCAGGTTGTCCACCCACAGGTCCGTGGGCTCCATTATATGGGAGTCGGCGGATACGATGATCTCGCCAGCCAACTCCGTGACGGTGTTCGCGACGGTGTTCTCTGCGGTCGATTCGCTTGCGCTCGCCATGGATTCCTCCTTTTGTTCTTTTTCCTTTTGTCCAGCTGCTTTCTTATGTCTTTTTCGGTGCTCTTGTCCACCGTTCGAGCCGGGCCGGGGCACGCCGCCGGTGTACTCGCGGAGCCATTGTGTTATGCAGAACTTCCGCACCACGTGGGTGCGGACCTGTCGCGCATCCCATCGAAGGAGACGCCATGGCCGATCACACCGATTACGAACCGCCCAGGGTCTGGAAATGGGAACGCGAGAGCGGCGGCCGGTTCGCCAACATCAACCGTCCGGTTTCCGGCGCCACGCACCGGAAGGAGCTGCCCCGGGGCAGGCATCCGCTCCAGCTCTATTCGCTGGGAACGCCCAACGGCGTCAAGGTGACGATCCTGCTGGAGGAACTGCTGGCCGCCGGACACGGCGGCGCGGAGTACGACGCCTGGATCATCAACATCCGCGAGGGCGATCAGTTCGGCTCCGGGTTCGTTGCCATCAACCCGAACTCGAAGATCCCGGCGCTGGTGGACTACTCGATGCCGGCGCCGACAAGGGTGTTCGAATCGGGCTCGATCCTGCTCTACCTGGCCGACAAGTTTCGCGCCTTTGTTCCGGAAGACCCGTCGGACCGCGCCGAGTGCCTGTCATGGCTGTTCTGGCAGATGGGCTCGGCCCCCTACCTGGGCGGCGGCTTCGGCCATTTCTATGCCTACGCGCCGTGCAAGATGCAGTACCCCATCGACCGTTTCACCATGGAGGTGAAGCGCCAGCTCGACGTTCTCGACAAGCGGCTGTCCGGCAACCGCTATCTCCTGGGCGACGTCTACACCATCGCCGACATGGCCATCTGGCCCTGGTACGGCGTGCTCACCACCGGCAGCCTCTACGGTGCCGCCGAGTTCCTCGACACCCGGTCCTGCACCCACGTCCTGCGCTGGTACGCCGAGATGGCGGCCCGTGAGGCGGTGGTCCGGGGACGGATCGTCAACAAGACCAGCGGCCCGCTCGATCAGCAGCTCCGGGAGCGCCACGACGCGTCGGACTTCGAGTTGCGAACGCAGGACAAGCTGGAGGCGGCCGGGTAGCGAACGGTCCGCCGCCCATCCGCCGTTCCGGCAGACCGCCGCCATTCGGCGGCGCGGTCCATGATGCGGGCAGGCTCACGCGGCGGAAACGGGAAGCGCCCGGTCGGGGCGGCGGTGCCTGGAAGAACCCGAAGCGCAGCGGTCTCGAAGTCGACGCCGCACGTCCAGCGCTTCGCCGGATCTCGCACATCCGCGCTGACCTAAACCCCCGTCACCGCAGGCTCCCGCCCGAATCCGGATCCATCCGCACGCCAGTCCGGTCGCCGCGCCCCTGACCCCGACCCTGTTCGAACTGTCCTGAAAGCGAACCAGCCTGCTTCATCCGCCTCTCCACAGCCTGAGATTGTCCTGATCCGGGGTTGACAGGGGTTCCCCAAAGTCGGTTAATCGCACCATCCAATCCGATAGGAGGTACGCATGTTCAGTCGAATGCTCATTCCGATGGCAGGCTTGCTGCTCCTGGCGAGCCCCGCGTGGGGCGACGCGGTGGCGGATTTCTACAAGGGCAAGACCATCCGTATCGTCGTGGGTTATGGTCCGGGCGGCACCACCGACCTCACCACCCGGCTCATCGCGCCGGTTCTGCACAAGTACATTCCCGGGGGGCCGCGGATCGTGGTCCAGAACAAGTCGGGCGGCGGCAGCATGCTGGCGGCCAACACGGTGTTCAACAACGAACGCAGGGACGGCACCGTGATGGCGGCCATCAGCAGCAGCCTGGTGTTGAAGCAGGCCCGCGGCGTGCCGGGGATCCAGTTCGATGGCAGGGATTTCAATTGGGTCGCGAGCGCGTTCCGGGCCAACTCGGCCTGCGCGGTGCGGACGGACGCCGGCGTGACGAGCTTCGCCGACGCGGTGAAGACCCGGAAGCAGCTCATCGTGTCGAGCTTCGACACGGGCGGCCTCTCCCACCTTGAGCCGATCATCTTCAACGCGGTCTTCGGCAGCAACTTCAAGGCCGTCACCGGTTTCCCCAGCGGCGGCGCGCAGCGTCTGGCGGTGAAGAACGGCGAGGTCAATGGCTTCTGCACGACCTTCCAGACCATGAAGAGCACCGAGATCGCCATGTTCGAGGGCGCCGCGAAGTGCTGCCGGGTCCTGATCATCGCCGGCGACCGGAAGGAAGACCACCGCCTGCTGCAGGGCGTGCCGGCGGCCGAGGCGCTGGCCCGGGAGCAGGGCAAGAGCGAGGATGAGCTGGCCATGCTGAGGGCGATGAACGCCACCAACCAGATCAGCATCGTCCACACGCTCCCGCCCGGAGTGCCGGCGGAGCGTGTCGAGGCCATGCGCGATGCGTTCGCCAAGGCGTACAACGATCCGCAGGTCAGGGCGCTGGCCGAGAAGCAGAAACGCGACCTGCAGCCCCGGCGGGGCGACAACGTGGCCGAAATCGTCGGACAGCTGCTCAACACTCCCGCGCCCATCATGGACAGGATCAAGGCGCTCATCGCCAAGGGCTGAAGACCGGCGGCGTGTGCCGGATCGATGTGAGCGAGAGGTACCGGGCACCGGTTCGCGCCCGCCGCCGGGCGGGGGCGAACCGGTGCCGCAACACCGGCATTCGGGCCTGAGGACTCGAACCCGACCTTTCCCGTGACCGCATGTTGGACGCCTTTGTCGCAGGTCTCATCCAGGTATTCGATCAGACCACATTCCTGCTGATGTCCATCGGCATCGTCCTGGGGTTCATCGTCGGGATCCTGCCGGGCATCGGCAGTCCGGGCGCGGTGGCCCTCATGCTGCCGTTCATCTTCAGCATGGACCCGGTGCAGGCGTTCGCCTTCCTGCTCGGGATGTACGCGGTCACCGGCACCACCGGCGACATCACCTCGATCCTGTTCGGCGTGCCCGGGGAGGTGGTGTCCACCGCCACCATCATCGACGGCCATCCCATGGCGAAACAGGGTCAGGCCGGCCGCGCACTGGGGGCGGCGCTCATGAGTTCCCTGGTGGGCGCCATCGTCGGCGCGTTCTCCCTGGCCGCCGCCATTCCCATCGTCACGCCGCTGGTGCTGTCTTTCAAGTCGCCGGAGTTCTTCTCCCTGGCGATCCTCGGGATCTGCTTCCTGGCAGCGCTGAGCGGCGACAACAAGCTCAAGGGCGTGCTGGCCGGGGGACTGGGGCTGGTGCTTTCCACCGTCGGTCTGGACTACCAGGAGAACATCGAGCGCTATACCTTCGGCCTGGTGAACCTCTGGGAAGGACTCGGCCTCATCGCCGCGGCCGTGGGGTTGTTCGCGGTGCCGGAGATCGTCGAGTTGTGGGTCAAGGGGTCCAGCATCGCCGAGGCCAGGGTCGGCAAGCTGGGCGGCGTCTGGCAGGGGGTCCGGGACACCTTCACCCATATCGGCATCACCGTCCGCTGCAGCATGATCGGCACCTTCTTCGGTCTGGTGCCGGGGGTGAGCGCGGCGTTGTCCCAGTGGGTGTCCTACGCCCACGCGGTGCAGAGCACCAGGGATCGCAGCGGCTTCGGCAAGGGCGACGTTCGCGGCGTCCTGGGACCGGGTGCGGCCAACAACTCGGGCATCGGCGCGGCCATGATCCCCACCGTGGCCTTCGGCGTGCCCGGCAGCGCCACCACCGCCATCCTGCTGGGCGCCTTCATCATCCAGGGGCTGCAACCCGGGCCCAAGATGTTGACCGAGCACCTGTCCCTGACCTTCTCGTTCGTCTGGCTGATCGTCATCTCGAACATCGTCACGGTGGCGTTCTGCCTGCTGTTCCTGAACCAGTTGGCGAAGATCACCCGGATCCGCGGGTCGCTGCTGATTCCCGCGCTGTTCATGTTGATCTACCTGGCGGGCTTCGCCAACACCAATTCCTGGTTCGCCATGACCACCACCCTGGTGTTCGGGGTCGCCGGCGTGGTCATGGTGAACCATGGCTGGCCGCGGCCGCCGCTGGTGCTGGGGCTGGTGCTCGGTCCCCTGGTGGAGCGGAACCTGTTCATCTCCTACGAGATCTACGGACTCGGGTTCCTGCTGCGCCCCATCGTCATGGTGACTTTCGGGATCGCCCTCGTGGTGATCTTCCTGCCGGGGTTGCAGGACTGGATGGCGAAGCGCTCCAGGCCGGAGGAGGGGCCGGGTGCGGAACCGCACTGACATCGTGATCGGCGTGTTGCTGGTGGCGCTGCTCCTGTGGGCCGTGTGGGAGGCGCAGGACTGGCCGGCCCGCACGCGGTTCTTTCCCCTGGCCGTCGGCTATCCGGTGCTGGTCATGGCGGGGGTGCACCTGGCCTGCAGCCTCTGGCTCGGACTGCGGTCGCCGGAGCCGGCGGTGGAGGCCGCAGCCCCTCTTGATCCGGCCGTGGTGCGCCGCCGCACGCTGGAGATCTCCTTCTGGGCCGTGGCCTTCGCCGTGGGCCTTTGGCTCCTGGGTTTCAAGGTCGGCGGGCTGGTCATGCCGGTGCTCTTCCTCCGCTTTCAGGCCCGCGAACTCTGGCGCACCAGCCTCCTTTACGGTCTGGGCGTGTACCTCTTCTTCAAGGGCGGCCTGGAGGAGGCCCTGTCGTTCCCGCTGCCCCCCGGCCGCATCGCCCACTCTCTCGGCCTCTACTCCTTCGACTCCTACCTGACGGACCCGATTCTGAACCTGTTCCGGTGAATGGCCGGCGCGCGCCGGGCGGTCGGTGAGTACGGCGAAGCTGCCGTTCGGCAAGGGGGCGGTTGGGTGTTACCATGGCTTTGAGTTCCTTTGTTCGAGCGTTCACTCTGGAGGCTTGAGGGGAGACATCGAGTCCTTGGGCAATCCGTATCCCGACACCTACATCTACGTCTGCAACGCCGCTACCCTGGACAGCTTGATCCGGAGCATTCGGGAGGCGCCATCGGTGGCGCTGGACATGGAGGCCGACAGCCTCCACAGCTACTTCGAGAAGGTCTGCCTGATCCAGCTTTCCGTCGGCGAGGAGCATTTCGTCGTCGATCCCTTTTCCGGGCTGGACTTCGACGGCCTTGTGGAGGCCTTGGCCGGGAAGCGACTGATCGTGCACGGTGGCCACTACGATCTGCGCATGCTGCGGGCGTGGAAGGGCTTCAGGGCGGGGGGCGAGGTCTTCGACACCATGATCGCCGCCATGTTGCTGGGCATCGAGCAGATCGGCCTGGCGGCGCTGGTGGCGAGGTTCTTCGACATCGCCATGACCAAGGACTCGCAGAAGTCGGACTGGTCGCGCCGGCCCCTCAGTGAAAAGCAGTTGCGCTACGCGGTCAACGACACCCGCTATCTGGAGGCGCTGGCGGCGTGCCTGCACGGCGAACTGCGCGAGCGCGGCCGGGTGGAATGGCACCGGGAAAGCTGCCGGGCCATGGTGGAGGCCGCCGGGCGGGACCGCCCGGACGAACCGGACGACGCCTGGCGCATCAAGGGAGCCGGCCGTCTGACGCACCGGCAACTGGCCTACCTTCGGGAGCTCTGGGCCTGGCGCGACATGCGCGCACGGCACTCCGACCGACCGGCCTTCAAGGTCCTTGGCAATCGGCAACTGCTGGAACTGGCGCAGTGGACGGAGGAGCATCCGGACGAGTCCCTGGACAAGGGTCCGAAGCTGCCCCGCAACTTCGTGGGCTCGTGGCGGCGGACCCTCGAGCGGGCCATTGCCAGGGCGGCTTCGTTGACTCCGGCGGAGTGGCCGCCGCGCCGCGGGACCGCGGGCGTGAAACCGCTTCCCGTGGACCCGCGGGAGTTCGACGCGCTGCGCGGCGAGTGCGCCAGGATTGCCGGACAACTGGAGATCGCCCCGTCGACGCTGGCGCCCCGGGCGGCACTGGAGGCCATTGTCCAACAGCGTTGCCGGACTCCGGACGAAGTCATGGAGGGCGCCGGGCTGTTGCGCTGGCAGGCGGAGCTGGTCCGACCTGCGCTGGAAAGGGCGTTTGCCGCGTCCGGGGAAGAGCCGGCAGACTGAGCCCGAGGCCTTCCCCGGACGCGGCTGTGCCATGGGTCGAGGGGGTTGGACCGGAGGACGGGGCCGACCCGTACACATCTGCGGAAGGAGCGGTGACCATGGGAAACCGAGCGGCAGAGATTCATGACGGGCTCAAGCACCCGGTGATCGACGGCGACGGCCACTGGATAGAGCCGGTTCCGGTCTTTCTCGAATACCTGGGCGAGGTGGGCGGTGCGGCAGCGGTGGACCAGATCCGCGCCCTGTGGCAGCGAAACCAGAGCTGGTACCGGGCCACCGCGGCGGAACGCCGGCACCACCGCATGCGTCGCACCATCTGGTGGGGCGTGACCGCGGACACGCGGGACAAAGCCACCGGACTCCTGCCCGCCCTGCTGAACGAGCGGCTGCCGGAGCTGGGCATTGACTTCGCGATGATCTATCCGAGCTTCGGGCTGAGCGTCAACGGCATCCAGGACGACGACCTGCACCGGGCCGGAGTCCGGGCCTACAACATGATGACGGCCGACATGTTCGGGCCGTATGCCGCGCGGTTCGCGCCGGTGGCCATCATCCCCGCGCACGACCCAGGGGAAGCCCTGGAGGAGCTGGAGTACGCGGTGGTGCGGCGCGGTTACCGGGCCATCATGCTGCGGGGCAACCAGGAGCGGACGATACCGGCCGCGGCCGAGGGCATCGACCCGCGCAAGGCCGCCTGGTACTGCGACAATATCGCCCTGGACAGTCCACATGACTACGAGCCCGTCTGGCAGCGGTGCGTCGAGCTGGGGGTAGCCGTGACCCAGCACTCGGGCAGCGGCCGCTGGCCGGACCGCGCCTCCATCACCAACTTCACCTACAACCACGTCGGCCACTTCGCCGAATCGAACCACGCCTTCGCCCGGGGCGTCTTTCTGGGCGGCCTGGTGCGGCGCTATCCGAGCCTCAACTTCGGGTTCATGGAGGGCGGCATAAGCTGGGCCTGCCAGATGTGCTTCGATCTGATCGAGCACTGGGAGAAGCGCCGGCGCGCCGGGCTGCAGTATCCGGACACGACGAACGTCGCGGAACTGAAGCGGCTCATCGAGCGCTACGGCGATGAGCGGCTCAAGGCCAACGCCGGCGCCGTCATGGACAACCTCGACGCCTTCCGGCCCGACTGCAGCCTTGCGGAGCTGGCGAAACCCGAGCACGTGGTGGACGATTTCGAGGCCGCGGGCATCGACTCGGAGGACGACGTCCGGGCCGTGTTCTCGGGCAGCTTCTTCTTCGGCTGCGAGGCGGATGACCGCGCCACCATGTGGGCCTTCGACTCCCGCATGGGCGTGCGGCTTCAGCCGGTGTTCAGTTCCGACTTCACCCATTTCGACGTGCCCGACTTCAGGGACGTGCTGCCGGAAGCCCATGAAATGGTGGAGAAGGGTTTCGTGACGGAGCAGGATTTCCGGGAGTTCACCTTCACCAACGCCGCCCGCCTGCACACCCGCAACAACCCGGATTTCTTCAAGGGAACGGTGGTGGAGCAGGCCGTGGCCGATGAGTTGGGCCCGTGAGCGGCGCCCGGGCGTGACGCGGTCCCGTGGCGCCGAGGTGGCCGCCGGCGGCTTCTACATGGAGCCCCGGGTGTCCGGGATCTCGCGGCGGGCGGTTTCCCGGTTCACCACCGTAAGCTCGGCGAGGCGCACCGGGGTGCCGCTCCCGGTGTCCCTCCTGTTGGCCTTGAACCGCGCGTAGAGGATCGAGCCCGTCTCGACCTTGAGGTCAAGGCTGATCCTGTCGGTCGTGATCGGGAGGCCGCCCATTTCCGTGACGATGGTGTGCACGCCCGGGGGCAGTTCGTGAGCCTGGTGGCCGCCGTTTTCCAGATCCGCCCGCCGCTCGCCGTCCACATAGACCCGCACCGGAAGAAGACTGCCCACGAAGGACCACGGTCGATACAGGTAGACGACGCCGGCACCCGCCCCCGGCTTCCGCCAGCCGTCGAAGGCCGGTCCCCGGGCGGTGGCGCAGCCGCCCAGCAGCAGGAGCAGGGCGGCTGCGAGCCATTTCGTCGTGGTGGCGTTCATGGTGGTGTTCCTGGTGGCGTGTCCGGGCAGGGTCCCTGGCCGGCTTCCGGCGCCGTCATGCCTCAAGGCCCAGCGCGTAGAAACGGTTGGCGTTGTCGAAAAAGACCTTCCGTTTCTGCTCTTCGGAAATGTCGGTCCGTTCACGGACTTCCCTGGTGGCGTTGGGCCAGATGGTGTCCCAGTGGGGGTAGTCGGCGGCGAACAGCCACATGTCGTCGCCGTAGCGCTCCATGCAGTAGGGCAGCATGGCGTCATCCGGATCGAAGCTCACGTACACCCGGCCGTCCTTGACGTACTCGCTGGGTTTCCCCTTGAGCAGCGGCGCTTCCTCGCTGCGCCGTTCGTAGTGCTCGTCGATGCGGTCGAGCCAGTAGGGGAGCCAGCCGCACCCGGCCTCGAAGAACCCCACCTTCAGGCGGGGGTGGCGCTCCAGCACGCCGCAGGTGACGATGCCGAGGAAGGCCTGCATGATCTCGAAGGAAAAGCTCACCGTGTGGGCCTGGAGAAATTCCTCCCAGCGGTCCTGTCCCTCGGCGCCCCAGGAGTTGCCGTGAAAGCAGACGGGTATGCCCAGTCGCTCGGCCTCGGCGTAGATGGGCCAGAACTCTTCGGCGCCGAGGTTCTTCCTGTGGCCGTGGGTGTGGATCATCACGCCCGGGTGGTGCCACTTGTTGACGGCGCGGTTGAGCTCCTCCACGGCCCCGGGGATGTCCCTCAACGATACGGTGGCGACCCCCTTCATGCGCGGGTGCTGCTGCTGTATCTCGCCGATGTAATCGTTCCATGCCCGCGCCAGCGCCTGCTGGAGGTCGCTCTGGGGCACGAGGCTCAGATTCAGCCCCATGGTCGGATAGGTTACGGTGAGCTGGATGCCCTCGACGTCCATATCCTCCACGTAGCCGTCGGTGCCGATGGTCTGCTTGCCCATGCGCCCCAGGAAGCGGTCCCAAGTGTCGCTGGGAAACAGCCCCTGGCGGATGCGCCGGAACTTCTCCGGTATGCGCGAGCGGTAGTCGCCGGCGGTTTCACGGATGTGCGAGTCGGAATCCAGCACGGGATAGTCGGCCATGGCGGCATACCTCCAGGACAGGTGTTGTCAGCCACGTGAATACGGCAGACGTTGCCGCGTGTCAATCACGATGGGGTGGGTCATCCGTTCTCGCCGTAGACCCGGTCGGTACTGGCCGCCATGATGAAGTCATTGCGGTGGAGGTTGCGGATCTTGTGGGTCCACCAGGTGACGCGGACGCGGCCCCATTCGGTGACGATCCTGGGGTGATGGCCCTGGGCCTCGGCGAGGTCGCCCACCGCGGTGGTGAAGGCCAGCGCCCGGGCGAAGTTCCCGAATCTGAAGACCCGGTCCAGCTTGGGAATGCCGTCTTCCTCGATCATGGCCCAGTCCGGCGTCTGCTTCTGGAGGTTGCGCGCTTCCTCGTCGGTCACCACCGGGGCATCCGCCCGGCACGCCACGCAGCTCTCTTCGGTCAACAGGGTCATGGCATTCCTCCGGGGATCGGGTAACGGGTCTGGAGTCGCAGGTGAGCTTATCGGGAATATCGGCGGGAGGAAAACGCGGCAAGGAAACCGGAGCGAGGAAAACGGCGGCGGGCCGGCGGTTTCCCGCCCGAAAGCGGAGCCCGGCGCGGGTCACGTTCCGATTGGTGAAATTCCGCTTGGTGGCGTATGTTCACCGGAGTTTCCATGTTCATGGACAATCTGATGAATCCCGAGGACAAGAATCCCAGGGACAACCTGATGCATCAAACTGCCGCGCTCCCTCCACCCCATGCCGGATGACCGCATTCGCGTGGTGGTGCTGGACGACTACGAGAAATTCTGCACCAGGGTGCCGGCCTACCGCGAAGCCGCGAAGTTGGCCGACGTCAGGGTGGTGGAGCACCGGCTCGCCAGCGACGAGGAGTGGTCGGCGGCGGTGGGCGGCGCCCATGCGGTGGTGCTCATGCGCGAGCGCTCGCCGTTCCGTGAGCGGGAGTTCGCGCTGGCGCCGTCGCTGCGGTTCATCTCGCAGATCGGCCGCGGCATCCCGCACCTGGACCTGGCGGAGGCAACCCGACGGGGCATCGTGGTGTCGTGCACGCCCAACGATTCCGGCACCGCCACGGTGGAACTCACTTTCGCCCTGCTGACGGCGCTGGCCAGACAGATTCCGTCGGTGAGCCAGGGCATGCGCGAAGGGGGCTGGCCGCCGGCGGTGGGCATGCTGCTGGAGGGACGGACCCTGGGCGTCATCGGCCTCGGCCGCATCGGCACCCGGGTGGCCCGCATCGGACGGGCTTTCGACATGGACATCCTGGCCGCGGGCAAGACCCTCACCGACCGGAGGGCCGCGGAGGCGGCGGCGCGGCGGGTTTCCCTCGATACGTTGCTGGACGAGTCGGATGTCGTCTCCGTCCACTGCCGGCTCAACGCCGAGACCACTGGCCTCATCGGCCGCCGGGAGCTCCGGCGCATGAAGCCCGGGGCGCTGCTCATCAACACGGCACGCGGCCCGATTCTTTCCGAGGAAGCACTGGTGGAATCACTGAAGCGGGGCCATCCGGGCGGCGTCGGCCTCGATGTCTACGACCAGGAGCCGCTGCCGCCGTACCACCCCTTGCGCGGTTTCGACAACGTCATCCTGACTTCGCATCGCGGTTATGCCGTGGACCGGATACTCCACCAGCGTTACCAGAGCGCCTTCACCAATGTCATCCGGTTCATCAAGGGCGCCCCGGTGGAGGTGATCCATCCGGACGCATCCCCTTCACCGCCCCGACCTCGCGGCCCGGGCGCGGTATGACGGAAGGCGAGGCGACGGAGCGCGGGACGAAGACGGTGGAAGGACGGCTGCGGGAGGGTGAAGCCGTCACGACGCCGCCAGCGCCTTGCGGAAGCGGTCCCGGTGCTCGGTGCTGTAGAGGCGGGGAAAGTTCTCCGGGTAGTCTTCCCCCGGCTCCATCCTGAGGTCCACCAGGATGGGACCATCCTCCTTCAGGAGGGTGTCCAGGTTCCGGTCCCAGTCATCGAGGTTGTCGAAGGTGCAGGTCCTGGCATAGCCGGCCTCCCGGGCGACGCCGGTGAAGGTGAAGCCGCGGTGGGTCGGGATGGGGACGGCGCCGTTGGTCTCGTAGGTGCCGTTCCCGCAAACGCAGTGTACGAAGTTCTTCGGCGCGGCGTTGGCGATGGTGACCAGGCTTCCCAGGTTCATGAGCAGGCTGCCGTCGCCGTCCAGCACCACCACGCGCTTGTCGGGCCGCCCCAGGGCCAGCCCCAGGGCGTGGGACGAACCCTGTCCCATGGCGCCCGTGAAGGTGTAGTTGAGGTCCGACGGAGCGATGTGGATCCAGTCCTGGGCCGCCTTGTACACCGCCACCACGATCTCGTCGGTCCTGTGGCGCGCCAGAATCCTGAGGCATTCGTCCCGCTTCATCATGGTCCGAAAGGCTCCCGTCCGATCAACAGCGCCACGGGCCTCGACTCCGCATAGGCCGCTTCCACCGAGGGGACTACCTTGTCCGCCGTGCCGGGCGCTTCGATGTTGTGGTGTTCGATCCCCATGGCGTCCAGGATCGGCTCGACGATGCGCAGGCCGTAACGCTTCGACCGGGTGGGCGGGACCCCGGGCTCCTTCTGCAGCATCCCCACCATCATGCAGACCGGGTTCCGGCCCTGCACGGCCACGCCGCGGAGTGCGTTGACGGAGTCCAGAAGGCCGGTGTACTGCATGAGCAGCAGCGACCGGTGCCCGGCCGCGTAGAGCCCGCTGCAGATGGACACCCCCTCGTCCTCCTTGCACACCTGCACCACCTGGAAGTCGGGGTCGTTGAGCATGGTCTTCAGCATGTGCTCGCTGGTAGTGCGGTCAGGCAACGCCACGACGAACCGGATGCCCGCCCGCTTGATCTCCCTGATCAGATCCCGCGCCTTGATCCTGTCGGCGTCGTTGTCTCCGGCCACGCGCCACTCCTTGTCAAGTTTCCGCCGCCGCGTCCTGTCGGCGGCCGCCAATGCCGACCTCTATACTATGCCGGTTCCACCCAGGAAAGACTTGAAGGTGTCGAGGTCCGCGGGCGAATCCGGCCGCAACGCGCACCAGCGCAGGGCGCCCTCGTAGAGGCGGACGGTGGGTCCGAGTCCGTGAACCGCCGGCAGCAGATCCCTGAGGCAGTCGTACCAGGCCCGGCGCTCGTCCCGGTCGGGCGGGTCCGGGTCCCGGGCGTCCAGGACCTCGCACAGGCGGCGCCATTTCCGGACGGAGAAGCCCATGCGCAGATGGGCGGGATAGAGGCCGAGGGCGATGGCCCGGGGCCGGGTGAAATGCTGGCGCTCGTCGAACTCCAGAATGAATCCGGGGTCTGCTATATGGTAGTCGCACGGCGGCATGCGCGGCGTTCGTATGAAGTCTCCGTAGCCGCGGTGGGCCCGCAGTGCATCGAAGATGCGTTGCAGGGCTTCGCCGACGCGGGTGCCGCGGTAGGCGTCCGGGTTGCTGGGCCAGGGAAACGCCGGATCCTTGTGACACGCGCCCGGATAAAGCGCGGTGAGGATCTCGTGCAGACGTGTCTTGCAGTCGCCGCAGTGCTCGGCATGACTGCCGGAATGGGAAACCACCCGCCTATTATCGGGGTCGTCCGTGCGAGACGCAATCCCCGCTTCGACGTGGGAGGCGTGCGCGGCGGGGGTTCCGTGCCCGTCGCTCCCATGAAAGCGGGATGCCAGGAGGGCAGGCGGGTCGGGATCGGGGGAAACAGATGGGCTGGACCTGGCTGTGCATTGCCGGCGTATTCGAAGTGGTCTGGGTGATCGGCCTCAGGTACACCGCCGGTTTCTCCAGGCCGTTGCCCAGTGCGGGGACGCTCCTGGCCATGGGCGTGAGCATCTACTTCCTGGCGCAGGCGGTGAAGACCCTGCCGGTGGGAACGGCCTACGCGGTCTGGACCGGCATCGGCGCCGTGGGCGCGGTGGCATGCGGCATGATCCTGTTCGGGGAATCGAGAGACATGCCGCGGCTCCTGTGCATCGGCCTCATCATGGCCGGCCTCATCGGTCTCAGGATGGTCTCCGACAATGGCTGAAAGCGGTCATTCCCGGGTGCGTGCATGAGACGGGTTTGTGTCTTTTCGGGATCCAGCAGGGGTGCGTTGGACGAGTACGCCCGTACGGCCGCGGCACTGGGCCGCGCGCTCGCCCGACGCGGCATCGGCGTGGTCTACGGCGCCGCCTCCATCGGGCTGATGGGGTGCGTGGCCGACGCGGCGCTCGAGGAGGGCGGTGAGGTCATCGGCATCATCCCCGAGGCATTGGTGCTGGACGACGTGGTGCACACCGGCCTCACCGAGCTCAAGGTGGTGGCCTCGATGCACGAGCGCAAGGCCCTGATGGCGCGGCTGTCGGACGGTTTCATCGCGCTTCCGGGGGGCTACGGCACGCTGGAGGAACTGGTGGAAATGATCACCTGGGTGCAGCTCAGGATCCATTCGAAGCCCTGCGGGGTTCTGAATGTCCGGGACTACTACGCCCACCTGATTCGCTTCCTGGACCATGCGGTGGCACAGGGGTTCCTGAAGCAGAAGCACCGGAACAAGCTGCTCATCGCCGAAACCGTGGACGAAGTGCTGAACGCGCTGGCGGGCTTCCGCCTGCCTTGACGGAGCCGCCCTCCGACTCACCCCCGGGCGCGGATGAACCGCCTGCGCACCACCGCCGCCGCTGCCGTGACAAGCGTCATGAGCCAGGCAAACCAGTCGCCGTAGCGCACGTATGCCGTTTCCAGTTCCAGCAGCGGCACCTTCGCCCTCAGCACCCCTTCCGCGAACAGCGGCAGCGGCGTGGCCATGCGGCCCGCGGGATCGATCACCGTGGTCACTCCCGTGTTGGTGGCGCGCACCAGCGCGCGGCGGGTCTCGAGGGTGCGCCATCGCGCCAGCCGCGCGTGTTGCCAGGGCGCCGCGGTGCGGCCGTACCAAGCGTCGTTGGTCAGGTTGACCAGCAGGTTGGCGCGCTCGTTCCGCACGAAGCGGCGCGACAGTTCCGGCATCAGATCCTCGTAGCAGATGAGCGGCGCCGCACGCGCACCTTGCGGCAGGACGAAGGCGCGCTCGACCCGGCCCGGCGTGAAGCCCGTGCCCATGGGCGGCATGCCGGGAAGTCCGCCGGCAAGCGATGCCAGGGGAATATATTCACCGAAAGCCAGCAGGACCCGCTTGTGGTAGCGCCCCAGCACGGTTCCGGCGGGGTCGGTGGCGATGGCGCTGTTGTACTTGCGGTAGCGGTTCCCGGATAGGCGCCGGTAGCTGACGGCGCCCAGGATCATGTGCGGGTGGCGTGCCGGAAGCAGTTCCCGGGGAACCCGCCGGGCCCCCTCCGGCAGCCATTGCTCCAATGCGGACTCGGGCCAGATGACAAGGTCGGCTCCGGTGTTTCTCGCCGACAGGTCCCTGTAGGTCTTGTGGTTGGCCTTCAGATGGGCGGCTTTGCCCTTTCGCTCGATGGAGATGTTCCCCTGAACGACCGCGACGTCCAGCGTCGTGGCCGCCTTCATGGCGCTGTCGATCTGCGCCAGCCGCGCCTGCCCGTAAATCACGCAGGCGGCCAGCAGGGCGCACGCGGCGCCCGCCGACCATGCCGCCGGCCGCGTGTTGTCCCTGCCCCGGCGGGCGCGCAGGAGCCGGTAAAGGGCGGTGCCGCACCACAGCAGCACGAAGGTGGTGCCGTAGTGGCCCACAAGGTCCGCCGACTGGTTCAGCGACGTGAAAAGGGTCTGGCTGGTGGCGAGATACCAGGGGAAGAGGTTGGGGAACCAGAACTCTGCGGTGACCCAGAAAGCCGGCGGGAAAAGTCCCAGCGGGCCGACCCCGCACCCGCGCACCAGGCCGGCGAAGACCACGAACGGTATCGCCGACCAGACGACGAAGAGGGCAAAGGCCAGTCCCGCCAGGAGGTGGTTGACGCCGCCGAACACGTGGATGGTATGGACCAGCCAGTGGAACCCCACCGTGATGGTGGCGACCCCGGTGAGCGCGCCGGCGCAGAGCGCCTGAGGCCAGCGGCGGGCGTCCTCGACCGCCGTCAGGAAAGGGACGAGTGCGAGCCAGGTCAGAGGAAAGAGGATCGGCCAGAGGAAAGGGGAGGCGATGAGCCCGGCGCTGAGCAGCGACAACCCGGACAGCGAGGTGAACCCGGTCATGAGGCTGGAAGTCTACGGCTCTCGGGCGCGGGCGTCAACGCGCGGCGCCGGCCGTCCCGCCGGACCCGGGTATCCGGACCCATGTATCCATTGACAGCAAGATGAGCGAACGACTAGTCTGAGGTCCCCCAAGGCGCCCGTTCACGCATCCGGGCTCGCAGGAGGGCGGTTCGGAGCGTCATGTCCGGGTTCCGGAAATCCGAAAGGAGGAGAGCCATGGGCCAGTCATTCATCGATGCCGACGGGCATATCATGGAGCGGGAGAACGAGATCAACGAATACATCGATGCGGAATACTTGGGTCGGGGCAATCTGAGCTTCCGCCAGATGCTGCCGAGCCTGGACAAGTTTCACACGCCCAGGAGCCGCCATATCGAGCCGGAGGGGATCTTCGACGCCTCCGTGGGGCCCGAACGCTGGATGGAATTTCTCGAGAAGACCGGGATCGAGGCCTCGGTACTCTATCCCACGGCCGGCCTTTCCTACGGGCAGGTGCATTTTCCCCGGTGGGCGGAGGCCTACGCGCGGGCCTACAATGACTGGCTGTCCGAGAAGTATCTCAAGGCAAGCGACCGTTTCAAGGGAGTTGCGCTGATACCGGTGCAGGACGTGCCGTCCTCGGTGAAGGAACTGCGCCGGGCGGTCAAGGACCTGGGCATGGTGTGCGCCATGCTGCCGTCCAACGGCCTCGACCGCCACTACGGCTCCGATCAGTTCTGGCCTCTCTACGAGGAGGCGGAAAAGCTCGACTGCGCACTGGCGGTGCATGGCGGCTGCTACGGCGACTTGGGCTTCAACTCGTTCAAGGTATTTCCGGCCACGCGCGCGCTGGGCATGCCGTTCCCCCTCGCCATCCACATGACCGGCATGATGTCGGAGGGGGTCTTCGACCGGTTTCCCGGGTTGCGGGTGGGCTTTCTCGAGGGCGGCACGTCCTGGATTCCGCTGGTGCTCGATCGACTGAACCGCGAGGTGGAGTATGGCGGCCTGCAGCTCGAACGGGCACCCCTCGACTACTTCAGGAGCGGAAAGGTCTTCATCGGATGCGAGGGCAACGAGGACGTGCTGGTCTACTGCGTGAATCGCGTGGGACACCAGGTGTTCATGTTCTGCTCCGACTTTCCGCACGAGATCACCATGGACAACTGCATGGAGGAGATCGACGAGATCCGCGACCGCGAAGAGCTCACGGACGAGCAGAAGCAGGCCATCCTCGGAGACAACGCCCGGAACTTCTACAAGATCTGAGTTCCACAGGATCCGAGGCGGAAGCGGCGGAAGCGGGACACTCCTTCCGCCGCTTGACGTTCCCGGACCGATTGGCTACCATGAGCAGATCCCATTGGCACAGCCCATCGTGGACAGACCATCGTAAGTCTCACCTTGCGAAGCCTACTCGAAGGAACACCGACCGAGACAGTGGTTCGAAAGAGAATCCCACCGTGTTCGACTCCTTTTGAAGTTCGCGCCCAGGGTGTATGGCCATAACTTTTCAGGAGGAGAACAGATGGAAGGCAGGAGACTCTATATCGGCGGATTGCCGTACTCCACAACCGACATGCAGCTTGAGGAGATCTTTTCGGCCCACGGCACGGTTGAATCCGCCCAGGTGATCATCGACAAGTTCACGGGCCGCTCCCGGGGCTTCGGATTCGTTGAAATGGGCACCTCGGACGAGGCCGCGGCCGCGGTCAACGCCCTCAACGAGACCGACCTCGGAGGACGCACCATCACCGTGAACGAAGCCCGGCCCCAGCGCCGCGACTTCGGTGGCCGCCGCTAGCGCCGCTGACATGCCCGTTCTGTCGTCGCCGGTTCGATTCGGACCGTCGTGACGGACGCGCGGGCGCTCTTCCGACCCGGGAGCGTGGAGACACGCCCCCGGGTCACTCTCGCAACGTGAAAGGCCGCACGCCGCGTCTTTCCGGATTGCCTTTTCCGACCGCCTTTCGCTTTTCTTCCCGTTTCTCTTGCCCGCTCCTTTCGACCGCTCCTCTCGCGAAACCCGGATCAAGCCCGCATGACCCTCCGGGTCTGAACCACCGCATCATTGCAAACCGCCGCATCATTGTCATTTCGCATTGCCATTCCCGTGCGAATCGTGCATTCAGAACCTGATCCGACACGAGGGAAAGGAGAGACGCGATGGCAACGGACAACCGGTTCGGCACCGCGAACGGGATCAGGCAGGTGGGGCGCATGGACCTGCCCGGCGGCGGCAAGATCGAGGTGGACAAGGGTTTCGCCTATGTCGGCCACATGGACCCGCCCCACGGCACCTCCGTCATCGACGTGCGCGATCCCGTCCATCCCAGGGTGGTGGCCCGTCTCGATGTGCCTCCGGGGATCCACTCCCACAAGGCCGCGGTCCGTGACGGCGTGTTGATCGTCAACTACGAGCGCTACGGGGACAACGGCGAGGCCCAGGGCGGCCTCAAGGTGTTCGACGTCGCGAATCCGTCCAGACCCCGGGAGGTGTCGTTCTTCAAGGCGTCGGCCAAGGGCGTCCACCGGTTCACCTTCGACGGACGCTACGCCTACTTCTCGCCTGTTCCGGAAGGCTACGTAGGCAACATCTGCATGATCCTGGATCTCGCCGACCCGGCCAACCCCCGGGAGACAGGCCGCTGGTGGATGCCGGGGCAGTGGGTGGCCGGCGGCGAGGAACCGACCTGGCCGGGCACCATGCACCGCTGTCATCATCCCATCCGCCGGGGCGACCGGCTCTACGTGAGCTACTGGCACGGCGGCTTCGTGATCCTCGACATCTCCGACATGAGCCGCCCGACGCTGGTGAGCCATCTCGACACGAGCCCGCCCTACCCGTCGCCCACGCACACCACCCTGCCCATGCCGGAGAAGCTCATGGACCGCGAGATCCTGGTGGTGACCGACGAGGAGGCCCAGAAGGCGGCGCCCCTGCCCTACGCCTTCATGTGGGTGGTGGACATCACGGACGAAAAACACCCGGTTCCCATCTCCACGTTTTTCCCGGACCTGGACGGCGAGCCCGCCCACCGGTACGGCGCGCACCAGCCGGCGGAGCAGGTGTACGGCAACGTGCTTTATGTCACCTGGTTCAGCGGCGGTCTGCGTGCGGTGGACGTGTCCAATCCGTATCAGCCGAGGGAGGTGGGCTACTACATCCCCGAGCCCGGCAAGGGGCAGAGCACCGTCCAGAGCAACGACGTGTTCCACGACGAGAACGGCATGCTCTACCTCGTCGACCGGCTCGACGGGCTGGAGATTCTCGAGCCCCAGGTCTAGCGCGGGGCGCAGGGGAATCACCGAATGGCCGATGCGGAGAAAGTTGCCGGGCCGCCCGCCGCGCTGGGCCATCTCCGGGCGGTGGAACTCGGCGACGTGCCCGCGGCCTATGCGGGCCGGCTGCTGGCCGATCTGGGCGCCGACGTCATCAAGGTGGAGCCGCCGGGCGGTGCTCCCGAGCGCGCGCTTCCGCCCTTTGCCGGAGGCGTCGAGGACCTGGAGCGCGGCCTGCCCCACATCCACGCCAACACCAACAAGCGCGGCATCGTCCTGGACCTTTCGACGACCCGGGACAGGGACACCTTCACGAAGCTGCTGCGGTCCGCGGACGTTTTCATCGAGGCCACGCCGCCGGGCCGCCGGGAGGCTTGGGGGTTCACCGATGCGTGGCTGGATGAGACCTGCCCCGCGCTGGTGACGGTGTCCATGACGCCCTTCGGCCGCACCGGCCCGTACCGGCACTACAAGGGCAGCGACGCCATCGCCAACGGCGCCGGCGGCTTTCTCTACGGCCAGGGAGACGACCAGCGCGGGCCGTGCACGGCGCCGTCGCACGCGGCCTACCAAGTGGCCGGCTGCGTGGCCGCGACGCTGGCGGTGGCGGGGGTGCGGCACCGGCGGCGCAGCGGCACGGGCCAGCGCCTGGACGTCTCGCTGCAGGAGGCCTTGACCTTCACCAACAGCAGCTCCATTGCACGCCATGTGCTGGAGAACCGCACCGGGCGCCGGCCCGGGGCCAGGACCTACGGCGGCGCGGTGACCAACATCTACCGCTGCAAGGACGGCCGCTACGTCCACTTCACCGCCAACCTGCCCCACATGTGGCGCGAGTTCACCCGGAACTGGATGACGGGGACGATCCTGTCCGAGCCGCAATGGGAGGACGTGACCTACCGCGACGCCCGCAGCGACCAGGCCTCCGCGGTGGCGGCGGCATTCATCGGCGGCTTCGACGCCGACGAGTTCGTGGCCGAGGCTCAGCGCCGGCACCTCTCCGCCGCTCCCCTCAACACCGTGGGAGAGTTCGTGGAGAGCGGGCAACTGGCCGCACGCCGCTGGCTCCAGGAGATCGAACACCCGGTCATCGGGCGCTACCGGGCGCCGGGCTTCCCCATGCGGCTGTCCCGGACTCCCATGCGGGTGCGCCGTCCGGCGCCGTTGCTGGACCAGCACCGGCGCGAGGTGCTGGCCGAGCTCGATCAGGGCAGGGAACCCGGTCCGGCACCGGCGCGGCCCGCGGCGGACCCTGGCGGCGGCATGCTGTCGGGGCTCCGCATGGCCGACCTGACGCAGCAGTTCGCCGGTCCCCTGGGCACGGAGATCCTCGGTTACTACGGCGCGGAGGTGCTCAAGATCGAGTCCGCCACGGTGGCGGCTCGGGGCCGCGGGGCCGCCACCCACGCCGACATGAACCGCGCCAAGCTGGGCTGCACGCTGAACCTGCGGCACGACCAGGGCAAGGAACTGTTCCGGCGCCTGGTGGCACGCTCCCAGGTGGTGGTGGAGAACTTCAGCGTGGGGGTGATGGAGCGGCTCGGCTTCGACTACGAGTCGCTTTGCCAGGTGAACCCCGGCATCATTCAGGTGTCCATGCCCGGCTGGGGCCGCGAAGGGCCGCTGCGCTCGTGGGTGGCGTGGGGTTGGCAACTCCTGGCCTACACCGGTCTCATGCGCCTGTGGGGCTATCCGGAGTCGCCCATGCGCGCCCGCTGCAAGATCGCTTGGCCGGACCGCGTGGGCGCCATCACCATGGCGCTGGGAGTGGTGGCGGCCGTGGAGCACCAGGAGCGCACGGGGGAAGGGCAGTTCATCGAGGCCGCGATGCTCGAGGCCCAGGGCGCCATGATGGGCCCCGCCATCCTCGACTACACGGTCAACGGCAACGAATGGGAGACGCTGGGATACCGGGAGATTCTCGGGGAGCCCTACGCCCCCTACGGCTGCTACCCCTGTGCCGGGAACGACGCCTGGGTCATCATCGCCTGCGAGACCGACGAGGAGTGGCGGGCCATGGCCGCGCTCCTCGGCGCGGGCTCACGGGCCGGGGACGCGCGCTTCGCCAACCGGCGGGGCCGGCGGCGGAACCGTGACGAACTGGATCTCCTGGTGGCCGGGTGGACCCGCACCCGGACCGCGCGGCAGGCCTTTCACCGTCTTCAGGAGGCGGGGGTGGCGGCGGGCATTCCCATGTCCGGCGAGGAGCTCTACCACGACATCCACCTGCGCGAGCGCGGCCACATCGTCGAGATGGACGAACCGCCCTGGGGCCGTGTCGCCCATCACGGCCTGCCCGGCATCCCGTCCCGCTCCGCGGCCAGCGCCGCGCTGCCGCCACCCTGGATCGGCGCCCACAACGCCTACGTGCTGGGCGGCGTACTGGGCCTGAGCGAAGAGGAGATCGCCGCTTTGGAGGAAGCGGAAGCGGTCAGGTAACCTGCTCCGCCCCGCGTCATTCCTTGCTGGAGAAAGGCCCGAACGGTTCCGGCCGGAACGGTCTGTCACGGGCTTCGAAGAAGGCCCGCAGGCCGCCCTGCCTGCGGGCGTCCTCCAGCCGCCGGTTGAACTCTTCGCGCCGGGTGAGCCGGGCCATGGCGCTCAGTTCGGCATTGAGCAGCCATGCCTTGTGAAGCCCCATCATCTCCAGTCCCTGGGTGGCGATGGCAAGATTGATCTTGACCGTCTCCGGCGGCACCAGCGCCACGCGCTCGACCATGCGGAAGCACTCCTCCAGCAACGCGTCCCGGGGTACCACCTGGTTCACCAGCCCGATGCGGAGCGCCTCCTGTGCGTCCACGTGGTCGCCGGTGAGGGCATAGCGCAGGGCGTTCTTGGGGCCGGCCAGCAGCACCCAGACAAAGTCGGTGCCGCCGGCCTGCCGCACCTGAGGCTGGCCGAAGACGGCGTCGTCCGCGGCAACCGTCAGGTGGCAGGTGAGGGCGAGCCAGGAGGCGGTGCCCAGGCACCAGCCGTTGACCGCGCCGATGATGGGTTTGGGATACTCCCAGCGGTAGAGCCGCCGGTGCAGGATCTCCTCGCGCTCCTTGTCCCGGGCCTCGTCGAACGCCTTGTAGAGCGGCACCCCCTCCGGCAGGGCCTGGGGCCAGACGGTCTCGGGGGCGCCGTCCCCGGACAGATCCTCGCCGGTGGAGAAGCAGTCGCCGGCGCCCGTGAGGATCACGCCCCGTACATCGGCATCGGTCCTGGCCTCCGCCAGGGCCGCGTCGAGCTCCGCCAGCAGAGCTTCGCTCAGGGCGTTGCGCCGTTCCGGCCGGTTCAGGGTGATGAGCGCGCCGCACCGCCGTTTCTCGTAGAGAAGGTTCTGGTAGCTGGACATGGGATCTCCTGGCGGACTGTTCCGCGGAATGTTCGTTTTCGGGTGCCGCCGGGCTTCGGCGGGCGCCGCTACTCCCGGGGCTTCGACCGCGGTCCGAAGGGCTCGGGCTGGAACGGGCCGTCGCGCAGTTGCAGGTACTCCCGAATGTTCTTCTCCCGGGCCTCGTTCAGCGGGCGGCGGTACTCCTCGCGCAACATCACGTGGGCTGGTGCCGAGAGTTGCGAGTCCAGCATCAGGGCGTCGCGCAGGCCCATCATCTCCATCCCCAGGGTGGCGATGGCGAGGTTGATCTTCACGGTCTCCGGCGGCACCAGCGCGATGCGCTCCACCAGTTCGAAGCACTCGTCCAGCAACCGGTCGTGCGGCACCACCTTGATGACCAGGCCGATGCGCAGGGCTTCCCGGGCGTCGATATGGTCGCCCACCAAGCCGTAGCGCAGCGAGTTCTTGACCCCCGCGAGCAGGGTCCAGAGGAAGCTCGTGTTGGAGCCGTGGCGCACTTCCGGTTGAGCAAAGACGGCCTGTTCGGACGCGATGGTGATGTGGGTGCACAGCGCCAGCCACGAGCCGGCACCCATGGCCCAGCCGTTGATGGCGCCGATGACCGGCTTGTCCAGCTCCCACAGGCGCAGGAGCTCGTTGCCCTCCCGGCCGCGCCAGGAATCGATCCAGTCCGACGCGGCCTGGCCCGCGGGGACGCCGTAGGGCCAGGCGAGGTCGCGTCGCCGTCCTGGCTTGGGGCCCTGGTCCATGCCGGCGGAGAAGGCGCGCCCGGCTCCCGTGATGATGATGGCGCGGATCTCGGGATCGGCCACGGCCTCGTCCAATGCTGCCGACATCTCCCGCTGCACCGTGGGGCTGATGGCGTTCATCACCTGTGGTCGGTTCAGCGTGATCAGACCGCCCGCGCCGCGCTTCTCGTAAAGGATTTCGGTGTAGTCTGCCATGGGGTTTCCTCTCTCCGGGGGTGTGGACAGGAATTTGGACAGGACGCTTGCGGACGCAGGACAGTAACAGATCGGGCCGCGCCGCGCGACCGCGCCCGGAAAGCCGCCGCGGAACCTGCCGCTCCCGGAACCTACCGCTCCTTCTTCCAGACGATGCGGTAGATCCCCGCGATCTCGGAAAGCGGCATGATGATGGGGTCGTGGCCGTGCGCGATGCTGATGAGGACCAGATGGTTGTCCTGCCGCTTGACCCGCTTGACGAGGTATTCACCGTCCACGGTCTTGACCACGCAGTAGTCGCCGGAGTGCCATTCCCTGTCGGGCGAGCAGACGACGATCTCCTTGTTCTCATAGCGCGGGCTCATGGAGTCGCCGCGCACCTCGACGCCGAAGGCGTTGGCATCCTTGAGGTCGTAGGGACGCGATACCCGGCTCCACCCCTCGCCCACGGGGAAGCCGTCTTCCGAGAACTCGCCGCGCCCCGCCCCCGCGCGCCCCACCACCGGAAGGTCGTCCGGCACATGGCCCGACACGTCGCGGACCTGATCGCTGGTGGCCAGCAGCCACTCCAGCGAGACCCCGCACACCGAGGCCAGTCGATGGAGGATGGCGGACCGGGGTGCGCGGTCGCCCGCCATGTAGTTGTAGACCGCGGTCCTGGAGATGCCCGCACGGGCCGCGACCTTCTTGGGGTCCCGGTCCCCCAGAGCCAGGGTGATGCGGCGGGCGAGCGCGGTCTTCGGAAGCCTTGTTTTTGTCCTCGGCATCGGATATATTATAGTTCTCAAATGAGAAAAGTCTTGACATCATAGTATCCGATTGATAAATAATCAACCGTGTTCAACGGACTTCAATCCACAACTTGTCGTCAGGCGTTGCCGTGACCGCCGTGACTTCACCGCCGTACCGTGACCATTGTCATGCCGTGACACCTGACGACCGGAAAGGAAAGCAATGGCGAGCGAGACGAAGAGACATCTGAAATCGGTGACCGGAGGCCGCGAGACCAGGAACGTGACCAAGAAATGGGCCGAGGTGGACGCCTCCCTGGTGGGGCTCTCGGTGGTTTCCGCCCTTCAGAATCTGGACCAGGGCGAGGAAGGCGAGGCCGACGTGGAGGTCGGCGGCCGCACCCTGAGAATCCGTTTCGACCCGCTCAAGAAGCGGGTGTTGATGTTCGAACTCCGGAAGACCCGGACACGCAACCCCCGCCTCCCGGGTCACCGCAACAGGACCCTCCACTAGCAGTACGTCTCATGAATGGCCTTGCATTTTGAGATTTTAGGAGGATGGCATTGACGGGGTGGTCCAGACGAAAGGCTTGGGATTCGTACTGTGGCAAGCCAAGTAGTGCTTGATGGCGGCAATCAGTTTCGGGACGCTGCGAAAGACACCGTGGCGAAGACGTTGGCGAGTCAGCTTGGCAACCCAACTTTCGACGAGATTGAGCCAGGAGGTACGGGTAGGGGTGAAATGGAGCCGGAATCGCGGGTGAGCGCCAGCCACCCGCGCACCGCTTCATGCTTGTGGGTTTCGTAGTTGTCCAGAATGATGTGCGGGGTCCGGTCGCGCGGGAAGGCACGGTGGAGGCGCCGCAGGAACTTCAGGAACTACTGATGCCGATACGGACCGATGACCTTGCCCGTGAGCACGTCCAAGGCGGCGAACAACGTCTCATGACGGCTCCGGCCTATCCCCGGGGCAGGCGCCAGCCGTTGCGGAGCCGATGTTATCCGGCGTCGGGTGCCGCCATGTCCAACGCCCTTCTTCTTCCGGCCCGCGAGCGGGATGTCCGTCGGAAACCTCCCGAAGACGCCGGGGAACCTGCCCGGTGAGCCTTCCGACGACGCCGCACGATGCGCTGTTCCGGGCACTGGTCTCCGAGCCGGCCCGCGCCGCCGCGCTGCTGGCGCAATACCTGCCGCAAGAAGTCGCCGCTCTCCTCGACCCCGAGGCCCCGCCCGAGGCGGTGGATGGCCACTTCGTGGACGAGGACGCCGCGCGGACCCAGTGCGATGCGCTGTTCCGGGTGAGACTGAGGAGCGGCCACGATGCGCGGCTCTATGTGCTGCTCGAACACAAGAGCCGCGTCGACGCGGACACGCCGCTCCAACTCCTGAAATACATGGTCAACATCTGGCGCCGCGAGGTCGAGAATGGCGCTGGCGGGGACCGGCTGCCGGCGATCATTCCGCTGGTTTTCTACCACGGTCGGGGCCGCTGGACCGCGGCGCCCTCGGTGCCGGGGATGATCGACGCGCCCGGGGAGTTGGAGCCTTTCGTCAGGGAGTTCGCCTATGTGCTGCATGACCTTGGCGAGATTGCGTCAGGGCGGTTGTCGGTCTCGCCCGAAGTGCGGGCCGGGCTTCTGGCACTCAAGGTGGTATATGCCGAGGACATACCGACGGATCTTCTGGACCAGATGACGGGCGGGCCGGTTGCAGGGAGCGCGTTCGAGCGTCATATTGTGCGTTACATGGCCGAGTGCATGAACCTGACGCCGCCATTGCTGGAGGCGTCGCTGCGCCGGACAAAGCCGGACCGTTGGGAGGCACTGATGGGCACAGTCGCGCAAGCCTGGATCGAACAGGGAATCGAAAAGGGAATCGAAAAGGGAATCGAAAAGGGAAGAGCTGAGGGAAGAGCCGAGGGAAGGGCTGAAGGAAGGGCCGAGGGAATGGAGAAGGGAATCGAACGAGGCCGGATACAGGCCTTGGCGGAACTTCTTCTTCGTCAACTGGCGTTGCGCTTCGGTGATGTGCCGGATGCGGTGGGCGAGCGGGTTCGCCGTGCGTCGGCCTCCGAACTGGAGGCTTGGGCGGAGGCCGTGCTGGTGGCAACGAGCCTCGACGAGGTGCTGGCCGCCACGCCCGGGCGCTGAGACCGTAGCCGCCAGCGGGCCGGCTGCTGTACGGTCGGGGTCGGTCGTACCTGGACGAAGCGCCTTCATCGGTCCGTATCGGCATCAGGAGTTCCTGAAGTTCCTGCGGCGCCTCCACCGTGCCTTCCCGCGCGACCGGACCCTGCACATCATCCTGGACAACCATGGAACTCACAAGCATGAAGTTTGGAGGGGAGTGTGCAATCCGCCAACGCACCAGAGATCATTGAAGCCGCTATCCGAACCGCAGCCAAGTTGAACCTAACACATACCGACGGGAAGTGGTTGGAAGAGTTGACCGTCGAGACGGCACCTCATATCAGAGAATGGGATATCTCGGAATGCTGGGGCTGGTCCGAATGGCCGGAGCGGGAATCTCGATTCCCGAACAGCACCAGGCAGGACATTGGCATAGACGCCGTTGCGCGGCGCGGCAGCGACGGCGCCCATATCGCCATCCAGTGCAAAGCCCGGCAGCTTGACGACAGCGGAAAGGGCGACCCGATCAACAAGAGCGAAGTCGACAAATTCACCAGCACCTCCGCAGGCCCGTTCTGGGCCGAACGCTGGCTGATTACCAATGGAAACAATCAGGTCAGCGACAATATCAAGAATGCCTGGTCCATGACCGACAATCCGGTCAAGATCGTCAACATCACCGCTGACCTGCAACAGCAGCGGCAAAACCCCGGCGACGAAGACTGTCCCCACTGCGATCTCGACTCGGCTGACGAAGAACGTCGGCAAACCAAAACCTGCATGCAACGGGAAGCCATCGCCCAAAGCGTGCAAATACTCAGGGAACATGAAGCGTCGTGCAGGGGCGGCCAGTCGGCAGGAGAGGCTCGGGGGAAGATCATCCTGCCCTGCGGTACCGGCAAGACCCGAATCTCCCTGCGGATTGTCGAAGAACTCACCGCACCCGGACAGCTTTCCATCGTCCTCTGCCCCTCCATTGCGCTGGTAGCCCAGATACGGCGGGAATATCTCCAGTATGCGGAAAATCCGCTCCGGGCGCTGGCCGTATGCTCAGACGAAACCGCCGGCTACGACCCCACGAAGGAAGGTTTCAGAAACACTGCTGATGACCCCACCCTTGATAACAGCAACGTCAGCGCGAGCGAATTGAAGGGGAAGGTGACCACCAGCCCGGAAGAAATAGCCGACTGGATCCGGGAAGGCTGCAACACTCACCGGATCAACGTCATCTTCGGAACCTACCAGAGCGGACACCGTGTCGCCGAGGCGCTGCGCTGTGCCGGAGCCGTCCCGCGGGTGCTCATTGCCGATGAGGCGCACCGCACGGCCGGGCTGCGTCGGAAGCGGAATGCCGGACATAACCCCTTGACTGAGAAGGAGAAGCGGGTTCGCGATTTCACTCTCTGCCATGACAGCAAGGCCTTTCCAGCGATCTACCGCGTTTATCAGACCGCGACGCCTCGCATCTACGACACCAGCAAGGTCACTCGGGAGCAAGACAGCGACTGGATTGTCCGCAGCATGGATGATGAAACTACATTCGGCGTCGAACTTTATCGGAAGAGCTATGTCGAGGCGGTCCGGAACGGCTGGCTGGCCGATTACCGCATCATCGCCTTGGGCATCAACGACCCTGATTCCTACAAACTGGCCGACCAGCTGGCCGACAACCCCGACAGCAAGGGTCGCAAGCCCTTGACTGCGGTCGACGGTTTGAGAGGGGCCGCCTTTGTCCTGGCCATGGGCGGAGCCACACAGGGTCACGGCAGCGGCAGTGTGCCGATAGAGTCCTGCATTGCCTTCATGAACCGGGTGGACAAGTCCAAAATCATGGCCGAGGCGCTCCAGTCCGCTCCCGCAAGGGAGTATCTCGCTAAATGGCTGCGCAACAATCGGGAGGGGCAGTTCCCTGCTGATTACACCCTGGAACATCTGGATGCCACCAGCAACGTGAATGCCCGGGACAACGCCAAGCGCCGCCTGGCCGAAGCCAACGAAGAGAAACCCCACGGTGTCATCAACGTAGGCATATTCGGCGAAGGCACCGACTCGCCATCATTGAATGCGGTGGCCTTCCTGGAACCTCGCAAGAGCCCCTTGGACGTAATTCAAGCCGTCGGGCGGGTCATGCGCACCGCCCCGGACAAAAAGATGGGCTACATCATCTGCCCCATCCTGATTCCACCGAATACCGACCCGGAGGAGTGGCTGAGCACCAGCAACATGGACGAGGGATGGAAGGAACTGGGACAGATCCTTTTGGCTCTGCGGGCCCACGACCAGCGGATCGAAGACAAACTGGAGAGTCTCCTGACGCTGTACCTGCCCAAGGCACCGGAAGTGCAGGAGACTCTGGTAGCCATTGCCAGCGGCGAGGACAAACGGATTCGGTACGGAGGACACAAGGGCCAGCCAGGGGGAGCCGAGGGAGCCGTGACGCAAGTATTGAATGGAAAGAGCCTTTTCGAGAAGAAGTTTTATCCGATCTCGGAATACGGGAACGGGAACAAGCCACAGTATGGGGATCAGCCCACCATCTGTGCGGAAAGCCCGTCCGAGTACGATGAACCCGAAAATGTAACAGTCAGGGAGCCGCCTCCGATTTTCGAGCCTGCGCAGATCATCACCGGCAAAAAGAACGAGGACGGCAGCATAGAGGTGCGTGGGGCCACCGTCGTCCGAACCAAGCCGAAGCCGGCTGAACCCCGGGGCGCGGTGGACATCAAGGAGTCCAAGGTCAAAGCCAGGAAAATGATCAACGAGGGCGCTGGAATCCGCATCAAGGCTCGCCGAACCCTCAAGGGCGAGCGCTACGCCGGGCGATTGTTGTCGCTGAGCGGACTGGAAGAGCATTGCAACGCCATCAAGATGAACCTTTTGTCCAAGTCCGGATTGGTCAGCAACCGGATTGTCCGGGATCTGAATATCCTGGAATCCAGCATCCAGGAGGCGGCCCATCAGTTGAAGATGGACGATTTGCAGCCCGCCCTGGATCGGCATTTCGGCCTGGACAATTTGAAGGAAGACAAGCGCAAGAGCCAAGCCGATGGCTGCACCATCGCCGCCCTGATGATGATGAACGCTGCCATGCTGCACCAGCGTATCGCCAACGGCAGCTGGCTCTCCGACGTCAGCGACCTGGAGACGATCAAGAACGATGTCAACGTGGTGCGGCGGATCAGCAGGGAATGGAACCAGATCATGCGCCACGATTTTCGTCCGGTGCTGGAGCCGGCAGTCAAGGTCATCGAAACCATCGAAGACACCGGCAAGCTGATCGGCTTGGAACGCACGCTGCGTCACCTCACGGCAGAAGCGGAACGTATCGCCGAAACCTATGCCGACATGGGTGCGGACCATGCCGGCCCGCTTTTCAATCGCGTCATGGGCAACCAGGCCAGCGACGGGGCTTTCTTCACCAGGCCGGTGGCTGCATCCATTGCGTCCCGCCTCACCCTGGACGCTTGCGGCGAACAGGACTGGACCAACCCCGAGACTTGGGAAGACCACAAGACCATCGACTTGGCTTGCGGAAGCGGAACTCTGCTGACAGCGATACTGGCCGACATGAAACGCCGGGCCCGGGAGCAGGGTGCCGGTGAAAGCCAGATAACCGGCCTGCAAAAGCTGGCGGTAGAACAGACCATCAAGGGGTTGGACATCAACCCCGTCTCACTGCAACTGGCGGCAGCTCAGTTGACCGCGGGCAACCACGAGATCAGCTACCGCCGAATGGGTCTGCACCTGATGCCCTATGGTCCCCGGTCTGTCCCCCCCCCCCCCCCCCCCACGATCCGGCAACCCGGCCCATGTCTTTGCGGGAACTCTGGAACTCCTGAGGCAGGAGGCGATAGTTCCCAGAAGTGACCAACTGGGTTTGTCCGACGAGCCGCCCATCGAATCGCAGAGCATATGGCAAACCGTCGACGCCGAGCTGGAAGACGCCATTGATGCGGTTAAGAACGTCCGCATCGTCATCATGAACCCGCCCTTTACCAACCGGGCCAGGATGGGCGAGAAGTTCTCCGAGAAAATCCAGAAAGCACTGAGGTCGCGGGTCGATTCCATGGAGCGGATGATGCCCCATGACGATCCGCTGGCAGACCTTGGCAACAAGAATTCCATAAGCCCGCTTTTCGTTGCTCTGGCGGAACACATGACAAGACGCCCCGGCGGCATCATCACGATGATCAACCCCACCATCGCCCTGTCAAGTACCGCAGGTCAGAAGGAACGCCGGATCCTCGCTCAACGGTTCCACATACACACTGTGCTGACCTGCCATCAGCCGGGAAATATCAACCTGAGCCAGAACACCAGCATCAACGAAAGCATCATCGTAGCCAAGCGACACAGCGGCCCCAGGCCACCCACACGGTTCATCAATCTGGACAGGCTCCCCGTTGACGAAGCCGAGGTAGCAGACTTGCACCAATGCCTGACTGGTTGCGGCTTGGGGCCGATCCCAAATGGATGGGGCTGCATCTCCCAATGGCCGGAGGAGCGGATCAAGGCCGGCGACTGGACTCCGGCCGTCTGGCGTTCTCCCGAACTGGCGGAAGCAGCCAACACATACGCCAACCATCCGGATTTGCATCCCCTCGGGGCAGCTGGCCGGTCGGTTCATGCGACCGGCCGTCTGCTGCGCGGCTCTTTCGAGCCGGCAGCAGACGGCGCTGGGGGAGGGTTGCCAATACTCAAATCAAAGGGCGGAGAGGGTCAAAGGGCCATACGGAGTGCCCCGGATGAGTACTGGATCCCAAAGAAACGGGACCAGGAGGCCGGTGAACGTAACGGCGGCATCTTCGCCGAAACGGAACAAATCCTGAAAAAAGCAGGATACTTGCTGATTACCGCCGGACAGAGCACGAGTACCGCCCGTCTCGCGGCTACCGCGGATGACGAGCGGTACGTCGGCAACGGCTGGATGCCGGTCACCGGGCTGTTCCCACAGGAAGCAAAAGCGGTATCGGTATTCTTGAACGCAACGCCCGGACGGCTGCAACTCATGCGAACTCCGGGGAAAAAGCTCATTTTTCCATCCTACAGTGCAGCGGAAGCCGGGAACATCAAGATCCCGGACGTCAACGACCGCCGCATTCGGGAAATCCTGGGCGACTGCTGGGAGCGCACCAGGGACATGGAGGTGCCTCAGTACCGGGACGGAGAATGCCCGGTACGCCGACTCTGGGATGAATCAGTGGCCGACGCCATGGGCTGGGACCCCCGGGAACTTTCCCGTTTGCGTGAACTGCTTCATAACGAACCCCACGTCCGGGATCTGGGCTACAACCAGTACGCCGACGAGGTATTTCCCGAAACGGACGCATCTTCGGAGCGATGAACCTGGGCGACGGGCCGGGTTTCGTGGCCTTGCCGTGACAACCGGGATCAGAACCTGATCGACGGTCCCCGGAGATACTGGAACCGCGGCAGCCGCCGGGTTTTACCCGCGGGTCAAGACGGGCCAAGTCCGGACCCCTCCGCCGCCGCATGCGGAAACCGGACGACGGAGCGGCGGTCCTCACGCGGGATTCTTCGTCTCCGCACGCTCCACCGTGACGGTGCGGCCGGTGGCCGCCGACTCGGTGGCGGCGTCGGCGAGGGCGAGAGCGGCCAGGCCGTCCAGGCCGTTCGGGTAGTCGATGCCGGCGCCCCGGACGACGGCGCAGAAGGTGGCGATCTCTTCCCGGTAGGCGGCGGCGTAACGGTCCGTGAAGAAGCGCTGGAGGGGCTCGGTGACGAATCCCGACGGGCCGGCGCGGGTGACGGTGGTGGCTGTGGGATTGCCGGCGCAGACCATGCCGGCGGAGCCGTGGACTTCGATGCGCTGGTCGTAGCCGTAGGTGGTGCGGCGCGAGTTGGAAATGACGCACAAGCGGCCGCTCGTCGAACGCAGCATGGCCACCGCGGTGTCCACGTCGCCGGCCCTGGCCGCGTCGATGATGGCCGAGCCGGTGGCGCCGACCTGGACGATGGGTTCGCCCATGAGGAAGCGCGCCATGTCGAAGTCGTGGATCATCATGTCCCGGAACAGTCCGCCGGAGCGCGCGATGTAGGCGGTCGGGGGCGGCGCGGGGTCCCGGGAGGTGATCTGCACGAGTTCGACGCTGCCGATGCGGCCCTGGTCGATGTCGTCGCGCAGGCGCCGGAACGAGGGGTCGAAGCGGCGATGGAACCCGGTCATCAAGGCGACGCCGCGCCGGTCCGCGGCGGCCACGCCCCGCCGCGCGCGGGACAGGTCGAGGTCGACGGGCTTCTCGCAGAAGATCGCCTTGCCCGCCGCGGCGGCCTTTTCGATGAGTTCGGTGTGCAGGTCGGTGGGAGCGGCGATGAGGACGCCTTCGATGGCGGGATCGTCCAGCACGGCCTCGACCGTTGCGGTGCGCGCGTCCGCAAGCCGGGCTGCCGCGGCGGCCGCCGCCTCCACCGGATCGGCCACGGCAATCAGGGCTGCCCCCTCGCAGCCCGCGATGGACCGGGCGTGGATCTGTCCGATACGGCCGGCGCCCAGGAGCGCCAGCCGGACAGGCTCGTCCGTCACTTCGAGTCCCGCTGGAAGATCCAGTCGTGGTCGGGGTGGTTCCTGAAGCGCCACTTGCGCCTCGGACCCGCCATGACGTTCAGATAGTACATGTCGTAACCGTAGGGTGCACCGCACGGATGATGCCCGCGCGGCACCAGCACGGTGTCGCCGTCGGCCACCGCCATGGTTTCGTCCAGTTCGCCGTCTTCGGTGAAGACGCGCTGAAAGCCGAAGCCCTGGGGCGGATGGATCCGGTGGTAGTAGGTCTCTTCGAGACAGGTCATCTCCTCGCCCTGGTCACTGTCATGACGGTGCGGCGGGTAGCTCGACCAGTTGCCCTGGGGCGTGAACACCTCGGTGATCAGCAGGCTGTCGGCGATGTCGGCGTCGTCCATGGCGATGGGGTGCACGTAGCGCGTATTCGCGCCCTTGCCGCGTTTCAGGACGGGGATGCGCTCCGGATCGATGGCCCCGGCCGCGTGCCCGCCGAAGCCGGGCGCCGAGCACACCGCGAGGGTGCAGTCGGTCTCCGCCCGGGCGGACCAGGAGGTGCCGTCGGGAATGTAGACGGCGTGCGGCCGGGTCTGTTCGAACACGCTCATGCGCCGGCCCTGGACGCCGAAGTCGGCATCGGGGCAGGACAGCCGGGCCTTTCCGTCGATCATGACCAGGATGACCTCGCGGTTCCCGGTGGCTTCGCCGGCCGTTTCCCCGGGCCGCAAAGCGTAAACGGCGAAACCGACGTACCTCCACCCGGCGTTCTCGGGCGTGATGTCGATGACCTTGCCAGTCGTCCCCGACGGCTTGCGCAACAGGCTGCTCAATGGACTTCCTCCTGGTCCAGGCCGACTTCCCGCGCCATGGCGCGGAGTGTCTTCAACGCCAGTGTCTGGTAGACCACCGGATCGCGTTGCGCCGGATCCTGCTCGGCCTCGGCGACCAGCCAGCCCGAATAGTGATGGCGGGCGGCGATGCGCAGCACCGCCGGGAAATCGACGCCGCCCTCGCGGTCCCCCGGAACCGTGAACACGCCGAGCCGGACCGCCTGCAGGAACGACAACCCTTCCGCGAGCGCTCTTTGCCGGATGGCGGGGCGAACGTTCTTGGCGTGGATGTGGACGATGCGGTCCATGTAGCGCTGGGCCAGGACTGCCGGATCGGCGCCCGCGAAGGTCGCATGGCCAGTGTCCAGCAGCAGCCCGGTGCGGGGACCGGCGCGCGCCATGAACGCCTCGATCTCTTCCATGCTCTCCACCACCGTCCCCATGTGGTGATGATACGCCAGGCGCACGCCTCGGGCGAGGCAGTGTGCGGCGATGGCCTCGACGTTGGCGCAGAAGCGGTCCCAGCCGGATGGCGCGAGCTTCGGTCGATGGCTCAGGGGCGCGTCGATATCGCGGTGGACCGCGCCGGTGGTCTCGCACACGATGCAGACCGGGCATCCCAGCGCTGCCAGCACATCCAGGTGCGGCTGGATCGCGGCCCTTTCCTCCTCCACGGATCGTTCGAGCAGCCTCAGCGAATGCCACCCGGACACGCAGGCCAGGCCGTAGGGCTGGAGGGTCGCTGCCAGGGTCGTGGCATCGGAAGGAAACTTGCGGCCTTTCTCGATCCCCTCGAAGCCGATCCGGCTGGCGTCGCTCAAACACCGCTCCAGCGGGATGTCGCCCCCCAGGCTGGGGTCGTCGTCGTTGGACCAGGCGACCGGATTGGTGCCGTAGCGGATCACGGGCGTCTTCTCAGCGCGGCGTCATAGGATTCGCGCGCCGCCGCCACTTCCGCCCGCTCCGAAACCTCGGGCACGGCCACGTCCCACCAGTGGCCGCCGGCTGCGGTGGCGGCCAGCGGATCGGTGTCGATGACGATGACCGAAGTCCGGTCCGCCGAGCGCGCTTCCACCAGGGCGGCCTCCAGCCCCCGGATGTCATCGACATGGCTCGCGAGGGTCCCCATGGAGGCGGCATGGGCAGCGAAATCGATGGCCGAGGGCGTCTGGTGCCGGGCGGTGTCCAGCAGGTTGTTGAAGCTGGCTCCGCCGGTGGCGCGTTGCAGCCGGTCGATGCATCCGAAGCCGCGGTTGTCGAGAACCACGACGGTCAGCTTCAGGCCCAGCATGACGCTGGTGGCCAGCTCCGAGTTCATCATCATGTAGGAGCCGTCGCCCACCACCACCACCACGTCGGCTTCGGGGCATGCCATCTTGACGCCCAGTCCGCCGGCGATCTCGTAGCCCATGCACGAGTAGCCGTATTCCAGGTGATAGTCGCCGCGCCGGGGCGAGCGCCACAGCTTGTGCAGTTCGCCCGGCAGGCCGCCGGCCGCGCACACGACGATGCCGTTGTCGGCCATGGTCCGCTGGACGGCGCCGATCACCTGGGCGTCCGACGGCACGGTGCCGGCCGCACGGGTGGCGGCGTCGGCGGCCCGGTCCCAATCGGCCTTGAGTGCTTTGTCCGGCAACGCGAAGACGCAGTCGCCCAGGACGGCATCCAGCTCCTCCAGGGTCGTGCGGGCGTCGCCCACCACCGCCAGGGCGTCGTGCCTGGCGGCGTCGAAGGCGGCCGCGTTGATGGCCAGCAGCCGGACATCCGGATTCTGAAACAGGCTCCGGGATCCGGTGGTGAAGTCCTGCAAGCGGGTTCCCACCGCAAGGATCCGGTCCGCGGTGCGGGCCAAGGTGTTGGCGCTTTCGGTGCCGGTGACGCCGATGGCGCCCACCGAGCACGGGTGGCTCCACGGCAGCGCCGCCTTCCCGGCCTGGGTTTCGGCGACGGGGATGCCGCGCCGTTGCGCGAACGCGGCCAGCGTTTCGCAGGCGTCGGAATAGTGGACGCCGCCGCCGGCGACGATCAGAGGTGTCCGCGCCGCGCGCAGGGACCGGGCCGCGCGCGCCAGTTCGCCCGCGTCGGGCCGTTGTCGGCGCATGACCCAGGTGCGCGGCCGGAAGAAGGTTTCGGGGTAGTCGCAAGCCTCGGCCTGGACGTCCTGACACAGGGCGAGGGTGACCGGGCCGCATCCGGCCGGATCGACGAGCGTCGCCATGGCGCGCGGCAGCGCCGCCAGCAGTTGCTCCGGGCGGGTGATGCGGTCGAAGTACCGGCTTGCGGGGCGGAAGCAGTCGTTGGCGCTCACGGTGCCGTCGGCGAAGTCCTCCACCTGTTGCAGCACCGGGTCGGGAAGCCGGTTGGCGAACACGTCGCCGGGCAGGAACAGCACCGGCAGGCGGTTCACATGCGCCAGCGCCGCCGCCGTGACCATGTTGGTGGCCCCCGGGCCGATGGACGAGGTCACCGCCATGGCCCGTTTGCGGTTGTGGGCCTTGGCGTAGGCGATGGCCGCGTGGGCCATGCCCTGTTCGTTGTGGCCGCGCCAGGTGGGCAGCGCGTCACCGGCCTGATACAGGGCCTCGCCCAGGCCGGCGACATTGCCGTGCCCGAAGATGGCCCAGACCCCGGCCACGAAGCGCTCGCCGTCTTCGTTCGCCTGTGCGCCGAGAAAACGCACCAGCGCCTGGGCCGCGGTCAGTCGGATGGTTTTCATGGATCATCCGCCCCTGTTCCGTGCTTCGTCCCAGGCTGTGCAGAGCCTGGAGAAGTTCCCGGCCATGAGTGCCACGGCTTCGCCGTCGGTCATCTCCCCGGCCAGCCATGCCTGCGCGGCCACCCCGAAGATCGTGCGCCCGACGGCGAATCCTTTCACGCGCTCGTGGCTGGCGGCGGCCTGGAAGCTCTCCCGCAGCTCTTCAAAGGGAGCGTCCAGGCCCAGCACCACGATGCCCCGGCAGTGCGGATCGTGAGCGTCGATGGCACCACAGGCCTTGCCCCAGGCGGCCCCGGAGGCCATCGGCTCCAGCTTCCACCAGTCGGGAAAAACCCCGATGGCGTAGAATCGCTTGATGACGGCGGCCGTGGTGGCGTCGTCCACCGGTCCGAACTTCGACGGCACGATCTCCACGAGAAGGTCCAGTCCGTTGGCCCGTGCGGCCCGTGCCAGCCGCCGGACCGTTGCCTCCTGGTCGGCGCGCAATGTCTCCGGGTCGTCCGGGCGGTAGAAGCAGAGAACCTTCACCACATGTTCGCTGGGCCATTCCGCCAGCGCCGAGCCGCAGTCGTCACCGATCTCCAGCCGCAGCGGCCGGGTCCCGGGCCGCTCCACCGGACGCCCGATCCACAGGCCCGTGCCCGCCGCGGCGTAGAGGGCGTCGCGGCCCAGGCGGCCGTCGCACAGGATCCCGTATCCGTCGCGGCCGTCGGCGACGCGAAGCGCCGCCTCCAGGCACAGGCGCTTGAATGCGCCGATGCGCGCCGTGTTCCTGGCGGCAGCCTCGAACCAGGCGCGGTGGTCGAAGGCGAAGACGCGCATGCGGGGCCACGCCCGGGTCCGGTTGGTGGCCCAGTGGAGCTGCTCCAGGCGCGCATCGTGCCGCACGGCCGGCGTCGACGACCCGTTCTCCAGAAAGTCGCGCAACTCCACGGCACTGGGATACGCCGGCGTGCAGCCGTGGCGCGACACCGCCAGCGCGCCGCAGGCGTTGGCGATGCGCAGGGTCTCGGCCCAGTCCTCCCCCGAAAGCCAGCCCTTGAGCAGGCCGGCCATGAAGCCGTCTCCCGCTCCCAGGACGTTGTACACTTCGACCGTGAAGGACGGTCCGCTGACGCCGTCCTCCAGGCTCGCGGGGATGGTGGTCTCGAAGGCGGTGGCACCCGCGGCGCCGCGCTTGCACACCAGCGTGGCGGCGGAGAGGTCGCGGACCCGGGCCAGCGCCGCGATGGTATCCGAGACGCCGCCGGCGATGTGAAACTCCTCTTCGGTGCCCACGATCACGTCGAAACGTGCCAAGGTGCGCTGCAGCCTGGCGGTCACGGCCGCCGACTCGATGAAGCGGCTTTCGCCGTCCCCGTGGCCGGCGAGGCCCCACAGGTTCGGCCGGTAGTCGATATCCAGGATCGTGCGCGCGCCCGATTCCCGCGCCAGCTCCAGCGCCCGCATCGTGGTCGCCTCGGTGCGGGGATGCGACAGGTGGGTGCCCGAGGCAAGCAGGCAGCGCGCCTGGGCGATGAAGTCCGGGTCGATGTCGTCCGGCGACAACGCCATGTCGGCACAGTTTTCGCGGTAGAAGACAAGCGGAAACCGCTCCTGGTCGCGGATGCCCAGCAGCACCAGGGCGGTCAGGCGCTCCGGATCCGTGAGCACGCCGCGGACGTCGACCCCTTCGGCGCGCAGTTGTTCGCGGATGAAGCGGCCCATGGGCTCGTCGCCCACACGCGTGAGGACCGCGGCCTTGAGGCCGAGCCGGGCGGCGCCGGCGGCGGCATTGGTGGGCGAGCCGCCGACATACTTGCGGAACGACCGCATGTCTTCCAGCCGCCCGCCCACCTGGCCGCCGTAGAGATCCACCGACGAGCGGCCGATGGAGATGATGTCCAGGGTCCGTTTCACACGGTGCCGCCCAGCGAGCCTTCGAGTTCGGCCAGTTCCTGGCCGCCCGCCATCATGTCCTGAAGCTCGTCGGCCTGGATCTCGCCGCGCCGGGCCGTGCCCAGGGTCGTGCCGCGGTTCAAGACCGTGTAGCGGTCTCCGACCGCCATGGCATGGCGGACGTTGTGGGTGATGAAGACCACGCCGATGCCGGTCCTGCGCACACGGTCGATGGTGGCCAGCACGTTGGAGGTCTGCCGCACTCCCAACGCGGACGTGGGTTCGTCCAGGATCAGGATCCTGGCACCGAAGTAGACGGCGCGGGCGATGGCGACGGTCTGGCGCTCGCCGCCGGACAGGGTTCCCACAGCCTGGGTGGGCTCGCGCAGGCGAATGCCCATGTCGGCCATGCGGGTCATGGTGACCTCGTTGGCCTTCCTGAAGTCGATGAACCGGAACGGCCCCCACCCCCGGGTAGGCTCGCGGCCCATCCAGAAGTTGCGCGTCACCGACATCAGCGGGATCATCGCCAGGTCCTGGTACACGGTGGCGATGCCGGCATGCATGGCGTCGCGCGGGCTTTCGAAATTCACCGGCTGGCCGCCCATGAGGATCTGCCCGCGGGTGGGCTTGTGCACCCCCGACATGGTCTTGATGAAGGTGGACTTGCCGGCGCCGTTGTCGCCCAGCAGACAATGGCACTCGCCCGCGTACACTGCCACCGAGACGCCCGCCAGGGCGATGACCGGGCCGAAGTGCTTCTCGATCTCCTGCAACTCGATCAGCGAGGCCTCGCCGGTGCCGACGTCGCGCATTTCGTAAAGCGGTTCGCTCATCATCGTTCTCCCGTGATCATGCGGCGGATGTAGGTGTTGAGGATCACCGCCAACAGCAGGATGAGGCCGAGGAAGACCCGGAACAGACTGCTGTCCACGCCCGTGAAGAACAGGCCCTGCTGGACGACCCCGAAGATCAGCGCGCCCAGGGCCGCGCCCACCACCGAGCCGTATCCGCCGGTCAGCAGGGCGCCGCCGATGACGACACAGATGATGGCCTCGAACTCCTTGAGCAGACCGCGGTCGGCCGCGGCGGAACCGAACTCCATCACCTGGCAGGTAGCGAAAACGGTGGCGCAGAACGCCGTCAGCATGAACATCAGGATTTTCACGCGGTTTACCGGAACGCCGGTGTAGCGCGCAGCCTGGGCGTCCCCGCCCGAGGCATAGATCCAGTTGCCGAACTTCGTGCGGGTGAGCACCCAGTGGCCGGCGACGACCAGCACCACCGCCCAGACCATCAGCATGGGAATGCCGTCAACGATGGGTTCGCCCGCACGCCGGCCGCGGGTAAAGGTCTCGATCAGCCCCATGTCGGCGAGCTGGACGAACAGGCCGTCAAGGATCTTGCCGCCGAACAGCGGTGCCAGCCAGTCTCCCTGTGCGGCCTCCTTGACACCGCCGATGATGGTCTTGCGGGTGGTGGCGATGGACACGAAGATCGTCAGGCCGCGCAGGATGTAGAGAAAGGCCAGGGAGACGATGAAGCTCGGAAGGCCGGTTCGGATGACCAACCAGCCGTTCAGCGCCCCCAGCGCCATGGCGATGGCAAAGGCCAGACCGATGCCAAGCCATACCGGATAGCCCCACTGAACCGAAACGATGGCAATGACGACGCCGGCGAACCCGATCATCGAGCCCACCGACAGATCGAACTCCCCCGCGATCATCAACAGGCACGCGCCTACCGCGATGATGGCGAACTGAGCCGAGACGACACCCCAGTTCATCACGCCTTCCGGACTGAACATGCCGGAGTCGGCGGCCACCAGGAGAAAGAAGACAAAGACGAGGATCGTTCCGCAGATGGCGCCCAGTTCGGGCCGTATCATCGCGCGGCGGAACGATGACATTTCCTTCAGCCGTTCGTCGGCCATGATTTCCTCCCCGTGCACGGCGAGCCGCACGCCGCCGTCAGGCCGGACGCGGCGGGTTCCGGACCCGTCCCGGCTCGCGGTCGGACCGCGGTGCGGCCGCGACGGCGCGCGGCCGCACCGACAAGGGAAAACGCCGGAGCCGGATCAGCGGAACTCGCCTGCGTATTTCTCCACCAGGGCGATGTTCTTCCGGGTCACGAACCCGGGACCCGAGTTCATGTGACCCGACGGCAACACGCCGTAACGCGCCAGGTTCGTGAGGATGACCACGGGCATGTAGCCCTGGAGGTAAGGCTGCTGGTCGATGGCGAAGGCGATGGTGCCGTCCTTGATGCCGTTGGCGATTTCGCCGGAAAGGTCGAAGGTGGAGAAATGAATCTCGCCCTTGAGCCCCATCTCCTGCAGCGCCGCCAGCGTCGGGTGGGCCGAGGTCGGCCCCAGGGTCAGGATGCCGTTGGCCTTGCGGTTGCTGTTCAAGTGGGCCTTGACCTTGTTCTTGATCTCGGCCGGATCCTGGCCGCTGTCGATCATCTGGCGGCCCAGCTTCACGCCCAGGGCGTCGGCGTAGCCTTGGCACCGCTCCACGGAAGCCGGATTGGTGATGTAATGGTTGACGCACAGGAACTGTTGGACGCCCGCTTTTCGGGCCTGCTTGCCGGCACCGAAGCCGGCGTCGTATTCCGGCTGCCCCACGTGCAACAGGGCACCGAGCTGTTCCGACTGCTTCCGGGTCCCGGAATTGATGGTGATGACCGGGATGCCCTTGTCCACCGCGTCCATGATCGGCCCCTTGAGCACGTCGAAGTCGGCAATGGTCACGATGATGCCGGCCGGGTCGGCCGCCGAAGCCTGCTCGACGATACGCGCCATGTCGGCCAGGTCGCCGGTGGGCGGATTGCGATAGTCGACCTTCACGTTCATCTGGTCGCCCGCCACCTTGATGGCGTTCTTGATGGTGTTCCACCAGCTGTCGCTGTCCGGAGCATGGCTGATCAGCACGAATTTCTCGCCGCCGGCGGTAGCGACATGCGGCGTTCCGGCCAGCGCCGCCGCAGCCAGGGCGGCCACCGCAAATACGAACAACCGCGACTTCACGGTCGATTGCAGGGTCCACTTCATGGTGTCCTCCTTTCACGCCGTGCGCCCGAATCGACGGCGACGACGGCGCCAGGCCTGTCCCGAGCCCCCGAAACGGGGCCTGCTTTTTCCCGGAGAGAGTATAGACTCAAATACCGGAATTGGAAACAATGGAACCTGCGGCCGGGACGACGCGTTGCCATCCTCCGGAATGGCGCGGATGCCGCTTCCACGTCGGAGGAGAACATGCGCACTATCGGCGTCGGTCTGATCGGTACGGGTTTCATGGGCAAGTGCCACACGCTGGCCTACCGGTCGGTCAGAGCGGTCCTGGACGCTCCGTTCGCGCCGCGTCTCGTGCGCGTCTGCGACCGCCGCGCCGACCTTGCCGCCTACCACGCCGCACGATGCGGTTTCGAGCGGGTGACCGATGACTGGCGCGTGGTGGTGGAGGATGCCGACGTCCATCTCATTTCCATCACGACGCCCAACCGGTTTCACTGCGAGATGGCGCTGGCGGCGCTGGCGGCCGGAAAACATGTCTACTGCGAAAAGCCGCTGGGGTTGACGCTGGACCAGGCCGAGCGCATGGCCGCGGCCGCCGCCCGGGCCCGGGGCAAGACCCTCGTCGGCTATGGCTATCTGTGCAATCCCCTGTTCCGGCATGCCCGCGAGTTGCTCCTTTCGGGAGCCATCGGTCGCCCGCTCTTCTTTCGCGGCGTGTGCGACGAGGACTACCAGGCCGACCCGGAGCGGCCGTGGACGTGGCGCGCCGCCAGGGCCGAGGCCGGGCTGGGCGTGCTCGGAGACATGCTGTGTCACCTGGTCAGCATGGCCGACCGGCTGCTCGGGCCCATCGAAAGCGTCCTTGCCGACTGCCGTATCCACTACCCCACCCGTCCTGCCGCGGACGGCCGGGGCCGGCAGGTGGTGGAGAACGAGGACGTCGCCTCGGCGCTGGTTTCTTTCGAAAGCGGCGTGTCCGGCACGATTTCATCGTCCCGGGCCGCCTGGGGGCGGAAGAACCACTTGGCGTGGGAGCTTCACGGCGACGCCGGCATGCTGGTCCAGAATCAGGAACGCATGAACGAACTGCAGCTCTACCGGAACCAGGGACCGACCAGCGATGCGGGTTTCAAGACGATCCTGGCCGGGCCGGCGCACGAGCCGTACGGCAGTTTCTGCCCGGCTCCCGGTCACGGACTGGGCTTCAACGACCTCAAGACCATCGAGCTGGCCAACCTGCTGAAGGCGATAGCGGACGACGTGCCGGCCGACCCCGATTTTGCCGTCGCCCTGCGCTACGAGCGCGTCATCCATGCCATCGCACGGTCGGCGGCGAGCGGGGTCCGGGTCGGGACCAGCCCCCGCCTCGGCCAGGAGAACGATACATGACGAAAGCTGCATTGCAGGGTGGCTTGGTGGTGATCAGCGCGTTGCTGCTGTCGGGTGCCGGCGGTGCCTGGACGGTGGAGGAGGTGCGGGCGGTGTACGACGAGGGGCGGTTCATCGAGGCGGCCGAACTGGGCGCGGCCCTCAAGACCTCGGAGGGCCATGCGCTGGCGGCGCAAGCCTTGGCGATTCAAGGCTACTTCCTCGCCGGCGCCGGCGAGAGGAAGGGGTTGTTCGATCGGGCCGTGGCGTTGGCGCAAGAGGCGGTACGGCTCGATCCAGCCAATCCGGAAGCGTACATCCAGTTGGCGCACGCCACCGGCCGCTATGCCGAGTCCATCGGCGTCCTGCAGGCGGCGGCCGGCGGGTATGCCGCGAAGGTGCGGGAAGCCATCGAGGAGGCGTTGCGGCTGGACCCAGACAACGCCATCGCTCATCTGAGCATGGCAACCTGGCACGCGCGCATCGTCGGCGCCTCGGGCGCGGTGATCGGAGGTCTTTACGGAGCGGCGGCAAGGGAGGCCCGGCGCCACTATGAACGGGCCTTCGAACTCCAGCCCGACGCCAAGGCGATCTGTGTCGAATATGCCTTCGGATTGTTGCTGTTGGACCGGGAGCGTAACCGGGAGAAGGCGCGCCGGCTGCTCCAGCGTGCCGTCGGGAAACCCTCCCGGGATGCCGTCGAGAGTTTATATCACGAGCAGGCGGTGGCGCGGCTGGCCGCCCTGGATGGCGGCTCGCAATGACACGGGTACCGCCTGTCCTCCCCGCAAGAGCGGGAAGGACAGGCGGCGGGCTTCAGATCTCCTCACGCCGCGCCGGGCTGCTCCAGGGCGTTCCGCACGCCGTCCGCATAGGCCGGGTCGGCCTTGGCGAAGTGCCCGAGCTGCTTTTCGACGATCCGGTGCGGGACACCGCGCAGGGCGGCGGCGATGTTGCCGAAAAGGCGCCGCTTCTGGTCGTCGTCGAACAGCCGGAACAGATTCCCGGCTTGGGTGTAGTCGTCGTTGCCTTGCCGGTGGTCGTAGCGGGAGGCGTCGCCCGAGATCCTGAGCGGCGGTTCCGCGCAGCTCTCGTCCTGGACCGGGCCGTCGAAGCTGTTGGGCTCGTAGTAGGCGTCGGGGTTGTCGTGCCGGGGCCCGAAGAACCGCATGGGGCCGTCCTTGTGGTAGTGACGTACCGGGCACCGGGGCGCGTTCACGGGAAGCGCCTCGTAGTGCGTGCCCAGCCGGTACCGGTGCGCGTCGGCGTAGGCGAAGATGCGCGCCTGCAGCACCTTGTCCGGCGAGAAGCCGATACCGGGCACGATGTTCGAGGGGGAGAAGGCCGCCTGTTCCACCTCGGCGAAGTAGTTCTCCGGGTTGCGGTCGAGTTCCAGCAGGCCGACGGGGATCAGCGGGTAGTCCCCGTGGGGCCAAACCTTGGTGAGGTCGAACGGATTGTAGGGAGTCCTTTCCGCCTCGACTTCCGGCATGATCTGTACCTTGAGGTCCCACTGCGGGTGCTCGCCCCTCTCGATGGCGCCGAACAGGGCCTCCTGGAAGGACTCCCGGGTCCGGCCGATGACCGCCGCGCTTTCCTCGTCGGTGTGGTGCCGGTGTCCCTGCCGGGTCTTGAAGTGGAACTTGACCCAGAAGCGCTGGTTCTCCGCGTTGACGAAACTGAAGGTGTGCGAGCCGTAGCCGTTCATGTACATGGGCGCCGTGGGGCAGCCGCGGTCGGACATGAGGATGGTGATCTGGTGCAGCGACTCCGGCGACTGGGACCAGAAATCCCACATGGCCACCGGGCTCCTCAGGTTCGTCCTGGGATGGCGCTTCTGGGTGCGGATGAAGTCCGGGAACTTGTAGGGATCGCGGATGAAGAACACCGGCGTGTTGTTCCCCACCAGATCCCAGTTGCCCTCCTCGGTGTAGAACTTGACCGCGAACCCGCGCACGTCGCGCTCCGCATCCGCCGCGCCGAGCTCTCCGGCCACGGTGGAGAAGCGTACCAGCACCTCGCATCGGGCCTCCGGCTGGAGGACTCTGGCCCGGGTGTAGCGGGAGATGTCGTGGTGGACGGTGAAGCTCCCGTACGCTCCCCAGCCCTTGGCGTGCACCACCCGCTCGGGGATGCGCTCGCGGTTCTGGTGTGCCAGCTTCTCGATCAACGGATGGTCCTGCAGCAGGATCGGGCCGCGTTCTCCGGCCGTGAGGGCGTTCTGGTTGTCCGAAACCGGCGCGCCCGCGCTGGTGGTCAACACCGGACACGGTTGTTTGCGGGACATGGCTGCTCTCCTTTCTCCTGAATCAACTCTTGTTCTCCTTTTGAATATAAGGAAAAAAATCAATAAGTAAATTTGAAAATAATTGTCGTTATCATAACCATGAATTATCATTGGGGTGTCATGGAGATCGCCGGGGAAACCGCCATGAAGACGGTCATGGAGATTGCCAGGGAGAGGTCATGGACATAACCCTGCGACAACTCGAATACTTCGTTGCGGCCGCCGAGCGCTTGAGCTTCCGGGCTGCGGCCGCGGCCTGCTTCGTGACCCAGCCCGGCTTGAGCGCTCAGTTCAGGGAACTGGAGAGAATGCTGGACGTGCAACTCCTCGAACGCGGCCGGCGCAAGGTTCTGCTCACGCCGGCGGGGGAAAGGCTGCTGCCCCTGGCTCGCGGCATCCTGGCACAGGCGGGAGAGCTGGTGGAGACGGCCCGCAGCCTGACCCGGCCGCTCTCCGGCGTGCTGCGGCTGGGGGTCATTCCCACGGTGGCGCCGTACCTGCTGCCCGGGGCGCTGCCGGCCATCCGCGCGCGCTACCCGGAGTTGCGTATCCTGCTGCACGAGGATCTCACCTCCCGGCTGCTGGCGCGGCTGGGGGACGGGACGCTGGACCTGCTGTTGCTGGCCCTGGAGGTGGACCTGGGCGACGTCGTGGCGCTGCCGCTGGCCGCGGACCCCTTCGTGGTGGCGGTGCCCGGCGGTCACCGCTTCGCCGGCCGCCGGCGCGTGACAGAAGCCGACCTCGCCGGAGAGCAGGTGTTGCTGCTGGATGACGGTCACTGTCTGCGAGAGCAGGCCCTGGACGTGTGTCGGACCGCCGGCGCCGGCGAGGTGGGGGATTTCCGCGCCGGCAGCCTGAATACGCTGGTGCAGATGGTGGCGGGTGGCATCGGCATCACCCTGCTGCCGCAGCTTGCCCTGGACGTGGAATGCCGCGCTCCCTCGTCCATCGTCACCCGCCCCTTCCGAAAGCCCGGGCCCGGCCGCACCCTCGGTCTGGCCTGGCGGCCGAGTTCGCCGCGGGGGCACGAATTTCGCATGCTTGCGGAGTTGCTGGCGCCGCCGACCGGTGGCGTGGAGAGCCGCCGTCGTACCGGTCCTCGCGCCCCCAGGCGTTCACTTGACAAACCGCGCGGGGACCCCATGTTGAGGACAACGCCTTGAGGACAATGCTTGATGCACACGCCTGACGACACCATCACCAGAGATCCGGTGTGCGGGATGGAGGTGTCGCCCGCCGCCGGCAAGCCCTCGCTGGAACATCGGGGACACCGATACCATTTCTGTCGCGAGCCGTGTCTGCGCAAGTTCGCGGCGGCACCCGGCGACTACATCGAGGCCCGGGATCCGGTGTGCGGGATGACGGTCCGGCGCGCCACCGCGCGGCACATGGCCCGGCGCGACGGTGAGCGGTTCTACTTCTGTTCCGAGGGGTGCAAGGCTCGCTTCGAGGCGTCGCAGCAGGATCCGGCCGGCACGCGCCCGGAACCCGGGCCGGTGGCCGAAGGCGTGCGGTATACCTGCCCGATGGACCCGGAGGTGGTGCGCGATGCCCCGGCAGACTGCCCGATCTGTGGCATGGCGCTCGAACCCATGACGCCCGCCGCCGATGCCGGCCCCAATCCCGAGCTGGTGGACTTCCGGCGGCGTCTCCGCATCGGCGCGCCGCTGGGCCTCGCAACCCTCATCCTGGAGATGGGCAGCCATCTCGGCCTGCCCTTGGCCGAATGGCTCGGGCCGCGCCTGCACGTCTGGCTCCAGTTCGTGATGGCGACCCCGGTGGTGGCGTGGGTCGCGCTGCCGTTCTTCAGGCGCGGCTGGGCTTCGGTGGTCAACCGCAGTCCCAACATGTGGACGCTGATCGCCCTCGGCGCGGGTGCGTCCTATGTCTTCAGCGTCGCGGCCGTCCTGGCACCGTCCCTCTTTCCGGAAGCGGTGCGCGGGCCGCATGGCCTGCCTCCCGTCTACTTCGAGGCGGCCGCGGTGATCCTCATCCTGGTGCTGGTCGGCCAGGTGTTCGAGCTCATGGCACGCGAGCGCACCGGCGGGGCGATCCGGGCGCTTCTCGATCTGGCGCCGAAATCGGCGCGGCGGGTGACCGATGAGGGAGACGCGGACGTGCCGCTGGACGCCATCCAGGTCGGCGACCGCCTGCTGGTTCGGCCCGGAGAGAGCGTGCCGGTGGACGGCGTCGTCCTGGAGGGACGTTCGGCGGTGGATGAGAGACTGCTCACGGGCGAGCCGGTACCGGTGGAAAAGGGCGCGGGCGACGCGGTTACCGGCGGCACCCTCAATCAGGCGGGATCGTTCGTCATGCGCGCCCAGGGGGTGGGCGCCGACACGGTGCTCGCGCGCATCGTCGAGATGGTGGCCGCCGCCCAGCGCAGCCGCGCCCCGGTCCAGGCCTTGGTGGACCGCGTCGCCAACGGGTTTGTCCCCGCGGTGGTGGCCGTGTCCGCGGTGGCCTTCGTCGCCTGGCTGAGCTTCGGTCCCGAGCCGGCCCTCGCCCACGCCGTGGTGGCGGCGGTCAGCGTGCTCGTCATCGCCTGCCCGTGCGCACTCGGCCTCGCCACGCCCATGTCGATCATGGTGGCCACCGGGCGCGGTGCCCGGTCGGGAGTGCTGGTGCGCGATGCGGGAGAGCTGGAGAGACTGGCGCGGGTGGATGTGCTCGTGGTCGACAAGACCGGCACCCTGACCCGGGGGCGACCCGAACTGACCGACGTGGTCGCCGCGGAGGGCGGCATGACCGAGGGGGAGCTCCTGGCCCTGGCCGCCTCCCTCGAACGCGGTTCGGAGCACCCCTTGGCGGCCGCGATTCTGGCCGGTGCCGACGCGCGCGGCGTGGTGCTCCGGGAAGTCACCGGGTTCGAGGCACTGCCGGGCAGGGGCGTCCGCGGCCGTGTGGCCGGCCGCGCCGTCGCCCTCGGCAATCTCGCGATGATGCGGCAACTCGACGTCGATCCCGGCAAGGTCGCGGGCGCCGCCGAGGGCCTTCAGGAGGCGGGGAGGACGACGATGTTCGTTGCCGTGGACGGCATCGTCCAGGGCCTGGTGGCGACGGCGGACCCCATCAAGGCCACCACCCCCGACGCCGTCGAGATGCTTCGCCGCTCGGGGCTTCGCCTCGTCATGATGACGGGAGACAGCCGGCGGACCGCGCGGGCGGTGGCCCGGGAACTCGGTATCGAAGACTGGCGCGCGGAAACGGCGCCGGAGCACAAGCGGGACCTCGTCGTCGAGTTGCAGGGCCGCGGCCAGCACGTCGCCATGGCCGGCGACGGCATCAACGATGCGCCGGCGCTCGCCGCCGCCGATACCGGCATCGCCATGGGCACCGGTGCGGACGTCGCCATCCGCAGCGCGGGTGTCACGCTGGTGCGCGGCGACCTCATGGGGATCGTCCGCGCCCGGCGGCTCGCCCGGGCCACCTTGGGCAATATCCGGCAGAACCTGTTCTTCGCCTTCGTCTACAACGTGGCGGGTGTGGCTATCGCGGCCGGGGCCTTCTACCCGGTGTTCGGCGTGCTGCTCTCGCCCATGGTCGCCGCCGCCGCCATGAGCCTTTCGTCCATCTCGGTGATCGGAAACGCTCTCCGCCTCGGCCGGGTTCCGCTCGGATGAGCGGGTGTGTCGTCACGCCTCGTAGTACCCGTTCATGACGGCGTCGTGCCAGATCCGGGTGACCACAGGGCAGACGCCCAGGGGCAGGCCTTCCTCGGTCTTCCAGTAGGAATGGACGCCGGTGCCGATCTCGATGACGCGCACCTTGGGGGCGGGGTCCATGGCGGCGTACGCGGCCTTGACGATGTTGTCGTACTTCGGGGGCGTGTGATCCCGGCTGAACCGGTTGATGCCGTAGAGGAGCGGCGGGACGGGCCTGGCGTCGGCACCCGGAAGCGGGCGCCCGTAGCCCAGATAGCGGTCCACCAGGGCCTGGGTCTCCTCGGCGTTCATCTTCAGGCGCTCGGCCGTCACCCTGGCGGCCTGGGTGAGGCACGGGTGGCTGTCGCTGTGGAGCCAGTTCTCGGCCTTGAACTGCGGGAAGCGCCGGGCCTGCTCCCACATCTCGAATATCTCCTCCATCAGCCAGGCCAGCCGGTACAGCGGGCGGTCGCCTTCCTGCATCGCCACCTCGGCGCCCTTGTAGCGCGCCAGTTCGCGCCAGGTCCGGATCAGCACGTGGTCGAACGGGGTCGGCCAGTCGTGGCCGCTCATCTTGCGGAAGATGAAGGCGAAGGGCGAGTTTTCGATACCCATGAGCCCCTTGCCGTTCTCGATGCGCTGCAGCAGGTAGTGGCTGAAGGGGCCGCCGGTGGAGTGGCCGTGGGTGAACACCGAGTACTCGCCCACCGGCAGGTGTCGGCGGCAGATGTCCAGCATCCCTTCTTCGAAGGCCACCGGCCAAGCCGCCATCCGGTAGTAGAAGTTGCTGCCCGTTTTTGCCCGCGCGTAGGAGCGGGAGCCGTAGACTTCCCGCAACGAGGCGTCGTGGACCACTTCGTACTCGTCTCTGCCGATGAACTCGCCGTCGAGCCATATGGGGGTGCGCACGCTGCCGTCTTCGTGAATGGTGTCGTCGGGCCAGTCACGGCTTGGGTCCGGCAGATAGAGGCGGCCGGGGTAGGTCATGCTGCACACCTTGTAGCCCCGCTTCCCGGTGAAGCACCGGGCCAGCCGCTCGATGGAGCGCCAGTCGCTGGCACCGCCGTGAGTCATGAAGATACCGAGCTTGTGGCCATCCGGCCCGGTGGGGATCCGGGCCGCGTCCCTGGGCTCGTACACCATGCAGCCGATGTCCCAGTCCATGCCGTTGGCGTGGATGCGGAACACCTCCTCGGTTTCGGTGTAGGGGATGTCGGGCTCCGACAGGACCTCGTCGGATATCCGGACCAGCTCGTCCCTGGAAAGACTGGCAGGCGGCTCCCAAGTGTGGGCGGTCTTCAGTGTCCTGGCCATGGCATGGTTCTCCCTCAAGCGTGATGCGGCGACTCTACCACGCGCCGCCGCACCGGGCCACATCCACGGGCAGGTCCGAACCCCGCCCGTGGAAGCCGCCGCACTCTGCACAGGCTCATCTTCTTGTTGGAACAGGCGGCGCCCGGAGCGCCAACCCGCTCCTCGTCGGACTCGCCATCGAAGCTCTCGACCGACGGAAACTCTTCGGCGCCGATACCCGGATTCAGGTCGCAAGGGCCCCGCTGTTTGCCGCTCCGGTGCTCACTCGGGACATGATCGCAGAGGGACGAAAGGACGACGTCACGGCCATACGCGAGCATGTTCGTACACTCATGCCGGCACCCGGATGAGCGCTCCGTCCTTGCCTGCCGGGTTCCCTGCTCGCGCGGGGATGAATCGTCTACCCGTTCTCGTCTCATGCTACGCTCCGATTGACCCTTCCGGAGCCCTTGCCTTACGTTATGCAAAGGCCGGAACAGGACGTTATGCAGAAGCTGGAACAGGATCGGTTCGGGATGGCGACAGTCGAGAATGCGGGAGGACAACGCTGGACCGTCCATCCGGGCAGCCCCGAAGAGTCCTGCGTGACCGTAGAGGTGTGCATGAGTGAGGAAACCGCAAAACGCATCGCCGGGCGCGAGACCGCACGCATTGGGGATTTGAATCCCGATCGAGATGATATCGATCCGCAGAGCGTGGGGTCGGCCGTCGCGCCGGTACTGGAAGGGACAGGCAGGCGGATAGCGTGGCCGTGCGTTCGACGCGCCCGTTCCGGGACATTCGGAGCCACGAAAGGAGAAGTCCCGCACATCCCGCTTGGCCGCATGTGCCGGCGCCGCAAGGGGAGAGACCGATGACCCGCCGCCGCCTTCCGATCGGGATCCAGAACTTCCGGCGCCTCCGGGAGACCGGCAGCTACTATGTCGACAAGACCCCGCTCATCCGGAACCTGGTCGAGCAGAGTGACAACTATTTCCTGTCCCGTCCGCGCCGCTTCGGCAAGAGCGTGCTGCTCGACACGCTGGGATCGTTGTTTGCCTGTCACGAACCCCTGTTCCGGGGACTGTTTGCGGCGCCGGGACATGCGGTCAGGCCGGTCAACGAGGGCACGGGAATTTCCCCTGTCGTGGCGCTGGTGTCCCGGAACGGTGGCGCCGAACTCTTGACTACGCTATCCGCCCGCCTGTCCATAAGCAAGGGAGGGATACGACCGCAGCGAACATGGCCTGCAATCCGAAATCCGGTCAGGCACCAACCCGCCTCATTCGAGATGGTGGACGACATCGATATCTTCACCCTGAGACCGGTCACATATATGAAGTCACGGGTACTCCATGCGCCGCCCTGCTGCTGGATGACGCGCTCGTAGTCATCGATATGGACATGACTGCCGGGGTTCAGGACGAAGGTGTCTTCCCCCTCACCGCCATGGAAGAGGTCCCCCTCAATGCCGTGGTTCGGCCCCGTGCCCTTCGTCCCGTCGGTCATCGCGCCGGTGCCGTCGTCCACCCGGCGGTTTGGATCGACCCGGCCCGCTACCAGGGTGTCGCGGCCGGAGCCACCGAAGAGAAGGCCGTGGAACGAGTCCCCCCGCTGATTCGCGACCAGGGTGTCGTTCCACGCGCCTCCAAAAAGGTCGTGCGCGCCGCCGCCGGGATCGTGGCCGATGCACGGCTCCACGACCTGCGCCATGCACACACCGCGCACGCGGTGATGAGCGGCGAGAGCATGCACAGGCCGGACGCCTGATCGGGCATTGCCGGGCTTCCAACACCCACCGCTACGTCGGTCTCGACGACGCCACTCTCGGCCAGGCCGCCCAACCGGTGGCCGCCGCGGTCGGGTGGAAACTGAAGGGCGAGGGCGCCCGTGCGGGCGCTGTGCCGCCCGCAGCAGGAAATCGGTCCATCCATCCCGGGTGCTTGCATCCGGCTTCAGTCCGGCCTATTTGACTATCTGGCAGCGGCACGGCTGCCGTCGTCGGGCTGCCATCGACGTTGCGGCGGGCCTGCGGTACGGGAGGGTGAAGGCATGACGGAGACGCTGGGCGAAGTTGCGATGCGCAGTCTGCCGCGGTCGTTCGGCCGGAACATGAGTGCCTCGCGCTTGCGACCCTTGTACGCCCCCGCCGCAACGGCGCCATCGGGCACCGTTGCTTCAGGACCGAAGCTCCTTCACGTCGGACGACCGGGACACGACTCCCGGCGAGAACCCGTTCTCCGCCATGACGGTGGTCATTTCCGTATGTCTTCCGCATTCACTTTCTCCACTTGCGGCTTGTCCGTTAACAACAAGAGGGAGTTTCCATGACATATACGGTATTCTCAGTTGCAGAGAATCGCGCTTGGCTCTCAGTCATTCTGGTGATGAGCTTGATGATTGGGAGTTGCGGTGGCGGTGGCGGTGGCAGTGGCGGTGGCAGTCCCAGCACCGGTATCAGCATGGACGATTTGGGAGAGTGGGGTGTTATATCGGGAGGCGGTAATGCTGTAGGATTTGAACATTCAGAATACGCATTGAGAGTTCTGTTTGACCGAGACGGCAATCCGACGATCACGGCTTCTTCACCGAACCACCAGCCCACAGTTACGGGAGTCTGGTCGGGGAACTGGTATGGCCGGTATTCGCTCAACGGCTATCTTGATAGGCAAGACAGCGGGAGCGCAAGAATCAACGTGACCATAGCTGGGAACGACGTCTTTGCGACACTTGTTTATTCCGAAATAGATATTCAAGGCATGGCCTCCTCGGTATCTTTCCCCCGCGCTTCCGTCACGGATGGCAGATTTGCGCCACGCGTGACCTTGTCCGTTCCGAGCGAAAACAGAGACCGAGTGTCGAGAACCTTCAGCGGCCTCGGGCAGTTCGGCGGCTCCGAACAGAAGGGCGTCGTCGGGTATGTGTCAGCAGGTCCGGTTTTCCAGTCAGCATTTTACGGTGACCGGATGCCCTGATGCGGGCACGTCCGGTTCCGTGGAGGAGGTCTCGGCAACAGGCCACCCTCACCGGTGTTTCCCCACCCCCGTTCGTTTCAGCGGAACCGATCTGCGAGTCGGCGGCCCGGGGGACCGCATGGCGCTTGGGGGCGAAGTCATGTCAGACCAGTCCATCGTGAAACCCTGATGACCGGAACCGTCGCTCATGGTGCAGTCGTGTCCCGAGCATTGAGGGACCCGTGAGCGAGGAGGAATCGAGGCAGCCTGGGTGCTTCCGGGCAAGGTACTGGAAACCAGGCGTTTCCCCGCATTCTGGCCGGAAATCAGGACCTGTCTCCCCAGCAACCACGTCACGATAGCGTCCTTCGGCGTACCTTCCTGTCTGCAGCCTACAGCCGGTCCTGCATCCAGTCGAGCATGTACGGCACGTTGTGGGCCCAGTAATCGTGGCTGCAATGGATGACGCCGCCCGCGGCTGCCTCCTCGTAGATCCTGAGGGTCTTGTCTTTGCTGCCGATGGCTTCATGCAGTCGTCGGGCGCCCTGCACGTCCATCAGCCGGTCGTCGGCGCCGTGGGTGATGAGCGTCGGGCAGGTGATGTTCTCCGCGGCACCCTCCATGGTGAAGTCCTTGAGCCGTTCCCGGGCCACCGCGTCGCTCACGCCGCCCAGCAGCCGTTGCACCACCGGTCGGAGGTGCTCGCAGAAGAGATAGAGATCGTCAAGCACGCTGTAGCAGCCGCTCCAGCCCACCAGCGCCTTGATGCGGCGGTCGAACGCCGCGGCCCGAGGGGCGTAGTAGCCGGCCATGCTGATGCCGATGAGTCCGATGCGCTCGGGGTCCACCTCCGGCCGGGACACGAGGTAGTCGATGCATGCCTTGACGGGAACTTCGTAGTCCGCCCGGGTGGGGATTCCCTTGACGTATATGGACGAGCCCCGTCCGGGGGTGTCCACCAGGAGCAGCGCCCAGCCGTATTCCGTCACCTGCCGGCCGCTGAAGAATATCTCTTCGGCAAAGGCGTCGGCGCCGCCGATGAGGAAGACGGCGGGCCATGCGCCGGGCGCCGGATTCTTCGGGTGGCAGAAGTATCCGTCGTACTCCTCGTCGCCGCGGCGGACGCTGATGACCTCCAGGGGCGGCTTGTGCAGCGCCGCGGCCTCGCGGAAGCAGGCCTGCGACAGCTTGAACCGCTCCGCTCGGGTGTCGTTCTCCGCGATGGTCAGGAACACGTCGGACATGCGGTAGTACTGGTTGGCGTGGAAGAAGAACTGCAAGGCCGTGCGCTCGTGACCCTTGGACAGGGCCTCCCTGGCCTTGTCCTCGGTCGTTCGGGCCAAGTCCAGCCATGCCTGTTCCCATCCCTTCCTGTCGCCGGGGTCGAGGTTGCGGCACAGGCGCGCGATGTCGAACACGTCGCCGCCCCCCTGCTGGGCTTCGGCCACCAGCCGAAGGGTCTGGGAACCCATGACATGGGTGGGAAAGAGGAAATCGATCATGAATGACTCCGGTAACGGTGGTAACGGTGGTTCATGGCAGCTTGTAGAGCCGCCTGGCGTTGCCCTCCATGATGTTGTAATGGTCCTGGCCGCCCAGGCCCTGGATGGATTCGAAGAGCGGCACCACCTCCTCGAAATTGCGGCCGGTCCGGGGGTCGGTGGCGTTTACCGCGCCGAACATCTCGGTGGCGAACAGCACGCGGTCCGCTCCGACACGCTTGATCAGGAGCTCCATGGCCTCCGCGTCGTAGATGGCCATGTCCCAGTAGACCCGCCGGGCCGCTTCCTCGAAAGGTTCCAGGCCTTCCTTCACGTGCATGCCCCGGTGACGGTTCCACTGGTAGGGCACGGCCCCGCCGCCGTGCGGGATGACCAGCTTGAGCCCGGGGAAATCCTGGAAGACGCGGGAGCGCAGCAGCTCCACGGCGCTGTTGTGGTGCTGCCCGATGTAGTAGGAACTGGTGGTGTGGAAAGCCGGGTTCAGGGATGCGCTGGCATGGATGGTTCCCGGGATGTCCAGTTCCACCATCTTCTCCCACAGGGGATACCACCACTCGTCTCCCAAAGGCGGGGTCCACGGCTCCCGGCCGCTGCACAGATCGGGGTTGATGTTGCAGGCGATGAAACCGTCCTCGTTGACGCGGCGCTCGAGTTCTTCCACCCAACTGCCGGGGCCGACTCCCGGCGACTGGGGAAGCTGGCACACCGGCGACACCTTGTCCGGCCACAGCCTGGCGATGCGGGCGATGAGATCGTTGCATGCCTCGCTCCAGTAGCGGCTGATGAGTTCGGACCCGAAGTGGTGGCCCATGGCTGATGCCTGAGGCGAGAACAGCAGCCGGTCGATGCCGGAATCGGCCATTCTCCGGAACTGCGGGCGCATGGACTGCGCCAGCTCCTCGTCGCTGATGTCGAGCCGGGCGGGTGCCGGCCGCGCCTGTTCGACGATCTGCCGGGCGCGAAACGATTGGAGCTTGGCTGGCGCCGTGGTGTAGTGTGCGTGGGCGTCGATGATCACGAGCGTGGACCTCCGGGGGGACTCCGTGTGCCGTCCGGGGCGGTAGCGCTTTGCCCTGCCGGAACAGGACACTACACTAGCAAAGCCCGCATGGGCAGGCTATAGGCTTGGGCCGTTACCAAGTCTGACGCCGGTCCCCGCCCGCCGGATTTCCGCTGCTGCGGGAATGATGCGTCGGCCTACCGAATGACGCGCGGGGCCGCCGGGTACGAACTACGCATGCATGGAATGGCGGAAGGCGCCGGCGATGCCCGGCCTCTCCGGCGGAGCGATTCATGGCCGAGATTCCACGTCTGAACGGTGTCATCCAGGCCTTGGAGAAAGGCCGGACGGCCTTCGTGAGCTTTGCCTCCAACGATGTCGAAACCGCCATCGCCATGGCGGCGTCGAAGCTCGACGGCGTGGCCTTCGAAATGGAACACGCGCCCCTGGACATGCCGGGGTTGCGGCACTCGCTGCAGTACATGCTGGACCGGAGGCAGCTGGTGGACCGCGGCACCCTCGGTCCCGCGGTGACTCCCATGGTGCGAGTTCCGCCCAACGGTAACGAGATGAACCAGTGGCTGGCGAAGCAGGTGCTCGACATGGGCGTTTACGGGGTCATCTTCCCGCACGTCAGTTCGGTGGAGGAGGCGCGCAACGCGGTGTCGGCCTGCCGCTACCCGCGGCTGCTCCGCGATCCCCCGGGCATCCGCGGCGACGCCCCCGTCCGCGCCGCCCGCTACTGGGGGCTGACGCAGCAGGAATACTACCGGCGCGCGGACGTGTGGCCGCTGGCACCCGATGGCGAGATCCTGGTGGTGATCCAATGTGAGGAGGTACGCGCCATCGACAATCTGCCCGCCATGCTCAAGCAGGTGCCGGGCATCGGCGTGGTGCTCATCGGCGAAGGGGACCTGAGCCAGGAACTGGGCCATCCCCGGGACTACGACCACCCGGCGGTGGCCGGCCACATCAACCGCATCCTCGAAATCTGCAAGGAACACGGCGTCCCCTGCGGCCATCCCCATCCCGACGCCGACAACATCGAGCGGCTGGTGGAGGCGGGCTTCCGCTTTCTCATGCCGGGCGCGCCGCGCTCATTCGCGGTGCTCGACCGCGCGCGGGAGCTGACCGGGCGTCAGACAAGGTCTGAATAACCCCGAGTCCGCCGGGGCTGAATCAAGGGAATCAACGAACTGCGAGCAGTTCTGTGGCGCGCCATCGCGAACCGGAAAGGGGCAGCGGAAATGACCATGGTGAAGCTCGAACCGCCCGAACGGCTTGGCATGAGCGTTGGCGAGGCCCTGTTCACCCAGCGGGCCATCCGCAGGTTCAAGCCGGACCCGGTAAGCGACGAAGACATCCGGACGCTGATGGACGCCGCCTCCAAGGCGCCCAATGCGCGCAATGAGCACCGGGGGCGCTTCCTGGTGGTGCGGAGTCGGGAGAAGATCCGGCAGTTCGCGAAGCTTTTTGCCGAGGCCTGGTGGGCCAAGCAGCCGGCGGGATGGAGCCCCGAGACCGCACCGCCCGGCGACCGGCACCTGTCGCCCATGCGGCTGGCCGAGGCCATGGATGACGTGCCCGTGGTGGTGCTGGCGGTCGCCACCTCGCCCGGACAGGCCAACTCCGTCCTGCCCGCGGCGCAGAACCTGATGTTGGCCGCCCGCGCCCTGGGCATCGGGTCGGTGCTGACCACCCTTCATCCCTGCGTCAGCGACCGAATCCACCACCTGTTCCGGCTGCCGCCGGAAACGGAGGTCCACTGCTGCATCCCGTTGGGCTATCCCAAGGGCCGGTTCGGCACGACAGCGCGCCTGCCCGCTTCCAGGACCACCTACTACGATGAATGGGGCAAACCGCCGCCGTGGGAGTGAACGTTCCGATGCCTGGCGGGGAAGGGCGGGGTCGCCATTCGTCAAGCGCCACTCGTCAGCCGCCACTGGGCGCCATCGTCCCGAGCCGGCCACTCCCGCGCCCACCCCGGGGAGCCTTCCGAGGGCTGTCTCCCGTTCGGTCCGCCGGGCGGCCTGCATCCGGGGTTCGGATCTGGAAGACCGGGGACGGGGATACGGACCCTCCGTCCAGCCCCATGGGCGGCGGAAAAGCGACAGAAAGCGACAGATCTCGCCGGCGCGAAATGCCGCGCCGGCGAGGTGACGAATGCCCGCTGCCCGGGTTGCTACTTCAGGTGTCTGGCCAGGAACGCCGTGCTCCGCTCCCACGCCAGGTTGGCGGCATCGGCGTTGTAGGCCGCTCCGGTTTCGTTGCCGAACGCGTGCTGCGCCTGGTAGCGGTAGATCTCGTGGGTGACGTTGCCTTCCTTGAGGCGCGCTTCCAGGGCATCCACCTTGTCCGGGGTGAAGAAGCCGTCCTCCAGCGCGAAATGGCCCTGGAAAGGAATCGAGATGGTGCGCGTGTCGGCCGCTTCCTCGGGGGGCACGCCGTACCAGCAGCAAGCCGCGTCCGCCGCCTCGGAGTACACCGCCGCCAGCACGGTCAGGGCGCCGCCCATGCAGAAACCGATGACGCCCACCTTGGGGCAACTCCGCTTCAGGTGCTCCACGGCGCTGCACACGTCCGTGTTGGCATCCCCGAAATCGAGGTTCTGCATCATGTGGCTGGCTTCCTCCGCCTCCACCGTCACCTTGCCCTTGTAGAGATCGGGCACCACGGAAGTGTACCCGAGGCCCGCGAGGCGGTCGGCCACGCCCCTGATCTGGTCGTTTACCCCCCACCACTCCTGGACCACCACCATGCCAGGCGCGTTGTCGCCGGCCGAAGCGCAATAGCCGGATACTTCCTTGCCGTCGGGCCGCCTGAACTTGATCGTCGCTCCCATGACTGTCCCTCCTGGAAATGCGTGTATTTGTGCTCGGCCTCCGGCCGATGGGCAGTCAGAATAATACGTCGCCGTTCGAGAATCCAGTGTCCTCCGCGTCCGGCTCCCGCCGGCCTGATGCGCGGTTGACGCAGGATTCGGGTTCTTGATAAGAATACGCGCGCATCAAGGGTCTTCGCGTCTTCACGCCGCGTCTTCACGCCCGCCACAGGCGGTCCGAAAACTTGCGGAACAGGACTTGCGGAACAGGACTTGCGGAACAGGACTTGCGGAACAGGACTTGCGGAACAGGAAGAGAGGGACACGCAATTGACCGAGGATGAAGTACTGCAGATATTGGACCTGGTGGAGAAATCGAACTTCGATTACCTCGACCTCGAGATCGGCGATCTGAAGCTCACGGTCAGCAAGTCGGGTGTGCCCGCGGCCGTCAGCGTGAACCAGGCCGCGCCGGCGGCCGCGCCAGTTCCGGCGGCCGCACCGGCACCGGCGGTCGCGCCCGCCCCCGCACCGGCTGCCGAGAGCGCCGCCGCGTCCCGACCGGTCACCATCAGGGAAGGAACCGTTCCCGTTCCCGCACCCATGGTCGGCACATTCTACGCCACGCCGGAGCCTGGTGCGCCGCCGTTCGTCAAGCTCGGCGACCACGTGGACGCCGAGACCACGGTTGGCCTCGTGGAGGTCATGAAGGTCTTCAACGCCGTCAGCTCCGGAGCGGCCGGCGTCATCGACGAGGTGTGCGTGGAGAGCGGACAGTTCGTCGAGCACGGTCAGACCCTCTTCCTGGTCCGTCCCGATGCCTGAGACAGGGTCTCTTCATGGCTGTTAGCCGCCTCCTGGTCGCCAACCGGGGCGAGATAGCGGTCCGCATCATCAGAGCCTGTCAGTCCTTGGGCATCGAGTCGGTGGCGGTGGTTTCGGAGGCTGACCGGGACAGCATGCCGGCATGCCTCGCGAACCGCACCGTCTGCATCGGACCGGCCCGTTCCACCGAGAGCTATCTCAAGGTCGAGGCGCTGGTGGCCACGGCCTTGGGCACTCACTGCGACGCCCTCCATCCGGGCTATGGTTTTCTTGCGGAGAAATCCGAACTGGCCGAGGCCTGCGCGAAGCACGGCATCACGTTCGTGGGCCCCCGCGCCGACAGCATCCGCCAGATGGGCAACAAGCTGCTGGCCCGAGCCACGGTCGGAGCCTTCGGAGTCCCGCTGGTCCCGGGCTCGGACAACGTCCGCACCCTCGAGGCCGCGGCGGGAGTGGCCGCAGAGATCGGCTGGCCCGTGCTGCTGAAAGCGGCGGCCGGTGGCGGCGGGAAGGGCATCAAGATCGTCCGGGAGGAGGGCGAGCTCCGGACCGCCTTCGAGACCGCGTCGGCGGAGGCCCGGGCGGCTTTTGGCGACCCCACGCTCTACATGGAGCGCTATATCCCCAACGCCCGGCACATCGAGGTTCAGGTCATCGGTGACCGATTCGGCAATGTAGTGCACGTGGGCGAGCGGGATTGCTCACTGCAGCGGCGCTACCAGAAGGTCGTCGAGGAAGCCCCGGCCGCCGCCCTGTCGGAGGAGTTGCGGGGGCGCATCCGCGAGGCCGGCCACAAGGTCGCCAGGGAGATCAAGTACGAGAACGCCGGCACCGTGGAGTTCATCTACGACGAGGACCGGCAGGACTTCTTCTTCCTTGAGATGAACACCCGCATCCAGGTGGAGCACCCGGTCACCGAGATGGTCACGGGCTTGGACCTGGTGCGGGAGCAGATCCGCGTGGCGGGCGGCGAACGGTTGTCGTTCTCCCAGGAGGACATCCGCTTCAATGGCCACGCCATCGAGTGCCGCATCACCGCGGAAGCCCCGTGGCAGGGATTCCGGCCCTGTCCCGGAGTCCTGACCGAGTGGAGCCCGCCCCACGGGCCGGGTATCCGGGTCGACACCCAGTGCTTCCCGGGCTACCGCGTCCCGCCGTTCTACGACTCGCTGCTGGCCAAGCTGATCGTCCACGCCGGCGACCGCGCGCAGGCGGTGGAGCGGATGAAGCGCGCCCTCGGCGAGTTCGCCGCCGCCGGCATCGACACCACCATTCCGTTCCTGAGCGCGGTCATGGACGAGCCGGACTACATCCGCGGCCGGGTCAGCACCCGCTGGCTGGAAGGACGCCTGGAGGCGTTGACCGCCCGCCGCGGGTGAATGCGCGTGGTCCCGGATCAGTCGCTGAGGAAGTCCCGAATGGCCTTGTGGGCAGCCTCCGGATTCGAGAAAAAATAGCTGTGCCGCTCACCCGGAAGTATCACCAGCCTGGCGTCGGGAATGCCCTCGGTGAGGATCTCCGCGCCTCTCCGGTGTGACATGTCGCTGACCACCGCGTGGTCGTCCTCGCCCACCAGCACCAGCGTCGGCACGGTGATGTCCTTGAGCCGGTGGCGGGTGTCGTGCTCCTGGCGCGCGATGACGTGCCGGAAGTAGCACTCCACCGACGACGGATTCGCCATGCGCACCTTGAGGCAGTTTTCGATCTCCTCCGGATGGTCCTTCCGGTACGAGTCGGTCCAGCCCACCTCGATGGTGTGGTCCCGCACGTACTTCTCGTAACCCATTTCTACCATCTGCGTGGCGATCCTGAGCGGAATGCCGCGGGCGCCCGGATGGGCCGCGCCGGACGAGGCGAGGATGAGCTTCCGGACCCGCCCGGGGTGCTCCAGCGCCAGCAACTGCGCCACCCGGCCGCCCATGGAATGGCCGCAGACAATCGCCCGGGTGGCGTCGAGGTGGTCCATGACCGCGGCGATGTCATCGGCGAACATGCGGGTCGTGTAGCGCATCGGAGTCCGGGTGGAGCGTCCGGTGCCGCGGTAATCCGTGATGATGGTACGGTGGTCCCGCGAAAACTCCGGCACCTGGAACAGGTTCCAGACATCCCCGTCGCAGGCCGTTTCCGAGATGAATACGAAAGGAGGCCCGTCGCCCCGGACCTCGTAGTGAATGTCGGCATCGTCGACGCGCAGCATGGGCATGACAACCTCCGGGATTGCTTCATAGGGTTCGGAAGAGGAGTGGCACCCGCGTGAAAGCACTATCACAAAGCCGCGGCTCGAAACAGCGGCCGGCCGGTGGGGCCCAGACCCGGGAAAGGATTGGCGTTAGTCTGAGAGATGTGCGAAAATGGCTCGTTTTACGTTGGACAAATCCACAAAGGGGGTTGACATGATCAGGAAGACAGCATGGGCGGTGGCTCTCGCAGCGGCCTTCACGTTGACGGCAGGCAGCGCCGGTGCCGCGGACGATTTCTACAAGGGCAAGACCATCCGGGTCATCGTGGGCTACTCGCCCGGTGGCGGCTACGATACCTACACGCGCCAGATCGTGCGTCACCTGGGCCGGCATATTCCGGGAAACCCGAGTTTCATCGTGCAGAACATGACCGGTGCCGGCAGCCTCGTCGCCGCGAACTACCTCCAGAAGCGCGCGAAGCGCGACGGCTCGGTTCTTGGCGTCTGGAACAATGGGTTCGTGACCGCCCAGGCCCTTGGCGACCCCAAGGTGCGGATCGATTCGCAGAAGGTGAGCTGGATCGGCGCTCCGGTCAAGGGCATACCGGCATGCGCGTTCATGGGCTGGTCCGGCGTGCGGACGCTGGAGGACATGACCGATCCCGCCAAGCCTATCAAGATGGGCGGCACCCGGGCGGGATCCACCGGCGTGGATCTGCCGAAGATCCTCAACCAGACCATCGGCACGAACTTCGATGTGGTGGCGGGCTATAGCGGAACCGCCACGTCGCGGATCGCCATGCAGAGCAAGGAAGTGTCAGGAGCCTGCTGGGGCTGGGAGTCCATGCGGGTCACGGCTCGGGCCATGCTCGACGCCAAGGGTGACGACAAGCTGACGCCGCTGCTCACGCACCGGAGGGTCGCCGATCCCGAACTCAAGGACGCGCTGGTCATTCCGGAACTGGTAGCCAAGCGGGGCGGCAAGCAGAAACTCGAGACCTACACCGGATGGGTCAACCAGTACGAGTTCCAGCGCCCGTTTTCGGCTCCCCCGGGCGTGCCCGCCGACCGGCTCGAGCAGTTGCGGACCGCGTTCAAGAAGACCATGGAAGATCCCGCCTTCATGAAGGAGGCCAAGGAGGCCAAGCTCATCGTCGAGTTCGTCTCGGGCAAGGACATCGAGATGTACGTCGATCAGATTCTCGGCATGTCCGCGGCCTCGAAGGAAGCGCTGAGCTTTCTGGTGCGGAAGAAGAAATAGAACCGACCATGGATAGACCCGATCCCGGGTCCGACTACCTGGACAGACGGGCAGTGGGCATTCGCCCTCTCCCGTCTGCCATTCAGCCTGCCAGCTTGACCTCTTCCGCCAGCTTTATTGCTTATTCTTTGCGGCGACCAGATTCCGATCGGGCTATGGCTGCGCCTTGGACAGCAGCAGGGAGAGAAAGGCCGCTTACTGAACTCAGTATCCAAGTCGTGAAGGCGGTGCTGTTTGCCGCCTGGGAGCCTGCGCCGCAGGACGCTTCGGTAGGTGACGAGTGGGAGAGCACGTCCAGATTTTCGTCCAAAATGCCAGAAACGTGTAGCCTTGTCCCATTGTCGGACACGAATTGGGCACCAAATGGGACTCTGGTGGATATCAATCTCACGAAAATTTTCTGCGGCGCAGGCTCCTGGGCTTCAATGCTCCGTACGGCCTTCGCCATGATTAGGTAAGGGCAAGGAGAGTACTGGGGAACGGAACATTGGCGAATCCGAAATGGACCGGGCCGGGCGGCCCATTGGGCAGGTATATCGAAGCCGAGTCGCGCAAGAGGCTGGAGGCCTATCGCATCCAGCCCAAGGATGTCATCGAACACGCCAATCAGGAAGACGATACCGCGCGCGGCGGCTACGCAAGGCGGCAGATATTCGAACTCGTCCAGAATGGCGCGGATGCCCTGAAGGAGCGCGAAAGCGGCGGCAGCATTGAGATTCGCCTCACCCGCAACCATCTCTACTGCGCCGACAACGGCGCGCCGATAGACGAGGCCGGCGCACAGGCGCTGATGTTCTCTCACATGTCGCCGAAGCGCAGTACTGCGGAAATCGGCCGTTTCGGCCTCGGCTTCAAATCAAGGGGAAATAGCCGGCGGCGCGCCGAGCCTGAGCGACGACGAACTGAGTGAGATGAAGTCTTCGCCTTGGCTGCCCCGGAGCGCCTAAGGCCGCATTGCGCGGGATTCTGAACGAACCATGCGCATCGTCGAGGCGTTCGCGACGCATATCGAGCCGGATTGGCCCACTTTGGTCTTCGCGACTTCGGTCGAACACGCGCAAACTGTGGCGGTGCTTCTCAACGGGCGCGGTATTGTCGCGCGCGCGGTCAGCGGCGAAACCGACTCCGCGACGCGCCGCAGAATCGTGGAGGAATTCCGCAGGGGCAGTATCCGGGTGCTGGTCAACTACGGTGTCTTCCGCGAGGGTTTCGACGCGCCGCGAACCCGCGCGATCGTGGTGGCGCGTCCGGTCTACAGCCCGAACCTCTATTTCCAGATGATCGGGCGCGGCCTGCGTGGCAGGCTGAACGGCGGCAACGACCGGTGCCTCATCCTCAATGTGCGCGACAATATCCTGAATTTCGACCGGCAGCTCGCATTCTCGGACCTCGACTGGTTGTGGGGATAAAACTTGACGATGAAATCCCCGGCTGCTTGGAACCCAGCCCAGCACCACTCCCATCATCCTGCCTCCGAATCTCAGCCCCCGTGATACCCTGCAATTCTCACCCCAATACATCCTTTCGTTTCGAGAGCCTCCCTCCTGATGATCTCCGACTTCCTTGCTTCAGGCTCACTTTGCATTGGGCAAGACTCACCTCGCCGCCCAATCACACGCGCCTGATAAACGCTCCGGCGCCGCTCGAAGTGGTCGCCGAGTCTCATGCCTGCCGCACTCCCCCGGAAAACCCGGGGCGGACTCAACCAGGGTTTGTCCAAGTCATACGAAATCGAAGTCCCAAGCATCCATCTCGGTCACGCCTTCAACCACGATCAGGCCGCCGCCCACATCCGTCAGATCGATGACTACTTCGCCGGTGTTTCTCGTGGTGATTCTGCCCTCGAGGTCGTTGAAGTCATCTATGCCGGTGAAGCCGGAAAGCTGGATGGTGTCCTCCTCTCCGTACGTCTCGAAATCCTTGATCGTGTCGACATCGTCACTGCTCGAGGAGCCGTTGGTGAAAACGAATGTATCGTCGTTCCGACCGCCGACCAGGTCGTCGTTGCCCTCGCCGCCATGCAAGGTGTCGTCGCCCCAGCTGCCGACCAGGACATCGTTGCCCTCGCCACCATGCAAGGTGTCGTCGCCGCCGTCGCCAATCACGATGTCATCGCCCGCACCGCCATGCAAGGTGTCGTCGCCCCAGCTGCCATACAGGGTGTCATCGCCCGCACCGCCATGCGAGGTGTCGCCGCCCGCACCGCCATACAGGCTGTCATCGCCCGCACCGCCATGCGAGGTGTCGTCGCCCCAGCCGACATACAGGGTGTCATCGCCCGCACCGCCATGCAGGGTGTCGTCGCCCCGGGATTCGTCTTTCAGGCTAAGGTTGGCAGGCCCGGTCCCGTAGCTGTCGAACCTGAAATCCCTGTTGCCGTCAAGGGAGCTTGCCTGTACGCCCAGTAACCTGATGCTGTCGCCGCCGCCTCTGGCGCCGTAGAAGATGATCGTGTCGTCGCCGCTGCTGGCCTGACGGATATCGAGCGCTCCGAAGATATGAATCCTGTCGCCGTTTCCGAAATCGGTAATGGTGTCTCTCCCGTCGCCCACCCGGAACATGAAGGTATCGGCGCCCACGCCGCCGGTCAGGGTATCGCGACCCGAACCGCCGTTCAGGGTGTCGTCGCCCGAACCGCCATACAGGGTATCGTCGCCCGAACCGCCGTTCAGGGTATCGTGACCCGAACCGCCGTTCAGGGTGTCTTTGTCCGAACCGCCATACAAGGTGTCGTCGCCCGCACCGCCGAGCAGGACATCGTTCCAGGTTTCCGCACCGCGGTCTTTGTTGAGTATGAAATCGGCAAACCCCGTCGTCGTCCCGGTCAGGGTGTCGTTGCCGTCGGTACCCTTCTGGATGCGGCCGGCGTCGATGCGGCGGCCGGTGTCGATGCGGCTGTACCTCGTCGTGCCATCCCAGTCATCGTCCGGGGGATTCGGAAACCTCTTTGGTTCGGAGGGTACAAACTCGTAGGAGGTGGCGAATTTGAAATCGCTGGCGCCAAGGGAGTCCGTCTGTTTGTTCAGCAATGTGACCGTGTCGCCGCCAGCGCCGTAGCTGACGATCGCGTCGTCCCCATCCTGACGGATGTCGAGCGCGCCAAAACCGCCAGGAACCCCAATGATATGAATCCTGTCGCCGTTCCCGAAATCGGTAATGGTGTCGTCCCCGTCTCCCGCCAGAAATACGAAGGCATCGGCACCCGAACCGCCGGTGAGGACATCGTTGCCCTTGCCGCCAAGCAAGGTGTCGTTGCCCTTGCCGCCGGCGAGGGTGTCTTTGTCCGAACCGCCATACAAGGTGTCGTCGCCGTTACCGCCCTCCAGAGTATCGTTGCCCGAACCGCCGTGCAGGGTATTGTTACCCCTGCTGACGGCGGTCAGGGTGTCGTCGCCCCCGCCACCGAGCAGGACGCCGGGCAGGACGCCGGGCAGAACATCGCCCTTGTAGTTGAGCACGATGATGTTGGACGGACGGCCGTCCCAAGTCATGGTGTCGTCGCCGTCGCCGCGCCTGTGTATGCGTTTGGAGCCCGCGCCCACGCCCGCGCCATCCCAAGCATCGTCCAGGGGTGTCGTCGCCTTGTTGCCGCCCCCGAACAGCATGTTCTGAGCCTTGCCGCTTCCGCCGTACAGGGAGAGGATGGCGGGCTTGGACCCGCCGCTGCCAACAAAGTCTCTTGATTGAAGGAACAAGGCACCCGCCTGTATGGTCAGCAATGTGACCGTGTCGCCGCCATCGCCGTAGCTGATAACTGTGGCGTCGCCGTCCTGCCGGATATTGCGCCACCCGAAACCATCGGAAACCCCATAGAGATGGATCTTGTCGCCGTCCAGGAGATCGACAATGGTATCGTTCCCATCTCCCGTCCGAAACACGAAAGTGTCGCCGTCCCAACCGCTTTCCAGGGTGTCGTCGCCCTTGCCGCCAATCAAGATGTTTTTGCCCCGGGCGACTTTCATGGTGTCGTCGCCGTCGGTGCCTCTACGTATGGAGACGTTGCCCGCGGAATCCCAGTCATCGTCCCAGGGAGTCGGCACCTTCTGATTGGGGCCAGACGGCTTGTCTGGAGTCTGACTGGCGCCCTGTACGAGAGGGCTGTCCTGAGTGCCGGGAAGGCTTTGGCTCGCGTCGGGAAGCAGGAAGTCGTCCTCGCCCAAGGAGTTCGCCGACACGCCCCGCAGGGTGATCGTGTCGCCGTCGCCGTAGTGGATCACGGCATCAGCGCCGTCCTGACGGATATCCAGCCCCTCGAAGCCAACCGGGACCCCGTCGAGACGAATCCGGTCGCCTTCCCCGAAATCGGTGATCGTGTCGGTGCCATCCCCCACCGCGAACACGAAGGTGTCGTCGCCAGGACCGCCCGTCAGCGTATCGTCGCCGTCGCCGCCCGTCAGCGTGTCGTCGCCCTTGTGGCCCCTCAGCGTATCGTCGCCGCTGCCACCGGCCAGCGTGTCGTCGCCCTTGTGGCCTTTCAGAACGTCGTCGCCGTCGCCGCCGGTCAGCGTGTCGTCGCCCTTGCCGCCCCTCAGCGTATCGTCGCCGCTGCCACCGGCCAGCGTGTCGTCGCCCTTGCGGCCTTTCAGGACGTCGTCGCCGTCGTCGCCGGTCAGCGTGTCCGCGCGGTTGCCGCCTTTCAGCGTCTTCCCTTCTGCAGATTCAACCGGAAGGAAGTGGAAGTCGTCCGCGCCGAGCGAGGCCGCCGTCACGCCCTGCAGTATGATCTTGTCACCCTCGCCGTAGCGGATGACCGCATTGGTGCCGTCCTGCTTGATCACCAGCGCCGGGAAACCGCCGGCCACCCCGGCAATCTCGATCGTTTCGCCGGCCTCGAAATCGGCGATCGTGTCTTCGCCGTCCCCCACCGTAAACGCGAAGGTGTCCGCCCCCATGCCGCCATACAGGGTGTCCGCGCCCGTGCCGCCCCTCAGCGTGTCGTCCCCGGTGCCGCCGAACAGAGAATCGTTGCCCGAACCGCCATCAACCGTGTCGTTCCCGTTGCCGCCATACAGGGTGTCAACGCCGTCGCCGCCGTCCAGCGTATCGTCGCCACCGCCGCCGTCCAGCGTATCGTCGCCCATACCGCCCTGCAGTTCATCAATGCCATCGCCGCCGGTCCGCTCAATACCCATCGCAAATCCTCCTGTCTGTAAGCCACCCTCTCCAAACCATCCGTCACGCTGACACTGACATATACTCCCCCCCCCCCCCCCCCTCAAGTCAAGGCCTTGTCCAATGTTTTTTGCATTGAACAAGACTACCCCTACCCATGCCCCACAAGTGATGCTGAACATTTGATTCGGGCGGTGCTACGGTGTCGGCATGGATGTTCAGCACCAGATCCGGCACCAGCTTGCGCAGCGTGGGTCGGTGCATCATATCACCGAGCTTCTGGATGCGGGGGGCCTTCCGCATCGCACGGCGCTTGCCGAACGTCTGTGTGCTGATTTCGGTTTCCGCGATGGCCGGGGGCAGCCTCAGGTCGCCACCTGCCTGTCCGCCCTGCGGGCTCTGGAGCGGGCCGGGCAGATCCGGCTTCCGGCCCGGCGAACGCCCGGTGGGAGTTGTGTCCGGCGGCGCCGGTCGTCGCCGGTGGCGCCGGCACGGGGGGTTCCGGCGGAGGTCGGTGAGGTTCGGGGTCTGGCGCTGGTTGCGGTTGTGGATCCGGCACAGCGGGAGATCTGGCAGGGACTGATGGAGCACGAGCATCCGCAGGGGGCCGGGCCGCTGGTGGGGCGGCAGATGCGGTATTTGCTGGGGTCGGAACACGGCTGGCTCGGGGCCATGGGGGTGGCGGCATCGGCCCTGCAGCTTGCGGTGCGGGACCGCTGGATCGGCTGGGACGCGGCGACGCGGCGGCAGCATCTGCACCGGGTGGTGGGTTTGCCCCGGTTCCTGATCCGGTCGGACGTGCGCTGCCGCAACTTGGCGTCGCATGTGCTGGGACAGCTTCTGCGCCGCTTCGGGGCGGATTTTGCCGCGCGCTATGGTTTCGCGCCATGGCTCATGGAGACCTTCGTGTCGCCGCCCCATGGTGGGGCCAGCCTGCGGGCCGGCAACTGGCGGTGGCTGGGCGAGACTGCGGGCCGGGGTCGGCAGGACGGTGGCCACGCTGTGGCGGTGGGGGGCAAGGCGGTCTATATCCATGAACTGGTGGGTGACTGGCGCACCCGCCTGGGTGTCTCACCGCCCCCGGCGGACACCCTCAGGCTGGACCCGGCGGAGGGTCTTGACGGGCCGTCCTGGGCCGGGGCGGAGTTGGGCGGCGCGGCGTTCGGCGATGCCCGTCTGAGCGCCCGTCTGGTGGCGATTGCGCAGTTGAAGGGAGCACGACCGATGGGGTCCTTTCCGCAGGCCGCGAGCGGCAACCGGGCCGAGATCAAGGGGTACTACCGGTTCATCGACCAGCCCCACAGGACCGCGGTGACGCCGGCGGCCATCCTGGAGCCGCACCGTGCCCGCACGCGGGAGCGCATGCGGGCCGAGCCGGTGGTGCTGTGCATCCAGGACGGCACGGACCTGAACTTTGCATCGCGTCCGGGCTGCGAGGGGCTCGGGGTCATCGGTGTCAACCAGACCGGCGCCGTTTCACGGGGCCTGCATCTGCATTCGACACTGGCGGTGACCCCGAGCGGCCTGCCGCTGGGGGTTGTCGGGGCCCGTTTTGATGCACCGCCGGCCAAGGACGAGCCGAGGACACCCGAACCGAGCAAGACCGGACGCTGGCTCGAAGGGTACCGGAACTGTGCCGCGCTGGGCCGGGACCTCCCGGAGGGCCGGGTGGTCTGCGTGATGGATCGGGAGGCGGACGCCTTCGAGGTCTTCGAGACGCAACAGGCGCACCCGGACGCCGACATCCTGGTGCGAGGCAAGCAGACCCGCCGGGTGGCCGCTGTCCATGCCTACGGCGCCACCGGCCCGGCCACATCGGTGCGGAAGGCCCTGCAGGCGGCCCCGGTCCTCGGCACCCTGATCGTCGCCTTGGACCGGCTGACCCCACGGCCCAAGCGAAGCAAGCGCCCGGCCAAGGCCGCCCGCACGGCGCGCTGCGCCACCCTGACGGTGCGCGCCCAGACGGTGGAACTCGCACCCACGAGCCCCAAGAATCAGGGCAAACCGCCGATCCGCCTGCAGGCGGTGATGGTGGAGGAGGAGCGTACGCCCGCCGATGCCCTCCCCATCCGCTGGCTGCTGTTCACCACCCTTCCCACCGACACCCTGGAGGACTGCAGGACCCTGGTCGGGTACTACGCCCGGCGCTGGCGGATCCAGGACTGGCACCGGATCCTGAAGTCCGGTTGCAAGGTCGAGGAACTCGAAAACCGCTCAGCCGACCGCCTCGCCCGGGCCGTCGCCATCAACCTTGTCATCGCATGGCGCATTCACCTGATGACACTGCTCGGACGCGATCATCCGGACCTGTCACCCGACATCCTGTTCTCCGAACTCGAAATCAAGGCGCTGAAGGCCTTCGCCGCGCGACAGCGCTACGCCCCTCCCGATACCCTGGCCACCGCCATCCTCACCCTGGCGCGGATCGGCGGTCATATCCATCGCACCCGTGGACCACCCCCGGGAACAATGGTGATATGGCGGGGTCACGCCACCCTCGTTGAATGGTGCATCGGATACCAACTCATGATGGAGCAGATAACGTGAAAACAACGGCCACCCTCTTTACTCTCGCATCACTTGTGGGGCATGGGTAGGCCTAGCGCTTGCATTCGGATTCAATCTGGGCTATAAGCACCCTTTGGAAGTTGCGGTTCTGCCGTCATTGATGCGGTGGCGGTCCTGCGGTACGGGAGGGTGAAGGCATGACGGAGACGCTGGGCGACGTTGCGATGTGCAGTCTGCTGCGGTCGTTCGGCCGGAACATGAGTGCCTCGCGCTCGCGACCTCTTTGTACCCCCCCCCCCCCCCCTTACACACACAGAATTCAGGAATCCGGCCGCTGGCCCGAGCCGGCGGATGACCCCGGGACGATCTTCCGTCGCCTGAACGCGGCCGGCCACGCAGGCGCACCAGACCCCCTTCCCCCAAATTTCGCCATCACCACGGGAAACCGGGCGGCCACCGCCCGCCGCAACGACGCCATCGGGCACCGTTGCTTCAGGACCGAAGCTCCTTCACGTCAGACGACCGGGGTCGCACGACTCTGGGCGAGAACCCGTTCTCCGCCATCGACGATCTTCTCATTGGTAAAGCAAAGACGGCGATCATTTCCGTATGTCGTCCGTATCCACGCTTCCGAATTCTGACTTGTCCGTTACCAACAGGAGGAGATTCCATGACATCTGCGGTGTTCTCAGCTGCAAAGAATCTGGCTTGGCTCTCAGTCATTCTGGTGATGAGCTTGATAATTGGGGGTTGCGGTGGCAGTGGTGGCAGTGGTGGTGGCGGTCCCAGCGCCGGTATCGGCATGGACGATTTGGGAGAGTGGAGTGTTATATCGCAGGGCAGTATTGCTGTAGGATTTGAACACACGGAATACGCATTGAGAGCTCAATTTGACGCAGACGGCAGCAATCCGACGATCACGGCTTCTTCGCCAATGCACCAGCCCACGGTTGCGGGAACCTGGTCGGGGAAATGGTCTGGCAGGTATTCGCTCAACGATTATCTTGATGGGCAAGACAGCGGGAACGCAAGAATCAACGTGACCATCGCCGGGGACGACGTCTTTGCGACGCTTGTTTATTCCGACATAGATATTCAAGGCGTGGCCTCCTCGATATCTTTTGCCCGTGCTTCCGTCACGAATGGCAGATTTGCACCACGCGCGACCGTGTCCGTTCCGACCGAAACCGGAGGCCGGGTGTCGAGAACCTATAGCGGTTTCGGTCAGTTCGGCGGCTCCGAACAGCAGGGCGTCGTCGGATATGTGTCAGGTACGGATTTCCGGTCAGCATTCTACGGCGACCGGGTGCCCTGATGCGGGCACGTCCGGTTCTGTGGGGGAGGGGCTCGGCAACGACCCCCTCCTCTGCCCGGCTCCCGAGCCGGAAGCGCCTGCAACCGGCGCCGTTCATGCGGGTTGGGCGCGGATGTCGAGGAGGTTGCGCGCCTCGCGCCCGCAGGCCACGCCGATCAGGTGAACTGGACCGTCGTGGCCGCGGTAGGTCTCCGCATAGCCCCGCTCGCGCATCTGCGCCATTGCCGCATCGAGCGCGGCTGCGCCATCGTCCTCGCTCTCGGCCATCTTGAACTCCAGTATGAAGATCTGCCCGCCGAGACGCAGTACCATGTCCGCACGGCCGCGATGCGAGGCTTCCTCCACGCTCAGGTCCACCCCGACCGCGCGCAGGCACATGTAGAGAAGGCTCGCATACCAGGCCTCGTAGCGGGACAGGTCGCCCTTGGCATGCCACTGGTAGGGGATTCCCGACAACCAGGCGCGGAGCGTCTCGCCGAAGCCCGTGAAGTCGTTGGCTTCCAGGAGCGCGCAGAACTCCCGGCCCCGCTCCAGCGGCTCGGCGCCCTTTTTCCCCAGCCAGGCGAGCAATCCGCGGTTCAGGCTGAGCCGGACCTCAAGGTTGGGATAGTCCAGCCGGTAGAGAGTGTCGAAGCCATCCTTTTCTTCCTCCGCGATGGTCAGGTAGCCGGTCTGGAAGAGCAGCGCCTCGATGTCGATGTCACCGACATCGAACTTCGAGACCAATGACATGTCCGCCAGCCGACCCTCCAGTTCCATCGGGCTCACGGACTTCTCCATCAGCATCCGGAACAGGAAGTTCGGAGAGCCGGTCTCGAACCAGAAGGGACGGAACTCGCGGCTGTCGAGCAGCAGGAGTACATCGTAGGGGTTGTAGACCCGCTCCCCGCCCCGCCAGTGGTAGCCGTTGTACCAAGTGCGGATCTGGTCCCGGTCCAGTCCGGCGAGTTCGGGGCCGAACACCCGGTCCAGATCCTCGTCCCGGTAGCCGCAGACGGTGGCGAAGCGCGGATCGAGGCTGATGTCCTTCAGATTGTTGAGCCCCGAGAACAGGCTGACCTTGGAGAACATGCTGACACCGGTGACAAAGACGAAGCGGACATGCGCGGCACTGCCTTTGACGATGCCGTAGAAGCCGCGCAGGTAGTCCCGGTTGGCCGTCGCAAGCTCGGGGTCGTGGAGCACGTCGAGGATGGGCTTGTCGTACTCGTCCACCAGTACCACCACCTGCCGGCCGGTGGCACTGTGGAGGCGGTCGAGAAGGTTGAGAAGGCGTTCGGGTCCGGTCCTGCAGGAAGCGGGCGAGAGACCGGCATTGCGTTCGATCAGTTCAAGTTGTGTCAGGATGTTGCGTTCGATGTCCCCGGGTTCGTTGTATTTCCCGTCGAAGCTCAGCCGCACCACCGGATGCGGCGAGGACCAGTCCCAGTGCGGATGGATCTCCAGTCCCCGGAACAGCGGCTCGTGACAGGCGAACAGCGACCCCAGCGTGTCGAGCAGCAGGCTCTTGCCGAAGCGGCGCGGACGGGACAGGAAATAATGGTCACTCTGCTCCACCAGATCCCGGATGAGTGCAGTCTTGTCGACATAGTAGCTGTCGGTCTCCCGGAGGCGCCGGAAGCTCTGGATCCCGATCGGAAGACGGCGGCGGGTCATCGATCTTTCCCTTCGCCGCGCCGGAACCTGGGTGCGGATCGGTCAACGGAGTGCGTGGGCCTTTCCCCTGTCATGGTGCGGTGCCCAGGCGCGGATGCGGTTCACCCGGAGGTCACCAGGCTGCGCGCCCGGCGATGCCGATGCTGGTTTCGTGTTCTCCCGGCACATGGCCGGCATTCATCGAATGGCCGACGTCCACCGCGATATGGCCGCCGAGGGCTTGTCGCTCGTGACGCAGGGCGATGCGCACCTCTCGTGCATCCGGGCGCAGGGGCACGCGATAGACATCGTACCGTCGTCGTCCGTTATCCACCCGCCCGTTCTCCACACGGAACGTACCGGTGCCCGACTCGGCGCGCAGCGGCTGCTCGACATGGAGCCCCGTGCTTTCGGTGCCGATCCGCATGGACATGGCGGACATCACGGAGGACGATGCCGAGAACAGGGCGCCGTCTTCGTATTGCGGCAGGCCCAGCGCGAACGTCCCCTTGGCGTTCAGCATCCAGCCAGCGCCGATATCTTGTTCGAAGGCACGGGAAGTCCAGACCATGCCGGAGCGAAGGTCCGATCCGAACGCCCCGGTGGTCCGTGACCCGAGGTATCCTTCGTTGTCGAAGCTGAGGCCGTATCCCCAGGAATCATCCCGCGGCAGACGGGCGAGGCTTGCCGATGTCGGACCGATACCCATGACCCATTCCCGATCATCCGCGGACGGCGGACCTTCGGAGTCTTCCAGCGCTGCCCAGCGCAGACCGAGAACGCCGAGCCCGGTGGCCGGGGAGTCGATCCGACCCCGCGGCGGCGCGTAGGGGATCGGGGAGCGTCCGCCGGGCCGCGCGGTGACCAGCCCGGAGAGGGGAATCCAGAACGGGAAGTTCTGCGCGTCGAACGCCGCCAGTTCGATGTTGGCGACGCGCGCCGAGACCGAGCCATAAGCGGCGGGAACCTGAAGCGTGGTCCGGCGGAGCGCCCGCGCCGACTGCCCGGCATTCAGCGCACCGACCGGTGTCAACGCGGCCGCGATATCCAGGTGGCCGGCACCGTATGTCTCCAGGTCGGCATACGCTCCGCTCCGATTCGCCGTATCGATCATCCGCTTCACGATGGCCGTGTTTCCCCGGGTCCCCCGGAAGTGTTCCTTCAGCAGGGCGAGGGCGCCGGAGACCACGGGCGCGGCGTAGCTGGTGCCATTCAGCCCACTGCGCACGTCGCCGTTCCCGGCGCTGTTCGGATTGGGCACGAGTCCATTCACGGTGCCGGGCGCGGCAAGGCAATAGTGCCGTCCGTGCCTTGCGGCGTCCCAGTTCGACGGGAGCGGGCCGCACCGGGTGGAATAGCTCGCGATGCGCCCGGTTCGCGGGTCCGTGGCCACCACCGCAAGGGAATGCCCGCGCAACGCCGGGAAGCCATAGGGCAGCCCGGCGCCCAAGCCCGGGAAGGAGTCGCCGTCATTGCCTGCGGCGTAGACGACAATGGTCTTGTCGGCATCGGGTCTGTCAGTCTGCCACATGGCCTCCAGGGTCTTCGGCAGGTAGGTTCGGTACCATTCCGCGGTCTGGATGCTGTTGATGATGGCAAGGGATGAAATGCGCCGTCCATAGGATCTGTTGATGATGTCGAACTTTGCGTAGTTGGCCCGTGTCTCGCGCGCCAGCCGGTCGTCCATCTCCCGGCGCGCTGCGATCGACAGTGTCGTTATCCAGTATTGCAGCGCCCTCTCCGTCTCTCTGTCCGCGGTTTGATCATTCGTCAGATTCCTTGCAATGGGGATGATCGTGGCTTCCGGCGCCACGCCCAGGCGGGTCCCGGCTGCCACCGAAGCGACTATGGTTCCATGACCTCCTCTCGCGCCGTAAGGCGTCGGGACTTCCCGCCATCGATTGAATTCGCCGATGGAACCGTCCTGGCTGAAGTGTTCGTCGACAAAGAAGTACGTATCATCCCGCGTGGGCCAGCCGTCTTCGCTGACGATCCGTCGGACCCAACGATTGTAGGCTTCATCGTCGCCCTGGCTGTTTTCTCGCCAGATTCGGCATGCGCTGTTTCTGCGGCAACGGTCCACGTCGCTGAACGGCTCGTCGCCGAGCGGATGCGGGTAGAACAGTGCCGCGCCATCCGCGGCGCGCAGCTTCACCCGGCTCCCGAATTCAGCGGTCTGCGTATAGTCGACGATGGTATCGTCGATGCCGATGCGTACGCCCCTGCCGGTCAGACCCCTGGCGTAGGCATGGTGCGCGCCGATCTGTTCCAGCACGACGGGCTGATGTGTCGTGAAACGGGGTGTGCGGAGATGATGCGCCGGGTCGGATGCCGCGGGTGGACGCGGAGCGACAGGCGGGCGCGGCACCGCGGGGTCAGGAGCCGCGGGGCCGGACCCACCATCCCCACCGCCGCTGCAGGCCGCCAGCAGGGCCAGAGCGGTTGCCACGACGACCCTCCGGGCCGCCGTGTGCTTCTCGACCGCCGCCGGGGCGGGAGCCAAGGTCGGCACACCCGCCTTACGCCAGCCGTACCCCATACGCCTCCCGTCCGGTGACGTGTCCAACGATGGCCGCCGCCGGGACGTTGCGGTCCGCGAGTGCGCGGACCAGCCGTTCGCCGTCCTTCTCGGCCACGGCCATGAGCAGGCCGCCGGAGGTCTGGGGATCGAGGGCGATCTCGGCCAGGGCGTCGGAGACGCCGCTGTCGATGACCATCTTGTCGTGGAGGTACTCGCGGTTGCGCTTGCAACCTCCGGTAAGGTTGCCGGCCGCGGCGAGTTCGGCGATGTCCTGAAATATCGGCAGCCGGGCGGACTCGAAGACGATGCTGATGCGGCCGTCGCCGGTCATCTCCAGGCCGTGGCCCAGCAGGCCGTAGCCGGTGATGTCGGAGCAGGCGTGGATATCGTAGTCCTTCATGACCGCGGCGGCGTATTTGTTGAGCGTCGCCATGGACGCCACCGCATGGTCGATGCTCGCCCTGGAGGCATTGCCGCGCTTGAGGGCGGTGGTGGCGATGCCGGTTCCCAAGGGCTTGGTGAGGATCAGCACGTCGCCCTCAAGGGCGCCGACGTTGCGCAGGACGCCGTCGGGGTGGACCGTGCCGGTGACGGCCAGGCCGTACTTGATCTCTTCGTCGATGATGGAGTGGCCGCCGGCGATGACCGCGCCGGACTCCATCACCTTGTCGGCACCGCCTCGCAGCACTTCGCCCAGGACCTCGATGTCCATCTTGCCCTTGGGGAAGCAGACGATGTTGAGGGCCGTGACGGGCTCGCCGCCCATGGCGTACACGTCGCTGAGGGAGTTGGCGGCAGCGATCTGGCCGAACATGCAGGGGTCGTCGACGATGGGCGTGAAGAAGTCCACGGTGTTGACGATGGCCAGGTCGGGACGCAACTGGTAAACGCCGGCGTCGTCGGCCGTCTCGGTGCCTACCAGCAGCTCGGGGGATGCGAATCGGGGAAGTCGGTGCAGGACCTGCACCAGGTCGGCGGGGCCGAGCTTGGCCGCTCAGCCGGCGGCCTTGACTTCCTGGGTCAGCCGGATGGCTTCCATGTTCATGGCTGGCTCCTTCGGACCGCGGGTCCGGGTTGGGGGGCCATCAGTTTCTTCCCGCCTTGAGCTTTCGCACATCTCCCACCCGCATGGTGACGCCGGTGCGGTCGAAATGCTCCAGGACGGGAATGGTGTACTTGCGGCTCGACTGAAGGAGATCCCTGAAGGTGGCCGCGCTCATCTCCTCGTGATCCTTGAAATAGCTATATAAATCGGTCCTGATCCTGTCAATGGAATCCTTGAGGTAGTACAGTTCGGTGGTCACCCGGACGATCTCTCCCTGCCGTTCCATGACCCGGATGACCTCGTTGAGTTTCGGCCGCTCCACCCCCAGGGCCTTCTCCATCTCCTTCAGGTAGGGCGGGGCCAGCGGAGTTCTGGCCAGCGCCGCGTGGATCTTTCCGGACAGCGTCTTCTCCCGGGCGCTCATCTCCACCCGGTGCCCGGGCAGCCGCAAGTGGTTGCCTTCCCGGACGCACACGCCCTCGGCTGCCAGGAGGTCCGCCAGGTCGCGGAACAGCCGCACCGACAAGCGGCCGGCGAGTCTCGCCCGCATCTCTTCGAGATCCATTCCCGGCGCCAGCGGATGGCGCTCGTGGTGGGCCTCCAGGGTGGCGCGAAGCCGCTCCCGGAATCCGTTCCACTTCCGTTCCGTCGTATAGACCCGCTCCCTCTCGGAATCGAAGGCGCGGAGCCCCTCGGTCCGTTCCAGCCAGCTTCGCGCCGCCTCTTTCCTGAGGTTGAGGAACTGGCAGATGGAATCGACCCCGGTGGCCAAGGTCTCGTCCCCGTCCAGGAAGCTGCGGATCATGGCGGGCGTATCGCCCTCCCGCAGGATGCGCAGGCGCTGCGCGACGTCCTTCTCCCGGCGCCGGTGCCGGGGCGCCCGGGGGTCGATGACCTCGCCGCCGCCCAAGGTCCGTTGCGCGGTCTCGTCGCGCACGATGAAGTGGTCGCCGCGCATGACCAGCAGCGGCTCGGTCAGCAGCACCTGGCAGTAGGCCTTTTCCCGGGGCTCCACCTTCTCGGCGTCTCCCAGCAGGATCAGCTTGCTCATGCGCTCGGCCGTGCCCAGGTGAATCCGCACCCGCTGGTGGTTCCGTATCCCCTTGGCGGCCGCGGGCCGCACTTCCAGGTGCGCGTCGAACCGCACCGACGCCAGGGTCAGTTCCTGGTGGCAGATCATGTGGCCGCGCTCCAGCGCGCCGCGCTCCTGGCCGGTGAGATTGAGGGCCACGCGCTGGCCCCAGCCGGCGGACTCCACCGACTGGCCGTGGACCTGGATGCTGCGCACGCGGAACTTCTGGCCGCCCGGCACCGCCTGGACGTGGTCGCCGGTGCGCACCTCGCCGGCCAGTCCGGTTCCGGTGACGATGACCCCATGTCCCTGGAGCACGAACATCCGGTCCACCGGCAGCCGGAAGAAGCCGCTGGGAGCCGGCCGGTGGATGCCTGCCAGCGAGTCGAAGATGCCGCTTCGGACCTGTTCCAGCCCTTCCCCCGAAACCGCCGAGAAGTGCGCCACCGGCGAGCCTTCCAGCGCCGTCTCGAAGGTCAGGATCTCGATCTCCTCCTCCACTTCCCGCACCCGCGCCGCCGGCACCAGGTCCACCTTGGTGACCACGAACAGGGCGCTGCGCACGCCCAGCAGATGGACGATGTCCAGGTGTTCCTCGGTCTGCGGCATCACGCCGTCGTCCGCGGCCACCGTGAACAGCACGAGGTCGATGCCGTGGGCGCCGGCCAGCATGTTGCGGATGAAGCGTTCGTGGCCGGGCACGTCGACGATGCCCGCCTCGCTGCCGTCCGGAAGCGGCAGGTGGGCGAACCCCAGGTCGATGGAGATGCCGCGCTCCTTCTCTTCCTTGAGGCGGTCGGTGTCCTTGCCGGTGAGGGCCTTGATGAGGCTCGTCTTCCCGTGGTCGATGTGGCCGGCGGTTCCGATGATGTACGGCATGGCGTGGTGGGGAGGCGAGCGCCAGCGTCACCGCCCGCGGTCCCGGGGTTCCCGGAGGTGGGGCACCAGGGACTCGGGGTCGCCGGCGCTTCTGAGATCGAGAAGGAAGCGGTCGCCGTGGATGCGGCCGATGACGGGCGGATCGGCGCCGCGAAAGACCCGGGCCACCTGGTCGGCGCTCATGCCGCGGCCGCGGACGGCGATGCCCTTGCTCGGGATCTCCTCGGTGGGGAGGGCGCCGCTGCCGATCTGGCAGGTGGCGTCCACCAACTCCAGCGCGTAGTCCGGTCCCAGTCGTTCCCGCAGCCGCGGCAACACTCGCCGGCCGCTTTTCTCGATCTCGTCGAGGGGGCGGCTCAAGGCCCGGAGCGCCGGGATCTCGTTCCGCAGGTCGGGGGACTGGACATAGCTTCGCAACGTCGCCTCCAGCGCGGCCAGCGTCAGCTTGTCGCAGCGCAGGGCGCGCTTGAGCGGGTTGTGGTTCATGCGCTCGATCCACGCCCTGCGGCCGGCCGCGAGCCCTGCCTGGGGTCCGCCGAGGATCTTGTCGCCGCTGAAGGTGACCACGTCCGCGCCCATGGCCACCCGCTCCGCCACCAGCGGCTCCCGCGGCAGCCCGAAGGCTGCGAGATCCACCAGCGCGCCGCTGCCCAGATCCTCCATCACCGGCACCCCGCGCTCCCGGCCCATGGCCACCAGGTCCCCGAGGGCCACCTCCGCGGCGAAGCCCGCCACCCGGTAGTTGCTGGTGTGCACCTTGAGCAGCAGGCCCGTGTTCCCGTCGATGGCTTCGGCGTAATCCCGGGGGTGGGTGCGGTTGGTGGTGCCCACCTCCCGGAGGATGGCGCCGCTCTTGGCCATGATCTCCGGGAGCCGGAAGGAGCCGCCGATCTCGATGAGTTCGCCCCGGGAGACGATGACGTGTCTGCCTTCGGCCATGGAATTGAGACCCAGCAGCACGGCCGCCGCGTTGTTGTTCACCGCCGTCGCCGCCTCCGCCCCGGTCAGTCCGACGAGCGCCGACTCGATGGCCGCCTCCCGTTTTCCCCGCTTGCCCCGGTGGAGGTCGAACTCCAGGTTGACGGGGTAACGGGCGGCGAGTCCGACGGCCGCGGCCGCATTTTCCGAAAGCAGCGCGCGTCCCAGATTGGTGTGGAGGATGGTTCCGGAAGCGTTCACCACCCGGACCATGCCCGGTCGGGCGGCTCGGGCGAGCTTCCTTTCCAGGTCGGTTATGATAGAGTCGTCCTGCAGCCGGTCGGGCGGAAGGGCTTGGCCGGACCTGATGGCCCCCCGCAGCTCGTCGATGAGGCTGCGCAGCGTCTCGGTCACGAACGGCCGGTTGAACCGCTCCAGCAACGGCCCCGCGGCCGGGTGGTTCATGATGCGGTGCACGGAGGGAAGCTCGCGCAGCCGATCGGTTTCCGGTTCCATGTCCGGTTCCATGAGTGGGCGTCGATCCATGTCCGCGGGACAACGCGGGCACGCCGCGCGGGCACGCCGTGTGCCCCTTCCCTGACGGAGTTCAGACAAACGACCCTAACCCTTTGGCAGGGTAGACGCAAATCTGGCGTGATGCGCCACGCTCGCCCCGGCGCGCCCACGGACGGTTCATGCCGGCGCCGTCAGCCCGGCTCACTTCAGCCATCCCAGGGAATGTGAAACGGTCTCTCTCACCGTCACCCCGGCGCTGGTTCCATCTGTTCGTCACGACGTTGGCGCAGACCGCGCTGGCGACCATCCACATGGGCATCCCGACGCTGGTGCCGCTCATCCAGGACGAGCTGTCGCTGAACCTCACCGAGGTGGGCGTGCTCGTTGCCATGATCAATGTCGGTGTCGTGGGCGCCGTGCTGGCCGCGGGCAAGGCGGCGGACCGCTACGGCGAGCGGCGCATCATCGGCTACGGCACCGCGGCCTGCGGCGTGCTGGTGCTGGCGGTCTTCCTGGCGCGGGACTTTCCCGGGCTCCTGGTCCTCTTCGCGCTGCTGGGAATTCCCATCGCCACCGGCACCCCGGCCGGCAGCAAGGCCATCGCCGGATGGTTCCCCGAACGCGAGCGCGGCACCGCCATGGGCATCCGCCAGACCGGCATCCCCCTGGGCGGCACCATCGCGGCGCTCACGCTGCCGTCCCTGGGCCTGGTCCACGGCTGGCGCCCGGCCCTGTCCGTGGTGGGCGTGGTCACGGTGGCCGCCGGGGCGCTGGTGCTGCTTTGCTACCGGGAACCCGAGCGGGCGCCGGTTGCGGACGCCGCAGTGCCCGCGGTGGGCCTGCGGCAGATCGTCCGGCGCGGGGACATCTGGGCGGGGGCGTTCTACGCCGCGGTGCTGGCGGGATGCCAGTGGTGCTACATCAGCTACATCGAACTGTATCTCACCGAGGACGTGCGCTTCTCGCTGGTCTTCGCCGCCGCGCTGCTGGCAGCGGGGCAGGCCTGCGGCGGGGTTGGCCGCATCGGCTTCGGCATCGTCAGCGACAGGCTCTTCCACGGGCGGCGCGTGCCCGTTCTGGTGATGCTGGCGCTCCTGGGCGCCGGCGCCGGCGTGGCCACGGCGCTGCTGGCGCCCGGCATGTCCGCGTGGCCCGTGGCCGTGGTGGTGTCCCTCCTGGGCCTGGGCACCATGAGCTGGCAGGGACTCTATCTTGCTCTGGTGGCCAAGGTCGTGGGTGCCCGCGACGCCGGCGCCGCCATCGGCCTGACCAACACCGTGGCCTTTGCCGGTGTCGTGGCACTGCCCCCGGCCTTCGGCTTCATCGCCGACCGCACCGACTCGTACGAGATGGCCTGGATCGCCCTGGCCCTGGCCATCGTGGTGCCGCTGCCGTTTCTGCGGCGCGTCCGGGAGGACGCGCTGCAAGCCGGCTCCCGTGTCTGACCCGGCATCGGCGGCGGGTATGGATACAACGGCTCCCCGGCGCCGGGAGCCGGGCGCCCCGACGCCGGTGCGGGCGAGTCCGACAGGCTCGAAGTCAAGAGTACGACCGCAGGAATGCGACCGTTCCGCTCCGAGAGGCGGCGCGGGCCGCCGGCGGGAGCCTCGCCGAGTCGGCGGAATGCGGTGTCAAGCAGCAACCGCTCGCATGCGCTCCCGGTGCCGCTCGGGCCAACGGCGGGTCCGGTGCCGCCGGGGACAAGGCCCCGGGCTGTGCGACCGGAAGCGCAGGCAACACGATGGACCGATGACCTGGATCTCAGTGTTCGTCGTTGGCTGGGCTTCCGCGCGGCCGGGCCGGGGTTCCCCTCTACCGTCCCGTGCCTCGCGGGGGTGACGCCGCCCGGGACGACAACCGGGCGTAACGCCGGCGGTGCCGGGCCGCGTTGCCGTATTCGGACGACAGCACCATGGCCCGCCGCAGATAGAGGCTCGCGTCGTATTCGTCGGTGAAGCCGATGGCGCCGTGCAGCTGCACCATGGACCGGGTCACCGAGAGCACCGCGTCCGAGGCCCGGGCCTTCACCGCGGCCGCCATGGCGTGGTTGCCGCGCCCCGCGTCCATGGCCGCGCACACCTGATAGAGCAGGGAGCGGGTGAGCTCGATGGCGACGTGGTCGTTGACCGCCCGGTGCTGGAGCGCCTGAAACGAGCCGATGGGCCGGCCGAACTGCTCGCGCGTTCCCAGGTAGTCCAGCGCCAGTGCCAGCCCCTGTTCCATGATGCCGAGCATGGTGGCCGACGTCCCCAGCAGCAGCAGGTCCAGCGTGGCCGCGGCCACCGCCGCGCCCCGCCCGCCGCTGGCGATCAATGCGTTTTCGGACACGGCGACATCGTGCAGCGACAGGGTCGCGTGGCCGGTGCCGTCCACGCGCCGGCGTGACGCGACCTCCAGCCCGGCCGCCTCGCGCGGTACCAGACACACCACCGGGCCGTCATCGCCCCGGGCCTCGACGACGAATCCGGCCGCTGCGTTGCCACCGGGAACCGCGCCGGTGCTGCCGGCAAGGGTGAAGCCGCCGCCCGCGGCCGCGGCCCGGACGCGCCCCCCCTCCGGCTCCGCCGCGGCGGCATCGTGCAGTGCGGGGAGTATGATGGAGCGGCCGCACAGGAGTGCTTGCAGGGTCGCGTCCATCGCCTCCGGTCCGTCGGCCATGGCCCGCGCCGCCGCCATCATCGCCGCCAGGGGTTCGGTCATGAGGCCCCGGCCGGCGGATTCGAGCACCAGGGCCGCCTCGGTGGCGCCCAGGCCCAGGCCGTCCCGCTCCTCCGGCACCAGCAGCGCGAGCCAGCCGGCCTCCGCCGCCACCGCAAGCCGGGCCGGTTCGAATCCGTGCTCGGCCGTGCGCAGTTCCCGGAAGCGGGCCGGCCCGGCATGCCGTTGGACGAGCTTGTCCGCGCTCTCCCGAAGAATGGTCTGTGCCTCGTCGAGGACGAGTTCCATGCCGTCACCTCTCTGGTGTCAATCCGTGCCGCATGGTTGCGAACCCGGCGTCCCGACAGGTCAACGGCCTGCCCCCGGCCCGATCACCACCAGCGCATCCAGAGCCTGGCCACCCGCCCCCCTGGGGTGTGCCAGGAAAGGATTGATGTCCAGGCTCTCGATCACCCCGCCGGCCGCTTCCGCCAGGCGTCCCAGGGACACCAGGGCACCGACGACGGCGTCGCGGTCCCAGGGGCCTTTGCCGCGGTATCCGTCCAGCAGCCGCCCGACGCGGGTGGAGTCCATGAGCCGGGCGGCGGCCGCGGCGTTGATTCCGGGCGGTCCGAAGGCGACGTCCCTCACGAGCTCCAGCCACACGCCGCCCGCTCCGAACATGACCACGGCGCCCATCTCGGGGTCTTGCTGAATGCCCAGCACGAGCTCGAGGCCCGGCGGCGCCATCCGGGCCACCAGCCAGCCTTCCAGCCGGATGCCGGGCTCGCAGGCCGCGACGTTGCCGGCGATGTCCCGGCAGGCTTGCCGCACCTGTGCGGCGCCGGTCAGACCCGTGCGCACGGCGCCGGCGTCGCTCTTGTGGGTGAGCGCCGCAGCCACCCCCTTGACCACCACCGGCCAGCCGAGGCGCTCGGCAATGCCGCACGCTTCCCGCTCGGTGCGCGCCAGTCCTTCCTCGATCAGCGGAACCCCGAAGGCGCCCACCAGTTCCTTGGATTCGGGCTCGCTCAGGGGAAAGGCGGCGTGCGCGGTCTCGGCCCGCTGTCGCAGCGCCGCGATGCGTTCCGTCCATGCGGCGGGCACCTCGGTCGCCGTCGCGACGTCGACCTCGCGTCTGTTCCGGCCATGGTCCAGTACCGCCCGGATGGCGCGAAACGCCCGTTCGGGTTCGTTGAGACAGGACATGTGGGGGAAACGATGCCGGGCGGCGCGGCCGAACTCCGTAAGATCGCAGGATGCCGCGGAGATCAGCCCGAAAGGTTTGCCGCCGGGGCCGAGGAAGCGCTGGTCGATGGCCTCCAGGGTTGCCAGGACCCGCGCGGCGCGCCGGCGGTTGGCGTCGTTGGTGCCCGCGTGGGGCGGCAGGTCTTCCTGAAACACGATCATGTCCACGCCGGGGTCGGCATGGACGGCCTCCACCACCTTCAGCACCTCCTGCAGCGGGCGGTTGAGATAGCCGTTGGCGTCCAGGGGGTTGCTGATGGTCTGGTTCTTGCCCAGAAGGTCCCGGAGCCGTGCGCGTGTTTCGGGCGCGAACTCGGGCAAGGGCACCCGGTGTCGGTGGGCGGCGTCCTCCACCAGGCCGCGGACGCCGCCGGAGGACACCAGCACGCCCGTTTCCTCGCCGCGCGGCGCGCCCGCATGCAGCAGCAGTTCGATGACGTCGATGGCGCCGTCGGCACTCTCGACGCGGATGACGCCCGCCGGGCCGGCGACGGCGTCGAAGGCCTCCACCCGGCCGGCCAGGGAGCCGGTGTGGGACAGCGCCGCGCGGCGCCCGCCTTCGGACACCCCCATCTTGAGCACCACCACCGGCTTGCCGGCGTCCCGGGCGGCGCGGCACGCGGCGAGAAAATCCTCGGCCCGGCGCACCGCCTCCACCAGGCAGAAGATCAGCCGAACCTCCGGGTCGGTGACGAAGTAGCGGATGTAGTCGGCGGTGATGAGGCCGGTCTCGTTGCCGCTGGTGATCACGTAGCTCACGTCCATGCCCCGGTCCATCAGCGTGCGCGCGATGCCGGGCGTGGTGGTGCCGCTTTGACCCACCATGGCCACGGGGCCGGGGACGAGTTCCCGCACCCGGTCGTCCGGCAGGGTCAGCAGGCGGGCGCGGGCCGACAGATTGCCGAGACAGTTGGGTCCGGAAACGGCGAGGCCGGTCTCCTCGATGGCCGCGCGCAGTTCCGCTTCGAGTGCGCGGCCGGCGTCGGTGCCGGTTTCGGCGAAACCGGTGGCGTACAGGGTCGCGCTCCGGGTGCCCATGGACGCGGCCTCCCGCAGGATCGCCGGGACGCTGGCCGCCGCCCGCATCACGACCAGGTGGTCGGGCACCGCGGGCAGCGCGCGCAGGTCGGGAAAGCAGCGCACCCCCCAGATGGACTCGTGCCGGGGATTCACCGGATGGACCGGCCCGTCAAAACCGAAGCGGACCAGGTTGGCGAAGATGCGCGCCGTCCATCCGGAGGGGTTCTCCCTGGCCCCCAGGATGGCCACGCTCGTGGGATTCAACAGTGCCGCGATCTTTTCCGTGCTCATGAGACCGGGCGAGAGTATAGGCCGGCACGTCCGGCGGTGGCAACTTTGCAACCGCGGCGGGCTTTGGTAGGGTCCGCGGCATGAGCACCGGCAGCTTCATGGCGGACACCAGGGAGGACGCGGCGTTCCGGCTGGAGGTGCGGAGCTGGCTGGAGGAGAATCTGCCGCCGGAGTTGAAGGGCTGGTCCACCCGGCCGCCGCCGGAGCTGATCCGGCCGTGGCAGCGCAAGCTCTGCGAACGCGGCTGGATCGCGCCCAACTGGCCCACGCGGTACGGCGGCATGGACGCCACCCTAAACCAGCAGTTGATCCTTCAGGAGGAGTTGGGGCGCGCCGGGGCGCCGGTGCTGTCGCGGCAGGCGGTGGGGCACATCGGGCCGATCCTGATCCGTCACGGCACCGAGGAGCAGAAGGCGGAGCACCTGCCCCGGATGCTCTCCGGGGAGGTGCTGTGGGCGCAGGGCTATTCCGAGCCCGGCGCGGGGTCCGACCTGGCCAGCCTGCGTACCCGCGGTGAGATCGACGGCGACCATCTCGTCATCAACGGCCACAAGATATGGACCACCGGCGGTCACTACGCCGACTGGATGTACGCGCTGGTGCGCACGGACCCGGACGCACCGCGCAAGCAGTCGGGCATCTCCATGGTGCTCATCGACCTCCGGACGCCGGGCATCACCATCCGACCCATCAGGACGCTGGCGGACGATGAGGAGTTCGCCGAAGAGTTCTTCGACAATGTGCGCGTACCGCTCGCCAACGTGGTGGGGAAGCTGAACGACGGCTGGCGCGTGGCCAAGGCGCTGCTGGACTCGGAACGTCTTGGCAACGCCAATCCGCAACTGGCACTGGACATGCTGGAGCGCGTGCGCAAGGTGGCGCGGGCCACCGGCGCCTTTGCCGACCCGGTGTTCCAGGAGCGGCTGACGCAGGCGGAACTGGATGTGCTGGCGCAGTCGGCGGTGTTCGCCCACGCGGTGCAACTGGCGCGCGCGGGGCGCGACATCGGTGCGGACGCCTCCTTTATCAAGATCGTCTCCACGGACATCGTGCAGCGCATTGCCGACCTTCTGCTGGACGCCGCCGGCGAGCACGCCGCCGGCGCCGGCCCGCTCGAGACGCCGGAAGGTCCGGTGGATGTGTCGGTGCTGTGGCGCCAGGCCCGGCGCATCTCCATCTATGCCGGCACCAGCGAGATCCAGCGCAATGTCACCGCCAGACGGGTCCTGGGACTGCCGTAGGGACGTCGCCGCAGCGGGGCGACATCTGACGCGATTCCCGTGCGAGCCGCCGCGACCTGTTGACGAGGCGTCTGCGCTGTCGGGAGTCCCTTGATAAGCAGGGGCTCCTGGTGATCCGGGACTGGCGAGATCCAGCATGGCCGACCGGGCTCCGGGGCGGCGTCTCCTCGTCCGCGCGGAAAGCGTACCGCGGGGGCTCCAGGTGACGGACATCGAATCGTTCCGAGCAGGCCGGCCGCGGCGGTGAACGCACGCAAGGGAGGATGAGATGGGCGAACGGGACGCACCGCGGTCGGCCTCGCCGGGCGAGGAAGCGCAACTCCTCGCCGGCGCCGGCTTGACGGTTTGGTGGAGTCTGCCCGCGCCGGTGGTTGACGCGGTGGCGACCGGTCACTACCTTGGATGCATGAGATCGGTCGGGATCAAGGTGCTGCACAACAGGCTGAGCGAGTATGTTCGGCTCGCCGCGTCGGGAGAAACGGTCCTGGTGACGGAGCGGGACCGGGTGGTGGCGGAGCTCGGACCGCCCCGGAGCCCGGTCCTCGCCGACGCTTTCCTGGCCCATGCGGTGCGCTCCGGCGTGCTCGCGCCGCCGGCGCTGGCAGGTTCGGGGCCGCCGCCGGTTGCCCGGTTGGACGAGGTTCTGGCGGAACTGGCCGAGAGTCGACACGTCGGTCGCGCTTGCACATCTTGTCGCCGAGGATCGCCAGCCCCCGGCATCGCTCCGGGACGAAACCCTGGTTTCCAGCCGGCTGCTGGAATACGAGATATGGTCGTCGCTGCACCGGCGCGGACTCGCCGGGACCCATGGCGAGACAGCCCGCCGGCTGTGCGTTGCTGGAACTCGCTCCGTCGGTTCTGGCGCGGGCGCTGGAGGCCTTTCCCGGCCCCGGCTCGTTGAGAACCCTTGACGCCCTGCATCTGGCGTCGTGCGCGTATCTGGCGGAGAACGGCCAAGACGTGGCACTCGCGAGCCATGATCGGCGGATGATCGCCGTTGCCCGCGCCATGGATATTCCGCTCTGTGACCTGGAGGCAGCGCGGGAACCATGATCGTCTCGCGCGCTTTTGCGTCATACGCCTGTCCGCGCATGCCGTAACAGGGGGCGCCATGCATGGACACGCGACGGATTCCATGCGGGAAGCTCCGTGTCCATGGCTCCGTTGTTCGACACCGCCTGTTGACTGGTTCAGATCCGCTTTCCCAGGGTCACGGTTCCAGGGTCACGGAAACCGGGAAGGCGGAGGCCGTGCGGCGGGAAGAAAACGGCCGCGAGCGGCTGCGCGGCGTGGCGCCGAACGGCATTTCGAACCTGCCTGTGCCCGCATCGGGAGGCCGCATGCCCGAGCTGCCGGATATCGTGCTCTACATGCACGCCCTGGAGCCGCGTGTCGTGGGCGAGACTCTGGAAAGGGTCCGCCTCGCGAGTCCGTTCGTGCTCCGGTCCGTGGATCCGCCCATCGAGGAAGCCGGGAACCGCCGAGTGCGGGGTCTTCGGCGTTTGGGCAAGCGCATCGTCGTCGAACTGGAGGGCGACCTCTTCCTGGTCGTTCATCTGATGATCGCCGGGCGGTTCCGCTGGCGGGCGCGGGGCGCCCGCATCCCGGGCCGGCTCGGGCTGGCGGCCTTCGATCTTTCGTCCGGCACCCTGGTCCTCACCGAGGCCGGATCCAGAAAACGCGCGTCGTTGCATCTCGTGCGCGGCGCCGCCGACCTGAAGCGCCACGACCCCGGCGGCCTCGAGGTGCTGGACTGCGCGCTGGAGGCTTTCCGGCGCGTGCTGCGGAGCGAGAACCACACGCTCAAGCGTTCTCTCACCGATCCGCGCCTGTTCAGCGGCATCGGCAACGCCTACTCCGACGAGATACTGCACCGCGCCCGGCTGTCGCCGATGAAGCAGACGCGGCAGCTTGACGAGGCGGAGACCGAAACCCTCTTCGACGCGGTCCGGGATGTGCTTCAGGGCTGGTGCCGCAAGCTCCGCCAGGAGACCGGCGGCGCCTTTCCCGAGAAGGTGACGGCGTTCCGGCCGGGCATGGCCGTGCACGGGCGTTACCGGGAGCCTTGTCCGGACTGCGGCTCCCGCGTGCAGCGGATCCGCTACGCGGCCAACGAATGCAACTACTGCGCCCGCTGCCAGACCGGCGGACGGCTGCTGGCGGACCGCTCTCTGTCGCGCCTCATGAAAAAGGACTGGCCGCGAACGCTGGAAGACCTGGAGGAATTGCAGGAGCTCCGGACGGTGCGAAGCCGGTGACGCGCACCGGCGGACTACCGCAGCCGCACCCCCTGCCGCCCTTCCTCTGCCGCATCCGCTTCGGCCAACTGTTCCGCCTTCTCTTTCGCCACTTTCCGGCCGCCCCGGGTATACCATCCCACTTGGCGGAACAGGCCGCTGAGGATCTTGACGTCCCGCTCCTCAAGGCCTGCGCGCCCAAGGATGCGGCGCAGCGCCAGGAGGATGTGCTCGGGATTCCGGGGGTCGAGAAAGCCCACCTCGAGGAGGGTCGCCCTCATGCGGTCGAACAGGGCCTCGACCGCTTCCACCGGCGCCCGCTTGATGTGCCCGGCGGGCGGCGGCCCCGGGGCCGCCGCCCGGTAGACTTCGTACAGGCACACCATGACGGCCTGGGCCAGGTTGAGGGACGGCTGTTCCGGGTGGCTCGGAATCGTGACGAGGCGCTGGCAATACCGGATGTCCGCGTTGCTCAGGCCGTGGTCCTCCGGCCCGAACAGGAGCGCCGCCGGTCTGGCGTCATCGTCCCGCACGGCTGCCACCAGATCCTGCGCGGCTTCACGAGGGAGTTGGACACGGTCGCGGTAAAGCCCCTTGCGGCAGGTGGTCCCCACCACCAGGCCGCAGTCCGCGACCGCTTCGCGAATGGTTTCGAATCGGTGTGCGCCGTCCAGGATGTCCCGGGCGTGAACCGCCATGGAACGGGCCGAGAGGCTCGCGGTGCGCCCGCCGCCCACGAGTGCCAGGTCCCGGACGCCGGTGTTCTTCATGGCCCGGGCCACGGACCCGATGTTGCCGGACCCCTTGGGCCGAACCAGCACCACGCGTATCTTCTCGAGGGTTTCGGTCATGGCGGAATCGGCCGCGATGGCGGCGTGCGCTGAGGGGGGCTGCCGGCCGGTGATGAACCGGCCGGGTCAGGAGCCCTTGGTCCGGGCCTGGGCGATCACCGCGGCGAGGTTCTCCAGCGGGATCGCGCCCCTGACGATCCTGTCGCCGATGATCAGTGCCGGGGTGCCGTCGATGTTCAGGGCGGTGGCGAGACGGTGGTTGTTGTGGAGGATGTCGAGGATCCTCGGCGTTTCCATGTCTTTCTTGAGCCGCTCCACGTCCAGACCCACGGAACGCGCCACCGTCATGATGGTTTCGTCGGTCAACATTCCGCCAGCGCCCATCAAGGCTTCATGAAGTTCCAGGTAGTATCCCTGATTCCGGGCCGCCAGCGCGGCCTGCGCCGCCCGGACCGAGTCCTGACCCAGCACCGGGAACTCCTTGTAGACCACCCGCAACTCCGGATCCTGCTCCTTGATCCGCCTCAGCAGCGGCGCAAACTGCTTGCAGGCACCGCAGCTGTAGTCGAAGAACTCCACCAGGGTCACGCTGCCCTCGGGGTTGCCGCCCACGAAGGAGTCGGGGTCTGCCAGAAGCGTCTGGGCGTGTTGCGCGACCGCGGCCCGGTCGCGTTCCGCCTGCAGCCGCTGCTGCTCCTGCCTGTGGCGGGCCACGGCCTCGAAGATCACCTCCGGGTTCTCCAGGAGGTACTCCCGGATGATCTTCCCGATTTCTTCCGCGGAACGTGGCCCGGATGGCTGTTGAGCGAAAGAGACCGGAGCCATCCATGCGAGCAGAAAAAGAACGCAGCCGGCTGCAACACGCAACATCATGCAACTCCTCGAACGCGGCTCCGAAACGATGGTCCCGAAACGGCGGTTCTCAAATGGCGACCCCGGAACTACGAACCCGGAACGACGCATCTGAAACGACGGATCCGAGACGGCGAACCCGAAATGGCGGATCCGGAACGGCGGACCGACGGACACGAACGTATGCGGTCAGTCTACGCGAGATCGGGCACGGGTGCCAGCCGAGCGCCGTAACAGACTCGTAACATTCTCTTAACCCCCCTGTGACGCGGCCGTCATAGAGTGTTAATCGTCCTTGACTACACTCCCGGCTGTACGTACGGGTTCGCGGTGCCCCTTGCCGAGTGATTGGGCTTGGACCGGGCAAAGCGACAAGGTTGCAACCAAAGGAGGGTGTACCCATGGTTCCGAGAGCCACAGTTCCGAAAGGTCTCTTGACTGCCGCAGTCGCCGCGTTGGCCGTGGCGGGTCTGGCGACTCCGGCCGCAGCACAGCAGCGTGACTACATCCAGATCGTTGGGTCGTCCACGGTCTATCCGTTCACCACCGTTGTTGCCGAACAGTTCGGCAAGACCACCCGGTTCAAGACCCCCAAGGTCGAGTCCACCGGCTCGGGCGGCGGCCTGAAGCTCTTCTGTGCCGGCATCGGCGTGGAACACCCGGATCTGACCAACTCGTCGCGGCGCATCAAGATGAGCGAGGTCGAGCGCTGCGCCGGGAACGGCGTCAAGGAGATCGTCGAGCTCAAGGTCGGCTACGATGGCATTGCGGTGGCCAATTCGAAGAAGAGCAGGCCGCTTGCGCTCACGCCTCGCGACCTCTACCTCGCCCTGGCCAAGGACGTGCCGGCCAATGCCGACGGCAGCCAGCGCAAGGCGAATCCGCACAAGACCTGGAAGGACGTCAACGCGAAGTTGCCGGACCTGAAGATCGAGGTGCTGGGGCCGCCGCCGACCTCCGGCACGCGGGATGCTTTCGTCGAACTGGTGATGGATGCGGGGTGCAAGCAGTATTCCGGCATCAAGAAGCTGGCTTCGAAAATCCGAAAGGCCGTTTGCCGCAGCATGCGTGAGGACGGGGCTTTCATCGAGGCGGGCGAGAACGACAATCTGATCGTGCAGAAGCTGGACGCCAATCCCGACGCCTTCGGGATCTTCGGCTTCAGCTTTCTCGACCAGAACACCGACAGGATCCAGGGCACGTCCATCAACGGCGTCAAGCCCGAGTTCGAGACCATCGCCGACGGCAGCTACCAGGTGTCGCGCCCGCTCTACGTCTACATCAAGAAGGCCCATCTGGGCGTGATCAGCGGCATGCGGGAGTTCCTGGCCGAGTACACCAGCGAGAAGGCCTGGGGTGACGACGGTTACCTGTCCGACAAGGGGCTGATCCCGATGCCGAAGAAAGAGCGCGAGCAATTCTCTTCGGACGTGAAGAATCTGAAGAGCCTCAGTCTGTAGGTAATCCATGGGTTCCCCGGGTCTGATCCTTGCATTGCTGGGCTTGAGCTCCGTCAGCTACTACCTGGGCTGGCGGCGCTCCCTCTCACTGGCCCGGGGAACCGTCCGCAACCTCCACTCCCTTCCAGGCTATCATGGGCTCTACACCGCCCTCTGGGCCACGGTGCCCGCACTCCTGCTGCTGGCCATCGGGGGGACCCTCCGAGGCCCGGTCGTCACCCAGGTCGTGGTCGCCGACCTGCCGCGGGAGATCCGGAGCCTGCCGCAGGAGCGGCTTGATCTGGTCATCAACGATATCCGTAATCTGGCATCCGGCAATATCGCTTCCCGGAAAAGTCCGGCTATCGTGGCGGCGGCGGACCGTTACGCGAGGCTGCAGGGATACGCCGCCATCGCCATCAACGCGGCCGTGCTGGCGTTCGCCGCGTTCTGCGCCGCCATGGCATGGCGCGCCATCCAACCCGGGAAGCGGGCGCGGAATTCCGTCGAGCGAACCGTGCTGGGCCTCCTGATGGCCAGTTCGACCATCGCGATCCTTACCACCATCGGGATCGTGCTGTCGGTGCTGTTCGAGTCGCTCCGCTTCTTTCAGATCGTGCCGTGGAGCGATTTTCTCTTCGGCACCGTGTGGAGCCCGCAGATGGCCATTCGAGCCGACCAGGTGGGCGCTTCGGGGACCTTCGGCGCCATTCCGCTCTTCGCCGGCACGCTGTTGATCTCCTTCATCGCCATGCTGGTGGCGGTGCCGGTGGGCCTGATGTCGGCCATTTATCTGGCCGAGTACGCGCAGCCGAACGTGCGCGGCGTGGTCAAGCCCCTGCTCGAAGTGCTGGCGGGGATACCCACCGTGGTCTACGGTTTCTTCGCGGCCCTTGTGGTGGCGCCGTTCATCCGCGGTCTGGGCGAACGCGCCGGCCTCGACGTGGCGTCCGAAAGCGCCCTGGCCGCCGGCCTGGTCATGGGGGTGATGATCATTCCGTTCGTCTCCTCGCTTTCCGATGACGTGATCAACGCCGTGCCGCAAGCCATGCGTGACGGCGCCTATGCGTTGGGTTCGACCCAGTCCGAGACCATCCGGAAGGTGGTGGTCCCCGCGGCGCTTCCGGGTATCGTCGGCGGCGTTCTGCTGGCGGTCTCACGCGCCATCGGGGAGACCATGATCGTTGTCATGGCCGCCGGCCTGGCCGCCAACCTCACCGCCAATCCGCTCCGGTCGGTTACCACCGTCACGGTTCAGATCGTGACGCTGCTGACCGGCGACCAGGAGTTCGACAGTGCCAAGACGCTGGCCGCGTTCGCGTTGGGGCTGGTGCTCTTCGTCGTCACCCTGGGCCTGAACGTCATTGCCCTGCAGGTCGTGCGCCGGTACCGGGAACAGTACGAGTAGCCATGGCGGCAGGCTCGAAACGCACCATCGAACGCGTACGCGCGACGCTGGCCCGCCGGAATCGTGCCGAACGCCGCTTCAGGAACAGCGGCCGCGCAGCCGTGGTGCTGGGGCTCGCGTTCCTGGTGCTGATGTTCGCCAACATCATCGTCACCGGCTACCCCGCCTTCCGGCAGACCTACGTGAGGCTGCCGGTCCATTTCGATCCGCAGGTGATCGATCCCCGGCGCACCGGCGATCTCGAGACCCTTGGGTCCGCCGACTACGGCCGTCTGGTCAAGGACTCGGTTCGCTCGCTCTTTCCCGAGGTTCAGGGGAGGCGGGACCGGCGCGCCGTCGCCCGGCTGGTGAGTCGGGGGACCGTCTTCGAGCTTCGCCGCGCGGTGCTCGAGGATCCCTCGCTGGTTGGCTCCACAGCCGAACTGTGGGTGCCCGTCGACGACGACTACGACATGCTTCACAAGGGCAACGTCGATCGGACCTTGCCGGAGGCGGCCCGGCGCCTGTCCGACAGGCAGATCGGCTGGTTCGACCGGCTCTTGGCCGAGGGGCGTGTCGAATCGCGTTTCAATGTCGCCTTCTTCACCGCCGGCGACTCCCGGGAGCCGGAGCTCGCGGGCATCCGGGGCGCGGCCATGGGGTCGTTCTTCACGCTGGCGGTGACCCTGTTGCTGTCCTTCCCGCTGGGGGTGGCCACTGCCGTCTACCTGGAGGAGTTCGCGCCGAGGAATCGCCTGACCGGCCTGATCGAGGTCAACATCAACAACCTCGCGGCCGTACCGTCCATCGTCTTCGGCCTGCTCGGTCTGGCGTTGTTCATCAATTTTTTCAGTCTGCCGCGTTCCGCGCCGCTGGTGGGGGGGCTCGTGCTGACGCTGATGACCCTCCCCACCATCATCATCGCCAGCCGCGCGGCGCTCGCGTCCGTGCCGCCCTCGATTCGGGAAGCCGCCCTGGGGGTAGGGGCGTCCAGGATGCAGATGATCGCTCACCACGTGTTGCCCCTGGCCATGCCCGGCATGTTGACCGGGACCATCATCGGCATGGCCCGGGCCTTGGGAGAGACCGCACCCCTGCTGATGATCGGCATGGTCGCGTTCGTGGTGGACGTTCCACAAAGCGTGACGGATCCGGCGACCGCATTGCCCGTGCAGATCTTTCTCTGGTTGGACAGTCCGGAACGCGCATTCGTGGAACGGGCTTCCGCAGCGATCATGGTGCTGCTGACGTTTCTCATCGCCATGAACGCGGCGGCCGTCGTGCTGCGGCGGTGTTTCGAACGACGCTGGTAGCGGATCCGGGAGGGTGCGGGGAGGGTCGGGGCCGCCGCCCGTGGCGGTCCTGGGTGCCGGCACCGGGAGCAGCGCGGGCACCGGGAACAGTTCGGGAGACAGGGCTCGGGCGACAAGTTCAGAGGACAGGATTCAGGGGACAGGGGTTCAGCGGAAAGAGTTCAGGCGAGAGCGAATCCGGGCGACACGGTTCGGGCGAGAGAATTCAGGAGACGCCGACCATGACAGATCAATCGGGTGTAGCAACGATGGAAACGGCTGCGTTGGGGTTCGGTGCCGCCGAGATGGAGGATGTCGACGAACGGCGTGAAAGCCGCGAGACCGTGGGCACGCCGTTCACGGACGACCCCCGCATGACCTGCCGTGGCGTGAACGTCTATTACGGCGACAACCACGCCATCAGGAACGTGAGTCTGGACATAGGGCGGGAGCAGGTGCTCGCGATGATCGGGCCGTCCGGGTGCGGCAAGTCCACCTTTCTGCGGGCGCTCAACCGGATGAACGACACCATCGACGGCTGCCGCATGACCGGCGAGATCAGGCTCGATGGCGAGGACATCTACGACAGGGACATGGATGTGGTGCCGCTGAGAGCCATGGTCGGCATGGTGTTCCAGAAGCCCAATCCCTTCCCGAAGTCGATCTTCGACAACGTCGCCTATGGCGTGCGCATCCACGGGCTGGCGGAGTCCAAGTCCGAGGTCGAGGGGATCGTGGAAATGAGCCTCAAGCGCGCCGGCCTGTGGGATGAGGTGAGCGACCGGCTGGATCAGCCTGGCACCGGGCTGTCCGGCGGCCAGCAGCAGCGGCTGTGCATTGCCCGGACCATCGCGGTGAGTCCCGAGGTCATTCTCATGGATGAGCCATGCTCGGCCCTCGATCCCATTGCCACCGCCAAGGTGGAGGATCTGATCAACGAGTTGGGGCGCGACTATACCATCACCATCGTCACCCATTCCATGCAGCAGGCCGCCCGGGTGTCCCAGCGCACCGCGTACTTCCACCTGGGAGATCTGCTGGAAGTGGGTCCCACCGATCAGATCTTCACCAACCCGATCCACCCCCTGACCGAGGAATACATCACCGGGCGTTTCGGTTGATGGTCGGGCCGGGGTCCGAGAAGGTGGTTCCCGCGGACGCGGGAATGGTGGAAAGGGCCAAAGCGGCAAGGTGAGGCGGCCGCGCGCCTTCAGTTGCCGGTGACCGAGTCCACATTGCCGAAAAGCGTCCGGAGGCGCTCCCGCGCTTCGGCGGGGAGCGGCGGCTTGAGTGCGGCGGCGATATTGGCCTCCAGGTGGCTTTCGTCGCCGGTTCCCGCCAGCACCGCGTCCACGCCCGGCTCGTGGACGCAGAAGCGGTAGGCCGCCTCGGCCAGGGTTTCGGCACAGCCGTTCCCGGTGAGGAAACCGAGGTCGGCGCCGGGTGCCAGGATGGCGCGTTGTTCCATCTCCCGCAGCAGCTTTTCGAGGTTCGCCGGTCGGCTCAAGGCGCGCCGGACCGCGAACATCACCAGGGTGCCCACGCCCTTCTCCCTCGCAAGGGGGAACACGCTCCGGCGCGCCGACGGATTCAGCAGATTGAAGCCCACCATCACCACGTCCCACCAGGCGTCGCGCAGGCCCCGCTGCAACATCTCGTGACGCGGGTTGGCGGGGAAGTCTTCGGTGATGCCCACCGCGCGGACCTTGCCCGCCTCGCGCAAGTCCGTGACCACCGGCGCCAGCACGTGGGCGGCGAAGTCGTAACGCGCGGCGCTCAAGCCGTGGAGGTGGAAGATGTCCACGTAGTCCGTACCCAGCCGCTTCAGGCTCGCTTCCACCCCCGCCCGCAGGGTGCCCGGGGGATCGGGTTCTTCCGGTCCGGGAAGAGCCTTCTTGGTGGACACCACCACGCGGTCCCGGGGAACGCCGCGGATGGCCGCGCCGACGATCTCCTCGGTACCATAGCCTTCCGCCGTGTCGAGCAGGTTCACGCCCAGGTCCATCGCCTTGCGGACCAGCCGGACCGAGTGGTCGGTGCTCCTGCCCGCGCGCCGTCCCAGCCGACTCGGGCCGCCGCAACCCAGTCCGACCACGCTTGTCACGAGACCGGTATTGCCGAGACGAGTGTAGTTCATGGAAACCTCAGGTTGCGGTTCCGGAACCCGGCGATTCCGGAAACCGGTCAGGAAGGTGGCCGTTGCCGGAAAGCATCGCGCAACGGTCGTTGCCACGTTTGTGTCGGTTCCCCAAGCTTCATTTCCCGTGCGCCTTCTCGAAAGCAAATGCGGCCCGGTAGACGGTCGCTTCGTCGAAATGCCGTCCCACCAGCATCATGCCCACGGGCCGTCCGTCCGTGGTGGCGCCGCACGGCAGGGAGATGGCCGGATGGCCGGTGACGGCGAAGGGGCCGGCGTTCGCCAGCATGGCGCCGGCCTGCCGCGAACGTTCGGAGGCGCTGCTGCCGGCTGCGGGCAGAGGCGTTGCGGCCATGGGCGTGGTGGGCATGAGGAGCAGGTCGTGTTCGGACAGCACCTGATCGTAAGCCCGGCGGATGGTGCGGCGCAGATGCCGGGCCTTGACGTAGTAACGTCCCGGGTGGCGGCTGCGCACGAAGGCGCCGAACAGGAGCAGCGTCACCAGATTCTCGGGCAGCTCCCGCCAGCGCCGGCGCCATGCGGCGAAGGACTCGGCCGGGCTCGACGAGCCGAACCCTTCGGCGTCGCTCATGATGCCGCAGTCGCCCATGGAGTGGGCGAGACTCTCGACGTAGATGGGCTGGGACAGCCGCCAGGCCAGCTCGTGAACGGGCACCGGAACCTCCGTGACATCAAGGCCCGCAGCCGCCAGAGTGAAGGCCGCAGCCCGCACCCGTTCATCCACCTCGGCTTCCGCGTTCCGCCGCCCGAAGCCCTCCGGCACCAGGGCGACGCGCAAGCCCTTGACGCCGGCCCTGCGTGCGCGGCTGTATCGCACCGGCTGCCAGGAACCCGGCTGGCGCGAATCCATGCCGTCGCGTCCGGCAAGCACCTCCAGCAGCAGAGCGTTGGTTTCCACGTCCCGCGTCATGGGGCCGCAGTGGTCCACCATCGCATCCAGCCCGAGTATGCCGGTGTACGGCACCAGCCCGTGGCTGGGCTTGAATCCCACGATGCCGCACCAGGCCGCGGGCACCCGGATGGACCCGGCCTGATCGCAGCCCAAGGCCATGTCGGCGTCGCCGGCGGCTACCGCCGCGGCGCTGCCGGACGACGAGCCGCCCGCCGACCAGCCAGCCTTGTGCGGATTGAGGACCGGCCCGTTGGCACCGGTGTGGCTTCCGCCCGAGAGCGAAAGGTACTCGCAATTGGTCTTGCCGACGATCTCGGCCCCTGCGTGGAGTACCCGGGTGACCACGGTGGCGTCGGCGTCGGGCACGAAGTCCTCCAGGAACGAGGCGCCGTTCATCGTCGGCAGGCCGGCCACGGAGATGGAGTCCTTCACGGCCAGAGTCCTGCCCGCGAGCCGGCCGTCGTATTGTTCCCGGATGGACGTCTTCACGAACCAGGCATTGCAGCGGTTCAAGTCCGGCGCCGGACGCCGCCAGGAGCGCCCGCCAATCCGCGGCACCGGGTCGGGCGCCGCGTCCACCAGCGCATAGGCACGGGAGAACCCCTCCATCCGCTCCAGATACCCGGCCAGTTCGTCGTCGGACAAGTCGATACCGAGACCGCCGGCAACAACCCGCATCTGCTCAAGGGTCGGTTTCTCGAAAGGCATGGATGTGTGGGAGGTGTGGGAACCGCGAGTTGAAACGGGATTTGACAAGGGACTTGAAAGGGGTCGAGAGGGGCAGGATTGCCCGGCACACCGCCACCGGTTTGAAACGCCGGCGCCGGCTTGAACTGCCGGCGCCGCAAGAAGTCGGAGCCGTCCCGGCGCTTGAGGAAGACGATGGGTCCGCGCTTTTTGGGCATGAGACCCGTTGTCTGCCGCGAACCAAGGTAACAAAACAGGCCGCGCCGTGGAAGCGGCCAGCGCCGTTTCGCATGCATGGCGCACCGGGTTTCGGCGATGTTCTCTCGGCGCATGGCCTTGTCCGACATATTCCAGAGACCAAGCGGCCGCGTCTCATATCTCGGGATACTTATGGGGCATGGAGGGAACTCAGGCCGCTGTGGAAGTCGGGCCGGCGGGACGTCTCCCATGAGCGTTCGGTCAACCCTTCTGGCGGCGCTCCACGAAGATGCTCATGGTCCGTCAACCCCGGATGTGCACGCTGCAGTTGTGAGCCTGGTCCCCGTGGCAACGTTGATTTTCTCGCGGGCCGGCCGCGTCTTCCCGACCGCTTTCGGCGAGGCGACATCTGGGTGTGGCCGGCGGCGGACGGTAGTGAACTGTTGTCGTCGAAACGGGGACGGCTGCCGCGTTCGCGGTCATGGGACCCCGCGACAGCGGACAAGAGCCGTGGTGTGGCCGGTGTGCGGTGTGGCGTGATCGGTATCACACTTGGTGCTACATCACGCGGCATGATAGACAACTTATGCGGAGTCTGGATTGTGCACATTCAAGACCACGCCATCCACACGGTTCGCCCATCGTGAAAGGATCGGGGATGGTGCGCTGTGCGATGCCGTGGAGCGAATCGTGAACGGCTGATGGACGCCGATCTCGGTGGCGGTGTCATCAAGCAGCGCGACGCCCGGCCGGCCACACCAAGTCCGGGGCACTGCTGGTGCTCAGGCGCGGGGAGTGTGCTGTCTCCGTACACGGGTTCGCGAAGAGCGACCGGGAGAACCTGCGTCGGACCGAATTCGGTGCGGTGCGGGCGCTTGCCGGCGAGATGCTCGGGTTGGACCAAGCCAACCTTGAAGCGACGCTGGCGAACGGGACACCTCAGTGAGGTGAATTGCCATGGCTGGACAATACGGGAGCGACGTCCTGGCATTGGTGCACGAGACGGCGCTTGGCATGGCGGAAGCGGGCGTGATGTCCAAGCGGACGATGAAGGACTTCGACGAGATGTGCCTGACGCCGTCGAGGAGATGACGCCGGAGGACATCCGCGCGCTTCGGCTTCGCGAGAATGCGAGTCAAGCGGTGTTTGCGCGCCACCTCAACGTGACGACCGGGCTGGCAAGCCAGTGGGAGCGCGGCGAGAAGCCCCGCGCGGAGCCTCGCTGAAGTTGTTGACGCTGGTGGCAAAGAACGGCCTCGGCGCCGTGGCGTGACCGCGATACGCCGCGTCCAACCTGAAACGCCACCGCCTGGTCCCGCACCGCAAGCTGCAGGGCCGATGCCGCCACCCCCGTGGCCCCGAGCCAGCCGTGTTCCGACCCCAGCAAATACCGCATCTGCCGGCCCACCAGCGGCCCGGCCCCCTGCGGATGCTCGTGCTCCATCAGTCCCTGCCAGATCTCCCGCTGTGCCGGACTCACAACCGCAACCAGCGCCAGACCCCGAACCTCACCAACCTCCGCCGGAACCCCCCGTGCCGGCACCACCAGCGACGACCGGCGCCGCCGGACACAACTCCCACCGGGCGTTCGCCGGGCCGGAAGCCGGATCTGCCCGGCCCGCTCCAGAGCCCGCAGGGCGGACAGGCAGGTGGCGACCTGAGGCTGCCCCCGGCCATCGCGGAAACCGAAATCAGCACACAGACGTTCGGCAAGCGCCGTGCGATGCGGAAGGCCCCCCGCATCCAGAAGCTCGGTGATATGATGCACCGACCCACGCTGCGCAAGCTGGTGCCGGATCTGGTGCTGAACATCCATGCCGACACCGTAGCACCGCCCGAATCAAATGTTCAGCATCACTTGTGGGGCATGGGTAGGGGTAGTCTTGTTCAATGCAAAAAACATTGGACAAGGCCTTGACTTGAGGGGGGGGGGGGGGGGAGTATATGTCAGTGTCAGCGTGACGGATGGTTTGGAGAGGGTGGCTTACGGACAGGAGGATTTGCGATGGGTATTGAGCGGACCGGCGGCGATGGCATTGATGAACTGCAGGGCGGTATGGGCGACGATACGCTGGACGGCGGCGGTGGCGACGATACGCTGGACGGCGGCGACGGCGTTGACACCCTGTATGGCGGCAACGGGAACGACACGGTTGATGGCGGTTCGGGCAACGATTCTCTGTTCGGCGGCACCGGGGACGACACGCTGAGGGGCGGCACGGGCGCGGACACCCTGTATGGCGGCATGGGGGCGGACACCTTCGCGTTTACGGTGGGGGACGGCGAAGACACGATCGCCGATTTCGAGGCCGGCGAAACGATCGAGATTGCCGGGGTGGCCGGCGGTTTCCCGGCGCTGGTGATCAAGCAGGACGGCACCAATGCGGTCATCCGCTACGGCGAGGGTGACAAGATCATACTGCAGGGCGTGACGGCGGCCTCGCTCGGCGCGGACGACTTCCACTTCCTTCCGGTTGAATCTGCAGAAGGGAAGACGCTGAAAGGCGGCAACCGCGCGGACACGCTGACCGGCGACGACGGCGACGACGTCCTGAAAGGCCGCAAGGGCGACGACACGCTGGCCGGTGGCAGCGGCGACGATACGCTGAGGGGCGGCAAGGGCGACGACACGCTGACCGGCGGCGACGGCGACGACGTTCTGAAAGGCCACAAGGGCGACGACACGCTGGCCGGTGGCAGCGGCGACGATACGCTGAGGGGCCACAAGGGCGACGACACGCTGACGGGCGGCGACGGCGACGATACGCTGACGGGCGGTCCTGGCGACGACACCTTCGTGTTCGCGGTGGGGGATGGCACCGACACGATCACCGATTTCGGGGAAGGCGACCGGATTCGTCTCGACGGGGTCCCGGTTGGCTTCGAGGGGCTGGATATCCGTCAGGACGGCGCTGATGCCGTGATCCACTACGGCGACGGCGACACGATCACCCTGCGGGGCGTGTCGGCGAACTCCTTGGGCGAGGACGACTTCCTGCTTCCCGACGCGAGCCAAAGCCTTCCCGGCACTCAGGACAGCCCTCTCGTACAGGGCGCCAGTCAGACTCCAGACAAGCCGTCTGGCCCCAATCAGAAGGTGCCGACTCCCTGGGACGATGACTGGGATTCCGCGGGCAACGTCTCCATACGTAGAGGCACCGACGGCGACGACACCATGAAAGTCGCCCGGGGCAAAAACATCTTGATTGGCGGCAAGGGCGACGACACCCTGGAAAGCGGTTGGGACGGCGACACTTTCGTGTTTCGGACGGGAGATGGGAACGATACCATTGTCGATCTCCTGGACGGCGACAAGATCCATCTCTATGGGGTTTCCGATGGTTTCGGGTGGCGCAATATCCGGCAGGACGGCGACGCCACAGTTATCAGCTACGGCGATGGCGGCGACACGGTCACATTGCTGACCATACAGGCGGGTGCCTTGTTCCTTCAATCAAGAGACTTTGTTGGCAGCGGCGGGTCCAAGCCCGCCATCCTCTCCCTGTACGGCGGAAGCGGCAAGGCTCAGAACATGCTGTTCGGGGGCGGCAACAAGGCGACGACACCCCTGGACGATGCTTGGGATGGCGCGGGCGTGGGCGCGGGCTCCAAACGCATACACAGGCGCGGCGACGGCGACGACACCATGACTTGGGACGGCCGTCCGTCCAACATCATCGTGCTCAACTACAAGGGCGATGTTCTGCCCGGCGTCCTGCCCGGCGTCCTGCTCGGTGGCGGGGGCGACGACACCCTGACCGCCGTCAGCAGGGGTAACAATACCCTGCACGGCGGTTCGGGCAACGATACTCTGGAGGGCGGTAACGGCGACGACACCTTGTATGGCGGTTCGGACAAAGACACCCTCGCCGGCGGCAAGGGCAACGACACCTTGCTTGGCGGCAAGGGCAACGATGTCCTCACCGGCGGTTCGGGTGCCGATGCCTTCGTATTTCTGGCGGGAGACGGGGACGACACCATTACCGATTTCGGGAACGGCGACAGGATTCATATCATTGGGGTTCCTGGCGGTTTTGGCGCGCTCGACATCCGTCAGGATGGGGACGACGCGATCGTCAGCTACGGCGCTGGCGGCGACACGGTCACATTGCTGAACAAACAGACGGACTCCCTTGGCGCCAGCGATTTCAAATTCGCCACCTCCTACGAGTTTGTACCCTCCGAACCAAAGAGGTTTCCGAATCCCCCGGACGATGACTGGGATGGCACGAAGAGGTACAGCCGCATCGACACCGGCCGCCGCATCGACGCCGGCCGCATCCAGAAGGGTACCGACGGCAACGACACCCTGACCGGGACGACGACGGGGTTTGCCGATTTCATACTCAGCAAAGACCGCGGTGCGGAAACCTGGAACGATGTCCTGCTCGGCGGTGCGGGCGACGACACCTTGTATGGCGGTTCGGACAAAGACACCCTGAACGGCGGTTCGGGTCACGATACCCTGTATGGCGGTTCGGGCGACGATACCCTGTATGGCGGTTCGGGCGACGACACCCTGAACGGCGGTTCGGGTCGCGATACCCTGACCGGCGGCGTGGGCGCCGATACCTTCATGTTCCGGGTGGGCGACGGGAGCGACAACATTACCGATTTCGGAAACGGCGACAGGATTCATATCTTCGGAGCGCTCGATATCCGTCAGGCCAGCAGCGGCGACGACACGATCATCTTCTACGGCGCCAGAGGCGGCGGCGACAGCATCAGGTTACTGGGCGTACAGGCAAGCTCCCTTGACGGCAACAGGGATTTCAGGTTCGACAGCTACGGGACCGGGCCTGCCAACCTTAGCCTGAAAGACTTATCCCGGGGCGACGACACCCTGCATGGCGGTGCGGGCGATGACACCCTGTATGCCGGCCGGGGCGACGACACCTTGCATGGCGGTGCGGGCGATGACACCCTGGATGACAGCTGGGGCGACGACACCTTTCATGGCGGTGCGGGCGATGACACCCTGTATGGCAGCTGGGGCGACGACACCTTGCATGGCGGTGCGGGCGATGACATCGTGATTGGCGACCACGGCGACGACACCTTGCATGGTGGCGAGGGCAACGATGTCCTGGTCGGCAGCTACGGCGACGACACCTTGCATGGCGGCGAGGGCAACGACGACCTGGTCGGCGGTCGGAACGACGATACATTCGTTTTCACCAACGGCTCCTCGAGCAGTGACGATGTCGACACGATCAAGGATTTCGAGACGTACGGAGAGGAGGACACCATCCAGCTTTCCGGCTTCACCGGCATAGATGACTTCAACGACCTCGAGGGCAGAATCACCACGAGAAACACCGGCGAAGTAGTCATCGATCTGACGGATGTGGGCGGCGGCCTGATCGTGGTTGAAGGCGTGACCGAGATGGATGCCTGGGACTTCGATTTCGTATGACTTGGACAAACCCTGGTTGAGTCCGCCCCGGGTTTTCCGGGGGAGTGCGGCAGGCATGAGACTCGGCGACCACTTCGAGCGGCGCCGGAGCGTTTATCAGGCGCGTGTGATTGGGCGGCGAGGTGAGTCTTGCCCAATGCAAAGTGAGCCTGAAGCAAGGAAGTCGGAGATCATCAGGAGGGAGGCTCTCGAAACGAAAGGATGTATTGGGGTGAGAATTGCAGGGTATCACGGGGGCTGAGATTCGGAGGCAGGATGATGGGAGTGGTGCTGGGCTGGGTTCCAAGCAGCCGGGGATTTCATCGTCAAGTTTTATCCCCACAACCAGTCGAGGTCCGAGAATGCGAGCTGCCGGTCGAAATTCAGGATATTGTCGCGCACATTGAGGATGAGGCACCGGTCGTTGCCGCCGTTCAGCCTGCCGCGCAGGCCGCGCCCGATCATCTGGAAATAGAGGTTCGGGCTGTAGACCGGACGCGCCACCACGATCGCGCGGGTTCGCGGCGCGTCGCGGAGTCGGTTTCGCCGCTGACCGCGCGCGCGACAATACCGCGCCCGTTGAGAAGCACCGCCACAGTTTGCGCGTGTTCGACCGAAGTCGCGAAGACCAAAGTGGGCCAATCCGGCTCGATATGCGTCGCGAACGCCTCGACGATGCGCATGGTTCGTTCAGAATCCCGCGCAATGCGGCCTTAGGCGCTCCGGGGCAGCCAAGGCGAAGACTTCATCTCACTCAGTTCGTCGTCGCTCAGGCTCGGCGCGCCGCCGGCTATTTCCCCTTGGTCGGCCTCGGCAAGAACCGTCATCTCCTGCAATTCGCCAACGACGTCATGCGGGTCGGTGCTGCGGAAGGCCCCGGCATCCAGGCGAACCTCGCCGTAGCGCCGGACCAGCCATTCGGTCTCCCGTTCGTTATGGCCGCGATAGGGCGTTGCGGTCAGGCCGATCAGGAACGGCTCGCCGGGCTGGCGGCGGCGTCCGGCCATGCCGAGTTCCCGCATGACCTCCGTATAGGTCGGCGCAATCGAGCGATGCGCTTCGTCGAAAACCACCAGCGCGAAGTCGGCGAGGAAGGCAAAGTCCTCCGGCCGTTTCCGGAATCTGGCAGCCAGCGTCTGGACGGAGGCAACCACGACATGGCGCTCGCCGGTCGGCAGAGGATCGGATTGACCCTGCCACAACCGCGAAATTCGGAGCCGCTCCTGGCGAGCGCCCTTACCGGTCCACACTTGGCTCCAGGCTTCGACCGCCTGCTCGCATAACTCGTCGCGGTCGGCGACCCACAGGATGCCGCCGGTCAGGTCTTCAAGAGATTGGATCGGTAGCGGCGATTGAACGAGACGACCGAGCCGCGACCTCCGAGCGCGTTCCGCGTTGTCGTCCCGGCGACATCGGCGAATGCGGTGACAAGACGACGTGCGCCCTGCAAGCGGCAGGCGGTACTCGTCGTACATCGCAAGCTGGCACTCGTGTGCCGGTCGGTTCGTTGCCGTAGAGCACGGGTGTCGCCGCACATGGCGAGCCGGCGAACGTCACGCCAGCGGCTTGACAAGCGGCACACCGGCCTCTCCGCTCGCGACGCCTGTCGGGGTGTGTTGACTGCTTGATGGCATCGTCAGCGCCGCGTAAACTGGACACTCTACGAACGAGGGAGACGGGCATGGCCAGCATCACGATCCGCAATCTCGACGATGACGTGAAAACACGCCTGCGCGTGCGCGCCGCCAAGCATCGCCGGTCGATGGAAGAAGAAGTGCGCATCATCCTGCGCGACGCTGTCAAGCGCGGGCAGGACAGGCGGGATCTCGCGGGAATTGCCCGCTCGCACTTCGGTCCAGGCAACGGAGTGGACCTGGAATTGCCGCCGCGTGGACCCGGGCGCGAACCCCCGTCCTTCGAATGAGCGCGATGCGATGGCCGTACTGGTCGACACGAATGTGGTGTCCGAGTTGATCCGCAAGTCCCCCCATCCGGCGGTGGAACGCTGGGCTGCCAACCACTCTCTGGACGATCTCTTCTTCTCTGCTGTCGGCGAGGCGGAATTGCGCTATGGCGCTGTGATCCTGGCGGCCGGCCGGCGTCGGGAAACCTTGATGGCGGACATTGAGCGCATGCTGCACGAGGCGTTCGAAGACCGCATCCTTCCTTTCGACAGCGCGGCGGCGCTGGCCTACGCGGACATCGCAGGACTGCGGCGCTCGGCGGGCCGGCCCATCGCACCGGCGGACTGTCAGATTGCAGCGATCGCCCGCTCCCGCGGTATGGCCATCGCAACGCGCAATGTCCGGGACTTCGAGGGCATCGGCAGAATGCCCGCGCCGTAGCGCTGTCTGGGCGGATCCTGCGGCCGGAGAATCTCCTCTCCATTGATCTGAACAGCAGGGTGACCGGGAGAGGGGCCAACGAGTTTCTTGCGAAGGAAATCAACGATGAAGTCCCGGGCTTTGAGAGTTTCGCTCATCGGTGAAGCTCCTGTTCCATCCTTGTCCTGATCCGGCGCTCCAGCGAAATTCGGGCGGCCTCGCTGATCATGAGGATAAGGAGGCTCTTGGCACGCGACATCGCGACGTAGAGGAGCGACTGGGGCTCGCCCGAATCAACTTGATTGATGTCTATGATGATGACCACTGGACTTTCGAGGCCCTTGAAGGAATGAATGGTTGAAAATTTGAGGGCGTGCCGCTTGTCGGCAGGGCCACGAGAAATGTCCACAAGCGGAAAGCGTGAGATACGCTCTACATCTGCAAGACTTGAATTCTCCAGGCGGCGCGGCGACAGGATGATCACGTCCCCGATGGGGATCTGCTCTTTGACCAGTCGCTCCACCAAGTTCGTCAGCGAGTCCACGAGGTTGGCAGGCTTTTTCCAATACCTGTATTCCACGGGAAGCCCGATCTCGTCACCCAGTCTGAATGGGGGCTCGTCGAAGCCTGCCACAAGCGCGGTTTCCTCGGCGATCCGTCGCGTGTTTCTGCAATTCAACGTCAACCGTGCTTGGACGAAGTGGTCACAGCGGCGGGAGAAAGCGGCAACGGGATCTTCGGTGCCGCCATACAGCGCCTGGTGCGTGAAGTCACCGAAGATGGCCCAGCGGCCACCAGCGAACCCGTCGAGCAGGGCAATGTCGAGAATGTCGAGTGCGTATTGGCTGGAAAGGTCCTGGGCTTCGTCCATCACCAGAACGTCGAACGAAGTTCCCAGTTCCTCCAGGGCGAGTTCAGCAAAGAAGGGGTACGTTTCCGTAAATAATATTCCGGCATGGCCGTCATGTAGTGCCTTTCGCTCTTCCTCCTGAAATTCGTTTGCGAAGCTGCTCTCCAGAACAAGCTGCTTGACGATCCCATGCCACGTTCCGGCCGTGATCCGGGTGCCTCTTGTCTGTTCCTGCAACCATTCTCCAAGCAGACGATTGAAACAGAGAAGGGTCACCTTCGATCCGTTACTGTTTGCCCGGCGCGCGTATTCCAACGCAATCAGGGTCTTGCCGGTTCCGGCTGCCCCCTCGAAAAGGCAGCGAGGGTTGGCCTCAAGTTCGTCCAGTCTGGCGTATTGTTCTTCGGTGAGGCGCAGCAACTTCTCTTCGATGCGTTCGACCGACACGCCTTTCGCGACGATCAACTCGAAGTCCGGCCGCAGGAAGTTCCTTATGGCCCTTGTCTCGGAAGCGGTCAGCAAGGGGGCGCCGTGGGATGACTGGAATTCGCGGAGCCTGCGGTGTGCGACACGCATGATGGATTTGGATATCGGTTTCCGCAGGTCACCGGAGTCGATGGCATCCGAACGCTCGAACTCCGGCGTAAGTGGTGGACAGGGCACGTCCGGGAAAACGACAGCGCACCCGATTGGACACCGGGCCTCTGGAGCGGCTTCCCCAAAGTGACGGACTATCGCGTTGCGCAGTGCGAACATCGAGTCGCGGGCCTGGAGGAAGGGGCTCTTCTTGAGTGTCGCGAGGCTCCCGTGGCGGTCCGTTGTCCGCCATACGCCCGCCTCGCAGGATATGCGTCCGCCTTTGATTTCAAGGCAGATGATACCCTCGCCCGGGATGATGATGACAAAATCGATCTCGCCGTACGGGCCGGTCGGTCTGCGTGCAATTCCCAGTGAGTGGAGTACGGTCCACTCGGCCGTTGCAGGATCATTCTCGAGCAATCCGAAAACGCGGCGTTCACCGGCGCTGACGCGGTCGTCGTCGATCCTCGCCGGGATCATCTTCGCCATCCGTGATGTTCCCTCAGAATGCGCGGTCGGCGACCCAAAGAAGCCGATTGACCTGGTTGGCGGGATACACCCGCTGCATTGTCTCAACAGACTCCACTTGGACTACCCAAGCCTGACCGTAATGGAAATCGAGCAGTGTTGGCTGGTCGTCCAGATCATTGAGCCTGCCATGGAGTTCGCCGAGAATGAGCCGAGTCAGCTGCATTCAGCGGTCTGATGCGCGCCGCGGATCCGGGAGATGGCCTCCCGCACCTCGTCCTTGATGGAAAGGAGTTCCGTGTCCCCGGTCACCTTCGCGATGGTTTCGATGTCGTCATGGCTGCCGGGTCCTATTCGGTTTGGGTTGTCGAGCCATCCGGCAATAGTTGAGGGTGTGCGTTCAAGGCCATGGTCCGCCAGCCATCGTTGAATCGCTGCAGGACCATGGCCAAGGCGGCGCAGTGGTACCTTCCAGCGGTCGGCGACGTCGCGGATACGCTGATATTCCTGCGCTCCGAGGCTTTCTTCTGCAATCAGTCGCAAGAATTCCTTGTCTCCGCTGGCCCTGAAAAGCACGAAGTCGCCATTTGACAGATGTGATGCCCTTGCGTAGGTGAGCTTGGCATTGTCACCCTTGCTGGTGTCGATAAGGTCATTCAGCACTGGCAGTCCTGACCACTCCGTCAGAAGGGAATGGCAACCGCCGACGAACCGGACATGCTGTGCTTGGCGGCTGTCTTCGCCACTCGACGCAAGGGGCGGATGCGTCATTTGTCGGCGGAGGATACGCTCCTCCAGTCTGAAGACCGGAAGGTCGAGCGGAATTTCCTTCCCGGGTGGATCATCAACATTGTTCCCGGCACTGTTCAAAGGGTTGAGAAACCGCGGTTCAATTCCGAGAATGGTAGACAGTGCCCCGGTTTCCAGCCGGATTGACCGGGCGCGTGAGCGTTCACGGACTTGGTGGCACAAGATCCATTTTCTCTCAAAGGGGTACGCGAGGATGCGGATGTCCGGGGTCACCGACAGCTGTCTCAGGCGAGTAAATCTTTGATCGTTGGGCCAAGCCGGTACGATGATGCCGTCAAACTCTTGCTCCGGACGGACAACTGAGATGGGCAGAACCGGAGGTCGGCAACCCTGGGCGTCCAGGCCATCCCGAAGCTGTTCCGCGGTCCGGGGCGTTCTCGCCGCCACAGCCCATTGTCCATTGTGGTTGGAAAGGATGTCCAGGAACGCAGTTGCCTTTTGGCCACCGGACCCTGTGGTGACCGCACGTTCCAAGGCGTTCAAGGCATGTTGGAGTTCTTCGGCAACTCCAGGCTCCAGCCATCTCCAGTGCGATGCCATCTGTTCCCGGGCGGCTCGCAAATCATCGATGGTACCTTTTCCGACGCCGAAACAGCATTCACTGAAATCGAAGAAATCCTGAAGAGCCGCCCCACTGCTTCCGTGACCTCAACCGCTTCCTCTCGGTCTGCGGTCATTTCCGCGACTCGCTCCAGGGACTCGGCTGCCGCCTGAAGGACATCGTCATTGCAGGCGATCGTATCGACGCTGCAGTGGCGTCGCATTTCGGCCGCCCGTAGTGTGGCACCGACGAGGCTTGCGCGTGTTCGCTTGGCAGCGGGAGCCTCGCCTATCAGCACTTCGTCCGCTGACATGCGCCATACGGGGCAGCCGCGATCCCTGAGGATTTCGAAGTCCTCGCTTTCTGCAGGCGATGCAAGGATGACCAGCCGCTGTCGGTCGACGATGTCGTCGAATGCCTGGAGGTTTTGTGCCAGTCGGCGAGCTCCGTCGGCGAGTACGATTCTCGTGCCAGCGATCGCCGACGAAGAAGCCAGTGCCAAGTCCTCGGGTACGCTTGTCGCGGCAATGAGCGGTTCCCCGACGACCTGCAAGGGATCTTTCGGCTTCAGAGTACCGTCGTGTCCGATGAAGCCCCAAGGCAGGAAGCAGGACAGACGGGCAAACTTCTTGGCATGCATTGGCGCGAGTACGGTGGCGTCGGCGATTCTCGCAAGGTGGGCGCGTGGCATCTGTACAAGCACGGTATTCTGGATAAGGCTGTTGTTTCCGCAGGTCGTGAGATCGAGCAGACGATCGAGGTGGCTGCGCTTGGAAGCAAAGAGATCGGATGCGCCCGTTCCCTTTGGCCGAAAGCGATCCGTTGGTTCCAGTCTGAGCACGTCAGCGAGCGGAATACTCCGCCAAGCATCCTCGCCGAGCAGTTTCAGTTTGAAGAAATCCGGATACTCCTCCCAGACGCCATCGTACTCGTACACGAAGTCCGTGGGTCTGACTTTGACACGCTGTCCGCGCTCCATCCCGGTGCGAGCATACCGTTCGACAAGGCTGGAAAAATCGCGTTGGAGCCGCATGAGACCTGCCAGAATCGCCGCGATGGCCGTGGTGCCCGGGGTCTTGTCGAGGACGATGCAGCATGCTCCTGCGCCCGGCGTGGCGGCGGCTGCAAGGATGAAACCGAAAAACCACGGTATGCGCTCGCTCGGCGCGTCCTCGCCGAACCGGCCGATGACGCGGTCAAAGAGCGGAAAGCGCCGGCGGAATTCGCCGATCAGTTCGAGGCTCCCATCGATGTTGGGAACACTATCCATCAGAATCTCAAGGAGTGTGCGCTGCAGGAGTTGGGGCGTTGGGCAAAGGGTTCCGGGGCTCTGATGGACGGGTTGGGCACGGATGAATGAAGGAGTTTTGAAAACGTTGCAGCGGCAGCCCGGACAGCACGGCAGCTCGTTGGCTGACGATTCGTGTGAGCAGCATCGCCTCCCATGCCAAAAGTCCGCAGGTCCGTGACTGACTCAACACGCCGCCAACTCCCCCATGCTTCTCCATTCGCAATCTCTTGCCAGTTTATACAACTGATCCCCTTCAAAGCCATCTCTTCACCAACCTTTGCCCGGGCGTCCGCACTCACCCCACCCCGCCGCTCCAACTCCACCTCCCTCTTTGTTCACCCCTCTCTGCTCAGCCGCCCCCTCCGTTCACCCCCGCAGCCGGCGGTAGCGCCGGATCAACGCATTGGTGGAACTGTCGTGGCGGAGTGGCGGTGCGTCGGTGCTTTCCAGTTCCGGCACGATGCGCTGGGCCAGGGCCTTGCCCAGTTCGACGCCCCATTGGTCGAAGGAGTTGATGCCCCAGATGGAGCCCTGGACGAAGACCTTGTGTTCGTAGAGGCCGATGATCTTGCCGAGTGTTTCGGGGGTCAGGCGCTGGGCCAGGATCGTGTTGGTGGGGCGGTTGCCCTCGAAGGTCCGGTGCGGCACCTGGTGTGCCGGCATGCCTTCGGCGGCGGCTTCCTCTGCGGTCTTGCCGAAGGCTAGTGCTTCGGTCTGGGCGAAGAGGTTGGCCATCAGCAGGTCGTGGTGGTTGCCGAGGGGATTGAGGGATTGGCAGAAGCCGATGAAGTCGCACGGGATGAGCCGGGTGCCCTGGTGGATCAACTGGTAGTAGGCGTGCTGGCCGTTGGTGCCGGGCTGTCCCCAGATGATCGGGCCGGTCTGGTAGTCCACGGCCTCGCCGTCCAGGTTTACATGTTTGCCGTTGCTCTCCATGTCGAGTTGCTGGCAGTAGGCGCTCAGGCGCCACAGGTACTGGTCGTAGGGCAGGATGGAGTGGGTCTCGCCGCCGAAAAAGTTGTTGTACCAGATGCCCAGGAGGCCCAGCAGGACGGGCAGGTTTTCCTTGAAGGGGGCGCTGCGAAAGTGCGTGTCCATGGCGTGGAGGCCGTCGAGCATGGCCCGGAAGTTGGCCGGCCCGACGCCGATCATCAACGACAGGCCGATGGCGGAGTCGAAGGAATAGCGGCCGCCGACCCAGTCCCAGAAGCCGAACATGTTGTCGGTGTCGATGCCGAAACGCCGCACCTCCTCGTGGTTGGTGGACACGGCGACGAAATGGCTGGCCACGGCAGCCTCGTCCTCGAGTGCGCCGAGGCACCACTCACGGGCCGTGTGGGCGTTCTTCAAGGTCTCCAGGGTGGTGAAGGTCTTGGAGCTGACGATGAACAGGGTTTCCGCGGGGTCCAGGCCTCGGGTGGTCTCGGCGAAGTCGGTGGCGTCGACGTTGGAGACGAAGCCCAGGTTGAGGGACCGCTGGCTGTAGTGCCGGAGCGCCTCGCAGGCCATCACCGGTCCCAGGTCGGAGCCGCCGATGCCGATATTGACCACGTTGCGGATGCGTTTCCCGGTGTATCCTTTCCACTCGCCGGAGCGGACCCGGTCCGCGAACGATGCCATTCGGTCGAGCACCGCGTGCACGCCGGCGACCACGTCCTCTCCGTCCACCAGGATGCGCTGGCCGCGGGGTGCCCGCAGCGCCACATGCAGCACCGGCCTCCCCTCGGTGACGTTGATCCGGTCGCCGCCGAACATGGCGTCGATGCGTTCCTTCAGGCCGGTGGCCCGGGCCAGTTCCAGCAGCAGGCTCAGGGTTTCGCCGGTGATACGGTTCTTGGAGTAGTCGAGATAGAGCCCGGCCCCCTCGACGGCGAACCGTTCGCCGCGGGTATGGTCCTGGGCGAACAGCGTGCGGAGGTGCACGTCCCTGATCTTGCGGTAGTGGCCGGCGAGATCCTGCCACGCCGGCAATGCGGTGAGTTTATGGGTGGCGATGACGGCCTCCTCGTCGTGCGGTCATGGCAACCGGCCCTTGGCATGTCGCCGGCGACGCCCGAACAGTTGCCAGCGCCCCAGTGGCCGCCGTCCCCCCGGCAGTCGGGACGCTCAGCCTGTCTCTCCCATTCTCCTGTTCTCTACGACTTGTCTACTCCTGCTTGTCTACTCCCCTACTCCTCCGCCACCTCCTGCCCGTTCCGGTTCACCGTCTGTCCAGCGTTACGGAAACCTCGCCCGTGGCCACGCGGACGTGGCCCAGGTCGGCTCTCCGCGTGAGTTGCTCCACCAGCGCCACCACCGGCCGGGTGGTGCTGGCGTAGGCCCGGGGCGGTGCGGCCGCGCGCATCTCGGTGATCTCGGCTTCGCTCAGAAGCCAGCGCAGCAGCAATTCTTCGTCGGACACGCCGTCGCCGCCGAGCTTGGCGCGCATTTCGGAGAGGGGCGTCTCCTCGGGTTCCTGTGCGGCGATTTCCCTGGCCCGGGGCCGGTCGAGGATCTTGTCCTTGACATCGGGATCCATGAGCCGCCCGCCTTCCTCTCCGGCCCGCCCCAGGGCATAGCGGATCACCTGGTCGGTGACCTCCCGGTAGCGGTCCCCCACGATCACGTTCAGCGCCGCCTGGCTGCCCACGAACTGGGACAGCGGCGTCACCATGATGGGATAGCCGAACTCGGCGCGCACCCGGATGGATTCTTCGAGGGCCTGCGGGAACCGGTCTCCCAGCCGCACCTTGTCGAGCTGGTGCTGGAGGTTGGACCGCATGCCGCCCGGCACCTGGTGCTGGTACTGGGCGTAGTCGTATTCCACGGGCCGGCCGATGGGAAATCCCTCGCGCCTGGCGATGGTCATGAAATGCTCGGAGACGGGCTCCAGCACGGACTCGTCCACGAGCGGGTTGTAGCCCAACGCCCGGGCGTTGCGCGCGACGTTGAAGACCGAGGGATTGGAGGAGCTGTCGGCCAGCGGAGGCACCGCGGTATTGACGCTCCGGATCCCCAGGTCCATGGCTTCCAGGCAACACAGCGGCCCCAGACCGGTGGTGCAGTGGGTGTGGAGTTCGATGGGGATGCCGTTGCAGTTCTCGAACATCACCGGCACCAGCGTTCGCATGCGCTCCGGCGTCAGCAGGCCGCCGGGGTCCTTCAGGCAGATGATCGGTACGTCGAGGGCGGCGGCCTCGCGGGTCTTCCGGGCAAAGTACGCATCGGTGTGCTTGGGCGATACCGAGTAGATCATGTTGATGATGGGCTTGATGCCCACCTCCCGCGACACCTCCACCTTGCGCTTCCACCCGGCGGCATCGTTCCATTCCTCGGAGATGCGCGCCTCCCGGATGCCGTTGGCGGCCATGCGCTCCATGAACAGGCGGTACATGCACAGCGGGTTGAACTCGAACGTGTTGACGCGGCCGGCGATGACCCGGAGCGGCGTCTCGGAGATGCGCCGGGCCACCAGACGGACCCGCTCCCAAGGATCCTCCTTGAGCTCCCGCACGCACTTCTTGAGGTGCGAGCCGGAGATCAGTTCCATGGCCTCGAAGCCGGCCCGGTCCATCTGCTCGGCCACCGGCAGCATCATGCCCGTGGTCATGTTCTCCGCCCACAGGCTCTGGTGCCCGTCACGCAGGGTCGTGTCGACGAAAGCGATGTCCTTGCTGCTCATTGCTGTCCTCCATGAACGCATCGCACGACTGGGCGCAGCGGGTGGCGGCTGGCCACGCCAGGATTGCTGCCCTCCATGCACGCGCCACACTCTGTTTCAATGCATCTTGCCTTGCTTCAATGCGCCGGACCTTGCTTCAATGCGCCGGACCTTGTTTCAATGCATCTCCTCGCCCAATTACGCCACCCATTTCACGCCACCGATTTCGCCGGCATGCGGGTCTCAAGGGCCGGGAGTCGTGTCGGGTTCATGGTTCCGGATCGAAGAAATCCCCGGACCGGATAATTCCAGGAAGCGAAGACTGCTCCCGGAGCGAAGATTCCCCCCGACCGAGGACTGCCCCCGACCGGAAAGCCGGACCGGAAAGTCCCTGCATGCGCGGCCACGGGTGTCATCCGTGGCAATGGCCGTATCCGGGTCCACGACGCCTGTCATGGGCGGGTGTGTTCCTGCATGTCAGGATTCGGTCGGGAGGTCAACGCGGGAATCCCGCGCCGGGGGCCTGACGATGCGCCAAGAGGAATAAGGATAGGGATGAAGACGAGGACGAGGCCAGGGACGAGGGCAGGAACCGGGCCAGGGACCGGGCGCTGGGCGCGGTTCGTGAAAGCGATCCTCGGGTGGTTCCCGGACGGTTTTCGGTCCCCGGGCGGTCCTCAGCCACCGTCATCTGGCGCCGGCCAACCGCCGGCAAGAGCCGGCCGAGCAGGCCGAATCCGGTTGACGGTCCGGTTTCGACCCGGATAATCTCGGGTGCGTGTTCCAGGGCACTCCACGGAAGCATGGAAGGAGGGTATCCAGTGGGATGGGTAGACGCTGACGCGCATGTTGTCGAGAGCCCGCGCACGTGGGACTATCTTGCGCCCTCGGAGCGGAAGTACCGGCCGGCCCTTTTCGACCCCGACGACGGGACGCAGCGGCAGAACTGGGTCATCGACGGGCAGATCCGGGGCCTGTTCCGGTTCACGTTCACGGAGGAGGCGCTGGTGAAGCGGTCGCGGCAGGTCGGCCGGCAGATGACGACCTCCGGGGAAACCCGCGACGTGGCCAATGTGGGGGCGCGGCTGGCGCACATGGATGAATTGGGCATCGACGTGCAGGTGCTCTATACGAGCATCTTCCTGGACCCGTGCACCGAGCGTCCGGAAGTGGATGTGGCTCTTTGCGGTGCCTACAACCGCTGGCTCGCGGACATCTGGAAGGAGGGCCGGGGGCGGCTGCGCTGGATGTGCGTGCTGCCTTTCCTCAGCCTGCCGGACGCATTGGACCAGTTGCGCTTCGCCCGGGAGAACGGCGCCTGCGGCATCTTCATGCGGCCCATGGAGGGCCGCCGCAGCGTCGATGATCCGTACTTCTTCCCGATCTACGAGGAGGCTTCGAAGCGGGACATGTGCATCGGCCTGCACCAGTCCAACGGCAATGCCGACCTCGTGGACATGATGGCGAATCCCGACGGCACCCGCGAGTTCTTCAACCAGTACCGTATTTTCAACGTCGGCGCCTTCTTTCGGTTGGTGAGTTCCGGGGTGCCCCGGACCTTTCCCGGGCTCCGGTTCGGCTTCATCGAGACCGCGGCATCGTGGATCCCCTGGGTGGTCTACGAATTGCGCCGCCGGCTGGACACGGTGGACCACAAGCTGCCGGAAGACCTGCTGCGGGACTACAGCCTGTTCGTGACCTGCCAGATCGGTGACGATGTGCCCTACCTGCTGCGACAGGCCGGCGAGGGTGCGCTGATGATCGGCACGGACTACGGACACGCCGATTCCTCCACGGAGTTGGAGGCCCTCACGTCGCTCAAGGAGACCGGCGGCATCAGTGATGCGATGCATGCCCGGATCGTCGACGACAATCCGCGGCGGTTCTACGGGCTGTAGGGGACGGCCGGCGGCAAGAGGGAACCGGTGAAGAGGGAGCCGGCGGCAGGAGGGAGTTGCAGGAAATGATCGGATATCCTGTCATTGACGCGGATGGCCACCTGACCGAGCCCATGACCGCCTACCGGGAGCGGATCCCCGAACCCTACCGCTCGGCCCGCGAGCTGTTTCCCCACGACGGCTGGGACCGGAATCTGGGGCGCATGGGGCATCGGGTGGCGGATCCCGAGCGGCAGCTGTCGGATATCGACGCGGAGGGCATCGACACGGCGGTGCTTTTTCCGACCGCGGGGTTGGGCATCGGCAACGTGCGCGACCCGGCCCGGGCGCGGGTGTTGTCCTCGGCGTACAACCAGTGGCTGCACGAGTTCTGCGGTGCCGCGCCGGACCGCATCAAGGGCGTGGGCATCGTTGCCCTGCAGGAAGTGGCGAGTGCGGTGGAGGAGCTCGAGCGGCTGGTGGAATTGGGCATGGTGGCGGTGCAGGTGCCCACCTATGTGGCTTGGCGCAAGCTCTCGGACCGGGAACTGGACCCCTTCTATGCCGCGGTGGAACGATTGGACGTGCCCATCGCCGTACACAGCCAGCCGCGCGATGCGGCCGGTACGGACCGCTTCGACAAGTTCCTGGCGATCCATGCCGTGACCCATCCGTTCGAGCAGATGATCGCCATGACCCAGCTCATCTTCGGCGGCGTGCTGGAGCGCTATCCCGGGCTGAAGGTCGGGTTCCTGGAGTCGGGCGCCGGCTGGGTGCCGTACTGGATGGACCGGCTTGATGAAGAGTGGGAGAAGCGCGGCGACGTGGAGGCGCCGCTGTGCACGCGGCCGCCCAGCGAGTATGTGAAGAGCGGCCGGTGCTACTTCGGCGTGGAGTGCGAGGAACTCACCATCCCGGACGCCATCCGCCACATTGGCGACCGCTGCCTGCTTTACTCCTCCGACAACCCCCACTGGGACACGGACTGGCCCCACTCGGTCGAGAAGCTGCGCAGACGAGACGACCTCACCGGCGAGAACAAGCGCCGTATCCTTTGCCGGAATGCCGCCGATTTCTATGGGGTGCCGGTGAGTGAGGTCGCCACCGCGCCGGTGCGGAGTCCGTAGCGGCGCGGTGGGGGATGGGGGCAGGCTCCGGGGGGTCGGCCTCCTGCGGGGCCTGGAGGCCGACCCCCCGGACGAAGCGTTCGCGCGCTGAACCGGGCTACCGTGTTCCCGAACTAAAGCGTTCCCGAACTCTTGACCGCGGGCATGTGGATCTCGGGGCCTTCGTTCTCGTCGATCCAGCCTCCCTGTTCCGCCTCGTTCAGCACATTGAGGATGGTGTCCACCAGCTTCCGGGCCGAATCGACGCTCAGTTCCACTGCCACGCGAGCGCCGGGCCCCTCGGCTTCGTTGACGAAGTCGATGTTGAGGGAATGCTCGCGGAAGACGTGGTAGGGGTGGTCATAGGCGACGTTGGCCTGGTCCACCTTGAACCAGTCCTCCGAGGTCTTGCCGCTGCCCTCCATCACGACCTTTCTGGCGATCATCGTGCACATGGTCGTTTCCTTTCGTGTTCTCCGATGAGGACGCGCCCGGAGGTGTCCCTGAGTGTCCGCGGTCGTGTCTCGACCGTGTCTCTACACATCCGGGATACATCCGGGATGCCTCCGGGCTTCCCGGCCGGCGGCTACCCGAGCTGCCTGCCGAAAAAATCCAGGAGCTTCTTCCAGCCGTCCACCGCCTGCTCCTGCCGGTAGGCGGGGCGGTCGTGGTAGAAGAAGCCGTGGCCGGCGCCGTCGTAGCGATGGAACTCATAGTTCTTGCCGTGCTTCTTGAGTTCGGCCTCGTGCTGGTCCACCTGTTCCGGCGTCGGGCTCTTGTCGTCGTTGCCGAAGATACCCAGCATCGGGCACGGCAGGTCCGCGGTATAGTCGATGGGGGCCACGGGCTGCTTCTCGGTCAGGGCGTCCCCGCTCGCCACCACGCGCCCTCCCCAGCATTCCACCACCGCGTCGAATCCCGGGGCGCGGCAGGCGGTCAGAAAGGCGTGGCGCCCGCCCGAGCAGGTGCCCCAGATCCCCACCTTGCCATTGTGGTAGGGCAGGGAGCGCAGATGGTTCATGGCGCCCGCCAGGTCGCCCACCACCTGGTCGTCGGCCACGCCGCCGTCGGCTCGAACCTTGGCGGCCACGTCCTCCGGCGTGCCGTGGCCGGCGCGAAAGTAGAGATTGGGCGAGATGGTGGCGAAGCCGTGGTGCGCCAGCTTGCGGGTGGCTTCCCGATACCACTCGTCCCAGCCGGGCATATGGTGGATCGCCACCACCCCCGGGAACGGACCCTTGCCCAGCGGCCGCGCATAGTAGGCGTTGATGGTATCGCCGTTGTGTCCCTGGATGGTGATGGTCTCGGCCAGCATGCCCTCGTATTGGTCGGTCTCGTACATGAATGATTCCCCCCTTCAGGATGTTTGTCGGAATCGACTCCGGAGCGGCGCAGCGGCGTCGTCCGGCGTCCCTGTTCGCTGAAAGAGCTAATGGAAGGCGGCGGGAAATTCAACCCCGCCCGCGCCGTGTACCTTGACGTGCTGGCGGCAGCTTCAGTAGAGTGGAAGCCGATTCAGCACGAAGGAGGACTTGCCCATGTACGTCTGTCTATCCCCTGGCGGCCAGTTGTTGACCCAGGGCGAAACCGCCTGCGACCGGCTGTTGGTCGGTACCGTCGACGGGGTGTTCTCGTTCCGCCGGGCCAACGGTTCGTGGCGGCAGGACGGCGTGCACCTGCCCGGGAAGCATGTCAGTGCGGTGGTGTTCGAGCCGGCCACCGGCACGCTCTTCGCCGGCACCTACGACCGCGAGGTCCACGTCAGCGAGGATCACGGCCGCACCTGGGAAAAGCGGGACCACGGCATCGGCGACAAGGAGGTCTACGCGCTGGCCACCCAGCGGGTGGACGGCAAACCCAGGGTCTACGCCGGCACGCAGCCCGCGCATCTCTACTACACCGATGATCTCGGCAGGCGCTGGACCGAACTGCCGGGGCTGCGCCAGGTGCCCGGGGTCGAGAAGTGGACCTTCCCGGCGGCGCCGCATCAGGCCCACGCCAAGAGCATCACCTTCCATCCCGCCGATCCCGACATCATTCACGTGGCGGTGGAGGTGGGCGGCTTCCTGCGCACCACCGACGGCGGCCGGACCTGGACCACCGTCCCGAACATCAACCCGGACGCGCACCGGGTGTTCATCCCCGCCAACGACCCGGACAAGCTCTACGGCACGGCGCCCACCACCAACTGCGGACCGGAGGTCACGGCGGGTTTCTGTGTGAGCGGCGACGGCGGCGCCACCTGGAAGAGCATGACGCCGCGGGACTTCCGCATCGGCTATGTCGACCCGTTCTTCGTCCACCCGCAGGACCCCAGGCTGCTGTTCGTGGCCGGTGCCAGGACCGGTCCGGGAACCTGGCGCAAGCTCCACACCGCGGACGCGCGGGTGGCGCGCAGCCGTGACGGCGGCGAGACCTGGGACATCCTGGGCGAGGGCCTGCCCGAGCACATCCGTGCCAACATCGAGGGCATGTGCATGGACGCGTGGAACGGCGGCTATGCCATCTTCGCCGGCACCACCGACGGCGATGTCTTCTACAGCGAGGACGAAGGTGAGCACTGGACCACCCTCGCCAGGGGCATCGGCCCGGTGTCCAAGTCGCACCACCACATCAACCTTTCTCCGGAGGGCGCCGCCGCGCATCCTTAGCGGTACTTCCCGGGCAGGCCGGCGGGAAGATCGGCAAGGCTTCCCGCGGCGCCGGCTGCGGGAGTTCACCGGGTTCAGGGGCTCGCCGCCGCCATCGTCCACACCGGCGGGAGCCCGCCCTTGTTCATCCTTTCCCTTGTTCATCCTTTCTTACGTCCGGATCGCGGTCTTGAGCTTGGCGCTGTTGCTCCATCTGTTGGCCGGCGAGGGTTTCAGGACGCTTATGCGGCGTTGGCTCCGGCGCGGGCCGGCCGTGCGTACCCTCACCATCCCGGTCGGCGACCGTCAGATGGCCGCCGACCTCTACGCCATGCCGGACGGCGGGCCGCGCGCCAGCATGCTCATCACCCACGGCGTGCTCGAAACCGGCAAGGACGACCCGCGTCTGGTGGCGCTTGCAACCGAACTGGCCGCATGCGGATTCGCCGTCCTGGTGCCCGATTTCGATGCTCTCAAATCCCTGCGTCTGGAGATGGGGGAGTCCGATGCCATCGTGAAGGCCTTTCGCTTCCTGCTCTCGATGGCGGAGGTGGACGAGACCCGCGCGGGTCTGTTCGGGATCAGCTTTGCTGTGGGACCGATCCTCAAGGCCGCGGCCGACCCGTCCATCCGGGAACGGGTGAAGTTCGTGGTCTCCTTCGGCGGCTACTACGACACCGTCAACGTGGTCCGCTACCTGACCACCGGCCAGGATGAGTATCGAGGGCACCGGCATGTGCAGCCGCCGGAGGCCTATGCCCGCTACGTCTTCATCAAGAACCTCCTGCTCCACGTGACGGGAGAGGAAGACCGGCGGCTGCTCGCCGCCGTGGTGGATGCCATCGAACGGGAGGCCCAGGGGGGCACCGGGGAAGGAGAGGCGCCGGCGTTCTCGCCGGACCCTCTCCTGAAAGGTGGACACGCCGTGTACGACCTGATTCGCAACCGGGACCCGGAGCGGGTCCAGAGCCTGATGGACGCCACCGAGTCCAACGTGCGGACCTATCTGGAAGGGCTTTCGCTGCGCACCATCGTCCCGCGCGTCCGGGCGCGGCTGCTCATCGGCCACGGCGACACGGACCCCCTGATCCCCTCCACCGAGAGCCTGCGGCTGGCGCACGCGCTGCCGGACTCGAGCCGGGGCCACGTGGCCATCCTGAAAGTGGTCAGCCACGTCGATGCAAGCCTTTCCGTGCGCTCGGTCCGCGAATTCGTGACCACGACCCTGCCGTCCTGTTGCCGCTTCTACGGGCTGATCTTCCGCATCCTCAAGCAGCAACTCGATTCCCGCCCCGCATAGAGGGGTGCTCACCTCGTGCCGTTCTCCTGGAGGCCTCTTGCTCTTGGCCCCTTACTTTTCGCGGACGAAAACCCTAAGATCACGTCTCGCACCACCGGGACACCAACGCCGAGGAGGAAATCACACCCATGAGCTTTGAGCCCAAGACACCGGCGTTCTGGGACAAGGGAGCCCTGCGCACGGAACTGGAGCGGGTGTTCGACGTCTGCTACGGCTGCACGCTGTGCCACACGCTCTGTCCGTCCTTCGTGAGCCTGTTCCAGATGATGGACGAGAACTTCGGCGACGCGACTTCCCTCAAGGACGAGCAGATGAAGCGGGTGGTGGACCAGTGCTATCAGTGCAAGCTCTGTGACCCCATCTGTCCGTATGTGCCGCCCCACGAATGGGACATCGATTTTCCCAGGACCATGATGCGCGCCACCCTCGTCGAGGCCAGGAACGAGGGGGTCGGTTTTGCCGACAGGCTGATGGGAGACACGGACCGGGCCGGAAGGTGGGCGAGCCGGGTAGCGCCCCTGGTCAACTGGGCCAACCGGACTCCCCTTGTGCGCCGCCTGATGGAGAAGTACCTGGGTGTGCATCGCGACCGGTTGCTGCCCACCTATCATGCGCAGACCTTCGCCAAGTGGCACCGCAAGCGCCCGGCAGCCGCCAGGGGCAAGGGTGAGGAGAAGGTGGCCCTGTTCTACACCTGCACCGTCAACTACAACGAACCCGACATCGGCAAGGCAGCGGTGGGTGTCCTGGAAAAGAACGGTGTCGATTGCGCCGTTCCCGAGCAGCAGTGCTGCGGCATGCCGTTCATCGACGTGGGGCTTCTGGACGAGGCGGTGAAGAAGATCGAGGCCAATGTCAGGAGCCTGAGTGATGTCGTCCGCCAGGGCTACCGGATCGTGGTGCCCACGGCGAGTTGCAGTTACATGCTCAAGCAGGACTATCCGCGCATGCTGCCCACCGACGACACCCGGCTGGTGGCGGAGAACACCCTCGACCTGTCGGAGTACCTGATGAAGCTCCACGAGGCCGGCAGGCTGGACGTGAACTTTTCACGGACGGCCGGCAAGATCCGCTATCATCAGCCGTGTCATCTCAAGGCGCAGGACATCGGCTTCAAGGCCCAGGAGCTGATGCAGCTCATCCCCGACGCCGAGGTCTCCCGCATGCAGTGCTGCAGCGGGCACGACGGAACCTGGAGTGTCAAGAAGGAGAACTTCGAGGCGTCGATGCAGGTGGGGCGGCCGCTGTTCAAGTTCATGCGGCCCGAGGACGCCTGTACGGTGACGGACTGTCCGCTGTCGGCGGTGCAGGTGGAGCAGGGCACCGGCAGAAAACCGGTGCACCCCATCATGGTGATGGCGCGGGCCTACGGGCTTGATGTGGCGCCGTGAGCCCGCGCCAACGTTTCGCGCATCACCTCGGATCGAGGATCCAGCCCCCCTCCTTTTCCAGGCCGATGACGTATGCGTCGTCGGCCTCCCAGGGCAGCACCTCCGCCAGGTGCCTCTCGTAGTCCTCTTCGGCGAGCAGTTCGCCGGTGACGCTGTAGGGTTTGCCGGCGTGGTTGCCGATGTAACGCCGGAACTTGTCGCTGGGAATGGTCAAGCGGGGCTGGTCGCCGGGGATGTTGTGGTTCAAGGCGTCCACCAGGGCCTGCACCTCCTTGAAAAAGGTCGCCCGTGACAACTCGTTCAGCCGCTCCATGTCCGCCGGCTCGTCGAACAGGTGCTCGTCGTAGCGTCCTTTCAGGCCCCAGACATAGGCCCAGTGGGCGGAACTGGATTCGTCCTGGCCGAACAGGTCGTAGGCGGTGGAGATCCACTTGTTGAAGTACTTCTGGATGGTGGTCATGGGGATCTTGCCGGCCTTGACGATGCGCATGAGACCGATGTTGCCCTGGGCCAGGTGGTACGCCTCCTCCTTCAGCATGGGCAGGGTGCTGCGGCCGAGCGGTGCGAAGGCGCTGCGGCTGAGCATGTTGAGCTGATACTTGCCGTCGCGGTCGATGAAGCTCGTGTAGGTGAAGAAGTCCAGCCAGTTGCGCACGGGCTGGTTGAACGAATCCAGCAGCCGCGTACCCTCGGAGGCCCGCCGCTCCAGCAGCCTCCGGGACTGGCGCTTGCCCGAATCGCCGAACTGGGTCACCAGCACGTACGCCATCTGCCAGCCGTGGCGCATCTCTTCACGGTTGATGCGGATCAGATTCTTCAGGTCCACCTCGGTGGGGGCGCGCTCGATCAGATTGGTCTGCTGCTCCACGGAAGCGAACTCGGTGTCCCCCTGGAATTCGATGAGATGGGCGAGCGCATCCTGAATCCGCTGGTCGGGGATGTCCGTCACCTTCTCCCACTTGGGCCGCCCGGCATATTCGCCGAACTCGATCTCGTTGCTCTCCACGTCCTCGAGCTTCGTCTCGAAGCTGTAGTCCCCGCCGATGAGTTCCGTCGGGTAACCGATGTCGTCGTGCCACTGATGAAAGGCATCCACCCAGTCGTCAAAGGTGTCGACCCTTTCCTTTCTCGTCAACATGTCGCGCTCCTTCTGCGAGTAATAAAATGCCCCCGGCAAGAGGAGGACCGAGGGGTAACCGACGGGTGACCAAGTGCCCCGGTCGACGCTCCCGCCCGTGCGGGCGGCCTGACTCAAGGGCCAACTCTTAATGCGCACGGCGCCATTTTGCAAGGGCAGGCCGTCATCGACACGACCGTTTCCGAGGACGCGAACGCCGCTGCGGGAGGCAACCGCGCGGGACGATTACAGAGAGGCACGCGTGCGCGTACACCGTCAACCGACGACGGTAATCTCTTCGATGGGAAACTGCGTGGTGACCTGAGGCCCCTCCTCCGTCACCACCAGCATCTCCTCCAGCCGGACACCCCACTGGAGCGGCTTGCCGTGCTGGGTTTCCAGAGCGAAGCTCATGCCCGGCTCGATCACCACCGGGTGGTCCAGGGAGTAGATGCGCGACACGACCGGGGTGTCGTACTGTGCCAGACCGAGACCATGCCCCCACAGATTGGCGGCCGCCTGGTCCTCTTCCTCGTAGCCCCAGGTGTCCTTGGCCGAGGGCCACACCCCGGCGATGTCTTTGGTAGTGGCGCCCGGCCGCACCTTGTCGATGGCCTTGTAGAGCCAATCGAAGGCGAGGTCGTAATATTTCCTCTGCTCGTCCGTGGGCTTCTTGCCGACACAGTAGGTCCGGTACATGCAGCTCTTGTAGCCGTTCCAGGTCACCGCGGCCATGTCGATGATGACCAGGTCGCCGGGCTGGATGATGCGGTCGGAGAAGTGCCGCCAGTTGGGCCAACTGTTGGGTCCCGACGAAACGATGATGTCCTCGACGTCCTCGATGCCGGGGATGTTGTAGAGAAACTCCATGGCAAACGCCGTGATCTGATGTTCCTGCATTCCCGCGATGAGAAAGTGGGAGATGGCGGTATGGCAGGCGTCGCAGATAGCCGCGACGATGCGCATGGCCTCCAGCTCGTCGATGTTCTTGATGGCGCGGGCCGAGACCATGGGCGACATGCCGTCGATCCACTGGATGCCGTGGGCGTTGAAGGCGTTGATCATGTTGAGGTCGATGAAGTCGACGCCCAGCGGCGCCTTGTCCACGCCGTACTTCTTCATTTCGTCCAGGATCGCACGGGTGAACTTGGTCACTTGCTGTTCCGCCGCTCCCCCCACGGCACCCTTGATCCACGAATAGGCGTAGCGCACGTTGTCCTTGGGGATCCACGGGCAATGCCGGTTGATCTGCGTGCCGATGTCGCCTTGCTCGAAGAGCACCGGCTCCGCGCCGTCGCACAACAGGGCATAGCGCAGGCCCGGCTTGAGGCGGCACCAGCCGGGTGTCACGGTGCTGGTCACATAGCGGACGTTCTCGTCATACATCAGGAGCATGGCCCCGAGCCCGGCGCTCTTCATGGCGTCCCGAGCCCGGTTCAGGCGATACTCGCGCAGACGGTTCCAGTTGATGCGCTGCTGCCAATCGGTTCCCACCAGACCGAAGCTCGATGTGGAACGGGTGACCATGAAAGACTCCTTTCGAATGCGGCAACGGCGGGCTCTACGGCCGGTTTGACGGAACCACCTCGCGGTTGATCAGCGAGCAGGGCAACTCTCCCTTGAGCACGCGGACCACCTGTCCCACGGCGCGCCGACGCATTTCCACCCGTGCCTCTTCCGAGTACCAGGCGGAGTGGGGCGTGAGGACGACGTTGTCGAGGGTGGTGACGACGTCGCCCGCCTCCGGCGGTTCCTGTTCCAACACATCCAGCCCGGCCCCGGCAATGTCTCCGTGCTGCAAGGCCCGCACCAGGTCGGCCTGGTTCACGATCCTGCCCCGGGCAACGTTGATGAGGAAGGCCGTGGGCTTCATCCTCGCGAATACGTCGGCGTTCATCATGCCTTCCGTGGCCGGCACCAGCGGCACGTGTACGGACACGTAGTCCGACGCTGCCAGCAGTGCATCAAGGTCCACCTTCTCCATACCCAGAGCCCGTGCCGCGGCCTCGTCCACGTGCGGGTCGCTGGCCAGAACCTTGAGTCCGAAGCCATGGGCCCTGGCCGCCACCGCCTTGCCGATCTGTCCGATCCCCACGAGCCCGAGGACCTGGCCACGAAGCCGTCGCAGAGCCGGCATCCTCGAAAGATCCCAGGTGCGGCCCCGGGCAACGCGGCCCGCCGGGAAGAGCCCCCGGCCACAGGCCAGCAGCATCGCCATGGCCTGGTCCGCCACCTCGTCGATGCAGTACTCCGTCGTATTGGCCACCATGACCCCACATCGAGTGGCGGTTTCCACGTCCACGTTGTCATAACCGATGCCGAAGCGGACGATGACCTTGCAACGTTCCAGGCTCTCGATGACCCTGGACGTCATCCTCACATAGGTGTTGAGGATGGCGTCCGCCCGGCGGCAGAGGGTGATGACGTCGTTCTCGTCCTTGCACTGGCCGATGATCAGTTCGGCGTCCATCGCGCGAAACATCCGGGCTTCGTCGTCCATGGACGGGAACAGATGGTCCGTGACGGCGACGGTGTGGCGTGGCATGGGAAGAGGTTCCGAAGGAATGCAGTATAGGAAAACTACTACACGTCGACTGCGGGTTGCAACGGCGGTTGGCGCAAGGTTTCAGGACGACGGGCTGGCGAGCGCCTCCAACGCGGTCATCACCGACGCGAGGTCCTCGGAACCCCGGCCAGCGCCGGCAGCGGCGGCATAGAGCTGCTCCGCAGCTTCGGTGAGCGGGAGGGGGACATGGAGTTGGCGACCCTCGTCCAGCATGAGGTGCAAGTCCTTCATGAACAGGTCGAGCTTCATCTGGGGAGGATAACGGCCCTCGGCCATGAGGGGTCCCCTGGCTTCCATCATGCGTGAGTCGGCGGCCGTGCCTTCCCATGCGTCGAGCAGCGTTCTCATGTCGAGTCCGCCTCTGGCGCCGAGCAGCAGGGCCTCGGCGATGGCCGCGGTATTGAGAGCCACCAGCAGGTTGGTGGCGAGCTTCGCGAGGGAGGCCATGCCAACCCCTCCCATGTGGACCGTCCGGCGCGCGATGGCGGCGAACAGCGGCCGGCAGGTTTCCAGGTGGACCGAATCGCCGCCTGCCAGCACCACGCAGTCGCCGGACGCCACCATGGTGCTGGTCCCGCTGATGGGCGCATCGAGAAAGCCGTAACCCCGGGCCGCCGCGGCTTCCCCCGTGCGACGCGCCCGTTGGGGGGAGATGGTGCTCATCTGGATGACGACTGCGCCCTTGGGAGCGCTGTCCAGAACCCCGCCCGGACCGCAAAGGACTTCTTCTACGCCGTCGAGTGTCGGCAAGATGGTGAATACCGCGTCCGCGCCGTCACAGACATGGGCCGTGCTCTCCGCGGTCCGCAGTCCGGCGGAGGCCAGCGCGTCGGCCTGCTCCGCACGAATGTCGTAGCCTGCCACCTCGACGCCACCTTTCAGAAGGCGGGAAGCCACCGCTGTCCCCAAGAGCCCCAAGCCCACGATTCCAACTCGATGCATTCGGGTGTCTCCTTTTTGAACCCAGCCCCTTCGAGTTCACGATTCTCCAGCGAACGCATGCTCTTCCACACCAAGGGTCCATCGAGCGCCACGGCGCACTCCTCCTCGCAGCCTTCGCCGCAGTCTGGTAACCGGTTTATACGGAATGGCTGCGGCCGGGAGCAGAGCGCATGCCGAGGATATTCGTCACGCAACCCATCCCCGACAAGGCGTTGAGCCTGTTGCAAAGCCACGGGGACGTACAACTCAATCATGACTCGGCCCATATCATGACCGCCGCCGAGTTGGCGGTGGCCGTGGCCCGGTCCGACTACCTCTTCTGCCTGTTGCACGACACCGTGGATCGGGACGTCATCGTCGCCAATCCGGCACTCAAGATGATCGCGAGCATGGCCATCATTCCCGCGAACATCGACGTGGCCGAGGCCACGGCCCGGAGGATTCCAGTGACGACCATCCCGCCGATGGCAACGGAAGAGACAGCGGACTTGGCCTGGGGGCTCATGGTGGCGGCGGCCCGGAACATCGCTCTGGGGGATCGCACGCTTCGGGAGGGAATCTTCCCAGGGTCCCAGTCCATGCGTCTGGTGGGGCAAGGGGTTTACGGCAAGACTCTGGGGATTGTCGGACTGGGACGTATCGGCAAGGCCATGGCACGGCGCGCCCGAGGTTTCGACATGCGCGTATTGTACACCAAGCGGAGCCGCCTGGACCCGCGGAGCGAGGAAGAACTCGGCGTACAGTACGTTTCCCTGAAGGAGTTGCTCAAGTGCGCCGATTTCGTTTCCCTCAACGCCACCAGCACCCCCGAGACCCATCACCTCATCGGCGCCGTGGAGTTGCGGACCATGAAAACCACGGCTTGCCTCATCAACACCGCGCGCGGGCCTCTGGTGGACGAAGCCGCGCTGGCCGCGGCTCTGCGAGAGCAGGTCATCGCCGGTGCGGGGCTGGACGTGTACGAACACGAGCCCGAGGTTCATCCGGACCTGAAGGAGTGCGGCAATGCCGTGCTGACGCCCCACCTTGGGAGCGCGGTGCCCGAAACCCGGGAAGGGATGGCCCTTGTCGTGGCGGAGAATATCATTGCCGTCATGGAGGGTCGGCGCCCGCCCAATCTCTACAATTCCGAGATCTGTTGAATGGGCCTTGAGGCTCAGTCATCCATGAGCGCCACCGCCCGGGTCGGCCCGCCATGCGAACCGCGCAGCCGTAGCGGGAACCCGATGAACGTGAAGCGCTTGCCCGACACTTCGGTCAGCGCCAGGTTCTCGTAGTGCGTGATGTGGTGGAAACGGCACATCATGTGGCACGGATAAGTCTTGCTGATGGGGTTGTCAGGGGTCGGCGTGTCCACTCCGAAGGTCTTGACGCCTTTCTCCACCAACCACATGCTGCCTTCCTCGCCCAGTCCCGGAAAGGTCGTGAGGTACTCCGGCCGACCCTTGTAGCGGTCGTACGTGCCGGTGTGGAGCAGCAGGATGTCGCCCTTCCGGAGTTCCTGTCCGGACTTCTCCACCGCGGCATCCAGCTCCTCGGGCATGATGTCGGTGCAAGGCTCCTTGTCGGAGACGTCGATGCAGAGGGCCGGGCCGTAGAACAGATCCAGGGGCATCTGGTCGATGGTGGCGGCCCCGGGCCTCGGGTCCAGGTGGCTGAAGGAATCCACGTGGGTCGGCCCGTTGTCGTTCAGCAGGATGCCGGTGGTCTGAAACGAGAAGCCGCCTTCGAATCGCTGCCGGGTTTCCTCGTGGGTGGCGTGCTGGAAGATGACGGTCTTCAGGTGACCGGGATAGACGTTCATCCCTTGATAGATCTCTACCGACAAATCGACCAGACGAGCCATCGAACACCTCCTTTGCATTCTTGTTGTGCGTGGGGAAAAACAGAGGGCTGCGGCAGCGCAGGCCCCTAATACATCACCAGTCCCGCAGATACGTTCATGTCCTCACCCGTAATCGACCGCGCCCCATCGGACGCCAGGAACACCACGGCCGCCGCTATCTCGTCGGGTTCCACGAGACGGTTGAGCGGCGAGCCTCCCGCCAGTTCGGCCCGTACCTCGCCGACGCGGATGCCCCGTCCCTCCGCCTGCTTCCGCATCACCCACTCCATGCGTTCTCCTTCCACCGCACCTGGAGAGATGAGGTTTACGCGTACGCCGTAGGGCCCTGTTTCCAGCGCCAGTGTCCGTGTCAGGCCCACGAGGGCCAGCTTGCTGGCGGCGTAGGGCGTCCTTCCCCACAGTGGCCGCTTGCCGGTCATGGAGCCGATGATCACCACCACCCCCGACCGGCGTTCGATCATGGACGGCAGGAACGCCCGGCAGCAGAGGAAGGTGCCGGTGACGTTGACGGTGAAGGTCGATTCCCAGGCCGACGGATCGGTTTCCCAAAGGACGGCGGAAGGTCCTCCGACGCCGCTGTTGTTGACGAGCAGGTCCACGCGCCCGAAGTGTTCCAGGATTTTCCGTGCCGACTCCTCGACGCCGGCGGCGTCGCAGATGTCCGTTATCGCCACGAGCGCTCGTCGGCCAAGCCCTTCCACAAGGGCGCGGGTTTCCGCCAAGGCGGCTTCGCTACGGGCCGCCAGTGCCACGTCGGCCCCTTCCCGGGCCAGCGCGACCGCGATCGCCCGCCCGATGCCGCGCCCGGCTCCGGTGACGACGGCTACCTTGTCCGCCAGCGTCGATGAGCTCAAGGACGACTCCTGGCAGATCTATCCCTCTCCCGGCACGTCGTCGAAGCGACGTGGGTCGAGTCTGAGCCGGGCCGTGATGGCGTGCCCCTGCATGTGCTCGGCCTCGGAGATGGCCTCTGCCGCCGGCACCAACCGGTGCGAGCCCTCGGCCGTGACTCGCTGGTACGTGACGGTCTTGAGGAACTTCCCGACCCACAGGCCGCCGGTGTAGCGTGCCGCGCCGGCGGTGGGCAGCACGTGGTTGGTGCCGATGGACTTGTCGGAGTAGACCACGGTGGCATGCCGGCCAAGGAAGAGGGTTCCGTAGTTGGTGAGGCGCTCCAGGAACCACTCGGGGTCGCGGGTCTGGACCTCCAGGTGCTCGGGGGCGAAAGCGTCCGCCTCCCGAACCATGTCTTCGTCGGAGTCGCACAGCGTGATGCTGCCGTAGTCACGCCACGCCTGCCCGGCAATGTCCGCGGTGGGCCAGGTCTCCAGCCAGCGGTCCACTTCGCGGGCCGTGGCCTCGGCCAGTTTCCGCGATGTCGTCACCAGCGCCGCCGGGGAGGTGGCACCATGCTCCGCCTGCCCAAGCAGGTCGGCTGCCACCACCTCGGGGTCGGCGGCATCGTCGGCGATGATCAGTATCTCGGTGGGGCCTGCCAGCAGATCGATGCCGGTTTGTCCGAAGAGTTGCCGCTTGGCTTCCGCGACGTAGGCGTTGCCCGCACCCACCAGCATGTCCACCGCGGTCATGTCCTCGATGCCGAAAGCCAACGCGGCCAAGGCCTGGACGCCGCCGATGCAGAATATCTCGTCGGCGCCGGACGAGGCCATGGCGAAGAGCTGGGGCGGATGCATGCCCCGGCCCTGCCGCGGCGGCGCACTGGCCACAACCCGTGAAACGCCTGCCGTCTTGGGGGTCACGATAGTCATGATCGCTGAGGCGATGAGCGGATAGGCGCCCCCCGGCGTGTAGGCGCCCACCGAGCGCACCGGAATGGATTTCTGGCCGAGTACGACACCGGGCAGGGTCTCCCGCTCGAAGTCCTTGAGGCTTTCCCGCTGGAGGCTGGCGAAGTTGCGCACCTGCTCCTGGGCGAAGCGGATGTGCTCCTTGAGTGGGTCGTCGGTCCCCGCTTCCGCCGCTCCGATCTCCTGCCGGGATACCCGGAACGAGGAAGGACTCCACTTGTCGAAGCGCTCCGAGTACCTGCGCACCGCGGCCTCGCCCTCGTGCTCCACCGCTCGCAGGATCTCGCTTACGATGGTTCGGATCTGGTCCGTGACGGCTTGGGGTCTGGGCCTGGAAGTCTTGAGGCGTTCCACCATGGCGCTACTCGAACTCCAGCGTCTTCGCCTCCAGGCCGAGGGCGATCTTGCCCACGGTCTCCATGCAGCGATCGTTGGCTGGCGGCATGACGATGCCGGCCAGCGAATCACGGAAATGGCGTTCCAGCGGCAGCGAGCGGAGCAGGCCGCGGCCGCCCGTCAGCCGGATGGCCCGTTCGGCGATCTCCCTGGCGGCCTCCGTGGCCAGGTACTTCGCCTGGTTCAGGATGAATGTCAACTCGACCCGGTCGGTGTTCCCGCGCAACATTCCCAGCCGTTCCACGGCCCTCCGGGCGCTCTCCAGGAGTGTCGCCATCTCGCCGACCTGGCGCTGTATCCGGAGGTCGGAGGCGAGGACGCCGCTCATGCCCCGAAACGCGGTCTTCTTGACGTAGTCGAGACAGAAGTCGTAGGCGGCTTCCGCAATGCCGAAATACACGCCGGTGTAGCCCGTGGACCAGATGCTCATGTCTTTTCCGAGGATCGCTCCTGGTGCGCCCACGACATTCTCCGGCAGGATCGCCACGTCGTTGAAACGGATGGAATTGGAAACCGTCCCGCGCATGCCGATGGTATCCCAGTCGTGGATGATCTCGATGCCCGGCTGGTCGGAGCGAACGAGCACATTCAGGAGGCCGTCTTGGAGGTCCTCGGTGCCGTCCAGCAGGCTCCATGTGAAGTAGTACGTGGCGCCGGTGGAAAGCGAGCAGAAGTGCTTGGTGCCGTTGAGCCGGTACTGGCCCTTCTCCTCACGGATGGAGGTGCGGATGGCTCCCTTGTCGCGAAAGGAACTCCCGGGCTCGCTGGTGATGGAGGCGAAGATGGCTCCATCATCCACCACCGCCTGGAAGAAACGCTGCTGTTGCTCGGGGCTGGCGAGTTGCAGGAGGAAATCGACGATGGCGCAGTGCATGTTGAAGGTGAGCCCGGTGGACGCGCACCCCTTGGCGATGCGGGACAGGATCACCGCGTAGGTCAGGGAATCGGCGCCGATGCCGCCATGTTTCCGGGGCACCATGAGACCCAGCAGGCCGGACTCTCGCAGGTCTTCGTAGTTCTCGAAGGGGAACCGGGCCTCCTGGTCGATGGTCCGTGCCCTGGCGGCGAATTTCTCGCGACTCAGTGTTTCGGCCAGGACAACCCAGGCGCGAAACTGTTCTGGAACCTGGAAACTCAGCATGGACGTGTGTGACAGGGCACCGGCGTTACCCGCGGGCGGCCTGATTGCAGCGACAGGTGCCAACTTGGTGCAGTTCGATCATGTTGCCGAAGGGGTCCCGGAGGAATATCTGTTGCGAGTCGGCGCCCACAAGGCCGTGGACTTGCCAGTAGGCAACCCCGTGCGCATCCAACTCCCGGCGCGTTTCGGCGATGTCTTCAACCGCGAGCGCTACGTGGGGGAGGGTCGGGTCTTCCGTGTCGCTGCGCGCGGGCGGCGACTTTCCCGTGGCGCCCATGAGATGGATCTGGGCGGAATGCGGGGGCTCGCCGACGTCCAGCCAAAACCCCGGCACGCCGGGGATGTCGGGCCGACCGGAATCGACGGGGATGCCCAGCACGTCCACGTAGAAGCGCCGGGCCTTGGCCATGGCATCCACGGTAGGTGCCATGCGGATGCCGTGGTGGTGCAGTTCCAGTACCCGGATCGGCATGATTGCAGCAATGGGCTTCGCGCACGCCCGCAAACGTCGTTTATCCGAAAGCGGGACCCCGGGGCTCGGGAAGGGTGCCGGGGGGTGTTTCCAGGCCCACTCCTCCCGGCTACGCGGGTCGCTTGACGCTACGGTCCGCGCCGACCTGGACTCGGTACACCAAGGCGTCGCTGCCCGGCGCGGAGTGGATGTTGTGGGGCTCGCCGGCTTCGAAATACAACACCGAGCCCGGCCCGCAGAGTTGTTCGTTGCGCTGGCTGTCGATGCCCACGCACTTGCCCTCCACCACGTAGTAGATCTCGGCAGCGCCGGGATGGCTGTGCAGGTCCTCTCCGGGGGTTTCGCCGTCGCGAAAACAGGCGATGGTGACGGAACACTTTTCGTTGGAGATGACCCGGTTCCGGATGTAGCCGCCCTCGGCGCGTTCCGAGTAGGGCTGATCGGGATTCTGGTCCGAGAACTTGCCGACGTCCCTTACGTTGAAGACTTCCATGAGGATCCTTTCGTCTGGTCCTTGGTCAGGAACCACGTGACCAGGCTGTTGAACTCCTGCCACTGGTCCAGCCACAGGAAGTGGTTGGCCTTGTCGAACACGTGCATTTGGGCGTCGGGGATGCGCTTGTACAATGACAGTCCGGGATCGACGCCCTTGTTGGAATTCTTGCCCCATACCACGAGCGTGGGCCGGCGGATGTCCTGGACGTGGTCCCGGATGTGCTTGCCATCGAAGCTGTACATGTCCGAGTGACCCATGAGGCCCCGGTCGCCCCAGTACTCCTTTCCCTTGTGGTCCATGTAGAGCTTGTTCCACTTCCGGGAGAGTTCCATGAGGTAGTCCAGGAACTCCTCCGACACCATGGACTTGTTGTAGAAGAAGACACTGGCGTACTTCCGCAGCCCTTCCCGGGTATCGGTCAAACCCTCCTTGGGCATCATGCTGTTGGGCTCGAACACTTCCTTGAAATAGGGCAATTCGCCGCTGCCAACGGGCGTCTTCACGCCGTCGATCTCGACGAAATCCCGGGGCTCGGTGTCATTCTCGGTCTTGAGGGCCGAGCCCGCCGTGCTGCCGCTGTCGATCAGGATGAGCTTTTTCACCAGGTCCGGCCGCTTGAGGGTGATGTAGGTGACGATCCAGCCGCCCTGTGACTGGCCAGCCAGGTTGATGGGGCCGATGTCCAGCGCTTCGATGAAGCGGATGACATGCTCGGCGCGCACCCGCACATGTCCCAGCATGTCGAGGTCCCGGGGCGCATCCGTGTCGCCATGTCCCAGTTCGTCGATGGCGAAGACGTGGAAGTGCTCGGACAATGGAATGACGTTGGGATACCATCGGTAGAGGCCCATGCCCACCTCGATGGAGCCGCCGTGCACCAGCAGCAGCCGGTCCGCATCCTTGTCGCCGGCTTCCACGTAGTGAGTCCGGTAACCGTCGGCGGTCACGAACTTGCTCTCGAACTTGTCGGGACTGTTGAACAGGGTCTCCATGGATTCCTCCTGTGCGATTCGTGCCGCGGGTCTCTCTCCGCCGTCAACTCCTGGAGAGATACCAGGTTACCAGGCTGACGAAATCCCTCGGGTGGTCCAGCCACAGGAAGTGGTTGGCCTTGTCGAAGATATGGAGTTGAGCGTCGGGGATGCGCTTGTACAAGGCAAGGCCGGGGTCGACTCCCTTGTTGGAGTTCTTGGCCCAGATAACCAGGGTCGGGGTGCGGATCTCGTGGACTCGGTCCCGGATGTGCACCCCGTCCACGTAGAACTCCCTGGAGTGCTCTTTCATGTTGGTGTGGTCCCAGAACGCCTTGCCCTTGTGGGTGAAGTAGAGGTCGTTCCATTTCCGGGCGAACTTGTAGAGATGCTCGACCCATTCGTCGGTGACCATGTCCTTGGCGTAGATGTAGGTGCCGACGAACTTCCGGATGCCTTCGCGGGTGTTGGTGAGGCCTTCCTTGGGATGCATGGTGCCTTCTTCGAAGACCTCCTTCATGTAGGGCAGGACACCGTCCTTCACCTGCACCATGGCGCCGTCCACCTCCACCTGCCTGGGAGCGTCGGACTCTTCTCCGGTGTCGAGGGCCGAGCCGGCGGTGCTGCCGCTGTCGATGAGAACCAGTTTCTTCACCAGATCCGGCCGCTTGAGGGTGATGTAGGTGACGATCCAGCCACCTGTGGACTGGCCCATCAGGTGGACCGGCCCCAGCCCCATGGTTTCGATGAAGCGGATGACGTGCTCCGCGCGCACGATGGGCCGCCAGAGGTCCCTGGTATCCCGCGGCGGGTCGGTCTCACCGTGACCCAACTCGTCGATGGCGAAGACGTGAAAGTGCTCGGCCAGCGGCAGCACCACCGGGTACCAACGGTACAGGTCCATGCCGATGTCGATGCCGCCGCCATGAACCAGCAGCAGGCTGTCGGGATTGTCCTTGCCCGCCTCGATGTAGTGGGTGCGGTAGCCGTCGGCGGTCACGAACCTGCTCTCGAACTTGTCGGGACTGTTGAACAGGGTTGGCGTTTCCATGAGGCTGCCCTCGCCGGGAGCCGGTAGCGGTCACTCGCGACAAGGGGGCGGCCGGTCTGCAACCGGCCCTGCACCCTCGTCGTCCAGCAGGCTCCCGGGTGGTCTTGAAGGCCCGGATGGCGAAAGCCGGCCGGACCCTCGGCGATGCCGGACCCTGGTGCTTCCATGGGTCCCTGGTGGCCCGGTTCGCGTCGGTGCCCGAAGGCTCCAACGCGAACTTCCGATAACCGTTCCTATTGTTCCAGCCAGGCATGAGTCACGCCGCCGTCCGACCAACGCACGTCGCCGCGGCAGTTGGTGTTCATGCTCTTGAGGTGCGTACGGGCCGCCTGAAAGATCGGAAGATGGCCCAGGAACAGATGGGGCAGGTCCTGGTTGATCAGGTCGACGGCCTTGCGGTAGATGCCCCTGCGCTTGGTGTTGTCCGCGGTCGCGCGCCCTTCATCCACGAGTTTGTTGTACTCGGCGTTGTCCCACTTCGCGTAGTTGTTCCGCTGGCCCTTGCGGAAGAACCGGTAGTACAGGCCGTCGGGGTCCGGGACGTAGGTGAGATGGCCGGGGTTGACGTCGAACTCACCCTTGCCCTGCCGTTTCCGGTGCGCGGCGCGGTCCATCACCTGGAACTTCAGGTTGATACCGACCTTCTTGAGTTGCGCCTGCGCCAGCGTGGACAGATTCAGGATGACGGTTTCGTTGCGGACGATGGTAACGAGGTCGACGCCCTTTTCGTAGCCCGCCTCCTTCATCAACGCCCTGGCCTTGTCCAGATTCGCCTCGGCGTAGGGATCCGCGACGTCCTTGAAGTGCCAGGTGGAGCCCGGGTAGTACGCCTGTGCCTCCGGTGTCGCAATGCCCCAGGTGATGCCGTCCATCAGCGCCTTCTTGTCGATGGCGTAGGCGAGGGCCTGGCGCAGGCGAATGTCCTTGAGGGGACCCTTCGAGAGGTTCAGGTTCAGGTAGAACCAGCGCGCGCCGGGCTTGAACGAAGGTGTGATGCCCTTGGGCGGTTTCGCCTGGATTGTCTGCAACTGCTCGAATGGCACCGTCCATACCCAGTCGACGTCACCGGTTCTCAGTGCCGTGTACCGCACGGTGGCGTCGGTGATGGGCCGCAGGATGACCTCGTCCACGTAAGGAAGCGAGTTCCCCTTGGCGTCCTTTTTCCAATAGTTCTTGAAGCGTTTCAACTTCACGTACTGCTTGGGTTTCCACTCCACGAATTCGAACGCGCCTGTGCCGATGGGTTTCGGCGGCTTGGACTCGAAGCTGTCCGAGTGGGTAATGAACGCCACCAGCGGACGGAATTTCACGAGGAAACCGGCATCCCGCCTGTCGAGCGTGAACTTGATCCGGTACTTGTCGAGGACTTCCATGTCCTTGATGGAGTTGAAGTTGCCACGCCGCGGGGATTTGGTCTTCTTGTCCAGGAAGTGCGCGTAGTTCTTCCTGACATCCTCGGCCGTCAACTCCTTGCCGTTGTGGAACAGGACGCCCTTGCGCAGGTTGAACGTATAGGCCTTGCCGTCGGGAGTGACGTCCCAGGACTCCGCCAGACCCGGCACGATGTCGCACTTCTCGTCGTAATCCACCAGGCTCTCGGCCACGAGGATGCCCATCTGAGCGGTGGGGTTGCCGACGGTGCGATGCAGATCCGGCGTATGCAGGTCCGCGTACATGCCGAGATTCAGGGTTCCGCCGTACTTCTGGGCGGCCCCTTCATCGGGTGCGGCCAAGCCGAGTGCCAGCAGCAAGGCGGCCAACGAGAGCGAAAGCTTCGTATTCATGTGGTTCCTCCTTTGTTTGCGTCCCTTGGCTTTCGAGTACGGGAAAACCGTCACATCACACATTTGGCCCTGCGCGTCAAACACCCGTTCTGCCCGTTTCGGGCGGCCAGGAACGGTGCCTGCAGGTCGGGTGCGTTGGATCGTCGATGCCATCAGTCCAGCTTGATCCTGGGATTGGCATACTTGTAGAGAATGTCCACGAAGAAGTTCACTGCCACGAAGATCACTGCGAAGATCAGGATGAGGGCCTGTACCAGCGGATAGTCCCGACTGTAGACCGCACCCACCACCAGGCTGCCCACGCCGGGCCAGGCGAACACGTGCTCGACGATGACGGTGCCACCGAGCAGCCGACCGAACTGAAGGCCGATGACCGTAACGACCGGCACCAGTGCGTTCTTGAGCGTATGCTTGAAGATCACCCGCCTCTCGGCCAAGCCCTTGGCTCGCGCCGTTCGCACGTATTCCTTGCCGATTTCCTCCAGCATCTCCGAGCGGGTCATGCGCGCCACGATTGCCGCCATGCCCGTACCCAGTGTGATGGAGGGAAGTATCAGATACGATAACGTCGTCAACGGAGCGCTGAAGGAGGCTTCGTATCCGGACGAAGGAAGGATGGGGATGTACAGGCTGAAGGCGAGGATCAGCAGGATGCCGAGCCAGAAATTGGGAATCGAGATGCCCAGCAGCGCGAACGACATGGCGGTGTAGTCGCTGGCGGTATTGCGCCGGATGGCGGCGATGACCCCGGCGGGGATGGCGATCAGGATGGATACGAGGGTGGAGACGAGGGTCAGCAGGATGGTGGCCGGGAAACGTTCGGCGATCAAGGCGAGATTCGACCTGTGATAGTGGATCGATTCGCCGAAGTCGCCTACCAGGACCTTTCCGATCCATGCCAGGTACTGCACGTACAGCGGTTTGTCGAGACCCAGGAATTTCTCGAAGTAGGCGCGCGTGGAAGGGTCATCAAGGTCCTCTTCCGCGAAAATGTAGTCCACCGGGTCACCCGGGATCAGATGCAGCAGAGAGAAGACGATCACCGACACCAGGAAGAGCACCGGGATCAGGATCAGCAGGCGATTCATGATGTACTGGCGCAATGCAGTCCGTCCTTCTACATGCAGTCAGCGCATATGGCACGCTACCTGGCGTCCTCCGGCCGTTCTCTCCAGCGGCGGCTCCACCTCGGCGCACACCGGCTCGGCGATGGGGCAGCGTCCGTGGAATACGCACCCCGGGGGGCGGTCGATCAGGTTCACCATCTCCCCCGCCAGTACCCGGGGGCGAAACTCGCGATGGGGGTCGGGTTCGGGGATGGCCGAAACCAGCGCTTCCGTGTAGGGGTGCGCCGGCTTGTGGAACAGCTCCTCGACCGCGCCCACCTCGACGATTTTGCCGCCGTACATGACCGCGACCCGCTCACAGAAATAATCCACCACGCTGAGGTCATGGGCGATGAACAGGTATGTCAACCCCTTGGTCTGTTGCAGCCGGCGGAACAGGTTGAGGATCTGCGCGCGCACCGACACGTCCAGGGCCGAAACCGCTTCGTCGGCGATGATGATGTCGGGTTCCAGCGCCATGGCGCGGGCGATGCTGATCCGCTGGCGCTGTCCGCCGCTGAACTCGTGGGGATAGCGATCCCGGTGCTCCGCCTGGAGGCCGACGAGCTCCAACAACTCCACCACCCGGTCCGGTACCTGTCTGGCGGGAACAATGTCGTGGAGCTTGAGCGGGTTGCCGAGGATATCCCGGATCCGCATGCGGGGATTCAGGGACGTGTAGGGGTCCTGAAAAACCATCTGGATGCGTCGGCGGTACTTGTGAAACACGGAACGGTGCATCCCCAGGATCTCCTGTCCATCAAAATGCACCCTGCCCCGGGTGGCGTCCAGGAGCCGGGTAATCAACCGGGCGGTGGTGGACTTGCCGCTGCCGCTTTCACCCACCAGACCAAACGTCTCGCCCTTGTCGATGGAGAAGCTGACCCCGTCCACCGCCTTGAGTTCCGCGCCGCTGCCGCCGAACAGCGAGAAGAATGAAGTCAGGGAGAAATACTTCGCGAGGTCGTCAACTCTTAGGATCTCTTCCCGCACGTCGTCCTCAAGCGGTGTGGAGATGACAGGCCACCTGTCTGGCCTTGGCCGGAGTGAGCCGTGGATCCTCGCGACCGCATACCTCCATCGCCTGATCGCACCGGGGCCGGAAGTTGCAGCCTTGGGGCGGATCCAGCAGGTTGCACACGACCCCCGGTATGGGATCCAGCAGCCGGTCGCGTTCGCCCCGGCGCGGCAGCGCCCGCAGCAGCCCCTGGGTGTAGGGATGCAGGGGGTTTTCGAAGATGGACTTCCGGTCCGCCAGTTCCACGATGTTGCCGGCATACATCACCGCGATGTGGTCGCACAGCACGGCGGCCACACCGAGATCGTGGGTAATGAAGATCAGCGACTTGCCCAACTGCTCCAACAGTCCCCGCAGGAGGTCGAGGATCTGAGCCTGGATGGTCACGTCCAGGGCGGTGGTGGGCTCGTCGGCGATCAACAGGTCGGGATTGCACGCCAGCGCCATGGCGATCATGACGCGCTGGCGCATGCCGCCGCTGAATTCGTGAGGATAGCTGTCGAGGCGTTCCCCGGGACTGGGGATGCCCACCTTGTGGAGCATGTCCTCCGCCCTTGCGTAGGCCTCTTTCTTTCCCAGCTTTTCGTGGACGACGTATCCCTCCGCCACCTGGTCGCCGACCGTGTACGCAGGGTTCAATGCCACCATGGGTTCCTGGAAGATCATGGAGATGCGGCTGCCACGGTAGGAACGCATCTCCGCCTCGGTCTTGGCCAGCAGGTCTTCGCCCTTGAAAAGAATCTGCCCGTTGGTGATCCTGCCGGGAGGCTGGGCTATGAGCCGCATGAGGGAAAGGGCCAGCACGCTCTTCCCCGAGCCGGTCTCGCCCACGATGCCCAGCGTCTGTCTCTCTTCGAGTTGGAATGAGACCCGGTCCACGGCCGTGAGGATCCCCTTGCGGAGAAAGAAGCGAGTCTCGAGTTCCCGGACGTCCAGAAGAGGCTCAGGCACGGCCGGACCTTTCCTCGCTCAAGCGCGGATCCAGCACATCGCGAAGGCCGTCCCCGAGAAGGTTGAGACCCAGCACGGAAAAGCAGATGGCGAGACCCGGGAAGATGGCGGCCCAGGGATAGAACTCCATGGTGGAGCGCGCGGCATGCAGGATGCTGCCCCAGCTCGGTGTGGGTGGCGGCACGCCGATGCCCAAGAAGCTCAATGACGCCTCGGCAATGATGGCGTGGGCGAAATCGAGGGTGGCCTGGACCAGAACCGGCGCCATGCAGTTGGGCAGGATCTGACGGAACAGGATTCGAAAATCCGATTCGCCCTGGACCATGGCCGCTTCCACGTACTCCTTCTCCCGTTCCTTGAGTACGGAGGCACGGACCAGGCGGGCGAAGTTGGGGGTGTAGCGAATGGCCAGCGCGATGCACACGTTGGTGAGGGAGGCACCCAGGGCGGACATCAGCGCAATGGCCAGCAGCAGTCCCGGGAACGCCATCACCGCGTCCATGATCCGCATCAATGCGTTGTCGAGGGTCCGTCCGGCAAAGCCCGCCACGGCGCCGAGAAAGATCCCCGCGGCCAGTGCCAGCGTAACCGAGCCGAGCCCTGCGAGGACGGAGATGCGCGCGCCGTAAACGACGCGCGAGAAGATGTCCCGCCCGAAGGTGTCCGTGCCGAAGGGGTGGTCCATGGAAAGTGGCACCAACCGTGCCGTCAGGTCCACTTCGTCGGGGTCGTGGTGGGCAATCTGCGGCGCGAAGGCCGCCACGACGAAGACAAACGTCACGAACGCGAAGCCCGCCACGGCCATGCGGTTGTCCGAAAACCGGATGAACCAGTCACGTACCGAAACGTAGACGCCCGCGGCGCGTCCGACCCGCGTCATGGTTGCTGCTTCCGCACCGGTGTCGTTGGACATGAGAATTGCCCGACGTCTTCAAGCCCACCCGAACAGTACGGCTCACATATCGCCTTCGCCAGCCCGCCGTCAAGGCAATTCGTCCTTTGTGGCGGGTGTTGTCGCGTGCTCGCGAGGGCAGGTCTCCGTGAGGTCCGGACGGGACGATTTCGAGTTCATGCAACTCGAGGTCGTCTGCACGGGGGATGGATGCGGAAGCGCCCGGCGCCGTGGACTTCCTCGAATCGCGCCTGTCGGATTTCCTGCGGCACGCGCGTCCTGGTCATGAGGCACCCCCTCGATGCTTGCCGAGCCGGACAACTCGGGTGCCGCGATACCGGACAGACGATGGGCTTCTGACATGCCGCTCGCGGACGTTGACTACCGCGGACGATGGGCTAACATGGGGTCCCATGCCGACTTCAAGGTCACAGCAGATCCGCGCGCGGCTCGGCCACCCGATCATCGACTCCGACGGACATACGGTGGAGCTTACGCCGGTTTACCTCGACTATCTCAAGCAGGTCGGTGGCCCGGATATCGTCGACCGTTACGTGAAGGCTACCGCGGCCCGCGGAACCAACCGCTGGCACGACATGTCGGAGAGCGAGCGACGCCACGACTGGACGCGTTGTCCGCCGTGGTGGGCGCGGCCAACAGGGACGCTGGACCGGGCAACGGCCTCGCTGCCGCGTCTGCTGCACGAGCGGATGGACGAGTTGGGGCTGGACTTCACGGTTCTGTATCCCACCGAGGGCATGGGCGGGCCGCCGGTCTTCCGGGACGAGGATCTCCGCAGGGCAGCGTGCCGGGCGCTCAACACGTTCCATGCCGACATTTATCGGGACTACGCCGACCGCATGACCCCGGCGGCGGTGATTCCTTTCCAGAACCCGTGGGAGGCCATTGAGGAGATGGAACACGCGGTCCGCGTGCTGGGGCTCAAGGTCATCGTCTTCACGCATCAGCGGCGCCCCATACCCAGGGGACAGGGCGTTGCGTCGGAAGCGGCTCGGTATGCCTATCGTCTCGATACGTTCGGGCTGGACAGCGAGTACGACTACGACCCGGTTTGGGCCAAATGCATCGAACTGAGGGCGGTTCCCACCTCCCATGCCGGCTCCCAGGGCATCGGTACCCGCCAGTCCATCTCCAACTACGCGTACAACCATATCGGCCACTTCGCCGCGGCCAACGAGGCCATCTGCAAGTCGCTGTTCATGGGCGGCGTTACCCGGCGCTTTCCCGGGATCCGGCTGGGCTTTCTCGAATGCGGCGTGGGCTGGGCCTGCGTGCTGTACGCGGACCTGGTGGGCCACTGGACGAAGCGCGGACCCGGAGGGATACAGAATCTCAACCCGGAAAATCTTGACAAGGACGAGTTGCTGCGGCTGGTGGATGAATACGGCAGCGACCGGGTTCGGTTGCGGCTCGAGGACATCCGCAGGTTCTTCGAAGGCACGGACGCCTCCGCCATCGGCAACTACCGAAAGGCCCACGAGTTGAGACACCCGGACAACCTCGACGACTGGGCCCGGTGCGAGATCGGTGAGGCCGAGCAGATCCGGGATCTGTTCGTGCCGCATTTCTTTTTCGGCTGCGAGGGGGATGACCCCACTGTGGTCTGGGCCTTCAGCGCGCGGGTCAACCCGTTCGGCGCGCGGCTCAACGCCATGATGAGTTCGGACCTGGGTCACTGGGACGTGGCCGACATGCGGGAGGTGGTCCCCGAGGCTTACGAGTTGAGGGAGCGGGGGCTCCTTACCGACGAAGATTTCCGCGATTTCGCATTCACCAATGCGGCCCGGTTCTACACGGAGATGAATCCGAACTTCTTTGCCGGCACCGTGTGCGAGGACGCGGTGGCGGGGGCCTTCCTTGAAGCCGGTCCCTGAGCCGGCCCGGTCTCACTGACGGGTCGGGGGCGGTCCGTTTACGGGAGATTCATGGTGGTTCGTATCGGCGTCATTGGCGTGGGATTCGGTGCGAAGGTGCATGCTCCGGCCTTTCAGGCCGAAGGATTCGAGGTGGTGGCGATCTGCTCCCGGAGAGAAGAACGGGTCCGGGAAGCGGCGGTCAGCCTGGGCATCCCGCATGCGTACACCGACTACCGCAAGTTGCTGGAACAGCCGGACCTGGACGCGGTGAGCATCGTGACGCCACCCGACCTTCATCAAGAGATGACCGTCGCGGCGCTGGAAGCCGGCAAGCACGTGCTGTGCGAAAAGCCCTTCGCCATGGATCGGACGGAGGCCAGGGCGATGCTCGACAAGGCCCGCGACAGCGGCTTGACTGCCATGGTCGCACACGAGTTTCGCTTCGCGCCGGCCCGGGCTTACGTGAAGGCATTGCTGGAGCAGGGCTACATCGGCGGTTTGCAGAGTGCGGCCGTAACGCTGTTCATGAGGGGCGGCCCGCCCGGCGGTCGTCCCGGTTTCGACTGGCGCCAGCAGTATTCCTGCGGCGGCGGACAACTTGGGGGCTTGGGGTCCCACTACATCGATTGCCTGCGGGACTGGTTCGGAGAGGTCACCAAGGTCAGCGGCCGGGTGTTCACGCCGGAGAACGGTGCCCACGGTGCCGACACCTCCGACGACGCCTTCGGCCTGCTGATGACTTTCGCGAAGGGTGGCTGGTCGTCGCTCGCCGCCAACTTCGCCGCGCCCCTGGGCTCGAAGGTGCGCATGGAGATTCACGGCACCGAGGGGAGCCTGAGTCTTTCCCATGCGGGCCCGAACCCGCCGCCCGACGGGACTGTCCTCGGGGCGCGGTACGCAGAGGACAAGGCGTTGCGTGAGTTGCCGGTGCCCGATCGGTTCCACGTGGAACTGGACGAACGGGACGCGCGCCTGGGGGCCTTTCGCGTGCTGGCAGGCAGGTTCCGTCGCGGCATCGAGGAGGGAATCTCGCTCGCCCCTGACTTCGAGGACGCCTACCGCTGCCAGCAGATCATGGATGCGGTACGTTTCGGCGGCGACGGCTGGACCGAGATCGAGTCATAAGACCGGGAGTTGCCCATGGCAAAGAACGGCTTCAAGGTGCTCGACAGCGACATGCACGTTTTCGAGCCCCACGACCTGTATCTCAAGTATATGGACCCCAAGTGGGGTAACCGGATTCCGCGCGGCGAGCCGCGCAGACGCCACGGCCAGATCCGCTTTACCTTCGCCGACGGCACACCGGTCCGGTCCGGGGGCGGGCGGCTCCGGTCGCCCCGGAACGCGCAGGAACAGCGCTTCGAGAAGGTTGCGCCCCACTACCGGAACTCCCTGGCCCGCGACTATGACCCCGTCTCGCAGCTCGACGCCATGGACGTGGAAGGATTGGACGTGGCCGTTCTGTTCCGCACCTTCCCGCTTCACTGCGACGACGGTCTCGAAGCCGAGTACGCCATGGCGCTGTGCCGGGCCTGGAACGATTGGATCTTCGACTTCTGCAAGGAGGATCCGGTGCGCATGAAGTTCGCCGCGCTGATCACCCTCCACGACGTGGAGTTGGCGGTGGAGGAGGCCCGGCGTGCGGTGGAGCAACTCGGGGCCGCGGGGCTCTGCCTCGTCCCCGAGCCGGTCAACGGCAATCACATCCACGACCACTGCTTCGATCCGCTGTGGGCTCAGGCGGAACGGACGGGGGTCCCCGTCTGCTTCCATCCCGCGGGCTTTCCCAGGCAGGAACACGCGGCTCTTCGTTTCGTCGGCCACCCCAACGACGGATTTCTGGTCAGCACCTACAGCAAGGCGGTGGAACTGATGATGGCCATCGGCAGTTTCTGCGGTGGTGGGGTGCTGGAGCGCTTTCCCCGGTTGCGCGCGGTGTTCCTGGAGGGCAACTGCAGTTGGCTGCCGTGGCTCCTCTACCGCATGGACGAGCGCTGGCAGGACCGCAAGGACCAACTCGACGAGCCCTTGAGCCACAGGCCAGGCGACTACTTCATGCGCCAGTGTTTCGTGTCCGTGGATCCGGACGAGAGCCTCGTCACCGACGTCATCAGCCGGGTGGGAGACGACAACCTCGTGATCTCCACCGACTACCCCCATGACGACGCCCACTGGCCCCACGCCATGGAGACGTTCCTGGCCATCGACGGGGTGACCGACGGCTCGCGCAGGAAGATCCTGTGGGACAACTGCGCCCGTCTGTACGACGTCTCCGGCCCCGAAAACTGAGGCGGAAACTGCGGGCGGCCTCCCTCTGCGACGTCTGATGCAGAAGAATATCTACAATGCGGTGTACGAGGGGCTGATGGCAGGCATCGCGTGCATGCGTCCGGGGCAACACGAGCAAGGACGTGTCCGACGCCATCCGAGCGCGGCGCTGACCCGGCTGCTCATCCCTTCCTATGTCTTCTCCAGAAACCACGTCACCAAGTGGTTGAAGTCCTCCGGCTGGTCCAGCCACACGAAGTGATTGGCCTTGTCGAAGATGTGCATCTGGGCGTTGGGGATGCTCTTGTAGAGTTCGTAGCCGGGGTCGATTCCCTTGTTGGAGTTGCGGCCCCACATGACCAGGGTCGGTACGCGGATCTTGTGGACGTGGTCGCGGATGTGAGCGCCGTCGAAGTAGTACATCTCGCTGGCGCCCTGCATTCCGTTCTTCTCCCAGTACTCCTTCCCCTTGTGCGCCATGTAGATGTCGTTCCAGCGGGCGGACAACTCCATCAGGTGGTCCAGGTACTCTTCGGTGATCATGTCCTTGTTGTAGACGAACGCCCCGACGTACTTGCGGAGTCCGTCCCGTGTGGTGGTAAGACCCTCCTTGGGCATCATGGTGCCGGGCTCGAAAACGTCCTTGAAGTAGGGGAGGTCGCCGCTGCCGTCCACCTCCACCTGCCGGCCGTCCACGTCGATGACCTGTCGCCCCGCGCCCTCTTTCCGGATGCCCGATCCCGCGGTGCTGCCGCTGTCGATGAGGATCAACTTCCGGACCAGTTCCGGCCGTCTCAAGGTGATGTAGGTGACGATCCAACCTCCCTGCGACTGACCGATGAGGTTCACCGGTGCCAGGTCCAGGGCCTCGATGAAGCGGATGACGTGTTCGGCGCGCACGCGCACATGACCCAGGTCGTCCAGGTTTCGCGGCGGGTCGGTCCGGCCGTGGCCCAGTTCGTCGATGGCGTAGACGTGGAAATGTTCGCCCAGCGGCACGATGTTCGGATACCAGCGGTAGTTGCCCATGCCGATCTCGTTGGCACCCCCGTGACACATCACCACCCGTTCCGGTCTGTCCGCGCCGGCCTCGATGTAGTGGGTCTTGTAGCCGCCCGCCGTAGTGAAGCGGCTGTCCCACTTGTCCGGGCTGTTGAAGATGGTTTCCATTGACTACGCCTCTCTCTTCGTGATGAACCAGAGCACCAGGTCGTTGAAGTCCTGCACCTGGTCCCACCAGCAGAAATGGCTGGCCTTGTCCACCAGGTCCGGACGCGTGATGGTGATGTAGGTGGCGATCCAGCCGCACTGGGACTGTCCGCACAGGTTGAGGGGTGCCAGGCTCTGTTCCTCGATGAAGTGGATGACATGTTCGGCGCGCACACGTACGTGGCCCAGGTCGGCGATCTCTCGTGGTGGGTCGGTAAAGCCGTCTCCCGGTTCGTCTACGGCGAAAATGTGGAGCTTCTCGGCCGAAGGGAGCACCGTAGGATACCACCGGTAAAGGCCTGCCCCCAGCGCGGCGCTGCATCCATGTACCAGCAGCAGCCGGTCGGCGGCCGGGTCGCCTGCTTCGATGAAGTGGGTCCGGGAACCGTCGATGGTCCCGTAGCGTTTCTCGAATTTGTCGGGGCTGTTGAACAACGTCTCCAATTGGTTACTCTTCCGGAAACCGTACGAAGCTCATTCCGGTTCGTCCCTGCTCCTTGCCGACGAACCACCCCACCAGTGCGTTGAAATCCTCCCACTGGTCCAGCCACAAGAAGTGGTTGGCCTTGTCGAGGATGTGCATCTGAGCATTCGGAAACAGCTTGTAGAGCAGGAAGCCCAAGTCGAGTCCCTTGTTGGAGTTCCTGCCCCATATCACCAAGGTGGGCGTCTGGATCTTGTGCACGTGTTCGCGTATGTGCTTGCCGTCTATCTGCAGTTGGCGGCGCTGGTCGGCCAGGCTGGTCTTGGCCCAGTACTTCTCACCCCGGTGCTCTTCGTATAGCTGGCTCCATCTTCCGGACAGTTCCATCAGATGGTCCAGGAATTCCTCGGTGACCATGGACGGGTCGTAGAAGAAAGCGCTGGCGTACTTGCGCAGGCCTTCGCGGGTGTTGATCAGCTCTCTCTTCGGGTGCATGGTGCCGGGCTCGAAGAGCTCCTTCTGGTAGGGCAGTTCGTTGGTGTCGCCGGCCACGACTACGCCGTCCACCTCCGTGGACTGAAGCGAAGCCACCTCCGAGGGACGTCCAGCGGTACTGCCGCTGTCCACAAGAAGAAGCTTCTGGACGAGGTCGGGCCGCAGGAGGGTGATGTAGGTGACGATCCAGCCGCCCTGAGACTGGCCAACGAGATTGACGGGCCTCAACCCGAGTGTCTCGATGAAGTTCAGCACGTGGTCCGCGCGCACCCGGATGTGGCTGAGGTCGTCGAGGTTCCTTGGCGGGTCGGTGTAACCGTGGCCCAGTTCGTCGATGGCGAACACATGGAATCTTTTCGCCAGCGGAATGATATTGGCGTACCAGCGGTAGCACCCCATACCTGCTTCGATGGCACCGCCGTGCACCAGCAACAGCTTCCGGGGGTTCCCTTCGCCGGCCTCGATGTAGTGGGTCTTGTAGCCGTCGACGGTTGCGAAGCGGCTCTTGAACTTGTCCGGACTGTTGAACAGGGTTTCCATGGAGACGCCACCTCAGGTGAGTTGTCCTCCCATGCATACTGTCACCGTTGTCACCGGGTGGTTCGAGGCAACCGGCGGGGGTTCGGCGGAGACGCGGGCGTCGGCGGAAACAGGATCAGGGAAAGAAGACCAGCTTGACCAGCAGAGCCAGAATAGCGGGGCCAAAGCCGAACACCGCCAGCTTCAGAACGGCAATATCCCGCTTCAGCACACCGATTTCTTCGCGAATCTCCGCTTTGAATTCGGCGAACTCCTGCCGCATCTCGGCCTTGAATTCGGCGAACTCCTGCCGCATCTCGGCCTTGAACTCGGCGAACTCCCGCCGCATCTCGGCCTTGAACTCGGCGAACTCCTGCCGCATCTCCGCCTTGAATGCCGCGAAGTCTTGCTGCATCTCAGTCTTGAATACCGCGGCGTCCTTGTCGGTTGCGGCCTTGAACTCGGCGAGGTCTTGTCTGGTGGCGAGGGTTTCAGTCATCGGGATTACGCCTGCGGCCGCCCGGGCCTTCTCGTCGGGAACTCCGGCGGCAATCAGGGCATCGTACACTTCTGTAACCATCAAGCTCATCGGGTCGGTCTCCGAATATGCCCCGCGCCGGATGCGAAGGTCATCGCACCAGGAAAGGGCGGAGATGTCAAGTCCGGTATCGATCGATCAAGAATCGGTGCGCACATGAATACCTGTCGGCAGCCGGCACGTATACTATAGCTGGCTGGCCGCCCGTTGAGCCGCGCTGCGACCCGGTGCCGGGTGCCTTCGGCCTCCGCCGAACGGGCAAACTTGACACCTCACGCGGTTTCTGTTGACGTACGGGACGAGTCCATCGGAAGGAAATCGGAGGAAAATCGGAAGGACAAGCGAAAGGTCATGGCCAACGCCACCAACGACAGCTTGCGAGCCGGCATGGAAGACGCCTCGACGAAGTGTGTGTCCGACCGTGCCGGCCGCCCGCAGGTTCATCTGTTGGCCGCCGTGGACCAGCGGGCCGCCGCGCAACCGGTTCGACTCGAAGATCGAGGGGCAGGGTCTGCCCGACCGTCGAGAAGCCCTGCGGTCGCCCTGACAGCGGCACGGTCCATGTCGCCGGCCCGCGCCATGAGCTTCACCACCGGCGCGTTGTGACGGCCCTCCGCACGGCTGGCGTTCTTGCGTGGTTCGTGCTGATCTGCGGGTCCACACCGGTCATCGCCGCAGACCGGAATTTCTCCCAGTACCCGGGCTTTGCCGAGTATTTCGAGGCCAATCCGCCGGCCGCCGCCGCCGGTCCGGTGGATCAGGCGCTGGCCCGTCGCCACGCGCCGCGCTTCCACCTGCCCGACGGTCACGAGGGCCCCATCGATTTCTATCGGGACTACGTCGCCCACGGCTATCTGGTGGCCGGAGACGGGGTCCGGATCGATGGACCGACTCCGGAAGATCTCAATCGCTACCGGGACGACGCCCGGGCCAGATTCACGCATGTGCCCGGCTCGCCGCCGCCGCGCCCGGTGGTCTACGCCGCGGTAGAACGAACCGGCCTGTGGGCGCCGGGCAAGGCCGGACGGAGCGCCGAGGAGTTCACCGTGGTTACCTACCACCTGGTGTTCCGGGTGAGCGGTCTGCCCGCGGGACTGTCCCTGGCTGCGGCCATTCCGCTCCGACTGGTGGCGGACCTGGACGACTGGCATCAACTCGATCACTACACCGCGGCATTCGTGGTGCTGGACGCGGCCGAGCGTCCCGTCGCCCTGACCCTGCAGCAGCACAACTACCTGCGCACCTACCTGGTGGGAGAGTCGGTGGAGCCGGGGCGCGACGGGCGTTTCGACATCGACATCGCCATCCGTTCCAACGAGCTGTATCCGCACGCCCCTGGCCGGACGGTCCGGCGCGCGGTGCGCTTCCTGGACTCCGACGCCAGGGCCTTCATGATGGGATTCGGCACGCGGCCGCTGATGTCGGCGGACGACATCACCGACCCGTACCGTTCCGTGGACTTCGAACTCGCGTTCCTCCCCGGTGCCGATGCGTTCTATGCCTTCCACGGCTTCCTCGGCGCAAGGCGCCGGTTGCCCGGCCGCGATGGTCCGCCAGGGGCGCGCTACAACACGCTGCCGCAACTCAAGCCGTTGCCGGCGCAGATCCTGGACGGGTACTGGCGCCAGGGCCACGACGGGGATTGGGCGCGCTACCAGCGCAGCGTGTCGAACGGCGACGGCCCGGTTGGCTTCGCCCGCGCGCAGGCCGATGTCTTCCATCACAACCTCGCGTGCCTGCGCCGCGAGCGCCAGGGATGCGCCTTGAAGTAGCCTGCGCCCGCCCTTGTTCGTGACGCGGGGCGGACGCGGCGGACGGTGGCCGCGGCGCCCGGGTTCCGAGCCTGGTTCCGGGTTCGGATCCCGGGTCTGCGTCCGGGTCCGAGGGTCTTTCGGTTCCACCGGACGGACGCGGTCGGCCCTCTGGTTCGCGACGCCCTCTGGTTCGCGACTGTCCCGGACGCCGCTACGCCTGAAACGCCGTTGCCACAACCAGGTAGAGAGTGGTGCCGATCAGGTCGTTGAAGGCGGTGACCAGGGGGCCGGCGGCAACGGCGGGGTCGCGGTTGAGCCGGTGGAAGACGATGGGCTGCACGGTTCCGATACAGGCGGCGGTGGTGACGGAAATGACCATGCCGACGAGCACGGCGAGGGACAGACCGAGAATATCGGGGCTGCCCATGTTGATGAGGTAACTGGCGGCGGCAGTGATGAGGCCGCAGAGGGTGCCCAACGCCAGCCCGGTGGCGGTTTCCCAGGCGATAACGGACAGAACGCGCTGGAAGGAGAGGGTGCCCAGGGCGATGGCGCGCACCACCAGGGTGGACGACTGCAGGCCCACGGCACCGGCGGCGGCGATGATCACGGGCAGAAAAGCGGCCAGCAGCGCCATCTTCTCGAAGGTGGCGACGAAGACCTTGGAGATGACCAGCGCCACCACGAGCCCCAGCAGCACCGTGATCGCCACCCACGAGAACCGTTCGCCCACGCGCTTGAGCACGGAGTCGCGGGCCAGATTGATGGATTCGCCCTCCACGCCGGCAATGGCGTAGATGTCCTTGCTGGCCTCCTCCTCGATGACATCCACCACGTCGTCGATGGTGACGCGGCCCACAAGCCGGTCCTGTGTGTCCAGGACGGGAACGGACACGAAGTCGTACTTCTGCAGGACGCGGGCGACCTCGTCCTGCGGCATCTCCACGGGCACCGAGATCACCGGCCGCTCCATGATGTTGGCGACGGCGTCGTCCGGGGCCGCCAGCACCAGGTTGCTGAGGGGCAGGATGCCGGTGACGTGTCTCTCCGCGTCCACCACGAAGACATCGTGCACATCGGGCACCTCGTCCCGGGCTCGCCGGATGATGCCGATGGCCTGCTCCACGGTGGCGTACGGCGGCACGGACACATACTCCGTCTGCATGATGCCGCCGGCGGTGTCCGGGGGATGATCCAGCAGGACGCCGATCTCCTCCGCCAGGTCCGGCGGCATTGCCGCAAGGACCGTGGGGGTGCGTTCTTCCGGGAGGGTCTCAAGCAGGTCTGCGGCATCGTCGGTGTCGAGTTCTTCCACCAACTCGGCCAGTTCCCGGTCCGAGAGGCGCGTCGCCAGTTCGTCGCGCACCGCCGGCGAGACGAGGCTCAGTACGGCGGAGGTGGCGCCCGGCGGCAGCAGGCGGAACACCCGTTGCCGCACCCGCGGTTCGTCGAGGTGGTCCAGCAATTCGGCAAGATCTGCGGGATGCAGGTCGGCCAGCAGGCGCCGCATGTCGTCATGGCGGCCCGGGCCCGTCCACATGACGATGTTCTCCAGTGCCACGTCGCGCGGCAGAGAGCGGTCCCTGGTCTGTTCCCGTGAAGGTGTTTCCATGGCGTATTCATGCGTGCGGTGCGGCAGGCCCTCATCCGTTTCTTGCCCTTGTCCGGTGAAAAGGCAAGGGGCGCAAATTTACCCGGAGTTCCATTCGGCTATAATGGGTGACAGGCTGGGCGGCGGCCGGCGGTGAATCAAGGGAGACGGATGATGTCGAGTTACGACTATGACCTGGTTTGCATCGGCAGCGGACCCGCGGGCCAGCGCGCGGCCATCCAGGCGGCCAAGGTGGGAAAGCGGGTGGCGGTGGTGGAGAAGCAGCGCTTTGTCGGCGGTATCTGCGTTGACAACGGCACCATCCCGTCCAAGACCTTTCGCGAGGCGGTGCGCCGGGTCTATTCGAGGCCCGGGCTGGAGGTGATGGACCCGTTCTCCACCAACGGCAGGAGCCGGCCCACCATGCAGCAGTTGGTGGGCCACGTGCACCGGGTGATCCAGCGGGAGATCGCGGTGGTGGACGATGCCCTCACCCGCAATGACGTCAAGATTCTCCACGCGCGCGGGGAGTTCGTCGACCCCCATACGATCCGACTGGTGGCCGAGGGTGAGCGGCGCGTCATCACTACGGACAAGGTGCTGGTGGCGGTGGGCACACGACCCGGAGCGCTTGAGGGCATGGCTCCCGACGGTCGCACCGTGATCACGTCGGACGACGTTCTCGCCATCGAGGAGTTGCCGCAAACCATGGCGGTGGTGGGCGCGGGCGTCATCGGCATCGAGTACGCCTCCATGTTCGCGGCGCTGGGGGTGCGCGTCACGCTCATCGACGCGCGCGAGCGGCCGCTGGAGTTCATGGACCACGAGATCATCGACGAGTTGCTGCACCAGCTGCGCAAGGCCGACGTGACGTTTCGTTGCGGTGACGCGGTGGAGCAGGTGGAGATCGTCGAGACCCCCCGCCGTCAGGGCCTGCTGAAGCTGGCCTCGGGCAAGTTCCTGGTGGCCGACGTGATCCTCATCTCCTCGGGACGGCAGGGAGCGTCGTCCACGCTGAACCTGGAGGCGGTGGGTCTTGAGGCGGACGAGCGCGGGCGCCTCCAGGTCGACGAAAACTTCCGGACGCCCGTGGAGAACATCTGGGCAGCCGGCGATCTCATCGGCTTCCCCGCCCTGGCTGCCACCTCCTCGGAGCAGGGCCGGCTGGCGGCCTGCCGCATGTTCGGTGTGGACGCGGAGCCCATCGGCCATCACTGTCCCATCGGCATCTATGCCATCCCCGAACTGTCTTCGGTGGGCGCCACCGAAGAGGAGCTGACGAGTCGGAAGATTCCCTACGAGACCGGCGTCGCGCGGTACAAGGAGATCTCCCGCGGCATCATTCTCGGTGACGACTCGGGCATGTTCAAGATGCTGTTCCACCGTGACGACGGTCGTCTCCTCGGCTGCCATTGCATCGGCAGCGGCGCCACCGAACTGATTCACGTGGGGCAGGCCGTGCTGGGACTGGGCGGCGGGCTGGACTACTTTCTCAAGACGGTCTTCAACTATCCGACACTGGCCGAGTGCTACAAGACCGCCGCCTTTCACGCCGCCAACAAGCTCGCCCTGGTGAGCCAAGCCAGGACGTTCATCGACGGCCACCGGCGGGCCTGAACCCATGCCATGGTGATCGAGCGGTCGAGAACGAAGGCCATCCGTACTGGCACGCTTCCTCGACAGGCCGTCGCACGCTTCGATGGGCCAAACCCCGGCGACATTGCCGCACCCTTGCTGTGGACGGTCATGCGGATGCGTACGCCGCGTCCCGTGTTCAGCCGGCACACTTGCGCGGATGTTCCGGGGAGCGCCCCGGTCGCCAAGTCCGCACGCCCTTGTCGAAGCATCCCGGAATTGACCGTGTGGGTGTCGTTTGGCAGACTTCGGTGCGAATCAGCCTGTTCGATCAAGTCATGTCGGCGCAATGAACATATCTGGCGAACCTCGTTTCGGCATCCCCGAAGCGGCCGCTCTCCTGCAGGTTTCCAGGGACACGGTGTACCGCCGGGTCGACACGCGGGGTTTGCCGGCGTGCCGCGTTGGATGCCTGTTTGGCTTCCGGACTCTCGCAGGTTGACGACTGGGTCCGCAGCGGCAGCAGCGATACCCCCGCGACCACTCACGTGGCCCGGCGAATCGCAACAGCAGGGAGGGGTCATCGAATGGCTGAACATCCCCTTGCCGCGCACATCGGCAATCGCGTGTCCTTCGCCGGCCACTTCGATATGCCCGTCGTGCTGGAGGATGTCCGCCCGCTGGGGGCAAACGGATCCGCAGGCTACGAGTGTCGCGTTCGCTTGCCCGACGGCGCCCTTGAGGAGGCCGTCATCTCCCCGGAGGAGGCGGCCGCGATCTTCGGGGCGGAGTCGACAGCCGGGGACACGCCGCCCCGACCTGCGGACGCTGGCCGGTTGCGGCTGCGGGTCGAGTCCACCCGAATCCGCCTGGCCTATGCCTATGACCGCCAGTTCGCGGTAAGCTTGTCCGGCATCCGCACCCTGCCGCACCAGATCGAGGCGGTCTACCTGAAGATGCTGCCGCAGCCGCGACTGCGGTTCCTCCTTGCCGACGATCCCGGCGCCGGCAAGACGATCATGGCGGGCCTGTTGGTCAAGGAACTCAAGCTGCGCGAAGCCATCGATCGTTGTCTGATCCTCGTTCCCGCCCCTCTGACCATCCAGTGGCAGGACGAACTGCTGCGCTTCTTCAACGAACCGTTCCAGCTTCTTCATTCCGCGAACGATCAGCAGCAGCTTCTGAACCTCTGGGAGCGGGAACGGCAGGTCATCGCCTCCATCGACTACGCCAAGCAGGACGGCGTCCGCGAACGTGTGTGGCAGCAACGCTGGGATCTCGTCATCATCGACGAGGCGCACAAGTGCAGCGCCTGCACGAAGCGTTCTTCCGGCCGGGACGATGCAGTCGAGCGCACCAAACGCTACCAGCTCGCCGAACGGCTCTCGGAGCAGTGCGACAGTCTGCTGCTTTTGACCGCCACGCCGCACCACGGTGACGACGACCGCTTCGCCCACTTCATCCGCCTGCTCGACCGCGACCTGTTTCCCGAACCGCACCGGTTTGGCGCCGAAGCCGGGCGTATCCGCCGGGATGTCCTGAAGCTCGGGGCGGACTGTCCCTGGTCGCTCCGCCGCCTCAAGGAAGACCTCAAGGACATGCGCGGCCAGCGGCTGTTCCCGGACCGTCACGTTCATACCGTCAGTTTTGCGCTCGGGCCGGACGAATACACGATCTACAAGGCGGTTACGGCCTACATCAACGAGTTCCTGCCGCAGGCCACGGGGCGGCGCAAGAACAGCGTTGCACTCGCCCGCACCGTGTTCCAGCGGCGCCTTGCGAGTTCCACCCGCGCGATCCACCAGTCGCTGTGCCGGCGCCGCCAGAAGCTCGACGACCTGCTTCGCGAGCTCGGCACTCTTTCGCCCGCTCAATGTGCCCGCCGGCTTGCCCAACTGCAGGGCCGGCTCTCCGACGCCGAGCAGGACGAAGAGGATCTGGACGAGGCGGCGCGCGATGCGCTGATGGACGAGGCGACATCGGCTGTCGAGCTTGAGCCGTTGCGTGCGGAGCTTGCCGAGCTGACGGACCTCGTGGCCCGGGTCGGGCGAGTTCGCGAGGCCGGACGCGACTCCAAGCTTGTCGCTCTGCGCGAGTGCCTCCAGCGTTCCGAGTTCGACGAACTGCAGGACGGCCGCGGCAAGCTGCTGGTCTTTACCGAACACCGGGATACGCTCGATCATTTGTGTGAACATCTTGAAACGTGGGGCTACTCGACCTGCCGGATTCACGGCGGGATGAATCCGCGCGAGCGCATGAGGGCTCAGGAGGACTTCAGGACGAGCCGCCAGATCTGCGTGGCCACCGAGGCTGCAGGGGAAGGTATCAACCTCCAGTTCTGTCACCTGATGATCAACTACGACCTGCCGTGGAACCCGACACGCCTCGAGCAGCGCCTGGGGCGCATTCACCGCATCGGGCAGACGCGAGACGTGTATGCGTTCAACTTCGTGGCGACCGTCTCGGAGGATGGCCAGCCCGTCATTGAGGGCCGGATTCTCGAACGACTCCTGAAGAAGCTGGACCTCATGCGGGAAGCGCTTGGCGACCGCGTGTTCGATGTCGTGGGCGAGGTGCTCTCGCTCAACAAGGTCAACCTTCCCGACATGCTCCGCGACGTGGCCTGTGAGCCGAAGCGGTTGGACGACTACCTCGACGCCATCGACCGCATCGATCCCGACCTTCTCGACAGTTATGAGGAAGCGACGGGGATCGCGCTGGCGCGTGGACATGTGGACTTCTCGGCATTCGCCGAGGCCAATCTGGAAGCCGAGGAGCGGCGGCTCATGCCGCGCTATGTCGAGTCCCACTTCGTGAACGCCGCCAAGGCGGTCGGTTTGCGCACGGACGCCCGGGCGGACGGGCTTTGGCGGATTGATCATGTTCGGGCGGATCTGCGTTCCGAGCGTCTTGCCGCCGTGCGGCGCCTTGGCCCACCGGAATCCGGTTACCGCAAGCTGACCTTCTACAAGGAGCACCTGGAGCAGGATCAGCACCTTGATGCCGTCCTGCTCGGTCCCGGCCATTCGCTCTATGCGGCGGTGGACGAGAAGCTGAACGAACTCCTGAAGGATATCGAGGGACGGACGGGTGTCTACATGGACCCGCTGGCCTCCGCGCCCTATCGCGTGCACTTCTTCGAAATCACGGTACGGGGCCAGACGACCAGCGGGGAAGCGACAGCCCTTCTTGCCGAACTTGTGGCCGTTCGCGAGGAAGTCGCTGAAGGCGTACCGGCGACCGAGCGGTTCGGACTGGTTCCCGCTGATGTTCTCATTGATCTTCCGGACCACCCGAATCCGCCCGACGCGCTTCCGGCATTGGACCATGGGCCTGTCGGCGACTTCGTCAAGACAACCGTGCAGATGGACCGGCGCCGCGCCGCGAGCGAAGAGCGCGGGCGCTACGCGGATATTGCCAGCGACTATCTCCGAAGGTCCTTCAATGCTCGCGTGCGGGCGGCGCAGGACCGGGTGATGCGGTTGAGGAGCCGAGAAGCCAACGAGCCCGAAGTTGCCCTGGCGCGCCAGCGCGCGGAACAGGATCTGGCCGATCTGCAACGCGCCTGTCAGGAACGCATCGCCGGCATGGAGCGGCTTCGCGTTGCGCGACATGGCCCGGTGCGTCATGTCGCGAGTTGCCTCGTGTTGCCGCCGGATACCGAAAGCGGCGGTTTCTCCGAACTGGCCGAGGAGCAGGACAGGGAGTTGAAGCGCCGCGTCGAACTCGCCGCGGAGGACATCGTCGTCGCCTACGAAGAAGCCCGCGGTCGTTCCTGCGAGCGTGTGGGTCACCAGAAGGTCGGCTTCGACATCCGCAGTCTGGCGGCGCCGGACCCGCAGACCGGCTACCGCGATCCGGTGGCCGGTCTGCGGCGCATCGAGGTCAAGGGCCGGCGGCGCGGGCGGTCGGTCCGACTTACCACGAACGAATGGTACAAGGCACAGCAACTCGGCGACACCTACTGGCTCTATGTCGTGTGGGATCCCCTCGAGAACCCGGACGCGGTTCCCGTCCTGGTCCAGAATCCTGCGAAGCATCTCGATTACGCCAAGAAGGAGGTCATCGCCGCGCGTTACTACGACATCCCGGCAAGCGCCGTCGAACAGGCGGCGCAAGGCGGGAGTGATCGATGACCGCGCGCACCGGGGAAGGCCGCCCATGCGCATAAGCCGCATCGAGATCGAGAACTTCCGGTCGATCCGGCATCTGACCGTCGATCTCGGCGATACGACCGTATTTGTCGGCCCGAACAACGCTGGCAAAACGGCAATTCTCGACGCACTGCGCATTGCCCTCACGCGCCGCTGGGGCCAGCGCGGCACCGGTTTCAGCGAGTACGACATCCATATGGCCGGCGAGGCGGCCGATCCCAGGACTTCGAGCGGCGTCCGCATCGAGTTGAAATCCGAGGAGCGAGAACCCGGTGAATGGTCCGATGACATCACCGCAGACCTCGGCAACATCGTGCAGTTGGATACGGCCACCGGCCGGCGCTTCGTTTCCCTGCGAACGCGGTGCAGCTGGAATGAGGACACGGACAGCTTCGAACCGACTTGGGAGTTCCTTGCCTCTGATGGCGAGCCCTTGGTCGGTTTCGGCGGACGCCGACTCAATCTCGAACGGTTCTGGCGTTACCTGCCGGTATTCTACCTTGGGGCATTGCGCGATGTGGGGGATGAGTTTTCGACGCGATCATCCCAGTTCTGGACGCGGCTGCTCAAGGACCTGAACATTCCACCGGCACTTGAGGCCCGCGCATTGCGGGTTCTGGATCTGCTCAACCGACGTCTCCTGAAGGCCGATCCGCGTCTGGCGGAGATGGCCAAGACGTTGTCGGGCGCAACCCGCGTCGCGGCCCGGGATCGGGAGGGCGGCCTTGATCTGCGGATGGTGCCGCTCAAGACCTGGGATCTGCTTTCGCGGGCCGAAATCATCCTGCGCAACGAACCGGATCTGCCGTGGCTCCCACTGAGGCGCCAGGGTCAAGGCATTCAGAGCCTTTCGGTCATCTTCCTGTTCCAGGCTTTCGTGGATCATCTGCTCGCTGAGCTGTACGAGCCGGACAGCGAGCCGGTGCTGGCTCTGGAAGAGCCGGAAACACATCTGCACCCGCAAGCCGTGCGTACGCTTTGGCATGAAGTCGAAGCCCTGCCGGGTCAGAAGATCGTGACGACCCACTCGCCGTACTTTGTTCAGCTCGTTCCGTTTCGCGATCTGCGCCTGGTGCGCCTGACCGCGAAGGGAACCGAAGTGCGGTCGCTCCCGGCCAGCTTCTCCGAGTCATTTCCGCATGTGGATGGCCTTGATGCGGTGGTGAATGAGGCAGGAGGGTTGTTGTCCTACGAAAGCGCATCAGGAAAGCTGATGGTTCATGGCTCGCTGAAAGAGAGTCATTATCGGGCGCTGCTCCGATGCTGCACGCAACACGAGAGGCGTTCCGATCTCGAATCGCGGCTTCGCGCCCTGAAGGAGCGCTCTTCCCTGCATGTGGCCGATGGCGAGTTGCTGGCGCTGGAAACCTTCGCCCGGCGCATGCGCGGGGAGATTTTCTTCGCGGAACGATGGCTGATTGTCGAAGGGCAGGCCGACCATCTGCTCGTTCATGCCATCGCGCATGCATTGGACTACGACCTTGACCGGTACGGTGTTTCCGTCATCGACGCTCAGAACAACGGCAATCCGGCCACCTTCGTTGCGCTGGCCCGAGCACTGGACATTCCCTGGCTTGCCGTGTTCGATGGTGACGAGGCAGGCGAGGGGTTCGTTCGGAACATCGAAGGACGTGGCTTCACCAAGGACGAGGTGGCCACGCGTTGTCGCAAACATCCGAACGGTGACCTTGAGGCACAGCTTGTTGCAGACGGACTCGAGCCGGAGTTGCGGGAAGTGTTGGCGACATTGAGCGTCCACGACGCCCATGAAATGGACAAGGATGGCCTTGTTGCCTGCTTGCGCGGGAACAAGACGGCCTATGCGGCAGAACTCGCGGCGCGAATTCGTGACGACAAGGATCTGGCGCAGCGCGCGCCCGAGGCGTTCCGTGCTGCAATCAACCAACTGCCGGGATTGACGTGATGGCGAGCCCTCTCGAAAGCACACTGCGGGAATTGACGGCCATGCAGCGCAAGGCCGTCGAGTGGGATGACGGCCCCCTGCTGGTGCTGGCCGGTCCCGGGTCCGGCAAGACAAGGGTGCTGACCTGCCGCGCCGCCCGATTGCTGGAGACTTCTCCGGACCAGCGCTTCCGCGTTCTCGGACTGACCTTTACCAACAAGGCGGCCCATGAAATGAGAACACGGATTGCCGCGCTGGTTCCCGGCGCTGAGGAACGCGCGGATATCGACACTTTCCACGGATTCTGCGCCCAACTTCTGCGCCAGCATGGCAGCCACTGTGGCATCAAGCCGAACTTTGCGATCTATTCCCGGACCGCCGACCGGCAGGCGGTGCTGGCAGATGCCTTGCGGCACCGCGGGGCCTGTTTCGAGTGTGACGATGATGGGCTGTTGCCCGCCATCGACGAACTGAAGAAGCGCCTGGTAGGCCCGGAGCGGGCCGCGTCGTATTTGCGGAGCAATCCTCGTCTGGCGCCGGGCCTTGTGGATCGCCTGGGGGTGGATCGCATCGGGCTTTCCTACCGGCTGTACGAAGAAGAGCTGGTTCGAGCCAACGCCCTCGACTTCAATTCGCTGATTCGCCTGGCCTTCGAACTCCTGGGTCATCCGGTACTGGCCCGACATTGCCGGACGATGTACCGGTACTGGCTCATCGACGAGTTTCAGGACGCCAACGGCCCTCAATACGAACTGCTCAGGCGGATGGCGGGCGGCAGTTTCCACCGATTGTTCGCGGTGGCCGATGACGACCAGACCCTTTACGAGTGGAACGGTGCGAATGTGCGCCGTATTCGAAGCCTGGTGGACGACTTCAGGTGCGAGGTCATACAGCTTACGGACAACTTCCGCTGCCCTCCCGGCGTCGTGGATGTTGCCAACCGGCTTGTCGTCTACAACGTCCGGAGAGACGTTTCCAAGGCGCCAGTGGAGCCTGCCGTGCCGCGCCGCCAAGGCGAGGACGAAATCGAATGCAAGGTTTTCTCCGATGATGGAGGCGAAGCTTCGTGCATCGCCGCCGAGATTGCCGGTCTGGATGTGGTACAGCGCCGGGGAACCGTGGTGCTGGCGCGCAGTCGCGCGCTGCTGGAGCCTGTCCGGGCCACGCTGGAGGCGTTGAACGTACCTGCGGCGCTTCTGGCGCGGCGCGACGACTTCGTGTCGCCGCAACTGCGCTGGCTTGTCGCCTGCCTGAAGCAAATCAATCGACCGCTCGACCGGCGCAACATGGCTGTGCTGGCGGCAACATTCGAGGACTTTGCCGGAGTTCCCGTGGAGGTCGAGGAAGTGATCGCACGTTCGGAGGCGAACCGGATCACGCTGCTGGCCGCCTGGTTCGACGCTGTCAGGCAGGCAACACCTTCGGCGTTGCCGTCAGTGGTCGAAGCGATGGCGGGCCTCGCGTCCGGCAACGTACGCTTGGCCGGGACCGTGGCAGAGGTCAAGAAGCACTTTGAGACCGAAGATGCGGGCGGCGACCTGAAAGACGACCTGAGCGCATGGCGGCACATCGAAAAGGAGATAAGGCAGGCTCGGGGCGCCATTCCGCTCGACCAGTTCCTCCAGGAAATGGAATTGCGCTCCAAGGAACCGCCACCGGCACCGAACGCGGTTTCGTTGAGCACGGTTCACGCGGCCAAGGGGCTGGAGTTCGACAGGGTCTACCTGATCGGTCTCGCGGAAGAGGTCTTCCCCTCCTGGTACAGCGTCGGGAAAGGCAACGACAGTGCGGCCATCGAGGAGGAGCGCCGCAGTTGCTTCGTCGCCATCACCCGCACGAAGACGCGGTTGATCCTGTCAAGGGCACAGCAGTACAAGGGATGGTCAAAAGCACCGTCCCGCTTTCTTGGGGAAATGGGCTTGATGGGCACCCGCTCCAATGAAGCACTGAAAGCAGGGAGCGTGTCGTGACGATAGACGACCGGCGCCTGATCGAGGAATACCTGCCGCTTGATGATCTCAACGCCATCGCGTCGAGAGAGAAGCTGCGTGGTGTACATTACGTCAGTCTGGTCCACTACTGGCCGGCCCGCCGGCCAATATCGGCTTGCCGGGCGGCGATCTACGCCGCGCTGATCCCCCCCCCCCCCCCCCCCCCCCCCCCGAAAAATAGGGCAACGTGACACGGCCAAGTCCTTTCTCGCTAAACTCGCCTCTTACGAACCGGACCCCGAGACCCTCTCCCAAGCGGCGGCGCAAATAAGAAAACTGCACGGCGGACGCGCACCCAAGGTGCTCGATCTGTTTGCGGGTGGCGGCGCAATCCCACTCGAGGCCGCTCGTCTCGGTTGCGAGAGCCACGCGGTCGATTACAACCCGGTCGCACATCTGATCGAGTTATGCACGCTCGTCTATCCGCAGACCTTCGGTCCGAAGCTTGCGGATGAGTTCCAGAAATGGAGCCGCGTGATTCTGGACCGAATGCGCAGCGAGATTGGCGACCTCTACACACCCATCGCAGTGCGGCGAACGAAGGAGTTGGATCGCCAGTACAGACTGTTCGGAGGGGTAGCTGACCCATCTGGAACGCATGTGGATCCAGTGTCCTACATCTGGGTCCGCACCGTGCCGTGCCGGCGTCCCGGGTGCGCGGCGCCTGTCCCGTTGGTCAGACAGTCGTGGCTGCGCAAGAAGGGCGGAGCCATTGCCGCCGTGCCCAGAATCGAAGACGGCGATCGTCTGTGTTGGGACATCGTGACTGGCTCTACCCCCTCCGAGGTGTCGCAACACACAGGTCAGACCGGTTCCGGGCAGGCAGTTTGTGTGGCCTGCAACTGCAACACCCCGGCACCCGCCGATTACGTCAAGGAGATGGCAGTTGCCGGGCGAATGGGTGAATCGCTGGCTGCCGTCGTGGCTGCGCTGCCGCCCAAGAAGCCCGGAGGGAAGAGGCGCGAGAAGGTGTACCTCCCGCCCGATATCACTCGTCTGAAACCAGATGACGAAATCGAACGCCGTTTGGCGAAGCTGGTGGCGGAAACCGGGTTCTCCGGCCTCGACGAGGCGCTCCAGGGAAAGCTCCGCGATCAGCTTCCTGCCTACGGCTTCGAGATCTTCGGAGATTTGTTCACATCAAGGCAATTACTCGTCCTCTTTACGCTCGTCAGACATATCCGCCGCGCTCATGAAGAGATGCTCGAACAAGGCATCCCGGAAGACCGCGCGCGGGCGCTGACAACCTTCTTCGCCATGGCGTTTGGTCGCTTCGTGATTGCTTTCAACAAGTTCTCGCGATGGGCACCCAAAGAGCAGGGCACGAAAGGAGCGATTGGAGACCGTCAAGCTTTGAAAATGATCTACGATTTTTCCGAGATCGTTCCTTTGGCCCCCATTGCCAGGAGCCTCTCCTTCGCTTTGGATCACGAGGCTTTCTGCATTCGAGAACTCGCCAAGATCAAGCATCCTTGCGTGGTTTCGCGCGGCAACGCCGAGAAGCTCTTCTACGACGACAAGACCTTCGACGCGGTCATCACCGATCCGCCCTACTACGGCAGCATCTTCTACGCCGACCTGTCCGCATTCTTCTACGTCTGGCTGAAGCGGATCGTCGGCGACCTCTATCCCGAGCATTTCGCCCTTTCCTCCCCGCCGAAGCGGCGGGAAGCCGTGGCGCAGCCGAGCGAGCACGGCGGTGACGCAGAGAAGGCCAAGGAGCACTACCAGCGCCTGATGCATAACGCGCTGACCGAGGCCCGGCGCGTCCTGAAGCCGGGTGCTCCGCTGGTCTGCGTCTATGCCCATCGGACCACGGAGGGATGGGCGACGCTGGTTCGCGCGCTCGTCGGTGCGGGAATGACCGTCACCGAGGCATGGCCCTTGCAGACGGAGTCACGCGGCCGCGCCAATGCACTTGATGCGGCGGCGCTCTCCAACAGCATCTTTTTCGTTGCGCGCCGCCGCGAACAGGCGGCTGTTGGCCGATACGAAACCGAGGTGGAGCCCGAACTCCACGAGATCGCCCGCGAGCGCGTGAAGAACCTCTGGAACAACGGCAAGGGCATTGGCGGGGCCGACCTGCTCATGGCCGCCGTGGGGGCGGGACTCCGGGCCTACACCCGGTTCGAGCGGGTGGACTACGCGAATGGCGAGCCGGTCTCGGCCGAGCGCTACCTCCGCGATGTCTCGGGCGTGGTGTTGGACGTGATTCTGGACGAGATCTTCGGTTTGCGCGATGCCGCGGTCGCCGCCGTGGACCGGATCACCCGTTTCTACATTCTGTGGCGCTTCACCTATCGGGAGGCGGCCATCGAAGCCGGCGACGCCTACGTCTTCTGCTATCCGCAGGAGATCGAGATCGATGGCCCCGAGGGGCTGGCGGGCGCGCCCCCCAAGCTCGTCGAGAAGGGCGGCAGCACGTTCCGCGTGCGCAACTTCGCGGAACGCGGCGAATACGAAGCTCTGGGACTCGCCGCGGACGGCAAGGCGGCCCCTCTCGTGGATGTGCTGCATCGGCTCCTTTACCTGCTGGAAGAGCGGCCCGACACCGTTGTCAGGGAGTATCTGAAGACCGCGTGCCCGAACACCGAGCAGCTTCGTCTCGTGGTACAGGCGCTTGCGAAGCCAGTCCTCGAAGGAGCGCACGCCCAGGACGCCTCCCCGACTGCCGAACTCGGCGCGCTGGCTCGTTTGAACGCCAACTGGCGAGCGATTGTCGAAGGGGGCGCGTACGTGCGGGAGACGGTGTCTCGTGACACCGGTCAGGGAGAACTGTTCCCTGGAGGTAAAAATCAATGAAGCCCGATTGCCGCCCCTGGCTACAGTGCGTTGCCCTGCATCCCGACGTGCTTGCCGACGACTTCTCCGAAGACATCTTCGCACTGGACCTGGGTCCCCTGTCCGACTACCTGATCGCCAGGGATCTCGGACGGCCGGAAGCCGAATTGAGGCGAGTCCCCCCGGTCTACCGGGATGCCGACAGTTTCTTTGCCGCGTCATACCTGACGAGCGGCCTCAAGTCTCTTCTCGAAGATGTGCTTGGCCGCCTTGCCGGAGCCGAAGGGAATCGGGTTCTCAGGCTTCAGACACCCTTCGGCGGCGGCAAGTCCCACACCCTTGCCGCCCTGCTGTACGCTGCCCGGTCGCGCGCCGCGCTTGAAGCGCTGCCGGAGGCGGCCGGCCTGCCGCGGCCTGGAGGGGTACGGGTGGCCGTGGTGGACGGGCAGTTCTTCGATCCGACAAATGGCAAGCAGTCCCCGGCCGGGGACATCTCCGCAAGAACGATCTGGGGCTGGGTCGCATGGTCCCTCGGAGGGCGGGACGGCTACGACCTGGTGCGCGCACAGGACGAAGCCCGGGTCGCACCGGGCGGCGATGCGCTCGTCGAACTGCTCAAGGGCGGACCGAGTCTGATCCTGCTCGACGAACTGCTGCAATACCTCATCAGCGCCGGCGGAATCCGCATCGAACAGACCACCCTCCGGGACGAGACGCTGTCGTTCCTTCAGCGGTTGACGGTGGCGGTGGGGAGCGTGGACAACGCGGCGCTCGTCTTTTCCCTTCAGTCCAGCAAACGCGAATCCCTTGAATACACGGGCCTGCTGCAAACCGTCGAGCACCTTGCCTCACGCAAGGGCCAGCGCCGGGAGCCGGTCGAGGGCAACGAGATACTGAACGTGATCCAGCGCCGGCTGCTCGCCGGCACGCCCGACGCGGGTGCGGCCGCAGCGACGGTGGATGCCCATGTACAGGTGTTCACGAAGATGCGCCGCGCCAGCGCACACGGCCAGGGAGAGCGGCGGCAGGCCGAAGAAGATGGACAGGCCCTGCGCAGGCGAATCAGGGCGTCCTACCCCTTCCATCCGGCGTTGATCGATCTGATGCGCGAGCGCTGGGCCGCCATCCCCGAATTCCAGCGCACCCGCGGGGCACTGCGCTTCCTTGCTTCGTGCCTGCGCGCCGCCCACCGGGCAGGCGGTTCCCGACCGCTGCTCGGTCCGGGCGACGTTCCCATCCATGATGATGCCGTCCGCCTCGCTTTCTTCAAGGAGGTCGGCCAGCGCGAGGACTTCCAGGCCTGCCTGGAGCAGGACTTCACGGGCGCAAACGCACGGGCTCGCCGCATCGACGAACGGCGCGCGCACGAAGTGACGACGGAGTCCGGCAAGCAACCGGCCATGCGCCTTGCCACCGCGATGCTGCTCTACTCGTTCGGTGGTCTGCGGCGTGGGGAGGGCGACCCGGGTGAACTCCTTCCACCGGGGATCGGCGAGCCCGACCTGCTGGCGGCGTGCATCGGGCCGGACCTTGATACCACCACCATTCAGGCGTGCCTCAAGGAACTCAGGGAGCAGTGCGTCTATCTGCACTTCGACGGCGTGCGCTACTGCTTCAAGAAGGATCCCAATGTCACGCTGCTGGTCGAGCAGGAGGCCGAAACGGTCGGGCGCGACGACGGCAACATCATGGCTCGTGTCCGGCAGATGATCGAGGAGCGGCTGGCCGGACAGCCCGCCATCGTCTGGCCCGCCAAACCGGGCGACGTGCCGGACCGGGAACCGCAGTTTCTCCTGGCGTACCTGCCGCTTGAGTTCGCGACGCAAGCGCCCGCGACGCAGAATCGCACCGCGCTGGCGATTTGCGAGCAGTACGGGAACCGCCAGCGCGAGTTCCGCAACGGCCTGGGGCTGGCCGTCCCATCAGCCGATCAGGTGGAGATTCTGCGCCGCGGCGTTCGCTACCTCCTGGCGGTCGAGCGAATACAGGGCAAGTGGCGCGAGCACAATCTCACGGATGCGCAGCGAAACCAGCTTCGGGAGCGCCTCGCCACCGAGAAGACGGCAACCGAGTCGGCCCTGCTCAAGCTCTACGGCGAAGTCCGGCTCCCGGTATCCGGCAACGGAGGTTTGACGCTGGACACCGTCCGCATCGGCGGCCGCCCGCTCCAGACGACCCTTGACGACAAGAAATGCGCCCTCATCCAGCAGCGCCTGATGGAGCTGCTCACCAAGGTCCAGAAGCGGGTATTCGTAACGCTCGCTCCCGGCAAGATCGCCGAACTGTTCAGGCTCGGAGAACCGGGACGCTACGTTGCCGGAATCACCACGGCCCAAGTGTTGAAAGGGTTCTACGAGTTCCTGGGCTTCCCCCGTCTGCTCTCGTCCGACGCCGTGCGCAAGGCGGTCGCTCGTGGAGTGGAGAGCCGTCTGTTCGGCTACGCCACCGGCCGGCCGCAACTCGGAGACGACGGGCGCTACCTCATTGACCGGAACCGTGTCGCATTCGACCGCAGTGTGGCGGACGACGAAATCGACCTGGACGCTGGCTTTCTGATTGCCCCCGCGGCTATTCCCGAACAGGCGCCGGCACCCGACAACGAGACGACCGGCGGCACCGGAGAAGGAGAGGGAAAAGGAGAGGGCACCGGGCAACATGGTGAGAGCGGCGATTCCGGCGAGGGCTCTTCTCCCGAAGGAGGATCGGGCGGGGACTACCCCACCGGCAGCCGTGAGATCACGGTCTCCTTCGTGGCTGACCGGAACGTGGTATACGACGCATGGAACGCATTGGCCAATCTCGCAGAGATGACAGGCACCATTTCCATCAACGCATCGGCAACCGCCCCGGAAGGATACGACAAGGCCAAGTTGGAGAACGGCGTGCTCGAGCCCCTTCGCGAACTCGGCCTCATCAAGGATGATTGACCGGGACACTGACCACCCGGTAGAAAAAGCGCATGTACCTGACGCGACTTCAACTGACGAACTACGGGCCGCTCCGGGATCTGGACATCCGCTTCCCGTTCGATGACGCACGCCCAAAGCCTGTTTTACTGGTCGGCGAGAACGGGTCCGGCAAAACCATAGTTCTTTCCCACATAGTCAACGCCATGCTCATGGCCAAGGACACGGCTTACCAAGACTCAAGTGAAGTGGATGTCGGAAAAGTATTCAAGCTACGCAGCGGCTTCTACGTCTCGGTCGGCGCCGAGTACTACTACGCCCGGTGTGACTTCCAGTCCGGGCACTTCGTTCGGGAACTTCGCCTGACAAAACCCAAGCATGAGTATACCGAGCCACCGATGGGCGTGGACGGACTCGGTTCTGATGCTTGGACGGGAAAATTTGACAGTGACGAGATGGACCATATCGAGACCAATATACTGGAGCGGTCGCAGGCTGCACTCATAAAGGAGATGGTATCGGCTAACTGTCTGCTCTACTTCCCGTCCAATCGCGCCGAAGAACCGGCTTGGCTGAATCAGGAAAATCTGCGCGCCAAGCCGCACTATAAGCAGGGAGTCCACCGAAAAGGTGAGACTCGACGCCGGCTAATCGCTCATTCACCACTTCGAGACATCCACGACTGGCTGTACGACGTTGCCTATGATCGTGCAGCTTTCGAAGTACAATCCCCGTCATTCTCTATTCTTGCTTCTACACCGGGTAGTACCCGATCCAGAAATTTGAATCTTCCCGTTTTTATGGGATATAGTGGTGATGCTACTAATGTGTACCAATTGGCGCGCAACATCTTGCAGATGATCATACGAGAATTGGCCATAGAGAAAAATCTTCGGTTTGGCATTGGCGGAAGACATAATCGCATCATAACCCTGGAGTCCGATCAGCAGACGGTGGTGCCGAATCTATTCCAGTTGTCCAGTGGAGAGATGGCTCTATTGGCGCTGTTTCTTTCCATACTAAGAGACTATGACTTAAGAGAGGCACGCAATGTGTCTTTCGCGGCAACCAAAGATGTGAAAGGGATCGTAGTAATTGATGAAATAGACCTTCACCTCCATTCACGGCATCAGCATGACATACTCCCGAGTTTGGTGCATATGTTTCCCCAAATTCAGTTTGTAATGACCACGCACTCGCCACTGGTCGTCCTCGGAATGGCAAAGGTATTCGGAGAAGACGATTTCGAGGTCTACGACCTGCCGAACGGCTCTCGCATTGCTCCAGAAGACTTTGATGAGTTCGGGCAGGCGTTTCAAGCATTCAAGGTTACTACCGAGTTCTCGAAGGCAATCCGGGCGCAGGTCGAAAAGGCACAACGCCCGATTCTATTTGTCGAAGGCAAAACGGACCGGGATTACTTGCGGCGGGCGGCGGAGTTGCTAGGGAAAAATGACGTCCTGGAGAAGTTCGAAGTGCAGGCTGCTGGGGGTAATGGAAGACTCAAGACGATCTGGACGAATCTTGAAAAGCTTGCAGGCATCCCCGGACTGTCTGAGAAGACAGTAGTTTTGCTGCATGATCCTGAAAGCCCACTCGACGACGACGACAAAGGCAACATTCACAAGAGGAAGATTCCCCGCGTCGGAGAACACCCCATAAATAAAGGAGTCGAGAATCTTTTTGGCAAGGCAACGTTGGAGAGGGCTCAACAGCAACACCCAAGGTTTATCGATATCGCTTCATCGCACACCAAAACTGTAAGGGGAAAGGAAGAGTGTGTTCCGGAATCCTGGAGTGTCAATGACGACGAGAAGAGGAACCTCTGCGACTGGTTGAGGAGCCACGGAACGGTCGAGGACTTCCGCCACTTCGGGGAAGTAATCCGTATTCTCGAGCAGATCGTATGCCCCGCGGATTCTTCGCTGACCAATGCGCCTTCGGAAGCGAAACCCTCATAGAGGTAGCGTGCCTTGCAGATCGTTCAGCGGTTTCGGAAGCCAAGCTCTGTGACGATTATGGCCGGTGACGCCTGAGCAGAATGCCGCAATCGTTGCCGTCGGGGAGTCGGGAACGATCGAGTGCAAAGCCAACACGGGAACGCGGCGTGAGGCTGCGGCAACCGTGCGCGCCATACTCAAACAGCGTGGCGGCCTTGTGTTGACGGCCACCGGCAGACCTGAACCCATGCCGCCCTTGGCTGGCTGACAGGCAGGGTTGACGCGCGAACGTTGACAAGCATCTTGCGGATCCCTGTATAATCGCGCCGTGGAATCAGGCTGCTCCGGCCCTCCGGTTCTTTCGACGGGTCCGAGCCGGGATGCTCCGGGGAACGCTCCGGGGAACGGGATGGATCGCATGAACCGATTCGTGGATACGGAACAGGGGTTGCTGGACCGCGAGATTTTCGTTTCCCGGGACATCCATGAGCAGGAGCTGGAGCGGATTTTCGCCCGCTGCTGGCTGTTTCTGGGGCACGAGAGCCAGATCCCGGATGCCGGTGATTTTCTTGCGGCCTACATGGGCGAGGACCCGGTGCTGTTGTGGCGGGGGGAGGACGGGAAGGTGCGGGCGTTTCTCAACATGTGCCGTCACCGGGGCAACCGGGTGTGCCGGGCCGACCGGGGCAACGCCGGGTCGCTGATGTGTACGTACCACGGCTGGTGCTACGGCAGCGACGGCAGGCTCACGGGCGTTCCGGGGATGAAGGAGATCTACGGCAACGAACTGGACATGACGCAATGGGGGCTGGTGGAGGTGGCGCAGCTGGACATCTGGAAGGGGCTGATCTTCGCCACCTTCGATCCCGAGGCGCCGCGGTTGATGGACTATCTGGGCGGCCAGGATGGGGAATTGGGGATCATGTTCGACCGGCGCGCCGGCGGCACGGAGGTCATCGGCGGCGTGCACAAGTGGGTGATGCACGCCAACTGGAAGTACGCCGCCGACAACTTCTTCGGCGACGACGGCCACCACACGGTAACCCACGCCTCGGTGCGCCAGGTGCCGGTGGACGATCTCTCCTACACTCGCACCAACGAGGAGCCCCGGCCCCACGCCGATGACATCGGCTTCACGCGGGTCGCCGGCGGCATTATCCGGGACTATCTGCTCGATCACTTCGACGAGGCGGTGGAGCGCATCGGCCCCGGCCTCGCCCGACAGGCCGGACTCGTCACCACGGTCTTTCCCAACGTCTCGCCCAACTTCATCCGTCACATGATCCGCGTCTGGCACCCCAGGGGTCCCGAGAAGACCGGGATCTGGTCCTGGTGCGTCGTCGACAAGGATGCCCCTCCGGAGGTCAAGGCCGCCATGCGGCGCCACCTTACCCAGACCTTCGGCTCCAGCGGCAACCTGGAACAGGACGACATGAACAACCGGGAGCAGTGCACCGGCACGGCCCGCGGCGTCATTGCCCGGCGCTACCCGCAGAACCTTCAGGCCCACCTCGGATACGAAGAGAAGTCCGGCGCTTTCGGCGGCGGCAAGCGCCTCCGCCAGTTCTATGCCCGCCGGGCCATGATGATGGATGCCGGGAACTGGGCGGACGTGGACCTGGAGACGAGGTACGACTGACCGCTCCTCCCGCCCGGGTCATGGAAAAGGCTGGAGCCACCCGCCGGACTCGAACCGGCGACCTACTGATTACGAATCAGTTGCTCTACCAACTGAGCTAGGGTGGCCGAGGAATGGGTTACGCAAGGGTTACGCAAGTGATACGCAAAGGTTACGCGAGGGGGAAAATGCCCATTGGAAAGTTCCAATCTAACAGCCCGGTGCGCGTGTGGGCAAGCCAATGGCCGCCCGTCACGCCTCCATCCCACCGGCCGCGGTCGTGTCACCGCGCCGCCATCCGCCCTCCCTCCACCGGCAGGTCCGTGCCGGTGATGTAGTCGGCCCATCGGGAAGCCAGGAACAGCACCGGGCCGACGAAATCTTCGACCTCGCCCTTGCGGCCCAGGGCGGGCGGCGTGAACTCGCCGGCGGCGTGTGCGGGCGCGGGACCCTCAGGGGCACCTTTGGCCATGGCTTCGTACTCGTAGATGGTGGTGAGGCGGTTGGGGGTGAAGCCCGGGCTGACGGAGTTGACATTGATGTTGTCGCGGCCGAGTTCCACGGCCATCTGCCGGGTGAGCATGACGACGCCGCCCTTGGCGGCGCTGTAGGCGGAGCCGCCGGCGGTGCCCCGGTGACCGGCGATGGAGGCGATGTTGACGATCTTCCCGCCGCCCCGCCGCCGCATCACCGGCGCCGCGTGGCGGGTGCACAGATAGGCGGCCTTGAGGCAGATGTCCAGCACGAAGTCCCATTCGCCGGGCTCCATGTCGATGATGCTCTTGGGCGGGTAGACCTGCACGGCGGCCGCGTTGACCAGCACGTCGATGCCGCCGAGCCGCTCCACCACGCCGTGGACCATGCGGGCCACGTCCGCGTCATCGGAAACGTCGCAGGGGGCGGGAATCGCCTCCACCTCGCCCGTCAGCCTGCCGATGCACTCGAGGGCCTTTTCTTCCTTGAGGTCGTTGATGGCCAGCTTCGCGCCGTGATCGGCGAAGCCCTGCGAGAAGGCCGTGCCGAGCACGCCGCCGCCGCCGGTAATCAACACCACCTTGTCCTTGAGTCCGAGTTCTCTCATTGAACTTCTCCGTATTGAACTTCCCCGGTATGGAACCCTGTCCGCCAATTGTCCGTTGTTGAAATTCTCGGCTCGCCGCGCGCAGTCAGGCGCGCCCGCGGTGCTCAGCGCCGATTCCCGGCGTCGATCCCTTCTCTCGCCCTCCTACCGCTGCGCCGCCCGGAGCTTCGGGACGACCCGCAGCGACTCCACGTGCGCCAGCGCCTCCGCACGGGTCACCACGGTCGCGTACCGGCTGTTCATCTCGTAGAGGTTCACCAGGTGCGAGAACTGCGAGCGATCGAAGGTGCCCTCCTCCACCACGAACACGGGGAAGCCGTAGGAATAACCGTCGATGACCGTGGAGCGGACGCAGCCGGAGGTGGAGGCGCCGGTAACGATCAGCGAGTCCACGTTCCGGCGCGTCAGCCAGGTGATCAGGTGGGTGCCGAAGAACGCGCTGGCGCGGGCCTTGCGCACCACGTACTCGTCCTTTCGGGGGCGGATCGCCTGCGGGAACTCCATGGCCGTGCCGCCGGCGGTGGTGGGCTCCGCGGCCCGCTTGGTGGCGTTGCCGAAGACCGCCTTGAACTCGGGGTCGCTGGTGGAGTAGATCACCGGCACCTTGTTCCTGCGGCACGCCACCAGCAGCTTCCGGATGTGCGGCAGCGCCTGCCACGCGGCTGTGCCGCAGCTTGATCGGAACTCGTCGATGGCGTCGAGGGTCTCCATCGGTTTCGTCCCGGTGAAGGCCATGATGACGTCGATGATCAGCAGCGCCGGCCGCCGCCCGAAGGCCTGCCTGCCCTTGTATCCGGCCTTTTCATATACTTGGCGGTCGTAGGTGGGGACGATCTTCTCCCAATCGCGCATGGCGGGTCTCCTTCCGGGCTGCAACCATAACGCAAGCGGCGGATGACACTCAAACGTGGTTCGGCAACAACCGCATTCCGCTCCGACGCATTTGGCCCTGACGCATTCCGTTCCGACGCATCCTGTCCCGCCCGGATTGCCGCATTCCCGGAAATGACCGCCCAGGCGCGGGCGCGGGAATCTGGACGCTGGCGCGGCGTTGCGTCCGCGCCGCCTCGGTTCCACCGCACCGGCTCAGGCCCGCAGCGCCGCCAGCATGTCCCGGGCCGCGGCCCTGGGGTCGGATGCTTCGGAGATGGCGGAGATGATGGCGACGCTGGCGGTGCCGTGGGCCTTGATCTCCGGCAGGTGACGCGGCTTGATGCCGCCGATGGCGAAGACCGGTATGGACGCGGCGCCGGTGACGGCCTTGAGGGCGGCCGGGCCTTGCGGGGCTCCCAAGGGGAGCTTTGAAGAAGTGGGGTAGATCGGTCCGAACAGCACGAAGTCGGCGCCTGCCTCGGCGGCGGCGAGAACCTCCTCCGCGGAATGGGTGGAGACGCCGATCCGCCGGTCCGGGCCGAGAAGTGCGCGGGCCACCTCCACCGGCATCGAACGGGACGCCAGATGCACGCCGGCGGCGCCCGCGGCCAAGGCTACGTCCACGCGGTCGTTGATGAAGAGTGCGGCGCCGTGGCGGTCGCACAACCGCTTCACGCGGCCGGCCAGTTCGAGCAACGCCGCTCCCCCCAGATCCTTCTCCCGGAGCTGCACGGCCCGGACGCCCGCCTCCAGGGCCTGCTCCAGCACCCACGGGAGAGAGCGCCCCGCGGTGCGGTTGCGGTCGGTGACCAGATACAGGTCGAACTCGATGGCACTCAAGGTCTGCGTTTCCCCGACGGCGGCCTCCCGCCCGCGCTCAGGCGAGGAGCCCTTCGATGGGACTCGACGCCGTGGCGTAGAGCTTCCTGGGGATGCGGCCGGCCCGGTACGCCTTGCGACCGGCCTCGACGGCCTGTCTCATGGCGTCGGCCATGAGCACGGGATCCCGGGCGCCGGCGATGGCGGTATTCATGAGCACGCCGTCACATCCCATCTCCATGACGATGGCGGCGTCGGAAGCGGTGCCCACGCCGGCGTCCACGATCACCGGGATGGAGACGTTCTCCTGGATGATGCGGATGTTGTAGGGGTTGCGGATGCCCAGGCCGGAGCCGATGGGGGCCGCCAGGGGCATGACCGCGGCGCAGCCCATGTCTTCCAGCTTCCTGGCCGTGACGACATCGTCGCTGATGTACGGCAGCACGGTGAAGCCGTCCTCCACCAGCAGGCGCGCGGCTTCCAGGGTCCCGGGCGTGTCCGGGAACAGGGTCTTGTCGTCGCCGATGACCTCGAGCTTGACCATGTCGCCGGCCCCGGCCTCCCGGGCAAGGCGGCAGGTGCGCACGGCTTCCTCCGGCGTGTGGCAGCCCGCGGTGTTGGGCAGGATGGTGAACCTCTTCGGGTCCAGGTAGTCGAGGAGATTCTCCTGGTCCGGATCGACAATGTTGACGCGCCGCACCGCCACCGTGACGATCTCCGCCCCCGACACCTCGATGGCTTTGCGGGTCTCCTCGAAGTCGCGGTACTTGCCCGTGCCGACGATCAGCCGCGACCGGAACTCCCTGCCGGCCAGGCGCAGACCATCGGACTCTGCCAACTCCGGGGCTCGTGGGTGGGTTTCGGTCATGGCGCTATCCGCCGCCGACGAAGTGAACGATCTCCACCTCGTCGCCTTCCTTCAGCCGCGTGGCCTGGTGCGCGTCCCGGGCCACCACCTCGGCGTTCAACTCCACCACCACGCGGCCGGGCCGAACCTCCAGATCCTCCAGCAGTCGTGCGACGCTGATGTCCGGCGCCACTTCGCTGTCCTTGCCGTTGATTCGAATGACCACAGCGGACACCCTGGCCGGAGCCTGCAGGATACGCGCCGCGACACTAGCGCGCCGCGGCGATCTTTATCTCCAGCACGCCGATCCCCTCGACCTCGCCTTCCACCTTGTCTCCGACATTGAGGAAGATGGGCGGCGTCCGGGCGAAACCGACGCCCGAGGGTGTCCCGGTGCTGATGATGTCGCCAGGCTCCAGGGTCAGACCATCGGACAGGTGTTCGATGGTCGCGGGAACATCGAAGATCATGTCCCGGGTGTTGCCGTCCTGCATGGTCTCGCCATTGACGCGGCACTGAAGCCTTACATTCCCCGGGTCGGGCATGGCGCTCTTGTGCACGATGCCGGGCCCCAAAGGGCAGAAGGTGTCCAGGGACTTGCCCTTCCACCACTGAAGGTGGCGGCGCTGCAGATCGCGGGCGGTCATGTCCAGACAGATGGTGTAGCCGAAGATGTAGTCGTTGGCCTTGGCCCGGGGGATGTTGCGTCCCTTCCGCCCGATGACCACTGCCAACTCCACCTCCCAGTCGATTTTGCTGGTGGCCGAATGGGCCAGGAGCCGACCCTGGTCGCCGATGATCGCGGTGGCCGGTTTGGTGAAGAACACCGGCACCTCGGGCGTGTCGAGTTGCACGCCTCGGGCGCGCACACCCTCGTCGATGTGCTCCTGGTAGTTGACTCCCAGACAGACCACGTTCTTGCGCGGCACGGGAATCGGCGCCAGCAGCCGGACACGGTTGCGTTTCACCAGCATGTCCGCCTGCGCCAGTCTCCGGATGCCCTTGGAATCCAGTCCCGCGACGTATCGGGCCGCCTTCCTTGCCGTGTTGACCGCCTTGGCGCCCGCCTCGATGAACGGCTGCATGCCGTCCAGGTAGGAGGCCGTGCTTCCGGGCAGATAGCGCCTGCTGACCTCCCGGAGATCGATGATCTGGTCATCCTCGATCATCATCCCGAGGCGGGTCTTGCTGCGAAGACTGTACGTGACGAAGCGCATCGGCAAACCCCCTCTCCGCTTCCGTTGAATTCCTCCGCACGGCGTCACTCCGCGCTTCCGGCGTCATGGGTACAGGTGTTCGGGGAAAACTCCTCTCCTCATAGAGAAGCACCGTAACGTTGTCAACCTGACGTCCAGTGCGGTCCTGGTGGAGTGCGGCCCCGATGTCGTGGTCCGGCGGGTCGGGATTTCCGTGGAGCAGGGCGCGCGCGCCGAGAATCATGCCCGGGGTACGGGAGCCGCCCTCGAAGCCGGTTCCCGTTCCGGATGCACTCCTTGGCTGGCGGCGTGGCGGCCATCGCGGCGCGCGCCGATTTCCAGCGTCGGTGTCAGGCCGCTGCCGCCGGGCAGCGCATGGCTATCGCCGAGTTTGGCTTGCGGCGGAACCAGCGGCGGTGCGGGCCTTCTTCACCATGCCGACAAGAAAGCTGCTCCTGCCTGCCGTCGTGCCCGGGTCGCGGCGCCGTGAAATTGCGCGGCCGGGTGGGTGATGGTAACTTCTCGGGCATGAGAAGGATCAAGGGACAGCGTACCGCCATGGCGGTGGGAGACCGTGTCCTGGTGAAGGGCGACATGCGCAGGCAGGTCATGCTGGTGGCCAGGGCGGACGTCCCCCACTCGACCCAGAAGGTCTTTGTCACGCGATCGGGCGGCGACTTCACGGTGGGCCTCAAGATCTGGAAATCGGACTACGCCTGGAGTGAAAAGAGCCAGATGTGGGTGTCAAAACGTTGACACCCACCGCGCGTTGACGAAAGTCTGATCCGGGTGCGGGCGCAATAGTCAACTGCTCGCAACCTGTTGATTCCATTGATTCGGCCCCGGCGAACTCAAGGCTTTTCAGACCTTTCTTGACGGTGCGGACGGATGGCGCAAGACCTGGAAACGCTGCTTGGGAGCCTGCGCGAAGGCAAGGGACCGGCGCTCATCCTGCTCCACGGCGACGGGTTCCGCGTCCGCGGGGCGAGTCGCGCCATTCTGGGTGTCCTGGCGCCCGATTCCGACCGCGGCCTTGGCATCGCGGCCTTCGACGGCCGCGCGGCCGCGTGGGGCGAGGTGGAGGCCGCCCTAATGACGCGGTCCCTGTTCGTCCCGGCCCGCACCGTGGTGGTGGAGAACGTTCCCTGGTTCGCTCCCGCCGAGCGCAAGGGCGATTTGCTGGACAAGTGTCTGAGTCTCTGGGAGGAGGGCCGGCGCGACGACGGCGCGCGCGTCTTCATGGCGTTGCTGCGGTCGGAAGGGTGGACGCGGGAGCGGTGGCTGGACGCGGGGGAGGATGCGTCGGCATTGGCGGGCGCCCTCAGGGACTACCGGACCCATGCGCGGGTGCTTCAGTCCGTCTGGCAATACTGCCGCGAGCAGAAACTGACTCCCGGAAATACCGGGGCCAACGAACCGGGCCGCATCCTGGATCTCCTGGAGCGGGGGCTGCCGGACGGGTGCCGCCTGTTGCTGCTGGCGCCCCAGGTGGACAAGCGCGGGCGCGTCTACCGGCAGTTGAGCCGCCAGGGCTGCGTCCTCGACCTTTCGGTGGAACGTGACCGGAGTGGCCGCATCCGCCGCGAGTCCCTGGCCGCCTTTCTCGATCAGCGCCTCCGGCGCGCGCGCAAGCGCATCGATCCGCAGGCCCGGGAAGCCGTGTTGTCCCGCTGCGGAAGCGAGTTGTGGGCCGTCCACCAGGAGATCGAGAAACTGCTGCTCTACGTAGGCGACGCCGACACCGTGGGCGTCGCCGATGTCGAGGAGATCTTCACGGACCAGTCGGAGAGCTGGGTGTTCGACCTGACGGATTCGCTGGGAGAGAAGGACGCGCTTCGAGCCCTGGGCTTTCTCCGGCGCCTCATGGCCAGCGGGGAGTATCCGTTGCGGGTGCTGGGCGCCATCGCCAGCCAGGTCCGCCGTCTCCTGAGCGCCCGCCAGCTTCTCGACCATGAACTGGCCGGGGTCTGGCGCCGGCGCATCTCCTACAGCGAGTTTCAGCAACGGGTCCCGGCCGACACCCAAGGTCTGCCCACCCGGAGCCCCTACGCCAACTACCTGACATTGCAGCGGGCGGAGCGGTTTACCCCAGCCGAACTCAAGAGCCTCCTGGGATTGGTTCGGGAGGCCGATGCCCGCCTCAAGTCCTCCGGCCATGAGCCCGTGGCCGTCATGGAACGGCTGATCCTGGAGATGTGCCGCCCGTGAACGGACGGGGCGCCGATGACTCCCAGGCGCCGGACTCGCCGGCTCCACGCCAGGGACGGTGTGAACAAGGCGTCTGAACAAGGCGGCGTCGCGGCCTGGATCTGCTCGCAACCTGTTGTTGCGGCCCCGGCGAACACGGGGTGGTTCGGATCCTCCCTAAGGAACCCGATGGTTCTGCCGATTCTCTTGGGCAAGGAGTCGGGGTATGGCGCCAGAACTTTTGCGACGGATCTCCGTTCCAACGGCGGTGCTGCTGCTGGGAGCATTCCTTTCCGGTTTCCTCGTCCATCTCGTGTACGGGCGTTGGAGCGGGCCATGCCGGTGCGCGGAGGTTCCGGCCGAAGCGCCGCCCTCCGCCGCCGGTTCATCCGCTGTCGCCGAACCGCCGGTGGTGGACGTGATGGAAGTGGAGCGGCTTCAGGCGCTGGACGGTGTGCTGGCGCGGATACGGGGCCGGGTCCACCGCGTGGGGCACTCGTCCAGGAGCAATACCTGGTTCCTGGACTTCGGCCCCTCCCGAGCCGCGTTCACCGCGGTCATCTTCTCGTCCAGCGTGGAAGGTTTCCTGCGCGGGAACGTCCACCCGGAACAGTTCCAGGGTCTGGAGGTCGAGCTGACCGGCAGGATCAGGGACCACCCCAAGTACGGGTTGCAGATGGTGCTGGAGAGCCCGGCGCAGATCAAGGCCCTTCCATGACATGTCTTGTTGGATCGCCGGATGTTTTCGGTTAAGCTCCGCGCTCATGGAGAACCGGCCGCGCCAACGCTGCATGGTGTGTGCGAAGGTCGCCGCCCTGAGCGGCGGTATCTGCCAGCCTTGCACCGAGACGATTCGCGCCCAGGCCCGGGGAACCCGACGGGACCTACGCGACCGCTCCGATCGGGAACTGCGCAGGCACGGAGTCAAGCCGGAGAAATAGCCGCGACGGCTCCACCGCGCGGTCGGTGTCAATGACAGGGGATCCGCGACACTTCGAATCCATCGGCAACCGCCTCGGATTCCGCCCGGCACCTTCGGGCGCCGACGAGATCCGCCTGGTGTGGCGCGGCGGGCGCTTCCCCGCGCTCCTGTGTCTCGGCATCGCCTCCTTGCTGCTGCTGCTCTCCGTTCCGGTCTTTCTGGCCATCCGCATTCATGGACTCGGCAGCGCGGTGGGCAATCTGTGGTATTTTCCGGCCATGAACGGGGTGTTGTTCGCGGTGGCGGCGTTCCTGCTTACCCTCAAGCGGGTGATACGGATCGACCGCGGAACCGGCCGGGTGCAGATGTCCCGCACGAGCCTGTTCCGGCGGCGCCGGTTGACGCTCGGGTTCGAGGAGGTGCGCGCCCTGAGGGTGGCCGACGACCAGGTGTACAGCGGCTTCGCCGTGGCCGGTTCCACGGCGGGCCGAAAATCTTTCCCCGCCCGATCCCTCCGCCTGGTCCTTTCCGGATCGCGGTCGGTGCTGCTCGACCGCGGCGGCGAAAAGCGGCTCGGCGAGCTCGCGGAGCGCATCGGCAGCTTCATGGGCAAGCCGGTGGAGGCGGTCCCGCACGGCCGCCCGGCACCGCCCGTCGGGGGTTGACCGGCCACCGGATTCTTCCTATAAACAGGGCGTCGTCCGGGCGCCTGCACGGACCTCGCCAAGCCAAGCAACGGCTCTCACCATCGGAGACGGTTTTTCATGGACAAGAAGACCAAGTTTCAGATCAAATTTCGCGTCAACGGGACGGAGCACGAGATGGAGGTGCCCGCCAACCGGCTTTTGGTGGACGTGCTCCGGTACGATCTGGGCCTGACGGGCACCAAGGAAGGCTGCAGCGTGGGGGTGTGCGGCGCCTGCACGGTACTCCTCGACGGCGAGATGGTGAGTTCCTGTCTGGCCCTGGCGGTGTTCGCCGACGGCCGCGATGTGACAACGGTCGAGGGGCTGGCCGAGGGCGGCGAGCTTCACCCGGTGCAGCAGAGCTTCATCCGCTACGGCGGCTTCCAGTGCGGCATCTGCACCCCCGGCCAGGTGGTGGCGGCCAAGGCGTTGCTGGACCGCAACCCCAGGCCCGACGAGGAAGAGATCAAGGACTGGATGATGGGCAATCTGTGCCGCTGCACCGGCTACTACAAGATCATCGAGTCCATCGAGAAGGCGCACGAGTTCACCCGGCAGGGGGTTGAGGAATGATCGCTTTCGACTACCGGACTCCCGAAAGCCTCGAAGAGGCGTACGCCGACCTCAGGGAGCTCGGCTCCGACGGCAAGCTCATCGCCGGCGGCACGGCGCTGGTCATCATGATCAAGCAGCAGCTCCTGCAGCCGGACTGCGTCATCAGCCTGCGGAACGTGACGGGGCTGAGCGAAGTGTCGGAGCACAACGGCAGTGTGCACATCGGCGGCCTCGTGACCCACGCGGCGCTGGACGCGTCCGCGCTGGTCCAGGAGAAGCTGCCGGTGCTGGGGGCGACCTACCACCACGTGGCCACGCAGCGCGTGCGAACCATGGCCACGGTGGGGGGCGGGTTGGCCCACGCCGATCCCAACCAGGATCCGCCGCCGTCCCTGATTGCCTTGGGCGCCCGCTTCGAGATCGGCTCCGCCGCCGGTACGCGTTCGGTGGCGGCCGAGGATTTCTTCAGCGACTACTATGAGACCGTGCTGGAGCCGGAAGAGATCGTCACCGGCGTGAGCGTGCCGTTGATGGCCGCCAACAGCGGTGCGGCCTATCTCAAGTTCCTGCCGCGCTCGGCCGACGACTACGCCACCGTCAGTGCGGCCGCGGTGGTCACCCTTGACGCCGCCAGGACCACCATCCGGGATGTTCGCATCGCCATGGGCAGCGTCAACACCACACCCGTCCGCGCCACCGCTTCCGAGGATGTGCTCAGGGGGCAGCCGGTGACGCCCGAGGGGCTTCGCGAAGCCGGGGAGCAGGCCAAGGGGCACACCGACCCGGTCAGCGATTTCCGCGGCTCGGGATCCTACAAGACACAGATGGCCGCGGTGTTCGTCCGGCGGGCGCTCGAGCAGGCCATCGCCAACGCGAGTTGAGGGAGGAACGCGTGAAGTTCAGCCAGAGCGTGACCGTGCCCGCGGGCCGCGAGCCCTTGTGGCAGCTGCTTATGGACATTCCCAGGGTCGCTACCTGTCTTCCGGGCGTCGAGGGCGTCGAGCAGCTTGATGATGAGACCTACCAGGGAACCCTGAAGGTCCGGGTGGGTCCCATCTCGTTGAGTCTCCAGGGCAGGATCGTCCTGGAAGAAAAGAACCAGGATGCCTGGCGCGCAGCGCTCCGGGCCGAGGCCGAGGATCGGCGGGTCGCCGGCGCCATGCGCGGCAAGTCCACCATGGAACTCAAGGAACTGAGCGCCCGGGAGACCGAGCTCACGGTGGCGACGGACGTCAACATCCTGGGCAAGATCGGCGAGTTCGGCCAACCCATCATCCGCAAGAAAGCCGACCAGATGCTCAACCGGTTCATCGACAACATCAAGAAGGAACTCGCGGCGAGTTAGGAGCCTGCGCCGCGGGCCGCTTCGAGTGTGCGCCGGCAGGGGATTGCGGGTAGTAAGATAGAGGTGAGGCCATGACGAAGATGGGTGACAGCTTGAAGGCGGTGGCGCTGTGTCGGCTGCGATGAGCGGCCTGTCGCGGCGGTTCGGTTGGGGCGTAAGATTGCCCCCCCCCCCCCCCCCCCGAAAACCGGCTGTGGGGCTTAGTCCGGTGGGCGCCCTCGGGAGAACCGCCAGCCGCCTGAAGGCGGCATTCGCCCTCGTCTTCTTCGCGCTGGTGACGCTCGCCGTGCTCGCGCCGCAGGACGCGCGGGCGCAGCAAAAGCCGGCGCTCACGGCAACCCCGGGTGTCGGCAGTGTCACGCTCAACTGGACCCGTACCGGCAACACTGGATTTGGATATTGGGTTTACCGACAGGGGGTCACCGGAGGAGGTTACGGCGACTGGATCGATATACCGGGCGGCGCCACCATCAGAACCCACACGGTCACAGGGTTGACCCCCGGCACCTCCTATACCTTCCAGGTGGCAAGGGCGGAAGGTACCGGTCTTAACTTTTCCGTCTTCGCTAGTGGGGGAGGGTACTCGAACGGGGCCACGGCGACGCCAACGGCGGCCACTTCCACCAAGACGATCACCCTGTCGGCGACATCGACCTCGATCACCGAGGGCAACTCCGGCTTTACGGACGTGACGGTCACCGTGACGCTCGGCGAGGCGGCGCCGGCGGCGGATCCGGATTTGGGGATTTTTTCGCTCTCCCTTATTTCTGCCAGTCCCCCCGGCACGGCCACAGGCTCCAGCAAGGGAGCAAACCCCTGCACGGCGCCGCTGAATCCGGCGGACACCGACTGGTGCCATCCGGACGGGGCCAACATCTCCATCGCCGAAGGTGAGACCATGGGCACGAAGAAAGTGCGTATTCTCGCCGACACCCGGGACGAGCCGAACGAGACCATCAAGCTCGTTTCTTCGGCTGCGCATCCTGGCTGGACCGACGGCAGCCTCACCCTGACCATTACCGACGACGACGATCCCCCCACCACGGCCGTTCCTGCCGCGACAACGGGACTGGGTTCGGATGCAGGGGATCGGAAGGTGACGCTCATATGGGAGGCTGTCAGGGATTCCAATCCGGCCATTACCAAGTGGCAGTATCAGCAGAAGACCGGGTTGGCGGCCTACGGCGCATGGACCGATATTTCCAACTCGGCGGAAGGTGAACCCAATAACGGCAGATATGTGGTGACGGGTTTGAGCAACGGGACGGAATACAAGTTCAAGGTGCGTGCGGTGAACAGTTCCGGCAACGGTGCGGTATCCAATGAGACAACGGCAACCCCCACTGGCAGCAAGACCATCACCCTCACAACCGATCAGCCCAATAACCGTATCACGGAGGGTGATACGGAAAGGAAGAACATAGTCCTCACCGTTACCCTCAGCGAGGATGCACCGGACGAGTTTCTTGTCAGCATCAGCTATGGTGGGGGTATCGGCACCCTGGTGGGCAATGATAACGGAGGTTCCGACAACTGCAGCAATCCGACCCCCGCGACAGCAGATATCTGCTTCCCCGGCGGCCCTTCCGCGAGTAGCCTCCCCATAGAGTCTGGGCAAAGAACAGCCACAAGGACGGTTGGCATTCTTCCGGACACCTTGGAGGAGGGGGATGAGTACTTCTCCATGCGGGCCAGCACCAGCACAGGGGGCTGGTCGGGCGACTCCATCCTCATCACCATTGTTGACAATGATGGCACCACCGCCAAACCCGCCAAGCCGACGGGGTTGTCGGCGGAGGCGGGCAACGGTCAGGTGGAGCTGTCGTGGACGGACCCGGAGGACGATTCGATCACGGGGTATCAGGTGCAGCAGAGGAAGGGGAGCGCCGCCTGGGGCAGCTGGACCGACATTTCCGGTTCGGACGCGGACACCACGAACCACACGGTGACGGGTCTGGACAACGACAGAGCGTACCGTTTTCGCATCCGGGCGCAGAACGGCGGCGGCAACAGCGCCGCGTCGGCGGTGGTGCGGGCGACGCCGGCGGTTCCCAAACCGGTGCTGAGCGCCGCGGCGGCGGGCTATGGCAGGGTCACCCTGAGCTGGAGCGCGCTGTCGGGGGTGACGGTGGCGAGCTGGGGCTACCAGTACAAGAGCGGGGGCGGCAGTTGGAGCGCGACCACGACGATTTCGGACGGCAGCGCGACGAGCACCACGGTGACGGGGCTGATGATCGGGACGGAATACACGTTCCGGCTGTTTGCCGCGGTCAGTCCGGGGGTGCAGTCGGTGTGGTCGGACGAGGTGACGGCGACGCCGACGAATACGGTTCCCAAGCCGGTGCTGACGGCGGCCGGGGGTGACCGTTCGGTCACCCTGAGCTGGAGCGCGCTGTCGGGCATTCCGATAACGAGCTGGGGCTACCAGTACAAGAGCACGGGCGGCTGGAGCGACACCACGACGGTCACGGGCGGGAGCACGACGAGCGCCACGGTGACGGGGCTGACGGGGGGGACGGAATACACGTTCCGGCTGTTCGCGGCGGTGAGTCCTGGGGTGCAGTCGGTGTGGTCGGACGAGGTGACGGCGACGCCGTATGCGCTGGCGGCGCCGGTGCTGACCGGGGCGACATCGAATGCGCCCAACTTGGCTGTGGGGGTTCGACTGACGTGGACCCATAGCGGCGATCTTATCCCCAGTGGAGCCACCTGGTTTCATTGGCAGATGGGTCATCGTCTCAGGGGGAGCACGGACTGGCGGGGAACCTCTCGCACTGGCGCTTCGGCGGTACTTTCGGCGCGGACGGTTGACTGGGGGCTGGACACCTTCTACCCGGAGGGTGCGGTGGTGGAGGTGAGGATTCGCGGACGGGGGATCAATGATCGGAATGGCCTCTGGTCCAACATCCGCACGGTGACCTTGAGCGATGATGATGATGACAGGCCGGCGCTGATGATCACCGGAGACCCGGTGACGGTTGAGCCCGGTTCCACGGCGACCTACACGGTGGCGCTGAAGAAGGCGTATGCGGGAACGCTGTCGATCGCGAGCGACGACACGGCGACGGCGACGGTGAGTCCGCCGAGTCTGACGTTTACCACGGACAACTACAACACGGCGCAGGATGTGACGGTGACCGGGGTCAAGAACGGCACGGCGACGATCAACCACGCCTTCCGGCTGACGGGGGCGACGGTGGATGCGATACCGGATGCGGGCACGGTGGATGTGACGGTGGCCGATGCGCCGGGGGTGACGGTGTCGACGGCGGCGCTGACGGTGGCGGAGGGGAGCAGCGGCAGCTACACGATGCGGCTGAACGCGGTGCCGTCGAGCGATGTGACGATCACGGTGGCGGGCGAGGCGGAGGACGTGACGGTGGCGGGCTCGCCGCTGACCTTCACCACCTCGGACTGGAACATGCCGCAGACGGTGACGGTGAACGCGGCGGAGGACGGGGACACGACGACGGACCCGGACGTGACGCTGACCCACAGTGCGACGGGGGGCGGCTACGGTTCGGTGAGCATCGCCTCGGTGGTGGTGAGCGTGACGGAGAGCGGCGTGGTGCCGGCGAAGCCGACGGGCCTGGCGGCGGCGGCGGGGGACGGTTCGGTGACGCTGAGCTGGACGGACGCGGGCAATCCGACCATCACGAAGTGGCAATACCGGCAGAAGGCCGGTGGCGAGTCCTGGGGCGCGTGGACGGACATTGGGGGCTCCGGAGCGAGCACCACCAGCTACGAGGTGAGCGGGCTGACCAACGGCACCGCGTATCAGTTCGAGGTGCGCGCGGTGAACGTGGCCGGCAACGGCGCTGGCCCGGATGCGCCAGTGAGCGCGACGCCGACGGGCGCCACGCCGCCCTCCACGCCTCCCGGGACGACGCCGACGCCTCCCGCGGCGGGCGGGAGCGGGAGCGTGCGGGTGACGCCGACGGCGCTGACGGTGGAGGAGGGCGGCACCGGGAGCTACACGGTGGTGCTGGGTGCGGAGCCCACGGGGACGGTGACGGTGACGGTGGGCGGGGCATCGGGGGAGGTGACGGTGGTGCCGCGGCGCCTGAGCTTCACGGTGTCGAACTGGAGCGAGCCGCAGCGGGTGACGGTGAGCGCGGCTCGTGATGCGGACACGGCGGACGACAGGGCGACGCTGACGCACGGAGCGAGGGGCGGGGGCTACGATTCGGTGAGCATCGCCTCGGTGGTGGTGCGGGTGAGGGACACGACGCCGGTGCTGAGTCTGGAGACGGACCCGGCGGCGGTGGCGGAGGGGGAGGACATCCATCTCACGGTGACCTCGGATCGTGCGCTGACGGGCAATCTGGTGGTGAGTCTGACGCTGGCGGCGCGCGACGGCAGTGGCTTCGATGCGGAGGATCTTCCGGGGGGACTGGGGCCGCGTTCGTTGGATGCGGTGTTCGGCGCCACGGCGAGCCGGAGGGGTTTGGTGATGATCCCCACCCGCACGGATGGAGAGGTGGAAGGCCGGGAGTCGTACGGCATCACGCTGAACGCGGCGGAGGGTTATGCGGTGGGGGTGGATGCGGAGGCGGAGGGAGTTCTGGAAGAGGGTTCGTCGGAGGGGGCGGATCGGGTGAACCGTGCGATCCTGCCGCAGGTGGCGGCGATGGCGCTGTCGCAGACGCTGGAGGCGGTGACGAGGCGGATCGAAGCGGTGTCGGATGGCGGTGTGGGCGGTGCGGTGCGCTTCGGAGCGGCGCCGGGGAAGGCGGTGGAGGAGAAGTGGGTTGGCTTGGGAGACCCGGGGCAAGGGGGACCGGGCCTGCGGGAGATGCTGGACGGGGCCTCCTTCGCGCTGCCGCTGGGTGCTTCGGGGGCGGGAGGGGCGGCGGCGCCGGCGTTGTGGGGAGTGGGCGAGTGGCGGTCGCTGTCGGGTTCGGAGCGGGATCTTTCCTGGGAGGGCGGGCTGTGGTCGGGGTATCTGGGGGCGGACGTTCGGGTTCGCCCGGACCTGCTGGCGGGGGCGGCGGTGTCGTATGCGAAGGGCAAGGTGGATGCGGTGTCGAAGAGGGGCGACCGGACGAAAAGCAGGCACGAGAGCCGGGTGGTGTCGGTGAATCCGTATCTGGCGTGGCTGCGTGCGGACGGCACGACGCTGTGGGCCAGCGCGGGTTACGGGAGGGGCGAGGTTCGGATCACCGAGGCGGGAGCGGCGGCGCGCACGGCGGACCTGTCGCAGTGGATTGGGGCGGTGGGCGGTCGCGGGGTGCTGGTGGAGGATCCGGAGATCATCGCAGGGGGCACCACGCGAGTGGCGGTGAAGGGGGAGGGCTCCCTGGTCCAACTGGGCACGGAGGCCGGCGACGGTCTGACGGAGTTGACGGTGAAGGCGAGCCGACTGCGGCTGATGGTGGAGGGGTCGTGGGAGCACCGGGTCGGGGGCGATGCGACGCTGACGCCGGCGCTGGAAGTGGGCGTGCGTCATGACGACGGCGACGTTGGGCAGGGCGGCGGGGTGGAGGTGGGGGCTGGCGTGATCTGGCGCGACCCGGGTGCCCGTCTGACCGCGGAGTTGCGGGCCCGGATGCTGGCGGTGCACGAGCGGGACCGGAAGGAATGGGGCGTGAGCGCCCTGGTGATCCTGGACCCCGGGGCCGACGGTCGGGGGAGCTATCTGAGCTTCGGCCCGGCCCACGGTCGCACGGCAAGCGGTGTGAGGGGGTTGTTCGACTACGGTCCGGCCACGGACAGCGGGGCGGGGGCGGAGGAGAGCCGTCTGGAGGCGGAGATGGGGCACGGCATCGGCATCGCCGGCCCGGCGCTGCTGACGCCTTATGCCGGGCTCAGCTTGGCGGAGTCGGGCGAGCGCACGCTGCGCCTGGGTGCGCGCTACCGCCTGGGCTCGGGGGTCGCCCTGGGAATCGAGGGCACAAGCCGGCCCTGGACCAACGGCGAGCAGAGCCTCATGCTGCGCGGTGCGCTGCGCTGGTGAGGAGAACGCCCCGCCCGCGATTGGAGGGAAGGGATTTCGCCGCGGCCCCGTCCGATCAGCGGCAGAAGCCGGACCTTGGTGGTGGAATCCAGGTTCCCCCGGGCTGGCGTCGGAGTCGGAACAGGCGAGCCGGCGGGAGCGGAATGGGGCCGGGGCGTGCGAGTCGGAAGGGCCGGGACCGGAGGCCTTTCCGGAAGGCAGATACCGGCAGCCGCGGTTCCGTTCCATCGACCGTGACGAAGATTCCGTGACCAGGGCCACGTGACCAGGCCCGTTTCAGGGTGCGGATGGAGTGGCGGTCGTACCTGCCCGCTCGCTTCGCCTCATGGGCACGGGCTCCCGGCCCGGCCTCTGGCGGCAACTCCCGCTGTTGACTTTCCCGTGGCCGGCGAGTTGGATCCACGCTACAGAAAAGCCGTGCGGGATATGGTAAGCCTCCTTGGAAGGGCAGGCCCGTGGCCATCCCGGACGCGGGCACAACACGCATTTCGAGAACCTTGAGACGTTCCCACGCACCCTGCGGGATTTTCTGGTGAGCGGTTTCTGGTGAGCGGTGGGTGACGAACCGGGAGGCCGGTATCATCCTGGCGTCGTAGCCGCGAAAAGGGGAACCGGGGGGCGAAGCCCGGTCGTTGGTGCCGTCGCCGGGCGGCAAAGACGCCGCTGGAGCGCCGCCGTCTGCGACCATCCCTTCATGGCAGCGGGCGAACGGGGTGGTGGGAGGGAAGTCGGAGGATGGCGATGATCGAATGGACCGAGGCGGGGACATATAGCGATATCCGGTATCACAAGACCGACGAGGGCATCGCGAAGATCACCATCAATCGGCCGGAGGTCCGCAACGCCTTCCGCCCGCTGACGGTGGAGGAGATGATCCGGGCGCTGGACGATGCGCGGAATGACCCGGTCATCGGGGTGGTGATCCTGACGGGGGAGGGTCGGGAGGCGTTTTGCTCCGGCGGGGACCAGAAGGTTCGGGGCGACTCCGGCTACAAGGATGAGTCGGGGGTGCACCGGCTGAACGTACTGGAGTTCCAGCGTCAGATGCGAAGTTGCCCGAAGCCGGTCATCGCCATGGTGGCGGGTTACGCGGTGGGTGGGGGGCACGTGCTGCACGTCATGTGCGACCTGACCATCGCGGCCGACAACGCGATCTTCGGACAGACGGGTCCACGGGTGGGTTCGTTCGACGGGGGCTACGGCGCCACCTACCTGGCGCGTATCGTGGGGCAGAAGAAGGCCCGGGAGATCTGGTACCTGTGCCGGCAGTACGACGCGGGGCAGGCGCTGGAGATGGGGTTGGTGAACGCGGTGGTGCCGTACGAGGGGCTGGAGGAGGAGACGGTGGGGTGGTGCCGGGAGATTCTCGCCAACTCGCCGATTGCCATCCGCTGCCTCAAGGCGGCGTTCAACGCGGACTGCGACGGCCAGGCGGGGCTGCAGGAGTTGGCGGGCAACGCCACCATGCTGTTCTACATGACCGAAGAGGGGCAGGAGGGTCGGAACGCCTTCGTCGAGAAGCGCAAGCCGGACTTCTCCCGATTCCCCCGCCGCCCCTGAACCCGGCGACGAGGGAACGCGTGAACCACGACCCCCTCTCCCGCCCGCCCGCCTCCGTCTGGCTCCTGGCGGCTCGACCCAAGACCCTCTGGGCATCCGTGGCCCCGGTGGTGATGGGCACCGCCATGGCTTTCGGCGACGGCGGGTTTCACGCACCTGCGGCGCTGGTGGCGCTGGCCTGCTCGGTGCTGATCCAGGTCGCCACCAATTTCGCCAACGACCTCTTCGACTACGAGAAAGGCGCCGATACCGAAGCGCGTCAGGGACCGCTGCGGGTCACCCAGGCCGGACTCGTGACGCCCGGGAGGATGAAGCGCGGCATCCTCGTGGTGCTGCTGCTCACCTTGTCCGGGGGCCTCTACCTCGTCTGGCGCGGTGGCTGGCCGGCGATTTTCATCGGCGTTCTTTCGGTTGCGTGCGGGATTCTCTACACCGGCGGACCCCGCCCCCTGGGCTATCTGGGCCTGGGCGATCTGCTGGTGCTGGTGTTCTTCGGGCCGGTGGCGGTGGCCGGAACCTATTACGTGCAGACCTTGACGGTCAATGCCACGGTGATCATCGCCGGGCTCGCGCCGGGGCTTCTGTCCGTCGCCATCCTTGCGGTCAACAACCTGCGCGACGTGGATGAAGACCGCCGGACGGGCAAGCGAACGCTGGCGGTCCGCTTCGGGGCGGGCTTTGCCCGAGGCGAATACATCGCGGCCGTCGTGGGGGCCTGCCTGCTGCCCCTTGCCCTCTACGTCACCTCGGGCCGGCACCCCTGGTCGGTCGCCGCCGTTGTTGTCGCCGTGGCGGCGCTGCCGGCTTTTCGCCGTCTCTTCACTTCCGAAGGCCCGCTGCTGAACCCGGTCCTTGCCTACACCGCGCGTCTGCTGCTGCTCTACAGCGCGGTGTTCTCTGCCGGCTGGATTCTGTGAAGGGCCGGTGCTTCGGGCCGCCGGCCGTTCCCCTCGCGCCCGGCCCCGGCATGAAACCGGCAACGGCAGTTCAAAATGGCGGCGGGCAAGTGCTATCAATGGGGAAACGCCATGCAAGGTCGGTGAGAACCCGGCCGCATCTAACGTAACCCGGATCCGTAACCCGGACACGCCGTGACCCTGTCGAACCGCAGGATCTTTCGCTGTCGCCTTCCGCTGGCATGGGCCGCCCTGGGGCCGGCAGTTCCCGCCGCCTTCCGGCGGCTCCATGCGGACTGGGTCGAGCCGCGCTTTCCGCTCCGCGCCGGAGTCGTTGGATGGAGCGCCGCCGTGACCCCTCTGCACCGCATCGGCGGGTGCGCGATGGGCGGGATCGGGCATGGCTGAGGTCCGTTGTCCCCTGGAAGAGGCGGCCGAGCGCCATGCGGACCGGCCCGCGGTGGTCCGCGGCGCCCGCGTGTTCTCCTACCGGGAGTTTCAACGGCGCGTGGAGCGGGTGACGGCGGCGCTGGAACGGGCCGGCTGCCGTAGCGGCGAGCGCGTGGCCATACTGGCGCCCAACAGCCCGGACTACCTCGCCTGGTTGCTGGCGGTGCTGCGCCTGGGGGCGGTGTGCTGTCCGATGAACACGAGACTCCCGAACCGCACGGTGGCGGACCTCCTGCGTCGCGTCGACTGCCACAGGATGGTGGTGCGGATGCCGGCGCCGGCGGCGTCCGGCGGCGCGCGGCTGCTGGAGGGGCATGACATGCGGGTCATCCAGAGCCGCGACCTTGAGGTCGCCATGGATGGCGGCGCGGTCGGATCCGAAGAACCCCCCGGGGCGGCGCCCGGAGACGCCGCCATGCCACTGGACCGGCCCGCCACCATCGTCTTCACCTCCGGCAGCACCGGCGCCCCCAAGGCGGTGCTTCACTCCTACGGAAACCACTACTACAATGCTCTCGGCTCCAACCGGAATCTGCCGCTGGCGGCCGGTGACCGCTGGCTGCTGGACCTGCCGCTCTACCACGTGGGCGGCCTCGGTATTCTCTTTCGCTGCCTGCTGGCCGGCGCCACCGTCGTCATGCCGGACGAGGGCGAGACCCTGGATGAGGTCTTGAGCCGCCGCCAGGTGACGCACCTGTCGGTGGTGGTGACGCAACTGCACCGGCTGTTGCGGCGGCCCGACTCCCTGCATTACCCTTCGCTTCGCTGTATCATCCTGGGGGGCAGCCCGGTCCCTTTGAAGTTGCTTGAGCGGGCCGGCGAGCGCGGCTTGCCGGTGTTCGCGAGCTACGGCTGCACCGAAATGGCCTCGCAGGTGGCCACCACCGGCCCCGGTTCCAACACGCTCCAGCGGCTTACCTCGGGGAAGCCGCTGCCGTACCGGAAGCTTCGGATCGGCCCCGAGGGAGAGATCCAGTTGGCCGGGGAGACTCTGTTCATGGGCTATGTCGAAGGCGAGAGCCTGAGGCGTCCGTTGACCGAGGACGGCTGGTTCGCGACCGGAGACCTCGGGCGCCTGGACGACGACGGGTACCTGACCGTGATCGGCCGCCGCGACAACCGGTTCTTCTCGGGCGGCGAGACTATACACCCTGAGGAGATCGAACGCGCCCTGACCGATCACGACGGCGTCGACCAGGCGGTGGTGGTGCCCATTCCGAACGAGGAGTTCGGCCAGCGTTGCGTGGCGTTCGTCCAGCCGCGCGACGGCTGTCCCGGCGGTCTGGCGCTGGCCCGATGGCTCGGGCGGACACTGCCGCGCTACAAGGTCCCCGACGCGTTCTACGAGTGGCCGGAGGGCGATCTCCGGGCGTTCAAGATCGATCGCGCCAGGTTTCGCCGATTGGCGCTGCACGGGCCGAAAGTCCGTTTGGGCCAACCAGCGGGAGCCGGCGCATGAATGGGCGCGGCCATCGGCGCGGCGCTGGCGGGCAGGTCTCCGTGGAGGTCCTGGATCTCCGCAGCCTTGTGCCGCTGGACGTCGACACCTTGGTGGCGTCGGTCAGAAAGACGTCACGGTTGATCGTGGTGCACGAGGCGGGGGGGCGCGGAAATCGCCGCCCGGATCCAGGAGCAGGCGCTCTACCACCTCGACAGCCCCATCCTCCGGTCGCCGCTTCCAACATCCCCGTGCCGTGCGCGCCGCCGCTCGAGCGCAGCTTTGTTCCCGATCGGGAACGGATCATCGAAGCTGTCTGGCCAGCCAACCCGCCCGACGGTGGAGGCGGCCCCGCGGCTATCGGTGCAGCCACCTTGGCTCGCGTTTCTCCAGGAACGCCCGGACGCCTTCCTCGACGTCTTCGGTATCCAGCAGCTCCTTGAGATAGATCTCTTCGGAACGCGCCAGCGCGGCGGCGATTTCCTTGAGTCCGATTTCCCGCAGACCCTTGAGGGTGATGCGCAGCACCGCCCGGCTCTTGTCCAGCAATTCGTCTCGAAGTGTCTGCAGTGTCTCGCCGAGTCGGTCCCGCGGCACCACGCGGTTCACCAGTCCGATGGCGGCGGCCTCCCGTGCCGACAGGCGGCGGCCCGTGAGGATCATCTCGGCAGCCCGGTGGTAGCCGATCTGCGAGGCGAACCGCGCCAGCGCCACTGGCGGGAAACAGCCGACGGTGATCTCCGGAGTGGCGAACAGGCTGTCTTCGGAGGCAAGGACCAGGTCGCAGGACGAAGCCAACTCGCAGCCCCCGCCCAGACAGACGCCGTCCACGACCGCGATGGTGGGTTGCCGGAGACCCATCAGCTTCCGGATCACGCCGTGCACAAGATCAAGCATCTCGGGCACCTGAGCCCGGGTGTGGTCCTTCACGTCCACGCCGGCCGAAAAGGCCCTGTTGCCCGCGCCGCGAATCTCCACGAGGTCCACCGTCTCGTCCCCGTCCATGTCGTCGAGCACCGTGCGCAGTTCCCGCAGCCTTGCCAGGTCGAGCACGTTCAACGGCGGACGGTCGATGACGATGGAGGCCACGCGGCCGGTCTTTTCCAGAACGATGGCTGCCATGGGTTCTCCGGGTGCGGGATGGACACGGGCCGGTGGGCCACCCGTGCCTGAAACGGGAACACGGCTTGATGGCGACCGGAACCGTGCCCGACGGTTCCAGAACCCTGCCCGGGTCGATGTCGAGGAGCCGGCATCCGCGCTCCACGGAACAGGTGCCCGCCCCCGCGCCGCCGGCGGTGTCTCTTGCGGGTCTGGTGCCGAAAGGTATGCGGCAACACGCCCATGTTGTCAATCCGACTCGGGAAGGTGAGCCCCATCCGGTCATGAAGTGGGTGAGGCGGCAGTGGGCGAGGCGGGAGTCTTGTCCGGAAACTCGCAAAGGTCGGCGATGGCGCAGGTCGGGCACTCGGGTTTGCGCGCCTTGCAGACGTAGCGGCCGTGCAGGATCAGCCAGTGGTGGGCGTCCTTGCGGAACTCCGGAGGCGTCAGCCGGGTGAGGCGGGTCTCCACCTCCAGGGGGTTCTTCCCCTTGGCCATGCGCGTGCGGTTGGCGACGCGGAAGATGTGTGTGTCCACCGCGATGGCGGGTTCGCCGAAGGCGGTGTTGAGGATGACGTTGGCGGTCTTGCGGCCGACGCCGGGGAGCTTTTCCAGCGCCTCCCGGGTGCGCGGCACCTCTCCTCCGTGCTCGTCGATGAGGAGGCTGCAGGTCTTGATGAGGTTGTCGGCCTTGCTGTTGAACAGGCCGATGGTGCGGATGTAGCGCTTGAGCCGGTTGGTGCCCAGGCGAAGGATCTTTTCGGGGGTGTTGGCCACCGGGAACAGCGCGGCGGTGCACTTGTTGACGCTCACGTCGGTGGCCTGGGCCGACAATACAACCGCCACCAGCAGTTCGAACGGGTCCACCCAGTCCAGCTCGGTGGAGGGGCTGGGGTTGCGTTCCCGGAGCCGGCGGTAGATGGCCGTGCGCTTTTGTCGATTCATGCCGGTGTGGCACCTGGAGACGTGGACGGGACGTGCGTGCGGGAGGCGACCACCCTGCGGCATGTACGATTCATTCCGCGGGAAGCGTTCGCCCGGAATTCCCGTCCCCGGTCCCGTCCCCGGGCTCTTTCCTTGCAGTGACTATAGATGAGACGGCACACCGCGGTAAACGGCACGCCGTCTTCGCAAAGGACATGTCCCGTGAAGTCCCGGGATCTGCCTGTCGGATGTGCTTCCGGGGTGGTTGCCCGCGATGACGTCGCCCGGCGGCGGCCGCTCCGGGGGCGGCGGCGTGTACGGGTCGTTCCCGTGCTCCGGGACCGCTGCGGCGGCGTCAGCCGTTGCGCCCGACGGCCCGGCTCCAGGGTCTGATGAGCAGGGCCGCCGCGGCCCCGGCCGCCCCTACCAGCCCCAGGAGGAGCCACAATACATGGGCGTAGCTGTGGAAACGATCGACCATGCTGCCGGCCAGCCAGGGACCCAGCACGCCTCCCCACATGTAGAAGAAGCTCATGCTGCCGCGGATGGTACCGAAGCGCCGCCGCCCGAAATAGTCCCCCACCGCCGCCCACAAGACCGGTATCGAGGCGTCCAGCACGCTGAACAGCGTGGCGAACAGCAGCAAGCCCACGACCGTGTCGCTCCACATCAGGATGAGGACCGAGACGAAGGCAAGCGCCATGCACAGGGCCGCGAGGCGTACCTTGTGGGTCTGGTCGGCGATCCACCCCATGATGAAGTGGGCGGCGATGTTCACGAAGTTGAACCACGACAGCACCAGTCCCCCGGTGAGGAACGTCAGGCCCTTCCACACCATCAACGGGATGAAGTGCGTGAGGACGACCGTGTAGGCGGCGCTGCGGGTGGTCATCCACAGCACGAAGAGCCAGTAGACCGGGGTACGCATGGCCTGGCCGGCGCCGTGGTCGGACTCGCCGGACGGCGCCGCGCCGCCATCGTCCAGCCCGTCCGGTGACGCCGGGGTGGACGCCGTCCCCGTGTCGATCTGCAGGCCCATGCTCTCCGGTGACCGGCGAATCCGCAGGGTCAATGGAGCGGCCACGAACAGGAACACGCATCCTGCCAGGAACGCGGCCGTGCGCCAGCCCCAGGCGTGGACGGCCACCGCGAGCAGGAGCGTGACGAAGGTTCCACCGACCGGCATGGCAGCGCTCAGGCAGGTCAGCGCCCGCGCACGATAGCGCCGGAACCAGTTGACGGCAAGCACCGCCGGAGCGTGCACGAAGCCGGCCGTAAAGGTCAGGGAGATGATCCCGACGTAGATGATCAGGAAGCTGGCGTAGCTGTCGACGGTGGAAAAGAGAACATAGCCGATGCCGCACAGGATCGCCGCGGTCAATATCACGGGTCCGGGGCCGAAGCGGTCGATGAGCCAGCCGGTCAGCGGTCCCTCGATGGCGCCCTCGGCGCGGGCCAGGGAGAAGGCCAGCGAGGTGGCCGCGGCGCTGATCCCCAGTTCCTGCCGGATGGGAATGAAGTAGACCGTGAAGCCGAAGCTGTGGAGTCCGCCTCCGATGGTCCGGATGAGGGCCGCCCGCCCCACCATCCGCCAGCCGTGGTAGAGTCCCGACAGGCGTCGGCGAAGACTCTTGATCGGGAGCAAGCGGATTCACCCGCCGGGCGGCCGGTCGCGGTTCACTGCCGGATGCGACCGGCCGCCCGATCCGGAGTCGGGCTATTTGCCGGCTTCCCGCAACGCCCGCAGCACGTTCTCGGGACTCAGCGGAAGCCTGCGGACGCGCACCCCGGTGGCGTGGCAGATGGCGTTGGCGATGCAGGCCATGGGCGGCACGGAGCCGATCTCGCCGGCACCCTTGGTGCCGTAGGGGCCGGCCCCGGGGTAGCCGGACACGGTAATGGCCTCAATGCGCGGGAGCATGTTGATGGTCGGCATCAGGTAGTCGACGAAGGTCGGATTCAGGGTGCGCCCCTGGTCGTCGTGGACCACCTGCTCGCACAACGCCTGCCCCAGGCTCATGGCGGCGGCGCCCTCGATCTGGCCTTCCACCGCCTTGGGGTGGACCACGAAGCCGACATCGTGCACCGCCACGTACTTCAGCACCTTCACATTGCCGGTGTCGGTGTCCACTTCCACCATTGCGGCGTGGGTGGTGAAGGGCTGGGAGCTGCCGCGCTCGCGCTCGTCGGCCTGGGAAGCCTTGGAGTCGAAATAGCCCCGCCCGATGACGTCCCCGATTTCGTTGTGCCCCGCGTTGCACACCGACGCCAGCGACACCGACCGGGAGGGCGCGCCCTTGACCCGGATCTGCCTGTCGACGATCTCCAGATCCTCCGCGCTCGCTTCGAGCTGTCCCGCGGCCATGCGCAGGATCTGTTTGCGGGCGTCCTCCGCCGCCAGCTTGACGGCATTGCCGGACACCAGCATCGAGCGGCTGCCCACCGTGCCCGCGTCCCAGGGGCTGGCGTCGGTGTCCACGTTCAGCACCGTCACGTCGTCGGTGCGGATACCCAGCACCTCGGCGACGATCATGGGGATGCCGAACCGGGCGGCGGTGCCGTAGTCCACCTTGCCGATGTGCACCGTGGCGGAGCCGTCCTCGTTGACCTTCACCACCGCGCCGCCGCCGGGGCCGGCGCCCTCGATCCAGGCGCCGGTGGCGAACCCGATACCCTGATTCCTGCCGAGCCGGACCTTGCCCCAGCCGATCTTCTCCCTGGCGATGTTCAGGGTCTCCGCCAGCGAGCTGTCGCGCAGCTTGGGGACGCCGACGACGCTGTCGCCCTTTTCGGGGGCGTTCTTCAAGCGGAATTCGACGGGGTCCATGCCCAGTTCGGCGGCGATGGAGTCCATGTGGGATTCCAGGGCAAAGGCGGCCTGCGGGCCGCCCGGCCCACGCACCGGCCCGCACACCTGCTTGTTGGTGTAGACGGTGAAGCCGTCCATGTGGATGTTGGGCAGGCGGTACCAGCCGCCCACCATCTGGGTGCACCGCCCTCCGGCCTGGTTGCCGAAGCCCGAGTATCCGCCGGCGTCGTACACCACCTTGCCCTGGCGCGCCACCAGCGTGCCGTCCTTTCTGGCACCGCTCTTGATCCAGATCTTGCAGCCCGAGCGGATGGTGGTGGAGATGGTCTCCTCGGCCTTGTCCAGCACCATCATCACCGGCTGCCCGGCGGTCAGCGCCAGCAGCGCGCAGATGGGTTCGAGCCCGGCACTGGAGGTGACCCCGCTGCCCTTGCCGCCGAAGCCGCCGCCGATATCGGTGGAAAGGACGCGCACGCGGTTCAGGGGCAGTCCGGTCAGGCTGGCGACCTCCGTGCGCACCGGGAACGGCGCCTGGGCGTTGGCCCAGACGGTGATGCGGCCGTCCGCTTCGGGCCGGGCCGCGGCAATGCGCGGCTCCAGGTATTGGGGATGGATCATCCGGGTCTCGTAGACCTCGTCCACCACCACATCGGCTTCCGCCATGGCCGCCTCGGCGTCGCCGATGTTCACCCCGGTGTAGCCGCAGACGTTCTTGATCTGGACGCCTTCCGGCAGGTTCCCGGGCAGCGGCATGTCCTCGTGAAGGGTGGGCGCGGACTCTCGCATCGCCGCTTCGGGATCCACCACCACCGGCAGCGGCTCGTAGGTCACCTCGATCTTGCCAAGGGCTTCCTTGACCAGCGCCGGGCTGTCCGCCGCCACCGCCGCCACCGGGTCGCCCATGTAGCGGACCTTGTCCCTGGCGAGGATGTAACGGTCGATAAGGGACCGGCCGTAGCGCTTGTCCGGTGCGTCCGCCGCGGTCACCACCGCGCGCACGCCGGCAATGGCCCGGGCCGCGCGGGTTTCGATGCGGACGATCTTCGCGTGGGCGTACGCGCTCCGCAACACGCCGCCGCGCAGGGCGTCGGGCAGGTTCAGGTCGATGCCGTAGATGCCCTTGCCCACCACCCGCTCGACCCCGCCCATGCGGGGCATGTCGGTTCCCAGGACCGTGTATTCAGCCTTTGCCATGGGCCTGACTCCTTCCCGTCCGTTGACGGCGATTCACGCCATCCGCCTGGCCGCGAGCTCCACGGCGTCGAATATCTTGGTGTAGCCCGTGCACCGGCAGATGTTGCCCGAGATGGCTTCCTCCACCTCCTCCGCCGTCGGGTTCGCGGTGCGGTCGAGCAGCGCCTTGAGGGAGACGATGAAACCCGGGGTACAATAGCCGCACTGTACCGCGCCGGTGTCGATGAAGGCCTGCTGGACCGGGTGGAGCGCGTCGCCGTCGGCGATGCCCTCCACGGTCACCAGGTCGGCTCCGTCCGCGTCCGCTCCCGGCACCACGCAGGAGTTCACCGGCTTGCCGTTCATGAGAATGGTGCAGGCGCCGCACTCGCCCGTGTTGCAGCAGAGCTTGACGCCCTTGTAGCCCAGCGTGTCGCGCAGGAAGTCCACCAGCGCGGTGGACGGCTCCAGTTCGGCCGTATGGGAACGGCCGTTTACCGTCAGTGTGATCTCAAGGCTCATCACGCCACCTCCTTGCCGGTCAAAGCTTGCCAGCACTGTTCCAGCCCGCGCCGTGTCAGCGCTTCGACGATCCAGCCGCGGTACTCGCCGCTGCTGCGTTGATCGGTAATGGGGCTCGATTCCGAAGCCGCGCAGGCCCCCGCTTCCTTCAGCAGGGCGGCGTCCAGCGCCTTGCCGCTCACCAGCGCCTCGGTCCTGCCGGCGCGGATGGGCGTTGGCGCCACCGCCCCGAGTCCGATGCGCACGTCGTCCAGCGCGGTCTTGTCCGCATTGGCGGTGGCCATCACCGCCACCCCCACCATGGCGATGTCCATGGGGCCGCGCACCGCGTGCTTGAGGTACACGGCATGGCTTCCGGCGGCGGGGAACGGCACCGCGATGTCCGTCAACAGCCCCCTGGAGCCGAGGCTCGTCTCGCCCGGCCCCCGGAAGAAGGCGTCGAACGGCTCGGTGCGGACGCCGTCGGAGAAGGTCGTCTCGGCCTCCGCCTCCAGCACCAGCAGCGGTGCCAGGGTCTCGCCGGAAGGAGAGGCCCGGCAGATGTTGCCGCCGATGGTGGCCGTGTTCCGGATCTGCAGCGAGGCGAACTGATGCGCGGCCTGCCACAGAAGCGGCAGCCGCTCACGCACGAGGTCGCTCTCCTCAAGTTCGTGGATGGTGGCCAACGGGCCGATGCGGACGCCGTCCGTGTCCGCGCGGATGGCATTCAGGTCCGGGATCCGCTTGATGTTCACGAGACATCCCGGCTCGTCCTTGTACTTGAGGTCCACCATCACGTCGGTGCCGCCGGCGATGACCTCCGCCCGGCCGCCGCGCTGCTCCAGCAGCGACAGCGCCTCGCTCACGGTCCTGGGTTCAAAGTAGTCCATGGATTCCTGCCCCCGGCTGTGATCCTGAAGTTTCTTCCACCCCTTCGTCCACTCCGCTTCCGAGGCTTCTCCCGGCCGCCGATTTCTCTTTCGGCTTCATCGGAAGTTGATGCGGCCATCGTCGGGCGGGCACGTCCGGGTGGCGTCGGAAGAGTCCGGACATGAAGCCACCTGGATGACGCCGCCTGGACAGCCGAACTCCGTTCTCCCGCGCATGGATCCGGTTCCTCGAACTCCGCGCCTTGAATCGAAGCGCCCCGCTTCATGACGCATGGCCGCGGCTGTCACTCACAATCCCGTGCAATCTGTCGCATTGCTCCCGGATCCATTGGGCGGCATCGGGCCATTCGCCTTCGTCATCGCCCACCCAGGGCCTCCGGACCGCTATGCTCCTGCCCTTCTCACTGTTCCCGTCCAGGTCGTCTCCGATCTGCTGGTCGCCCATGCTTTCGCGGATGATCCAGGAGTAACGGGTCATTCGAGCCGCTCTTTCCCCGGACGCCTGGCTCTCGCCCGATCTGATGCAGAGCCACAGCAACTCCGGGTTGCCGACATGGATTCCGACACAGTCGCTCGGCCCGCCCTCTCGAACCGACCACTGCACGGGGCCTTGCCAATCATCCTTTTGTCCCGGAACGCCGCCCGCGTGGTCCTTGAGGAATTTCCAAAATTCCCGGGTGGTGCTGTCCTCGTCGAATTGGACCTCCACCGCGACCCCGCATCGGCTGCCCATATCCCGGCATCGTTGCGCTAGGCGCGGTAGGGATCCGTAGGGATAGAGCATATACGCTTCGTGTCCCGGCACGCCGCGCATGCGCGTGGTGATCGAGTTTGCCGTTGTCCCCGGCGGATACTGTCCGGCCGGATGGATGTTCGATATGATCGCCTGCCCCGACAGTTTCCGCGCATTGGCAGGATCCCGGTTCAGCAATTCCGCCGCGACATTCAAAACCATCTGGCTCGCCGCCGCTTCGCTCCGCCAGGGGCCGTCCCCGACCCGCCAACGGGGCCTCGCCGCCGCACGCCGCGCCGGCAGGCTGGTCCATGGCCAGCGCGCGAGCCCCCGCCGCACCAGGTCTTCGGCGCGCCGCTCGAGCGCGGCCTCGTTCCATTCGCTCTCGTTGGCGATGAACCGCGTCATGCCGATGGAACTGTTGCGGTAAACCTCCCGCTTCGCGTCAAACGTGTTCGCGCCCATCCCCGAGTTGGTGGCGTCCCCGCTCAGCGTCAGATTCGCAAGGCGGTCACGCCACCGCCCATGCATTGCTTCCGCGTCGTCTCCCAGATGGCGTTTCCACTCGTCGGTCAGCTTCTGCGGCATCACGTGTTCGATGGTCAGACGGCCTCGCGCCGGCGCCTCTTCACGGTGTTCGGCTTCCATCAATTCGCACAGCACCGCCAACGTGCTCCGGGTCGCGCTTCCGCCGTAGGCTTTCCGCGTGCGCATGCCCTCCCGAACGTCCTCGTCACCCGGCACCCCGGCGCGCCTGTTCCGCAGCCGGTCGATTCGTTCGAGCCAGTGCGCCGCAGGATCCGCGCCCCCATCGGGTCCGGTTTCACGCGCGAGTTCCGCAATCGCCGTGTTCGTCCCGGCGGTCTTGCGATCCGCCAGCCACATCCGCGTCATCCACGTGCCGATCCCGGCAAGCGTCTTCGCGAGCGCCGCATCCCCGCCGCCCGCAAAGTCGTCCTCGTCGGCGTCGTTCAGCAGCCGCAGCGTCAATGGCCGGTGGACATCAATTCCGAGTTCGCGCAGATGCCGGAGTTCCCGTTCGACCTTGACGTTCTCATGGCCCTGCGCCGTGCCGGTGATCATTCCGTAGAGACCGGCAAGACGCGCGAGATCACGGCACAGCACCGGCCGGTCACGGTCCCGCCCATGTTGCAAAGCCCACCTGCGGACCCCGTCGTAGACACGGTCGATGCCGTGGGTCTGGCCCGTCTGCCATCGAAGAAAATCCCGCAGGAACATGTCCGTGCGTTCGCTTGCATGCCTGGCGTCCAGAAGACGCTCGATCCGCAGCCACCCATTGTCGTGAAGGTCCTGCTGCTCCGCATCGGGAAGTCCCATGAGCAGCCAGTTCTTGACCTTCTCGCTCTCCGTCAGCGGCCGGCCGGTGGCGTTCAGGCTCTCGAATATCTGCTGTGGATCATCCCTGTCGTCGAGGCCGATGCTGACCACTCGCAGCCGTCCGAGGCCCTTGAGCAGAAGGCCCACGTCGTTTCCGGCCACCAGACGGCGGGCGATCCTCCAGGCTTGAGAAACCGCGCCGAGACCGGCCGGAGCACCTTCAAGGCCGAGGCGGTACTCCTCCTCGTCTCCGTCCTGCAGCCGCAGCTTGCGGCGTTTCTCCGGTGGCTTGCCGGGATTGGTCAAACGGTCGTCGAGAATGATCTGCCGGGTCCAGCCGTCGCAGTCGCCCCCGGAACCGAGTTCGGCCGCGATGGAGGCGAGCAGAATGCTCACCGTGGTCAGCCGCTGCTGGCCGTCGACGACCCGGATGGCCCTCACCACGCCGGCCGCGCCGGGGTCCGGGAAGGTGAGCAGGGTGCCGCCGTAGTGCGTCGCACTGGAATCGGCAGCGGCAATCGTCAAGAGATCAGCGACCAGCCGTTCGATGTCGGATTCGCCCCAGCGGTAGCGGCGTTGCCAGCGCGGCACCACGTACTGAACCTGTCCGTCCAGTAGATCCAGAAACTGGATGTGTCGGGCGTCCATGGATTGCGACTCTTCCGCGATACTTCCGGAAGTCAAGGTTCCGGAAGCCAAGGCTGGCGCCGGCGATCCGGTCTCCACCGCTGTGCCGCCGCCGTGCATCGGGTCCGGCGGCAATCTTAGCTTGCCAGACTGGTAATTCCTACCCTTGGGGGCGTCCGCAATTCACGCTTCCCGCGGGCGTCGCTCTGCAGCAAAGACGTGGTGCTACATCGCAATTTACTTGTATATGTACGGCATCATGGACTTGACAGGTTACGGCACCCTATACTTGCAATGATGCGGCGCGTTGAACTTGTGAAAGCACGCGGATAGTCAGGCATGGCCACACCGAATGAGAAGCTGGCTGCGTCGCTGGCGCAGCTCCGGAGGCTCCGGGAGCGAGGGCACGGGTCTTCCGCTCCGGCGAGTTGACGCGTGTTCACCGCGAGCGGCTGGTCAGGGACGGGTTTTTGCGCGAGGTGATGAAGGGCTGACGGATCTCTTGCAGCCCGGATGCCGGTCCGGGCGATACGACGGCCTGGTTCGCTTCTTTCGAGCTGGTCAACGGCCCGGTCCGCAACGTTCTCGGCATCCACAGCGACGCCGGCGCATTCGGCCCCGGCCACCGGGCCAACGCGACCATCGGCCGCGCCATCCGATTGATCCTCATCACCATCGGCGGCGGCTACCCGGGGGACACTGACCGCGCCACCTTCGGCTGGCCCGGCAAGTACAGTTTCTGCTTTGGCGAGAACGAGGAGAAGAGTCCCTGGGAGCCCTGGCACGTCAGCCGGGGCTACAGGCCCGGGCAGAGCACGGTGACCGTGTGCGGCATCAACGGTTTCATCCCCATGCACACCGCCGGGAGCACGGGGCGGGTTCGCCGGGACCGGCGTGAACGTCACCCGCATGCATCACAGCCCGGACTACATCTCGGTTACGGGGCCGCATGTGCCGCACCGGCTCCATGTGGCGGCCGTGGCGCTGCCGGAACGCGATGCGGCGGAGGCGCTGCCCGTGGTCTTCCACGCCGGGCGCACGGGCGTCCGGCTCAGCGTCTCCGGGCGCGCCCGCGCCATGCCCTTCGTGGTGTCCAACGTCGAGGCTGACGAGGTGCACTTCGTGCAGGAGGGGGAGCTGGAATTCCGCACCGCCTACGGCACGATTACCGGGGCACCGGGCGACTTCGTGGTGATTCCCCGCGGCATCCCCTACCGCGTCCGGCCCCTGACGGGGTCCAGTCTGTCGGTCATCGTCGAGACCCCGGGTGCGCTCCGTTTCGATCCGTCGCCGACCTTCGGTGCCGGACTCCGTCGCGCGACCATCGGCGAGGGTGAAGCCGAGGATGTGGAGACGGTGTGGCTGCTCAGGTCGTTTGACGGCGTGACCCGGTACGTCAAGCCGACGAATCCGCTGGCCACCCAGGCCCTTGTGGACGGTCCCAGCCCGGTGTGGAAGCTGGCTCTCGGGGATGTCCCCACCGATGACAACGGTCCGCCGGTGCAGTTCATGTCGTCGCCCGGCCGGGACGAACTGTTCTACAATCTGAGCGCGCGTCACCGCCGCCGCCCGCCCATCCACAACAACGTGGACTACGACGAACTGATCTACTACTTCGAGGGACCGGGTGCCTGGGGCGGCGTGAACGAGCCGGGCACGTTGACCTGCGTCCCCAAGGGCGTCCTGCATCACGGCCCGTCCGAGAACGTGCCCCAGGGCTATGGCGCCTGGATGCTGGAGTCGCGCTGCACCCTGCGTCTCACCGACGCCGGCGCCGCCGCCGCGGAGCTCATGGAGACGGACCTCTACGGCCCCCATGCGGCGAGCGGGGAGGGCGCCGGCAACGGCCGGTAGGCTCCGTGCCCCGGCTGTTGCCGGGCGTATCCGCGGGTGCGCCGGAATCGCGCTCGGTGAGGGCGGAGTGCGCCCTTCCGTCGTGCCCTGCGCGGTGGGTCTGTTCATTGCCGCCGGATACCGGTTCACTTCCTCGACATCCTTCGCCAATCCGGCCGTCACCCGCGCACGTTCGTTGACCGATACCTTTTCCGGCATCGCACCGGACAGCGTGCCGGCTTTCCTTGTCGCACAGCTTCTCGGTGCCGTCGCCGCCACCGCGCTGTTCTCCTGGCCGTGGCGGAACGCCGCCAGCCTCGACTCGTGACGGGACGCCGCATCGGGCCTTGGCGAACCGTACCGTCCGCCCCGTGGCATGGTATCCGACAAGCGGGCGGCACCACGTGCGCACCAGGTCCGCGCGGGTGCGGGGTCCGGGTCCGGCACGGGCCTTTCCCCCTGGTGTCGGCTTACGGTGTGTCGGCGCAGGCCGGCAGGACCTCGCGCCCCCAGAGTTCCACGACTTCGTCGAACACGCGCATGGGGGGTGTCAGCAGCACGTGGGAGACGCCGGCCTCGGCCAGCTTCCGGATGCGGGCGGCGCATTCCCGCGGCGTGCCGGCGATGGCGAAGCGCCGCAGCAGGTAGTCCGTGATCAGCGCCGGGTCCGCCCGTTCCTCCAGCGGCCTGCTGATGTCGAAGGCGGACATGAACCGCCGGACGCCGTCGCGCTCCCGCAACGGCACGGTCTCCATGGTGAAGCGGAAGTTGTGGTGGGCGCGGTTGGCCAGGCGCACGCGCACCAGGTCGCGGGCGCGGTCGCCGTCCTCATGCACGCAGATCATCCCCGCCAGTGCGATATCGATGGCGGACGGCTCGCGGCCGCCCTCGCTGGCGCCGGCGGCGATGCGCGCCCGCGCCCACGCCAGCACGTCCAGGTCGAACCCGGTACCCAGGATGACGCCGTCGGCATGGCGCCCGGCCACCCGCAGGCTCCGGGGCCCCACCGCGGCCACGTAGATCGGCACCGGAATCCTGCCGGCGTTGAGGGAGACCGCGCCGGCGCCTTCCTTGCCGGGGGGTACTTCGATGGAACGCCCCTGAAGCAGTTCACGGATGGTGGCGAGTCCGGCCCCGAAGTCGGCGAGGGGCGTGGCCCTGCGTCCCAGCCGATAGGTGGAGCCGTCGCCGGTTCCGAGTCCGAGTATCGCCCGCCCTCCGGAGAACTCGTTGGCCGTGGCCGCGGATGACGCCAGGGCCGTGGGGTCGCGATAGGCCATGGTGGTGACGGCGGTGCCGAAGCGAAGCCGTTCGGTTCGCAGCGCGCACGCGGTCATGGCCTGGAATCCGTCCAGGTTGTTCAGATGACCGTCGGCAAAGAACAGGGCATGGAAGCCCAAGGCCTCCGCGGCGGCGGCGCGGCGGGTGATCTGGTGGGCGTTGCGGGCGGGTCCGTGAATCGAAAAGCGCATGGTTCGTCAACGGCTACATCCCGAACAGCCGCATGGCGTTGCCGCCCAGGATCTTCTCCTTGTCCTGGTCCGGGATTCCTTCCAGTTCGCGCACCATCCGCACCGTGCCTTCCTTCCAGGTGCCCGACGGATCGTTGTGCGGGTAGTCGCTGCCCACCGTGAGGTTATGATCCTTCCAGAAGTCGCAGGCGTAGCGGATGGAGGTCTCGGCGGCGAAGGCCGACACCCAGATCTGGTTGAAGAAGGCGCTGGGAGCCTTGCCGAGCTTCCTGCGGGCGTCGGGGTCCATGTCCAGGCGGTTCATGAGCCAAGGCACGAAGGCGGCCGAGCCCTCCACGAAGCAGATGCGGAGTGCGGGGAACTCCTTGAGCGCACCGCGCAGGATCAGGCTTCCCATGTCGACGATGTAACGGAACGGGAACGCCAGCAGGAAGGGCAGGGCGTTGTTGTCGGCCTCCAGAAAGAGCTGCTCGATGCCCACCAGGGCCGGGTTGGGGTGGCCCTGGCGGTCCGACGCCGTGTCGTGCACCAGGATCGGGACGTCGAGTTGGCACACCTTGTCGTAGAACGGCCACAGCCGCTCGGCGCCGAGGTTGGCGTCCTCGAATCCGCCCATGAGCTTCACGGCCTTGAGCCCGAGCCGGTTCACCATGCGGTCCAGCTCCTTGCAGGACGCCTCCACGTCCGGCAGGAACACCCAGCCGACGCCGATGTAGCGTTCGGGATGGGCGCATTCGGCGAGGTCCCGGGCCACCGCGTCGTTGTAACGGCGGGCCAGTTCGCACCCCAGGTCCCGGTCCCAAGTGTAAAGCAGTTCGCGGTTTTCCGGGATGAGCACGTGCTTGTCGAAGCCTTCGAAGTCGGCTTGTGCCACCCGGGTGTCCAGATCCCAGCGCCCCTTGGGTGCCTGGTTCTTGATGAGGGTACCGTCCGGCAGCACCGACTTGACCTCGTCGCCGTCGCGCACCACCCGCGGCGATTCCGGATACCGGTCGCTGATCCCCTCCAGGAATCTCACCGGGAAATAGTGGGTGTCGCAATCGATGTACATCCGCGGGCCTCCGTCATGACGCCGTCATGAACAGGTGAAGATCGCACGTCCCAGGATATGGCCTTCCTCCAGGTCGGCTACGGCCTCGTTGACCTGGTCCAGGGTGTAACGGCGGGTCACCAGGTCGTCGAGCTTCAACTTGCCTTCGCGGTACCAGCGGACAAAGGTGGGGAAGTCGCGGTCCGGGAGGCAGTCGCCGGCGTGGGTGCGGGTGAAGCAGCGCCCGCCGGCGAAGAGCTGGGTGTTGATCAGCGGCGTTGTGCCCGGGGGCGGCAGGCCGATGAGAAGGGCGGTGCCGCCGCGCTCGAGCCCGGGAGCGCCGGTGCGTACGGAGCGCAGTATCTGTTCCTGGGTGGTGGGATGCCCCACCGCATCCAGGGCGTAGTCCGCGCCGCCGCCGGTGAGTTCGGTGATGGCCTCGACGGGGTCCACCTTGCTGGCGTTGATGCCGTGCGTCGCGCCGAAGCCCTTGGCGAATTCCAGCTTCCCGTCGTCCAGGTCCACCGCGATCAGGGGCCAGGCGTCCACCACAGCGGCGGCCGAGATGGCGCACATGCCGATGCCGCCCGCGCCGTAGACGGCCACCGATTGCCCCGGCCGCACCTGCAACGTGTTGATGATGGCTCCCGCACCGGTGGTGACCGCGCAGCCGACGATGGACGTGACCTCGGTGTCCACGTCGTCGTCCATCGGCAGCACCACCCGTTCGGAGGCCACCAGATGCTCGGCCCAGGTGGACGCCGAGGCCCAGATCGATTCGCCGCGCCAGACGGCCGGGATGGGCGGCCTCATGTTGAGGGCATGGGACACCGGCGGCAGCGGCGACTCCGGGGCATTGCGGTCGATCCAGGTGGTGAAGACCCGGTCGCCCTCCTTGACGTGGGTGACGCCGCGGCCCCGGGCCACCACCTCCCCGGTGGATTCGTGCCCCAGGAGTGCCGGCAGCCGGGAGCGCTGTTCCTCGGGGGCGCGCTGGATCTGGTGGAGTTGGGAGTGGCAGATGCCGCTGGCGTAGATTTTTACCAGGACCTGGTCGGGTGCCGGGTCCGGAAACGTGACCTCGTCCACCACCAGGGGTTTGCGTGATTCGACCAGGATTGCGGCCCGGGACTTCGTCGGCATGGCGTACTCCTTTCCGTCAGGCGGCCCGCGGGCCATGGCGCCGCCCGGCTCGGCGGCGGTGCCATTTCGTGTTTCGTGAGTAGTGGCCGGACGGTGGTTTGTCAAGGCGCCGGACGCCGTCGTTTCCGCTGGTTCCGCGGTGGAAAAGGTGGTAGTCAGGCCGTGGATGCATCACGCGCGCGGACCTCGGTTCCGCTCAGGAGGTAGGGACCATGCCCACCATCGATTCCGATGCCCATGTGGTCGAGTCCGAACAGACTTGGGACTACATGGATCCGGCCGACCGGAAGTATCGCCCCATCGTCGTCAAGCCGAGCGGCGAAGGGGGAGCGGAATACTGGTTCATCGACGGCAAGATCCGGGGGCTGGTGCGCATCGTCATGACCGCCCGGGAACTTGATGAAGTCGCCGGCCGTACCGGCCGCGTGATGTTCACGCCCAGGGAAACCCGCGAGATGGAGAACGTGGAGGCGCGGCTCAAGCACATGGATGAGCTCGGCGTCGACATCCAGGTGCTCTATCCGACCATCTTCATCGAGCAGATATCCGAAAAGCCCGAGTGGGAGGTGGCCATCAGCAAGGGCTACAACCGCTGGCTGGCCGACATTCACCGGCAAGGCCGGGGGCGGCTGCGGTGGATCTGCGTGCTGCCGTTGCTCGACATGAGCGCGGCCCTGGAGGAGTTGGCGTTCTGCAAGCGGAATGGCGCCTGCGGCGTCTTCATGCGCGGCATCGAGGGACATCGGCTGCTCACCGATCCCTACTTCCATCCCCTGTACGAGAAGATGAGCGAACTCGACATGGCCGTGGGCGTCCACGTCGGCAACGGCAACCCCCGGGAGCTGGACCTCGTCTCCCAGTACAACGGCGGCGGCAGCTTCTGGAAGTTCCGCATACCGGTCATCGGTGCGTTTCATTCGGTGATCATGGGAGAGGTGCCGCAGCTGTTTCCCAGGCTCCGCTTCCATTGGGCCGAGGCCGCGGCGCTGTGGGTGCCTTACGTGGTCAAGGATCTGAGGCGCCGCTGGGCCGCCCGGGGAAAGGACTTCCCGGACAATCCCCTCAAGGAATACCGGCAGTACGTGTCATGCCAGACGGACGACGACGTGGACTACATCTTCAGGTATTCGGGAGAGGACAACATCGTCATCGGCACCGACTACGGCCACAACGACCAGTCCACCGAGATCGAGGCGCTGCGCAACCTCAAGGATTCGGGCGGCATCACCGCGCCCCAGTACGAGAAGATCATCGCCGAGAATCCGAAGACGCTGTTCGCGCTTCAGTAGTTGCGGGAACCGGCCCGGCCGCGCTACCGGGACCGGGTCGGACGCTCCGCAGCCTCCTCACGCCGGGCGGGAGCCCGGTGGAGGCCGCCGGCTCCTGCTACATCCCGTCGGCCGCGGCGCGCACGCGCCAGCGTTGGTACCGGGTCCGGGCCTGGTCGCATTCTTCCAGCGTCAGCCCCCGTATGAGATGCACCGGCTGGCCGCCGCCTCCCTGCCGCGACTCGCCACCCGCCACTGTCACGCAGAGCGTCGGAGCGCTCCCGGCGACGATCGCGCCGTTGGGCGTCATCGAGAACGCCTGCCCCGGGGAGCCGTCACATTGGGCCAACCCCAGCCGGGCGCCGGCCTCGCCCGGCGCGGTCATGCACACGTCGAAGCCGGGCATGTGGAACCGCCCCGCCTTGATGGCGTCGCTGTCGAACCCCTGGTCGACGCCGATCTGTCCCTGGTAGCTGTAGCAACTGTGTGCCTGAAGCCCCCGGTTCGGCCTGGCCCGCTGCTTGTGGCCGCGGATGTCCAGGCAGAACCCCCGCGGGTCGTCCAGGCGATCCACCAGGACGACTTCCACCAGATCGCCCGCGTACGCGGAGCCGGCGAGCATGGCCAGCAGAATGAGCCCGGTGAACTTCATGACGCCTCCGTCGTTTCCGCTGAGAGAGAACTGGCGCAACTACGTCGCGCGGGAAGTCATCCCCTTCGTGCCCGACGCCTGGATTGACGAGACCTGGGTCGATACGCGGGACGGCGAGGTCGGGCGCGTTGGCTACGAGATCAACTTCAACCATTGCTTCTACAAATACGTCCCGCCGCGGCCGCTGGAAGTGATCGAAGAGGAACTGAAGCAGCTTGAGGCCGAGATCACGGACTGTTGAAGGAGGTCGCGGCATGACGGAAATCATGCTCGAACACGCACCGAAAGAATGGGCCTCAAAACGGCCAAGCCAGTTTTTCCGCAGACGAAAAGAAAAGGTCAGTGATCGAGATCTTCCACCGTTATCGGTGACGAAGAACGGAATTGTCCCTCAGCTTGAGACGGCAGCCAAGACCGACGTGTCAGACCTGGTGATTTTGTCATCAACAGCAGGTCTGACCGCACGGGCTCCGGTGGGCTTTCCGAATTGGAGGGGTCTGTCTCACTCATCAATATGGTTTTGGAGCCTCGCAACATTCACCCGCGTTTCGCCCACCACTTTATTGGCGCGGCCGAAATTGTCAAGAGGGCTGGAATATTCCGGAGTCGGGATACGCGATGAAGAGCGGCGATGAAGAGCGGTAACGACGGTATGGTCCGGGGAATGCTCAACAAGTTGGTCAAGGAGAGCAAAGTACAGAAATGTGCCCGGAATCCTGGGAGGTCAGACCTTCTCGATGGACGGGATCTGACAGATCAGGAGTTCAACAGGCGCCGCGACGATGTCGGGCTTGGGTAGTCAAGTATGTAATTCCCCTGCCTTACCCAGCCAGGACAGGATGATACAAAATCTCGGAACTCAGATCCGCAGTTACATGGTTTTGTATCAATGCCGAAGCCGGGCACCCAGCGCGATCAAGCGACCAACCTCCTGCGAAAAAAGGGGATCGTGCGCCTGTCCGAGCTCAGGGAGGCCGGGATAACGGCCGCCACCATCAGCCGCATGGTCGAGGCCGGCGATGTCATTCGGCTTGCGCGGGGGCTTTACCAAATGCCGGATGCGCCGGTCGGCGCCAACCACAGTCTGGCGGAGGCGGCCAAGCGCGTTCCCAAGGGCGTAGTCTGCCTGATCTCGGCGCTCTCATTCCATGAGCTGACGGATCAACTGCCACGCGCCGTCTGGATGGCGATCGGTACGAAAGATTGGGCGCCGCAGGAAGTGAGCCCGTCAATCCAGATTGTGCGGTTCACCGACACGCTCCTCGCTGACGATGTCATCACCGTGCAGATCGAGGGGGTGTCGGTGAAGGTTTTTGGCGTGGCCAAGACAATCGCCGACTGTTTCCGGCATCGCCGAACCGTCGGTCCCTCTATCGCACTCGAAGGGCTGCAAGAAGCGCTTCGGCAGCGCAAGGCGACCCCTGCCGAGATCGCCCGGCACGCCGAACGCGGCGGCGTTTCCACCGTCATGCGACCCTATCTGGAGGCGCTGACCGCCAATGGCTAAGGAGATCAAGAACCTCGGCGCATCCGTCCGAGCCCGTCTCCTTCGGATCAGCAAGGAGAAGGGCCAGAATTTCGAGTTGGTCCTCACGCGATACGCCATCGAACGGCTGCTCTACCGGCTGGCGCAATCACAGTACGCTGATCGCTTTGTGCTCAAGGGGGCGATGCTTCTGATGACCTGGTTCGACGAGCCGTTTCGCGGCACACGCGATCTCGATCTGCTTGGCTAAACAGTAGGAAGCCTTCAAGCGAGATGTGGCGATGGATCCAGGATCGCTTGGCGATGTCATTGGCGCACTCGAGGTCTTCTTGATGCCGGCTGCAGCGGCCGCCCGCAAAGCAACCGAGCCGAAGTTGCGGAAGCGGAGGTGAGCCATTATGCGGATCCGCCATATTTCAGTGAGAAATTTCCGAGGTATTCGCGAACTCGACTGGCCAGTGCCTGACCGCAATGTCATGTGTCTTGCAAGGCGGGGCGATTCTACAAAGTCCACGATCCTCGACGCGCTGCGACGCATTTCTCATCCGCAGTGGAACCTGTCATTCGATGACGCCGACTTCCACCCATGCAAGCCGGAAAGCCCGATTACGATAGAAGTGGTTTTGGGTGATCTGCCCAATGCGTTCCGCTACCTTGAAAAGTACGGTCATTCGCTCTGCGCTTGGAACGCGGAGACGTCGACCCGGGCCGATGATCCAGTCGCCTGGAAGATGCGTTGCGTGTCCGACTCACGGTCGCCGAGGAGCTTGAGCCAACATGGGCGGTCATCAAGACCGACGAGGATGAAGGCGTTCCCTTCACGGCATCGGATCGGGCCAAAGTGGCAGTCAGCCTGATCGGCGCGATTTCTGACCGACATCTGAAAGAGTCTCGCGGCTTCATCCTCAGCCAACTCACTGAAACCGAGAACATCACGTCGTTGTCATACACAACGACGTGAGCCATGCGGCACAGTCGTTGCAATGGGACATTGGGTTTTCGCCACTGAGCGAAACAGGTTTCGACGGCGGAGAGCAGCTCGTGGAGACTGCCAAAGCAGAGGTTGCGGGTGGCGCGGCGCCGGGTGAGCTTCCAGACCCTTTCGATAGGAGCGAGCTGCGGGCTGCAGGGCGTCAGGAACAACAATTCCAGATGCGCCCGATGGGTGCCCAGCAGGGGTCTGAGGAGTTTGGCGTGGTGGTAGCGCGCATTGTCGAGAACCACAAGCATCATTTTGTTGCGCGGGCGGCGGCGTAGCAGGCTCTTCAGGAAGGTCCCGAACGTGAGCGCATTGAACACCGGCGAAAAAGTGTGGACGAACTTGCCGCTGCACAAACTCACCGCGCCGAAGCAGGCGGCGGATTGGCACGTCGGCGCGTGACGGGCCACCGGATCCTTGTCCTCGGGCGGCATCCCTGCGCGGCAGCGGGTGCCATGGCGTTGAATCTTGATCTGGCGACCACGGCAGCGGCATTTGACGATGCAGGACTTTCGACCGGTAGGCCACACTTGAACGCCGAAGCCCTGGATGGCGTCGTCCCAATGGACGATTCCGGACGCTTCCGGCTTCAAGGCATCGACAACACGTTTGGTGAGTTTCGGCATTTGAGGGCTCCTCGCTTCGCCCTGCGCCGGCTCATTCCGGGTGCCAAACAGGTACCATTTGGACGCAAGTTCGCGCTATCTCCCGCTTGGGAGCCTGTGTCGCAGGATGCTTCGGCAGGTGACTGGTGGGAAGCATGTCCGGATTTTCGTCCAAAATGTCAGAACCGTGTAGTCTTGTCCCATTATTGGACATGAATTGGGTGCCAAGTGGGCCTCTGGTGGATCTCTGTCCCACGAAAATTTTCTGCAGCACAGGCTTCTGGTCCTTTGAGGTTCCGTTCGAAGTGTCACGCTCATCTCCTGATGATCCCCGGCGCCACGGCTTCAGGCTCACTCTGCGTTGGAATCGCTTCATGTTTTCAGGCCCACTTTGCATTGGACAAGACTGCTTCTTGACACCGGGTCAGCCCCCTGGATACCATTCGGCGGTTGCCGTGCCGGCGCGCGCCGGCGCCCGGGTCGGCTATCTCATGTCATGAACCGCGGCAGAACCATCATCCCGAGCACCTGCTGGGAATGCAGCGCCCACTGCGGGTCGCGGGTCGCCGTCGAGGACGGGCGGGTGACCCGGGTGTCGCCGTACCCGGAGCATCCGGCGTCGCTGGGGGCGTTCTGCGTGAAGGGGATCCGGGGGTTGCCGGAGCTGACCGGCCATCCGGACCGGCTGCTCCATCCCATGAGGCGCAAGGGGCCGCGGGGCGGAGGGCAGTGGGAGCGGGTGTCGTGGGACGACGCGCTGAACCAGATGGCGGAGGCGATGCTGGCGGTGCGCGCACGGTACGGTCCCGCGGCGTTGTGCGGTGCGGTGAGCAACGCCCATTTCAGCCGGGGGGTGATGCTGGCGCTGCTCTTGCGCGCTTTCGGCTCGCCCAACTGGATGATGAATCAGGATCTGTGCGGGGGGTGCCGGGCCCTCAGCGACCGGATCACCGGTCTGGCCATCGGCAAGGGCGAGGATATCGACCACACCCGGTGCGCACTGGTGGTGGGGCGCAATCCCCATGCGGCGGACCCGCCGCAATGGCAGGCGCTGAAGCGGGCCCGGGCCAGGGGTGCGTGCATCGTGGTCATCGATCCGGGAGAGACGCCGGCGGCGACCATGGCAGACCTGTGGCTGCGGCCCCGCCCGGGCACGGATGCCGCCATCGGGCTGGCAATGATCCACTGGCTGGTGGAGCACGGGCGTTACGACCGTGCGTTCGTGGAGCGCTGGTGCCACGGTTTCGATGCGCTGGCCGAGCGGGCGGCGCAATACCCGGCGGCGCGCGCGGCGGAGCTCACCGGAGTGCCGCGGGCGGCCATCGAGCGGGCCGCGGCGTTCTATGCCGATGGCCCCTCCTGTTTCGTCAGTGGACACGGCATCGACGCATTCAGCGCCGGGGTGCAGACCTTTCGCGCCTTCCATTGCCTGGTGGCCATCAGCGGCAATCTGGACCGTGAGGGCGGCAACCGGCGCGTCAAGAAGCCGGCGGGGTTCACCAACTACATCGAAGTGCTTCACAAGCCGGAGTTTCGGCTGCCGCCGGAGGTGGAGAGACGGACCCTCGGGGCCCACCGGTTCCCGCTCTGGGCCGGACCCGAGGGCTGGCAGACGGCGTGCCACAATCCCTCGGTCATCGAGGCGATGCTGACGGGGAAGCCCTATCCGGTGCGCGCCCTGTACGCCAGCGGCGTGAACATCGTGGTGACCTATCCCGACACGCCGAAGACCCTGGCGGCGCTCGAGTCCCTGGACTTTCTCGCGGTGGCGACCCACATGATGAATCCCACCGCGGAATGCGCGGACCTCGTGTTGCCCAAGACCACGGGCCTGGAGGACGAAGAGGTGTCGCTGGAAGGCTCCGGGCCGTGTCTGAGCCTGGTCCAGCCGGTGGTGGAACCCCGGGGCGAGGCGCGCGGCGACTTCCGCATTGCGCGCGACCTGGCCCGGCGCATGGAAGCCCGGGGGATCACGGAGGCGCGCCGTTTCATTCCCTGGGAGACCAAGCGCGAGTTCAACGATTTCCTGCTGGGCGACTGCGGCGTCACCGTGGAGCAGATGCGGGAGAAGGGCTACGCGACCTTCCCGTTCAGGTACGGGGACTTCGAGAAGGCCGGCTTCCGCACCCGCACCGGCCGGGTGGAACTCTATTCCGAGCGCCTTGCCGAGTTGGGTCTGGATCCACTGCCGGACTACACGCCGACCCGGCGGGAGCGCACCACGCCCGCGGTGCGCGACGCCTACCCGTTGACGCTCCTCACCGGGGTGCGGGAGCGTACCTACCACCACTCGCGCTTCCGCGACCAGGGCTGGGCGCGCAAGGTCTCGCCCGACCCGTGGCTCCAGCTGCACCCGGATACGGCGGCGCGTCATGGTTTGGTCGAGGACGACTGGGTCTGGGTGGAGACCGCCGGCGGCCCGGGCCGCTGCCGCCTGAAGGTCCGTGTCACCGAGGCCACGCTGCCCGACGTGGTGCGCACCGGCATGGGCTGGTGGTACCCGGAGGCCGACGCTCCCCACCGCGGCGCTCTGGATGTGAACATCAACGCGGCCATGCGCTATGACGGCCCGTGGGATCCGGTCACCGGCTCGGCGGACACGCGCGGGTTGCCGTGCCGGATCGCCCGGGTCGAGTCCCCGTGAACGTGAACCGGGGGCAAGCTTCGGAGGAACCGCCATGCTGAAAGTGGACAGACAGCCGGCCGTGCCGAATCGGCCCGTGGTGGATCCCGCGGCCTGGACCGCAGAGGAGCTGGCGGCCGACCAGAGCTGGATCCACCCGCTGACCGCCAGCGACATCGCGGAACTGGACGAGGCGGTGGCGCGGGTGGAGGAACGCGGGCTCGACATCCTGGACATCACCCGGGAGGACTTCGCGCTCGCGACCCTGGGGGAGCGGCTCGACAAGGTCGCCGCCGACGTGATTCACGGTCGCGGCCTGGCGCTCATACGGGGTGTGCCGGTGGAACGCTACAGCCGCCTGCAGTCCGCCATCGCGTTCTGGGGCATCGGCCTCTTCGTCGGTGTGCCGGTGTCCCAGAACTCCAAGGGACATCTTCTCGGGCACGTGGCGGATCTCGGCGGTCACTCCCTCGAGAATCCGAAGCATCGCGGCTATCAGACCCATGACATGTTGCCCTTTCACTGCGATGCCTGCGACGTGGTCGCGCTGATGTGCCTGCACCCGGCCAGGTCCGGCGGCTCGAGCCGCTTCACCAGCTCCCTCAACGTCTACAATGAAATGCTGAAAAGGCGCCCCGAACTGGTGGCGGAGTTGGCCGGCCCCATCTACCGCGACCGGCGCGGTGAGATTCCGGAGGGCAAGGAGCCGTGGTGGCAGCTCCCGGTCTTCAACTTTCACGAAGGCTACCTGACCGCAAGCGTGGGGGGCTCCTACATCGGGTCGGCCCAGCGGTTCGAGGAACTGCCGCGCCACTCGGAGGCGCTCACGGAGGCGTTGACGCTCTGCGCCGATCTCTGTGACGAACTGTCATACGACATGGAATTTCTGCGGGGAGACGTGCAGCTTCTGCACAACCATGTCACCGCGCATTCGCGCACCGCCTTCGCGGACTACCCCGAGCCGGAGCGCCGCCGCAACCTGCTGCGCCTCTGGCTCGGCACCCCCGGAGGGCGGCCGCTGCCCCCGGCCTTTCGCCACCGTTTCGCCCATCTCAAGGAAGGGGAACGGCCGGCCGGCGGTGTGGTCGTGCCGGGAACCGTGTACAGCGCGCCGCTGTATCCGGAGTAGGGTGTCCGCCGCCGCCAGCCCTCCGGTGTCTGCCTTCTGGACGCTGAAGGACGCCGGCCGGATCGGGCCTTGCGCACGCGTCACCCGGCGGTTCAAGACCCCGGACCGGCTCCGGGCACGGGGCGCCGCCGCGCGTCAGTGCATGTGCTGGCCGCCGTCCACGCTGATGGACTGACCGGTGATGAAGTCGCTGTCGTCCGAGGACAGGAAGATGACGGTGCCGACCAGGTCGTCCGGGTACTGGTCCCGCTGGAACGCCCGGCTGCGGCGCCGGTTCTCCAGTTGCTGGGGGGTGGTGACGCCGCCCTGGTTGTCGCCCGACACGGTCAGACCGGGCATGATGGAGTTGACGCAGATCCCGTCGGAGCCGATCTCCCGCGCCAGTGCCCGGGTGAATCCCAGCACGCCGGCCTTGGACGTGACGTAGTGCAGGAACATCGGCGTGCCGCCCAGGATGGTGCCCGAGGAGATGTTGATGATCTTGCCCCCGCCCTGTGCCTTCATCGCCGGATAGACCGCCTGCACGCACAGGTGCAGGCCCTTGATGTTCACCGCCATGACCCGGTCCCATTCTTCTTCGGAGATTTCCATGAAGGACTTCTTCGTGAGTGCCGTGTACAGGGCCGCGTTGTTCACCAGGATGTCGATGCGGCCGTAGGCCTCAAGCACCGCGTCCGCCATCTCCCGGGTCTTCTCCGGGGAGGCGACGTCCACCGCCACCGGAATCGCCTGGCCGCCGTCCTTCCGGATCTCCTCCGCCACCTGGCTGGCCGCCTCCACCTGGATGTCGGCCACGGCGACCTTGGCGCCTTCCCGCGCCAGCCCCTTGGAGTAGGCGCGGCCGATGCCCACGCCGCCGCCTGTCACGATCGCGACCTTTCCGTCCAAACGCATGATGCCATCCTCCTTTGCCGAGTGCCGGGTTCCACAGCCCGCGCGATTCCACCGCCCTCGTTCACCGCTCTCTTCCACAGCGTCCGCGCCCCGCGAACGTTCCGTCTCCCGCTCTTGTAGTATGAAAGCCGCCGTTGGCCAAACAGGCGATCAGAGCCACTCCACCGCCTTGGCGGCGATCTCCAGGATCTGTTCCTCGGCCTGAAGGAAGGCGGGGTCCCGAAAGCCCAGCCTGCCGGTGAGCCATTCATCCGAGACCGCCAGGATCGCCCCGGCCGCGGCCTTCCGGACCTGGGCCACGGTCAGGAAGGCCGCGGTCACCATGTCGATGGCGGTGATCTGCTGCCGCTCCAGTTCGGCCAGCAGTTCCGGCGTTTCCCGGAACAGCGCGTCGGTGGTAAACACCCGGCCATGGTGCACCGGCACCCCCAGGCTGTCGGCCGCCCGCGCCAACGCATCCACCACCCGCGGGTGAGGCAGGGTGGCGAAGTTTTCCGGGACGTAACGGGGGCTGGCGCCGTCGCCGCGTACCGCGCCGTCGGCGATGACGATATCACCGAGCCGCACCGTTTCCCGCAGCGAGCCGCAGCTCCCGACCCGCACCAGGGTCTCGACGCCGCCGGCGCACAGCAACTCCGTGGTGATGGCGGTGTCGGCCGAATAGCGCCCGCCGTTGCCGACGGTGACGGACCGGGCGCCCAACGCGCCCGTGTGCATCTCGTAGTCCTGGAAGGCAAGGAGCCTGCGCGGATGGGCCAGTACGCGCCGCAGCCGCGCGGCGCGGTCCCGGGGGCCGGACACCAGCGCGATCTGCCCGAGGGCTCCCGGTCCGACGCCCAACCGGGACAGCAGTTTCTCGGCGGTGAGGTGGGGTTCGCTTCTCACGGCTTTCCGCCGTCCACTTCCACGGGCAGGTCGATGGCGCGGCCCAGCCGCAGGAGGATCCACCTGAAGCCGGCCACCTCCCGGTTCAGACCGCGGCGGACGGCCTCGGTGTAGATCCGCGCCTGGTGACCGTACTTGTGCATGATCTCTTCGGTCTCCCGGTCGGTCTTGTAGTCGGCGATGTACAGCCGCCCCTGCCGCTCGTAGACCACGTCGATGACGCCTTCCATGACCCGGTCCTCGTGCCACGGCAGGACGAAAGGCATCTCCCGGCCCAGTATCCGGGCACTCCGCAACTCTTCGTACACCGGCGAGTCGATCAGGATGGCCCAGATGGCCTTCAGTTCCCGCACGACGGCGTCCCGCTGCGCCGCCGGCACCGCGGGGGCGTGGCGGGCGATGGCTTCCTCCAGATCCTGGTCGGGGCGAGGGGTATGAAAGTCCCAATACTGGAGCACCCTGTGGGCCAGCGTCCCCAGTTCGAGGGCGGCACCGCGCTGGAGGCCTTGGGTAGGCCGGCGCGCCCCGGGCGCCTCGCCGGGGGGGGTGAGCCGCGTGGGGCTGGCGAAAAGCGAAGTGCGGCGCCGGTTGTCGTATTCGTCCCAACGCCGGCGCCATCCTTCTTCGTACCCGGACCAGTCCCGGGTGTCCGGAGGCGGCGGCCGCCGGGGGCTGCTTTCCTCATCTTCGTCCTCCCCCGGTGTTTCCAGCACCACCTCCGCCTCCATCTCGCCGGTGCCGCAGGTAATGGGCTCCCAATGGGCTTCCAGAAGCTCGACGCCGGCCGCCTCGCCGATCATGCAGGCCAGGCTGTCGCCGTCCCGGTTCTTCTTGTCGGCAAAGGAGATGACGAGTTGCTGGCGGGGCCGGGTCATGGCCACGTACAGCAGGCGGCGCTGTTCGCAGGCTTCCCGCTCCCGCTGTTTCGCACGGAGAAAGACGCCGGTCAGGCTCCACAGGTCGTCCATGTGGATGCCGGTGAGGCCGGTGGACCAGTCCTGCGATATCTCCACCGGCGGGGACGCCCCCCTGTTCGGTCCGCCTGAAGCGTCCACCAGCACCACCACCGGGAACTCGAGTCCCTTGGCACGGTGGATGCTCATGATCCGCACGGCATCCAGGGTCTCCTCCTCCAGCGCGTTCTCGGACTCGTCATCCTGCTCCCGGACGCGGCGTTCCAGTTCGGCCACCACCTCCTTGAGGGTGCCGCTGCCGCCCGCGCCCGCGTCCCGGGCCACCTGGCGCACCTTCTCCAGGTTGGCCACGGCCTGTTGCCCCGAGTTCCCGCTGGCCGCCAGCACCGACAGCGGCAATGCCTTGAACACCCGCTCCACCGCCCTTCCGGCTTCCAGGAAACGCACCTCCCTGTGCAGCTGGAAGAGACGGCGGTACAGATCCAGGACCTCCCCGGGCAGGTCCGCCCGCCGAACCCCCGCCACCGAGCGGTAGTCCAGCAGTCCCTGCCGGTGGAGATGGAAGAGGGCGGCATCGTCGTTGCCGCCCAGGGGCGAGCGGAGCACCCCCGCCAGCGCAAGCCGGTCGTAGGGGTTGTCGATGGCCCGGAGCAGATTGATGGCGTCGGTGACTTCCCGAGTGGCGTAGAAGTTCCGCGCCCCTTCCACCACGTAGCGGATGCCGTGCCGGCGCAGCGCTTCCAGGTAGACCGGGGCGTTGGTGAGCGCGCGCATGAGAAGGGCGACGTGGCCCGGCTGGAGGGGCGTCCGCTGACCGGTTCTGGCGTCGAGGAAGGTTTGGCCCGGCACCTCCACTTCGAGCCACCGCGCCAGCGATTCCGCCTCCAGACGGCGCATCGAGGCGGCATCCTCCGTCTCGTCCGTGCTGGATACCCGGCGGACGCGGACCGGACTCCGTCTCCGCTCCGGCGGCGCTTCCCCGGGTTCCGGATGCGGCGGCTCCTCGTCGGTCCGGTGGAGACCGGGCTGGAGGGCGATGTACTCGGGCTGGAGGCCGGGCTGCTCCTGGATCAGCTGCTCGAAGAGACCGTTGACCACGTCGAGGATCCGGCGGTCGCTGCGGAAGTTGGCAGTGAGCCGGTACTGGACTCCATCCTGGGCCTCGATCACCTCCTGGACGACGTTCAGGTAGGCCTCCATGTCGGCGCTCCGGAACCCGTAAATGGACTGCTTGGGATCCCCCACCACGAACAGCTTGCCGGGGACCAGGCGGATTTCGCGCCAGTCTCGGGCTCCCTGGGAGCGCTCCTCGCACAGCCACAGCAGAATCTCGTACTGTAACGGATCGGTGTCCTGGAATTCGTCCACCAGGATGGCCTTGAAACGCGCCTTCAACTCTTCCCGGATTCGCGGATGGCCGCGCAGCAGGTCCCGGGCCCGCACCAGCAGGCCGTCGAAGGTCACCAGGCCATGGCGGGTGAACTCCTCGCGGCACTGTCGGACGAACGGCGCCAGCAGTGCGCACAGCCGTTCCACCTCCGCCGAATCCACCTGGGCCAGCGCGTCCCCGTTGGCGATGAGTTTGCGGGCGAGCCTGAAATCGTCGTCGGACCATCCCTTCACCTGATTGGGCTTTTCCTTCAACAGGACCCGTTCCCAGGCCTCGACAGCCTCGGCGCCGGCGGCGGGGCCGCCGGTGAGGAAGGACCGTACGATCTTCCGGGCCACCGGCAGCATCTGCTCGATCTTCCGGTCCTCCGGGTGACGCTCGATGAGGTCCGCCGCGGTTTCGTCCAGGCCGCGCAACCACGCGCCGACCGTGTCGCCGGGCGGGCTCGTGAGCCGCAGTTGGTCCAGGTCCACGTCCTCGGCACAAAGGGCCAGGGCAAGGTCCCGGAGCCGTTCCAGCGGGAAGCGGCCAAGGAGGTGCATCCATTCCTTCTTGCGGGCGCCGGTGTCGGCCAGTTCCTCGTCGAGCCACCGCCCCCACCAGGTCTCGAAGTGTTTCTTCCGCAGGCTGCCGTCGTCTTCCTGGAACCCCGGGTCGAGTCCGGCCTCCAGCGGATGGAGCCGAAGCAGCGACGCGGCGAAGCTGTGGATGGTGCCGATCTGTGCCCGCTCGAGGTTCCGCAGCGCTTCCCGGGCCCGGCCCTGCACCTCGTCCTCGGTGAGGCGGTAGCGCTCGCCGACGGCGCCGCTGCGCTCGGTTGCCGCCGCGGCCAGGACGTCAAGCTCCTGCCGCAGGCGCGCCTTCATGTCGTTGGCCGCCTTGTTGGTAAAGGTCAGGGCCACCAGTTCCGTCACCTGCACCGGGTGCGGCTCGCGCATGAGCAGGTTGACGCACCGCTCCACCAGCAGGGTGGTCTTGCCGGTTCCCGCGCCCGCGGTCACCACCACATTGCGGTCGAAGGTGGTTGTGGCCTGTTGCCGTTCCAGTTCGTCCGGGGGAGGCTGGTTCATGGAGGAGCCGTTCCCGCGGGCTCGTGTCGCGCGGCTCTCGTGAGGGAGGGGAAATGGTCCTTGCGGCAGATCTCCGACACCTCGCAGAAGCGGCAATGGGAGCCGGGTTTGATGTGGAATTCCCCGGCGCGGATACCGCGCAGGCGCCGGATGATCACGTTCCGGATCGCCGCGCCGGAGATCTCCTCCCAGGCGTCCGCCGGGAAGGAGCACCGAACCAGGGGGCCTTTGCTCCAGCGGCGGGCGATGAAGTAGTACCAGGCCGCTTCAACCGCGGTGTCCGCTCCGGGCCCTTGCGCACCGGTGTATTCCCGGGCCAGCAGCAGATAGACGGGCAGTTGCAGCTTGCGCCCTCTGACTGCTGCGTCCCTGGGCCGGTGTTCCATGTCGCTGGGTTGCCTGCCGGTCTTGTACTTGTAGTCGATGACGCGGTAGCGGGCGGCCGTTTCGTGGCGGTCGATGCGGTCGAGGCGTCCGTGCACGGTCAGGCCCCGGATGTCCGGGGGCCATGTCTCGTCGAGCCGGGTGGTCAGCCAGCTTTCCAACTCCGCCGGACGGAAGCCCGATTTCTCCATCTCCGACATGTCCGCCTCAACCGCCTCCAGCAGCACGCCCATAAGCTCGGCGCGAGCCGCCTGCCATGCCGCCGGGTATCCGGTGGCGCCCTCTGCCTCGAAGGTGGACAGAACCTCGTCGGCGGCGCTGTAGAGCCATGCGATCCAGCCGTCCCCCCGGGCGCGGTCGGGTTCCTGGTAGAAGCGCTGCAGGATCTCGTGGCAGAGTTCCCCCCATTCCAGGGCCTGGACCGGCGCCGCCGTTTCCGGGCGCTCCAGCCGTTCCAGCTTGAGTATGTTGCGGGCGAAGTACTGGAACGGGCAGCGGCCGTACGCCTCCAGGGTGGTGGCGGAGACCGCGTTTTCGACGATCCCGTTCCACACCGGCTCCAGAGGGCCGGTGATGCCGTCGAACGGCCCGGCTGTTCCGGCGGCGTCGTCCAGTGCGCAGAGCGCCGCCGCGCTCTTGCGGAAGCTCTCCACCGAGCCCCCGCCCGCGCGCACCAAGGGGGTCGGATCCGCTCCTTCCAGGGCCTGCCGCACCGCAAGCTCCTCCGGCAGGAGCCAGCGCTCGTTGTCGAAGGGAGGGATGCCGCGCTTGCCCAGGACGCTTCTGGGAATCGCGGTGTCGGCGGCGGGGGCCGCGGCGCGGAGGTACCAGGAGGGCGCCAGCGGGCGCTCGGCCGCGTCCGCGCGTTGATAGCTGCAAAGGAGGCGATCGGTGACCGAGCCCCGGAGCATTGCGAACAGCAGCTTTTCCTCGTCGAATCCGGACAGCCTGGAAGAGACCTTGAAGCCCAGGTCCGTCTCCAGCACCTGGCGCGCGCGGTCCCGCAGGAACGGGTCTTCGCGGACGGCGCGCGGGAACACGCCCTCGTTCATGCCCACCAGGAAGAGTGCCCGGAAGGGAATGCCCCGGGCCGACCCGGCATCCAGAACCTGGACTCCCGGCACGACCTCCTCGGCCAGCGGCACCGTGGCCCGGTCCAGGCTGTGGCGCAGGGTCCGGGCGAAGGTTTCGAGCGGCACGGTGGGCGTGATTGCCTCCAGTGCCGCCAGCCCGGCGAAAGTCTGGTCGATGGCCTTTGCCACCCGGGGCGCCGCTTCGTCCGAACCGTGGTTGAGAAACCGATCGACCACCGCCTGCCAGCGGGCGGCCAGGTCCGACCACGTTCCCTCCGCGGGCAATGCGCTCAAGTGCGCGTGCAGGGTGTCGACGATCTTGAGCAGCGCGGCGACCTGGTCCGCTCGTATGAGCAGGCGGCCGCCGCCTTCCTCGTCCACGAAGCTCAGTCGGACGCCCTTGCCGAGGTAGCTTTCCAGGCGGTGCCATTCGGCCATGCCGCGGGTGATGCGCAGGGAGCGGGTGGCCATGTCCCAGAGGTCCGGCCTGGGCTCGGTGCCGGCGTCCGGCACGTTCTCGAAACGGAAGTCGTGGGAGGCGAGTAGATCGATGACGTCGGCCCGGGGATAGTTCCGCACCGGCAGGTCCAGCAGCGTCAGCAGCCCCCTGACGCGGTTGAAGCGGCACAGGGGTTCCTGGGCGGGGGTGTGGAAGGGGATGCCGTGCTCGGGAAAGATCTCCTGGAACCACGACAGCCAGGGGCCCAGGGTGCGCGCCACCACCCCCACCTGCTGGAAGTCGAACCCATCCTGTTCCACCAGCCGGAGGATGTTCTTGGCCACGGTGCGCACCTCGTCCCCGGGTCCGGCGCAACTGACGATCTCGGGGCGGGGCCGCGGGTCCACCGGCGGCCCGGGTGAGGTGTCCCCGGGCGAGATGCCGGTTGCCGTGCCGTTGCCGGCCAGGTCCACGACTTCGCCGGTCCCGGCCAGGCCTCGGAGGTAGCGGTCGTAGAAGTCCCGGGCAAAGGACCAGTCCGGATCGCCTTGGACGAGCGGGTAGAACAGGGTCATCGGGTAGTTGCCGGCGATGGTCCGAAAGAGTTCCAGCTGGCTCTGGGTCAGGTCGTAGAAGCCGTAGTAGCAGATGTGCTGGAACCGCCCCAGGTGGGCCGAGACGGGCGCGTACCGCGCCGCCGCCGCGGCGAGGTCCTGGCGGTCCTGCGCCTGCCACTCCGGGAAACGGCGTTTCACCTCCCGGTACAGCTCGAAGAGGTCGCCCAGCGCGGCCCGGTCCCGGTTGTCGAAGAGCCCCTCCCGCAGCGCCTCCAGCGCGGACTCGGGCTCCAGCATGCCGTCCTTGAGATCTCGCAGGCTTTGCCACAGCGCGGCGCAGGCGCTGTCGTTGTCCATGATCCGGGCAAACCGACCATGGGCCGGAACCACCTGCCGCAGCGCCTCTTCCATGAAGGTCTCGCCGCGCAACACCGGCTCCGCCGAGCCGTGCACTTCGTGGAACAGATCCAGGCCGAGCTGGAAGAAGGTGCGGATGTGGACATTCAACAGATGAAGGCCGTGCTCCTTGGCCAGCAGGACCTTCACGCGCCGGCTCAGGGTCTCCGATGGCACCACGAGAAGGAGCGGAGCGAGCGGGTCGTACGACCGCACCTCCTCCGCCAGGGCGGTTTCCAGTTGGGGGTGGCAGGGACCGAGAACGATGTTCATCGTGGCGATGCGCGGTTCATGGAAACGCTGTTCATTTCGTCCGGGGCGGCGGTTGTCCGCCCACGCAATCTGGCAGACCGCGCGCGCGTTGCCAAGGTCGATCCGGCGCTGTAGTGTCGATGGGGTGAAAGTCCACTTTCTCGGAACCGGGGACGCCTTCGGCAGTGGCGGCAGGAACCAGACCGCCTGTCTGCTGGAGCACGGTTCGCACGGCCATCTTCTGGACTGCGGGCCGTCGACGCTGCCGGCGCTCAGGCGCGCCGGTCTGGACCCGGCGGCGCTGGACGCGGTGATCCTGAGCCACCTGCACGGCGACCATTTCGGCGGCCTGCCCTTCTTCTTCATCCACTACCTGTACGACAAGCCCCGGCGCCGTCCGCTGGTGGTGGCCGGGCCGCCGGGGACCGAGGAGCGCGTGCGCGGCCTCATGCGGCTCATGTACGGCGAGAAGAAGCTGCCCTTCCTGGTCTTCGTGGTGCTGGAACCGGACACCGTCACCGCCGTGGCCGGCGCCCGGGTGCTGGGCTTCCGGGTGCCGCACCAGGCGGATGCGGTCTCGCTCGGGCTCAGGGTCACGGTGGGCGGGCGGACCGTGCTCTTTTCCGGTGATTCGAGTTGGACGGACCAGTTCCTCATCCACAGCCGGGGCGCCGATCTGTTCATCTGCGAGTGCTGCCACTACGACGCCCCGTCTCCCTCGCACATGAACTACCTGGAGATCGCCGCGCGCCGGCAACGGCTGGAGTGCCGGCGGCTGATCCTGACGCACATGGGCGAGGCGATGCTGGCCCGGCGCGCATCGCTGCCGGTGGACACCGCGGACGACGGGCTGGTGCTGGAGATCTGACCGCCGGGAAGGCGCCCCGGGAGACCGGGGGGCAGGAGAGGCGGGGCTGCCGATGCCCAGGTTATGTAACCTGCTGATAATAAGGTGCTTGTCCAGCTCCAGCCGGTTTGTTCCCCTCGCTGTATCCCTCGTTCTGCGGCGGACTCCAGCGGACTGAGTGCGCGGTTTGATGATGAACCCGGACCATCCACGCACGAGCTTGGCACCGCTCCGCTGTCTTCCCATCAGACTGGTGGCCCGACCTCGGGCCACCATCACCCAGGGTTGCCGGGTCGTCCCGATGTCGGGCCTGTGGTACAATCGTCGGTCCTATAGTACGATCCTTGCCAGTTGCCGAGTGAAGTCTCCTCTCCGGGATCGACCGGGTGAGCCGACCGATGGGTCGAGGAATTCACCTCTGGCCGCGATCAGGGATTCTTGACGGGCTCGGTCGGCCCTGAACGAGTGATGGAAGCGAAGCTCAAGCACTTGGAGTTCATCCAAGGGATCGTCAACCGCCTCGCCACCGACTCGTTCCGGCTGAATCAGCTTTATGGGACCTCCGTGACGGTCGTACTGGTAGGGTCTCACACTTGCGACAGCCGGTATGTTCAGTACGAGATTGACCAGAGCAAGGCCCGAGGCAACGGTTTGTTGGGGATCGATGTCAGCAAGATCAAGGATTTAGACAAGGACAAATCTGAGCGTTGCGGCCGGGTCCCGGAGGGTTGCAACTTCTACTACTGGAATCGTGACGACGGTTATCACAACATGGGGGACTGGATCGAAAAGGCTGCCAAGGATGCCGGCCGCTGATCTCTTGAGTCAACGACGGGAGCGTACCGTCAAGTCCGGACTGTGGTGGACTCCAATCCGACATCGCGGCAGGTGCAGGCATTCGCCCACCACGTGACACGAACGGAACCACGAGGTCACGAATGACTGACACCAGCAGTCCGGCCGTGACAACCGCTCCCGAAACCAGTGCAAGAAAAACCCCGGAGCGGAATCGGCTCAGGCCTGAAGATCGTGCCGTTCACAACTGGTACCGCTTTGTTCTCTCATTCCCGTCGCACCTCGTGCGCGACTACCTCGACACGTTTTGCGTCGATTCAAGGCAGCGGGTACTGGACCCGTTCTGCGGCACCGGGACGACGCTGGTCGAGTGCAAAAAGCTTGGGATCCCGAGCGTCGGGATCGAACGCAACCCGATGGCTGGGTTCGCGAGCCGCACCAAAATCGATTGGAGCGTCGACCCTGACACGCTCGTATCCCACGCCAAGGAGGCAGCCGCCCGAGCGCTCGATCTGCTTCGGCATCAAGGAATCGACGACTTCGGGATGGCACCACTGTTCCCGGCGAACGTCACCCCGACGGTCCACCTCCAGACGTTACCTCCCGACAAGCTGAAGCTTCTGCCAAAGAACTCGATCAGCCCGCTACCGCTTCACAAGACGCTGCTGTTGCTGGATATTCTCGACCAGCACCGCCAAGACGCGTTCTGCTCTCACGAGCGACTCGCGCTCGCAGCGGCGCTCATCTCGGGAATCGGCAAGCTGCATTTCGGTCCGGAAGTCGGCGTTGGGCGACTTCAGGAGGACGCTCCGGTGGTCGGGCCATGGCTGAGCCGCGTCACGACGATGGCCGATGACCTCGCGGCGTTGCGGCAACGAGACGGAACGGACGCCAAAGTCCACCTTGGGGATGCCCGTCGGTTGGAGGACTACCTGGAGCCGTCGTCCATCGATGTCGTCATCACCTCCCCGCCATACCCAAACGAGAAGGACTACACGCGGACGACGCGCCTTGAGGGTGTGTGCTCGGCTTTTTCCGGGACAAACAGGATCTGCGATGCCTGAAGCAGGGACTCATCCGATCGAATACGCGAAGCGTGTACAAGGCGGATACTGACGATGCCCTGGTCGCCGGACACGAGGGTATTCAGCGAATCGCTGAACTGATCGAAGCCCGCCGAGTTGAGCAGGGCAAGACGTCAGGGTTCGAACGCCAGTACGCGAGAGTCACGAAACTGTACTTTGGAGGAATGGTCCGACATCTGGCGAGCCTCAGGAGTCGGCTGCGTCCGGGTGCGAGGCTTGCGTACGTCGTTGGAGACCAGGCATCGTACCTCAGAGTCATGATCAGGACCGGGCAGATCCTCGGCGAACTCGCTCAGAGTCTCGGTTACGAACTGGCCGGCATTGACCTGTTTCGGACGCGACTCGCCACTGCCAGCCGACAGTACCTGCGCGAAGAGGTCGTACGGCTCCGCTGGACCGGGTGACTTCGATCGGGGCGAAGGCACTCGTCATGGCCAAGTCAAGGTATGCTGCGATCATCGACGAGGTCTTCACCACGCGATTCAAGACGGGAATGACGGAGGTCGATTTCGAGCGGTCCGACCTCACGGTCGCGGCTGATCGGGTAGGCGTACGGTGTCCGAAGAACGTTGGTGACATCCTCTATAGTTCCCGGTACCGGAGGAATCTGCCGGATTCCGTGCGGGCCACCGCACCCGAGGGCTGCGAGTGGATTATTCGCGGTAGAGGACCGAGCCGATACAGGTTCGTCCTGGTCCGACCGATTCCGCTGGTGCCCAATGAACGGATGGGAGCCACCAAAGTTCCGGACGCCACGCCCGGCGTCGTCGCGATGTACGCGCTCGGAGACGAGCAAGCCCTTCTGGCGCGAGTGCGGTACAACCGCTTGATCGATATCTTTACGGGCATCACCTGCTAATCGCTGCAGAACCACCTACGGACATCAGTGCCCGACATCGGACAGGTTGAGACGGACGAACTGTACGTGGGAGTCGACAAATGGGGACGCCAGTACGTCCTGCCGGTGCAGGCCAAGGGCGGGCGCGACGAGTTGAACATCGTTCAGATCGAGCAAGACACGGCGTTGTGCGAATCCAGGTTTTCGGATCTGATCTGCCTTCCCGTGGCCGTGCAGTTCATACGCGACCAGGTGATTGCATTTTTCTCTTTCGAGAAGACTGACGGCGAGGTCAAGGTGCTGTCGGAGCGGCACTACAAGCTCGTGGAGCCAAACGAACTCACCGCAGAGGACTTGGCCGCGTATCGGAGGCGTCCGGGTGCCGATTGAGCGCGGACGGGTGCGGAGACGTGCTGAGGATTTGCTTTCCAGCGAGATCGCCGCTTGTCTCCGTTCTGAGAATCGGCAGTAATCAACTATTATTCAGGCTTTATGGGCCATACCGGACCGGGCTGCGGCACCTTGACATCGCGCCGGGCGTCTCCTACAAACCCGCCATGCCCAGAATCACCTTCATGCCGTTGGGACAGACCTTCGAGGTGGAGGACGGCACCACCATCCTGGTGGCGGCGATTCGCAACGGCGTCAAGCTGCCACACGACTGCACCGAGGCCATCTGCGGCACCGACAGGGTGAGGATCCTGTCCGGCGGGAACAATCTGAGCCCCATGGACGACAACGAAGAGTTGACGTTGTCGATGCTGGAATCGGATGGCGCGGACCGCTTGGGTTGCGTGGCCGCGGTGCTCGGTGACGTGATCGTGGAGATTCCCGGCGAGTAGCGGACCCCCGTTCGCACGGACCCTGCTCGCGCCGCGGTGAAAGGCTGCGGGCGCCGCTTTCGCAACGAGTTCGGACGGGAGGCCCGGATGAGCAGAGTCAAGGAAGCTCTCGACCGCAAGGGAAGCCTGGTGATGCCCGGGGTGTACGACGCCCTGAGCGCCCGTATCGCGGACCGCGCCGGCTTCGACGTCATTTTCACCACCGGCTACGGTATCTCGGCGACGCTGCTGGGGGAGCCGGACTTCGGCATCCTCACGCAGAGCGAGATGCTGAGCACCATCTACCGCGTCTGCGGCGCCGTGAAGACGCCCGTCATCGTGGATGCCGACACCGGTTACGGCAACGCGGTGAACGTGGTCCGCACCGTCACCGAGTTGATGCGGGCGGGGGCCGCCGGCATGTTCCTGGAGGACCAGGTCTGGCCCAAGCGCTGCGGCCACATGCGGGGCAAGCAGGTGGTGCCCCTGGATGAGTATCTCGGGAAGCTCAACGCCGCGGCCGCGGCAAGGGGTGACGGGGATCTCTTCCTCGTGGCGCGGACGGATGCGCGCCAGGCCCTCGGCCTCGACGAGGCCATCCGGCGCGGCATCGCCTTCAAGGAGAACGGTGCGGACGCCGTGTTCATCGAGGCGCCGGAGACGCGCGAGGAGATGCGCGAGATCGCCCGCAATGTCCCGGGGCCGCTGGTGGCCAACATGATCGAGCGCGGCGTCACGCCGCTCATGACCCCGGCGGAACTGGGGGAGTTGGGCTTCGCGCTGATCGTCTGGCCGGTGGGGCCGCTCTATTCCGCGGCCATGGCGCTCAAGAGCTACTATTCCAATCTCAGGGAACAGGGCACGGCCGAGGCGTTCATGGATCGGCTGTTGCCGTTCGACGAGTTTCACGAGATCGTGGGGCTTGAGGAAAAGTACGCTCTGGACGAGCAATACCGGACAGGCGCGGGTTCCTCGGCGGAAGAGGGATCATGACCCCGTCGGGCAGTTCCGGCAGCAGGCTTCGCAACTGCCGCAGATCGACGGCCAGTCCCCGTTTCGTGATCTGCCGGATCAGGTCCGCCATGAGTTCGTTGTCCGTCGCGCGGCCATCGCGGTAGATCTGAAAGTAGGCCCTGCCATCCCGCACGCCGACCTTGGCGTGCTGATAGATCACCTGCACGGGCGTACCCTTGGGCACCCGGGGGTACAGAAAGGCGATGTCCTCGGGATACAGCCGGATGCAGCCGTGGGTCACCCGGCGGCCGATGGCCCAGGGATTGTTGGTGCCGTGAATCCCGTAGGTGGTCCGGGACAACCGCATCCAGTATCGGCCCAGCGGGTTGTCCGGCCCCGGAGGGACCGTCTTGCGCGGATTCTCCATCTCCTTCTGGATCGAGACGGGCACGTACCATACGGGGTCCGTGCGCTTCTGTCCGATGCGGAAATATCCGGCCGGCGTCTCCTGACCTTCCTGTCCCACCCCCAACGGAAAGGTCCGGACCCTGGAGCCGGGCAGGTAGTGGTAGAGCCTCATCTCGGGCATGTTGAGAACGAGCCCTTGGCGCGGCGCGTCGGGAAGAATCCACTGGGAGGGGAGAGTGATCCACGCGCCTTCGCCCGGCCGCCAAGGGTCCGTCCCGGGGTTGGCCTGGAGCAGTTCCCGGTATCCCAGATGATGCAGGCGGGCAATGTCGAGCAGGGTGTCCCTGTGGCTGGCCACGTGTACACCGGGGATGCCGATGACGGTGGCGGCGGAGCGCGGGTCCGCACCGGCTTCCGGGGCCTCGCGATACTCGAAGACGGTGGCGGCGGGCCGCCATTCGTATGCCGCGGCGGGCGGCCCGGCCACCGCCGGCCCGACGAGCATCAGCACACCGAGAGACACCGCCCTCGGCATACACCCTGATGAGATGGTTCCGATCATGGATATCCCGCCTGGCCCGGCCCCGTGAACTGTCCGGTGCCGGCTCCTGTTCGTGAAGACGGTTGAAATGCGCGAGGCCGGACTATAACATCTTTCGTGCACGTCGTTCAGCCAGGATGCTGCGAAAGGACCGTGAATGCCGCTGGTCGCCGCGCTGGCCGCGAGCCACGCCCCCAACATTCTGCTCGATCCGGGCGCCGAGTGGGAAGAGTTCATGAAGCTCCACTACCGCATGGCGCCGCAGGCGGCCGGTACCCGGCCCTCGCTGGAGGTGCAGCGGAGGTTGCGCCGGGACGCCGAGGATGCCTTCGCCGTGCTCCGCTCCGACCTGCAGGCCGCCAGACCCGACGTGCTGGTGGTCGTGGCCAACGACCAGTTCGTGAATTTTTTCTTCGACAACATACCGACATTCTTCGTGACGTTGGCGGAGGAGCTCCACGGCCGGTTCACGCGCTACCGGTTCCATTACCGGAATCAGCCGGCGCTGGGACGGGCCATTCTGGAGGCCGGCGTGGCTGCGGGCCTGGATCTCTCCTTTGGCGAGGACATCGAGTTGCAGCACACCCAGCTGGTGCCGCTGCATTTCCTTCTGCCGGAACCGCGGATCCCCATCCTGCCCCTCTTCGTCAACACCTGGATCGACCCGTTGCCCACTCCCGCGCGGTGTTATGCGCTGGGAAACCTGGTTCGCGGGGTGGCGGACGCCGCCGCCGACCGGGTCGCCATCCTCGCCACCGGCGGCCTGTCGCACTTTCCCGGGTCCCCGCGCATCGGCGAGATCGAAACCCGCTTCGACGAAGGGCTGCTTCAACGGATGCGTGCCGGCGAGGGGCCTGCCCTGGCGGAGCTGACGCTCGAACAGTTGCGGCAGTCGGGCAACTCCGAGTTCCTGAACTGGATGGTGGCCATCGGGGCGGTGAGCGACTCCCCGGCTTCCGCAACCTTCTACATGCCCGACCACGTCGCAACCGGGTGGGGCTTTGCCAGCTGGAAGATCTGACCCGGGCACGCTGCGCCGGCGTCCACCTGCGCGGGTCCACCGGAGCATCGCATGAGCCGCTACCACCTGAACCGCTTTCTTTTCGACCTGAAGATGAAACCCGACACCTTGAGTCGGGCGCGGACGGATCTGGAGAAAACCTTGTCGGACTACGAACTGAGCGCGGAGGAGGCCGCCGCCATCAGGATGCGGGATCCGCGGCAACTGCGGCCACTGGGCGCTCACGGCATGCTGGCGCTCTACCTGATGCGGCTGGACCCGGAGTTCGACGACAATATCTATTGGACGCAGAAGTGAGGGCGGGTGCCCGCCCCGCAGGCGGGCACCGGGGCTCCGGCAGCCCGGAGAGGAGTTCGGATGGATCTGGGACTGGCAGGCAAGGTGGCGTTGGTGGGTGGTGCGAGTCAGGGGATGGGGCGGGCCATCGCCAGCGGTTTCGCCGCCGAGGGCGCGAAGGTCGGCATCTGCGCCAGAGGCGGCGAGGCGCTGGAGCGCGCCGCACGGGAGATTCGCGAGACCACGGGGGGAGAGGTCGTTGCCACAGTGGCGGACATGTCGAAGTATGACGACATACGAAATTTCGTGGACAGGAGCGTCGAGGCCTTCGGCCGGGTGGATGTGGTCGTGAACAACGCCGGCGGGCCTCCGTTCGGAGCGTTCGACGCGTTGAGCGAGGAAGACTGGGCCGCGGCCTACAATCTGAGCCTGATGGGCACGGTCCGGCTTACGCGGGAGGCGGTGCCGCACATGAAGAAGGCGGGCGCGGGACGCATCATCAATATCACCTCCTACGGCATCAAGGAGCCCATACCCGGACTGATCCTGTCCAACACGTTCCGCACCGGCGTGGTGGGCTGGACCAAGACGCTGTCGCGCGAGCTGGCGGCCGACAACATTCTCATCAACACGGTCATGCCGGGGCGCATCGACACCGAGCGCCACCACAACCTCAACGTGGCCCGGGCCAGGCGGCTCAACCTGCCACTGGAGAAGGTCCAGGAACAGAGCAAGGCCGAGATTGCCCTGGGCCGCTTCGGGCAGTCCGAGGAAGTGGCGGACCTGGTTGTCTTTCTCGGGTCGGAGCGGGCGAGCTACATTACCGGGACGGCGCTCCTGATCGACGGGGGTCTGGTCAGGACGCTCATGTAGGGCGGCCCCGCACGGGGGGCGGACACGAAAAGGAGGGAGCCATGGTACATTACATCATCCAGTGGGACCTGCCGGATCAGAAGGCCAACCTGACCATCTACAGCAACAAGGCCAAGAACGACTGGCTGCCGATGACGCTGGCGGCTCCCGGGGTCAGGGAGATCCGCAATCTCCGCAACCCGCTGGAGGTCAGCCCCCAGGTCGCCATCATGATCGAATTCGAGAGTCTCCAGGCGTGGGAGCACTACATCGAGTCGCAGGACTACATCCGGGTCATGCGCGAGTTGCGGATTCTCGGGTGTACGAACTTCGATGCCCAGGTCTGGTTCCCGTCACGCTACTTTCCCGAGTCGCTGAAGCCGGAGAACTAGCGTGGGCCGGGGCGGCAACGCCACCCTGCCGCCGCGCCGGCCGTTCAATGACAGTGGCAGAGGTGTTTGTCTGCTCCGAAAGATTCGAGATCCTGCGGACCAGGACGCCCTTGGCCGCGGCCGGAGATGACTTCCGGCCGGCCGCCGTCCTGGTGCCCATCCAGGAACGTCCGGACGGCGACAGCCTGATCCTCACCCTGCGGGCGCAGCATCTGAGTTCCCACGGTGGGCAGGTGGCGTTTCCGGGCGGGAGCACCGATCCGGAGGACGGCAGCGCGCTGGCCACGGCGTTGCGGGAGACCCGGGAAGAGATCGGTGTCGATCCCGGCCATGTGCGCGTCCTGGGCCAGCTCGACCAAGTCATGGCGGGCTACAACTTCCGGGTCACCCCTTTCGTGGGGATCATTCCCCATCCGTACGAGTTCCGTCCCGACCCGCGCGAAACCGCTGCGGTGTTCTCCGTGCCGGTGGCCGCGCTGCTGTGCCAGGAGGCCCCGACCCTGGACCACCACCGGTCCGGGAGGTCCGGACCCATCTACCATTTTCGCTACCAGGAGTGGGACATCCGGGGGGCCACGGCACGCATGGTCAAGCAGTTGCTCGAACTCGCATACGGCTACGAGGCGGCGGGCCGCGAGGCGGTGCCCGCGGGTCCGCCGTAACGGGTTCGACCCGGGCAGTGCCGAGCCGGTCAGTCCAGGTCGATGTCCTTGAGGGGCTTCTCGATGGGCTCGTCCCTGGCCTTTTTGAAAAGCTCCTGGAACTTGCGGTCGAGTACTTTTCCCTTGTCCTTTTCGGCGTCGAGGATGTCGCGGTATTTCTGATCGCGCTGTGTCGCCTCGTTCCGAAGCAGGCGGTCGGCGTCCTTGAGGTCCGGCGCCTTGTGTCGGGGTGGCGGTACCTCGTGCCGCAGCACCACCGCCAGCGCGGGGTCCACGATCAGGGTCGCGCCGCAGCAGGGACAAGCGAGCTTGAGGGTCGCGGCTTGCGGGTCCGGCATGAGGTCTCCTTCCGCGCTGCGGCCGGACAGCCCGCTAGCCGCGCAGTTCGATCTGCTCGCCGTCCGGGCCGCCGAAGACGACCCGGCGCCAGCCCTTTTCGCGCGGCTCCCGGGCGGCGGTGCCGTGGGGCGCCCGCAGGAGCGGGACGCCTCGTCGTTGCAGCTCCGCCACGGTCTCGTCGAAGCTGTCCGTCTCCAGGCACAAGTGAAAGCCCGTCATGGAGCCGTCGCTCTTGTGGGTCAACTCCAGCACGGTGTCCCCCAGCCTGAGGTACGCGATCTGCATCCCGGCGTCGGTCCGGTGTCGAAAGTACGTCCGGAAGCCGAAGTGTTCCTCGTAGAAGGTGGTGGTGCGATCCAGGTCCGCGACATGGAGCGCCACATGGTCGATTCTCCTGAACATGGCGTTCTCGCTGCCTTGGCTTATAGCACGATTTCCGTCCGATGTCCCTGGAGTTCCGGACCGGTGCCGCCGGCGGCGACGATTTGACCGCCGTGGTGTCGTGAACGGTTGACGGTGGTTCCCCGAGGACGAAACCCCGCCCCGGCCTGTCGACAACCGAGTCCGCTCCCGAATGGAGCGCCGGACCTGCCCGCGTCGGCCCTCGCCGGACACGAGCGCGGCAGCGAAACCGGCGGCAAGTCGTTCATTCCTTGCATCCACCGGACGGATTCCGCACCATGGTCCTCTCCATGCCGGTCCATCGCTTGAGCCGCGAGCTCGCTTTTCCTTCCCCGCACGAGGCGGAACCCGACGGGTTGTTGGCGGTGGGAGGCGACCTCGGCAGCGCTCGCCTTGTGCTGGCCTACTCCATGGGCATCTTTCCCTGGTACAGCGAGGGTCAGCCGATCCTCTGGTGGTCGCCGGACCCCCGGTGCATCCTCAAGCTCGAAGACTTCCACGTCTCCCGGCGGCTGCGGCGCGTCCTGAACCGGAGGAAGTTCCGGGTTACCTTCGATGAGGACTTTCGCGGCGTGATCGGGGCATGCGCGGCCGTCGAGCGGGCGGGGCAAAGCGGCACGTGGATCACGCCGGAAATGGAACAGGCGTATGTGCGGCTCCACGAAGCGGGGCTGGCTCACTCGGTGGAGAGCTGGCTCGGGACGGACCTTGCCGGCGGTATCTACGGCATTGCCCTGGGCAGGGGTTTCTTCGGCGAATCGATGTTTCACCGTGAGACGGACGCGTCGAAGGTGGCGCTGGCGGCGCTGGTCCACCGGCTGGAAGGCTGGGACTTTCATTTCATCGATGCGCAGGTTACAACCTCTCATATATGCAGTCTCGGTGCCCGGGAGGTGTCCCGAAGGGCCTTCCTGAAGTGTCTCCAGGAGGCATTGCGCTACCCGACCCGCCGTGGAAAGTGGCGGGAGAACGGCGGGCGGGACGACTTGTAGGACGGGTTTCGATTCCGCCCGTCGCCCGCGAATCCTGAAAGCCGGCACACGGAACGGAAAAGAAGGGAGGGGCCGGGGATGGCCACGGTCAAGGAAGCGTTCAACTGCAAATATCAGTCAACCAAGAATTCCGGCATCGAGGAAGCGAGTTTTTCGCCGGGAGACGAACTGGAAGTGGTCAAGGAGTGGAGCAACGACATGTGCCTGGTGCGGAACGGCGAGGGGGTGGTCTTCAACGTGCCGAAGAAGAACCTCGATCTGTGAGGTGATGGCCTGTCAGGCGCCGCGGAACTCTTCCGGAAAAAGCCGGACGGCGCTCTCGATGGGCGGGCCAGGCATGTTGATCAGGCTGCAGAACCCTTTTCCCCGGTTGAAGGTGATCACTTTCTCCAGCTGCTCCACGATCGCATCGTTCCCCCCGCCCTGCTGAACCTTCTTGAGCAGCGCCACCAGCATGTTCGTTTCCATGCGGCATGCCGGACATTGGCCGCAGGACTCTCTGGCGAAGAATTCCGCGATCCGCACCACCTCGTCCACCACCGAGTCGTCTTCGGCGAGAACCTTGACGGCGCCGCATCCGATGGAAGAGCCGGCCTCGCGCAAGGCGTCGCGGTCCAAGGGGATGTCGAGGTGATCGGACAGCAGAAATCCCGATGACGGCCCTCCCGGAAGCAGGGCCTTGATGCGCCTGCCGCCCTTCAATCCGCCGCCGCACTCTTCCAGCAGGTAGCGCAGCGGGGTCCCCAGGGGCAGCTCGTAGACGCCGGGCCGCTCCATCTCGTCGCCTAGCGAGAAGAGCATGGTTCCGGGGTTCTCGCCGGTGCCGAAGGAGCGGAACCACTCGGGTCCCCTGGCGACGATGGGCGCGATATTGGCCAGCGTCTCCACGTTGTTGACCAGGCTGGGCCTGCCGAACAGTCCGGCCGTGACCGGGAACGGGGGCTTTTGCCGCGGCAGCGGCTCCTTGCCCTCGATGACCTCCAGGGCGGCGGTGTCCTCTCCGGCCACGTAGCTGGACGGTGCGGGGACGGTCACCAGTTCCAGACTGAAACCGGAGCCGGCGATGTTCCTGCCCCAGTAGCCCGCATCCCGGGCGTCCCGCATGGCGGTCTCCGCAGCCGCCATCGCCCGCTCGTATCCGTGGTTGATGTAGAGGTAAGCCTTCTCCGCCTTCACCGCGTAGGCCGCGAGAAGGACTCCCTCAAGGACGAGGTGGGGGACATTCTCGATGAGCACGCGGTCCTTGTGGCTGCCGGGCTCATCTTCGCCCCCGTTCATGACCACGTAGTGGGGCGTGTCGGGGCATTCCAGGGTAAGTGACAGCTTTCTGCCCGTGGGGAAGCCGGCGCCTCCCCTGCCGCGCAGGCCGGAGGCCTCCACCATGGCGATGACGTCCCGAGGGGACAGTTGCGCCAGTCGGCTGACGGCCTCGTAACCGCCCCTGGAGCGATAGGCGTCAAGCCCCTCGAGTCCCTGGGCCACGCCTCCCGGCAACAGGATGCCTTCCATGGCGGCTAAAAGACCCCGGTGTCGAGCAATTGGTAGATGAGTTCCTTGAGCGAAGGGTCGACCTTGTCCAGCCGCTCCACGGGCGGGCCGCCGGCCAGGTGTTCGACGATGTCATCGACATCCGCTTTCGTGGCCCCGGCGTACCAGCACTTGTCCGGATAGATGACCAGGTTGGGGCCGTCCTGGCAGGCACCGAAACACATGTACGAACGCACCTCCACGTCGTCCAGCCCCTTGGCCGCCACCCGTTCCTGCAGCTCCTGCATCAACTCTTCGGAGCCTCGACTCTTGCAGTCGACATTCTGACAGACGAGGCAAAAACGATTCACGGGGTTCTCCTTGCTCGGGACGGGACAAGAACCGCACGGAGACCGCACGGCAGCCACGGGTCTTTCACGGGATTCTTCGTCCAGGACGATGAGGCAACCCGTCGATGAGGCAACCCGTTCGCGGCGACCGGGTCGTAACGGCTAGTTCATCTGAAGAACCCAGTCCTTGTCCTTGAATATCTCGTTCAGGACGAAATCGTCCTCGGTGCCGGGAAGCACCTCGAGAAGGTGTTTCTCATATTCCGTTTCGGAGAGCAAGTCGCCGTCAACGCTGTAGGGCATGCCGGCGTGGTCGCCGATGGAGCGGTTGAACCTGACGTCCGGAACCCGGAGGCCGGGTGCGCCGTCGGGCAGGAAGCGGTTGAGATTGTCCACCAACCCCCGGCACTCGTCGAGATATCGATGGCGAGCCAGCTCGTTGAGCCTTGCCTTGTCCGCGGGCTCGCCGGCGGTGGCCTCGTCAAAGCGGCCCTTGAGGCCCCAGACGTAGGCCCAATGCGCCGACGAGGAGTCGTCGGTGCCGAAGAGGTCATAGGCGGTGGACAGCCACTTGTTGAAATACTTCTGAATGATCCGCGGCGGGATCCGGTTCGCCCTGACGATGCGGGTGAGGCCGGTGTTTCCGGTGAACATGTGGAAGAACTCCTCCTTCAGCATGGCCGAGACGCTGCGCGCCAGCGGCGCAAAGGCGGAGTGGCTGAGCATGGTGAGCTGGAACTTGCCGTCCCGGTCCACGAACTGGGTGTAGGTGAAGAAGTCCAGCCAGTTGTGCACCGGCTGGTTGAACGACCCCAGCAGGCGCTTCCGCTCGCTGGCCCGGCGCTCCAGAAGCTTGCGCGCCTCCAGTTTGCCGGTGTCGCCGAAATATTTGATCAGCAGGTAACACATCTGCCAGCCGTGCCGCATCTCGTCGCTGTTGATGCGTATCAGCGCCTGGCGATCGTATTCGGTGGGAGCGTTGTCGAGCAGGTTCTTCTGCTGCTCGACGGAGGCGAACTCGGTGTCGCCCTGATAGACGATGAGGGTGAGCAGGGCGTCCCGGATGGACTGGTTCGGTATCTGGCCCACCCGCTCCCACTTGGCCTTGCCCTGGTAGTCGCCGAACTCGATATCGTCGCCATGCAACTCGCCCAGCTTCGTCTCGAACCTGTAGCCGCCCAGCAGGTCGGCGTCATAGCCGATGTCCCGCTGCCATTCCCTGAAGCAGTCGATCCAGTCGTCGAAATTCGATATTCTCGTCATCTCTCTCGCCTTTTCCCTCGCCAGTTCTCTTGACAATTCCCTTGTCGGTTTCCCTCGTCAGTACCGGTTTCCGTTTTCGCAATCTACCAAACGAGCGTTCGCTCACTTTAATGCCTGTCCACTCCGAGGTCAACCCCCCCGGGGATGGGTACGCGGTCGCATCCTGGCAAATTTTTCCCCATTCGCCCTTTTCTTTGGCCCGGATTTGTGAAACAAGGGAAGGTTTGGTGTCATTGCGGCGTCCGACGACGCATGGGAGGCTCGTTATGTTCAGTGTCATGTTCGATCGAATGTCCGGTCGATTTTTGTGCAGGGCCATGCTCGCGTTGCTGGTTCTTGCATTGGTCCCGTCGCTCTCCATGGGAGCGGACGACTTTTTCAAGGGCAAGACCATTCGTTTCGTGGTGGGCTTCTCGCCAGGTGGCGGTTTCGATACCTACACGCGCCTCATTGCCCGCCACTTCGGCAAACACGTTCCCGGCAACCCCAGGACGGTGGTTCAGAACCGCACCGGCGCGGGCAGCCTGATCGCCGCCAACTACCTCTACAACAAGGCCAAGCCGGACGGTCTGACCGTCGGCAACTGGATCGGCCCGCTGGTGCTGCAGCACGTTCTCGGCAAGAGGGGAGTCCAGTTCGACGGCCGCAAGTTCAACTGGCTGGGTGTGCCGTCCACCGACGACAACGTGTGCGCGCTCACCAAGGCCAGCGGCATCAACAGCATCGAAGATTGGATCAACTCCAAGAGGCCCATCAAGATCGGCGCCACCGCACCGGGCTCCACCACCGATGACGTGCCCAAGCTGCTCAAGGCGGCAACGGGTCTGCCGATGAAGGTCGTCGAGGGTTATTCCGGTACGGCGATCATACGGGTGTCGGCGGAGAAGGGCGAACTGGACGGCGGCTGCTGGGCGTGGCAGTCGATCAAGCCGACCTGGAGGCAGGGCATCGAGAGCGGCAATGTCAAGCCGGTTCTCCAGGTGGGCCCCGACAAACACCCGGAACTCATGAACGTGCCCGTGGCGACCGGTCTGGCCAAGGGTGAAACCGGCATGAAGCTCCTGGAAGTGGCCGCCGATGTCTACCGCGCCGTGGCACGGCCCTACAGCCTGCCGCCGGGAGTGCCCGCGGACCGGGTCAGGACGCTTCAGAAGGCGTTCATGGCCACCTTGGCGGACCCCGAGTTGCTGGCCAACGCCGAGAAGTCGAAGCTGGAAGTGAACCCCCACGGCGGCGAATGGGTGGCGAAGAAGATGAACGGCATCTACGCCATGGATGACAGCACGCTGTCCTTGTTGAAGGACGTCCTCCTGGCGAAGAAGTAGTTGCGAAGCAGTTGCGAATCGAATGGAGGAACCGTCCCCCGGCCGCGCCCGGGCGCATGCGCCGGCGGACGGTTCCATGCGCGGCCGGCGCATTGCAGGCCGCCGCTCGTCACGGCGCGTTGGTGACCGCGCCAAGTCACCGCGCATTATTTCGGGTTTCGATTTCAAGTTTCGAAAGCGAGTTCCTGATCGATCCTTCCCGACCGCCCGGGCGAAGTTCCGACCCGGTTGAACCTCCGACCCGGGGAACCTCTCTCCACTGAAAGCCGACGACCATGGGTGAAATGCTTCAGGCCTTTGCCGGAGGCTTGGCACAAGTCTTCACGGCCACGACCTTCACGCTCATGATGCTGGGTATCGTGATCGGGTTCGCCGTGGGCATCCTTCCCGGACTCGGCGGACCCGTCACGCTGGCGTTGATGCTGCCATTCATCTTCAAGATGGAGGCGGTGGAAGCCTTCGCCTTCCTGCTCGGCATGTCCGCCGTTACCGCAACCACCGGCGACATCACCTCCATCCTGTTCGGCATTCCCGGCGAGGCCATTACCGCGTCCACCATTGTCGACGGTCATCCCATGGCCAAGAAGGGCGAGGCCGGGCGCGCTCTGGGGGCGTCGCTCATGAGTTCTCTGGTGGGGGCCATCTTCGGCGCCTTTGCCCTGGCTCTGGCCATTCCCATCGTCCGCCCGCTGGTGCTTGCCATCGGATCGCCGGAGTTCTTCATGCTGGCGCTGCTGGGGGTCACCTTTCTGGCTGCCCTGAGCGGTGAGGCCATCATCAGGGGGCTCACCGCCGCGGCCATCGGACTCATGCTCGCCACCGTGGGACTCGATCCGATTTCCAGCATCGAGCGCTTCACCTTCGACAGCCTCTATCTCTGGGACGGCATCAAGCTGGTTCCCGTGACCCTGGGCTTGTTCGCGATTCCGGAGGTGGTCGAACTCTGGGTCAAGGGTTCGAGCATCTCGGAGAAGAAGATCGAGAAGCTGGGCGGCGTCATGGACGGCGTCAGGGATACCTTTCGCCACTGGGCCCTGGTGCTGCGCTGCAGCGCCATCGGTACCTACATCGGCATCATTCCGGGCATGGGCGGCGCGGTGTCGCAGTGGGTCGCTTACGCTCACGCTGTCCAGACCTCCCCCGACAAGGAGCGCTTCGGCAAGGGGGCGGTGGAAGGCGTGCTGGGTCCGGGCGCCGCCAACAACTCGAACCTCGGAGGCGCCCTGGTGCCCACCATCGCCTTCGGCGTGCCGGGCAGCGTCACCATGGCCATCCTGCTGGGGGCCTTCATCATCCAGGGTCTCGTGCCGGGACCGCCCATGCTGATGCCCGCCAGCCAGGGCGGAAACCTCGATCTGACGTTTTCGTTCGTGTGGATCGTGGTGGTCTCGAACATCATCACCGTCTCGGTCTGTTTCATCTTCCTGAAACAGCTCGCGCGCATCACCGAAGTGCGCGGCAGCCTGGTGCTGCCGTTCCTGCTGGTGCTCATCTATCTGGGCGGCTTCGCCCAGAACAACGCCTTCGAGGATCTCATCGTGGTGCTGGCCTTCGGTCTGGTGGGCTGGGTCATGGTGCAGCTCGACTGGCCGCGGCCGCCGCTGCTGCTGGGGCTGGTGCTGGGTTCGCTGGCCGAGAAGAACCTGTTCCTGGCCACCGACAACTACGGCTGGGCATGGGTGGGCTTCCCGGGGGTGTTGGTCATCGGCGCGATCATTCTGGCGGGCATCCTCTACCCGTTGTACCAGCGGCGGCGCGATGCCAGACGGGAAGCTCTGTCCACGTCCGTCGCCGTGCCCGCACCGGAGAGCGAGGCCGCCGAAGCGCCCAGGCCCGTCACGGGCTGGCATGTCGCCTTCACCGTGGTGATCCTGGCCGGATTCGCATGGGGCGTGTGGCAGGCCCGGGACTGGGGATTCCGCGCCAGCCTGTTCCCCTGGGTCATCGGGTTCCCCGGCATCGTGCTCGCCCTGGCGCAAGTGGGGATCGACGTGAAAGGACTGCTGCGGGCCGGCATCGCCGTCCCGGCAGCCGACGCGGTGGTGGTGCGGCGCACGATGACCATCGTGGGCTGGATCCTCGGCTTCTTCGCCTCCATCTGGCTGCTCGGCTTTCCGGTCACGGTTCCGCTGTGCACCTTCCTCTTCCTCAAGGTCGGGGCCGGAGAGAAATGGCTCGTCAGTCTCCTTCTGACGCTCCTCGCCTGGGGCGGATTCCACGCGATCTTCGTCCATTCGCTGAGCCTTCCGTTCCCGCCGGGAACGCTGGTCGAAGTGTTCACGGGATAGTCCATCGCGTGGATTGACAGTGGCCGAGGGATGGGACTAGGCTTGAGCCCTTCGATCCGCCGGCCGGGCCGTGCTCGCGAAGGAGATGGATACTGATGAAAGTCTACAACTTCGACCTGTTGGCCTATCCGGAAGTCCCGGAGGATGTCCCCGGAACGCCGGTTCCGAGTTCGTACTTCGATCCCCCGGTGGGCTCGCGCAACTACCGCGAGCACCTGGAGGAGATGGCCTATTGCGAAGAGTTGGGGTTCGAAGGCGTGGTGTTCAACGAGCACCACTACAGCGCCTACGGCACCATGCCGTCGCCGAACCTCATCGCCGCCGCCCTGAGCCAGAAGACCCGCCGCATCAAGATCGGCGTGCTCGGCAACATCCTGCCCCTGCGCCAGCACCCCGTGCGCGTGGCGGAAGAGTACGCCATGATCGACTGTCTGTCGGAGGGCCGTCTGATTGCGGGGTTCGTCCGCGGCATTCCCTCGGAGTATCTCTGGTACAACGTCAAGCCCCAGGAGTCCCGCGGTCGGTTCGGCGAAGCCTTCGATGTCATCATGACCGCCTGGACCGAACCGGTATGGAGCTACGAGGGAGAGTTCTTCCGGTTCGAGAATTGCGCCATCTGGCCACGACCGGTTCAGCAGCCGCACCCGCCCATCTGGGTGGCGGCGCGCAGCGCGGAATCCATCGAGTGGTGCGTCAAACGTCAGGTTCCCATCGCGCAGGTGTATCAGACGGTCGACCAGATCGAGGACACCTTCAACTACTACCGCAAGGTGGCGGGGGAAGCCGGGCGGGAGAGCGGACCCGACAAGTTCATCCTCTGCCGTCACATCTACGTGGGCGAGACGGACCAACAGGCGCGCGCGGTGGCCGAGCCGCCGTTGCGGTATTTCTTCACCTTGTGGAATCGGGGCTTCAACGAAGCCAGGACGGACATCGCCGTTGACCAGCGCAAGGTCAAGGAGGCCATGGTCAGCGCCAGATCCGCCAGCTACTTCCGTCCCGGCAACGAGGCGCGGGTCAACTTCCACCCCATGAGTTGGGAGCAGCTCATGGACACCGGTTTCGTCATCGCCGGCAGTCCGGACACGGTGGCGCGGCAGGTCAACCAGCAGATGAGCCAGATCGGCGCCGAGCATTTCATGGGCATGTTCCATATCGGCAACCTGGCCCATGACAAGGTGATCGACTCCCTGGACCTCTTCCACAAAGAGGTCATGCCAAGGCTGAACGGGGCCTGACCGAAGAGACCGCGTGCGTCCCCCCGAGCGAGCCTTCTTGCACAACGCGCGAGGCGGATCACCGTGGCGATGTTTCCCATCCGTCTTTCCGCGGCGGCCCTGATGCTGGCGCTGCAGGCGGTCTCCGGCGCGGACGCCCCGGCACGGGAACATGCCCTGACACATACCCTGACCTTTGTGGTGGGCGCCGGTGCCGGGAGCGTCTTCGACAACCACACCCGTGTCCTGTCCCGACACATTGGCCGCCATCTCCCGGGCCACCCCGAGGTGGTGGTCCGGAACATGGTCGGCGGCGGCGGCGTCGTCGCCGCCGAGTACCTCTACCGCGAAGCCAGACCGGACGGACGGACGGTGGGCAACTGGGCGGGCGACATCATCCACAACCAGATATTCGGCGGCAGGGAAGTCCGGCTCGACACCCGGCGTTTCGGCTGGGTGGGTGCGGTTTCGACCCTGCATCCCGTCTGTGTCCTGACCAGGGCGAGCGGTATCGACGATCTGGCGGCTTGGGCCGGCGCCAACCGGCCTGTCCGGCTTGGCGGCATCGGCCGCGATGACGCCACCACCAACATGGCGCGGGTTCTCGGCGCGGTCCTGGGTCTGCCTCTCAAGCTTGTCTACGGATACCGGGGTCCGGTCCAGGTGCGTCTGGCCGCCGGGAACCAGGAGGTGGAAGGCGGCTGCGGGTACTGGCAGGCGGTCAGGACGGCGTGGCGAAAGATGCTCGCCGCCAGAGAGGCCAAGGTCGTGCTGCAGGCCATGCCGGAGCCCCACCCCGATCTGCCCGAGGTGCCCAATGCCCTGGATCGGGTCCAGTCCCCGGACGACCGGATGCTCCTCATGAGCGGCGTTCATGACCCGGCGAAGATCGCGCGCGCCTACGCGCTTCCTCCCGGGACCGCCGGCACGCGGCTGGCCGCGCTGCGCAAGGCGTTTGCAGCCACCGTGGCCGACCCGGCGTTCGTCGCCGAGGCCAACAGCCGGGGGTTGGAGGTCCGCCCGGTGACCGGCGCGTCCATCGAAGAAACCGTCAAGGGGCTGTTCGCGCTGGACCCGAAGATCATCGTGCACCTCCGCAAACTGCTTTTCCCGGAAAAGCCCGCCGGCGATCCATAGGCGGGATTCAAGCAGCAGGCGGGGTTCGAGCCGGCCCGCGCGGCAGCCGGCCCGCGCCGCGAATCAGCCGTTCCATCGTCGAGTCATGACCGACCCCTGCGGGGTCATCCGCCCTGCGGGGTCATCTGAATTCCAGGCCCAGCTCGCGCAGGATGGCGTCCAGTGTCTCGGCGCCGAGCCACAGTCCCGGCATCCCGCCCGGTATGGCCGCCACCTCCACCGCCTCCAGAATCTGCCGTGGCGTGGCGCCGACCTTGAGCGCCCGTTCGCTGTGAAGTCGAACGCCGCGGGGTCGGTTCAAGGCGCAGGTGATGCCGACCATGATCAACTCCTTGGTCTTTCGGTCCAGCGCCCCCTCGCGCCCGAAAGTCCCGTCGACGAACAGCCCCGTCAGGTGGCGGGAGTATTCGGGGTCAAGCTTCGCGATGATGTCGTAAGCCTTGTTCGCGGCGCCCAGGGACACTTCCTCGAATGTCTTGCGTGCGTCGTCCGCCATGTCGCGTCTCCTTTCCGGGCGGCGCCGGCGTGTCCACGCGGACCGCCGTCGCCGCCCCTCGGGCCTCTTGTAGCAGCAGGTATCCATGCGGCAAAGGCCGCCTTCGTGGAGCGCCTCATGAATTCGGGATGGCGCCCGCCCCCTGCGCCGCTCCCGCGCCGGCGCAGGGAAGGCAGGGAAGGGCAATTCGGACACCGGCAATTGACACCGCAACCGCCCGGTGGCTAGTCTGGATCAGCGCTGACACGGAGGAACGGTGAAATGACCGGAAGAGAATTCGTCGAATCGTTGTGGAGTCGATACCACGATGAGCTGGAAGGGCCTGTCATCGCCATCCGCAAGGCGCTGGCGGAACTGGACCCGCGGACCTCGGCGTTCGTGGGCCTGATGCAGCGGCAGGCGAAGAAGGAACTGGCCCATGCGGTGGCGTTCACCAGGGCGCTGCTGCAGTACGACGAACTGGAGCCGCACGAACGCGCCCACGTGGCCGAACAGGCGGCCGACGAGTACCGGCACCATGCCCTGATCAAGGACTACCTCGACGGCCGCGGTGCGGCCGACGACATTCCCGCCGAAGCCTACGACGGCTACTTCGGCCAGTTCCTCGCCGGCGACGTGCGTGCGTTCCGGCTATGCAACATCGCCGAGAAGTCGGCGGTGGTGTTCATGGAGCACCTGAGGGACGTCACCCCCGATCCGGTGGTGCGGCAGCTCGCCAAGGACATCGTGGACGACGAAGAAGGCCACGAGGACATGGTCATGGCAAAGCTCGCGCGCTTCGCCGAGGACACCGGCAACCGCGCGTTTCTGGAGAACATGTTCGTCCAGAGCTGGAGCAGCCAGAAGGAAGGCGTGGTCCGCGAAGGGCGCGCACTGGGCGTCGACGTCGACGCGATCCTCGCGCGGTTCGAAGGCCGGGCCGCGGGACGCGCCGAGTAGGCGTGCATGCCGCAGCAGGCTTCGGGATGCGGCTGAGCCGTTCCACCACCTCCCGAGCGTCCGCGGCACAAACTCCCGGAGTCCCGCCGCGGCGTCAACGCCAGAAGCCCTGACGCCGCGGCCCGCGTCGGCGGCGTCGCCGGGATCGGGCAGGTCCGGGAGGCCGCCGCGCAGGTCGGCTGCGGCCCGGACGCGGACGCGATAATTTTGTTGACCTCGCGGTTGAACGGGGTGTATTCTGACTTCAGCGAGGACAAGGAACCATGCGCAAGAAGACCACGATCGAAGTTCGCGTCAACGGTGTGAGCCGGACGGCGGAAGTGGAGCCACGGCTGTTGCTGGTGCACTGGCTGCGCGATGTGCTCGGTCTCACCGGGACGCACATCGGTTGCGAGACCAGCCTGTGCGGTGCCTGCACCGTCATGGTGGACGGGGCGGCGGTGAAGTCCTGCACCCTGCTGGCCGTGCAGGCGGACGGGTGCGAGGTCGAAACCATCGAATCCCTCGCCACCGACGACGGGCTGCATCCGATACAGGAAGCCTTCTGGGACTGTCACGGCCTCCAGTGCGGCTTTTGCACTCCCGGCATGATCATGGCCACGCGGCAACTCCTCCAGGAGCACCCGAGCCCCTCGGAAGAGGATATCCGCCACGGGCTGGAAGGCAACATCTGCCGTTGTACCGGGTACAAGCACATCGTCGACGCGGTAAAGCAGGCCGCGGAACAAATGAAAGCTGGGACGTAAGCCATGCCGGTAAGCAAGCTTGTTGGAACCAGGGTCAGGCGGCGTGAAGACCCTCGCCTGGTACAGGGGCTCTCGCACTATGTGGACGACCTGCGGATGGCGGACCTCCTCCACGCGGCGATCCTGCGCAGCCCCCACGCGCACGCCCGCATCAACGGCATCCACACGGACGCGGCGCGGGCCCTGCCCGGCGTCCGCAGCGTGGTGACCGGCGCGGAGATCGGCGACAGCGTGGGGTCGGTGCCCTGTGCGGCCGCCAATCCCACCTTGCGCACCCCGCCGCACCCGGTGCTGGCCCGGGAACACGTCCGGCACGTGGGAGAACCCGTGGCCGCGGTGGTGGCCGAGGATTCCTACACGGCCCGGGATGCCCTCGACCTCATCGAGGTGGACTACGAGCCGCTTCCCGTGGTCTCGGACCTGGAAAAGGCGCTTGCGCCGGACTCCCCTGTCGTCCATTCCCAGTGGCCCGACAACCAGGCCTTCACCTTCGAGCTCGGCACCGGGGACATGGACAAGGCCCGCGCCGAGGCGGACGTCGTCATCAGGCAGAAGTTCGTCCACCAGCGGCTGGCGCCGATTCCGGTGGAGACCCGCGGCGTGGTGGCCCGGTACTTTCCGGGTGAGGACGAGTTGACCGTCTGGAGCTCGACCCAGATACCGCATCTGCTCCGGGCCATGCTGGCGCTCATGCTGGGGTTCCCGGAACACCGCATCCGGATCATCGCCCCGGAGGTGGGCGGCGGCTTCGGATGCAAGCTGAACGTCTATCGGGAAGAGGCGCTGCTGGCCCACTTGGCGATGAAGCTCAAGGGCACGGTGAAGTGGATCGAAGGCCGGCGCGAGAACATCCAGGCGACGATACACGGACGCGGACAGGTGGGCACGGTGGAAGCGGCGGTGAAGAAGGACGGCACGATCCTGGGCGTCACCTACGACAGCCTGCTGGACACCGGCGCCTATCTCCAGCTCCTCACCCCGGGAATGCCGCCGCTTACGGGGTTGATGATCAGCGGCTGCTACAAGATTCCCACCCTGCGCTTCCGTTCCACCGGCGCTTTCACCAACAAGGTCGCCACCGACGCCTACCGCGGCGCCGGCAGACCCGAAGCCACGCTGGTGATCGAGCGTACCCTCGACCTGATCGCCCGCGAGCTGGACATGGATCCGGTGGCGGTGCGCCGGAAGAATTTCGCCCAGCCCGCCGATTTCCCGCTGCCGGTGGCCACGGGCCTGGCCTATGACAGCGGCAATTATCAGGCGGCGCTGGACAAGGCTCTGGAGATGGTCGGTTACGAGGAGCTGCGCGCGCAGCAGAAGCGGCTGAGGGAGGAGGGGCGCTATCTCGGCATCGGCTTCTCCACCTACGTCGAGATCTGCGCCATGGGGCCGTCCGCGGCGCTGCCGGCCGGAGGCTGGGAGAGCGGCACCGTCCGCCTGGACTTCACCGGCAAGACCACCGTGCTCACCGGCGTGTCGCCCCACGGCCAGGGAGAGGAGACGACCTTCGCGCAGATCGTCTCGGACGAGCTCGGGGTTCCTGTGGAGGACATCGCCGTGCTGCACGGCGACACCGCCGTGGTGCCCAACGGCATCGGCACGTTCGGGAGCCGCGGCATCTCCGTGGGCGGCACCGCGGTGTACATGGCGACGCAGAAGGTCAGGGAGAAGGCCGAGGCCATCGCCGCCAATGTGCTGGAATGCAGCACCGACGACCTGGAGTTCGAGGACGGCAGATTCTCGGTCAAGGGGGTGCCCGACAAGGGGATCACCATCCAGGAGGTGGCCCTGCAGGCCCATGTGGCCACCAAGCTGCCCGCCGGCATGGAGCCGGGGCTTCAGGCGACCTCGGTGTTCGAGCCGTCGAACTTCACGTTCCCCTTCGGCACGCACATCTGCGTGGTGGAAGTGGACACCCGGAGCGGCGAGATCGAGATCCGGAAGTACGTCGCGGTGGATGACTGCGGCAAGGTCATCAACCCGCTGATCGTGGACGGCCAGGTGCAGGGCGGCATTGCCCAGGGGCTCGGCCAGGCGCTCCTGGAAGAGGTGGTCTACGACGAGGACGGCCAACTCGTCACCGGCAGCCTCATGGACTACGCGGTGGCCCGGGCCGAAGATCTGCCGCCCCTGGAGTTCGCCCGCACGGAGACCCCGTCGCCGGTGAATCCCATGGGGGTCAAGGGAGTGGGCGAGGCCGGCACCATCGGCTCCACTCCCTCCATCGTCAACGCCGTGGTGGATGCGCTGGCCCCGTTCGGCGTCACCCATATCGACATGCCGCTCAAGCCCGAGAAGATCTGGCGCCTTTGCCAGGGCGGCCCGCAGACCAGCTAGCGAGAGCCGATCATGATACCTGCAGCTTTCGATTACATCGTTCCGGACAGCCTTGAGGAGGCGGCGGCCCGTCTGGCGGACGCCGGAGACGAGGCCAAGGTCATGGCCGGGGGGCACAGCCTGCTGCCCATGATGAAGCTGCGGCTGGCTCAGCCGGCCGTGGTCATCGATCTCAAGCGGCTGGATTCGCTGCGCCGCATCCGGTTGGACGGCGGCATCCTTCACATCGGCGCGCTGGTGACGCATCACCAGGTGGCGGTCTCCGGCGACGTGAAGGACCACTGCGGATTGCTGGCCCTGACCGCCGGCAGCATCGGCGACCCGCAGGTACGCAATCGCGGCACCATCGGCGGCAGCGTGGTTCACGGGGATCCGGCCGCGGACTGGCCGGCGGCGCTGCTGGCCCTGGACGCCGAGGTGACGCTGGCGAGCAGGGAGGGCTCGCGCCCGGTGGCCGCCAGGGACTTTTTCCTCGGCCCCCTGACCACCGCCATCGAGCCCGCGGAGATCCTGACCGGACTGGCGGTTCCCGTGCCCGCCGCCGGCACCCGCATGGCCCACCGCAAGGTCAGGCAGAAGGCTTCCGGCTTCGCCATCGTCGGGATTGCGGTGTGGCTGCGCACGGACGGCGGCACCTGCACCGACATCGGCATCGGTGTCACCGGCCTCGCCGGCACCCCGTTCCGGGCTACCGCGGTGGAAGACCGTCTCAGGGGCAAGGCGCTGACGGCCGACGCCATCGCCGCGGCCGCGGCCGGCGTGGCGGACGGTGTCGAGGCTCTCGACGACATCCACGCGTCCGGCGAGTTCCGTTCCCATCTGGCCCGGCTCCACACGGCCCGGGCCGTCCAGGACGCACTCGACGGCTGATTCCCGCGGGCGAGGCCGGCAGTGCGGCGGCCTCGCCGCGGCTCCCACAAGGACGACGCCATGCCCGGGGCCCTCAGCGGCTTGATGGGAATGCGCCACATCGCCCTCAACGTCAAGGACGTCGAGCGCTCCAAGGCCTTCTACCAGGACGTCCTGGGCATGGAGGTGGTGTGGCAACCCGACCCCCGGAACGCCTATCTGAGTTCCGGGGCGGACAACCTCGCCCTGCATGAAGCGCCTGAAGGCCGGGCGCCTGCCGACGCCCCGTCCCTCGACCACTTGGGCTTCATCGTCTCCGACATCCACCGCGTCCAGGAACTCGAGAGCGAGTTTCGCGCCCGGGACGTCACCATCATCAAGCCGTTCCGGCGTCACCGCGACGGCAGCGCCTCCTTCTACTGCGCCGACCCGGACGGTGTGGTCATCCAGCTGCTCTACGAGCCGACTCTGAGCCGACAGCGGATCGGAACGGCGGCATGATCCCCTTCACGCCCCCCGCGTGAGCCGCTCCACGATGCCCTCGGCGGCTGTTTCGCCGCCGTGGATGCAATCGGCCATGCCCACGCCGCGGTAGCTCTTGCCGGCCAGGGCGAGGGTGGGAAAGCGCGCGAGCCGGGCTTCGATTCTCGCCATGCGCTCCAGGTGGCCGACCTGGTACTGGGGCATGGCCCGCGGATAGCGGGTGGTGCGGCAGAGCACCGGTGCGGCGGATATGCCGAGGAGGTCTTCCAGGTCGCTCCGCACCCGGGCTTCGAGAGAGCTGTCCGGCTGCTCCAGCAGTTCGGGCCGCAGGGCGCCGCCGGCGAAGCAGCGCAGCAGTGCGGTCTCTTCCGGAGCCCTTCCGGCGTACTTCACGCTGCTGAAGGTGCAGGCCATGATCTTTCGCCCTTCCACGTGCGGCACCACGAAACCGTATCCGTCGAGGGGATGGGCGATGTCTCTCCTGCGGTAGGCCAGATTGACCGTGGCGGTGGACGAGAAGGGAATGGCCCGCAGCTCACCGGCCAGTTCCGGGTCCAGCGTTGTCACCGCGGCGGCCGCGGCGAAGGCCGGCAGCGTACAGATGACGGCGTCCGCCGCGAAGCCGGTGCCGCCGGTTTCCACGCGCCAGCCGCGGGCGGCCCCGTTCCAGGACAGCTCCCGGACCGTTTCGCCAAGACGGATGTCGCTGGACTCCAGGACCTCCTGGATCCGGTGCACGAGCACCTCCATGCCGCCGTCGATGCTGATGAAGAGGCTCCAGCGCGCTCCGGTCTCGCCGGCGGCCTGTGCCCGGCGCTTCTGCGCCCGGCGGGTGCCGAGGATCACGCCGCCGTGGTTGCGTTCCATGTCCGGGAAGCGCGGCATGGTGGCGGCCAGGCTCAGGGTCGCCGGGTCGGAGGCGTAGATGCCGCCGATGAGGGGCTGCGCCACCCGTTCCAGCACTTCCCGGCCCAGCCGGCGGCGCACGAACGACGCCAGGCTCTCGTCGCCGTCGTCGCCGCGTCTCGGGACCAGGGGCTCCAGTGCCATGCGCAGCTTGCCGCCAAGGGAGAACAGGGGGCTTCGCAGCAGCGGCGCCGCGCGTGTGGGAGCCATCAACAGGAATCCTTCGGGCAGCGGCTCCAGGCGGCCCCGGTGTACCGTGTAAAGCTTCAGACCGGCGTGCCGCGGTGCGATGAGGCGATCGGTCAGGCCCAGCCGCTGGCAGAGGCGCAGCGCGGCCGGTTTGTCGGTAATGCAGGAGTCCGGACCGAGTTCCAGCAGCAGGCCCCGGGCATGCTCCGTGGCGATGACGCCGCCGAGGCGGCCGGCGGCTTCCAGCAGCGTGACCCGGAGTTTGAGCGCCCCGGCGCGGCCCAGTTCCGTCAGCCGATGCGCCGCGGCTAAGCCGGCGATACCCCCGCCGATGACGATGATCTCCCGGGTCACACCCGCCACGGACTGCACCCGGCCGCGGGGTCATGCCCCGGATTCATGGCGAAAGGCATCGCTTTCCGCCGCCGGCGGTTGTTTTTCGCTGAGTTCGTGCACCGCGTCCACCATGGCCCTGACGTGGTCCACGGGGGTTTCCGGGAGAATGCCGTGGCCAAGGTTGAAGATATGGCCGCGGCGGCCCTGCGCCTGCCGGAGGATGGCGCCGACGCGGCGGCGGATCTCGGCGGGCGGCGCGAACAGCGCCACCGGGTCGAGATTGCCCTGGATGGCCACGTCATGGCCCACGCGTTCCCAGGCCTGGTCCAGGTCCACGCGCCAGTCCACGCCGAGCACGTCGCTGCCGGCCTCCCGCATGAGTTCCAGCAGGCCGCAGGTGCCGGTGCCGAAGTGGATGACGGGGACGCCGGGCGCGATTTTGGCCATCAGCCGGCGCATGTGCGGCAGGACGTGCTGGCGGTAGTCGTCCGGTGCAAGGCAGCCCACCCAGCTGTCGAAGACCTGGAGTGCGTCGATGCCGGCCCTGATCTGCGCGTTGACATAAGAAACGGTGGCGTCCACGAGGCGCTCCATGAGCGTGTTCCAGGCGCCGGGGTCGGTGTGGAACAGCCGCTTGGTGTGGATGTAGTTGCGCGAGGCGCCGCCCTCGATGAGGTAGGATGCCAGCGTGAAGGGGGCGCCGCAGAAACCGATCAGCGGCACGCGTCCGGCCAGCGCCGTGCGGGTGCGGCGAACGGCATCGCACACATACGAGAGAGACGCTTCCGGCATCGGATCGCGCAGCCCGTCGATGTCGCTGCCGGTCCTCACCGGCCGATGGATCACCGGCCCGCCTGCGGCGTATTCCAGCCCCACCCCCATGGGCTCCAGCAGCAGCAGGATGTCGGCGAAGAGGATGGCGGCGTCGACGTTGAGGCGCTCCACCGGCGTCACCGTCACCTCCGCCACCAGGTCCGGGGTCTTGCACAGTTCGAGAAAGCCGACCCTGGCGCGCACGTCGCGGTACTCTTTCATGTAGCGCCCGGCCTGACGCATGATCCAGACCGGCGTGTAGAGGGTCTTGCCGCGCCGGCAGGCGGCGAGGAACGGGTGCGGTGACGACGTGCCGGTCATGCCTGAATCCGGTGGGAGCGGCGCTTCCCCGCCCCGAGAGTCACGGCCTGCTCGCCGTACTTGTGGCGCAGCCGGTCGATATCCCTGTAGAGCCGGTCCATGGACGCCTGTTCCCGATGGTCGAAGATGGACTCTTGCCATCCCCCGGTGACAATGCCGCTGGCGCTGATGCCGACAAGCCGCACCGGCCTGCCGGCCACCCGGTTCTTTGCCAGCAGTTCCCGCGCGACCTTGAAGATCTCCACGTCGAAGCAGGTGGGCGCCTTCAGGGTGCGCGAGCGGGTGACGGTCCGGAAGTCGGCGTAGCGGAGCTTCAAGGTGATGCGGCGGGCCCGTCCGCCTTGGCGGCGCAGCCGGGCCGCCACCTCTCCCACGAGCCCGCCCAGCACCTGTTCCATGTCCGCCGCATTGGTGAACGGCCGTGACGGCGTGGTCTCGCTTCCGATGGAGTGCTCCTGGGCGCGGGCGCTCCGCGGCGGGTGTTCGAGATCGAGATAGCGCCGCCCCGGCCCGGGATGGGCGAGAAGCCGGCCCACGGTGTTGATGCCGCGGTCCGCCAGTTCACGGCGCGCCTTGGGACCGATGCCGGGGACCACGGCAACGTCCAGCGGGCCGACGAAGCGCGCCTCGGAACCCGGTGGTACGTAGAGCAGGCCCCGGGGTTTGACCGCGGTGGCGGCGATTTTCGCCAGAGTCGGATGGGTGGCCAGCCCGCCGGACGACGGCAGTCCCAGATCGCCCTTGATGCGCTCGATGATCTTGTGCGCCGTGCGCACGGGGTGGCCCATGAGCCGTTCCGTTCCGGTCAGGTCCACCAGTGCCTCGTCGATGGAAAAGGCCCGGACGTCCGGCGAAAAGCACCGCAGCAGGTCGAACACTTTTATGGAAAATTCGCTGTAGCGCCTGTGCTGGGCGGGAACGAAGATCCCGTCCGGGCACAGCCGGCGCGCCTGGAATCCCGGCATGGCCGACCGGACGCCGTAGTGCCGGGCTTCGTAGGACGCGGAGGTGACCACCCCGCGGCCGGCACCGCCTACCATCACCGGCCTGCCCTCCAGCGAAGGGTCCAGGACGCGCTCCACGGACACGTAGAAGGAGTCCATGTCGATGTGCAGGTAGAAGGCCATCTTTCCGACCCATGTTACCAGTCCCGGCGCCGGGGAGTCCATCCGGAGTCTTGTCCGAAGCAAAGTGAGCCTGAAAACGGAATGCCGATGGCACAACGGCTTGCATCGCCTGACGGGTTGAGCGGTCAGGAATCGCGATTGGAATGCCCTGCGGCGCAGTGGTTCTCACAACCACACGCATCGTTGATGCAGAGAGCGAGGCCGGGCCGGCCCGCATCGGTCGGGAGTTTTCCGTTGCGTGACAGATGGTTGGGCCTGACTCGGCCTCTGGCCGCGGTCCCCCGCGCGGGTCGCGTTGTCGGTTCAAAAGTGTCGTTCCGTTCCCCCGGGACGGACGGCGCCCGAGGGAACAGACAACGGAGACACGCCCATGCGCATCCACGCCACCATCAACGAGCGGACGGTCCGCCGCACCTTCAGGGAGAAGAAACCCGGACGATACGGCCTGACCGTCATCGACAGGGATCTGCCCGCCTTCGGCTTCACCGTCGCCAGGAACGGGACGAAGACCTTCTTCGTCCGGGCCCTGCGCCCCGTCGGCGTCCCGAACCGTCCTCGGCACGGCCGACGACATGACCGCCGCCGAGGCAAGGGAGAAGGCCCTTGCCGCCATCACCGAAGCCAGGGCCGACCACGAGAGCGGGCCGCTGTTCGCCGATTTCGCGGCCTACTTCCAGCGCCGCCAAGGGCGGCGCTGGAAGCCCTCCACGAGGACGGGCAACGCCCACCTGATCGAGCGCCGCCTTGTGCCCTTCTTCGGCGCGATGCACGTCGCCGGGATCGACCGCGCCGATGTGCGGCGCTGGTTCGATTCCCTCAGCGGAGCCCCCGGCAGCGCCAACCGGACCCTGCCGGTGCTGTCGGTGATGATGCGGCAGGCGGAGCTCTGGGACCTTCGCTCGCAGGGATACAACCCCTGCCGCAACATGCGGCGCTACAGGACAGTGCCGCGCGAGGGAAGGTTCATTTTCCCGAACAGGAAGGGCGGCGGCCCGATGACCGATCTCGGCTTCCGCTGGCAGAAGCTGCGCGGTCTCGCCGCCCATGCCGTGATGAGCGGTCTCGACCTCTACACCGTCGGCCGCCTGCTCGGCCATGCCGATGCCGCTTCCACCGAACGCTACGCCCATCTCGCCGACGAACATGTCCGCGAGGCGGCCGGGCGCATCTCCGGCATCGTTCACGAGGCCATGACCGGGAAGGGGAGCGGGCGATGAGCGGCAGCAGGCATCGTATCCGGCTCACCGTGAAGGCCGTCGCCGCCGCGAAGCCGGCGGAACGGGAATACACCCTGTGGGACAGTCTGCTGGCGCATTTCGGGGTCAGGGTGCAGCCCTCCGGCGTCCGGTCCTGGATCGTCCAGACCCGCGTGAAAGGACGCATGCGCAAGATCACCCTCGGGCGCTTCCCCGAACTGCCTCTCGACGCGGCCCGCCGGGAAGGCGCGGCCGTGCTCGCCCGCCTGTGGGGCGGCGAGGACGTGACGCCGCCGCGCAAGGAGAAGGCGCCGCTGTTCCGGGACTTCGCCGCCCGTTACCGCTCGCGGCGGAAACACCGCTGGAAACCGTCCTCGCTCGTGACCTTCGACATCTACCTGAAGAACCGCCTGATGCCGCATTTCGGCAGGCTCCGGCTCGACGCCATCGACCCTGCGCGGGTCTCGGCGAGGTTCGACGCCGCCAGCGCGGACAGGCCCGGCGCGGCCAACCGCGCCTTCGAGATACTGCGCGCCATGCTCAGAACCGCCCGCCGGTGGGGCGACCTCGGCGAGCACGTCCCAGACGCCTGCGCCAACATCGTGAAGAACCCCCGCAAGCCTGTCGCGCGTTATCTCAGCCGCGAAGAGTTGGAGCGTCTCGGCGCGGTGCTCGACCGGCACCGGAAAGAGCACTCTTGGCCGGTCGCGGCGATCCGGCTGCTGGCCCTGACCGGAGCACGGCTCTCCGAAGTCATCAATCTCAGGTGGGACGAGATCGGAGAGCTGACCGGAGACGGCGCGAGCGCGCGCATCGAAGATTCCAGGACCGGCCCCCGCAGCATCTGGCTCGGGCCGGAAGCGGCAAGGCTGGTCGAGGCGCTGCTACGGCCGGATGGCCGGGAGCGGGTGTTTCCCGACGACCTCACGACCGCAAGGCTCTACACCTTCTGGGTTCGTATCCGCGAAGAGGCGGGGCTTCCGGGTCTTCGTATCCACGACTGCTGCCACACCTGGGCCTCCCATGGCGTCATGAACGGCGTCGGGCTCAGCACCGTCGGACGGCTGCTCGGACACCGCCAGCGAGAGACCACCGCGATCTATGCCCACCTCGACGACGGCCCACTGCAGGCAGCCGCCACGCCGGCCGCTGCCGTCATCACGCGAGCCAGGGGGTACAAGACCGAGGCGCCTCCAATGCCGGACGAGGCGGAGCAGGGTGATATGTTGGCCGCGATGCTCGAGTTCTCGTTCACCGGCGGGCCGTCCCTCCCACCCGAGGGAGAGCGAATGCCCCTTTGCGTGAGACCCGAGGGGACTGTGCGGACGGACGGCATAGAGTTGGATGGTGACCCGGATGCGCCGACCGGACGCCCGCCCCTGGACTGGTTGTGACCGTCCGTTGACTGGACGGCGAATCGGGCGACATGGACCCATCCGGCCCCCATGACCCGTATAATGCTGATCTGCCGTGCAGCGTCGACTGCCTGAGAACATCGACATGGCCTACTGCCGAATATCGGCCTGCGTCGGACAGGACCAACGTGGCGTTCATGGAGCCGACCAGGCAAACTGCGCCTCCGTCGGAAAGTAACGGTCAGGGACCGCATGGCAAAGCAAGCGGACAACAACAGCGCCAACCTCGGGTTCGAGGCCCGGCTCTGGGCTTTCTCTTGAGCGATTGCATTGGCTGATTGAATATCGAGTAATCCAAGGAGATTGAGGAACCCAATCGTCCCCAGTCGGCACGCCGTCGACAGTATAACCCATCGGAAACCCAAACTTGTACGCGAATTCCTCACCTCACAGGATTCCGTCCACGAGGCGTCCGATACTCGCCGTCTGCGGCGCCCGTCTTGCGGCCCGTGACCGGTAGGCAACCCCGTATAAGCCCGAAATCCCGCGCGCCCGGCACCTGTTTTCATGATACGGGTTGGCTGACCCGCCCGGCAATGGACGTTTGAGGCTACACGATCTTCGCCATACCTGCTGCGATAGGAGGAAATTTTCCTGTCGTGAGCGCCGTGCTGTTCAGGCGGCAGACAGACGGTCAAGATCGAGACGATCACTCTCGATGTAATCACGCGCTGTCATGTCCTCTAGCCGGCAGGCAATCGGTGGATCGAGCCGGAACCGACCGGTCTGGTCGAAGAGGGCAAGCCATTGGTCGAGCAATGCAGGCCAATCCACCGGCACGCCCACCGGGTCTGCATCCTTGATGAACCACCAGCTTGACTGAACGTCTTTGTCGTCCCAAGATGGCGCGGCGCGTACTCGGATTTCGCCAAGCGCCCGGAGATATGCGCCCTCTTCGGTCTGTTTGTTGTGCCTGTCGACCAAGTGGGCCTGAAAGCTCCGGGCTGCTGCAACGAAGTCGTCGGGAAACGCGAACCGGGATTTCTTTCGAGCAAGAGCTCGGGCGAACTCTCGCACCTCGATATCTGTCTCCCAGCCAGCAGTACGTGCCCAACCGGCGACCACGGCCTTTTCGACGGTCATGACGCGGTCGAGGTCGGCAACAAGTCGTTGGTCGGAGAGTTTGGGGATACAAGCAAACGCAGGCCGCTTGAGGCGACGGACCTCTTCCATCCGATGCTCATCCACCTCGACCAAGGGCGCAACCTCAAGGAATGGCCGGGTGCGGCAGCCGCGAACGATATCGAGGTCTGGCTGAGCATCACCACGCCACGCACTTCGTCCAGTATGGCCGCAGCCCCGCCCTCTATGACCTCTCCGTCTGCCGCTGGCGCGTCAGCCACCTGAACGGAAGCCGGACTATGCGGACGCGAAAGATCGGCGACATGAAGAAATTCCAAGTCGGCGTCCAGCGAGACATCTCCCTGACGCCAAGCCTGGAGAGCTTGATCGATCTCCTGTTCGTCCTCGTCCGTCAAGGGCATGAAGCGTTAGCCCGTTCTCTTGGGTGTTTGCTTGGGGCGGACGGCTCGAGCTTTTGCCGAAATGTCGGGCCGATCCTGTTCAGCCTCCAGAAGAAGTACCGGCGCCTGCGGCCAGCGCGCCTCCCAGGCAGTGCTGGAGAGGAGGATACTCCGACGTTCCCGTGCCGGAACGCCCTTGACGCGCCCGATGGCTTCGTGGAACCGGCCGCCCCTCAACAGGTCGAAGATGGAAACGCCCGTGCTTTCGTCGACACTCAAGAGAAGGGCACGGGTAAGCTCCCGGTCGCCTCGATCGAGATGCCGTACCGCCCCCAGCATTCTTCCAATCATTCGATCATGCTTCGCGGAGGCTGGTTTGCCGCTTGCCCAATGATGGACGCTTCGACGCGAGACCTCGAACAAGTCGCCCAACTCCTCCCACGTCAGCCCGGAGCGGCGACGGATTTCCATGATCGCCTCAGCTGCGGACTCTGCACTCATATGACCGATCTGCCCAATCGGGCCGGTGGCGGTACGTTCGGCGCAAGGTGCGATCGTCGCCCACATCGCCCTTGAACCTTGGACATAGGTATTGGCTGTTGCCGGTCCTGGAAGGGCGGTAGCCAGCAGCAACACCGCTGGAGCGGCCTCCAAGGCAACGCGATATAGGGAGCCCACCGCGGAAGTGCTTGCCTCCCGTGTATCGCGCAGCGCGGTCACGGTCATGGGTTACCTCCATAGTACCTCAAGAACTCTTCCGTGACCATTTGGCGAAAGAGCCAATACAGACATTTGGCAAAGCCTGTCGCGGTTGTCAGCAATTTTTCGCTCATAAACGGTTGCGATTCCGTCGTAAACATATCGAGATCCAGGATCCAGCTTCTATCGCCAACCGGTTCGAGGGCGTCCGGGTCATAGGTCGCGTTTGGGGGCAGCTGCCCCCAACGCCCTTGGACCCGCGCACCATCGTGGGCCAGGAATTGCGCCTCGGTCATCAAGTGGATGACGGATTCTCCCAGCGCGGGGTGCGGATTTCCCGGAGGCCGGATTATGCCCAGAACGTCGGGGTCGACCAGCTCTGCGATGCGGTCAACGGCCTCGCCGGTAAGCCGGTCGATATAACGTAATCCAAGGCGGCTGGTCGACGCGGGCTTGAACCCATCCTCAAGTGCCGAGAGGACCGCCCGCAGACGGTCGAGAAAATTGTCCCGGCTGTCGTAGGAGGACGTTTCGAGCGCCGCGAAGTCCACGCCCAGCGACACCCGCCAGTCAGGGTTTCTTTCCCGATCGGCGAGACGCCAGATGAGACCCTGGCTGATATTCGGGGTTTGTCCGCCGCCCAGCTCGATGCTGTGAACCTGGTCCTGACTGAGATTCGGATATGTGTCTCGGAGCGCCTCTTGGAATACCGCGGCCTTGTCAGGGTTGCGGATCGTCAGGATTGGCGGGAAGCGCGCCTGAGCGATGACGCGCACCAAGGGCGCCTGTGGCAGAGGCACCTCTGGCGTTGGCGTGGGGCTCAAGGGTCGCAGTGCGTTCATGTCATGGATCTCCTTGCCTTCTGCCCCTTATATGTGAGGTATAGTGTGAAGCGAAACCCCTTGAAAGCTGCCCGATAGGTTCCATATGTGAAATATCGTGTGAACCGGGGTGACGGACCCCGCTCTCCGCAGGCTGCCGTCTGTCAATCGCCGCGGCGGCTCCCATCCCTTGTGACGTCGGCGTTTCAGGCGGTGGCGCTGTGCGGGGCAACTTCGCCCAATCTCGACTCCGTTCGGAGTTTTACCGTCACATCCCCACGCATCCGCGGCGCGCGCGTGCTGGACAGCGCCGGCCAGGAATGCCATAAGACGGCAATACGGCCTTCGCCCCCGTTCCCGGTCCCCCCGAGACAGCTCCTGCAACGCTTGCCAGCAGGTTCCCGGTTCCTGCGCGCAGGTTCCGAATTTTTGCCGGCAGGTTCCGCCGAGGCGGTCCGCAGGAACCACCATGCCCGACATCATCCCGCCCGACATTCTCCTCTATCTCCTGTCCGGTGCGCTGCTGGGTTTTCTCATCGGCCTTACCGGCATCGGCGGCGGCGTGCTGACGGTGCCGTTCCTCCTGCTCGTGATCAAGCTTGAGCCCATCGCGGCGGTGGGGACCGCCGGCCTCTACGGCGTGCTCACCAAGATATGGGCGGCCGTGCGGCATTACCGACAGGGCACCGTCAACCGCGACGTCGGCGTCCGTTTCTTTCTGGCGGCGGCGCCCGGAGTCATTGTCGGCTCCCTGGCGGTGAAGTGGAGCCGGATTTCCCTCTCCCCCGCAGGCGTCGCGATGCTTCAGGACGTGGTGGGCTGGGTGGTGATGGCGTCCATCGGCCTCGCTCTGGCGGCGATGCTGTGCGGCCACGATCGCCTGGAGGGAGGGGTCCTCTCTTCCGGAAGGCGTGCCGTGGTGAAATTTCCCTGCCTCTTTCTGGTGGGCGCCGTCATGGGGATGACTTCCATCGGCGGGGGCATCCTGATCATCCCGTCGCTGCTGCTCTTCTACCGGGAGACCTCCCGCTACGTCGGCACCTCCATCTTCATCGCGCTGCTGCTGATGACGGTGATGTCGTTGCTCTACGCCTTCATCGGCCGGGGTCAGGGCGTCACCGACGTCGATCTCACGGCCGCCGTCTTCATGTCCGCAGGCTCCCTGGCCGGGGTGCACCGCGGCGCGGCGCTGTGCGGACGGATGAGCCCCGGGCGGCTCCGGACCGTGGTCATCGGGGCGATGGTTCTGGCGCTGCTGATGATGGTGGCGGACCGGTACGGGTAGCCGGCCGCCGGCCCCGGTCATGCCCCTCCGTGCGCACGCTTCGGCGGCGGACGACGCGGGCAGGCGCAGCGGTCCGTCGGGGAGCCGCTTTCGTTGTCCATGTGCCGGGTCCGGTCGCACGGAGGCGCCGCCAGGACGACCCGGCCGCCGGCCCCGGTCATGAGCGCGGCGGGAGATTTGACCCGAGGGCGCCCGGCAACTATCTTGTGCGTTGATCGGACGCCCTGCGTCGAAACTCCGATGCGGCCCGCTGGCAGCCCGCTTCCCGAACCCTGGACTCATGGCAACATCCCGAATTCCGGCCAATGCCGCGGCTTCCGGCAACGGATCGGACTCCGACCTCAGAAAGTACGTATACGCGCGTACGTATTCCGGCATGGACAAGGACCGCGGCGCCGGTGACGACGCGGCGGTCCTGCGGCGAATCTTCAAGCTCGCCGCGAGACAGCGGCTGCGGCTGGTGCTGGCGGCGGCGGCGATTCTGGCGGCGGGGTCCTTTCAGCTGCTGATCCCCCAGTACCTCGGGGACGCCGTGGACGGCGCGGTCCGGTTGCTGGGCAGTACGTCGATTTCCGCCGAGGCGGCGCGGGAGGCCCTCTACGGAACCGCGTTGCTGCTGCTGGGCGCCTCGGCCCTGCGCGGCCTGTTCACCCTGACCCACAACTACTGCGGCGAAACGCTCGGGCATCATCTCGCCTACCAGCTCCGGCTGGCCTTCTACGACAAGCTGCAGCATCTGAACTTCTCCTTTCACGACCGTGTCCACACCGGTGAACTCATCACCCGGGGGATGCTGGACCTGGAGGGGGTGCGCTCTTTCATGAACATGGGACCGCTGCGGGTGCTGCTGTTCTCCGTGCTGATCGGGGCGGGGGCCTGGCTGCTGCTGTCCACGGACATGTTCCTCGGGATCCTGAGCCTCAGCTTCGTGCCGTTCGTCGCGTGGCGTTCCACCACCGCCAGGCTGCGGCTGCGGGAGATGTGGGTCGTCCTGCAGGAGCGCATGGCCGTGCTGGGCCGGATCATGGACGAGAACCTCAGCGGCATTCGGGTGGTGCGGGCGTTCGGCGCCGAGAACCACGAACTGGACAAGTACCAGGCCGCCTCGGACCACGCGCTGGCGCTGGCCGCCCGGCGCATCCGCACCCGCGTTTCCGCCGCCACCTCCATGAACTTCGCGTTTTTCGCGGCCATGGGCCTGGTGCTGTGGGCCGGCGGTTTGCGCGTGATCCATGGCCACATGACCGTGGGCACGCTGACCGAGTTCCTCTTCTTCATGACCATCCTCCAGCAGCCCGTGCGCCAGCTCGGCATGGTGGTGAATGCGTTCGCCCGGGCGTCCACCTGCGGTGCGCGGCTGTTCGCGGTGCTGGACCTGGAGCCGCCCATATGCGACCGCGACGGCGCAAGACCCCTGGAGGTCGCCGCCGGCGTCCTGGAATTCGAGGACGTCTCCTTCGCCTATGCCGGGGAAGGGGCGCGGCCGGTGCTGCGCGGGGTCTCGTTCCGTGTGGAACGGGGCCGGACCCTGGGGATCGTCGGTCCTCCCGGCAGCGGCAAGTCCACCGTCGCCCATCTGATCCCGCGCTACTACGACGTGACCCGAGGACGCATCACGCTGGACGGCCAGGACATTCGCGACGTGACTCTCGATTCCCTGCGCCGGACCGTGCGCGTGGTCCAGCAGGATACATTCCTGTTCACGTCGTCGCTCGAGAACAATATCGCCTACGGCGATCCATGGGTCGATGACGGCGCCGTCCGGGACTCCGCCGCCACCGCCCGGATCGACGGATTCATCGACCAGTTGCCGGACCGGTACGAAACCCTGGTGGGGGAACGCGGGGTGTCGCTGTCCGGCGGGCAAAGGCAGCGAGTGGCCATCGCCCGCACCGTGATGTTGCGGCCGGCCGTGCTGGTGCTGGACGATTCGATGGCGGCCATCGACGCGGGCACCGAACAGCGCATTCGCCAAGCCCTCAGGGAAGATGCCGGGAGTTGCGCTACCGTCATCGTTTCCCATCGCCTCGGGGCGTTGCGCCACGCCGACGAGATCCTCTTCCTGGAGGACGGATGCGTCATGGAACGCGGCACCCACGACGAACTGGTGGCGCTGGGCGGGCGATACGCCGCGCTGTTCGCGCTCCAGACCCTTGACGGCCCGCTTCAGGACATTGTCGACCGTGCCGCCGACGCCGGAGCCGGGGAGGGAACCCGGGCATGACCCCGGCCCGGACCGGGGGTGGTCGGAAGCGTCCGCCGAAAGCCGTCGTGGGCTCGCAGATCAGCCGCGACGAGGAAATGTTCGGTGCCGCCTTCGACCGGCGCGTCGTTCGCCGTTTCCTGGCCTATGTCCATCCCTACCGGCGGCGTCTCCATGCCGCCATCGCCGCCCTGCTGCTCTTCACCGGCGCCCAGTTGGCCATTCCCCTGGTGGTCCGCCACGCCATCGACGACGCCATCGTTCCGGGTGACACCGGCCTGCTCGGCCTTGCCGCCGCGGTCTTCTTCGCGGTGATCCTGCTGAACTACGCGGCCAGCTTCACCCAGGACTGGCTGGTGGGCCGCATCGGCGAGCAGGTCATCTTCGATCTGCGCCGCGCCATGTTCGCGCACCTGCAATACGTGGCCCTGGCCTTCATGGACAAGACCGAAGTCGGACGCATGATGTCCCGGCTTCAGGGCGACGTCTATTCGCTCCAGGAGTTTCTGGAAAACTCCATCACGGCCTTGGGCGACCTGCTGCTGCTGTTCGGCATCGTCGCCATCCTGCTGTGGCTGGACTTCGAACTCGGCTTGCTGACGCTGTCGGTGGTGCCGGTCCTGTGGTTCGTCCGCATGGTGTGGCTGCCCCGGGCGCGGGCCGCCTTTCGCCGCGCCCGGGAGACCAACTCCATCGCCAACGGCGCTCTGGCCGAAGGCGTTCACGCCGTCCGCACCGTGCAGGGCATGCGGCGGGAGGCGGTGAACTTCGATCTCTACGGCGAGAAAGCGGCGGAGAACCTTGAAGCCCATCTGCGGTCGGCCCGGTATGCGCAGGTCCTGGTGCCCATGGTCGATACGCTGACCGGAGTGGCCCTGGCGGTGGTGATCGTGGTGGGCGGCGCCCTGGTGCTCGACGGCTCCCTGGACCTCGGCGTGATGGCGGCCTTTCTGCTCTACGTGCAGCGGTTCTTCGACCCCATCCGGTCCCTCACCATTCAGTACAGCGTCATGCAGCGCGCCATGGCCTCCGGCCAGCGCATCTTCGAGGTGCTGGACGTGCCGCTGGCGGTACGGGAAAAGCCCGATGCCATTTCACCGGAGGACATTGCCGGCCGGGTCGAGTTCCGCGGCGTCACCTTCGGTTACGAGAAGCACCAGCCGGTGCTCAAGGATATCAACTTCACCATCGAGCCCGGAGAGACGGTGGCGCTCGTGGGGCCCACCGGCTCCGGCAAGACCAGCACGACGGCGTTGCTGCACCGTTTCCATGACGTGTGGGAGGGCGCGGTGCTGCTGGACGGATGCGACGTGCGGGACTACACGCGCGCGGCCCTGGGCCGGCACATCGCGATGGTGCTGCAGGAGCCGTTCCTGTTCACCGGCACGATTCGCGACAACATCCGGTTCCGCACGGCGGGGGCCAGCGACCTGGCCGTCGAGCGGGCGGCGAGGATCGTCGGCGCCCACGAATTCATCATGCGCTGGCCGGACGGTTACGACACCGTCCTGCATCAGGGAGGCGGGAACCTGTCCCTGGGACAGCGCCAGTTGCTGAGCTTCGCCCGGGCGCTGGTGGCCGATGCCAGGCTGCTGGTCCTGGACGAGGCCACGGCCAACATCGATTCGTATACCGAGCGGCAGATCCAGATCGGTCTCAACGCGCTCCTTGAAGGCCGCACCGGCATTGTCATCGCCCATCGTCTGGCAACGGTTCGCGACGTCGACCGCATCATGGTGCTGCAGGACGGCCGCATCGTCGAGACCGGCACCCATCAGGAACTGACCGCCCGAAAGGGGCTCTACGCCCGGCTCTACGCGCTCAATCACACTTCCTTCGACGACCTGCCCGAGGAACTCGTCAACGACGCGGCCATGGAGGCCCACCGTTCCTGAAGAGTTTGCGGCAGCGATCCCCGATCCGGCCTGCTCCGGAGCTCGGACGGCGGGTGCGCGCGAACGGGCGGCGCACGTGGATCATGCACCGGCGCTGCAACGGCTCGGTCGTCCGGCGGACGACTTGATGCGCTGACGGTCGAGGACGCGCGGCACCCGGCGCGGGCGTGGACGGCGAACCGGGCGCTGGCGGTGCTGTCGTCGATGATGCCGTATGCCGAGGCGCACCAGGGTCCGCATCACGAATTGGCAAGTTCCGGGTCGGTCGGATGAGAGTCTGCCCGCTCGCTTCGACGAAGGCCGCGAACGTGTCTGACGGTCCTTGGGCCCTCCGTTCGAAGTGTGACGATCATCTTCTGATGATCCCCGACACCCCTGCATCAGGCTCACTTTGCATTGAAAAAGACCTTGACTTGACGGGGGGGGGGGGGGGGTATACTCCGTGAGATCGTGGTTGGGTGGTTTGGGTGGGAGGACGTTTGGATAGGAGGGATTACGATGGGTATTGAGCGAACCGGCGACGATGGCAATGATGAACTGCAGGGCGGTACGGGCGGCGATACACTGGATGGCGGCGGTGGCGACGATACGCTGGACGGCGGCAAGGGCGACGACATTCTCTACGGGGGCGACGGCGGGGACAGGCTGTCGGGGGGCGAGGGAGTCGACTGGCTGTATGGCGGCGGTGATGATGACACGCTCATAGAGGGCGGGGCCGGCAACGATTGGCTTTGGGGCGAAGAGGGCCATGACGTGCTGGAGGGCGGGGCTGGCAACGACACGCTGAATGGCGGTTCGGGCGACGACACGCTGACGGGCGGTTCGGGGGATGACACGCTGTATGGCGGGGCGGGTTCGGATACCTTCGTGTTTCGGTCGGGAGACGGCAGCGACAGGATTGCGGATTTCGGGGCCGGCGACCGGATTCGTCTGGAGGGGGTGTCGGGGGGCTTCGAGGGGCTGGATATCCGTCAGGACGGGGACGATACCGTCATCGGTTATGGGGACGGTGATGATACGATAACCCTGTCGGGGGTGTCGGCGGCCTCGCTCGGCAAGGAGGACTTCCACTTCCTTCCGGTTGAGACTGCCTCGCATGAGGGCGGTGAGGAGGACATCGCTCCGCAGGGTGCCGCTCCGCAGGGTGCCGCTCCGCAGAGTGCTCCGCCGGAAGGCAACGGCGACGCCTTGAGCGGCGAGTCCGCCGGCGGGAAGGTGCTCACGGGCGGCAATGGCGCAGACACGTTGGCCGGGGGCGACGGCGACGACGTCCTGAAAGGCCGCGAGGGCAACGACACGCTGGCCGGTGGCCGCGGTGCCGACACGCTGAGGGGCGGCAATGGCGCGGACACGCTGAGCGGGGGCGACGGCGACGACGTCCTGAAAGGCCACAAGGGCAAGGACACGCTGACGGGCGGTCGCGGCGCCGACACGCTGAGGGGCGGCAATGGCGCGGATACGCTGAGCGGGGGCGACGGCGACGATACGCTGACGGGCGGTCGCGGCGCCGACACCTTCGTGTTCGAGGTGGGGGACGGCGCCGACACCATCACCGATTTCGGGGCGGGCGACAGGATTCGCCTTGATGGCGTGGTGGGCGGGTTCGCGGCGCTCCGTATCGATCAGGACGGGGACGATACCGTCATCGGTTATGGGGACGGCGACGATACGATAACCCTGTCGGGGGTGTCGGCGGACTCCTTGGGCGAGGACGACTTCATCCTGCCTGCCGTCGCCGGCAGCGAAAAAGTCGCTTACGGTGCCAGCGCAGGCGACCCGCCCGGCACTGTCGAGACCACGAACAATCCGGGCGACACCCTCAACGGCGGCGCCGGCGACGACACGCTGACGGGCGGCGACGACAGGGATTTCCTTTTCGGTGGCGCTGGCGATGACACGCTGACGGGCGGCGCCGGCGACGACTATATCTGGGGCTACGGCGGCGACGATGAGATCCATGGCTACGGCGGCGACGATGAGATCCATGGCGGCGGCGGCGACGACTGGATTCATGGCGACGGCCAGGACGGGGGCGCAGGGCACGGCGACGACACGATCTATGGCGGCGACGGCGACGATACGCTCGACGGCGGCGACGGCGACGATACGCTCGAAGGCGATGACGGCGACGACACGATCTATGGCGGCGACGGCAATGACTCTATCGGCGGCGGTGGCGGCGACGATACGCTCGACGGCGGTGACGGCGACGACAGGCTCTGGGGCCATGTCGGCGACGATACGCTGACGGGCGGCAAGGGCGACGATACCTTCAACTTCCGTGCGGGAGGCGGGCACGACACGATCACCGATTTCGGGGAAGGCGATACGATCAGGATAACGGGCAACGTCCAATCGCTGGTCGCATCGCTGCGTATCGAACAGGTCGGCGGCGACGCCGTCATCCATTACGGCGACGGCGACACCATCACCTTGTCGGGTGTGTCGGCGGACTTTCTGGTCTTCGACGAGAACATCACAGTCTCCGGACGCTCTGCGCCGCCGTGGATAACGCCCAGCGGCGATGAAGTCGATGAAAACGCGCCCGGCATCACCCGCGAAGGCGGCAAGGGCAGAGACTGGCTCCTTGGCGGGGACGGCGGCGACACGCTGGTGGGCGGCGAGGGCGACGACACGCTGCAGGGCGGCAGGGGCGACGACACACTGACGGGCGACGCGGGCAACGACAGGCTCGATGGCGGGTTCGGCGACGACACGCTGGTGGGCGGCGAGGGCGACGACAGGCTGCGGGGAGGGAGGGGTGACGACACGCTGACGGGCGACGCGGGGGCGGACACCTTCGTATTCACAATCGTGGACGGCGCCGACACGATCACCGACTTCAAGTCCGGAGACAGGATCGAGATCGCCGGCGTGTCCGGCGGGTTCGCGGGTCTGGTCATCAAGCAGGACGGCGCTGATGCTGTCATCCGCTACGGCGACAGGGGCGACACGATCAGGCTGACAGGCGTGTCGGCGGACTCCTTGGGCGCAGATGACTTCATCCTGTCTTCCGACGTCCCGCCTGGCGTCAATATCCACGACGGCGACGACACGCTGGACGGGGGCGACGGCGAAGACTTGCTGAACGGCGGCGAAGGCGACGACGAGTTGAACGGTGGCGGCGGCGACGACGACCTCCGGGGCGGCAGGGGCGACGACACGCTGAACGGCGGCGACGGCGACGACGAGTTGAGCGGTGGCGACGGCGAGGATACGCTGAACGGCGGCGACGGCGACGACGAGTTGAGCGGTGGCGACGGCGAGGATACGCTGAACGGCGGCGACGGCGACGACGAGTTGAGCGGTGGCGACGGCGAGGATACGTTGGACGGCGGCGACGGCGACGACGAGTTGAGCGGTGGCGACGGCGAGGATACCCTTGATGGCGGCGACGGCCGCGACAATCTATACGGCGACGAGGGCGACGACACGTTGAATGGCGGCGACGGCGAGGACAGCTTGAGCGGTGGCGACGGCGAGGATACCCTTGATGGCGGCGACGGCCGCGACAATCTATACGGCGACGAGGGCGACGACACGTTGAATGGCGGCGACGGCGAGGACAGCTTGAGCGGTGGCGACGGCGAGGATACCCTTGATGGCGGCGACGGCCGCGACGATCTATACGGCGGCGAGGGTGACGACACGCTGAACGGCGGCGACGGCGACGACGATCTATACGGCGGCGAGGGCGACGACACGCTGAACGGCGGCGACAACGACGGCTCCTGGTACGAACGTCTATACGGCGGCGAGGGCGATGACACGTTGAACGGCGGGGTCGGCGACGACCATCTGTACGGCGAGGACGGCGACGACACGCTGAACGGCGGCGACGACGACGACACGCTGAACGGCGGCACCGGCAATGACACTTTGGAGGGTGGCCAGGGTAACGACATCTTCAGGTTCCAGGCGAGAGATGGAACCGACACGATCACCGATTTCGGAGCGGGGGACAAGATTCGCTTCGATGGCGTGTCCGGCGCGTCCGCGGCGCTGGTCATTGAGCAGGACGGCACCGACGCCGTTATCCGCTACGGCGACGGCGATACGATCCGGTTGTCGGGCGTGTCGGCGGACTCCTTGGGCGACGACGACTTTCTCTTCTACAGCGACGAGCTGAACGGCGGCGACGGCGACGACACGCTGAACGGCGGGTTCGGAAACGACATGATCTCCGGCAAGGGCGGTGACGACACCATCAACGGCGGGGCCGGCGACGACAGGCTTTACGGCGGGTTCGGCGACGACACGCTGACGGGTGGCGACGGCGATGACGGGCTGAATGGCGGGTTCGGCGACGACACTCTCGACGGTGGGGCCGGCGGCGACTTGCTGAACGGCGACGACGGCGACGACACGCTGACGGGCGGCCGGGGCGTCGACACCTTCCGTTTCTCTTCGCGGGGAGATGGGCACGATACCATTACCGACTTCGGGGCAGGCGACAGGATCGAATTCATTGGCAACGGCGGCAATGGACTCCCCTTTGGAACCATCGAGTTTGCGGCGCTGGTCATTGAGCAGGACGGCGCCGACGCCGTCATCCGCTACGGCGACGGCGACACCATCACCCTGTCGGGCGTGTCGGCACACACCTTGGACGAAAACGACTTCATCTTCCAACCCAACTCCTTCCGCGGCAACTCTTTCATGGGCGACCAGGGTGACGACACCTTCAACGGCACCGGCGCCGACGATTGGTTCTACAGCTACGGCGGCGACGACACCCTCAACGGTGGGGCCGGCAACGACGCCCTTGAAGGCGGCCAGGGCGACGACACCCTTGAGGGCGGCCGGGGCGACGACACGCTGCTGGGCGGCCGAGGTGCCGACCGGTTCGTTTTCGACAACGAATCCGAAACCGACCACATCCGCGATTTCGAGGACGGGCAGGACATCATCGTCATCAAGGGCGGCCTGAAGTTCTCCGATCTCGACATCAAGCAAAGCGGCGAGGACACGGTGATCGGCGACCCCGACAATACGTTCTCGATCGTGGTCGAGGGGATTCAGGTCTCGCAATTGACCGAGGCGGATTTCGACTTCCTGGGCTGATCGCCGGCCCTCGAATGCCGCTTCGCCGGGGTGCCGCGCCAGCGGCGCCCCGGGCGCTCTTTCGGCCTCGGCACCGGGGCGCGCCGCCGGCAGACCGCGGGGGGCGTTTCCCGACTCCGGGCGGGATTTCCTGGAAGGGCTTTCGGATACGGAGGGAGTCGGGCGTGGCTGCCGCCGGCCGCAATGACCTCATCGAACAGCGCGGTGAACCGTTGCGGGCATCGGCGGCTTTCGCCAGGATCCGCCCAAGGCGCTGTATTGAGAGTGCGGCAAGCCCGCGCGGTCGGAGGTGCGCAGGGACACGGCCCATTGGCTTGGTCGGACAGGGATACGGGGAAGTCCCGCGGCTGCGCCATTCCCGCCGATGCCGTAGCAGGAACACAGGCCGCGGAGTACCCGCGGCTTCCCGGGCTGATGCGCGATCCGGTCGAATTCACCGACCGGAGATGCGGCGCCAGGCTGCAAGCATGTCAACTTGGACCCAGGGGTGAATCTCAAGGCAGATGCGGGCGGCACAATGCCCCGGCAACATTCCTGCCCCTGGGTTTGCCGCGCGTGATCGCGGGGTGCCCGGTTTCCATGATCCCGATGGTATTCATGATCGGGCTTCCGATGCGACCGTGACGGCGAACGGTGACGGCGATTTTTGCGCCGAACACCGTCAGGATCGATCCGGACCGCCACGCCACGCTCCAGGCACCATCATCGAGGATACGTTATCGGCTGACAATGTCTCCGTGCTCAAGGGGCAACAGGAGCCAGTGATCGGAGCTGTCGGTCTGACGAGAAGCGATGACGGCAGCATACACGAGCACGTTCAGCGGCGGCTTCTTCAGCATCCGGGCGGCGGAGGGGCAGAGGGAAAGACGCACGGCAGCGCAGTCCGCAGCCTTCCGATGCCGTACAGCAGGCCGTCCGCACCGGTGTTTCCCCACCACCTTTCGTTTCAAAGGAACCGTGCCCACCGGGGGCGGCATGACGCCTGATGGCGAAGTCATGCCGGGCAAGCCCATGGTGAAACCCTGATGATGGAAACCGCCGCGCATGGTCAGGCGTGTCCAGAGCATCGGGGACCGTGAGCGAGCAGGGATCGGGGCCGCCTGGGTGCTGTCGGGCAAGATACTGGAAACAAGGCGTGTCCCGGTGAACGGAACCGGGACCGGGCCGGCACCGCCGGTATATCAGGGCGTGTGGGCGGGGGAAGGGGCGGTATCCTGGCCCGGCTCGGGTACCAGTTCGCCGACTTGTCTGACGATGGACCGTAGCAGCACCTGCTCGGGGCGGCTGCGCGCGAGCACCAGCATGCCGAGCAGCAGGGTGTGGAGGAGTTGCGCCATGGAAGCCGCGTCCACGCCGACCGAGATCTCTCGGGAGGCTTGGCCTCGTACAATCGTGGTCCGGAAAAAGTCTTCCGCGTCGGCGAAACCGTCGGCAACCATGGATCCGATCTCGGCATCGTGAGCGGAAAGTTCAAGGGCGGTGTTGACCAGAAAACAGCCGTCCTGGGTACCTTCGTCCAGGACCGAGTCCGCGACCGCTTCGAAGGGAGTCAGCACCGCCCGGCGTGGAGGGTTCGATGTCGAGATCTCTTTCAGCAGACCCGCGCGCTGTTGATCGTAGTGGCGCAACGCTCTGATGAAGAGGGCGCGTTTCCCGCCGAAAGTTCCGTACAGGCTGCCCCGGCCTATCCCCATGCCGTCCACAAGATCCTGTATCGACGTCGCCTTGTATCCATGGACCCAGAAGAGCCTCATGGCCTTCATCAGGGCGGCGTGTTCGTCGAATTCCTTCGGTCTACCCATGAACTGTTCCCCTCATGCGCCGTCGAATGGCCATACGGGACTTGACGAACTCTTCACGGACCGCGAAATTGATAATAGAATGATGCCAGAATCCACTGAAAACATAACAATATTGAATTTCTACCAAGACCAGAGGGATCATGCAATATTCGGGGTGCTCATGTCCAATGGAACCCGTCGGTTCGCGAAACCCATCAGTTCACGTCAGTTCGTGAAGTGATGGGTTTGATTGCGCGAAATGGCGTAGAATTCGTCGATGGCAACCGGGAACTGGTCTGTCGCTGGCGAGCCGGAGGCCGGGCCGTGCCTGTGGAGGACGGCGGGAACGGCTCGCGGCCGGCTCTACGTGAAAGGATGCGGCAGGAGGTGGGTGGCGGCGTTCAGGTCGTGAATCGAGCCACAACCCAGAAGGCGCAGGGTGTCTTCGATCTCTCTTTTCAGTATGGCGAATGCCCTGCGAACGCCCGCTTCGCCGCCCGCGCCGAGTCCGTATACGTATGCCCGTCCGGCAAGGACGGCATCGGCTCCATGCGCCAGGGCGATGACGACATCGGCGCCGGACCGGATGCCCCCGTCCAGCAGCACCTTGATCCCGGAACCCTTCAGAGCGGGGGCAATCTCCTTCAGCATGTACAGGGTCGGGTAAACGCGGTCCATCTGACGCCCGCCATGGTTGGAGACGACGATGGCGTCCGCTCCATGTAGCACCGCCAGTTCCGCATCCTCGACGCACTGTACGCCCTTGATGATCACGGGCCTGTCACCCCAGATTTCCCGCACCCAGGGCAGATGCTCCCAAGTGGCGGCGGAGGCGCGCAGTTGCGTCCCGATATCCGTGTACGGCATGGGGGTCCCGTCGTTCAGGATGACGTTGCGAAACTGCATCATCCCGCCGTCCGAGAGGTAGCTCACGAGCCAGGAGAGATGCCGGATCATCTGAGGTGCGAATCCGAGTCGTTGGACCGGGGTGCCGTTGATGGCCCGTGACGCGCCCATCCACTCGTGGTGGGCGCGGTTTCCGGGGACGGCGGTGTCGATGGTGAGAAGGAGAGCCGAATAGCCCGCCTTTCTGGCCCGTTCGATTCCCCGTGCCGCCACTTCCGCACCGCCCACCAGATAGAGCTGGAACCAGCAAGGCCCCTTCGAGGCGGCCCGGACTTCCTCCAGGTCGGTCCCGGTCAACGTGGAGAGCGTACAGATGGTGCCGGCATCGCCCGCCGCCCTGGCCGCGGCCGCCTCGCCGCGGGGCCAGATCATCCTGGGGCTGCCGATGGGGCCTGCCAGCACCGGGAGGTCGATGCGGTGTCCGAGAATTTCGGTGCGCATTTCCACCGAATCAAGGTGCACTCCGGATCGGGGCTTGAACCGTTCCCTCTCGAACGCCGCGACATTGTCCCGGAGGGTGATCTCGTTGTCGGCACCCCCGCGGTAGTATTCCCGGACGATGGGAGGCACGCGCCGCTCCATCACCTGGCGGAGATGGTCCACCGTCACGCACCGCTCGACTTCTCCGGCCCAGCGCTTCGCGGCACGGGCGTGGACACGTCTCAGGCAGGATCCCAGCGCAAACATGGCTGCAAAGATAGGGGTCCCCGGCGGCGAACGTCAAACCCCGGAACGTCACACCCCCGGTTCGTTCCGTATGCACTCCCGCATCCGCTCGGAAGCCCTCCGTTGGCTCATCCGTTCGCGAACAGCTGTCCGCGTGGATCGGCCGGGTCGGTCCATGGATCGGTGGATTCGCATGTCGCGGCCGAGTTCCCCGTTCCGGGGACGAAACCCCGGTTGGGGTCCGGCTCGGGTCGTTTGACGATGCGGGGCGCTTGGGGTAAGCGATCGGTGAGTCAGCGATGAACGTCCCGACGATATTCGAAACCTGCCGTCCGCGTCCGGACGTTCTGGCCGGGGTGGTGACGGAGGCCGATTTCGCGGCCGATCTGGCGCAAGTGATCGCCTGCAGGGGCGCCGCCGACTACATTGATCCGGTACGCTTCTTCGCCAACACCTACCCGACCCGGGGGCTCAGGAATCTCCTCGACAATGTGTGCGGGCGATTGAGCGGCGCGGGCGGGGAGGCCGCGTCGATATTCCGACTCGATACCTCCTATGGCGGCGGCAAGTCCCACGGCTTGATCGCACTCTGCCATGCCGCGCGCAGCGGAGTCGATGTGCCGAACATGGCGGATTTCGTCGACCCCGCACGTCTGCCGCACCGGCGGGTACGCATCGCCGCCTTTGACGGCGAGAACGCCGACCCGGCCAATGGCCGCAGGATGGAACAGGGCCATCTCGCCTACACCCCGTGGGGCGAGATGGCCTCCGCGCTGGGCGGCAGGGACGGGTACGAGCGGGTGCGCCGGAGCGATGAGAGCCGTATCGCACCGGGTGCCGAGACCCTGCGCGAGCTGTTCGGCGGCGAACCCGCCCTGATTCTGCTCGACGAGCTTTCGGTTTACCTGCGCAAGGTCCACAGCGTCGGGAACAACGCCCGCGACCAGTTGACGGCGTTCCTGACCTCGCTGTTCAAGGCTGTGGAAAGCACGCCCCAGGCGGTTCTGGTCTACACCTTGGCCATCGGCAAGGAGGGACGGACCACCGATGCCTACAGCGACGAAAACCAGTTCATCGCGGACCGGATGGCCGAGGCCGAAAGCGTGTCGGCGCGCAAGGCAACGCTGCTGAACCCCACGGAAGAGGACGAGACGGCTCAGGTGCTGCGCCGCCGCCTGTTCGAATCCATCGACGAGGCCGCCGCGGATGCGGCGGCCGATGCCTATCGGGCGCAGTGGAACGCCCATCAGGGGGCGTTGCCGGAGAGGGCGGTCCGGTCCGAGACCGGCGAGGCGTTCCGTTCGAGCTGGCCCCTGCATCCGGAAGTCCTGGAGACCCTGACGGCAAAGACGGCGACGCTCGGCAATTTCCAGCGCGTGCGGGGCATGTTGCGGCTGCTGGCGCGTACCGTGGCGCACCTTTGGGAGGAGAAGCCCGGCGACGCGACAGCCATTCACCTGCACCACATCGACCCCGGCCACGAGCCGATCCGTCGGGAGATCGTGACGCGGCTCGGGCAGTCCGCCTATGGGCCGGCCATCTCCAACGACATCTCCGCCGGATCGGCCGGGAAGAAGGCCTTGGCCCAGGAGATCGATGCGGCTCACCACGGCGGCCTGCCGCCTTACGCGTGCCATGTCGCTCGCACGGTCTTCATGCACTCGCTTGCCTTCAACGAACCCCTGAAGGGGATTTCTCCGGAGCGGCTGCGCTGGTCGGTGCTGGGACCCGCCGCGGACATCAGCTTCATCGAGGAGGCGCGCAAGAAGTTCATTGCCGAGTCGGCTTATCTCGACGACCGCCCCGGTGCGCCGATGCGCTTCCTGGCCGAGGCGAATCTGCGGCAGATGATCCGCCGGACGGAGGACCACATTGATGCCGGAGAAGCGCGTGCGGAACTGAACGACCGGATCAGGCAGATATTCGAGGGCGACACGCTTGACGCGGTGCCGTTCCCCGGCGGCCCGTTCGACGTGGCCGATGAGGTGGCGGACGGTCGTCCCAAGCTGGTTGTCCTGGGCTACGAGGCGGTGACGGTGGGCGCCTCGGTGGAGCGCGTGCCGGAATTGATCGAGCGCATCCATACGAGGAAGGGTTCGGAGGGCGCTGCCTTGCGGGCGCTCCGGAACAATCTGATCTTTGTGGTCGCTGACGAGGAGCGCAAGGAGGAGATGCGCGGCAAGACGTATCGGCGGCTGGCGCTGGGGGAGATGAAGAAGCCGGACCGGCTTGTGGAACTGGCGGAGCACCAGCAGGCCCAGGTGCGCGAGCTGAAGGCGCGGTCGGAGCAGGAACTCGCCATCGCCATTCAACAGTGCTACCGGCATGTCTTCTACCCGTCCCGCAACCGCGTCGGCGCGAGCGAGGTGGATCTGGCGCATTCGGCCATCGACATCCATGCCGCGTCCGACCGGCCGGGTGCGGGGCAGCAACAGATCGTGCGGGCACTGCGCGATCTAAAGAAACTGCGGCTGTCCGAAGACGAACCGGATTCGCCGGCCTATGTGCGCGACCGGACGCCGCTCAAGCAGGGACAACTCTCGACGTTGTCGCTGCGGGACGAGTTCCGCAGGGACCCGGCGCTGCCGATCCTGGTGGGCGACGACGTCTTCGTTCGCGGCGTGCGGAATGGCGTCGAGCAGGGCGAATATGTGTACCAGCGCGGAGAGATGCTGTGCGGCCCCGGAGACCCGGCGTCAAGGATCGAGATCGACGAGCAGTCCACGATCCTCACCATGGCCTGGGCGAAGCATCATGGTCTCTGGCCGCGGAAACCGGTTGAACCGCCGGAGCCTTCAGCGGACCCGGACGGCGGGGGTGCAGTACACGACCCGACGGGGGATGGATGGGACCCGGCGCCCGTCGGCCCCGGTCCGGCCGCGCCCGACGCTTTCACTGCGGAGGGTGTCCTCCGGGAAGCGCTTGTGCGGCTGTGGGAACAGGCCCGCACGCGGAATGTGAAGGCCATCGCGGTGTTGACCATCCGCATGTTCGAGGTCAGCGACGCTTTCCGGCTGCTGGGGGTCGTGGGTGCCGTGTCCGGGGCGGACAAGACCGTCGCCCTCACCGGCGGCTATGAGACCCGTGACGGCGGATCGTTGGAACTGGAGTTTCGTGGACCGGTGTCGGATGCGCAGCCGGTTCGGGAGTTCGTCGAGCCGCAGTTGCGCGACGCCGTTTCGAGAACGCTGGAAGCGGGATTCGAGTTGACCTTCGAGAAGGGGCTGTCAATGGAAGGCGACGCCGCGGAAAAGCTCACCGAACGGCTGAGCCGATTCGCGAGCGGTGCCGCGTACGTGTCGGCCACGGCAAGGGCCAGGCCCTAGATGGCGCGGCTGGAACGCATATCGCAGGTCGAGACACCCGACTCCGCGCCGCGTTACGAGTTGCGGGTACGGCGTCATGGGCCGGTGGACGCGGAATACGAGATCTGGCAACTGCCCGCGGCCGCCTCGCCCCACGTGACCACCGCGCTGCGCGTCGCCGGGCTTCGGGGCCGCAATCTCGAACTGGTGGAGCACCGGGTGCTGAGAAGGTTGTCGCAGGCCGGCGTCAAGCTTGGCCGGCGGGTCGATGCGACAAGGCGGGGCTATGCGTTGACGGAGGATCTCGCCCTGGTGCTGGGTCTTCTGTTCCGCACGTTGGCGCCGATGCGCAGCCGCGGCAACATGCGAGCGGTGGCCGAGGGAGTCGAGGCAATGGGACGCGAGGAGGCGGCATACTGGCTGGGCATGGCCATGCACCGCCGGCACCCGCGACGGGTGCTGACCGCGTTGCGCTGCCTGTTGACGGAGCCGAAGCGATAGCAGTGAAGCCATGAGTGACGCGAACACGATAGAAGAGGCAACGCGGGGTCAGTCCATCAAGGACGAAGAACCGGAAGGTCTGGATCAACGGGGCGCGTCGTGGGGTGACTATCCCCTGGACGATCTGTTGATCCGACACGAGACCCGGACCATCCATGACGTCATCCGGCGCATCGACCAGTCCAACTATGTCATGGATCCGGACTTCCAGCGCGACTTCATCTGGCCGGTGGACAAACAGAGCAAGCTCATCGAGTCGGTTATCATGAGAATACCCCTGCCGGTCTTCTACATGGCGGAGGACGATCATGGGCGCATGGTGGTCGTGGATGGCTTGCAGCGTCTCTCTACCTTCCGTTGCTTCGTGAAGAACGAGCTGAAGCTCAAGCTTCCCGACAGAAGGGAACTCGACGGCCAGAGATTTCGCGATCTCTCCTCCAAGATCCAGAACCGCGTCGAGGACTGTAACCTCATCTTCTACATCATCGACTCGAGAGTGCCGGACCGCGCTCGCCTGGATATTTTCGAAAGAGTGAATTCGGGTGCCGAATTGACCCGGCAACAGATGAGGAACTCCCTGTTCATGGGCGCGGGCACACGTTTTCTCAAGCGCGAAGCGCAAACCGACATCTTCGTGCAGGCGACCGGAGACAGCCTGGATGACAAGACCATGCGGGACCGGGAGTTCGTCAACCGGTTTTGTGCATTTCAGCTGCTGAGCCTGGCCGAATATCGTGGAGACATGGACCAGTTTCTTGCCGACTGCCTGCGCCGGATGAACGAAATGACCGAGACGCAGCTGTCGGAGGTTTCTGCCCGGTTCCACCGAGGTCTTGTCAACAATCTGTTGTTGTTCGGCCGCTTCGCTTTCCGGAAACACGGACCGGGGCAGGAGAGACGTTCGGTCTTGAACGCCTCTTTCTGGGATGTCATGTCCACAGGGCTTTCCCGCTACGAAGAACACCGCGTCCGTTCATCGGCGGACGTTGTACGCGAGGCTGTCTATCGACTCCTGGGAGATGAAGAATTCAATACCGCCATCACCTATGGACCCAACGACACCAGAAAAGTGAAAGCCCGGTTCCATATGGCTCATGAAATGCTTCGAGAGGTCCTGGGTGATCACACGGATTGATTTGCGGCATTTCAAGTGCTTCGAGACCTTGAAGCTGTCGGTGCGTCCACTGAAGGTGAGGACAGGGCATGCACGACCCTGTGACTGAGCGTCGGGAATCCCCTTCCGGGCACTTGCGCCGATGCGCAGTCGCGGCAACATGAGAACGGTGGTTGATGGAGTCGAGGCGATGGGACGCGAGGAGGCGGCATACTGGCTTGGCATGGCCATGTACCGCTGGCGTCCGAGGCGGGTGCTGACCGCGTTGCGGTGTCTGTTGACGGAGTCGAAGGGGTAACCGGATGAGCGTGATGCGGATCGAGCCGGAGATCAGTGAAGTAAGCATCGTACTGTTGGGAAATTTCAATCCGGCGATCCTTACTCCCGCCTGGTTCGCCCTGCAAGACTTTCTGCCGCGAAGTGCCGCGGATAACGCCGAGTTGCAGATTGCGCATCCTCAAATTCTTTCGTTTTCCACGGAATGGTTGCAACTCCAGGTCACGCCCGACCACTTCCATGCCGCGACTCAATCAGCGCCGAACATTCGGGTGCGAGACTTCGTGGTGCGTGTTTTCCGAGAACAGCTCTGTCACACCCCCATAAGTGCCATCGGCATCAATCGCAACGTCCATTTTCGGGCGGCCAGTTCGGCCGCGCGGGATCGGGCAGGCAGAATACTTGCGCCACCAGAGGCGTGGGGGGAAGTTGCAGGAAAACTCGGTCTGGACGGGGAGCATGGCGGGATGGTCTCGCTCACCATGAGCCAAACCCGACCGGAGGGAAGGCCGCCAGGCGGACAGATCAACGTGAAGGTTGAGCCATCTGTTCGTATCAATGACAGGCGTCTGGGGGTCTATGTCGGAGTCAACGACCACTACGCGATCGGCGGATCGGCTGCTGATGCTGATCCTGACGCCCGCGCGGAACTCCTCAGGTTCGTTGAGGACGGCTTCGATTCGTCGATCCGCCGCGCGGATGAGATCATCGATCACGTGATGTCCCTGGTGACCAATTGAGAGGAAAGTGTCCATGAATCAGTCCACGCAGTCTGCGACCGCACGTCGCCTCGATATGGCCACCGAAGAAAGCGGGTTCGAAGCCGACGTCCGCCTTCGGATAGTGAAAGAAGCAGTGGATCGTGCGCTGACGGACGAGGGCGACGCGACGACCACTGTTTCCGGGGGGCAGGACGACGCGGGTGATCCCGGTTCAATGCTGCGGATGTCGAACAGTGCGAGGCAGCCCCAATCTGTAAACCTTTCGCCACGACCGCCAGCCGTTCCCCCAAGGGCTACGTTGTCCGCCTTGCAGGAGTGGGAAGGCTATGTCGTCGATATCGGCGAGGACAAGTTTGCAGCACGGCTGACCGATTTGGCTGCAGGCCACTCGCATGAAAGCGAAGAGGCGGAGATTCCGTTGACCGAGATCTCCGAATCCGATGCCTCACGGATGGTCGTCGGCAGCATATTTCGCTGGGTGATCGGATACGAGCGCTCAATCGAAGGAACGCGAAGACGGATTTCCCAGATCGTCTTTCGCGACCTGCCCAGGATGACTGAAGGCGATCTCCGAAAGGGTCGGGAGTGGGCGGAGTCGGTGGTATCGGCTTTCGAGCGGTGACCAACGTCGGAGGGCCTCCAGGACCCGGGGAGTTCGAGTTTGTGCTTCTTGGCCCGGGGTTTGGAGAGAGCATCGTGATGCATCTTGGCGGTGGTGCGTGGGTCGTTGTCGATTCCTGCGCCGACCTCGACGGTACGCCAGCGGCACTACGATATCTGGACAGCATTGGCGTCGAACCCGCAGGTTCGGTCGAAATGGTCATCGCGACGCATTGGCACGACGACCATATCCGCGGGCTTGCGCGAATACTCGAAACCTGTCCCGATGCGGCGTTCTGCTGCGCCAGCGCGCTTTGCGAGGGAGAAATTCTCGCCATGGTAGGCGCGCTCGAAGGGAATCGTATCTCGGATACCGGTTCGGGCTTGCGCGAGCTGCACGACGTATTTTCGCTTTTCCGGGACAAAATGAAGAAGCCGGTCCACGCGATCGCGAACAGGGTCGTGTTCCAGCGGCATGACTGCCGGCTATGGGCGCTTTCGCCCGATGACGGTGTTTTTCAGGAGTTTCTGAAGTCCGTCGGCAGACTGGTTCCTCCTGTTCGTGGAAACAAGAGACATATTCCAAGCCTTTCCCCGAACAAGGCGGCGGTTGCACTGTGGGTCGAATGCGATGCAATCCGGCTTCTTCTTGGCGCCGACCTGGAAAGGCAGGGATGGGGGGTCATTCTCGGGGATTCGGCTCGTCCTCCAGGCAAGGCCTCGGTCTTCAAGGTGCCGCATCACGGCTCGGCGAACGCAAATGAACCGGAAGTGTGGCAACAGATGCTCCAAGTCGAGCCTTTTGCGGTCCTCACGCCCTGGCGCCGGGGTGGTCGGGTGTTGCCGACCTCGGAAGATGCAAGGCGCGTATCGGAAGCGACACCGAATGCCTGGATCACCAACAAGAGTCCGTCCGGGCAAGCGAGGTTCAGGCATGGGAACACGGTAGTGGAAAAGACCCTGCGCGAGAGCGGATTGCGTATTCGACGGCCGGCGGGCGACACGGCCATGGTTCGGCTGCGGCGGCCCATTGTAGCGGACAGCCAGTGGACAGTGGAAGCGTTCGGCGGCGCCGGCCGCCTTGTTGACCATGCTGCGTGACACGCAGATGCCCGACACCCGCCTGATCGAGCGCTGGCTGCCGATTGCGGAGCTTGGTATCGAGAGCACGCGCGAGCGGACGCCGATGACGCCGTTCCCTGCCCCGAACCGTCTCCATGTCTGGTGGGCGCGTCGGCCGCTGGTGGCGTCGCGGGCGGCGGTGCTGGCTTCGCTGCTGCCGGCGGATGCGGATCACGAGAATTTCCTGCATGTGCTGGGAATTCACGGGGATCCGGTCAAGGCAAAGCAACGGATCGCCATTGCAACCCGAGAAGGGAAACGGCTGGGGGCGGATGCCTATGGCTATCGGCGAGCGTTCGGCCATGTACCGAATAAAGAAGACAGGGACTGGTTGGCCGAAGAGTCAGTAAACGACGCCACGATCCTTGACCCGACCGCTGGTGGCGGCAGTGTGCCTTTCGAGTCCGTTCGGCTCGGGCTCGAAACGTTGGCCAATGATCTGAATCCGGTTGCCGCGCTGATTGAGCGTGCGACACTCGAATGGCCAGCCAGATGTGGTGCTGGCGTCGGGAGTTCTTTCAGAAGTCTTGGTGCCGAATTCACGCAGAAGGTACGTGAACGGCTTGCCGGGACGTTTCCGTCGGAGCCCGGAGACAATACCCGATCCGACGGTTACATTTGGGCACGCACGGTCATCTGCCCGTACTGCGCCGGACTCGTCCCGCTTTCGCCGAACTGGCGGTTGGCGCCAGACGGAACGGGAGTGCGGCTCAGTCCGAACCTTGCTTCCGGCCCTGGTACGGCGGGCCGCGTCTGCTCGTTCGAAATCGTCCATTCCGCCAAGGAGCAGTCTCCCGGTACGGTCTCTCGGGGTGACGGCGTCTGCCCCTACAAGGATTGTGGCCGCGTCATCGACGGTGACGAGATCAAGCGGCAGGCCCAGGCTGGCCGGATGGGCGAGCAACTCTATGCCGTCGTCTACAAGAAGCGCGTGCCGGGCAAGATTCTCAAGTCCGGCAGGCGGGGCAAGGAAAGGGAGGTTCGCGGCTACCGGGCACCACAGCCCGAGGACGACAACAGCGCCGACATCGCGGCGCGGCTTGCCGAAAAGCTGTCCGAATGGGAGGCGCTCGACATGGTGCCGAGCGAACGATTTCCCGAGGTCAGCAACGACGACCGTCCCATACAGTACGGGATGCCATTGTGGCGCGACCTGTTCTCGCCGCGCCAGCTTCTGTGCCACGGCACCAGCGTCGAGGTGTTTCGTGAGATGTTTGAGGCCGATCGGGAAGATGGGGCGCTGACCGATGTGCGCCAGGCAGCATATGGGTATCTGGCGTTCTCGCTCGACAAGCTCTTGAATTTCAATTCTCGAATGACCCGTTGGGATGCGCAGCGGCAGGTCGTTGTTGGTAAATTTGATCGCCACGATTTTGCATTCAAATGGTCCTACGCCGAAATGGCTCCTCTCGTCGCCGGCGTCGGCTACGATTGGGCCATCGGCCAGACCGCCAAATGCATCGATGAACTCGTGTCGCTGGTTCGCCCCAAGCCCAACAGCAAGGGCGATGGTGACCTCTACCGCGTACCCCCCCCCCCCCCCCCAATAACAATCTCCTGCAAGCCCGGTGACAGCCTCGACCATATCGAGGACGGCAGCATCGACGCTGTCGTCATGGACCCGCCGTACTATGACAATGTCATGTACGCGGAGCTGTCGGACTTCTTCTATGTCTGGCTCAAGCGCACTGCTGGCCGCATCTTCCCGGAACTGTTCCGGCGCAATCTGACCGACAAGGACAGCGAGGCGGTCGCCAACCCGGCGCGCTTCCGGGGCGAAAAGGGCGCGAAGGCGCTGGCCGGCCGCGATTACCAGGAGCGCATGGCGGCCATCTTCTCGGAATGCCGCCGGGTCCTGAAGCCGGGCGGCATCCTGACCCTGATGTTCACGCACAAGGCGACGGGCGCCTGGGACGCGCTGGCCACGGGTCTGATGGATGCGGGCTTCGTCATCACCGCGTCCTGGCCGGTCAACACCGAGGCCGAAGGCAGTCTCCATATCCGTGACAAGGCGGCGGCCAACAGCACGGTCTTCCTGGCCTGCCGCCCGCGCGGCGACCGCACCGAGGCCGGGCAGGGCCTTTACTGGGAGGATGTGGAACCGCAGGTGGCCGAGTCGGTCCGCCGGCGGATGGATGAGTTTCAGAAGGCGGGGATCCGCGGGGTCGATCTCTATCTCGCCTCCTTCGGTCCGGCCCTGGAGGAATTCTCCCGCCACTGGCCGCTCAAGCGCGGCACGCCACGGGAGTTGCCGGAAGAACGCCGCGGGCGGCGGCAGAAACTCCTTGATGACGAAAGGGATCCTTATGCGGCCACGCCGGAGGATGCGCTGGACGCCGCGCGGCGGGAGGTCAAGCGCTGGCGCCTGGAGCAACTGACGCATCGCAAGGCCCGTGCCGATCTGGATCCGCCCACCGCCTTCTTCGTGCTTGCCTGGGACGCCTTCCGGGCGCCGGTGTTTTCCAGCGATGAGGCATTGAGGCTTGCCCGTGCCGTGGGCGCCGACCTCGACCGCGACATCGTGGGCCGGCTGGCGGAGAAGAAAGGCAGCGACATCCTGCTGTGGGACAGCACACGCCGGGCGGCGAAGGGGAGGCTCGGCCCTCCGGATGGTTCGCGCGGGATGATCGACGCCATTCACCACGGCGCCAATCGGGCGCGACTGCACTCCCTGGCCGCGGCCCGGGAACTGCTGGCCGACACGCGGGTGGATCAGGACGCCCGCTTCTTCGCGGCCCTTGAGGCGGTGCAGGAGGTGCTGCCGGTGTCCAGGGCGTTCACGGGTATCGCTCTGGAAGGCGATGCGGCGGCCTCGGGAAGCGACTTCGAAGTCCTCTACAAACTGAGCCGTCTCGCCTACAGCGACCGGGTGAATGAGCCCGAACAACTCAAGTTCTGGCGGGACGACGCATCCTGATCATGCTCGGCGATCGTGCATGGAGCCTCAAGTATACTTCAGATGATGGCGATCTCGTCAGGCTCTTCTATGTTCCCGCGCTCCGGGACGCGCAGCGCTACGACCGGCTGACCGGCTACTTCAACGCGGGCGCTCTGGTGCTGGCGGCGCGCGGTGTCGAAGGGCTGGTGCGAAACAAGGGGCATATGCGGCTCGTGGTGGGCTGTACTCTGGAACAGCCCGAGGTCGAGGCCATCGAGAGGGGCGCGCATCTCCGCAATCTCGTCGAACAGCGGTTGACCCGCCTTCCCCTTGCACCTCCCGATGCCGCTTCCGCAGATGCGCTGGAACTGCTGGCCTGGATGGTGGGACGCGGATTCCTCGACGTGAAGGTTGCCGTTCCCTGCGACCCGGACCATACGCCGATCCCGGCGGACGGCATCTTTCATGAGAAGAGCGGCATCATCGAGGATCGCGGCGGCGACCGGATCGCCTGGACCGGAAGCCTGAATGAGACCGCTGCCGGTTGGCGGCACAATTGGGAGAGCATCAGCGTCTTTACGAGTTGGGGACTCGAACCCGGCAGGGTCGATCGGGAGCAGGACGGTTTCGCGCGGATCTGGGCCGGCAAGGCGCGGCGCGTGATCGTGCTGGACGTGCCCGACGCCGTGCGCCGGGACCTGATGCGGTTCATGCCGGCGAAGGACTTGCCGGCGCGTCTCGAGAAGCAGCTGTCAGGCAAGGATGCGGAGAAGGATGCGGAGCATCCCGCGCCGCCGCCGGCGGTCGCGAAACCGGCGTTGCCCCCGGCGGACATCTTGAGAAGCCGGGTCTGGTCGTTCATCCGGGAAGCGCCGTCGCGTCCGGGCGGCGGCGAGCGGGTGGGCGAGGCCACCGCGGCGGTCGATCCCTGGCCCCATCAGGCAAGGGCTTTCGAGCGCCTGTGCGCAGTCTGGCCGCCCCGGCTGCTGATCGCGGACGAGGTGGGGCTGGGCAAGACCGTTCAGGTCGGGCTGCTGTTGCGTCAGGCCTGGCTCGCCGGACGCGCCAGGCGAATCCTGATCCTGGCGCCCAAGGCCGTCCTGGGACAGTGGCAGACCGAACTGCGGGAGAAGTTCAATCTCAATTGGCCCATCTACGATGGCGCCAGGCTGGCATGGTACCCGTCGCCGGCGTTGCGGGACCGCCATGAGCGCGCTGTCGGGCGCGCGGACTGGCATCGCGAACCTGCCGTGATGGTGTCGAGCCAGTTGATGCGCCGGAACGACAGGGCGGTGGAACTTCTGGAACAGGCCGAACCTTGGGATCTGGTGGTGCTGGATGAGGCGCATCATGCGCGCCGGCGCAGTGCGGGCAGTCAGAAGGAGGGCGGTCCGAACGCGCTGCTCAAGCTGATGCAGCGATTGAAGGAGCGCACGGCGGGGCTGGTTCTGCTGACGGCGACGCCGATGCAGGTTCATCCCATCGAGGTCTGGGATCTGCTGAACCTGCTCGGTCTGCCGCCGGAATGGACCTCCGGGGCGTTCCTCGATTTCTTCGACAACATCGAGAAACCGAGCCCTTCGGCGGAGGCGCTGGAGCGCATGGCCGCGCTGTTCCGGTCGGCTGAGCGGGCCTACGGTGACGTCGGGACGGACCAGGCGCGGCGCATGGCCGGACTGTCCCGCCTCAAGACCAACAAGGTTCTGCGGGCGCTGCGCGATGCCGCCAGCATTCCGCGCCGGCAGTTGGAGACCGGGGAACGCCGGGCCGCGGTCGGCATCATGCGGGCGACGACGCCGATTCGCCGGCTGGTGTCGCGCAATACGCGCGAACTGCTGCGGCGCTATTTCAGGGCGGGGAGGTTGACAACCAGCATCGCCGAGCGTCGGGTCGAGGATCGCTTTCTGGAGATGACGAAAGATGAGCGGTGGATCTACGAGGCGGTGGAGGACTACATCGCCGGCACCTACAATCTGGCCAGCGAAAAGGAGCGCTCGGCGATTGGATTCGTCATGACCATCTACCGGCGCCGGCTGGCCAGCAGTTTCGTTGCACTGCGCGAGACATTGCGGAAACACCGGGACGCCCTGGCCGCCGGCGGGCCGGTGCCCTGGCCCGACCTGGAGGAGGATATCCCGGACGATGACGCGGCGGACGATCCTCTCGATGTCGATGAGGCGGCGCAATTCGAGCGCGACGCCCTTGCCGGCGAGGAGCGGGCCGGCATCGACAGCCTTCTTGCCGGTATTGGCCGGCTGCCGCCGGACAGCAAACTCGGACGCCTCAAGGAGGTTCTCCAGGAACTGAAGCAGGAGGGTTACGGCCGGACGATGGTCTTCACCCAGTATACCGATACCATGGATTTTCTCCGCGAAGAGCTTGGAAAGGATGCGGAGACGCGCTTGATGTGCTTTTCGGGGCGCGGCGGAGAGGTGCCCGGTGCCGATGGCGTCTGGCGGCGGATCGGTCGGGACGATGCCAGGCGGCGGTTTCGCGATGCCGAAGCCGGCATTCTGCTGTGTACCGACGCCGCCGCGGAGGGTCTGAACTTCCAGTTCTGCGGCGCCCTGGTGAACTACGACATGCCCTGGAACCCCATGCGGGTGGAGCAGCGCATCGGGCGCATCGACCGGCTGGGTCAGAAGAACGAGACCATCCGCATCGTGAATCTGCACTACGAAGGGACGGTCGAGGCCGACATCTATCGCGCGCTCCGGAAGCGCATCGGCCTGTTCGAGTCGGTGGTGGGGCGTCTGCAGCCGATCCTGGCCCGCCTGCCTCGAACGATATCGCAGTCCGTGCTGGCCCGGGAAGGCCGGGACGCGGGCGAGCGCCACAGGATCGTGGACGCCATCGAACGCGAGGCAGGCGAAAGACAGCGCGCGGGTTTCGATATCGACGCGGTGACGGAAAGCGATCTCGCCATGCCGGTGCGGCCCCGGTCCACCGTCACCATGGACGATCTGGACCGGATCATCGGATCGAGCGAACTCATGCCGCCCGGTGTCGAGGTTCGGCCCATGGGGCCTCGGGAATACGGGCTGCTGGCTCCGGGCATGAGCGAGCCGTTGCGGGTGACGACGGCCCCGGAGTACTTCGAGGAGCACGCCGACAGCGTGGAACTGTGGTCGCCCGGCAACCCCCTTTTCGTTCCGCCGGAGTTCACGGCCTCCCCGGAGGGATACCCTCCGGCGACGACGCTGAAGGAGATTCTCGACGCCGGGTGAGGCGGCCCGGCCATCGACCTTGAGCAACCCGGTCTCCGCCTACCCCTCCCGCATCGCCGCCAGCGCGCCGGTGATGGCGTCAGCATCCAGTCCCATCTCCAGTACCGCGATGTGGTCGGCGTATTGGTCGGGGTCGATGGCGGCTTTCACGCCGGGCTCGAAGACGTGGTAGGCCGGGAGGCCGAGTTCCACGCCGGCCAGGGGGCCGGCGTAGGAGGGGTCGCCGGTGGTGACGGTCTCGAACTGGATCTGGCTGCTCTCGATGGTGGGGGCACCGAGCAGCACGACGATGTCTTCCCTTCCGTATTCTTCAGCGAGTTCCTTGATTCGACCTTGATCCTCAAGGTCCATGGCACCAGCGGCTGTTCAGACGAAGCACTGGGTGGCGGCGTATGCGACCTCGCCTCCCAGTCCCGCGATGGCCTGCTCGATGACCGGAGCGGGGACGCCGTCCCGCTCGCCGAGGATGATCAGTTTCTTGCCGCCGAGGGTGATGGGTTCTGTCGTCATGGCCTTCTCCTGGTTTTTGTCCGCTTTTCGGGGGCACTTTCTGAAAGCGTCGTTAAGAGTCGTTGCGGATACGCTTGTTTTTTCCGATACGCTTCCTGGATACTCTCTTCCCGATACTCTTCCGGATACCCTCCCGGGTCCGCAAGTTTGACACGAAAGTTCGATATGCACGGCCGACCGATACGCACGGCCGGTCACGATCTTGCGCCATCCGCCGTTTCCATCAGCACGGACATGCCGTCGGTCAGTTCGGTCATCTGGCCGAGGAACAGGCTGGCGCGGGCCACCAGCATGCAGTTGCGGATGGTGCCGGCGGCCATCTCCCGAAGGGCGTGGGGCACGTAGACGAAGCCCGAGGCGATGTGCCCCTGGGTGGGGGCATAGCCGCGCACTCCCTTGGCGCGCGCGAAGCCGGCGATGTCGCTCCGGTGGATCTCCCCGGCCGCCGCCAGCACGGCGGCCATCATCCTGTAGTTCCGGGCCGCCACGTCGCCGCCCCTGGCGGACACCATGATGTCCGGATTGTGCAGTTCGGTCACGACCCGGTCGAGCCGGTCCACGCCCCATTCCAACCGCCGCAGCGGTTCCAGGACCAGTTCCCGGAACTGCTTGTCGAGGCCGGTTCCGGCCCGGACGGGATGGCGGCCGACGCCCCGCAGATTCAGCACCGGGCTGTGGCCGTCGTCGCGTCCGATCCACACGGCCACCGCGGCCAGCACATCCTCCAGCACCGGCATGCCCTGCTCCAACTGGTACAGTGACTTCATGCCGAGCTTGGGAAGCGATCCGCCGCCCACCACCACCACGTTGTCGAAGACCCCGCTCTCCACCAGCGAGGCGGCGATGACCATGGCGGGAACGGGGGCGGCGCAGAAGTCCTTGATGTCGATGCCCGTGCTGCGGTCGCAGCCGGCGAACTCGGCGATGGCCTTGGCCATGTTGCCGCCGCCGCGCTGGTAGCGGTCGCCGACAGCCTCTTCCGAGCAGCTCAGCACGAGGTCGACATCGCTCGGACGCAGGCCGCCGGCGCGGTCGAACAACCCGCGCAGGGCAAGGGCGCCCGACACCTTGCAGCAGAGATTCTCCAGCAGCACCAGCGCGGCCAGCGCCTCGTCCTCGGAATGGCCTGTCCTGACGACGCCCGCGGGCGCATCTTCGCCGCCGGCCAGCAGCGGCAGGGCGCCGGCGGCCTCCAGTTCCGCGTCCAGCCGGGCGTCGGCGAGAAGCAGGGGTGCGCGCGAGGCCAGCGGCGCGGTGAGCGGCGAGGCCGACAGCAGCGGCGCCGTTTCCTCCCAGAACCGTTCCCGCAGCCGCACGTGCCTGAACGGGTCGGCACAGGCCAGCAGGGCGAGGAAGCGGCGTTCCTCGATGATGTGGCCGAAGGGAGGCTCTCCGCCGTCTGTTTCGGCCAGCTTGTCGAACCACGGCTGCTCCACCTCCCACAGACGGGTGGGCGGCTGGCTGCCGATGAAAACCTGGTTGGGCAGATAGCGGCGGGCTTCGTCGCAACTCCACAAGGCGCGCGCGAGCTCTCCGGCGAACTCCGGCCGCGCCCTGGCTTCCCGAAACGGCTTCGAGCCGTAACGGACCAGCCCCGGGGTGTGGGCGAGAGCGGTGGCGGCGTCCCTTGCCACCGGTCGGTTCGCGGCCATGGAAGCGACCTTATCGTGTCCGGTACTTCCGGGCAAGACAGCACGGGCGCGGTGCCTCGACTCGCCGGACGCCCTGTAATATCATCGCGGGACGTCATTTCGGACAGATGGACGGGGTGGGCGTTCGCGCCGCCTCCGGGGGAGGAACCATGGCCGTTTCGAAGCAGAAGCAGTTTGTCATTGATGTCGTCGAGGAGAACCGGCGCAACATTGCGCTTCTCGGGGACAACATCTTCTATTTCGCGGAACTGGGGATGCAGGAGTTCCGCACCACCGGGCTGATGACCGATATTCTGGAGCGGGCCGGGTTCGAGATCGAGAGGAATATCTCGGGGATGCCCACGGCCTTCATCGCCACCTGCGGATCGGGCAAGCCGGTGGTGGCGCTGCACACGGAGTTCGACGCCACCCCGTCGAGTTCCCAGATGGCGGGCGTGACCGAGCGGAAGCCCATCGTCGACGGCGCGCCGGGACACACCGAAGGGCACAACGTCAACGCCGCGGTGATGATCGGCGCCGCGGTCGCGGTCAAGAAGACCATGGAGCGGTTCGGGATCGAGGGGACCCTGCGGGTCTACGGCGCGCCGGCCGAGGAGCAGCTCGTGAGCCGCCCCTACTTCGTGCGCGACGGCTACTTCAAGGATGTGGACGCGGCGCTGCACGATCACATCGGTTCCAACCTGGGGACGGTGTACGGCCTGCGGCAGTACGCGCTCATCTCCGCCGAGTTCACCTTTCGGGGCGAGAGCGCCCACGCGGCCACCGCGCCCTGGAACGCCCGCGACGCCCTGGACGCGGCGGTGCTGATGGATGTGGGCTGGGACAAGTTGCGGGAGCACCTGGAGCCTACCCAGCGCAGCCACCGGGTCATCAGCAACGGCGGCGACCAGCCCAACGTCATCCCCAACACCTCCACCATCTGGTGGTTCTTCCGCGAGGCCACCGCCGAGAAGGCCCGGGCCCTGTTCGAGAAGGCCCGGCGCATCGCCCAGGGCGCCGCCACCATGACCGACACGTCGTACTCGGTGAATGTGCTGAGCGCGGTGGCCCCCACCCGGTGCAACCGCACCCTGGCGGAGGTGATCCAGAACAACATCGAGGCGGTGGGCATGCCGCGGTGGACCGACGCCGAGCAGAAGCTCGTCACCGAACTGCAGGCCAAGGTTCAGGTCAAGGCCACCGGAATGCCCGATCAGGTGGCGCCGCTCCGGGAGGCGGTGCAGTCCGTGTCCGCCAACGACTCCGGCGACGTCTGCTGGGTGGTGCCGTCGGGCGTGGTGAACTTTCCGTCCAACATCCCGGGCATCGCCTACCACCACTGGGGCGCGGGCGTTTCGCTGGCCACATCCATTGCCCACAAGGGAGCCGTGGCCGGAGCCAAGACCCTGGCCGCCACCGCCGTGGACCTGCTGGTGGATCCGCGACTGGTGGCGCGGGCCGCGCAGACGTTCAGGGAAGAGATCGGCGACGTGGTGTACCGGCCGCTCCTGCCCGAGGACCAGCAGCCGCCGCTGGAGCTCAACCGCGCGCTCATGGAGCGTTACCGCCCGGCCATGGAAGCGCACTATCCCGGGGAAAAACCCGCATTCAGCTGACACTGCCGCTTGAAGGCCGGGGGTGCGGCTGCGCGCGCTGCTCGGCCGCGCCACCGCTGGCGAGACGATTCATCACCACCACCGGCTTCGCCCGTCACTCGCCGACAAGGTGCTGCCGTATCCGTTCCGGGTCTGGTGCCACTACCACGCGCCACTGGCCGAGGCGATCCACGTTACGAGTCGATGCGCTACCGCCGCAGCGTCGCGCACGAGGATGCTTGGGTGCCGCGCGCTACCCCGAGGCCCTGTCGGTCCCTGTCGATCCGGTCCTGCTGTGGCCACGATGCCCTCGTCCGCACCCTGCCGGAGGGCGTTCCGGTCCTTCGTCCGCCACAAGGATATGGCCCGGCGGCGTCTGTGGCCGGGGCGACCTGTGCGACGACAGCTGCGGCTCGGACCTCGGCTCCTGTCCCTGCAGGGTCGTCAAGATCAAGTGGGCGCGCTTGAAAAAAATGGAGGGCGGGGGTAACCTTCATTCGCACAGGTAGCGTGGCGGTGCCGGCGATGACACGGACACCCTGAAAAGCGATGCTGGAAACGATCCCGGCCGGCGGTTGATCAGGCCTCCGCTGGTCCATCCGTGCCGCGGACAGGCAGATTTTACCTCCATACAGCTTACAAGGAGACGAAACAACAATGGCGCAGGATATTTCACGGACCGGCGGTGCCGGCGACGATGCCTTGGTTGGCGGGTCGGGCAACGACACCCTCGATGGCGGTGCCGGGGATGACACCCTGGATGGCGGCTCGGGGAACGACATCCTGTACGGAGGCGACGGCGGCGACACCCTGACCGGCGGCGACGGCGTCGACTGGCTTTACGCCGGCAGCGGCGACGACACTCTTGTGGAGGGCGGCGACGGCGACGACTGGCTCTGGGGCGAGGACGGCAATGACGGGCTTGATGGCGGCGCCGGCGTTGACCACCTGTACGGGGGTGCCGGCGACGACACCCTGAACGGCGGCGTGAACAACGACACCCTGTACGGGGGCCAGGGAAACGACACCTTTGTGTTCCGGGCGGGAGACGGAAGCGATACGGTCGGCGATTTCGGGGAGGGCGACAGGATTCGTCTCAATGGGGTCTCCACCGGCTTCGAGGCGCTCGATATCCGTCAGGACGGCGCCGACACCGTCGTCCGCTACGGCAACGGCGACACGATCAGACTGTCGCGTGTGTCGGCGGACTCCCTGGGCGCAGACGACTTCCTGCTTCCCGACGCCGGCGAAAGCACTCCGTTATACGGTGCGAGTCAGGCTCCCAACACGCCGGCCGGCACAAGTACCGGCCAGAGGGCAACGACTGCTCCGGACGATGGCAGGGATGACGCGGGTGCGGGCGCCGGTCGCACGCAAAAGGGCTACCATGGCGACGACACCCTGAGCGGCGGCAGGGGCGACGACACCCTGCACGGTGGCTCGGGTGACGACGCTCTGGAGGGTGGCAGGGGCGACGACACCCTGCACGGCGGTTCGGGCAACGACACTCTGGATGGTGGCAGGGGCGACGACGCCCTGCACGGCGGCTCAGGCAACGACACCCTGAAGGGTGGCTACGGCAACGACACCTTGAAGGGCGGCGCCGGCAACGATTCCCTGCACGGCGGCGATGGCAACGACATTCTGAATGGCGGTAATGGCGATGACACCCTGAATGGCGGCGGCGGCGCCGATATTTTCGTGTTCAAGGCAGGGGGCGGCATATACGACACGGTTGACGATTTCGAGGAAGGCGACACGCTTCGCCTCGTCGGGGTCTCCGGCGGTTTCGAGACACTCGATATCGAGCAGCGGGAAGGCCATACCCTCATCCGCTTCGGGGGCGGCGACAAGATCAGGCTGATGAATGTGTCGGCGGACTCCCTCGACCAGGACGACTTCAGTTTTCTTCCCGCTGACAGTGCTCCGCAGGATGGCGACGACGATGACAACACCCAGGAGGGTGACCACGACGACAACGTCCTGCATGGCCGGAAGGGCGACGACACGCTGGATGGCGGTGCCGGCGACGATAGGCTGTATGGCGGCAGGGGTGGCGACACCCTGGACGGCGGCCGTGGCGATGATGTCCTGTATGGCCGCAAGGACGGCGATACCCTCTACGGAAACTACGGCGACGACACGCTGTATGGCGGCAAGGGTGACGACACTTTGGACGGCGGCCATGGCGACGATACCCTGACGGGCGGCAAGGGCTCCGATACCTTCCTGTTCGGGCATCTCGGAGACAACGATGTCATCACCGATTTCGAGGCGGACGACATGATTCGGTTCGACGGTATCGGCAGGGAGGATCTGACCATCAAGCAGGTCGGTGATGATACCGTCATCTCCGACGACCTCCCATTCGGATCTGTCACCCTTGCCTTGAAAGGCGTGTCGTTGGACTCCCTTGACGACAGCAACTTCAGATTCGGCAGCGGCGAGTCCGCCGGCCTCTCCCTGGACGGCGGCGATGGCGACGACATCCTGACTGGCGGCGATGGCAACGATGAGCTCTACGGCGGCGATGGCAACGATGAGCTCCACGGCGGCGATGGCAACGACGAGCTCCACGGCGGCGATGGCAACGACGAGCTCTACGGCGGCGATGGCAACGACGAACTCTTCGGCGGCCGCGGCAACGACGAGCTCCACGGCGGCGATGGCGACGACAGGCTCTACGGCCTCCTTGGCGACGATACCTTCGTTTTCACCAACGACTCCTCCAGCAGTGGGGACCGCGACACGATCGGGGATTTCAGCGGCGGAGACACCATTCAACTGTTCGGCTTCGTGGGCGTGGACGACTTCAGCGATATCCAAAGCAGAATAACCGTGGAATCGGGTCAAACGACCCTCGACCTGATGGATGTGGGCGGCGGCCTGATCGTGCTTCAAGCCGTAACCGAAGTGGATGCCGGGGACTTCGATTTCGGATAACCCGGGAGAACCCCGATTGATCCATCAACCGGGAACCGCGGGATTACGCCCGTATTCGCGAAAATACTCCATGAGTATTTTCAGGTTCAGTGCGTAGCGGGGTCGGACGGGGCGGTGGAGGCGTGGGGTTGGGCCAGAGCGGCGCTGACGTCCTTGACGGTGAGGTGGCCTCGTAAAGGCTCTGAATTCAGTTCTTGAAATCAAATCGGCCGCCGGGGGGCGGACCCGTTCGCCGGGCTCCTGGCCCGCGGCTCACGGGCGGGGCATGCCCCCGTCCCCGGATTCCGGAGTTGCCGGGCTACCCTTTGCGGGCGATGGCGCGTGCCTCCTCCAGATTCCGGGCGCCGGTCAGGCGCAGGATTTCCGCCTCGTACGCCGGCATGAGAGGCGTGGCGATGCCGCTCGCCCGGGCGTCCATGAGATAGCGGATACCGTCGCGCCGGGCCGCGCCCGCGGGCGCCGCGGCGCTTGCGATGGCGAGTCGCGCCAGCAACCCGGGGGTGGGCCTCTTGATGTTCGCCCGGAGGGCGGCGTGGAACACCGCGTCCAGTCCCGCGAAACCGTCCAGGCGTCCGAGGAAGGCGCCGTCGATGTCGGCCGGATCCAGGTCCGCGTAGGCGTCGGCGGTGCCGGCCCGGTTCCGTTCCCGCCGGTAGAGCATGTCCCGGGCGGCGGTTTCGGTCACCGAGTCGTGCAGCACCAGCACCACCCCGCCGACCCTGGCACCACCGCGCTCCACCGGGACCAGCGTCGGCGCGCGGTCGCGCACGCGGCTGCTCCGGGCGAACTCGATCCTGAACGGCGTCTCCACGCCGGCGATGCGGCGCACCGTCACCGGCCCGATCTCCGCTCCGGGATCCGGTATCAGGGAACCGTAAGCCAGAATTCCGATGGTCATCCGGGTCTGATTCTTGCAGCGCCCCGGGCGCGCCGCAAGGTCCGGCGCATGGGGGCGCAGCACCGAGCCCAGCACCGGGTTGCCGCATGCGTCTTCCGTCTTCCATACGATCGCCGTGCCGCCGTGTATGCCGTCATGGAGTTTGACCGCGACTTCTTGAGTACGAAACCCGGCACGCCGGCAACGAAGTCCGCTCCCGATGGACCGTTGGACGTGCCGCGCTGGAACTGCCTGCGCCGCCCCTCGCCGGACACGATTCCGGCACTGAGTTCCCGGCACCGAGATTGACAATCACGGGCGGGGGAAGAATAATGGGCGAAGCTCGGACCATGGGCGAAGCTCGGACTCGGACGGCGCCCGCAGATTGACGCGTCGCCCCTCGCCGACATGGACCGGGAGCCCGCGCCGCGGTTGGCGCCAGGGCCGTCGCTGGACCTGTCCGAGGCTTTGGCCCTTCTCGGGGGTATCGCTCCGAGCCTCGCTCCCGGCCTTGTTTTGGGTCTCGTTCCGGGCTTCGTTCCCGGTCTCGGTCGAGTCTTGTTTCGGGGCTCGCTTCGTGGCTTCGCTTTGGGCTCTTTTCGAGTTCCACTTCGAGCCTCGTTGCAGGAGCTTGGTTGCGGCGCCGACCCGTGTCGGACACGGGTTCGATCCGTATCGTGTCCAATCATCGGGTCCGTGTCCAATCCGCATCATATGGTGGACCGAGGCTGGCTCATCCATCGCCGGGCATCCGAACCGTCATGACCATTCCAGCGTTCGACCTCCTGAAACCGCACACCGTGGCCGAAGCCAGCCGGATGCTGCTCGACCACGGCGATGACGCCCGCGTCATTGCCGGCGGCACCACACTGGTGATCCTGATGAAGCAGCGGGCGCTTCGCTTCTCCCATCTGGTGGATCTGCAGTCGATTGCGGGCCTGGACAGAATCACCGACACCGACGGCGGCCTGAGCATCGGAGCGTTGGCCACGCACCGTTCGGTGGAGCGGTCGCCGCTGGTACAGCGGCGCGCGCCGGCCCTGGCCCGGGCGTTCAGTCACGTGGGCAACGTGCGCATCCGCGAGACCGCGTCCGTGGGCGGCAATCTGGCCCACGCGGACTACCGGCTGGATCCGCCCCCGGTGCTGCTGGTTCTCGATGCCGAGGTGGTGCTGGCGGGAGCCCGGGAAACCCGGGTCGTGCCGCTCGGAAAGTTCTATCGGGGCATGTACGAGACGGTGCTGGAGCCCGGCGAGATATTGGTGGAGATACGGATACCGCGCGTGCCGGAGACGGCCCGCACGGCCTACGCGCGGTTCAGTTCGCTGTCGGCCAACGATTGGCCGTGTGTCGGTGCGGCGGCGTTCCTTTCCTTGGACGGGGACCGTCTGAGCGAACTGCGCATCGCCTTGAGCGGCGTGGCGGAGGCGCCGCTGCGGGCGGCCGGGCTGGAGCGGTTCCGGGGAGAAAGCTGCTCCGAGGAGCTTTGGGATGCGGTCTGCGACACCCTTGACGGACAGCTCTCGCCGGTGTCGGACCTGCGCGGCAGCGCGGACTACAAGCGCGAGATGACCCGCGTGCTGGTCAGGCGCACGTTGCGGGAGCTGGCCGGGTCGGCCTCTTCTCCGTGACGTGAGCCGCTTCTTCATGAGGTGATATCGGTGGCGGATCTTGACATCGTCGGTACGTCGGTCGATCGCCGGGACGCCGTCCAGAAGGTGACGGGCCGGGCATTGCACGTGGGCACCCTGGAGCCGCCCGGCCTGTTGCACGTGGCGGTGCTGAGGAGCCCGCATCCGCACGCGCGCATCGTCCGTATCGACAAGTCCCGGGCCGAGACGAGTCCGGGCGTGGCGGCGGTGCTCACCGGCGCGGACATCGCCGCCATGCCGGGCGTCACGCCCTTCCACGGGCCGGCGTTCGCCGACCAGCCGGTGCTGGCCATCGACCGGGTGCGCCACGAGGGCGAGCAGGTGGCGGCGGTGGCGGCGGAGAGCCGGCGCGCGGCGGAACAGGCGCTGGAGGCGGTGGCGGTGGAGTACGAGCCGCTGCCGGTGGTGCTGGACGTGCTCGACGCCATCAAGCCGGACGCGCCCATCATCCACGAGGAGCTTCGCCCCTCCGGAGCGTTCGCCGACCTCGCCCATGTCAAGGCCGGCCAGCGATCCAACATCTGTTACCACTACAAGCTCCGCAAGGGCGACGTGGACAGGGCCTTTGCCGACGCCGACCGTGTCTTCGAGGATGTCTTCACGGCGCCGCCGGCCCAGCACGTGCCCATGGAGCCGCACGTCTCGCTGGCCTTGGTGGACGAGGGCGGCCGCATCAACATCCACACCGCCAGCCAGTCGCCGTCCTTTGTCCGGGGGGAGCTGGCGCGCATGCTGGGCGTACCCATGAACCGCATCCGCGTGCGCGTGCCGTACCTGGGCGGCGGCTATGGCGCCAAGCTCTACAGCAAGCTCGAGCCGCTGGTGGCGCTCCTGGCAATGAAGACCGGCCGGCCGGTGAAGTACAGCCTGAGCCGGGAAGAGGAGTTCCAGACCGTTACCAAGCACGGCGTGGTGGTGAAGCTCAAGACCGCGGTCAAGGGTTCGGCCATGACCGCGCGCAAGTGCGAGGTGTACTGGGACACCGGCGCCTTTGCCGAGATCGGTCCGCGGATCGTTCACAAATCGGGCTACACGTCCTCGGGGCCGTACCGGATTCCCAACGTTTCCATTGACTCCTATTGTATCTACACCAACAAGCCGCCGGCCGGCCCGTTCCGCGGCTTCGGCGTGCCGCAGGTGATCTGGGCCTACGACTCGCAGATGGACATCGTTGCCCGGGGCCTGGGCGTGGATCCGGTGGCGTTCCGCCTGGAGCATGCGCTGGAAGAGGGCGACCTCTTCGTCACCGGAACGCCGGTCCATGCCTGCGGCCTGAAGGAAGCGGTGCGGCGGGCGGCCGATGCGGTGGAGTGGAACCGGCCCGGGGAGCGGGGGTCGGGCACCCGGTGCCGGGGCAAGGGCATCGCCTGCGGAGTCAAGGCGGTGCTCACGCCGTCCATTTCCGGTGCCATCGTCATCCTCAATGCCGACGGCAGCGCCAACGTTCTCAGCAGCACGGTGGAGATGGGCCAGGGTTCCGAGAGCCTGCTGTCCCAGATCGCCGCCGAGGAGCTGGGGATTCCTTTTGATCGGGTGCACGTGGTGCAGCCCGATACCGACGTCACCCCCTACGACACCATCAGTGCGGGCAGCCGCTCCACCTACCACATGGGCAACGCCGTGCGCATGGCGGCGGCCAAGGTGAAGGCGGAGCTGTTCGAGGCCGTGGCCGGAAAACTGGAGATCGACGCCGCCGACCTGGAATCCCGCGGCGGCCGCGTGTTCGTGCGCGGCGCCGAGGAGCGCGGCATGACCGTGACCGAGGCGTTTCTGGCCAGGTTCGGAAGCCTCGGCACCACCATGGTGGGGGAGGGCCTGTGTCAGCCGCGGGTGACACCCATGGACCCCGAGACCGGCCTGTCGGAGAAGTGCACCGAGTACTGGTTCGCCGCCGCCAGCGCCGTGGAGGTGGAGGTGGACACGGAGACCGGCCGGCTGGAGGTGCTGCAGTTCCACGCCGCGGGCGATGCCGGCACCGCCATCAATCCGAAATACTGCGAGCAGCAACTGGTGGGGGCGGCCACCATGCACCTCGGGCTGACGCTGTTCGAGCAGATGGTGTTCCAGGACGGACAGCTTCTCAACGGCTCCCTGCTGGACTACCAGATCGCCTCCATCAAGGATGTGCCCGCCACCTGTCGCCCCATCGTCGTGGAGGTGCCCCACAGGGACGGCCCCTTCGGTGCCAAGGGCATCGGCGAGACCGGCGCCCTGACCGTGGCCGCGGCCGTGGCCAACGCGGTGGAGGATGCCGTGGGCGTGCGCGTGCGCGACATGCCGTTGACCGCCGAAAGGATCCACCAGGCGCTCAGGGAGGCCGGGAAGTCGGGGGGCCGGCCGTAGGGGCCGGCAGCAGGACGAGGCGAGGTGCGGCGCAGTGCGGATGTCGGAGCGAGATTCATGGAACGTGTGATCAACCTGACGGTGAACGGTCGGCAGCGGGAGTTGGAGGTGAACGACGCCGATACCCTGCTGGAGGTGCTGCGGGACGGGCTCAAGCTCTGGAGCGTCCGTGAGGCCTGCGGCGTCGGGGCCTGCGGGAGTTGCACCGTTCTTCTGGACGGCAGGCCGGTGAGCGCCTGTTTCCTGCTGGCCGCGCGCCTGGACGGCCGTTGCGTGGAGACGGTCGAGGGGCTTGGCGATGACGGCGCCCTGCATCCGGTCCAGCAGGCGTTCCTGGAGCACGACGCCGCCCAGTGCGGCTACTGCACGCCAGGCTTCATCATGGCCGCCAAGGCGCTGCTGGAGGAACACCGGGCTCCCACCGACGACCAGATACGCGAGTACCTTTCCGGCAATCTGTGCCGTTGCGGCGGCTATCCCGACATCATGCGCGCGGTCCGCGCCGCCGCCGCGCGAACGGGCGAGGGCTGATGTCCTCCGGCACAGCTTCGCCGCGCCCGGGGCACCATCGGCCGTGACGGCGGCAACGACTTCCGCTCCCGCTCCCGCTCCCGAGCGCATGGCCGCATTGCGGCAGCCCCGGAGCATCGCCTTGATCGGAGCGTCCGAGCGGGCACCCCACGCCGCCGCGCTGATGCGCAACCTGCTCCGGTTCGGCTACCCGAAAGAACGCCTCCATCCGGTCAATCCGCGCTATCGGACACTGTTCGATCTGCCCTGCCATCCCTCGGTGATGGAGGTGCCGGGGGAGGTGGATCTGGCGGTGCTGGCGATTCCGCGCCACGTCACCGTCCCGGTCATGTCGGAATGCGCCGCCAAGGGGATCCGCGCCGCACTCATCGTGGGCACGGGCTTCGGTGAGTTCGACGACGCGGGCCGGGGCTACCAGGCCCAGCTGACCCGCATCGTGCAAGAGCACGGCATCGCCCTTTGCGGCCCCAACACGCTGGGCTACCTGGCCCTTGAGAGCGGCGCCGCGCTGTGGTCGTCGCCGCTCCCCGAGCACCTTGCCCCGGGCTCCTTGAGCGCCGTGTTCAGCAGCGCCGGCCTCCTCAACCTCTTCTTCAACACCGCCGCCGACCGCGGCCTGGGCTTTCGCTACGCCGTGGCTCCGGGCAATCAGGTGGGCGCGGGCTTCACCGACCACCTGCGGGCCGCGGTGGAGGATCCCGGCACCCGGGTCATCGCCGCCGTCATCGAGTCCGTGAGCCGTCCCGGGGAGTTGGCCGGGCTGCTGGATCTGGCGCGGCAACGGGAGAAGGTGGTGATCGCGCTGCGTCTCGGAAGGTCGTGGAAGGGCGGGCAGGCGGTGACCTCGCATTCGGGCAACATGGCCACCTCCGGAGCGGTATGGGACGGATTGTTCCGCCAGAAGGGCGTCATCCCGGTGGACAACATGGACCAGATGCTGGAGGTTGCCGCGCTGGCGGCGGCGACACCCGAGCCGTTCCGGCCGTCCGCCCCCGGAGGGGTGGGCATCGTCACCATCTCCGGCGGCGACTGCAGCTTTCTCGCCGATATCTGCGAACGCCACCACGTGGACCTGCCCGAGCCCTCGGACGCCACTTATGAATCGATGCGCGGCTGCTTTGACAAGGAGAGCTTCAACGGCAATCCGCTGGACATCGAAGATCTGCACTGGACGGATCGGCCCCGGTATCTTCGATGCCTGGAGACCTTCCTGAAGGACGAAAGGTTCGCGGTGGTCTGTTGCCGCCTCAATCTGCCCAGGAGCCCCAACGACCGCATGAGGGAGTTGTACCGGGAATCGGCGGCGGTGGCCCGGCGCAGCGGCAAGCGGTTCGTGTTCCTGTCACGGGCCAGCGAGTTGCTGGACCGGTCGTGGTTCGAGTTCTTCAACGAGTTGGGGGTGCCGTTCCTGCTGGAGTACGAGAAGTCGCTGCGCGCGGTTCGCGATGTCCTGGGGTTGGCGCGGCGAAAGGAGACCGGCGCTTCCGACGTGGCCGCGCCGCCTGCGGAAACCCGGGCGTTGAGCCGGCTCGTCGCCGGCGGCGACCGCTCCCACGCCGCGGTGCGGCGGCTGCTCCAGGCGTATGCCATTCCGGTGGCGGCGGATCACGTGGCCGGTTCTCGTGAGGAGGCGGTGGCGGCCTCCGGCAGGCTGGGTTTTCCGGTGGCCCTCAAGATCGAGTCCGCGGACCTGCCGCACAAGACCGAGGCGGGCGGCGTCCGGCTGAATCTGGGCAGTGCGACGGAGGTGGCCGCGGCCTACGACCGGCTGATGGAAGACGTGGCGCGGGGTGCGCCCGGTGCCCGCATCGACGGCGTGCGGGTGCAGCAGATGGTGGAGGGCGTCGCCGAGGTTCTCCTGGGCACGTCGCGCACGCCGGACCTGGGCATCTGCCTGGCCTTCGGCCTGGGCGGCATCTACACCGAGGTGCTGAAGGACGTGTCGTTCCGGCTGCCGCCGCTGGGCCTGGAAGAGGCCCATGCGATGATTCGCGAGGTCCGCGCCTGGCCGCTGCTTGCCGGCGCGCGCGGCCGGCCCGGGGCCGACGTACCGGCGCTGGCGCACGCCATCGTGGCGTTGTCGCGGTTGGCGCTGGACTTTGGCAACGAAGTGGACGAGATCGAGTTCAATCCCCTCATGGTTCTGCCGCAGGGGCAGGGCGTGCGGGTGGTGGACACGTTGATTCGGTGCGGTGGTGCGGCGGACCCCCCGCCATCGGCCGCGGGCGGCGAGGGGCAGGTGCGGGGTTGACCCCGCCGGTGGGCGAAGCGGGACCGACCGGGGAACCGCCGGCCGGGAAACGACGGACCGGGGAACCGCCGCGTTCAGTTCAAGGAGTGGGACCATGAAGATCGCCGACCTGCGGATGGAGACACTCGAGCTTCCGTACAGGAAGCCTCTCATCACCGCCACCAACAAGTTCCATTCGTCCAACGGGTTGCTGGTAAGCGTGGAGTCGGAAGGCGGCCACACGGGATACGGCTACGTGGACGCGTTTCCCCGGACCGGCGAGACAGCCGGATCGGTGCGCCATGCCATCGAGGAGATCATGCGGCCGCTGCTGGTGGGGCAGCCCATCGAGGAGCTGGGCCGCCTGAACGCGCGCATCAGCCAGCGCATGATGGACAACCGGCGGGCCAGGGGCGGCGTGGACATGGCGCTGCACGATCTGCTGGGGAAGAGCTGCGGGGTGCCGCTCTACGTGCTGCTCGGAGGGCTCGTGCGCAGGGAGATCACGGTCATCAAGATGGTCGGCGTGGGACAGCCGCTGGAGATGGCCCGGGAGTGCCGGGAACTGGTGGATGGGGGCTGCCGTGCTCTCAAGCTCAAGGTCCGGGGCGAGGTGGGACTGGACCTGGCGCGGGTCACCGCCGTGCGCGACGCGGTGGGGCCGGACATCTACCTCAAGGTGGACGCCAACGAGGCGTTCGACGCCAAGTCCGCCATACGCATGGCGGCGGGCATGGCCGAACTCGGGGTGGCGGTGTTCGAGCAGCCGGTGCCGCGGCATCACATCGGCGCCCTGGCCGAGGTGAAGAGCCGGTCGAGCATCAAGATCGAGGCGGACCAGTCGGCCTCGGCGGTGCACGAAGCCTTCAGGCTGGTTCGGGACAACGTCTGTGATTCCATCAACACGGGCATTCTCAAGGCCGGCGGCGTGCAGCAGGCGCGGCAGATCGCCGACCTGTGCACCCTTGCCGGCATCGAGTGCGGCCTGAGCAACATCGCCGCATGCATGGTCGGCGACGCGGCTTTGCTGCACCTGGCCCTCAGCTCCCCCGGAGTCTCCGGGTTCTGCGAGATCGGCGAATGCGAGGGGCTTGTCGGCGACCCGTTCACCGGCATCAAGGTGGTGGACGGCAAGCTCGGAGTCCCGGAGGGTCCGGGTCTCGGCGTCACCCGGACCTGAGCCATGGATGACGGCAGCACCGCCCGGGGTCCGCTGGCGGGCATCGGGCCGCGGGCGGGAGCCTGCCCCGACTTCGCGCCCCGCTTCCCGTGGCTGGGCGGCGACCTTCAGACCCTGCGGTACCACTTTTTTCCCGCCAGCGAGGATCTGTCCGCCTGGCCCTCGGAACGCCGGAGCTTCCCGCTCCCGGACGGGACCGGTGACACGCTGCTTGCGGTGTTGCACCGCCCACACCCCGCGACGGACCGCCCGCTGGTGGTGCTCGTGCACGGCCTGACCGGGTGCGAGGGCAGTTCCTACATGTTCGAGACCACGCGCTTCCTTCTCTCTGTCGGATATCCCGTCATGCGCCTCAACCTGCGGGGCGCGGGTCCGTCCCGGGCGATCTGCCGCAGGAGTTATTGCGCGGGTTCCGGAGACAATGTCGAAGCGGTGCTGGCGATGCTGGAGCGGGAGGAGGCCCGCCACGGCGTCGTGCTGATCGGTTTCTCCCTCGGCGGCAGCGTGCTGCTGCACTGTCTGGCGCGGCGCGCCGGCGGGGTCTCGCCCCTCTGTGCGGTGACGGTATCGATGCCGTTCGACCTGGCGGCCGTCATTCGCCGCTTGATGAGCTTTCGCAATACGCTTTATCACCGGTGGCTGCTGGCGCGCATGAAAGAGGCGGTCGTGGGCGGCGCCTCGGAGATTACCCGCCGGCAGCGCCGGGCCGTCCTGGACGCCCGCAGCATCAGGGAATTCGACAACGCCTTCACCGCGCCCCACCACGGCTTTGCCGACGCCGACGATTACTACGCGCGCTGCTCGGTGACCGGACTGCTGGAACCCATGGACACGCCGCTGCTGCTGCTGCACGCCAGGAACGACCCCTGGATCCCGGTGGCTCCTTACGAAGCCGTCGGCCGCAACACGCCTGCCGGAGTGACCCTGATGCTCACCGACGGCGGTGGCCACGTGGGCTTCCACGACCGCCGCCACGGCACCCCCTGGTACAACACGGTCATCCATGCCTACCTGGAGCGGATTCTGAACCCCAGGGGATGACGCTCCGCTACCGGATGGTCTCCGTGTTACGGGGAGGTCTCCGTGCTACCGGATGGTCTCCGTGCTACGGGGTGGTTCCCACGCTTCCGGGATTTTTCTCGGTGACTTTCACCTGTGTTTCGCGTCGCAGGCCGTGTCGGACGGATCGGCTGCGGAACGAGGCGGTCGTGCGGCAGTGTCGGTCGGCGCATTCGGCGAAAGCGGTCACCGGCTCAGGATGATGGCGAGGGTGCCGGTCATCACGGCGAAGGTGCCGGTGACGGTGCGGGCGTTGATACGCTCGAGGCCGCGCAGGAAGAGCACGGTGAGTATCAGGGTCCACAACGGTGTGGAGGCGACGATGGGCGATACCGCGACCACGCGGCCGAGGCTCACCGCGATGAGGGACAGCAGGGAGGCCGCGGATTCGAAGAGACCCGACAGGAGGAACGGGGGGACGGCGCGGCGGTCGAGCACGAACGCCTCGGTCCGGAGACGAACGGCAACGTACGGACCCAGCGACGCGAAGGAAACGACGGCCAGGACGGCGGCGAAATAGAGCGGTTCGTTGGAGATGTCGAAGGCGATGCGCCGTACCGGGAAGGCGATGCCGGCGAACAGGGCGGCCAGCAGCGGGAAGATGGCCTCCCACCAGTGATAGCGCAGGCCCGAGTCAGCCGGTTGCCAGGAGATCAGGCCGATGCCGCCCACCACCAGCACGGTTCCGGCCAGGATCTCCGGACTCGCCCGTTCTCCCAGAAGCGCGATGGCGATGACCGCGCTCCACAGCGGGTAGGTGTTGCGCAGGGGCTCGGCCCGGGCCGCGCCCAGGCGATGGATGCCGGTCAACTGGAGCAGGCTGGTGGCGGTCTGCAGGATTCCCAACCCGACGAACAGCAGCAGCGGGGTCCACGCCACGCGGGGAATGCCGCCGGTCACGAAGACACCGGCCCAGAACACGACGGTGCGCAGGAAGAGCAGAACGCAGGCCGCGGTCAAGGGACTGGAGTGGCGCATCCCCAGGCGCGCGGTGACGGAACCTCCGGAGTAGAGGATGGCGGCGGCGAGGGCGATGAACTCGGGACGCATGGGCAACGAGGGGAAAGGTCTTGTCCGGCGCGCGCCGACCCGTCCCCCTGTCCTTATTGAACCACGAGCCCATCGGTGGCAAGGGCGCGGAGGACGCGTAGGGTGTGGATGGTGTGGAGGGTGTGGAGGACGCGGAGGACGCGGAACGGAGCGCCGGCCGGGTTACGGGCGTGTGAGGACCGGCCAGTAGGCGGCGAAAAAGACGGCGAAGGCGCCGGACCAGAGAAGCGTGGCGGCATCAATGGCAAGCGCTCCGGTCTCCGGTCCGATCAGGGAGGCCAGGACGCGAAGCGCGGCCGCCGAATGCACCAGCACGAAGGCCGCGGTGTCCGCCGGTCCCGCCCGAAGTTCCTGGCCGGTGTGTCCACGGGCGCTCCGGGTCATCATCCCCAGCATCAGTCCGCCCATCACCCCCACTCCGAGTGCGTGCAGCGGGGAGGCCGCCGGAATCTCCGCGCCGGCGAGATGGAGAGCACGCAGAGCCAGGGAGACCACGAGCCACCCGTAGGAAAGCGGCAGCACCCAGAGCAGCGGCTCCCGGATGGTGGCGAGAGGGTTCCAGAGCCAGAGCCGCACGCCGTGGGCCACCGCGCCTGCGGCCGCCACCGCCGCCAGCCACGGACCGCCGGTTCCGGCCGCGGCGAGAACGGCGAGGGTGCCGAAAGCGGCAAGGTCCACCCATCGGTTGCGCCGGGGACGAGCCGAGGGGACCGCGTTGGCCATGAAGGCGGGAATGACGCGGCCGGCCATCAGTGCGGCCATCAGCGCGAACAGGTCCAGGGCCAGGATCGCCGCGCCGTTCCAGCCCGGAAGCACCCACAGACCGGTGTATTCGAGATGGAAGCGCACGTTGGCCGCCGCCAGCAGGATCACCAGGACCACCACCTTGAGATTGCGCCAGTTGCGAGACCGGATTACCGGCACCGCGACCGCCAGCGCGACACCGGGCAGGAAAAGGCAATCGACGGCCGCGGCCGGAAGCGCCGGTCCGGTACCCACCAGCCCGCGGCCCGCGGCCCAGAGCCCGGCCAGCACCGCCAAGGCGGCGCCCGCAGGCGTCGGCCGGCCGGTCCAGGTCCGCGCGGCCGTCAACAGGAACCCCGCCAGCACCGCGGCGGCGAAACCGAAGATCATCTCGTGGGCATGCCACGCCGGCCCCGCAAGATAGCCCGGACCAAACCGCGGCAAGTCGGCCCCGAACCGCCACAAGGGCACCGCCGCCCCCGCGAAGGCCGCGGCCAGCAGATAGAATGGCCGAAAGCCCATACGGAGCACGGGCCACGGACGCGCCTCTTCGGGTTTCGTTGTCATTGATGTGCAGGAAGCGGTTCAGTTTATCCCCGCGCGAGCGGGGAACACAAGGACGATACGACTGCTACTATACATGGTGACTTAAGTAATGCCGCATAATTACGTAGGAAGTAATTAGTAATTAATAGGAAAGAGAGGATGGATGCGGCATGAGAAGGCTTGAGATAGCGGAGGCGGAGGTGATGCGCATGGCGATACAACAGGAAATCCAACGGTCGGAGGAATCGCGGTACGACCATCGGCTTCATGGCTTGTTGTTGGTGGCAGTTGGTCAGAGTTGCCGGCAGGTGGCGCGGTTGTTCGATGAGGATCCGCGCACGGTGCAGCGCTGGGTGCGCAGGTTCGAGCAGCGGGGCTTTGATGGGCTGCGCGAGGGGGAGCGGAGCGGTCGTCCGCGGTCGCTCACATCGGATCAGTGGTCTTCGCTGGAAGGCGACCTGCGCCGCCGGCCGGACGATTTCGGTCTGGTGGGACATCTGTGGGATGGCAAGCGGGTGGCGGAACACTTGCGGCGTCGTTACCGGGTAGAATTGGGTGTGCGACAGTGCCAGCGGCTATTACGGCAGATGGGATTTCGTCTCCGGAAGCCACGACCCCAATTGGCGCTGGAGGACACGCTGGGCGTGGAGGGGTTTAAAAAACTGCGTCGCTTGGCGAAACGCCGAGATCTTGAACTGTGGAGCCAAGACGAATGCCACTTTCAGCGCCACGGCACCCGCTGCCGCGTATGGGTGCCGCCCGAGGACAAGGACCCGGTGGCCCGTCACGCGCCGACACGCCAATCCGCCGCCTGCTTCGGCGCGGTGAGTTTGCACAGCGGCAAGTTCGTCCACGCTTTTTCGCCGGTGTTCAATGCGGTCACCTTCGAGACCTTCCTGAAGAGCCTGCTACGCCGCCGTTCGCGCAACAAAAAAGATGGTTGTGGTTCTCGACAATGCGCGCTACCACCACGCCAAACTTCTCAAACCTCTGCTCGACACCCATCGGGTGCATCTGGAATTGTTGCTCCTACCGCCCTACAGCCCGCAACTCGCTCCTATCGAACGGGTCTGGAAACTCACCCGGCGCCTCGCCACCCACAACCTCTACTTCAGCAGTCTCGACGAGTTGCTCTCCGCCGTCGAATCCTGCTTCGCCCAGTGGCGAAAACCGAATGTCATATTGCAACCTCTATGCGGCATTACTTAAGTCGCCATGTATATCACCGTCTCCGGTTCATCCCCGCGCGAGCGGGGAACACCGGCGGCGCCATGCCGCGCTACTAGCCCCCCACGGTTCATCCCCGCGCGAGCGGGGAACACTGGTCCGCCGGTTGCTCAAGTGGCAGGGATAGCGGTTCATCCCCGCGCGAGCGGGGAACACGGCGGTGGACCCGGTCCGCCTCACGACTGACGCCGGTTCATCCCCGCGCGAGCGGGGAACACTCGATACGGGTCGACGGCGATTCATCGAATCCTGGGTTCATCCCCGCGCGAGCGGGGAACACTATTCATCAAAAAATGGACCCCGGTACTATTTACGGTTCATCCCCGCGCGAGCGGGGAACACGTCGTGGAAGTCGGCGGATGGCCGCCGGATTTCGGTTCATCCCCGCGCGAGCGGGGAACACGCCCTCGTGCCGGGGCGGATCACTCGCCAGACCGGTTCATCCCCGCGCGAGCGGGGAACACCCACACGCCGCTCGTGACTACAGTCGACACACCGGTTCATCCCCGCGCGAGCGGGGAACACTCGATGGGCCGGACTTCATGGACGGACTCACACGGTTCATCCCCGCGCGAGCGGGGAACACCTCGATAGGCCGGACGGCACCGATCCGGCGGACCGGTTCATCCCCGCGCGAGCGGGGAACACCATTCGTGAATCAACTTCACCTGGCCCTCATTATGGTTCATCCCCGCGCGAGCGGGGAACACGGGAGCACGCGGCCATCGGCCGCCCGGCAATCCGGTTCATCCCCGCGCGAGCGGGGAACACAGCGCCATTGCAGGCGGCAGATTGGACTACGTCGGTTCATCCCCGCGCGAGCGGGGAACACTGTGCTGCTCCAGCCATCCGTCCAGTTCGGCGCGCGGTTCATCCCCGCGCGAGCGGGGAACACGATGGACGAGCGAGCGCTTCGAGCACGCGATGCGGTTCATCCCCGCGCGAGCGGGGAACACAGGCCAAATCAGGCCAAAAATCGGCCACTGTATACGGTTCATCCCCGCGCGAGCGGGGAACACGTCGGAGTCCTCCAGGTGGTAACGGTCCACCGCCGGTTCATCCCCGCGCGAGCGGGGAACACGCGGTGCCGGTGGAGCTCCGTGGCCAGGGCTTCGGTTCATCCCCGCGCGAGCGGGGAACACCAGCCAGGCATTCCGGCTCAGCATCCACCTACGGGTTCATCCCCGCGCGAGCGGGGAACACGGTCGACCTCCGACGCTGAACGAGCCCAGCTGCTGGTTCATCCCCGCGCGAGCGGGGAACACCCCTTCTGGAAGAGCTTGAATTGGCAGGCATTTTACGATGTCAAACAGCGCACCGGTAAATTAGGCATTTTCGGCCGATCGCCAGAGGCTTCGGCTGCTGAAGCGGTGGGAGGCGAGAATTGCACCAGCTTGAAACCGTCCAAGTCGGCGGGCATACGGCGGTTGACGCCACAAGTATCGAAGTCGTAGCCGGCTTCGTTCGGTGCCGACCACGCCATGATGGCGTCGCCGTCACCGACTTGGGCCTGGACCTGTCGCCAGATCATTTCACGCGTTCTCCGCGAATAGTTCCCGACATAAATGCCTGCCCGGATTTCCAGAAGCCATACGGCGAGGCGTCCTCGCAATCTGGGTGGAGCGTTGTTAACCGCGATGACCATCATCGCCGCTCACCGCTTCCGGTATGGCAAGCGGCTGCGCCTCTTCGGGCGGAGCCGGGGGTTCGCGGCCACCGGTGGCCAGTATTTCCCCGATTGCCGGGATCAACCGCTTCAAGAGGCCGGTCTTGCGGAAACTGTCCCGGCAACGGCGCCTGACTTCGCCCACAGGATCGTCCGCGGCCGGCTGCTCGCCGCGAGCCGCCGCGCCGGCTACCTGGAATGCAATCGGCGCCACAGTCTCGAACTTGAATATGTCCGCCACGTCGTAAACAAATGACCGGGGCTTTCCGGTATGGAGGAAGCCGATGGCCGGCGCATAACCGGCCGCCAGAATTGCGGCCTCCGCCAGCCCGTAGAGGCAAGCGGTTGCCTGGCTCAGGCAGCGGTTCGGCGGATCGGCCGCGTTCCAGTCACCGGGGTCGTAGTGGCGCGCTTCCCAAGTGACACCGTTCTGATGGGCCAGCGCCTCGTAAAGCCGCTTCACGCGCGCGCCTTCGATTCCCCTCAGTTGATCGACGGAACGCCGGGACGGAGCGGGCTCGCCGAACCGCATGTCGTACATCTTGCGGACGATCTTGAGCCTCGCGTCGGGGTCGAGCGCAAGACGGGCTTGGTACAACAGCCGGTCGGCGCGCGCGCCACCAGGCTGTCCGGCGGCGTAGAGCCGCACGCCCGCTTCGCCGACCCAGACAAGCAGGCAACCGACCCGCGAAGCCAAGCACACGGCGGCGTGGGACACGCGGGCACCCGGCTCCAGCATGAGGCAGGTCAAGCCGCCGACCGGGATATGCGTACGAATACCCTCCCGGTCCACAATGACGAACGCACCGTCGATAACATCGAGTTGAGCCCGCTCGACGAATAAAATCGACGCGCGGTCCGCGATCGGAATAGGGCGCGGTGGCGGCAAGCCCGGCATGGTGTGCGCGGCGCTCATGCCTTCAGAGCCTCCGGATCAGCATGAGGCCGCAACCGAAGGCTTTGGCAGGGCCGAATCCGCGCGCGATGGCAGGCGGCAGCAAGTCCGGATTCCGGATCTCCAGAATGCCTTCGAAATCAAGGGAGGTGAACGACAAGACGCCTTTGACGTCGCCACGGTCGATGCGGTGCTGGCGATAACCCTCGCACAGCAATTCCTCCTCCCGTATCTCGAAACCGGCCTTGCAACCCTGCCTGGCGAGCCATTCGAAGCCCTTTCCCCGGATGGCGGTCATGCGGCGTTCGGTGCGCGAACCTTCCGGCAGTGGGTGAAGCGCACCCATCACGACATCGTGCCGGGGCGCATGACGCTGCCCCGGCTTCTTTGCCTTGCGGAACGTCGGGTTGGCCCGCAGCGAGAAACGCAGCCGGTCGCCTGGCACCAGGACGGGGACAAAGGCTTTGGGTTCGTCGATATCGAACAAGCCGTGACGGTCTTCAGGAGTCCGCGCCGAAAGCACGAGAAAGGCGCCGTCATCCATCCGCCGCCAGAGAAAATCGCGGCGGCGGTCCGGCCTGTCTGCAAACAAGGACCAGACTAGGCGCCGGTCCACATCGACGGAACCGTGGCTGCCGGGACCGGCGTTCTGTTGCAGCAGGGGCATGATGGCCTTGACGGACGCAGCGCTTCCGAGCCGGACACGAGACAGCCAGTATGAGCCAGTCACTTACCGTCTCCCCGGTCGATCACCACCCGCTCTTCCCGGTCTTGAAACTGCCATCGCGTGCGGCTCCCGACGCCGTCGCGCCGGCGTTCGAGGAAACCGCCCGCCGGCGCTCCCGGGGCATCGGCATCGAAGGCGATCTCCCGACCGGCGGGCAAGCCGCGACGAAGCCGTTCCAACGCCCATGCTTCCACCGCGCCGGGGCTTTTGCCGTCGTCTTCGTCGGTAGCTGCCGGGCACCGAAGCGTGAGGGCGTCCATCAAATTGGCGGCTTCGACGATTTCCGGTTCGAGGGGCAATCCGAGCGGAGCCGATCTACGGCCCAGAAAGAGTGTGAAACGGGGCTGGCGCAGCGCTGCGGCGATCTCATCCAGATCGACCGCGCCGTTGGAGCGCAACCAGAGTGCGGCCGTGAAACAGGCATCCGAACGCCATTCCCGGCTGGAAAGCACGGTGTTGAGCCGCTCGGCCTCCAGTTCCTCACGACGCGTCTCGAAGCTCCGGCCCCGCCGCGCGGCGGGAGTCTGTGCTGTATGGTAGTCGATGAAGGGGCGGCCGGCCGCGTCCGTTCTGACGGCGTAGTGCAGCTCCTGTTCCAGCGCACGATGGGCATCATCGTCGCTCCGTCTGATCCCCAGCGCGGCGGCAACCAGCCCGAGGACGGCGGACCGCCCCGGCCGCGACCAGCCCATGCGCCGCTCCCCGACGGCAATCTCGCCCAAGGAACACATCGGCGCGTAGAGCGTGAAGAGCAGGAACCGCATGGCGTCAGGCCAAGGCGAAATCGATGAGTTCCACGAGTGTCCCTTCGCCCTTCGCTACGTCCATAGTCAGGCGGTCGGCGGCGCAGGGCCCGTAGGCTTGGTCGAGTCTGTCCCTGAACTCCTCCAGCGCATGCACCGAAGCCCCGCCGTGGTCAGCGCCGGAGACCGGTTTCAGGAATGCGGCGGCGAGGCTGCGCGGCTGGGCCGTTCCCTTTTCCGCCAGTGCGTAGAAGGCGCGCGCGTGGCTGGCGAAGCTTGCCTGCTTGCCGCGCGGCGCCACGGTCGCGGCGGCTTCGGCCAGCGCGGCGACGCTTGCGTTGCCCACGGCGCAGTCCCCGCCGAGGTTTTCCAGCAGCAGTCCCCGGTCCACGCAGAGATAGAGGTAGAATACGCCCGCGCCGAACTCCTGGACGCCGACGAATCCCGCTCCGGCGTCTTCCGGCTCGTCGCGCGACTTGAGGTCGTCCACGGCGGTATAGTAGTCGTCTTCCGCGATCGCGCGGTGGGTGGTGATGGCGTGCGCCACTTGCACCGCGGCCTCTCGATTGAATTTGGGGTCGCCCGCCAGCATCCGGCCGAACATGGCAATATCTGCAGCCGCATCCGTCCGGCGCAGAATGTCCTCGGGCTTCGGCTCTGCCAGTTCTTCACCTGCAAGTGCGCGGTCCGCCAGCGCGAACGCCTCCGCGCGCTCTTCCGGAGAAACGAAAGCCAGTTGTTCGATGAAGGCCGGGCTCGGTCCCGTCTCCGACCGCAGCTTACCGAAGACATCGGCAATTTTCCGCGCGGCCGCCAAGGCGTTCTGTTCATCCATGCCGCCCTCTATCAGATGCCGGCGCAGATCCTCGCCGAGCCGCTGCGTACGTCTGGCGAGGTGGCCGTCTAGGCTGCCCCGAAACACATCGGAGGTTCGCCAAGCGCGTTTCAGGCTTTGCGACGAGATGCGCAGGCGCGGGGCCCCGCCGAACACGACGCTCTTGGGTCGGCCGGTATCGTCGCGGTTCAGATTGGACGGACCGTAGGCCGTCAGCAGGTGTAACTGGAGAAAATCGCTCATGCGGCGGAGTCCCCCTGTACAGCGGTTTAAGAGTCGGACGGTGCGGCGCGGCCCACGCCGTAATAGTCGAAGATCCAGCGTTTCCTGACCCTGTCTCCCCAGTAGAGAATGGAATCGGACAGGTCCCGCACGTTGACTGTCCGGCCGGCTTGGCGCACGAGGCGGCGCATTGCGTCCATGAGCTCTCCGTCTTCAACGACTTGCAGAAGGCGGCGAAAGCGGCCTTCTGACATGACGGCTGTTGCATCGTCAAGAGTGCTGCGCCCAACGGCCCGGGCCACCGGCTGAGGGCTGTTCTCCCCGACCCAAGCGAGAATACCCGCGAGTGCCGCCACACGATCCTTGTTGTCATAATTGGGCAAGCGCTGTATCAGGCGCAAAGTGGCTGTTTCTCTTATGGCTTCGAGTGGCGTTCCCGCCCGGCGCAGATGTGCGAGCGCCGCCTTCTGCGGACCGGTTTGCGCGCCGTTCTCCGGGTTCAACTCCCGCCACCAAGCGGCAGCGATGGATCCGGCCCCTTTTGTGATCGAATCGATCATGCGCCCTCCTGCCTGTTGACGGCGGCAGCGGGTTCGGGTGCCGGAATGCCGAGTTGGCCGAACAGTGCCCTGCCGTCCTTGCCCTGCCCGCCGAGTGCAAGGTTCAGATAGAAGCGCGCCCGGACATGGCGTTCCATGCTCCGGTTCTCTAGCGCCTCGCCGGGCGCGAATTCGTCGAACAGGCGGAGCGTCGGCGCTTCCATGTGCTTCGCCCACGAAAGGCGCGCCCCTAGGGTCGGGTCCTCGGGGTCCGATCCGATACACTTGTGAACCACTTCTTTCGCGGCAGCGAACGCTTTGTAGAACGTCGCCTCGGTCTCTCTGAAGAAGCGTTCCGCTACGAAACCGTAATCGCCGGCTGCATCGGCCGGCCGGTCGTAGAGAGCCGATTTCACCGCGCTGACGAGCAACCACGAAATCGTTTCAGCGCCCTTGACCGCATGTCGAATAAAGGCCTCCAAGTCATTTCGCGCTTCATCGCTTGCAACTAGGTGCAGCGGCCATTCCCCTTCAATCCACGCACACGCCTTCATGTTGTCCATGTCGTAACCGAAGGCGGCGAACCGGGGTTCCCCACCCATAGCGAACCGCACGTTTTCTGCATGGCGGATGATGCGCGACGGTTGGCGCAAGCCATCGGCGCTTGGTGTCACCAGACCGGGCCAGCGCCGGTAGCTGAGCCCACCCGGCCGCGGATGCACGGGGAGCCGTGCGCCACCGACCTTCCTGGTGTAGTAGGGCGTCAGCGGATGCTCGAAGCCTTCGGAGTAATCGACGCCATAATTGCGGGTCCGGTACGCAGCGACGACCCTCTCGTCCTCGACGCCCATAAGCGCACAATGGCGACCTTGCGACTCCTCAAACGCTAGACGGATGCGCCGGGGCATGCCCCAATATACTTGCAACGGGTGTGTATCGGCAGGCGTGGTCGCCTGTCCGCCGGCCTTCCGGTTCGATGTGCGAGTCGGGGCGAGCCAAGGGAACATCGCAGCAGGATCGTCAGGCGGCGGCGAGGAAAGGGGCCATCGGTCCTTGATCAACCCGACCGTCTCGACATTGGGCCAGAGCCGGCCCCACAAATGGTCGCCTGCAATTACGAGCGTCGTCAGGGGCCCGCCGCCGCGAAGAGAGGTGCGGTGCCCGGCACCGCCCGATGGCGCATAGGCGTTGAGCGTAAACAACGCCATCGCCGCTGCGGCTCGCCCTAAAACCGGTGCGCCGCCGCGCTTCACGAAGAGGTCCGCGTTTTTGCTCAGGGTCTGCTTCCCCGGTGCGTCGATCAGGAGCCCGGCGACCTCCAATGGCTCTGTGCCGTCGAGCGGGTCGCGATCCTGAAGAAAGCGAGGACCGGGACCGTCGAGATCGAAGGCGTCCGCAACGGATTCCAGCCTGGCCTGCAAAACCTCGGGGGCGGGTGGGTCCACCCACCAGTCCTCCCATTCGTCCTCGTTTTCCGGCGCGGCAGCTGTGGCCAGCAGCCCGATTAGAAACTCGTGAGCGGCCCCGTTGAAATCGGGCCGGGGCCAAGCGAACGCGACGAACGGATCGTCACCGATCCCTTCGACAATTCGAAACGGTGCAGATTGTTCCACCCGCCCACTCCGTCGCCGAAGCGGTAGCCAGGGAGCACGAATCAAGTTCAGTGTGTCGCAGGATGCCGTCACGGGCGGTGGCATACCTGAACCTCGATGCCCGTCACGACTCGGACTCGCAACGTCGATAGCAAGTGGTGAACGCGGCGATAGGTCTCTCGGATGTTCGGTAGCATTTTTCAAACTCTTTCCATGCCATTCGCATGTGCGTTAGCGGATGCCTAGGAGCCTGCGCCGCAGAAAGTTTTCATGGGTCAGAAATCCACCAAGGTTCCACTTGTCGCCCAATTCATGTCCAATAATGGAACAAGGCTAAACTTTTCTGGCATTTTGGAAAAACTGGTCATGCTCTCCCACCGGTCACATCCCGAAGCGTCCTGCGGCACAGACTCCTAGCATCCTTTTATTTGTTCCATCTCGTGGAGAACGTCAAGTCCTTGATGTCCGGCGGCTGCCATGCACCCGGATCATCCTCCGTCCGATAGCGGAACATATCAAAATTATGGGGATGCATCGACCGGGATCAAGTCTCGATGCCATCTGCGAAAGAGAGACCATCGCTGACGCTGTATAAGACCCTGCGCTCTCTATCTGGCCCCATAACCGCGCCGACCAGCCGACCGTCACCCGCTTCCTCCAGCACAACGAGTATCTTGCCTGCGTCATATCGACCCCAATTCGCCATGGTTTTGCGTGCCGCGTCCGCAAGACGTGATGGAACAGTCTCCCTCGCCACATGCCGTCGAGAAACTTCCACCTCGCTGAGCCGCCAAGCTCGCCAAGGCTCCTTCGGCGCGTACGCCAGCGCGTAGGGTTCGAGTCGGCCATCTTTCATCAGCGCAAGCCGAAGCGTGGCGCGTGGGTCCTCGACCAGCCGGGTCGGAGTTCGTATGTCGCTGTCCCAGACGCCGGCATCGCGCATATAACTCGACGACACGCGCAAAGTGTTGATGTGGCCCATACTCCGGGCGGCAGCTTCCCTCCCCTCGAACGCCAGCAACTTGTCGCAGAGCTTGGGCGGCACCCTATCCTTCGCTTCGGGGCCGTAAACCGCCTCAATAAGTGCCCGCAACTTGCCCGGGCTTTCTATGGCTTCCGCCTGTTCGAGCGTCCGGACGGTCAGCCACAGGCGGGCATGGTCCCCATAGATGTACGCCGCGCGAGGCAGGAACCTTTCGAACCAGTCTTCGGGCGGATCGTCTGCGGCCGGCGGCGCGACGACGAGCAGTTCCGGTTCGCCTACCCGCCTTCGCCATCCGTGTCGCCATAGCCGCCCGGCCCGTTGGATCAGCAGGTCGATCGGCGCCAAGTCGCTCGCAAGTATGTCGAAATCCAGGTCCAGCGATTGCTCTACCACCTGCGTCGCTATCAGGACCTTTCCGGCTCGTTGGTCTGCCATGCTTTTCTTGCCGAAGGTCTCGACCGTTCTGTGTTCGATTGAAAGGCGATCCGTCAGCGCGAACCGGGCATGGAATATCTCTGCTGGAATCCCGCGTGCGGTCAAGGCGGCATGGGCTTCGCGCGCGTCATCGACCGTGTTGCGAATGTAAAGCGCCGTCCGGCCTGAGTGAATGGCGCATTCTACTTCACCCAACGCCTCGTCGGGACTGCGCAAGAAACGCACCGGCAGCTTGCGGCTGTGTCCGGCACGCGCCGGAACCGGCGTCTCCGTCAGTGGGCCGCGGCCGCAGACCGTAGCCAGCGGATAGACATGTTCCGCAATATGGACCGGTTCTTCTCCGATGCCCTTCGCGAAGGCGTTCACCAAGCTTTGCCGATGACCGGCGGGCAGTGTCGCCGACAGCAGGATCGCGGAACCGCCGAGCGCCGCTTGGAACGTCAGCAGCGTCTCGATCTCGCGGAGCATATAGGCGTCGTAGGCATGCACCTCATCAATGATCAGCACACGAAGAGCCAAGCCCAGAAGCCGCAGCGACTGGTGACGGGCCGGCAACACGGCCAGTAGCGCCTGGTCCACCGTGCCGGCGCCGGCGTCGGCCAGGAATGTGCGCCGCCGGTCGTCGGCGATCCATTCTGCACAGGCGGTCGATGCGGCGATATCCGCCTCGCCGCCATCCCCATACGACGCCTTGATTCGTCCCCAATTGTCGCGCGCCGCCCGGAATCCGTGGTGCAGGCTGCGCGCGCCATGGGCCAGCGCAAGCGAAGGTTTGGTATCCGGCGCGAACAGGTGGCGAACCGCCCTGCCCAGCCGGTCGAACATGGCGTTGGCTGTGGCCATGGTCGGCAGCGCCATATACAGGCCGTCGGCCCGTTTCAGCGCCATCAACCGGTGCGCAAGCATCAGCGCCGCCTCGGTCTTGCCGCTGCCGGTCTCGTCCTCGACGATGAACAGGGCCGGGCCGTCCGGCAAGGAAACGTTGTGCGCCCATTCCTGCATCGGGCTGGGCGCAACGGGAGAACCGACCAGCGCATCGTAGCTCACACGTCCGGTCGCGGCCGCCGGAACGATCCCGGCTTTCTGGATTGCGCCCTTCGCCTGCCTGCGGGCACAGGCCCAATAGGAATCGAGGCTCGGGAAGTCGTTCGGGCTTCTGAACGGAAACCAGTCCTCGTTGGACCCGATCCAGTCGGACAGCACGGCCAGTCCGGCCAGTAGCCAGGAGATGCGGGACGCCCGGTCGTCGTCCATTTGCGGCATCGGGTCCGGCGGACCGAGAAGGACACGCGCCCGCTCTGCGAATGCGCGCGCCGCCTCGAGCCCGGCGTGCCTGAAGTCGGTCCTGATCTCCCCACCACCAGCGGTCAGGTCCGGCGGCGAACCGTGATGTCCGGCAACCGCGGAGACGATAGGCAGCCAGAACCCGGCCTGCCGTCGATCAGGTACTCCGAATATATCCGGATGTTTCTTAAGGAGACGCAGACCGCCCAAGCCGTGATCGAAGCGGTTCGAAATCTTGCTCGCTTCGATGCCGAAGCAGGCCGGGAATCTCTCCGGCACCTTGGCCTGGAATTTTCCGGCGAACTTCCCGATATCGTGCAGGCAGATCAGAAAACGAAGAAGCGCGACCGTCTTGGGTTCGGTCAATCCCCACAATCCGCAGAGGCGGTTTGTCAGACCACGATGCTCGCTGAGTAAGGCTTCCCCGACTGCCGCAGCATCAAGGCTATGAAATGCCAAGGGATGCCAAGCGGGACCGCCGTCTGCATCGGTGGAGCGCGCCTTGCCCCAAAACGAGAGAAACTCCACGCTTGGGCCGTCCGTCAAAGCTTATCCATTTGAACGGAAGTTCCAGGGAATGCCTGAACAAGGGGTCAAGATAAGCACGATTGGTTTGAAGACGACGTTACGAGAGTGCGGAGAGTGAGAGAGGGCGTTGTCGTCATGGATATCGAGCCGTGTTGTCGGCTTGGGGTGACAACTGGAGGCGCCTGCGGCCTCATGCACGATCGTTGCCCGCTTGAGCCGGTGGCCCTGCGACGCCATGTGCGCGTTGATCTCTTCAAACAACTCTTTCCTCAGTCCGTGGCTTTCCGGCAAATGCTGAGATCTCAGTATCGTTTGTCTCGTCTGCAACGCGCCACTCAACCGCAATCCCACAAACCGCCGCACCGACTCCAACCCGTAGAGCATGTCCTCCATCCCAGGATCGCTCAGATTATAAAACAACCGCACGCAATGCACTCGCAGCATCGTCCGCAGTGGATACGCTCGCCGTCATCGCCTCACCTTCGGGTAATACTACCTGATCCGACTCTCCGGACGTTCCCACGGTATCAATTTTTCCATCTTCTCAGAAAAGACTTCCTGCCGCGTCACTCGTTTCTTCGCATCACGCTCCAACTCCCCATACGTCGCCTGCTTGGTCCTTTCCTCCCCTTCCTTTGTGCTTCCCCGTGTACCATAAAGAACTTGTTCAGACTATCCCGAAAGCGAGATCGTGACACTGAAGTGGGACGATGCAGACCGTACGGCGGGCGAGCTTCGGCTTGCAGACGGCAAGACGGGATGACGCAGTATGCCGTTGACGCCTGCGGTGGAGCATGTACGCGCGGGCATCCTGCGCATCAAGGGCAACCAGTGGATGGTTTCGGGCCAGAAGCGTGGCGACCACCTGAATGCGGACCCGATTTTGCCCGTAGCAAGGTGACGCCATGTCGAACGCTGCCCCTCTTCCGGCCCGTGGGCGGATGTCCGTCGGGAGCCTTCTGGAGACGCCGGGGTTTTCTCCTGTGAGCCTTCCGCCGCCACCGCACGACGCGTTGTTCCGGGCGCTGGTCTCCGAGCCAGCCCACGCTGCCGCCCTGCTCGCAGAATACCTGCCACTGAAGATGGCGGCTTGACTTTGATGATCCGTGGACATATCACTCTCAGTGAGGCGCCAGCTCGTCTTGCCCTCTTTCCGAGGCCCGCGTTCCGGCGCGGGCCTTCGTGTTTCTGAAGGGGAGGCAGGTGACGTATCTTGCCTATCTCGACGAATTTGGACATATCGGCCCCTACGTCAGCCGCACCGACCCAAGATACAAGGAAAGTCCGGTGTTCGGGCTGGCGGGCTTCGTCCTGCCCTCGGGTGAGGTACGCGGGTTCGGCACTTGGTTCTTCGAGCGCAAGCGCAACCTGCTCGTCTTCGAGATCAAGCGCTCAAGGCCGCATACGCGCAACACAGCGGTATGACCGGTGCTGCGTGCCAGGGCAGGCATGCGGCGGGACATCACGGGTCTGGAATTGGTGACGGAGTCGATCCCGCAGAATCAGGGAACGGAGGGTTGAGAGCGGGGTATGTGGAATTTGTGAACAAGTACGTGATCGTTCTTTGCTGGAGCGACGAGGATCGGGCGTTCATCGCCGGGGGTGCCCGAATTGCCTGGTTGCATGGCGCATGGCGACAACCAGGAAGATGCGCTGAAAAATGTGAACATGGCGATACGGCTATGGATCGAGGGGGCTCAGGAATGGGGACGGCCTGTTCCGCAGCCGAAGGGCGGGCACTGGATGTTTGGCTGACCGCAAGTCAATTGCTCGCGTGAAGTGGCTCGCGTGAAGTGGCATGAACGGAAAGCCGACCCTGATTTCTCAGGGTTCCTCAGGGAAAGCCTGAATCAGGGGAGCACACTGATGGTGGTTGGGTTGCTGCGTGGTCTCGGCAGTGTGTGGACGCGAGATGGCTCGATCTTTCCCCCTCTTCCCAGCGCGCCTTGAACCGCGTCGTTTTGATACGAAGGAAACAGCGACCTCTCGCATGTCCGACCGCATGTCCGGCGGTCTCCGACCTTTTGGTTCCCGACCCTTTGGCCATGAACAGGATGGCCATGAACAGGAAAACCTCCGTGACCGTCAGGACCCTCCGTGACCGCACAGACGTTCCGTGACCGCACAGACTCTCCCTGCCCCCCAACCCCGGCGTCATCCAGACCCTCCCTGACGCATGAACGACGGGTCGAAAGGTTTCAGCAGCCCGTCCAGCCGCACCTCCCGCACTTTCTCTCGGGGCGGTCGCGCCCGCTGCGGGTACTGGATGGGGGGTGCGGGTTTGGTGGCGTCCAGGATCATGACCGCGCCGGTGACCGGTTGGTGGGCGCCGTCCACGGTGTACTCCCAGTTGGACGGCAGGAGGTCGCCGGGTCCGTTCCAGTCCGGGATGGTGAGCACGTCCTTGTCCGGGCGCATGCGGGTGCCCACCGCCCAGGTCACCTCGGGTTCGCTGAATACGTTGATGTCGTCGTCCACGACCACGACGCACCGGAGGTTCTCGGGCTCGGTGCCGATGGCGGCCAGGGCGGCCCGCTTGACCTCCGAGTCCCGGGTCTTGCGGATGGAGATGTAGCAGTGGGTGCGGGCGTGGGCCGGCACGTTGACGTTGACCACTCCGGGGACGGCCTCACGGACCCGCCGGTAGATGGTGCCCATGCGCGGCAGGCTGCCCAGCACCAGGTGCTCCTGGCCGGCCGGAAAGACGTCGTAGTAGATGGGGTTCCGGCGCCGGGTCATGGCTGACACGTGCATCACCGGCTGGGCGCCGACGCTGACGTAGTAGCCGGTCCACTCGCCGAAGGGGCCTTCCAGGCGCGTCTCGTCCGGCGGCAGCCTTCCCTCGACGACGATCTCCGCGTGCGCCGGCACCATGAGGTCCACGGTCTCGGCCTTCACCAGTTCGATGGGCTCCCGCAGCAGCGCGCCGGCCTCGGCGAACTCGCCGCCGATGCCGGGCAGGCGCGAGACCGCTCCGAGCATGAACGTCGGATAGTGTCCGACGACCAGGGCGAACTCGGTGGGCTCGCCGCGTTCGGCGTTGCGGCGGTAGATGTAGCCGCCGTGATGGCTGCCCTGGATGTAGACGCCGAGGGTGCGGCGATCGTGAAGCTGGTGGCGATAGAGCCCGGCGTTCTGGGCACCGGTATCGGGATCTTTCAGGATCAGGACGCCGCCGGTGATGTAGGGGCCGGCGTCGAGTTCGTTGTGAAACGGAATGGGCAGGGTCGACAGGTCGACGGCGTCCCCCTTGAGGACCACCTCCTTCACGGGGCCGTCGGCGACGGTTTTCGCCGGGATCGGGTTGGCCTGACGCTCGCCGTAGACCCGGACCATGTCCGGCACGCGGGTGCCCAGGGCCAGGGCCAGCCGTTCGTAGGTCGCGGTCAGATTGATGACCAGCGGCATGGACGCGCCGGCCACGTCGGTGAAGAACAGCGCCGGGAAGCGGCCGTCCTCGCCCAGCCGCTCGGCGATGGCGGTGATGTCGAACCTGCGGTCCACCCGCCGGGTGACCATGTGGATCTGGTCCGGCGCCGCGGCCGCAAGCTGTTCAATGAACGCACGCAGATCCCTTGCCATGCCTCTCCCTTCCGGGTCCTTCGGAGCCCCGGGTTCCACCCATAGCACATGCCCGCGGGCGGGACGACGGTCCATGACGGTCCTTGCAATCACGCTCCTTGAATTCACGCGGGCGATGGCATAGACGGTAGGCTTTCAAGAAAGTCGTCCATGGGAACCTATCTGCTTCGCCGCCTGATCGGAACGATTCCGGTCATGGTGCTGATCAGCCTGCTCGTCTTCCTGCTGATCCAGGCGGCTCCCGGCGATCCGACGCTCATGCTCCTGGGCGAGGACAGCACCGCCGAGGATATTGCCGAGGCGCGGGATCGCTGGGGGCTGGACCAGCCCATCTACGTCCAGTACGTCAAGTTCCTCATGTCTGCGGCCCAGGGCAATCTGGGGCGCTCCTTCAAGTACGACGAGCCGGTGCTGGACGTGATCGTCAACCGGATCCCGGCGACGCTGGAACTGGCCGCCGCCTCGGTCCTCATCGCACTCCTGTTCGCCATACCCTTGGGAGTATGGGCCGCGGCCCGGCCCAACTCCTGGGTGGACAACACCGGCACCACCTTCGGCCTCTTCGGCATCAGCATGCCCAGCTTCTGGTTCGGCATCATGCTGATCCTGCTCTTCGCCGGAGTACTGAACATATTGCCATCGGCGGGAAGGGACACCTACGGCATCGCCGGCCCGAGCATCACCGGGTTCTACATCCTTGACAGCGCCCTTCAGGGGAACTGGGCCGGCGTGCGCGACGGCGCGGAGCATGTCTTCCTGCCGGCGCTGGCGCTGGGCTCGAACATGCTGGGCATCCTCATGCGGGTGACCCGGTCGTCGGTGCTGGAGGTCATGCACGAGGAGTACGTGACCACGGCACGCGCCAAGGGGCTGGCGGAGCGCAGGGTGCTGTGGCGTCACGTGGTGAGCAACGCGCTGATCCCGGTGATCACCGTGGTGGGGCTCGAACTCGGGACGCTGCTGAGCGGCTCGATCATCGTGGAGACGGTCTTCTCGTGGCCGGGCAGCGGCAGTCTCCTTGTCATCGCCCTCAACGCCCGCGACCATCCGCTGGTCACCGGGCTGGTGCTGGTGTACACGGCGGCTTTCGTCGCCATCAACTTTCTGATCGACGTGCTCTATGCAATCATCGATCCGAGAATCCGCTACTGACGGTACGGACACCGGCGCGCCGGAAACCGGCGGCCCAAGGCCCCGCCGCGGGTGGTGGCGGCGGTGGATGCGAACCAAGGTCTACGCCGGCGGCTCCATCGTGCTGCTCTTCATCATCGCCGGCGCCCTCGGGCCGCTGGTGGCGCCCTACGATCCCAACCACCAGAGCCTTGAGACCATGCTGCAGGCGCCCCAGTGGTTCTGGGGGCCGCATTTCCTCGGCACCGACAACCTCGGCCGCGACATCCTGAGCCGCATCGTCTTCGGCGCCCGGGTGTCGCTGCTCATCGCCTTCGCGGTGGTGTTCATCTCCGGCATCGTGGGCGTGGTGCTGGGTGCCGTCTCCGGGTATTTCGGCGGCAACGCCGATTTCACCATCCAGAAGTTCGTGGAGGTGGTGTGGGCCTTCCCGCCGCTGCTGCTGGCGCTCAGCATCATGGCCTTCCTGGGCCAGGGCCTGTTCAACCTCATCCTGGCGCTGGTGGCCCAGCGCTGGATCCAATACTGCCGGGTGACCCGGGGGCAGAGCCTGTCGCTCAAGACCCGCGAGTTCGTCATCTCGGCCAAGTCGCTGGGAGCGAGCGACGCCCAGATCATCGCGCGCCACATCATCCCCAATCTCATCCAGGTGTCGCTGGTCATCGGCACCTTCGCCATGGCCTCGTCCATCATCTCCGAGGCGAGCCTCAGCTTCCTGGGCCTGGGCGTGCCCCCGGAGATTCCCACCTGGGGCACCATGCTCGCCGACGGCCGCATCTACATCAGCACCGCGTGGTGGCTGGCGCTGTTCCCCGGCTTGTCCATATTCGTGACCGTGCTGGGGATCAACCTCCTGGGCGATGCCCTGCGGGACGTTCTGGACCCACGGCTCAAGCGGGCGGGAACCGGCATTTGACCTCCTCCGCCTCACGGCTGGGCATGGTGCTGTATCACGGCATCGACAGCGGCGGCGCGCTGCGCAACTACGCCCGCGCCGCGGAAGACGCCGGCTTCGATTCCCTGTGGGTGACCGAGCGCTATTTCCACGAGGAGACCTTCTCGCTGCTGGGATTCCTCGCCGCGGCCACGCGGCGGATACGGCTGGGCCTGGGCGTCATCAATCCCTATACGCGGAACCCGGCGTTGATGGGCATGTCGGCGGCGACCCTGGACCGGCTTTCCGGCGGGCGCCTTCTCCTGGGGCTGGGCCGCAGCGACAAGGGGGTGATCGAGGGCCGCATGGGCATTCCCTACCAGCGGCCGCTGGACACCCTGAGGGAAACGGTGGCGCAACTCAGGCAGCTTCTGGCCGGCGGGTGCGCCAGCGGCGAAGGTGTCGGCTGGGATCTCGATGCCGTGCGGCTGGCGGTCACGCCCGTACAGGAACGCGTCCCCGTCTACCTGGCCGCCATCGGCCCCAGGGCATTGCGGCTGGCGGGGGCGGTGGCCGACGGCGTCCTGCTCAATGCCTACGTGCCGGTGCGCTATGTCCGGTACGCGGTGCGGGAAGTCGCCGCCGCTGCCCGGGAGGCCGGCCGCGACCCCGCGTCCATCGACATCGCCTGTATGCTCATCGTGCGGCTGACCGACGATCCGGAGCGGATGATGCCGGCCCTGAAGGAACGCATGATGCGGCTGTTGGCCGAGCCCTTCGTGGGCGAGGTCCTGCTGGAGCGGGGCGGCTTCGACCCGGCCATCCTGCCGCCGCTCCGTGCCGCCGCCGCAGGCCGGGGCGGGAAAGCGGCCGTGGGCCTGATCACCGATGCCATGGTGAAAGCGTTTTATCTGCTGGGGGATGCTTCAGAATGCCGCCGGCGCATCGACGAATACCGTGAGGCCGGGGTGGGCAACCCGCTGTTGTTGCCCCGGCTTGAAGATTACGAGCGCGCCGTCGAGGCCCTGGGACCGCGCCCGTAGGGGCAGGTTGCGGCTCCGTCCGGTGTCGTCGGAGCGGCCCGCACCGGCGCGGCGACCGCGGGATCCGACCCGCACGATCCGACACTTGGCGACCGCGGTACCATGAATGCCGTCTCGTGAACACGACATCGACACCATGAACACGACACGCGACACCCCGCACCGCCGCAACCCGCTGAATCTCTCGTTTTTCTACGGCTGGGTCGTCGTCGCCCTGACCTTCCTGGCGACGCTTACGGCCGCCGGCATACGCGCCACGCCCCAGACTTTCGTGAGGCCGCTGGAGGCGGCATTCGGCTGGAGCCGGGGCGCGATCATGGCCGCGGTGTCCGTAAACCTGGTGCTCTACGGCGCCGTCGGCCCCATCGGGGGCCGCATCCAGGATCGCCACGGAGTGCGGGTGGTGATGCTCACCGCCCTGATCCTGCTGGGCGTCGGTGTGGGGCTCACCGCGTTCATCGACAAACTCTGGCAATTCATCCTGGTCTGGGGCTTCATCGTCGGCACCGGCGCCGGCGGCATGTCGTCGGTGCTGGCGGCCAGCGTCGCCCACCGCTGGTTCGTACGCCATCGCGGCGTGATGCTGGGACTGCTGAACAGTTCGGGCTCCACCGGACAGCTTATCTTCATACCGCTGGTCATGGGGGTCATCGTGACCTGGGGCTGGCGCACGGCCGCCACCGCGCTGGCCGTCGTGGCCGCGCTGGTCTTCGTGCTGGTGTGGTGGCTCATGCGCAACGAACCGGCGGATGTCGGCGACGAGCCGCTGGGCGAATCGGAGGCCGCGGCCGCGCTGGCGGCATCCGGGGGCGGCTCCCCGCCGGTGGTCAGCACGCCGGTGCGGGCGGCTCTGCGGCACCGTACCTTCTGGCTTCTGGCCGGCGGCTACGCCATCTGCGGCGGGACATCCAACGGGCTCATCGGCAGCCACATGATCCCGCATGCCCTGGACATCGGCATCAGCGCGGGAGTGGCCTCCTGGACGGTGGGGATCATGGGCGGCATGAACTTCATCGGCACCATGGGCGCGGGATGGCTCAGTGACCGCATGGACCCGCGCAAGGTGCTGGCCCTGGTCTACGGCTTGCGGGCCGTGGCCCTGTTCATCCTGCCGGTGGTCACCGGACCCGAGGGCATGTTCGTGTTCGCGGTGGTCTACGGCCTGGACTGGTTCGCAACCGTGCCGCCGGTGGTGGCCATCGCCGGCAACACCTTCGGCAAGAACTCCGTGGGCAGCGTCTACGGCCTGATATTCCTGTCGCACCAGTTGGGTGGCGCCGCCATGGCCCAGGGCGGCGGCCTCATCTTCGACTACTCCGGCGGCTACGTCCCGGCCTTTCTCATCGGCGCGGTGCTGGCGGTGATGGCCATGCTCATGTCACTGGCCATCGCCAGGGAGGCGCCGCGGACACCGGCCCCGCCGCCGGCGCCGCAGCCCGGACTGGCGGCCGCGTAGGTTGGCCGCGGCGGGCATGCGGCCGGACCGTCCTCGATCGAGTGGAGGCGTCTCATGGCTTGCGGTTCCGACCATATCGACTATCCCGTTTTTTCCGGCGCCGAGTACCAGCGCCGCCATGCCGCGGTGCGGGGGCGCATGGACCGCCTGGGCCTGGAGGCCGTGGTGTTCTACGGCAGCCGAACGGCCCCGGACATCCACTATCTGTGCAACTGGCTCACCACCACCGAGGCCTACTTCATCTACCCGCGCCAAGGGGAACCGACGCTCTTCGTCCAGTTGTCGAATCACCTGCCCAACGCCAGGCACATGGCCATCATCGACGATGTCCGGTTCGGCGGTTCCAGCCCCACGGGCTCGGTGGATTCCGTGCCGCGGGTGGTGGAGAACCTGAAGGACCGTGGCCTGGAGAAGAGAACGGTGGGTCTTTGCGGCAGTGTCCCTTACCGGCACTATCTGCGGCTGACGGAGGCGCTGCCCGAGGTCCGCTGGATGGATTTCAGCGCCGAGATGCGCGACCAGCGCCAGGTCAAGAGCGGCGAGGAGATCGAAAGGCTGCGCCTGGCCGCGGCCATGAGCGATGATTCGGTGGCGGCTTTGGCCGAGCGGGCGCGTCCCGGCATCCCGGAGCACGAGCTGGCCCGGATCGTCGAGGACGTCTACTTGGGCCGGGGCGGCATCAACGGCATTCATTTCATGATCACCACCCCCATGCGCGACCCCCGGGGCGGCGTGCCGCGGCAGCACCTGACCAACCGCATCCTGCGGCAGGGCGACGTGCTGGTCACCGAGATCAGCACCAACTATGGCGGTTACACCGGCCAGGTCCTGCGTACATTCACCATCGGTGAGGAGCCCACCCCGGAATATCGGCGCCTCCATGATGCGGCCATGGAGGCTTTCGACCGCATCGCCGGCGTCATCCGGGCGGGTGCGGGAGTGGAGCCGGTGCTGGAGGCGGCGGACGTGGTGCATGAACGAGGGTTCACCGTCTACGACGACGTGGTTCACGGCGCCAGCCAGTTGCCGCCGATCCTGCGGACGTCGAAGACCAGTCGCGGGGCGCCCTCCGGCTTCCGCTTCGAGACGAACATGTGCCTGGTGATCCAACCCAACGTGGTGACCGAGGACGGGTTGCGCGGCGTGCAGTTCGGCGAGATGATGCGCGTGACCGACGCCGGGCTGGAGAACATGCACGACTGTCCCCGGGAGTTGATCGTGTGCCGCAACGGATGACCGGTTCCGGCCCGTCGCCGGGCCGGGGGGCGGGGTTCGGCGCCCGCCCCTCCCGTCGCCGCGCCTGGCCGGCGACAGGGGAACCGGGCGATCCTGTGGGATTGTCCGTGAGATACCGCACTCGACGCAGCAAGGGACACTTGGCCGCGGGTCTGGCGTTGGCCCTCTGGGGAGCGGCGTGGTTGCCCGGGGCCGGCGCCGCGGACGACCCGGCGGCGCGGGGGAAGTACCTGGCGCGGGCGGGCCTGTGCATCGCCTGCCACACCGACTTCAGGAACAAGGGGGTCGAGCTTGCCGGCGGCTACGCCATCCAGATCCCGTTCGGCACTCTCTACAGCACCAATCTCACCCCGGACCCGGAGACCGGCATCGGCGGCTGGAGCGACGAAGCGTTCCTCCGGGCCATGCGTGAGGGCGTCGGCCGCCGCGGCCAGCACCTTTTCCCCGCCTTCCCCTACACTTCGTTCACGGCCATGACCGACCGGGACATCCTGGCCATCAAGGCCTACCTGGCCACGGTCAGGCCCGTGCGCCAGGAGAACCGGGCGCCCGAGCTGACCGCGCCTTTCGGTTGGCGTTTCCTGCTGGCGGGGTGGAAATGGCGCTATTTCAGAAAAGGCCCGTGGAAGGCCGACCCGGACAGGTCCGCCAGGTGGAACCGGGGCGCCTATCTCGTCCAGGCGGTGACGCACTGCGCGGAATGCCACACCCCAAGGGACTGGGCCGGCGGGCTGAAGCCGGAACTGCTGATGGCGGGAAGCGTCGACGGCCCCGAGGGCGAGACTTCGCCCAACATCACCCCGCACCAGGAGACCGGCGTGGGCGACTGGTCGGTGGAGGATATGGTGGAGTTGCTGAAGAGCAGCTACAAGCCCGACGGCGACAACGTCCAGGGGCTGATGGAGCGGGTCATCGTCCACGGCTACGAGCACATGACCGATGAGGACCTCGCCGCCATCGCCGTCTACCTGCGCTCGCTGGCGCCCATCGACAACCGGGTGGAGTAGGCCCGGCGCTCACGTCAGGCCCTGCGTTCCCGCCGCGAACCGGGTCGCAACCGCCCAGGCCGGCGCGTTCCAGCAAACCAGACGGATGGCTTTCGCCCATGTCGCAGGGGTAGTCGTGCCGAGCAGAAGCCGCTCCTCGCCCGCCAGTTGGCGCAGGAAGGCGAGCTGGCGCGGATCGTGCAGGGTCGTATCGAAATGGAAGCGGCGGAAGCATGTCTCCGGATCACCCGTTACCGCGCGGACCGCCGCCGCGCGGCTGCCGTGAACTACCCCGGCCGAGAAGCCATGGAAGGGCGCCGCCGCCGTGGACCCGGCAGATGTTGAGGGAGGGGTAGCGCTCCAGCACGCCGCCCAGGATCAGTGCGGCCGCGGCAATGGCGGTGTCCATGGGGTTGCCCACCAGGTTGTGCATGTAGTAGCGGTTCAGCCGCTCCGCGGCCGCCACCCGGTGGGGATGCAGTTGCACCACCACGTCGAGGTCGGCGGCGCATTCGAAGAACGGCCGGAACGTCTCGTCGTCGAGATTCACGCCGTTGATGTGGGTTCCTGCATGGGAACCGTGGCCACGGGGATCAGTTCCGGCGTCTCGCGCGCCACCTCGGCGTTGGTCTCGTTGAAGAGCCGGGACACGATCTGCCCGTCCATGGCCGCCAGTTGATAGGTCACGATGGTCATGGGCGGCGACAGCACCTGCCGGTCCAGCCCGCGCTCGCGCATGGCGCGCAACCGGCCGGGAACGTCCGAGAGCGACGGCGGCAATGCCGCGGGGTGGCCCTCCTCCACCCGAAGCGACAACCTGCCCGAGCCGTCCTCCTCAATGTGGCAACCGTACCGTTCGCCGTCCCGGCGCATGGCCCGGATCCACTCGGGCGGGGTGAAGTGGGCATGGATGTCGATGACCGATGGGCTCATGCGTGCTCTCCCGGGAGTTGCCTGTCCGTTCCGCCGTCACGTCCGCGCGTGGTCGAGACCGAGGAGTGGCGCGCCTGCCTGCCGGTGGCGGCGATGGCGCGCGGGCCGACTCCAATGGCCAGGCAGATGAACGCCGCCAAAGAACCGAGATCGCCAAAGGCGCCCCAAAACAGGCGATCCCCGATCAAGGGCGGCCCCTCCGCCCCAACCGCCCGGAGACAGCCGTACATCAAGAACCAGACGAGCATCCATCAGGGCCCGGAACGCCGGCCCTGGCCGCGTTCCTGTCGGCGGTCCGCCGGCGGATGGCGGCATCCGCAATGGCCGCGTTTGCCCTCGCGCCGCTTTCGCTCGATGAGTTCCGCGCCGTAGGCCATCAGGAACACCAGCAATACGCCGGCAGGGCCGCCAATAACACCGATCACAACGGCCTTGCGCGAATTGTCAAGCCACCATGCAAGTCCGCCGAAGAGCACGCACCATACGAACAACGCGAGCAAGGCCACGCCGGGTTCAGGATCGTAGTCAGGCATCGTCGGGTTTCGTGGTGGTCGTTCCTGGATGCAACCTCGGCTCAGTCTCAAGGCGGAAGCGGGCGGCCATGTTCAGGTCGCGCCGCTTGGCCGCGGCTTCGCGGCGAACAAGCCGGGTTGATTCCGGTGCCGGCGCCGACTTCGGGTTTGACTCATTTCGGTCATGGCTGCACGCATTCCGCTCCGGGTCGTCCTCCAACGGTTCGGAGTCCTGCTCTATGGCATCTCCGTACCCGGTTTCCCTTTCTGCTCATCCATGCACTATGCCAACGGCGGTCCGGGTTGCAAAGCCTTGCGCCGGGAACGACGTTCTGTCGCCATCCGCGGCTGGCGACCGCTGCGGAGTTGCCGTCCGGGTGGCGCCTCCGTGAGGCCGGAGCCGGCACACGGACAACGAAATCGGCTCCCCCATGGACTGTTTGGATCTGGACCGCCGGACCTGTTTGCGGTGTCCCCTTGCCGGACACGCGCCCCGGGCCTTTCGCAGCGGTGTCCGGGCAATCCCGGTTTGACAAGGACCTTCTCGATGTTGTTTTCTGGGGAACTCCGTCAAGTCGAGTGGATACGGTGTCCGTGAAAAGGAGAAACGCCATGAAAAGAGGGTCCGGGTGGTTTGCCATGTTGCCGGCTTTGGCCTTGGTGGCCCTTGCCGCACCGGCCGCCGTCTCGGCGGCGGACTTTCCGAAGAAGAACATCACCATCATCGTCGCGGGGTCGCCTGGCGGTGGTTTCGACCGGCTGGCCCGGGGCATCGGCAGGAGCATGAGGAAATACCTGCCGGAGGGCGTCCACGTGGTGGTCAAGAACATCACGGGCGGCGGATTGGTCATCGGCACGGTGGCCATGTACAAGGCCAGGCCCGACGGCTACACCCTGGGGCACCTGTTCACGGACGGGATGCTCGGCAAGCAGTTGATCAGCGGGGCGGCGAAGACCGGCTACGACGTCACCCGGTTCACCTACATCGCGCGGGTCGGAGCCGAACCGTACAGCCTCATCGTGGGCGGCAATTCCCGCTTCCACACGCTTGAGGATCTCCGGAAGGCGAAGCGGGTGAAGTGGGGCGTGGAGGGCATCGGCGTGTCGCGATGGATACCGACTTTCGTGGCGGCCAACGAGCTGGGCATCCCGATGGACGTGGTGTCGGGCTACAGCGGTACCAGCGAGGGCATACCGGCAATGATCCGGAATGACTTCGACGTCTACCTGCAGCCCATCGACCATCCCACCACCGCCACCTACATCGCGTCGGGCGATGTCCGGCCAATCCTCCACCTGCACAGTGAACGGCCGGTCAACGCTCCGAACACGCCGACGGCAATGGAGAAGGGGGTCGATCTCCGCCTCTACGTGGGCCGCAGCATCGTGGCACCGCCCGGTCTCCCCGAGGAGCGGAAGAAGATACTCGAAGACCTGTTCATGAAGGCCATGACCGATGCCGAATACAAGGAGTTCCTGGCCCGCTCCAGGAGCCCCATCGTCCCGGGCGACTCCAGGATGGCGCAGGCCGACCTGGACAACTACGTCAAGAGCTACAGCAAGTACACGCAGGCCATGCGCGACGCGTTGCCGAAGTAGCCGCCGTGCGGGAACGGGACTTCCTCTCGGGAGGCGTTCCGGTTCCCGCGTTCCCAGGGAAAGCGAGATCGGATGAATCATCCCGCGCGCTCCGATTCCAGGCGGCGGCCGCCCATACCGTTGCCATTTCATTACGGCTGGCTCATCGTCGCCGTGACGTTCTTCGCCAGCTTCAACGGAGCCGGTATCCGGGTGGTTCCCACCGTGCTGATCCATCCGCTCGAAGCGGATTTCGGATGGGCTCGCTCGGCCATCACCTTCGGCATCTCCGTCAATCTCCTGCTCTACGGCGTGGCCGCCCCGGTGGTCGGCTGGGTCCTGGACAAGTACGGACCGCGGCGGGTCATGCTGGCCTCGCTGACCCTGCTCTCGACGGGTCTGCTTTGCACCACCCTCGTCAGCCAGTTGTGGCAATTCTGGCTGACCTGGGGGGTCATGGTGGGGCTCGGGGCCGGCGGCATGTCGGGGGTGCTGTCCGCTTCGGTGGCGCATCGCTGGTTCAATGCGCGGCGCGGGCTTGCTGTGGGCATCCTCAGCAGCGGCAGTTCGTCGGGGCAGATCGTTTTCATCCCGTTCATGCTCTTTGTCATCACCTTGACCGGCTGGCGCATGGGCTCCTACGTGCTGGTGGCCTGTACGGCCACGGCGGCGACACTGGTCTGGCTGTTGATGCGCGACAGGCCCGCGGACGTGGGTCTGGAGCCCTACAACGAGGGCGTCGGGGCGGAGACGGCGTCGGCGGCCAGGACGGACGAAAACAGCCCTGCGGTGCCGGTCATGGGCATCCGCGACGCCGTCAGGACGCCGACCTTCTGGCTCCTGTGCGGCGTGTTCTCCATCTGCGGCGGCACCGCCAACGGGCTCATCGGAACCCACCTGATTCCCCATGCCCTGGAGAACGGATTCGACAAGGTCACCGTAGGCACCGCCGTGACCATCATGGGCACCATGAACATCGTCGGGACGCTGTGCTCCGGCTGGTTGGCCGACCGTGTCGATCCCCGGAAGCTGATCGCCGCGGTGTTCACGCTGCGGGGACTGTCGCTCTTCTATCTGACCTTCGTGGACAGTACCCAGGGGCTGATCCTCTTCACCATCATCTACGGGCTCGACTGGTTCGCCACGGTTCCTCCCGTGGTGATGATCGCGGGCCAGACCTTCGGCAAGCAGTCCATCGGGCGGATCTACGGCTGGATCTTCCTGGCGCACCAAGTGGGTGGATTCGCCATGGCCAACGGCGGCGGGCTGCTTTACGACTACGTGGGGAACTATGAGATGGCGTTCTTCGCCGGCGGCTGGATGGGGCTGATGGCCGCCGCGTTCGGGCTCGGCATTCGGCCCCGGAAGCCGATGCCGCCGCTCGCGCCCACCGCCGAGGGGGCGCCCGCGTGATGGAGTGTCACGACCGGCCGCCCTTCCCGGCAGGGGCGCCGACGCCGTACACGTACTGCCAAGGGACCGAGCAGTGGGCCCAGACAAGGGGCTCGAACTGCTCCCACCACTTCAGGTCGCGCCCCTCCATGCTCAATACCCGGACCATCCGCACCATGTCCTGGATCTGGTACTTTTCCAGGGCGGGCTCGAAGGCGGGCATGATGCCCTTGCCCTTCTTGATGATCCGGCGGATCTCGAAGACGTCGCGGTTGGAGACGGTGTCGCGGAAATCCGGCACCTTGGCGGAAAGCGCCTTGGCGATGGGCCCGTCGCCAAGGCCGCCGGGGCCGTGGCAACTGGCGCAGCGTTGGGCATAGACCATCCGCATCTCTTCCTCGCGAATGCAGCCGGAAAGCGCGGTCAGGCCCAGCAGGCTCAGCCACGCCGGCAGGAACAGGCTGCGGCAGAGCGGCGTCGTCCTCCACATCACCTTTTCCTCCTGCCTTTCCTCCTATCATCTCCGGTGATCGAACAAAACAGGGGGGTTCGGCGGGGCCGGCGGCACGGCGATTTGGCTTTCAACCCTTGAACCGATAGGCTGGTCCGCGTGTGAACGAAGGGTTCCGGAATGGCCATCAGAATCAACCGCGTCTATACCCGTACCGGCGATGACGGCATGACCGCGCTGGTCGGGGGAAAGCGGGTTCCAAAGGACGCTGTCCGTATCGAAGCCTGCGGTGCCGTCGACGAGCTCAACGCCGTGGTCGGGCTGGCGCGGGCCTGGAACGACCAGGGCCGGGGGGACCGTACGCTGCGCCTCAGGCTCGACGCCATGCTCCAGGACGTCCAGCAGGAGCTTTTCGATCTGGGCAGCGAGTTGGCGACCCCGGAGGACTTCACGTACGAGGGCATGCACCGGGTGGGTGCGGAAGAGGTGACACGCCTCGAACGCGCCATCGATGACTGCCAGAAAGAGCTGGCGCCGCTCAAGTCGTTCATCCTTCCAGGGGGCGGCCGCGTCAGCGCGCAGCTCCATCAGTGCAGGACGGTGTGCCGGCGGGCGGAGCGGGAGATCCTGCGGCTGTCGCGGACCGAGAAGGTCGGCGCGTGGCCGCTCAGGTATGTCAACCGGTTGAGCGATTTCTTCTTCGTCCTCGGACGATGGGTGGGCAAGCATCTGGGGGAGACGGAGTACCTCTGGCAGAGGGGACTCAGGTAGACCCACGCGGCGCGGCGGCGGATCCACCGCCCCAAGGGGGAGTCCGAAATGGCGGGAATCGTTGACGGCAGGAAGGCACTGATCTTCGGCGTGGCCAACGACCGGAGCATTGCCTGGGGGGTGGCGCGGGAACTGCATGCCCAGGGCGCGGAGTTGGCCTTCACCTATGCCGGCGAAGTGCTGGAGAAGCGTGTCCGGCCCCTGGCCGAGGGCATCGGCTCGGACATCGTCCTGCCGTGCGACGTCACCCGGGACGAGGAGATCGAGGCGGTCTTCGAAGCCGTCGGGCGCAAGTGGGGCGGCCTCGACATCCTGGTGCACGCCATCGCCTGGGCCAGAAAGGAAGACCTGTCCCGGCCGTACGTGCAGACCGGCCGTGAGGGGTTTCACACCGCCCTGGACATCAGCAGCTATTCGCTGGTGGCGCTCACGCGTCATGCCGCCCCGCTCATGAAGGGACGCGGCGGCGCAGTGGTGACGCTGACCTACATGGGGTCCGAGAAGGTGGTCCCCAACTACAATGTCATGGGTGTGGCCAAGGCGGCCCTGGAAGCCAGCGTCCGCTACCTGGCCCACGATCTCGGCCCGGAGGGCATACGGGTCAACGCCATCTCGGCCGGTCCGGTGAAGACCCTGGCCGCCTCCGGCATCGCCGGGTTCCGGGACATGCTGCACCATGTCAGCGAGCGGGCGCCGCTCAGGCGCAATGTGGACCCCGCCGATATCGGCAGGACCGCGGTCTATCTGGCGAGCGACCTGGGCAGCGGCGTGACGGGCGAAACGCTCCACGTCGACGCCGGCTACAACGTGATGGGGATGTGAACCGGCGCGTGGCGCATGGTTCGGGAAGCGAACGGGACCACGAGGGGGAGAGCGTGAAGGAGATCTCGCCGCAGGAAGCCTATGACACGTTACGGCAGGATGCCGGCACCGTCTACATCGATGTGCGCACGGTGGAGGAGTTCACCGCCGGCCACCCCGAGGGGGCGGTCAACATCCCGGTCGCGCTTCATGATCCGGCCCGGGGCATGGTGTTCAACCCGGATTTCATCGAGGTGGTGGAACGGCATTTCACCACGGGTCGGAAGCTGCTGCTGGGATGCAAGGCGGGTCCCCGGTCCAACAATGCCGCCAATCTCCTGGAGCAGCGGGGCTACCGGGACGTAGCCAGCGTGCGCGGCGGCTTCGGCGGCATGATCGACCCCTACGGGCATGTGCTGGCCGAGGGCTGGGCGGGGCTGGGTCTGCCGGTGAGCCAGGAGAATGGCGAGGGCACCAGCTATGCGTCGCTGGCCGGCGAGGAGGGTTGAGCCCCGGGCCGCGCCGCCGGCTTGACACGTCGGGGGTTTTGGGCCATAAAGGCACGTTTCAAAACGGACGCTATCCCGATACATATCAAGACGTTACCGCCAAGCCGCCGTTGACTGCCACCAAGCGGCCGTTGTCGCCGCAAGGCCCTCCCCTCTCGTCAAGACACCTGACGGACACCTGACGCCCAGAGAACGAACGCATGGACACCTTTCACGCCTTCTATATCGGACTCGCCAACATTCTGCCGTTCTCCGCCGCCGGACAGGATCCGTTCCTGTTCATGCTCATCGGCATCGCCATCGGGTTTGTCGTGGGAATCCTGCCGGGGCTCGGCGGTGCCACGACGCTGGCGCTCATGCTGCCCTTCATCTACAAGATGGATCCCACCACCGCGTTCGCATTCCTGCTGGGCTCCAACGCGGTGACCGCCACCACGGGAGACATCACGTCGATCCTTTTCGGGGTGCCGGGAGAGGGCATCACCGCCGCCACCATCGTCGACGGCCATCCCATGGCGAAAAAGGGAGAGGCCGGCCGCGCCCTGGGCGCGGCGCTGATGAGTTCCCTGGTGGGCGCCATCTTCGGCGCCTTCGCCCTGGCCTTGGCGATACCCATCGTCCAGCCGCTGGTGCTGTCCATCGGCTCCTCCGAGTTCTTCATGCTGGCCCTTCTGGGGATTACCTTCGTGGCCTCCCTGAGCGGCGGCAACATCCTCAAGGGGTTGTGCACCGGCGCCGTCGGGCTGGTGCTTTCCACCGTCGGTCTGGATCCCATCGAAAGCGTCCCGCGCTTTACGCTCGAACCCGTCATCGGGGAGGATGCGTCGCTCTTTCTGTGGGACGGCCTGTCGCTGGTGTCCGTCACCGTGGGCCTGTTCGCCATTCCCGAGATCATCGATCTGTCGGTTCAGGGATCGAGCATCGCCCGCCAGAGCACGGGCAAGCTCGGCGGCGTCATGCAGGGCATCGTCGATACCTTCCGCCACTGGAAGCTGGTGCTGACCTGCAGCGCCATCGGCTCCTACATCGGTCTCATCCCGGGACTGGGCGGCGGACCGGCCCAGTGGGTGGCCTATGCCCATGCGGTGCAGAGCTCCCCCGGCGACAAGGACCGTTTCGGCAAGGGCGCCATCGAAGGCGTTCTCGGACCCGGTGCGGCCAACAACTCCAAGGAGGGCGGCTCGCTGGTTCCGACCATCGCCTTCGGGGTGCCGGGCAGTGTTTCCATGGCCATCCTGCTGGGAGCGTTCATCATTCAGGGCATCGTCCCCGGACCGGACCTGCTTGATCCGGCCAAGCACCTGAACCTCACGTTCTCGTTCGTCTGGATCATCGTCGTCTCCAACATCATCACCGTGGCGGTGTGCCTGCTGTTCCTGAACCAGCTCGCGCGTATCACGTTCGTCAAGGGCACCTTCCTGATCCCGTTTCTTCTGTTGTTGATCTACCTGGGCGGCTTCGCCGTCAACAACGCCTTCGGCGACATGGTCATGGTGCTGATCTTCGGTGCGGTGGGCTGGCTGATGGTCCGGTTCGACTGGCAGCGGCCGCCGCTTCTGCTGGGGCTGGTGCTGGGCGGCATTGCGGAAAACAATCTGTTCATCGCCACCAAGGTCTACGGGGCCGGCTTCCTGCTGCGGCCGGGCGTGCTGCTGATCTCGGCGCTGATTCTCGCCGGGTTGTTCTATCCCATGTTCCAGGCCTACCGGGAGAAGAAACGGATCGAGCGGCACGAGGCCAGGTTCGAGGTTCCCGGGGTCGTCAAGACCGTCGAGACGGTCGCGTATCAGGATCGCGTGGCCTACGGCGTTTTCGCCCTGTGCTTCGTCGCGGTGTTCGCCTACGTTCTGCGCGAGTGCTTCTTCGGCTTCGGTGCCGATGAGGAGCGCGCGGCCCTGTTCCCGTTGATCATCGGCCTGCCGGCGTTCTTCATCAGCCTGGCGGTTTTCGCGAAAGAGATCGCCACCACCTCCAGGACCGTGGTGCACGGAGAAGAGGGGGTGGAGGAGGCGGCAGAGGAGGTCTCCCCGGAGGAAACGCGCCGGCGCACCTTGGCCATCAGCGCCTGGGTGGTGGGATTCTTCGTCTCCATCTGGTTGATCGGATTCGTGTGGTCGTCACTGGTGGCGACCTTCCTCTACCTCAAGTTCGGTGCCCGTGAAGGCTGGCGCATCACCGTCATCCTGACGGCGGTGGCCTACGCGTTCTTCGCCGGCATCTTCGACCTCCTCCTCCATCTGCCGTTCCCGCCCGGCGCCCTGTTCGCCTGGTTGGGGCTCGATTGAGGATCCGGGCCGCCGCCGCCGCCTCGGTGCGCCGCGCATTGACCGGCCCCGGGGTGTCGGATAAACTCTGAGGCATGCGGAAAGCCCTCCACTGCTGGGCCGTGGTGCTGCTCTTGTGCCATGCCGCCGCCTCTTTCCATGTGCCTCCCGCCCTTGCCCTTTCCCAGGACGAGGAGATTCGCATCAGCCGCCAGATGCGCCGGGAGGCGCGGCGACGCTACAAGTTCATCGAGGATCCCGAGATCGAGCTGTATGTCGACCGCATCGGCCGGCGTATCCTCGACGCCATGGGCAACGTGCGCTATCCATACCGGTTCTTCGTCATGGAAGACCCCTCCATGAATGCCTTTGCGGTGCCGGGGGGCAGTATCTTCATCAATTCGGGCCTCATACAGCAGGTGGAGACCGTGGACGAGCTGGCATCGGTGGTGGCTCACGAGATCGTCCACATCAACGCCCGGCACTTCTCCGCGCTGCTTGCCGACGCGGACGCGGCCATGCTGGTGGGAATGCTCGGAGTGTTCCTGGCTCCCGTCGTGGGGCCGGTCGCCCTTGCCGGCCCGGCCGTCGCCATGACCCGGCGGCTGGAGTTCAGCCGGCAGATGGAGGAGCAGGCGGACAATCTCGGCGTCGGCTATCTGGCGCGCGCGGGCTATGATCCCGAGGCCGCGGTGTCCTTCATGCAGAGGATGTATCGCGAACGGCTCCTCAATCCGGTCGGGAGACCCTCCTATCTGATGACCCATCCCTTGACCCAGAAGCGCATCGCCAATCTGACGGCGTCGATCCGCGCGCTGGGACTCACGCGCCCGCGTTTCAGGGGCAGGGACGACATCGAGCGGGTCAAGCTGCTGATCGAGTTGGGAAGGAGGCCGGAGGAGGTGGTCGAGCGGTTGAGGAAGGCGCATGAGAGCCGCCCGCAGGCGGCCGGGCCGGCCCACTCCCTGGGAATCGGGTATGCCGCCACCGGCCGGTGGGTCCGTGCCCGGGACATGTTCGAAAAGGCATCCCGTTTGCCGTCGCCTCCCCCGAAACTGGACCGGGACCTGGGTCGGGCGTACATCCACACCGAAGAGTTCGCCAAGGCCCATGCCGCCTTCGACCGGATGTTGGAGCGTGAACCGGACGATCGCGTCACTCACCTGTACAGAGGGTGGCTCTTCGAGAAGGAGTCGCGGTTCCGGCAGGCGGCGCGCTCGTATCTGAGGCTGCGCCAACTTGCGCCCTTCTGGCCCGAGGCCGCCCGCAGGCTCGGCCATGCCTACCGCAAGCTGAATCAGCCCGGAAAAGCCCACTACTATCTGGCGCAGGCGTACCTGCTGCGAGACGAGTCCGGAAAGGCCATCGATTCCCTGGAGCGGGCGGCGCAGCAATACCCTTCCGATTCCCCGAGGCGGCAGGTGATCATGGACGAGATCGCCGCCATCCGGGCCGGAGGCTGACCGCATCCGTTCACCGGTCAATCGTCGAGGGCCTTCCGCAACCGCTTGCGTGCCTGCACGTAGATCTGACAGATCCGTGCTTCCGTCAGTCCCAGTCCTTCTCCGATCTCCCTGAACTTGAGCTCCTGGTAGTGGCGCAGATTCACCACCACACGCTCCCGTTCGGGCAGCCGCGCCACCGCCCGTTCGAGTTTCTCGACCAGGTCCCGGCGTTCCACGCAGGCGAGGGGGTCCTGGTAGATTCCCTGTCCCGAATCCGACCCGTCCAGGATGACGTCCGCTCCGCCGCAGGACGGGTCATCCAGGCTCAACCGTCCGTGTTCTCCGGCCCGGTAGTTCATCTTGTGGTAGGTTTCCAACGGCATCTCCAACTCCTTTGCCGTCTCCTCCGAAGTGGCCTCCCGGCAGAGGTCTTCGGAAAGCCGCCGGCGCACGGCCGCGACCCGGCGCCCCCAGGCCCGCATCGATCGGCTGACCCAGTCCAGGGATCGCAGGCACTGGATCATCTCCCCGTGGATGCGGTGCCTGGCGTAGACATGGAACGAGACGCGCCGCTCGGGATCATACCGCTCCAGGGCCTCGAGCAGACCCACCACGCCGGAGTTGACCAGCGCATGGAGGTCGTAGCCGTCGGGCAGCCGGCGATGAAGGTGGCGGGCCATGCGTTCGACCATGGGCAGGTATTGGGTGACGACATCCTCGGCGGAGTCGTCCGGCTTCACGGCCGGATATGCCGGCGCCTTGGCTGCGGGTGGACGATCCTTCATGAACGGACATGAAGGCAACGGCCATGCCAAGGTGTGGACGGGCTGGATAGTGAAGACCCCACCCGCACTTGGGAGGGTTGCCGGAACGGAGCGGTTCGGGGCAGGGTGTCAACAGGCGGGAGGGGTTGTCATTCCGTCGCCGGTCCCGGCGGAGAGCGGAGCCCGGAACAGTGCCGGTCAGCGGTACAGCTCCAGCAACTCCACCAGACCAAGGGCGCGCATTTCGCTGAAGAGGTAGCGTTTGATCTGGTCCACTCTGTCCATGCGGAGAGCCGCCTGCCCGATGGCAATGGCCTTCTCGTGGCTCACCGAGCGCACCAGCTTGCGGACCACCGGGATGGACAGGGACTCCATGCTGAATTCTTCGAGCCCCATGCCCATCAACAGCAGGGTCGACAGCGGGTCGCCGGCCATTTCCCCGCACATGGCGACGCCCTTGCCCTTGTCCTTGGCCGCCCGAATGACCTGGTGGAGGGCGGCGAGGACCGCCGGATGGAAGGGCTCGTAGAGAGAGGCCACCTTGCGATTCCCGCGGTCCACCGCCAGCAGGTACTGGATCAGGTCGTTGGTGCCGATACTGACGAAGTCCACTTCGTCCACCAGCCGGTGCGCCACCTGCACCGCCGAGGGCACCTCCACCATGATTCCCAGTTCCATGTCGCGGTCGAAGGGCACGCCGCCGCGCGCAAGGTCGGCCTTGACCTCCCGCAGCATGGTCCTGACCCGAAGGATTTCTTCCAGACTGGAGACCATGGGGATCAGCATGCGCACCGGTCCCGCCGCCCCCGCGCGCAGAATGGCGCGAAGCTGCATCTTGAAGGTTTCGGACGCCTCCAGCGATACACGGATGGAACGCCATCCGAGAAAGGGATTGGGCTCGGAACGGGCGATGCTCACGTAGGGCGGATACTTGTCCGCCCCGATATCGAGGGTACGGATGGTGACGGGCTTGCCGCCCATGCCTTCCACCACCTTCTGATAGAGGGCGAACTGCTGCGCCTCGGTGGGGAAGTCATGATAGGCGAGGAACGGGATCTCGGTCCGGTACAGGCCGATGCCCTCGGCGCCGTGATTCTGCGCGAACCGCATATCCGTCAGCAGGCCCATGTTGGCGAACAGGCGCACGCGGTGGCCGTCGGTGGTTTCGGCCGGCAGGTCGCGCAATTCGTCGAGTTCGCGGTTGACGGCGAGATAGTGGCGCTCCAACCGCTCGTACTCTCCGACGATATCGTTGTTGGGATTGATGAACACGACTCCGGAGTTGCCGTCCACGATCAACGAGTCCTCTTTCCGGACACTTTCCAGCACTCCCTCCGCCGCCACCACCGTGGGGATCTCGAAGGACTTGGCCAGGAGCGACGCGTGGGAGGTGACGCCGCCGGTGGCCAGCACGATACCTTGAAAGCGGTCGCCCTCGACCAGCGCCAGGTCCGCGGGAGAAAGGTCTTCGGCCACCAGGATGGCGCTTCCGTCCGGAACCACGAGCCGGCGCTCCTCGGAGCCCGAGAGATTGTCCAGCAGCCTTTGGGCCACGTCGCGGATGTCCACGGTGCGTTCCTTCAGGTACCGGTCGCCGACCTCGCTCACCGTCTTCATGTGTCTGCGAAAGATGCTGCTGACGGCATAGTAGGCGGTGAGGTGTTCCTCGGCGATGCGTTTCTCGATCTGGCCTTTCAGCACCGGGTCGTTCAACAACATCCGGTGCACTTCGAAGATCGCTCCCGCCTCATCGGAGATGAGGGCGATCATGCGGGTCTTGATCCCTTCCACCTGGGCCACGGCCTGTTGCGCCGCGGTACGAAAGCGCTCCAGTTCGCGCCGGGGGTCGCCGGTGTGCGTCTTCTGGATGGAGCCCAGATCCACGCGCCGCTGCAGGATGTGGGCCTTGCCATGGGCGAAGCCGGGGCAGGCCGCGAGCCCGGTGAGGCGGCTGCGAAACTTCCGCGGGCGCTCGCTGGTGCGCTCCTTTCCCCTTCCCTCGTAGGAGCGGAGCCGCCGCAGCGCGTTGACCATGCGCCGCCGGGACCGCTTGCGCTCGCGCTCCTTGTCCTTGAGGGAATCCACCAGCCGGGCGTGCACGATGATGGTGGAGACCTGAGCGGAAATGGCCTTGAGAAGGCGGGCCTCCTCGTGGGTGAACTCGCGCGGACGGGAGGTCTGCACCACCAGGACGCCGATGGGAGTTTTCTGAGCGGTGACGGGAACGCCGAAGAAGGAGTGGTACCGTTCCTCGCCGGTCTCCGGGAAATACAGAAAGCGCGGATGCGAAGGGGCGTCCACGACCATCACGGGTTCTTCCGTTTCCACCACCAGCCCCGCGAGGCCCTCGCCGGCGACCATGGAGACGCGTCCCACCGCCGCCGGATCCAGGCCCCGGGTGGCGCTCAACGTGAGCCGCCCGTTCTCGGCATCAAGGAGGTAGACCGAGCAGACCTCGGTCTGCATCCGCTTGGCCACGATACCCGCGATGCTGTTGAGGCATCCCTGCAGGTTCTCGGCTTCGCCGACGAAACGGCCGATCTCTTCCAGGGTGACGAGGTAGGAGGCGCCGTCTTCCGAGGTGTCGGATGCTCGCGTCATGACTTGATCCGGACGTCGCCGGCCGGATTCCCGCGGCCCTGAACCGCGGCCCTGAACCGTTGTCTTGAACCGTTGCCCTGCGCAGTTGCCCTGCAACCGGCTTCGTCCACAGATATTCGCAGGATTTCACGTTGCCGGCAAGGCGCGCCGGCAGACCGCCCGGGGTTCGGTCATGACTCCCGGACGGTGCCGCGGAGGCCGATTTGACCCGTTCCGGGGCAGATGTTACGTTGCCTCAATGCCATTTCAGAGGCTTGCCGACCACGCGGAGCCACCGCCAGACACGGAGCCACCGACAGATTCCCTGGAAGCACATGTGAGAGCCGTCCTGGCGGCCATCGGAGAGGATCCCGACCGGGAAGGGCTCAGGAAGACGCCGGAGCGGGTGACGGCGGCCTGGAGATTCCTGACCGGAGGCTACCGCGAGAACCCGGACGCCATCATCAACGGCGCGCTGTTTACCGAGGACTACCAGGAGATGATCGTCGAGAAGGATATCGACTTTTATTCTCTCTGTGAACATCACATGCTGCCTTTTCTCGGCAAGGCCCACGTCGCCTACATCCCGCGCAAGAAGATCATCGGCATCTCCAAGCTGGCGCGGCTGGTGGACACCTACGCCCGCCGGCTGCAGGTCCAGGAGCGTCTGACGAACCAGATCGCCAGCACCATCATGGACCGCATCAACCCCTTGGGAGCGGCGGTGGTCATGGAGGCCGAGCACATGTGCATGCGCATGCGCGGCGTCCAGAAACAGAATTCCACCGTGGTCACCAGTTCCCTGTTGGGGGCCTTCCGCACGCAGGAGAAGACTCGCGCCGAGTTCATGAACCTCATCCGGGGTCGCGGCTCCTGACCGACGTCCATGGAGATCAGGCTGAAAGAGGTCGCCCCTTCCCGGATCCGCACCGCGCTGCTGGCGGTGCCGGTTACCGACAAGGGCCTCGACGACGGTCTGGCGCGCCGCCTCGACCGCCAGCTCAAGGGCCGGCTCGGCGCGTTGGTGAAAAGGAGCGGGTTCACCGCCAGACGGGGAACCTCGCTGCGGGTGGCGACCGACGGTGCGATGCCGGCCGGGCATGTGCTGCTGGTGGGACTGGGCAGGCATGAAGACGAGGGGGTCCATACCTGGCGCGTGGCCGGTGCCACGGCTGCCAGGGAGGCCGCACGGGTCTGGGCCGACGAGGCGACCTTCATGCTGCCTCCGGATCAACAGACGGAAACGGTGGTGGCAGCGGTCGCCGAGGGAGCTCTGCTCAACGCCTACCGCTTCACCAAATATCGCTCCAACGGCAAGCCGCAGGGCGGGTTGCGGACCCTCGTTCTCGGACGGGCCGCGTCGGGAAGGCCCGGCGGGCTGTCCCGCGCGGTGCGTCGGGCCAGGCTGTCGGCGTCGGCGGTGTGTCTGGCGCGGGATCTGGTCAACGAGCCGCCGTCCACCGCCACCGCCAGTTACCTGTCGGAGCAGGCTGTGGCCCATTGCCGTGGCGACGGCCTGAAGGTGGATGTGTGGGGCAAGAGAAAGATCCAGCAGATGAGGCTGGCGGGCTTGCTGGCGGTCAACCAGGGGAGCCGGGAGGAGCCGCGCTTCATCCACATGCGTTACAAGCCCAAAGGCTCGCCGCGGAAGAAGGTGGTGCTCCTGGGCAAGGGGATCACTTTCGATTCCGGCGGCCTTTCCCTCAAGCCGGCACGGTCGATGGAGACCATGAAACTGGACATGGCGGGGGCGGCCGTGGTTATCGGCGTCATGAGCGTGCTGCCTGAGCTCGCGCCCGGCATCGAGGTGCTCGGCCTGGTGCCGGCCACCGACAATCTGCCGGACGGCGGTGCGCAGAAACCGGGGGACGTGATCCGCTACCGGAACGGCAAGACAGTCGAGGTGGTGAACACCGACGCCGAGGGCCGGCTGATCCTCGCCGATGCCCTGGCGCTGGCCAGCAGGGAAAAGCCCCACTGCATGATCGATCTCGCGACCCTCACGGGCGCTTGCATCGTGGCCCTGGGTCATGAGTTGGCGGGCCTCTTCAGCAACGACGACGAGCTTGCCGGCAAGCTCGCGCAGTGCGGCCGCGACGCCGGCGAGGGCCTCTGGCGATTGCCGCTGGCGGCCGAGTACCGCGAGGACATCAAGAGCCAGGTCGCGGATATCCGGAATGTCGGCGGGGGTTCGGCCGGCGCCATTACGGCCGCCCTGTTCCTGCAGGAATTCGTGGGGGAGACGCCTTGGGCGCATCTCGACATCGCCGGACCGGCATTTGCGGCCAAGGGTCATGTCACGTGCCCGAAAGGGGGCACCGGGTTCGGCGTGCGGACCCTGTTGAATCTTCTCTCCGAAATCTAGACGGGAAAGGGAGGCACCTCTCCATGGAAATATCGCATGTAGCGGACAACGAGTTCGACGCGGAAGTCATTCGCGCGTCCACGCCCGTGCTGGTGGATTTCTGGGCTCCCTGGTGCGGCCCGTGCAAGTCCATTGCTCCGGTGCTGGAGGAACTGGCGCGGGAGTACGACGGCAGGCTCAAGGTGGTGAAGATCAACGTTGATGAAAACCCCGAAACGCCCGGCCGATACGGCGTGAGGGGAATTCCGAACCTGATGATCTTCAAGGAAGGGAGCCTCTCGGGCCAGATCGTGGGTGCGGCCCCCAAGGCCCGACTGGTGAGCGAGATCGACAAGGCCCTGGGTTAGGACGATCCGCTTCGCCCGACGGCCATTCTCTCCGCTCGCGTACCCGATCGCGTAACGTTTTTCAGCCTGGCGCAGCGGCGAAGACCGCCACGAGACCGCGACCCCGGTTGCCCCTGCGACCGGCCGCTGCGCTCGCAAGCCTCGCGTTCGACGAACCGGGATCGCTCCCGGTGCGCGGTTGGTGTCCTTGGCCTGGATTCCGTGCGCTTCGCCCGTAACCGTGGTTCCGCCGTCCGGCGCCGCGACGGTCAGCGTCAGGCCACCTCTCATGCCCGTGCAGCTGATGCCGTTGGCGTAGGAGGCGGCGTCACAGGTGGCTGCCGGCAAGGTGCCCGTGCCGGCGGGATTGCGGGTCTGTGCCATGGCGGCCGGCGAGGCCGCCAGAAACGCCGCAAACCCGGCCCAGGCCGCACCGCTACCCGAAAGCCGGAGGCGCGCGCCGATACAGGGAATCGTGCCGGAATGGGTGAATGAGCCCGGTGGTGCCAGCGGCGTTCCGCACCGGCCGTCCCGGTGCACCGCGCCGGACATGGTGAAATGCCGTCCGTTACGTCGCCATGCCTTCCAGATCGAAAAAGGGCCGCCAGATAGCAGAGTCGCAGGCCGGCGACACTTTCGCAGATATCGTTCTCAACGCGATCGAAGCACGGAGCCTGTTCTTCGAGGACGGTGAGCCCGTTTCTCCGTGCGGCTTCGAGGAGGGAGTTCGTCAATACTCTCGGCGAAGCCGCGGGCATACGTGGAATGACCTGTTCGGTGTTCGTCCGGAATTCCGCGATGCGGGAAATGCTCGACCCGGTTGCTCCAGCGTCCTTGAACCAGACACCGCCCGGTCCGGTCCCACCGGTGGACCGCTCATGTTGCCGGGGTGCCGGGCTGGCGCGTGTGGCGCCTCATGCTGATGCTGATGAGCACCCCCACGGCCACCAGGGTCGTCACCAGCGAGGATCCGCCGTAGCTGATGAGCGGCAACGGAATGCCCACCACCGGCAGGAGGCCCGTGACCATGCCGATGTTGATGGTGAACTGCCAGAACAGGATGGCGGTCATGCCGACGGCCAGCAGCACGCCGAAGCGGTCCTTGGCGCGCCGGACGACCCGGAGCGCGAGCAGGAACAGCAACGCGTACGCCGCCAGCAGCAGCAGGCAACCCGAGAATCCCCACTCCTCGGCGAACACGGCGAAGATGAAATCCGTGTGCTGCTCGGGGAGAAACTCCAGCCGGCTCTGACTGCCCTGAAGATAGCCCTTGCCCCAGAGACGGCCCGAACCGATGGCGATCTTGGACTGGACCACGTGATAGCCGGCGCCCAAGGGGTCCGACTCCGGATTCATGAAGGTCCAGATGCGGGTCTTCTGGTACGGCTTCAGAAACTGCCACGCTGTCGGCAGCAGGGCGATGACCGCGAGGCCGGAGTACAACAGCGACCGCAGGCGCAGTCCGGCCATGACCACGACGGCCACGGCGATGAGAAAGAGCAGCACGGCGGTGCCCAGGTCCGGCTGCAGCAGCACCAAGGCAAGCACCGGTGCGCACAGCATCAGCGGGATCCCCAGGACGATGAGCGGATATCCGGGCTCGTGGTAGCACAGCGTCTTGGCCAGCACCAGCACCAGCACCAGCTTGGCAAGCTCCGAGGGCTGGAGCGAGAAGAACTTCATGTCCAGCCATCGTTGCGAGCCTCCGCTGGTGACACCGACCACCAGTACCAGGGCCAGGAGGATGACCACCGCGATGTAGAGCGGGAACGCCCAGCGGTTCAGGTACTGATAGTCCACGGAGAAGCTCGCCACCATCAGCACAAGGCCGATGACGAGCCAGTAGGACTGCCGGGTGGCCAGATGGCGCGGGCACTCCTCGTCGACGCCGCACGTGGCGCTGTAGATGGTCAAGATGCCCAGCAGGGCCAACCCCACGGTCAGGAGCAACAAGGGCCAGTCGAAGCTGACCACCAGCCGGCGGTCAATTTGCATGATCCTGCCGGGGGGGGGCGCGGCCGGTGACACCGGCCGGCGCTTCCGGATTCTCCAGATCCTCACCCTGGTTGCCGAACCAGGCCTCCATGACCTTTCGGGTGATGGGCGCGGCCGTGGCGCCGCCGTGTCCGCCGTGCTCCACCAGGGTCGCCACCGCTATCTCGGCATCCTCGGCCGGGGCATAGGCCACGAACCACGCGTGATCCCGGACCTCGTAGGGCAGGTCCTCGCTCTTGACGACCTTGCCGCGCATCTCCACCACTTGGGCGGTCCCGGTCTTTCCCGCGATGTCGACGGTCTTCGAGCGCGCCCGCCTGCCCGTGCCGCGCCTTCCATGGACCACTTCGAACAGCGCCCGGCGCACGATGGCCATGTTCGCTTCCTTCAGGGCCACGCTGCCGGTGCGGACCGGACCGTATTCTTTCATCACCGTGCCGTCCGCGGACCGGACCTGTTTCACGAACCATGGACGGTACACCGTTCCACCGTTGGCCAAGGTGGCCATCATGCTGGCCATCTGCAGCGGGGTCACCCCGATGTAACCTTGGCCGATGGCCACCAAGGGCGTCTCTCCGGGAAACCACGGCTCCCCGTAACGCTTCCGTTTCCATGCCCGGTCGGGAACCAGTCCGGGGTTTTCGCCCTCAAGGTCGATGCCGGTGGGTGCGCCGAGTCCGAAGCGGCGCGCGTACGCGGCTATCTTGTCGACGCCGAGCCGCTGCCCCAACTGGTAGAAGTAGACGTCGCACGACTGCGCCAGGGCTTGGCGCATGGCGATGGGGCCGTGTCCGTCACGCTTCCAGTCCCGGAGCACGCGGTTGCCCACCTTGTAGGTGCCGTCGCAGAACAGCCGTTGGTCCGGTGAGATCACGCCTTCCTGCAAGGCGGCCAACGCGGTGACGATCTTGAACGTCGAGCCGGGCGGGAAATGCCCCTGCAACGCCCTGTTGTGCAGCGGGGTCTCGTCGTCGGCCATCATCCGACGCCACTCCGCGATCGTCATGCCGCGGGCGAACGCGTTGGGGTCGAAGGCGGGAGTGCTCACCATGGCCCGCACCGCGCCGGTATTCACGTCGAGGACGACGATGGCGCCCTCCTTCCCCTTCAGTGCGTCGTAGGCGGCTCGCTGGGTGTCCCGGTCGAGAGTCAGCACGATGTTGTGCCCCGGCGTCGCCTTGTGCCGGTCGATCACGCGGACCTTTCGGCCCGTGGCGTCGACCTCCACCTTTTCCCCTCCGCTGCGCCCGGCCAGATGCTGCTGCCATTTCTTTTCGAGGCCGGCCTGCCCGATTTCGTCTCCGCGCCGGTAGCCCTGTCTGCGGAGTCGATGCAACTGCCCGGTGTTGATCTCCCCCATGTAGCCGAACAGGTGGGAGGCCATCCCGTTGGTCCGATAGCTGCGGCGGGCCTTGACGCTCACGTACACTCCCGGAAGCTCCAGCCGATGCGCATCCACCGCCACCACGGACGGCCAATCCACGTCGCGAACGAGCGTGACGCCCGTCCTGGAGCCCTCTTGGGCGTGGCGGACGGCTTCCAGGAAGCGCGCGCTGTCGCCATCGATCATGCGCGCGAGTCGCCGCAGGGTGGTTTCCCGGTGCTCCGGGTCCTCGGGCACGTAGCGCACGTCGAAGGAAGGCCGGCTGTCGATCAGCAGCCGATGCTTGCGGTCGAACACCATGCCGCGAACCGCGGGAACGCGCACCAGGCGGATCCGGTTGTGTTCGGACATGACCGTGTAACGCTTGCCCTGCAGGATCTGGAGGGTCCACAGGCGGTAGGAGATGAAAGCGAAAACCAGCAGGATCAACAGCCCGAAGAGGCGTATCCGGCCGCGAAACTCGATCCAGGTCCGGGAGGTGGGCCTAACCGGCGGCATTGGCAAGGAAGGACGGTCTTCCCACGGTGTCCATGCGGGTCTGGATGGAGCGGAGCGGTACGAACAGCAGTGGGGCGATACAAGCGGAGAAGAAGGCTTCCCGGAAGATGGATTCGGCGACCACCACCCAACCGCCCGCGGACAACTCGAACAGCGGCGAAACGACGATCAGCGTACCGACCTTCAGCCAGACGGCCAGGAACACGGTGGCGGCGTGGATCAGAACGCCGCTGGTCCAGATGTAGCGGAAGACCGCGTATGCCGCCAGGAAGACCACGGTGAAGGCCAGGGCGTTGGCGCCCGGTTGGGGACTCGACAGGATGTCGATGGCGTATCCCAACAGGAACGTGGCCCAGACGGCCTCGGCCCGAGGGCGGTTGAGGGTCCAGTAGACGCAGAGGATCAGGGTCAGGTCGGGAATGGTGGGCGTCCAGCTCGCCAGGTGCAGCACCGTGGCCTGCAGGAGGACGAAGACCAGGCCGATGCCGAAAAAGACCAGCGACACGTTCACGGGGTCGCCGACCGTGCCTGTTCCCGGCCCCTCTCCGGTGCGGAGGAGACCGCTGGCCTGGGTTTGTCGGAAACGAACAGCACCTCCTCCATCACCAGCGGGTCCACGGCCAGCGAGACCCTCACCCGACGGAAGAGTCCGGGCTCGTCGTCCGCGATGTCGACGATGGTGCCCACCAGAAGTCCCTTGGGGAAGGTCCCGTCGAGCCCCGATGTGATGAGCCGGTCGCCGGGACGGACATCCTCGTTGCGGCCCATGTACTTCACGATGGGCCCGCCGTCCACCGATCCGGAGACGATGCCGCGCACCCGGGTCCGCTGCGTGATGACGTCGAGCCCGCTCATGTGGTCCGTCAGCAACATGACCTTGGCGGTGTCGCCCTCCACGGACACGACCTTGCCGACCACGCCCCGGGGCGTGATGACCGCCATGCCGCGATGAATACCCGCATGACTTCCCTTGTCCACCGTGACGGTGCGGAACCAGCTGCTCGGACTGTGGCTGATCACCGTGGCGGCGACGGATTCCCTCAGTATCCGTGTCCGGATCTCCAGCAGTTCGGTCAGGCGGTCGTTCGCGAGCTTGGCTTCGAAGAGCCGGTTGCGTTCGGCCTCAAGGGTGGCGATCTGTTCCTTGAGGGCCCGGTTCTCGTTCCACAGATCCTTCAGGTCCACGTAGTTGCGCTGCAGGTGGTGGACCGCGGCGCCCACCGCGTGGAGCGACTTCTTGAGCGGTATCATGGCCTGCGACAGGAGCCGGGTGACGGGTTCGCCCTTGTCGGAATGGGTGGACGAAACGGTGACGACGTAGAAGGCCAGGGCCAGGGCCAGCAGGCCGTGGATGGGAATCCGGTGCCGGCGCAGCAGGTTGAGGGTGAGAAGACGGGCCTTGCCGAATCGAGTGTCCTGCTCTCGGGGGTCGGCGAGGTGCTCAGACGACCTGCGTGAATCCGCAGTGTTTCCTGTCCTGGCTGCGGGCACGGATAGACTCGGTGTTCAGTTGATGGTGACGTCCCTGAGCAGATCGATTTCGTCCAGCGCCTTGCCTGCTCCCATCACCACCGACGTCAAGGGATCCCCGGCCAGGGTTACCGGAAGCCCGGTTTCCTCACTGATGAGCGAGTCGAGGTTCCTGAGCAAGGATCCGCCGCCGGCCAGCACGATGCCTCGGTCAACGATGTCCGATGCCAGTTCCGGGGGGGTGCGCTCCAGAGAAACACGAACGGCATCCAGAATCTGGTTGATGGGTTCCAGCAGGCAATCGCGGATCTCCTCATCCGAGATCAGCACCGTCTTGGGCACGCCCGCCACCAGATCCCGTCCCTTGATCTCCATGGTACGGATCTCTTCGCCGGGATACGCCGAGCCGATGGTGATCTTGATCAACTCCGCGGTGCGTTCCCCGACCATCAGGTTGTGCCGCCGCTTGATGAATTGAACGATGGCCTCGTCCTGCTTGTCGCCGCCCACCCGAATGGACTTCGAGTAGACGATGCCTGCCAGCGAGATCACGGCCACCTCGGTGGTTCCTCCGCCGATGTCCACGATCATGTTCCCGGTGGGTTCGGTGATGGGCAGCCCCGACCCGATGGCCGCGGCCATGGGTTGCTCGATGAGGTAGACTTCCCGGGCGCCCGCCGATTCCGCGGATTCCCGAACGGCGCGCTTCTCCACCTCGGTGATGCCGAAGGGCACCCCCACGATGACCCTGGGACGCACCAGCGAGCGGCGATGGTGCACCTGCTTGATGAAGTAGTCGAGCATCGCCTCGGTGGTCTCGAAGTCGGCGATGACCCCGTCCCTCAACGGACGAATGGCGACGATGCTGCCGGGGGTGCGTCCGAGCATCTTCTTGGCCGCGGTGCCGACCGACAGGATCCGCTTCTCCCCGCGGCCGTACTTCTGCACGGCCACGACCGAGGGTTCGTTGCACACCACACCCTCGTTCTTGATGTAGATCAACGTGTTCGCGGTGCCCAGATCAATGGCCAGGTCGTTGGACATGAGGCCATGGATCCTGTTGAGAAATCTCATCCGACCCCTCTTGTGGTAGCGGTTGCAAGAATCGCATCAAGATATCAGAACCGCACCCGTCCTACAACAAAGGGAACCACCGTCCCCGCCCTTCCCTTGAGCACGCGGGCTGCCTATAATGAGAGCCCTGTCACAAGGGCCTGTTCCCGGCCTGACCGGCCGGCCCGCGGGCGCACCGGCCTTGATCCGAGGAGTGTTGCGAACTTTTCTGGAGCGTTGCGAACATGCTTGACGTGCTGCGAAAGAGAAAACGGTCGTGGATAGTGCTCCTGTTGCTCGGCATCGGCGTGCTGGCCTTCGTCATGGTGGGCGTCGGCCCCCAGGGAGGACAGGATCGGGTGGTCACCATCGCCGAAGTGAACGGGCAGAAGATCACCTACACGGAACTCGAACGGCAATACTACAGAATGCTTCAGATGTACCGGCAGATGTCCGGGGGAAGGCTCTCGCCCGCCGAGATCGAGGCGCTCAATCTCAGGGGCCAACTGCTGGAGGATCTGATCCAGCAGCGGCTGTTGCTGCAGGCGGCCCACGAACTGGGCCTGCAGGTGACCGACGAGGAGCTGGCGGAGGGGATTGCGCGCAACCCGGCGTTCCAGTCCGGAGGCCGATTCGACAAGAACGTCTACGAGTACACACTCCGGGTACAGGGATTGACGCCCGAAGAGTTCGAGGCCCGGCAGCGCGAGTCCCTGACCATCCAGAAGCTCCAGGATATTGTCCAACACTCCATTCCGGTTACGGCTGCCGAGGTCGAAGAACGCTACCGTGTGGACAAGGAGGAGATCGCGCTGGATTTCGTCAGGCTCAAGACCGATGATTTCGTCGAGGGCGTCGAGGTTTCCGACGAAGAGATCAAGACCTATTACGACGGCAACGGCGCGCTCCTGCGGGAACCCCTCAAGGCCAAGGCACGGTACATGGCGTATCGCGTGGAGGACTTCTCCTCCGGCGTCGAGGTTTCGGACGAGGATGTCCGGTCCTACTACGACGTCTACAGTGACCGCCGGTTCCGCCGGCAGGAGGCGGTGAAGTTCAGCCAGATCCATATCCCGGTGCCGGAAGGAACCACGTCGGAGGACAAGGAGGCGGCGCGCGGGCAGCTGGAAGCGATCCTTCGGGACGTCCGTGCGGGGGCGGACTTCGCCGAACTGGCCAGGCAGCACTCCGGGGACGCCAGCGCCGCCCAGGGCGGCGACATGGGCTTCGTGGGCCGGGGCCAACTGATGTCGGAGCTGGACACGGCTCTCTTCGCGCTGGAGGAGGGCGAGGTGAGCGAGGTGGTCGAAAGCGCGTCCGGTGTGTACCTTTTGAAAGCGGTGGAGAAGCGGGCGGACGAGGTGATGGCGCTTGAGGAAGTGAGGGAACAGATCGTCGAGACCCTCAGGAGTGAGCGCGGCGCCTCTGCGGCGGCACGGGCGGCGGAAGAAGACCGCGAAAGGATCCTGGACGGTGTGCCGTTGGCGGACGTGGCTTTGAAGCGGGGGATCGCGTTGTCGGAGACGGCCCTTTTCAGCGAGGGCGAGACGCTGGACGAGATTGGCGGCGTGGAGGATTTTTACCGCGCGGCCCTGTCGCTCAAGCCCGGTGCGGCGGGTCCCGTCATCCTGGCGCCCGACGCGCTCTATCTGATGGACGTGGTCCAGCGCATCGAACCCGTGGTTCCGCCGTTGGAAGAGGTGAAGGAGAGGATTCGGGAGACTCTGGTCCGGAGGAAGGCGCGGGAGCGGGCGCAGGAGAAGGGAGACGCGCTGCTGGCGGAACTCAAGGCGGAGCGGGATCTGGCAAAGGTGGCGGCGGCCCACGGGCTCCAGGTGGAGGACACCGGCCTGTTCCCGCGCGCTCGGACGGAGATTCCCGAGATAGGCATCCTTCCGCTGCCCCTGGGACGGCTCACGGTGTCCGAGCGGAAGCCGGTGGTGGAGACCGCCTACCTCCAGAACGACGCGGTCTACGTCATGGCGCTGAGGAAGACCGTCGAGGCGGATCTGGACAATCTGGACAAGGAGAAGGAGGACCTGACGCAGCAACTGCGCGATGAGAAACGGCAACGGGCGTTGAGACGGCTGGTGGAGAACCTGAAGGCCAACGCGCGGATAGAGATCCATCCGGAGTTCATCTGACGCGCCGCATGCAGATCTTCCTGCTACGCCACGGCGAGACCGACTGGAATCGGCAGGGTCGATGCCAGGGGAGCTCGGACATCGATCTCAACGAGACCGGCCACCGGCAGGCCGGCGAGGTCGCCGCGCATCTGAGCCGCCGCCGTATCCATGCGGTCTACTCCAGCGACCTGCGGCGCGCCCGGCAAACCGCCGAGATCGTCGGCCGGCCCCATGAGGCGCCCGTGAACATCGAGCCCGACCTCCGCGAGCTCGACCACGGCGAGATGGAGGGCCTGACGTTCATCGAGGTGCGGGAGAAGTTCGAGGGGTTCATCGAGCGCTGGCGCTCGGAACCCGCGGCTGTCCGGCTGCCGGGAGGAGAGCGGCTGATGGACGTGGACCGCCGGGTCTGGTCCGCCCTCAACCGCATCGTGGAGAATCACGACGGCGAGGACGCCATCGTCGTGGTCAGCCACAGTTTCCCGATTCTTGCCACGCTGTGCCGCATCAGCCGGACGCCGTTGAACCAGTACCGGACCTTTCACCTGAAGCCCTGCGACTTCAGCCACCTGTGCTTCACCCCATCCGGGGGCTGGGAGATTCGGGAGGCGGTGGCCCGCCCCGCGCCGTTTCGCCACCAGGCCGTGCGCCCCGGGGGTGGGGATGTCGGTCCCGAGAAAGGAGACCGGGAGAGGAGAATGGGATGAGAATCGTGCACACCATGCTTCGGGTCGGCCATCTGGACGAGAGCCTCAAGTTCTATTGCGACGGACTGGGGATGCGGGTGCTGAAGAGAAAGGACTACGAGTCCGGCCGCTTCACCAATACTTTCGTGGGGTACGGCTCCGAGGACGATACGGCGGTCATCGAGCTGACCTGCAACTGGGACACCCACGAGTACAATATCGGCGACGGCTTCGGACACATCGCCATCGGGGTGCCCGACGTGTACGCCACCTGCGACGACCTGCGCCGGAAGGGGGTCCGGATTACGCGCGACGCCGGCCCCATGAAACACGGCGGCGGCGTCATCGCATTCGTCGAGGACCCCGACGGCTACAAGATCGAGTTGACCACCCGGAAGGAGTAGGGCGGGGGCGGTGTCCGCAGCGTCCCTCTCTCGGAGACTCTCAGAGATGCAGCAGTTCGCGGGAGTTTCGCTCTGTCCAGGAGCGGAATTCGCGCGCGTTCTCCTGCGTGTCCACCACTGCCAGCGCCCTTTTGAGGGGGCCCAGCCCGCCGCAGTAGTCCGAGCCGAAGACCATGCCGCCGGAGCCCATGACGCGGGTGAGGAAGGGCACGGCCTCGGGCTTGACGCTGGCCGTGTCGATGCGGAAGTGTTCGAGGAAGATGTCGGCGTAACGCTTCTGGCCGTGCGGGCCCTTGTGCATCCAGGACATTCGCTGAACCAGCAGCGGGATGCCGCCGCCGCCGCTGCGTATCACCACCCTCAGACCCGGATGGCGGTCGAAGAGACCGCTGGCGATCATGCGCATGACGCATTCGTTGACGCTGGCGTCCGACAATACGCTGTAGGCGACTCCGGCACCGCCGTCCTCCAGCCGCTGGAGCGTGGGGTCCTTGGCGCCGCCGCTGCCATGGAGGAAGAGCGGCAGGTCCAGTTCGGCCGCCTTGGCAAACACGGGATCGAGCTCCGGCAGGTCGACCTTCATCTCGCCGTCCACCCGCGGGTAGAGGAGCACCGCCTTGAAGCCCCGGGATGCCATGCGTTCGATCTCCGCCACCGAATCCGCCACATTCTTGAGGGACAGGGCGGTGATGCCGCCAAACCGGTCGGTGTGCCCGGCGATGCGCCGGGCGAGGACATCGTTGGACAGCCGCGCCATCTCCATGGCGTCCGCCGCATCAAGCTGGTCCGCATCCTCGGCGGCACCCTGGCAAACCAGCTGGAAGTCGATGCCCGCTTCGTCCAGTTCGCCGAGCCGCTTCTCGAAGTTGTCTGAATCGCAAGCGTCGACCTTCGGCGTCTTGCCCGTCTTCAGCCGAAATGCGTTTGCCAGTTCCGGCGCGGTGTGGTGCGAATGCCAGTCGATCAGCATGGATTCCCTCCGTGGCACCGGCGACGGCGCCCTCGGACGGGATTATAGGCCCGGGTACGCAGCAGGGTCAACGACCACGGCCGGTTTTTGTCGTCTGGTGATCAGGGTGAGGGACGGGGTTGTGTGTGGTGGGGGATGGCGCCGACACGATCACCTTGTCGACAACGAATCCGGAACCGACTCCCACGAAAGCCCTCACCCCCTGCACCATCTTCCTCTCCCGTATCCCTGCCCGCGACTATGGAGACTATTGATTATCCCTCGATCAACGACGGCTCCGGGTTCGTGGACAGCCCGTGACTCGTGGTTCCCGTGAAGACATGCTCTGGAACCCGGTCGACGGCGGAAGTTCCGAGGCGGCGGGACTGCGCGAAGGTCTCGAAAGAGGCAGGACGCAGCGAACGGCATCTATTTGACTGGTTTCCGCAGTTGGGCTAATCCTGAGGCAGGATCGTGAACAGGCGGGCCAACGAGTGCTCCGCGCGCGCTCAAGGGTCGCGGGGGATTGTCGCGGGGAGTATTCGGGGGAATATTCATGGCGACTGCGGTCATTGACGGTATCGAGATCCATTACGAGACTGCTGGCTCCGGGACGCCGTTGTTGATGTTGGCCCCGGGCGGGTTCGATTCCACCATCGAGAAATGGCGCGTCGCCAGCGCCTGGACCGGCATCGACGCCTTGGCCAGGCTGGGCTCGGAGCATCAGGTCATCGCCTACGACCGGCGCGAGGCGGGGCGGTCCGGCGGACGGGTGGAACGCCTCACGTGGACCGCCTATGCGCGCCAGGGCAAACAGCTTCTGGACCATCTGGGAATCGATTCGGCCTTTGTCATGGGGGGGTGCATGGGCTGTTCCGTGGCGCTCTCTTTCGGCGTCAACTTCCCGGAGGCCACGCGCGGCATGATCCTGCACTGGCCGGTGGGTGGATACCGCTGGAAGACGGCGAGCCAGGCGCGCTTCGCCACCCACCTGAACTTCGTGCGCGAGAACGGTCTCCAGGGCGTGGTGGAGCGGGCGTCCCGGGGGACGACTTTCTGGACCGACCCGGAGTCCGGCCCTTGGGCCTCGGTCATCGCCCGGGACAGCGGGTTTGCCGAGCAGTTCGCGGCCCAGGATCCGGAGCGTTACATGGGCATCATCGCCGCCAGCGGCCCCGGCCTGTTCGACCGCGACACGGCCACCGGTGCCATGCCCGAAGAGATCATGGGCATCAAGGCCCCGGCCGTCATCATGCCGGGTGACGATCCGTCCCACGCCACCTCGGGAGCCCACTACCTGCGCGAATGTCTGCCCAAACGGGAGTTCTGGAACGTCATGCCGCCGGAACAGACTACCGCGAACGTGTGCGAACGCACGCTGGAGTTCACCCGGGCGCATTCATAGGGCCGCGGGCGGCCGCGCGTTCGTCCAGTCCCGGACCGGATCGTTTCCGGGACGGCGGCGGCCGCCGACGCCGTGGAGAAGGGATTGGCGTCGCGGTTGGACCACCCGTTCTTCCGGCTCTTCAACGGAGGTGGGGCAGCCGGGTTCCAGCCTGCCGCCCCACCTCCGTTCTCGGAACCCCACGGCAGCTACTGCTTCTTGGCCCCGAAAGCCCCGATGGCATTGGGATGGGCAAAGATTCCACCGACCTCCGCATGGCCTGGGCCGTAGAACCGGCCTTCGATATCCCGTGCGGCCGTCTCCTGCCTGAACGAGCCATCCGATCCTACCGGAACACCGGACCACCGCATGTCGGTGATACGCGCCCTGGTAGCCAGGTTGTGGACGTCGGTGAAGGCCACGTCCACGGTACTCTGGTCAAGGTGCCAGGTGACGTTCGCATCCCCCTGGATCCACTGCGGATTGTCGAAACCCCCGGTGCCGCCCACCATGATGCCTTGCCATGTCGCGCTTCCAACGGGCCTTGAGCCGGTGTCGTTGCCGCCGGAGACGCTGTAGGCCACCTCTATTCCGCTCAGGTTCACGCCTTGGAATGTGCCGCTGACAATCCTATCAAGACTGACGCCGAACATGCTGTGATCAAGCAACCCGGCATAGGCCGTACTGTCGGCGGGAAAGCTGAAAAGGGTGGTTCTTCCCTGGGACTGAGCGAGGGAAACGCCATGCTTCTCGCCCACTCCCGAGTAATTGAGATTGCTGTCCAAGCCGATATCTCTGGCGTCACGGATGTCCCAGGTAACGCTTGTCCCGCTGCCAAGGTTGGTGACACAAGTCGTCTTGCTGCTGCACAAGGTTGGGTAGAATGCCTCCCCCCCTCCTTGAGCACTGGCGAGATCACTGACGGTCACCGAGTCCGACCTTGCGAGGACGGCATTGGCCATGGGCAGGATCTGAGCATCGGAGAAGCTCGGCGGCTGGAGGCCGGTGAGACGCGGCGTGGTTAGGTCCACTGTGGGCAGCGGTGCCGAGCCGCCGCCACCTCCGCAGGCCGCAAGAAACAGTACGACACCAAGCGTGCACACAGAACGCAACATGCGAATCCTCCTTGTACAAGGACCGCGGCCTGGCGGGATTGCCGGGCCGTTGCGACAGTCACACGTAGGTACGGTGAGAGTCCTGCCTATTCACTCGGGCTTGGGGAGCTACCCCTTGCCGGGTACAGGGAGCTTTTGTATTCAGCAGGTAACCCGACATACGGGCACCTACGGCGACTGTCGCGCTTCCTTTATGCGTGGAAAGTCGTAAAGTTTCAAGCAGGGTTCGGGAGTGCGACGTTGACGCCCGGGGGTGGTGCCGGAACCGGAGTTCGGCTTGCCCGCACCCCTCCCGCTCTTGCCCGCGAGCACCTTGCCGGCCCCGGTGAAGGCACCGTCGGAGAGGCCGGTCTCGTTTCCCATCCCGGCCCGGCATGTTAATCTTGAAGCGGAGATGGAGATGGTCCCCCAAGGCGGGGTCCGGTTGCGGAGCGATAACGGGGGCAGGGGAGATGGGGAGTTGAGAAGGGGAGCCGAGACGATGATCTTGATGACCGACCGCTCGCCGACCGGAAAGAGATGTCCCATGCACAAGTTCCTGGCAGCGTTTGCCGTGCTGTTCGCGGTGTTGTCCGCGGCCCCGTCGGGTGCGCAGCCGACGGGCTCGCAACTCACCGAGGAGGATCTCGCCCAGCGGGTGACCAAGGCCCGGTTCACGTTTCGGGACTTCCAGAGGGATGTCCGGATGACGTGGTTCCGGCAAAACGTGCGTTATGCCAAGGGACTTCTCATCATGCCGCTCCTGTTCAAGGGGGGCTTCTTCATCGGCGGTTCGGGAGGCAAGGGGGTGCTGCTGGCCCAGGACGCCGCGGGTACGTGGAGCAATCCGGCCTTCTACGATGTGGGTTCCGCCTCCTTTGGTCTTCAGTTCGGGGCGGCGGGTAGTCAGGTCATTCTCATGATCATGACCGAGGGAGGCTTGAGGCGGTTCCTGAAGGACAAGTTCAAGCTCGGCGCGGACGCGAGCATCAGCGTGGGACCCGAAGGGGTCGGCGCCAAGGCCGAGATTTTCGACATCTTCTCGTTCTCCCGCATCAAGGGGCTGTTCGCGGGGGTGGCCATCGAGGGCGGCATCGTCTCCATCAGCCGGAGCGACAATCAGATCTACTACGGACAGCCCGATGTCTCGCCCAGGGATATCCTGCTGCGGAGAAAGTACAGGAACCCGCAGGCGGACGAACTGATCCGGACCCTCACCGAAGCGTCGCGTTAGCCCCGCCGCTCGCCCGCCATTCCCGCGGGTCGGAATGAGCGAAGTGCCGGCGGCGGGGCGTGCGGCACCGGGGCGGCGGTCAGCCAGGCGTGAATCTGCAGGCGTCACGTCTTCGGCTACACACACCGGTCACGCCCCGAAAAATCACCACCGATTGGCAGTCACCACCGATTGGCAGCCTTCGATTCTCAGGAAGAAGGGTCTGAGTATAAAGAGTCTCGGGGAAGGGGGGTTCGAGGAAGAAGGCGATGGTGGAGCCGATGGGGATCGAACCCACGACCTCTAGATTGCGAACCTAGCGCTCTCCCAGCTGAGCTACGGCCCCACTCTGTTGCAGTCTTTACAGGTTAGCATTCCCCGAACCTCAAGTAAACGTCCCGTCTTGTCCAATGCAAAGTGAGCCTGAGAGTGAGCCTGAAAACGCGAAGCGATTCCAATACCACTTCGACGACGTACCCCTCACCGTCTCGCCTTGGCCCCGGGCCTCGCCAACCATGAACTTTTCGTCAACAACTCCGTACCTCGCTGGACTGCCAGACACGCAACGAGTACCTTGTCCTCGACGAGTACCGTGTCCAACCGTAGAACGCCCGACTTCCCGTGTTGCAGATGGCGGGCCGATACGGCGGGATAACCACAGAACCGGGACAATATACCCGTGAGCAAGTCACTGACGCTGATCATGCCGCGCGATGCTCGGATCCGGCTGCCGGTCGAACCGGTCCGTGTCGTCGGCATGGACTTGGGCACGACCAATTCGGAGATCGCCGAAATTGTCGCGGTTCCGGGCTCCATGGAGTTGCCCGAGGTGCGCTGTCTCGAAGTCGAGCAGGAGACCCTCCAAGGCCCTTTCATCCACGCCGTCGTGCCATCGGTTCTTGCACTGCACGAAGGACGGCTTCTGGTGGGCGAGGGCGCAAAGGGGCTGCGCGCCCGTCCGGCCGAATACGGCCTGGAGCAGAATCGAAACCTGTTCTGGGAGTGCAAGAACGACATCGGCGTTCGCCGGACTTACCACAAGGCTCCGGCAGGATTCCGTTCAGCCAGCGAGGTGGGCGGCCATCTCTTGAAGTTCCTGATGGACGCGGCGATGAGCGAGTCCGACACGCCGGTTGCGGCCACCGTGGTCACCATTCCGGCGGCGTTTCAGGCCGCTCAGCGGCGCGACACATTCGAGGCGTCCAGGCTGGCGGGAATCGAACTGGCGGAGGGCGCCCTCCTGGACGAGCCCATCGCGGCTTTTGTCGCCTACCTGGTGGCACATGGAAAAGAGGTGTTCACGGCATCGTCGCCGCAGCGGCTGTTGGTGTTCGACTTTGGCGGAGGCACCTGCGACGTTGCCCTGTTTCGTCTGCTGCCGCCCGACGCCCCCGGTGCGCCGGTGGGGGCCGCGCCGCTTGCGGTTTCCCGCTACCATCGGCTGGGCGGCGGTGACATCGACCGCGCCATCGTGCTGGAGGTTCTGCTCCCTCAGTTGATCAAGCAGAATGATCTTGATCCCCACCGCCTGGACTACGACGACAAGGCCCGGTCCGTGATCCCGTCACTCCTGGGCGCCGCGGAGGCCTTGAAGACGAATCTGTGCCGGGAAATCACCCGGCTCCAGCAGCTTGGTCGCTACCAGGAGCGGCGGTCCGTCCTGGTGCAGCGGACCCCGAACGTCTATCCCTGTTCCCTGCGGGACGGCACGACACTGAAACTTCAGTCGCCGACGCTGAGCGCGGACCAGTTCGAACGTGTGCTGCAACCGTTTCTCGACCGTGACATGCTCCACCCCCGGGACACGGAGTACCAGTCGCTCTGTTCCATCTTTGCACCGCTGCGGGACGTGCTGGAGCGGGCACGCATGGAGCCGGGTGAGGTCGACGACTGCCTGCTGGTGGGCGGCAGCAGTCTGATCCCGCAGGTGGTGGCGGCGGTCGAGCACTTCTTCCCCAACGCGCAGGTGCTGCATTTCGACGACCGCGAGAGTACGCAGACGGCCGTGGCTCAAGGCGCGGCATGGCATGCCATGGCCTTGGCTCTGTGCGGTCGCGGCATGGTCGGGCCGGTGTCTTCGGACAGCATCGATATCGAGACCCGGGACGGTCGGGTGCCGCTGATCAAGGAAGGAGCCGAGCTCCCCTTTCCCGCCAACGGCGCCTGGGCGGAGAACACCGGCTTGAAGGTGCCCGTGACCGGTCTGACCGAAGCCGTGACGTTGCGCGTCGAACTGCGCGGCGGCAACGGCAAGCTTCTGATGCGCAGACTCTGGACCATTCGTCCGATTGTCGAGAAAGGTGACGGGCTGCGCCTGCGCTATCGCATGGATGCCAATCAGGTACTGCATCTCGACCTTGCCTTGGCGGATGATCCCGAGCGCGGCGGTTTCGAGGCTTCCATCGAGAATCCCCTGACCAGCGTCGTGAATCCCAACGCCAGGCGAGACGAAATCCTCGAGCTGGAAGAACGCTTGCGGACCGAGTCGTTGACGGAGGTGCAGAAACGAAGGACCGTGGACAGGGTCGCCAGGCTGGAGGCGGAGTTGGGCAACCGGGAAAAGGCGCTTCACCTGCTGGCCGCGGTCAACCGGGACGCCCCGGCAGCGGAGCGGCTCAACCGGATGGCCATGATCTGCGGTGAGATGGCCGACCACGAGCGTGAGGAGAAGCTTTATCGAGAGGCCGCGAGGCTGTCGCCGGGTTGGGACGGGCCGTTGTTCAATCTGGCGCTGGCGCAGGAACGTCGGGGAAAGTTCACCGAGGCGATGCACACCCTTGAGGAAACGACCGATCCTCGCCCCCCGTATCTCGTGCTCAAGGCCCGGCTGAGTCAGAAGCTGAAGCAGCCCGTGACGACGCGGGATGCGCTGCTGGACCAGGCGTTCGCCAGATTTGGTCCACCGTCCACGCTCGATAAATGGATGTTGGCCTGGTACTTGCATGGCGCAGAGCTTCAGGGCGACGAGGGCCGAACAAAGGAAGCGGAGGAGGCGTGGGAAGCATTGATCGCGGCCGGGGAGGATCCCAAGAAACCCGAGGAGGCCCTTGGGGGTGAATTGCCGGAGGGCGCTGCCGGCGGCCGGCCGGTCGAGACCTAGGAGCCTGCGCCGCAAAAAATTTTCGTGGGACAGAGATCCATCAGAGTCCCACTTGGCACCCAATTCATGTCCAATAATGGGACAAGGCTACACGTTTCTGGCATTTTGGACGAAAATCTGGTCATGCTCTCCCACCGGTCACATCCCGAAGCGTCCTGCGACACAGGCTCCTGGAAAGCCGAGTTCCCATGGGTTGGCTCGTTCCCCGCAATGAACTGACGTCCGCACAGATTCGTGCGGTAGAGATGAATGCGAAGCAGCATCACCTGGTGCTGGGTTCGCCGGGTGCCGGCAAGACGCTGGTGCTGCTGCACCGTGCCAGACACCTGGTCGATGAGGGCGATATCCCGCCGGCGCGTTACCGGCTGCTGGTCTTCACCAACTCCCTGAAGGCCTATATCAGCACGGCCCTCGACGACCTCGACCTGCCTGCCGGCTGCATCATGACCTTCGACGCCTGGTGTCAGGAATTCTACAGGCAATATGTCCGGCGGACATTGCCGCGGGGCGAGGAGGGGCCTGACTTCGATGCGGTCCGTGAGGCTGTCTGGACGGAGGTGCGTTCGCGGTCCCGCCTGATGCCGCTGTACGACTTTGTCATGGTGGATGAGGGGCAGGATCTTGATGCCCGGGCCTATGCCATTCTGACCACGGTTGCCGCTCACGTCACCGTGTTCATGGATCACAAGCAGCAGATCTACGAAAACGGCATCGAAGAGCATGACCTGTTGACCCGCCTGCGGTTGCACCGGCGCACGTCGACCCTGCTCGACGCCTACCGCTGTTCACCCCATGTTGTCCGGACCGCGGCCGCTTTCATTTCCGACGAGACCGAGCGTCGCTGGTTCATCCGCCAGAACCCACCCATCGACAAGGGCGAGCGCCAGCCGCCGCTGCTGTACCTCGCAGGTGACCTTGAGGACGAACGCGAGCAGCTCGTCGAAGTGGTTCGCGCGCGCATCGACAAGGGCGAGCGCATCGCCCTGCTGTTCCCCACGCGCCGGCACGTGTTTGGCTATGCGCAGAGGCTGAACGAGGCCGGTGTGGAGGTTGAAGTACCCGCGTGGCCGGGAAGGCGGAATCGATCCACACTGCCGACCATCGACTTCGGTACGCTTCGTCCCAAGGCGATGGCCTACCCCAGCGCCAAGGGCTTGACTTTCGATACGGTATTGATGCCTCGCCTGGAGGCGGAGACCTTCTCGCGCCGTCCGCCCGCGTTATGGGAACGATGGCTGTTCGTCGGCATCTCCCGCGCCGTCCGATGGCTTTACTTCAGCGCGAGGGAGCACAAGTGCCTGTTCCGCGAACGGTTCGAGGAGTTGGCAGGTCGGCGCCAGTTGACGATCCAGCGGCCCGGGGCGCGAGGCTCGGTCTCGCCGCCAACGGTCTCCGACTCGCCGCGACCCGTCTCGGGCAACTCCGACCTGACCGATCTGTTCTGACCGAAGGAACCGCCGGCGAGAGGACCACGCCTTGCCCGCAGCTTCAGGCCCCCGCACATGAGGATCGCCTACTTCGATCTCATCTCCGGTATCAGCGGTGACATGACGGTGGCTGCGCTGCTGGACCTGGGGTTGCCGCGCAAGCGGCTCCGGGAGGAGTTGGGCAAGCTTTCGGGCGTTGACTTCCGGCTCCGGGCGGGGAGCAAGACCGCCAGCGGGATTCGAGCGGTCCGGTTCCAGGTCATCGCGGGCAAGGAGCGGCCAAGTCGGAGTTGGAGCGGGATTCGACGGCTGATCGAGGAGAGCGGGCTGACCGCGGAGGTGAAGGCGCGTTCGATCGAAATTTTTTCCAGGCTGGCCGATGCCGAGGGCAGGGTCCACGGGATCCCGCCGGAGGAGGTTCGCTTCCACGAAGTGGGGGCGGTGGACTCCATCGTGGACATCGTGGCGGCGGCCATCGCCACCTGTCATCTGGCCATCGACGTTTTTGCCTGTTCGGTGGTGCCGCTGGGCCGGGGCCTGACCCGCTCGCTGCACGGGGTGCTGCCGGTGCCGGCACCGGCAACCCTGGAACTGCTCAAGGGGTTCCCGGTGGAGGACGCGGGGCTCGAAGCGGAGAACGTCACCCCCACTGGCGCGGCGATCCTCTCGGCGCTGGTCACGCGGAAGGGAGAGGTCCCGGCCATGCGCATCAAGGGCGCGGGCTACGGGGCGGGCACGCTGGAGTTCCCGGACCGGCCCAATCTCCTGCGGATCGTGCTGGGCGAGGGCGCGCCCGCCCTGGGCCGCGACCGCATGCTGGTGATGGAGACCCACATCGACGACATGAACCCGGAGATCTACGACTACGTGCTGGAACGTCTGTTCGCCGCCGGCGCCCGGGACGTGGCGCTTTCGCCGGTGCAGATGAAGAAGAACCGGCCCGGTACGCTGTTGCGCATCGTCGCCGCACCGGAACTCCGGGACGCGCTGGCCGAAGTCGTGCTCCGGGAGACTTCCACCTTGGGGGTGCGTTGCTACATGGTGGAGCGGCTGGTGTTGGCGCGCAGGACGCTGAGGCTGAAGACGCGGTTCGGCACCCTCACGGTCAAGGTGGCGGAGGAGCCCGGGGGCGGGCACAGGGCCACTCCGGAGTACGACGAGGCGCGAAAGGTGGCGGTGTCGAAGAAGGTGCCGTTGAAGGCGGTGTACGACGAGGTGACCCGCTGCTTCATCGGCGCCGCGGGATAGCCATGCCGGAATCGCGGCGGGGCTTCGCCGCGGCGCGGGCGGGCCGCTCCCGCTCCACGGAACCTCGCTCCACGGGAACGCCCGCCGACTCAATGGACTGTTTCAGGTGGTCGAGCCGGGTGTGGCGCTGGAACAGGCGGCCCAGGTCGGAGCGCGTCTCCGGCGGTGCGCCCGAGCCCTGCGGTTGCAGGAACGGGATCCTGCCGGCGCACGGAACTCGGGTCATTTCCTGGAGTGTCGCCGCGTTGGTGGACGTAGCGGGCGTTTCTCCCTCCTCGATATCGTTCAGGAAATAGCCGTACACCTTCAGATTGAGGCAGGCGGCGTGTTCGAAGGTCAGGAGGGCCTGGTTGATGGCGCCGAGCCGGTTGCCCACCACCACCAGCACCGGGAGCTCCAGTTCCCGGGCCAGGTCCGCGAAGGTGTAGCTGGAGTGCAGCGGCACCAGCAGGCCGCCGGCGCCTTCCACCAGCATCAGGTCGTGGACGGCGTCCATGTCGCGGTACAGCCGCACCAGGAAGTCCGGCCGGATCCGGGTGGCGGCGTGGGCCGCGGCAACGCTGGGGGCCGCGGGGAGGCCCAGCCGGTAAGGACAGATGCGCTCGATGGGCTGGTCGCTGCCGGCCGCGGCCTTGAGCAGGTGCGCGTCCCGGGGCACCATGCGCCCGTGCTCGTTGTGGCATCCGGACTCCGCCGGCTTCATCACCCCCACCTTGAATCCGGCGTCCCTGAATGCGGCGGCAAGGCCGCAGGCCACCAGGGTCTTGCCCACGCCGGTGTCGGTGCCGGTGATGAAGAAGCCTCGGCTCATCAGGTCCCCGTGACTTGGCGGATGGAGTCCCGGACCGTGTCCACCAGGGTCTCCAGTTCGCTGTCGCTGATGGTGAGGGGCGGCAGCACGATGAGCGTGTCTCCCAGCGGACGCACGATGACGCCCCGGTGCCGGGCTTCCAGCACCACCTGGTTGGCGACCCGCGCGCCCGGGTCGTAGCGCCGGCCGCTCGCCTTGTCCTCCACCAGTTCCATGCCCACCATGAAGCCGCGCTGGCGTATCTCGGCCACGTGGGGCAGGGTGAGGATCTCCTTCCGGAGCCGTTCCTCCAGCCAGGCGGTCTTGAGCGGCACCTTCTCCATCAGCGCGTCCCGCTCGAAGATGTCGAGTCCCGCCAGCGCCACCGCGCAGCCCAGCGGGTTGCCGGTGTAGGTGTGACCGTGGAAGAAGCTCCGGAACTCCCCGTAGTCGCCGAGAAAGGCCGAAAATATCTCCTCGGTGGCGAAGGTCGCGGCCAATGGCAGGTAACCGCCGGTGATGCCCTTGCCGACGCACATGAGGTCGGGGCTGACGCCGTCGTGCTCGCACGCCCACATCCGCCCGGTATGGCCGAAGCCGGTGGCCACCTCGTCGGCGATGAACAGGATGTCGTTGTCCCGGCAGAGGTTCCGGATCGCCCTGACGTAACCGGCGGGCTGGGGCCACATGCCCGCCGCCCCCTGCATGACGGGTTCCATGATGAACGCGGCCAGACGGTCCTTGTTGTGGCCGACCACGTCGCGGGCCGCCGCCACGGAACGCGCCAGTGCCTCGGTCTCGCTCAGCCCCTGCTCGCGCTGGTAGGCGTAGGGAGGCTTCACCGCCAGGGAGGGAAACAGCAGGGCGCGGTGGAAATGGTGGAACAGGTCGCTGTAGCCCACGCTCATGGCTCCCACGGTGTCCCCGTGATAGGACTCCTCCAGCCGCGCGAACAGATTCCTGCCGGTGCGGCCGCGCAGCTGCCCGTACTGGACCGCCAGCTTGAGCGCCACCTCCACGGCGGTGGCACCGCTGTCCGAATAGAAAACGCGTGTGAGGCCCCGCGGCACCAGGGCCGCAAGCCGGGCGGCCAGTTCGATGCCCGGTATGTGGCTCAGCCCCAGAAAGGTGGAGTGCGCGATGCGGTCGGTCTGGGCCTTGAGGGCATGGTCCAGCTCCGGGCGGCGGTGGCCGAAGAGGTTGCACCATAGCGAGGAGACCCCGTCAAGGTAGCGGTTGCCGTCGACGTCGATGAGGTAGCTGCCCTCGCCCTCGGCGATGATGCAGGGGTCTTCTCCCATCCATTCCCGCATCTGGGTGAAAGGATGCCACAGGTGGGTGTGGTCCAGGCGTTTCAGCGTGCCGTATCGGTTGTGTGTGCTCATGGTCCGGCGATGTTCGGTTATCCCCCGGCGGGCGTTCCTTGCCCCCTTGGCGTTCCCTGCCCCCTTGGCGGACGTGTCACAGGTCGCGTCCGGCCTGGGCGAAGGCGTCGAGTGCCTGTTGCATCTGTGGTGCGGTGTGGGTCGCCATGGTGGTGACCCGCAGCCGTGAGGTGCCCGGCGGCACCGTGGGCGGGCGAATGGCCTGCACGTGGAGGCCCGATTCCAGCAGGCGTGCCGCAAGCCGCATGCACGGCGTCTCCGCGCCCACCCGCACCGGCAGGATCTGGGTGCTGCCGCCTACCGCGTAGCCGAGCCGCCGCAGGCCGTTCCGGAGCCGCTCGGTATTGCGCCGCAACGCGCATCGCCGCCCCGGCTCCTGCTCCACCAGTGCCACGGCCGCCCCGGCCATGGCCAGCACCACCGGCGGCAGCGCGGTGGTGAAGATGAAGCTGCGGGCGCGGTTGACAAGCAGCTCCCGGAGACCCGCGCTGCCGGCGGCGTAGGCGCCGAAGGCTCCCAAGGCCTTTCCCAGCGTGCCCATCTGCACCAGGATCCTGTCCCCCAGGCCCAGTTCCGCCACCACACCGGCACCGTTGGGCCCCCGCACTCCGGTGGCATGGGCTTCGTCCACCATCACCCGGGCGCCGTGGCGCTCCGCCAGTTCCACCAGGTCGCGCAGCGGCGCGACGTCTCCGTCCATGCTGAAGATCGACTCCGTCACGATCAGCTTCCGCGCCGTGGCCGGGGTGCCTTCCAGCAGGCTCTTCAGGTGATCCATGTCGCAGTGCCGGTACACGGAAACCGCCGCTCGCGAGAGCCGGCAGCCGTCAATGATGCTGGCATGGTTGAGTGCGTCGCTCAACACCACATCGCCCTTCGCCGCCAGCGTGGCGACGATGCCGACATTGGCCTGGTAGCCGCTGTTGAAAACCAGCGCCGCTTCGGTGCCCTTGAAGCGTGCGAGGCGGGCCTCCAGCTCCTCGTGGGCCGTCATGTTGCCCGAGATCAGCCGCGAGGCGCCCGAGCCGCAGCCGTGGCGGTCCAGCGCCTCCCGGGCGGCCTCTTTCAGGGCGGGATGGTTGGCCAGCCCCAGGTAGTTGTTGGAGGAGAGGTTCAGCACCTCCCGGCCGTCGAGACGGACGGTGGCGTCCTGCTCGCCGTCGACCACCTTCATCCGGCGGTAGAGGTTGCGGCTGCGGACCTCCTCCAGTTCCTGTTGGATGAACTCTTCCATGGATCCGATCGGGTAATCGGGCGGATAGCTGGATAGATAGCAGAAATGGTGCGGCCGAACCAGGAAACCGCGGCCGCCCGGGTCAAGTCCCGGGTGTGCCGCAGCCGTTGGTTCCGGAGGGCCGGCAGGGTGCCGGTCGCGTTGACTTTGCCGAATCCGTACCTAGATTTTCACAAGGGTTCGGTGCCGCGGGGCCGGTACACCGAAGGACACCGGGGGGACACCGGAGGAATCTCATGGACATCAATCGTCTGACCCAAAGATCACAGGAAGGACTGCGCCAGGCCCAGGCTCTCGCCTCCCGGCGCAATCACCAGGGAGTGGAGGTCGAGCATCTGTTGTCCGCGCTGCTGGAACCGGCCGACGGCATCGTCACGGCGCTGCTGACCCAGATCGGCGTCTCCGCGGCCGCGGTGAAGAAGGGCCTGGAAGACGAGCTCGACCGCATTCCCCAGGTGACCGGAGCGGGGGCGGCGGCCGGACCGGAGCAGATCTACGCCACCCGCCGGCTGTCCCAGGTGCTCGCCCGGGCCGAGGACGAGGCCGAGAGCCTCAAGGACGACTATGTCAGCGTCGAGCACCTGCTGCTGGCCATTCTCGAAGATGGGGGCAAGGCCGGCCAGCTTCTGCGGGCCCAGGGCGCCGACCGCGACAAGCTGCTGGCGGCGCTCCAGAAGGTGCGCGGCCACCAGCGCGTGACCAGCCAGAACCCCGAGGGCACGTACCAGGCGTTGGAGCGCTATGGTCGGGACCTGACGCAACTGGCGGTCCAGGGCAAGCTCGATCCCGTCATCGGCAGGGACGAGGAGATCCGCCGGGTGGTGCAGGTGCTGTCGCGCCGCACCAAGAACAACCCGGTCCTCATCGGCGACCCGGGCGTGGGCAAGACCGCCATCGTGGAAGGACTGGCGCTGCGGATGGTCGCGGGCGATGTGCCCGAGGGGCTCAAGCACAAGCGCATCGTGGTGCTGGACATGGGGCTCCTCATCGCCGGCGCCAAGTACCGCGGCGAGTTCGAGGAACGTCTCAAGGCCGTGCTCAAGGAAGTACAGGAATCCTCGGGCGAGGTGATCCTGTTCATCGACGAGTTGCATACGGTGGTGGGGGCCGGCGCCTCCGAGGGGGCCATGGACGCCAGCAACCTGCTGAAGCCCATGCTGGCCCGGGGCGAACTCCATTGTATCGGCGCCACCACCCTGGACGAATACCGCAAGTACGTGGAGAAGGACCGGGCGCTGGAGCGGCGTTTTCAGCCCGTGACCGTGGACCAGCCCACGGCGGAGGACACCATCTCCATCCTTCGGGGACTGCGGGAGCGCTACGAGCTGCACCACGGGGTACGCATCAAGGACGGCGCGCTGGTGACCGCGGCCGTGCTGTCGCACCGCTACATCAGCGACCGCTTCCTGCCGGACAAGGCCATCGACCTGGTTGACGAGGCCGCCTCCAAGCTGCGCACCGAGATCGACTCGATGCCCACGGAGCTGGACCAGGCGTCGCGTCAGGTGATGCAGCTCGAGGTGGAGCGCGAGGCCTTGCGCAAGGAGAGCGACGACGCGTCGCGGGAGCGTCTGGCCAAGCTTGAGGGCGAACTGGCCAACCTCAAGGAAGAGGCCAACAAGCTCAAGGCGCGCTGGGAGATGGAGAAGGGTGCCATCGCACGCCTGCGCAAGCTCAAGGAGGAGATCGACGAGACCCGCCGGGCGCTGGAGCGGGCGGAGCGCGAGTACGACCTGAACCGCGTCGCCGAACTCAAGTACGGAAAGCTGACCGAGCTCGAGGGCGAACTGGCCAGGCAGCAGGAGAGCCTCCGGACCGAAGACGGCGGCGTCCTGCTCAAGGAGGAGGTGGATGAGGACGACATCGCGGAGGTGGTGTCGCGCTGGACCGGCGTGCCGGTGTCGAAGCTCCTGGAGGGCGAGCGGGAGAAGCTGCTGCGCCTGGGGGAGCACCTGCACCGGCGTCTCATCGGCCAGGACGAGGCGGTGTCGGCGGTGGCCGACGCGGTGGTGCGCGCCCGCTCGGGGCTGAAGGACCCCCACCGACCCATCGGTTCGTTCATCTTCCTGGGGCCCACGGGCGTGGGCAAGACCGAGTTGGGCCGGGCGCTGGCGGAGTTTCTGTTCGACGACGAGGCCAACATGGTCCGCCTGGACATGTCCGAGTACATGGAAAGGCACACCGTGGCGCGGCTGGTGGGGGCGCCGCCGGGATACGTGGGCTACGACGAGGGCGGGCAGCTCACCGAGGCGGTGCGCCGCCGTCCCTACGCGGTGGTGCTCTTCGACGAGGTCGAGAAGGCCCATCCCGACGTGTTCAACGTCATGTTGCAGATCCTTGATGACGGCCGCCTGACCGACGGCCATGGCCGCACCGTGGACTTCAGGAACACGGTGGTGATCATGACCTCCAACATCGGCAGCCAGCTCATTCTGAACAACAGCGCCCGGAGCGACGACAGCGGTTACGAGGCCATGAAGCGGGACGTGCTGGATCTCCTCCGGCGGGAGTTCCGGCCGGAGTTCCTGAACCGGGTGGACGAAATCGTGGTGTTCCACGGCCTCACCCGCGACAATCTCCGGGAGATCGTGGAGATACAGCTCGGCCATCTGCGCGAGCGCCTGGCCGAGCGCCACATCCGCCTGGATCTCACCCGGAAGGCCAGGGACCACTTCGCGGACACGGGCTACGACCCCGCTTACGGCGCCCGGCCGCTGAAACGGCTGATCCAGAAGGAGCTCGAGACCGCGCTGGCGCGAAAGCTCCTGGCCGGCGAGGTCAAGGACCACAGCCGGGTGTTGGTGGACCACGACGGAGACCGTCTCACGGTGTCGGCCTCGGCGGTGGCCGACGCCGCGTAGGCGGCCGCACGGGTTGCCCTCAACCGTCCTCCCGGCGTCTCTCCGGCGTCTCTCCATGGTTCCGGCGAAGGCCGGGACGGCGTGTCGTTTGCAATGGCGGCGACGGCTGGCTAGAATCGCCGGATGCAGTCCCTCCTCAGAAAAAACATCGAAGATCTGGAAGGTTACACACCTGGAGCGCAGCCCCGGCAGACCGGCGTCATCAAGCTCAACACCAACGAGAACCCTTATCCGCCGTCCCCCAGAGTCCTGGCTGCGGTGCGCCGGGAACTCAACGCATCGTTGCGCCTTTACCCCGATCCCGCGGCGCGGGAATTGCGCCAGCGCGCCGCCGCCCTCTACAATGTTCGGCCGGCCAACGTCATGGCGGGCAACGGTTCGGACGAACTGCTGTCCATCCTGATGCGCTGCTACGTGGGCGGGGAAGACTGCGTGGCCTACCCGGCCCCCACCTACAGCCTCTATGAAACGCTGATCGCCATACAGGACGGACGGAGCCTCAAGATTCCCTATCCGGATGATTTCGCCATACCGGCGCCGCTCTATTCCCAGTCCAGCAAGGTGACCATCCTGTGCAACCCCAACGCCCCTTCGGGCACCCTGGCGCCGGTGAGCGAGATCGCCCGCCTGGCCCGCTCGGTGGCCGGCCTCCTGATCGTGGACGAGGCCTACATCGACTTCGCGGACAGTGACGAAACCGCCATCGCGCTGATCAGCCGTTTTCCGAATCTGGTGGTGCTGCGCACCTTTTCCAAGGCCTTCTCGCTGGCCGGCATGCGCGTGGGGCTGGCGTTCGGGAGCGAAGCGATCGTGCGCAACCTGCTCAAGGTCAAGGACTCCTACAATCTCTGCCGGCTGAGTCTGGCGGCGGCGGCGGCGGCGCTGGAGGACGTGGAGTGGATGCGCCGGAACGTCGGGCGGATTCAGCGGACACGCAAGACGCTGATCCGCGGCCTGCGCAGGTTGGGATTCGAGGTGCACGCCTCCCAGGCGAACTTCGCGATGGCGAAGCTGGGGAGCGACAGCATCCGGTGGCTGTACGAGGGGCTCGGCGACCGGGGGATTCTGGTGCGCTTCTTCGACCGCCCCGAACTGCGGAACATGATCCGGGTGACCGTGGGAAGGCCCCGGGAGATCCAGGCGCTGCTCAGGGAAACGGAAGCGCTGCTGCGGATCGGCGCACCGGTCGGCAAGGGGTGCCAGCGGCCGGCCGGGGGCGCCGCCCCCGCATGAGTGCTACACGGCGGCGTTGAGGCGCTGGTTCTCCTCCACCCGGATCTTGACGATCCTCCGTCCCTCCACATCGACGATGGTGAGCCGGTGGCCGTCGGTCTCGATCTTCTCGCCGCCCCGGGGAATCCGCTTCAGCTTGGCCAGCACGAACCCCGCCAGCGTATGGTAGTCCACCGATTCCTCGAAGGGCAGTTCGTAGTCCGACTGGAGGTCCTTCAGCAGGGCCGAGCCCGACACCACCAGTGAGCCGTCGGGCAGCCGTTCCACCGGTCCCCGCTCCTCGGCGTCGTACTCGTCGCGGATCTCGCCGACGATCTCCTCGATGATGTCCTCCAGGGTCGCCAGCCCTTCCACTTCGCCGTACTCGTTCACCACCATGGCCAGCGCCATGCGGCGCCGCTGCAGATCCTTCAGAAGCTGGCTGATGGGCAGCGAGCTGGGCACGAAGAAGGGCGGATGCATCATGCCGGGCAAGTCGATGGGCTCGTTGGCCTGCATCGCACGGAGGATGTCCTTGTTGTAGACGATGCCCATGATCTGATCCAGGTCGTTTTCGTACACCGGCAGGCGGGAGAAGCCGCTGTCGACGAAGTTCAGCAGGATGTCGGCCGGCTCCGTCCGGATGTCGATGGCGTGAATCTCGGTGCGGGGGACCATCACCGCCCTCACCGGCGTGTCCACGAAGTCGAAGACGCTGTGGATCAGCTCCTTCTCGGTCTCGTCGAAGATCCCCTTGGCGGTACCTTCGCGGATCAGCGCCTTGACTTCCTCCTCGGAGACGAAGCTGGCGGTGCCGGTTTCCTTGCCGCCGAAGAGCCGAAGCACCGTGTTGCTGGAGCGGGTCAGGATCGTCACCAGGAAGGACGTGCTCCTGGAGATGGTGTCGATGGGAAGCGCCACGAAGAACGCGATGCGTTCGGAATAGCGCAGTGCCAGAGACTTGGGCACGAGTTCCCCCAGCACCAGGCTCAGGTAGACGATGGGCAGGACGGCGATGAGGATGGCCGCGTAGTTGCCCCAGGTCTCGGCGTAAGGGATCGGCAGCGACTGGAGGTGCGGCTTGAGGAGCTGGGTGGCGCCGGCGCCGCCGATGGCGGAGGCCAGGGTGCCGACGAAGGTGATGCCGATCTGGACCGTGGCCAGAAACCGATCCGGCTCGTTCTTGAGCCGGGCCAGGGCCGCGGTGGAGCGGGCGCCCCGGCGGCCGGCCGGGTCCGTGCGCGTTCCGCGGGTGGCGATCACGGCGATCTCCGCGGCGGCGAAAAAGCCGTTGGCGAGGATCAACAGAAAGATGACGGTTGCACCCAACCAGATGTTGTCAAGCATGAATCGATCTCCGCTCCGGAATGCCGGGACGCAAGGCGGCACGGGAGCATTCCGTCCCGGGTTGTCCGGGTGCGGGAAATTCCCGTGGACGCTCGGTCCGGTCTAGAGGCACAGGGGTGCCGGTGGAGCAACAGGGAATTCGAGGAGGTGGAACAGGACGATGGGAGACTTGGGCATGGGCGGCGGCGGGTTGCCGTCGTCGTGGGGGTCGTGAGGGTCGTCTGACATGGATGCGGACATGGATGCGCTCCTTGTCTCCGCGACACCGGATGACGGCGCAGAGACGGCGTTGACTTTCGACAGGAATTTCCTCCATCCGCCGCGAAAATGCAAGCCGGTTCCATGGCCGGCGGCCGGCCCCGGGGTCAGTTGACCTGAACATCCTTATCCGTTATGGAAACCCACTTGAGCGTTTGGCCAATGACAACGCGCCGGATCCCACGACTGCTGCGGGAGTGTCTGGACGGCGGGGCCTTGGCGTCGCAAGACGCCCTGCTGCTGGCCGGTGTCGAGGGAGACGAATTCACGGCGCTGCTCCGAACGGCGGCCGAGTTGCGCGACCGCCACAAGGGCCGGACCGTCACCTTTTCCCCCAAGGTCTTCATACCGCTGACCAATCTCTGCCGCGACTTTTGCGGCTACTGCACGTTCCGCAAGGCTCCCGGAGAGGAGGGCGCCCGGACCCTGTCCCTGGACGAGGTGCTGGAGATGGCGCGGCGGGCCGGGAACATGGGCTGCACCGAGGCGCTGTTCAGCCTGGGAGACAAGCCGGAGGCCATCTACCCGGAGATGCGGGAGTTCCTGAGGCGGCGGCGCTACCGCAGAACGCTGGAATATCTGTACGACGCCTGCAGAGCGGTGCTGGAGCAGACCGGATTGCTGCCCCACGCCAATCCCGGGCTCATGGCGCGGACCGACCTGGAGCGGCTGAGGCGGGTCAACGTGAGCATGGGGCTGATGCTGGAAAATGTCAGCGAGCGCCTCATGGAACCCGGCGGCCCCCACGCCGGCGCGCCCGACAAGAAGCCGTCGGCGCGGATCCGGACGCTGGCGGAGGCGGGCCGGTTGCGCATTCCCTTCACCACCGGGATCCTCATCGGCATTGGCGAGACCCGGGAGGAGCGCATCGCGTCGCTTTACGCGGTGGGCGAACTGCATCGCCGCCACGGCCACATCCAGGAAGTGATCGTGCAGAACTTCCGCGTGAAGCCCGGGATCCCCATGCGCGGGCACCCCGACGCCGACTATGACGAGGAGGCCCGGACCATTGCCTTGGCGCGGTTGATCCTGGGGGGCGACATGAACATCCAGGCGCCGCCCAATCTCACGCCGGAATCCTATGAGCGATATCTCGACGCGGGTATCAACGACTGGGGCGGGGTGTCGCCGGCGACCTGCGACTTCATCAACCCGGAGGCACCCTGGCCCGAACGGGTGGAGCTGGAGGAGCGTACCGCGAGCGCGGGTTTCACGCTGCGGCCCCGGCTCCCGGTCTATCCGGAATACATCGCCCGGGCGGAGCGGTTCATCGCGCCCGAGTTGATTCCCTACGTGGAGCGGTTGTGCGGCGAGGACGGCCTCGCCGCCGCTGGAGGAGATCATGAGCCACATCGAAGCGATGTTCGAGCATGACGACGGGGCACGACGGCTGAACGGGCTGTTGCCCCGCATCGAGGCTCGGGTCGCACGAATCCTGGAGGGGGCGCTTGCGGGCCGCGAGGTCACGCGGGAGGAAGGGCTGGCGCTGTCGGAGGTGAGCGGCGACGAACTCGCCGCCCTCGCGGTCACCGCCGACCTGATGCGGCAGGCCAAGGTGGGCGACCGCCTCACCTACGTCGTATGCCGCAACATCAACTTCACCAATGTCTGCTACGTGGGCTGCAAGTTCTGCGCCTTCCACACGGGTCCCCACAAGCCCGGAAGCTGGGACAACTCGCTGGCGGAGGTGGCGGACAAGGCGGAGGAGGCCTGGAACCGGGGCGCCACCGAGGTCTGCATGCAGGGCGGGCTGCCGCGCGGCATGACCCCATTCTACTACCGTGACCTTTTGCAGGCCATCCGCTCCCGCGTTCCCGGAATCCACATCCACGCCTACTCCCCCATGGAGATCACCTACGGGGTGGAGCTCACCGGCATGCCGCTGGGCGACTATTTGCGGATGTTGCGGGATGCCGGCCTCGACAGCGTGCCGGGCACGGCCGCGGAAATCCTCGACGACGAGGTGCGGATGGTGTTGTCCAAGAACAAGGTCAGCACCGAGCAGTGGATCCGGGTGATCCGCACCGCCCATGAAGCGGGCATCTTCACCACCTCCACCATGATGTACGGTCACCGGGAGAATGGCAGCCATTGGGTCGATCACATGCTGCTCTTGCGGAACATCCAGAAGGAGACGGGCGGCTTCACCGAGTTCGTGCCGCTGGGTTTCGTGCACGAGAACACCGCACTCTACGCCCAGGGGCTGGCGCGGCCCGGCCCGACCGAGGAGGAGGACATCCGGGTCCACGCGCTGGCGCGCGTGCTGTTGAACGATACCATTCCCAACGTCCAGGTCTCCTGGGTGAAGATGGGCCGGCGCATGTCCCAGCTCTGCCTCAGGTCCGGCGCCAACGATTTCGGCGGCACGTTGATGGAGGAGAGCATCTCGCGGCTGGCGGGCTCCACCGAGGGGCAGATGATCTGGCCTCACGAGTTCCGCTCGCTGATCCGCCAGATCGGCCGCATCCCGGCCGAGCGCTCCACCGGCTACGAGATACTGAGGACCTGGGGAGACGAGCCCGAGTTCCCCGCGGGTGAATTCGCGGCATCCGCCAGCGCCGCATACCAGCCGGCGGCCGGCCTGTAGCACCATGATCGTCCTCCTCACCGGAGGCACCGGCGGCGCCAAGCTGGTCTTGGGCTTCCATGAGGAGACCGCCCCCGGAGACCTGGTGGTGGTGTGCAACACCGCCGACGACTCGGTGATGCACGGTCTCCACGTATCCCCCGACGTCGATACCATCGCCTATACCTTGGCGGGCCTCATCGACCCGGTCCGGGGCTGGGGTATCCGGGACGATACCTTCGCCGTACTGGAACAGCTCCGGCGGCTTGGCAACGAGACTTGGTTTCAACTGGGCGATCGGGACATCGCCCTCCATCTGACTCGCACCCGCCTGCTGGCCCGGGGGCAGTCCCTGTCCTGCGTCACCGCCGCGCTGTGCCGCGCTCTGGGGGTCCGGTCCACCGTGCTGCCCATGTCCGACCAGCGGGTGGAGACCCGGCTTTCCACCTCGGAGGGGGAGATATCCTTTCAGGAGTACTTCGTGAAGGCGCGCTGGCAGCCGTCTGTCCTGAGCCTGCGCTACCAGGGCATCGAGGGTTGCCGTCCGGCGCCGGGGCTGCTGGAAGCCATCCACGGCGCCGCCATGGTGGTGGTCTGTCCGAGCAACCCGGCCACCAGCATCGGCCCCATCCTTGCGGTGCCCGGCGTCCGGGAGGCGCTGGGGCAGACGCCCGCCACGGTGGCGGCCGTAAGCCCGATGGTGCGGGGATGTTCCTTCAGCGGCCCGGCTCACAAGCTGATGGCCACCCTCGGTGTGGAGGCGTCGGTGGAAGGACTGGCCCGGGCCTACCGGGATTTCGTGAACGTGCTGGTCATTGACGAGAAAGACCGGCATCAGCGGCCCGCCATCGAGAAGCTGGGCCTGGAGGTGCGCGCCGCCTCCATCCGCATGGATACCCTGGACGACAAGAAGCGGCTGGCCCGGGAGCTGCTGCAACTCTCCTGAGGGGCGGTTCGCCGCCGGTCCCGGAGCGGATGGCCCGCGCCCCGGCAGGATTCCAGAGTCTTCGGGCCGGTGCCAGGGATTCCGGTTCAGTGATGAACTCGGTAGTGAATTCGGGGATGAAGATCGGTGCGCTCATACCTGTCAAGGGATTTCACGGCGCCAAGCAGCGGCTTTCCCCTCAACTCGGCGCGCACGACCGCTCGGAATTGATGAAGGCCATGGTGCACGACGTGCTGACCGAGGTGACCCGTGCGCGGGGCGTCCACGAGACCTGCGTGGTCACCGGCTCCGCCGCGGTGGTGGACTGGGTCTCGGCCATGCGCGTGGCGGTCATCCGGGAACAGGAGGAGACGGGTGAGACCGCCGCGGTCCACCTCGCCCTCGACGTGATGAAGGAGGCGGGCATGGAAGCCGTGCTGGTGTTGCCGGGCGATATCCCGCTGGTGCGCGCCGAGGATGTGGAGTCGGTGCTCCGCGCCGCGCCGGCCCGTCCTGGCAAGCATCCCCACCAGCCCTTTGTCGTGCTCACGCCCTCCCATGACCGCATGGGCACCAACGCGCTGCTGCTGGCGCCGCCGGACGTACTGCGGCTCCGTTTCGGCCACGACAGCTTCCGCCATCACCTCAACCAGGCGGCAACCCGCGGCGCCGTCGTCAAAGTCGTCGAGAACGCCCGCATCGCGCTGGATGTGGACGAGCCCGCCGACCTCCAGCAGGTCGTCCGCCGGCTGCAAGGCGGCCGCACCCGTGATCGGCTCGCCGCCATGAAGGACCGCGGCGGCCGCTTCTGCGCCGAAGCGGGTTAGCCGTCCATGCGGCGCCTCGAGGTCATCGCCGTGGAGGGGTTGGGCGAGATCGTGTCCGGCGACCCGCTGGGGCGGCGGGTGGTGGAGGTCTGCGCGCGCCAGGGTACCGCCTTGCGGGACGGCGACGTGCTGGTGCTGGCGCAGAAGATCGTCTCCAAGTCCGAGGGCCGCGCCGTGGCTCTGGGCAGCGTTGTCCCCTCCGCGGAGGCGTCGAGGCTCTCCGCCGAGCTCGACGGCAAGGATCCCCGTCTGCTGGAGCTCATCCTGCGGGAGAGCCGCCGCATCGTCGCGAAAGGGCGCAGCACCATCGTCGTCGAGACCCATCACGGCTTCGTATGCGCCAACGCGGGCATCGACCTGTCGAACGTCGGCGCGGACCGCGCGCTGCTGTTGCCGGAGGACTCCGACGCTTCCGCCCGGCGCGTCCGCGACGAGGTGCGGCGGCTCACCGGGACCACGGCCGGCGTCGTCATCACCGACACGTTCGGCCGCCCCTGGCGCCTGGGCACCACCGACGTGGCCATCGGCGTGGCGGGCTTCGGTCCCCTGATCGACCACCGCGGACAGGTCGACTCCCATGGATATCAGCTCAGAGCGTCGGTCACGGCGGTGGCTGACCAGGTCGCGGGGGCCGCTGAACTGGTCATGGGAAAGACCCGCCGCGTGCCCGCCGCCATTGTCCGGGGCTGCGAGTTGCCGCCAGGTGACGGATCGGCGCGGGAATTGATCCGGCCGGCGTCGGATGATCTCTTCCGCGGCCAGGAGCGCGAGGTCGGACCCGTTCCCGCGCCGACCCGCCATTTGTAGGACCTGAGGCGAAAATGTTATGAGCCACCCCATGCAGGATTCCATTTCGATCGCTATCGTGGGAGGGACCGGAAGTCTGGGAATGGGCTTGGCGGGACGCTTGGCGCGGCCCGGCGTGCGGGTTCTCATCGGTTCACGCGACGCGCAGCGCGGCGCGGACGCGGCCAGGGAGCTGAACCAGCGGCTGGGCACGGACTTCGTGGAGGGGATGCTCAACGCCGACGCGGTCCGGGAAGCGGAGCTGGCCGTCATCTCGGTTCCCTATGAAGGCCAGGAGAAGATGGTGCGCGACCTGGCCGAGGCGTTGCGGGGAAAGATCGTCATCGACGCGGTGGTGCCGTTGCGCAAGGGCCGGCCCTTCGTGCCCGAGGCCGGCTCCGCGCTGCTGGAAGCCCAGAATATCCTGGGCCAGGACACCCCGGTCATCGGCGCATTGCACAACATCTCGGCGCTGGACCTCGGCGCCCCGGACGAGCCCCTCGGCGACGTGCTGGTGTGCGGCGACAGCAGGGAAGCCAAGGAGCGTGTCATCGAGCTGCTGGCGCGCATCGGCGCCACCGGCCTCGATGCCGGCCCGGCGGGCAACGCCTACGTGGTGGAGGGGTTGACCGGCGTGCTCATCGCCCTCAACCGCCGTTACAAGTCGAAGCACGCCAGCATCAGGATTACCGGTATCCAATAGGGACTGGAGTTCCGCAGGGACCGGGATCAGGAGGGGAGTCCGTGCGCCTGCCCGTCATCGATGCCGATGGCCATGTGATCGAGGACGAGTCCATCGTCGATTACATCGAGGAGCCCTATCGCAGTCAGGCAAGCCGGCGCATCCTGACGCGGGTCTTTCCCTCTCTGGACCACCATCACCTGGGACTCAGGTATCTGAGCGAGGACGCCTTTGGCGGCGGCAAGCCCGTGACGCCCGCGGACTGGCGCTCGTTCGTGGAGGAGGCCGGGTTCGAGTGCAGCGTCCTGTATCCCACTTGGGGCCTGGCCATGGGCAACATCAGCGGGCCGGACTGGGCCTGCGCCGTGGCCCACGCCTACAACAGCTGGCTCCATGACCGGTACCTGAAGGACAATCCGCGGCTCAAGGGCATGGCGCTCCTCCCGCTCCAGGTACCGGAGGAGGCGGTCCGGGAGTTGCGCCGGGCGGTGACGGAGCTGGGCATGCGGGGGGCCATGCTGCCCTCGCGCGGGCTGCCCATGGATCTGGGCCACAGGATCTACTGGGACGTGTATGCGGAGGCGGAACGGCTGGGCTGCGGCCTGGCGGTGCACGGCGGCTGCCATCACGGCATGGGGCTCGACACTTTCGGGGCGTTCGTTCCCGTGGCCGGGTTGGGACACCCTTTCAGCCTGATGATCGCCTTCTCGGGCATGGTCTACCACGGCGTCTTCGACCGGTTTCCGAATCTGCGGGTGGCGTTCCTGGAAGGGGGCGCGGGATGGCTGAGCTTCTGGATGGACCGGATGGATCGATCCCATGCCTTTTTCGGCGAGTGGAACTCCCACGGCAACTATGACGGTCCCGGTCCCGAGCACCCGCCAAGCCGTTACGGGCTCCTGGACAACGTCTTCGTGGGCTGCGAGGGCGGCGAGAAAGGCCTCGACTACCAGATCCAGCGGGCCGGCAACGGGCGGTTCCTGTTCGCCAGCGACTTCCCGCACGAGATCGGCCCCGGCGACATCGGCCACGAGATCGCCGAGGTGACCGGCAACCCGGCGCTCACCGACGACGACAAGGCGGCCATCCTCGCGGACAATGCGCGCCGCTTCTACCGGCTGGATCCGTAGGTGGGTGCCCTCCACCGGGCGCGAGAACCCGCCGAACGGGCCTTCGGGATGCACCTGTCCCTCGGGCGGGATCTCTCCTTCCAGAACGGTCTCGGCGCCCGCGATGAACGGGCACCGGTCCGGCGACCCCCGGGGTCAACTCTACCGGACGCCCGCCGAAGCCGCCGGCGAAATCCAGCTCGTTGGTTCCCGGCGAAGCCTTGAAAGTGCCCCCAATTGTATCCAAAATGATTGGATGGGGACAATGGGCATCGGCTGTAACTATTGATAATCGCAGGAGTCCGCGCAGTCAGATGCACGGACTTGTCGGCAGTGCGGCGAGGATGACTCGCCGTGGAGACGGAACCGGGCAACGTCTTGGCGATCGACGAGTTGTCCGACTGTCTGAGGGGATCGCATCCGACGCTCTGCAAGCTGGCGCAGGAAGGCAGGGTTCCGTGCCGGACAGTCGGAGGGCTCTGGCGATTCCAGAAGAAGACGATCGATCGCTGGCTGGGTCAAGGCGGTGCAACGGACATGGTGGACATCGGAGATGACGCGTGATGCAGAGTCTGGCCGAGGCGGTAAACGAAAAGGTTCGACTTGCACGCGGCCTTTACAACCGGCTCGTCCTGATCGTTGGCGGGCAGAGCGGGGGCAATACCGACAGCCTGCAGGCAGTCGGCAAGTGCATCGGTGTGCCCATCGTAAACGTCAACCTCGAACTCTCCCGCCGCTTGTTGGATCTGGCCGAGCGGCAGCGCCCGCTCCATGTCCAACAGCTTCTTGAGCAGATCGTTTCCGAAACCGAAAGCGATATCGTTCTGCTCAACCGTATCGAGCTTCTTTTCGATGTCTCGCTACGGCAGGATCCGCTTCGCCTGTTGCAGTATCTGTCGCGGCACATGACCGTGATTGCAGCCTGGAACGGATCCATTGAAGACCGGTGCCTCTCTTACTCTCAGCCAGGGCATCCCGAGTACCGGTGCTACCCGATTGACGGCATTCTCACCGTGCGCATGCAGGCGGCGACATAGATGAAGTACGACAATCTGATCTGGTTCGATCCGATTGAGAGCGTTGTACAACTCCGCGATGCCGACGACACGGCCGCCGCGCGCCATCTCGTAAGCAGCTATGTCATTTCCGATGACATGGCCGAGAAGCTGTCGGCCGTGGTGTTTTCGCAACTTCAGTACGACAAACCCGCCGACAACAAGGGGGTCCTGATCGTCGGCAACTATGGCACAGGCAAATCGCACCTGATGTCGGTCATTTCCGGCATCGCCGAATACGCCGAACTGGCATCGGAACTTTCCAATCCGAGGGCCTTGCAAGAAACGAATGCGGTGGCCGGCAAGTTCAAGGTGGTTCGAACCGAGATCGGCGCCACCACGATGTCCCTGCGCGACATCGTCTGTGGCGAACTGGAGGAGCGCCTGGATGCGCTTGGTGTGTCGTTTACCTTTCCGGGCGCTTCAGAGGTCTCCGGCAGCAAGCGTGCCTTCGAGGAGATGATGGCGGCCTTTCACCGAGCCTACCCCGATCACGGCCTGCTGCTGGTCGTGGACGAGCTTCTGGACTATCTGCGATCACGCAAGGACCAGGAACTGATCCTGGACCTCAACTTCCTGCGCGAAATCGGCGAGGTCTGCAAGGATCTCCGGCTGCGCTTCATCGCCGGGGTGCAGGAGGCCATTTTCGACAGCCCGCGTTTCGCCTTCGTCGCTGACAGCATCCGTCGAGTAAAGGATCGCTTCGAGCAAGTACTTATCGCCCGGAGGGACGTGAAGTTTGTCGTGGCGCAACGACTGCTCCGAAAAACCGGCGAGCAGCAGGTTCGGATCAGGGAATACCTGGCGCCCTTCGCCAAGTTCTACGGGCTCATGAACGAGCGAATGGACGAGTATGTGGACCTGTTCCCGGTCCATCCCGATTACATCGACACCTTCGAGCGTGTGACCGTCGTCGAAAAGCGCGAAATCCTCCGAACCCTGTCATTGGCAATGAAGCAGCTGATTGGGCGAGACCTTCCGACCGACCGACCGGGCCTCATCGCCTATGACGGCTACTGGTCCACATTGCGAACGAACCCGTCCTTCCGGACCCTCCCGGACATCAAGGCCATTATCGATTGCAGCCAAGTGCTGGAGTCCCGGATCGATCAGGCGTTCACGAGACCTGCCTACAAGCCCATGGCGGTACGAATCATTCATGCGCTTTCGGTGCACCGGCTGACTACCGGCGACATGCACGCCCCACTTGGGGCCACCGCCGAGGAGTTGAGGGACAGGCTGTGTCTGTACCAGCCCGGGATCGAGGATCTCGGGGGAGATCCTGCCGACGATCTCCTGTCACAAGTGGAAACGGTGCTCCGCGAGATACACAAGACCGTCAGCGGCCAGTTCATTTCGTCGAATCCGGACAACCGCCAATACTATCTCGATCTCAAGAAAACCGACGATTTCGACGCGTTGATCGAGAAACGGGCCGAAAGCCTTGATGCGGCACGGTTGGACCGCTACTACTACGATGCGCTGCGGCGGGTGATGGAGTGCACCGACGAAACCTACGTCACCGGCTACCATATCTGGGAGCACGAACTCGAATGGCGAGCGCGCAAGGCGGCTCGCCGGGGGTACTTGTTCTTCGGTGCGCCGAATGAGCGGTCCACCGCAGCGCCTCCGCGCGATTTCTACCTGTATTTCATCCAGCCGCACGAGCCGCCGCGTTTCAAGGACGAGAAGGCGGCGGACGAGGTCTTTTTCCATCTCATCGGCGAAGACGACCGATTCCGGGAGATCCTGTGTGGCTACGCAGCCTCGGTCGATTTGGCGTCGACCTCATCCGGGCACGCCAAGGCAACTTACGAATCGAAGGCGTCGGGATTCCTCCGCGATCTGGTCAATTGGCTTCAGGAGCACATGGGCATGGCCTTCGAAATTGGCTATCAAGGTCGCCGCAAGGCGTTGCTCGAATGGGCCAAGGGGCATTCTCCTCGTGAACTCTCCGGGACGCTTCCCTCCGAGCGCATAAACTTCCGGGATATGATCAACGCGATTGCCGGCATCTGCCTTGATGCCCACTTCGCCGACCAGGCACCGGACTATCCGAAATTTTCCGTGCTGATCACGTCGTCCAACCGTGCTCAAGCCACCCAGGATGCGTTGCGGTGGATCGCCGGCACGACGAAAACGAGACAGGCCACAGCGATTCTCGACGCGCTCCATCTCCTGGACGGCGACAGGCTCGATCCCCATCGATCAAGATATGCTGTCCAAATCCTCGATCAGGTGCACAAGAAGGGCCGCGGCCAAGTCGTCAACCGCGCCGAACTGATTCAGGAACTGCTCGGCGTCGAATACTTGGCTCCGCAGACTTTGCGGCTGGAACCCGAATGGGCCGTGGTGTTGCTTGCGACATTGGTCTATTCCGGCGATCTCGTGCTCGCTGTTCCCGGACGGAAGTTCGACGCCACCGACCTGTCCGCTCTCGCCGCCCTACCGCTCGACGAGATCGTCCGCTTCAAGCATATCGAGCGGCCCAAGGACTGGAATATCCCTGCTCTCAAGGCGCTGTTCGATTTGTTTGGCCTTGCCCCGGGCATGGCGACCCTTGTCACCCATGGCGAGCAAGATCCCGTACAGGAGCTTCAGAAGGCCGTTGGCCGGACCGTGGAAAGGCTGCTCATCGCCCAACGAGCAGTTCAGAACGGGATTCCGTGCTGGGGCAGAAACCTGATTGAATCGGAAGCAGGGACAAACTTGAGTGCGACGCTGGAGCGGGCCAAGACTTTTCTTGAATCTCTCCAAGCTTATACCACGCCGGGCCGTCTCAAGAACCTCCGGCATGACGCCGAGGAGGTGAGCAGCCATGCAGCGGAGCTCGCATCAATGGCAGAAGTGGAGGGCGTCCTTGGGACGGCTTCCGAATTGGCCCCCGTGACGGCTTTCCTCAGCGCGGCGGAGGCAGTGCTTCCCCCGTCCCATGAATGGGCGACGCAAATGAAGGCTGTCCGCGACGAAGTGCTGGCAGATATCGTGCGATCCTCGGCCGAGCATGAATTGCCGGCGATCCGCCGCCGGTCGCTACGCAAGATTAACGACTTGAAGCAATCCTTCGTCGGGATATATCTGGACCTCCACGCCAAGGCGCGGCTTGGCGCAAACAACGAGAGGAGGAAGACCACGCTGATGAGCGACGGAAGGCTTGCCCGCCTCCATGCGCTCTCCGCAATTGACCTCATGCCGGTCCAGCATCTGATCGATTTGAAGGAACGCCTTGACGAATTGAAGACTTGTTTCGCTCTCACCAAGGAAGAGACGGAAACCGCTCCGGTCTGCCCGCACTGTGGGTTCAGGCCGGCCCTTGAGACAACCAGCGTCGCCGGAACAACCCTTGCCAGACTGGACGAGAAGATTGACGGGCTGCTCGCCGACTGGACGCAAACGCTGCTCGCCAATCTTGACGATCCATCCATTCGCGAAAGCCTTTCGCTGCTTGAGCCGGCTCAACGGGAACGGGTCACCGCCTTCACGAAGAAAGGAGAACTCCCCGATCCCTTGGATCTCGAATTGATCGAGCCTCTCCAGGAGGTTCTGTCGGGTTTGGTCAAAGTGGTCTTGAAGACCAATGATCTGAAAGCCGCACTCCTTGCCGGCGGTTCGCCCGCACGACCCGACGAGATGAAGAAGCGTTTCGAGAGCCATCTGGATGAAATGACCAAGGGACAGGAACCGGCCAATGTACGGGTTGTGCTGGAATAGACGCCGATGGAGAAAGAGGAGCTCATCGAACGTCTGAAGGGCTACGAATGGACCGACATCGAGTTCAAGGAAGCTCGACATGCGGTTCCAAAAAATGCTTATGAGACCGTCTCGGCCTTTGCCAACACCGAGGGTGGCTGGCTGGTGTTCGGCGTTCGTGACGGCGCCGGCGGCTTCGAGATCGTTGGCGTTCTGGAGGTGGACAAGGTACAGAACGACTTCCTCGGCACCCTGCGTTCCGGCCAGAAGCTCAATCGAGTCATCACCGCGAAAGAGCGTTTGATTGAGGACGATGACAAGGCCCTTCTGGTTTTCCATATCCCTGAGGCGCGCAGACAGGACAAGCCGGTCTATCTCGACGGCAACATCCGGCAATCGTTCCTGCGTCGGGGCGCGGGCGACCAGCGCTGCACGGAAGCCGAAATCGAGCGGCTGCTGCGGGACGCGGCTGACGAGCGCCACGATGGAGAGGTTGTCGCCATCGATCCTGAACGCTGCTTCGACCATGGCTCCATACGTTGGTACCGCAAGCTGTTCGACGGCCGGAACCCCGGTCACGACGAGACTTTGCCGGACTTGGAGTTTCTCCATCATTGGGGCTTGGTTGTCGAAGCCGGCGGTCGGCTGTTGCCGACCCGCGCTGCGATCCTTCTGTTCGGCGCCGCGCCTGCCTTTCGCCAGATACTTCCGCGTCCCGTCGTGGACTGGCAGTGGAGCCGCGGCGACTGGTCGGAAGAGTGGTCCAACGAACGCTGGGTTGACCGGTTGGTGATCGAGACCAATCTCGTGAACTCGTGGAAAACGCTGGTGGACCGCTACCTTCAGCGTGCCGAGAAGCCGTTCTCTGTCAATCCCGAGACATTGCGGCGCGAAGACCATCCGCCGGACTACATCGCTTTTCGCGAAGCCGTGATCAACCTTCTGATGCATCAGGATTACGCAGACCACACCCGAATGCCGACGATCCGGTTCTTCGACGACCGAACGATATTCTGGAATCCCGGCGACGCCTTCGCATCCGCAGACGAACTGCTTGATCCCGGTGAGAAGGAGGTGCGTAACCCGAGGATCGTTGCCACCTTCCGCCGGATCGGCCTGAGCGAGCAGGCCGGGACAGGTATCCGCGCCATCTTCGGCAACTGGCGACAGTTCGGACGTGTGCCGCCGACAGTCTCCAACGACAGAGCGCGCAAGGCCTTTCAACTGATCCTGGCCAAGGAGGAACTCCTGTCCGAGAAGCAACTCCTGTTCCATGCAAGCCTCGGCGTCCGCCTTGACGATGCCGAGGCCAGGACGTTCGCCTTCGCGTGCCGTGAGGGCAGGGTGCGTCCACGTGATGTACATGCCGTCACCGGCCTGTCTGGAGTTGATGTCCATGGAGTCCTGGAGCACCTGACGGTCCAAGGGCTCGTTTCGCCGGCGGGTCGCGAGGAATCGTCGGCCTTCGTCGTCGCCGAATATCTCAAGGAGCGGCTGAGTCAACCGAATCGATCCGGTAAGCGGGTGGGTGCCGGGGCGTCGAATCTCGCCACTGACCAAGGTTCGAAAAGGCGGGAGGACTTGTCCATTGTACAACCGGGTTCGGATTCGGACAACTTGTCTACTGCACAAGATCCCCTTTGGAAGCTTTCGGCGACCCAGGAGAAGATCGTCAGGCTTTGCGACACGCCCCGTCGATTGGCAGAGATCATGGATGAAGTCGGAGTGACCAGTCGGGGGTTTTTCAAGAAGCATCATCTTGATCCTCTTTTGCAAGGGGGTGTTCTCCGTATGGTCCATCCGGACCAACCCAACCACCCGCATCAGGCCTATGTGCTGACCGACGTCGGCGTTGCGATCAAACTCCGCCGCGTGAAAAAGGACAAGGATGCGAGCGACAGGGGATCGACGGATGACGCATAGCGGGCGGAACCGCCGAACCGGACGACTCTTCTGGAAGCCGTTGGAACATGGAGAGATGTTCAACAAGCCCCGTGAAGAGGAATTGGAGGCCAGGCGTGACCAGCCGATGGAATGCCTCGGTATCGTCTTCGAGAATGACGAGGCCCGGCGGTCCCATTTTCTTGACAGGTTGAGGAATGGCCTGGAGGAGCTGCATACGGCCCTCGGCGGTTTGCCTTACACCGATGTTGACGATGCGGTAGCCCGGATGGCAGCCATTGAGCACTGGCCGATGGGTGGGGATGCCCGACTTCGCGAACTCGCGGAGCGCATGCTTCATGCCGACTCGTCCAAGGATTTGCTGCAGCGCTGGAAGGATGAGGTCGGATTCCCCCACGGCAAGATCGAAGATATCCTTGATCTGTCCGATCCGCCGTGGCACACGGCTTGCCCGAACCCGTTCCTGGGCGCATTCGTGGAGATCTATGGAAGGGCTTACGACCCGCAGCAGCCCTATCGCCGCAAACCGTTCGCTGTCGATGTCAGCGAAGGCAAGACCCATCCTGTCTACCGGGCGCACAGCTACCATACCAAGGTGCCGCATCTGGCCATCGTGCCGTCGATTCTTCATTACACCGAGCCCGGTGATCTTGTCCTGGACGGCTTTGCCGGCTCGGGCATGACCGGTGTGGCGGCCCAGTGGTGCGAAACCGCGCCGGAGAGCTACCGCAAATCGCTTGAAGCACTTTGGGCCAGGGATGGTTTCGGTACACCGAAATGGGGGCTTCGGCGCACGGTTTTGAACGACCTTTCGCCGCTTGCCGGTTTCATTGCCGCCAACTACAGCCTGCCCCTTGATGTCGATGCCTTTGCCGAGGCCGGGCGTACGCTGCTTGACGAGGTGGAAGCCGAACTTGGCTGGATGTATGAAACCCGGCACATCGACGGCAAGACCAAAGGGCGGATCGACTACACCGTCTGGAGCGAGGTGTTTGCTTGTCCTGAATGCACGAGCGAGATCGTGTTTCTTGAAGAGGCATTAGATCGGGCGAGCGGCCGGGTCAGGAGCACTTTCCCTTGTCCTGACTGCGATGCTGAGTTGAACAAGAAGAGGTTGGAGCGCGTGTTTGAGTCCGACCTGGATGCCGCCACGGGTGATGTTCGAAAACATATCACTTTCAGGCCGGCGTTGATCCGATACACGATCGACGGCAAGGCATTCGAAAAGCGGCCCGACGCTGATGATCTTGAAATTGTCCGCCGCATCTCGAAGCTTCCCCTCCCGGCGGATGTTCCAACCAGTCAGTTGCCTGTCGACGACATGTATCACGGTTCGCGACTGGCCCCGAAGGGTGTCAACCACACGCATCACTTTTTTTTGCCCCGCTCCGCGAACGCCTTGGCGGCGATGTGGCGACGGGCCAAAGCCCATCCCGACATCCGAATTCGCCATATGCTGCTCTACTTCGCCGAGCAGGCCGTATCAACGATGTCTCTGCTTAATCGGTTTCGAGCAAATCAAGGTTCTCAATCAAATCAAATTCTTAGTGGTGTCTACTACATTCCTTCCCAGATCGCAGAGATTTCCCCTTGGTATAGGCTTGCCGGAAAGCTTTCTCAATTACATAAAGCCTTCATGCTTGCCCGCGTACACGCCAACTCTACAATTGTTTCAACTGCAGACTGTGCAGAAACCTCCTTGCCTGAAAACTCGATCGATTACATCTTCACTGATCCGCCATTCGGCGAGAATATCTTCTACGCGGATTTGAACTTACTGATTGAATCTTGGCACGGCATCATGACCAATGCGGTATCGGAAGCCATCATAGATCAATTTAAGAAGAAAAGGTTGCTGGAATATCAGTACCTGATGCAGGGCTGTTTCGAGGAGTATCGCCGCGTCCTAAAGCCCGGGCGTTGGATGACCGTCGTCTTCCACAATTCCAAGAACGCGGTTTGGACCTCTATTCAGGAAGCCATGTTGACAGTCGGTTTCGTCGTCGCCGATGTGCGTACCTTGGACAAGAGACAGGGGTCCTACCGTCAAGTCACGAGCACCGCAGTGGAGCAGGATCTCGTCATCTCGGCGTACAAGCCCAACGACGGGTTGGAAGAACGCTTTGCATTGACAAGGGGAACCGAGCAAGGTATGTGGGACTTCCTCCACACCCATCTTGCCCAATTGCCTGTGTTCGTTCTCAAGGACGGTCGGGTCGAGATCGTCAACGAGCGCCAGCCCCATGTTTTGTTCGATCGCATGGTTGCCTTCCATGTCCTGCGCAATGTGACGGTGCCTCTTTCAGTGAGCGGCTTCCTGGCCGGCATCTTCCAGCGTTTTCCCGAACGGGACGGCATGATCTTTCTGCCCGAGCAAGTTGTCGAATACGACAAGAAACGCTTGTCAGTCGGAGAAGTGGCGCAATTGGAGATCTTCGTCATCAACGAATCCTCCGCGATAGACTGGCTCAGAAGACTATTGGCTCACAAACCCCAGAATTTTCAGGAAATTCATCCCCAGTTTCTCCGGGAGATCACGGGCTGGCAGAAGCACGAAAAGCTACCCGAGCTGTCGGAGATGCTGGAACAGAACTTCTTGTGCTTTGATGGAGTCGGTGAAGTGCCCAGCCAGATCCACGCCTACCTGTCCACCAACTTCAAGGAATTGCGCAACCTGCCGAAGGACCATACGGCCTTGCGTGGCAAGGCCAAGGATCGCTGGTATGTGCCCGATCCCAGCAAGGCGGCGGATGTCGAGAAACGCCGTACTCGCGCGCTTCTGCGCGAATTCGATGACTACCGCCAGTCTTCGGCGCGACGGCTCAAGCTCTTCCGACTTGAAGCGGTTCGCGCGGGCTTCTTCAGGGCCTACCAGGATCGGGACTACGCCACCATTGTGGAGGTCGCCGAGAAGATTCCCGATGCCGTTCTCCAGGAGGACCAGAAACTCCTGCTCTGGTACGATCAGGCGTTGACGCGCATGAATAAGGCGTGAACGTGTCCTACGGGAAGACCGATGATTGGCGCAATCGGATATTGAGGCACTTCACGCCGAAGGTGGCTGGGCTTACCTTGGCCGCGGACCCGGACGCGCTGTTGCTCGAAGAGAACCTCCTCGACGCGATACGCGAGAGGGGCTTCGAGGTTCTGGTATTCGACGACCCTGTCGCGTTCCGCTTCGCCTACGAAACCGGGTTTCGATTCCGCCGGGACCGGGGTGAGGTTCGCGACTTGGTGGTTGTTCTTCAGACCGGGAAGCATGATCTCGCCACCCTTCCCTACGATCTCTTGCAGGTCGGCCGGCAACTTTCCTTCGGCCTGGAGGAACTGTTTCCCCATCTCAGCTACCCTGTTGTCGCTTCACTTGACAGAAGCAATCTCGACGCTCTCTATCGGGCACGGGCGCAACACGGATTCATTCAGTGCGGCGACGATGCGACGAAGGACTTTGTGCTTCTGCACGTCTTTGGAATCTCTGTCGCGCTTATCAGGGACGGTGCGGATTTGCTGCGTGTTCTGTTGCGGAAGCATTACCGGCGTCAGCGGCTTCCGCGCTCGCTGGAGCAGTGCCTGGTCCATAAGCTTCGCCAGGACGCAGCCTTCGACTCCTGGCCACTTGAGACCATCGTGCCGGATCGGGAAGCCTTCCTTTCTTTCCTTCAGGACCACTGGTCCCCTTTTCTCGACCGCATCGCGTGGGACACCGAGTATCATGTTCGGGATGCGAATGCGGCGTTCGATCCGGCGATAGCAGGCCCCGTCGAGTTGCCTTTCGACCATGGTGACGTGCGCATCTACATCGACAATCTGTTCGTCGAGGGACTGCTTTCGCCTGTGCATCACAGGTCGAGCGACGCCCTCAATGACAGATGGGTGGCGGTCGGGATAAGAAACGACAACGAGTCTGGCAAATCGCGACGGCTCCGCAGCCTGATGGATACCGTTGCCAATACGATCCCCGATACCGGCGCACGGCACTACGACTGGACGGCCTTCGCTTGGCGATGGGCGGAGTTGGGCCTTCTCTGGTCGGACACGACGGACGCGACGCGATCTGGCATGAATGAGCGGATGCGCGGTCTTCGCAGGGATGTCGACCGGTCGTTTTGCTCCTGGACCGAGTGCCGTTATGCGGGGCTTCATAATCAGCCGCCCGACCCGCCGGTGATGGTCCATCACCTGCCGCGGTATCTCGAACGGCGGCTTTCGAATGCAGGTGGAAACAGGGTCGCACTCGTCGTTGTCGACGGTCTCGCGCTCGACCAATGGATCGCACTCCGGGACATTCTCGCACTTCGTCAGTCGCGATTCCGATTTCGTGAAGAAGCTGTTTTCGCATGGATACCGACGGTCACTTCGGTTTCCCGGCAGGCAATCTTCGCCGGCACGCCCCCACTCTACTTTCCCTCAAGCCTCTGGACCACGGACAGGGAAGCTTCGTTGTGGACCCGGTTCTGGACCGACCACGGCCTGACGGTGCGGGAGGTGACATATGCGAGAGGATTGGGGAGCGGCTGCATCGACAGCGTTCGCGAACTTCTTTCATGGCCCGGTCTCCGCGTCCTCGGTCTTGTGGTCGACAAGGTCGACAGAATCATGCACGGCATGGAACTCGGCGCAGCCGGGATGCACAACCAAGTCCGACAATGGGCTGATGAAGGGTTCATGGTGGGATTGCTGAACACATTGCTCGAAGGCGGTTTCGCCGTGTTTCTGACCTCGGACCACGGAAATATCGAGGCGGAAGGAATCGGCCGCCCTTCCGAGGGCATGACCGCCGCCCTTCGGGGCGAACGCGTGCGGGTCTATTCCGATCCGAGCCTGCGATCCCGCGTGCACAATCGTTTCCCGGACGCGGTCGTGTGGCCGGCCCTCGGGCTCCCCGAAGACTGTTTGCCCCTGCTCGCTCCAGCTCGATCAGCCTTCGTGCGCGAAGGCGAACGCATTGTATGCCACGGCGGTGCCTCGCTCGAAGAGGTCGTGGTCCCGATGGTCGAGATCGAGAGGGTGTCGGCGTGACGCGTAGCGAGCAGGTCGGTTTCAGCCAGCGTATTCGACTTGAGTGGCTGGAATTCACGGCGAATCTGGTTCTCGCCGGGAGTCGGAGAAGCGAGATCGTCGCGGCGCTGGGCGACAGGTTGCGGGCCGAGTTGTCGGTCGGGAACGAACCCGAGCGGGGAAACCGTGACAAGGCCATCACGATCCTGACGAAAGTCTGGGTTACCGTTCCGGGAGAGCTTCGACCGCTCCGCGACGACGGGCTTGATCTGCTTCAACGCCTGTCCGGGGACCAGCGGATGCTGGTGCACTGGTGCATGTGCATGGCGGCCTACCCCTTTTTCGGCGCGGTCGCCGATGCGACCGGGCGGTTGCTTCAGCTTCAGGGAACCGTTGGAGCAGCCCAGGTTCAGCGCCGACTCCGCGAGCAAATGGGCGAACGCGAAACAGTGGCCCGCGCCGCACGGCGTATCCTTCGGGCATTCATCGACTGGGGCGTACTTCTTGAAAGGGAGAAGAAAGGCTTCTACCGCTTTGCTCCCAAACGGGTGGTCGATGACCTGCCTCTCTCCATCTGGGCGATCTCGGCCATGTTCGCAGTCCACGATGCCAAATCTCGATCGGCCACCTCCCTGCTTCGTTGCCCTCACCTGTTTCCATTTGATGTCGGCTTGCCGTCGCCGAGGGATCTGGAAGCGAATGGCGCCTTCGAGGTTGCCCGATACGGGTTTGATCAGGAAGTTCTGGTGACCCGGTCCGGAGCTGAGCGAGGGATGAGTCTGCGGGGATGATGGCACCGCCGTCGGCGAGTGCTGCTCGACCGGATTGCGCAATCCGTCCTGATCGACGCAGGGCCTGCGGTAGACTGAGCGCAGAAACGACCTGTACTGGTTGCCTGGCATCGAGCCGTGACGCTCGGTGAAGAAGATGCAAGAGGCTCTCGACATCACGGCGGGTAGTGGCTCCGACCGACCGGCTCGCCGGCCGCCCCTCCGGTGTTCGCAGCCGTTTCTCCACCGGACGGTCTACCGTGGTGCGTCCTCCTCCGCGGGCATGTACTTTCCTTCTTCATCCAGGGTGATCCGTTTCTGTTCGTTGAGGCGGCCCACCAGCGCCATGACGGTGGCGAAGCTCTGGTCGGAGAAGGCGTCCAGCAGTTCGCTGAAGGTCCGCCGCTTCTCGCCCAACATTGCCAGGGCCTGTTCCGCCAGCTGTTCGACGGCGTCGTCCGCGGCGGCCGCGGGCAGGGGGGTGGCCGGAGATTCGCCCAGGTAGTCGTCCAGCAGCGCCTTGCCCTGGTTGTGGTAGACGATGCGGTTGTAGCGGTAGCGCGGCACATTCTCGGGGATCGTGGCGTCGATGCCCATCTTGGCGGTGGTGGGGACACCGTTGGCGCTGGGCGGGATGGAGGGGTCCAGGGGCTTGGAGCGGGCATTGGACAGGATGACGGTGTCCCGGTCCGCCTGCACGCGGGTGGCCATGGCCCACTCCACCTCCACGGGATCGAAGATGTCGATATCGTCGTCGGTGACCACCACGTACTTGATGTCGGCGATGGAGAGGAGTGCGGCAATGGCGTTCTTGCCGTCGCCCGGGCTCTTGCGGATGGACGCCACGATGTGCCAGTGGCAGCAGCCGCCCGGGGTCACATTGATGGCGGCGACCCGGACGCCGGTCTCGGCCAGCACCCGCCAGGCGGCGGCTTCGTATATCGGGGCGCTCATCCACAGATTCTCCCAGGGCATGTGCAGCGCGTAGTAGATGGGGTCGCGCCGGTGCAGCAGGGAGTTGACATGGACGTTGGGATTCCGGTGGGTGCCTCCCACCAGGCGCGAGAACTCGCCGAACGGGCCTTCGGGATGCACCCACCCCTCGGGCGGGATCTCGCCTTCCAGAACGATCTCGGCGCCCGCGATGAACGGCACCGGCCCGGCGACCCCCGGGGTCAACTCTACCGGACGCCCGCCGAGGCCACCGGCGAAACCCAGCTCGTTGGTTCCCAGCGAAGCCTTGAAAAGCGCCCCCATCAGTTCCCGGGGGTGTACGCCGATGGAGATGGAGATGGGCAGCGGGCGGTTCTCCTCCAGCGCCCGCCGGGTGAAGTTGTGAAGGTTGTTGGGGGTCACGATGTCGATGCCGGTGACGTTCCGCTCCTTGAGCATCAGGCGGTAGACACCGGCGTTCATGCCGTACTCGGGGTCTTCGGAGAGGACCACTGCGGCGGTGATCATGGGCGCGCCGTCCAGGGTGGAGAAGATCGGCACCGGCAGCCTGAACAGGTCCACGTCCGCGCCGAGTTGCACGAACTCCTTCACCGGGGCCTCCTCCACCAGCACCGGCTCGATGGAGTTGGACATGGCCCACTGGAAACGCTTGTGAATTTCGGGGTAGGGGGCGTCCATCGCCAGGCCGAGACGCTCGCGCTTCTGGAGCAGACCGCAGGCCACCGGGATGGAGTACCCCGCGGGGTTCTCGAACAGCAGTGCCCGGTCGCTCTGGTCCGTGAGCGCCGCCACGTCCCTCAGATCCACCGGCTTGCGTATGTGCAGCAGTTCGTCATTGGCCCGCAGCAGATCGATGTACTCCCGAAAGGTGCCGTTCATGGCTCTCCACCTCCAGACGGCAACATAGCCAAGAGCCTGCAGCGCATCAAACGGGACAAGCGGGATCAAACGGGCCGCGGGATACCGCGTCCATGCTTGCCGCGACGGCGGCGAGGGCGAATCGGGTGCGGCGCTCTCTCATGGTACCGGCGATGCGAAGATGGCAGGCTTGGGCCGGTCGGATTGACACCTGCGGGATGGCGGGGAATATTGGACTCCATGGAGACGACGCTCGACCGGAACCACGGGAGGCGGACGTGATCGACCGGCAGTTGCTCGACATCCTTGCCTGTCCCGAGACACGGGAGCCTGTGGTGCTGGCCGCCCCGGGGCTCGTCGAAAACCTGAACCGGAAGATCGAAGCCGGGCAGCTTGTCGACCGCGCCGGGGAGAAGGTCACCGAGCCCATGAGCGGCGGACTGGTGCGCGCGGACGGCCGATACCTCTACGCCATCCGCGGCGGCATTCCGGTCATGCGGGTGGAGCAGGCGATCCCGTTGGAAGGCCCTTCCAGCGACGGCTGAGAAGAGGCTCCCGACCTTGACCTTCGCTCACCCGTAAGCTAGGCCATTTCCATTAGTCCATTCTCATTCTTCTCCGTGCCGGAGTGGTGGAACTGGTAGACGCGCTGGACTCAAAATCCAGTAGGGGCAACCCTGTGGGGGTTCGAGTCCCCCCTCCGGCACCAGTACGTTTCATCACATCGTTTCATCAACATCATTTCGTGGAGGTTCCCATGAGCATCCAGTTGTACTACGCGCCTCACACCTGTGCGATGGCGCCCTACATCACGCTGACCGAGGCCGGCGCCGACTTCGAGGTGAAGGCACTCAACTTCCGCGCCGGGCAGAACCGGTCCGACGAATACCTGAAGCTCAATCCCAAGCACAAGGTGCCGCTGCTGGTGGTGGACGGTGAGCCGCTCTCCGAGAACGCGGCCATCCAGCTCTGGATCGCGCGCCGCTACCCGCAGGCCAACCTGCTGCCGGCGAACCCCTGGGACGAAGTCAAGGCGGTGTCGGTGATGTCCTGGTGCGCGTCGGGCGTCCACCCGTACCTCAGCCGGATCAACTCGCCGGCGAAGGTGTGCGATCTGGCGGCCAGCCAGGAGAGTGTGTCCCGTATCGCCTCCGAGTTCCTGGCCGAGGCCTACGGCATCGCCGAAGGGATGCTGGAGGGGCGCGAGTACTTCTTCGATCACTTCACCGCACCGGACGCGCACTTCTTCTGGTGCGTGCACCGCAGCACCCAGTTCGACATCGACCTGGAGCCCTATCCCAACACGCGCGCCCATTTCGCGCGCATGCAGACCCGCCTCAGCGTCCGGAAGCTGCTGGCCTTCGAAAAGGAAACCCTGGCGTCGTTCGCCGCCTGATCCCGCGGCCGGGAGTGCGGCGCCGGCGTATCGGTGGCGCCGCACTCCCGCCGCCGCACTCCCGCCACTGTTTCAATGCGGCCGCTCAATACGGCCGCTTCCTCTCCCGAACCATGGCACAGAAGGTTGATCCGTGTGCCGGACAAGCAGTCATATAGTCAGCCAAACAAGACGATGTTTTCATTGTGATCCACATGGATTGCCTGTATATTCGAATAGTTGGAGCGGTCATTTTTGCGGTCGGACAGGCTGACAACCATAAGGTGATCCATGGACTGGAAGCGGTTCTCCTTCGACTTTCAGCTGGATACGAAGGGTCTCTTCCAGGCCCTCGTCCAGATCGAAGCGTACAGAGAGGCTGCCCTCAATCTTGTGTTTCCACAAGATTGGCGAGCCCGGTTGGATCGTCTGAACCGCGTGCGGGCCGTTCACGGAACGACAGCCATTGAAGGCAATCCCCTGTCCGAGGCCGAAGTCGCTCAACAGCTCGAGTCGCTGGACTCGGAGAAGAACCGGGACAATGCCGCCAGGGAGCAGTTGCAGGTAAGGAACGCCGAGGCTGCGCAGTCCTGGGTGAGGAATCGCTTTCGCCCTGACGCGCCTCCCATCCAATTGGCGGATATCTTCAATCTGCACGAAATGATCACGCGCGATTCCGACATCGTCAACAATATTCCGGGAAAACTTCGCGGTTTTCCTGTCACCGTGGGGTCAAACGACTTGGGAGGGGTCCATCGAGGCGTGCCTTATGAGGGGCTGCCACGGTTGATGGCGGAGTACATCGACTTTCTCCATTCGCGTCGGTTCGAGGAGACTCATCCCGCGGTCCGGGCCTTGCTCGCGCATTTTTTCCTGGTAACCGTCCATCCTTTTGGTGACGGCAATGGAAGGGTCTCACGGCTGGTCGAAGCGGGAATGCTGTTTCAACTCGGATACAACGTCCACGGGTTCTACGGGCTGTCCAACTATTTCTATCGCCATGAGAGTCGGTACAAGTCGATCCTGCAACAATGCCGGGAACGTCAGCCCTTTGATGTCACGGCCTTCGTTCGCTTTGGAGTTGAAGGCTTCGCGAGCGAACTCAAGGGCATCAACAACTTCGTCAAGGCAAAGCTCAACCGGTTGGTGTACCGGACTATGCTCGTGGAGGCCCTCAACAGGAAAACGGGCGCTCGCAGACGGCTGCTGAACCAGCGGGAGTATCAGCTTCTCGACTTTCTCCTGAGCGGGACGGAACCGGTGGATCCCTTCTCGGATGCGTCGTCCCGGCGCATCGCGCTGGCGGAACTGCTTGAGGACCGATACGTGAAATCCGCGTACCGCAACGTCACGAGACGGACTCTCCATCGAGAGTTGCTGAGGCTCAGGGATCTGGGGTTCATCTTCTTTGCGAAGGATGAATCGGTCGGAGACTGGGTCGTGGAACTGGACCTCGGCGCCATCGCCAGGTACTGACGGCGGTCAGGAAGTGGCCGGGGGCGCGCATCGGCGCGCCAAGGCCGAGTTCGTCCAACCGGGCGCTTCATGCGCTACGCCCTGCACTTCGGTCTCGACGGTGGCGCATCCCGACGATGTCCCGGTTTGACGCCGCGGCCTGCGGCTCGCGCGGTGCTTGCACAAAGGTGACCGGCGATGCATAACATCCGGGAACCAGTCTGCTGGGTTTTTGGGGGAACCGCCCATGCAAAGGGATGGCGAATCCGGTGCACTTGGGTGGGGCGGACATCCCGTCTTCGGGTACACGACTCAGAGGAAACGGAGACAGGGGATACAAGGTGGGAAGCGGGCATGACTGTGGCGCGACGGGTGTGCCGGGCAATGAACGTTACGGGGAAGATCCTGCACAGCGACAAGTCGAGTATCGGCATGCACCAGGAGAGGCAGCGGTGAAGGGTAGCCTTGAATGGATGGAGATGACGTACGAGGCGGAATTCTCCGTGCCGCTGTTCGACTTGCCGGGTCGCACCACGGAGCTTATGAGAGCATTGCACCAGTTCATCCATCCCCGATTTCCGCTTCGAACGACAGACTTGCAGGTATCCGGCGGGAACGCACTTTCGGACGTGTGCGTGCGCGTGACGATGTTTGGAGGGAATGGGACCATTGAGGTGACGGTAGAGAAGCTGTCGATGCGGTTCAACGGCCTGAGAAGCGAACAGGATCTCGCAATCTGCAACGAATGCTTCGCGTTGGTGGTGCAGGCACTGAAAGGAGCGTTCCCGCAGGTCGTGATTGCGACGGTCGCAGTTCGATCCACGCTGTCGCTCCGGCTCGGCGATGGGTCCGTTGACGCGCGCGATTTCCTGCAACAGGTAGTGAAACCGGGTATCGACATGGATTTGACCGGCTTGGGCAACGCAGCGTTGTATCCGTGCATCAACCTTGAAGTCCAGAACGACGATGAAGGTTGGCGTGCAGTCTTGCACGCATACGACAGCGTGGTGGAGAAGTCGTCAATCTTTGCTTCATGCTGGGTGGCATACGCGGAACCCCCGGAGTTGCATCCGCACGCGGAGTACATCGACCGCCTGCGGCGACTTCTCGAAGCATTGCTTCGGGGGCTGACTGTCGAGATGGTGCCCATTCCCACCAACTCGGTGGCGTCATGAAATCCGGCGCTTTTCAGGAGGTGAAGATGATGTGGGAGCCGTCTTACGAACGTGGGCTGCTCGGTGGCCGCAGCCCGACGGTCGGGCATGTCTCGCGGGGGAGCGATGGACTCGAGTCCCAGCTAAGGGTCAAACAACCGATCAGGCGCGCGGGGGGCATCCGGCACACCCGGTTTGTTCCGGACGTGCATCCCGTGCGGCGGGGAATGTCGGGAAACTATACGATCAGGGAAGAAGGATCGCATCCTGAGTTCCTGCGTCAAGAGGTGCGTGCGGGCACCGTCGTGCCGGGAATCGACGCAAGGACTTCACCATACCAGCCACGCCTGACGGGGCCTGTTCAATTTCTCAGGAATCTCCTCGCTGCATGGGAGTTGAACTTGATGGACGCCACCGTTCTGCTGGGAATGGACCCGGATGACGGATCGTTCGCCGGGAATCTGCTGGCCGGGCGAGACGCTCTCAAGGGAAGGGACGCCAAGGATCGCGTCGCATACCTGTACCGGATTCGCAAGATACTGTCGGCACTGTTCCAAGACCTGAAAGTCGAGAATCGGTGGCTTCGGGAGCCGCATACGATGCTGGATGGGCGCTCGCCCATGGACCGGATGCTGGACGGGTCGATGGAGAATCTGCTGCTTGTGAAGGAGTACGTCGAAGCGGCAGCAGGGCGTTGAACGTGCTGGAGGAAGTTGTCGCTCGACCCCGCGAGGCGGTTCTGGTTCGATTCGTGAGCCATCAAACGGATGACGACTTTCTGCGCGACCAGGAGATGAGTCCGGAACAGGTCTCCGAGATGACGGAGTTCCTGCATTCGCGCGGGATGTCCGATTCCCTCGAGAAACTCCTTGACGCGCCATTCTTGCCGAAGCGGCGTCTTGATGGCTCCGGTTACCCCAAGTCGCGTTTTTCCGACGGCTCTTTCCCTGTCGGGTACTTCTCCCTTGAGGCGGAGACGGCAGAGGCCGAGGTTCTCCATCGGTTCCGCGAAAAGTTCGCCGGCAGGCCAAGCGGCGGCCGAAGTGCATGGTACTCGCGGTTCACCTGCGATTTCCGGGGCCATACGAAAGATCTGCGCCCCATGCAGACCCTATGGCCCGGCTTGATGCACGGGAACGACTACACGTTCTGCAACCGTTTGGGAGTTGAAGCTGTTGCCGAAGACCTGGACGGACTGCTGGCCCCATCGGTCCGCAAGTCGGCTGGGACCAATGTGCCGGTATTCGCCAGGCGAGCACTGAGCGATCCTCGCAAGCACTCGCGGGTCGAGATCCGATGCGAGGTATCCCACGACACCAGAGAGGACTGATGGACACTCGCGAAGCCCCACCCGCAGCAGGGCCATTCAAAACTCGCGCTCACGGGCCGTCCACTCGGATGTGAGGTGGCGTCGGAAAGTCGGACAGGTCGTTGTGGCGGGTTGGAACAGACAACGTGCCCTGTGCCCGGCATCGCGTCCAGAGGCTGAACTGGCCCAATCATTTGTCACACAACGGAAGACTCTCGAACATCGCAGGCCGGCCGGCCTCGCCCGCCGCACTGACCCAGCTTTACCACCCTCCGCAAGATCTCGTTACATATCATAGAGTTACGATGAGCAGAAGCGGCAAGTGGCACTACAAGTGAGTATTTGAAGGTTGGTTACACCAGGGTTTTGCGAGTTCCTCCGGGAGCGGGATCAATGCCCAGGGCTTTGTAGATGGCCTGCTGGGTTGGTTCGGCGCGGGTCGCCTTGCGCACGTGCAGGGTGCGCCCGTCGGCACGTGATGGTGACGCGCTGCTTTCCCTGGAGGACGCGGCGTAGTGTGGTCCATCTGGCGTTCTCGTCCGCTTGACGCAGGCGAGTACGGATGACCTGGACGAGTTGGCAGGCGAGTACGGTAATGAACAGATGTCCTTCGGCGCGGAGCGCCTTGTGGTGGTAGACGGGTCGCAGGCCGAGTTCGGATTTCAGGGAGCGGAAGACCGCTTCGATGTCGGTGAGCCTGACGCAGGTACGCCACATGGCTTCTTCATTCCAGTGGGGATGGCGGGTCTGGCGAGGCGGATGGTGCTGCGGCGCGAGTTTCATCTCTTCGGGGAGCCGCGTTTCGCGCGTCTGGCGGGGACTTCGGCGCCATCTCCAGGTACGGACGGCGGTCAGGAAGTGGGCAGGGGCGGCGCGGCGGGCCGGCGCTGTGCCGCGTCGCCGGCCCGCTGGCCCGGGCGCACGAGCCAGGCGCCGAGGGCCGGCAACAGCACGACGGCGGCGATCATGTTCACCAGGAACATGAACATCAGCACGGTGCCCATGTCGGCCTGGAACTTGAGCGGCGCGGCGATCCAGGTGGCCACGCCCGCCGCCAGGGTCAGGCCGGTGAGCGCCACCCCGGCGCCGGTGACGTGGAGCGTGCGCTCGTAGGCCGCGGCGAAGTCGAGGCCCTGCTCCAGGTGGGTGCGGAGCGTGCCGTAGATGTAGATGGCGTAGTCCACGCCGATGCCCACCCCCAGGGCCACCACCGGCAGGGTCGAGATCTTGAGTCCGATCTCCAGTATCGCCATGAGCCCGTAGGCCATCAGTGATACCGCGGCCAGGGGCACGATGATGCACACGGTGGCCGCCGCCGAGCGGAAGGAGATCAGACACAGCAGGCTGACCGCGGCGAAGACATGGCCGAGGATCGGGAACCGGGAAGCGTCCACCTCCTCGTTGGTGGCGGCCATGACCCCGACGTTGCCGCCGGCCAGCCGGAAGCGGATGCGCTCCAGCGTGTTGCGGCGCTCGAAGTCCCGGGTGGCGTCGACGATGCGCTGGATGGTCTCGGCCTTGTGATCGGTGGTGTAGATGTGCACCGGCAGCACGCTGCAATCGTTGTTGAGGAGGCCGCTGCCGGTGGGCACCGGGGAGACGGACTGCACCAGGCTGTAGCGGTTCCGCGGCAGCGTGCGCCACTTGAGACTGCCTTCGTTCCAGCCAGTGTTGATGTTGCGGGCGATGCTGGCGAGACTCACCGCCGACCGGACCCCCTCCACGTTGCGCATGTGCCAGGTGAAGGCGTCCAGCGTGGTGAGCACGTCGTAGTCGATGCAGCCGTCCGGTGCCGTCTCCGCGAACACCGTGAGCACGTCGACGCCGATCTTGAAGCGCTCGGTAATGGCGGCGATGTCGCGGTTGTAGACGGACTCCGCCCGCAGTTCCGGCACTCCCGGGTGGCTGTCGCCCACCTTGACCTGCACCGCGTAGTGCGCTCCCGCCGCCACCAGCAACGCCGCCAGCACCACGGTCACGGCCGCGGGACCCCGGCGCGCCAACCGCGCCACCCTGGACCACAAGGGCCGCAAGACGCTGTCGCGCCGGGCGGCGGCTTGCCGCTCGGCCTCGCTCATGCGGAAGTACGAGAGCAGCACCGGCAGCAGCGCCAGGTTGGTCAGGATGATGGCCACGATGCCCAGGCTGGCGGTGATGGCGGTTTCCCGGATCACCTGCACCTCGATGAACGCGATGGTGATGAAGCCCACCGAATCGGACGCGAGCGCCGCCGTGCCTGGCAGCAGCAGCCGCCGGAAACCGGCGCGCGCGGCGTCCGGAGCGGTGGCGCCCGCCACCATGTCGGCGCGCACCGCGCTCACCATCTGCACGCCGTGGCTGACCCCCACCGCGAACACCAGGAACGGCACCAGGATGGACATGGGATCGATGCCGAAGCCCAGGGCGGTGACCGTTCCGAGCTGCCATGCCACCGCCACCAGCGAGCACAGCAGCGGCGGCAGGGTGAGGCGCACCGACCGGGTGTAGAGATACACGAACAGCGCGGTGATGAGGACAGCGATGCCGAAGAACGCCATCACCCGGGCACCGCCCGCGGCGATATCGCCCACCAGCTTGGCGAATCCGATGACGTGCGCGTCCACGGCGGCGCCGGCCTCGGCCCCGGCGCGAATGCCCTCGAGTTGACGGGCCACCTCGATGTAGTCCAGGCGTTGGCCGGTATTGGGGTCGAACTCCTGCAACCGGCCGCTGACGATGGCTCCGGTGAAGTCGTTGGCCACCAGCCTGCCGACGACGCCGGCCTTGATGGCGTTCTCGCGCACCCGGGCAAGCCCGTCCGCGGTGGGCTTGAAGCCGGCCGGCAACACGTTGCCGGCGGTGACGCCGTCTTCCACCACCTCGATGAAGCGTACGTTGGGGGTGAGGATGGAGTAGACTTGGGTGCGGTCGATCCCGGGGAGGAAGAACATCGCGTCGGTGACCTGGCGCAGCACCTGGAAGAACTCCGGGGTGAACATGTCGCCCTCGCGCGCGGTGAGTGCGATCACCACCTGGTCGGCGCTGCCGAACTCCTGCTGGTGCTTGAGGAAGGTCTCCATGTACCTGTGCTTGAGGGGCACGAGCTTGAAGAACCCGGCATCCACCCGCAATTGCGCCGCGTACCACGCCATGACCAGCGTGGCGACGGCGAATGCGGCCAGCACGAGCGCGCGGTGGCCGAACAGGCAGCGTTCGATGAAGGCCGTCGAACGGTTCGGGGCGGAGTCTTCGGATGCGCCGGGCATGAGCGGCTACTCGGGCCGGGGCAGTCGCCGGACCCCGAACTCGCCGGTCAGCAGCACACTGCCGTCGGCCAGCGCCAGCGCCGACGTGATGCCCTGGCGTAACGGCAGGCGGGTGGTGGAGACGCTCCGGCCCCCGTCCCGGCTCATGAGCAGGATTCCTTCGAGGCCGGTGACGAGCACCGCTCCGCCCGGCAGGCGGGTGGCGTTGGTGAGGGTCGCGGTGGTGCCGGTGGCCACCCGCGTCCAGCGTCCGCCGCCATCCTCGGACCGGAAGAGATGTCCCCGGAGCCCCAGCAGCAGGAGCCGGTCCCGAGCGAGCGCCAGCGCGCCGTACCAGGAGCCGGCATAGGGGGAGGGAAGCGCGCGCCAAGTTCCGCCGCCGTCGTCGGAGCGGTACGCAACGCCGGATTCCGCCGCCATGAAGAGCCGGCGTCCCCCCGCGGACACCATCGCGTTCAGGTGAAAGTCATCCTTGCTGATGGTGCGGGAGTTCCAGGTCTCGCCGCCGTCGCCGGTGGCCAGGAAGTAGCCATAGGCTCCCACCGCAAAGCCTGCGTTCCGGTCCCGGAACCAGACGTCCAGCAAGGGACGCTCCTCTTCCGGTGCGCGGTGCAGCAGCCGCCAGGTGTCGCCGCGGTCGTCGGTACGAAGAATCACCGCATCGTGTCCGACGGCCCAGCCGGTGCGCTCGTCGTGCATGTGCACCGCGGTGAGCAAGGCACGGGTGGGTACCCGGGACTGTTCCCAAGTCTTCCCCTGGTCGTCGGAGATCAGGATGTGCCCGCGCTGCCCCACCACCACGATGCGGGAGCCGGCCATGGCGCTGTCAAGCAGCAGGGACTTTATGGCAAGGGGGGCCGGGACGGCCGGTTTGGCGCCGGCGCCGGCCTGTCCGGACAGCACGAGCACCAGCAGGAGCCATCCGGCCGGCCGGCTCACCGCCGGCCTGCGCGGCGCAGGGACGAGGGGCTGAAGTCCCCGGGCTTGAACGCGACATCGTAGTTGCATGCCGGGGACTTGGGGTCGAGTCCCACGGCGATCACCAGATAGCGCCCCGCCTGCAGGTCGTAGTGGGTCTCCAGCACCGGCCGCGTCAGCGGTTTTTCGTAGAAGTTGATGACGTGACCCTCGGACACCCGCCACAGCTCATCGCGGTTGTCATAGATGTCCACCAGCAGGATCTGCCAGGAATCTTCGTCGATGTAGAAAGTCCGCCGCTTGTAGATGTGGCTCGCCCCTTCCTTGAGCGTCGCGTCGACGATCCAGACCCGATGCAGCTCGTAGCGCAGGTGCTCCGGGTTCACGTGCAGCGGCCGGATGACATCCGCGAAGGAAAGTCCGTTGCCATGGGGCCGGTAGGTGTTGTAGGGCACGTACATCTCGCGCTTGCCCACGAGCTTCCAATCGTAGCGGTCGATCGCTCCGTTGAACATGTCGAACTGGTCGGAGGTGCGCAGTCCGTCGGAGGTGGTGCCCGGGTTGTCGTAGGCGATGTTGGGCGCGCGCCGCACCCGGCGTTGACCGGGGTTGTAGGTCCAGGCGCTGCGGGGTTCCCGAGCCTGGTTCATGGTTTCGTGCACCAGCACGATGTCTCCCGCGAGCCGTGCCGGCGCGGTCACCCGCTGCTTGAAGAGGATCATGGTGTTGCCGAGCTCTTCCGCGGTCATGCCCGGCAGCGAATAGCGCACGTTGACGTCGACCGCGTACTTGACCAGCGTGTAGTCGCCGCCCCGGGTCACCGCCGCCTGCTCCAGCGTGCAGGAGGCCGTCTCGCCGCGGTAGCGCAACAGGTGGTTCCAGATCACCTCCTGGCCGTTCTCGGGGATGGGGAAGGGGATCCCGATGACCGCACCGTCGACCCCGTTGCCTTCGTCCACCAGCCTTGCGGCGGCGGCGACCTTCCGGGTGGCGTCGTAGATGCGCTGCGGCAACGAGGCGCTGCGCCGGGTCGGATATACGGTCAGCCTGAAGGTCGGGTAGGTCTCCAGCATGCGCTGGTGCCCCGGCGAAAGCCGGTTCCGATACGTGTCCAGATTGGTCCGGTCGATGACGAAGCGCGGCTTGTCGTTCGAGTACGGGTCGGGGCGGCGTCCGCCGGGCCGGTACGCCTCCGGCGGACGGGTGATGCCGCCGGTCCATTCCGGGATGGTGCCCTCGGCGTTGCCCGCCCGCTCTCCCCCGACCGGGGTCAGGTCGCGGTCGAGCCGCGCGATGTTGTCCGCGGACGTATCCGCCGACACCGGAGCGCCCAGTGCGCACGCCAGCGCCAGGACGCCGGCGAATCGAACCGTGAGTGTTTTCATGCTCATGCGCCTAGAAGGAGTATCGGACCGTGGCGGTGATGAAGTCACGGTCCCTCAACTTGTTCCTGCGGCCGGCGAACAGGGTGTAGCCCAAGTCGGCCTGCCAGCGGCTGAGATAGTCGGCGCCAAGGCCGAAGGTCAGCGCCGTCCGCCCCTCCACGAACGACCCGCTGGGGGCGGGGCTGTTGCCGCCGACGTCGTGCCCGAATCGAAGATAAGGGAACAGGTTTACCGCCCCCACCGCGCCATTGTAATCGAGTCGGGCCGCCAAACGATAGCCCCAGGAGGTGGCGTCGGCGTCATTGTCGTCGCTCCCGACCGCACCGGCGGGGCTCTCCAGGGGCATGTCGGCCGGGGTCAGGGCGTCGGCGGCCACATCCTTGCCGTCCGGCAGGTCGTGCACGTGCATCACCGCCACTTCGGTCACGAAGGCGCCGCCGTCCGATCCCAGAACAGGGCCGAACACCTTGGTGGCGGTGGCCTGGACCTGGCTCACGTCACGCAGGACGTAGCCCACGGTGTCCGCATCGTACCGGCCGGCCGCCGCGTTCTCGGCGATGCACCGGGGGCCCGCCATCTGCTGCGAAACCCCGTTCGCCACCTGCCGCCCGATACATGCCGTCAAGCCGGTGAAGGGCCGCAGGGCTTCGGCGAACAGCTTGCGTTCCGCCAGTTGCAGCGGCGCGTCGCGGCGCCAGGAGTACTCGCCCTGCAGCGCCCAGCCGGTGGTTCCGATTGCGGTGTTGAAGCTGACGCCGTAGAGCTGGATGTCCTCCGGATACTCGATGAAGTAGTGGCCTTTCTCGGCGTAGGCGTCGATGCCGGCAGCCTGGGCGGCACCGGCGGCGGCGCCTTGAGCCAGGGCGGTGGTCTCGGTTCGCACCTTGTTGGCAAGGGCACCGCATTCCGCGCTGTGGGTCGCGGAAGGACACCGCGCCGCGGTCAAGGCCCGGGTGACCGCGGCGGTCACCACCTCACCGACCGCGGTGGGGGCGGCCGCGCTGATGGCCCCGGCCGCGGCCAGGCCTTTCCCCGCGTCGGTCGCGGTCCCGGTGTGCGCGCTCACCACCGGCAGGCGGCTGTGGTAGTTCATGAAATAGAAGCCCACCTCGATGTCGCTCCATTCCTCGAAAAGGTAGCGGAACGCGATTCCCCATTGGCCCGAGTCGCCGGGCTTCCGGTCCGCGGTGCGATTCGCCATCAGGAAGTCGGGATCGTCCGCGGTGACACTGCTGAAAGCGGCGGCGGCCCGGGGGTCGGAGAGGCCCGAGAAGATGACAAAGGGATTCTTTGCGGCGGTCAGTCCCCTGTCGCCGAGATCCAGTCCGGGCAGGTCGATGATGGCACGGTCCGCCCCCGGGCCGACATAGTCGGTGACCGAGAAGTAGCTGCCCACCGGATCGAGTTCGGTCTTCTCCCAGTCGAGCTGGTAGAAACCCTCCATCGAGAGGCTGGCGGTGGGCGCCACCGACGCCGAAACCAGCGGAACCGCCAGCAACGCCTCCCGCAACTCGGCGCCCGGAACCCTGAGCTTGCTCACGTCGAACGGATTGACGGCGCTGATGCCGTTCTGGATGAACGTGCTCTCGCCCCAGTTGAGCACGTGCTTGCCGAGCCGCACGTCCACCGCGGCGTCGCCGACATCGAACGTTCCCGTGACGTAGGCATCCAGAAGGTCGATATCCTTCCCGATCAGCGACTTCGCCGGCCCGGAGAGGTCGCGGTAGCTCCGCGTGCCGTGCTCGTTCTCGATGTCGTAGAGTCCGCTGGCGCGGACGAACAGCCCGACGTTCCTGTAGCCTGCATCCAGTTCGCTGGTGAACTTGAACGCGTTGCTGACAATGCCGCGATCGTAGTTGAGATCGCCGTCGTTGTCGTTGACCCGGTCCGTCAACTCCTTGTCGCGCTCTTCGACGCGAAAAGTCACACCGTAGGAGAGGGTGGTGTCGAGTCTCGCCTCGATCTCACCCGAACTCAGATCCACCGCGCCGGCCGGCCCTGTCCACAGCAAACAGTTCATCACGGCTGCTGCAACAGCCAGAACCACGGTGCTGCCCATTTGCTTCATGTTGCCCATTTGCTTCATGTCGCCCATTTGCTTCAGCATATACAGCCACTAACACTGTTTCTTGCCGCTTGTCAAGCAAAAAGATGCCTTGTGTGCATTTGGCATATCGATTCTGATATTATTGGGTCATGATAAGAGCAGAATGGAGCAGACTGGACCAGGATCAGGATCGGAGTTTGAATCAGGATCGGAATCCAGAGCAGGATCCGGAGCAGAATTCCCCGGTGCCGGCCATCAGGTGACGCCGGTCATCAGGCGAAGACATGGACCGTGAAGCATGTCGTATCGGCCTCAGGACGGTTATTTTCGCAAGGCCAGGCGTGAGGGCTATCGTTCACGGGCGGCCTACAAGCTGCTGGAGATGAACCGGCGGTTCCATTTCATCCGGGCCGGCCAGGTGGTCGTGGACCTGGGGGCGGCACCTGGCGGCTGGCTCCAGGTCGCCGCCGAGTTGGCCGGACCGGGGGGACGGGTGCTGGGCTTCGACCTGCAACCCATGGAGCCGCTTGCCGGCCGGCAAGCGCAGGGTTTCGAGCTGGATGTCCTGGCACCGGACGCCGCAGCACGCATACGCGAGTGCGCGGCGGGAAAGGTGGACTGCGTTCTCTCCGATATGGCGCCGCGTCTTTCCGGTATCCGCGACGCGGACCGCCGGCGCGCGCTGGAGCTCGTCCGCGGGGCCTTCGAGATTGCCCGGTGGATCCTCAGGCCCGGCGGCGCGTTCGTGTTCAAGACTTTCGCCGGCGTCGATGTCGAGGCGCTGTTGAGCGAAGCGTCGGCGTGTTTTCGGAACGTGCGGCGGGTGCGGTCCGGGGCCACGCGCAAGGGCTCGTCGGAACTCTACGTGGTGGCCAGGGGATACCGGGGCGTCACACGCGCGCGGGAGCCGGTATCCGCGCCGGCCCCCGGAGAGGGCGCCCGCGGCCAAGCCCCCGGTGCGCCTACTCCACGGTGACGCTCTTGGCGAGGTTGCGGGGCTGGTCCACGTCCGTGCCGCGGTGAACCGCGACGTGGTAGGCCAGAAGCTGCAAGGGGATGGTCATCACCACCGGCGTCAGAGGGTAGGGAACCTTGGGGACCACCAGTGTTGCCCCGGCCGCCAGGCCCTCGTCGGGTTCGTCGGTGATGAGGACCACCTTTCCGTCCCGGGCCTCCACTTCCTTCAGGTTGCTCAGGGTCTTCGGATAGTAGTGGTCCCGGGGCAGGATCATCACCACCGGCATGCTCTCGTCGATGAGGGCGATGGGGCCGTGCTTCATCTCTCCGGCCGGATAGCCCTCGGCGTGGATGTAGGAGATCTCCTTGAGCTTGAGCGCCCCCTCCAGGGCGATGGGGTAGTTGATGCCCCGGCCCAGATAGAGAACATCGTCCGCGTGGCTCAGTCCGTGAGCCAATTCGGCGATGGGCTCCTCCATCTTCAGCGCCGCCTCGATCCATCCGGGCAGCCGCGTGGCGTCTTCCAGCAGCCGGGTGGCCGCCTCGGGCCGGAGTTGCCCGTTGAGCCGCCCCAGTTGCACGGCCAGCAGGTAGAGCGCGGTGAGTTGGGTGGTGAAGGCCTTGGTGCTGGCCACGCTGATCTCCGGGCCGGCGTGGGTGTAGAAGACGCCGTCGGACTTCCGCGCCAGGGACGAATCCACCACGTTGCAGACGGACACGGTCCTGGCCCCCTGCCGCCGGCCCGTCTCCAGGGCGCCCAGCGTGTCGGCGGTCTCGCCCGACTGGCTTACCAGCACCAGGAGCGAATCGTCTCCCAGGAGTGGGGTGCGGTGGCGAAACTCCGAGCCGTAGTCCACCTCCGCCGGTATACGGGCCAGCGCCTCGATCAGGAACTTGCCCACCAGCGCCGCGTGCCACGCGGTGCCGCAGCCCACCAGGTGGATCTTCCGCGTGCGCGCCAACCGGTCCCGGGTGAGGTTGGACTCGGCCACGTCGACGGTGCCCGATGCCAGCGCGATGCGCCCGCGCAGGGTGTCGGTGACGGCCAGCGGCTGCTCGTGGATCTCCTTCAGCATGAAGTGGCGGTAGCCGCCCTTTTGCGCCGCCAGCGCGTCCCAGGCAATCCGTCGGGTGGCCCGGGACAGCGGCCGCGCCGCGGCGTCGAAGATGCGGAAACCGTCGGCCCGGACCTCGGCGATCTCGCCGTCCTCCAGGTAGGCCACGTCCCGAGTGTAATCCAGCAGCGCCGGGACGTCCGAGGCGATGAACGTCTCCCCGTCGCCCTGGCCGATCACCAGGGGCGAAGCGTTCCGGGCCGCGATGAGCCGATGCGGCTCGCGCCGGCCCAGGAACACGAGCGCGTAGGAACCGTGGAGTTCGCCAACGGTCTCGCGCACGGCGTCCAGCAGATCCATTCCCCGGGCGAGCTTCGCCTCCGTCAGGTGGGCGACCAGTTCGGTATCCGTATCCGAGGTCAGCGTCGCGCCGTTTCCCAGCAACGCCTTCTTCAACTCGAGGTAGTTCTCGATGATGCCGTTGTGGACTACCACGGTGTTGCCGGCCCGGTGGGGGTGGGCGTTGGCCTCGGACGGACCGCCGTGGGTGGCCCAGCGGGTGTGGCCGATGCCGGCGCGGCCGTGGACCGGGGCGCCGGCCAGCAGGGTTTCGAGCCGGGCGAGCTTGCCTTCCGACCGCCTCAGGGTGATCTCCCCGCCGTCCAGGACGGCAAGGCCCGCCGAGTCATAGCCCCGGTATTCCAGCCTCTTCAGGCTGTCCATGAGCACCGGGGCGGCGTCGCGGCTGCCGATATACCCCACGATTCCGCACACGTCGGACTCGCCCCTACCGGCTCTTCCGGGCCCGATAGCCGGCCACCCAGTCCTCGACGTTCCGCTGCGGCGTGCGGCTCACGGCCAAGGCGCCGGCAGGCACGTCCCGGGTGATGGTGGAGCCGGCGCCGATGTAGGCGTCGTCGCCCACCACCACGGGCGCCACGAGTTGGGTGTCGCTGCCTACCTGGACGCGGTCGCCGATGGTGGTGCGGCTCTTGGTGAAGCCGTCGTAGTTGCAGGTGATGGTGCCGGCGCCGATGTTGGAGTCGCGGCCGAGACGGGTATCGCCGATGTAGCTCAGGTGGCTGACCTTGGTGGACTCGCCCACGGACGAGTTCTTGACCTCCACGAAGTTGCCGATATGGACGTTGCGCTTGAGCACGGCGCCGGGGCGCAGGTGCGCGAAGGGGCCGACGCTGACGCCCTCCTCGATGTCGCAGTCGTCCATCACCACCGAGAAACGCAGGTGGACCTCGTCGGCCAGCCGGACGCTGGTGAGGTAGGCGCTGCCGTCGATGCGGCAGCGGGCGCCCACCACGGTACGCCCCAGCAGGTGGCTGTGGGGGCCGATGACGGTGTCCTCGCCGATGGTGGCGTCGGCGTCGATGTAGGTGGTTTCAGGATCCTTGAGGGTCACGCCCCGCTCCATCCATCGGCGGTTGATATCCCGCTGCAAAGCCTTTTCCATCCAGGCGAGTTCCTCCCTGTTGTTCACGCCCCGGAATTCGCGCGGGTCGCCGAGGGTCACGCTGCCGATGCGCGCCGCCCTCCGGGCGCCGAAACGGACGATATCCGGCAGATAGTATTCGCCCTGGTCGTTGTGGTTCTCGAGGGCCGCCAGGGCCGTGCGAAAAAAGTCCGACGACGCCAGGTACAGGCCGACGTTGATCTCCTGGATAGCCTTCTCCGCCTCGCTGGCGTCGCGTTCCTCCACCACGCCGGTGATGGCGCCGTCCGGGCCGCGCAGGATACGCCCGCAGCCCGAGGGCTCTTCCAGCCTGGCCACCGCCAGGGTGACGTCGCTGGCCGACGACCGGTGCGCGGCCAGCATCCCGCACAGGCTCCGGGGCGAGAGCAGCGGCACGTCCCCGTTGACGATCAGCACGTCGCCCGTGAAATCGCCAAGGGCCGCGGTGCCGCAACGAGCGGCGTGGCCGGTGCCCAGGGGCTCGGGTTGCAGCACCCAGCCGGAGCGGTCCATTCCGGGGAAGGCCGCGCGGACCGGGTCCATGCCGCGGCCCACGACTACACGGAGCCGTTCGGGTTCCAGCGTCGCGCAGGCGTCCAGCACGTGCGCCAGGAGCGGTTTGCCACTCAGGAGATGCAGCACCTTCGGCGTGGCCGATCGCATTCGTCTGCCCTGGCCCGCGGCCAGGATGATGACGCCAAGTGCCTGCATGCGCGGAACAAACTATAACCCAAGGTCGGGCCGCTGGCCAGCGAGGCCCGGGGTGGCGGAAGGTTCGTGTCCGGCGAGGGGCGGCGCCGGCAGGTTCACGGGGACGGCATCGCTCCCCCCCCCCCCCCCCCCCGACCAGGGAAAATTTTTAGTCGAGCCGCGGGCTTTGTGTGAGTGATGTCGGTCTGGCTGCCGGTGTTTTGGGGAACCCCAGACGTTTCTGGCCGCCGTCGTGGTGGTTTCTTGATGCCGCGGTCCGGTGTTTTCGTCCTCGACGGGCGCAGTTGTTTTGCCGCGCCGTTCTTCGGCCCGAGCCTGTGGGGCGGTGGGGGGTGCGGTATCAGCCGATGGGCGCGATCATAATCGCGTCGAGGGCCTCTTGGGCGCGGGCGGCGTAGTGCCGGTTCGCCTCGGGTACATATCGGAAGCGCCCGTCGCAGCGCACGATAGCGATGGCCGCGTTGCTCAAGCAGGCCAGATTTCCGGGCAGGTGGCGCACATGTGCCCGGCAACGGTCTTCGTCATGGGTGAAGTCACGCACATAGTACACACGGTTCTCGATGTGCCAGTGGTTGCGCACCAGATCGAGAAGCTCCTTGGGGCCGGCTCGCTCTGCGCCAAGCGTCGTCAGGCTCCAGGTGACCTCGATGCTGCGCTTGCCGGTTCTGAGCATCTTGCCATCGCGTTCCATGCGCATTGCCTGGCGGCGCCCGTGAAGGTGGGCGTAGCCGTCCCACTCGGCAGCGCAGAGGTCGACGACGGCACCGCGTCGGCGCTCAATGCGACCATGGCGCTTGTCGACGGTTTCGTGCCAGGGCGCATCGCTGAAGTCGATCGCCTTGAGGTCTTCGAGGATGGTCTGCGGGTTGCCCTTCACCGCGCTGACCACGTAGTCGGCACGGCGTTCGAGCAGACAACGCGCGGTCTCGTGCTGGGCGTGCATCGCATCGATGGTGACGATCCGGCCTGTGAGGTCGAGACCGATGGAGAGTGCGCGCACGGCCGGGAGCCGGTGTCATGCGCCACCGCAGCGACCATCCTCCTGCGCCGGTCTTCGGTCTGCTTCGAGGCGCCGCGCAAATCCTTTCCGTCCATGGCCACAGGCGCGTGCGCACTGCTGTGCTGTCCGGCCCACTGGCCGATGGCATTGTCCAGGGTCTGTGGCCGCAGAGCGGCGAGAATGTTGTGGAAGGTGGTGACCGCCGGCGGCGTGTAGCACTGCCTGGATGGGCTCCAGAAGGCGCCCACCGCCTTCAGTTGCTTCGGGGAGAGCAGGGCGGCGAACTGGGCGAAGGCGTTCACACCCCGGTATCCGGCAAGCCGGGCGGCAACGGCCAGCGTCAGAATGGTGGTGAGCGCATAGCGCTTGCCCCGGGCATGGCGGTATTCGGGCACCTCGCCCAAACACTCGAACAGGCTGCGCAGCCGGGGCGCCGCCCGCAGGTCCTGCGACAGCCGCCGCACGCTCAGCCCCAGCACCCGCGAGGCAAGGTTGGGAACTCGCTCAGGCGTCAGGATGACAAAGCGCGAGTTGTTGGCGACCAGATGCAGGCGACGGAACTGCTGCTCCGCCGACCACCCGATCCAGCGGTCCCGCGCTCCCACCTTGAACGCTCCAGGCTGCCAGCCAACCAGGGCAAGCCAGGCCTCGCCATGAACCGCGACATGGCGCAGACCCTTGCCCATGATGCCGTGGAACCGCAGATAGTGGTGCGCCGCTACCAAATCGTCCCAGCGCCGGTGCTCCCGTGCCCCCCAGGTCGGGCGCACCGTGACCGCGCGAAGATCAACCCAAACACCCGCAAACAGAAACCTCGCCATGACCGGCACACTGCCATATCAAGAAAGAAATGGTCACCCCGGACTTCACCTCAACCTGTCCCACAGGCAGACAATTAATTCGCCCTGGAGGTTACCCCGCCCCGCATCGCAGTCCCCGTCAGCGTTCGAGAAAAGAAAAGGGCGCCCGATCCGTAGATGGATCGGGCGCCCCGCTCGGTGAACCACCGCCGATGACGGCGTCCTGTTACTCCCTGCGGCCGCCGAAGGAGCCGCGCAACTCGCCGCTCTTCTTGTCCTTGGATGTGACGTCGAACACGCCGCCCACCTCTTCGCCGTTCGGTCCGAAGAAATGGCCGCTGTACTCCCTTACCTCATACAGGCTGCCGTCGTCGCTCATGGCCATGCCTATAATGTTACGAAGTGCGGCGGCGGTATGTACATCGAAACCGGCGGTTTCGTTGTTGACCTTGGTCACTTTACTGCCCGAGAACCGGTTGCCGTCGATGGTGCCGTGGAGTGTGGCGATAGGGATCTGATATCCGTGGGCCCTTGCGCCAGCAAACCAGGAAGCCACCCAGAGAAGCTCGGTCTTGATGGTGCTTTCCCCGAAATCCACCGTTGTGGTTGAGGTTCCGTCAAAACCGCCTATGCTTCCTTTACCTTGAGCGTCCTGGCGGCGGGCTTGCCATACTGCATCGCCCCTGTAAGTGGCGGTGCCGAAACTTGGCATGTTGGCGGTCGGGGTCGGACCCTTGCCGGGCAGCACCCGGACGAATGCGATGCCAAGGTCGGTTCTGTTTGACTTCCTGTTCCACATGCCGAAGTTCATGTGCTCGTAGGGGTTCGCCTCCGGGAAATCCGGCACATCGTAGACGAGCAACGGACGGTACTTGAGTCCCGTGGCACCCTCGGCTCCGGTGCTCAGAAGATAGACCTTTTTCCCGCTGCTATCCGTGTAGTAGTAGACCCCCACGCCCGCATTCGCGTCCTTGTAATCCTTACTGATCCGGTCATTGGCATTCGTCTTGTCGAATTTCGCCGACGCCTCGGTGCTGACACGATAGAACTCCCCCTCCGCCCGCATGATCTTGTAGGTCTTGCTGTCAACGGTGCGCGAGCCGAACGGGTTTTCTGCCGTGACCGGGGCCGTGAACTCGGCACCGTTAGTGCCGCTGTCCTTGCGGTAAGCCTTCACCGCCTTGGTGTTGGTGACATATTTGTCTATCAGCCAGAAACGGAACTGCTCCGAGTCGATGCTGGAACCGACCTGCTGCGAGTCGGTGTAGGAACCGATCTTGATTTGGCGTCCATCGAATCCCGTCCGGGCAGCCACCTCCGGCGTATTCTCGGCTGCCGCCACGTAGGCGACGGGTTCCTTTGAGTAAAGCCTTGACGCCTCATCGAGGTCGCCGGCCTTGCCGCTCGTGACGGTCTTGCCCCCGGTCTTGACCGTGACCTTGGGGGCATCCGCGGTGATGCGCGTGCCGCCGTACTCGTAGGTCATTCCCTCGACATGCCGGACCTCCCTGGTCGCGGCATCCGTGGCCATCTTCGCCTTTTCGGCGGCTGTTGCCGCCTGAGCCTCGGCCTTCGCCTGAGCGGCCTCGGCTGCGACTTTGGCCTTGGTGGCCGCACGCACGTCGCTCGTGGCCGCGGCCTTGTCCGACTCCATCTTGGCCTTGTCGTACTGGGCCTTGGCCATGTTGGCCGCGGTCCGGGCCTCCTCCGCGTAGGTCTTCGCCGTCATGGTGCCTTTGGGAGTATGGTGGAACATTAGACCCATGGTCGCCGTTTCCGCCTCATCGGCCGACGTCCCGGCGTTGTCGGACGCGGTCATGGCCTTGTCGGACGCGGTCATGGCCGCGGTCCGGGTCTCCTTCAGGATCGTCTCAACTTCCGTCAGTGGGGGGGGGGGGGGGGGGGTAGTAGTCTCCGGGGTCCGGTTGTTGCTGCTGCCGCCGCATGCCGCAAGCCCGACGGCCAGCACCACCGCACCGAAGATCGCCGCCACATTCCTGTGCATCATCGTGTACATCAGTATCTTCTCCTTTTCATTCTCGAATTCTCCTCCCGCCTTCAGAAGCGGCCTTGGTACGATGCCACGGAACTTCCCTCCGGCAACATCATCTGGCATTCAGCAAGCGTCAAGCCTTCGTTCCATTTCATATCCGGCAGTCCATACCACGGAGAGGCTGACCGTGCAAGAATCTGGCGGTGATGGTCGAGGAGGCGCGTGCGCCCGGCGATGCCGTCCCGATCCGCTGGCTGCTGTTCACCACCCTTCCGACCGACACCTTGGAGGGCCGCGGGACCGTGGTCGGGTACTACGCCCGGCGCTGGCGGATCGAGGACTGGCACCGGACCCTGAAGTCCGGTTGCAAGGTCGAGGAACTCGAAAACCGCTCGACCGATCGCTTCGCCCGGGTCGTGGCCATCAACCTTGTCATCGCATGGCGCATTCACCTGATGACACTGCTCGGACGCGATCATCCGGACGTTGTCACCCGACATCCTGTTCTCCGAACTCGAAATCAAGGCGCTGAAGGCCTTCGCCGCACGACAGCGCTACGCCCCTCCCGATACCCTGGCCACCGCCGTGCTGACCCTGGCGCGGATCGGCGGTCATATCCATCGCACCCGAGGACCATCCCCGGGAACAAAGGTGATCTGGTGTGGTCACGTCACCCTCCAGGGCGAATTAATTGTCTGCCTGTGGGACAGGTTGAGGTGAAGTCCGGGGTGACCATTTCTTTCTTGATATGGCAGTGTGCCGGTCATGGCGAGGTTTCTGTTTGCGGGTGTTTGGGTTGATCTTCGCGCGGTCACGGTGCGCCCGACCTGGGGGGCACGGGAGCACCGGCGCTGGGACGATTTGGTAGCGGCGCACCACTATCTGCGGTTCCACGGCATCATGGGCAAGGGTCTGCGCCATGTCGCGGTTCATGGCGAGGCCTGGCTTGCCCTGGTTGGCTGGCAGCCTGGAGCGTTCAAGGTGGGAGCGCGGGACCGCTGGATCGGGTGGTCGGCGGAGCAGCAGTTCCGTCGCCTGCATCTGGTCGCCAACAACTCGCGCTTTGTCATCCTGACGCCTGAGCGAGTTCCCAACCTTGCCTCGCGGGTGCTGGGGCTGAGCGTGCGGCGGCTGTCGCAGGACCTGCGGGCGGCGCCCCGGCTGCGCAGCCTGTTCGAGTGTTTGGGCGAGGTGCCCGAATACCGCCATGCCCGGGGCAAGCGCTATGCGCTCACCACCATTCTGACGCTGGCCGTTGCCGCCCGGCTTGCCGGATACCGGGGTGTGAACGCCTTCGCCCAGTTCGCCGCCCTGCTCTCCCCGAAGCAACTGAAGGCGGTGGGCGCCTTCTGGAGCCCATCCAGGCAGTGCTACACGCCGCCGGCGGTCACCACCTTCCACAACATTCTCGCCGCTCTGCGGCCACAGACCCTGGACAATGCCATCGGCCAGTGGGCCGGACAGCACAGCAGTGCGCACGCGCCTGTGGCCATGGACGGAAAGGATTTGCGCGGCGCCTCGAAGCAGACCGAAGACCGGCGCAGGAGGATGGTCGCTGCGGTGGCGCATGACACCGGCTCCCGGCCGTGCGCGCACTCTCCATCGGTCTCGACCTCACAGGCCGGATCGTCACCATCGATGCGATGCACGCCCAGCACGAGACCGCGCGTTGTCTGCTCGAACGCCGTGCCGACTACGTGGTCAGCGCGGTGAAGGGCAACCCGCAGACCATCCTCGAAGACCTCAAGGCGATCGACTTCAGCGATGCGCCCTGGCACGAAACCGTCGACAAGCGCCATGGTCGCATTGAGCGCCGACGCGGTGCCGTCGTCGACCTCTGCGCTGCCGAGTGGGACGGCTACGCCCACCTTCACGGGCGCCGCCAGGCAATGCGCATGGAACGCGATGGCAAGATGCTCAGAACCGGCAAGCGCAGCATCGAGGTCACCTGGAGCCTGACGACGCTTGGCGCAGAGCGAGCCGGCCCCAAGGAGCTTCTCGATCTGGTGCGCAACCACTGGCACATCGAGAACCGTGTGTACTATGTGCGTGACTTCACCCATGACGAAGACCGTTGCCGGGCACATGTGCGCCACCTGCCCGGAAATCTGGCCTGCTTGAGCAACGCGGCCATCGCTATCGTGCGCTGCGACGGGCGCTTCCGATATGTACCCGAGGCGAACCGGCACTACGCCGCCCGCGCCCAAGAGGCCCTCGACGCGATTATGATCGCGCCCATCGGCTGATACCGCACCCCCCACCGCCCCACAGGCTCGGGCCGAAGAACGGCGCGGCAAAACAACTGCGCCCGTCGAGGACGAAAACACCGGACCGCGGCATCAAGAAACCACCACGACGGCGGCCAGAAACGTCTGGGGTTCCCCAAAACACCGGCAGCCAGACCGACATCACTCACACAAAGCCCGCGGCTCGACTAAAAATTTTCCCTGCCCCCCGACAGACTGTCCCGGCGGTCGTGGTAACACGAGAGCGGACACCGGATGGCCTGCCCGCCATCGCCGCTCCGCCGATGCCCCATCAGCGCACCCGAACCACCCGACCGTGTCCCATCGGCGCAGGCTGCCTGAAGGCCCGGTTCCCGCCGCCCGCGCCACCCTTGGAACTCGAACGGGGTTTTCGCTGTTCAGGCCGTTCATTGACAAGCCCATGAATATCCAATAACCGTTACTTCAATAATCGTTATTCGTGCCTCAAGAACTCGTGCCTCAAGACCTCTCCGGGCCTGTGCATCCTGTCCCGACCCCCATCGGAGTGGGGATCTGCGGGAGGCCGGCCTGCAGGGTTTTGATTCGCCAGAGGGGTCGATTCGCATGGAAGAACAGTCCGGCTTGTACTACTTCATGGAGATCGTAACCAAACCCGACAACATTCCCATCGTGGGCATGCTGATTCTCGTTTTGTTCTTTACCTGGGTCGGCCTGCGGCAAGCCATCAGAAACGACAGGCTGATCGATGAGGGCCGGGAGGACGAGATCCCTGACCAGATGTGGAAGTGAGGGTGGTGCGGTTTCTGGTGGTATTGGCTGCGGTCCTGGGCGTTTTCGGCGAGACGCCGGCCGCGCTGCTCGATGAGGATCTGTGGCGCGCCGGCCGAAAGGACTTGGCCGCGGGCAAGGCCCGGGATGCCTCGGAGAAGTTCGACAAGCTGCTGGAGCGATATCCCGATGAGCCGCAACTCCGGCAGGTGGCGGCGCTGGCGGCGCTGCGGCGGGGCGATACGGAGGCGGCCCTGGCCCATGTGAAAAGGGCCGTGTCGCTGGCCCCGGACGACGCCGAGGCGCTGACGCTGCTGGGCTGGCTTGATCTGGAGGTCACGGGCGATGTCGACACGGCGGTGGCGTCGTACCGGAAGGTGACGGCGCTCAAGCCCGAGGTTCCCGAGGTTCACAACAACCTCGGCGTGGCGCTGAAGCGGAAGGGCGATCTGGAGTCCGCCATCCGCAGCTTCTCCCGCGCCATGGAACTCGATCCGGACTTCGCCAAGGCCGCCAGCAACCGGGGCTGGGCCCATGTGGAGCAGGGCAACTGGCAGGCGGCCGGGGCCGACTTCGAGAAGACCCTGGCGGTACGGCCCGAGGACGAGGGGGCGCTTTACGGCCTGGCCCGGGTGCGCAAGGAACTGCGCGACTATTCAGGGGCCCAGGCCGCCTTGGCGCGCCTGAGCCGCCAGTCGCCGAATTTCGTCTATTGGCTCGAATGGGCCACGGTCGGTGTGGTACGGTACTACTGGGTGTTCCTGTTGTTGGCGCTGGGCCTGTTCTTCTGGTTCCGGTACAAGGCGAGGACAAGGGTGACGGCCGATGGCTGAAGCTGCCAGGAAGAGAAAGGGCACGGCGCTGCTGGCCGTGATGAACGAGAACTGCACGAGTTGCGCGGGGTCGCCGCTGTGCGAGGTGCACTGCCCGGTGGACGACTGCATCAACCTGCTCTACGAGGAGATGCCCGCGGGCGGTCTCAAACCCTACCGGGTCTGGGTGGACAACGAGAAGTGCATCGGCTGCCAGATGTGCTACAGCGACGACCTCACCAAGATCCACGAGCACAAGAACACCGGCGAGATTTTTTTCGAGTACGGCAACCGATTCTACAACAGCGACAGGAAGCCTCTGGATAAGGAGCAGGAGCCCAGGAAGAGCGACCTCCAGCTCATTGGCACCGATTCCGAAGACCGCCTCGACAAGAAGATCTGCCCCTGGGACGCCATCCGCATGGTCGAATACGAAGACGGCCTTGAACTGTCCAGACTCTACTACGACCCCGAGCTGATCTCCGCCGAAGACGGCGTCTACTCCATCGACGACAAGGGCAAGGAGGAGCTGGAAGACCGGCAGATGGAAGGGTTCTGACCTGCCGGAGGGGTTCCGGCCTCTCCTCCTTCCTGTCGCGGCGCGCTACATGGGCGCGCGCAAGTTCGAGGCGCTGCGGCTCAAATGAAAGCAGATCCACGGCGACCGCGCGGTCCTGCCAGTTGGCAAGACCGGTGCCCGCACGATTTGGCGGCGTCTCCGGCCCACGCCGTGGTCGCAACGCGATCCCGCGCCTGCGCAAAGATGAAAAACCGGTCTGTGTCGCGGCGATCCGTCTGTTCCTGTTGACGGATTGCAGGCCGGCAGGGAGATACCCCGCCTGCGCGGGTGCGAGGCCAAGCCCGACGACCTCACCCCGGGAAGGTCTGAAAAAGGCGATGGCGCGGCCGGGGGGCGGGCGCTGCCGGTTGATTCCATTGATTCAGTCCCAGCGAACTCAGGGTTATCCAGCCTTTCCCTGAACCCACGATAATGTCCGGCACGAATCCCAAAGGCTACTCCCCCATGTCATGGGCATCAGCACATGACATATCGAAGCAACCCACGGGCGGCAAGCCAACCGGGACCATTCCAGCTGGCTTGTCCCAGCGATTCTGAAAGTGACGATAAAAGCCATGGATGCCAAGGACGAAGAGTATCTACAGATCGTTCTGGACGCGATCAGAGTCTCTTCCCGGTACCAACCGAAGTTCGGACGAGGGCCAAAGAATGGCGGGTTGACGCTTGGGCAATTTCGAGAGCTGTATCAGGGAGATGCGTTCTACAGTTGGCTTGGGCTCGACAACCCGATAGTGTACGCAGCTCACAAAGCTGCAGGTGGCATAACCAGCGTATATCGACAGATAGGAACCGGATGCGAGAAGCTGTTTCGCAGAGTCATCAGCGACTCCATGGACCTGTCGAGGGAAGATGTCACATGGTCGTATCAGGTAACATTGCCTGGCGGACGAAAGCGAACGCAGCATCTGGATGGCCGAGTTTCCCTTGACAAGATCAAGGACAAGGCAAGGCGAGACCGTTTCCTTGGATGGATGACCGAGTCCGCCAGGATGCTGGATGTCGATGAAAGGGTATTCAGAAGCTTGTCAGGCGCGATTTTCGAGGTTCGACAGGGTTACAAAAGCAAGGACTCGAAGAGACAGAATGCCGACATCGCCAATGCTGTGGCAGCGTACACCAAGGGCTACTTGCCCTGTGTGGTCATTCTATCGGGGCAGATAGACAATGACGTTCTGATGCGCTATCGAGCGGAAAAGTGGTCCGTCGTGACTGGCACTCTCGGTACTACAGATCCCTTGGTCTCCACCTATGATTTTATGCGAGATGTCATTGGCTATGATCTAGCCGCCTTTTTCGAGCGTAACAGTTCCACGCTTCGAGAGGAAATTGATGCCATCTTGCGTTCTCTACTGGAATCGGAGGCGATATGACGGTCATTGCCGGTGAGAAGGCGCGACAAAGGGCAGACTACACACATCGATTCAATACGAATTCAGGCCGACATGGCTGGCTGCGGCTAACGCCCGCATATTCGGTCAAGAAAGTGGACGAAATCATAGATCGATACGACCCACCGAAGCGTGTACTGGATCCATTTTGCGGAACCGCCACAACAGCCCTGAGCGCCGCTTGCCAAGGACACGAAGGTATAACGACAGATATCAACCCGTTCCTAGTATGGTTTGGTGGGGTGAAGGTTGCCCACTACTCCGGCGCTGATCTGGCATCCACCCGCTCCGCGTATGCACGAGTGATGGGCGCGTTCAGGACGGGTGTTGTCGATCCAGCCGAAACGCCGCCTATTCACAACATTGATCGATGGTGGCGTAAGGAGGCGTTGGTGTTTCTATGCAGACTGAAGTCTTGCATTGCGGCTGAGAGCGAGCCGCGGTCACCTGAAAGAGACCTCCTGTCGGTGGCGTTTTGCAGGACGCTGATGGGTCTTTCAAACGCTGCGTTCAACCACCAGTCCATGTCCTTCAAGGATGAAGATCAACTGTGCATGCCGTTTGGCGGAGATATGGAGCAGAGGTTCGGTGCCGACTTGCAATTTGTCCTGGATGGCGCCGAAGATAATCCGAGCGGATTGGGTCAAGTGATCCTTGGGGATGCCAGAAACCTGGAGCAGGTGGCCGGTGATACTTTCGATTTGATTATTACGTCGCCGCCATATGTCAATCGAATGTCGTATATTCGAGAGCTCCGGCCTTACATGTATTGGCTTGGATTTCTGGGCAACGGACGCGATGCAGGTGAATTGGACTGGTCGGCGATTGGTGGCACATGGGGCGTTGCGACCAGCAGGCTTATCGATTGGGAGCCGACGGGTGAATCGTTTACGCATCCACTACTTGATGAACCTTTGAACAAAATTGCGCATGGTGAAAACAAAAACGGGATGATACTTGCGAAATATGTGGCCAAGTATTTCAATGATATTTGGAGGCATCTCAATTCTTTATTGACTATAGTCAAGAAGGGCAGTGAATTGCATTACATCATAGGTAATTCGACGTTCTACGGCACCTTGTTGCCGGTGGAGCGGCTGTACGTGGCGATGCTTGAAGACATCGGCTTTGACGACGTCCGGTGTCGCGTGATTCGGAAGAGAAATTCCAAAAGAGAATTATTCGAGTATGATGTTTCTGCCCGGTGGCCAGATTAGGGCAAGAAGTCATATGTTGTTCGTTACACTGACCCCTATTCTTGTTCTTGTAGCAGTATCAGATTTTGCTGCGGGCGATGTAGAGGTTTCCAGTGTCGATGACCAGGCGGATTGGTGGCGGCCCGGCGAGCTGCTCTCATGTTTGAGAATCTGTATGCCAAGATCGAACGGGCAAACAACTTGCTCGCGTCCTTGGAACGCGAAAGCAATGCCTTCTTTGCCGAAAACTACAGGGTGGCGAGTGATCTAGATCAGGAGACGCAAAAGTATCGCTTTCTGGCGTCAGGCAACCCTGTCTTGCCTCCTCAGTTCTCCGTTCTGATCGGCGAGATTGTCTACCACCTACGAACCGTGCTTGACCATCTGATATTCGTTCTCGCTGGCGGAAGAGGTGATCCCACAAGGCTGACGTTCCCGGTTTGTCGGAGCGAGGACCAGTATCAACGTGCCATAAGGAAAGGTGTCGTGAAGGGAGTGCCCGGCAAGGCCGTCCAAGTGATTGAGCGTTTGCAACCGTACCAAACATCGCCAGACCCCGAACAGGCTGTTCTCTATCAGTTGCACCATCTCAACATAATGGATAAGCACCGCCTCCTGTTGGCCGTGGCGGCCCGCGTGGACATGCGGTCCGGTGGAACATTCCTGGTAGATACCAAGGAGGAGGCAACTTTGATTCTACCCCCAGATGGACCCCCGTCGAACGCACGCCCGAATAGAGAAGGAGAAGTCATTTTCCAGTTTGAGTTCGTCAAAACACCCCATCCGGACGCGATTATAAAGGCGGTCGATGTCTTCGAGTTCAAGATGAAGTTCGACCAAATGGGGGATGTCATGCAAGATCGAGAAGTGCTGCCGGCACTGGTTGTCATGCGGGATTTGGTGATGTCGGTGGTTCGCAAACTCTGCCCGGATTTTCTTCAAAAGAACGGTGGCGGCGAGACAACCGTGGGAACCCGTCAAAGGGACTGATGCGAGCGCAACCGTAGATTCACACCCTGTTCAATCTATGTGCGGTCCTGATGGCCGGGAGCTTGGGGCGTGGTATGAACGTGTCCTGAGTGGCAAGTTGATTCGGAGTGATGAGGAGTCAGGAAGGAACAGTTGTGTCGTATCAAGAACTGAGGACAAGGCGTTTGTTCTCGCAGCGCGGTGCGGTGACCCGGGCTTTGGCGAGTATCGTCGTGGCGTGGGCCGGGTCGCCGCCGGCGTCTGCTCAGATCACCTTGTTCAGCGGGTACTCGACGATGCCCACGGCGCCGTTGCGCGTGAGTTCCGGGATGAGTTCGCGCACGACGTCCTCGGCGATGATGCTCTCGATGGAGAACCATTTGCGGCCCCCCAGGGCGGGGGTCTGGTAGAGGGTCGCGACCGTGGGCGCGGTCACGCTGGGGATCAGGTCGATGACCTTCTCCAGGTCGGCCTCCATGACGTTCATCTTGATGCCGACCTTGTGCTCCGCGGCCAGGGCGCCCTGCAGGAGCATGCTGATCTGATCGATCTTGGCGCGCTTCCACGGATCCCGCCAGGCCTCCTTGTTGGCGATGAGCTGGGGCGCGGATTCCAGCAGGTCGGCGACGATGCGGAGGCCGTGGGCGCGGATGGTACCTCCGGTCTCGGTCACCTCCACGATGGCATCGGCCAGGCCCTCGGCGGCCTTGGCTTCGGTGGCGCCCCAGGAAAATTCCACGTCCACCGGCGTATCGCGGGCTTCGAACAGCCGGCGGGTGAAGTTGACCATCTCGGTGGCGATCTTCTTTCCCTTGAGATCCTCGATCTTCCGCACCGGCGAGTCGTGGGGGACCGCCAGCACCCAGCGTGTCGGCCGAAAGCTCGTCTTGGCGTAGACCAGTTCGGTGATGTACTCGACCTGGCTGTCGTTCTCCTGGATCCAGTCCTTGCCGGTGATGCCGGCGTCCAGGGTGCCGTCCTCCACGTAGCGGGACATTTCCTGCGCGCGCACGACGCTGCAGTTCAGAGAGGGGTCGTCGATGGAGGGGAAGTAGCTCCGGTTCATGCCGGTGATCTTCCATCCCGACTTGCGGAACAACTCGATGGTGGAGTTCTCGAGGCTTCCCTTGGGAAGCCCCAGCTTGAGTTGGCTCACCTGTTGTAGACCTCCTCGGGATCGAAGACCTTCTCGGCGCAGATCTCCCAGTCGACGCCCGCGTCGTGGCGGAAGAAGCAGGTGCGGTATCCCATGTGGCATGCCCCGCCGCCGTGTTGGACGACCTTGAGGATGAGCGTGTCGTTGTCGCAGTCCACCAGAATGTCCCGGACCTCCTGGACGTGGCCGGACTCTTCGCCCTTGAGCCACAGCTTGTCCCGGGAACGGCTGTAGTAATGGGCCTTGCCGGTCTTCCGGGTGAGATCGAAAGCCTCCTGGTTCATGTAGGCCAGCATGAGGACGTCCAGAGTGCCGTCATCCTGCACCACCACCGGCACGATTCCTCCACCCTTGGCAAAATCGATGGTCTCCATTCGAGTCTCCACCTCGTTCTTGGATCGCTGTTCGGGAATAAGCTGGATACAAGGCACCCGTGTTGCAGGCACCCGCGATTGCAGGGGACCGGGCAGGCGGCCGGTCCGACGGTTCGCCCTATGCAAGAGACGAAATAAACCATACAAAGGTTGGACGCGCAAACGGACGCGCCGCGGCTCTGTTCCAAGGAATCGGAATCGTTGACATGGGTGAATTCCTGGTGGTCTACATCACGGCATCGGGGGAAAATGCCAGGGAGCTGGCCGGTGCGCTGGTGCGCGAGAAGCTGGCAGCCTGCGTCAACCGCGTGCCCGGAATCGAGTCCACCTACACGTGGGATGGCCGGTTGGAGCGCGATACCGAGGATCTCCTCATCGTCAAGACACGCGCGGACCTCTTCGAACGGCTCAAGGAAAGGGTCCATGCACTCCACGGCTACGATGTCCCGGAGATCATCGCTGTTCCCGTCGCCAAGGGGAGCGAGAGCTACCTGGAGTGGCTGACCGCGTCCCTGTCCGGGGGGCGGCGGTAGGTCCCGCACGGATCTTGCGCCCGCCGCCGTGATCGTCTAAGTGTCCTGTACGCGTTGTCCTGTACGCGCGGCAACGCGCCAGCCAGGGAGATCCGACCATGAGAGACCTCCATGAATTCATTGCGGAAGAGGAGAGCCGGCGTCCGGGTGATCTGATCCGGGTGACGGACCCCATCGACCCCAACCGGTGCGAGACCATCGCCTTCCTCAAGCACCTCGACGACCGCGGGCTCGAGAAGATGGTGCTGTTCGAGAACGTGAAGACGCTGGAAGGGCAGCCGTCGCCGTTCCCGCTCTTCTACAATCCCTGGGTCAGCCGGCAGTTCTGCGCCGACGGCATCGGCATGGGCGACCTCAGGTCGAAGATGGAGCTGAGCCTGGAGGTCTCGCGGCTGGAGAAGGAGAAAGGGGACACGGAGATGGTCCCGCCCGACAGCGCGCCGTGCCGGCAGGTCGTGCTGCGGGGGTCGGAGGTGGATCTGGCGCGCTTTCCCATCCCCATGCACCACGACCTGGACGTCGGCCCCTACTGGACCATGGCCTGCGTCATGAAGGGCGCGCAGGAGCCGTTCTACGACATCACGTTCACCAAGAATCTCTATTATGACGGCCGCACCATGAGCTTCTCGGCCCACAAGCACCATCATCTGGAAGCCATCGTTACCGAGAACGAGGCCAAGGATCAGCGGGCGCCGGTGATCATCGTGCTGGGGCATCACCCGGCCTTCTACTTCTCATCCTGCTGCATGACGCCCTACGGCAACGACGACTACCAGAGCGCCGCGGCGTTCATGCGCGAGCCGCTGCACCTGACGCCGTCGGTCACCTGGGGCGAGGACTTCCTCGTGCCCGCCGACGCGGAGATCATCATCGAGGGCGAGGTGCCGCCCAACGTGCGGCGTTCCCAGAACCCCTTCGGCGAGGTGCTGGGCTACTATCAGGTGACCATGGACGTGCCCATCGTCGAGGTCACCGCCGTCACCCATCGGAAGAACGCGATCCTCCAGGACATCTGGGCCGGCCAGAAGGACCACTGGAATCTGGGCGGCATCACCAAGGAAGGCAGTGTCTACAACTCCATCAAGCGCAACATCCACGGCATCAAGGCCATCCACCTGCCGCCCTCGGGCTGCGGCCGGGTGATCTGCTACATCTCCATCGACAAGAAATTCGCCAACGAGCCCAGGAAAGCCGCCATGCAGGCCTTCACCGACATGCCGAACCTCAAGCTGTGCGTGGTGGTGGACGATGACGTGGATGTGTTCAACGAACGCGAGGTGCTGTGGGCGGTGGGTACCCGTACCCACTGGGACCGGGATCTGGATGTCATCCGGGAGGTCCAGAATTTCCGCGGCTGGCTCGGCGACAGCGTTGCCGTGGTGGACGCCACCCGGCCCCTGGAAGGCGAGTTTCCCATCCGCAATCAGGTGCCGATGGAGGCCATGAAACGCGTCGACGTGAGCCGGTACGTGGGCTGAGACGACCGAAGACGATCAGCCGGGGGGATCCCATCCGTGGCCAAGCTGAAATTCTATTACAAGAACACCTGAACCACCTGTCGCAAGGCAAGAAGTTTCTTGCAGTCACAGGGGGCGGAGCTGGAGGAGCGGGAGTACGGCAGGCGGCCCTTGACCGGCGATGAGCTGGAGGCCATCATCGGCGGCGGACCCGTGACCGATTTCCTCAATACCCGGACGCCCCTCTACCGCGAGCGGAAGATGAAGGACAACCCTCCCAACCGGGAAGAGGCCATCCGGTTGATGCTCGGGGACCAGAACCTGCTGCGGCGTCCGGTGACCCTCAAGGGCAAGCGCAAGGTGGTGGGCTTCGACGAGGCCGCCCTGAAGGCGCTCCTCTGACTGGCGGGATGGCCGAGATCCGCTTCGACGATTTCCTGAAGGTCGACGTCCGCGTCGGCACCATCACCCGGGTCGAGCCCTTTCCCGAAGCGCGCAAGCCCGCCTTCAAGCTGTACGTGGATTTCGGCCCCGGGATCGGCGAGCGCAAGAGTTCCGCCCAGGTCACGCGCCACTACAGCGCGGAAGCGCTGGTGGGCCGGCAGGTGGCCGCCGTGGTCAACCTCCGGCCCAGGCAGATCGGACCGTTCCGGTCCGAGATTCTCGTGCTGGGTTTCCCCGATGCTGACGGCGAGGTGGTGATGATCGCCCCCGACCGCCCGGTGCCCGACGGCGGCAGGCTCTTCTGAGCAAGGGATGCGCTCCGGGCGGCGGGAACGGCTTCCCCTCGGGACCTATCCCCTTGTCGCTTCGGCCGCGCGGCGTCCCTACGGCGCCGCCTTCTCGTCCGCCTCCACCTCGTCGGCTTCCACCTTCCGGTAGATCTCGCTGCCGGCCTTCCTGAACTCTTCGGCCTTCTCCCGCATGCCCGCGTTCAGGGCCTGTTCGGCGGCCATGCCCTTGCCGGCGGCGTAATCGCGCACGTCCTGGGTGATCTTCATGGAGCAGAAATGCGGGCCGCACATGGAGCAGAAGTGCGCCACCTTGGCTCCCTGGGCCGGCAGGGTCTCGTCGTGAAACTCCTGGGCGGTGTCCGGATCAAGGCTTAGATTGAACTGGTCTTCCCAGCGGAACTCGAAACGGGCGTCGCTCAGGGCGTCGTCACGGATCTGGGCGCCGGGATGGCCCTTGGCCAGATCGGCGGCGTGGGCGGCGATCTTGTAGGTGATGACGCCGTCCTTGACGTCCTTTCTGTTGGGCAGCCCCAGGTGCTCCTTGGGGGTCACATAGCAAAGCATGGCGGTGCCGTACCAGCCGATCATGGCGGCGCCGATGGCACTGGTGATGTGGTCGTAGCCCGGCGCGATGTCGGTGGTCAGGGGCCCCAGGGTGTAGAACGGTGCCTCGTGGCACAGCTCGAGCTGCCGGGTCATGTTCTCCTGGACCAAGTGCATGGGTACGTGGCCCGGCCCCTCGATCATGACCTGGACGTCGTGCTGCCAGGCGATGCGGGTGAGTTCGCCCAAGGTGGCAAGTTCGCCCATCTGGGCCTCGTCGTTGGCGTCGGCGATGCTGCCGGGACGGAGTCCGTCGCCCAGGGAGAAGGCCACGTCGTAAGCCTTCATGATCTCGCAGATCTCCTCGAAACGGGTGTAGAGGAAGTTCTCGCGGTGGTGGGCCAGGCACCACTTGGCGAGAATGGAGCCGCCGCGGGAGACGATGCCGGTCCGGCGCCCGGCGGTCATCGGCACGTAGCGCAGCAGCACGCCGGCGTGGATGGTGAAGTAGTCGACGCCCTGCCCGGCCTGCTCGAGGAGCGTGTCGCGATAGATCTCCCAGGTCAGTTCTTCCGCCTTGCCCTGGACCTTCTCCAGCGCTTGGTAGATGGGGACGGTGCCGATGGGCACCGGCGAGTTCCGCAGGATCCATTCCCGGGTCTCGTGGATATTGGCGCCGGTGGAAAGATCCATGACCGTGTCCGCGCCCCAGCGCGTGGCCCAGATCATCTTCTCCACCTCTTCCTCGACGGAGGAGGTGACGGCCGAGTTGCCGATGTTGGCGTTGATCTTCACCAGGAAGTTGCGGCCGATGATCATCGGCTCGGTCTCGGGATGGTTGACGTTGCAGGGAATGATGGCTCGCCCCCGGGCTACCTCGTCGCGGACGAACTCCGGCGTGACGAGGGAGGGGATCGCCGCTCCGAAACGGTTGCCGGCATGGTGGCTGGCGCCCTCGCCGTTGAGCGCGGCCTCGCGGCCGATGTTCTCGCGGACGGCGATGTACTCCATTTCCGGGGTGATGATGCCGCGCCGCGCGTAGTGCATCTGGCTCACGTTGCCCCCGGGCCGGGCCCGCAGCACCGGCCGGCGCGCCATCTCGGGAAAGCGGGCGCCCTCCGTGCCGTTGGCCCGATGGTGCGGCGCCGTCTCCACCGTGTCGCCGCGGGCGGCGACCCAGTCCAGCCGCAGCGGCTCGAGTCCACGCCGCACGTCGATTCGAGCGGTGGGGTCGGTGTAGGGGCCCGAGGTGTCGTAGACGCGAAGGCGCGGGCGTTCGGCGTTCCCGTTGGCGCCGTGTCCGTGGGTGCCCGCCGCGCCGTGGCTGATCTCGCGCATGGCCACCCGGACCCCGTGCAAACCCGGCCCGGATACGTGGACCTTGTTGGAGGCGGGGAACGGATCCGTGGTGATCACGGCCTTCTCGCTGATCTCGCCATTCTTGCTGGACATGACTGGCCTCCCTTCAGGGACTCGCCGTGCCGTATTGCGGCTTCGTTCCCGCATCACGCTTGACGGGGTCGGGACGGAGTCGCCTGCACCTTCCACTTCTATAGCAGTCGGACTCGTGGCGTCAAGGAAACCGCGGGGGCGGATTCCCGCCTGCGTGGAGATGACGGAGGGTGCGGCGACACCAGGGGCCGGGAACTGGAAGGCTGCGGTTCCGGGATGCCGGCGCCTACTCGGAGTCGTAGCGGACGAGGGAGAACAGCTCTTGGTCGATCTTCGCGCGTGGATTGAGAAAGCCCAGTTCGATGATGCAGGCGTGCTCGAAAACCGTGGCGCCGAGTTGCTCCACCAAGGCGGCCGCGGCCGCCGCCGTGCCTCCGGTGGCAACGAGGTCGTCCACCAGCAACACGCGGGAGCCGGCGGTCAGGGCGTCGCTGTGCACCTCCAGGGTGTCGCTGCCGTATTCCAGCTCGTAGGTCGCCTGCAGCGTGTCATGAGGGAGCTTCCCGGGCTTCCGGATCACGCACAAGCCCTTGCCCAGCCGATAGGCCAAGGCTGCGCCGATGATGAAACCGCGGGACTCGACCCCCACCACCGTGTCCACCGATGCGCTGTCGTAGCGCTCGGCCAACAGGTCGATGGTCCTGCCGAACAACGGCCCGTTGCTGATGAGCGGCGTGATGTCCTTGAACACGATGCCGGGCTTGGGGAAGTCGTGAATGTCGCGAATGGTGGCGCGGATGTCGTCGAGAGTGCGGATCATGCGGCTTGGGCTAGCACAGTCAGGGGAGATAGGAAAGCGGGTTTCGGGCGATGTTGTTCCTGCGGATCTCGAAGTGCAGGTGAGGGCGGGTGACCCGGCCGGTGTTGCCGACTTCGGCAATGACCTGCTGGCGGCGTACCCTTTGTCCCGGCCGAACGAGGTTCCGGCGATTGTGCGCGTAGACCGATGCGAAGCCGCCCCGGTGGCGCACGATGATGACGTTCCCGTAGCCGCGCAGGTGGTCGCTGTAGATGACCTGCCCGGCCGCCGTTGCCCGGACCGGGGTGCCCGCCGGCGCGGCGATGTCGATGCCGTCGTTCAGGCTGTCCGGGCGCGAGTCGAATCTGGCGGTGACTTTCCCCTTTACCGGCCAGGCGAAACCCGACTTCGACCGCTTCGCCGGCGGGGACCGCCTGACTTGGGAGCGGGTCACCCGGGCCTTGCGCGCCGCGGCCGGAGCGCGGGCCGCCTTGCCGGCCGCGGTCTTCCTGCGGGACGTCTGCGCCTTGCCGGCCGCGGTCTTCCCGGAAGCGGTTCGAGTCGGCGGCGCCTTGCGTTTCTTGACCGGGGTGATGATCCGGACGGGCAGTCGACGGGTGGCGCCGGGAATGAACAGCCGGTTGCCGATGCGGATTTTCCGCACATTGGCCACCTTGTTGATGCGCGCCAGTGCGGCGTGGTCTATCCCGTACGCCTTGCCGATGCGATAGAGGGTCTCGCCCTTGCTGACGATGTGGTAGATGCCGCGATCCCCGGGGGCCTTGCCCGGAGCCTGTCCGGGCGCGGGGCGGGCAAGGCCGCGGTTGCCGCCGTAATTGCAACCGGATACGGCAAGGAGGAGGATGAGGTGGAGCAGCCCGACAACGCGAAAGGTCAGCCCGGCCAACCGTATCTCCCCAGCAGCTTGACGAACCGGCATCCTCCGAGGTCCGTTTCTTCGAGGCCGGTGGGACTCCGCGCCGCAAGTTTCAGGGTCTGGGACTGATCGTTGCCGATGGGAAGGATGAGCCTGCCGCCGGCCGCGAGTTGCCGGGCCAGCGGCGCCGGCAGCCCGGGCGCCCCCGCGGCCACGATGATGGCATCGTAGGGGGCGTGTTCCGACCAGCCGAGAGTGCCGTCGCCGATGTGGATCGCCACATTGTAGTAGCGCAGGCCGTCGAGGCGGTTCCGTGCCTGCACGGCCAGGGTCCGGAGCTTTTCCACCGAGAAGACATTGGCGCACAACTCGGCCAGGAGAGCCGTCTGGTAGGCGGATCCGGTGCCGACCTCCAGGACGCGTTCCGTGCCCTTCAACTCCAGGGCCTGAAGCATGTAACCGACGATATAGGGTTGGGAGATGGTCTGTTTCGCGCCGATGGGCAGCGGGTCGTCGTCGTAGGCGCGGTTCACCAGGGCCGGCTCCACGAACAGATGGCGCGGCACCTTGCGCATGGCACGGATCACGCGTGCGTCGTGAACCCCGCGGTCAAGCAACTGGGTCTGGACCATCCGCTCCCGGGCACCCTCGAAACCCGCGCTGCTGCGGTCTTTGGAACGGACGGTCATGGGTCGACGCGGTGGGAGGACTCCCGGGGTGCCGGCAAGAAATGGTCGGGGCGACTGGATTTGAACCAGCGACCACACGCACCCCAAGCGTGTGCGCTACCAGGCTGCGCTACGCCCCGACACTGACTGAAAGGTCTTAACACTCAACCGGGGACGGGTCAATTCGGGATCCGCGGGATGGCCGGTCAGGATATCATGTCCCGGAGGGAGGTCAGCTCCTCCTTGATCTGCAGGAGAGTCTCCCTGTACTCCGGGTTCGGCCACGTGTCCGGGTGACGCTGCCTGAGTTTCTTGCGGGCGCCTTCGATGGTGTACCCTTCGGCATGCAGCAGTTGCTTGATCCGGAGCAGCAACTCCACGTCCTTGCGCTTGTAGAGACGGTGTCGGGAGGGCGCCTTGCCCGGGTGCAGGATGTCGAACTCGGTTTCCCAGTAACGCAGCACGTGCGGCTTGAGTTTCAGGAGGGCGCTGACCTCGCCGATCTTGAAGTAGAGCTTGTCGGGAATGACTGCCACCATGGATCCAAGGATATCACGGAACCACCAGGCTTTCGGTTTCCCCGGTCCCGGCGGGTTCGGAGTTCATGTTCTTTTTCAGGGTCTGGCTGGGCTTGAAGGTCAGCACCTTGCGCCCCGCGATGGTGATCTCCTGGCCGGTCTGGGGGTTTCGGCCCTTGCGCGGCTGCTTGCCGTGGATGACGAAGTTTCCGAACCCCGAGATCTTCACCTTGTCGCCCTTTTCGAGGTGGGCCTTGATGATCTCGAAAGTGCCTTCGACGACGTCGGTGGCCTCTTTCTTGGAGAAGCCCACCCGCTCATAGATCCGATTGACGATATCGGCCTTGGTCATGATTGCCCTCCTCCGAGGAGTCCGGCGAAGATCCGCTACCGCAACGCGGCGTCGAACGCGGCACAGAGCCGACGCGTCAACTCCTCGTGCACCGTGTTCACCTCGTGATCGGTGAGGGTCCGCTCCGCTGATCGGTAGAAGACCTTGTAGGCCAGACTCTTCCTGCCCTTGCTGATGGGAGCGCCGGTGTACTCGTCGAAGATGTCCACCCGTTCAATGAGAGCGCGGTCCCGCTCCCTCACCCAGTCGATCACGGTCTGGCTCGGGAAATCTTCCGCCACGATGATGGCCAGGTCGCGCTCCACCGCAGGGAAACGGGAAATCGGGCGGACCTTGAAGTCCGGCTGAGCATAGTGAACGATGGCACCGAAGTCAAGTTCGAAGAGGAAGAAGGGGGGAAGGTCCAGCTCCTTGCGAATTCGCGCACTTATCTCGCCAACACAGCCCACGGCCGCGCCCCCCGCACGGACCGTGGCGAATCCCCCGGGGTGCAGGAAAGGCGGTGGCGCGTCCACGGTCCAGCGGGGCTCGGCCTGGCCGAGGCCTTCCAGGAGGTCCTCCACGATGCCCTTCATGTCGGCGAAGACGAAGGCCCGGTGTTGCACCTTCATGCCCCGCCGGGGACGATGGCCCCGGATCAGGCCGGCGGCGCTCATCCGCTCGGTGCAGGCCCCGTCGCCCCCGATCGAGAACACCTTGTTCAACTCGAAGATCATCGAGCTCTCGTGGCGCCGCTCGGCGTGGTCGCGCAGGTTGTCGATCAGGCCGGGAAGCAGGCTCCGGCGCATCTCGTCCGTTTCCTGCCGCAGCGGATTGGTGATGCGTACGGCTTTGCCGTCCCCGCCCCACAGCCCGGGAAAGGTCCGGTTCATCGCCGCCGAGCAGAAGGGCAGCGTCACCGCCTCGCTGAGCCCCCGGGCCGTGAGCAGCGAGCGCGCCTTGCGCATCCAGCGCAGCAGCGGATCCCTCCGGCCCCCCATTCCCAACGCCGGCAGCGTCGCCGGTATGTGGTCGTAGCCGTGGAGCCGCGCCAGTTCCTCGATGATGTCCGCCTCCCGCGTCAGGTCGAAGCGGTACGAAGGGGGGACCGTCACCAGTTCCTGCTCCGAACGGCGCCGGAGTTCGATTCCCAGGGATTCGATGATGCCGTGGACGCGGTCGCGCGGCAGCTCCACCCCCAGGGCGCGCTTGACGCTGGCGTAACGCAGCGTGACCTCGGCCGGCTCCCGGGCGCCCGGGTAGACGTCGGCGAAACCGGGCACCACCTCGACCTCGCCCATGGCCTCCCACAACGCCACCGCCCGGTCCATGGCGTAGCGCGTTCCATCCGGATCCACACCGCGCTCGAACCGGTGCGAGGCTTCGGTATGCATTCCCATGCGCCGGGCGGTCCGCCGGATGGTCAGAGGGTCGAAATGGGCGCTCTCCAGCAGCACTGATGCGGTGACGCCGGTGACCTCCGAACCCGTCCCGCCCATGACTCCGGCCAGGGCCGCGGGGGTGTCGCCGTCGCAGATCAGCAGGTCGTCGGGATGGAGCCGCCGTTCGGAACCGTCGAGAGTGGTCAACGTGTCCGTATCGCCGGCCGTGCGCACCACGATACGGCCGCTGGCGATGCTGCGGGCGTCGAAGGCGTGGAGCGGCTGGCCCGTCTCCAGCATGACGTAGTTGGTGACGTCGACGATGTGATTGATGGAGCGGATGCCGCAGGCTTCGAGCCGGAAGCGGAGCCACGGGGGCGACGGCGCCGGCCGGAGGCCGTGGATCAGCCGGGCCGAATAGCGCGGACACGCCACCGGGTCCAGGATCTCCACCGGGACCGGTAGCACCGGCGGGTGGTTGCGGAGGTGGTCGGGGATGACGGGAATCCGCAGGTGTCCTCCGGTGATCGCCGCGGTCTCCCGCGCCAGGCCCAGCACGCTCAGACAGTCCCCCCGGTTGGGCGTGACGCCGACGTCCAGCACCCAGTCGTCAAGGCCCAGCCAGGTGTGCAGCGAGCCGCCCGCGGGCGCGTCCCCGGGCAGCTCCATGACGCCCTGGTGGTCGTCGGAAAACCCCAGCTCCTTCTCGGAGCAGAGCATTCCGTCGGAGCGCACCCCCCGGATGGAGCGGCGCTCGATGGCCTGTCCCGACGGCAGCACCGAGCCCGCGCGCAGAAACGCCGTCTTCATGCCTGGCCGCACATTGGGGGCGCCGCACACGATGCGCAGGGGCGCGCCCCGGTCGTGGACCTCGCACACGGACAAGCGGTCGGCATCGGGATGGGGCCGGACGCCGGCCACTTCGACGATCACCGCGCCAGCATCGTCCGCCAGGGGCTTGACCGCCTCCGCCTCCAGCCCGCCCCGGGTCAGCCGCTCGGCCAGTTCCCGGGGACCGAACGGCTCTCCGCCGGCAGGAACCTTCACCAACTCCATCAGCCAGTTGAAAGTCAGCTTCATGATCGATTTGCCGGGGAGATCCCTAGGAGTCTGTGCCGCAGAAAGTTTTCGTGGGACAGAGATCCACCAGAATCCCACTTGGCGCCCGATCAATGTCCAATAATGGGACAAGGCTACACGTTTCTGGCATTTTGGACGAAAATCTGGTCATGCTATCCCACCGGTCACATCCCGAAGCGTCCTCGAAGCGTCCTGCGGCACAGGCTCCTAGGCCGGAAACTGTTTCAGGAAGCGGATGTCGTTCTGGAAGAACATCCGGATGTCGTCGATCCCGTACTTCAGCATGGCGATGCGCTCCACGCCCATGCCGAAGGCGAAGCCCGAGAAGGTCTCGGCATCGTAGCGCACGAAGCGGAACACGTTGGGGTCGATCATTCCCGAGCCGAGGATCTCCAGCCAGCCCGACCCCCGGCACACGCGGCAGCCGCCCGCGTCCCCGGCGTCCTGGCACAGGATGCAGCCGATGTCCACCTCGGCGCTGGGCTCGGTGAACGGGAAGAAGCTCGGGCGGAAGCGGACGCGCACGTCGTCCTGGAAGATCTGTTCCAGGAAGTGGGTCAGGACGCCCTTCAGATCCCCGAAGGTGATGTGGCGGTCCACCATGAAGCCCTCCACCTGGTGGAACACGGGGGAGTGGGTGGCGTCGTCGTCATGGCGGTAGACGGTACCCGGAGCGATGACCTGCAGCGGCGGCCGGCGTTGCTCCATGACGCGGATCTGCACCGGTGACGTGTGGGTGCGCAGCACGTGATCCGCGGACACGAAGAAGGTGTCCTGCATGTCCCGGGCCGGATGATCCCGGGGAATGTTCAGCGCCTCGAAGTTGTGGTAGTCGTCCTCGACGTCCGGCCCCCGGGCGATCTCGAAACCCATGCCGGTGAAGACATCGATGATCTCGTCCGTGACCCGGGTGAGGGGATGCACGCGGCCCCGCTCCGGGCGGTTGCCGGGGAGGGTGACGTCGAGGCGCGGGGCACCGTCCAACAGGGGGTTCGGCTTTTCCCGGAGACCCTTGAGGCGGGCCTCGAGAAGGCTCTCCAATTCGGCCCGCCGCCGGTTCAGCTCCTGGCCTGCCTGCGGCCGCTGGTCGGCCGGCAGTTCCCGGAGCCCGCGCAGCAGCGTGGTGAGCTTCCCGCCCTTGCGCCCCAGGTAGTCGATGCGGACCTGCTCCAGTTCCTGTTCCGAGGCGCACTTCTCAAGGCGCCCGACGACCTCCTCATGGAGCTTCTCGAGAGTCTCGATCATGGGCGGGGCCGAAGGTCAGGCTTGGGTCCGGGACTCGAGTGCAAGCTTGGCGCGCTGGGCGATCTGGTCGAACGCGGCCGCGTCACATGCCGCGATATCCGCCAGGATCTTGCGGTCCAGTTCCATCCCGGCCTCCTTCAGGCCGTGAATCAGTCGGCTGTAGGACAATCCGTGGACCCGCGCGCCGGCGCTGATGCGTATGTTCCACAAGCCCCGGAACGTTCGCTTGCGCACCCGCCGGTCCCGGTAGGCGTAGACCAGCCCGCGCTCGACGGTCTCCCTGGCCGTGCGGTAAAGCCTGCGGCGGCCGCCGACGTACCCCTTGGCCAGCTTCATGATCTTTCTTCGGCGCCGGCGGGAAGCCGGTCCGCCCTTGACTCTGGACATCGCGCTCGCTCCTTGAACCCATATCGAAGGGGGCGCCGCCGGTGAGGGCGCGCCCGGGCACTTCGTTCCGAACAGGTGGTGGTTTCAACGGGTCCCGCCGGTGTGCCGCGGGACGCAAGTCTCCGGCCGGTCTTTCCCTACAGGTAGGGAATGAGGCGGCGCATGGTCCTGGTTTCGCAGTTCGATACCGACTCGGCCTGTCTCAGGCGGCGTTTCCGCTTCCGGCCCTTGGCGGACAGAAGATGGCTCGTGAAGCCGCGCCGCCTCATGACCTTTCCGCTCTTGCTGACCTTGAACCTCTTGGCGGCCCCCCTCTTTGTCTTCATCTTGGGCATCGTGGATTTCCTTGTCTTCAGCGGTTTCGTGTCAGGCGTTGGCCTTGGGTGTCAGAAGCATGGCCATGTTCCGGCCCTCCAGCTTCGGCGACACGTCCAGTTTCGCCAGATCCTGCACTTCATCGAAGACACCGTTGAGCATGGCCCGGCCGAGCTCCGGGTGCGTGATCTCCCGGCCGCGAAAGAACACCGACACCTTGACACGCTGTCCCCGTTCGAGGAAGCGCCGGATGTTCCTGATCTTGAAGTCCCGGTCGTGCTGGTTGGTCCGGGCCCCCATCTTGACTTCCTTGACGGCAACGAAAGTGGCGTTCCGTTTCGCCTCCTGGGTCTTCTTCTTCTGCAGGTAGCGAAACTTGCCGTAGTCCAGCAGGCGGCACACCGGCGGCTGCGCGTCCGGGGCCACTTCCACCAGATCGAGTTCCTTCTGCTCGGCGATGCCCAGTGCTTCATGCAACGGCATGACCCCGAGTTGCCCGCTGTCCGCATCGATGACGCGAACCTCGCGTGCCCGGATCTGCTGGTTGATTCTTGTGGGCCGCGCTATAAGGCACCTCCTGTAAAAAGCTGACCCGGTATCACCGGACCGGCTCCGTTTCCTGCCGCAGGTCGTCCCGCAACCTGCCGAGGAACGCCTCGACGGACATGGCCGGAAGGTTCTCGCCGCCGCGCTTCCGCGCCGACAGCGTGCCATGCTGCACTTCGTTGTCGCCGATGACCAGCGCGTAAGGGATCCTCGCCACCTGTGCTTCCCTGATCTTGAAGCCGAGCTTCTCGTTGCGCTCGTCCAGTTCCACCCGCCATCCGTCCGCCAGCAGCCGGTCGCGCACGGTGGCGGCGTACGGTTTCTGCCGATCCGTGACGGTCACGATGCGCGACTGCACCGGGGCCAGCCACAGGGGAAAGGCCCCTCCGGTGTGCTCGATCAACAACGCCATGAAGCGTTCGATGGAGCCGAGAATCGCCCTGTGAATCATCACCGGCCGTTCAAGGTCTCCGGCAGGCGAGACATAACCAAGGTCGAACCTTTCGGGCATGGAGAAGTCGAGCTGGACGGTGCCGAGCTGCCAGCCACGCTTCATCGCGTCCTTGACGACGAAATCGATCTTCGGGCCATAAAAGGCCCCGTCGCCTTCGCTGATCTCATAGGCTGCGTTCCGTTTCTTCAGCGATGCGGCCAGTGCGGCCTCGGCCCGCTCCCACGTTTCCAGAGCCCCCAGGTATTGGTCCGGCCTTGTGGAGAGGAAGACCTCCGGATCTTCGAAGTTGAACCTATGATACACCTCGCGGAGCATGTCAAGCAGGCGGTCGACTTCCTCCTCGATCTGCGGCGGGGTGCAGAAGATGTGGGCATCGTCCTGCGAGAAGCTGCGCACCCGGGTGAGCCCCGCGGTGACTCCGGACTTCTCGTAGCGGTGCAGCCTCCCGAAGTCAGCCAGGCGCAACGGCAGGTCCCGATAGGAGCGCTTCTTCGATGCGTAGATGAACGTGTGGCTCGGGCAGTTCATGGGCTTCACCCCGAACTCGCGCTCGTCGATGCGGGTGAAGTACATGTTGTCCTTGTAGTGGTCGTAGTGCCCGGAGCGGTGCCACAGGCTGGCGTCGAATATCTGGGGCGTGATCACCTCCTCGTAGCCGTAGCGCCGGTACAGGCCGCGCATGTACTCCAGCAGGGTGTTGTGGAGCAGGGCTCCCTTGGGATGGAAGAACGGGCTTGCCGGGGCCGCCGGATGGAAGCTGAAGAGATCCAGTTCCTTGCCGAGCTTGCGATGGTCCCGCTTGCGTGCCTCCTCGAGCAGCGCCAGGTGCTGCTTCAACTGCTTCCGGGACGGGAACGCGGTGCCGTAGATGCGCTGGAGCATCTCGTTCTTCTCGTCGCCGCGCCAGTAGGCCCCGGCCACCGAGGTGAGCTTGAAGGCCTGGATGAACCCGGTGCTGGGCAGATGGGGTCCGCGGCATAGATCGATCCAGCCGCCCTGGCGATAGAGCGAAACGGTGTCGTCGGGAATGGATGAGAGGATCTCGACCTTGTAGTCCTCCCCCATGCCGCGGAACAGCGCGATGGCCTCCGCCCGGGGCAACTCCTCGCGGGCGATGGAAATATCCTGCCCGGCCAGTTCGCGCATCCTTTCCTCGATCTTTTCGACCTCCTCCGGCGTGAACGGTTTGTCGCGCTTGAAGTCGTAGTAGAAGCCATCCCGAGTGGTGGGGCCGATGGTCACCTGGGTGTCGGGAAACAGGCTCTGAACCGCCTGGGCCATCAGGTGGGCGGTGGAATGGCGCAGGATGTCGATGCCCTCGGGGCTGTCGAGGGGAATCCGTTCAATGGCGCAGTCCCCGGTTATCGGCCGGGCAAGGTCCACGGCGGCGCCGTCCACCTTGGCCGCAACAATGCGTCGGCAATCGGAAGGCGACATCCCGATGTCTCCGGCTCGGGTGCCGGGAGCGGCCTCAATGACTTCGCCGCCGGCCACGGTCACGCGGATCTTCTTCATGCTGTCCTGGCGGTCGCCGGCAAGGAGACTCGTTCTCGACGGCAGGTCAACGGGAAAATGGCGGGCACGGGCTGGTAGGCACGGGCGGGATTGAACCGCCGACCTCTTCCGCGTCAAGGAAGCGCTCTCCCACTGAGCTACGTGCCTCGATAAGACTCAACAAAAGACCTGATACGGGACTCGACAAAGGGCTCAACACACCAAAGGGCTCAACACACGGTGTTGTACGCGACGAAGGCACGACGCATCAAGCAACACGGTACACAACACACGGTACACAACACAACGCACCTTCGGGTGCGCCTTCGCGCGTATTCGCAAGGGTCTGAATTTATTACCAAACGCAGGGGGTCCTGTCAATGGCGCGGGGCGGCGGCAAGTTTCCGGAGCTGTCCCGAGACCTTTGCGGTCACCCGCGCGGTGATGTGTACGTCGCCGCCGGCGTACTCCTCGGCGAGCACGCGCCCCCGGGCACGCAGGAACGGGATGATGACACTCTCGGATTGCGGCAGCGTCAGGCGGAGGGTCTGCTTTCCCCGGTCCAGCAGCCCGCCGATGGTTTCCAGCAGCCTGTCGATACCCGCGCCGGTGCGGGCCGAGATGGGGCAGACACCCTCGTGGCCGTTCTGCGGGTAGACCGGAAGGCCCTCGGCGACGTCGATCTTGTTGGGCACCACCAGCCGGGCGGTCTCGCCCGCGCCGATGTCGTCCAGCACCGAGTCGACGATGGCGAACTGCTGTTCGGCCAGCGGACTGGTGGGGTCCATCACGCAGAGCAGCAGGTCTGCCTGACGTACCTCCTCCAGGGTGGCCTTGAATGCGTCCATGAGGGTGTGGGGAATCTTGTTGATGAAGCCTACGGTGTCCACCAGCATCACCTGTTCGCCGTCGGGCAGCCGCAGTGCCCGGGTTCTGGGGTCGAGGGTGGCGAAGAGTTTGTCCTCCACCAGCACTCCGGCCCCGGTGATGCGGTTCATCAGGGTGGACTTGCCCGAGTTGGTGTAGCCTACCAGCGCCACCGTGGGGCAGGGGATGGATTCGCGCTCCTTGCGCTGCAACCGCCGGGTTCTGGCGACGTCCTCCAGGCGCCGCTTGAGGCGGCCGATGCGCTCCCGGATGCGCCTGCGGTCCACCTCGAGCTGGGTCTCACCCGGACCGCGGGTGCCGATCCCGCCGGCCAGCCGGGAAAGGTGGGACCAGAGTCGGGTCAGCCGGGGCAGCAGGTACTGGAGTTGGGCGAGTTCCACCTGGAGCTTGCCTTCGCGGCTGCGGGCGCGCTGGGCGAAGATGTCCAGAATAAGCTGGGTACGGTCGATCACCCGCAGGCCCAACGACGCCTCCAGGTTTCGTTGCTGCGCCGGCGTCAGGTCGTTGTCGAAGATGACCAGGTCGGCGCGCTGTTCCACGGCAAAGGCGCGAACCTCCTCGACCTTTCCGGATCCCACCAGGGTGGCGGCACGGACTCTCCCCGAACTCTGGCTGAACACGCCGATAACCTCGGCGCCGGCGCTGGCGGCGAGTCCCCGGAGTTCCTCCAGGCTGTCCTCCAGCGGCACATCGCCGCCGGCAGCCGCGGTCTCCGCCCCTACCAGCAGCGTACGCTCCACCCGCCCTGCCGGCCCGTTCCGTTCCTCGCGTCCGGTATCCATCAGTTTCTTCTCGCCGTGATGCGGGCGCCGAAGGTACGGTGCACGGTGTCCAGGAGTCTCTTCGACGGGTTGATGCGGAAGTTGGCGGGTCCGATCACCCGGGTCTCCCGGTCGGGTGTGGTCATGTGCAGATAGACGGACGCCTGTCCCTGCGCGCCGGCGATGAGGTCATGGAAGCGCTGCAACTCCGGGCGGCTGATCTCCTTCAGGTAGAAGTGCACCTCCCGGGGGGGTGCGCTCGAAGGCGCGGCGATGGTCTGGGCGCAGGCCTCCTCCAGCGGCAGGATGTCGTTGGCGATCAGGGTGACGCGCTCTTCGCCCGCGTCGAGTCTGCCCTTGACCCGGATAGGGTCGTCGCGTCCGATGCAGTCGGCCGCCTGCCGGTAGGTGTCGGGCCACGCGATGGTATCCACGAATCCGCTCTTGTCCTCGAGATTGAAGCTGGCGTATCGCTCGCCCTTCTTGGTGTTCCTGAGCTTGAGCGCCGTCACCACGCCCACCATGGTCACCTCGCCGTTGCTGCCGTGCTCCCGGACCTGGTTCGCCGTCACCACGCCGAGGCGACGGCAGGAGTCCTCGAACCGGTCCAGCGGATGGCCGGTGATGTAGAAGCCGAGGGTTTCCTTCTCGAACGCCAGCAGTTGGCCTCCGGTCCATTCCTCCACGGAGGTGTAGGCGTCCATGGGATCGGCTGTCGGCACCTCGAGCAGGTCGAACATGCCGAACTGGGAGCTGTCCCGGTCCCGCTGGGACGACTGGCCCGCCTTCAGCGCGTCGTCCAGCGCCACCATGAGGCGCGCGCGGTAGACGCCGGTGGAGTCGAAGGCGCCGCACTTGATCAGGCTTTCCACCACCCGCCGGTTGACCACCTTGAGGTCCACGCGCCGGCAGAAATCGAAGAGCGACTCGAAAGGTCCGCTGCGGTCGCGGGTTTCCTTGATGGCATCGACGGCCTTGCCGCCGACGTTCTTCACCGCTGACAGGCCGAAGCGGATCCGCTCGCCCGTCACCGTGAACTCGGCGCCGCCCTCGTTGACGTCCGGAGGCAGCACCTCCACACCCTGCTCGCGGCACTCGGCGAGGTTCTTGATGACCTTGTCGGTGTCGCCCATCTCCGAACTCATCAAGGCCGCCATGAACTCCACCGGGTAGTGGGCCTTCAGCCAGGCCGTGTGATAGGAAACCAGCGCGTAGGCGGCGGAATGGGACTTGTTGAAGCCGTACCGCGCAAAGGTCTCCATCTGGTCGAAGATCGCGGTGGCGTGATCGTCCCGCACGCCGTTGGCGCGCGCCCCCTCGATGAACCGCCGCCGCTGGCTGGCCATCTCCTCCGGGTCCTTCTTGCCCATGGCGCGGCGCAGGATGTCGGCGTCCCCGAGACTGTAGTCGGCCATGGTCTGGGCGATCTGCATCACCTGTTCCTGATAGACAATGACGCCGTAGGTGTCCTTGAGGATGGGACCCAGGGCCGGGTGCAGGTAGGATGTCTTCTCCGTGCCGCTCTTGCGCTTGATGTATTCCTCCGCCATGCCGCTGTCGAGCGGTCCGGGACGGTAGAGGGCGAGGATGGCCACCAGATCCTCGAAACAGTCGGGCTTGATGCGCACGCTCATGGCCCGGATGCCCGTGCTTTCCAGTTGGAAGATCCCGGTGGTATTGCCGCTTCCCACCAGGCCGTAGGCGTCCGGGTCGTCCAGGGGCAGGGTCTCGAGGTCCGGCGCGGTGCCGCGGCTCTCCCGTACCAGGTCCAGGCAGTCGTGGAGGAGCGTCAGCGTCTTGAGGCCCAGGAAGTCGAACTTGATGAGGCCGATCTTCTCCACGCTCGACATGTCGTATTGGGTGACGATACCGCCGTCCCGGTCTACGTACAACGGCAGATGGTCCACCAGCGGGCGGTTGGCGATGACCACCCCGGCGGCATGGGTCGACGAGTGCCGGGTGAGGCCCTCCAGCCGCAGCGCGTGGTTGATGAGGTTGGCCACGCGCGGGTCGTCGTCCGCCAGCTGATTGAGCCGCGGCTCCTGCTTCAGTGCCTCCGTGAGCGGGCAGTCGAACCCCTGCCTGGAAGCCGGCACCAGCTTGGCGATGGCGTCGGTCTCGGCAAAGGACAAGCCCAGTGCGCGGCCCACGTCGCGGATGGCCGCCTTGGCCTTCAGGGTCCCGAAGGTGGTGATCTGGGCCACCTTGTCGGCGCCGTACTTGTCCTTGACGTACTGGATCACCTGATCGCGGCCGCGGATGCAGAAGTCCACGTCGATGTCCGGCATGGAGCGCCGTTCCGGGTTCAGGAAGCGCTCGAACAGCAGATTGTGCCGAATCGGATCGAGGTCGGTGATGCGCAGGGCATAGGCCACCAGGCTGCCGGCGGCGGAGCCGCGTCCCGGACCCACCGGAATGCCCTTGTCCTTCGCATGGTTGATGAAGTCCGCGACGATGAGGAAATATCCCGGAAACTGCATGCTCTTGATGACATCCAGCTCGTAGTCGAGCCGTGCCCGATAGGCGTCGCGGTCGACGGCGCCGGCGTCCTTGAGACGGCGACGGAGACCCTCGCGGGCGCACGCGTCCAGGTAGTCGTCGAGGCTCTCGGCGTTCGGCGCCTCGTAGTGTGGAAAGTGGTAGTTGCCGAACTCGATCTCCACGTCGCAGCGTTCCGCGATGGCCACGCTCTGCTCCACCGCCTCCGGCAGATGTGCGAACCCTTCCCGCATCTGCTCGGTGGATTTGAGGTAGAGCTCATTGGTGTCCATCTTCATCCGGTTGGGGTCGTTGTGGCCCTTGCCGGTCTGGATGCAGAGCAGCACGTCGTGGGCATGGGCATCCTCGGGGTCGAGGTAGTGGCAGTCGTTGGTGGCCACGATGGGAAGCGACAGCTCCTTGCCCAGTTCCAGGATGCCCGCGTTGACCTTTTCCTGCAGGGGCAGCTTGTTGTCCTGGACCTCAAGGTAGTAGCGGTCGTCGAAGATGGCCCGGTAGGCCTCCGCCACCTTCCGGGCCTGTTCCATGGAACCCAGGCTCAAGGCCTTGGCCATCTCGCCGCTCAGGCAGCCGCTCAGGGCGATGATGCCTTCGTTGAACTCCCGCAGCAGCTCCTTGTCGATCCGCGGCTTGTAGTAGAATCCTTCGGTGTAGCCCCGGGTGACCAGCCGGCACAGGTTGCGGTAGCCCTCGTGGTTCATGGCCAGCAGGATCAGGTGGTGGTTGTACTCCCGGTTGCCGCGGTCGACCCCCTGGCGTTCGTGGCGGTGGCCCGGGGCCACGTATACCTCGCAGCCCAGGATCGGCTTGATGCCCGCCGCCGCCGCCTTCCGGTAGAACTCCACCGCACCGAACATGTTGCCGTGATCGGTCATGGCCACGGCCGGTTGCCCGTGACTCCTGGCCCGCTCGATCAGCGGGTCGATCTTGTTGGCGCCATCCAGCAGGCTGTACTGGGTGTGGCAGTGAAGGTGTACGAAGCTCTGATTCACGCGCGTCATTCCCATTCGATGGTGGCCGGGGGCTTGGACGAGATATCGTAGACCACCCGGTTGATGCCCGGCACCTCGTTGATGATGCGGTTGGAGATGCGGCCCAGCAGCTCGGCGGGCAGCGGAACCCAGTCGGCGGTCATGCCGTCCCGGCTGTCCACCGCCCGCACGGCGGCGACGTTCTCGTAAGTGCGCTCGTCGCCCATGACACCCACGGTGCGGATGGGCAGCAGCACGGCGAAGGACTGCCAGAGGCTCTCGTAGAGCCCGGCGCCGCGGACCTCCTCCACCACGATGGCGTCCGCGGCCCGCAGGATCCGCAGCCGTTCCGCGGTGACGTCGCCGAGGATGCGGATGGCCAGACCCGGGCCCGGGAAGGGCTGCCGGTGGATCCACTTGTGCGGCAGGTCCAGTTCCTGCCCCAACACGCGCACTTCGTCCTTGAAGAGTTCCCGCAGGGGCTCCACCAGTTCGAACTTCATCTGCTTCGGGAGCCCGCCGACGTTGTGGTGGCTCTTTATCAGCGCGGACGGCCCGGCATGGGCAACCGATTCGATGACGTCGGGGTAGAGGGTTCCCTGGCACAGGAACGGAAAGTCGCCGAGCTTGCGGGTCTCTTCCTCGAACACGCGGATGAACAGATTGCCGATGCGCTTGCGCTTGTCTTCGGGGTCTTCCACCCCGGCCAGCACGTCGAGGAACCGCGGGGAGGCGTCCACGTAGTGAAACCCCGCGCCGAAACGTCGACTCATGACCTCGTACACCGCTTCGGGCTCCCCCTGCCGCAGCAGCCCGTTGTTGACGAAAAGGCATGCGAGCCGGTCGCCGATGGCGCGGTGCACCAAGGTGGCGGCCACCGATGAATCCACCCCGCCGCTCAGGCCGCACAGTACCCGTCCGCCGCCCACCTGCCGGCGAATCTTCTCCACCGCGGCGGTGGCGAAGTGCTCCATGTCCCAGTCGGCGGCGCACCGGCAGATGCGGAACAGAAAGTTCTCCAGCATGGTCCGCCCGTTCCGGGTGTGCGCCACTTCGGGATGAAACTGGAGGCCGTAGAAAAGGCGCCGGTCGTCGGCAAAGGCGGCGATGGGGGAGTTCCCGGTATGCGCGATTACCGACCAGTGCTCGGGCAGGGATGTCATCCGGTCGCCGTGGCTCATCCACACGCTCTGGCCGTCCCCCTGCTCAAGGCCGGCGAACAGATCGGTGTCATCGTCGATGTGGAGGTCGGCGAGACCGTACTCGCGCCGGGCGGCCTTTGCCACCGAGCCTCCCATGGCCTGGTTGATGACACCCATGCCGTAGCAGATGCCCAGAAAGGGCACGCGCAGCCGGAACAGCTCCGCTCCCACCGAGGGGGCGCCGCCGGCATAGACACTGGCGGGTCCGCCGGACAGGATGATGCCGTCGGGCTCCAGGCGGGCCAGGCTTTCCACCGGCGTATCGAAGCGGTGGATTTCGCAGTAGACACGCGCTTCCCGGACACGGCGTGCGATGAGTTGCGTGTACTGCGACCCGAAATCAAGAACGACGATCACTCTCTGCGGTAGTTGGGCGCTTCATTGGTGATGAAGACGTCGTGAACGTGGCCTTCGGTAAGGCCGGCGGCGGTGACCTGCATGAACCGCGCCCTGGCCTGGAGCTCTTCGATGTTGCCGCAGCCGACATAGCCCATGCCGGCGCGCACGCCGCCGATGAGTTGATAGACGTTGGCCGCCAAGGTGCCGCGGTAGGGCACTTGGCCTTCGACCCCTTCCGGGACGAGCTTCACATCCTCCTCGATCTCATCCTGGGCGTAACGGTCGCGGCTGCCTTCGCGCATGGCGCCGAGGGAGCCCATGCCGCGGTAGACCTTGTAGGTACGGCCCTGGTAGAGCACGGTTTCGCCGGGGCTTTCCTCGCAGCCCCCGAACAACGTGCCGATCATTACGGAGCTGGCGCCGGCCGCCAGTGCCTTGGTGATGTCGCCGGAGTACTTGATGCCGCCGTCGGACACCAGCGGGACGCCGGTGCGGGCGCCGATCCGGGCACAGTCGGCAATGGCGCTGAGCTGGGGCACGCCCACCCCCGAGACCACCCGGGTGGTGCAGATGGAGCCGGGTCCGACACCCACCTTGACGCCGTTGACGCCGGCGTCCACAAGTGCCTGGGCGCCCCGGGCCGTGGCCACGTTGCCGCCGATGATCTCCAGTTCCGGATAGTCGCGGCGAATCTGCGCCACCGTCTCCAGCACCTTGCGGGCGTGGCCGTGGGCCGTGTCCACCGCGATCACGTCGGCGCCGGACCGTACCAGCGCGTCGATGCGCTCCTCCCGGTCGGCCCCCACGCCCACGGCGGCGCCCACCCGGAGTTGCCCGCGGTCGTCCTTGCAGGCCATCGGGTGGCGGGTCTTCTTCTCGATGTCCTTCACCGTGATCAGACCCTTCAAGCGGTAGTCCCCGTCCACCACCAGCAGCTTCTCGATGCGGTGGCGGTGCAGCAGTTCCTGGGCCTTGTCGAGGTCGACGCCGTCCCGCACCGTCACCAGGTGATCCCGGGTCATCAACTCGTCGACGCAACGTTCCAGATTCTTTTCGAAACGAAGGTCGCGGTTGGTCAGGATGCCCACCAGCCGGCCCTTCTGCGTCACCGGCAGGCCCGAGATGCCGTGCTGCTCCATCAGCACCCGCGCCTCGGCGATCTTCTGGTGGGGGCTCACGGTGACGGGGTCCGAGATCATGCCGCTTTCGAACTTCTTGACCTTTTCGACCTCCCTGGCCTGCGCTTCCACGGACATGTTGCGGTGGATGAAGCCCAGCCCCCCCTCCTGGGCCATGGCGATGGCCGTTCTGGATTCGGTGACCGTATCCATGGCGGCGCTCAGGAGGGGAATGTTGAGCTGGATGCGCTCCGTCAACCGCGTGGATACGTCCGTGTCCAGCGGCAGGACCGATGACTCCGCCGGCACCAGCAGCACGTCGTCGAACGTCAGTCCAAGCGGCAAGACCTCCTGATCGAGCATCCGTTCACCTCGAAGACAATCGTACAGGCAGTCGTACAGCCAATCGTACAAAAAAAGCCCAGACGTGCGCCCGGGCTTCGTGGTGGTTCCGCGTCATCCTGCCGGCCATGACACATCCTGGCAGGATTTCCTGGCGCTGGCAAGTTGCCCGTTCCCGCCGGTTCGCTTCAGTCGCTCCGGGCGCGCACCGCCCGCCGCGTCATGACTGGCGCGCGGCTTTCGCCGGAGGCCGGCTAAAGATCCGGTGCGCCGCTGCCGATAGTGATACTGGCATGCTTTCGAGGATCTACGGCGTTTCGCTTCACGGCATCGACGCGCTCAAGGTGACGGTGGAGGTCGACATCGCCTCGGGCCTCCCGGAGCTGGCCATGGTCGGTCTGCCCGAGGGTGCCGTGCGCGAGAGCAAGGTGCGCGTACGGGCGGCGTTGCGGAACTGCGGCTACCCGTTCCCGCCGCAAAGGATCACCATCAACCTCGCGCCCGCCGACGTCAGGAAAGCAGGGTCGGGCTACGACCTGCCCATGGCCCTGGGCATCGCCGCCGCCCAGGGTGCCGTGGAGGCATCCCGACTCGCCGACTACGTGCTGGTGGGGGAGTTGTCCCTGGACGGTGCGGTCAAGCCCGTCCGCGGGGCGCTGCCCATCGCGGCGGCGGCGCGGCGGCAGGGCCTGAAGGGGTTGATCCTGCCCTCCGCCAACGGCGCCGAGGCCGCGGTGGTCCAGGACATTGATGTCTTCGGCGTCGAAAGCCTTGCCGAGGTGGTGGAGTTCCTGAACGGAGAGCGCGTCATCGAGCCCACACGGGTGGACCTCGCCCGGTTGTTCCGCCAGCATGCCGTTCATGACGCCGACTTCAGCGACGTCCGCGGTCAGCCCCACGCCAAGCGGGCGCTGGAGGTGGCGGCGGCCGGCGGCCACAACGTTCTCATGATGGGGCCGCCGGGCTCCGGGAAGACCATGCTGGCCAAGCGGCTCCCCACCATACTGCCGGACCTGACCTTGGCGGAGGCGCAGGAGACGACCAAGATCCACAGCGTGGCGGGGGTGCTCGATGGCCGTGCGCTGGTGGCCATTCGGCCGTTTCGGGCACCGCACCACACCATTTCCGATGCGGGACTGGTGGGCGGAGGCACGGTGCCGAAGCCGGGAGAGGTGTCGCTGGCCCATAACGGTGTGCTCTTTCTCGACGAGGCTCCCGAGTTCCGCCGGAATGTCCTTGAGGTGCTGCGCCAGCCACTGGAGGATGGCCGCATCACGGTGGCCCGGGCCGCCGGCTCCATCGACTATCCGGCCAGCTTCATGCTGGTGGCGGCCATGAATCCCTGTCCCTGCGGGTTTTTCTCCGATCCGCACAAGGAATGCCGCTGCACCCCCGTGCAGATCACCCGCTACCGCTCCCGCGTGTCCGGGCCTCTGCTCGATCGCATCGACATCCAGGTGGACGTGTCGGCGGTCGAGTACCAGGCGCTGGCGTCCCGTGCGCCGGGCGAGCCCTCCACGGCCGTCCGTGAACGCGTCAACCAGGCGAGGAGAATCCAGGTCGAACGTTTCCAGCAGGCGGGATACCACGCCAATGCGCGCATGAGCGCGCGCGACGTCCAGCGCTACTGCACGCTGGACGCGGCCGGAGAGCAACTCCTGGAGGCCGCCCTCAGCAGGCTTGGCTTGAGCGCCCGGGCCTACGTCCGCATCCTGAAGGTCAGCCGCACCATCGCCGACCTTGCCGGTGCCGAAGAGATCCAGCCGCCGCACATCGCCGAAGCCATCCAGTACCGCAGCCTGGATCGGCCGCCGGTCCAGTAGCCCGCGCCGCGCACGGTGTAGCTGTCGAGCGCCGCCTGCGGTCGTGCAGGTGCTGCCGTGGCCGCCTCCGACTGCAACGGCCCGTGCAACTGCCAACGCATCCGCACGGGTGACGCCGCGGGAACGGGTGCACGGAGGGTCGCTGTGCTTGCGGCAGCAAGTGAACCGAGACCGCAGCGCCGGTGATACCGGCGCTGTTGTCGTTCACCGGTCCGCTGCGGGAACAGGAGACACGCACCGTCTGCACTGCGAGACCAACCCCGCCACCGTTCCGGCGTTCGGTGTGCCCTGTGTGACGGACGGCGCAGGATCCTTCCGCCGCGCGACCCGTTCTGTTACCTTGGCTCGTGAACGCGGGACGCGCTCGAAGATCGCGCACCGGTCGTCTCGCTCAAGCGCCGGGCGGGCTGCAACTCCTTTTGGAGCATGCGTTTCCGCGGTGACGGTGCGCAGGCAACCCTGCCCGATGGCGTTGTTTCGGCACGTCTGACGCACCGACGGTGCCCTCAACACCGGGGTTGCGGCTGTCGGTGCGGAGTGCGCACGAGGGTGACCGGTCGCAGATGTGCGCCGTTCTGACGTGCCGGGAAGATCTGCCACCGATCGGTGGCGATCGACACGCTGTCGATGACGTGCGCATGCGCCGCCTGCAGCATGATCGCGCAGACCTTCTGCCACGGATCGAATACTCCCGGGCATCGTGGTATCGGCCTCGCGCCGCTGATCGGTGGTGCCGGCTGACGTGCGATCCAGGTCCTGTTTCCAGCGAGGATGGCGTCGCATTCGATCCGGGCGTCGATCGGTTGAAGCGCAGACTGACCGTGGACCGAGGGCATCGATCGTATGCCGGGTTGGCCGCATCGGCTCATCCCGCATCCGACAGAAGCGACAACCATGACCGATTCCGCAGGCAGGAAAACGCTGAACAAGCGTGTCTGCGTGCTCCCGGAACCGTGGGAACGCATCGAAGCGGCCACCAGGGGGTCGCCCCGAGCACCAACCCGTTCCCGGTCGAACTCGCCATCGAAGCTCTCGAACGACGGGAACTCTGCGGCACCGACACCCGAAATCCGGTCTCAAGGGCCTCGCCGTTTGCCATTCAGGACATGATCGCAGGGGGACGAAAAGACGAAAGCCGCGTGGCGCGGTCGCGCTGCAACCCCACACCCGGACCGCCGCTACCGACCATGCGGCGCAACTTCGCTCGGCACGAGCGTCATGACTTCATGCCGCATGCCGAATTCCCGTCTTCGGCCGGCTTGGCCTGTACGACCGCAGCGAACCTGTCGCGGCAGTCCGCAACCCAACCGGAACCGGTTGCAGACGCGCGCCGTAACGAGAACAGGTGGGCGGTGTATTCTCAGGCGACAGGACCGAACGGTTCACGACGCAAAGTGACTTTCTCCCCGGCGCCGCTCCGCAACATGGGCGTCCGGGTTTCGAACGAAGCGGAACATCTCCTGGACGAATTTCGGGTTGCCCGTCATGTTCGCCTTGGCCGTATCTATCCCTTGCTCATGGACAGGCAGGCGGATAGCGCGGCCGTGCGTGCGACGTCGCCGTTCCGGGGCATTCGGAGCCACCACAGGGGAAGTCCCGCGCGCCCCGCTTGGCCGCAGGTTCCGGCGCCGCGAAGGGAGAGACCGATGACCCGCCGCCATCTTCCGATCGGGATACAGGACTTCCCGACGATCCGGAGCGAGGACTTCTACTATGTCGACAAGACGTCACTCGTCCGGAAGCTGGTGGACGAGGGTCGCCACTATTTCCTGTCCCGTCCGCGCCGCTTCGGCAAGAGCCTGCTGCTCGACACGCTGCGATCGCTGTTTGCCGGCCACGACCCCCTGTTCCGGGGGCTGGCCATCCACCCCCACTGGGACTGGTCCTCGCCGCATCCGGTGGTGTGGCTGAGCTTCGGTGGGAAATACAACGAACCCGGCGAGATCGAAGGGGACATCATCGAGCAACTGGAGAGCGTGGAACGCGAGCACGGCCTCTCGCCCGCCCGGACGTCCGATACCGGCCCGAGGCGTCTTCGGAATGTTCTCGACCGCCTTCACGGCGCCGCCGGCCGGCAGGTGGTGGTGCTGGTGGACGAGTACGACAAGCCGATCCTCGACGTGCTCCACGATCCGGAGCTCGCGACGGCCAACCGGGACTATCTGCGCGGCTTCTACGGCATCGTCAAGGACAGCGCCGCACATGTTCGTTTCGTCTTCGTCACCGGGGTCAGCATGTTCTCCAAGGTCAGCCTGTTCTCGGGGCTCAACAATCTGAAAGACATCAGCCTCGATCCTCGCTTCGCCACGATCTGCGGCTATCGTGACGAGGATCTGGACCGGGTGTTCGGTCCCGAACTGGCGGGATTGGACCGCGAGAAGATCCGCATTTGGTACAACGGCTACCACTGGCGGGGCGGGGAGCGGGTCTACAATCCCCATGACTTGCTCCTGCTGCTCGACAGCAGGGAATTCCGTCCCTACTGGTTCGAGACCGGATCACCGAACTTCCTGTTTCGGGTGCTGATGGAGAAGTCCGTGAGTCCGATGGAACTGGAGGGACGACTGGCGGACATGTCACGGGTCTCGAAGTTCGATGTCGGAGACATCGACATCAAGGCGCTGCTCTTCCAGACCGGATACCTGACCATCGCGGGGGAGGAACAGGACGACTTCGACGCTCTCTACCGGCTGGACTTTCCCAACCTCGAGGTTCGGGTCAGCCTGAGCCGAGGATTGCTCGCGTGGTTGGGGACGAGGGACGCCGAGCCGCTGGAGCGGGGCCGGGAGTTCTGTGCGCTGCTGGAGGCGAACGACTTCGCGGGTTTCGGCGAGAAGCTCCGCGCCTGGCTCGCGGGGATTCCCTACCAGTGGCATGCGAAGGGCGATCTGGCACGCTACGAGGCCTGGTATGCGAGCCTTCTCTACATGTGCCTGCGCTCGGCTGGCGCCGACCTGAGCGTGGAGGAGGCCTCGCATCGCGGCCGCGCGGACATGGTGCTGCGTCTCGGCGGGCAGGTCTTCGTGCTGGAGTTCAAGATGGCCGACGGCGAGGAGGACGGCGCTGCCGCGCTGGACGCGGCGATGGCGCAGATGCGCGAGCGGGGCTATGCGGAGACCTACCGCGAGCACGACGGCCCGGTCCACCTGATCGGCGTGGCTTGCGGGCGCGAGGCGTGGAACTTCCTCGACCTCCGCGCCGAACCCGCATGAGCGGGATCCATACCCTGCATCCTCCGGGCGATGGTCAATCCCCGGTACGGAAAGGCGCTGCGGACCTGAAGCAGCGGGCAGCCGTCCTCTTTCATCATGGTGGAGGCATCGCGGCGGTCAAAGACGCTATCGGGTGCCACGAGGGTGGAGCCGTAGCCGCCGGCATTCATCCGCCCGCCGGAAGAGTCGGCTGTCGAGGATCGGACGGTTGCGCTGTCGAGCACCGTCGGGAATTCGGTGCGTGTCGCATCACCCGCGGCTGCGGGCCGCTACCCTGCCTGGTCCAGAGCCTGTTGGGGCAGAACGGTCCGGGATCCGATGGTGACGAGCTTGAGCGCCCCATCCGGGCCGCAGTCGATCTTGCAGCCGGCCAGTTCGCCGCGCAGTTTCACCTTGCCGCTGTTGACCAGGTGGATGACCACGGCCTTCATTTCGTCGGGAGTCCTGGCGTATTCGCCTACGGCGTTGATCACGTCCAGAAGCGTGAGTGATTGCATCGTGAGTTCCTCGGTTGAGACGGCCTCGGTTGAGGCGGTTTTTCGATATCCTTGTAGAGCAACAATCGTGCCAGACCACGGACCACGCCAAGCCCCGGTAATGATGCGGTCTTGCAGGTTTCTCCGGTGGGGCGCCGCCGACGGGATCGTCGATCAGTGACGTTCTGGTCGACGATTTTGCGACACTTGGCGAGGCACCGCCTGGCGAGGCACGGGTGGTAGAGCGCGTATGTAAAGAAACCCCTCGGGGCCGGTTACGGCTCGCTCCCGAGGGGGTTGGATGGCGTGTCAGCAATACGGAGCAAGGATATGGAGCGAGGATACCATGGACCGGGCCTGGCGTCAACAGACCCTGCGCCTCACCTCCGCGCCTTCAGTTCGTCGATCAGTTGGGGGATGACCTTGAAGACGTCGCCCACGATGCCCAGGTCGCACATCTGGAAGATGGGGGCGTCGGCGTCCTTGTTGACGGCGACGATTATCCTGGAGTCCTTCATGCCGGCGAGGTGCTGCACCGCGCCGGAGATGCCGCAGGCGATGTAGAGGTCCGGCTTGACGGTCTTGCCGGTCTGGCCGATCTGCAGGGACCAGGGCAGCCAACCGGAGTCCACCACCGCGCGGGTGGCTCCGACGGCGCCGCCCAGCAGGTCGGCCAGTTCCCGCAGCATGTCGAAATTCTCGGCCCCGGCCAAGCCGCGTCCGCCGGCGACAATGACGTTGGCGCTGTCCAGTTGGGGACCCTCGGCCTTGGCGGCGACCTTCTCCTTGAGCCGGACTCTGTGGAGATTCACGTCATCCGGGGGGGCGACTTCCTGCACCACCGGGGTCCTGGGTTTCAGCGCGGGTTCGAAAGCCCTGGGCCTCACGAGCAGGAGCTTGACATCGTCGTGCACCAGCGTGGCGGTGTTCCAGTAGCTGGCGCCCAGGGCGGGGATCCTGGCCTCGACGGTGCCGTCCGTCAGGTCAAAGTCGGCGACGTCGGTGATGGCACCGCAGTCGAGGCTGGCGCTCAAGGCCGCGGCCACGTCACGGCCGCCGTAGCTCGACGCCAGCATCAGCACCGCGGGCTCGTGCTCGCGGATAAGCGACTCGACCACCGCCACCGCCGGCAGTGTCAGACAGTCGCGAAAGACCGGGTCTTGCGACCGATAGACCTTGCCGGCGCCGTGTTGGCCCAGCAGTTCCACCGCGTTGTCGGGGGCCGGACCGAGCAGGATCGCCTCCGCCGTGCCCACTTCCGCGGCCTTTGTCACCATCTCCAGCGTGGTGGAACTGACGGCGTCCTCCACTACCTCGCCATAGACCCAGATAACGTCGGACATCTATACGACCTTGGCCTCGGCCAGAAAGTCGGCGATGCGCCTGCCCCCGTCGCCCTCGTCCTGCACCACCTCACCGGCCTCGCGCTTCGGCGGCCTGCCTACCTCGAGCACCCTTTCCCGGGCGCCCCGCTCGCCCACGTCGTCCGCCGTGAGCCCCAGATCCTGGATCGAGTATTGCAGGATTTCCTTGCGCTTGGCCGCCATGATGCCCCTGAGCTGGGGGTAGCGCGGCTCGTTGATGCCGCTGGTGACCGTCACCAGTGCCGGCAGGTCGGCCTCGACCACGTCGTAGCCCGTCTCGCTCTGCCGCTGGATGGACAGGGTGGAGCCCTGGACGGTCATCTCGTTGGCGAAGGTGACCGGCGGCACTCCAAGGAGCCGCGCGATCTGGCCCGGCACGATGCCGGAATAGCTGTCGCTGCTCTCGGTGCCGCAGATGACCAGGTCGAAGGGCTGCTTCGCGATGGCCGCCGCCAGGGCCTTGGCTGTCGCCAGGGCGTCCGACCCCGCCAATGCCTCGTCGAAGATGTGAACCGCGGATGTGCACCCCATGGCCAGAGCGGTCCGTATGCCGATGGTGATCTCGTTGAAGCCCATGGTCACCAGCGTGACCGTGCCGCCATCCTTCTCTTTCAGCCGCAGGGCCTCTTCCACCGCGCTGGCGGCGGCCGGATCCAGTTCGTGGGCCACGCCCTTGCGGATCATCCGCCGGGTGGAGGGGTCGATCTCGATGGTCACGGTGCTGGCGGGTATGATCTTGCCGCAGACCACGATGTCCAAGGTGCGAACCTCCGGCAGGTCAGTGAAAACTCAATGGAAACCGCGGCCAAGACGGGCCACGACGTGAGTTCGAACGGGCTCGAAGGGACCGGAGGAGGGCCGGGGCTTCGGGCGCCGTCACTCCAGCCACTCGGATACCTTCCCCTCCATCACCATGTCCAGTACCTCCCGGCAATCCCGGAGGGCCTGATCGACGGTCTTCTCGTCCTTGATGTTGGGGATCGCCCGGTTGACGGCGCCGCGAACCGCGGCGACGCAGTCCTTCAGGTGCTCGTCCAACTCGTTGGTGTGGGGTGCCTTTGCCATTCCGGAATCAGCCTCAGTTGTAGAGACGGCCCTTTCCGGGGTCGGGAATCTCCAGCCCCATGTCCGTGATCAGGGGGTTGACCTCGTCGGTGTACTGCTGCCGTTGCTCGGCGTTGGTGCGCCGCTTGAGCCCCCAGTAGCGGTATCGCTCGGAGCGCCGGGAGTCGGACTTGCCGAACATGTCCAGGCCCTTGACGTACCAGTAGTTGATCGCCCGCTGGACGCGCTCCCTGGACTCGCCGCCCTTGTCGGCCATCTCCCGGGTGATGTTGGTGCCGAAGGAGATGTGGGCCACTTCCTCCTGCTCCATGGTGGGAAGGATCTCGGCAAGCGGCACGTAGCTGCAATCTTCGAATTCCTCGAGCTGGTACCGCCCCACCCGGTCGATCAGGAAGCCGAAGACGGCGAAGTCTTCCCAAGTGGTGATCTTGCCGCGAAAGGCCTCCACATAACGTTTCCGGTTCGGCCAGCTCAGGACGTAGGAGACGTCCTCGCCGACGTCGCCGGCCAGCTTGGCCATCTTCCGGTAGTGGTCCACCTCTTCGGCGGCGGTGCGCGCCACCACGAGTTGATAGAGCTTCGTCGGGGCGTTGGGAAGAATGTCTTCCAGGTAGAGATGCGGCCCGCCGATCTCGCAGTCGCACTGGATCGCAAGCACCCGCTTCAGCAGATCCTGGTACTCCGGATCCATCTTCTCGAAGTCCTTGAGTTCGACCTTGTCGGTGAACATGATGTCTCTCCTTCGTGGTATTGCGTGTGTAACCGAATTAGCAGAAGCCTTGGTCGAACGCAAGCGTGAGACGCCAGGACGCCGTGAGACGTCAGGATGCCTTTACCCGGGAGGGTTTACGTCATAAACTGCCGGGCGCCTGCAGCGCCACGGCCGGAGAGGATGAAAAGAGATGTCGGAAAGCGTTCTCGGCAGCGTGATGGTGCCGAAGAATTCGGGCCGAGCCTTTGTGGTGACGAAGGGTCGGTGCATCCGTGTGGCCGGGAGGTCGGTGGTGGATTTCGTCGCCTTCAACCTCCATGACCTCACCGAGCGCTTTGACCAGGCCCGGACCAAGACCAACCAGGCCAAGCTCTTCATCAGCACCGGAGACCAGCTCCTGTCGAAGCTCAACAATCCGCTGCTGACCATCGTGGCGGACACGTTCCACGAAGGACGGCATGATCTGCAAAAGGGCATGTGCAGCCGCAGGCGCTTCGAACTGGTGGCCGCAGGCCTGGCCCGGCGCAACTTCATCGAGGGGGTGGACCCCAATCCCGGGAGGCCGGAGGAGATGCCTTCCCACGGCTGCTACGAGAACCTGTCGGAGGCGGTGGCGCCCTGGGGCGTCGCCCCGGTGGACATCCCGAGCCCGTTCAACATCTTCCAGACCATGCGCATCGATCCGGACAGCGGCGCCCTGTTCGACACCTTCGTGCGTCCCGCAAAAGAGGCCCGCGTGGACTTTCGCGCCGAGCTGGACTGCCTGGTGGCCCTCAGCGCCTGCCCGGAATCCGGCCGGGGGCAGTCGGTGCGGGTGGAGATATTCGAAACGGAAGACCGCTGACCATGGATGCGCGGGAAGCCTTCGTCATCGCGGACGCGAACGTCGACGATCCCGGGCTGGACGGGTTGTTCACCCGTCTGGTACGGGTCCCGTCGGTTCACACCGAGCGCATGGAAGCCGATCCGGCGCTCAAGGCCTTTATCGCCGGTGTGGTGGCGCCGGCGCTCGAAGCGCTCACCGGCGTGGCGCCCCGGCTCGACGGCATGGGCAACCTCCTGTGGCAACTCGGGCCGCCGCAGGCGGACCCGGCGGACGGGCTGCTCTTCATGGGCTACGCCATGACCTATCCGGCGGGCGCCATGCCGGAGCCGTTTTCGGGAAAGATCGTGCCCGGAGAGCCCCACGGGTTTGAGGGACCGTGCATGTGGGGCCGGGGCGGCTGCGAACAGAAGGCGGCGCTGGCGGCCATGCTGGCGGCCGCGGCCGCGGTGCGGCGGTCGGGCCGGAAGCCGGCGCGCCCCCTGTCCCTGGCGGTGAGCACGGCCGGGGAGACCGGACGGCACGACGCGGCCCGGTACATGCTGGAACAGGACGGGCTCGCGGCACGGCACGCCATCGTCGGGCTGGGCACCGGCAACCGGGTCTGTCTGGGCAACAAGGGAAGGATCGACGTGGAGGTGATGGTGCGGGGGAGCTCCTGTCACAGCAGCACGCCGTGGTCCGGGGTCAACGCGGTGGACGGCGCCCGCGCGGTGTTGGAGCGCCTGGACGGTCTGGTGGCGGGCCACGTCCATCCGGAACTGGGCCAGGCGAGTCTGGCAGCCACCCACATCGAAAGCGGGCCGAATATCCTCCACACGATTCAGGACCATTGCCGGTTGACGCTCGACCGGCGGCTTCTGCCCGGCGACGACCCCGTCGAGGCGTTGGCCGCCATCTCCCGGGCGCTGGCGGACATGGCGCCCTGGCAGGTGGAGGTGACCCGGGGCGCCTTCATGTATCCCGCCGAGGTGCCGGGAGACAGCGAGGTGGCGGTGGCGTTGGAGGCGGCGCGCGGGATGGCCGGCGAAACCGGGCCGCCCGTCTGGTTCCCGGCGGCGCTGGATGCGGGCTACCTGAACGAGAAGGGCATCGAGACCGTCATGTTCGGCCCGGGAGACCTGGCCTTCGCCCACACCGATGCCGAGGTGGTGCCGTTGGAGCAGGTGCGCCGGGCGGCCAGGATTTACGCCGCCGCCGCCCTCCGGATGCTCGGGTAGCGACTCGCCTGGAACCTGCGAAGGCTCGGCGTGCGACGGTCCGGTGTGCGGCGGGGTGCCGGGAAAGGTTGAAAGGAAAGGAACCCTCCCCATGTCCCGTGACATCGGAAGGGTCCCTTCTGTCGGTGCGCCGGGGCTGCGGGCGGGCCTAATTCTTCATCCAGCCCTTGTTGTTGTACCAGGCCAGCGCCTGGGCGTAGAACTCCGGGAACATGATCTGGTCCATCGGCGGAATCTCCGTGTCCGCCGCGATGGACTTGGTCCAGAAGGCCGAATCAATGTACGCTTTTATGCCCGCCGCGGTCGCCTGACAGCGATCGGGGATGGCCTTTCCGTCGACGATCTCGATTTCGTACATCTGCTTGGCGATGTTCGGCTTGTTGCGCATCACGTCCTGGTAGACGTGCAGTATCTCTTCACCGTTCGCCGGGTCGTTGATGTAGGCGCACGAGCGAATGAGCGTGCCGAACAGGGCGGTGGCCTTCTCGGGGTTGTCCTTGATGAACGTCTTGTTCATGGCGAGTTGCAGGAACGCGTATTCCTTGACGAACTGGCTTGCCGAGCCGAGAACCGTCAATTCCGCCTCCCGCGCCAGCAGCATCTTGCCGAAGGTAAGCGAGCCCACGTCGATCTTGCCGGCCTTGACGCCGGCCAGCCGCGCCGACGAGCCGCCGACCTTCACCAGGCGCACATCCTTCTCCGGGATGCCCGCATTCTGCAGCAGCTTGAGGGAAACATAGACGTTGCCGGACGTGGGAGAGCTGATGCCCACCTTTACCGGCCGCGGCAGATCCTTGTAGGACTTGACGTGCTTCCCGCCCACGAGCCAGTAGGGCAGGGTGTTCACCTCGGTGCCGACGATGCGAATGTTGCTGCCCGGTCGAATGGCCAGCGCGATGTTGTCGTCAGACCCGAAGAAAGGGAGCTGACCCCGCTCCAGCGCCAGCACGGCGGCATTCTCACCGCCCGATACGGAATAGACCTTGGCGTCGTAGCCGATGTCCTTGAAGAAACCCTTGTGGATCGCCACCTGCTCCACCAGCGACGTCGTCGAGCTGGTCTGCGCCACCGGAATGCGGAGCTTTTCCAGTGCGAACGCATGGCCGCCCAGCAGCAGTCCCGCGACTGCCAGCGCCACCACGATTCCCCTTGGGATGTTAGACTTGCGCCTCATGAGTCTCCTCCTTGGTTAACGGCTGCGGTGCAGCGCCTGACAAAGGTTTGCTTCCGGCGCCGTCGGCTCCGGGGCAATCCGTGACTCCTTGCTTCTGTGTCCACGCCTTGTTCCACCAGGCCGGAGTGCGGTCCGACAACGATGCCGGCCTGGCAAACCGTCGGCTATTCCTCCATGGCCTTGCGCGCCTCGTCCGCCAGCAGCTCCCAGATGTCGTGCTTGATCTGCAGGAATTCGGGTTCTTCCTTGACTCTCAGGGTGCGGGGAGTGGGGAAGGGCACCTTGATCTCTTTCATGATCGTACCCGGCCTGAAGCTGAAGCAGAACACGACGTCGGACAGAAACACCGCTTCCTCGATGTCGTGGGTGACGAAGACCACGATCTTGCCCGAGTTCTTCCAGTCGATCATGCGCTGGAGCTCTTCCTGCATGAGCAGTCGAGTCTGAGCGTCCAGGGAGGCGAAGGGTTCGTCCATCAGCAGGATCTCGGGATCCACCGCCAGCGCCCGGGCGAGGTTCACGCGCTGCTGCATGCCGCCGGACAGTTCATGGGGGTAGTGGCTCTCGAAGCCCCGCAGACCGACGACCTGCGTGTATTTTTCGCAGATATCCAGCTTCTCGGCGGCGGATTTCGTGCGGTCGTTCTCGATGCCGAACCGGATGTTGTCGATGACGGTGCGCCAAGGCAACAGGAGCGCCTGCTGGAACACGACGGCCTTGTTGGGTGTCGGGCCGGCGACTTCCACCCCGTCCAGCAGGATGCGCCCCCGGGTGGGCGGCACCAGCCCGTGGATCATGTGCAACAGCGTGGTCTTGCCGCAGCCGCTGGGCCCCACGAACGAATAGAACGTCCCGGGGCGGAGGTCCATGTCGACGCCGCCCACCGCGTGAACGGTCTCTCCGGTGGGTTTCACGAAGGTCTTGTGGATCTGTTCTACCTGAATCGATGAAGACACGAACTACTCCTGCAACTGGGAATCGCGCCAGGGCGCCATCCGCCGCTCGACCATCAGGATTACCTGGTTCAACACCACGCCGGCACCGGCCAGCATAACCGCGCATGACATCATCAGCGGCATGTTGAAGGTATCCAGTCCCTTGAACAGTTGATAGCCCAGTCCCGCATAGGCGCCGAAATACTCTCCCACCACGACTCCCACGATGCCGCGGGAGATGCCGAGGCGCAGCCCCGTCACGATGTAGGGGAGCGAACCGGGGATGAGGATCTTGTAGAGAATCTCGTTCCTGGGAATGCAGAAGGAATGGGCCAGGGTCTGGAACTCCTTGCCGACGCTCAGTACGCCCGTGTAGGTGTTCAGCACGATGGGTACCACCGCGGTGATCAGCACGATGACGATCTTGGCTGTGAGGTCCACGCCGAACCAGATGATGATGAGCGGGGCCAGGGCCACGGAGGGTGTGGCGTAGAGGGCGCTGAGCCAAGGGTCGAAGAACTCCCGGAAGACCCGGCTGATGCCGAAAACCATGCCCAGGCCGACGCCCGTGACCGCGGCCACGCCATAGCCCAGGAAGAACTCGATGCCGCTGATCCGCAGGTCGTCGATGATCTCGCCGCTGGCGAAGAGTCCGTAGGTGTAGGTGACGACACGCCACGGCCCCACGAAGAACAGCTCGCTGTTCACCTGCCAGTTGGCGAAGGTCCAGAACACCGTGACGATGGCGAGGCCGAAGACGGCGTTCATCCATCTGCGCTGCCGCTGATAGATCTTCAACAATGCGTTCATGGGTCTGCTTCCGGCTCCCTCGACCTAGACCATGGTCTGTCTGTAAGGGGTGGCCCAGCGCTCGATGAACTTCAGCATCTCGTTGCCGGCGATGCCCATGATCGTCAGCAGCGAGATGCCCACCATCATCTCCGCGACGTGGAATGTCTGTGTCGCCTGGTCGATCATGTAGCCGATGCCGGCCTCGGCTCCGAACAACTCGGCCACCATGATGGTGACCACCGACCGGGAGTAGCCCAGCCTCAGACCGGCGATCAGGAACGGCAGCGACCCGGGCACGATGATCTTCACCAGCATGGACCAGAAGGAGATGTTGAAGGCCCGTCCCAGCATGCGGAACTCGCCCTGGACGTTCTTGATGCCGGCCTGCGTGTTGATGATCACCGGGAAGACCGAGGCGAGGGTGATGACGCCGACCTTGGAGGCGATGCCGAGCCCCAGCCAGATGATGAAGAGCGGCGCGGCCACCGAACGCGGCGTGGCGTAAAGCCCCACCAGGATGGGCGAGAACATCTCGTCCAGGGTGCGGCTGAAGGCGACCGCCGAGCCGATGAGGACTCCCAGCGCCACGGCCAGGGCGAAACCGTACACCAGTTCGGTGCCGCTGTAGCGCACATGCTCCCAGAAGCGCGGCTCGTGGATCAGCACGCCGTACTCGATCATCACCGCGACGGGTCCGGTGAAGAAGTCGGGATCGTTGAAGACGAAGTCGACGAACTCCCACACCAACAGTGCCAGGACCGTGGACAGGCTGAAATTGATCCCGATGCGGTGGCGGTTGTAGACCGCTTTCACGGACGTGGTGAACGATGACTCGCCGGTTTCTTCGAGAGGTATTTCCTGTGGAGTGCTCATGGAACGGGACGGGCGCGGGAAAGGACTCCGATCCGACGGAACCCCTGCCCAACGATGGAATCCATGCCTAATACGGGTATCGGCATGGGTTGTCAAGGGCCAGCCGGGAAATCCCCCGCATCCTGTCCAGGTGCCAGGCAAGCCGGCCGATCAAGCCAGCAAGACCTCGTCGGCCTTGTCGATTTCCGCGAGTCTCACCCGCACCTCCCCGCCTTTCGACGGCGGCACCGTCTTGCCGACGAGACCGGCCTCGATGGGGAGTTCCCGTCCGCCCCGGTCCACCAGTACGGCCAGGACGATGGTCCGGGGTCGGCCCAGGGCCATGAGGTGGTCCAGGGCGGCGCGCACCGTGCGGCCCGTCTGGAGCACGTCGTCGAACAGGATCAGCGTCCTGCCGGCGATCTCGAAGGAGATGCGGGTGGCGTCGATGCGTCCCTTGGGCAGCAGCGTGTCCAGGTCATCGCGGTAGAGCGTGACGTCGAGTTCGCCCACGGGCACCGACAGGCCTTGCTCCGCTTTCAGCGCTGCCGCCACCCGGCGGGCCAGGGTCGGTCCCCGGGTGCGGATGCCGACGAACGCCAGCGGACCGGCGTCGCCGTGGTCCTCGAAGATGCGGCGGGCAAAGCCCGCGAGGATTCGCCTGATCTGCGTCGCGCCCAGCACGCGCTTCGTCCGGGCCGGTCTAGATGTCTGCATGTGCGGCTCTCAGCAGGGCCTCCACCAGAAGCTGGGTGCCAAGGCAGATGTCCTCGGGGTCGGTCCACTCCGCGGGGTTATGGCTCACCCCGCGGGTGCTGGGTATGAAAATCATGCCGGCGGGGGTGATCCTGGCCATCTGCATGGCGTCGTGGCCGGCGCCCGACGGCATGACCTCGAAGGGAACGCCGCGGTACTCGCACATGCCGCGGAGCAGCGCGATGACGCGCGGGTGCATCGGCACCGGTTCCTCTTCCCGGATGGTGAGGATTTCGGCTGTAACGCCCCGCTCCCGGGCGATGCGCCGGACTCGCTTCCTGATCAGCCCGGCCACCTTGCGCTTCGAGGCCGGCGTGATGCTGCGCACGTCCACCTGCAATTCGGCCCGCCCCGGTATGGCGTTGATGACCCCGGGCTCCGCCTTGACCGTGCCCACCGTGCCCACCACCCGGCCCGCGTCCGCGGCGGCGTGTTCCCGGCAGACCTCGTCGACGTAGGTAATGAGGTGTCCCGCCGCCACCAGGGCGTCCCGGCGCATCTCCATGGGCGTGGTGCCGCTGTGGTCGGCCTGCCCCTTGAAGATCACCCTGAACCGGCTGGGTGCGGCGATGGCGTTGACGACGCCGATCTTCTTCTTTCTCGATTCCAGCACGGGACCCTGCTCGATGTGAAGCTCAAGGTAGGCCTTGACGGTCCCGGGGTCGCGTTTCAGCGAATCGAGGTTCTCCCGGTGGATGCCCAGGCTCGACAGCACGTCCTCGAGCCGGTTGCCGCCGGCGTCCACGGCGTGGGTGAAGTCGTCCACGGTGACGTCCCCGGCCACCAGGCTGCTGCCCAGCGTGGCGAAGCCGAAGCGGCTCGACTCCTCTCCGACAAAGCAGACGCTTTCCAGCGGCACAGGCAAGGGCAGGCCGCTCTCGCCGATGGTCCGCACCGCCTCGAGGGCGCCGATGACGCCGACCGGGCCGTCGTATCGTCCTCCCTGGATGACCGAGTCGAGGTGGGAGCCGGCCAGCACCGCGGGGCCTGTCCGCGCCCCGGCCAAGCGTCCGAAAATGTTGCCGACGGCGTCCACGCGTACCTCAAGACCCGCCTGGTCCATGAGGTGGACCAGCAACTGGCGGGCGCGCAACTCGTGCACCGAGAACACCAGCCGGGTGACCGAGCCGCCCTCGCCCAAGCCGATGCGGGAGACCGCGTTCAGATCCCGCAACAGCCTGCTTCGATCGATCTCGGGGACATCCATCCGAACACGCATCCGATCGGGAGAGGAAGGCATGGTAACAGGAAACGGCGGCTTGGAACAACGTGTGGCAAAGCGCCGCCGGCCATGTTAGGAAACGTCACCGGACGAGCCTTGGAACCGCCACCCTGAAACCATCATTCTGGAACCGCCGGCCCCGCAGAGCCGGCCGGGTCCGCGGGACCGCACGGTCCATGGACCCCGCCCGCGGACCGTGCGCCCGCCCGACGGGCCTTGAGGAGCCGCTTTCATGTCAGAAACCGGCAAGAGAATCGCGCAGTTGCTGCTGAGCACGCAATCCATACAGGTTTACGACCAGAGGCCGTTCGTGTTCGTCTCGGGCAGGGTCTCGCCGGTGTACATCGATTGCCGCCGGCTGCTGTCCTTTCCGGAAGCCCGGGACGAGATCCTCGAGGCGCTGGCCCAGATCGCCCGCCGCGACATCGGTCTCGACAACATGGATGTGGTGGCCGGCGGCGAAACCGCCGGCATTCCCTATGCCGCGTTCGTGTCCCACTACCTGCGCAAGCCCATGATCTACATCCGCAAGAATCCCAAGGGCTACGGGCACACCAACCAGATCGAAGGGGTGCTCGGCGAGGGGCAGCGGGTCACGCTCGTGGAAGACCTGGTGACGGACGGCTTCAGCAAGCTCCGCTTCAACATCGGCGTTCGCGCCCAGAAGGCGCGCATCACGCACTGCCTGTGCGTCTTCGAGTACAGTTCGGACGAGTTGGACCTGCACGAGGGGAAGAAGAACCTGGGCGGCCACGACATCAGCCTCCACGCCCTGTCCAACTGGGACGACGTCCTGAGCGCCGGCGAGGAAACGCGTTTCTTCTCCCAGGAGAGCCGGGACCAGATCGTCGATTTCCTCAAAGATCCCTCCAACTGGGGCCGCCGCATGGGATTCGAGTAGCGGGCCGCGGAAGGAATCCCCGGACCGCCGGACTATTCCCGAACCCCGCGGTCCCGCGGGGAAACCGCGGACACGCTCCGCCCGCGGCGGCGCGCCTCCGGGTGGCGCGCTGCCGCTTCCGGCGTCCTCAGTCCGCTTCGTGGATCTCCACGTCCACCGGTTTGCCGCCCACCGGCATGTCCGGGCACGCGCTCAACGCCGCCAGCAGATCCCGCTCCGCTCGCATGTCCACATGGGTCGGACGCTTGGGCCGGACGGTGGTGTGCCGCATGAGTCCGGTGCTGCCGTCGATGATCATGTGCTGGAAGATGTTGAAGGGGTTCGGGATGTCTTCGGGGGCGATGTCGTAGGGCGCCAGCGCCCGGGACAGGTTCTCCCAGCAACCATGGTCCGGGATCTCGTCGTCCCGGTAGTCCCGGTGGTAGTACTCGCGCAGCCGCCCCTCCTCCCTGGCCAACTGGAAGCGGCGCCCGCTGCACATGCCCTTCTGCAGGTCGTGGGTCCCTTCCTCGAAGGTATCCGCCACGATGGTCATGAAGTGGTGATTGTCCCGCGACATCAGCTTGTCGCCGGTGCTCAGGAAAAGCTTGCCGTTGTAGACCTTGGTGCGCGCCTGGTCGAAACGCTCCCGCAGGTTGTGCCGGTCCAGCACCACGAAGTCCACCGTGGACATGGCGATGATGCGGATGGTCTGTCCCTGCCTGAGATCCCCGGACCAGCCGCTGTTGGCGGGAACGTGCCCGGCGAATATCTTCTTCATTCTCGGCCTCCCTGGTTGCGGAATGTGACTTTCTGCGGAATGTGACTCCCCGGGCGCGAACTTTCAACAGCCGGCCGGCCCTCCTCCCGCGGCTTCCCTCCGGGCTTCGGGCTCCCCTGCCGGATGCCCTTCAGCGGATCGCGGTGATGAGCACCACGCCCAGCACGATCAGGACGGCGGCGGCCACCCGCCGGACGGTGATGACCTCGACCTCGCGCAGGAAGATGGCGGAGAGCACGAGGCTGTAGAGCGGGCTGAGGCTCGCCAGGGGCGCGACGATGACCACGTCCGACAGATACAGCGACATGTAGATGCTGGCGACGCCCAGGGTCACGGCGCAGCCCGCCAGCATGAAGTAGCCCAGGGAGTCCCGGTTGAAGTCGAGGGTGGACCACTTCCGCGAGACGGTCAGCGACAGGGCCACGGCGGCAAGGGAGGTGCCGGTGGTGACCGCGGCCGCCAGGATCGGCAGGTTGATCTGTGCCAGACCGATCTTGCGGATGACCTGGGTGGAGCCGGCCACGAAGGCGCTCAGGAGCGGCAGCGTGACCAGGATGTTCATCCAGCCGCCGTTTTTCTCCTCGCGCAGGCTCAGCAGGGTGACGCCGGCGAACACCAGCGCCGTTCCCGCCCCCACTGCCGGCGTGAGTTGCTCCCCCAGCACGGCGATGGCCATCAGCGACGAGAACAGCGGTGTGGTGGCCCGGAGCGGCGCGGTCACCGCGACGCCCACCTTCTCCACGCTCAGGTAGGCCAGGTAGCGGGTGCCGCCGGGCTGGATCAGCCCCACCAGTACGAAGACCAGCAGCCCCGGGCGCAGGATCTGGTCCCACGGGAACACCACCAGGACGAAGCTCCAGAAGGACACCACGTTGATGGCCAGGGAGATGACAATGGCGGTGACGGTGTTGCCGTGTGCCAACCCCTTCTTGAGGAGGGTCAGATTGATGGCCGTGAACAGGCCGCAGGCGAGGGCGAAGGCTTCGGCCGGGATCACGTGAAGGCGTCGATTCCCCGGGGAGCGCGGTCAGAACCGGATGACCGCGGCGCCCCAGGCGAAGCCGGCGCCAAAAGCGTTCAGCAGAACCACATCGCCGTCGGCGATGCGGCCTTCCCGCCGCACCTCGTCCAGAGCGACGGGGATGGACGCCGCCGACGTGTTGCCGTACTTGTCCACGTTGACGATGACTTTCTCCATGGGGATTTCGAGCCGCGAGGCCAGGGCGGTGATGATCCTGCGGTTGGCCTGGTGGGGCACCACGAGGGAGACGTCGTCCACGCCCAGGCCGGCTTCGGCAAGCACCTGGCGGCTGATCTCTTCCATGGACCGCACCGCCACCTTGAAGACCTCCTTGCCGTTCATGTAGATCGAGTGCTGCCGTTTCTCCACGGTCTCCAGGGTCGCCGGCTTCTTGGAGCCGCCGGCCCGTATGTAGAGGGTCTCGGCATGGGAGCCGTCGGTCTGCAGCCTGCTGCTGAGGATGCCGCGGTCGCCGTTGTCGCTTGCGCTCAGCACCGCGGCGCCGGCGCCGTCCCCGAACAGGATGCAGGTGCTGCGATCCTGCCAGTCGAGAAAGCGGCTCAGCACGTCGGTGCCCACCACCAGGGCATTGCGGATACGCCCGGAGCGGATGAACATGTCCGTCACCGACAGGGCGTTCAGGAAACCGCAGCAGGCGGCGTTGACGTCGAACGAGAAGACGTTCTTCGCCTCCAGTTTGGCTTCCAGCACGCATGCCAGGCTGGGAAACTGGTAATCCGCCGTACAGGTGCCCACGATGATGGCGTCGAGGTCGGCGGCGTCGATGCCGGCATCGTCCAGCGCCTGCTCCGAGGCGCTACGCGCCAGGTCCGAAGCGGCTTGGTCCTGTTCCAGCACCCGGCGTTCCCGGATGCCCGTTCGGGCGGTGATCCACTCGTCGCTGGTGTCGACGATTCGGGCCAGGTCGTCGTTGGTGACCACCGTGGAGGGAACGGCGGAACCCGTACCCCGTATGACGCTGCGCGGTGTTGTCTGTGTCATGTCGCCTTCCTGAACAGGATACACGCGTTGGTGCCGCCGAATCCGAAGGAGTTGGAAAGGGCGATGCCGACGTCCGCCTGCCGCGGTTGGTTGGGTACGTAGTCGAGATCACAGTCGGGGTCCGGCGTCTCGTAGTTGATGGTGGGCGGAAGCACGCCGTGATGGAGCGCCAGCACGCTGTAGATGGCCTCCACCGCACCGGCCGCGCCCAGCAGATGGCCGGTCATGGACTTGGTGGAACTGATGGCCAGGGCGCGGGCGTGGTCGCCGAAGACCGCCTTGATGGCCGTGGTTTCGTTGGCGTCGTTGTATGGGGTCGAGGTGCCGTGGGCGTTGATGTAGTCCACGTCCCCGGCCGCGATGCCGGCGTCTTCGAGGCTCAGCGCCATGCAGCGGGCGGCTCCTTCTCCCTCCGGCGCCGGGGAGGTGATGTGATAGGCGTCGCCGTTGGTGGCGTAGCCGATGATCTCGGCGTAGACCCGGGCGCCTCGGCGGAGGGCGCGCTCGCGCTCCTCCAGCACCAGCATGCCCGCGCCTTCCGACATGACGAATCCGTCCCGCTCCCTGTCGAAGGGCCGGCTGGCCCGCTCGGGCTCGTCGTTGCGCGTGGACAGCGCTTTCATGGCGCTGAACCCGCCCAGTCCCAGGGGAGTCGTGGCAGCCTCGGTTCCGCCGGCGATGACCGCATCCTGCCGGCCGTCCCGAATCAGGTGGAAGGCTTCTCCCAGCGCGTTGTTGCCCGAGGCGCAGGCCGATGTCGGCGTCCAGTTGACCCCCTTCAGGCCGTAGCGGATGGCGATCTGTCCCGGTGCCAGATTGGAGATGACCTTGGGGATGAAGAAGGGGGAGATCCTGCGCGGCCCCTGCTTCAGGTACACTTCGTGGTAGTGCTCGATGGTGGCGATGCCGCAGAAGCCCACGCCCACGATGGATCCGGCCCGGAACGCCTGGTCGCCGTCCACCTCGAACCCGCTGTCCTCGACGGCCAGTTGGGCCGCGGCCAGCGCGTACTGCATGAACAGGTCCATCTTCTTGACTTCGCGCGCATCAATGAAGTCCTGTGGGTTGAAGTCGTCGACCTCGCCGGCGATGCGGCTCGAGAACGATTCGATGTCCTTGATGCGGGTGATGGGGCCGATGCCCGAGCGCCCCGCCTGAATCGCCGCCCAGTTGGCGTCCACGCCGATGCCCAGGGGCGTCAGCATTCCCATTCCGGTAACGACCACTCTGCGTCCGTTGGAATTTCCCATGTGCGCCCGCCGCTCTACCCGTACTTTTCGTGGATCTGAAGGACTTCCCGGATGCGCGCCGCGGCACGACCGCCGTCGCTGTCCAGCCGCGCGGCCTCGTCGGACCGCATGCGGTCCAGCACCGTGGCCACGGAGTTGCGCAACGCGGTCAGGTCATAGCCGCCCTCCAACAGAAAGGCGATCCTGCCGCCGGCGTGTTTTCGGGCCAGTTCCAGCAAGGCATCGGCCATGACGCCGAAGCCTTCCTCGGTGACGGTCATGGACGCCAGAGGATCGTCCCGGTGCGCGTCGAAGCCGGCCGAAACCAGCAGCCATTCAGGCTGGTAGCGTTCGATGGCAGGGACGATGATCTCCCTGAAGACCGCCAGGTACTCGGCGTTGCCGCAGCCCGCCGGAAGCGGGACGTTCACGGTGTATCCTTCGCCCTCGCCGCTGCCTGTCTCGTGGGCGGCTCCGGTCCCCGGGTAGAAGGGGTACTGGTGGGTGGACAGGAAGAGCACCGACGGGTCGTCGTAGAAGGCGTCCTGCGAGCCGTTGCCGTGGTGCACGTCCCAGTCCACGATGGCCACCCGCCCGGCTCCGTGCACCTTCTGGAGATAACGCGCACCGATGGCCACGGTGTTGAACAGGCAGAAACCCATGGCCCGGTCCCGCAGCGCGTGGTGTCCCGGCGGCCGCACCATGGTGAAGCCGTTGGCGTACTCGGCCGCCGCCACGCCGTCCAGCACCTGCAGGAACCCCCCGGCGGCCATCAGTGCCACTCCGAAGGAGTCGCGGCAGGTGACGGTGTCGCCGTCCAGCGCGCACTGGTCGTGCTCGGATGTGGAGCGCACTTGCGCCACGTAGCCCGGGCCGTGGCACAACTCCAGTTCGCCCTGCACCGCCGCGCGCAATGGCAGGCGTTCGAAGTCGTTGCCGCCGCCCACCACCTCGTCCGCGAGATGGAGGAGCGTCTTCAGCCGCTGCGGGCTCTCGGGATGATGAGGGCCGGGCTGGTGCCTGAGGAACACCGGGTCGGCCACGATGGCGGAAGGAGTGGCGGAGCGAGGCATGCTGGACGCGGAGCATACCACCGCTCCGCGGACGGAGTCAAAGCGCCGGACCGCCGGCAGCTGGCTGGGGGCAGGGCGATGCCCGCAAGCTTGCCGGGTTGGAGGAGCTGCGTAGTCCGGGTTGAAACCCGGCCTGTCATTTGCCGTCCGAAGGTCGTTGACACATGAAGTGGACCCGCAGGTCACGCGGCCCTGCGCGGGCCAATGCGGAGATGCGAAAAGGGCGGCCCATGGCCGCCCTTCCTCTCCGACATCAGGTCACGTCCCGATCACGCGATAAAAGAGAAATCGCTTTCAACCAGAGTCGAATCGACTGTGCCCTCGATAACGATCTGCCAGGTTTCACTGGCTTCACGGGCTTTGATTATCGTGTCGTTGCCATCTTGAGAAATATTCAGGTCATCATATTCGCCGCCCTCCCCGCCCTCCAGCGTGTCGTCGCCCTTGCCTCCCTCCAGCATGTCGGCACCGGCACCGCCCCGCAGCGTATCGTCGCCTTGGCGGCCCCGCAGCGTATCGTCGCCCTCAAGGCCCATCAGGACATCGCCGCCCTTGCCACCCCCCAGCATGTCGGCACCGGCACCGCCCTTCAGCGTGTCGTCGTCCTCGCCACCCCGCAGCGTGTCCGCGCCTTTGCCGCCCGTGAGCACCCTCCTGCCCAAGAGCTGGCCCCGCAAGGCGTCGCCGTCGTTGCCACCCTGCGGGGTATCCTGCACCGGAGCGCCTTGCTGAGGGGCACCCTGTTGAGCGTTGTCCTGCGGCGGGTCGCCCTGCGGAGCGGCGCCCTCCTCGCCCCCCGTCTCCACCGGAAGGAAGTGGAAATCCTCCGCGCCGAGAGAGGCCGCGGTCACGCCCTGCAACGTGATCCTGTCTCCCTCGCCGTAGCGGATGACCGCATTGGTGCCCTCCTGCTCGATCACCAGTTCCGGGAACCCGCCAGACACCCCGGCAATCTCGATGGTGTCCCCCGCCTCGAAATCCACGATCCTGTCGGCACCGTCCCCCACCGCGAATGCGAAAGTGTCCGCCCCCAAGCCGCCAAACAGCTTGTCCCCGCCCCGACCGCCTCTCAGCCTGTCGTCGCCTTGCCCCCCGAACACGGAGTCGTTCCCAGAACCCCCCTCCACCGTGTCGTCCCCGTTGCCGCCATACAGCCGGTCGTCGCCGTCGCCCCCGTTCAGCCTGTCGTCGCCCATGCCGCCGTCCAGCGTATCGTCGCCAATACCGCCCGTCAGGATGTCGTCGCCCTCACCACCGGTCCTTGAAATAACCTTGTGCCATCATGGTTCTCCTCCTGTAATCCGGTCGCCGTCAGCCAACCCCGGAAATGCTTCACCATACACAGCCGATACACAGCCGATACATTCCTTGCCGTATAGCCCTGCTGTCGCACACACCACTACCTGCAACACGGCTACCTTCAAGCCCTTACTCCCCCCCCCTGTCAACCCCCTTCAAGCCAAGGTCTTGTCCAAGGAACCAAGTTCTAGCCTGTATCCCCGTCTGACCACCAAGGAGCGGTTTCCCACCAGGAAAGGCCCTGCTTCTCCCATTTCTCCTCAACCGTCATCTGCTTCCAATCCTTGATCATCATCCTCTCCATCTCAGCTCGCCGCCATCCCGTATTCCATGAAAAGGCCACCGGTTTCCTGAATGCGGCCAGGACTGTCCCTTCTGAAGGTTTGTGTCGGGACGAGAGCCGGGCGGAAGGGTGTTTGGCGCCATCCTTGTCGGTAGGGATAGTGTCGAGGGATGAGCGCCGGCCCGGTGGACGGGGGATGGGTTTGGGCGGTCTGGTGCCCTGCGGGCGTCGTTGAGGCCCGGGTCCTCCGAATGCGGCCGCGGGATCGCGCTCGACCCCTTGCAGATGCGTTCCCACATTCCCGAAGTATGATTGCCCCAGCGCAAGAACGTCCGTGCTTGACCCAAACCTCACCGCCCGCACAAACACGCAGCGTGGGACAGTCCTGCGGACTGCGCTTTGACTCGTTCCGGCAAATGCCTTAGCCTTGTTGCGGGAGGCGGAATGTTCGGTATCGGAATGCCTGAGTTGCTCTTGATCCTGGCCGTGGCCCTGATCGTTCTCGGGCCCAGGAAGCTGCCGGAGATCGCACGTTCCCTGGGGCGGGGGATTGCCGAATTTCGGCGCACCACCGACGACATGAAGCGGGAAATGGAGGCCGCCGCGGATGAGCTCGACGGCCGTCCGCTGAGCGACAACACCGAACCGTCCGGGGAAGACCAGCCCGCCAATACCCTGTCTCCAGCGGACGATCCCGCCAGGAAAGAGTGAGCACGGACGAAGAGGCGGGCGGAGAGGAGCGGCTGTCGGACGACGCCAGCATGCCGCTGACGGCTCACCTGGAAGAACTCCGCTCCCGACTCATCCAGTCCGCGCTGGCCGTGCTGGCAGGCTTCATCGCCTGCTATCTGGCGGCTGATCATCTCGTCCGGTTCATGACCGCGCCGCTACTCCGACTGGAGGCTGCCGGCCTGACCGTCATCGGCACCGGCGTGGCCGAGGCGTTCTTCGCGAAATTGAAGGTGGCGTTCGTGGCGGCCCTCTTCCTGGCTCTACCCGTGTTGCTGTGGCACGCCTGGAGGTTCGTGGCGCCGGGTCTCTACCGCCGCGAAAAGCGCTATGCCAAGGGCTTCGTCGCCTTCGGTACCCTGTTCTTTCTGCTGGGAGCCGGTTTCTGCTATCTGGTCATCTTCGACATCGGTTATCGGTTCTTCGTGGAGCAGTACCGGCAACTGGATGTCCGTCCGGCGATCCGGGTGAGCGAGTACCTGTCGTTCTCGGCGAAGCTGATGCTGGCCTTCGGGGTGGTCTTCGAGTTGCCGGTGGCGGGAGTGTTCCTGGCCCGGGCGGGGATCATCGATCACCGGATGATGATCAGACGGTTCCCCTACGCCTTGCTGGGCATCGTCGTTCTGGGCGCGGTCCTGACCCCGCCCGACGTGATCTCGCAGGTGTTGCTGGCGCTGCCGTTGACCGCCCTCTACGGCCTCACCCTCGTGCTGGTCTACTTCATGAGACGGAAGGCGTAGGGGGGGTTATTCGACGATCGCCAGCACCTGCCCGGATTCCACCGACTCCCCGGCGTTGATGCGGATCTCCCTGACCGCGCCGTTGCCGGGTGCACGCACCTCGTTCTCCATCTTCATGGCCTCGACGATCACCAGCCCCTGGCCCTTGGTCACGGCGTCGCCCTCGTTCACCAGCACGGCCACCACCTTGCCGGGCATGGGGATCCGCACCTCCTGCCGGCCCGACATTTCGGTGGACTCCTGCCGGCCGCCGACGCGCACCTGCCGCTCGTCGGACATGCGGATGTGGTAGGTGCGGCCGTCGAGCAGGACGCGGTACTCGTCCTCGGTGGTGTCCACGTCCACCTCGAAGGAGCGGTTGTCGATCAGGAGCGAATAGTTGTTGCGGCCGGTGCGCCTGCCGTCCACCATGAACTCGTTCCCGTCCACCACCACCTTGTAGAGCGACTTCCCGGTCTCGGTGATGCGCACCACCGAGGTCTGTCCGCCGAGTTCCGCGATGAATGCCATGGCCCTTACCAGCCGCGCCCGGGAGCGGACCCGTCGGAGCGAAGCCGCAGCGCCTCCCGGCGGCCGGCCTCGCGCCACTCCGATTTCTCCGCCGCCCCCTTCTCCACCATGCGGAGCGCGCGCTGCTGCTCCCGGTGCAGCGCCACGATGGCCGCCGAGGCCAGCGCCACGTGACGGTCCGGATAGACCTGCTCCATGGTCATGTAGCCCCGCTGGTCGTCCACGAATCCGGTGTAGACGTCGCCCTCGATGAACTGCGGGTGGCGCAGCAGCCACTGGTGGAACGGGATGTTGGTCTTGACCCCCCGGACCTGGTACTCGCGCAACGCCCGCTTGAGGCGCCGTATGGCCTCCGCGCGATCCTCGCCCCAGACGATGAGCTTGGCGATCATGGGGTCGTAGTGGATGGGAATCTCGGCGCCCTCGTACACGCCGCAGTCGTTGCGGATGCCGAATCCCTCGGGCAGCCGCAAGCCCTCGATCTTGCCCGGACAGGGCATGAAATCGGTCTCCGGGTCCTCGGCGTAGATGCGGCATTCGATGGCGTGCCCGGTGGGCCGGATCTGGCGCTGGGACCAGGACAGCGGTGTGCCCGCGGCGACATGGATCTGCGCCTTGACCAGATCGATGCCCATGACCCGCTCGGTGATGGCATGTTCCACCTGCAGGCGGGTGTTCATCTCCAGAAAGTAGAAGTTCCGGTTGCGGTCCACCAGGAATTCCATGGTGCCGGCGCCGGTGTAGCCGAGCGCCCGGGCCCCCTGGGCCGCGGTCTTGCCCATGGCTTTCTGCATCCGGGTGTCGATGGTGGGCGCGGGGCACTCCTCGATGATCTTCTGGTGGCGCCGCTGGATGGAGCACTCCCGAGTGAACAGGTGCAGCACCTTGCCGTAGATGTCGGCCAACAGCTGGACTTCAATGTGACGGCAGTGCTCCAGGTACTTCTCGACATAGAGGCGGGAGTCGCCGAAGGATGAGGCCGCCTCGGAACGCACCGCGCGATAGGCCGAGCGTATCTCGCCGCCGGACTCCACCAGCCGCAGCCCCTTGCCGCCGCCGCCCGCCACCGCCTTGAGGACGCACGGGTAGCCGATGGCGTCGGCGGTTTCCAGCACCTCCTGCTCGGAACTGAGGATGTCGTCGGAGCCCGGAATCACCGGCAGCCCCGCTTTCTTCATCAGCGCCCGGGCGTGGACCTTGTCGCCCATCTGCTTGATGATTTCCGGGGACGGCCCCAGAAACACGATGCCGGCTTCCTCGCAGGCCCGGGCGAACGCCGGGTTCTCGGCGAGAAAGCCGTAGCCCGGGTGAATGGCGTCGGCCCGGCTCTTCCGGGCGGCGCTGATGATCCGATCGATCCGGAGATAGCTCTCCGTGGACGGAGCCGGCCCCACCGGATAGGAGTAGTCGGCGTACTTGACGTGCAGCGCCTCTCGGTCCGCCTCGGAATAGACAGCCACGCTCTGGATGTCCAGTTCCCGGCACGCGCGGATGATTCGGACGGCGATCTCGCCGCGGTTGGCCACCAGGATCCGTTTGAACATCGTCGGACGACCCCGGGCCGCTCTCAGAGCGGCATGTTGCCGTGTTTTCGCGGGAGGCTGTTGTCGCGCTTCTTCTTCAGCATCTCCAGCGCATGGATCAGCGTGGGCCGGGTGTCCTCGGGCACGATGATGGCGTCGAGGTTGCCCAGCTCGGCGGACCGGAACGGGTTGGCGAACATTCTCCGGTAGTCGTTCACCAGCTTCTGCCGGGTCTTCTTCTCGTCCTTCGCCTCCTTGATCTCGCTGCGGAAGACGATGTTGATGGCGCCTTCCGGGCCCATCACCGCGATCTCCGAGGCCGGGTAGGCCAGATTTATGTCGCCTTTCAGAAACTTGCTGGCCATGACGATGTAGCCGCCGCCGTAGGCCTTCCGGGTGACGACGGTGATCTTCGGCACCGTCGCCTCGGCGTAGGCGAACAGGAGCTTGGCGCCGTGGCGGATGATGCCGTTGTACTCCTGATCGGTGCCGGGCAGAAAGCCGGGAACGTCGACGAAGGTGATGACCGGTATGTTGAAGCAGTCGCAGAAGCGCACGAACCGTGCCGCCTTCACCGACGCATTGATGTCCAGGCACCCGGCCAGATGGGCCGGCTGATTGCCGACGATGCCCACCGTGCGCCCTCCCAGACGCGCGAACGCCACCACGATGTTGGGCGCGAACTCCTTGTGGACCTCATAGAAATAACCCTCGTCCACCACCACGCCGATGAGATCCTTCATGTCGTAGGGAAGGTTGGGGTTCGCCGGCACCACGTGCGGCAGCCGCTGGTCGCGCCGCTGGGGATCGTCTTCGGTCGGACGGAACGGCGGTTCCTCCAGGTTGTTGCTGGGGAGAAAGCTCATGAACTCGCGTATCATGAGCAGGCAGTCCTTGTCGTTGTCCGCGGAGAAATGGGCCACGCCGCTCTTGCGGGTATGGGTCTCGGTCCCGCCCAGCTCTTCCTTGGAAACCTCTTCGTGGGTGACGGTCTTGATGACGTCCGGCCCGGTGATGAACATGTACCCGGTGTTCCGGGTCATGAAGATGAAGTCGGTGATGGCCGGCGAGTAGACCGCGCCGCCGGCGCAGGGTCCCATGATGGCGGAAATCTGCGGGACGACGCCCGAGGCGGCGACGTTGTTGGCGAAAATGCGGGCGTAGCCGTCCAGGCTGACCACCCCCTCCTGGATGCGCGCACCCCCCGAGTCGTTGATGCCCAGGATGGGAGCGCCGTTCTTCATGGCCAGCTCCTGGACCTTGCAGATCTTGTCCGCCACCACCCCGCTCAGGCTGCCCCCGAATACGGTGAAGTCCTGGGCGTAGACGAATACGGTGCGGCCGTCGATGGTGCCGGACCCCGTCACCACGGCATCGCCGGGAATCTTCTGATCCTGCATGTCGAAGTCGGTGCATTCGTGGGTCCGCAGACGGTCCAGTTCCACGAAGCTGCCCTGGTCCAGCAGGATTTCGATACGTTCCCGCGCCAGCAGCTTGCCCTCCTGGTGCTGCCGGCGAATGCGCACCTCGCCGCCCCCGAGCTGCGCTCGGCGGTCCAGTTCCTTCAGCCTGAGCAGACGGTCCTCCGCGGCCATCAGCGCCCCTTGCCTGCCGTTTTACGGTGGTTCATGCCCCGCCCCTGTCCCTTCGGCCTCGCGCCTCCGCTCCATGGTCTGCCGTCCAGGTGCGCAGCCCGGTCTCTTGACCCGGAAAGGTCGCCACAGGTATCAACACAGGAATCGATGGTGGTCGACACTCGATACAATGGTGATCGACAACGGGTGTCGATCCTGGAAACATGAGATAGTCACGCACGATGGTCACGAACGGGATAATAACGCACGAGACAATCCGACCGATCTTAGGTGCCGCGGAGCAAAAATTCAAGGATTGTCCCCGATTCCATCCCGCACCCGACGCACCCGGGCCATGAGCGACGCACCTTCGCAGCCATCCTGTCCGTCATTCTTCTCGGATCCCCCGCCCAGAATCGGGGGGCATCGCGGGGCGGCCGGCTTCATGCCGGAGAATACGCTGGCGTCGTTCCGCCGCGCCCTCGATGATGGCGCAGGCTTCATCGAACTGGACGTTCACGCCAGCCGCGACGGCGAGATCGTCGTCATCCACGACGATACCGTCCAGCGCACCACCGACGGCGCCGGCACGGTACGGGAAATGAACCTGGCCGAGTTGAGGCGGCTGGACGCCGGTTTCCGCTTCACGCCCGACGGCGGCGCCAGCCATCCGTTCCGTGGCCGGGGGATCCGCGTCCCCACCCTGCGGGAGTTCTTCTCGGACCTTCCCCGCGCCCGGGCGACGCTGGAGATCAAGGAGTTGCCGGTGCCGGCCATGGACACGCTGTTCGATCTCGTGGAGGAGTGCGGCAAGGCGGAGCAGGTGCTGGTGGCGGCCGAGGACGATGCCGCCATGAACGCCGCACGCGCGGTCATCCGGGGCCGCGGCCTGCCCGTGGCCACGGGATTCTCCACCGGGGAGATCCGCACCTTCGTGACCGCGCTCCGGACCGGACAGGAGCCGCCGCGGGAGGCCCCCGGACAGGCGCTCCAGATCCCGCGGCGCCACCAGGGCATGGATCTGGTCACGCCGGCGCTGGTGGCCGCCGCCCACCGGCGGGACGTCGAGGTCCATGTCTGGACCGTGAACGAGGTGGACGAGATGCGGGAGCTGCTGGCGCTCGGGGTCGATGGCATCATCACGGACTACCCGGCCCGGTGCCGGGAACTGCTCCATTCATTGCCGGCGCGGTAGCCGGTCCGCAACCCGCCGATGCAACGCGAATGCCCGAACCGGCGCATGGCAACCTTGCTCGATGCGCTGGACCAGGCCGACAAGGCGGTGGTCCGCCGCGCCGTGGAAGAACTGGTGGCGCTGGCCGCGGTGGAGGCCCGGGTGGCCGGGCTGCTGGCCCAACGGCTGCGCGCCGCGCCCCGCTGGCCCCTCGCCTATGCCCTTGGCCAGATCGCACGTCCGTCCGCGTCCTGTCTCGAAGTACTCGAGCGGGGGCTCGGAAACCTCGACCCGGATCTCCGGTGGGCCACACAGCGGCTGCTCGCCGACCTGGGAACGCGCTATACCGAGGTCAAGGTGCGCCTGAAGGATCTGCTGCGGCACGGTACGCCCACCCAAAGGCGCATGGCGGTCTACTGCCTGCGGGACATCGGGTCGGCCGGGGCGGGCGTACCGGCAGGCCTGCTCCAGGCCATCGAAGACCCGGAACCCCTGGTGCGCGTGGCGGTGGTCACCGCCCTTGCGAAGGAGTCGGAACTCGGGGCGGACGTGCGGACCGCCCTGGAGCAGGCCGCCGCCAACGACCCGGACACCCGGGTGCGGAATGCCGCGGCGTTCGCCGCGAAGCGGTCCCCGGCAGGGAGACGCCCGAGTCGATCCGGACCAGGTCCATCAAAAGTTTGACAAACACGTTCCTCTTCCTTAGGATGCAAGCCAGCAGAGAAAGGAGGTGGTCAAAATATGAGTGACATATGCAGCTGCGAGGTGACTGAGACCTAGGCTCTCGAGCCTTTCGGAATTGAGGGTCTTGGTCAATTCCGACAGTACACCGAGCCCCGGCTGGCCAGGCGTCAGCCGGGGCTTTTTTCAGCCAGGGCTTCCAACCTTCTTGCCGTTTCCGGCTTTCTTCCCGGTTCCGTTCCCGGGCCGGGGTTCCCGGTTTCCCCGGGTCAAGGCGCTTCCCGCCAGCCGATGAAGCTTGCCTGGCGTCCCGTGGTGCCGTCGCCGCTCTTGGACACCCGCCGGTAGGAGAAGAGTTGGGCCGGGTTGCACGCGGTGCAGGGGCCGATGTTGGCGATCCGTTCCCCGGGTACTCCCGCCGCTTCCAGCAGCGCGGTGTTCAACCGCCGCAGGTCAAGGTAGGTCCGGCCGTCCCTGCCTTCGAGGGAGGCTTCCGCGCTGCCGCCCCACGCCCCGACCAGCGGCTCCGAAACCCTCGGGCCGATTTCGTAGCAGCAACCTCCGATGGCCGGTCCCAGAGCACAGGAGAGCTCCTCCGGGCGCATCCCGTAGCGGCTGGCGATATGCCGCACCGCCCTGGCGGCCAGGTTGGCCAGGGTCCCGCGCCAGCCCGCGTGGATCACCGCGGCCAGTCTTCGCCGGCGCGCATGCCCCCAGCAGATGATGGGCACGCAGTCCGCGGTGAGCACCCCGATGAATACCCCGGGAGCGTCCGTCACCATGGCGTCGCCCTCGCCGGCGTCCTTGCACGGCCAGGCGACGTCGATGATCCGGTCGCCGTGTCGTTGCCGCATGGTCGCCATCGGTGTGCCGTCCATGCCCACGGCGCGTTTCATGGCGCGGTAGTTGTCCTTGACCGACACCGGGTCGTCGCCCACCGTGAAGGAGACGTTGAGGCTTGCGAACGCGCCCCGGCTGTTGCCGCCGCTCCGGCCGACAAAACCGTGTTGCAATCCGGGTTCGGCCTCCCACCCGGGAACCCTGTAAACCGTCAGGCCCATGTGCTCTCCTGTCCCCGGCGCGGGTGCCATCGGCCACGGGCGACCGTCCTGCCGGCCGTCCCGCGGTACAGGCCGCCGGGGAAGGTTCGAACAATCCCGGGTTCGCCGGGGCCGAATCGATGGAATCAACAGGCTGCGAGCCGCTCCCGGCCGCGCCGTCGCCTTGTTCGGGCTTGCCCCCGGGAAGTTCCGGACAAGGCGGCGGCACGCCAGCGGCAGGCTCGCAACCCATTGATCTCGTTCATTCAGCCCCGGCGAACCCGGGGTTGTTCAGACCTTCCTAGAAACGCGACAGCAGTCTGCCGAAGCCGTCGAACTGGTCCGACAGACCGTTCTGCCGCAGCGCGTACCAGTAGATGGCCGTGTTGATGGCGATGACCGGCTTGCCCAGGCGGCGTTCCGCTTCGTTCGCCAGCCGTGCCATGGCCAGATTGGTGCCCACCTGGACCACCGCGTCCACATCGCTTCCATCCACCTCGGCGACCGCCGCCTCCAGCGCGTCCGCCTGCACATGGGCGATCAACACCGGACTCTCGCACCGGAGCCCCTTGAGGCGCACCACCTCATAGCCGCAGTCGGTGAAAAAGCGCGCCACCTGGGCGTCCCCCACGGGCATGTAGGGCGTGATCACGCCGATGCGCCGGATGCCGCCGCAGACTTCCAGCGCCGCCTCGCAGGCGCGGGAGCCCATGGCGACCCGCACCCCCGCCCGCCGTTCCACCGCCTCCAGCAACCGCCGGCTTCCTTCGGCGCCGTCCCAGAAGGTCTCCGACGACATGCCCATGATCAGGTAGTCCGGCCTGCAGGTCATGACGCGGTCGATGGCGTTGTCCACCTCCGCGCGAATGTTCACCATCAACCGCTCGAAGTCCGCGTCGTCGTGGATGGGATCGTCGGGTATCCAGATCCGGCTGAAGTGGTTGGTCACGCCGGGCGGCCTCATGTCGTCGAACTCGGGTTGCACCGAGGTGTTGGTGGAGGGGGCGATGACCGCGAACTTGCGCCGCCAGCCCAGAGCGTCAGCCATTCATGTTCCTCCCGTTCCTCCCGTTCCTCCCGTGTCCCGCGCGCGACCCGGAGCCGCTGTAGCCGAGGCCGCTGGACGCGTGTTCCTGCCGCAAGGTATAACACCACGCGGTCCCGTACCTGAAGCGGGCGGGCGGGATGGAGAGGACGACATGGCGATACCGGAACGCTACAACACCGGCTACAACATCGGCGTGGGTGGAGCGGTGGTGCGGGACGGACGCCTGCTGTTCGTCCGGCGCGCGTCGCGCCGCGGCCGCGGCAACTGGCAGGTGCCGGGCGGCTTCGTCGAACCCGACGAGACCATCGAGGACGCGGTGGTCCGGGAGGTGGCCGAGGAGGCGGGTGTGGAGGCGGAGGTCGAGGGAGTGCTCGGGGTACGCAGCCGCTGCGATGAGGACTCCGGCAACAGCATCTATGTCGTGCTGCTGCTGCGGGGAGTCACCCCGGAGCCGACGCCGGACCTGCGGGAGGTGGACCGTGCCCTGTATCTTTCGCTGGACGAGATCCGCTTGCTGGACCCGTTGCCGCAGACGAACTGGGAGGTCGCCCGGAGCGCGCTGTCACTCGACCGGAAACTGCTGACGCCGAAAACGGTGTCGAACCAGCGGGGCCGGATCTTCGAACTTTTCATCGGCTGACGGCGTCTTGTGGCCGGCCGTCCGGTTGCAACTCCGGACCCCCCATGTTACACGGAAGTCCCATGAGCAAAGTGGAGCCGGAGTATTCCGCGCTGGCGGAGAAGGCGCTCGCCGGGGCGCTTCTTTCGCCCGCTGAAATGAAGTCGGTCATCAAGGGCGACGACGAGAGGCTGCCGGAATTGCTTGATGCCGCGTTCCGGGTCCGTTACCGCTACTTCGGCAAGAAGGTACAGATCCACGTCCTGATGAACGCCAAGAGCGGGCTTTGCCCCGAGGACTGCGGCTACTGCTCGCAGTCGGCGGTGTCCGAGGCCGAGATCGACAAATACCCGTTCCGCGCCAGGGCGGAACTGGTGGACGCCGCGGTCAAGGCCCGGGAAGCCGGTGCCATGCGCTTCTGCCTGGTCAACAGCGGCCGCGGTCCCACGCTCAAGGAAACCGAGAAGATGGCCGAGGCCGTGGCCGAGATCAAGAGCAAGGTTCCCATCCACATCTGCGCGTGCATGGGGCTGCTCACCGAGACCAAGGCGCGCATCCTCAAGGACGCCGGCGTCGAGCGGATCAACCACAATCTCAACACCAGCAACCGCTACCATCCGGAAGTCGTCTCCACCCACACTTACGATGACCGCGTCGCCACCGTGGAGAGCGTCAAGGCCGCCGGGCTGTCCACCTGTTGCGGCGGCATCATCGGGCTGGGAGAGCAGGACGACGATGTCATGGACTTGGCGGTGTCGTTGCGGGAACTGGACGTGGACTCCATCCCGGTGAACTTTCTGCAAGCCATCCCGGGAACTCCCATGGAAGGGCGGTCGAATCTGACGCCGCAGTATTGTCTGAAGGTCCTGTGCCTGTTTCGTTTCGTCAATCCGAGCAAGGAGATCCGCGTGGCCGGCGGCCGGGAAGTCAACCTGCGGTCGCTGCAGCCGCTGAGCCTCTATCCGGCCAACTCGATCTTCGTCAACGGCTACCTGACGACATCCGGCCAGGCCGCGACCGACGCCCACCGCATGATCGAGGATCTGGGGTTCGAGATCGAGACGCCGGGGCAGGACGAGCCGGCACAGGACGAACATCCGGCGCAGCAGGGCATGGCGTAACAGGAGAGGGTGCCGTGGCACGAATCACCGTCGAAGATTGCCTCCACGAGGTTTCCAACCGCTTCAAGCTCGTGATGCTGGGCTCACAGCGCACCAAGCAGCTTCTGAAGGGCGCCAAGCCGTTGGTGGAAGCCGACAACCGCGAGATCGTCGTGGCCCTGCGGGAGATAGCCGCGGGGAAGGTCCGGGAAGCCCGCCCCGAAACATCCGAGATCGATTGAGCCGCCCCTGCGTGGCCCCGGCCGAGTTCCGGATGCGTTCGCGGGTGTGGCGGATCCTCAGGTCCGTTGCGGCTCGATGATGACCTTCAGCGCATCCTTGGCGCCGGCGACGAGCCGAAACCCTCTCCCGGTTTCGGCGAGCGGCAGCCGGTGGGTCACGAGTTCGTCCACGCGTACCTTGCCGTTCGCCAGCAGATCCACCGCATCCTCCAGATCCCGGGGGCTGGCACCGTACGAGGTGACCACGCCGACCTCGTCGCGCCACATCTCGTAGAGCGGCATGGGCACTTCGTGCCCGGCCGGGGGAGAGGCGAAGAAGAGCAGCCGGCCGCCGCGCTCGACGCACCGGAACGCCTGCCGGAACGCCGGTGTCGCGCCGGTGCAGACGATCACGAGGTTCGCCAGCCGGCCGCCGGTCACTTCGCGCAGGCGCGCCGGCACGTCGTCCGCCGCGTGGAATCCATGGTGCGCGCCCAGGGAACGCGCCAGCGTCAGTCGCTCCTGATTGATGTCGGTGGCGACCAGGATTCTGGCGCCCCGGCTCCGGGCCAACTGGACGTGCAGCAGACCGGCGATGCCGGCGCCCATGACCAGCACGGTTTCCTGCAGCGGCGCGCGAGCGTGATCCTGCGCCCGGACAACGCACCCCAGTGGTTCGACGAAGGAGCCTTGCACGAAGGAGAGCGAGTCGGGAAGCCGGAAGGTGCCGGAATCCACGTTGACCTTGGGCAGCCTCAGATACTCGGCAAAACCGCCGGGGTCGAAACGGGTCTCGCGCATCAGTTGGCAGACCGAGGCGTGCCCGGAGCGGCAGTGGTGACAGTCGTTGCAGGGCACGTGGTGGGTGGTGACGATGCGGTCGCCGGGAGCGAACCCCGTCACCCCGGCGCCCACCTCGGTCACCTCGCCGGCAACCTCGTGTCCGAGCACCCGGGGTGCCTGCGCGCGCCGGTACCACTCCAGCACGTCGGTGCCGCAGATGCCGCTGGCCCGGACCTTGAGCAGCAACTCTCCCGGACCCGCGATGGGAACCGGCAACTCCTCCAACCGGACGTCGTCGTTGCTGTAGTACATGGCGACGCGCATGGCTCGTTCCTGAAGTCCGGCTGACCGCGCACGGGAATGGCGGGAGAGGAGCGCGGTGGCGCGCCTGTTACCCCGTCGCCGTCACCGTGTCACCGAGGGGGTCTGACGTCCATCAGCCGGTTGCCCGTTCCGCCGGCGGTTTCGACGATTCGTACATGCCGTAGGCTTCCTCGGCGGAAGCACCGTCGTGAACGATGGCCCGCACCGCCCGGATCATCCCCGCGGGGCTGTCGGACTGGAAGATGTTCCGGCCCATGTCGACGCCCACGGCGCCGTGGTCCACGGCGTTCCTGGTGAGTTCCAGGGCCTCCATCTCCGGGGTCTTCTTGCCGCCGGCCACGATCACCGGAATCGGGCAGGACTGGACCACGTTCTCGAAGCCCTCGCAGTAGTAGGTCTTGACAAGGTGGGCGCCCAGTTCCGCGGCGATGCGGCACGACAGACCCAGATAGCGTTCGTCCCGGGCCATGTCCTTGCCCACGGCGGTGACGGCGAGCACGGGAATCCCGTATCGCTCGCCCTCGTCCACCAGCCTGGCCAGGCTCACCAGCGTCTCCTTCTCGAACTCCGAGCCCACGAAGATCGACAGCGCCATGGCCGAGACGTTGAGCCGGATGGCGTCCTCGATGGAAACGGTGACCTCCTCGTTGGAGAGTTCCTTGAGGATGCTGGTGCCGCCGGATACGCGCAGCACCACCGGCGCCTGCATGCCCGCGTCCACCGCATTGCGCAGCACGCCGCGGGTCAGCATGATGGCGTCGGCGTGGGGCAGCAGCGGCTCGATGGTCTCCCGCGGTTGCTCCAGGCCGCTGGTCGGACCCAGAAAGTAGCCGTGATCCACGGCCAGCATCACGCAACGCCCGTCCGCCGGCTGGACGATGCGCGCCATCCTGTTTTCCATACCCCAGTGCATACGGCCTCCCCGCGTCTTTCAAGTTCCAGGTCTCAAGTTCCAGGTCTCAAGTTTCAGGTCTGAAATATCAAGTCTGATGTATCAAGCCAGAAGCGTGTCTCGCATACTGTCTCGCGCTCCGTCGTGCGCGCGACAGGGCCACATGGACAGAAACCCGACCCTAGCACATAGGCGGACAGCCTGCGAGTCCGGAGCTTCAGGCCCGTCCCGCACGGGCGCCAGGCGTCTCCGTCGTCAAGTTGACAGCCATACGCCTTTTGGTTACGCAGGGGGCCGTGAGCGATCTTCCCGAGGGCGTAAGCCGCCACTACGTGCAGGTGGGTCAGATTCGGACCCACTACCTCGAGGCCGGCGTCGGCCGCGGCCCCACGGTGGTGCTGATCCACAGCGGCGAATTCGGCGGCCGGGCCGAGTTCAGTTGGCGCCGCAACATCGCGCAACTCGGCGAGCACTTCCACGTCTACGCACCGGACCTGGCCGGCTTCGGCCGCACCGATCTCGTCTACAGCTTCAGCGATGCGCCGGGTTTTCGGCTCCGGCACATCGACGGGTTCCTTCGGACCCTGTGCCTCGGGCCGGTGCACCTCGCCGGCAACTCCTTCGGGGGCGGGTTCTGCCTGCAGATGGCGGCGGACCCGCGCTTTGACGTGGCTTCGGTGATCACCGTGAGCGGCGGCGGCAAGGCGCCGGACAACCATCAACGCAAGGTGCTCACCGGCTACACCGGTGAGCGGGAGCAGATGCGCGCGATCCTGCGCGTCTGCTTCTATCACGAGCGCTGGTGGAGCGAGGATGTGGTGGAGGAGCGCTGGCGGGCGAGTCTGGAACCGGGGGTGTGGGAGGCCTGCGCGGCGGCGCGTCTGGCACCCGGGGGAAAGGCCCGCGGCTTTCGTCCGGCGCGGCCCGACCATGGCAGGATCCGTTGTCCGGTGCTGATCGTGGCGGGGGCACAGGACCCGCTTCGGTTTCCCACCTACGCCGCCGACCTCCAGGCCGAGATACCGGGAGCCGAGGCAACGGTCTTCGACCAGTCGCGGCACTGCTCCCATGCGGAACATCCGGAGAAATTCAACGCATTGGTCATCGATTTCATCAAGCGGCACGCGGAGGAGGGTGGGGGGTCATGACATGGCGCTCCGGGACCATGGAAGTCGATGGCGTCAAGCTGGGAGTCCGCCAACGCGGAGACGGCAACCCGGTGGTGATCCTCTACGGTGACCAGCTCGATACGCAGGTGCCGCCCTTCGATGCCGCCCTGGCGAAAGGTGCCCGGGCGGTGGTGCCGTCGCTGCCCGGAGTGAACCGATCGGAGCTGCCGGACTGGATCGACGACATCGAGGACTTGGCCTTCCTGGGACTCGACACCATCGAGGCCCTGGACGCGGGTCCGGTGGACGTCATCGGCCACGGGTTCGGCGGCTGGGTGGCGGCGGAAATGGCGGTGCGCTCGCACCGCCACATTCGACATCTGGCGTTGATCGACTCGGTGGGCATCAAGGTCTCGGGTCCCACCGTGCGCGACGTGCAGGACCTCTATGTCCGCACCGCGCAGGAAGCCGCCGGGCTGGCGTGGCACGACCCGGCGGCGGCCAAGGTGCTCCGGTGGCCGGGCATGGAGGGTGTGGAGGGCGACGAACTGCTCACGCTGCTGCGCAACCGCCAGTCGGTGCTGAAGTTCGCCTGGCGTCCGTTCATGCACAATCCCAAGCTCTTGCGGCGGCTGACCCGGGTGCGGGTGCCCGCCCACGTGTTCTGGGGCGGGAGCGATCGGGTGGTGACTCCGGACTACGGGCGCGCCTTCCAGGAGGCCATACCGGGTGCCCGCTTCACCGCCATACCGGGCGCCGGCCACTACCCGCAGTGGGAGCGGCCCGAGGCGCTGGCCCGAGCGGTCCGGGAGTTCCTGGCGAGTTAGAGCCGACAGGAGGCGCCGTCTTGCTGGCCTATCACTTCACCGAAATGCCCTATCCGTTCCTGCCGGACGACGCGGAGGAAACGTACGGGGCCATGCGCGTGACCCTGCCCAGCCGCTACTGCGACCCCAGGATCGCCCACGACCTTTACCACCGCTACCTCGACGAGTACGAGTACGCCGACGAACTGGGCATGGAGATCATGCTCAACGAGCACCACGCCACCGCCACCTGCATGGCGGCCAATGTCTCCATCACCGCCGCCGCGCTGGTGCGGCGCACCCGGCGCGCCCGGCTCCTGGTGCTGGGCTTCCCGCTGGCGCACCGCAGCCCCATCCAGGTGGCCGAGGACGCCGCCATGCTCGACGTCATGTCCGGCGGTCGCCTCATCGCCGGCTTCGTGCGGGGTGTGGGAACCGAGGTCCATCCCGCCAACACCAATCCGTCGGATACCCGGGAACGCATGCAGGAGGCCCATGACCTGATCCTCAAGGCGTGGAAGACCCAGGACGTATTCAACTGGGAGGGCCGGCACTACCATTACCGCTACGTGAACCCGTGGCCGCGGCCCTACCAGCAGCCCCATCCCCCCATCTGGATCACCGGCAGCCAACCGGCGGCCGTGCCGTGGGTGGCGGATCACCACTACACCCTGGCCACCGTGCTCACCTCCTACGACCAGACCGAAGCCATCTTCGGCGCCTACCGCAAACGCTGCGAAGAGATGCACTACCCCGAGCCGGGCAGCGACAAGTTCGCCTACTGCGCCCTGACCTTCACCGGCGAGACCGACAGGAAGGCCGAAGAAGGCGGCCGCAAGCTTCTCTGGTATCTCAACAAGCGGCGCCCGGTGGGCTTCTTCGCTCCGCCCGGATTCGTGCCGCCCCAGGGCCTCGTCCGGTTCTTCGACCCCAAGGGCAACGCGCGCTACAACCGCGGCTACGAGGAACTCGTCAAACAGGGGGTGATCATCGCCGGCACCCCGAAAAAGGTCCTCGAGAAGGTCAAGTACCTGCACCACCGCTGCGGCGTCGGCCACCTGCTGATGATGAACCAGGCGGGCTTCATGACCCATGACGAGACCCGGCGGAGCATGGAACTGTTCGCAACGGAAGTATATCCGGAGTTGCGGACGTTGGAGTGAGCGGCGGCGGCCACGTCCGGTCTGCCCGCCCGATGGATCAGGTCACGGATGACCGCCTCGGCGCGCCCCACAAGTTCCGGTCCGTCCGGGATTCAGTTCAGCTTTGCCATCGCCCTGACGGGAAAGCGGCTCTATTCCATTTTGGTCATGGGGTTGCCGGATACGACTTCCGGTTCGCTCAGCAGCACGTCCGCGGGAATCCCGAAATGCTCGTGGAGCGCCCGTGCCATCGGCAGGGTGAGCCTGCGCTTGCCGGAGAGAATCTCCGAGACCTTGGCGCGGCTTCCAATGAACGGGACCAGGTCGCTTGGGCTCAGTTTCCCCTGTTCCATACGGAACTCGATGGCGGCCGCGGGGCCGGGATAGCCCATGGGCTTGTTCCTGCTTTCATGAAGCTCGACGAGATCGGTCAGAACGTCGAGTTCGACGAACTCGGCGCTACCGGGCTCCGCATCCATCAGTGCGTTGATCCGCGCAAGCGCGGCTTCGTAATCCTGCTCGGTCCGGATCGGCTTGATCCCGCTGTTGGCCATGTCACACCTCCTCTACGTTGATGACGGGGTATGACGGGGTACTCGGCGTGGGTGCTGGTGAAATGTCTGGCAAGCTTCCCACGGCTCGATAGAGCATTGTCTCTTGCGATTCACGCGCATGGCGCAATGCATCCGGTCAGGCCGTGACGGTCATGGTCGTTCCCAGTCGGCGATCCCGCCCGGTACGACCCGGAACAGCGGATGGACCCGCGGCGTGGACGCCGCTTGCCGGTCGAGCCACTCGGGTGCGCGCGCCTCAAGCTTCCTCTTCAGATGACACCATTCAAAGTCGATCTGGCCTCGCGGCACATCCATGTGTTCCGCGGTACCACCGGGCGCGATCCTGGTCGCGTCGAACCGGTATCCCCGCTCCACCGATTCGGCGTGCACGGCCTTGAGATACGCGGCGATGAATGACACCGGCGACGACTGCGCGCGGAACCGGGCGAGCTGGGGATGATGCCGGTATCCTTTCGTTGCCTCCTGCAGAACCGCTTGGGCGAGCAGACCCTCCCGCCACAGCGCGACCAGCCCGCGGGGGTCGAGATGCCCGGGATGAATGCTCCAGAGACGCATAGGGACATTCCCGATTGCGAAGGACCGTTGGACAGAAGCGTGGAACCGGCAGGTCGCGGGATGACCCATGAGGCCGTGAATTCGCCGCTTGCAGCCAAGCGGTTCCTCCCGCACCGCGCACGCACGTCCAGTCCACCACGGCCTGCCCCAGTTTACCATTTGGAGTCGAAATTTGGCAGGAATGCCAGGGGCGATTGCGGGCTGGGGTCGGGATGAGCGGGAGGGCGCACCGGGTGAGTTGGTTCGGGAGAGTGCCGAGCGCGGGTCCACCATGTGAATGGCCATGGAGGCGTTGCTCAAGCGGGCGAGATTGCGTGGCAGGTGGCACCCGTGCACCCTGGAGCGGTCTTCATCACAGGTGAAGTCGCGCACGTATTGCAGGCGGTTCTCACGCAGGTATGCCCATCGGTGGAGCATCGGATCGGCGGATTGCGCAGGGCTGTCATTATGGAACGATCAGAATAATTTTCTGATTTCCTGACCTGATGACCTGACTTCCCGATACTCCACCATGCCACCCGTCACTCGACCATGCCGCCACCCTCGACAGAGACTCGCGCAGTCGCCGGGGCCGAGGCAGCATGCATTCTGATTGGCACCGCCAAGTCCAACCATCGAGGGGTGGTCAGGCTCGCCGACACCCGGGGCCTGACTGCGGGCACCTCGCAGGAACCTTGCGGGTACCCAACGGGCACCCCGCAGAAACACCTGAAACCACTTTCCCGTGGAGTCGTGAAGAACACGGGCCGTACGATTGGGCCATACGATCGGGCCGCACATGGCCGGCAGCCCGGCATGGCCATCGATCCGGGCCGTGGGGCAGGGCGCCATTCCTGAAGCGTTGGTCCTGAAGGAACGCTTCAGAATCGGAACGTTTCAGAATCTCATGGCGATACGACATGGCGATACGGCCGGGTGACACAAGCCTCCCCATCCGTTACTCTTCCAGCCGGACCCGTCATGATGCGTCGACTCCATTCCGGGCTTTATGAAGACCTGCGAACGTCCTCTCTGGAGGCGGCAATCGAGGCCCGAACCGCTGAGGGTTGGTGGGTGGATGTGGTCCCGGCAGACGCCGCCGTCCGTCCCGAGTTTCTGGCCCGTCACGTTTATCAACTCCTTCGGCGCGCGCTCGAAGGGATTCCCGGTGAAGACGCCATCCAGTCCGCCAGCCAGGTCGCCCTTGCGAACCGGCTGGTGGAGGTGCTCCTGGACCATGGCGCGATGCCGGGTGATCGGGTTGAGGAAGTTGCGAGCCTGCTTCTGGAGGCGGTCGAACGCCGCGTGCCGGGAGGCGCGCCCGTACCCGTCCGCCGCCCGACGCTGTCTCTTCGTCGGACCGGTCTTCTCGTCAATGGACGGCGAGATGCGCAGGTGGCGAGCGAGATTGCCGGGGAAATCCCCAGCGCCGACCGGATCGATCTTCTGTGCGCGTTCGTGCGTCACTCCGGGTTGCGTCTGTTCCGCTCCGAGCTTGAAGAGCGTGTGCGCGAAGGCGCGCAGGTCCGGGTCATCGCAAGCGTCTATACCGGGTCGACGGAACGCCGCGCACTGGATGCGCTCGTCGGTCTCGGTGCGCAAGTGAAGGTTTCCTACGAGGTGGCCCGGACCCGGCTGCATGCCAAGGCGTGGCTGTTCCACCGCCGCAGCGGTCTGCATACCGCCTATATCGGCTCGTCGAATCTCACGCATACGGCACAGGTGGACGGCCTCGAATGGAACGTGCGGGTGAGCGCGGTCGAAAATCCGGAGGTGATCGAGCGATTCGAGGCCACCTTCGAGCAGTATTGGCAGGAACCCGAGTTCGAGGACTATGCACCGGGACGCGATGCCCAGCGGCTCGACCACGCGCTGTCGAGGCAGTGCGGCAACGGCGCACCGGACGCCATCACCGCGCTGCCGCTGCAGGTGGACGTCAGGCCGAAACCGCATCAGGCCGCCGCCCTTGAGGCGCTGGAAGCGGAACGCCTGCGCGGGCACCACCGCAACCTCGTGGTGGCGGCCACCGGCACCGGCAAGACCTGGATTGCGGCATTCGATTACAGCAGGCTGCGCCATCAGGGCATAGGTCCATCGCTGCTCTTCGTCGCGCACCGCGACGAGATTCTCCGTCAAAGCCAGCAGGTCTTCCAGCTCGTCCTGCGGGAGCCGGGGTTCGGCGAACGGTTGGTGGGCGGAGAACGTCCGCACGCGGGGCGCCACGTTTTTGCCTCGGTGCAGTCCCTTGCCCCCCGCGTCGATGATATCGATCCGCACGGTTTCGATGTGGTCATCGTGGACGAGTTTCATCATGCGGCGGCTGCCAGTTACGAGCGCCTGCTGCGGCGCCTGAAACCGAAGATACTGCTCGGGCTCACCGCCACGCCCGAGCGCGCCGATGGCCAGTCGGTACTGCAGTGGTTCGATAACCGCATCGCCTCGGAGTCCCGGCTTTGGGATGCGCTCGACCAGGGGTTGCTCTGCCCGTTTCACTACTTCGGGGTGAACGACGCGACGGACCTCTCGGCGGTGCGTTTCGAGCGCGGACGCCATGTGCCGGGCGAACTCGACCGTGTGTTCACCGGCGACCATCTTCGAGCCATTCGAATCCGCCAGGCCGTCGAGGAGCTGGTGACGGACCCGCACCGGATGCGAGCCCTGGGATTTTGTGCGGGCGTCGACCATGCCCACTTCATGGCGAACCAGTTCACACGTTTCGGCTGGCCGGCGGCGGCCCTGGACGGCGGCTTTCCGCTCGCTGAACGGCGTGCGGCGCTGGCGAGACTGCGGCGGGGAGAGCTGCGTGCGGTCTTCGCCGTCGATCTCTTCAACGAAGGGGTCGATCTGCCCGAGATCGACACCTTGCTCATGCTTCGACCGACCGAGAGCGCCACGGTGTTTCTACAACAGTTGGGACGAGGGCTGCGGTGGGCCGAGGGGAAGCGGCTCCTCACCGTTCTGGACTTCGTGGGCCAGGTGCGCCGCGAGTACCGCTACGACGTGCGCTATCGGGCGCTGCTGGGGGGCACCCGCCATCAGGTCCGGCGCGCCGTCGAGGCGAACTTCCCGTCGCTCCCGCCGGGATGCGCGCTCAAGCTGGACCGCATGGCGAAAGAGACGGTGTTGCGCAACCTGAGAGAGACGGTGCGCAATGCCCGCGCACGTCTCGCCGATGACCTGCGCGCCCTCGGCCCTGAAGCACGACTTGCCGGTTTCATGCGGGACGCCGGCGTCGAACTCGACGACATCTACGCGCGGCCCGCATCCGGACACTGCTTTACCGAGCTCCGCCGGCGGGCGGGCTTCGATGAGGGTCCCGTGGATGCCCCGGTCCTCAAGACCATCGGCCGGCTGATCCATGTCGATGATCATGAGCGGATCGAGGCGTGGCGCCACCTCCTGGAAAGGTATCCTTCCGAGCGCATCTCGAAACTCCATGGCCGCAAGCGTCGTCTGGCCCTCATGTGGTTCGCTGTTCTGGGTGGCCGTCACCAGTCGGTCGGCGAAGCCGACCAGGTTCTGGAAAGGATTTTCAGGTCGGCGGCGTTGCGCCGCGAGATTGGCGACCTGCTGAAGATTCTCGCCGATGAAATTCGCACGGTGGCGCGGCCCCTCGACGCCGCGAGCGAAGTTCCCCTGGCAAGCCACGCCACCTATACGCTCGGCGAGATCGTGGCGGCGCACGGGCGTACCGGCGGGCGCGACGCCCTGGTTTTCCCGCAAGGCGGAGTTCTGTGGAATCCGGCGACGCGGACGGATCTCCTGTTCGTCACGCTGGAGAAGTCCGACCGGGACTACGCGCCCGCGGCACGCTACGCGGACTACCCGATCTCGCCGACCCTGTTTCACTGGGAATCGCAGAACACCGCGTCACCCGATACGCCCGCGGGGCGCCGCTACGTCGAACAGCGCTCCCGGGGTACGAACGTCATCCTGTTCGTGCGCGAACGCAAGAAGGATATCCGGGGTGAGACGCTTCCCTACCGCTGCCTCGGCCATGCCCGTTACCGGAGTCATGAGGCGGAACGGCCCATGAAGATACTCTGGGAGCTGGAACGCCCGATGCCCGAAGGGCTCTATCAGGCCGGGAAAGTGGTTGCCGGTTGAGGCGGTTGACGTGTGGGGATCCGGCATCGCCGCGGCCGGTGCCGGACAGGAGCCGGAAGTCCTCGCCGTTCGGGTCACGGACAACGTCCTTGACTTGCCGGTGCCAGCTGCCCGCCCGTACGCGGCTGAAAGTCGTCTTTTGACAGGTTCGAGCCTGGTTTGAACCAGCTGCCCGCCCGCGCGCGGCCGGAAGTCGTTCCGCGGACCACTCAGCCGCGGTCGGGCACGAGCACGACCTTGAGGGCCTCGCCGTCCCGGACCAGCGCGAATCCGCGCGGTGCTTCGGAAAGCGGCAGGACGTGGCTGCGAATCGGGGCGAGATCGACGGCGCCGGCGGCGAGAAGCTCGGCGGCGCGCTGCCAGGTCTGCCAGATCCGGCGCCCGTGAATGGGGCGCATCACCGGGCATTTCAGCAGCCACCAGGTGAAGTCGACGGGGATCGCCGCCGGCGGACCGCCCACCAGCCGGAAGTCGCCGCCCTTGGCGAGGGCGTTGAAGACGGCGTTGAAGCCGGCCTCGGTACCGGACAGTTCCACCCCCACATCGACCCCCGCGCCGCCGGTCATGTCGCCGGCCACCCGCGCCAGCTCCTGCTTGCCGGCATCCACCGCGCGGTCCGCGCCCAGGGCCTCGGCCGCCCGGAGGCGCACCGGGTTGATGTCGCCGGCAACCACCGTGAGGGCGCCGAGCGCCCGCGCCGCCGCCACCGCCATCAGTCCGATGGGGCCACAACCGTTCACCAGCACCGACAGCCCGGCAACGCCGGCACCCGCCAGACAAGCGTGGACGGCGATACCGAAGGGTTCGAGCATCGCCGCGGTCTCGTGCTCGAGACCGGCCGGGTTCACCCAGGCGATGGATGCGGGCACCGTCAGATACTCGGCAAACGCACCGTCGATGTCGATGCCCGGGTAGCGGGTCTGCTCGCAGAGATGGGCGCGCCCGCGCCGGCAGGAGCGGCAGCGGCCGCAGAACAGGTGGCTCTCGAGACTGATCCGGTCGCCGGCCGCGAGCCCCTGGACCCCCGGGCCGATGGCCTCGATGGTGCCCGAGACCTCATGGCCGAGGATGCGCGGCAGGACCATGCGGCGCGCCATGCGCGGTGCCCAGTCGTGGATCTGCATGTCGGTGCCGCAGATGCCCGCCGCGCCCACCCGGATCGATATCTCGCCGGGCCCGGGTGCGCGCGGCTCCATCTCGCGAAGCGCGATGCCGCCCACCTCGGGGGCGATCTTCTGGAGGCTCAGCAAGGCAGGCTACAGGTGGTAGATGTCGATGGGCCCTTCGAGCCGGTCGTCGATGAAGGTGATCTTCTTTCGCACGATCTTCAGCATGCCGTCGATCCGCCTGAAGGCGAAGTCGTAGAGGCTGCCGCGGGTCGCCGCCCCCTTCTTCCCGTAGACGTGCACGAGGCAGTTGGCGGTGGCCTCGATGCCGTTGGCGCCGGCGCTCTCGACCCGCACGTTGCCGATCAGGTGCACCGTGCGGTCGAGGGGAACCGAGGCATGGGAGTCGCGCGACTCGATCCGGAAGACCCGGTCTTCGAGCCCGCCGCGGTCCTTGAGATAGATCAGGTTGAGCTGGGTGTCGGGATCGGTGGTGGTCTCTTCCTCGCTTGCCCAGGCCGGCACCCAGTACACGGCGTCTTCGGCATAGAGTTCGATCCAGTCACGCCAGCGGCGGCGGTCGAGCAGCATCGCCTCGCGGTTGATCAGCGCCGCAACCTCGCGCTCCAGTGCGGCGTCGATGCCGTCAGCGCTCATCCGGCGGCGGCTCCCTTCTCCATGCGCTCCAGCCAGGTGCGGTAGAAACCGTGAAACACGCCCTCATGTTCCCAGTCGGGGCAGGACCCGGCCGGCTCGAAGCCGAGGTTGCGGGCGTCCGGGTCGGGGCCGGCGACCAGGGCGGACAGGCCGCGGGTCATGTCGTTCCACCGGCCCAGCCGTCCGAAGGCGCCGTCATGGACGGCTTCGAGGGCGGCCACGTCGTCCGATGTCGCCATGCCGGCGGTGAGGTAGAAGTCCTCGAACTTTCGAAGGCGGGCGGCCCGGGCGGCGCGGCTCTCGCCCCTCGGGGCGATGCAGTAGACCGACACCTCGGTGCGATCCGGCGAGACCGGCTTCACCAACCGGATCTGCGTCGATGGATTGTCCATCAGCATCACGTTGGGGAACAGGTAGAGGTTGCGGCCGCGGTTGAGGATCCAGTCCACCTCCACCGCGTCGAGGTTCTCTTCCAGCCAGCCCCGCGCCTCGTGGATGGGTCGGACCTGCGGCGTGGTGTGCAGCGCCCACAACGCCATATGGCCGTTGCCAAGGTCGTAGGCGCCGGACGGCACATCGCCTCTCATGCGCCCGGATTCGGTCCGGCGCAGGCCGGCCGTGGTCTCCCGGTTCTCGCGGTTGCCGATGGTCGAGGCGAACACGCGATGGAGGGTGGTGACGTGGTACCCGTCAACGCTGTTCTCGGCCTGCAGCTTCCAGTTGCCGCGCATCACATAGGTCGAGGAGCCGGGGACGACTTCCAGCCCGTTCCGCGCCTGATCGGCCAGCAGGTCGATCCAGCGCGCCGCCGCGCCGAGATGGTTTTCGAGCGCCGGGACGTCGCTCTTCAGGCTGCCGAACACGAATCCCTTGTAGGAATCCAGCGCACCGATCCGGCAGAGGTTGAAGCGTTCGCGCGAGAACTCCGGACCGGGAAAGCCCGCCGCCTCGTTCTTGATGCCGATGCAGCGTCCGTCGAGATCGTACGCCCAGCCGTGGAAACGGCAGATGAGCGCGCGCGCATGGCCTTGCCGGAGGGGCGTCAGCAGCGCGCCCCGATGGGAACAGGCGTTGATGAAGCACCCCAGCGATCCATCCTTCCGGCGCATGAGGAAGACCGGCTGGCGGCCGATCTCGGTGGCGAAGTAGTCTCCCGGCTTTTCCACCTGGCTCTCGTGGCAGAGGAAGACCCATCCGCCCTCGAAGAGGCATGCCATCTCGGCCTCGAAGACCGCCTTGTCCGTATAGATCGCCCGGTCAACCCGGAAGACGCCCTCGGCGACCCGGTCGTCCACCAAGTCGCGGAACCGTTCTCGATGGCGGGTGCCGTCCATCACATCCTCCATCCCGCCGCGCCGGACGCCGGTTCCCTCAACTTCCGGCGTAGACACGCTCGATGGCGCCGGCCGCGTCCGTCACCGAAACGCCGGCGCCGTCTTCCTCCAGGATACGGCCCAGCGCCTCGATGAGCGCCACCACGTTCTCCCTCCGGCTCGATTCTCCCATGAGCCCGATGCGCCAGGTCTTGCCGGCGAGGGCGCCCAGCCCGCCGCCGATCTCGATGTTGAAGTCCAGCAGGAGCCGTTTCCGGACGGCGCCGTCGTCCACGCCCTCGGGGATCCTGACGCCGTTGAGCATCCACAGGCGGTGGCCCGGCTGCGAGGCGAGGGGGATGCCCAACTCCTCCAGCCCGGCAGCCAGCGCCCGGTGGTTCAGTTCGTGGCGTCTGAAACGGGCTTCCAGCCCTTCCCGCTCGATCTCGCTCAGGGCCGCGTGAAGGCCGTAGTTCATGGAGATGGGCGCGGTGTGGTGATAGGTGCGGTCCGTGCCCCAGTAGCGTCCGATCAGGGTCAGGTCCAGGTACCAGCTCCGGACCTTGCTCCGGCGCCTTTCCAGCTTGTCCCGGGCGGCTTGGCTGAAGGAGACCGGCGACAGCCCCGGAGGGCAGCTCAGACACTTCTGGGTGCCGCTGTAGGCGGCGTCGACGTTCCAGGCGTCGAGGGTCACCGGACAGCCCCCCAGGGAGGTCACGGTATCCAGCACCAGCAGGGCGCCGGCGTCGTGGGCGAGTCCGGAGATCTCCTCCACCGGCTGCCACACGCCGGTGGAGGTCTCGGCATGCACCAGCGTGACGATGTCCACCTTGTGTTGTCTGAGCGCCTGCTCCACCTGTTCCGGGCGGATGATCTCGCCCCAGGGCGCATCGACCTTGACGACGTTGCCGCCCAGGCGCTCGACGATATCCGCCATGCGGGTGCCGAAGACGCCGTTCACGCATACCAGCACCGTGTCCCCCTCCTCGACGAGGTTCACGAGGCAGGTCTCCATGCCCGCGCTGCCGGTGCCCGACACCGGCAGGGTCAGATCGTTGTCGGTGTGGAACAGCCAGCGCAGCATGGCCTTGTTCTCTTCCATGATCTTGAAGAATTCCGGATCCAGATGGCCGACCACGGGGGCCGACAGCGCCTCCAGAACCCGCGGGTGGGGGTTGCTGGGGCCGGGTCCCAGGAGGATTCTCTCGGGCGGATTCAAGGGTGAAGCCATGCGGTTGCTCCTGCCGGCGGCGTCCGGCTTTGTCTGCCGGCGGTTCCGCGTGTATCCTTGCGGGTGTGGATACCGTCGATTTCGACCGTAGGCTATAACACCCCCGCAGCGGGGCGACAAACCTTCCTGCCGCCATGAGCCCCGACCCGTCGTTGACCTGCACCGTTGCCGCGAACCACCTGCTGGCGCCTGGCGACACCGTACTGGTGGGCGTGTCCGGCGGCCCGGATTCCATAGCGCTGCTCCACGTGCTTCACGAGATCGGCCCGTCCCTCCGCCTGAGTCTCGCGGTGGCCCACGTCGAACACGGTATCCGCGGCCGCGAGAGCCGGGAGGACGCCGAGTTCGTCCGCGCCGTCGCCGCCGGACTGTCGCTGCCGTTCCACCTTGCGCGGCTGGACCTGGCGCCCCCGGGCGGCCGGCGCCCCGCCGGGAACGCCGAGGCCCTGGCCCGGGAAGCGCGCTACCGGTTCTTCGCCGAGGTGGCGGCCGGTCGGGGAATCGGCAAGGTTGCAGTGGGCCACAACCGTGACGATCAGGTGGAGACCATGCTGATGTGGCTGCTGCGCGGCTGTGGCCCCGAGGGGTTGCAGGGCATGCCGGCGGCACGGCCGCTGGCGCCGAACGCCGCCGGTGCCGGAGACGCCCTGTTGATCCGTCCGTTTCTGGAGGTTTCCCGGAGCCGGATCCTGGCCTTTCTGGAAAGCCGGGGGCTGGCCTTCCGGGAGGACCGCACCAACCGCGACACCCGCCATCTGCGCAACTGGATCCGCCGGACTCTGATGCCCGATCTTCGGGGCCGCATGGACGGCGGCATGGAACAACGCCTGGCCCGGCTTGGCGGCATGCTGCGATCCGACCATCTGTTCCTGGAACGACAGCTGGCCGGCGCCTATCCGCATGTCGCCCGCGGCGAGGTGCTAGACCGCGGGGCGTTTCTGGCGCTGGACCCCGAGCTCCGCTCCCGGATGGTGCGATTCTGGCTCCGGCGCGGCCTGGGGACGCTCCGCCGCGTCGGTTTCGCTCACGTGGACGCCATCCTCAAGGTGCTGGCCGGCAGCCGTCCTCATGGCCGGGTGTCCCTGCCGGGCTCCTGGACCGCGGTGCGCGAGTACGATTCTCTGCGGCTGGTCCGTGCCACCGGCGCTTCTCCCCGCCGCGACTACTCCTACGCGCTCCCGCTGGAGGGGGACCTGCCGGTCCCCGAGGCCGGCGTCCGCGTCATGTCGTGGTGCTCCGACAGCCGGGAGCCTCCGGCCGGTCCCTTCGAGGCGGCCTTCGACCTCTCCCGGCTGCGGCGCCGCGGCGGGCCGCTCCGATTGCGCAATGCCCGGCCCGGCGACCGGCTCCGGCCCCTCGGCATGGCCGGGCACAAGAAGCTCAAGGACCTGTTCATCGAAAAGAAGGTCGCGCGCTCCCGGCGCCGGACCCTGCCCCTGCTCCTGGCGGGGGAGGAGATCGTCTGGGTTCCCGGCTGCGCCCGTAGCGATTTCGCCAGGGTGGAGTCCCATACCCGGGCGGTCTGGCGGGTGAAGGTTTCGTAGCGGCCCCGAAGGGCCGTTCGGCCGCACTCCGAAAGCCCCCTCGGCCGACCTGGCCGGTTGTCGTTCTTGTTGAAGTGCCCGTCCCCGTGTGTTAACTTTTCAAGGGACGGCGATAGAGAAGTCCGGAGAACCCCCCTTTGAATCAGGCAACGAAAAACCTGGCCCTGTGGCTTGTGCTGGGATTGATGTTCCTGCTGCTCTTCAACGTTTTCACCCGGCAGCAGGGGCGGGAACCCGAGATCATCTTCAGCGACTTCTGGTCCGCGGTGGAGCGAGGCGATGTCCAGGAGGTGACGATTCAGGGACAGCACGTTCACGGCAAGTACCAGAGCGGTGAGCGCTTTCGCACCTTCGCGCCCGGCGACCCGGATCTGGTGAAGACGCTGCGGGAGAGGAACATCCGCATCGCCGCCAAGCCCGAGGACGACTCCCCGTGGTACTTCGTGCTGCTGGTGAACTGGTTCCCCATGCTGTTGCTGGTGGGCGTGTGGATCTTTTTCATGCGGCAGATGCAGGTGGGGGGCGGCAAGGCCATGTCCTTCGGCAAGAGCCGGGCGCGCCTGCTGAACGAGAACCAGGCGCGGGTCACCTTCAGCGACGTCGCCGGGGTGGACGAGGCCAAGGACGAGCTTCAGGAAGTCATCGCGTTCCTCAAGGATCCCAAGAAGTTCACCCGCCTCGGCGGGCGGATCCCCAAGGGCTGCCTGCTGGTGGGGCCTCCGGGCACGGGCAAGACCCTGCTGGCCCGGGCCATCGCGGGTGAGGCGGGGGTGCCGTTCTTCAGCATCAGCGGCTCGGATTTCGTGGAGATGTTCGTGGGGGTGGGTGCCTCGCGGGTGCGCGACCTGTTCGTCCAGGCCAAGAAGCAGGCACCGTGCATCGTCTTCGTGGACGAGATCGATGCGGTGGGACGCCAGCGCGGCGCCGGGCTCGGCGGCGGGCACGACGAGCGGGAACAGACCTTGAACCAGTTGCTGGTGGAGATGGACGGCTTCGAGGCCAACGACGGCGTGATTCTCATCGCCGCCACCAACCGGCCCGACGTCCTGGATCCGGCCCTGTTGCGGCCGGGCCGCTTCGACCGCCGGGTGGTGGTGCCGCGGCCCGACGTCAAGGGGCGCGAAGGCATCCTGGCGGTGCGCAGCCGGCGGGTGCCGCTGGAGAACGACGTGGACATCGGGGTGCTGGCCCGGGGAACCCCCGGCTTTGCCGGCGCGGACCTTGAGAACCTTGTCAACGAGGCGGCGCTGTTGGCGGCGCGCAACGGCAAGGAAAAGGTCAACATGAGCGACTTTGAACTGGCCAAGGACAAGGTCATGATGGGGACCGAGCGCAAGAGCATGATCATCAGCGACGAGGAGAAGCGGAACACCGCCTATCACGAGTCCGGCCATGCGCTGGTGGCCAAGCTCCTGCCGGGTGCGGACCCGGTCCACAAGGTGACCATCATCCCGCGCGGGATGGCGCTGGGCCTGACCCAGCAGCTTCCCGTGGACGAGCGGCACAGCCAGGACAAGCAGCATCTGCTGAACAGCGTGACCATCCTGTTCGGCGGGCGGGTCGCGGAGGAGTTGATCCTCGACCACATGACCACGGGTGCGGGCAACGATATCGAACGCGCCACCGAGATTGCGCACCGGATGGTCTGCGAGTGGGGCATGAGCGAGAAGCTCGGGCCCATGACCTTCGGCAAGAAGGAAGAGCAGATCTTTCTCGGCCGGGACTTCACCCAGCAGCAGGACTATTCCGAGAGCACCGCGGTGGAGATCGACCGGGAGGTCCGGCGCATCATCCAGGACTGCTACAACCATGCCAGGGATATCCTGACCTCGCACATCGAACTGCTGCACCGGGTCGCCAGGGAGTTGCTGGACAAGGAAGTGCTGGACGGCTCGGAGATCGACGTCATCGTCAAGGAGTACATGGCAGACAGCGGCCCCGACCTGCCCACGCCCCCTCTTCCCGCCAGCGCCTGACGAGGCCGCGACACACCCGGTGCGGCGGCGTCCCGGTCGCGAGTGACCCGTGACATGCGTACCAAGCGGAACCGGCCCGAGCCGTCATCGTCCCGAGACTCCGGCCCGGTGCTGGTGACCCGCCACGGGCGGGTGGACATGCGTGGCGGTGCGGCGGTCATGGGCATCCTCAACGTCACCCCGGATTCCTTTTCCGACGGCGGCCGGTATCCCGATATCGAGTCCGCGGTCGCCAGGGGCGTGGAGATGGTGCGCCAGGGCGCGAGTATCGTGGACGTGGGCGGAGAATCGACCCGCCCGGGCGCTGCCGCGGTGTCGGCGGCCGAGGAGCGCGCGCGGGTGATCCCGGTGATCCGCCAACTGCGGCGGCGGATCGCGGCGCCCATCAGCATCGACACCTACAAGGCGGAGGTGGCCCGGGGGGCTCTGGACGCGGGCGCCGACATGGTCAATGACATCAGCGCCCTGCGGTTCGACCCCGACATGGCGGGTCTGGTGGCGCGCGAGAACGTTCCGGTGGTGCTCATGCACATGCGCGGCCGCCCCCGGACCATGCAGCGCGCGCCCCGCTACGACGACGTCGTGCGCGAGGTCGCCGAATTTCTCGCGGAACGCGTCGCCCACGCGGCCGGCAAGGGGGTCGCCCGCGACCGGATCGTGGTGGATCCGGGCATCGGCTTCGGCAAGAGCCTGGAGCACAACCTGGCGTTGCTGCGGCACCTTGGGTCGTTCCGGTCCCTGGGGCGGCCGGTGCTGGCGGGGTTGTCCCGCAAGTCGTTTCTGGGACGTCTGGAAGCGTCGGCCGGGTCGGCGCCGGCACCGGCGGGCCGGCTGGCGGGAAGCCTTGCCGCCGCCACCGCGGCGGTCCTGGCCGGAGCCGACATCGTCCGGGCACACGACGTGTGGGAGACCTGCCAGGCCGTGCGCGTCGCGGACCGCGTCCGCTGATTCTCCGGAAGGGAGCCATGACCTCGGACAGATCGCCAACCATACCGGGTGCGGGCCGGCTGTTCGGCACCGACGGCATTCGCGGCGTGGCCAACGAGGATCCGATGACTTCGGAAATCTCGTTGAAGCTGGGCCGGGCCATCGCCCGCGTGGTGGCCGACGACAAGCCCTCTCCGGGTGCCCTCGGACGAAAGCGCCGGCACCGGCGGCGGATCCTGGTCGGCAAGGATACCCGTCTTTCCGGCTACATGTTCGAGACCGCGCTGGCGTCGGGGATCTGCTCCATGGGGGCGGATGTGCTGCTGGTGGGGCCGTTGCCCACGCCGGGGGTGGCGTTTCTCACCCGGAGCATGCGGGCGGACGCGGGGGTGGTGATTTCGGCGTCGCACAACGCCTACCAGGACAACGGCATCAAGTTCTTCTCCAGCGACGGCTTCAAGCTCCCCGACCAATGGGAGCGGCGCATGGAGGCGATGGTCCGGGGTCCGGACGACACCGCCCGGCGCCCGGCGGCGGCGGAGATCGGCAAGGCGTACCGCATTGCCGACGCCATGGGGCGGACCGTCGACTTTCTCAAGAACACCTTTCCGGAGCACCTGACCCTGGAGGGTCTGAAGGTTGTCGTGGACTGCGCCAACGGCGCCGGCTACCGCGTGGTGCCGGAGGTTCTGAGGGAGTTGGGCGCCGAGGTCGTGCCGGTGGCGGTGGAACCCGACGGCACCAACATCAACCAGGACTGCGGCTCGGTGCATCCGGAGAAGGCCCGGGCGGCGCTTCGGGAGCACGGCGCGGATCTGGCGGTGTGCCTGGACGGCGATGCCGACCGGGCGCTCTTCATCGACGAGAAGGGCGAACTGGTGGACGGCGACGAGGTTCTGGCTCTGTGCGCCGTTGAGATGAACCGCGCCGGGCGGCTGCCCACCGGCGCCGTGGTGGCCACGGTGATGAGCAACATGGGGCTCGACCTGGCCCTGCGCGCACACGGCATCGGCGTCGTGCGCACCGCCATCGGCGACCGCTGCGTGGTGGAGGCCATGCGCCGCGGCGGCCACAACCTCGGCGGCGAGCAGTCCGGGCATGTGGTGTTCCTGGACCACAACACCACGGGCGACGGCTGCCTTACCGCGTTGCAGGTGCTGGCCCTCATGACCGAGCGGGAGAAGCCCCTGGGCGAGCTGCGCCGCATCATGGGCAAGTTGCCGCAGGTCATCGTCAACGTGCCGGTGCGCGACAAGCGCCCGTTCTCCGAACTCGCCCGGGTGCAGGCGCGCATCACCGAGAGCGAGCACCTGCTGGACGGGCGGGGCCGGGTGCTGGTGCGCTATTCCGGCACCGAGCCGCTGGCCCGGGTGATGCTCGAAGGGGAGGCGGAGGACGAGATACGGCGCCTGGCACAAGGCATCGCCGACGCCATCGAGTCCGATCTGGGGGCACCGGCGTGACGCGCCTGGGTGTCAACGTGGACCATGTGGCGACCGTGCGCCAGGCGCGCCGCATCGACGTCCCGGATCCGGTGGAGGCGGCGCTGCTGGCCGAACAGGCCGGCGCCGACCTGATTACGGTGCATTTGCGCGAAGACCGCCGGCACATCCAGGAGCGGGACGTCGCCCGGCTGCGGCGCCGGCTGACCGCGCGGCTCAACCTGGAAATGGCGGGAACCCCGGAAATGGCCCGCCACGCCCTGACTCTCAGGCCGGACCACGCCTGCCTGGTGCCCGAGCGGCGTGAGGAGTTGACCACCGAGGGCGGGCTCGACGTCGCCGCCCACGGCGGCTTGCTCGCGGAGGTGGTGGCCCGCCTGCGGGACGCGGGGATTCAGGTGAGCCTGTTCGTGGACCCCGACCCGCGGCAGCTCGAAGCCAGCCGGGAGACGGGCGCCGCCGCGGTGGAGATTCACACCGGAACCTATGCCAACGCCAGCGGCCCGCGGGTGGACGAGGAGCTCGCGGCCGTGCGGCAGGCGGCGGCGGCCGCCGCCGCCCTCGGACTGGAGGTTCACGGCGGCCACGGCCTCAACGCCGCGAACGTCGCCCCCATCGCCGCCATCGGAGAGATCGTCGAACTCAACATCGGGCACAGCATCGTCGCCCGCTCCATCATGGTGGGGATGGCCCGGGCGGTCCGTGAAATCAAGGCCCTCATTGCCGCCGCGGAGCCGGCCGGCCGGTAACCCCATGCGGGTCGTCACCGCCGCGGAGATGCGCCGCCTGGACCATCTCACCATCCACACCCACGGTGTTCCGAGCCTGGAACTCATGGAGCGCGCGGGGCAGGGCGTGGTGGCTGTGCTTCTCGAGCGCTGGGGCCGTCGGGCGAAGCGCGGCGTTCTGGTGGTGGCGGGCAAGGGCAACAACGGCGGCGACGGTCTGGTGATCGCGCGGTTGCTGCACGACCGGGGGTTCCCGTGCGAGGTGGCCAGCGTCGCCCGGCCGGACGAACTGTCACCGGATGCCGCCACCAATCTCCGGCGCTATCGTTCCCTGGGGGGGCGGCTCACGGAGATTCCGGCCGGGGGCATCGAAGTCCTGCGCGGCTGCATCAAGGGCAAGGGGGTCCTGGTGGACGCGCTGCTGGGGACCGGGTTGCGCAGCCCCGTGGAGGGTTTTCTGGCGGACGTGGTGGATCTCATGAACGCCTCGGACGTTCCCGTCATAGCGGTGGACACGCCGTCAGGGCTGGACGCCGACCGCGGCACGCCCTTGGGCGCCGCGGTCCGGGCCCGGCTGACGGTGACCCTGGGTTTTCCCAAGACCGGACAGGTGGTCTACCCCGGCGTCGCCTACAGCGGCGAACTGGTGGTGGCGGACATCGGCATCGATCCCCGGGCGGTGGCCGAGGTGAAGCCGTCGGTGGATCTGCTGGACACGGCCGGCGCGGCGCGGCTCCTGCCGAGGCGGGCGGACGATTCGCACAAGGGCAGCTTCGGCCATCTGCTGGTGATGGCCGGGTCACGGGGCAAGACCGGCGCCGCGGTGCTGGGCTGCCGCGCGGCCATGCGCGTGGGCACGGGACTGGTGACCCTGGCGGCTCCCCGCGGACTCGACGAGATCCTGGCCGGGGCTCTGGTGGAGCCCATGACCGAGCCGCTGGGCCAGCCGGGCGAGGACCAGTGGCCGGCGTTGCGCGCCGCCGACTGGGAGAGCCTGGCGGAGCGCAAGAGCGCGCTGCTCTACGGTCCCGGCGTGGGTGTACACGCTTGCGCCGGGAAGACGCTGGAGACGCTGCTGGAGCACTGCCGCCTGCCGTGGCTCATCGATGCCGACGGGCTCAACAGCCTGGCGGAGGACGTGAGCCGGCTGCGGGGGGCGCGGGTGCCGCCGGTGCTGACGCCGCACCCCGGGGAGATGAGCCGCCTGACGGGTCTGGGTACGGCGGAGGTCAACGGCGACCGTATCGGCGTGGCGCGGGCCTTTGCCGCGGACCACCGTTGCCACGTGGTCCTCAAGGGTGCGCGGACGGTGATGGCCACGCCGGCGGGGCAGGTCTCCATCAACCCCACCGGCAATTCCGGCATGGCCAGCGGCGGCATGGGCGACATCCTCGCCGGTATCGTTGCCGGGTTCCTGGCCCAGGGCCTGCCACCGGAGGAGGCCGTGCGCCTGGGCGTGTACCTTCATGGCCATACCGGCGACCGGGTGGCGGCCGACCTCGGCGGCGCCGGCCTCATCGCCTCGGATCTGGTGGACGAACTGCCGCGGGCCATCAAGGAACTGGCGCGGGCCAGGGAGGGGATACGGATTTGACGACCCACGGCTACCCGGTCACCACCGGCTCGCCCGAAGACACCCGGGCGCTGGGGCGCGCGCTGGCCGCACTGCTGGGGGGCGGCGAGATCCTGGGTCTTTCCGGCGATCTCGGGAGCGGCAAGACCTGCTTCGTGCACGGTCTGGCCGAAGGGCTCGGGGTGGGCGGCAACAGTTGGGTCCGGAGCCCGACCTTCACGCTCATCAACGAGTACCAGGGCCGCCTTCCGCTGGTCCACGTGGACCTGTTCCGCGTGGCCCGGGGAGCCGAGATGGAGGAGCTTCATCTGGAGGAGTACTTCGCGTCCGGCAACGTCTGCGTGATCGAGTGGTTCGAGCGCCTGGACGCGGTGGGGGTCGTCGAGTTTCTGGGCGTCGCGTTCCGCTACGTGGACGAGTCGCGGCGTGAGCTGCGTTTCTTGGCCCACGGCCCGCGCTATCGGGAGATGGTGGCGCGGTTGAGGGAGGCGGGCGCGGGATTGAGCGGCGGCGCAAGGTGACCTGCAGGGGCGGGTTGCGGCCCGCGCCCCGGTATTCCGCGCGGGATCTTCGGGCATGGCACTGATCGTACAGAAATACGGCGGCACGTCCGTCGGCATGGTGGAGCGCATCCACAACGTCGCGAACCGCGTGGCGGCCGCCCGCCGGCGGGGGAACGACGTGGTGGTGGTGGTGTCGGCCATGTCCGGCGAGACCAACCGGCTCCTGAATCTGGCCCGGCAGGTGTCGTCTCACGTGGACGATCGGGAGATCGACGTGCTGCTGGCGTCCGGGGAGCAGGTCTCCTGCGCCCTGCTGGCGCTGGCGCTCAAGGACCAGGGCCAGGCGGCGCGCTCGTTCCTCGGCCATCAGGTGCGCATCGCCACCGACAGCGTGTTCGGCCGGGCGCGCATCAAGAGCATCGACTCCTCCCGCGTGCTGGAGTCGCTCAAGCGCGGCGAGGTGGTGGTGGTGGCGGGCTTTCAGGGGGTCGATGAGCGCGACAACATCACCACCCTGGGCCGCGGCGGATCGGACACCAGCGCCGTGGCCATGGCCGCCGCTCTGGGCGCCTCGGTGTGCGAGATCTACACCGACGTGGACGGGATCTACACGGCCGATCCCGTCGTGTGCCCCAGGGCCAGGAAACTCGACCGGATCACCTGCGATGAAATGCTGGAAATGGCCAGCCTGGGAGCCCGGGTGCTGCAGATCCGCTCGGTGGAACTGGCGAAGAAGTTCGGCGTCAGGGTGCACCTGCGTTCGAGCTTCAACGACGTCGAGGGCACCTGGCTGGTCCAGGAGGAGGAACAGCAAATGGATTCGGTTCTGGTTTCGGCAGTGACTTGCGACAACGACGAAGCCAAGATCACCCTCCGCGGCGTGCCCGACCGCCCCGGACTCGCCGCCCAGATCTTCGGTCCCATCGCGGAGGCCCATATCGTGGTGGACATGATCATTCAGAACGCCAGCGCTGGCGGCGGTACCGACGTCAGCACCGACGTCACCTTCACGGTGCCCAGGAAGGACCACGGAAAGGCCATGGAACTGATTGAAAAAACCGCCCCCTTGATTCAAGCTGAAGGGGTCGCCTCCGATACCCGTGTCGCCAAGGTGTCGGTGGTGGGCGTCGGCGTGAGGACGCACGCGGGCATAGCGGCCAAGATGTTCCAGACCCTGGCGGAGCAGTCCATCAATATCGAGATGATCTCGACCTCCGAGATCAAGATATCGGTGGTGATCGACGAGAAGGACAGCCATCGGGCCGTCGATTCGCTGCACGCTTCTCTGATCGAAGGCAGGTGAGCGCATGAGTGATCTGTTGCTGTACGACACGACCTTGCGGGACGGGTGCCAGAGCGAGGACGTCTCCTTCAGCCTGAAGGACAAGCTGCGTGTCGCCGAGAGGCTGGCGGACTTGGGGATTCACTACGTTGAAGGCGGCTACCCCGGCTCCAATCCCCGCGACGCCGAGTTTTTCAAGGAGATCCGCAACCGGGATCTCCGGAAGACCCGGGTGGCGGCTTTCGGCACCACACGCCGGCCGTCGGTGAAGCCGGCCCAGGATGCCAGCCTGAAACTCCTGCTGGCGGCCGCGACCCCGGTGGTCACGCTGGTGGGCAAGACCTGGGATCTGCACGTGCGCGACGACCTGCGCATCAGCAAAAAGGCCAACCTGGAGGTCATCGCCGATTCCATCGCTTTCATGAAGTCGCGCGTGGACGAAGTGATGTTCGACGCCGAGCATTTCTTCGACGGCTACCGCAGCAACCCGGAGTTCGCGTTGGAGTGTCTCCGGGCGGCAGCGGCCGGCGGCGCCGACTGGATCGTCCTGTGCGACACCAACGGCGGCGGCATGCCCGCCGATGTCGGCGCCGCGGTGGTGCGCGCCAAGGCGACGGTCACGGTGCCGCTGGGGGTCCATTGCCACAACGACTGCGAACTGGCCGTGGCCAACACCTTGGTGGCGGTGGAAAACGGCGTACGCCAGGTCCAGGGCACCATCAACGGTTTCGGAGAGCGTTGCGGCAATCTGAACCTGTGCTCGGTGCTGCCCAACCTGCAGTTGAAGCAGGGCTACAAGTGCGTGCGTCCGTCGCAGTTGCGCAAGCTCCGGGAGATCTCGCATCTCGTGTACGAACTCGCCAACGTCATGCCCAGCAAGCGGCAGGCCTATGTGGGCGACAGCGCCTTCGCTCACAAGGGCGGGCTCCACGTCTCGGGCATCATCAAGAATCGCGAGACCTACGAGCACATTGAGCCCGAGCTGGTGGGAAGCCGCCAGCGGGTGCTGGTTTCCGACCTGTCCGGCCGCAGCAACATCGTCTACAAGGCGCGGGAATACGACATCGACCTGCACGGCCAGGACCAGGCGGTGCATCAGATTCTCAATCGGATCAAGGAGCTGGAGAGCCAGGGCTACGAGTTCGAGGCCGCCGAGGCCTCCTTCGAGTTGCTGATCCAGGAAGCGCTGGGAAGGAAGAAGCGCAATTTCCGCCTGGACGGATTCCGGGTCATCGACGAGAAGCGGGTCGAGAACGAGCCGCCGCTCTCGGAGGCCACCGTCAAGGTGGAGGTAAACGGGGTGATGGAGCATGCGGCGGCCTTGGGCAGCGGCCCCGTGCATGCGCTGGACAGGGCTCTGCGCAAGGCGCTGACCGGGTTCTTCCCGTCGCTGGAAGAGGTGGAGTTGCTGGACTACAAGGTGCGGGTGCTGTCGTCCGGGGAGGGCACCGGCGCCACCGTGCGGGTGCTCATCGAGTCGGGCGACGGCCGCAGCCAGTGGGGCACGGTGGGGGTGTCCCAGAACGTCATCGAGGCGAGCTGGCAGGCGCTCGTGGACAGCATCGACTACAAGCTCTACAAGGACAGGAAGAGGAAGGGCCACGGCGGCAAGACCCACGCCGGCAAGTCGCCGGCGGCGGCGCCCGCGCACTGACGGAGCCACCCGTCCGCGTCTTCTCCGCCTGCGAGCCGCCCATGTGGAGCATTCTGAAAGAGGACGCCCGGGTGGCCTTCGAGCGGGATCCCGCGGCGCGCAACCGGTTCGAGGTCCTGTTCTGCTATCCGGGGGTACACGCGCTGCTGCTCCACCGCCTCGCCCACCGGATGTGGCGCGCCGGCTGGAGGAATCCGGCGCGGCTGTTGGGTCAACTGAGCCGCTTTCTCACGGGCGTCGAAATCCATCCCGGCGCCGCGGTGGGGCGCCGGTTCTTCATCGATCACGGCATGGGGGTGGTCATCGGCGAGACCGCGGAGGTCGGCGACGATGTGACCCTGTTCCAGGGCGTGACCCTGGGCGGCGTCAATCTGCGCCGGGAGAAGCGCCATCCCACGGTGGAGGACGGCGTCGTCATCGGCGCCGGCGCCGCCGTGCTGGGTCCGGTGGTGGTGGGGCGCAACAGCAGGATCGGCTCCGGGTCGGTGGTGGTGCGGGACGTGCCGGAGAATGCCACTGTGGTGGGTGTGCCGGGAAAGGTGGTCGAAGGGCACGGCGTGCGGCGGGATCCGGTCGAGCACCCCATCCCCCTCGATCACGACCGGCTGCCCGACCCCATGGCCAAGTCTCTCGACAGTCTGGCGGAGTACATCCGGAGGCTGGAGAAGCGGGTGAACGAGCTCGACGTCAAGCAGGGCAGCCTGGAGGCGCGGCAGCGGTCGAGGAGACCCGCCGGTACGGGAACCCGGCATTGACGAACCCGACCCCGAATCCGTCATTCCCGCGCAGGCGGGAATCCGGGAGGGGCGGGCGACCCGGACACGCGGAAAGCACGGTGGAATCAGCGGCGCGGAGAACAGCGGTGCGGAGAACAGTGGCGGTGGCCATGAGCGGGGGCGTGGACAGCTCGGTGGCGGCCGGTCTCCTGTTGGAGCAGGGGTACGATGTGGTGGGTGTGTCGTTGCGCCTGTGGGAGGGCGGCGACCCGGGACCGCGCAACTGCTCGGATCATCGGGGAGCGGCAGAGGTGGCGGCCCTGCTGGGCATTCCGCACACGGTGCTGGACCAGCGGGACGACTTCCGGAAGGCCGTGGTGACGCCGTTCGCGCAGGGTTACCGGGCCGGCGTCACGCCCAATCCGTGCGTGGCCTGCAATCGCCGATTCAAGATCGAGAAGCTGTTGGAGTGGGCCGAGGCCCGGGGAATTTCCCGGGTGGCCACGGGCCACTACGCCCGCACCCGGCACCGGTGCGGCGAAGCCCTGCTGCTGCGCGGGACGGATCGCCGCAAGGACCAGTCGTACTTTCTCTTCGCGCTCTCCGCGCGCCAGCTCGCGCACATCGTGTTTCCCTTGGGTGATCTGCGCAAGGACGCGGTGCGCGCCAAGGCACGGACGATGGGGCTTCCGGTGGCCGAACGGCCGGAGAGCCAGGACATCTGTCTCGGAGACTACCGCACCGTGGTGGCGTCCCTGGCCGGGTCTGGCCAGCCCGGTTCCGGAGAGGTGGTGGACAGCCGCGGGAATGTCCTGGGGCATCACCAGGGGGTGCACCGGTTCACCGTGGGGCAGCGAAGGGGCCTGGGCATCGCGGCGCCGCGGCCGTTGTACGTGCTGCACATCGACGCGGAACGGAGACGGGTGGTGGTGGGCCCGCGCGAAGCACTGCGCACGCCGTCCTTCACCGCCAGCGGCCTGAACTGGCTCGCCGCCCCGCCGACCGAAGAGACCGCCGCCGAGGTTCAGGTGCGTTACCGCTCGCAACCGGTCTCGTGCACGTTGAGGCCGCTGGACGGCGACGGCGTGGCCGTGCGCCCGGACGAACCGCTGGCGTCGGTGAGCCCGGGGCAGGCCGCCGTGTTCTACCGTGACGATCAGGTCCTGGGCGGCGGCTGGATCGACAAGGCGCGGTGCTTCTGACCACGGATGGCCATGCGCGTCGCCATCAAGACACTCGGTTGCAAGGTCAACCAGTACGACTCCGCGGTGATCCAGGAACGTCTGGCCCGGGAGTCCTGCTCCCTCGTGCCTTTCGAGGAGCCGGCCGACGTCTACGTCGTCAATACCTGCACGGTGACGGACCGGGCGGACTGGGATGCGCGGCAACTCGTGCGCAAGGCCAGGAGACGCAGCCCGCGGGCGCGGGTGCTGATCACCGGCTGCTATGCGCAGGTGAGCCCCGAGGAGGTGTCGCGGCTCCCCGGCGTCGACTTCGTGGTCGGCCTCAACCGCCTGGACGCATTGGTGCGTTACGTGGTGGGCGCGGGAGCCGGGCCGGCGGTGTCGGTGGGGAACCCGCGGGAGGAGCGCGGCGTGGGCGTTCTCGGGGCGCGGCGTTTCCTCGGCCGCACCCGGGCGTTCCTCAAGGTCCAGGAAGGGTGCAACTTCGCCTGCAGTTACTGCATCATCCCCACCGCCCGGGGGCGCAGCCGCAGCGTGCCGCCGGAGCGTGTCCTTGAGCAGGTGCGCGACCTTGCGGAGGCCGGCTTCTCCGAGGTGGTCGTCACCGGCATCCACCTGGGGGGCTACGGCCACGATCTCGCGCCCCGGGTCTCCCTGAGCGCGCTGGTGCGGACGATTGCCGAGAGCGGGTTGATTCGCCGCCTGCGCCTGAGTTCCCTGGACCCGCGGGAGGTGACCGGCGAACTGCTGGCGGTGATGGCCGACTCGGAGGTGGTCTGCCCGCACCTGCACGTGTGCATCCAGTCGGGTGAGGACGGCATCCTCAGGAAGATGCGCCGCAACTACGACACCGCCTTCTTCGCCCGGCTGATGGCGCGGGCGCGGGAAAGACTGCCCCGGGCGGCGTTGGGAACGGATGTCATCGTGGGGTTCCCGGGGGAGACGGAGGCCGCCTTCGGCTCTTCCCTGGATTACCTTGCGGGATTGCCGCTGAGCTACTTCCACGTGTTCCCCTACTCCTCCCGCCGGGGGACCCTGGCGGCGGACATGCCCGACCCGGTTCCGCCGGCCGAGAAGAAGGAACGCTCGCACCGGGTGCGGGATCTCGGCATCCGGAAGAAGCTCGACTTCTACCGGAGCGAGATCGGACGCCGGGTGTCGGTGCTGGTGGAAGAGCCCGTGGCCGGTGAAGCGGGTGTGTTCAAGGGCTACAGCCGCAACTATCTGCCGGTGGCCCTGGCAGGCGGCGGCGATCTGGTCCGCCGCGAAGTCCGCGCCAGGGTCCGGGAGTGGTCCGGTGGGCGCCTCTGGGGAGAAGTCGAATGCTGACGGCGGATGCCTCCGGGATCGAGCACCTCCAGGATGCTCTCGGCTACCGCTTCAGGGATCCGTTGCTCCTGAACCGCTGCCTGACGCACGTCTCCTGCGGCGGCGGCATGGACGTGCACAACGAATCCCTCGAGTTCCTGGGCGACGCGGTGCTGAACCTGGCCATCAGCGACCTGCTCATGCGCCGGTTCCCGGAACGGAACGAGGGCGATCTCTCGCGTATGCGCGCCTCGCTGGTGAACCGGCGGGTGCTGGCGGAAAAGGCGCGCCAGATGCGTGTCGGCTCGTTGCTGCGGGTGGGGAAGGGGGAGGAGCGCACCGGTGGCCGTCACAAGGAGTCGATCCTGGCCGCATCCTTCGAGGCGCTTCTGGGCGGCATCTACTGGGAGGCCGGATATGACGCCGTGAGGCCGGTGGTGAAGGGCCATTTCATCGCCGACCTGGAACAGAGCGGCCTCGGCCTGGACGATTACAAGACCCGTCTTCAGGAACTGACGCAACGTCTCTACCGCGTCCCGCCCACCTACCGCCTGGTGCAGGAATCCGGTCCCAGCCACGAGCGCTACTTCGAGACGGAGATCCGCGTCGCCGGCAGTCTGGCAGGCCGGGGAAGGGGCCGGAGCAAGAAACAGTCGGAGCAGGAGGCCGCCCAGTGCGCCCTGGAGATGCTCCTGGGGCAAGGGTCGCAATAGATCCCGGTCCAGCCGGTCACCCATGGCGCAACTCACCTACAAGGACGCCGGTGTGGACGTGGAAGCGGCCAACCGGCTGGTCCGCTCCATCGCATCCCGGGCGCACACGACCGCCCGGCCCGGGGTCATGGGAGGCCTGGGCGGGTTCGGCGGGCTCTTCGACCTCACGCGTGTCCGCCGCCGCCGGCCCGTGCTGGTGTCGTCCACCGATGGAGTCGGCACCAAGCTCAAGGTCGCCTTCATGGCCGGTCGCCATGACACCGTGGGCATCGATCTCGTGGCCATGGGCGTCAACGACGTTGTCACTCAGGCGGCGGAGCCGCTTTTCTTCCTGGACTACTTTGCCGCCGGCAAGCTGGAACCCGCCACCTTCAGGGCGGTGGTGGCCGGAGTCGCGGAGGGCTGCCGGCGGGCGGGCTGCGCGCTGCTGGGCGGAGAGACCGCGGAAATGCCGTTCTTCTACCAGGACGGCGAGTACGACCTGGCGGGGTTCAGCGTCGGCATCGTCGAGAAGGATCGCATACCCGACCCTCGCGCGGTGTGCGCCGGGGACGTGATCATCGGCCTGGCGTCCAGCGGGCTCCACAGCAACGGCTATGCGCTGGCCTTGAAGGTTCTGCTGGAAACCGCGAAGCTCAAGCTGAAGTCCCGGGTGGCGGAGTTGGGTCGTCCGCTGGCGGACGAGTTGTTGGAGCCCACCCGGATCTATGCCGGATTGATCCGCAGCCTGACCGCGCGGCACGGCATCAAGGGCATTGCCCACATCACCGGCGGCGGCCTGGTGGAGAACCTGCCCCGGGTGATGCCGCCCGGGTTGCGCGCGTGGATCCGGCGGGGAAGCTGGTCGGCTCCCCCGATATTCGATCTTGTCGCGCGGCTGGGAGGGGTGGCCCAGGCCGAGATGGACCGCACCTTCAACAACGGCATCGGCATGGCGCTCGTGGTGGGCGCGGCTGACGCGCCTGGCGTCGAGCGGGCGTTGCGCCGGCGCCGCGAATCCTGCGCTGTCATTGGCGAGGTGCGCAAGGGCCGGCGCGGCGTCTCCTTCATCTCATGAACCGCAGGCTCCCCATCGGCGTGCTGCTCTCGGGCGAAGGCAGCAACCTCCAGGCCATCATCGACGCCATCGAGGAGGGTCGCCTGGACGCGGAAATCCGCACCGTCGTCAGCAACCGCGATAACGCCCACGGGCTTGTCCGCGCCCGCGCCCACGATATCCGCGCCACGGTCATGGACCATCGCGGCCATCCCTCCAGGGAGGCCTACGACCGTGTCGTGGTGGAGCATCTGAACGGGCAGGGCGTGGATCTCGTGGTGCTGGCCGGATTCATGCGGCTCCTGTCGCCATTCTTCATCAAGAGCTTCCCCGACCGCATCATGAACGTTCACCCCGCGCTGTCGCCGTCCTTCGCCGGTCTCCACGGCCAGCAGCAGGCGGTCGAATGCGGAGTGCGCTTCTCCGGCTGCACGGTTCACTTCGTCACCGAAGGCTGTGATGAAGGCCCGATCATCATCCAGGCGGTGGTCCCGGTGCTGCCCGATGACACCGGGGAGACCCTGGCGCAACGGATTCTGGTCCAGGAGCACCGCATCTACCCGCGCGCCATTCAGCTCTACAGCGAGGGCCGACTGGCCATTGAGGGCCGGAAGGTGCGCGTGACGAGGGAGGATGGCGCGGGCGTCGGTGAAGAGAGCGTGCTCGTGAATCCGCCCCTGCCGGCATCATCGGGCACGCGCTGATCGGCTTCGAAGATCACGCAGCGGATGGGGACTCCCGGGGAAGCCGCGCCTGGCCATCCTGTCCCCGACACCCTGTCTCCGACACGCGCCGCCGGCTATTCCTGGTCGTTGGTCCCCACCACCACGGTATACAGCGAGAAGCGGGAATACCGGTAATGCCTGCACCGGGTGAACCCGGTCGCTTCAAGAAACGGTCTGAGCTTCAGGTTGGTGCTCCAGCCAAGCCGCCGGGTGACGGGATCAAGGGATCTCGTGAGCGCGCCCCAGAAGGGGGACTCGGTGGTGAAGTGGTTGACGATGGCGACGGTTCCGCCGGGACGGCAGACGCGCTTCATCTCGGCCATCATGCGGACAGGGTCGGGCACCACGGAAACCACGTGGAATGCTGTCACACAGTCGAAGGCGTTGTCGGAGAAGGCGAGATCCAGGGCGTCCATCTCCCGGACCTCGAGGTGGTGCCAGTTGTTCTCCGCGATCTTCTCGCGAGCACGGGCGAGCATCAGGGGGGCCTGGTCGATGCCGATGACATGGCAGTCCCGCGGGTAGGCCGGGAACGACGTGCCGGTGCCGACGCCGACTTCGAGGATCTGGGTGTCGGACGGCAGGTTCAGGTCATGGATCACCGACCGTTCGCGAGAGTAGAAGAACTTCGCGAATGTCTTGTCGTACAGGGGCGCCAAGTCCGAATAGAGCTTGCTCTGGTGTGCTTCCGCCCCTGCCATGTTCTTGCGTGAGTCCTTTCGCGGCATGCAGACCGTCCGGTGACGTCGCCGGAAAACCGAGTAACGATCCTTGTTCGAGGAAACCCGGGCAGCAGGAACAGGTACCAATCCGCAGTTCTCCTGTCAAGGCGGCCCCGGTGTCGGGGAGCGAGATGTGGCAGCGGACAGGGGGTCCAGGTTGACGGTCACCGAGGGGATGGTCCATGACCGGACACGAGCACCGCAGGACAGCCGGCACACGAGATCCGGGGAGGTGTGGCGGGGGATGGCAGGTACGGCGGCCGACGCAGGAGCCGGCGCGTCCGATCCTGGCCATTCGAGGCCGACAACGGAGGGTTGCCGGTCTCGTCGTCTCCCGGTGCGCGCATGCGGCACTTCGGAGACAGGGGACGGTCCCGCGGAGGAACCATCCCCGAAGCCCTCCCCCCGAAGCCTTTCCCTGGTGCGGGCGTCACCAGCGCAGCGAGACCCGCACCTCCAGGCTGTTATCGGCGGAGCCGCCGTCCTGGCTGCGCTCGCCCTCAAACGAAAGCTCGAATGCCGGAGCGATGGTGTAGCGCGTGCCCACGCGCACGCTCCCTTCACCCCGCTCCGCCAGCGTGAACCCGACATACGGGCTCAGCAACGCCATCGGCCCCGACCCCAACACCCCGAAGCCGTAGCCCACCTCCGCATCCAGCTGACTCTCCGCCTCTGCTCCGCTCCCCGTCAGAAAGGACGTGCCCGGCGTGCGGTCGAACAGCCCATCCAGATCCGTCGCGGTGACCCCGTATGCCGGCGTCAATGTCAGGAACAGCCCGCTCCCGTCCGATCCCGGATCCAGTTGCACCATGCCGCCCACTCCCCATTCCTCCCGGTCCCGCTCGTGCGCCACCAGCGCCCGCGTGCGCAACTCCACCGTCAGCCCCATCCCCGGCTCGCGCCAACTCACGCTCGCCCCCACTTCCGCTCCCACCCCTTTTTCCACATCCCCGCTGTCGTGCCGCATCCCCACCTCCAGCGCCGGCGTCACCGTCCCGCCCCCCTCCAGCGCACGCTCATACGATCCCTCCAGCGCCAGGCGCAGCCGGCTCGCATCCACCGAAAGCGCCTCCAGACCCGATCCCGCTTCCGTCTTCACCCGCACCATCGACCCCTCCCCACGTACCGCCACCCGCGTCACCCCGCCCGCAATCCACTCCCCATCCTCGCTCAGCACGCCGCGCCCGCCCGCCGCCGCACTCGTCAGCTTCATCTCCACTTCACGGTCCGCCCGCTCCGCCTCCTCCACGCCCACCTCGCCCTCGCCGTACCCCGCGCTCGCCCACAGGTTCGATCCGTCTCCGCTCAGCCACGCCGCATAGGGATGCACCGCCGTCAACTCCGTCTTGTACACTCCCTTCACACGGTTGCCCCCCGCGTCGTCCACCTCCGTGTCCAACTCCCCGCGGGAATGCGACAACGCCACCCCCGCCAGCACGTCCGCACGCAGCCGCACGTCCGTTCCCAGATGCGCCGACCACACCTCCCCGTCCCACGAAACGTCCTCCTCCGAACCCGACAGCGAGTCCAGGTCACCCCGACCCCACACCGCCACCCTCGGAACGCTCCCCCCGCTCATCCCGGATGCGCCCATCGGCAGCGCGAACGCCGCCCCGTCCAGCATGTCCCGCAGGTCCGGATTCTCCGCCTCCTTCTCCAACATCCCGCGCAGGCTCGAACCCCGGCCCGAACCCCACTCATCCTCCAGCATCCCGCGCAGCCACGCTCTCCGCTGCTCCTCCAGCCACACGCCGTCCGCCCCCTCCTTCGCACCGGGCGCCGCCTGGGCCACACCGAAACGCAGCGACCGGCCCGCCTTCCCCGACGCCACCGCCTGGATGCGACCCGCCACCGCACCCAGCGACTGCGACGCCATTGCCGCCGCCACCTGCGGCAGCACCGCTCGGTGGACCTTGTTGGTATGCATGCCCGTCGTGTCCTCCACCGTCACGGTCACGCTCCCGCCCGTCACATCCACGTTCATGTTGCTGCCCATCGTGGCCGAGTGGCTCAGCGTCACTGTGTCGTCCTCCGTGTCATCGTCCAGCACACCCGTCACCGTCACCGGCTGCGGGGTGTTCCAGTTGGCGGTGGTGAAGGTCAGCGGTCCCGAAACCGTCGCAATCGCCGTGTTGTCGCTCGCCGGCACCACCATGACCGTATCCGCCGGCGCCTCGTTCAACACCACCGTGTAGGTGCCGCTCCCCCCTTCGGATATCGTCAGCGCGGTCGGCGTCAGCGTCAGACCGACCGTCGTACCGGTGTCGCCGGTGAAACCCTGGTAGCCCGTGCCCGGAGGACCATCCAGCAACTTGCCCTGGACCGTCACGTCCTCGCCGATGGCGTAGCCGGTGGCATCGTTCAGCGTGACCGTGTACTTCTCGACGCCTTCCGATGCGTCGGCGTCCACGCTGGTGGGAATCGTGATGATGCCGGTCTTGCCGCCGCCGAAATTCACGTTGAATGTCTGCGTCAGCGCCCCCGGGATGTCCGCCGCCGAGAAGCCGCTCGAATCCCGATCGGACAGCGTCAGGCTCACCGAAAGAACGCCCGATACCGGCTTGTCCGAACGGACGGTCAGGGTGATCGGTGTCCCCTCGCTCACACCGTCAGGGTGCGCCACACTGCCATGATGGGCAGTACGATGATGGTGGTGACCGCGATGATGGTGGTAGTGATAAATGTGGTGACCGTGAGAACGATAGTGCTTGTGATGCTTGTGATGATGGTGGTGCTTGTCAACCTCGGCGGGATTCGCTTCGAGCGTCAGGGTAGGCGTCATGTCGCGGACCAGGAATCTTTCCCTGATAAGCCCGTATTTCGTATCGCACGCATTGAGGCCCTCCCCCTCCAGTCGATACCCAATGCCTATCAAGTCGTCCCGAGTGTCCTCATCCGCTTCCATCTTTATACGATATACCTGACCACGGTAACGAAAAGACCCGTCCGCCCTGACCCAGTCCGATTTAGGGGTGAACTCGAGATAATTCGGTCCATACGGATGAACGGTCACCTTGTCGGTAGGTCTTTCAAAATGGCCCGGGTCGCGGAAGTAAGAAGCCCTTTGATGATCCTTTGGCAGCACTTCGTAGGGCACGGGAATCACTCTTACCGGACCCGACATGCGCCTGATTACGCTTGACCTGAGTATGACTGTAAACCAGAGTTGGGCTCCCTCCTGGGTACTCCGAACACCGCCTCCCCCGATAGGGAATACGAGCCAGTCCGCCGACGGTGACAGCCGGGCGCTCGCTACTTCTTTCTTGGGGCCGGCATCCGTCGTGGCGCGGAGTTCGAATTCCTGACCTTCGTGACATCGGTCCGATGACAGGGTGTGGCTTCTGGCGGACGGATCCGCGATGGTCACCCAATCGTGCCATTCCCTGAAATACTCGTGTGCCCAACCATTGAACGACCGGTACCGGAGCTGCCAGCCGGTGCGCTCCGGATCCTCCGGCGCGGTCCAGAACAGATGCAGCTTGTCGTTCCGTCGCTCCACCCTCAGGGTGATCGGGATTCTCGTGGGAGCGGGCGCCGCCACCGTGACCACCACCTCTTCGGTGTCCGTATTGCCGTGGCCGTCATCCGCGGTTACCGTCATCGTCATCGTGCCGGCCCGGGTCGGCGTGAAGACCAGCCGGGCCGCGTTCAGGTCCGTGCCTTCCGGCAACGCCGGCGTCGTCTCCCCCGTCTTGCGGCTCCAGACGTAGCGGAGCGTGTCCCCGTCCGCATCGGTGGCCGTGGCCGTGACCGACACCTCCTGACCCACCTTCGCCGTCACATCCGCCAACGCCGCCAGCACCGGCGCCGCGTCATCGTCCGTGATGGTGCCCGTGGCCGTGACCTTCTCCCCGCCCCCGGCCAGCGCCACGCGGCTGTCCCCCGTCACCAGATTGTCCAGCCGCAGCAGAAAGGTCTCCTCCCCCTCCGCCACCTCGTCCCCCATCACCTCCACACGCACCGTCTGCATCAGCGCGCTCCCGCGCCCGTACGCATCGAAAAACAGCGTCTTGCTCAACGGCACAAAGTCCCGCCCCGCTCCCGCCGTGCTCCCCGCTCCGGCCACCGCCGCCACCCGCACCTTCACCTCCGCCACCGGCTCCCCGCTCAGGGTCACATCAAACTCCATCACCCGCCGCCCCGCGTCTCCCTCCACCACGATGGCGTCCTCCACCGCCACCGTCACCCCGCCCATCGGCGTCGCCCCGCGGGCTCGCGAAGACTTCCCCTCCCCTCCCGCATTCACCGCCCGAACCCGGAAAATGTACTTCTGGCCGTTGGTCAGCCCCGTTACCGTATGAGACGTCGTATTCGCCCCCGAACCCGCTATCGCCGCCCACGACCCCCAACCCTGCCCCGGACCCGCAAGACGCCATTTCACCTCGTACTTGCGGATCGACCCATCCCCCGATGCCGCCCACGACAGCGTCACCGCCTCATCCCCGGGCCGCGCTCGAAACCCCTTCGGCGCCGAAGGCGTTTCCGGCACCGGAGCCGCCGTCACCGTCACCGCCACCCGATCCTTCGCACCCGAAGCCACCGGCACCGATGCTCCATCCACCCTGAAGGCGTGGCTCACCTCCGCCTCCCCCGCCGTCACTCCCGTCACCGTCACCGTCTGCGGCGTCTGGGCCGTCGCGTGGGCAAAGTACAGCACCGACGGGCTTACCCGCGCCTTGCCGCTGTCGCTGCTCACCAGCGTCACACTCCCGTCAAACGTCCCGTTCACCGCCACCGTCCAACTCGCCGTCTCCCCTTCCTCCACACTCACCCGTCTCTCGCTGATCAACAACGCCGGACGGTCGCTGTTGACCACCGCCGTCTTCGCCGTGTTCGACCACGGACTGCTCCCCGCCTCGTTGTACGACTGTACCTGGAACTCCAGCGTGATCCCCTCTAGAAACGCCGCAAACGACACGCTCCCGCTTCGCGTCGAAGCCGTCGTCTTCCCCGGAAAGTCCGTCGCCGAATACCAGTAGTCGAACATCCGGTACCGATACCGCCACCCCTGGATCGTCGCGTCCGTCGCCGCCTTCCAACTCAGCCCCACCTCGTCTTCCACCGCCTTCGCACTCAAATCCGTCGGCTTCGCCGGCGCACGCAGCGGCACCGCCGCCGCCGTCACCGTCACCGCCACCCGATCCTTCGCACCCGAAGCCACCGGCACCGATGCTCCATCCACCCTGAAGGCGTGGCTCACCTCCGCCTCCCCCGCCGTCACTCCCGTCACCGTCACCGTCTGCGGCGTCTGGGCCGTCGCGTGGGCAAAGTACAGCACCGACGGGCTCACCCGCGCCTTGCCGCTGTCGCTGCTCACCAGCGTCACACTCCCGTCAAACGTCCCGTTCACCGCCACCGTCCAACTCGCCGTCTCCCCTTCCTCCACACTCACCCGTCTCTCGCTGATCAACAACGCCGGACGGTCGCTGTTGACCACCGCCGTCTTCGCCGTGTTCGACCACGGACTGCTCCCCGCCTCGTTGTACGACTGTACCTGGAACTCCAGCGTGATCCCCTCTAGAAACGCCGCAAACGACACGCTCCCGCTTCGCGTCGAAGCCGTCGTCTTCCCCGGAAAGTCCGTCGCCGAATACCAGTAGTCGAACATCCGGTACCGATACCGCCACCCCTGGATCGTCGCGTCCGTCGCCGCCTTCCAACTCAGCCCCACCTCGTCTTCCACCGCCTTCGCACTCAAATCCGTCGGCTTCGCCGGCGCACGCAGCGGCACCGCCGCCGCCGTCACCGTCACCGCCACCCGCCCCGCATCCGTCACCGCCGCCGCCGTCGCTCCCGGCAGCGTGAACGCATGCCTCACCTCCGCTTCCCCCGCCGTCACTCCCGTCACCCGCACCGTCTGCGGCACCCGCGCGTTCTCGCTCGTGAAGGTCAGCACCGCCGGACTCACCCGCGCCGTGCCACTGGCGCTGCTCGCCAGCGTCACACTCCCACCAACCCCGCCATTCAACGCCACCGTCCAACTCGCCGTCTCCCCTTCCTCCACACTCACCCGTCCCTTGCTGATCACCAGCGCCGGACGGTCCCGGTTGACCGCCACCGCCACCGCCGTGTCCGACCACGGACTGCTGCCCCCGTCGTTGTACGATTGAACCTGGAACTCCGTCGCTATCCCATCCCACCAACTCGACCCGTCCACCGCGTGCGCCCGCGTCCCTGCCACGCTCCCCCTCATCTCCACCCCACTCCCCCAACTCCTCAATCCCTTCGCCCGCAGACGGTACCTCCAACCCTTGATCGTCCCGTCCGTCGCCGCCCTCCAACTCAAATTCACCCGATCCTCCACCGCCCCCGCCGTCAGACCCAAAGGCTTCGCCGGCGCCCCCGGCACCGGCGCGATCACTCCCACAGGCCCAAAAAAACTCCGGGTCAGACCCCACCGCCGCGCATCCGCCGCCGACTCGCAGTGCACCACCGGATACGGATGGTTCACTCGATCCCGATACTTGTAGTCCAACTCCATCCAGAAGTCCTCCGACTCCCGGTCCCCATCCGCCCTCGCCGAACCCTCCACCACCGCCACCCCGCTCCTGAACGTCACCCGCGTCGGCAAATTGAAATCCCCCAAACTCGCCCCACGAAGATCCCCTCGCCCTCCGTCCCAAACTCGCCACCCTACCTTCACCGTCCGCGAAAACGAACGGTCCCGCTCGAACGTACACGCGTTCCCCGCTCCACTCGCCACCCCCGCCTCCAGCCTCAATACGAACCCACGCCCCGTCGTCCCGCCTCCCAATACCCCCAAATCCTGGTACCGCAACCGTATCCCCGCTCCCGCCTCCCCGATCTCGATGTCACGACGGTCCTTCCCCGCCTTCACCGTATACACCGACCCCTTCGGCCTCAGCCGCAGCGTCAACCGCTCGTTCCCCTCCAGCTTCTTGTCCTTCAATATCTGCACATAATGACAATGCCGCGTCGGCGCCGTGATCACGCTCTCATAAAACAAGATCCCCACGTTCCGCAGGTTCCCCCCTGTCCCCAAATCCGCCCTCCCCGCCTGCGATCCCCCCACTATCTCGAAATCCACCTCGATCCGCGCCGCCTCCCGCCGCGTCGCCGCTCGCTCCACTCGCAGCGCCAGCCATCCCCCTTCCCACACCTTGTCCGTGCTCGACTCCAACTCCTCCCCGCGCGGACACTCATTCGTGCCCGGATCCCCACTCACCGGAAACGCCCCCGTAAAACTCAACTCCGGAAGCACCTGCCCCCCAGCCGTCTCCCCCATCCCCCCCACCATCACCACTCCCGCCAACAACCCCAGAAACCCCCGCATGATCCCTCGCAATCCCTTCCCCAATCCCATCCAACCCTCCTTGTTCCCCGATGCCTTGTTCCTCGATGCCAAAGCGCCCGCGGCGGGAGCAATCCCTCTCAAACGTGCCATCATCAATCCCTCCTCGAATCCGTCCTGTCCCTTCCCCAGCCTGTCCTTCCCCCTCCGTCCCTCTCCAACCCCCGGCCTCAAGACTCCAATGCCTACACGGCCTCCAATGCTCACACGCATTGGGTTCCCAAGACTATCCTTTCCCACCGGTTTGTCAAGAAAATAACCGAAAAAATGACCGAAAAGAGGTGGCCCGAAACAGCAGAAAATTCCCGTTCAGAACTGAAAGAGGGTGGCAAGCAACCACTTCCCCCTTCAGTCCCGCGTCTTGTGATCCCGCACCTGCCACGCCGTTGGAAATTCGCCGGGTTCCTGGTTAAATTGAATGGAAGCGCCTTCGGGTTTGTCCGCCTCCCCAAGGCCGTTCAACTCCCTGAAACACCTGGAGCATCGCGTTCCTTCACGTCATGGCCGGCATTGCACGGTTGACCGATTATCTCTGGCGCTACCGGCGGCGTTATCTGGCAGGCGGGGTGTGCCTGATCGGCACCACGAGCCTGCTCATGGTGGTGCCGTGGTGGGTCCGGGGCGCCATTGATGTCATCGAGCGCGGCGACCCCGGGTCCGAGTTGGGCGGCTACATCCTGCGGATCGCGGTGGCTGCGGTGGGCGGCGGGCTGCTGCGCGCGTTCTCCCGGTCCATCATCTTCAACGCCGGCCGGAACGTCGAGTACGACCTGCGCAATGACCTTTTCGCCCACCTGGAGAAGTTGCCTCTCGCCTATTACCAGTCACAGAAGACCGGCGACCTCATGTCCCGGGCCGTCAACGACATCAATGCCGTGCGCATGCTGCTGGGTCCCGGTGTTCTCAACCTGGTGAACACGCCCCTCTACTTCGTCTACGCGGCGGTGTTCATGTTCGCCATGAACCCGAGTCTGACGCTGGCGGTGGGCGCGTGCCTGACGCTCCTGGCACTGGTGTTCCTGCAGTTCCGCGGGCGGATCCAGCGGGCGTCGCTGCGGGTCCAGCGGCAGATGTCGCGCATGAGCGCCCATGTGCAGGAGAACCTGAGCGGCATGCATGTGGTCAAGGCGTACGTGCAGGCGGTGCCCCAGACCGCCGGGTTCACCGGGATGAACGACGAGTACCAGGTGCGCAACCTGGACCTGGCCCGCTGCCGTGGGATGATCAACCCCATCATGGTGGCGTTGCACGGTCTCACCGTGCTGGTGGTGCTGTGGTATGGCGGCTGGCTCATCATCCATGAGCAGAGCGGCGTTGCCGACCTGGTGGCGTTCATCCTGTATCTGAACGTGCTCGCCTGGCCCATGGCCGCCTTTGGCTGGATGATCTCGCTGCTCGAGCGCGGTCGCGCCGCCATGGAGCGGCTCGAGGAGATCTTTGTGGTGGAGCCGGCCATCGCCGACCCCGAGCATCCCGTGCCGCTGCGTGACAAGGAGCGGGGCATCGCGTTCGACAGGGTGTCGTTCGCCTACAACGGCGCCGACCATGGGGAGGCGGTGCTGAAGGAGGTGAGCTTCGAGGTGCCGCCGGGCCGCAAGGTGGCCATCGTCGGACGTACGGGTGCGGGCAAGAGCACGTTGACGCATCTGATCCCGCGGCTCCACGACGTGACCGCGGGCACCATCCGCATGGGCGGCGTCGATATCCGGGCGCTGTCCCTGGAAGAGTTGCGCGGCGCCATCGGCTACGCGCCGCAGGACCCGTTCCTGTTCTCCACCTCCATCCAGGAAAACCTGAAGTTCGGCGACGCCGGCGCCAGCGAGCGGGAGGTGCGCCGGGTCCTGGACGCGGCCGATCTCGAAAGCGAGGTGGAGGTCTTTCCGGACGGCCTCGACACCCGCGTGGGGGAGCGCGGCATCGCCCTCTCCGGCGGCCAGAAGCAGCGGGCGACCCTGGCCCGCGCCATCCTGGCCGACCCGGAATGCCTGATCCTGGACGACTGTCTGTCGAGCGTGGACTCGCAGACCGAGCGGCGCATCCTCCACGGCTTCGAGAGTGTGCTCAAGGGCAGGACCTGTATCCTCATCTCCCATCGCATGGCGGTCATCAAGGAAGCCGACGAGATCCTGGTGCTGGATGAGGGCCGGATCGTCGAACGCGGCGACCACGAGTCGCTGCTGCGGGCCGGCGGGCTGTACGCGCAGATGTACCGCCGCCAGCAGGTGTCGGACGAGCTGGACGAGCTCTGAGGACCGGCGCGGCGGTCGCCAGTCCGGGAACAGCGTGGCAATGGATGCATCGAAAGAGCAGGAGGACGTTTCCGGCAAGGCCTATGATCTGGTCTTGGCCCGGCGCCTCTGGCAGTTCCTGCGGCCGCACCGGAAGCTTTTCTTCCTGTCGCTGCTGCTGCTGCCGGTGTACGAATTCTTCAACCTGGCCCAGCCGCTCCTCCTCAAGGCCGGCATCGACGCGGTCGGCGCCGGCGACCGCCTCACCCTCCTGAGCACCGGCCTGCTGTTCGCCGGCGCGCTGGCAGCGGAGGCCACGGCCTATTTCTTCCAGTACTACCTTTCCATGAAGGTGGCGCAGCGCTGCCTCGCGGACCTGCGCATCGCGTTGTTCTCCCACGTGCAGCGCCTGCCCATGCGCTACTTCGACCGCAACCCGGTGGGCCGGCTCATGACCCGCATGACCACGGACGTGGAGGTGCTGCAGGAAATGTTCGCCGCCGGCGCCATGAACCTGGTGGCCGATCTGGTTCTCATCGTGGCCATCGTCGCCATCATGATGTCGCTGCACTTCGAACTGGCCCTGGTGTCGCTGGCGCTGATTCCCTTGCTGCTGCTGGGCATCAATGTTTTCCGCATCAAGGCGCGGCAGACCTACCGCCTGATCCGGACGCGCATCGCGCGGGTCAACGCGTACCTCGGCGAAGCCATTCCCGGCATGGCCGTGATCCAGCTCTTCAACCGGCAAGCCCGGAGCTTCGAGGAGTTCGACGGCCTCAACCGGGACCACCGCGACGCCATCCAGCGATCCAACGTCTACGAGGCGTCGCTGTTCTCCATGGTGGAGGCCGCCGGGTCGTTGAGCATCGCGTTGCTGCTCTGGTACGGCGGCGGCGAGGTGCTGCAGGGTGTGGTGGGCATCGGCACGTTCGTGGCCTTCAGCGAGTACATTCGCCGGCTGTTCGTGCCGTTGCGCGACTTCAGCAACAAGTACGCCGTCATCCAGGCGGCCATGACCGCGGCCGAGCGAATCTTCGCTCTGCTGGACACGCCGGTGGAGACGCCTGGCCGGGCACTTTCCCTGGCCGCATCGTCCCCGGGTCCGCCGTCCGCCGCCGGGATGATCCGGCCGTCCCGGGGCGCGGTGGAGTTCGACAACGTCTGGTTCAGCTACCGGCCCGGCGATCCCGTGCTCAAGGGCGTGTCCTTCAGGATCGAGCCGGGCGAGCGGGTGGCGGTCATCGGCGCCACCGGTTCCGGCAAGACCACCACCATCAAGCTCATGAGCCGTTTCTACGATGTCGACAGCGGCGTGGTGCGCGTGGGCGGTCGGGACGTCCGGGAATGGAAGCTCGATGACCTGCGGCGCCACATGGGAGTGGTGCTCCAGGACGTTTTCCTGTTCTCGGGGGACATCCTTTCGAACCTCAAGCTGGGCAATCCGGATGTTTCCGAAGACCGGGTCCGTGCGGCGTTGCGCGCCGCCAGCGCCGAGGGTTTTGTCCGGCGCCTGCCCGGCGGGCTGCGCGCTCCGGTACGCGAGCGGGGCAACAACCTCTCGGCCGGGCAACGGCAACTCCTGGCGCTGGTGCGGATGTTCGTGGTCGACCCGGAGATCCTGGTGCTGGACGAAGCCACGTCCAGCGTCGACACCGAGACCGAATTGCTGGTGCAGGGCGCCTTCGAGAAGATCATGGCCAACCGTACCTGCCTGGTGATAGCCCACCGCCTGTCCACCATTCGCAATGCCGACCGCATTGTGGTCTTCCACCGAGGGGTGATACGCGAGATGGGCTCGCATGCGGAGTTGATGGACCGGCGCGGGGTCTATTATCGGCTGCGCCAGTTGCAGTTCCAGGGGGCGGACGACGGTGCGGACGCCCCCGGGACGCCGGACATGGCGTCACGCGTGTAGGGACGGGTGTCCATAGCCCGCCGTCCGTGTCGCGCCGGGGGAAACCAACGTGCTGGCGACCTTCAAGAGATTGTCATGGCTGTGCCTGCTGCTGGCCCTGTGCGGCTGCTCTCCGGAATACGTCATCCGCGCCGCCTACGAGGAGGGCCGCATCCTGTGGCGCCGCACGCCCATCACGACGATGCTGGCCGGGGACGAGGTCGAGCCGGAAGTCCGCCGCAAGCTCGAGATGGTGCTGGAGCTCCGGGAATACGCAGAGAACCAGTTGCGTCTCGACGTTGGCGGCAGCTACGCCACCTATTCCTACGTCGATCGCCCGGTGCTCGTGCACGTGCTCACCGCCGCTCCCAAGACCGCCCTGAAGCCCTACAGCTGGTGGTTTCCTTTCGTGGGCCATGTGCCCTACAAGGGCTACTTCGACCCGGAAGATGCCAGGAAGGAGGCCCGGGCCCTGGCCGCCCGGGGGTACGACACCCATATTCGGCCCGCCGGCGCCTTCAGCACCCTGGGTTGGTTCGACGACCCTTTGCTCGGGCGTCTGCTGAAGCTGAACCGCGTGCGCCTGGCCGACATCGTCCTGCACGAGTTGCTGCACGGCACGTTGTTCGTGAAAGGCTCCGTGGCCTTCAATGAAAGCCTGGCCAACTTTGTCGGCAAGCGCGGCGCCATCGATTTCTTCACTTGGCGCCATGGCGCCCGGCGCCCCGAGGCGGTGGCGGCCCGGCGCGCATGGCGGGATGAGTTGGAGTTCTCCGGTCTCATGATGGAACTGGTGGGGTGCCTGCGCAGGCTTTATGCCGGGACGATTCCCGAGGCCGAGAAGCTTCGCCGCCGTGACCACGTGTTCGCCCGAACCCGGCAGGCGTGGGCGAAGGCGCTGGAGGGCAGACCGGGTCACCGCCGCGCCGCCTTCAGCCGGCGCCCGCTCGACAACGCCGTGATTTTGCAGAGTCTGTTCTACGTCACCGACCTGGCGCGGTTCGAAGAGTTCTACCAGCGGCAGCGCCGGCATCTCCCAAGGACCGTGGCGGCCATCCGCGCCGCCGTCCGGGACATGGACGACCCGTTCGATGCGTTGCCGCGTGTGGCCGGCTCCGCCAACGGGCCCGGGGGAAACGCCGCCGCCTACCAACTCTGTGAGGCGCCGTGAGAAAATTTCTGGCCATCATGCGACTCCGCTGCCCCCGTTGCACCGCCGGCCCCGTCTTTGCCAGTCTCTTCCGGATGAACCGCCAGTGCCCGGTCTGCGGCCTTGAGTTCGAGCGCGAGCAGGGTTACTTTGTCGGCGCCATGTATTTCAGCTACGCTCTCGCCCTTGTCGTGGTCCTGCCCATCATCGTCGCCATGCTGCTGTCGGGCTTCGGTGCCGCCGCCATCTATCTGGCGTCGTGCCTGATCCTCCTGGCGTCCGCCCCGTTCCTGTTCCGCTACTCCCGGGTGCTCTGGATCCATCTCGATCAGTTGATCGATCCAAGATAGGAGACAGGTAACGAAGGGACTGTCCATGGTCACGGTGAGACGCCCGGAGGACGAGTTGAAGTTCGCGGCGGACCGGATGTTGGGACGGCTCGCCCGGTGGCTGCGGATCATCGGCCAGGATGCCATCCACGGCCAGCACCTGTCCGGGCGGGGCCTTGTGCGCATGGCGACGCGGGAGCACCGCGTCGTCCTGACCCGGGACCGCAAGATGTACAGCCGGAATGCGGACCGATGTCTCTTCATCCACGACGACCATTTCCGGGGACAGCTGAATCAGGTGGTGAAAGCCTGCGGACTGGATCCGTTCAAGAGTCTGCTGACTCGGTGCGTCGAGTGCAACGAGCGGCTTCAGCCTGTGGCCAGGGATGAGGTCCGGGACAAGGTGCCTCCCCACGTCTTCGAGACCCGGGATGTCTTCTCGGCCTGCCCGGGCTGCCGCCGGATCTTCTGGCCCGCCACGCACCAACAACTCATGGTCGAAGAACTGAGGCGCCTCGGCTTCGCCGCTCCTGGAAATTGAAGCCGTCGTGTGGTAGCTTCAGTGCTCTGGCTTCAACGAGTCGTTCCCGGGTAGCTCAGTCGGTAGAGCAGGTGGCTGTTAACCACTTTGTCGGGGGTTCGAGTCCCTCCCCGGGAGCCAATCTCTCGCACCGCGAACTTTCGACGCGAGGCCCCGACGGCGAGAACCCATCGGGGCCGTGTCGTTTTGGGCCGTGTCGTTTCCGGTGTTGCGGACGGACCCTCTTTCACGATGGCTCGGGCCAGGCGAAGCCTGACCGCGGGCAGGCACATGCGAACCGTGTGATCCTGACGCGGTCCGCCACCAGCGCACGGTCCGGGTGCCCCGCGACACGGCCCCGCTCGAAAGCTCCATTGACGCGGAGACCGCTTCATTGTAGGTTTGCCGCCGCTATACATGACCACAATGACGATACTTGAACGTCTCTGAAAGCGGATGACGGCGGAAACGGACAATGAACAGTGACCAGGAGCATACGATGTGGGGGTTGGTTTCAATGGATGTTGCTTCAGTACGGAAAGGTTTGAACCTTCACGACAACCATCACGAATGGGTTGCACGACCGCCCGCGTGGTTTCCCCGGTTCGGGCTGCGGGCCTTTGCGGCGCCTGTCGTGTTCGTTTTCACCGTTGTCATGACTCTTGCGGCTACGGCGGGGGCGCAGACTCCCGACAATGCCATGGCGAAGCGCTGGTGGAACGTGCTGACGCCGGAGGAGATGGTGGCGGCGCTGCATGGGGATGATGCGACGCCGGCGGAGGCGGCGGCGGCGAAGAAAATGTACGCGGGTCTGGACGGTGAGACGAAGCGGCTGGTGAACGCGGCGGCGGCGGCGATATACGGGGAAGGGGGCTTTGCGAGCGTGGGTGCGTGGTGGGAGTCTCTGGACTGCCGGCTGATGCGTGTGGCTGCGGGGGACGGCGACACGGCGGATGCGTCGAGTGCGTACTGCACGCACTATCCGGGTTCGGGCGCGGCGAAGATACTGGGTGCGGCGGAGAAGGCGCAGGTGGACGAGGTGGGTCAGGCGCTGCTGGGGCGCAGCGACCCAGGGGTGTACCCGGCGGACAATGCGATGGCGAAGCGCTGGTGGAACGTGCTGACGCCGGAGGAGATGGTGGCGGCGCTGCATGGGGATGATGCGACGCCGGCGGAGGCGGCGGCGGCGAAGAAAATGTACGCGGGTCTGGACGGTGAGACGAAGCGGCTGGTGAACGCGGCGGCGGCGGCGATATACGGGGAAGGGGGCTTTGCGAGCGTGGGTGCGTGGTGGGAGTCTCTGGACTGCCGGCTGATGCGTGTGGCTGCGGGGGACGGCGACACGGCGGATGCGTCGAGTGCGTACTGCACGCACTATCCGGGTTCGGGCGCGGCGAAGATACTGGGTGCGGCGGAGAAGGCGCAGGTGGACGAGGTGGGTCAGGCGTTGCTGGGGCGCAGCGACCCAGGGGTGTACCCGGCGGACAATGCCATGGCGAAGCGCTGGTGGAACGTGCTGACGCCGGAGGAGATGGTGGCGGCGCTGCATGGGGATGATGCGACGCCGGCGGAGGCGGCGGCGGCGAAGAAAATGTACGCGGGTCTGGATGCTGAGACGAAGCGGCTGGTGAACGCGGCGGCGGCGGCGATATACGGGGAAGGGGGCTTTGCGAGCGTGGGTGCGTGGTGGGAGTCTCTGGACTGCCGGCTGATGCGTGTGGCTGCGGGGGACGGCGACACGGCGGATGCGTCGAGTGCGTACTGCACGCACTATCCGGGTTCGGGCGCGGCGAAGATACTGGGTGCGGCGGAGAAGGCGCAGGTGGACGAGGTGGGTCAGGCGTTGCTGGGGCGCAGCGACCCAGGGGTGTACCCGGCGGACAATGCCATGGCGAAGCGCTGGTGGAACGTGCTGACGCCGGAGGAGATGGTGGCGGCGCTGCATGGGGATGATGCGACGCCGGCGGAGGCGGCGGCGGCGAAGAAAATGTACGCGGGTCTGGATGCTGAGACGAAGCGGCTGGTGAACGCGGCGGCGGCGGCGATATACGGGGAAGGGGGCTTTGCGAGCGTGGGTGCGTGGTGGGAGTCTCTGGACTGCCGGCTGATGCGTGTGGCTGCGGGGGACGGCGACACGGCGGATGCGTCGAGTGCGTACTGCGCGCACTATCCGGGTTCGGGTGCGGCGAAGATACTGGGTGCGGCGGAGAAGGCGCAGGTGGACGAGGTGGGTCAGGCGTTGCTGGGGCGCAGCGACCCAGGGGTGTACCCGCCGTTCAGTGTGGACAAGATCGTCAAGGTGCTGTTGCCGGAAACCACGAGGGCACGTCTGGCGAGTACGGTGGATGCGGTGCGCGCTCGGGTCGGCACCGGTCTGGACGGGTCGCCGGAGACGAAGGCGCTCAACATCGGTGGCGCGGGCGGGTGGCTCCAGGCGTTCGAGACACACGGCCCTCAACTGGAGGAAGATGGGTTCGAAGCGGCCCGCCTGCTTGCGGGCTCTTCCTTCGTGCTTCCACTCAACGCGGCGGACGGCGGTTCTTCAACCGTGCCGGGCGGCGCGGTGTTCTGGGGCAGTGGCGACTGGCGCGATTTGTCCGGCGCGGACAGCGGCGTCTCCTGGGATGGCAGGATGACGAGTGGCCATCTCGGCGCCGACATGCGGCTGAGCCGCAACCTGCTCGCGGGGTTGTCGATGTCGCTGTCGCGCGGCCGTTTCGACTACAAGGAAGGGAAAGGCTCGGCGAATACGGGAACCTACGAGACGACTCTGACCTCCGTTCACCCGTATGCGGGCCTGATCCTGTCGCCCGGGGTCGAACTGTGGGCACTGGCAGGGTATGGCCGTGGCGACGTCGACATCAAGGATGACCAGAAAGGTCTGCAGACCGGCGATCTGACGCAGACTTCCGGGGCGGCAGGCGTCGAGGGAGAGGTGTTTTCGAGCGACGACGTAGTTGAGGGCGGCAGGACAACTGTTCATATCAGGGCCGACGGTTCGTTCGCTCGCGCCAAGATGGATGGCTCGGACACGCTCGCGTCCATCAGTGTCGATGTCCGTCGGCTGCGAGCCTCTCTCGAAGCGCGCCATGCACATGCAATGGCGGAGAGCGCCATCCTGACGCCTTCGGTGGAGGTGGGTCTCCGCAGCGACGGTGGCGACGGTGCGACCGGAACCGGAGTGGAGATCGGAAGCGCGTTGAGCTACCGGGACACGGCGTTGGGTCTGACCCTGGAAGTCCGGGGGCGGGCGTTGACGGGTCACGGCGGCGACACGAAAGAATGGGGCATTGGCGGCCTGATTCGGAAGGATTCGGGCGGGGACGGGCTCGGCCTGTCTCTGAGCATCGCGCCGGGACTGGGTGCTGTCCATGGCGGGGCTGGATCGTCTCTGCGGAAGGGGTCCTTGGCGGTGGCGGACGGTGGTCAGGATGAGGTGGGGGGACATCTCGTGACCGAGGCAGGCTATGGGCTGTCGGCGCTGAGCGGGCGAGGTCTGGTGACGCCCTATGCCGCGGTTACGCTTTCGGAGGACGGTGGGCGGAGCTACCGGGCGGGAAGTCGTCTGCAACTCCTCGGATCGTCGGCTGCACTGAGTCTGGAAGGTGCGCACCGGCAGGTGTACGACGACGACAACGCCGAATACGAACTGATGCTGCGCGCGTCCATGAGTTGGTAACGAACGAGCGGGCCGTGTCTCCGGCAGGGCCCCTGTTCCGGTGGTGCCGATCTTGCGTTCGGCTTGGCGGAGGAGAGCCTCCGCGGACATCCCGTACCCTGAACCCCGGTGTGCCTTTCTGCCTCGTCCTTTCGGCGCCGGCAGGGTGGCCGATCCTCCTCACGCCGGAGTCCGCCGCCACGTGCCGGTGGATCTTGCCGGGGACAAGGGGGCGCGCCGAGTCTCCTTGACCTCGTGTGCGCGTGAAGAAGGGATCGGAGAGCAGGGGCCGGAGATTTCGTCATGCGTTTCGGCATCGCGTTCGGCAGCTATCCTTCGGATCTGAACAGGGCCGATGTCTGCCGCGACTTCACGGAACGGGCACGGGTGGCGCATGCCAGCAACTACGAGGCCCTGTTCGTGGCACAGCACTACGCCACCGGGCCCGACGCGGCAATGCTGCAATCCCTGCCGCTGCTATCGTACTTTGCGGGTCTGACCCCGGGGATGTACCTGGGTACGGCGATTTTCCTGCTGCCCATGCACGAACCCCTGATGGTGGCCGAGTGCACCGCCACTGTGGACAACCTGTGCGGCGGCCGGTTCCTTTTTGGCGTTGGCCAGGGCTATCGCGACGTCGAGTTCAATTCCATGAGCGTGCCCATTCACGAGAAGCGTCCGCGGCTGGAGGAGAGCATCGAGGTAGTGAAACGGCTGTGGACGGAGAACGAGGTGCGCCACCAGGGCCGGTTCTACCGGATCGACGGCGTCACCATCGAGCCCAAGCCGATACGCAAGCCCCGCCCGCCGATCCTGCTGGGGGCCGACACGGTGCGAACGGTGGCGCGGGTGCCGGAGGTGGCGGACCACTGGATCGCCAGCCGGCGCCATACCCGGACGTTCCTGCGCGAAGCCGTGCCGGCGTACCGGCAAGCCCTGGAGCGGCAGGGCAGGCCCTTCGAGGGGCTGTTCATCTTCCGTGACTTGTGCATCGCCGACACTCGGAAGCAGGCGGAGGCACGTATCCGCGAGGGTTACGAACGCCGCTACGAACGCTACCAGCGCTGGGGCCAGCCGGGAGAGCGCTACGACCTGCCCTTCGAGCAGTTGCAGCAGGACCGCCTGGTCCTTGGCAGCCCGGCAGAGGTTACCGAGCAAGTGCTGAGCTACCGCCAGGAGTTCGGCGCCGAGATCATGTGGTTCATGGTCGATTGGCCCGGAATGGACTCCGGCTTTACCCTCGAAACCATCCAGCGTTTCGGTGAAGAGGTCATCCCTGAGTTGAAGCGGTTGACGCCGGAGTGCCGGCTGCCGTAACGGCAGGGGTGGGGTGCCCGCTTGTCGCGGCGTGTTTCGTCTTCAGGCGCCGGTGGCGGTGTCCACGATCATGGACCCGGCGGACCGCCAAGCCGGTACAGTCAATGGTGCGAAGAGTCGTGGTGGCCATGGTCATGGACCCTCCGGAGAAACGGCAGGCGATGGAGACCTCTGGCCCGGCTCTCCATCGCCGCCGTCCGTGCCGGGCCGGACGCAGGCATGACGGGTGCTCGGCGTCGCGGCCCATGTCGGGAGCATCATATGACATACTTGCCGCCACCGGTACTTGGCGACCGCTGCGGCGTTGCTGTCCCTGATGCCGAACTGCACACCGACGACGCAGCCGGCTCCCCGGTGGACGGCTGGCCCAGGCTGCGTCGCCCCTCGTCGGACAACAAGTGAGCCTTGAGGGGGGATCATGAGCGGGAACGCGCACTTTCACGACCATGCGCACGCCGCGGAGTTCGACCGGCAGGCGGCCATGTCGGACATTCGCGGGCAGTTGGCGGACCGGTTGATCGCGGCCATGGAACTGCGTGGCAACGAGACCGTGCTGGACGTGGCCACGGGCACGGGCCGGTTCGCGCGTCCGGTTTCCCGGCGTCTGGCGGCCGGAAGCATCATCGGCATCGACGCGGCGCTGGCCATGCTGCGGGTGTCGCAGGACGCGGATGCGGAGCCCATTGCCCGTTACGAACGGGTGGTCGCGACCGCGGAGCGCATGCCGCTGCGCAATGACGCCTTTGACCGGGCATGGGTGGCCTTCAGCCTCCACCACTTCGCGAGTGCCCGGGACATGGTGCGGGAGGCCGGGCGCGTGATCAAGCCCGGCGGCCGGCTGCTCATCCTCGATCCGGTGATCCTGGCGGCGGACGATGCGCTGGATACGGCGGTCAACAGCCTCATCAACGAGACCTTCCAGCGCTCCCACGGCGCTGGTTTCCGATTGTATACGGTGGAAGAGGTGCGGCGGCTGATGGTGGACGGGGGGCTGGAGGTCGTGCGGGCCGACCACCACACCTGCACCGTGGACCAGGACGGCACCGCAGGCATTCCTGCCGGCCGCCACTGGGTCGAGGTGGCGGACGCGCTCAAGCACCGTCCGCCGGAATTCCGGAGGCGTTTCGCCGAGCGGTATTTTCGCCATGAAGGGGTCGGCGACCGGCTCCGCATCAGCGGTGGCTTCCACTACGGCCTGATCGCCGGAGAGAAGCGGCCGGACGCCGGCGGTTGACGCTTCCCGCGCCCGGCCTCCAACGTTGCCGTTGAACGGGGGAGAACATGAAGACGCCATCCTCACTGATCATTCTGGGCACCGGGGGCGGGCCGTCGCTGACACCCCATCGTGCGCAGACTTCCCATCTGCTCACCGTCAACGGCACCTGCTACGTGGTGGATGCCGGGGACGGCGCGGCCCGGCGCATGGCCAGGGCGGGCGCCGACGTGCGCAAGGTCGGCACCATCTTCCTCACGCACCACCACGACGACCACACCGCGGGCTTGGGCACCCTCATGGCCCTGGCCTGGGACGGTCAGCGCACCGAGCCCATCCACGTCTACGGCCCGCCCCGGACTCGGGAACTGGTGGATGCCACGACAAGGCTGTGCAGCATCAGCGCCGACATCCGCATCGCCGACGGCGGCCGCAGCGTGCCGCTGGACAAGGTGTTCTTCGGCCACGATGTGGGTATCGGCCAAGTCTACCAGGACGACAACATCCGTGTGACCGCGGTGGAGAACACCCACTTCAGCTTCCACCAGGGCGGCAACGCCGGCCGTTACAAGTCCTACTCCTACCGCTTCGAGACCCCGGATCGGGTCATCGTCTTCACCGGCGACACCGGCTTCAGTGCCGCCGTCACCGCGCTGGCCAGGGACGCGGATGTGCTGGTCACCGAGACCTCCTCGTGCGACGAACGCAAGAACGCCATGATCCGGGACGGCCGCTGGCAGGCCATGAGCACGGCCGAGCAGGAAGGCATCCTGCGCCAGGCGACCCAGGGGCACATGGGGCTCGACCGCATCGCCGCGCTGGCCACGGAGGCCGGGGTCAGGAAGGTCGTGCTGTCCCACCTCACGCGCCGCGTCGGCACCACCGACTACGAACCCTGGGCGGCGGAAGTGCGGAAACACTACTCGGGCGAGGTGGTCGTCGCCGAGGATCTGATGGAGTTTTAGGGACGGTCCGAAGTTCCGGGGACAGTCTGAACAATTCCGAATTCGCTGGGGCTGAATCCATGGCATCCACAGGTCGCGACCCGCTCCCTTTCGCCCCGCCGCGTTGTTCAGCCATTCCCCGGGCACGCACCGCACCCATCTGGACGGCCCTTGGCAGATCGTGTGCGAGCGCCCCGGATCAAGACCGCCCGCATCTGCGAACGCCGGCACTCGTTCGTGCGCCCGGCCTCTCAATCGTCCGTTTCGAAGAGGCCGAGACCGAAGTGGCTGCCGAACCCCATGGCGAGCGGCCCGGTGATCGGCCGCGGAAAGGCAATGCGCAGCAGGGTGCCGGTGGTGTCGGGTTGCTTCTCGCCTGCACGCGAACGGAATCGATGAAAATGGAGGGCGCGGCGCTCGGTTCCCCCGATGGATGTGCTTTTCAACTCTTCGACCCTCACTCCATCAGCAACCATGCCGCGGCGTTTGAGCAGACGGCGAACCTCGCCCGGGTAGCCGGACGCCTTGAGATGCCCGGACGCCAGAAACGGGGTGACGCTTCGCCACCGGGTCGAGACGCCGAAGATCCGCGCGCTCCCGGCAAAGTCGGCCGGACGGCCGAGGCCCTCCAATGCAAGGCGCCACTCCTTCACCGCCGGAGGCTCGGGCTCGTCAGTGCCCGGCCGCTGCCTCGGAGCAAGCCAGAGGCGGGTGATTCGGTCGAGCCGGGCGCGGAGCTCATGGTCGATGCCGCTCTCGATATAGACCGAGACATGGTCGATCCAACCGTCGGAATCCGCATCTTCCGGGAGCCAGAAAGCATGTTGGTGGGATGGGGCGGTCAAGGGTCGGCCGTCGGTGTTCCGCCCCGAAATCTGCCACGGTGCACGTGGAATCGAGCGCCCCGACGCCGGGTCCTTCCTCCAGCCGAACTGCGCGAGTGCGGCGCGGCGCATGAGTTCGCCAATCCTGACGGCGTCTTCGATGCGGGGAAGGGGCCGACCTGCCACCAGAAAGCGGGCAATGGTGGGGCCGTCTTCACTCCGAGGGGCGCGGCGACGCCGGGCGACGCTGCGGGGAATGACGCCGGGGCCCGCGCCGGCGTCACGCCTGTAGACGACTTCGTACGCCGCTGGCGGACGGCTCCAGCCGCGGTCCTGATAATCCGCGGTGTCGAGTGCCAGCGCATCGACGAGTCGTTCCGGCAGCGTGTCCGCACCGGTTGCCTTGCTCCGAAACGCCGTGGTGGTCGGATCGTTACGGTTCTTTGACCGACGCCTCGGTTGAGGCGCCACGCCCGCCGCCTCCCGCCCGGCGTCCGCGATCAGACGCTGTCGTTCGGCCGCGTATGCCGCGGGGGAGCGAGGCGCCAACACGCGCACCGGAGTTCCGGCCCCCTCGGCTCCGGCGAGCCGGCAGTTCACTGTGCCGTTCCAGTCGTCCACGGCCCGGCATTCCGTCCAGCTCTCCGCGCGGCCGAGATAGCCCATCGACTCGGCAAGGTCGGCCGCCAGCCCGAACATCTCCCCGTTCAGGGTGAGAGCGGGCCAGGCGACGACGATTTCCGCCCCTTCCGGCAGGTGGATGAACCCGTCGAAGACGAGCGCCGTCTTCTCCCTCCCCTTGTCGAGCTTCCCTTGCGGCATGTAGTGGCGGGTGTGGGCGTGGATCGCCCCCTCGGGCAGATGGTAGACGGGCGGCGCTTCGGCCAGCGCGTCGATGAGGGCGGCGAGAGCGTCCTTCGACCAGCGCTCTCGATCACCCTTGCGCCACCAGGCGGCGATGACCGCGCGCAACAGCCGCCAAGGCTCCGGCGGCCAAGCCACGTCCGCCTCGTTGACATTGCGGCCCCACGGCGTCGCATGGTAGCGACCGGCGGGAAAGTGGAAGGTGAGGGCGAACATCCCTCTACTTCCGATAGGTGACGGTCCGTTCGCGGTGCTCGCCGAAGTGCCCCTGCGCCCCGACGGCGTCGATCAGGGCGGGAAGTTCGACTTCCAGGTCGGCAAGTTCCGGAAGGTCGAAGCGGTCGGGGCGCGTGACCGTGATTTCGTGAACATCGAGGTCGCAGGCGGTGCGAAGCCGCAGACCCTCGACGAAGAAGCGCCGAATCTTGAAAAGGGCCATGGCGATGAGCAGCCGTTCGACCGGCTCGCCCAGGCCGAACGCCCGGATCTGGCGCAGGTCGAGATTGAAGAAAGCCGTGATCCGCTCGGCCATCCACTCGTCCCGTGCAAAGGGGACGTTGCCGAAGCCCTTGGCGGTGTCGCCGCTGGGGTTGACGCTGTCGTTCTTGACCCCGCCGCTCGCCGCCACCCTTGCATTCGCGGCTTCGATGAAGGCGGAGAGCGACCTCGGAAGACGCAAACGGCCTCCGGCGAGCTCCTTCTTGGCGAGGAAGACCCCATGAAGCAGGGAGTTGGTGTCGAGCTCCAGCAGCACCCGCGCAAGCTCTCGCAGATCGACACGACCTTCCTCCATCGACGCGAGGCGTTGCTTCAACTCGTCCACGACCGACTTGTCCTTGCCTTCCAGGATGTACGGCGAGTTGAGGCGATGCGCTTCGAGCAGCGAATTGGTGAGCTGACCGCCCTGCTCGTCCACCACTTTCACGACCGGAAGTCCCTTGAGGGGCTCGACCCAGTCGTCAGTGATCTCGTCCCAGCACACCGCTTCCAGGCGGTTCGCCATGGACTGCGCACTCTCGACGAGCACGGTCCGTCCCTGCCCGTCCGGTGATTCGTAGACGGCATGGCCGAGATTGGGGAAGCCGGTGGGCTGGAACCGGCTGCCCTGGACTGGCTTCAGATCTGCTTCGATGAGCAGGCGAGGCGCACCGTCGAGCGGGGTCAGATCAAGCGGCATCGGTCATCTCCTTCGTTTGAGGGTCATCATCGGGTAGCGCATCGGGCCAGACGCGAGCGAGCAGCGCCTTCAAGTCACGGTCCCCGATGGGGATCAGAAGCGAGGCAGCCAGGCGGTCGGCCCGGACGCCGGCGCCGATCCGACTGGCGGCGTGGCCGTACGAGCCCGTCGGATCGAAAGGGGAGACGAGGCCCGACGCGCGAGCGCGGAACAGGGCGGCCCGGACCGCTTCGTCGGTCGCTCGCCCGTCCCGGCTGCCGCCACCGGCGCGCAGGCGAGCCAGCAAACCGGGCGGCAAAGGCAGGCGGGCGTCGCCGTCGAGCGCTCCGGCGCACCGGAGCGCCGCATCCGGGGAGAAGAGCGGCTTCAAGGCGGCATAGGCGAAGGGCGGCGCCATGACCGGTACACCATCGCGTGGCGACCGGTTTTCCAGATGCGCCGGGGCCGCCCATACCAGGCCGGCAAGCAACCCGGCGCATCGTGCGTCGTCGAAGTCGCCTTCAATGAACGCGGCCACGTCCGCAGTCCTTGCAAAGGCGGCGCCTGCGAGCGGCTTGTCGGGCAACCCGCGCATTGCCGCCTCGACCATCCGCCGCTCCAGCACCGCGATCATGTTCGAGACGAGGCTTCCGGCCCCCCAGACAAAGGCTGGCAGGGTGCCGGTGTCGGTCGCCCATGCACGGCGTTGGCGGAGACCCGTTCCACTGAAAAAGCGCCCCTTGTCCGTGTCGATTGGAGCGAAATGGACCGCCATCGGCAGCACCGGTACGACTGGAGATCGGGAGGCTTCTCCCCGCGTTTCATCATGCGAAGTGGATGCGGGATCCGCTGCCGAGGCGCCGTCTGCCGGCACGGATGCAAACCGGACGGAAGGCCCCGATGGCGGGAGGCCGAGGCTGGCGAGAGCGACTGCAACCCGAAATTCGGGCGTGCCGTCGTCAGCTTGGCGAATCCAGGGCGAAGACAGCAACGGTGGGGGCGAACCCATGGTCTGGCGACCATCCGGACTCATCGCAAGCCACTCGACACACTTCCCAAGTGCAACAATCGCAGTTTGTACACGGTCCGAGGTCGGCACAGTCTGTAGCAGACCGAAGACCGCATCTTCCAACTGTTTGATTGCCTGTCTGGCAGCGATTGGTCCTCCACCCTCACGGCCAGCCCGTCTTGCGCGTTCGAGCCATCTGCCAGTGTCCAGATCGGCGACGAGGCGAGCACTTGGGGACGCAACCGCGGCACAACGACCCATTGGTGTGGCAAGGTGTGCCGTTCCAGAACGCATGAGGAAAACGAAACGCTCGAAATGGGAAACACCTCGGCTGACGCCAAGGCTCGTGACAGCCCTGGCGAACTCGAAACCATCTCGGACCGTTCGGTCGTTCAGGACTACGCGCCCTTCGCCAAAGAGGCCGTCGAGTTCGCCAGAACGGGCCGGTCGTTCCCATAGCGGTGCCCAGAACTCTGCGCGCGCATTATTTTCGTCAACAGATTCGATACCGCCCCAACCGGCTCCTGCCGTTCGTACCGTGAACGGGAAGCTCGCTTCCGAACCGCCGATGTTTTGGTGACGGCGGCTGGCGGTTCCAGCAAATGCCGCCGCCCCCTCAAGCATCAGGACAAACTCCCAAGGGTTCACCGTGCTATCGGCTTCGTACCCCGTGGTCCCGTTTGGCCCACCAGCCGCTCCAGGTGAGAACTGCCCGATGCTTGCGGAGTTCAGCCCTGGCAGCGTCGTGGAGAACAACGCGCCAATGAGAAGCGGGCGGGCGTTCCCGACCGGCGCGCCATCCGTCACGTCGAAAAGACCGATGGGTTTTTTCCTGGAAACAAGACGGCGCAGGAAGTTGTTCGTGAAATCGAGGCGACCGTCGTTTCCGCCGGTGCCGAGCAGCGGTGGGTAAGAGGGGCCGTGACCGGACAGCGCTAGCGCGGCGTCCAGCCAAGCAAGGGCGGGATCGGGCAGCACGGACCTGAGCGAGGCCACGAGATCGAACTTGCCCCGGCCCTCCGGGCGTTCCTCAAGCCCGAGGCGATTCACAATCTCGGCGGCGCACCGAAGGGAAGACGAGATCAGTTCGAACCGTTGTCCGATCGCCTCACCGGACATGGGTGCGAAGCCGTCCTTGTTGTCCTTCGGATAGAACCCGCTACCGCCGTTCCACGGCGCAATGATCGGGCTCGGTGCATAGTCTTCCAGGAAGAAGCGAAGCACATCGTCGCGAGTGAGCGTCGTCCTCAGATGAAAGCGCTCGTTCTCCCACCAGCCCCGCGCGCGCGGGTCCGCGGCCTCGCCGCCGACGTTGTTGATCGGCGACGAGAGCAGGCGCAGGATGCCGAGCGCCTTCAGGTAGGACGCCAGTGGCGTGGGGGCGCATCCGTCCAGCACCATCGACTCAGGCATCGCCATAGCTGCCCCTTCGTTCTTTCGCCGATGCTCGCCAGTCGGCGATCCGGACAATGGTCTCCATCCAGGCGAGCCGGAAAGGGCCGAACCGCTCCAGCAGATCGCGGGTACGCTCGGTCCAGCTCTCTCGCGTCGCTTCGTCCCAGCCAAGTTCCATGATCGACAGGGTGAGGGGGCCGCCGGCCCAGCGTTCGCCCGCGCCCAGATCGACGCTCGGAAGCGCGTCGCCTTCCCATACCCCGCGGGCAAAGCGAGAACCCGCTCGTTCGCCCGATGGCTCCCGTTCGCGGGGCAGGGCGCGCAGGTTCATCCGCACCTTGCCGTGGTGCGCGGCAACCAGGTAGGCGACGAGATCGGCCTCGCGTGTCCAGCCCTCGTGGGCCAGGAACGCCAAGGCCGATGCCAGTTCGTGGCGGAAGTAGGCCCTGCCATGACGAACCTGTCTGACGGTCTTGGCGAGCAGCGCGTCGGTCGCCGCAGCCGGGTGGTGATCCAGGCCCCGGCGCATGGTGTCCTGAAAAACCTCGTGCGCCTTGCCGAGATCGTGCCAGCGCGCCGCACGCACGATGGTCCCGCGCGTGTCCGGTTCCACATCAAGGGCACGGCACAACGCGTCGGCCTCGGCGGCGACATGCCGGAGATGATCGGCCAGCGGCACGACCGCATTGATCCCGCTCAGCGGGTCTTCGTCGTGTCCCTCGGTCTCCCGGGGCATGGAAGCATCGAAACCATCCACGGGTGCATCGGGCGGAACCGGATTCAGGACGGGCTCGGGCTTGTGCTTCGGATCGCCGGTGAATCCGGATGCGCAGCGGTAGCCGCCAGCCTTCGGGTCTGCAAGCAGAACCAGGCCCGGCCAAGGTGGACCCTGCAGCCGCATCCACCCCGGCGGGGCCGCTCCGGTTCGTCCGTCCTGGCGCCGCCACTGCGGGTCCCGCTGAAACAGGAGGTTCCGTCCCTTGTCCGGCAGCTTGGAAACCCACGTTCTTGCGGTGCCGATGGACACCGCGCACAACTCCTCTCGTCCGGGACGCGGCGGATCGTCTCCCGCTGCGGACAGATCCCGCCAGAAGACCTGGATGTCCGTGTCGTCGGGGTCACGCACGTAAGGCGAGACGTCGACGTCGAAACCGGTCAGGTCCGGGTCCGTGTCAAAGATGTCGTCGAGGTCCTTGCGGCGGATGACCCGGCGCGGCGGTGCGACTGCGTCAGGCGGAGAAAGATGAACCGGCGCAACGTCGCTCAGGCGGTTCAAGCGGTCCCGGGCGGCCTGGAGCTCCGCGGTCTCGTAGGGTTGCGCCAGCTTGTCCGATGGCGTGTCGTCCGTGGGCGGCGACAACAGGTCTATCCAGTGCACGTTCGCGCCGCCGTCAAGCTCGGCGTAACGGTTGGCGCGGCCGAAGCGCTGGACCAGCGAGGACCACGGCGCGAGCTCGGTGAACAGGACCGCAGCGGAGATGTCCACCCCCGCCTCCACCGCCTGCGTGGCGATGACGATACGGCCGTGCGGACATGCGCGGTCTGTGCCCCGGACTATCGCCATCTCCCGCGCGCGGTCGCAGGGACGGAAGCGTGAGTGGACCAGGGCCAGCGTCGGCGCCGCCGTCTTTCGCTTCGACAGCTTCTTCTCGAGCGCATCCCTGAGCGCCTGTGCCCGATCCACGCGGTTGACGATTGCCAAGGTCATCCGTCCGCGGCGGTGGGCGTCGAGAATCGCCTCGGCCAACTTGCGGACGTAGTCGTCGACGTGCGACTTCTTCGAGGACGCCGGGGCCACGGGCGATCGGGTGAGCCGCTTGGCGGCATGCGCCAGGCGGGTGAGCCTGCCGTCCGGCACCGCATCGGCATCGACCCTGACCACCGCTTCCCCGGACGGCGCGGGGTGGTCCACGGTGACGAGCCACCGCGGATCAAGGGTGGCGGAGATCCAGAGGCTGCGGGAAGGACGCTCGCTCGGGCGCCTCTGGTCGCGCGCCCGGTCTGCCGCCGCCTGTCGGAACGCTTCGAGCTGGACCGAGGTGGCACGGCCCGCGCCCATGAGTTGTACTTCGTCGAACACCCACTGCACGTCCTCGTGCAAGAGCGCGAACTCCATTGGCCAGATAGCGCGCGAAGAGGCATAGCCCCGCATGAGCGCACGGCTCAGCAGCATGTCCTGGGTACCGACGAGCACCGCTGGACGCTCCGGCCGGTCCAGCCAGTCGCTGGCATCCGCGCCGCCCATGAGCACGTGGACATGCTCCGGCCGGGGGAGATGGCCGCTGGCGTCGACTTCGGCGAGCCTCGTGAACCAATCCCTGGCGGCCTCCGCGATCTGCTCCACCAAGGTTCGCATCGGCAGGCACCAGACGAGCCGGCGCGGCGTGGTCTCGGGACTCCGCAGACGGTGCGCCGCCCAGCCGAGCGTCACCGCGGCCGTCTTGCCCGACCCCGTCGGCGCTGTGAGAACCCGCGGCCATGCGCGGGTGGCGAGTGTTTCCTGCCAGGGGTCGGGGCGTCTTTCATCCGCGAATGCGGTGCGCCAAAGGGTAGCCGTATCCAAACTTGGCAAACCTGGTTTCCATGCACCGCCGGTGGTGCGCGTGACAGCGGCGCTACAGTCCGTAGAATTCCCGGGAATTGCTGTTGAGGATCTTCTCGCCCTGTGCGTGGTCGATGCGGCCTTCGTCCACCCAGTTGCGCACCTCGTTGATCCCGCTCAGGTTCGCGGAGATGTCGGTATGGCTGTAGTCGGTACCGATCATAAGATTGTCTTCGGTGTGAAACTTAAGGATCGACTCCACGTCGTCGATGGGGTCGATGGTGATGAAGGCCCGGTTCCTGTGGAAGATCTCCGGGTCGAGGTCGAACAGGTGGGGGACCGTGGCCTGTTTGCCGCGCAACCCGGCGCGCTTCGTGGCTCCAAGCTGCGACATCACGTAGGGGATCCACGAGGCCCCGGACTCGATGAAGCCAAACCGAAGATTCGGGAACATCTCGGGCACCCCGGAGGTCACCAGTTCGGCGAAGGCGTACATGATGGGAAAGCCCCGATCCCACTCGCGAGCCGGCAGCGGGTGGCCGGTATGGATGCACAGGGGCATGCCCAGGCGATGGGCCTCCTCGTACACCGGAAAGAAATGCGGGTCGGTGACCTTGCGGTCGATGTCGAACCCGCGCTTGAAGACGCCGCAGGCGCCGTGCTCCCTGGCCCAGCGCAGCTCCTTCACGGCCGCATCCTGATTCAGCCAAGGCAGCACCGCGGCCCACTGCAGGCGTCCGCCGGTGGGCTCGCACTTGCCGGCCAGCCAGCGGTTGTAGGTGGTGGCCAGCGCCCATTCCGCCTCGATATTCCGGGTGTTGTGACGGATGAAGAAGGTCGGGAAGATGACCTGGATGTCGACCCCCATCTCGTCCATGTGAGCCAGGCGGCCTTCGACGTCGTCAAGTTCCCGGTACACCCGCGGCGGATGGTTGACCTCGTCCCGCACCGCGCGGTTCTGAAGCCGGCCCTCCACCACCCAACTGCGCCGGGTGGTGGTGTTGAAGCCCGCCCGCGCCGCCTCCTGGTCCGAGATGGTGACGGTCACGGGAATATATTTGTCGTACGGAGTCCCTTCCAGGGCGGCCCAGGTGGATTCGGACTCGTCGACATGGGTATCGGCATCAATCACGGACATGGCGAACCTCCTGCAACGGTCAGCGCCGAGTCTTGACGAGCCGGCGCTTTCGGGCTGGCGCAAAATTCCACGTAGCCTACCAGCAAACGCCGTTTGCGGCAATTTCCCGGGGCTTCCCGAACTCGAGACGCATCACTCGATGCCGTCCCGGGTCTCCTCGACCACCAGGTCCACCACCGCGCGCAGCGCCTCGGCGGAGGTGTCGCCCTCCAGCTGGCGAAGACGGAACAGGTCGGTCTGCCGGTCGGCGCTGGTGCCCTGGCGGATGATGGTGAGGGCGTGTTGCAGCTCCTTCCCGCAGTCCAGGGCGGCGGCGTCGCCGGCCAGCTGCTCCAGCAGTTCGGCGACGAAGTCGGCGATGTCCTTGCGGCCGCCCTGGCTGGTGTCGCCGTGAAATCCCAGCACGCCGTAGCGCTGGGCCAGCCAGCGGTTCTCGGCGATGATCTCCGTCGGGGGCTCGGCTGGCAGTTCGTGGCCGCGGTCGAGCCGGGACAGCCGCCGGATGAGGCAGGCGTACATGGCGGCAATGCACATGGCGTCGTCGATCCGCGGACACAGGTCGCAGATGCGAAGCTCCATGGTGGGAAAGCGCATGGACGGGCGGATGTCCCACCACAGTTCGCTGCCGTCGCCGATGAGCTTCATTCTCCGGTAGTCGGCCACGAGCTGGTCGAATTCCGCCCGGGACCACATCGGGCCGGGCAGGCCGGTGCGCGGAAGCGCCCCCAGGATGCTCAGCCGATAGGATTTGAAGCCGGTCTCATGGCCGGCGTTGAAGGGCGACGACGTGGAGAGGGCGTGCAGAAGGGGCAGGTAGCGCCTCATGGCGGTCATGACGCGGATTCGGGAATCGGCGTCTCCGAAACCGGCATGGATGTGCATGCCGCTCACCAGCAGCCGCCGAACGCTCTCCTGGAGGATGGTTTCCAGCCGTTCGTATCGTTCCTTGGGAGTGCTCCTCTGCGACTCCCATGCCGCGAAGGGATGCGTCGAGGCGGCCATCACCACGGCGCCGTGCCGTGCCGCCGCCTCCACCACCACCCGCCGGGTCTCCTTGAGCGCACGGCGCAGGTCGGCCACGGACCCGCACACGCGGGTATTGGTCTCGATCTGGGAACGGAGGAACTCGTGCACGAATCCATGAGGTCCGCGGTTGCGCTCGCACCATTCGAAGATTCCCGGTGCCGGGTCGGCGATGATGTCACGGCTGTGCGGATCGACGAGCCAGAACTCCTCCTCGACGCCGAAGGTGATGGCGGCGTCCCCTTGAGCCCCGGTTGCTTCGCCCTCCTCCCCGCCCATGCGTTGCCGCAGTCGCTCGAATGCCATGTTTCGCCTCGCAGGTGTGGGTGTCCGCGACATGCAGTCCGGCGGAACCCCCGCTGGTAGATGCCCTGTGCGGAAAGAATCGCACGGGCCGCGCCGGGAAACAAGGGAAGGCTCCCGCCGGCGCGGGCCGCCGCCCGGTGGGCGAAGCGGCATGCGGCGGGTGTCCGGAACGCGGTGGAATCCCGAAAGGTTGCCGAACGGGGACGCGGCGTTGTATAAGGGGACGGTTCGCGGTGACTGCGCCCGAGGGCCTCCGGCAGACGACGAGACCGCCGACGTCAGCATGATCAAGCCCCGACAAGCATTCCCTTGCGCATTTCCTTCCGTTGTCGCCCTCGCCTTCTCCTTGACCCTGGTTCACTCCGACGGCGAAAGCTGCACGTCCGATGGCGGTGCGCGCGGCCCGGCCGCCTGCCGGCGGGCAGACGATCCCCGGTCCATCCATGACGATGCCCACCGCGGCCACGACGACACCCGGCCCATGGCGCGCATTCGGCGGATGGAGTGCGAAGACGGCGCCGTGGCCCGTTGGAATGCCGTGGACCGCGAGGTGGTGACGTTCAAGGTCAACAACTGGGCCGGCGTGTCCCTGGACCTGGCCCTCGCGGTTCGCCGCGGCGTGTTGCAGTGGAACCGGGTACAGCCGTTCTACGCCCTGTGGGAGACGGCCCACGAAGGGGCCGACATCACCATCGAGTTGTTCGACGACGTGTTCCCGGGGGTAGTGGGCGCCACCAGGATCCGATGCCGCAACGGACGGGAGGGCATCCGCAAGGCCTACGTCCACCTCGGGCTCCGGGACGTGGGTGCCGTGGAGGCGCAGAACATGACCGCCCACGAGATCGGGCACGCCATGGGGTTGGGCCATTCGACGCGCAGTCACGACCTCATGGATGCCAGGCTGGCTGAAAAGGAGATCGGCGAGCGCATGATATGCCCCAGCAACCTGAACCGTGCGGGACTGATCGCCGGGACCCACTCCTATGCCATTCCGGCGGAGGAGTGGGCCGAGGTGCCCTGTTGGGGTGGGATTCGCGGATGAAGGCCGTCCGCCGGGAAGTGAGGACCGCGGGGTTGTCGTGGCGGGACCGGTGACGTCGTGGTGAATGCTGAATGGACACTCCCGTCCGCCCTGACCGATTTTCATGACATCGAAAGAGCATTGGAAGGCGGCCGGACCGCAGTCTTTCTCGACTTCGACGGCACCTTGACCCCCATCGTGGACACCCCGGCGCAGGCGGTGCTGTCCCGGGAGATGCGCGACATCGTCCGGTGCCTGAGCGACCGATGCATCACCGCCGTGGTCAGCGGGCGCGCCCGCGAAGAGGTGCGGGAGCGGGTCGGGCTCGACAATCTCTTCTACGCCGGCACGCATGGTTACGATATCGCCGGTCCCGCGGGCACAGACATTCGCCACCAGGTGGGGCAGGAGTTCCTCCCGCTCATGGAGATGTTGCACCGGCGGCTCGGCAGCGCCCTGGCGCAAGTCTCCGGCCTGCTGTTGGAGAACAAGGGTTGCTCCTTGGCGGTCCATTACCGCCTCGTGGACAAGGCGGCGGTTGCCGGTGTCGAAGCCGTGATCGACGGCTTGCTGCAGGATTGTCCCGGACTCCGCAAGGCGCATGGAAAGAAGGTGTTCGAGATCAGGCCCCGGTTCGAATGGAACAAGGGCAAGGCGGTGGAGTGGATCCTCGGGACCGTGGGCGCGGACCATGTGCCCGTCTACGTCGGCGACGACGCCACCGACGAGGACGGTTTCGGGGTCGTGGCCGGCCGCGGCGTGGGGATTCTCGTGGCGGACTCGCCCCGGCCCACGGCGGCGGCTTATCGGCTGAAGGACGACGCGGAGGTGGAACGGTTCCTCCAACGTCTCGCGTGCACCCTTCATGAGCCGGCGTGAGCAGTTGTGGGACCGGCTCCGGGCTGCGGGGATTCCCGGTGTTCCGGACGAGTTCTCGGTGACCTTCGCCCATCAGGCGATCCCGGCCGCAGTATTGGCGGAGATCGACGAATTCATCGGCGTCTTCGAAGAGGTGACCACACGGTCGGCGTGGCAGGAATGCGTCATCGGTTCGTCCGGACACTGCCTTCCGGCGAGACGGCCGGAGGTGTGCTTTTTCAGCGCCTGGGACTTCCATCTGCCTCCCGGCGGCCCCTGGCAGGTCATCGAGTTCAACGACAACGGATCCGGTCTTCTGTATGCCGGCTTCATCAACGAGTGCTTCCATGCGCTGCTGGAACCGGCCCGGCGGGCGGGTCTCGAAGCGCCGCCGTCGGCCGCCGAGCTCGGACGGAACATCACGCGAATGGTCCGCCGGGAGGCCGAAGGGTTTTTCGGTAACATGCCCGAGGAGCTCTTTCTCATCGTGGACGAGCCCGAAGCCCTGGAGCGGGGCAAGTTCGGCGGCGAGATGGAGATGCTGCGGGAACTCTTCCAGGAGCAGGGGTGGCCGGCGGACGTGGGATCGACGGCGAGCCTTCGCTGGGACGGCGAGCGGCTCTGGCACGGTGACGCGCGGGTTGCGTTCATCGTGAACCGCTCCACCGACTTCTTTCTGGAGAAGGAGGCGACGCGGCCGTTGCGGGACGCGTTCCTGCACGGCGGCGTGTACGTCGCCCCCAATCCCTTCACTTACGCCACCCGCAGCGACAAGCGGCTGCTGGAGTTCCTTTCGCTGCCGTCATGGGACCGGGACCTCGGCATCGGAGCCCGCGAGCGGGAAGTCCTGAGCCGGCACATCCCCGAGACCCGGCTGCTTCGGGCCGACAATATCGACGCCGTCGTGGAGAACCGGCATCAGTTCGTGTTCAAGCCCATCCGCAGCCATGCCAGCCGGGGGTTCCTGCCCAGCGCGCGTGTCGGGCGCTCGCGCCTGCGGCGGCTGTTGCGGAAGGGCGAAGGCTATGTCGCCCAAAGGAAGGTGGGGCGTGCGCGCATCCAGCTCGGTGAGGACGTGTCCGTATGGGCGGACCTGCGCGTGTGGGCGTACCGGGGCCAGCGTGTCCTGCTGTCCGGCCGCACCTCCATCGACGCCGACTCGCTGGATCTGACGGCCCCCGCGGGATGGCTCCCCACCTTCGCCGCCCGGTCGGGTTGAGCGGTGCATGCAGGCGGCGGCGCGGGGGTTGACCGGCCCCGCGGCGTATCTTGGACTTGACGAGGGTCGGATGGAGGAACGGAACATGATTGAAGTCAATGGACTCACGGGTGCCGAGGCTTTCCTGCGCGTCTTGTCCGGCATGGGCGTGGAGCGGGTTTTCGCGTCGCCGGGCTCGGAGTGGTCGCCGGTCTGGGAGGCGCTGGCCAAGCCGGACGAGGGCGTGCCGGTCTATCTCAGTTCGCGGCACGAAGAGGTGGCGCTGGCCATGGCCAGCGGCTACGCCAAGGCCACCGGCAAGCTGCCCGGAGTCATGATACACACCACCGTGGGAGCGCTGCACGGCTCCATGGCCCTGCGCGGCGCGCTCCACGAGCAGGTGCCCATGGTGGTCTTCACCGGCGAGTCCGTCGCCTACGGCGAGGACGACGGTCCCGATCCCGGCGGCCAGTGGATGCGTTTCCTCTCGGACGTGGGCGGCCCGGCCCGGCTGGTGGACCGGTGCGTCAAGTGGAGCTTCGGGGTCAATGACCGGCACATCCTGGTTGCCACCGTTCAGCGCGCCTGCCAGATGGCCATGAGTTCCCCCCGGGGGCCGGTGTTCGTGTCGCTGCCCATGGAGTACCTGTTCGACAAGGTCGCGCGGGAGGCGCCGCTGAAGGTGTCCATGCCTTCTCCGCCCGGCCCTGACGCCGGCGCCATCGACGAGTTGGCGAGCCTGCTCCGGGCCGCCCGGAATCCGGTTATCGTGAGCGAGAACGCCGGCAGGAACGCCGGCATCGTCCAGCGCATGGTGGAGTTGGCCGAACGGCTCGACGCTCCGGTGGTGGAGACCCGCAGCAGCGGCTGTTTCAACTTCCCGCGGGACCACGAGTTGCACGGCGGCTTCGAGCCCGGGGAGTTCATGGCCGACGCCGACGTCGTCTGTCTCATCGGCGCGACCCAGCCGTGGCATCCGGCTTCGGCGCCGGTGGCGCAGGGTGCCAAGGTGGTGGTGCTGGATGAGGAGCCGTTGCACATGAACCTTCCCTACTGGGGCGTGCAGGCAGACCTCAGCATCCCCGGCGCGCTGGAGGCATCCCTGGAAGCATTGCTGGAGCGGCTCCGCAGGGAGGGCGCGGCGGGCGGCGCCACGGTGCGGGAACGGCGTGCGAAGCTGCGCGAGCGGGGCGCGGCGCGGCGGGCGGCGTGGATCGAACAGGCCCGGAGTCTCGAGTCCAGGGAACCCATGGACACCATCTGGGTGATGTACCAGCTCAACCAGGTGCTTCCCGATGACGTCTGCCTGGTGGAGGAGACCATCACGCACCGCATGGCGCTGCACCAGTACCTGGATCGGGTCAAGCCCGGCAACTTCTTCAGCGGCTGCATCGGCGGCCTCGGCACCGGCCTCGGCACGGCCCTCGGAGTCAAGGCCGCGCATCCGGAGAAGCCCGTGGTGCTGGTGATCGGCGATGGATCCTTCAACTACAACCCCGGCATCGCGGGTTTCGGCTTTGCCCAGGAATTCCGCATGCCGATCCTCATCGTGCTCATGAACAACCACGGCTACAAGTCCATGAAGCGGGGCGTGCCGGCGTACTATCCCGAGGGGTGGGCGGTGCGCACCAACCGGTTCGTGGGCACGTCCATCGCGCCCGCACCGGACTACGCGGGCATCGCCCGGGCTTTCGATGGCCATGGCGAGCGTGTGCGGGATCCGGCCATGGTGAGACCGGCGCTGGAACGGGGGCTCCAGGCCGTCCGGGAGGGACGGCTGGCGCTTGTCGATGTCTGGCTGGAGCCGGTGAACGACCCGGAGCGCGGAGCCGGGACGGCACAAGGAGCGCTGGTGTAAGGCCTCAGCGCCGGTGCAGGGCCTCGTCGCTTCAGTGACGCACGGGTGTCCTCGATTCGAGAACCGGATTCGAGGACCGGACCCGCCCGGTTCGCCGCGAAGAACGCGTTGCCCGCTGGCCGCGGCGACGGCGCCAGCGCGGTCTCGCTTCGCTGCATCGCCTCGCTCATCAAGACCTGCAGGATGAACAGCATCGAGCCCCATGCTTGGCTCAAGAGACCCTGAAGAAGTTCGCCGCCGGCCACCCGCCGCCCCTGATGGGCGCCGCGGTGCCCCGGCGGCACGCTCGGCCCCCGCAGACGGCCGGGTTTGCGGGCACGGCTTGCGCCGTTCGGTGCTCATGCCCCGCTTGTGAGGCCTCTTCCCCCACCGGATTGAAATTCGTATCTTGCGCGTGAGGGGGTTGTGCCGAATCCCCGATGTGTTTCAGTGGCGTTCACGGACGCGGGCCACGAGCACTCCGAACACGGCGAACGCCACACCTGAGCCCAGGAGCATGGCCAGCGTCAGGCTGTCCAGCCCGGTGACCAGCAGCCCCATGCCCAGCGGGGTCGTCTGGGCCGCCACGTAGTGCATGGACATGATGAGTCCGCTCGCCTCGCCTACCCGGCCCTTGGCGGCGGAGTCCTGCGCCAGCGCCACCACCAGCGGCGGCACCGGTGACTTGCAAAGGCCCAGGAGGCAGATGCCCGCGGCCAGGGCCAGCGGATGGGCCAGCCAGCCGTAGACGGCCAGCACCACCAACACGCCGGGAAAGGCGCCCATCAGAATGATGCGCCTCCGCCCCAGGCGGTCGGACAGGATCCCCAGCACCATGGCCCCGATGATGGGCGTGGCCCCCCAGGCCGCCATGACCACGCCCGCCTCGTCGAGGGTCAGTTTCACGGCTTCGCGCAGGAACGTCGGGGTCCAGGACGAGGTGATCCAGAACACCGAGCCGCCGAAGAACTGCGCCGCGGCCAGCAGGATCATGTTGCGGTTCATCATCATCGGCGGCTTGTCGGCGCGCGCCGCGCGAGCGGAGACGGACGCCCGAGCCGGTTCCCGGATGCGCAGCCATTGGATCGCGGCAATGCCGGCGGCGATGCAGCCCACCGCGGCGGTGGCCCCGCGCCAGCCGAAACGCTGGAGGATGGCGGCGGCGGCGATGGGGCCGCTGACGCCGCCCAGGCCGTAGGTGGCGGAGAGCAGGCCCGCGCCCAGTCCCCGCCGCGAGGGCAGGAGGTCCGACACCAGTGACAGGACCGAGGCGGTGAGGGCGCCGTATCCCACACCGGCCAAAGCCAGCAGTGCTGCCGCGGCTCCGTAACGGTGGGTCGTCGATACCAGCCCGAACCCGGCGCCCAGGGCGAAGCCCGCGGCAACCAGCACGTTGCGCCGCCCCAGCCTGTCGGAAAGCCGCCCGGCGAACCAGCTCGCGCACGCCGCGGCAACGAAGACGGGGGAGAAGAGGGCACCCCACCACCGGGCCGGGAGGCCCACGCCGGTGCCGATCTCCGGCAGGCCGATGCCGAGGACGGCGACCACCATGGCCGGGCTCACGGCGGAGAGCGCCGCCACCCCTACGGCCCCCCAATCGGTTCGGGTGGAATCGGGAATCGCGGCCGCCGGCACGGGTCAGGGTTCCCGGGAAGGCACGGGGAACCGACCCGCCGGGGGCGGGGCCGAAGGGTAGGTGAAGAAAGAGGTCAAAATCAGGCGCCGATGGCGATCTCGTTGATGCAGGGCAGTCCGCTGGCCACCGTGCGCCACCCCGACTCCTCGACGATCATGATCTCGCCTTCGGAGGTGGCGGCGATGACGCCGGGGCCGTCGGGGTCCGGCACGGTGTCCATGATGCCGCCGCGGAGGTCCTCGGCCAGACACTTCCAACCGACCGCCTCGTGCTCGCTCCGCAGGATGGCCGCGCTGGCCCGCACCTTGCGTACCCAGGTGTTGGGCCGCCCGAGCGTGACACCGAGATACAGGCTGCCGTCATCCGTCTCCGTGACGGTGGTGCCGTAGGTACGAGTGTCCGACGGGGTGATCTCCTCCCAGTGGCCGGCCCGGTCGCGGCTCCGGAAGATCCCTTCGCCACAGGCCGCCACCACCAGTGCGGGCTCGTGTCCGGAGTGGTGCAGTTGATGGATATCGCGGTCCCACAAGCCTTTGTTGGCCGTGCGCCAGCTCTCGCCGTTGTCGTCGCTCAGCAGCAGCCCGCCCACCTCGATGCCGGCGTAGAGCCGCGAGGGGGAGGCAGGGTCGGTGGTGAGATAGCGGGTGCGCGGTGCCTGGGCCGGATTCGGCGGAAAGACGCCGCAGGCGCCGCCCTCGCGCACGCCCGGGAGTTCCCGCCATCCGTCTCCGGGGGCGCCGTGGAAGAGCGCCGCCGGGCGGGTGCCGACGAACAGGGAGCCCGGCAGGGCCCACAGCGAGAAGATGTCGAGATTGGGCACGTTGGGGCGCGATCGTGTCCAGGTCGCGCCGCCGTCATGGGTGCAGAACAGCCCCGAGTGCTCGGTGCCGCCGTACACGGTGCGCGGATCCTCCGGATCGACCGCGATGCAACTCAGGTTCCAGAAGGTCAGGTCGCGTTCCACCTGTTCCCAGCAATCGCCGTTCTTCTCGAAGCGGTACCACCCGGAGTGGGTCATGACGTGAAGCGCCTTCGTGTGGCCGTTCGTATCGCTCATGGTGGTCTCCTCCGGCGGGGTCGGCCTGCGTGCGGAAGTTCGTGAACTGCTGGCCGACCTGTAACAATCCCGCCGCGGCGGTGTCAAGCCGGCTTTCAGGGCCGGCTTGCGGTTCATCGCTCCGGCTTCGGCGGAAACCGGGCTCCGGGGTCTGCGGGAGTTCGGTAATCATGTGATTGAAAAAGATGATAAGTCTGCTCAATGACTGCGGACTGCGCCGAGCGAGTCGAGAAGAAGTCAATGGGCGATCCTCGCGCAAAGGAGCCATGCGCGCGTGATCGCATTCAGCCCTGAGCGTTCGATAGACTGGCGTCCGGCACAGGTACGAAACTGGACGCAGCGGCTGGGAATGTATCGCGGCATGACTCGAAGACGTGCATCCGGTGGAGACAGTGGAGTTGCAAGAGCGGAGAGGAGCTGCTGGATATGTGATGAAGATCGATCTTGAGCCAGACCACTCGACTTCAAGCGGCAACTGGGCTCGGGGAAGATCAATCGGGCGCAGTTTTCACTATTCCGAACGGAAAGATTGAGGGAGCCGGAGATGGATCCTGGAGGCACAAACACTCACTCGCGGGCTCGGATGCAGGGCGTGCAGTCGGCGCCTTCCTGCCCGATGTGCGGTGACGAGCGTATCACGACCCGATGGAGTCTTCACGCATTCGACTACGGGTCCGGGGATGCCTCGGTGGCGTTGCGGGTGGAAGTGCAAGTGCATCGGTGCGGCACGTGCGAGTTCGAGTATCTGGATGACGCGGCGGAACGACTGAAGCATGCTGCAGTCTGCAATCATCTGGGCGTTCTGCCACCCGACGCGATTCGGCGTATCAGAGAGGATCACGGGTTGACACGGGCCGCCTTTGCCCATTCGACGGGTCTTGGCGAAGCGTCACTGAATCGATGGGAAAACGGCCTCTCCATTCAGACACACGCAAACGACCGATATCTTCGCCTGCTTCAATTTCCAGAGTAATGCGGCGTCTGCGGGAGATCCGGGTGTCCCGGCTTTCGGAGAAACCTGTGTCCGTCGTCGTGGCGGGCCGCTTCCGAATCGTGAAAGTAACCGATGTCATGCGAAGGGAACAGGCCGCCTTTCGCCTGTATCGAGTTGCGTGACGGACATTGGAAAATCCTGGATCATGTCGTCGGGACGAAACGGCACGTGCACGGCCACATTGGGTGGAATCGACTGGGTAGAGCCCGCCCGTGCACGGAGCGGGTCTGCGTCAGGCGTCGGCCAGCAGCGGATTCAGCGTGCGGAAGAACTCGCCGATCTCACCCTCGTGGCTGTAGTCGGCCAAGGACTGGAGGGGGGTGGCTTCCCGGTTGACGATGGCCAGAAGGGCGCCGGCCTGCTTGGCGATGACGGGGAAGGAGGCGGCGGGCTGCACCGCCAGTGACGAGCCCACCACGATGAAGACGTCGGCGTCCTCGCTCCAGGCCCGGGCCTGCCGCATGGCGGCCTCGGGCATGGGTTGGCCAAAGGAGATGGTGCCGGACTTGAGCAGGCCGTCGCAGGCGTCGCAGCGCGGCGAAGTGAAGCTGGTGCCCAGGCCGGCCAGAATCCGGTCCGGGTCGAAGTTCTTGCCGCAGTTCAGGCAGAGCACGGTGCGGTCCGAGCCGTGCAATTCCACGATCTTGTCGTCCGATACCCCTCCGCGGCCGTGCAGGCCGTCGATGTTCTGGGTGATGAGCCCCAGCAGCTGTCCGCGCTTTTCGAATTCGCTGATGGAAGTGTGTCCGATATTGGGCCGCACCTCCCTGTAGAGCCGGTGGCTTTCCTTCTTGCGCTCCCACGCCCGCACCCTGGCTTCCTCGCTGTTCACGAACTCGTCGAAGTACACCGGCCTCATGCGGGTCCACTGGCCTCCCGGACTCCTGAAATCGGGGATGCCGGATTCGGTGCTGATCCCCGCGCCGGTGAAGAAGACGATGTCGGTGGCGCGCCGCAGCCTGGCGGCGAAGTCGTCGAGGTTCATGGCGTCTTTTCGTGGTTTCCGGAGATCAGGATATCCGCCCAGCCGACGAATCTCCCGGAAGCGGTCCGGAAAGTCAAACCGCGGCGGCCCGGCGCAAGCGTCCGTGTGGCGGATGTGTGAGTGGATCCGGAGACCGGCCAAGTGTATGAGCATTGGCAAGACCCCCATCATCCCGTTCGCCGTGGCCAATGCCACCAGCTTGCGGTCGCTGTCCATCCGCCCTGTTCGCTTGCAGTCGCTGCTTGGCAGTCCGAACGCGGCCCGGGAATGCCTCACCTGCACAGGGGATGTAGAAGTTCCCTCGGGAACATGGTAGCCACATGGTATCCTGTTGTGAGAATATGGAAGCAGTTACAGGTAATTGCATGAAGACAAGCGCGCATGCGAGCAGTCATGAGATTCTGACCTTGGCAGAGGCGGCGAAGCTGATTCGAGTAAGCGAGAAGACCCTTGGAGAGATGGCCCGCGCGCGACGGGTGCCATCCAGGAAAGTTGGGCGCGAATGGCGTTTCGTGCGCGCTCGACTGGAGACTTGGTTGGCCGGAGAGAACTCCGATGCGCCGACAACCGAAGTTGCCGACGGCTCTGTCTGCGGCAGCGGCTTCATCTCCGAAGCGGGTGCACAATTCGAACTCCTCCCTTCCTCCGGCTTTCGCGACACTGGATTCTCGGAGAACCAACACCGCGCGCTTCATCGTTGGGTGCCGTGGGTCGCCGGCTTTTCCGGCTCTTTCGTGGCCGGCGTACTTGATGCTGTCCGCAAGAAGAGCCGGAGGATGCGCGTGCTCGATCCCTTTGCAGGAGTCGGTACGACGCTGGTCGAAGCGCTGAAGCAAGGCGACGATGCCGTCGGTTACGAAATCAACCCGTATCCGGCGCTGGCGTGCAAAGTAAAGGCGGGTGTCGCTGAGTACGATCTTTCCACACTGGAGACGACCATTGCGCGCTTCGAGGAGTACGGCGACGCCGAAGCTTGGTTGCGCAAGGCACCCGCCACGGTACAACCGAAGGGCTTTCGAAGCCGGGTCCCTTTCTTCAGCGAAGCCGTGGAACGCCAGACGTTGGCTTGTCTGGACTTTATCGGCGGGGAACCGACCGACTGGGTCCGGGACCTCCTCCGCGTGGCGTTGGGTTCCGTGATGGTGGGTTTCTCCAATTACTCCTATGAACCCAGCCTTGGTACGCGGAGCGGTGCCGGCAAGCCAGACATCAAGCATGCGGACGTCTTCGGAACGGTTCGGCGCAAGTTGTGGGAGATGTACCAGGACGTCGCAGAGTTCCAGGCTTGTCTTGACAAGCGCCGCGTCAAGCCGCGGGCAACGGTCCAACCCCTTTCCTACCTGGAGCACGCCGCTCTTACCGACGAACAGAGCATTGACGTGCTGGTCACGTCGCCGCCTTACCTCAACAACTACCACTACGTCAGGAACACGCGGCCGCATTTGTTCTGGTTGGGAATGGTGGAAGCGCCCAACGAACTCAAAAACATCGAACGTCAGAGTTTCGGCCAGTTCTGGCAAACCGTACGGTCGGGTCCTGAAATCGTCCTGAAGCCCACTCTTCCCGATCTGGCCGAACAGCTTGAACTCCTCAGGGCGCGCTATCCTGAAAAGGGTGCCTATGGAGGTCCGGGGTGGGCCAACTATGCCGCAGCCTACTTCAACGATTGCCAGAGATTCTGTGCCATCACTCGACCGCTCATGCGCCCAGGCGGCACGGTCGTGGTCGTTATCGGCAATAACATTCTCCAGGGTATCGAGTTCCAGACCGACCGGGTGTTCGCGGAGATCGCGGAACTTGAAGGTTTTGATGTCGTAGCCTTGCACGAAGTGCGCAAGAAACGCACGGGCAACAGTATCGTCAACTCATCGGTGCGGGTCGGTGAGGTCAAGCAGACGGTGAGGCTCTACGAAACCGCGGTGGAACTCCGAGTCGCTTGACTCAGTCTCTTGTAGTGAGCGACGCGATGATCTCGGCTTCGCTTTCCTCGGCGTCGAGAGCATTTGCCCACGGTCGTCCGGGATGCACCACGACCCGGGACGAGGTTGCCAAAGCCGTCGATCACGGTATTCCACACAGGCTTGAAGTGATTGATCAGGAATCGCTCCGCAAGTGTGATCCAGACGGTTTCGACAACAAGGAAACGACAGCGAAACTCTTCCAGTCGCAAGTTCTCTGCCTGGTCGATGGACTTGGCATGCTCACATAGCCGTCGGTACAAGGAACCGTCTACCTTCGGTACCTCCGTGTAACTTCCTTTTCTACTGCCCGACGGTACCGCCTTGCCCACGTAGATCGGAGTGCCGAGATCCTCCGAAGCCAGGAAAGCGTAGTATGGAAGCGGTCCCGTATAGTAAAGGGCATAAACGCCAGAGCCGACGAACGGCTCCTGTGGCGGGATCTCGCTGTCCGTTCTCTCCAGGAGAGCGCGCACAACGTTTTGTGCCAGATTCCGGTAATCCAGTGGGTTGTAAGGTTTCGTCATGTCCTGAGTCGCGGTGAGGTGTCCTCTCCATGCGCTCTGCTTCAACGGGCGGAAGCCCGACATTTGCCCTGGCGCTTGTCCGCACGGTTGGAGACCGTTTCAGTCGCTGGATAACGGGATACATCTCCACGCCCACGGTTTCCAGGGCGGTGACATCGAGCAAAGTTTCGGGGTTGACGTCGCCGAAGATGACGATCCCGTGGTGGTGACATCCGTCTGAACCTCTCCACCGCCAGCCGTTTCGTGGGGCCGGCGGCCCCTCATCCTCGTCAACGGCATCCATCGGTCCTCGTGTTGTCGGCACCTTCCGGACCGCATCGTGGTTCAGGGCTGGCCGGGACACGCTCGCTGCCAGGGCGGTGCCGGCAACGGAGAGTGCACCGGACGACAAGTTGCAGCGCACGAGCGTTCATTGTACTCGTGAAGGCGATGCAACAGCCCGGATTCACCGTCCCCAGAGAGGAACGTTACTTCGAGGATTACGTGGTCGGCTCGGTATGCGAGTTCGGCCCGGTGAGCCTTGCCGAGGCCGAGATCATCGACTTCGGCAAGCGTTTCGTGCCGCAGCCGTATCATGTCGATCCCGAACTGGCGAAGGAGACCCTCTACAAGGGTCTCATCGCCAGCGGCTGGCACACGGCCGCCGCCATGATGCGGGTCTGTTCCGACAACTATCTCTCGGCGGTGGCCAACCTCGGCTCGCCGGGCGTGGACGAGCTGCGCTGGCACAAGCCGGTGCGTCCGGGCGACGGGTTGACGGTGCGGGTCACGGTGCTGGAGAGCCGGCGGTCCGCTTCGAAGCCCGGCCGCGGCATCGTGCGTTCGCTGCTCGAGGCCCTGAACCAGGACGGCGACGTGGTCATGAGCATGAAACTGATCAACTTCATGACCGCCCGGCAGGCTCATGACCGCCCGGCGGGCATCCGGACAGCCGTTCTTCCGGAGCGATGACGGCGCGGTCGGTTCGCTCCCGCGCGACCGGCCGGAACGGGGGAGGCGTGATCTACGATATCGAGATCAATTCCGCGGCGCACTATCCGGCGGCAGATGTGGTGGGTCTGGTGGAGCGGGCGGAACAGGCGGGCTTCGGCGCGTTCTGGAAGGGCGAATCCAACAGCACCGACCCGATGGTGCTGCTCTCCGCCGCCGCCAGCCGCACCCGCACCATCGAGCTGGGGACGGCCATCTACCATATCTACGGCCGCAGCCCGGTGACGCTGGGGTTGCAGGCGGCGACGCTCCAGGACCTTTCGGGCGGGCGCGTGCGGGTGGGACTGGGCGTGGCCAACGAGGCCATCGCCGCGTGGCACGGCGGCGTCTTCGACCGCCCGCTGCGGCGTGCCCGGGAGTACATGGCGATCGTGCGCAAGGTGGCGGCGGGTGAGCGTGTCGAGTACGAAGGGGAAATCTACGGAACCGGCAAGCGCTTCCAACTCTCCTGGAAGCCGCGCCATCCGAGGATACCCATCCATCTGGCGGCGCTGGGGCCACAGATGACGCGGCTGGCGGGACGGGTGTCGGACGGTGTCTTCATCAACATGGCGACCCCGGACAAGATCCGCCAGATCGCCGGCCGGGTCCAGGAGGCGGCCCGCACCGCCGGACGAGGTCCGCTGGAGGTGATCGCCAAGGTGCGCGTGTCCCTCAACCCGGACCGCGCGGTGGCTCGTTCAAGGCTCCGGCAGGCGCTGACGTTCTACAACATCGCCGACCACTACAGCGGCATGCTGCGGGAACAGGGCTTTGCCGCGGATGTGGACGCGATCCAGGATGCGTTCGGGGCCGGCGGCTTCAAGGCCGCCATGACGGCCCTGACCGATGACTACATGGACCGGCTGCCGGTGATCCCGGCCACCTCGGTGTCGGAGATCAAGGACCGGCTGGCGCCCTACGTGGCGGCTGGGGTGACGCGCATGGTGGTGCCGTACGTCCCGGTGGGCGAGCCCGCCGCCGAGGACGCCGAGCGCTTCATCACCGCTTGGGAAAAGGCTGCCGTCTGCTGACGCCGGTTCCGCGGACAGGGAGGCCGGGCCGGATTCGCAAAACCGCCCGTGCCCGTTTGCGGCGCCGGACCCGGCTGGCGGGCGGGACATGCCATACGAAGACCATACGAAAGCGAGGGGAACGAATGTGTGATTTCGCAGCAGACGCGGAAGCCGCGGGAATTCTGGTGGGCCGGACCCTGACCCTGGAGCGCGTCCGCCAACTCAATGCCAAGGACTACTTCTACCAGATGCTCAAGGACAACCCCGAGATGCTCAAGATCTATCCGGGCATCGAGGACGAGTTGCTTGAGAACGCCATCGACTGCCACATACACGCCTATCCCGATTTCGTTCACCGCTCCCAGGACATGATCCAGATCGCGCTGGACGCCTCCAGGGCCGGCATGCGCGCGCTGGCCTTCAAGGACCACTGGAACGTCAGCGCCAACGCCTGCTACCTGGTGCAGCGCCATATCGACCATCTGGTGGAAAAGGGAGAGATGGAGCACCGGGTAGAGGTCTACGGCGGTGCGGGCATGTGCCATGGCATGAACCCCGAGTACGTCCGGATCGCCCTCCAGTACCCCAACGCCAGGATGATCTGGTTCCCCACCTTCACCTCCCTGGGCTTCTGGCGCAGCGCGGGCCATCCGGAGAAGGGCGGCGTGCGGCTGGTGAGTGAAGAGGGTGAGGTGCTGCCGGAGGTGGTGGAGATCATGAAGCTGGCGGTGGCCAACAAGGCGGGCATCGGCTTCGGCCATACCGATTTCCAGGAGCTGTTGCCGCTGGTGAAGAAGGCGCGGGAACTGGGCGTGCGCGCCACTCTGGACCACCCGCTGCTGGAACTCAACAAGCTCCTGCTGGACGAAATGAAGGAGCTGGCGGACCTCGGCGTGTTCGTGGGCACCTACTGCCAGCCCATGATCCCGAGCCTCTATCAGCCGGTGGCCGACCCCATGGAGACGGTCCGGACCATCGCGGAGATCGGCCCCGAACGCTGCATCATCGGCAGCGACTTCGGCCAGGTGCTGCACCTGAACGCCGTCGACGGCATGCGGGTGTTCATCCGTGCGCTGCTGGGCTTCGGCATCACCAAGGAGCAGATATCCATCATGCTCAAGGACAATCCGGCCCGGCTCATGTGGCTGGACGACTGAGGTGCGCATCCTGGGTCGGCGTCCGCCTCCGGCCGGAGTGGACGCCCGCAGGCAAGGAGCAGGGGAAATGGATGAACCACTGAACCGGCACAGCCGGACCATCACCCAGGGGCCGGACCGGGCTCCCTCCCGCGCCATGCTCAAGGCGGTGGGACTGACGGACGAGGATCTGAGCAAGCCGCTGGTGGGTATCGCCAACACCTGGATCGAGGTCATGCCGTGCAACTTCCACCTGCGCCGGCTCTCGGCCAAGGTGAAGGATGGGGTTCGCGCAGCCGGCGGAACGCCCATCGAATTCAACACCGTGGCGGTCTCCGACGGCGTCTCCATGGGCACCGAGGGGATGAAGGCCTCGCTCGTCAGCCGCGAGGTCATCGCCGACTCCATCGAGTTGGTGACCCGCGGGCACCTGTTCGACGCGGTGGTGGCGCTGTCCGGGTGCGACAAGACCATCCCGGGCACGGTCATGGCGCTGGCGCGGCTGGATCTGCCGTCACTGATGCTCTACGGCGGCTCCATCATGCCCGGACGGTTCCAGGGACGGGACGTCACCATTCAGGACGTGTTCGAGGGGGTGGGCGCCCACGCCGCGCGCAAGATGACCGACGCCGAGTTGCTGGACCTGGAAAGCCACGCCTGTCCGGGGCCGGGGGCGTGCGGCGGGCAGTTCACCGCCAATACCATGGCCACCGCCTTCGAGATCCTGGGCATCTCCCCCATCGGCAGCGCCAGCGTGCCGGCCATGGACGACAGCAAGGACGACGTCGCCTACCGGGTCGGCCGGATGGTCATGGACCTCGTGCGCCGGAACCTGACGGCGCGGCAGATCATTACCCGTGAAGCGCTGGAGAACGCGGTGGCCTCGGTTGCCGCCACCGGCGGTTCCACCAACGGCGTGCTGCACCTGCTGGGCGTGGCGCGTGAGGCGGAGGTGGAGCTGCGCATCGATGACTTCGACCGCATCAGTTCGCGCACGCCGCTGATCGCGGACCTGAAACCCGGCGGCCGGTTCGTGGCCAACGACCTCTATCGGGCCGGCGGGATTCCGCTGGTGGCGCGCCGCCTGCTGGAAGCCGGCCGCCTCGACGGCGATTGCCTGACGGTGACGGGGAAGACGCTCGGTGAAGAGGTCCGGGACGCGGCCGAGACGCCCGGTCAGGAGGTGGTGCGGCCCGTGTCCGCGCCGCTGAAGTCCACCGGCGGGCTCGTGATCCTCCGGGGCAATCTGGCGCCCGAGGGCTGCGTGGTGAAGGTGGCCGGCCATGAGCGCACGCGCCACCGCGGTCCGGCTCGGGTGTTCGATCGCGAGGAAGACTCCTTCAGGGCGGTGCGGGACGGCGAGATCAAGGCGGGAGACGTGGTGGTGATCCGTTACGAGGGTCCCGTGGGCGGCCCGGGCATGCGCGAGATGCTGGGCGTGACCGCCGCCCTGGTGGGCGCCGGGCTCGGCGAGTCCGTGGCGCTCCTCACCGACGGCCGCTTCTCCGGTGCCACCCACGGTCTCATGGCCGGCCACGTGGCTCCGGAAGCCGCCAAGGGTGGTCCTATCGCCGCGGTGCGGGACGGCGACAGCATCACCTTCGACGTCGAGGCCCGGCGCCTTGACGTGGAGATATCCAGGGAAGAGCTGGATGCACGCCTGCGCGCGTGGAGGGCGCCGGAGCCGCACTACGCCGCCGGCGTCATGGCCAAGTACGCGCGGCTGGTGTCGTCGGCTTCCGAAGGCGCGGTCACGAGATGATCCAGGGTCTGCGTACCAAGGCTGCGTATCAACATTGCTGCGTATCAACATTGCGGGAGGTTGCCATGGCCAAGTACAACAAGCTGTCCATGCCCATCAAAAATGTGAAGGACAAGGAATTTCTGGCGCGCCGGCTCAAGTGCGAGGGGGTCGGCTTCGGCATCATTCGCATCAAGCCGGGCCAGGGTGCGGAGTACGTCCATCAGCACGAGGTGCAGGAGGAGGTGTTCCTCACCCTCAAGGGCGACGGCACCATCATCCTGGACGGGCGCCGGATCCCCATGCCCGAGGGCACCATCGTGCGGGTGAGCCCGGAGGTCAACCGGGCCATCGGCAACGACTCGAAGCGGGACGTCGTGTTCCTGTGCATGGGAGGGGTGCCGCCGAAGAATTTCCCGCTGGGCGGCCGGACGCTGTTCGGTGACGGCATCCCGCATCGGGACAAGGTGCCGCGCTGGAAGAAGGCATAGAGCTTCATTGAACCCCCGGCCCCGCCGTACTAGAATGGACGCCGCGGTCGGCTGTTCAGGAACACCGCGATGAGCAAGCGCAACCACGACCCGGATCAGGACGTCGTCGTCGAAACCGAGAGAAAGCTCCAGCGGCCGTCTCTCTTCAAGGTGCTGCTGCACAACGACGACTACACCACCAAGGAGTTCGTGGTGCAGGTTCTGGAGTACGTCTTCAACAAGGACAACACCGAGGCCGTGCAGATCATGATGCATGTACACCAGAACGGCATCGGCGTCGCCGGGGTCTATCCCTACGAGGTGGCGGAGACCAAGGTGAAGACCACGGAAAGTCTGGCGCGGCAGTACGAGTATCCGCTCAAGTGCAGCATGGAAGAAGAGTGAGCGTCGAAGAGGGATGAGGTGATTACCCGGAACCTGGAAGCGGTGCTCAAGGCGGCGTTCGACGAGGCCAGGAAACGGCGGCACGAGTTCGTCTGTGTCGAGCACCTGTTGTGGGTGTTGCTGGAGGACAAGAGTGCCAGCGACGCCATCGTCAACTGCGGCGGCGACCTTGACCGGTTGCGGCGGGACCTGGAGGAGTTTTTCGAGACGCGCCTGGAGGCGCTTCCCGAAGATGCCGGCAAGGAGCCCGAGCAGACCCTGGGTTTTCACCGCATCGTCCAGCGCGCCTTCATTCACGCCCAGTCCTCGGAAAAGGCGGAGATCCAGGGGAGCGACCTGCTGGTGGCCCTGTACCGCGAGCAGCAATGCTACGCGCGCTACGTTCTCGAAGCCCAGGACATCAGCCGTTTCGATCTGGTCAACTACATCTCCCACGGCGTCTCCAAGCTCCGGGAGGAGGAGCCGCAGAAGACTCCGGGGACCGAAGAGGATGAGGACGGGGGGGAGGGGAACCAGCGCAATCCGCTGGAAGCCTTCACCGTGGAGTTGGTGGGTAGGGCGGAGCAGGGGCTGCTGGACCCCCTCATCGGCCGCGACAGCGAGATCGCCCGTACCATCCACGTGCTGTGCCGGCGGCGCAAGAACAACCCCATCTACGTAGGCGATCCGGGAGTGGGCAAGACCGCCATCGCCGAAGGTCTGGCGCTGCGGATCCACGAGAAGACGGTTCCGGAGGTGCTGTGCGACACGCGCATCTACGCCCTGGACATGGGCGCGGTGCTGGCCGGCACCAAGTTCCGCGGCGAGTTCGAGGCACGGCTCAAGGGCATCATCACCGCGCTCAAGGGCAACCCCGATGCGATCCTGTTCATCGACGAGATCCACACCGTGGTGGGCGCCGGCGCCACCAGCGGCGGCTCCCTGGACGCCTCCAACATCCTCAAGCCGGTGCTGGCGGCCGGTGATTTCAAGTGCATCGGCTCCACCACCTACCACGACTACCGGAGCTACTTCGAGCGGGACCGGGCGCTGTCGCGGCGGTTCCAGCGCATTGAGGTGCCGGAGCCCAGCGTGGACGAGACCTTCCGGATCCTGCAGGGGCTGAAACCCCACTACGAGAAGCACCACGGGGTGTCCTACAGCCAGGCGGCGCTGCGCACCGCGGCCCGGCTCTCGGCCAGGCACATCAACGACCGCTTCCTGCCGGACAAGGCCATCGACGTCATCGACGAAGTCGGCGCGTCGGTGCAGGTGCTGCCGCCCGAGAAGCGCAAGAAGACCATTGGCCCCAGGGACGTGGAGCGGATCGTCGCCACCATGGCGAAGATTCCGCCGCGCAGCGTTTCCAGCTCCGACAAGGAGCGGCTGGCCACCCTCGGCAGGGACCTGAAGCTGGTGGTCTTCGGTCAGGACGAAGCCATTGATGCCCTCGCCAGCACGGTCAAGCTCTCGCGGTCCGGACTCGGACAACCCGAGAAACCCACCGGCTGCTTCCTGTTCTCCGGGCCCACCGGGGTGGGCAAGACCGAGGCCGCCAGGCAACTGGCGCAGATCATGGGCATCGAGTTCCTGCGTTTCGACATGAGCGAGTACATGGAGAAGCACACGGTATCGCGGCTGCTCGGCGCCCCTCCGGGGTACGTGGGCTTCGACCAGGGCGGGCTCCTCACCGACGCCATCCGCAAGACTCCCCATGCCGTGCTGCTGCTGGACGAGATCGAGAAGGCACATCCCGACCTGTTCAACGTGCTCCTCCAGGTCATGGACCACGCCACCCTCACCGACAACAACGGCAAGAAGGCCGACTTCCGCAACATCATCCTGATCATGACCACCAACGCCGGCGGCCGGGAGATGAGCGGCACCGCGCTGGGTTTCGCCCACAACTCCAACGCCGGCAAGGGCAAGGAAGCCATCGAGAAGATGTTCAGCCCGGAATTCCGCAACCGCCTGGACGCCACCCTCTTCTTCAATACCTTGAGCCCGGTGGTCATCGAGAAGGTCGTCGACAAGTTCATCACCCAGCTCGACGCCCAGTTGAACGAGCGCAAGGTCACCATCCAGCTTGAGCCGGCCGCGCGAAGCTGGCTCGCCGAGCGCGGCTACGACCCCCAGTTCGGCGCCCGCCCCATGGCCCGCCTCATCGACAACGAGATCAAGAAACCTCTGGCCGACGAGATCCTGTTCGGCCAGCTTCAGAACGGCGGCCGCGTCCGCATCGACGAGAAGGACGGCGCGCTGGTGTTCGACTACGGGAGTTGACGCGGCGGGGAATCCCGCCAGCGGAGGTCACGTCTCCCGGAGCGGCGGCCTGCGGCGGGAAACGTCCGGGCGGATTCCCCGCCGCCGGGAGTCCCCCGTGACACCTCGGCAACGCGCGGGCTCTCCGTCCACGCGGGCCGGCTAGTCCGCTCCCTCCCCCTCCTTCAACGGGCTCTCTTCCCGCAGATACTGCTGGCGGGCCAGCGTCTCGGAACGCTCTTCCCGCAGGTGGCGGGTCAGGGCGTTGCGGAAACGCCCGTCGCGGACGTAGTGGGCGCTGTAGGTTCTGGCGGCCTGGAGACCGCGGAAGCTCTTGAAGCTGCCGCCGGCGCCGGCCTCGAAGCGGGCCAGCGACTCGTGGATGCAATGCTCGATGGCGGCGTAGTAGCACACGTTGAAGTGCAGGTAGCGATGGTCCTCGAAGGCGCCCCAGTAGCGGCCGTAGAGGGTGTCGGGGCCGCGGACGTTGAAGGTGCCGGCGATGATGCGGCCGCCGCGCCGGGCGACGATGGGGCAGAGGAACGGATAGGGCCGCTTCAGCAACTCGTCGAAGAAGCGGCGGTTCAGGTACTGCCGGCCGTAGTAGAGGCGGTCGATGTGGTGCTTGTAGAGTTCGAACAGGGTGCGCTGGACATCCGCGGTGATCTCGCCGTGAGGAAGTGCCCGGACGTGGATGCCCTGGTGGTCCAGTTCGCGCCGCTCGCGCCGGATCTTGTTGCGGCGGCCGCTCCGGAAAGCGCCCAGATAGTCGTCGAAGGTCTCGTAGCCGCGGTTCTGCCAATGGAACTGGAGCCCGATCCTGGGGATGAAGTCCAGCTTCTCCAATGCGTCCATCTCTTCCCGGTTGCAGAAGTTGATGTGGATGGACGAAAGCTCGTTGCCGCGGCATATCTCCACCAGCGCCCGTCCCAGTACGGCGAGGATTTCCTGGCGGTCGATTCCCGGAGCGGTGAGGAAGCGCGAGCCCGCCACCGGCGTGAAGGGTACGCCGACGAGCATCTTGGGATAGTACTGGATGCCCGTCTGCACGGCGTGGGAAGCCCAATGGTGGTCGAAGACGAACTCCCCCATGCTGTGGGACTTGAGGTACATCGGGCAGGCGCCGAGGATGTGCGCGCCCTTTTCGACCACCAGGTGGTGGGGTGCCCAGCCCGTCCGGTCGCAGACGCAGCCCGTGGCCTCCAGGCAGTCCAGCCAGTCCCAGCGCATGAACGGCGAACCGTCCCGCAGGAGCGAGTCCCACGCCTCCCGCGGCACCTCGTTGATGCCGCGGACGATGCGGACCGAGAGCCGTTCCTCCTCCATGGCCTCACCTTCTTGCCAGAAGGGCCGGATCAGGTCCAGGTGTCCGTCGCGGCGGCGGCGTCCACCGGCCGGCGGTGTCGATTCCGGGCGAACGCCCGGCCGTCAGTCACCGGTCTCGCCGGGCGGCCTCGGGGGGCGGGGGAGCAAATCGGCCCGCATGGGGAGGCGGGCCGACGCTGCCGGATCGAGCTATGCCTTTCCGGCCAGTTGCCGGAGCACGTATTCCAGGATGCCGCCGTGGCGGTAGTACGCCAGTTCCGCCGGCGTGTCGATGCGGCAGGTGACACGGAAGGGGGTCGTCTTTCCCTCGGCGCTGGTGGCCGTGACCTGAAGCTCCTTGCGTACGCTCAGGCCGTCGCCCACGCCGCCGATGTCGTAGGTTTCGAAGCCTGTGAGCCCCAATGACGCGGCATACTCGCCCTTCATGAACTCCAGCGGCAGGATGCCCATGCCGATGAGATTGCTCCGGTGGATGCGCTCGAAGCTCTCGACGATGGCGGCCTTGACGCCCAGCAGGCGCGGCCCCTTGGCCGCCCAGTCCCGGGACGATCCGGTACCGTATTCCTTGCCGGCGATGACGATCAGCGGCGTCCCTTCCCGCTGGTACTTCATGGCGGCGTCGAAGATGGACATGGGCTCGTTGTCGGGTTGGTGCACGGTCCAGCCGCCCTCGGTTCCCGGTGCGATCTGGTTCCTCAGCCGCACGTTGGCGAAGGTTCCGCGCATCATCACCTCGTGGTTGCCCCGGCGGGCGCCGTACTGGTTGAAATCGCCGGGCTCCACGCCGTGCTCCGTGAGATAGCGCGCCGCCGGGCCGTTCCGTTCGATGGCCCCGGCCGGGGAGATGTGGTCGGTGGTCACCGAGTCCCCCAGCAACGCCAGGACCCGCCCGCCCCGGATGTCGCCGGGCTCGGCCGGCTCCGCGGGCATGTCCGTGAAAAACGGCAGCTGCCGGACATAGGTCGAGTCCGGTTCCCATGCGAACAACTCCCCCTCGGGGACCGGCATGCTTCGCCACATGGCGTCGCCCTGGAAGACGTCGCCGTACTCTTTCCGGAAGGCGTCGGCGGTGACGCCCCGGGCCACTTCCGCGCGCACTTCCTCCGGCGTGGGCCAGATCTCCCTCAGCATCACCGGCTGGCCGGCGGAGTCCCGCCCGACGGGGTCGTTGTAGAGATCCACGTCCATGGTGCCGGCGATGGCGTAGGCCACCACCAGGGGAGGCGAGGCCAGATAGTTGGCCCGCACGTGGGGGTGAATCCGGCCCTCGAAGTTCCGGTTGCCCGAAAGCACGGCCGTGGTCACCAGATTGCCTTCCCGGATCGCGTTGCCGATGTTCTCGGGCAGTGGTCCGCCGTTGCCCACGCAGGTGGTGCAGCCGTAACCGACCAGGTGGAACCCCATCGCTCCCAGGGGCTCCAGCAAGCCCGTCTGTCTGAGGTACTCGGTGACCACCTTGGAACCCGGGGCCAAGCTGGTCTTGACCCAGGGCTTGGCCTTGAGGCCCCGTTCCACGGCCTTCTTCGCCAGCAGCCCGGCGCCCACCATCACCGAGGGGTTGGATGTGTTGGTGCAACTGGTGATGGCGGCGATCACCACCGATCCGTGGGTGAGCTCGAAGGAGTCCCCGTTCTGCCGGACCGGCACGCGGCTGGCGGTATCGCCACCCTTCATGTCGGGCAGAACCTCGGCGAAGGCTTGCCTGGCGCGGCCCAGCGGCACCCGGTCCTGGGGCCGGCGGGGTCCCGCCAGACTCGGCTCCACCTCGCCCAGGTCGAGTTCCAGGGTGTCGGTGAAGACCGGGTCGGGCGTCGCGTCGGTGCGGAACAGGCCCTGCTCCTTGGAATAGGCCTCCACCAGGCTGATGAGTTCCGGGCTCCGGTTCGACAGCTTCAGGTACTCCAGGGTCTCGTCGTCCACCGGGAAGAAGCCCACGGTGGCGCCGTACTCGGGCGCCATGTTGCCGATGGTGGCCCGGTCCGCCAGCGCCAGGCTCGACAGCCCCGGACCGTAGAACTCCACGAACTTCTCCACCACCCCCTTCCTGCGCAGCATCTGCACGATGGTCAGCACCAGATCGGTGGCCGTGGCCCCCTCGGGCAGCCTGCCGTGGAGCCTGAACCCGATGACCTCCGGGATCAGCATGATGAGCGGCTGGCCCAGCATGGCCGCCTCGGCCTCGATGCCGCCCACGCCCCAGCCCAGAACCCCCAGTCCGTTGATCATGGGCGTGTGGGAATCGGCTCCCACCAGCGTGTCGGGGTAGGCGAAGGTGTCACCGTTCGATGGCGCGGTGAAGACCACCTTGCCGAGGAACTCCAGATTGACCTGGTGGACGATGCCGGTGTCCGGCGGCACCACGCTGAAGTTGTCGAAGGCCTTCTGGCCCCAGCGCAGGAATGCGTACCGTTCCCGGTTGCGCGCGTACTCCAGTTCGGAGTTGGAAGCGAAGGCTTGCCGGGAGCCGAAGTGGTCCACCTGCACGGAGTGGTCGATGACAAGGTCCACGGGTTGCAGCGGGTTGATGCGTTTCGGGTCGCCGCCGAGCCGCCGGATACCCTCCCGCATGGCCGCCAGGTCCACGATGGCGGGAACCCCGGTGAGATCCTGCAGCAGGATCCGCGCCGGCATGAAGGCGATCTCCCTGTTCGGCTTCGCTGCCGGGTCCCATCCCGCCAGCGCCTGAATGTCGGCGGCCGACACGTGCCGGTCGTCCTCGCACCGGAGCAGGTTCTCCAGCAGGATCTTGAGCGAGAACGGCAGGTGGTCCACCGGCAGGGAAGTCTCCCGCGCCAAGGCGTCGAGACGGTGGATCCGGTAGCGGTTGCCGCCCGCTTCGATAGTGGAGGCGGTGTGGAAGGTGTCGATGCTCGGTGATGCCATGTCGGGCTCCTTGGTATGGATTTCGGTTTCAGGCGGTCCGGAGGGCGCAGGCGGATGGAAGCCACGAGGCCTGGAAGTCCTTGTTTCTAGCGCAACCGGTGCGGCTTGCCAAATCGCCGCCACGGCGTCCCCTACCACTCCGTCATGCCCGCGAAAGCGCGGATCCGGCATGGTCTTGCGGAAGGAGGTGCACCGTTCGCGCGCCTTTGCGGGCGAGCCGCCCGGCGGTGACGACGTCACGCGGCCGGCAGGGCTGACCGGAGGGCTGACTCTTGCGGTGCGGCAAGGTGGCGCGCTACAGTGGCTGGGAGCGGCAGGCACAAGGAATTGGGTGCTGATGGGCGCTTGCGGGCGCTGACCGGGCGGAACGACCCCGCACGGCTTGCCCGCGGATCCGGTGCCGGCTCGGGCCCATTCTGTTCCGGCTGCAAGCTGCTGGCGCGTCATCGGCGCAAACGGGCGCCGCCGGCTTTCCACCGTTCCAACCGAGGGTTCGCCATGTTCACCCGTACTCCGAGTTCCCGTGGCATCTCCCGTGGCATCGTTCCCGCCGGGGGTTCCGCAGCTTTCCCCGCTGTCCTGTTCGCAGCGCTGCTCGCCGGCACCCTGCTCTCCGCCTGCGGCGGCGGGAGCGGCGGCGGAGCCGCGCCTCGGGTTGCTCCGGTTGCTCCGTCCGTTCCCCAGGTCGCCTCCGAGTTCACCGCCGCCAACCGCGCTGCCATCGACCCCACGCTGGCGTTCCGCACCGTGCGGCTGCCGCCCGCTGCCAGCGGTTTCAATGTCACGAGAACCGCGCCCAACCACCCGGTCCCCGTCATCCGCCGAATCGATTACCCCGGCACCGATCCCGGACAGATCCCCGCCGACCTCGACGCCATGACCGCCCGCGCCGCGCTGCTCTGGACCCGGCGTCTCATCGACGGCGGCATCCACGCCATTGAACTCAGGGTCGGGGATACGGGAGAGTGCGCTGCCAGCGACTACGCCTGCGCCCGGACCGGCAGGATCGTTCTGCCCGGCCGGTTCCTTGAAGATGCCATCGACGACCAGCGGCCCGGCAACCGGCTTGAGAACTGGCACTTCGGTATCCTGCTCCACGAAGTCGGCCACACGCTCTCTTACCTTGATCCGCAAACCGGTACGGGACATGCGGCGTGCCAGGGCACCCAACTCATGTGTCCCGCATCCTCGTTCCGGTCACTGGTGCCCGCCGAAGCCGACTTCGCCGGGCTTCATCGATGGACCTTGGGTCCAGCGGTTGAGGACCATCAGAAGTTCGGTCTCTGGGCGGAACCGATGGAGGACGGCGGCCTCGACGGCTTCGGCGTTACCATGACCCGCACGCTCATCTCCGAACGCCGAGGCACGGCGGCCGCCGACAGCATCACCGACACCATCGCGATCACGCCCGGCGTCGCCGGCACGCCCGGCCCCGGGCCTGATCCCGGCCTCGGCACCGCCACTTGGTCCGGAACCTTCCTCGGCGCACAGTCCGCACTGTTCCAGCCGGTGACGGGCCGCGCCACCCTGACCGCCGACCTCGCCGACCTCGCGGAGATCGATCTCATGTTGTCCGATCTCTCCCGCACCGATTCCGCCGGCGCGACCCACCCCATCGCTGCGGTCGGCTACGACCTCGTCCGCCACGACGGCGCTTGGGTTGATGCCGGTCGGCGCGCCAATGCGCGGTTCTATGCCACCGCCGGCGACCCCGCCGGTGCTGCTGCCGGCATCGTCAACGACGCCGGACGCGACCTTGTCGGCGCCTGGGGCGCCCGCCGATAATCGCCGCATCCGCGGTGCAGATATCCAGCCGGGAAGCGGTGCCGATGGCGGTGGAATTCCGGGGTGACAGGCGTTGCCCGATTGCATGTGAGGGCCTTTGCAGGCAGGCATGATGGCTTCCATGCGCGGGATGGCCACCGCCGCCCTGTTCCCGATTTTTTTTTCTGTTTTTTCGGTTGTTTTCTTGACAATACGGTCAGGAACGATAGATTTGAGCAGCCAATGCGTGTGGGCATTGGAGGCCGTGTAGGCATTGGAGTCTTGAGGCTGGCGGCAGGAGAGGGACGGACGGGAAGGACAGGACAGGAAGGGACAGGACGGATTCGAGGAGGGATTGATGATGGCACGTTTGAGAGGATTGGCTCCCGCCGCGGGCGCTTTGGCATCGAGGAATACGGCATTGGGGAACAAGGAGAGTAGGATGGGATTGGGGAAGGGATTGCGGGGGATGATGCGAGGGGTTTTGGGGTTGTTGGCGGGAGTGGTGATGGTGGGGGGGATGGGGGAGACGGCTGGGGGGCAGGTGCTTCCGGAGTTGAGTTTTACGGGGGCGTTTCCGGTGAGTGGGGATCCGGGCACGAATGAGTGTCCGCGCGGGGAGGAGTTGGAGTCGAGCACGGACAAGGTGTGGGAAGGGGGATGGCTGGCGCTGCGAGTGGAGCGAGCGGCGACGCGGCGGGAGGCGGCGCGGATCGAGGTGGATTTCGAGATAGTGGGGGGATCGCAGGCGGGGAGGGCGGATTTGGGGACAGGGGGGAACCTGCGGAACGTGGGGATCTTGTTTTATGAGAGCGTGATCACGGCGCCGACGCGGCATTGTCATTATGTGCAGATATTGAAGGACAAGAAGCTGGAGGGGAACGAGCGGTTGACGCTGCGGCTGAGGCCGAAGGGGTCGGTGTATACGGTGAAGGCGGGGAAGGACCGTCGTGACATCGAGATCGGGGAGGCGGGAGCGGGGATACGGTTGCGGTACCAGGATTTGGGGGTATTGGGGGGCGGGACGACGGGGCGGAGATTCGTATTGAGGCTGGAGGCGGGGGTGGCGAGTGGAGCGGGGAATGCGTGTACGTTCGAGCGGGACCGTTCGTTTTCGCGGACGGTGAAGGTAGGGTGGCGAGTTTGGGACGGAGGGCGAGGGGATCTTCGTGGGGCGAATTTGGGGGATTTCAATTTGCCGACGCGGGTGACGTTCAGGAGCGGGGTGGCGGTGGTGGAGGGTTCGGCGAGGGCGGATGGGGACCGGGAGTCGGAGGACTTCTGGATGGAGTTGGACTACAAGTATCGGGATCGAGTGAACCATCCGTATCCGGTGGTGCACTGCGAGTCGGCGGCGGATGCGCGGCGGTGGGGTCTGACCCGGAGTTTTTTTGGGCCTGTGGGAGTGATCGCGCCGGTGCCGGGGGCGCCGGCGAAGCCTTTGGGTCTGACGGCGGGGGCGGTGGAGGATCGGGTGAATTTGAGTTGGAGGGCGGCGACGGACGGGACGATCAAGGGTTGGAGGTACCGTCTGCGGGCGAAGGGATTGAGGAGTTGGGGGAGTGGGGTGGAGATGAGGGGGAGCGTGGCAGGGACGCGGGCGCACGCGGTGGACGGGTCGAGTTGGTGGGATGGGATAGCGACGGAGTTCCAGGTTCAATCGTACAACGACGGGGGCAGCAGTCCGTGGTCGGACACGGCGGTGGCGGTGGCGGTCAACCGGGACCGTCCGGCGCTGGTGATCAGCAAGGGACGGGTGAGTGTGGAGGAAGGGGAGACGGCGAGTTGGACGGTGGCGTTGAATGGCGGGGTTGGTGGGAGTGTGACGCTGGCGAGCAGCGCCAGTGGCACGGCGCGGGTGAGTCCGGCGGTGCTGACCTTCACGAGCGAGAACGCGCGGGTGCCGCAGACGGTGCGGGTGACGGGAGTGACGGCGGGGGAAGCGGAGGTGAGGCATGCGTTCACGCTGCCGGGAGCGACGGCGGCGGCGGTGACGGATGCGGGGCGGGTGGCGGTGACGGTGACGGCGGCGGCGGTGCCGCTGCGTGCGCCGGCGAAGCCGACGGATTTGAGTGCGAAGGCGGTGGAAGACGAGGTGGGGCTGAGTTGGAAGGCGGCGACGGACGCGACGATCCAGGGGTGGCGGTATCGGTACCGGATGTTCGACTACTGGTATTCGGCGACGGACTTTCCGGGGAAGACGACGGCTTCGACGCGAAGCGGGAGCGTGTCGTTTGCGGCGTTTCTAGAGGGGATCACGCTGGAGTTCCAGGTACAGTCGTACAACGAGGCGGGGAGCAGTCCGTGGTCGAACACGGCGAAGACGGCGGTGGTCAACAGCGACCGTCCGGCGTTGTTGATCAGCGAGAGACGGGTGAGTGTGGAGGAAGGGGAGACGGCGAGTTGGACGGTGGCGGTGAACGGGACGTTTGACGGGAGTGTGACGCTGGTGAGCAGCGACAGCGGCAAGGCGCGGGTGAGCCCGTCGGTGCTGTACTTTGCCCACGCGACGGCCCAGACGCCGCAGACGGTGACGGTGACGGGAGTGACGGCGGGGGAGGCGGAGGTGAGCCACGCCTTCAGGGTGGATGGAGCATCGGTGCCGGTGGCTTCGGGTGCGAAGGATCGGGTGGCGGTGACGGTGACGGCGGCGGCGGTGCCGCTGCGTGCGCCGGCGAAGCCGACGGATTTGAGTGCGAAGGCGGTGGAAGACGAGGTGGGGCTGAGTTGGAAGGCGGCGACGGACGCGACGATCCAGGGGTGGCGGTATCGGTATCGGATGTTCGACTACTGGTATTCGGCGACGGACTTTCCGGGGAAGACGACGGCTTCGACGCGAAGCGGGAGCGTGTCGTTTGCGGCGTTTCTAGAGGGGATCACGCTGGAGTTCCAGGTACAGTCGTACAACGAGGCGGGGAGCAGTCCGTGGTCGAACACGGCGAAGACGGCGGTGGTCAACAGCGACCGTCCGGCGTTGTTGATCAGCGAGAGACGGGTGAGTGTGGAGGAAGGGGAGACGGCGAGTTGGACGGTGGCGGTGAACGGGACGTTTGACGGGAGTGTGACGCTGGTGAGCAGCGACAGCGGCAAGGCGCGGGTAAGCCCGTCGGTGCTGTACTTTGCCCACGCGACGGCCCAGACGCCGCAGACGGTGACGGTGACGGGAGTGACGGCGGGGGAGGCGGAGGTGAGCCACGCCTTCAGGGTGGATGGAGCATCGGTGCCGGTGGCTTCGGGTGCGAAGGATCGGGTGGCGGTGACGGTGACGGCGGCTCCGGTGCCGGAAACGCCTTCGGCGCCGAAGGGGTTTCGAGCGCGGCCCGGGGATGAGGCGGTGACGCTGTCGTGGGCGGCATCGGGGGATGGGTCGATCCGCAAGTACGAGGTGAAATGGCGTCTTGCGGGTCCGGGGCAGGGGTGGGGGTCGTGGGCGGCGATAGCGGGTTCGGGGGCGAATACGACGTCTCATACGGTAACGGGGCTGACCAACGGCCAGAAGTACATTTTCCGGGTTCGGGCGGTGAATGCGGGAGGGGAGGGGAAGTCTTCGCGAGCCCGCGGGGCGACGCCGATGGGCGGGGTGACGGTGGCGGTGGAGGACGCCATCGTGGTGGAGGGAGACGCGGGGCGGCGGGTGATGGAGTTTGATGTGACCCTGAGCGGGGAGCCGGTGGCGGAGGTGAAGGTGCGGGTGGCGGCGGTGGCCGGAGCGGGGAGCACGGCGGGAGCGGGGCGGGACTTTGTGCCGTTGAGCAAGACGCTGTTTTTCGATGCGTACGGGCGCGGGAGCGCGCTGATGCAGACGGTGCGTGTGGAGGTGATGGGGGACGAGGTGGCGGAGGGGGAGGAGACCTTTCTGCTGCGGCTGGACAATCTGGTGACGGGGGACAGCCGCGTGGAGCTGGCCGGGGGCGGGGAGAAGGTCACGGCCACGGGCACCATCACGGACGATGACGCGGCGCCGGTGCTGGCGGCGTTGGCGGATGTGACGGCGAAGGTGGGTCAGGAGGTGTCGGTCACGGCCACGGCCACCGATGCGGACGGGGACACGCTCCGCTACGTCTGGAGCCGCAAGACGGGGGAGACGACGCCGGCGTTGCCGGAAGGCACGGACCTGAACGCGGCCCGGCTGGTCTTCACGCCGACCCGGGCCGGCACGATGACGATGACGGTAACCGCGGATGACGGCCACGGCAATACGGACACCGAAGAGGTGGTGGTCACGGTGGCGGCGTCGACGCCGCCGCCGGCGAAGCCGACTGGTCTGGTGGCCCGGCCCGGCAATGGTGCGGTGTCGCTGTCGTGGGACGACCCGGATGACGCTTCGATCACCGGCTATGAGTTGCGCTGGAAGGTTCGGGGCGGCGACGGGTGGAGTGCGTGGTCATCCATTGCGGGTTCCGGGGCGGCGACGGTCTCGCATGAGGTGAGCGGGCTGACCAATGGTCGGAAGTACACCTACAGGCTGCGCGCGCTGAACGGAGCGGGAGCCGGAGAGAAATCGGAGAGCGCGTCGGCGACGCCGACGGGCGCGCTGACGGTGACGGTGTCGGACGCGCGGGTGGCCGAGGGGGACGAGGGCCAGACGATGCTGGAGTTCCCGATCACGCTGAGCGGCTCGCCGGCGGACGACGTGAAGGTGCGGGTGACGGCATTGGCCGGGCCGGAGAGCAGCGCCGCGGAAGCCGGGGACGGACGCGATTTCGTTCCGTTCAGCAAGACCATCGTGTTCGCCGCCAATGCGCGCGGGGACGCGCTGGTGAACAGGGTGCGGGTCCGGGTGCTGGGCGACCATGTCGCGGAGGAGGATGAGACCTTTCTGCTGCGGCTGGGGGGTCTGGAGACGGAAGCCCCGCGTGTCGCCCTGGCCGGGGGCGGAGAGAATCTGGTGGTCACCGGCACCATCGCCAACGATGACGCCGCACCGGTGCTGGCGGATGTCCAGAACACGTCCGTGGTCGGCCCGGACTTGAATGTGGATGTCACGGTGTCGGCCACCGACGCGGATGGCGATGCAATCAACTACACTTGGGTGCGCAAGAAGGGCGAGACGACGCCGGCGTTGCCGGAAGGAACGGATGTGAATTCGAACCGGCTGTTCTTCAAGCCGCCGGGGGTTGGCACCTACTCGATGCGGGTGACCGCGGATGACGGCCACGGCAACAGCGACTACAAGGATATGGTGATCACGATTCACCGCGTACCCACGGTCTCGGTGCCGGCGGTGCTGAAAGTGACCGAGGGGACGGATACGAAGGCGGTGGTGACGGTCACGGCGTCCAAGGCCTTGGGGCGGTCGGTGACCTTCGATGTCACCTATGGAGGCACGGCGACGGGAGCCGCCGATCCGGCGAACGGGGACTACGACAACGACGCGGTGACCTCGGTGACCTTGGGCGCCTCCGATACGACGAAAACCATCACGATTCCGCTTGGCGACGACAGGAGGGACGAGGCCGATGAGACCATCACGGTGACCCTCGCGCTGGCCCAGGGCAGCATGCTGCCGGCCGGCTTCGTGCTGGGCAACGCCGCGACCACGGTGGTCATCAAGGACAACGACGCATCGCCGGTGCTGGCGCCTTTCGAGGACCGGTCCGTGATCGGTCGGGTTGTGGATATCACGGTGTCAGCGACCGACGCGGACGGCGACACCATCAACTACACCTGGCGGCGCAAGGAAGGCGAGACGACGCCGGCATTGCCGGAAGGCACCGATCTGAACTCGGCCCGGCTGTTCTTCACGGTGCCGGACTACGGTGTCTACACGATGCGGGTGACGGCGAATGACGGCCACGGCAACAGCGACAGCTTTACGCTGAAGATCACCGTGATCACCGTGAGTCCGCTTGATGACACGGGGGTTCCCATCGACCTGACGGTGAATCGACGGGGCGACAAGCTGCATCTGAGCTGGACCGCACCGGATCATCCGGGCCGTACCGGCTGGCAGGCCCGGTACCGGACCTTCAACGGTTCGATGGCCCGGTACGAGAGGTGGCACGACTGGGTCACCATCCCGGACGCATCCGCCACCAGCTACGTCCTGACCTCCGACGAGTGTCTGCCATCGCAGGAGGTCGAACTCAGAGCGACGACGGCGACCTGGGCCACACGGGCAGCGAAAGCCCATGTGCCCAGTAAATGGGATACGACCACCTGGGGCGTATATTGGTCATACATGGGCTGGACGGTGGAATGGCCGTCCAGAAAGAGCAAGGGCTTCCCGAGCCCCACTCCCCCCGCCGAGGGAGATGCGGTCGAGTACTGGATCCACCCCAGGAAAGCGCCCACGGCGCCGTTGGAATTGGTTCCCATGCCGTTCGTTGTAAAGAACGGCGAGTGGACATACACCGACAAGGCGACCATCTATTCGGGAGGTCCGAATTATCTCACGTTCACCCCATCAAATTGGAACAAGCCGCAGGTTATCTGGGTGAAGTTGAACGCGGATGAGGATACCAGCGACCACGGGATAACCGTTCTGGTCCGTGCAAAGGGCGGCGGCCATTGCTACCCGAAAGACGGCATGTTTACGAGAAGCCTCTGGGTCCGGGACACGACGCCTACCCTGACGCTCGGAGCGAATCCCGCCCGGGTGAGCGAGGGGACACCGATCACCTTGGCCGTCCGTTCGGACAAGCCGGTACCGGGCGTTCTTTCGGTGAGCCTGACGCTGTCCGATCGGGATTCGAGCGGCTTCACGGCGGATGATATTCAGGGGGCGCTGACGCGGACATTCAACGTGAATTTCGGCGGCCGCAGGACCGGCACCATTGCGATTCGCACCAGCGTGGACGCCGACGCATCGGAAGGCGTCGAGAAGTACACGGTCACGCTGAACGATGCCACCGGCTATGCCATCGGCGAGGAGGTGACGGTCCAGGGCAAGTTGCTGGATGGTCCTCCGGGCACGGGCTACCAAGGCTTCACCGGCGACACCGGTACGACGGTCGGTCTGACGGTGACGCCGACCGCGCTGACGATATCCGAGGGGGGGAGCGGTACCTACACGGTGGTTCTGGACGAGGCGCCGGCGGATACGGTCATGGTGACGCCGGCGAGCGACAACACGGCGATTGCGACGGTTTCGGGACCGCTGACCTTCACCACCGCCAATTGGAACACCCCGCAGCCGGTGACGGTGACGGGTGTGCCGGACGACGACACGGACGACGACACGGTGACGCTGAGGCACACGGCCATGATGGGCAACATGGAGGTGGCAGTGACGGGCGGGAGCGTGACGGTGACGGTGGAGGACACGATGGCGGCGCACGCCAACAAGGTCCACCGAGCGGTGCTGCCGCAGGTGGCGGCGGCAATGGCGTCGCAGTCGCTGGATGCGGTGGCGGGTCGCATCCAGGCGGTGGCGTCGGGGAAGGCGGGCCGGTCGCTGCATTTCGGCGTGGCCCAGGCGGCGCCCGGTGCGAGGGAGGGGGCGGACGGCGTGTGGCTGGAGGAGCAGCGGAGAGCGTGGCCGCGCGGGATGCTGGAGGATGAGTGGGGTTCGGGCCGGGGTTCGGGCCTGCGCGGGATGTTGGAGAAGGAAGCGGAGAATCCGGACCTGCGGGACATGCTGGACGGGGCGGCGTTCGCGCTGCCGATGGGCGCATCCGGGATGAGCGGGGGGAGCGTTCCGAGGGTGGCGGTGTGGGGTCGGGGTGACCTGGACTCGCTGTCGGGTTCGGAGGAGGACGTTTCCTGGGACGGGGAGGTGTGGTCGGCGCATCTGGGAACGGATGTGCGGCTGCGGGCGGACGTGCTGGCGGGGGTGGCGTTGTCGCATTCCCGCGGGGAGTTGGACACGGAGGTGGACGACGCGGGGGGCAACCGTGTGAAGGGAGTGTACAAGACGGAGTTGACGGCGGTGCATCCCTATGCGGCGTGGCTGAGCGGAGACGGATCGAACCTGTGGGCGAGCGCGGGGTACGGCGAGGGCGAGGTGGGCGTGGAGGAGGCGGAGCGGGCGGACCGTGAAGTGGAGATGAAGCTGACGAGTGCGGCGGCGGGCGGGCGCGGCGTGCTGAGCGAGGATGGGGAGTGGATTGCGGGCGGGGTGACGCGGGTGGCGGTACGTGGGGAGGGGTCGATGGTGCGGGTGAAGACGGAAGCGGGATCGGGTCTGGAGGCGCTTTCGGTGGATGCGCGCCGGCTGCGCCTGGCGCTGGAGGGATCGTATGAGCGTGCGCTGGAGGGGGGCGGGACGGTGACGCCGGCGCTGGAGGTGGGGATGCGGCACGACAGCGGGGATGTGGAAAAAGGGGTGGGAGCGGAAGTGGGGGCGAGCGTGAGTTGGCGCGAGCCGGGGATGGGGCTGACGGTGGAGTTGCGCACGCGGGCGCTGGTGGCGCACGAGCGGGACCGGGAGGAATGGGGAGTGGGCGGCATGGTGCAACTGGATCCGGGAGCGGACGGGAGCGGGCTGTTCCTGACATTGACGCCGGCATACGGGGTCACCGCGACGGATCTGGATGGGCTGTTCGACCGCACGCCGGGCACGTCGTTCCTGACGGGGAGCGGAGCAGAGGCGGAGAGTCAGCTGGATGCGGAGGTGGGTTACGGCTTCGGGGTGTTGGGGTCGGGGCCGATGGCGTTGCTGAGCCCGTATGTCGGGTTCACGCTGGCGGAGCGGGGTGAAGGGAGCGTGCGCGTGGGCACGCGTTACACCATCGCTCCGGCATTCGAGCTTTCGTTTGAGGGCGAGCGCAGCCAGGACCGCGACTCCGCCGATCACAGCCTGGAGGTGCGGGTCTCGCTGCGCTGGTGACGCCCGCACCAGGGAAGGGCTTCGGGGACGGTTCCTCCGGAGGACGGTTCGACAGGATACGGCTCCTCCGGGGGACCGCGCCAAGTGCGCGTCGTTTCTGAGCCCCTCGGTCAGAGAGAAGCGCGGGCAGGTACGACGCCTCAAATCCAGGCGGGAATTGTCCAGGGTGCCGTGTTCGTTCAACAAGTGGCGCGATGGCGCCGGTCGCGTGTGGCGAGGCCATTGAGCGGCGGTCACCGTTGCGGCCACCCGATGGGACTTGGATAGCAAAATCCGCAGCGCCTCCGATTACCGGTGCTGCATCCGCCAGCGGTGACTGAGTTCCTCCCGCGTTGGCTCCCGGTTTTCGCTCCCGTCCTGCGGCTTGGCGGGATGCCCTATGACTTGCCGCACAGCGGCTTCAACATCCGCCCGCGTAACCGGATCGCGCTCAGTCTCGTCGAAGGCGGCAGGGTTGAAACCGCCCTTTACCTCTCGCTTGCCTGCCATGTCGCTATCTCCGCTTGTCATCGGGAACGGGTTTAGAGTAGAGTCCGACGCATCGTCGTTCCTTGCCGTGCGTCATGCCGAAACGAGATATTGACCTGCGCATCCTTGCGCTTTGTGACAAGGTGACGGCCAAGCGGCCCCGAACGGTCATAGACCATATCATCGAGCATGGCGCGGTCACGACAGAAGAACTGCAAGTGCTCTACGGCTACGATCATCCGCCCCGTGCGGTTCGGGATGTGCGCGAGAGTGGAATTCCTATCCAGACCTTCAGGGTGCGGAGTGACAAGACGGGGCGCATGATCGCCGCATACCGCTTCGACAGCCCGGACAAGATCGTTCGGGGTCGCATAGGCGGTCGCAAGGCATTCTCGAAGCGATTCAAGGACGCGCTGATTGAACGCTATGGCGCGCGTGACGCAATCACTGGCGAGCAATGTGCGCCGCGCTACCTCCAGATGGATCACCGCATCCCGTATGAGGTTGCGGGTGAGTTGGTCCATGACGAAAACGACACCGACGCCTATATGCGTCCTGGACGCGTCGAGCCAACGGGCGAAGTCATGGTCGTGCGAGCAATGTCTGAATTGGCAGGAAGGGCGAGACGAAACAGTCTGCCGCTCCTGCTTCTGGGCTTCCCCAGAGGACTATACACTATACACATATCGCGGGGGAGCATGTCCGCCGAGTTGATATTGAGTGGCGCGGCCCGGAAGTGGAAGCCTTTGAGCGAATCCGCGACCGAGCAGAGAGGGAGGACACGACCGTTGCCGCCTTCATCAAGAAGCTGCTGGCGCGAGATCTAGGCTGACTTGCTCGCGCCCAACGGGGCGAGCGGCGGCCAGTCCGGGCATCAGATATAGACTTTCGACCGTTTGCTCCCGGCGCCCGTTCAGGGTCGCTTGAGACGATAGGCCAGCATCAAGCCATAGGCGGGTAAGGCCAAGCGCCTCCGGCAAAGGCGGCCCATACTCCCGGCCGCCGGTCGCGCCGTCATAGGATAAGGCGAACGGTATTCCGCGCCTTCGCAACCCTTCAAGGCCGCAGACCAATTCATCCTGCATCATCTGCTGATGGTACCGCCGGTCGCGGCCAATCGAAGTTCCGAGATATGGCGGGTCCATGTAGAGGAAGTCCGCCGGTCGCGCGTCCACCGTTGTTTCAAGCCAATCCCCGATGCGGAATTCAACCCTTCCCCGCAGGATTGAAGAAACGCCAAGCACCGCCGCTTGCATCTTGTCCGGCCGCATTCCAAGACGGCGCTTATCGACGGCTTGCGTAAAGCGTCCAGCGCGATTGAAGCGGATTGAGTTCTTGACGCAACGGCATATCAGATAGAGCAAATCGACATGATCGCCGGTCTCGTTGTAGCGGTTCCGGATGCGGTTGAAATAGCAATCGTCTCCGGCCGCCTGCCCATGCCACAAATCCCGGTATTGCCGCGCCGTTTCCTGAGATGTTTCCACTATGGCACGAAGAAGCTCAATCATCGGCGCAAGGCTGTCTGCAATGACGAAATACTCCGCAAGGCGACGATGCGCGGCGTAAATGCTCATTGCAGCCGAACCGGCAAACGGCTCGTAGAAGGTTTCAATCTCGTCCGGCAAATAGTGCGCTATGGCGGGAGCCAGCTTTCGCTTGCTTCCCTGATAGGGAATGGCATGCGGAATCATCATAGGGCGTTGTGTTGCTTGAGGAAGCTCGCCAGTTCTTCAGCGCGCGCCAAGGCTTCAACATAGGCTTGCGCGTCACGGTGCGGGTCTGTCCCAAGGTGAAGAGAGCGCTGATTTTCTTCCTTGATCGGATTCAGGCGGCCGTTCAACAGTTCCCGGAGAGCGTAATTGGCGTCAGTCACCGTTTCTTGTAGCAGGCAACCTGGTCGAGACACTCCTTGCGCTCAATCGCAGCCTTTCCGACCTCCGCTTTGATTTCTTCCCCGTCATGGCCGCTCATCCCCGGAAGAACAGCGGATCAACCGCTATTTGGGTGATCTGCTCGGTTGTCCATTAGCGTCCACTCCGCAGTTCCCCTCGTCGTCGAGGCGCACGGAAGCCTCGCTGACATAGCGGTGAAGGTGCTTGAACGAGACATGATGCCAAGTGCCGGTAATCGACCGCTTCAGCAACGCCCACATGCTCTCAATCTCGTTGTTATGGACCGTGCCGCGAACCCATTTCTTTGCTGCTGTGATTGACCGCTTCATGCTTGAAGGTCAGCCGGTTGTAGATGCTGGACTCGTCCGTATAGACCGCCGCGCCCGGCCGCACTGTCTCGGTCGCAAACTCGCTCGCCGTCTTCCCGTCCGCGTTCTTTACCGGCTTGGCTACAGTCTTGGCGCCTCGCTCTCGTGCACTCATGACGGCTGCTTTCCGACCGCGCCGCGCCGCGCCCGGTGTCGGCCAATGCCTTGCGCTTCGCGTTCGATATATTGGCGCGCTTGTCGCCGATATAGACCTCGTCCATTTCGACAACGTCGTCCATCTGCTTGAATTCGTCAGAGGCGCAAGCCTCCCGGATGCGGTGCAGCATATACCACGCGGTGCGATACTGGACGCCAAGTTCTTTCGATATCTGCATGGCGGAGACGCCCTTGCGGGCCGTCATGACGCTGTAAATGGCGATAATCCAGTTCTGCAACGGCGTCTTGGTCGCATGCATAATGGTCCCGGTCGTGACCCGGAAATACTTGCGGCAATGTCCGCACCAATAGGTATGCGGCTTGCTCGCGCCCGCTTCCCTGACATTGTCGCAGGCTCCGCAATGGGCGCAAACCGGCTCGCCTTTCCAGCGCACCCGCTCAAGCCACGCAATGCAGGTTTCCTGATCGGAGAACATTCTCAGAAGCTCCGGAATGCTGATCGTTTCGGCTGTTCTCTTGGCTGTCGGCATGGTCTTTCCACTCTATGCGGATTTATATATGCGCTTCCGGGACAGGCGTCAAGCACTTTCTGCGGATTTTGCTACTCAAGTCCCTTGCGAAAATCGCCGGAAAAACCGGTCGGGTCTCGCTCCAGGAGTCTGGGCCGCAGGACGCTCCGGCAGGTGACTGGTGGGAACGCATGTCCGGATTTTCGTCCAGAATGCCGGAAACGTGTAGCTTTGTCCCACTACTGGACACGAATTGGGCACCAAGTGGGACTCTGATGGATCTCCGGGACTCTGGTGAATCTCTGTCCCGCGAGAATCTTCCGCGGCGCAGGCTCCCGGGCACCTTCGACGCACGACTGTCAGACCGCGCTGTCCCGATGCAGCCGCGCGATGGCATCGGCGTCGTAACCCAACTCTTGCAGGATCGAGTCGGTGGCGTTGCCGAGTTCGGGGATGGGGTCGTAGCGCGCCGGGCTGTCCGACAGATGGAGCGGACTGCCGATGACCGGCACCTTGCCTACGGGGGACTCCACCTCCCGGACCATCCGCCGGGCGGCAGCCTGGGGGTGGGCCAGCACTTGGGCGATGCCCCGGACTTTTCCGTTGGGCAGTTGCGCGTCCTGAAGGCGCTTGAGCCAGGTTTCGTGGCCGTGTTCCAGGAAGAGTTGCTCGAGAGTCTCTTCCAGCACGCCGCGGTTCTGCTTGCGTGCCTCCACCGTGGCGAAGCGGGGATCCTCCATCAGCGAGGGCCGTTCCATCACCTTGAGACAGAAGACCTCCCAGTCCTTGGGGGTTGCCACCGCGAGATTCACGTACTCGCCGTCTCCCGCCATATAGGGTCCGTAGGGGGTGACGTAGTGGTGCCGCATGCCCACCCGGTCGGGCTCCTCGCCCCGGTGCCAGTAGTGGTGCGGGAAGTACCCGAGCCAGGAGAGGATGCTCTCGAACATCGAAATGTCGATGATCTGGCCGGCTCCGGTCTTCTCCCGCTGGAACAGCGCCAGGACGATGCCCAGGGCCGCGTACATGCCGGAGGCGATGTCGGAAACGGCCACCCCGGCGCGGGCCGGCTTGTCGGGATAGCCGGTGGTGGCGATGATGCCGGCTTCCCCCTGGATGAGCAGGTCGTAGGCCTTGATGTCCCGGTAGGGACCGTCCTGCCCGTAGCCCGAGAGTGAGCAGTAGACAAGCCGGGGGTTCAGCTCGCGAAGGGTGTCCCAACCCAGCCCGACGCGCTCGGCCACCCCCGGGGCGTAGTTCTCGAAGAACACGTCGGTGGTCTCCGCCAGCTTGTGGAGGATCTCCAGCCCTTCGCGCTTCTTGACGTCCACCGTGAGGCTTCTCTTGTTGCGGTTGAGCCACACATAGCCCGAGGACAGCCCCTTCACGGCCGTGTCCCAGTGACGGATCAGGTCGCCCACGCCGGGCCGTTCGATCTTGAGGACCTCGGCCCCCATCTCCGCCAGCAGACCCGTGCCGAAAGGGCCCGCGAGCACCTGCTCGAAGGCCATGACCCGCACGCCGCTCAGCGCCAGCCCGCTACTTGCCATCGACGATCTCCGGGAAGATGTCCCGCCGGGGGGCAAACTCCCGCCGCCACACCATGACACTGCGATTGTAGTCGATGACCACCTTGCCCTCCTGCTGGACGCCGCGGGTGCGGACCTTGACGATGCCCCACTGCGGCTTCGATCTGGAGTCGCGCTTCTCCAACACCTCGGACTCGGAGTAGAGGGTGTCGCCGGCGAACAGCGGATTGGGCAGCCGGATCCGGTCCCAACCCAGAGCGAAGCCGTTCTCGCTCACATCCGCCACCCCCATGCCGGCCACGATGGCCAAGGTCAGGGCACTGTTGATCAGGCACTTCCCGAATTCCGTGCGCCTGCCGTACTCGTTGTTGAAGTGGATCTGGTTGCTGTTGTTGGTGAGCAGCGTGAACCAGATGTTGTCGTTCTCCGTCACCGTGCGCCCGACCCGGCACCGGTACACGTCGCCGACGTTGAAGTCCTGGAAATAGCGGCCTTCCCAGCCCTTTACCACTGCCATGGACAATCTCCTTCCGGGCACGCGCCTCGGCCCGGCGGCGTCGCGGGGCGACCGGGGCGGCGCGCGTCGCTTACCGTGCCTCGAATACGATGTCGCCGAAGTAGGCGACCGCCGCCTCGCCGGTGTTGTCGGTGTCGGTCATGAGCGCCACGCCGGAGATCCGCGGCGGGTCGCCGCCGAAGGCCGCCCGATAGTCCTCGACCAGATTGCGCGATTCCGTCACCCAGCGGCCGACCTTCTCCCCGCCGCTTTCCAGGACCATCATCTTGACACGGTCGGTGTAGGGGTTGGGGACGACGGTCCCCACGGGGCTCTTGCTTCCCCAGATGTAGTTGATGGCGCCCATGGGCGGGTATTCCCCCCGGGCGAGCCGGATGGCTTCGTACTTGGCCCGTTCGAAGAAACCTGCCTTGCGGCTGTCGTACCGGAACGTGATGTAGAGGCGGGCGGGGTAGTCGTCGCCCTCCTTGCGGGTGACGTCTCCCTTTTTCAGGATGTTCGCGACCTTCCAGCGCCATCGCACCACGGGATGTTGTTTCGGGTCGATGTCCACCGTGCGCGCGAGCGCCGAGGCCGAACCCCGGCTTGCGGCCTTCACGACCACGGTGCCGTTGTCCTCCACCAGCGAGTACGCCGTGTGCTTCTCGATCTTGTCGAAGGTGAGCGGCTCCCAGGAATCGGGGAACGGGCCGCCGGCCTTCGCGGTCGAGAAATTACCCACGTCGAGGGAGGCCGGCGACGTTGCGCCCGGGCCCGCCAGGGTCGTGACCAGCAGGAATGCCGTCGTGAACAGCGAAATCGGCGAGATTGACGAGATTGACGAAATTGGCATTCGGTCCTCCAGTCGGTATAGTACCGCACACTCAGTGTAGCGCACACTCGTGATGGATTTCACTCTCACCGACGACCAGGCGCAGATCAGGGACGAGATCCGCAAGGTCTGCCAGGACTATTCGGATGCCTACTGGCGGGAGGTGGACGCCAGCGGCGCCTACCCCGAGGCGTTCGTGCGCAAGCTCACGGAACTGGGCTGGCTGGCGGCGCTGATCCCCGAGGCGTACGGCGGCATCGGCCTCGGCATCACCGAAGCGAGTATCATCCTGGAAGAGATCAACCGCTGGGGCGGCAACGCCACCGCGTGCCACGCGCAGATGTACACCATGGGAACGGTGCTGCGGCACGGCAGCGAACAGCAGAAGCGGCGCTATCTTCCCGGCGTGGCCCGCGGCGAGGTCAGGCTCCAGGCCTTCGGCGTCACCGAGCCCGACTCCGGCTCGGAGACCACGCGCCTCCGCACCACCGCCGTGCGCAAGGGCGACCGCTACGTGATCAACGGGCAGAAGGTCTTCATCTCGCGGGTGTTGCAGTCGGACGTGATGCTGTTGCTGGCCCGGACCACGCCCTACGAAGAGCTTTCGGACAAGACGCGGGGGCTGTCGGCGTTTCTGGTGGACTTGAGGGACGCCGGGGATGCCCTGGAGGTGAAGCCCCTGGACATGATGATCAATCATCATACCAACGCACTCTTCTTCACCGATCTGGAGGTGCCCGCGGAAAATCTCATCGGCGAGGAGGGTATGGGTTTTCGCTACATCATCGACGGCTGGAACGCGGAGCGCATCCTGATCGCGGCCGAGGCGGTGGGAGACGGTCGCTGGTTCGTGGACCGGGCTTCCCGCCATGCCGCCGGACGGGTGGTGTTCGGCCGGCCCATCGGCGTCAACCAGGGGATCCAGTTCCCCATCGCCCAAGCCTACGCCCACATCGAGGCGGCAGACTTGGTGCGCTATCACGCCGCCGCGAAGTTCGACCGGGGCGAGCGCTGCGGCGCCGAGGCCAACATGGCCAAGCTGCTGGCGTCGGAAGCCTCGTGGGAGGCGGCCAACGCCTGCATGACCACCCACGGCGGCTACGGACTGTCGGTGGACTACGACGTCGAGCGCAAGTTTCGCGAGACCCGGCTTCTGACCATCGCACCGGTCAGCAACAACCTGGTGCTGGCCTACCTGGGCCAGCACGTCCTGGGGATGCCGCGGTCGTACTGAAGGGAGCCGTGCGGGGTCCGTGGCAGGGTCGCGCGGTGCGCGCGGCAAGGTCCGGCGCACCGGATGCGCACCGCCGGATACGCACCCGGACCTGCCGGAAGCAACGACAGGACGAACGTGATGGACTTGCAACGTTCCTGGCTGTTCGTGCCGGGTCACCGGCAGCGCATGATCGACAAGGCCCTGGGGCTGGACGCCGACGCTCTCATGCTGGATATCGAGGACGGCGTGGCGCCGGCGGAGAAGGATCATGCCCGGCAGCTCATCGGCGAGGCCCTGGGCCGGGAACGGGGGCCACGGCAGCCGTTGCGGTACGTGCGCATCAACGCCATCGGGCACCGGCGCATGGAGGATGATCTGGCGGCGGTGCTGCGCCCCGGACTCGACGGGCTGGTGTTGCCCAAGGTGGAGGCGCCGGAAGAGATCGCGGCGGTGGAGTCGCGGGTGACGGCCCATGAAACGGTCTCCGGCACCACCGTGAAGCTCCTGGTGGCCATCGAGAGCCCCCAGGGGTTGCTGGCGGCTCCGGCCCTTGCCGGTTGCTCGCCGCGCGTGGTCGGACTGATGTTCGGCGCGGAGGATTTCGGCCGGGAGCTGGGGCTGCCCACCGCCCGGGAGGGGGAGGCGCAGGAGCTGCTCTACGCGCGCTCGGCACTGGTGGTGGCGGCGGCTTCGGCCCACGTACAGGCGGTGGACGGGGTCTGGGTGGATCTGCGGGATCCGGACGGACTGGCGGGTTTCGCGCGGCAATCGCGCCGCCTGGGGTTCACCGGCATGGCCTCCATCCATCCCTCCCAGATCGCGCCCATCCACACGGTCTTCAGCCCTGGCCCGGAGGAGATCGACTACGCCCGCCGGGTCCTCGAAGCCTACGAGGAGGCCGCAGCCCGAGGCGATGGTTCGGTGGCGTTCGGCGGCCAGCTCATCGACCGGCCCATCATCGAGCGGGCGCGTCGGACCCTGGAGCTCGCCCGGACCCTGGCGGGCCGGGAGCCGGCGGCGGACAGAACCTCCCGCGCGTGAGGAGCACCCTTCCATGCCCAAGGTAGACCACGCCGGGAGCCTCCGTTGCCTCACCGCAGCCAACCCCGGCTACATGACCCTCCGGGGCACCAATCAGTATCTGCTGGGCCGCCGGGACGTCACGGTCATCGACGTGGCCCTGGGATCGGACGAGAACATCGATGGGCTGTTGGCGGAGATGGAGGCGCTGGGCGGGACGCGCATCACCCGTATCCTGCTCACCCATATCCACGTGGATCACTGCGGCGGCGCCCTGGCGCTCCGGCGGCGGACCGGTGCCCAGGTCGGCATTTCGCGGGTGCGCGCGGGCCATCTGGGCGGCGAGGATTTCACCTATGTCGAGGGCGACCGCATCGCCTATGACGGTGGCGAACTCGAGGTCGTATACACCCCCGGACACGAGGCGGGGCATTGCTGCTTCTACGAGCCCGAGAAGAAGATCCTGTTCTCCGGGGACCATATCCTGGGCAAGGGGACCACGGTGGTGCCGGCGGGCGAGGGAAACATGGCTCACTACATGGAATCCCTGGAAAAGCTCCTCTCCCTGGACATCCGCCTGTTGCTGCCGGGGCACGGTCCGTTCGTCACCGAACCCATGGCCAGGATCCGGGAGTACATCGATCACCGCCTCATGCGCGAAGAGCAGATCCTGCAGGGGCTGCGCGACGGACGCCATGCCATCGACGATCTCGTGGCCGTCATCTACGCGGACTACCCGAGGGCCTTGATGCGAGTGGCCCGCTCGTCCGTTGAGGCTCACCTGCAGAAGCTCACGGCCGAGGACCGGGTGTATCGGGACGGCGACCGCTACTTCCCTGGCTGACGCGGTTCATCCGTCACCGGCGGCCACTTCTCCACCAGCACCGCGGGCAGCCCTTCCCGGGACAGGCGCGCGCCGTACCGCCGGGCTTCGGCGGCGCCGGTGAAGATCCCGACCCGGACCCGGTAGTAGCCTTCGTGGGGCTCGATGACCACGGGCCGGTGGCAGTGGCTCTCGAGCCGGGTCTTCAACGCGCGGGCCTTGTCCAGGTCCGAGAACGCTCCCACCTGCAAGGTGTAGTCGAGGCGGTCGGGGATGGCGTCGAGCCGCTGTCCGGCGGTGTCCAGGACTTCCACGCGCACCGGCGCTGTTCCCGGCCCGATCATGTCCACCGCCCGGGCCGCGGCGTACGAAAGATCGATGATCCTGCCCTTGACAAAAGGTCCTCGGTCGTTGATCCGCAGGGTAACCGTCTTGCCGTTGGTGAGGTTGGTGACCGCGACGCGGGAGCCCAGCGGCAGGGTCGGGTGCGCCGCGGTCATGGCGTACTGGTCGTAGGTCACGCCGCTGGTGGTCTTCTTCCCGTGGAACCCGGGGCCGTACCAGGATGCGACCCCTTGTTGCGAGAGCGGCGCGGCGGAAGGAGCCGTCACGCCAGGGGGCGGCACCGTCGGCCTTGAGGGGGCGCAGGCGCAGAGCAGCAGGACGGCCGCGACCCGGACCAGGGAGTCGGCGGTCTGTCGCCGGGGAGATGCGGGAACCATCGGTATCTGAGTATAACGCAATGCCGGCCGCGGTGCGCGGCCCGGGGCCTCGGATCCGCCGGCCGCCCCGGCCGGCGGCGGAGAGGAGGGGTGCGGTCGACGCCGGGCGGCCGGACCAAGGCTCAGAATTTGTCCGGCGAGGGGCGGCTCAGGCAAGTCCGGAGGTCCATTCGGGAGCGGATGTCGTTGTCGATGTACCGGCGCCGGTTCCGGGAAGGCGCCATCAACAAGCGTCGCCAACTTCAAGAACGGTTACTCCGCTGCGGCCGCCCGCCGCCGACCGCGAAAAAAGATATTCCTGCCTCTTGACAACGGTATCCAATAGTTGGGAAGGGGACGCGCAGCAAGGGAAGGGTTCCGAAGGCTTTTCCGCTGACTTCGCTCCGGGTTCCGAGGGAGCGTTCGGCGGCAACACGGAGAAAGGGGGAACTATCGTGAAAGTCCGGTACAAGCTCATGAGGTTGCTGGGAGAGGACGGCACCGCTTGGTGGGCGGACAAGAATTTCCGCTACACGTTCACGGGCACCGATCATGATGATCATTGGAGTGGTGGACGTGGCGAAGAAACGATGTTCGGCGGCAAGGGCGACGACAACCTGTACGGCGCCGACGGCAACGACATTCTGAAAGGGGGTGAGGGCGACGACAGGCTGAACGGCGGCGGCGGCGACGACCGGATGAAAGGCGGCCCCGGCGACGACACTATGTACGGCGCCGACGGCGACGACATTCTGAAAGGCGGCCCCGGCGACGACAGTATGTCCGGCAGCGACGGCGACGACATTCTGTACGGCGGCCCCGGCGACGACAGTATGAGCGGCGGCGCAGGGACGATACCCTGTACGGGGCCGGGGGCCGCGACTTTTTGACGGGCGGTGAGGGCGACGATACCCTGTACGGCGGCAGCGGCGACGACAGGATGAGCGGCAGCGACGGCGACGACATTCTGTACGGCGGCGGCCACGACAATTTGAGTGGCGGTGAGGGCGACGATACCCTGTACGGCGGCAGCGGCGTCGACTTTTTATGGGGCCATGAGGGCGACGATACCATGTACGGTGGCGACGGCGGCGACACACTGTTCGGCCAAGAGGGCGACGATGTTCTGTACGGCGGCAAGGGCGACGACTGGATGCGGGGCGGCGAGGGTGAGGACCGCTTCGTGTTCGACAACGAAAGCGGTCATGACAGGATAGATTTCTTCGAGGACAACAAGGACAAGCTGGTGTTCGAGGGCGGCATCCAGTTCTCGGATCTGACCATCAAGGATGGCGGGGATGTCTGGGTGCACTCATGGGTGGTGATCACCGGGCCCGGGGATGACTGGAGCGTCACGCTTTACTCGCCCGTGGTCGTGGGAACGGGATCCCCCTTTACCGCATCCGACTTTACCGAATCCGACTTCGAATTCATCGGGTGAGGCGCGAGTTTCACCCGGAATCAAAAGACTTCTGCTCAACCTTCCACACGAACGGAGGCAAGGATGACATACAAGCGCTTGTCAGGAACCCCCGGCGACGATTTCACCGGATCCGACGACCGAGGCGACGACCTGATCGGAGATCCTCAACGAGGAAACATAATATATGGTCGTGCCGGCAATGACGTAATCCGGGGCGGTGGACACGGCGATTACCTTTATGGTGATGAGGGTGACGATTCCGTATCCGGCGACGAGGGCGACGATCACGTCTACGGCGACGATGGCAACGACAAGGTCTACGGCGACGAGGGCAAAGACCACGTCTATGGCGGCGCGGGAGACGACGAGGTCTACGGCGGCAAGGGCGTCGACCACGTCTACGGCAATGACGGCAACGACAAGATGGAGGGGAACGAGGGCGACGACATCATGGAGGGCGGCAAGGGCAAGGACAAGATGTATGGTGGTGCGGGCGACGACGAGATGGACGGTGGCGAGGGCGACGACAAGATGGAGGGGAACGAGGGCGACGACACCATGGAGGGCGGCAAGGGCAAGGACAAGATGTATGGTGGCGCGGACAAAGACGAGATGGACGGCGGCGAGGGCGACGACGAGATGGAGGGGAACGAGGGCGACGACATCATGGAGGGCGGCAAGGGCGTCGACGAGATGCGTGGCGGCGCGGGCGGTGACAACCTGTACGGCGGCGAGGGCGACGACGAGATGTACGGTGATGATGGCACCGACTACCTGTATGGCCAGAACGGCGACGACGAGATGGACGGCGGTGCGGGCGTCGACGAGCTGCACGGCGGGGTCGGCAACGATACGATATGGGGCGGGCATGGTGATGATTTCATCATAGGCGGCGAGGGCGACGACACCCTTTACGGCGGCCCCCGGACCGGCTCCGTCATGTCCGGCGAGAGCGATAACGATATTTTCATATTCGCCGAGGACAGCGGGTTTGACACGATCAAGGATTGGGGATCGGGGGACAGGATCAGGATAGACAAGGACGACATCACCGAATTCGGCGATCTTTATATCACGTACCATGGAGCGAACGCGGCGATCATCGCCTTGGACGAAAAAACCGAGACCTTCAAGACCTGGAAGATAGAGATTGTCGCGGAAGCTCCCTTCATTCTGACAGAGGACGATTTCGACTTTTTCTTCTGATCGTGAACCTGGCGATGGCTGATGAGGACGGACGGGCGGCTCATGCCTCCCGTTTCCGGTCTCCCGGAGCGAAGCCCGGCGGCGGAGCGACTGACACAAGGCATCCTCGACGATGTTGACCTCCCTCCTTGATCGAACCGCTCCGGGATGGTTTCCGTGTCTGTCGGGCATTCGTGCCTGTCCGGCTTCGTGCCTGTACGGGATGTGACGCCGGGCTCTCCTTGATCTGTACTACTTCCACCGAGACTTGATCTCCTGTTCTCGCCGTTTCCCGGCCGCTTTCTCCGGCCCCCGCACGGCCGGGATCACCGCATCGCCGTCAATCCGAATGGGCAGGCGCGCGCCGGCTGTCCCGGTCGTCATCGTGATCCCGACGCCGCCATACGCGTCTTCAGCCCGGGCTGCCGGACGGTTTCGTTTACGGGGCGGCGCGAATTGTGGTATTTTTCCCGTGTGCGCCGATGAGCCAGGTGCAAGGATCCCGGGTTCCGGGAGCCGAATTGCCGGGGAACCGAGTCGGGGCGGCCGTTTTGCCGGCGGTCCCGCCGGTCGGTCCCGTTTTTCGGCGGTCCCGCCGGCCATGGGTCCAGTCCTGTTCGAGGAGCGTGTCGCGTCATGTCCGGACATTCGAAATGGAGTTCCATCAAGCACAAGAAGGCTGTCAAGGACGCTCGGCGCGGCAAGCTCTTCAGCAAGTTCATCAAGGAGATCACCGTGGCCGCCCGCATGGGGGGAGGAGATCTCGCGGCCAATCCGCGCCTGCGCACCGCCGTCCAGACGGCCCGTGACAACAGCATGCCCAACGACAACATCGAGCGCGCCATCAAGAAGGGCACCGGCGAGCTTGAGGGCGTCTCCTACGAAGAGGTCAGCTACGAGGGCTACGGTCCCGGCGGTGTGGCCTTCATGGTGCAGGTTCTGACCGACAACCGGAACCGCACGGTGTCGGACATCCGGCGGCTGTTCCACAAGCACGGCGGCAACCTGGGAGAGACGGGCTGCGTGGCCTGGATGTTCGACAGCAAGGGCCTGTTTGTCGTGTCCCGGGAGGCTGCGGAGGAAGAGGCGCTCCTGGGGCTCGCCCTGGAGGCCGGCGCCGAGGACGTCACCGAGAGCGGCGACGTGTTCGAGATCGTGACCCGGCCCGAGGACTTCGCTGCGGTCCGGGAGAGTCTGGAGAACGGGAAAATCCCGGTGGTGTCGGCCGAGGTGACCCGGATTCCCAGGAGCACCACGACGCTGGGCGGGAAGGAGGCCGAGCAGACCCTCAGCCTCACCGAGGACCTCGAGGACCACGACGATGTGCAAAGCGTCGCGGCGAACTTCGACATCCCGGACGACATTCTCGAGCAGGCTGGTTGACGTCGCCGGAGAAGGAAAGATCGAAACCATTCTGGGCATAGACCCCGGAACCCTCAAGACCGGCTGGGGCGTGATCCGGGCGGACGGCGTCCGCTTGCAACATGTCGCCCACGGCACCGTGCGCACCGCCACCCGCCAATCCCAGGACCGGCGCCTCCACCGGATATTCACGGAACTGGCCAAGGTCATACAAGAGCACGAGCCCGAACACGTCAGTCTTGAGAAGGTCTTTCTGGCGCGCAACGTCCAGAGCGCGCTCAAGCTCGGGCAGGTTCGCGGGGTGGCTCTTGTGGCCGCGGCGGCATGCGACATCGCCGTCTCGGAGTACAACGCCGTCCAGGTCAAGAAGGCGTTGACCGGTTACGGGCACGCGGGCAAGGGTCAGATGCAGCAGATGGTGACGGCCATCCTGGGGTTGCCGGACGAGCCCGAGGAGGATGCTTCGGACGCCCTGGCGGCCGCCATCTGCCACGGCCACCTGTACGGGTACCGCGCCATGGCTGGAACGGGTCGGCGGGGGAGGGGGCTGCATTGGCAGGCCGATGCTCTTCCCGCCGGCAAGGGCTGACGGATGCCGGTCGTCGAGCGGCCCGCTCCGGCCACCGGGTCGGGGGGAGGCCCGTGGTGATCGCCAAGGTTCGCGGAACACTGGACCACAAGGCGCCGGGCGAGGTCGTCGTGGACGTCGGCGGCGTCGGCTATCACCTGCATACCGCCCTCAGCGTCTTCTACCGGCTGCCCGAGGTGGGGGAACCCGTGACGCTGCTGGCCTACACCCACGTCCGGGAAGACGTGCTCCAGCTGTTCGGCTTCTTCGACCCTGCGGAGAAGCAGGCCTTCACGCTGCTCATCGGGGTGTCGGGCATCGGCCCCCGGCTGGCGCTCAACATCCTGTCGGGCATGGCGGCCGGGGAAGTGCTGGCCGCCCTGAGGCAGGGCGACGTCGCCCGGCTGGTGTCGATTCCCGGGGTGGGCAGGCGCTTGGCCGACCGCATGATCGTGGAGTTGCGCGACCGGATCGACACGGCTGCGGAAACCGCTCCGGCGGTGGCGGTCGGTTCCGGGGTGCGCGGCGACGCGTTGTCGGCGCTGGTGAATCTCGGCTACCGCCGCCAGGAGGCGGAACGGGCGGTGCGCGAGGTGTTGGCGGAGGGCGCCGCCGAGTTGGAGACCGTGCTCAAGGGCGCCTTGCGCCTGCTGAGCGGCTAGGCATACCGGGTTCATGGAAGACAGGACCATAACGCCCGCGGGCACCGAGGAGGATGTCCTCTACGACTCCAGCCTCCGGCCCCGGCGGTTCAGCGAATACTTCGGACAGGACAGGGTCAAGGCCAATCTGGAGGTGGCCATCACCGCGGCCCGACGCCGCGGCGACGTGCTGGACCATCTGCTGTTCCACGGCCCTCCGGGTCTGGGCAAGACCTCCCTGGCGCATCTCATCTCCCGGGAGATGGACGTGGACATTCGTCCCACCTCCGGGCCGGTCATCGAGCGCCCCGGCGATCTGGCCGCACTGCTCACCAATCTCGACCCCGGAGACGTGCTCTTCATTGACGAGATCCACCGCCTCAACCATGTGGTGGAGGAGGTGCTGTACCCGGCCATGGAGGACTTTCAGGTGGACGTGATGATCGGGCAGGGTCCCGGCGCCAAGTCCATCAAGCTCGATGTCAAGCGGTTCACGCTCATTGGTGCCACCACCCGTTCCGGCCTGCTGACCCCGGCGTTGCGCAACCGGTTCGGCGCCGTGTTCCGGCTCGACTTCTACGAGCCGGAGGTGCTGGTGCGGCTGCTGGCCCGGTCCGCGTCGCTGCTGGGCGTGGGCGGCGAAGAAACGGGTTTCATGGAGATCGCGCGCCGCTCCCGCGGAACCCCGCGCATCGCCAACCGCCTGCTGCGGCGGGTTCGGGACTATGCCGAGGTCCACGGCGAGGGCCGGATCACCCGTCCGGTGGCGTGCCGGGCTCTCGAAATGCTGGAGGTGGACGAGCAGGGCTGCGACAAGATGGATACGCTCATCCTCACCACCATCATCGACAAGTTCGACGGCGGGCCGGTAGGGCTGGATACCTTGGCGGCCGCCATCGGCGAGGAGCGAGGCACCGTGGAGGACGCTTACGAGCCGTACCTCATCCAGGCCGGCTTTCTCGAACGCCGGCCGCAGGGCCGCGTCGCCACGCCCGTGGCCTATCGACACCTGGGACGCTCCCAGTCCGCCACGCGCATGGAGCGGGAGAAGCGGCAGAAACGGTTGTTGTAAGCGCCGAGATCCGGCGGCCTCACCCGGCGAGGGGTCTCATTGCCTTTGTGATTCACCGGTGGAAGCGATAGAACGTGTTGCGGGGGGATGCCGTCTTGTCCACTCCGACGAACGCAGTCAAGCGCAACGACGAGCGGGCGGAGACGCTGCGCTCCCAGGAACGGAAGCGGCGCAAGCGCGAAGGGTGGGTGATTCTCATCGCCGCCCTGATGATCCTGCTGTTCGCGTTCTTCGAGGAGCTTCTGCCCGACGTCTCGGCGGACTACGCCTTCACCGGCAACGTCGCGTTCTTCCTGCTGGTCAACATCAACATCATTCTGCTGGTGCTGCTGGTCTTCCTGGTGTCGCGGAACCTGCTGAAGCTGGTGCTGGACCGCCACCGGCGCATCCTCGGCTCGCGTCTTCAGAGCCGGCTGGTGATGGCTTTCATCGGCATCTCGCTGGTGCCCACCGTGATGCTGTTCCTGATCGCCGAGAGCCTGGTGACGCGCTCCGTCGACAAGTGGTTCGACTCGCAGGTCGTGAACGCGCTCAAGGGCTCCCTCGACATCAGCCGGACCTACTATCAGAACTCCGCCGACAACGCGCTCTTCTTCGCCCGGCAGCTCAGCCAGCGCATCGGCGACGAGGATCTGTTCGACCCGAAGAAGTCCGACGGCCTGAAGCGCCTGGTGGAGGACAAGCAGCGGGAATACAATCTCGGCACGGTGGAGATCTACAAGCCCGACGGCGCCGCGCTGGTGAAGGCCTTCAACGACCAGGTGCCCACCGGAGTCACGGTCCGCCCGCAGGCGGATTTCCTGAACAGCGCCCTGCGGGGACTGGAGGTGACCCGGACCCAGCCGCTGGGCGAGGGGGACGTGCTGCGGGGGGCGGTGCCGGTCCACGGCGACGGCCGCAGGATCATCGGCGCGGTGGTAGTGGACTATTTCGTGCCCAAGAGCATCCGCAAGCAGGCGCAGCAGATATCCCGGTCGTACGAGGAGCACAAGCATCTGGCCCTTCTCAAGGAGCCGGTGAAGCAGACCTACATGCTGACTCTGCTGCTGATCACGCTGGTCATGATCTTTGCGGCGACGTGGTTCGGGCTTGCCCTGGCCAAGGGTATCACCGTGCCCATCCAGCAGTTGGCGGAGGGGACCCACGAAGTCTCGCACGGCAACCTGGACTATCGCATCGACGCCAGCGGCGGCGACGAGATCAGCACGCTGGTGGCATCCTTCAACCAGATGACCGCGGATCTCAAGCGTACCAACTCCGAATTGGAGCAGCGGCGGCGGTACATGGAGACGCTGCTGGCCAACATCACGGCCGGGGTCATCTCGGTGGACCGGTCCGGCGTGGTGACCATCGTCAACAAGGCCGCCGAACAGACTCTGGGCGTACGGGCTTCGGACGTGCTTCACCGGCACTACGAGGAAGCGTTGCGGACACCCGGGCTTCGGCCCCTGCTGGAAGTCATCGAACGGGTGAAGGACGGTGCGGGAGTGGAACGGGGTGTCCGCCTCGGAGGTCCGGACGGCGACCGGACGCTGGTGACCGTGGCCGCGAGCCTGCGGGACGACGACGGCCGCACGCTCGGCATCATGGTCTTCATGGAGGATATCACGGAGATCCAGAAGGTCCAGCGCGTGGAGGCGTGGCGGGAAGCCGCGCGGCGCATCGCCCACGAGATCAAGAATCCGCTGACGCCCATCAAGCTCTCGGCGCAGCGCCTGCGCAAACGTTATGAGAATGTCCTGGACGGGGACGGGGCGGTACTCGACAAGTGCACCTCCACCATCGTCCGGCAGGTGGACGAGCTCAAGAACCTGGTGAACGAGTTTTCGAACTTTGCGCGGCTGCCCACCGTGGAACTCGCACCGCAGGATCTCAACGAAGTGGTCCGGGAAGCGCTGTTTCTGTTCAAGGAGGGGCACCGGGAGGTGGATTTCGACTTCTCGGAACAGTCGTCGATTCCACCCGTCGAGCTGGATCGGGAACAGATCAAGCGCGCCCTGTTCAACCTGCTGGACAACGCCGTCGCCTCCGTCAACGGCAAGGGGCGCATAGAGATCGCCATCCGGTTCGACGAGACCTTCGGCATGGTCCGCCTGGAGGTGGCGGACGAAGGGGAAGGCATCGCCCGGGAAAACCGGGGCCGGGTCTTCGAACCCTACTACTCCACCAAGAAAGACGGCACCGGACTCGGCCTGTCCATCGTCGGGACCATCGTGGCCGACCACCGGGGCTACGTTCGCGTGCGTCCGAATCAGCCCCACGGCACCCGCTTCATCATGGAGTTCCCGGTGGCGGAGCCGCTGGCTGTCCGCGCCAGCGAGGCGTCCTGAAGGGCGCCGGTGTGCCCTTGTCCGGGCGCGGCGCCGAACGAAGAGGAACCATGGAAGATTCATCGAACGCGCAGGCGGCGCAACGGACCGTGCTGGTGGTGGATGACGAGGACGTCATCCGGGAGACCGTGCGGGAGGTTCTCACCGACGAGGGCTACCGGGTGGTCTCCGCCCTGGATGGATCGGAGGTCATGGGCATCGTCGCCAGGGAAGAGCCCGACGTCATTCTCCTGGACGTGTGGATGCCCGAGCGGGACGGGATCGGACTGCTCAAGCAGATCCGGCGAGAGCACCCCGAGGCCCGCGTCATCATGATCTCCGGCCACGGCAGTGTCCACACCGCGGTGACGGCCACCAAGCTCGGTGCGTTCGACTTTATCGAGAAGCCGCTTTCGCTGGACGGCCTGCTGGCCGCCGTCAAGCGCGGCTGCGGCGACATGCGGCGCGAGGCTTCCGGGAGCGACGACGGGCGTCGGGCGTCGGCCGGCGGCGTCGTGGCAGCGTCCCGGCGTTTCGGCGGCCACGGCGCCGGAAGCGGCGTGCCGCAGAAGACCCTGGGGAAAAGCGTGGTGGCCTGCGGTCTGGGGCTGCATTCGGGTGTCAGCACGGGTGTCATCCTGCATCCGTTGCCCGAGAACAGCGGTATCCATTTCGGCGGGATCTCCGGCGACGTCACCGTGCCTGCCCATCTGGACTACGTGCGTTCCACCGATTTCGCCACGTCGTTGCAGCGCGACGGCGTGGTGGTGGGTACGGTGGAGCATCTGCTGGCGGTGCTTCACGCGTACGGCATCACCAACCTGTTGATAAAGATGTATGGCGAGATTCCCATCATGGACGGTTCTGCCATCGAGTTCTGCGGGTTGATGGAGGAGGCCGGCGTGGAGGTACAGGATGGGCAAGGGGCGGAGATCGTCATCGACCGGACCCTTCGAATGGTCGGGGAGGGGGCGAAAGAGATTCTCATCGAGCCGGCGGAGGGCTTCACCGTGCACTATCGCCTGCAGTATCCGAGCCCCGTGGGAACCCAGGAGTATACGTACGTCCACAAGGGCGCGGACTCGTTCCGCGACGAGATCGCGCCGGCGCGGACTTTCGGCTTCCTGCGTGACTTCGAGAAGCTCGAACGGATGGGCCTGATCAAGGGCGGCCGCCTCGGCAACTGCATCCTGGTGGACGATGAGAGGATCCTCAATACCGAGTTGCGGTTCGAGGACGAGTTCGCCCGCCACAAGATCCTGGACATCATGGGGGACTTTTCCCTCATCGGCCGCCCCCTGCGCGGCCGCGTGACCGCGAAGATGACGGGTCATGCCGACAATATCGCGCTGTTGCGTCAGGTGGCGGAGGTCTACTGCCGTCCGGAGTCCGACCCTGCCGCGGAGGCGTCTCCGCCGTCTTCCTGACGGTGGCGGCTACTCGGTGCCGAGTCCCGGTGGGTGCCGAGTCCCAGCTCGCGGGCGTACCGGGCCGGCAGCCGGGTCAGCTTGTGGTCGCGGTTGAGGCAGGCATGCTTGGTCCAGCCCGACGCGAGGGTGACTTGGCCGGTTTCCAGGCCGATCCGGTAGTTGAATCTCAGCGCCACACGGCTGAGGGATTCGACGGTTGTCTCGATCCTCAGCAGGTCGTCGTAGCGGGCCGGTTTGCGGTAGCGGCACTGCACTTCGGTGACCGGGAAGAAGATGCCGTCCCGTTCCGCCCGCTCGTAGGGAATCCCGGCCTGACGCAGGAGTTCCGTTCTGCCGATCTCGAACCACCGGAGATAGTTGGCGTAGTAGACCACCCCCATCTGGTCCGTGTCGCCGTAGATGACACGACAGAGGGTTGCATTTTTCACGGGCCGCGGGTCAGCCGCCGGCTTTCCCGCCGGCTTGGTTGAAGTCCCAGCGGTCACGGCTGGCCACCTGAACGTCCTGCGAACCGTCGCCCCGGATCACGTGGAAGGTGACCGCGTCCCCGGCACGCTTCTTCCAGATCTCGCGGTAGAGTTGGGGCCGCGTCTGCACCTCCTGGCCCTCCACCGCGAGGATGATGTCGCCCTGTTTCAGGCCGGACTTCTCGGCGGGTCCCGACGGCGTCACGCCGGTGACCAGGAGATGGCCCTCCAGAGCCTGTGAATAGAGGCCGAGCCAAGCGCGCGGCGGCCGGTTGCGCACCCTTCCGAACCGTCTCAGCTCCTCCGCGTCCCGAAGGTAGTACTCCACCGGGATGGCCAGCGTGAACTTGCCGACATCGTTCAGGTTGAGGGAGATCACCCCCATGAGACGGCCCCGGGAGTCGGCCAGCGTGCCGCCGCCGAATCCCGGATTGAAGGCGCTCACCCGAATGGACCGTTCCAGCAGGTACTCCCACTGCCCATCGTAGCCTTCGACGGAGGTGAGGCTGCCGTCGCTGACCCGCCGCTGTTGCTGTCCATTGCTGGCCACCATGAACACCGGCTGGCCGACGGTGACGGTTTCGGCCGGCCGGAGGAAAGGCAGATCGGCGGCGTCGATGTGGACCAGGGCAAGGCCGCTGTCGAAGTCCTGGGCCGTCAGGCGGCCCGGGTATTGTTTCCCGTCCGACAGCGTCACGGTGATGGCCTCGGCTCCGTTGACGACGTAGTTGACGGTCAGGATCAGGCCCGCGGGATCAATGAGGGTGCCGGAACCCATGCGCTCGGTGCCCAGGTTGCGGGCGGAGGGATGGTCGGACGGCACCTTGGTGGCCAAGTCGACCGTGGCCAGCACGACGGCGTGCAGCAAACCCACTCGCGCGTTCACGTCCCGCCTCCCGCCGGTTCGTCCGGCCGGCGGCCGGTGCGCCGGCGACCATTCGGCGGCCCGGGATGATCCAGCAGACTCACGGCCTCTTGCGTTAGCAGAAACGGTGCGCCTTCACAAGGTGCCGGGCCGGCGGCCCAGGAGGATCTCCCGGGCATCGGTTCTGGCGTTGATGTTGGTGTCGGGAACAAGGCACAAGCGCCACCGAGCCGGTAACCGACCATCGCTTGCGCCGCCGGATGCGGGGGAGGAAGGCGAGCGCCGAGGCGCGCACCGTCTCGGGCAGGTCCTTCGCGCCCAGCGCCAGGCGGAAGTGACAGGCCGCATTGCCGTCATCCTCCGCCTGAAAATAAGCGCGAGCCGCACCCGGGGCAGATCGGGATTGCGCGCCAGCATCGCCCGGAACCGTGCCATCGCCTTCTGCCACTCCCCGCGCTGCATCGCGATGGAGCCGCGCAGGAAATCGAGATCGTCGGGGTTCCCCTCGCCCGGTTTCACACCGTCGAGCAGGAACGCGGCGTCTTCCGGCTCGCCCTTTGCCAAGGCCGCCCGCGCGGCATCGATCAGCGCCTCGGCGGACAGCTCCGGAGGCGGCTGCTGGCCCTCCGCCGGCGCGGTCGCCAGAATCAACGCGAGCAGCATTGTGACAACGAAATGCCAACGAAACTCGTGTAACGGCGCATCCACAGCCTCCCCGGCGGCTGTCGAAAAAGAAAAGGGCGCCCGATCCGGAGATGGATCGGGCGCCCCGCTCCGTGAACCACCGCCAGTGACGGCGACCGGTTTACTACCTGCGGCCGCCGAAGGAGCCGCGCAACTCGCCGTTCTTCTTGTCCTTGGACGTGATGTCGAACACGCCGCCCACCTCTTCGGCGTCCGGCCCGAAGAAATGGCCGCTGTACTCTCTCACCTCGTACAGGCTGCCGTCCACGCTCGTGGCCAAGTTCACTGCGCCACGATGCTGGCTCTGATAGCCGGCCAAAAATCCCGGCGTATCGTAGCCGGCGCCTTCGGCGTTGACATTGGTCACTTTGCTGCCCGAGAACCCGTTCCCGTCGATGGTGCCGTGGAATGTGGCTATGATCCCGTTATATCCGCCCTGCAAAATGACGTGCCCGTTAAAAATATCGGTCTTGATGGTGCTTTTCCCGAAATTCACCGTCGTGGTGGAGGTTCCATCCCAACCGCCGATACCTCCTTCGCCCTGAGCGTGCTGTGCGCGGTGTTGCCAAATTGCATTACCCCTGTAGGTGGCACTGCCGAAGCTTGGCATGTTGGCCGCCGGGGTCATGCCCTCGCCATCGGGCAGCACCGTGACGAATGAGATGCCAAGGTTGGTCCTGCCTGACTTCTGCGTGTGCCACATCCCGTAGTTCATGTGCTCATAGGGCCTCGCCTCCGGGAAATCCGGCACATCGTAGACGAAAATCTGCCGGTAGGTGAAGTTGTCGGTCCCGCTCGTTCCGGTGCGCAGAAGATAGATGTCCTTGCTGCCGTTCGATGCGTTCCAACATCCCCCAGGCAGGACTGCCCCGGCGCGAGACCGTCCGTGCCTGACCCAAACCTCACCCCCTCGCACAAACACGCAGCGTGGGACAGCCTTGCCGGCGGCCCCGCCCGGGACTCCGAATTGACAAGGGTGCCGTCTCCCCGCTATGAAGATCGCGGCAACTGGAGTCGTCTTGCGCATTCCCCTCAACCGGATCGACACCGTTCCCCGGGAGAGCCGGTTCTCCGAGATCCCCGAGATCGGTGACGATGGAGTCTCGGTGGTACGCTTCCCGTCGCCGATCCACGTTCAGGTGACCTGCTACCGGTCGGGCCGGGAGATCTTTTTTCGCGGCGGGCTGGAGGGAGAGGTGGAGGGGGATTGCAGCCGCTGTCTGGAGAGCTTCCGGTTCGTCATTGAAAAAACGTTCGACTTCGTGTTGACTCCGGACCCTCTTCCGACTAACAAGAACATGGAACTCACGGCGGACGAACTGGGTTTGAGCTTCTACTCCGGAGAAGACATCGACCTCTCGCCCTTTGTCCGCGAACAGACCCTGCTCGCCCTGCCCCTCCGGCCACTGTGCAGCGAAAGCTGTCGCGGCCTGTGCCCCGGCTGTGGTGCCGAGTTGAATCGGATCGGCTGTGGATGCGTGTCCTCGGGGGATCCCCGCATGGCCATTTTCCGCAACCTCCGACTGGACCGGTAGCAGCGGAGGGTGGCCGTGGAGGGTGGCGAGTCTGCGGAAACCAGCCGACAGAACGGATACAAGCGATGCCCGTACCGAAAAGAAGAACCTCCAACAGCAAGCGCAACAAGCGCCGGTCCCACGACGCCGTCCCCGCCCCTGGATGGATCACATGTCCGCGCTGCGGTGCAGCCACCTTGCGGCACAGAGTCTGTGCCGGCTGCGGCTACTACAGGGCCCGGTCCGTGACATCCGGCGAGTAGACGCCGGCCGCACTTGTCCAGTCCACTCCGTGATGCGGCGGATGATCGTTGACGCGATGGGCGGTGACCACGGCCCGGGCGTTGTCGTAAGGGGGGCCCTGCGGGCTGCGGAGGAATACGGGGTGGCCATAACCCTGGTGAGCGCGTCGGACGCGGTGGAGTCCGAGTTGTCGCGTCACTCGTTCGATGCGTCGGTCGTACGCGTCGTCCCTGCCGCCTCCTCCATCGACATGCGCGCCTCGCCCAGCCGCGCCCTGAAGCAGAAGGATGCCTCCATGAGAGTGGCCTTCGAACGGCTCAAGGCCGGCGAGGGGGACGCGCTGGTGAGCGCGGGCAACTCCGGTGCCATGCTGGCCATCGGCATGTTCGTGCTGGGTCGCCTGCCCGGAGTGGACCGGCCCGCGATCCTGACGGTGGGCCCCTCGTTGTCCGGCGGCACCGTGCTCCTGGACGGTGGTGCCAACACCGACTGCAAGCCGCGGCAACTGGTGCAGTTCGCGCACATGGGAGCCATCTACGCGGAGAAGATCCTGGGGATCGCGAGTCCCCGGGTGGGTATCCTGAGCAACGGGGAAGAAGACGGCAAGGGCAACGATCTTACACGGGAGGCGGTCCGCGAGCTCCGCTCCACGGGCTTGAACTTCATGGGCCACGTGGAAGGGCGGGACATCACCAATGGCCGGGCCCATGTGGTGGTGTGTGACGGGTTCACGGGCAACGTGGCGCTGAAGACCATGGAAGGGATTGGACAGTTTGTTTCCTCGGTGCTGAAGGATGCGTTCCGGAGCAGCCTGTCCAGCCGCCTGGGCTACCTGTTGTGCCGGGGCGCCCTGGGTCGGGCCTATGACCGCCTTGATTATGCACACTACGGAGGGGCTCCCCTGATGGGGTTGAACGGCGTCGCCATCGTCGCCCACGGAGGCTCCTCGGCCGAGGCCATCAAGAACGCCGTCCGGGTGGCGTCCGAGGCCGTTTCGCAGGACATCAACGGATACATCGTGAATGCGCTGGAGGACCAGGGCGAATGACGGATACCGGCCGCGCCGCGTTCGTCTTTCCCGGCCAGGGTTCGCAGTACGTGGGCATGGGACGGGCGTTGTGCGACCGTTTTCCGGAGGCCAGGGCAACGTTCGACGAGGCGGACGAAGCGCTGGGCGTGAGCCTTCGCGGGCTGTGTTTTGATGGTCCGGAATCCCGACTGAACCGGACGGAATACACGCAGCCGGCGATCCTGGCGGTGTCGGTGGCCGCCTTGCGGGTACTGGAAAGTAAGGTCGGCGTCGAGCCCGCCTGGGTGGCCGGACACAGCCTGGGCGAATACGGTGCGCTGGTGTGCGCGGGGGCGCTGGCGTTGCCGGATGCGGTCCGGGTGGTGCGGGAGCGGGGCCGCCTGATGCAGCAGGCGGTGCCCGAAGGCAAGGGGGGCATGGCCGCGGTGCTGGGGTTCGAGGAGGCGGTGGTCCGGGAGATCTGCCAGGAGGCCGGGCAGGGCGAAGTGGTGGCACCGGCCAATCTGAACGGCGGCAGGCAGGTGGTCGTCTCGGGCGCCTGCGAAGCGGTCCGGCGCGCGGCGCGACTGGCCCGGGATCGGGGTGCGCGGAAGGTGGTGGAGCTGACCCTCAGCGCGCCGTTCCACTGCGCGCTGATGACACCGGCGGCGGAGGGGCTTCGGGAGGTGCTGGAAGGCATCAGGGTACGGCCGCTCCGGGTGGGAGTCGTCACCAACGTCGAGGCGGCGCTGAACACCGACGCCGAGCGTGTCAAGTCTCTTCTGGTCCAACAGGTGGTGGCCCCGGTCCGGTGGGAGGAGTCGGTGAAGACGCTGGCCGGGCTTGGTTGCCGGCGGGTGATCGAACTGGGTCCGAGGAGGGTTCTGTCCGGGCTCATTCGACGCATCGACCGGGGAATCGACACATCGAATCTGGAGAAGCCCGAGGACCTGGAGAAGCTGATGGCAAAGGTGAGGGCATGACCCGGGTAGCGGGACCGCTGGAGGACAGGATTGCGCTGGTGACGGGCGGCAGCAGGGGCATCGGCCGGGAAATCGTCTTCTGTCTGGCTCGTCTGGGAGCCAGCGTCATCATCAACTACCGGGAGAGCCGGGAAGCTGCGGAAGAGGTGCGGGAACAGATCCTGGCCGGCAACGGACGCGCCGAGCTGGCGCCGTTCGATGTCGCGCGGCAGGACCAGGTCGAGGAGACGTTCCGGACGGTCGTTGACCAACACGGGAGAATTGATATTTTAGTGAACAATGCGGGGATCGCCATCGACGGTCTGCTGTTGCGCCAACCGGCTTCCGACTGGGACAGGATAATCGACGTCAACCTCCGGGGCATGTTCCACTGCACCCGGGCGGCCAGCAGGAGGATGATTCGGCAGCGCCGCGGCCGAATCGTCAATCTGACCTCGGTGGCCGGACAAACGGGAAACGCGGGACAGTCCGTTTATGCCGCCACCAAGGCGGGCATCGTGGGATTTACCAAGTCCATGGCCCGGGAGTTGGCCCCGCGCGGGATCACGGTCAATGCCGTGGCTCCCGGCTTCATCGAAACGGACATGACCGCCGCTCTGGACGAGGACACCCGGAGCAAGTATCTTGACCTGATTCCCTTGGGACGGTTCGGCGGCAGCGACGACGTAGCCGGGGCGGTGGCGTTTCTGGCAGGTCCGGGGGGCCGCTACATCACGGGACAGACCATCGCCGTCAATGGCGGCCTGTACATGTGACTTCACGGTGGAGTTGTCGTGGAGGTGGGTTCAACAGCCCTCCGACGCCCTCCCCGCCGGGGAGTGCCCGGCCGGGGAATGGTTCGGGGATCGACGGTTCGGGGATCGACACATGGCGCTGCCTTCAGATGTCCCGGGTCTTCGGAACGCAGCACCGGGGGAGAGACGAGAAAGGAAGTACACATGGCAACAGACATTGATGCGCGGGTCAAGCAGATCATCTGCGAACAACTGGGAGTGAGCGACACGGAGGTCAGTCCGGACGCGTCGTTCATCGAGGATCTGGGAGCCGATTCGCTGGATATCGTCGAGTTGGTCATGGCGTTGGAGGAAGAGTACGAGATGGAGATATCCGACGAGGACGCCGAAAAGATCAAGACGGTTCAGGACGTGATCGAGTACATCGAAAGCCACCGATGATCACCGCAGGCCTGGAACACGTCGACCCGGAGGTTTTCGAGGCGATCCACAAGGAGGGCGAGCGCCTGGAGTGCAACCTGGAGCTGATCGCTTCCGAGAATGTGGTGAGCGAAGCGGTTCTCGAGGCGCAGGGTTGCCTCATGACCAACAAGTACGCCGAGGGCTATCCCGGACGGCGCTACTACGGCGGGTGCGAGCATGTGGACGTGGTGGAGCGCCTGGCCATGGAGCGGGCCCGGGAACTGTTCGGGGCGGAGCATGCGAACGTCCAGCCCCACTCCGGGACCCAGGCCAACATGGCGGTCTACTTCGCGGTTCTGAACCCCGGAGACACCTATCTCGGCATGGACCTCTCCCACGGCGGCCACCTTTCCATGGGGAGCCCCGCGAACTTCTCCGGCCGGCTGTACAACGTGGTGCCCTACGGCGTGTCGGCGGAAACCGAGACCATCGACTACGATGCCCTGGCGGAGCTGGCCCGGGAGCATCGCCCGCGGCTCATCGTCGCCGGCGCCAGCGCCTACCCGAGAACTCTTGACTATGAACGGTTTCGCGCCATCGCCGACGAGGTGGGAGCCCTGCTGATGGTGGACATGGCCCACATCGCCGGTCTGGTGGCCGCCGGCTGCCACCCGAGCCCGGTCCCCTTCGCGGACTATGTCACGACGACGACGCACAAGACGCTGCGCGGGCCTCGCGGGGGAATGATCCTCTGTCGCCAGGAGCATGCCAAGACCCTCAACAGCCGGGTGTTCCCCGGCATGCAGGGAGGCCCGCTCATGCATGTCGTCGCGGCCAAGGCGGTGGCGTTGAAGGAAGCGGCGGCGCCGGAGTTCGCCGCCTATCAGCGGCAGGTCGTGGCCAATGCCGGGGCCCTGGCGGGCGCGCTGGCGGATCGGGGGTTCCGCCTGGTCTCGGGCGGTACCGACAACCACCTTCTGCTCATGGACCTGCGGAACTCGGAGCTCACCGGAAAACTTGCCCAGGAGACGCTGGAGCAGGCGGGGATCACCGCGAACCGCAACACCGTGCCGTTCGAGACCCGCTCTCCGTTCGTCACCAGCGGGGTGCGCATCGGAACCCCGGCCGTTACCACCCGCGGCATGAACGAACCGGAGATGCGCGCCATCGCCGAGTTGATTCAGCGCGCCCTCGCCCGGGTCGGGGACGACGCCGGCCTCGCCGCCGTGGCCGCCGAAGTGCGGGCGCTGTGCGAGTGCTTTCCCGTCTATCGAAGGAACACGGCAGCGGCCTGACAACTCGGACCGCCGTGTCCCGGAAGCGTCGGGCATCCCATGAAATGCCCCTTTTGCCGCCAGGCCAGCAACCACGTCATCGATTCCCGTCTCGGGAAAGACGGCGAGATGATCCGGCGGCGCAGGGAGTGCCTCTCGTGCGCGCGCCGCTTCACCACCTACGAGCGGGTGGAAGAGACCATGCCCATGGTGGTGAAGAAGGACGGGCGCCGCGAGGCCTTCGACCGGCTCAAGATCATCAACGGCCTGAAGCGCGCCTGTCAGAAACGCCCCGTCAGCATGGCTGCCATCGAGGCCATCACCGACCGTATCGAGCGCGGGATCCAGGAACGAGGCGAGAAGGAGATACCGGGCGCGATCATCGGCGAGGCGGCGATGCGCGAGCTTCATGACACCGATCCGGTGGCCTATGTACGGTTCGCGTCGGTCTACCGCTCCTTCAGGGATCTCAACGAATTCAGGGCGGAACTGGAGGAGCTGCTGAACGGCCGCGGACACGGGGCCGCGGGAACGGGCGCGGGGACCCCCCGCAAGAGGACACGAAGGAAGACCCCGCGCGCGGGCACGCCCGTCCCCTCCGGTAAAGAATAGCGGGTGGGCGCTGGCGCGAACGGTGTTGGACTTGCCGCCAGCGGCTTCCCTTGGAAAGGGGCTGGACGTTTGGTGGACGTTTCCCGGGACAGCGACCGCCGGTACATGCGGGCGGCCCTCGGGCTGGCGCGCCGGGGCGCCGGCAGGACCAGTCCCAACCCCATGGTGGGGGCGGTGGTGGTGCGGGACGGGCGAATCGTGGGGCGGGGCTATCATGCCCGGGCCGGCGGCGACCATGCCGAGGTGGTGGCGCTCCGGCAGGCGGGCGGGGCGGCCCGCGGCGCCACGCTCTATGTCAACCTGGAACCCTGCGGCCACTTCGGCCGTACGCCGCCGTGCACCCGGGCGGTGATCGAGGCGGGCGTCGGGCGCGTCGTGGCGGGCATGGTGGACCCCAATCCCATGGTGGCCGGCCGCGGGCTGGAGGCCCTGAGGAAAGCCGGCATCCGGGTCGAAGCGCCGCTGCGCGAAGAGGAATGCCGCCGCCTGAACGAGGGCTTCGTCAAGCACGTCACACGCGGGCTGCCCTTCGTGACCCTCAAGCTGGCCGCGTCCCTGGACGGCAGGATCGCCACCGCGACCGGTGATTCCAGGTGGGTGACAGGGCCCGCCGCCCGGAAATACGTGCACCGGCTGCGCAACGAACTCGACGCCGTGCTGGTGGGCTCGGGCACGGTGCTGGCCGACGATCCCCAGCTCACCTGTCGGCTGCCGGGAGGACGGGATCCTTGGCGCATCGTGCTGGATGGAAGGTTGCGCACGCCGGTCACCGCCAGGCTGGTCCGGCAGCGGCAGCCCGAGAAGACCGTGGTGGTCACGGGAGACGCCGCTCCCGCGGTCCGGAGGAAGCGCCTCGAGGATCTGGGAGTCCAGGTGTGGAGTTTCCCCGTGCGGCACGGCCGCATCTCGTTCAGGCGGGTGTTCCGGAAGCTGGCCCGCGCCGGAGTGCTCAGCGTCATGATGGAGGGAGGCGGCGTGACGGCGAGCCGGGCCATCGCGGAAAAGGTTGTGGACAAGGTGTTGTGCTTCTATGCGCCGAAGTTCATTGGCGGCGACGGGCTGCCCATGATGGGGGATCTCGGCGTCACGCGCATGCGCGGCTCCCCGCGGCTTGCGGAAACGGTCGTGAGGCGGCTCGGCGACGATATACTGATCACCGCCTACCTGTCGCCCACGAAGCGCGGAGGCTCATGTTTACCGGACTGATTGAAGAGGTTGGCCGGGTCTCCCGCTGGCGCGCCGGCACCGGCGGGGGCGAACTGACCTTCGAGACCGGGCTGCCCGGCCGCGAGATTTCCCCGGGGGACAGCATCGCGGTGAACGGGTGTTGCCTGACGGTGGTGCGGAAGGCCCGGCGGCGGCTCACCGTGGACGTTTCGCCCGAGACCCTGAAGCGCACGAACCTCGACGATGTGCGCGAGGACCACCGCCTCAATCTGGAGCGGCCGCTCAAGCTGGGCGGGCGGCTGGGCGGGCACATGGTCACCGGCCACGTGGATGCCGTGGGGCAGGTCGCGCGCATTCACAAGAGCGGCGAGTTCACGTTCTTTCGCTTCCGCGCGCCGGCGGCGGTCACCCGTCTTCTGGTCCCCAAGGGTTCCATTGCCGTGGACGGCATCAGCCTGACCGTCAACGACTGCACCTCGCGGTCCTTTTCGGTGGCCACCATCCCCTTCACGCTGGCGAATACGAATTTGCAGAGCCGTGGTGTTGGTGATAGAGTCAACCTCGAAGCGGACATCATCGGAAAATACGTTCTCCGATTCGTGAAATCCTTCCGAACGCCCGACGCGAGACATGTCACCGACCTCGATTGAGACCATCCGGGACGAGTTGCGCCAAGGTCGGCCGATCGTTCTGGTGGACCAGGAAAGCGACCAGGGCAAGGGCCACGTCTGCATGGTCGCCGAAAAGGTGACCCCGGAGCATGTCAACTTCATGCTGCGGCATGTGCGGGGCGTCCCCTATCTGGTCATGGAACCGTCGCGTCTGGAAAAGCTGGGGCTCGACGTGGATTCGGCGGCCATCCCGGTTCCGGGTCAGCGGCCGGTGGGCGCGCCGGTAGGCGCCCATTCGTCCCTGGGCCTTGAGGTGTCGGCGGCGGGCAGGGCGCATACCATCCGCGCGGCCGCCATGCCGGATGCGGGCTCCCGGGACTTCATCACCCCCGGCAACGTGTTGCCGATGCAGGCCACTCCGGGAGGAGTCTTGGTCAAGGCCGGTCCGGCGGAAGCCGCAACGGACCTTGCCGCCCTCTGCGGCCTGCAACCGGTGGCGGTCATCTGCCAGATTCTGGACGACGACGGCTCCGTCGCCACGGGAGCGGCGCTCCACGCCTTTGCCGCTCGGCACGATCTGCGGATGCTCTCCATCGTCGAACTCATCGGATTCCGCCTTCGCAACGAAGCCAGCATCCGGCAGGTCTGGGAGGGAGATTTCCCGAGCATTCACGACAAGTCGTTCAAGGCGATCCTGTACCGCACCAGCCTGGACCCGTTCGAGCACATGGCCCTGGTGAAGGGCGACGTGAGCCGAAGCGACGCGGTCACGGTGCGAGTGCATTCGGAATGCCTTACCGGCGACGTGTTCTCGTCGGAGCGGTGTGACTGCGGCGAGCAACTCCGTGCGGCCATCCGCATCATCGGTCAGGAAGAGTGCGGCGTCATCGTGTACCTGCATCAGGAAGGCCGCGGGATCGGTCTGACCAACAAGATCAGGGCGTACGCGCTGCAGGACGAGGGGCGTGACACGGTGGAGGCGAACCTGGAGCTGGGGTTCGACGTGGATCTGAGGGATTACGGGGTCGCCGCGGAGATCCTGCGCCACCTGGGCATTCGGCGGCTGCGCCTCATGACCAACAATCCGCGCAAGATCGTCAGCCTGGAAGGCTACGGCTTGTCGGTGAGCGAACGGATTCCGCTGGAGATCGAACCCCACGACCGCAACGCGGGATACCTGCAGACCAAGCGCGACAAGCTCGGGCATCTTCTGACCCGGCACTGATGCGTTGAAGGTGGCGGCCATGCGAGTGATCGAAGGAAAACTGGATGCGACGGCGATGCGGTTCGGCATCATCGCCAGCCGGTTCAACGGCTTCATAACCGAGCGGCTTCTCGACGGCGCGGTGCGCGCCCTGAGGCGGCATGGTGCGAACTCCGACGAGAACGTGGATGTCGCGTGGGTGCCCGGTGCGTTCGAGATCTCCTTCTGCGCCCACAAGATGGCGGAGAGCGGCAAGTACGACGCCTTGATATGCGTCGGGGCGGTCATTCGCGGGGAGACGCCCCACTTCGACTATATTTGCGGGGAAGCCGCGCGCGGCGTGGGCCATGCCATGGACCGGTACGGCATCCCCATCGCCTTCGGCCTCTTGACCACCCACACGGTGGAGCAGGCGGTCGACCGCGCCGGGGCGAAGATGGGCAACAAGGGGTACGAGGCCGCGGTCACCGCCATCGAGATGGCGAGTTTGAGCAAGGAACTTTCCTGACCTCCCCGGCCCCCGCGTCCCCTCTCCCCGCGTCCCGGTTCCAACCGCAGATTTCCGATGACAGGTATTCGCCGCAAGGCTCGGGAGCTGGCGTTGCAGGTGCTCTATCAGATGGAGATCACCGGAGACCCTTCTCCCGCCGGTCCGGCCATTTTCTGGGGGCATTTTCCGTCGCATGCCGCAGCCAGGGATTTCGCCCAACGCCTGATCGCCGGGACCGTGGAGCACCGTGACGAAATCGACGGGTGGCTCGAGCAGGCGTTGGAGAACTGGAAGCTCGGGCGCCTGTCGAAGGTGGACCTGATCATCCTTCGGTTCGCCACCTACGAGTTGGTCTATTGCCCGGACATCCCGTTGCACGTGAGCATCGACGAAGCGATCGAGATCGGCGACCGCTACGGGTCGGACGGCTCCTCCGCGTTCATCAACGGCGTGCTCGACCACGTCGCGCACGCCAACGGACTCAAGGAGAGCGAGCGGCCGGAACCATGATCGAAAAGTACGAGTTCTGGAAGATCGAAGAGCGCTGGCAGGCCGAATGGGAGCGGGCCGGGAGCTTTCGAGTGGACGAGACCTCGGACCTGCCGAAGTACTATCTGCTGGAGATGTTTCCCTATCCGTCGGGCCGGATCCACATGGGGCACGTGCGCAACTACTCCATCGGCGATGTCATCGCGCGCTACAAGCGCATGCGCGGTTTCAACGTGCTGCACCCCATGGGCTGGGACGCCTTCGGGCTGCCGGCGGAGAACGCCGCCCTCGCCCACAAGGTCCACCCCGCCCGCTGGACCGTGGACAACATCGACTACATGCGGGCACAACTCAAGAAGATGGGGTTCAGCTACGATTGGGCGCGCGAGCTGGCCACCTCCGATGCCAGCTACTATCGCTGGGAGCAGGTGTTCTTCCTGGAGATGCTGGAGCGCGGCCTGGCCTACAAGCGCAACGCGGCGGTCAACTGGTGCGGCGGTTGCGGGACCGTCCTGGCCAACGAGCAGGTGGTGGACGGCCGCTGCTGGCGCTGCGAGCACGAGGTGGTCCTGCGCGAGTTGCCCCAGTGGTTCTTCCGCATCACCGCCTACGCCGAGGACCTGCTGGCAGCATGCGACGGACTCCCGGGATGGCCGGACAAGGTGCTCACCATGCAGCGCAACTGGATCGGCAAGTCCATCGGCGCGGAGATCCGCTTTCCGATGGTGGGGCGGGAGGGTCACCTCACCGTCTTCACCACCCGTCAGGACACCGTCCATGGCGCGACGTTCGTCTCCCTCGCCGCCGAACACCCCATGGCCCTGGAACTCTCCGGCGGCACGCCGCAACAGGGCGCGGTGGAGGAATTCGCCCGGAGGGTGAAGCGCCTCAGCCATTCCCGGCGCGATGACGTCGAGATGGAGAAGGAGGGCCTCTTCACCGGCTCGTTCTGTCTCAACCCTTTCACCGGGGAGAATATCCCCATCTATGTGGCCAACTTCGTCTTGATGGAATACGGCACCGGTGCGGTCATGGCGGTTCCGGCCCACGACCAGAGAGACTTCGAGTTCGCCAGGAAGTACGGTCTGCCGGTGCGGCCGGTGATCCACCCGCGCGGGACCACCCTGGTGGCCGACGAGATGACCGAGGCCTACACCGCCGACGGGGTGATGGCCGACAGCGGGGAGTTCAGCGGCTTGGGCAGCGAGGAGGGCCGCAGCCGCATCGCCGCGTTCCTTGAGGAGCGCGGCTGGGGCAAGGGCACCGTCCGCTACCGGCTGCGGGACTGGGGCATTTCCCGGCAGCGTTACTGGGGCGCGCCCATCCCCGTGGTCTACTGCGACGACTGCGGCATGGTGCCGGTTCCCGTGGACCAGCTGCCGGTGCGGCTTCCGACCCACGTGGAGTTCACGGGAGTGGACGGCTCGCCGCTGGCCCGGCTTCCGGAATTCTACGAGACCCCGTGTCCGACGTGCCGCCGGCCTGCCCGCCGGGAGACCGATACCATGGACACGTTCGTGGAGTCGTCGTGGTACTTCGCGCGCTACGCCTGCCCGGACGAGGACCGTCAGCCCCTCGACCGCCAGCGCACCGCCTACTGGATGGCCGTGGACCAGTACGTGGGCGGGGTCGAGCACGCCGTGCTGCACCTGCTTTACGCCCGCTTCTTTACCCGGGTTCTGCGGGACATGGGCTGGCTGTCGGTGACCGAGCCGTTCACGAATCTCCTGACCCAGGGCATGGTCATCAAGGACGGCGCCAAGATGTCCAAGTCCAAGATGAACGTCGTCGACCCGGACGATCTCATCCATCGCTACGGCGCGGACACCGCGCGGCTGTTCACCCTGTTCGCGTCCCCGCCCGAGAAGGATCTGGACTGGAGCGATCAGGGGGTCGAGGGCGCCCACCGGTTCCTGAGCCGGTTGTGGCGCTTCGCCATGCGGCACCGCGAGCGGTTGGCGGATGTGGCGGCGGATGCCGACCGCATACCGGCCGCCGGCGGGCTCAGGGAGCTGCGGCGCCGGATCCACTGGACCATCAGGAAGGTCACCGACGATATCGATCGGCGGTTTCATTTCAACACCGCCATCGCCGCCATCATGGAACTTCACAACTCCCTGAGCGCGTTGAGCGATGACGATTTACGGCAGCAAGACGGAGCCGCGCTGGCGAAGGCGGCCCTGGAGACCGAGATTGTCCTGCTGTCGCCGTTCGTGCCGCACATCACCAGCGAGTTGTGGGAACGGCTGGGCCACACCGACTCCCTGGTGGACAAGGCGTGGCCGGAGTACTCCAACGCGGCCCTGGTCCAGGAGAGCCGTGTCATTGTCGTGCAGGTGAACGGCAGGCTGCGCGGAAAGATCTCGGTTCCGGCGGATGCCGGCGCGGAGCATGTCGAGACGGCGGCGCTGACCGACCCCCGGGTGGCATCCTTCATTGACGGCCGCGGGGTCAGGCGGGTCGTGCAGGTTCCCGGTCGGTTGGTCAACATCGTGATCGAAGGATGAGGCCGGTTCGCCGACTCGTCCGGCCGCTGGCGGTCTGGCTGAGCGCGGCCCTTTCGGCGGGAGCATGCGGCTACCGGTTCGTGGAACCGGACGCGGCGCTGCCGGACGATGTCCGCGCCGTCTACGTGGCGCCCTTTGACAACCGCACCCGCGCCGTCGGTCTGGAGGACGGCCTGGCGCGGGCGGTGCGGCGGGAGTTGAGGCGCCAGCCGCGTCCACGCCTGGCGGCCGACGCCGAGAACGCCGACGCGGTCCTTTCCGGCGTCATTCGGCACTATGGGATCAGGCATGTCTCGGTCAACCGGTTCGACCAGGTGCTGCAGGTGGAAGCGCGGCTGGAGGTGGAGGCCACGCTCAGGCGCAGGCCGGGCAACGAGGTCCTGTGGCCGCCGCGGACCATCCGTCTCCGGGATGTTCATGACGCCGCCAGAGGGGCCGTGGCGGCCGGTTCCTCCGGAACTCTCCGGAATACCCTGAACCTGGAAGACGTGGGCCGGTTGTCCGATGCGAGACTGGCGGAAGACTCACGCGCGGCTGCGAGGCAACGGCTGCTGGAAGGTTTTGCCCGGTGGCTGCGGCAGCGGATGGCGGAGGGATTCTGACGGCACCGCGGCGGACCGTCCCGGCAGTGCGCGACGCGCATGCCGGCGAGTCGAAAGCGAGTCGGAAATATGTCCGGGGCGGAGGGCGCCTGGGGCGAAGATGCCTACGCCAAGGGTATCGCTTCGGCGGAGGCCGTGGCTTCGTGGCCGGCCCGCGCCAGGCGGGAGAGCTTCCTCGAAGCCGTGTTGCGCTTGAGAACTCCCTTGACCACGGCCTTGTCGAGCAAACCGTTGACTTCCCGGATCTTCTCGGTGATCTCTTCCGGGTTCCTGCTGTCGATGGTGGACCGGACCTTCTTGATCAGGGTCTTGATTCTGGATTGAAGCGCCTGGTTGCGCTGGTGACGCCGGACGCTCTGCTGGTGCCGCTTGACGGCCGATTTGTGGTTCGCCAAAGTTTACCTCCTGAAAGTCCCGTTTTGTAACACCGCATGAGTGATGAGTCAACGGCCGGCGAGTTCCGCAGGGTGGCCGGGGCGACGGGCGTCGTCGGCTCCCTGACGCTCTTGAGCCGCGTTTCAGGGCTCGCCAGGGATGTCGTCATCGGCTACCTGCTTGGGGCGCGGAGTGCGGCCGACGCGTTCTTCGTCGCGTTCCGGATACCGAACCTGTTGCGGCGCCTTACCGCGGAAGGAGCCCTTTCCGCCGGTTTCGTGCCGGTTCTTTCCGAGTACCTGACCACCCGGGGCCGGCGGGAGGCCATCGAGGCCAGCCGCGTGATCGTCACCTTCGCAATCCTCTGCCTCCTGCTGCTGACAGTCGCGGGACTGCTCTTCCCGGCGCTGCTTGCCCGCTTGTTCGCGCCCGGTTTCGCGGCGGCACCGGACCAGTTCTCGCTCACCGTGCGGTTGGTGCGGATCATGTTCCCGAGCATCCTCTTCGTCAGTCTCGCCGCCCTGGCCATGGGATACCTCAACACTTTCCGCCACTTCATGGCACCGGCGCTGGCGCCGGTGCTGCTGAACCTGTCGATCATCGCGGCGGCTTTCCTGCTCGTTCCGTTGCTGGCCCAACCGGTCGTGAGCCTGGCCTGCGGGGTGCTGCTCGGCAGCGTGGCCCAACTCCTGTTGCAGCTTCCCTTTCTTCACCGGTACGGGTTTTCGTGGCGACCCAGCCTGGACTTCCGCAGCACGGCGTTGTTCCGGTTCCTGCGGCTCATGGGACCGGCGGTCATCGGCGCCGCCGTCTATCAACTGAATGTCCTGGCCAGCACCATCCTGGCTTCGCTGCTGGAGCCGGGCAGCGTCTCCTACCTCTACTACGCCGACCGACTGTTGCAGTTTCCCCTCGGGGTGTTCGCCGTCGCGCTGGGAACCGCCGCTCTGCCGAGTTTCTCGTCGCTCGCCGCCCGCAACGACCTGTCCGGCCTGAAGACGACGCTGGGTTACGCGTTGAGGATGGTGAATTTCATCGCGCTGCCGTCCGCCCTCGGGTTGATGGTGATCGCCGTGCCGGTGTTCTCGCTGCTGTTCCAGCGTGGAGCGTTCGCGGCCGAGGATGTCCTTGCCAGCGCCCGGACGCTGGTGTTCCTGGCCATGGGCCTGTGGGCCGTCTCCGCCAGCCGTGTGCTCGTTCCCCTGTTTCACGCCATGATGGATACGCGAACGCCGGTGAGGGTGGCGTTCTGGACATTCGTGCTCAATCTGTTGCTGAGCCTGATGCTCATCGGCCCGGTGGATGCGGCCCCGGGAGACAACGGGTTCGTGCGGGCGGTGGCGGCGCTGAGTCAGGGTGCGGGTGTGCTCGACCTGTCCTATGCGGGACTGGCGCTGGCCAACGCGTTGTCCGCGACCTTTCAGTTCGCGGTGCTCCTGTGGCTGGCGGTCCGGCGCCTCGGGGGAATGGCCTGGGGAGCGTATCTCTCGTCGCTGTGGCGCAACCTCACCGCGGCGGCATTCATGGCAGGCCCGCTGTTGCTGTTGGCGGAACGAATGTCGTGGAGCGCCGGCACCTTGCCGGCGCAACTCCTGGGCTTTGCCGCTCTGGTTGCGGGAGGGATGGCGCTTTACGTTACGGCTGCAAGGCTGTTGCAAAGCCCCGACTGGCCCATCGCCCGAGATCTGGGAATCGCCCTCATGGCGCGACTCCCAGGTCGGGCGAAGGCATGACGCTATTTCGTCATCAGTTTCTCGAAGATGCTCTCCGCCTTGTCGGCGGCGCGTTCCGCCCGCTCGGCGGCGGCTGCGGCCTTGTCGGCGGCACTGCTGGCGGCGGCTTCAGCCTTGTCGGCGGCCGCGGCGGCGTTCCTGGCGGCAGCCTGTGCGCTGTTGGCCGCATCCTGCGACGTGCGGGTTGCGGCCTCCACCGCCTGGACGTTGGTCTCGTATTCCGGGTGATCGTGTTCGACCACTCCACAACCGCTGCCCAGCAGGGCGAGCACCCCCAGGGATAGGGCGCACCTGCCGAATACACCTGCATATCGGGTTGAAAAATAACGGGTTGAAAAGTTCACAACGGCCTCCTTCTCCATCCAGGGTTTCAAGGGTCCGATTCGCCGGCTGAGTCCTCGGCTGAGGATGATTGTGCCGACAACACGCTGTCCAACGCAGAGTATTAACCTGATTCATCCGCCAGTTCAACAGGAATCCGCTTCTTTGAATGCCGCGAAGGCGAAAAACCGGCCGATCATGCTATTCTCAACGGTGTCATGCCCCCGATTCTGCCGAGACTCACCGACGGGATGGAACGGGCGAGGTCGTGCCTGACGCGATCCCTGGCGGTCGTGCTGGTCCTGTTCACCGTGAGTTTTCTCCTCGCTCCGCGACTGTTCGAAGTCCTGGTCGAGCCCTTGAGAAGCCGGCTTCAACCGGGGCAGACTCTCATTGGCACCGGCGTGGCCGAGGTCTTCTTCGTGGAGATCAAGGTGGCGCTGCTCGCCGCCGTGATGGCCGGCAGCCCCTTCATCTTCCTTCAGGTCTGGCGGCTCCTGGCACCGCTGTTCGGCTCCGAGGGCAAGACCGCCTCTCGGGTGGGCTTCGTCGCCACCACCTCGATGCTCTTTCTCTCGGGCGCGCTCTTCTGCTACCAGGCGGTGCTGCCTTTGGCGTACCTCTATTTCCTGGAGCAATACGACACCATCGGTGTCAACCCGGAGATCCGGGTGGCCGAGTACTTCTCTTTCTTCTTCCGTATCGTCGGTGCCTTCGGGGTCACCTTTCAACTGCCGGTATTCTCGTTTTTCCTGGCCCGAGCGGGGGTTTGGAACCACCGTTTCCTCTGGCACCATTTCCGGTATGCCGTGCTGGTCATGTTCGTCATGGCCGCGGTGCTGACTCCACCGGACGTGGTGTCGCAACTCCTCCTGGCCGGACCGCTGATGGGCCTCTATCTTCTCAGCATCGGCATCGCCTGGCTGTTCGGGCGCAAGCCGCCGGACTCGGCGCGTCAGTCGGAGTAATCGGGCTCTTCGCGGTCCAGGATGCGTTTCAGCGCGGCGAAATGGCGCTTGGCGGCCAGGTCTCCAGCACCTGCCCGTTGTGTGCGCAGGTGGTGGGTGGTCTCCCGGGACAGTCGCCGGAGCGGGTGTCCGCCGGCATCCGCGAGCACCTGCACCTGGCAGGCCCGTTCCAGGAAATACAGCCGGTCGAAGGCCTCGGCCACCGTCCGGCCGGCGGTGAGGACCCCGTGGTTCGCCATGAACAGCACGTTCCTGCCGGCCATCGCCCGGGCGATGCGTCCGCCTTCCGCGGGATCCAGCACCAGACCGTTGTAGTCCTCAAGGTAGGCGACATCGCCGTCGAACCGGGTACTGCTCTGATGAATCATCTCGAGGCGGCCCCCCTGGCGACAGGCGAGGGCAGTGGCGTAGGGCATATGGGTGTGCAGCAGGCAACGGAAGGTTTCCGGATCGGCCCGGTGCAGCGGCCCATGGATGTGGAGTGCGGTGGGCTCCACCTCGTGCGAACCCTCCAGGCGGTTTCCCCGGAAGTCGGTGACAAGGAGGTTGCTGGCCGTGATCTCCGTCCAGTGCAGTGGATAGGGATTCAACAACATCAGGTCGTCTCTTCCGGGCAGGAGAAGGCTGAAGTGGTTGTCGATGGCCTCATGCAATCCGAAGCGGACCGCGAGGCGGAAGGCGGCGGCGAGGTCGAGGCGCGCCTTCCGGGCCGCTTCGCTGTCGTGCGGGAGTGGTTCCCTTCTCCCTGTCATGCCGAACCCCCTTGTCTCGTCCGGTCCCCGGTGACGTGCGCGCCCGGGATCGTGCCGCCGATTGTGCAAGAATCGGGCGGCGGGAGCAACCGCTCCGGCCGGGGACCGGTACGGCCGCTTGATTACCGGGGTGCCGGCACCTAAACTGACCGTGACCCTCGCTTGGCGTTTCCGGCTCCGGTATGCATACCCTCGAACAGCTCTACAACAACTCCCTCGCACTGTTGACGGACCTCTACCAGCTCACCATGGCGTATGCCTACTGGAAGTCCGGGACCGCCCGAAAGGAGGCGGTGTTCCACCTCTCCTTCCGCGAGAACCCCTACCAGGGAGGATTTGCCGTGTGTTGCGGGCTCGGGCACGTGGTGGGGGTGCTGAGGCGGTTCGGGTTCGATGCCAGCGACCTCGAGTATCTGTCCGGGCTGCGGGGCAACGACGGCGAGCCGTTGTTCGAACACGTCTTCCTCGACGAGTTGCGGGAACGCCCGTTCGCCTGCGACGTGGATGCCATTCCCGAGGGGACGGTGGTGTTCCCCCACGAGCCGCTGGTGCGGGTCCGGGGTCCCATCCTCCAGTGTCAGATCCTGGAGACGGTGCTGCTCAACATCATCTGCTTTCAGACCCTCATCGCCACCAAGGCGGCGCGGGTGTGCCAGTCGGCCCGGGGGGAGCCGGTGCTGGAGTTCGGTCTGAGAAGGGCGCAGGGGTTCGACGGGGCGCTGGCGGCGAGCCGGGCGGCCTACGTGGGCGGCTGCGCCGGGACCTCCAACGCCCTGGCCGGAAAGCTCTTCGACATTCCGGTCAAGGGAACCCACGCCCATAGCTGGGTGCTGTCCTTCGACGACGAGATGGAGGCCTTCGAAACATACGCCGACGCCATGCCCAACAACTGTCTTCTGCTGGTGGACACCTTCGACAGCCTGAACGGCGTGCGCAAGGCGGTGGAGATCGGGCGCCGGCTGCGGGAACGCGGCCACGAGATGGTGGGCATCCGGCTGGATTCCGGCGACCTGGCGTTTCTCAGCATCGAAGCGCGCCAGATCCTGGACGAAGCCGGTTTCCGGGACGCGGTCATCGTTGGCAGCAACGATCTCGACGAGCACGTCATCGCCTCGCTCAAGGAGGAAGGCGCTCGCATCAATGTCTGGGGCGTGGGCACCCGGCTCGCCACCGGCTACGACCAGCCCGCCCTGGGGGGAGTCTACAAGCTTTCGTGCGTCCGGTCGGAAGGCAACGAGTGGATCCACAAGGTGAAGCTCTCGGAGCAGGCGGTCAAGGTGTCCACGCCGGGCATCCTCCAGGCGCGGCGTTTCCACCAGGGCGGCCGGTTCGTGGCGGACGCCATCTATGACGAGACCCTGGGCATCGCCGACGGCTGCACCATCGTCGATCCCATGAACATGACCCGCAGAAAGCGTGTTGCCGGCGGCACCGGGTTCCGGGATCTGCTGGTGCCGGTGTTCCGGGACGGAGAGCCGGTCTACGAAGTGCCTTCCGTGCACGAGGCCCGGGAGCGCGCCCGGGCGGAGCTGGCGGGTTTTCACAACAGCATCAAACGCCGGGTGAATCCGCACGAATATCCGGTGGGCCTCGAAGCCCGGCTGCACGACATGAAGACCCGGCTCGTGCTGCAGGCCCGCGGGGTGAACGGCGCGGGGTAGCCGGGGTCCCGGTGCCGCGCCGCGAATTGCCTCACGACCGTGTTTTTCCGATTCGGAGCACGTTCATGAAGACGCTCGAGCGGGTCCGCACACTGGCCGCGGACGTGGGCCGGGAACGCCTCAGGTTCCTGGGTTTCATCACCGCGGCGCACATGGCCATTCATTGGTTCATGCAGCTCCTCACCATGCTCAATCCGCATCTCAAGGCGGGCATGGGGCTCAACGACGTGCAGGTGGGCGGCCTGGCCTCCATGCGGATGTTCGGCCAGGCCGTCCTGGACGTCCCGTCGGGTATCCTTGCCGACACCTGGGTGCAGCTGCGCGGGATCATCGTCACCGCGTCGCTGGTGTGCATGGGCGTCTGCTACTGGGTGTTGGGAGCGTTGTCCGGGTACGGGTGGGCACTGCTGGCCGTCGCGCTCCTGGCCACGGGGACCACTCTGTTCCATCCGGCGTCGGTGGCCTCGTTGTCGAACCGTTTCCCGGAGCGACGCGGCACCGCCGTTGCCGTCTACGGCATGGGCGCCACCCTGGGCAACACCGTCACCTACGTCACCGTCGGCTTCCTGCTGGCGGGCTTCTCTTGGCGGGGATTCGCGGAAAGCCAGTTGCTGGTGGCCATGGCCGCCGCCGGCCTGGTCTGGATGTACGGTGCGCGCACCTTCGAGGGCGACGAGGTTCCGGCGAAGAAACCCAAGCCGCTTCGGGATCTCAAGATGCTGGCGCGGAACCCGGTCATCCTGGTGATGATGCTGGTGCGAAGCTTCAATCAGATCGCGCGGCAGGTGACCCTTACCTTCCTGCCCATCTACCTGGTCGAGAAACTCGGCGTGTCCGACATCGCACTGGGGATCTACCTGACGCCCATGGCCGTGTCGGGTCTGGTGGCCCAGCCGGTGATGGGGGTGCTGTCGGACCGGCTGGGGCGGAAGGCGGTGCTGGCGCCTTCGCTGGTGGCTCTCGGGCTGGCCTACTTCCTGCTGCAATGGGCGCCGCCGGGTCTGGCACTGGCCGCCGTCGTCTTCGTCATCGGGTTTCTCTTCTACACCGTGGCCAACGTCACCACGACGGTGGCGCTCGATGTGGCGGAGAAGGAGAGTCAGGCTTCTTCTTTCGGTCTGGTGTCCCTGGGCACCCACATCCTGGTGGTGCCCGCGCCCACGCTGGCGGGATTTCTCAGCGAGCGGTTCGGCATCATGGCAGCCTTCTTCTTCCCCGGAGTCTGCCTGCTGGCGGGCGCCTGCATGGTGTTTCCGCTGAGTTTTCGACGACGCTGAACCGCCGGTCTCAAGGTGCGCACCGCGGCGGAGACCGCGCGCGACACCATGCGGCAACACCCGTGGCGTTATTGCAGTCGTGACAGCGTTCCGTTCTGCCCGAAGAACGATCGAGGTGGACAACCATGTCCTGGCGCGTCACGGTCGTCCCGCCCGAATCGGGCCATCGAGACAGGCCGCGTTACCCGCCCAACTCCACATGCAGGTCGTCGTACCGAATACCGGCGACATCGCAGGCCATCCCGATAATTCGGCGGATGCCTGCGCGGCTGAAGTTTGTACCCACCCACCAACCCGATTCCAATCGTCTGGAACAGTCCCGCGCCAGGTCGGGACGACCCGGGTACAAGGCCTCGCGGTCGCGTGCGAGATACCGCCGCGTGCGACCATGAGTGGGAAGACGGGCAAATCGTTCCGGAAACGAGGGGTCGTGTTCGGTCAGCTTCTCCAGCAGGCTCACAAGGACATCCATGGCACTGTGCGCCGGGTGCCGTTTCCCCTCGAATGTGAATCCGGGTGCCTTTGATTCACCTCCCTCGGGTGGCGCAGGTGTGGGAGGCGGTAGGGTCGGTACGAAAGAGGCTGAACTCTTCTTGAGGAAGCGTGCAATCGTATCGGGGTCCGGTTTGTATCCGCAGAGACTTTTCACCTTGTCTGCCAGCAACTCCAGCAGGATATCATCCTCTTCCGCCACCAGTTGCATCCATGCCTGCCGCAGGGTCTTCTCGATTTGCCGTTTGCGGGAGGCATCTCGATAGTCCTCCCGTGCAGCTTCGATTGCCCTCCCGGAACGCATGTCGTCGTACTTCAGGTATCGGCTCAGCCTCTGCGCACATTCGTCAATCTGCCGTTCCACGATATCGAGTTTGCAGATACGCCGCTCCTCGTAGCCGCGCCGCTGCCCCGGAAGAAAGGGAAGAAAGAAATGCCACTCCCGACCATCCGTCAGGATCACCAGCCGCACTTCCGTGTGAAACGCATGCTCGAACAGTTGTCTTTCCGCGCCGCCGCCCTGACCGATATGCTTCCTCGTCACCTTGATGAAGACAACCGGCCTTCCCGGCGGATGGCAGAGAGCGAAATCGACCCGGCTCTTTTCAAGACCGTATTGCGGGCGGACCGTTCGCGTATCGAAGGTTGGCCATCCCAGAGATTGCAGCAATCGAAGCACGATGCCCTGGGAAACGTCCGCCGCCGTTTCCATGAGACCGGTCCTCGCCGCATCGCGAATTTCCTCGATATCCCGCTCCAGTTCCATTCCTCACCTCGTACGTCGACGGTCGCGCCTTGAACCACTCCACCGACCCTGTAACACCGCCGGACCGCACTTGCCAAGGCGGCATCCGTGCCGGCGGCGGGTATGCGGAGCGAGTCGCGAATTCATGCCGATCAATCCCAGGCGCGTGGACGTGCGAAGTCGGCGCGCGAACCTCGACGGCCCGCGGCCATGACCCACGAATTCGAATGTCCAGCAGCCTGGCGGCGTGGTCAGGATGCCCATGGATGCGATGCAAGCCCACCCCGGTGTGCGTGGCAAGACGGGCGCGGCGTGTGGCTCCGGAGCGTCGGCCGCGGGTCAGGCGCCGCCCGCGCCGCGATACAGGGGGGAGTCCTTGTAGCGCCGGAGGAAGAAGCGGGTGAGGACGCCGGCGGCGGCGGTGGCGGGCACCGACAGCAGCATGCCGACGAAGCCGAAGAGGGCGCCGCCGGCGAACAGGCCGAAGACCAGCCACAGGGGGTGGAGGGCGATGCGGCGGCCCATGACCCGGGGCATCAGGACGTGGTCGGCCAGCAGTTGGCCCGCGAGGAAGATGCCCAGGACCACGGCGATGCGCAACCATTCCGGCCAGAATTGCAGGAAGGCGACGCCCGCGGACGACACCAGCCCGAAGATTGTTCCCACATGGGGGATGAAGGAGAGGAGGCCGGTGGCGAGTCCGATGGTGAGGCCGTAGTCGAGGCCGGCCAGCGACAGCGCAAGGCCGTAGAAAGCCCCCAGCACCGCGCAGATGATGACCGAGCCGTGGACGAAGCCCTTGAGCACCACGTCGATGTCGCGCATGATGCCGCGCACCGTGCCGGCATGGTCCCGGGGCAGCCCGTCATCCACGGCGGCGACGATGCCGGGCCATTGCCGCAGCACGTAGAAAGTGGTGAGGGGGGTGAGGGTCAGCAGGGAAGCGATGTGGATGACCGCACCGCCGCCGCTCGCCAGTCCCTTGAACAGGTCCCGTCCCAGCCGGGCCATGCCGGTCAGCGCCTCGGGCAGTCCCTCGGGCGGGTCGGCGCCCACGGCTTGCAGGGCCCGGCCCAGAAGCGGTCCGATGGATTCGCCGATTCGGGAGACCAGTCCCGGAAGGTGCTGGAGCAGGTCCGAAGCCTGCTCCAGCACGGGCGGGAGGAGCAGCAACAGCAGCAGCAATCCGGCGCCGAAAAAGCCGGCGCCAATGAGGACCGCGGCCGCCGTGCGCGTGCAGCCGCGCCGGACCAGCCAGGAGGCGGCCGGGTCCAGGGCGTAGGCCAGGGCGATGCCCAGCGCGAAGGGAAACAGGACATCGCTCAGAAGCCAGACCAGCAGCAGCGCCGCCGCCAGCACCAGGAGCCAGAACAGTGCCGGTGAGCGCGCGTTCATGATTCATGCACCACCGCGGGCATCGGGCGGAACGCCGCCTCAGCCTCGTTCCGCACCCGGCTCGCGGATCCGCAGTCCGCTCGCGGCGCAGAAGCGCACCACCTGGCGTTCCAGCGTGTTGACGCTGTCACAGTCGACGATCACCGATGCGGCGCGGTGATCGAGCGGGCCGCCGGCCAGCCGGTCGGACCAACCGCCCGAACCGCGCAGGACGTACAGGGGGCGCCGGTGAATCCATGCGAAGCACAGCTCGGAAAGGGTGCCGGCACCGCCGCCCACCGCCACGACAAAGTCGCCGGCCAGCGCGGTGAGGACGTTGCGGGCATGGCCGAGGCCAGTGGGCAGGATCACGTCACACCAGGGGTTGGCGGCTCTCGTGTCGGTGCCGGGGGTGATTCCCACGGTGAGGCCGCCGGCCCGCGCGGCGCCTCGGGAAGCCGCCTCCATGACCCCGCCCCGTCCGCCGGTGATCAGGGTGACGCCCAGCCGCGCAAGCATCGCGCCGGCCTCCTCGGCCAGCGTCAGGTTGTGTTCGGATGCGTCCGAGTCTCCCACCAGGGCGGCTTGGGCGAAGCGGGCGGCGCCGGGGGTCACGTGTCGGTCCCCGTGCGCTCAGTCCAGCAGGTAGCCGAATTTTTCGTGAGCCTTTCGGACCACATCCGGGCCGGGCGCATTGACCTTGGGATAGCTGTCGAACCACTCGAAGGGACGGCAGGCGTCCACGACGACGCGGGAGTTGGTGATGTCGCGGGTCCTGCGCTGTTCCGGCGTCACCCGCGGGTCGGCGGGAGAGGTGCGCATCCGGCGCAGGATCTCGATGGAGGTCTCCGGATCGCACCGGGTGAGCATGGCCCATATCAACTGGTCCAGGTTGGACACGTCGATGTCGTCGTCCACCACGATGACGAACTTGCAGCCGTACACCACCGAGCCGCAGGTGGAGGCCAGAGTGCCCGCCTGCCGGGCGTGGCCGGGATAACGCTGCTTGATGCCGATGCCGTGCAGCAGGCGCGAGGCGCCCACCTCGTGGCACCATACCTGGGTCACGTCCGGGACGCCGGCCTGGATCAGTTCGTGCTTCAGCATGGCCGAGCGCATGATGGCGCGGTAGCGGGCCATCTCGTCGGAGCCCGCGCCCAGCGGCGGCACCCCCAGGATGATGGGGTCGTTGCGGTGGTAGACGGCGCGGATGTCCAGCGTGGGCTGCTCGCTGGCACCGCCGGCATAGTAGCCGGTCCACTCCCCGAACGGCCCCTCCACCGCGCGGTGGTCCGCGGTCAGGAATCCTTCCAGCACGATCTCGGCGTTGGCGGGGAAGGGCAGGCCGGTGACCTTGCCCCGCACCACTTCGACGGGCGTGCCGCGCAGCCCGCCCACGACGTCGAACTCGCAGACGCCGTAGGGAAACTCCGTGCCCCCCACGAAGAACGACATGGGGTCGCTGCCCACCACCAGGGCCACGGGCATGGGCTGGCCCTTGTCGAAGTACTTCTTGCGGTGCATGTAGGCGTGCTTGCCGGGGACGAACAGGAGGCTCACCGATTTCCTGTCCTGCACCATGGCGCGGTAGGTGCCGACGTTGATCCAGCGCTCCTCGGGGTCGATGGTCACGCAGAAGCAACCCGTTCCGATGTAGCGGCCGCCGTCGTCCGCGTGCCACTTGGGCGTGGGGAACCGGGTGATGTCGATGTCATCGCCGGTGAGGATGTTCTCGAACACCGGTCCGTCATCCACCCCCACATGGGGCAGCCGGCGCTGCACCTTGATGTAATGGTCAAAGAAGGCCTGGCTCAACTCCTGCTTGGTGAGGTGCCCGGGAAATCCGAGCGTCATGTTCCGGCGCTTGCCGGCGAACGTGTTGATCAGGACGCGGAACCCCCTGGGGCAGCCGGGAACCTGGTCGAACAGCACCGCCGGGCCGTCGTCGACCCGGATCACGGCGTCGGCGGCCAGACCGATGTCTTCTTCCCAGCTGGCCCCGGTGACGGTGCGGAGTTCGCCCAGGGCATCGGCCCGGGCCATCCATTCGCGGAGATCGTGATAAGGCAGTCGGGCTTCCACGGCGGCGGACTTGGACAGGGATTTGGACATGGGTGTTGATCCTGCTCAGGCGGCCATGGACTTGATGCGTTCCACCGCCCCGTCCACCAATTCATCGGTGGTCTCGTTGGCGCCGACAATGCCGATCCGGGACTTGCCCGTGAACCACGCGGGGTTCAGGTCCTCGATCTTCTCGATACGGTAGACGTTGTCATTGAAGGCCCGCGCCACCTCCTCCATGCGGTAGGTCATGCCCTCGGTCCAGCCGAAGATGACCACCGCCTCCACGTCACGCGCCAATTCCTCGACCTTGGGCAGCCGCTGCAGCGAGTCGATGCAGGCGGTGTTGCGAATGCGAACGTTGGCGAAGCGCTCCAGGATCCGGGTCATGATCTTCGTGTAGCTCTCCATCCAGAACGTGGTCTGGACGATGACTCCCACGGGCTCGAAGCGGGTCAGTCGGATGTCGTCGACATCCGTTTCCCTCTCGACGATGAACACCTCCCGCCCCTTCTCTTCGGCGATACCCATGAGACGCGGAATACCGTGGTGCGTGCGGCTGCTCAGGATGACCAGGTGGCAACCCTGGTCCAGCAGCTCCAGTTCCGCTTCCTCCTGCTGAACCACGAACGGACAGGTGGCGTCGGCCAGCAGTTCCAGACCCTGCTCCTTCGCCTGCCGCCGAACCTCCGGCGGCGCACCCCGGACGCCGTAGATGAGCTTTTCCTCCCTGATCGACTCCATGTCGCTGGTGGAACGGATGCCCGCTTCATCTTCCAGCGTCTTGAAGGCGATGAAGTCGTTCTCCGGCCTCAGCGACCACACCGCGATGCCGTTGCCGTGTTTTTGCACCATCTTCCGATGCATGGCGCCGGCGCGGTGCACGCCCACGCAGAGACCGGACGGCGGAATCCCCTTGGTGTTCCTGAAGTCGACCTTGACCACGTCCATGAGAGCCTCCCGATTGAGAAGGAATTTCTGCGGAATGTTTGCAGATCAGGGACGGGTTTTCAATACGATGTGCGAGCGGCGCCAGGACTTTCCCATGCCGGGGGTTGTGTTGAGATGTGGGCCGACGGGGTGAGCGGGGGCTCGCTCGGTCGGGTGAAAGTCTACAGGCTCGTTCGCCTCGAACAAGGCCGCAACCGGCTCGATAGTCCCCGGGCGTTCCGTTCGAAGTGTCACGATCATCTCCTGATGATCCCCGACACCCCTGCTTCAGGCTCACTTTGCGTTGGACAAAACCGCGGTTGGAAATTCGCCGGGCTCCTGGTCCAACTGGCATTGGACCATGCCAAGGTGACGGAACTGCGCCATTCCCTGCGCGCGACCCCGGTGACGGCGGACCAAGTGGTCAGCACCCTTTCGCGCCTGTGAAACGCGGCGGAGGACCAGGGGCAGCTGCCGAAGGCGAGCAACCCCTGCCGGCTGGTTGTGAAGAACCGGGAACGTTGGGCGCGAGCGGTTCCTGAGCGAGGAGGAGTTCCGCCACCTCGGGCGGACGCTGGCCGAGGCGGAGAACCGCAAAGGGGTCTCGGTGCATGCCATTGCCGCGATCCGGCTCCTGCTGCTCATGGGCTGCCGCAGGAACGAGATCGTGACGCTGCGCTGGCAGGATGTGGACCTGGATGCACGCGAGTTGCGGCTCGCGGATTCCAAGACCGGCGCGCGCCGTGTCGCCGGAGGCAGTGGACGTGCTGGCGAACATTCCCCGCGTCCAGTGCAACCCGCATGTGATCCCTGGGAAGAAGAGGGGCACGCACATGCACAACCTCCATGACCCGTGGGAACGGGTCTGCCGGCGCGCGGGGATCGGGAACGCCCGGCTTCACGATTGCCGCCAGTCGGTCGCCAGCGGGGCGCTGGCGCCGGGCGAGGGTTTGCCGATGATCGGCCGGCTGCTCGGCCACACCCGGGTGGAGACCACCGCATGGTATGCGCATCTGGCGCGGAACCCGGTGCGCGGGTCCGTCGTCCGCGTCACTCCGACAGCATTGCCGCCGATATCCTCGGGGACTACCGCTCGTGATGACGGTCCCGGCCTGTTCTCGGGGCAGACGCCGGCGATTGCCGACACGACAGTGCCCGGCGTAGGGTACCGCCATGTCGAACGCCCTTTCTCTTCCAGCCCGTGAGCGGGATGTCCGTCGGGAGCGTCCCGGAGATGCCGGGGGTCTCTCCCGGTGAGCCTTCCGGCGACGCCGCACGATGCACTGTTCCGGGCGCTGGTCTCCGAGCCGGCCCGCGCCGCTTCGCTGCTCGCGGAATACCTGCCGCAAGAGGTGGCCGCCCTCCTCGACCCCGAGGCCCCGCCCGAGGCGGTCGAGGGCGGTTTCGTCGACGAGGACGCGGCGCGGACCCGGTGCGACGCGCTGTTCCGGGTCAGGCTGAGGAGCGGCCACGATGCGCGCCTGTCTGTACTCCTGGAGAACAAGAGCCGGGTCGACGCCGACACGCCGCTCCAGCTCCTGAAATACATGGTCAACATCTGGCGCCGCGAGATCGAGAATGGCGTCGCCGGGGACAGGCTGCCGGCGATCATCCCGCTGGTCTTCTACCACGGCCGGGGTCGCTGGACGGCGCCGCGCTCGGTGCCGGGGATGATCGACGCGCCCGAGGCGCTGGAGCCGTTCGTCAGGGAGTTCGCCCATGTGGTGCACGCGAGATCGCGCCAAGCCGGCTGTCGGCCTCGCCCGAGGTGCGGGCCGGGCTTCTGGCGCTCAGGGTCGTTTATGCCGAGGAGATACCGCCCGACCTTCTCGACGAGATGACGGGCGGGCCGGTTGCGGGGAGCGCGTTCGAGCGTCATATCGTGCGTTACATTGCCGAGCGCATGAACCTGACGCCGCCCTTGCTGGAGGCGTCGCTGCGCCGGACGAAGCCGGACCGCTGGGAGGCGCTGATGGGAACGGTCGCGCAAGCCTGGATCGAACAGGGAAGAGCTGAGGGAATCGAACGGGGCCGGAGCGAGGGCCGGGAGGAAGGCCGCGCGGAGGGCCAGGCTGGAATTGTCCTTCGTCTTCTGGAACTGCATTTCGGTGACGTGCCGGATGTGGTCCGCGAGCGGATCCGCGGCGCCTCGGCCGCCGAACTGGAGACTTGGGCGGAGGCGGTGCTGGTGGCGGCGAGCCTCGACGAGGTGCTGGCCACCAGACCCGGGCGCTGAGCCCGTAGCGACACCCGCACCGTCCGCCAGCGCAATCTCGCTTCCTGCACGTCCAGTACGGGTACCGCCGCTTCGGCTTCTGCGACCATCTGTCTGCACGAAGGGATGATGGTCTGGGGTATGGGACGGCTTCCTTCGCAACCGGAGAGGACTCGCTGCATCGTATCCGCAGATCCCGACGCCGCGAGAGGAGGTCCGCCGGCATCCCGCCCGTTGCCGGTGGGGACTCCCCACCTCCCGTCCGGACCCGCGCACCCGCTTGCCGGCAGCCATGACGGCGACAGAACCCAAGCGCGATGCGCCAGCCTGATCGGCACCCGCAAGCCCAACGGCGTCCATCCGCAGGTCTACCTGACCGGCAATCGACGACCTCATGCCCTGGAACTTCACACCGACAATCAAAAGCTTCAACCATCAACAAGGGCAACCGCGCGGCGCTTGCATGCAAGCCCTCGGGCGGCGGAACCCAAGGCTCAGGTCCATGTCGACGGGGTGAGTGAACGAGACTCTTGAGTGTTTCGGTCGGCGGCGCGCCCGGGCAGGCGCCGGCAGGGACCGCACCCATGTGTCACTGCCACTGCCGGCGGGGTGGCGCACGGAACGGCGGTTGCAGGCGCCACCAAGGCCGGACGTCCCGAAAGGTCAAACCGGGAAAGATCAGCCCATAAAGTAGAACCACGGAAAATCGAAATCGGATACGGTCAGTTGCGCAGACTGAACGTCTTCAAGACGAATCGTGTCGGAACCGTAACCGATAACGGTATCGGCACCATCCTGTTTGATGCGCAAAGCCGAAAACCCGCCGCGGTGACCGGTGATCGCGATTGTGTCGCCTGCCTCGAAATCGGTGATCGTGTCAGCCCCGTCACCGGCCGTGAACACAAACGCATCCGCCCCTGAGCCGCCCGTCAGCGTGTCGTCGCCAGCTTTGCCATAGAGGTAGTCGTTGCCGTCGCCGCCGTTCAGGGTGTTGTCGCCAGCGCCGCCGTGGAGATGGTCAATACCCTCGCCGCCGTTCAGCGTGTCGGCACCGTCGCCGCCATAGAGGTAGTCGTTGCCGTCGCCGCCGTTCAGGGTGTCGTCGCCAGCGCCGCCGTGGAGATGGTCAATACCCTCGCCGCCGTTCAGCGTGTCGGCACCGTCGCCGCCATAGAGGTAGTCATTGCCGTCGCCGCCGTTCAGGGTGTCGTCGCCGTCGCCGCCTCAGAGCCCGTCGTTGCCGTCGCCGCCTCTGAGATCGTCGTCATAGCCGCCGCCACTGAGAGTAACGCCGTTGCGGGATTGTGTTTCGGTGGTTTCGCCAGCGCCGGCGGGCAAGATGAAGTCGTTCGCGTCCAGGCTGTCCGCTGACACGCCCGACAGGGTGATCGTATCGTCGCCGCTGTAGCCGATGACGGTATCGGTGCCGTCCTGTTCGATACGCAGCGCCGCGAACCCGCCGGATACGCCATCCAGGCGAATCCTGTCGCCGGCCTCGAAATCGGTGATCGTGTCGTCGCCGTCTCCGACCACGAACACGAAGGTATCGTCGCCCTTGTCGCCCCTCAGCGTGTCATCGCCGACCCCGCCGTTCAGCGTGTCGTCGCCCTTGCCGCCCCTCAGCGTGTCGCCGCCGACCCCGCCGTTCAGCGTATCGTCGCCCTTGCCGCCCCTCAGCGTGTCATCGCCGACCCCGCCGTTCAGCGTATCGTCGCCCTTGTTGCCCCTCAGCGTGTCATCGCCGACCCCGCCGTTCAGCGTGTCGTCGCCCTTGCCGCCCATCAGAACCTTCCTTTCCGCGGTCACGAAACGGAAGGCGTCCCTGCTCAGCGATGCGGCCGTCACGTTCAGCAGCGTGATCGTGTCCTGATCGCCGTAGCGGATGACGGCGTTGACGCCATCCTGCTCGATGACCAACGCTTCGAACCCGCCCGACACGCCGACCATCTCGATCGTATCGTCGGCCTTGAAGTCGGCAATGGTGTCGCTGCCGTCTCCCGTACGGAACACGAAGGTGTCGGCGCCGACGCCGCCCGTCAGTCTGTCGTCTCCAGCGCCGCCTTCCAGCCTGTCGTCGTCAATGCCGCCCCAGATCCGGTCATTGCCCGAACCGCCAGCCAAAGTATCGTCACCGGCGCCGCCAGTCAAAATGTCGTCACCGGCACCGCCATCCAACCTGTCATTGCCATTCTCTCCCCAAAGCCATTCGTTGCCAGCACCGCCGGTCCGCTCAATAGCCATGGTAAAACCCTCCTGATCTGGTCATGTGGTTGCATTCATGTGGTTGCATGTGGGCCTGTCACGGACGCTTACCATCCCCCCCCTGTCAAGCAAGCAAAATTTGCGCCGTGGTGCCTGTTCGGCCGCAGGAGAGGGTGGTCCAGGTCCGGTCGGTCTTGTGTTCCGGCGTGTTGAGGCGAGGGGGTGGTTGATTTTCGAGCGAGGGCGGAACGGCGCATCCGTTCGGTCGCGGTTGTCCGTCTGCCGGGGTCCGGCGCGCTTGATCGGCGCTGTCGGCAGGCGGCCTGAAGCCCAGCCTGTGGCGCGGCAAGGCACGGCCAAGCGGAGCATCCGGTCGTGAAGTTCGCACTGCTCGTCGCCCGTCAGCGCCATCTGGCTGTCCCCGCCCAGCACCTCGCTGAGGATGACGGCCGAGGTCGTCATCCTCGCGTCCTTCGCCAGCGCCGGTCTGCCGCCAAGAGAAACGGCCTTCGCCGCCGAACCGGAACGGATGCTTGAGGAGACGGGCGGGCGGCGGTACGCTGGCCGCAGGAGGGAACCATGAGCGGTCTGCGCATCGAACAGGAAGGGAAGCCCGCGCTGGAACTCGACTTCCGGCGGCTTGCGGCACTGGACGGCCAAGTCGCCGACGTCGGCACGCTGATCCCCGGCCGGGTCGGCGGCGCGGTGACGCTTCAGGCCATCCTCGACCATCTTCAACCCGCACCGGACCTGGACTACCTCACCGTGGAGTTCACCGACGGCGGCTTTGCCGCCAGCGTGCCTCTGGAGGCGCTACGCCGCGCGTTCATCGTCTACCGCGTCGGCGAAGACCCCTTGCCCCGGGACAAGGGCGGACCGTTGCGCTTCCTCATCCCCGACGACGAAGGGTGCGCCACCGGCGGGGCCGACGCCTGCGCCAACGTCAAGTTCGTCGGCACGCTGCGGCTCACCCGGGGGAAGGGCAGGGACACGCGGCCCGAGACCCCCCGGCAACACGCCGGGCTTCACGAACGGGAGCGGCAGGCAGGAGACTGAACGGCCTCAACCGGGGACGCGGCCCGGGCTCCTCCCGGCCGCCCGCATCCGCCGGATCGACGTGGTGCGGGCGCCGTCAATCCAGCGGCCGGAAGAGCCCCATCGCGGTGTCCGCGATCCACAGATGGCCGGTATCGATATCGAACCACCAGCCGTGCAGGGCGAGCCGGCTTCCTTCCACCCGATCCTGAATCCACCCGTATGACCGCAGGTTGGCAAGAGACTTGAGCACCGACCGCTGCTCCGCCGCGGCCGCCACTTCCTCATCCGGGCGGCCGGCCCCGGGCTCTCCGCCAGCACCTCCCGGAACGACGCGCCGGCCACGGCCCCAGGCACTCGAACGGCGGCAGTTCCCTTCCCCGCGCCGCGTCCGTCGCGGCCTTGATTCCGCCGCAGTGGGAATGGCCGCACACCACCAGATGCGAGACCCCGAGCGCTTTGACCCGTATTCCACCGCCGCCATCACACCGTGGGCCATCGTGTCGTCCGCGCGCCGTGCCGGCACCAGATTCGCCACCACGCGTACCACGAAAAGGTCCCCGGGCCGGGCGCCGAGAACCAGCGCCGGATCCACCCGGGAGTCGCTGCACGCGATCACCAGGACATCCGGCTCCTGGCCCATGGACAGGCGGGCCATGAGGGAATCGGCGCCGCGGTATTCGGTCGTCCGGAAGGCGCGGGCACCGTCGAGAAGCGCGGAGAGACTGTGCCGGTCGGTCACGTCCCTGTCCTTTCACGGGCCGCGTACACCCGGTGACGGCGTGCGAAGCGGCGCCTGCACAACCCCGAGTCCGCTGCGGCTGTAGCCGAAGGTTTCAATCAGCCATCATACGCCTGTCCGTGCGTGACGGCCATTGCCCATGGAAGTTGTCTTGTTTCAAGGGAATGAAGGTCGGCCCGGCAAACAGGGTGGGACAGCCCTGCGAGCGGCGCCTGGAGCGCAGGCCGATGGACCGGGTCGTTCCGGGTGCTCGCGAACCGCTCCGGGCCACGCTGGGCGTGACCGGCGGCCGTGACGGTGTGGTGGGAGGACGGCGGCTCAGGCGCGGGCCTTCTCCGCCTCCGCGGCGACGTCGGTGAGATAGTCTTCCTGTTCCACGATGGTGTAGAGGGCCAGTGAACCGTCGTCCTTGACGGGCCTGCCGCCGAAGAAGTGGAAGGCGTGGCCGTCCCAGTCGTAGAATTCGTCGCCGCGCTCGAACATGGCCTTCCAGCGGTAACCCACCGGACTCCGGTGCAGACCGGTGCGGGCCGGCAGGGCGTCCTCCTGCTCCAGCGAGAGGTTGTCCTCTTCCTTGGCCCGCCGCTCCTCTGGCAGAGTTTCCCACATCCGGCGGTAGTTGGGCATGAACTCCTCCGCCCGCACCGTCAACGCCGTGTGCATGTCCCACCAAGGTCCGTGTCCGGCCACGCGCTCGTCGACCTGGTTGGCGAGCTTGTAGATGAGCCGCCCGCCGGCGTGCAGACGCAGGACCAGATTGCCCTCGGCGACGTTGGGGCCGACCTCCGGCTTGAGGGCGCAGTACTGTTCGAAAAAGCTGGCGGTCCGGCCCAGATCCCGGGAGCCGTACACCGCGTGGCTGATGCGGCCGACGCCCTCGGCCGTGCATATCTCCATGGCCCCTTCCGGCATGTGGTCGGGCGCCCAGAACTCGAACTGGTTGCCGTCGGGGTCGGCGAAGTGGATCACCGTGCCCTCCTCGCCGCAGTCCGCCGTCCGTACCGGGCCGGTGTGCGGGATGGCGTGGCGCTCGAGCCGCTTGACGTGTCTGTTCACATCCTCGGGCCGGATGTAGAATCCGCATCGTGGCGTGTCCTCGCCCAGGGGCTTGGCGGCCGGGTAGACCTCGGGCTGCAGGAAGGCGCCGATGCGGCAGGACTCGCTGTCCCACCACAGGAAACACATGATCGGGACATCCTTCTTTCGCGCCGTGGTGGTAATGCCGCGAATCGGCCGCCGGGTGATGCCGGTGGCGTTCACGGCCCAGTCGACCCAAGTGACCATGTCATTGGTGCCCACGATGAAATGATCGATCCAGTGCACCACGCCGCGCGGTTCGTGTCGGTCCATCGTTCACCTCCCCCGGGCCGGCAGGCCCGGCGCCCTGCGGCAGGACCCGTTTCGGCCCACGCCCCGCCGATATCAGACCGGCTGAACCGTGTCAACGAGGTCCGGACCCGGCGGCGAAAAGAGGCCATCGGGACGGAACCCGGCCCGGTTGTCGAGCGTGTGCCGGATGAGGTCACGCCGGTGACTGCCCCCGAACCGCTTCATGGTCCGGCGCGACTTGGCCTTGGGGGCGCTCAGGAACTTGCGGCGCGACTTCCCGGGATTCCGGACCTTCCCTCGGAGAGCAGGTCCACATGCTCGAAGCGATGGAACCGGAGGGCGTGAAGGACGATGGGGCCGGCCTGGGGCCACTTGATTTCCATGGCTCGAGCACCTAAGCTGTTGCCGATACCCCCTGCGGTTTCGACTGCAGGGCGCGGGGCCTCTTCGGAGGCCCCTGCTTTTTTTGGGCGGACATTGATGCGCACCTACGTCCATGTCGACGGCTTCAATCTCTATTACGGAGCACTCAAGGGGACGGTCTGGAAATGGCTGGACCTGCCGGCACTGTTCGCGAAAGTTCTCCAGCCCCATCACCATATCCTGAAGGTCAAGTACTTCACGGCGAGAGTGTCGGGGACCCTTGCCGATCCGTCGAAGCCGCAGCGGCAGGACGTCTACCTCCGTGCGCTGCGGCACCACCGGCCCGAGGTCGCGGTTTATTTCGGGCACTTTCTCAGCCACAGGGTCCGGGCGCCTCTTGTACAGCCAGTCGGAAACCGGCGCACGACGGAAGTGATCCGCACCGAGGAAAAGGGCTCCGACGTCAATCTTGCGGTGCATCTGCTGAACGATGCGTGGCTGGATGCCTACGATTGTGCGGTCGTCGTAAGCAATGACAGTGACATCGCCGAGGCGATGCGCCTCGTGAGGCAACATCATGGCAAGAGGATTGGGCTGGTGACCCCCGGGACCGGCAGGCCGTCGCGCCAACTCATGGCGCACGCCGATTTCGCGAGGCATATCCGGACGAACGCGCTGCAAGGTTCGCAGTTGCCGGACCCGATTCCCGGAACGACGATCAGCAAGCCGCCGCCGTGGCAGGCGAAAGTACAGGAAAGCAAGATGGGTCGTGAAGGAGTCGTGGCCCGCATCGGGGTCAATCCCGGAGTTGTTCACTTTCGAGGTCATTTCTCTCGCAGCTTGCTGAACGCGTGAGTTCTTGGACGCGGCGATGGCTGCCTGCCGTTGGCAGCGGATGAAAGCTCGCCGGCTGTCCTTGTCCGGATCCTGGCAGCCGGGGTGCTCGGGTCTGCGCCGCCATCCGCAACCTGACGAACGCGGCCTGTGCCGCGGCCCTGCAGATCATCCCGCGGTTTGACGACGCGGGCTTCTTGAGGCCGGTTCACCAAGCGGCCGTGGACGCCATGACGGCGGTACGGTCGCAGCGGTTCGTGGAGCCAGCGCCGCACGGATGCATGCCGGCGTCACCCGAGGCGAGACACGCGATTCCCGGCATCGCGGCTACCCGGAGGACTGCGCGTCGGACGATGCGGGTGACCCGGGAAGCGCTGCGGGCGTCGAGGCGTGGGTTCATTCTCCGAAGGGACGGGGGCCGGCGGCGTGGTCGCCGGTGTGCAGCAGCCTGGGGTCGCCGTTGCCGAAATGGTAGCGGTGGCAGGTCGTACAACTGGCCAACGCCGTCTCCCGATCGTGGCAGGCGGCGCAGGCGGCGGGCGATACCGGGGCGAAGCCGGCGGGGCCCTGCCGCGGCTCCTTGCCTTCCGCCATGCGGTGGCACGAAGCGCAACCGCCCGTGGCCACGGCGTGGTGGTGGGAGCGGTGCGAGAAGGTCCGCAGGTGAAACGATGGCCCGGACGCGGGTTGCGCCGGTGCGTCGGCCACAGCCCTGAAGGATCGAGCCATGGACACGGGCGCAGCCGCACGTGTTCCCCGAGCCAGCCAGTGGACACGCGGCGGGCCTTCCCGGCCGTCTCCGGCGTCCGCCGCTTCACGGGACCGGTGACATCGGGCGCAGGTCGCGGACGGGGCCTCGTCGTCGGTGAGCGCCTCGAAGAGCGCCGTGCCGGCGGCGGTCGGAGCGGTGGACAACGCAAGCCAGCCGCGGAGGAACCGGTCGGCGTGTCCGGTGGGCCGGTAGCGCAGCGCCAGTTCCCGATATCGCCAGCCGCCGTAGCGCAGCCATTCGTCCATGTCCACGGGATCGTCGAGATTCGTCTCGACGGCGCGGGTGGCCACCGCTTCACCCTGTTCGTGCCGCTCCAGTTCGCGCTCCAGTTCCGGGAACCATTGGCTGGCCGCATGGCTCGCCACCTCGAACGACAGCGAGCCGGCCAGATCGGCCGGGACCGAAGCGCCGCCGGGAAGTCCCTGGGCCACTTCCACGAAAACCGAGGGGCCGTTCCGCACAAGGTCCCGGATCAGCTTCTTGAACGCCCAGGCCAGTCCCGCGGCCGCCTCCTTTTCGGCCTTGCCGGCGTTGCTCAGGTCCAGCAGGTCGATCTCGGTGACGGTCTTCAATTCCTCTGTGTTCAGATAGCCGCCGGCCTCGAGCATCAGCCGCAGGAACGCGTTGGGCTCCGCCTCGGCATCCAGCGGCCAGTCGCCGATGGGCCTGTCCGCCAGGGTCTCCAGGTCGAGGCCGGGCGGAGCCAGGAACTCCAGATCGGTGGATGCGCGCGTGATCTCCTGGTCGTGGCAGGCGGCGCACGTGCCAAAACCGCGGAGAGCCATGGTCTCCTGGACGTGGCACGAGGCGCAGTTTTCGGGCGGGGAGACGCCGTCCTTGACGGCGGCGGCAAAGTGTCGGCTGAAGTGACGGCCGTGGTCGAAGGCGATGGCGGAGAGCGCATGATGGGGATAGCCGGTGAAGGGCGGGTGTGCGGGAAAGCCCGCGAAGACCTCCCGGTGGCAGGTCTGGCAGCGGGCATCGGTCATGCGGGTGGCGACGAAGTCGCGGCCTTCGTGCTCGCGGTGACAGACGGTGCAGGGGATGTTCCCGCGGCTTTCGCCCGGTCCCCCCGGCCGGTGGTCCTCCGGCAGCATCGCCGCGGTGGCCGGAGACGGCCCGGGCGGCCGCCGGCGGTCCCGTTCCCCGCCGCCGGCCTGCGGGAACGCCGCCGGCCCCGCGGTGTGCGCGGCCATGGCGCCGGCACCGAAGTCATGACAGGAGAGGCAGCGGGCGGCGTTGGCCAGTCGCCGTTCCCGGCCGGACAGGCCGGCGCGAAAGACCTCTCCCGCCCACACCCGCCACGGCTCGGCCACGCCGACGTGACACTGGCCGCAGTCCTGCTCGAAGGCCGCGTGTGTCGAAAGCACCGGTCCCGGCAGGATCATGGAGCGGCTGGTGAGCAGCGCCAGCGCCGCCGCCAGCGCGCACAGGGCGGCCAGACGCCAGGCGGTCCGGAGCCGCCGCCGCACGGTCGCCCGGGGCACGCATGCGGCTGGCGGGAAGCAGCACGCGCCGTGGGGCTGCGGACCCTTCTCACAGGCTCCCCCGCGGGCCAGCGGCCGCCGGCACAGCCAGCGGTCACCGTCCCGTCGGGGAACGCATTCCGCGCGCGCCGAGCACTGTCCCGAAGCCTCCGGTCCGAAGTGGCAGGGGACACCCTCCCGTCCGCACTCCCAGTCGGCGTGGGCGAAGATGAACGCGTCGGCGGGGTGCCGGGTGCGCGGTTCCATGGACTCGATCCTCAGCCGCCGAACGAGTACACGAAGATCACGTGAAAGACCGCGAACACCGCCGCCACCGCGGCCGCGGGCAGGTGCACGAAGAGCCAGCCCCGTTGGAGCCAGTAGAGCGCCCGACGCTGGTCGAGATGGTCCTTTCGCACCACGATGTCCCTGATGCGCAGGAAGTCCTCGTGGTCCGCCAACGGGCGGCCGGCATGGGACAGTTCCTGCAGGAGATCCTCAAGCGGGCGCCGGTGCCCGATACAGTGTTGCCACAGATGTGCCGGGCGTGACAGAAACGGCAGCAGGCGCTGGGCGTAGAGCCGCGCCAGGAGGGGTGGACAGCCCCGCTTCACGATCTCGTGAAAGGCTGCGCCGGCCTGTGCGGCCAGCACGCCGCGCTCTTGCGCGATGCGTGGCCAGGGCAGCGCGTCCCAGTCCCGCTGCCGGTGCGTGCAGAACCGTTCAAGGCACAACCCCGCCGCGCCGGACGCCAGCGCCGCGGCGAAGGAGAGCGACAGGATTCCGTGGAAGGCGCCTTGGGAGAAACCGGGCAGAGTGCCGTGGACCAGGAACAGCAGGGCGGCGATCCATCCCAGATGGAGGTGCACCAGCAGCCGCACCGGTCCCGGCCACCGCCGCTTTATCCCGTGCACACCGTGCACTCCCAGCAGCAGGAAGGCCAGGGCGAGGGTCCAGCCGCTCCAGTGGGCGGTCGGAAGCAGGGCGGTGTCCGCGACCCGGTAAAGCACCGTGCCCGCCAGCACCGCCAGTCCGGCCGTCAGCCATCCAATGGCGTTCCGCGCCGTCATGCGGCCCGCCCGCGGATGGACCGTGCCGGCCGCGGCTCCCTGCCCCGCCGCAGCTTCATCGTCCCTTCGTTTGCAAAGTGCGCAGCGGCGCTCCGGCGGCCAACCGCGGCACCAGCGCATGGTCCGTGAGGTCCACGCGGGCGATGGCGTCGTGCGGGCAGGCGCGCACGCAGGCGGGGCCTGCCTCCTGGCCGATGCAGAGGTCGCACTTGGTGGCGACCGGGATGGACTGTTCCTTCTGCTCCGCGTTGAGCCCCATTTCCACCAGGCGAATGTTGTCGTAGGGACAAGCGGCGGTGCAGGTGCCGCAGCCGACGCACAGGATCTCCGACACCACCACCTCGCCGCTGGATTTGCGCAGCACGGCTTCGGTGGGGCAGTTGACCAGGCACGGCGCCTCCTCGCAATGCATGCAGGCGTTGGCCACGGCGTAGCCGCCCGCTGACGGACCCTGCCGCACGAAGCGGGGGACGCCGCCGTGGGTGTCCGCACAGCCCTGGACGCAGGCATCACAGCCCACGCAGCGGGTCTGGTCGATGACCATCGCCTGCCGTCCCCGGACAAAACTGTTGTCAACCAGGAAATCCACGAGCGAGGCCTCCCGGGATCGGTTGCGCAGCGCTTCGGGGCTCACGGCGTCCGGATCCCCGAGTTCCACGAGGGTCGCGGGATCGGTTTGCGAGATGTCCTCTTCGGAAAGGAACGGCAAGCAGTCCTCCAGCAGCGCCGCCGCCGGCAACGCCAGCAGGCTGGCGTCGCCCAGCAGTTCCAGGGAAGTCCTGCTCACGGCCCCTTGCCCGCCCGCCGCCAGCGCCGCCAGTCCGAACACGTCTCCCCGGCGGACGAAACCGACGCTGCGGCTTTGGCCGGCCGAGAGATGGCGGACCCGGCCGAACCCGGAGACCACGACGAACACCTCCCGCAGCGGCTCGCCTTGGCGGACCGCGGTGAACTCCGAAGCGGCCTTGCCCGCGAACCGGAAGTCCCCGGCTGCCATGAGGGCGGCCAGGGCGTTTTCCGGCAGCGAGGAGAAGATGGGGATCTCGAACCCGCCGGAGCATACCAGGTCGGTGATCTCGGCTTGGCAGTGGTGGTTGATGGCGTTGCGTGCGGGGTCGTGCAGGGTGGCCATGTCACGCATTCCGCGCCAGTGCACGGCCAGTGCGCGGACCGGCGTTTCGGCGAAGACGGTGCGCTGGAACGCGGACCGGGTCAGCACGGCGAAGGCGCCGGCGATGGCCTCGTTCGCGGCGGCGGCCGGCGCGCCGGCGCTTGCGCGCGCCGGTGCGAGCCGTGCCGTCTCGCAGGCCTCCAGGACTTCGTCAATGTTCGTGATCCTTCGGCGGTAGTTGACGTCCACCACCAGGATCTCCTCGTCCTCGGACCGCTTCCAGAAGTTCCAGAAGCGGCGTCCGGGTCCGATGGAGACCAGGCCGGGGGGATCGGACAGTCCCACCACGCCTTCCGGGTCTTCGCGCACCACCCGGAGCGACCCTTCCAGGACGAAGTAGAGCAGGCTGCCGTAGTCACCCTTGCGGCAGACGACTTCCCCCGTGTCGAAATGGACCGGCCGGGTGTACTGAGCCAGGAACTCTTCGAACCGCGTTTCCATGAAGGGGTCTGCGGCGATGCTCGAAAGCAGAGGGGACTGCGCCACCCCACGGCGAACCTCCTCCCGCTCGGCGGCCGATAGTTGCTTGAACATGTGGCTCCAGACGGCGGCGGGCGTTCAAGGCCGCGCCACCTTGCCGACGTAGTCCGCGGGGCCGGGGAGCATGTCGTCGATGGCTTCCATGCCCGTGCCGTCGCGCTGCAACAGCCGCCGCGCCTGTTCGGCCACCGCGGCGGCTGCCGCCTTCAACTGTTCCGCCGTCGCCTCCTGGCGCGGCACCACGGCCACCATGGCCTTGATCTCCTCCAGGTCGGCCAGCCGCCCGGCCACCTTCGCGAGCCCATCCCGGGCCTGGTCGATTCGGGCGCTCAGGTTCGCGGCATAGGCGCCGCCGGCCGTGCGGGCCCTGGAGAGCGCCTCCAGGGAAGTCTCCAGCGAGAGCGAAAGGCCCGCCAGATAGAGCATGCGCCTGCGTGCCGGCGAGGCTTCATCGTTGGCCGGCGTGTACCAGACATTGTGCCGAACCTCGCCCATGGTCCAGGACAACATTTCGAAACCGCGGCCCGGCGGGTGCCCGGCGATGTTGACAAGATCCTCGTGGGCGGCGGCATGGCAGGCGTAGCAGTTCCGCGCCATGGCGTAGAGGTTGCGGGGCCGGACCATGCCGGCCTTCTCGGATCGCATCCAGCGGGACGCGGCCTCCTGAGGGGACTCGGTCTCCCTGTTCTTGCCGCTGTACGCGCTGTGGAGCCGGATCCAGTCACGGCCCTCGCCGTGGCAGGACTCGCACGAGATGCCGGCGATGGCCCTTGCGCGTTTCTTTCCCGCCCGGACCGTGTAGTGGCAGGTGGCGCACAGCCCTTCGGGGTCCTTGATGCGTCGGATCCCCAGACTCTTGGCGAAGGCCCGGCCCGTGCGGGAGCGGTGGGTCTCCTTGAATACGCCATGGTGGACGGTCTTCTTCCAGACTTGGGCGGTCCTCTTGTGGCACTCGCCGCAGGCGTTGGGCCCCTGAACGGCCGTCACATCAAGCCCCGGCCCCGGCGTGCGCGCGGCGGCGTCCTGGGCCGCCGCGGGTGCGCCCAGGAGCAGCGGGAACACCACCGCAAGGAACGCCGGCGCGTACGGCCGCCAATCCCGGAGCGGGTTGCGGGGCGTCACTTTCATGCGAGCTCCATGTCTCCGGCCGGCACCGAAATGCAGACCAGGCAGTTTCCCTCGTCGACCCGCGCATCGGGCCTGGAAAGGTAGGTGAAGTTTCCCGAAAGCACGGGCGTGGCGCAGGTACCGCAGTTGCCGGCCCGGCACCCCGAAGGCAGGAAGACGGCGTTCCTTTCCGCAAGGTCCAGCAGGGTGCCCGAATTCGCCTGCCAGCGCAGCTTCTTGCCGCTTCCGCGGAAGGAGACGTCGCAAGCTGCGGTCTGCCCGGCGTTCAGGCTGGCCCGGCCCATCTCGCGCACCGTGCCGGAAGAGAAGGCCTCCGTGTGGATGGAACCGGGTGGAACTCCCCAGTCACGGAGCCCCTGCGTGACCGCCGTCATCATCGGCGGCGGACCGCATACATAGAATTCGTAATTCGAGGAGGGAAGCCGCCGCCGCAGGAGGTCGGGAGTGACCCATCCCCGTTCCCTGTCGCCGGATCCTTCCGGGAGCAGGTCGGGTTCCGCGGGACGGCTGTAGCAACTGATGAAATGGAAGCGGGGGTTCTCGGCGCAACACTGCAGGAGGTCGGCGCCCATCTGCTGTTTCCGGTTCCTTGCACCGTGGAACAACCATGCCTCCCGATCGGGTTCGCGCTCCGCCAGTTGTTCCACCATTGGAAGGAAAGGGGTGATGCCGATGCCGGCGGCGATGAACACGACCGCCCGCCCGCCGGCCAGGTCCAGCGTGAATCGACCCGCGGGCGGGGCCACCTCCACCACGCTGCCTTCGGCAATGCGATGGTGGAACCAGGACGACGCCTTGCCGCCGGGCGTTCCCGGTGCGGCGCCTTCCGGGGCCGCCAGCCGCTTGATGGTGATGCGGTAGTCGCGGTCCCGGGCATGGGCGCGGGACAGCGAGTAGCAGCGCACCGTCGGCTCCCCTCCGGCCTCGTGATGGAGACGGAAGGTGAGGAACTGGCCGGGAAGGAACTCGGGGACGGCCCGTCCGTCATGCGGGCGCAGGTAGAAGGACACGATGTCTTCCGCCTCGTCAACCCTGGAGATGACGCGAAAGTTCCGGTAGCCGCTCCAGGTCCGGGCAAGGTTCCGGACGATGGCCTCGTCGCGCCTGGCCAGGAGGTTCGCCAGCGCCGAGTAGCGTTCCACGTCGAGGGCCAGACGCCGACGCCGCCAGCGCACCCGGGACCAGGCATCCGCCGCCGCGGCGGCGACCCATGCCGCCACGGCCACCAGGACCGCGGCTGTCAGCCACGTTTCCATCATCTTGAAGCCCGGCAGTCGGCGCCGCCGAAGACCCTTGTGGGACAGGGGTCGGCCAGAGCCCCGGTTCGTGCCCGAACTCGTGCCGGATACGGGGCAAGGCAACAGATTGCCGGCACCTTGGACGGAGAGCCATGAAAGCACCCCCGCCGACCGCATCCCGAAGCGTCCCTCGGCGCACCCGCCCAGTTGTTCAGAATTGCGTTCGCCATTCGAAACGTGCTCCGTAGGCGAGGTTCCTTCCTTCCCGAAGGGTACTGAAGGTATCCACCTGCGCGACAAAGTGTCGGCCGAAAGCCTGCTGGAATCGCAGGCCCGCGGCGAGTTCATCCGCCCCGGCCGCCCCGTCCGTCCGTTTCGTGTTCCTGCGCCCTCCCAGTTCGAGGATGAGCTGCCGCCGCGTACCGTCGAAGAACATCTGATACCCGAGACTGCCCCCGACGACATTGTGGGCCTGACTGTCCAACGCTCCCCGGTAGCGGTCCAGCTGTTGTGCCTGGAACAGAATCCCGGCCCGCCCCAGTGACCCGCCCATGTCGGGACCACGGAAGGCCGAGGCGAACTCCTCGATGGCCCAGAACGTGGTGAGATAGAGGACGTTGTCGGTGTGCGGCGGGGTCCAGGAGGTTTCCTGGAACAACAGCGTACCGCGGCCTGTCGCCGGTGTTTCGCGCTCCAGCGGGTGCGAGGTATTGAGGGCGAACGTGGTGTTGAACGGCCCGAGGCGCTGAACCCCCCGGATCCCGGCATGGAAGGCGTTGCCCGTGGCCTTGGATTCGAGCCAGACGAAGTCCACGTCCACCGTCGTCAGGGCAAAGTCCGCTTCCGTGAAAAAGCCGTAGAACCTGGCGTACGGATCGTACCGGTTGTTGTCCCGGAAATTGTTGCCCCAGGCATAGACGAGGGCAGCCCGCAGATTGGACGCGCCCGGCAACGGGAGGTTGTTGCGCACCAGGGTCACGGCGTCGGGATGACAGATCTGCCCGCTGTCGATCAGGAATCCGTCCTGGAAGAGCATGGGCTGCCGGCCGACCGAGAAACCGAAGTCGAGCATTCGCCTGTCTTCCACGTCGAGGTTCGGAAAGATCTCGCCGAAATCGCCCTCGAGGAACAGGGTGCGGACCACCGAGTTGAACGAGGTCGTGAACTCGCTCTGCGGCTGGAAGGACAGGCGGGTGAACTCGATCCCGCGGTCGACGGGCCGTAGTCCGATGAGGAAGCGTTCCGTGGCCGACAGCTTGAGATTGGCGAAAAGATCGACGCGGTGCGACCACTCCGTAATGGGCGTTCCTTGGTAGTCGGGAGTCCGCAACGCGGTGGTGTCGTTGTCGAAGGTCTGTATCGCGGTCCGATAGGTTCCGAAGAGCCAGAGCGCGGGCCGCCACACCGCCCCCGTCGGCAGCTGGAACTCCCGACCCAGCGGACCGGTTCCAAGAAAGGGCTCCCCCAGTTCCAGCAGCAGCGCCGGGCGGTCGGGTACCTTCTCGACCTGCAGCGGGAGCGGCTGGTCCGACAGGCGGCTCCCGGGCTCCGCCGTTCGGGGAGGCTCCGGCGATTCGTTCCCGGTGTCGGGGGACGCCGCTGGCGCCGCTCCAAGCAACGCCAGCGCCATCACGATGGCGGCAGGCATGCATGCCCGCCCATTCTTCCCGCCCATCAGGCGTGTCGGACCCGAATCGGTCATGATCTCATCGAACGTCGCGGCCGTTCCGTGCGGGCACGTTGAATTCCACGTCGCGCTCCCGCAGCGTGACATGGCCGGCGAGTACCCCTTCCGCCACCTCCCGGGCACTCATGCCATAGTCGAACCCCACGCCCTTGATCTCGTCCACGAGATGGACCGGAACCATGCCGAAGATCAATCGGATATGGGCGGTGTACGGGGCCTTTCCGGTCAGCCGGCGGCCCGGGATCTCGTAGGTTCCCCAGCGATTCCCGCCAGGCTCGATGTTCTTCCGGTGCTTCCGCAAGCCCACCGGACGTGCCAGGAGGATGCCCGACTGCGTCAACGGACGCAGGAAAGGCAAGGGGTCGGAGGAGGCGTTGACCGGTATGACCCGTTCGCTCTCGCTGCCGCGGAAGTTGCGAATGAGGAACTTGGACTGAAGGTTGAACAGGTGGGGATCCCGAGGCAGTTCGCCGTCATGAACGTACCGGGAATGACCGTCGCGGAGGTCGCCGTTGGGATCCAGGTCACCGGACCGGAAGAGGACCTGGCCATCCCGGTCCGTCACCGTGACCTGCAGGTAGACCAGTCGTTCCGCATCGAAGCCGGTGGGCACTCCGTGGCCGGAAGTGTTGTTGCGCACCTCCACCCTGAAACGGATCCCCCGCTCATCCGCCCGTTCGGTCACCACCGCGCCGAGCGTGAAGCCCTCCTGCAACACCCGCTTTCGCTGGGCCATGTACTCGTCCAGGAGCGCCATCTGCCGGTCCAGTATCTCGCGCGCGTCATACCGGTCATCCACGGAATTCCAGCGTGCGGGAAAGACGGCGCCCTCGGGGACATTGTCCTCGAATCCGTCCGTGCCCCATCCGGCCTTGTGGTCGAACGCCAGCCACTCACGGATGGTGGCCAGTTCCGCGGCCTCGGGGTTGTGTGGAAAGATACCCGGATGGATCACCGAATGGTCCGGTCCCGGGAACATGTGGTTGGTGCGCTTTCGCGGCCGGGTCTCCACACCGCCGATGCGGGCCGCCGGCTCCCGGGCGTATCCCGACGGCCGCCCCGGCTCCGTTCCCATGTGGCAGTCCTGACAGGATATCCCCTGCCTTGCGGCCGGCGATGCCTTGTACTCGCTGAAGGCTTCCTCGAGACGGAATCCATTGGGTGAGTTGACATCGTGACACGTGCCGCAGAACCCTGGAGTGACCAGTTGGAAGAACGGCTCCGCCTCGGCGTGGATGGCCCTGCCCGGCTCGCCCCGCTCGGCGTTGACCTGGTAGGCCTCGCTCGCGATCACACGCTGGAGTTCCTCATTGCCGGCGGTGCCGTAGACCGTGTCGAAGAGATCGCCCTCAAGGATCTTGATCCGGCCGCTTTCCTTCCCGTAGGCGCGGTTGACACGGTGGCAGACAATGCAGGTGGTGCCTTCACGAGCACCCACATGCCGATCCGCGGTGCTCATGAACAAGGGCTCTCCAAGGCCCATGGCCACGGGTGAGTGGCAGCGGATGCAAAAGTCGCCGATGGTTCCGTTGGTTCGCTGAAGGCTGACGCCGTGCAACGCGTTGAAGACGGGGCTCATCTGGGAATAGGCATGCGGCGACACCGACCACTCGCGGTAATGATCCTCGTGGCATGTCCTGCATGTGGCCGCAGAGGGAAATCGTTCTTCCAGGAAAAGCGGCCGGTGGGCGGCCTCGGAATCGATGGGGGTCTCGGGGGCGGCGGGCCGTGCGGCCGCGGACGCCGCCGCGAGCACCAACAGACATGGGACAAGAAGCCAGCGGCTGGCGTTTTTTCCTGGAATCGGGAAGATCATGCGTTGACCTCGACTGACTGCCGCCACCGACTTCGTGCGCGCCCCAGGCCCGACTCGCACGATTGCCGGCGGACGCCGACAGGCCCTCCATGCCCGGCCGCGGTTTGTGCAAAACGCAGTTCAACAGATCTCATGCAACCTGTCCCATGACTCTCCGTTCATCCTTCGTTGCATTTTTCATCAATCTGTTCTTTTACAACCTGTTCTTTGATCTCTCATTTGCTCTCTTCATTACCATGATTGTCATTAATTGTTTCCAAACTGTATGATATGGGAACCGGTGATTCAACCCGAGGGTTGCCCGAGTTTTTTTTGGAGACAGGACGGACATGACGATTTCTTCGCGAACCCCTGAGGGGGTTCTCAGTTTCTGGTTGGGCGGGATGCGCTCGGTTGGCGACGCCAGCCGGGACAACTGGCGCGACCGGATGTTGATGTGGCGCCTCGGTCCCTTTGCCCGCAGCGCCGAGAACAAGGAGTTCTTCGACGCCCAGCGGGACTGGTGCGAGCAGATCCACAAGGAAGGGGTGGACGCATTCTTTTCCGATCCCGCATGGGAGACTCCCAAGGGCGTGTTGGCGAAACTCATCGTGCTCGACCAGTTCCCGCGCAGCGTCTACCGGGGCACCCCGGTGGCGTACGCCAACGACTCCGTTACCGTACGCATGGCCGAGCATCTGTGCACGACGGCCTGGGACATGACCGAGTTCAACATCCTGGAGCGAATGTGGGTGTATGTGCCGCTTTCCCACGCGGAAGAATTGGCGCTTCAGGAACTGTGCGTCGACAAGTACGTGCGCTGGAGCAAGGATCTGGCGGGGGTGGTGGCGTCGGGCCGCCGCAGGATCAACCAGTTCATCAGCTGGTCGTTCATCAAGGCCTCCATCGAGCACTCCGACGCGCTGTTGGTCTTCGGCCGCTTTCCCCACCGGAACGCCATTCTGGGACGTGAGCACAAGGCCGGGGAGCCGCGATATCTGAACGACCCGGTGCGGCCATTGTGGACCTTCACCCAGCCGCCGAGACCGGACTATTTCGCCGTGCTGGGAGCGCTTTGCCGTTTCCGGAAGGGGCTTGATGAGGACCGCATCGGACCTGAACCGCTGGCGGAACTGCACCGTGCGGCGAAGCTGCCGCTCGACGGGCCGGATTCGCTGATGGACGTGCTCGACCTGGGCCACAACCACTCCGTGGCGTACACGACCTTCTACCGCCACATGCGGCTGCGGGAGAAGGAGCGGGCCTTTGACGCGGTCCGCCGCGTGCCGTTGGTGGCGGACCTGTTCGATCAGATCAGGCAGCTCATTCTCAAGGACCCCGCCGAGCCCTGGCCGCCCAGGAGTGCCAAGTACTCGGTGAAGGCGGTCATCGATGTCGCCGCGTTGAAGGCCATCGTCGCGGATGCGCTCCCGCCGGTCGCCCCGTCCAGACGTCCGACGGAACTCGCCGTTACCGATCCGGAGAAGGCCCTGAGCCTCATGCTCAAGAACGACAGTGCCGAGCTCGGACGTCTCGCTCAGCAAGTCGAGGAGTTCGCCGGACGCCACGCGTTCCCGTACGAGGCGCGGTTCCAGTTGCAGTTGGCCCTTGAGGAATGGGTCATGAACACCATCAACTACGGGTACAACGACGCGGCCGAACACGAGATCGAGGTGGACCTGCAGTTTCACGAAGAGACCCGGACCCTGGTCGTGCACATTGTCGACGACGCCCGTGAGTACGACCCGCTTGCCGACAACCTGGAGCCGGACTTCGAGGCGTTTCTGGCGGATCGGGTCGAGGGGAGCGGCATCGGTATCCAGCTGGTGCTCAAGTTCGCGGACGACATCGGATACCGCCGGGAGGACGGCTTCAACCACCTGACGCTGACCAAGACAGTCTGAGCCCGCGGTGCCCCCGGGGACCTGCCGCCCACCCGCCGGCGGCCACCGTGCCCGATGGGTGGCGCCGGCCCCGAATGGTCGGTGACGGTCCGCCTGTTGCGGTCCGTGACGAATTCGGTCGCGAAAATTCGCTTGCGGAGTCCGTTGCGAAAGCCGTCGCGAAAATTGTCAGTGCCGGATCGTGTTGGTATGATCGAAGTTCCCGGAACGGCGTGACGCGGCGCATGACCCGCGCCCATGAAGTTCATCCGCGCGTCAGTGCCGCGGGGTGCGGAGGAGTCCGATGCGGATTCTGATCCACGGGCAGCAGGCGTTCGGCAAGGCGGTGCTGGAACGGCTGGCGGCGGTGCCGGACGAGGTGGCGGGGGTCTTCTGTCCGCCGGACCGCGAGGGCCGGCCCCCGGACCCGCTCAAGCAGGCGGCCCGGGAGCGGGGGTTGCCGGTGCACCAGCCCACGACCTGGAAGACGGACCCGGCGTTCGAGTTCGTGAAGTCCTTTCACGCCGACCTGTGCGTCATGGCCTACGTCACCCTGATGGTGCCGCAACGGGTGCTGGATGCGCCGAGGCTGGGCACCATCCAGTATCACCCGTCGCTGCTGCCGCGGCACCGCGGCCCCAGCTCCATCAACTGGGCGCGTATCATGGGGGACGACAAGACCGGCCTTACCATCTTCTGGCCCGACGAAGGATTGGACGAGGGCCCGATCCTGTTGCAGAAGGAGGTGGCCATCGCCCGGGACGATACCGTGGGCAGCCTCTACTTCGACAAGCTTTTTCCCATGGGCATCAATGCCATGGCGGAGGCGGTGGAGTTGGTGCGCGTCGGGAAGGCGCCGCGCATCGCCCAGGACCACGGCCGCGCCACCTACGAGGGCTGGTGCCGCGAGGCGGATGCCGAAGTCGACTGGTCCAGGCCGGCGGAAGAGGTCCATCGCCTCATTTGCGGCACCGACCCTCAACCCGGGGCCTGGACCACCGCCCGCGGGAACAGGTTGAAGCTGTATGGCAGCCGGTTGGGAACCGGGACGGGAACCCACGGAGAGGTTCTGGATATTTCCGGCGCCGGCATGGCGGTGGCCGCCGGCGGTGCGAGCGTGGTGGTGCAGCGGGTGAGGCCCCACGACCGGCGGCACAAGGTGGCCGCCGCGGAATACGCCGGCGCGGCCGGCATTCGTCCCGGCCAGCGCCTGGGCTGACCGGCCGCGCCGTGGCGGGAAAGCTTGAGCCCCGCCGGCGTTCCGTGTCAAGGTTGAATGGACATGGAACGCGCCCGGCTGGACAGGCTCAACGACATGCTCGGCGAGGTGCTCCGGACCAACGGGTTCTATCGTCGCAAGCTCGCGGGGTGCGCGGTGCCGCCTCTGCGGGGACGGGAACCGCTGTCCCGCCTGCCGTTTACCACCAAGCAGGAGCTGGTGGACGATCAGATCCGGCATCCACCCTTCGGCAGTGACCTGACGTATCCGCTGGAGCGGTACATTCGCGTGCATCAGACCTCGGGCACCACCGGACGGCCCATGTACTGGCTGGACACCGAGGCATCCTGGGACTGGTGGGGCGAGTGCTGGAGGGCGGTGCTGGAGGCGGCCGGGGTCGAAGCCGGGGACCGGATCTTCTTCCCGTTTTCCTTCGGGCCGTTCGTGGGCTTCTGGAGCGGTTGGGAAGGCGCCCGCAAGGTCGGCGCGCTGGCCATTTCCGGCGCGGCGCAGACCACGCGGCAGCGGCTCAGGAGCCTGCTGGACTACGGCGCCACCGTGTTGGTCTGCACCCCGACGTATGCCCTGCACATGGCGGCGGAGGCGCGCCGGGCGGGCATGGACCCGGCCCGGGACTCCGCTGTCCGCATCACCGTCCACGCGGGGGAACCCGGGGCCAGCATCGCCGCGACGAAGCAGCGCATCGAGGAGGCGTGGGGCGCCCGCTGCTTCGACCACACCGGGGCCACCGAGGTGGGCGCCTTCGGCTTCGCCTGCGGGGTGCCGGCGGGGGGCGTGCATGTCAACGAGGATGAGTTCGTCGCCGAGGTGGTGGACCCGGAGAGGGGCGAGCCGGTGCCGGACGGCGGTCGGGGCGAGTTGGTGCTGACGAATCTGGGCCGGGTGGGGAGCCCGGTCATCCGCTACCGCACCGGCGACCTGGTGGAGCCCCGCCGCGGCCGCTGCGCCTGCGGGCGCGGCTCGCTGGTGTTGAAGGGGGGCGTTCTCGGGCGCGTCGATGACATGTGGGTGGTGCGGGGCGTCAACGTTTTCCCGAGCGCGGTGGAAGGCGTCCTGCGGCGGTTTCCCGAGATCGAGGAGTTCCGCGTCGAGGTGCGGGAGAGCGATGGTCTGGCCGAACTCAAGATCACGGTGGAGCCGGCCACGGCGGCGGGTGCGGCGGGGCTCCAGGAGGGCGTGACCGAATCCATTCGGCACGGCCTGCACCTCCGCCCGGTGGTGGAGGTGGTGGCGCCGGGGACGCTGCCCCGTTTCGAACTCAAGGCCAGGAGGTTCTTCCGGAATTGAGCGACAATCCTTCCAGCATCGAGACGATGGCGGGAATGCGCCTGTTGCGCCTGCGGGTCAATGGCGAGCTTTGCGAGGTGGCGGGCCACGTCACCCACAGCCTGCTGGAGGTGCTGCGGGAGGAGATGGGACTCACCGGCACCAAGCACGGCTGCGAGCTGGGGGAGTGCGGCACCTGCACGGTGCTCGTGGGCGGGGAGCCCGTCTATTCGTGCCTCGTGCTGGCGGTGGAGGCCGAGGGGCCGGAGATCACCACGGTGGAGGGCCTTGCCCGCGCGGGCCGGCCTCATCCCCTGCAGCGGGCGTTCGCCGACCTGGGCGCGGCCCAGTGCGGCTACTGCATTCCCGGCATCCTGCTGGCGGCCAAGGCGCTCCTGGACAAGCGGCCCGACCCGGCGCGCGCCGACATCGAGGAGGCGTTGTCGGGCAATCTGTGCCGCTGCACCGGCTATACCAAGATCATCGAGGCGGTGGAGCGGGCGGTCAAGGAAACGGACGGATGGCAAGGGTGAGCGGGAAGGCCATGAAGAAGAAGGGTTTCTCCGTCATCGGCAAGCCGTTGCCGCGCATCGACGGGCCGGCCAAGTGTGCGGGCGGCACACGTTATGCGGACGACCTGGCGATGCCGCGCATGCTCTTCTCCCGGCTGTTGCGCAGCCCGCATCCGCATGCGCTGATTCACGGCGTGTCGGTGCGGCGGGCACGAGAACTGCCCGGAGTCCACGCGGTCATCACCGGCGAGGACGTGCCCACGAAGTTCGGCATCATGCCGTCGACCCAGGATGAGGAGGCGCTGGCGGTGGACAAGGTCCGCTACGTCGGCGACCCGGTGGCGGCCGTGGCCGCCGCCAGCGAGGACGCGGCGGAGGAGGCGTTGCGCCTCATCGATGTCGACTACGAGGTGCTCGACCCCGTTCTTTCCATCGAAGAGGCCCTCCGGGCGGCAGACCGCCGCATCCACACCTGGAACCGGCAAGCCAACGTCCAGAAGGCGGTCTCCTTCGAGTTCGGCGACGTCGACGCCGGTTTCGAGGAGGCGGACGAGATCGTCGAGGGCACGTATTTCTTCCAGGGCAACACCCACTTGCCGATGGAACAGTACTGCGCGCTGGCGACCTTCACCCCGGACGGCAAGCTGACGCTATGGTCTTCGACCCAGACGCCCCATTACGTGCACCGGGCCCTTTCCCGGGTTCTGGACCTGCCCATGGGCCGCATCCGGGTCGTCGCCACGCCGGTGGGCGGCGGCTTCGGCGGCAAGAGCGACCCGTTCTCCCACGAGATCGCGGTGGCCAGGCTGGCCATGATCACCGGCCGACCGGTGAAGATCACGCTCAGCCGGGAAGAGTCTTTCTATGTCCACCGGGGGCGCCACCCGGTGAAGATGTGGATGCGGACCGGGGTCAAGCGTGACGGCACGCTCAAGGCCATGTGGTTCCGGTCTTTTCTCGACGGCGGCGGCTACAGCAGCTACGGACTGGCCACGGTCTACTACACCGGGGCGTTGCAGACCGTGACCTACCGTCTGCCGGCCTACAAGTTCGAAGGCGCGCGGGTGTTCACCAACAAGCCGCCCTGCGGCCCCAAGCGCGGCCACGGCACGCCCCAGCCCCGGTTCGCCATGGAGGTGCAGCTCGACGAGATCGCGGAGAAGCTGGGCATGGATCCGGTGGAGTTGCGGCTCAAGCAGGTGGTGGAGCCCGGCACCGTTACGGTGAACGGCCTGCGGGTCAGCACCATCGGGCTGCGGGAGTGCATCGAGAAGGTGGCCGAGCGCTCAGGCTGGAAGGCGAAGCATCGTTCGCTGCCCTGGGGACACGGCGTCGGCTTCGCCGCCAGCTCCTACATCAGCGGCGCCGGCCTGCCCATCTACTGGAACGACATGCCCCACTCGGGGGTCCAGCTCCGCGCCGACCGGGGCGGCGGCGTCACCGTCTTCTGCGGCTCCACGGAGATCGGCCAGGGCTCCGATTCCGTCCTGGCCTTTGCGGTGGCGGAAGAGTTGGGGCTTCAGCCGGCGGACGTGCGGGTGGTGACCGCCGATACCGACCTCACACCGGTGGACCTGGGAAGCTATTCCAGCCGGGTCACGGTGATGACCGGCAACGCCGCCATCCAGGCCTGCGGCAACCTCAGGGAGCGCCTGTTCCAGGTCGCCGCCGAACTCCTGGAGGTGCCCGCCGACGACCTGGAGATGGCGGAGGGCCGGGTGCGGAGCCGCAGCCTGCCCGACCGGGCGCTGGGTTTTGCCGAATGCGTCGAGCGGACGGAGAGCCGGTTCGGCACGCTGGGCGCCACCGGCAGCTACCGGCCGCCCCGCCATCCGGGCGACTACAAGGGGGCGGGGGTCGGCCCCACCCCGGCCTACAGCTACTCCGCCGCGGTCGTGGAGCTCCACTGCGACAGTGCCACCGGCGCGCTCCACATCGACAAGGTGTGGATCGCCCACGACTGCGGCCGCGCCTTCAACCCGCTGTGGGTGCAGGGACAGGTGGAGGGCAGCGTCTACATGGCCCTGGGCGAGGTGCTGATGGAGGAGCAGGTGTTCCGGAAATCCGGTGTGCACAAGATTCCATCGATCCTCGAATACAAAAGCCCGACAACGCTGGAAACGCCGCCCATCGAGACCATCCTGGTGGAGACCGACGATCCCGAGGGTCCCTTCGGCGCCAAGGAGGCGGGCCAGGGTCCGTTGCTGCCGGTGATCCCGGCCGTGGCCAATGCCGTTCATGACGCCGTGGGGGTGCGCCTGCATGAGATACCCGTGACCCCGGACAAGATCCTGCGGGCCCTGGACCACCGGCTCAAGGCCCCCACGGTGCCCGACTTCGCGTTCCCCGCGCCCATTCGCTGGGCCCCGGGGCAGGGCGTCGAGGTGCCGCAGAAGAGTTGATGCCGTGCTGCGACTTCCCGACTTCACCTATATCAGGCCCCGGACCCTGGCGGAGGCGTCGCGTGCGCTGAGGGAGCTGGGGCCGGCGGCCATGGCCGTGGCCGCCGGTACCGACGTCTATCCCAAGATGAAGCGGGGGCAGTTCACGCCGCGCTACCTGGTTTCGCTGAGCCGGGTGGAAGAACATCGGGGCATCCGCCGGGAAGAGGGGCGCGGGCTGTGGGTCGGCGCCGGGGAAACCTTGAGCGCGGTGTCCGGCCATGCGACGGTGCGCCGCGCCTTTCCGGCGCTGGCGGACGCGGCCGGCCTGGTCTCGACGCTTCAGCTGCGCAACGCCGGCACCATCGGCGGCAATCTGTTCGTGGACACGCGCTGCAACTACTATGACCAGTCGTTCTTCTGGCGTCAGGCCGTGGGTTTCTGCCTGAAGAAGGACGGAGACATCTGTCTGGTGGCGCCGGGGAGCCGCGTCTGCCTCGCCATCTGCTCCTCGGACACCGCGCCGGTGCTCGGCAGTCTCGGCGCCGAGGCCGTTCTCGTGGGCGCCGGAGGCCGCCGCCAGGTGCTGCTGGGCAGCCTGTACCGGGACGACGGCATCCACTATCTGGCCAAGCAGCCGGACGAGTTGTTGCAGGGGGTGTGGATCCCGGAGGAGTCGTTCGGATGGCGCAACGTCTACCTCAAGCTGCGTCGCAGAGGCTCCTTCGACTTCCCCGTGCTGGGCGTGGCGGCGGCCCTGCGGGTCGATGGTTCGGGGATCTGCGCGCAGGCCAGGATCGTGCTGACCGCGGTGGCTTCCGCGCCCAAGGTGGTGGAAGCCGCGCCCGAAGTTCTGTGCGGCAAGCCGTTGGACGGTGCCGCCATCGCCGAAGCTGCGGAACGGGCCATGCGCGTATCCCATCCGCTGGACAATGCGGACATGGATTACTGGTATCGAAAGCGCATGACCCGCGTTTATGTCGCGCGCGCGTTGCAGCGGCTGGCGACCGCCGGCGCGGCGGTCGGCGGCCCGGACGCGTAGACGAACGAAGGGGGGGCCGTGCCGGCTGAACTGGAAGCGAGGCTGGAAAGCCTGGAGAATCACCTGCGCACGGAGAACCCGATTCTTCTGAGCGCGGTTCGGAGTTTCCGCAAGCTCGACGCCATCTCGCGCCGGTTGGGGTTTCTTGGCCCCGACGAGTCCCATGCCACGCGCATTCCGTGGTGGCCGCTGGTGGCCGTCCTGGGCACCTACTCGTCCGGCAAGTCGACGTTCATCAACGATTTCCTGGCCCAGCCGGTGCAGCCCACCGGCAACCAGGCGGTGGACGACCGGTTTACGGTGCTGTGCTTCGGCAGGGAGGAAGGTGTCCGGGTGCTGCCGGGGGTGGCGCTGGACGCCGACCCCCGGTTTCCGTTCTACAAGATGAGCCGGGCCATCGAGGAGACCAGCGCGGGCGAAGGAAGCCGTATCGATGCCTATCTCCAGCTCAAGACCTGCCCGAGCGAGGTGCTTCGGGGCAAGATCATCATCGACTCGCCGGGGTTCGACGCCGACCAGCAGCGGACGGAAACCTTGCGCGTCACCGACCACATCATGGACCTTGCGGATCTCGTGCTGGTGTTCTTCGACGCCAGGCATCCGGAACCCGGCACCATGCAGGACACCCTCCAGCACCTGGTGGCGGAGACGATTCACCGGACCGATTCGAGCAAGTTCCTGTATGTGCTGAACCAGATGGACCACACGGCCCGCGAGAACAACCCGGAGGACATCGTGGGCTCGTGGCAGCGGGCGCTGGCGCAGAAGGGGCTTACCGCGGGGCGGTTCTATTGCATCTACAGTCCCGGCGCGGCCATCTCCATCGAGGACGAGGGGCTGCGCGCGCGCTTCGAGCAGAAGCGCGACGTCGACCTGGTCGAGATCCACCGGCGCATCCGGCAGGTGGAGGTGGACCGGGCCTACCGCGTCATGGGAGTGCTCGAGCAGGGCGCCCGTGATATCGAGTTGCGTCTGGTGCCGCGCCTGCAGGCGATGATCACGGAATGGCGGCGGCGGGTCCGCTGGCTGGACGGCATCGCCTTCGCGGGGCTTGTCGTCATCGCCCTGATCTGGACCCTGTGGACCGGAGAATGGAACGGCCTGCGGTTCTCGCATCCCTTCTGGACCGCTCTGTGGACCGAATCAGGGTGGGCCTGGGCGGCGCTGGCGGTGGTGGCCGGGGCCGCCGGCTATATCCATCATACCTTCCGGCGGCTTGTCACCCGCCGCCTGCTCAAGCGGCTCGGAGCGGAACTGGACAGCGGCCGCGACGGGACGGTGCTGGATGCTCTTGCCGCCGGTTTCCGCAAGAGCACCCGCCTGTTCCGGGCCACCTTCACCGTCCGCCCGTACGGCTGGAGCCAGAGCACCCGTCGGCAACTCTCTCAGGTCATCACCGAAGCCAACGGCTACGTGCAGACCCTCAACGACCGCTTCGCCGACCCCGGTGGGACCCCGGAGCCCGCGCCGCCACCCAACGAACCTTCCGCCGGGATGCCGGCGTGAGGAGAGCTCCCGGCGCTATTCCGGAACGGCCTCCGTTACCCGCTCGGGCACCCGTTCCGGCGGCGCAAACTCTCTGCCGACGATGCCGGACGAGACGATGAACTTGAAGGCTTCCTCGACGGTGTAGTCGGTTTCGACAACCTCTTCCTCGGGCACCAGTACGAGAAAGCCGGAGGTGGGGTTCGGCGTCGTCGGCACGAAGACGGCCAGCAGGGTCTCGGCGGGGGAGACGTTGAAGGTGTCGGTTCTGCGGGTGGCCACGAGCCCCATCATCCACACCCCCTGTTTGGGATACTCCAGCAGCACCACCCGCTGGAAGCTGCGGTGAGGACCCTGGAGGGTCTCCACCACCTGCTTGACCGCGCCGTAGACGGTGCTCACCAGAGGGAGACGCATGACCACCTGGTTGAGCGTCGCCAGGATGCGCCGGCCGACGATGTTGGTGCCCACCAGCCCGATGAAGAAGATCAGCGACAGGACGATGACCAGGTTGATGAACGGAACCAGTGGCGTCAACCAACGAATCTCGCCCAGGTCGAGGAAGGCCAGGAAGCCGCGGATGATCGGCGCGCCCGCGTTACCCAGCAGGTTGAACAGGAACGCGATGAGGATGTAGGTGACGAACAGCGGGATCAGGATCAGGATCCCGGTGATCATCGTATTTCGCAGAAAATGGGGCTTTCTGGCATGCATGCTGGGAGTCGGTCGAGTGAACGAAGTGGTGAGAGGATACTTCAACCCCGGCCCTCTGGCAAGAACTCTTTTCGTTCCCGCCACGGCGGTTGACATTCGTCCGTAACTCTTTTAATGGTCGGGCAAATCGTTGCCCATTCTCATGGCACAGGAGGGCAGGCCTTGACGTTCTTGAACGAAACCACCGGCGCTCCGGGGTTCCCCGCGCCCCCACCGCCGCCCGAAGCCCACAGGGACGAGACCGTTGCCGGCCTGGAGGAACATCGGCCGGAGCAAGCCTTCGGCCTCGCCGACTATGAGGCGGTCATCGGCAGGGCCGGGCTGGACGAGCTCAGGCGTCTTGCGGAGCCGTTGACAGGGCACGGCTGGGTGAACGTCAACTCCACGGCCGTGGGCGGCGGAGTGGCCGAGATGCTTCGCAGCGCCGTTCCCCTGGCCCGGCTGCTGGGTGTCGATGCCCGGTGGTGCACCATTCGCGGCAACCGTGAGTTCTTCCAGGTCACCAAGAAGTTTCACAACCTGCTGCAGGGAGCGGGGCCGCCCATCTCCCTGGAGGAGATCTTCGGCGCCTACCTCGACACCATCGACGAGAACGCCTGCAATACCTTCATCGCGTCGGATCTCACCGTCATCCACGATCCGCAGCCGGCGGCCATGATCATGAACGCGCCGATTCTCGGCAACGTCATCTGGCGCTGCCACATCGATACCTCGGCTCCCGACCGGACCGTCTGGCGCTTCCTGTTGCCCTACGTCAACCACTGTGACGGCGCCGTCTTCACCATGCACGAGTTCGTGGGCCCGGGGCTCAAGATTCCGGTGTACGAGATCATGCCCTGCATCGACCCCCTGGCGGAGAAGAACCGGCACCATACCCGGACGGAAGCCCTGGACATTCTGCAACCCCTGTTCCAGGCCCACGGCGTGGACCCCGAACGGCCCCTGCTCGCGGCCATTTCCCGTTACGACGTTCACAAGAACCAGGGCACGATACTGAAGGCCTTCCAGCGCCTTTGCGAGGGGCGGCGCCGGGACCCGAAGCCCTGCCTCCTCTTCATCGGGAACACCGCGTCCGACGACCCCGAGGGCGAGGGGGTGCTGAACGACCTGAAGCGGCAGGCGGACGGCCACCCGGATGTGCGGTTCTGGGTCAACGTCGAGGACAACGACCGGGTGGTGGGCGCCCTGATGCGCATCGCGCGGGGCTTCGTGCATGTGTCCACCCGGGAAGGGTTCGGGCTGGTCGTGACAGAAGCACTCTGGCACGGGACGCCGGTGATCGGTTCCCGGGTGGGCGGCATCAAGCGGCAGATCGTCGACGGCGTGACAGGTTACCTGGTGGAGCCGCTGGACGTGGATGCCATCGCTTCGCACATGGCAACGGTGCTGGATGACGGCGAGGCGGCGGCCGCTCTCGGCCGGCAGGGACGGGAGCACGTGCGCCGAAACTTCCTGCTGCCCGAGTTGGTCAAACGGTATCTGACACTGATGCGGTATCACTCCCGGATCAACTCGGACCCGCCTTCGTTCCGGTATGACGACCTCGCCCACAGCGATATCATCCACGGGTTCCGCCGCCCGCACCCGCGCTTGCCCGACTGGCGGGCGAGTATTCCGTAGCAAGGGGGGGGCCTGTCGGCGGACCGCCGCCGACATTTGCTCGTTGCGTTTTCCTCGTATTCTTTACAGTTCGAGCAAATGCGCGTATATTACGGCTCATTTTGATTTGCCTTCGGTGGTTCGGAGGACATGGAAGGGAGAGGCATGGCAGCTACGAAGATGACGCAGGCACAGATAGTGACCGATTTGGCGGCCAAGTGCGACCTGAACAAACGGGTCGCAAAGGACTTCCTCGACAACTTGGCGACGCTGGCGGTCAAGGAGGTCAAGAAGAACGGGGTTTTCATCGTGCCGGGCCTCGGACGGCTCGTGAAGACAAACAGGAAGGCGCGCATGGGGCGCAATCCGGCGACGGGGCAAGCGATCAAGATACCGGCAAAAAGAGTCGTCAAGTTTCGCGTTGCGAAAGCCTGCAAGGACGCCATCGTCCCGCCCAGAAAACCCCGAAGCTGAAGCGCGCATGGTTGGTGGCCACCGGGGGCGTGGCCACCAACCGCCACGGCGGTCCGCCGGACCTGGCTGGATCCTTGACGATGCGGGGCAAGTCCGGACCGGGCAGGGTCATGGCCGTCTATCACCTGAAGGGTGGTGTCGGAAAGACCGCCACCGCCGTGAATCTGGCCTACCTCAGTGCCGAATCCGGACTCCGGACGCTCGTTTGCGATCTTGATCCGCAGAGTTCGACCACCTACTACTTTCGTATCAAGCCCAGGCTCAGGAAGGCCGGAACGGTCTATCTTGAAGGGCGGACGAAGTTTTCCGACAACATCAAGGGAACCGACTACGAGCGGCTGGATCTGCTGCCGGCGGACTGGTCCCACCGGCATCTGGATGCGGCACTCGGGCGGGTCAGACGTTCCAGGAAACGCCTGCGGGAGATACTCGATCCGTTCCGGGCCGAGTACGACCTGATCGTGCTGGACAGCCCCGCCACCGCCTCCCTGCTGGCCGAGGGCATCTTCATGGCGGCGGACCTGCTGGTGGTCCCGGTGGTCCCGTCAACGCTGGCCGTTCGGGCCTACTCCATCCTGCGGGCCTTCATCCGGCGCAAAGGTCATGACGAGAACCGGATGCGGGCTTTCTTCTCCATGGTGGAGGCGCGCAAGAGGATGCACCGGGCGACCATGGCGGCCATGAGGGAGGAGTCCCGGAATTGGCTGACGGCCGTGATTCCCTATGCCGCGGATGTCGAGAGCATGGGCCTGGTGCGGGCGCCGTTGCCGGCCTTCCGGCCCTCCGGCACGGCAACGAAGCGCTATCGGGAGCTTTGGGAGGAGTTGGCCGCCCTGTTGCGGTTTATTCCGGTTCCCGCACGGGGAGGGTGACACTGTCCGGCACAGTCTCGGAGCGGACGTTCGATATTCCCCGGGGCCGGTCCGGGCCACGATTGCTGCGCGAGCTGCGCCATCAGTACGCGTTGCGCCAGGGGCCGCGCCTGGTCCGCGAGGCCGTGTACCTCGACACTCACGACGGGCGGCTCTTCGCCCATTCGCGCGCCCTGTGGAGTTCCGGGGGTGTGCTGCACCTGGGGAGCCTGGATGGGTCGGACCCGCGGAGCCGCATGGAGTTCGACGGCCTTCCGGAATTCGCCGCCGGCCTGCCGCCTGGCGCGTTGCGGGACGAGTTGGCGCCGCTGACCCGGAACCGGGCCCTGCTCCGGCTGTTTTCGGTGCGCTCACGAGTGCGCATCTGGTACCGGTGGAACCACGATCAGAAGACGGTCCTGCGCGTCTTGTTGAACCAGGACGAAGTGGCGGACGGGAGGCGGAGTGCGCGGCTGGCGGACTCGGTCGTGGTCCGGCAGGTACGGGGCTACAGGAATATCTTCCGGGAGGTATGCGAGTGGTGGGAAAAGCGCGGGGTGCGCGCCGGAAGCGGCTCCCGCTACCGGCGGGCACTGGAGGCCCTGTCCCTGGATCCCCTGGGCACGGCCACCGCCGCCCGGACCCGGCTCGACGCCTCCATGACTGCCGCCGAGGCCCTGGGCGCCGTGATTCGTGATCAGTACCCGGTGGTTCGCGCCAACCAGGAAGGCATGCTCCACGATACCGACACGGAGTTCCTGCATGATTTCCGGGTGGCCGTGCGCCGTGCCCGATCCTGTCTGGGACAGCTCCGGGGCGTCTTTTCCCCTGAGCCCGTGGACAGGCTCAGGAAGACGCTGTCCTGGCTGGGCAAGTCCACCAACGCGCTGAGAGACCTGGACGTGTACCTGGAGCGGCAGACCGCCTACCGGGGCATGCTCGCGCCGCCCCTGGCGCAAGACCTCACCCCGCTGTTCGAGTTTGCCGCGCGCGAGCGGGCGGCGGCCCACCGCCGGCTGGTGGAAGTCATGGGTTCGGACGACTGGCACGCCGCGTTGCGGTGCTGGCGCTCATCCGTGCAGGACGCCGGCGTCCTCGGAACGGGACCACGGGGTACGAAGCCCATCCTGCCGCTGGCGGCAGCGCGCGTGGCGAGGAAGTGCCGGAACATGCTGGAACAGGGGGCGCGCCTCCGGGAGCCGACGGATGCCGCTTCCTTCCACGCCCTTCGGATCGAATGCAAGCAGCTGCGCTATCTTCTGGAGATGCTCGGGGAGTTGATGCCCGAGGCGCGGGATGTGGTGCCGCGCCTGAAAAAACTCCAGGACGCGTTGGGCCGGATCCAGGATCTCACGGTGCACGAGGCCCGCACCCGGGACTTCGCCGCCGTCCTGTCCCGGGCCGGGGCCAGCCGTGCGTGCCCGGCCGCCGAGGTGCTGTCGTCGCGCATGCGGGTGGAGCGGGAACTGGCATGCGCGAAGGTTCCGGATCTGTTGGCCCGGTTCGGTCGGAGCCTCCGCGAAACCGAGCCCCCGTACACGTTGCTGCTGCCCTGGCTGCCGCGTATCCGGCACCGGACGACTAGCGCAGGGGGAACAGGGCGGCGCCGATGACACCGGCGGCGTTTCCGAGACACGCGGCTTCCACCCGGCAGCCCACGCCCTGGAGGTAAGGGAAGAACTTCTCGGGCTTCTTGCTGACCCCTCCGCCGATGATGAACAGGTCGACGCCCAGGAGGTACTCCGCGTGGACCAGATATTCGTTGAGTCGCCGGGCCCATTTCTTCCAGCTCAGGTTCCGGTTTGCGCGGACGCTGGCGGCGGCCCACTTTTCCGCCACCTTGCCGTGCATTTCGAGATGGCCCAGTTCGGTGTCGGGCAAGAGCACGCCGTCGCGAAAGACGGCCGAGCCGATGCCGGTTCCCAGGGTGACGATCATCACGGTCCCGTTCACGTTCCGGCCGGCGCCGAACCGGAACTCCGCCAGTCCGGCGGCATCGGCGTCGTTGCCGATGGCGACTCGCGGCACCGCCAGTTGCGCCTGAAGCTGTCGGGCCAGATCATAGCCGACCCAGGATGAGTCGAGGTTCGGGGCCCGCTCGACCCGGCCCTTCTTGACCAGACCCGGAAAGCCGCAGCCCACCGTCCCCCGCCATTGCAGTTGCCGCCGCAGGCTTTCAATGGCTTCCATGACAGCCGCTGGTGTCGCCGGTTGGGGCGTGGGCAGCCGTACGCGTTCCGTCGTCATTGCGCCGCTCCGGGTGTCCACCAGCGCCGCCTTGACTCCGGTGCCGCCGATGTCGATGCCCATGACCTTGTCGTTTTCGTCCATCGTCTCCTCGGTTGCTGTTCCTGGGGCCGCAAATCGTCTATCCTCACCGAAGCGCATGTGGAATTCAACACCCGACCGGTGCCGCGGTCCCCGCCCCGCGCTTCCGGGACACTCGCTTCCGCGGGAGTGACGGAGAGCCGGGATCTTCGGACTCCCGTTCCGAACCAGTCATGCTTGACGTGCTCACGAGTCTGGTGACCGTCCTGGCCCTCACCGTGGCCACGGTCTTCACCTTCCACAAGCTGCGGCTCCCCACGGTCATCGGTTTTCTTGCGGTGGGCGTGGTCATGGGGCCGCATGGCTTCGACGTCATCGGCCACGGCGCCGAACTCGATCTCCTGGCGGAGATCGGCATCGTGCTGCTGCTCTTCTCCATCGGCCTCGAATTCTCCTTCGAGCGTTTTCTCGCCCTGAAAGGGTTGATCCTCACGGGCGGCCTCCTGCAGGTGGCCTTGACCGTCCTGGGGGTCATGGCGGTGGGTCTTCACCTGGGCTACGCCCCGCGCATCAGCTTTTTCTTCGGTCTGCTCGCCGCCCTCAGCAGCACCGCCATCGTGCTCAAGATCTACAGCGACCGGGACGAGCTTTCGACCCTTCACGGGCGGTTGGCGGTGGGCGTCCTGCTGCTCCAGGACATCATCGCCGTGCCCATGATGCTGTCGGTGCCGGTGCTGGGGGAGACCGCGGCGTTGTCCCTCCAGGTGGTGGCCGTCACGCTGGGCAAATCCGTTCTCGCCGTGGCCATCATCTTCACCTCCTCGCGTTTCCTGGTGCCGTGGCTCCTCCACCAGGTGGCGCGGCTTCGGAGCCAGGAGGTCTTTGTCCTGTTCGTGCTGCTCATCTGCCTGGGCACCGCCTGGCTGGCCTTTCAGTCCGGCATCTCCCTGGCCCTGGGTTCGTTCATTGCCGGACTCCTCATTTCCGATTCGGAATACAGCCACCAGGTGGTGGCCGACGTCCTTCCGCTGAGGGACAGTTTCGCCGGCATCTTCTTCATCTCCATCGGCACGCAGGTGGATCTCGACTTCATCGGCCAGGAGTTTGTCCTCGTGGCCGCCTCTTGGCTGCTGCTGGTGATGCTCAAGGGCGGCCTTGTCACCGCCATCTTCTCCTTTCTCCAGCGATCGCTGCGGCTTGGTCTGGCGTTGGGTCTGACGCTGGCTCAGGTCGGGGAGTTCTCGCTCATCCTTGCCCGGATGGGCGGCGCCTTCCGTCTCCTCTCGCCAGGCGAGGAGCAGATCTTTCTCGCCACCGCGATTCTCAGCATGCTGGCCACCCCGCTGCTGGTCCTGGGCGGAAGCCGTCTGGGCTTCGTGCTGCACCGCGGCGACGCCGAGGCCGGGGCGCCGGCGGACGACGCGGCCGGACACGTCCTCATCGTGGGCTATGGGCTCAACGGGCGGAACCTGGCCCGGGTCTTGCGCGAGGTGGCCATTCCTCACCGGATACTCGACCTCAACCCGGAGGCGGCGCGCGACGAAGGTGAGAGGGTCCGGTTCGGCGACGGCACGCGTCCGGCGGTGCTGGCGGCCATGGGCGTGGCGCGCGCGCGTGTTCTGGTGGTGGCCATCAGCGATCCCCAGGCGACGTCGCGTATCGTCTGGCACGCGCGGCGGTTGAATCCCGACCTCTACATCATCGTGCGGACGCGGTACGTGGCCGAGATCCCGCGGTTGATGTCCTTGGGCGCCAATGAGGTGATCCCCGAGGAGTTCGAGACCTCGGTGGAGATCTTCGCGCGGGTGCTGCGGGAGTACCACGTCCCGCGCAACGTCATCAATCTGCAGGTGCAGATGGTGCGCAGGGAGGGCTACAGCATGTTGCGCGGCCAGAGGCTGGAGGGCAAGAGTCTGGCTCGGTTCAGCCAGTTTCTCACCGGCGCCACCGCCGATACGCTCCTGGTGGAGCAGGATGCGCCCGCGGCGGGCCATACCCTCGGGGAGCTGAAGGCGCACTTCGAGGGCCGCACCAGCGTCCTGGCGCTGGTGCGGGAAGGCGTCTCGGTGGAGAGCCCGCCCATGGACTGCCAACTGAGGCCGCAGGACATCCTGGTGCTCCTGGGGAGCCATGCGGACCTGGACCGTGCGGTGCAGCTTCTCACCGCGCCGGCCCTGGATGAGAAAAACGGGCAGCCTGTCTGAGACGACGAACCAGGGCCAGCCTGTCCGCGTCCACGAATCGTCGCGGGAGCCCGCGCCACCGGCCCGCCGGGAGCCGGCGCCCGGGGCGCTGTCGCCGCCTCACGACGCCGGTCTCGCGGTCGGGGAGAGTCGTCCGGCGCCGTCCAGGCGCAGGCTGAGAACGATGACCGGGGCCAGCCCGGTGACCACGATGGCGAGGGCCGCGATCACGGCCTGATCGAAGGCTTCGTAAGAGGCATACTCGTAGACGTGGGTGGCCAGCGTGTTGAAGTTGAATGGACGCAGGAGCAGCGTCATGGGCAACTCCTTCATGGCGTCGACAAAAACCAGCATGGCGCCGGTCAGGAGGCTGCCCCGCAGCAGCGGAAAGTGGACCCGTCTCAGGATCCCGCCGGGACGCTGTCCCAGGGATCGCGCGGCGGCGTCCATGTTGGGCGTGATCCGGGTCAACCCCGCTTCCAGCGAGCCGGAGGACAGGGCCAGAAACCGCACCGTGCAGGCGAAGACCAGGGCGCACAGCGTGCCGCTGAGGATCAACCCCGTGGAGACCTGGAAGTGGGTTCGCATGAACCCGTCGATGGCATTGTCCAGCGCTGCCGCCGTCGTGAGGACGCCGACCGCCAGTACCACTCCCGGCACGGCATAGCCGACGCTCGCCACACGGGTCGCGCAGCGGACCAGGGCGGTCCCGGACAGACGCGCGCCGTAGGCCAGGAAGAGACCTGCGCACAGGCAGGCCAAGGCTGCCAGGGTGGCCACGGCCACGCTGTTGAAGGCCAGGGTCAGCGTGTCGACGCCGGTGAAGGAGCCGGCGCCGCCGGCCGCGGACACCGCCATCAGCAGCGCCGGCACCACGAAGCCCAGGGTCAGCGGCGCCGCGCAGGTGAGCAACGCCAGCATCCCGCGGATGCCGCGCAGCCTTGCCAGGGGATGGCGTGGCTTGTGGTTGAACGGGTAGCGCCGCCGGCCCCGGGCGGTGCGCTCCAGGGTGGACATCACCAGCACCAGAACCAGCACCAGGGACGCCAACTGCGCGGCGGCGGGCGCGTTGTTCATGCCGAACCAGACCCGGTAGACGCCGATGGTCAGCGTCTGTACCGCGAAGTAGTCCACGGTGCCGAAATCGTTCAGGGTTTCCATCAGGGCCAGCAGCACGCCGGCGACGATGGCCGGCCGCGCCAACGGCAGTCCCACTCGCAGGAAGCATGGCCAGGGCCGGAGTCCGAGCCCGCGCGCGGCGTCCCACAGATTCCGGGACTGTTCGACGAAAGCCGCACGGGCGAGCAGGTAGACGTAGGGGTAGAGCACCAGGGACATGAAGGTCACGGCACCGCCCAGGGAGCGAACCTCCGGGAACCAGTAGTCGCTCGGGCCTCGCCACCCGAACAACTGGCGCAGGCCGGTCTGCACCGGACCGGCGAACTCGAGCAGGTCGGTGTAGGTGTACGCCGCGATGTACGCGGGCATGGCCAGCGGCAGCAACAGCGCCCACTGCAGCACGGGGCGTCCGGGGAACTCGAACCGGGTGACGAGCCACGCCGTGGTGACGCCGATGACGAGAACCCCGGCGCCGACGCCGATGATGAGCCCCAGGGTCTGAAGGAGATAGCTGGCGAGAACGGTCGAGCCAAGGTGTCCCCAAGCGTCGCCGCTGCCTTCCAGGGCGATGCCCAGGACCGCCAGGAGCGGGCTGGCGAACAGCGCCGCCGCCGCCAGGACAGCGGCGGTCCAGCCGTCCACTCGGGGCCATCGCCAGAGGGCCGATATTGCGGGGACGGGCGGAACCCTGGGCGCCGCGCTTGCCGGGCTTGTCTGCATTTCCTGCATCCGCGGGTGCCGCCGCCGGCGGCGCACCGGTGCAGAGCCTAGCACAGGAATTCCTGGGGCTCAAATCAGGAATATTCGAGTATGGGAACTTTTCAGGAACCGCTGGCCGAATGTGCCCGCCTCTTGTCCCGGGCCGTCACGGCATGGGGCCTTTCCTTGGGCGCGCCGGCTTCTCCGGCGGCAGCCGTCACCGCCGGGCCGTCCTGCCGGTCCAGGTAGGTGCCGCCGGTCAGGACCCGGGCCATGATCCTCTCCAGGCGGGCGGCAGGCGAGTCGGGTTGTGCCGCCGGGGGCACGGCGTGGAGGTCCCGCGGAAGATGGCCCTGCACGAGGTCGTCGAACCCCCACCGGGTCAGCATGTCGGCACAGGTGTCGGGGGCGCGCGCGTCGAGGATCTCCATGCCGCCGCTGCCGTCGGTTTCCACCGTGACCTCCGCGGGCCGTCCGAAGAGGTTGTGGTCGGTACTGAGGGCCTCCTGATAGGCGCCCAGGAACAGGATCGCCAGGGTGTAGGAGTCATTCCAGGGCATGGCGTGGAGTTCGAAGGTGGAGCGGGGCTCGTGGGGGTCCGAAAACTTGTTGATGACGCCGTCCGAGTCACAGGTGAGGTCCGCCAGGACGGCCTTGATGGCGGGCTTCTCCTTGAGCCGGCTAGTGGGCAGGATGGGAAACAGCATGTCCAGGATCCAACTGTCCGGCAAGGACCGGAAGATCGAGAAGTTGAAGGCGTGCAACCGGGCGGCGATGCGCTCCAGGGCCGCCTTGTCCTCGCCGTCGAAGCGTCCGTGACGCGAGAAACGGCTGGCCCGTTCCACGATTCGGGCAAATGCCGATTCCGCCTGGGCCCTTTGCTTCAGTGAAAGGAAGCCGAGGGAGAAGGCCGAGAGCATCTCGTCCTTTTTCTGGTAGGCATCGTGCAGGTACTCGCGCCAGTTCTTGCTGTTGATCTCCACCACCATGTCGTCCAGCTCGTTGACGGCGTCCACGTTGGAGGACCGGGCCCGGGCGCGGGCCGGCTTCGGGGTCAGCCGCGGCTGCTCAAGGGGGTCCACGAGCAGGGCGACATGGTGCGTCACCAGGAATCGGCCGGCTTCGGTGATGATGCGCGGTTCCGTGATACGCGCACGGTCCAACACTTCCTTCGTGGTGTAGATGATGTCGTTGGCATATTCCTGAACGTTGTAGTTCACGCTGGAATCCGCGGAACTGTTGCTGCCGTCGTAGTCGACGCCCAGCCCGCCGCCCACGTCCAGCGTGTCCAGGGGAACCCCCAGTTCCCTGAGTTCGACGTAGAACCGCAACGCCTCCTGAAGCGCCTGCTTGAAGTTCCGGATGTTGGTGATCTGGGAGCCCAGGTGGAAGTGGAGCAGGCGCAGCCGGTGGAGCAGCTTGCAATCCTTCAGCAGCCGGATGGCTTCCAGCAGGTCGGAAGCGTTGAGGCCGAACTTGGACAGGTCTCCGGACGATTCCTCCCAGCGGCCCATGCCGCAGGCGTTGAGCTTCACCCGCGCACCCAGCGTGGGGCAGGGGAGTCCCTTGGCGCGCAGCTCGCTGACCAGTTCGTACTCGCGCGGCCGCTCGAACACCACCACGATGTTGTAGCCGGCCTCGCTGGCGGCCGCCGCCAGCTCCACCGAGTCGGTGTCCTTGTAGCCGTTGCAGATGATCGGGCCGCGGCTGTTGCCGAGCATCGACAGGGCGATGCACAACTCCGCCTTGCTGCCCACTTCCAGGCCGACGCCGTAGGGGCGCCCGGCCTCGCAGATCCGCGCTACCGTGGCCTTGCGGCTGTTGACCTTGAGCGGGTAGACGGAGGTGTAGGTGCCGCGGTAGTCGAAGGTCTCGATGGCCGTCCGGAACGCCCGCTGGAGGTTCTCCATCTGCCGGTCGATGAGTTGCGGAAAGCGCACCAGCACCGGCGGGCGAGTCCGCTGCCGCTGCAACCGGGTCACGAGAGCGTTGAGATCGACCCTGCCCCGGGTCGCCGGATCGGTGAGGATCTCCAGGTGGCCGGCGTCGTTGACGTTGACGAAACCCTCACCCCAGGAGCGCCATGCAAACGGCTCCACGGCTCCCAATGGCAGCTTCTTCATCTTCCTGGTCTTCCCTCCCTGTTCCGCGGTACCGAATCGGACGTTCGCCTCGAGCCCGCGGTTCGGCGGCAACCGGAATGTCTCCCACCGTATGGATGGGACCGGCAGCGCCTCACCGGGCCAGCCGCAGCGACTCGTTGGCCGCCGGCCTCGGCGGGTGCAGTTCCTTCAGGCAGGTGTGGATGGCTTCCTGGGCGCGGATTCTCTTGCCGCCGGCCGCGGTCCGGTAGCGGTTCCCGAGGTCCTTGTCCAGCACCCGTGCCTTGACGTTGTCGTTCCACACGATGTCCAGCACGTCCCGGAGCTGTTTCTTCAGGGCCGGGTCATGGACGGGGCAGGCCACCTCCACGCGGTGGTCCACGTTGCGGGTCATCCAGTCACCGGAGGCGATGTACAGTTTCTCGTCGCCGCCGTTGGCGAAAGCCATCACCCGGGAGTGTTCGAGGAAGCGGTCGAGGATGGCCGTGGCCTCGATGCCCTCGCTGAAGTTCTTCACGCCCGGGATCAGCGAGAACATCCCGCGCACCATGAGCCTCAACGCGACCCCCGCTTCATGGGCCTCGTAGAGCTTCCGGATCAGGCCCGCGTCCTCAAGGTTGTTGACCTTGAGGATGATATGGGCCGGCCGGCCCTTGCGGGCGTTCTTGATCTCGGTGTCGATGAGCTTCGTGAGCTTGCGGCGGGTGTCGTAGGGCGAGACCAGCAGGTGCTTGAAGTTGGTGCGCCGGTAGTTGCTCTCGAGAAAGCCGAACACCCGGCTCACCTCCACGGTGATGCGCTCGTCGGCGGTGAACAGGCTGTCATCGGTATAGACCCGCGCGGTGGTCTCGTTGAAGTTGCCGGTGCCGATGTTGGCATAGAGCACGGTCTTTCGATGCGACACGCGGGTGATGAGGATCAGCTTGGCATGGACCTTGAGTCCCGGCACGCCGTTGATGACCCGAACCCCTTCTTCCTGAAGCCGCTCCGACCAGTAGACGTTGTCGGCCTCGTCGAAGCGCGCCTGCAACTCCATGACCACCGTGACTCGCTTGCCGTTGCGGCTGGCGTTGATCAGGGCGTTGACCACCTTCGAGTTGCGGGCCACCCGGTACAGCGTCATCTTGATGGAACGGACCTTGGGGTCGATGGCGGCCTGCCGCAGGAACTCGATGAGGTAGTCGAAGGTCTGATACGGATAGTGCAGCAGGATGTCCCGGCGGCGGACGGCCTTGAAGAACGTGGGCGCCGCGTCGACGTCGGCGTGGCCCAGCGGCAGCACCGGCGGTGCCGACAACTGCTTCGGCCCGATGCGCGGGAAGCCCATGAAATCCTTGAAGTTGTGGTAGCGCCCGCCGGGGATGAACGGGCCGGACCCGGTGTTGAGGCCCATCTTGTGCTGGAGCAGCTTCAGCAGCCGCCGGGGGATCTGGTTGTCGTAGATGAACCGCACCGGAGCCCCGGACTTTCTCTGCTTGAGGCCCTTGGAGATCTTCTCGATGTAGCTCCCGTAGAGGTCGTCGTCGAGGTCGAGTTGCGCGTCCCGCGTGAGCTTGATGGTGTAGGCCTCGAACTGGTCGAAGGGAAAGATCGAGAAGATCTCCTTCAGACAGTACCGGATGACGTCGTCCAGCAGGATCACGTACTCCCGGTTGCCGACCCTGGGCAGGATGACGAAGCGCGACAACACGTCGGTGGGAATCTCGATCAACGCGTATTCCGACCGGCGCGACTTGCTGCTGTACAGGGAGATGGCCAGATAGATCGCCTGGTCCTTCAACTGCGGAAATTTCTCAAGATGATTGACCATCAGGGGAATCAGGCTTGGCCGCAGCCGCTGCCGGTAGAAATCCCTGATGAAGGCTTCCTGGGCGGGATTGAGGTCGTTCTCCCCGATGATGGAGATGCCATGTTGGTGGAGCTCCCCGAGGATGCTTCGATAGGTGCTTTCGAACAGCGCCTGCTGCTTCAGGACGACGGCGTGGATCTCTTTCAGGACCGCCGGCGGGTCGTCGCCCACGAGCTTCCGGGCACCCGGGCCGAACGATTCAAGACGCCGGAGGTGGGCCACCCGGACGCGAAAGAACTCGTCGAGGTTGGACGAGAAGATGCCGAGGAAGCTCAGCCGTTCCAGTAGTGGCACCGACGTGTCGGCTGCCTCCTGAAGGACGCGCCCGTTGAACGCCAGCCAGCTGATCTCCTTGTTGCGCAGCGGCGGCGCCGGTTTCTGGCTGCTGTGTCTCGGCATGGCAACGGAGACCGAATAGCTACTACAAATCGGGCGGCGCTTCAAATACGCAGCCCGGCCGCGGACCGCGTCAGCCAGCGGCCTCGGCGTGGTACTGAAGGTCGTAGTAGGTGGTCAGGTCCGTGCCTTTCCCGGGAGCCATGCCGAACGACACCCGGAGTTCCAGGGGCACGTGAAGACCGCCCGGATCGAGCGCCGTGGTTGCCGGCAGCGAGGCCAGCTCCCCGGCCGCCCGTGCGTCGTCGATGCCCTGGCCGTCGCGCAGCAATGCCAGCGCGCCAGCGCGGTTGGCGGGATCGTTGCCCCAGTCCGCAGCTTCCCTGAGGCACTTGAGAAAGGCCACGAGGTCGGGCCGGCGGGCCTCCGCCCACCGGGTGGTTACGGCGAACACCCCGCCCGGATAGTCGGGCAACACCTCGCGGTAGTCCGCCATCCGTTTCAGGCCCGCCTCTTCGGCCCGCTTGTCCCAAGGGGGGTTGAGGATGCCGGCAAAGGTCTTGCCGCCGGTCATGGACTCGAAGCGCGGCCCGGTGGCGCCGACGCCGTCGAGTCGGTAGTCGCCCCGGTCCAGGTCCAGGTCGTGGGCCAGCAGTATCTTCCGCAACACCAGGGCGTAGGCCGTGTCCACCGCGTCCACCGCCAGCGTTCGTCCCCGCAGATCCTCCCAAACGGCGATCTCGGGGCGTACGTACACCGGCAAGGACATGCGCCGGGACGCCTGCGCGACGGCGTGGATGTCGGCGCCCTCGCGCCCGGACCAGGCAAGCACGTTGTCGAAGGCGGTGGATGCGATGTCCCAGGTCCCGTCGCTCAGGCCGCGCATCTGCTCCGTGGAACTGCGCGTGAGGGTGGTTTCCACCTCCAGGCCGCGGGAGGCGAAGAGCCCCCGCCCTCGTCCGATGACGACGGCGGGGTTCTCTCCGAAAGTGATGAAACGCAGCAACATCGGGGAACTCCGAAGTCCGCTCCTTCCGGCGCTAGCGGATGGCTTCCTCGCCCCTTTCGCGGGTACGGATGCGGATGACCTCATCCACGGTGGTGACGAAGATCTTGCCGTCGCCAATCTTGCCGGTCTGGGCCGATTCCAGAATAGCGTCCAGGGCACCGGACAGCAACTCCTCGGGCAGCAGCACCTCGATCTTGACCTTGGGCAGGAAATCGACGGTGTACTCGGCGCCGCGATAAAGCTCGGTGTGTCCCTTTTGCCGCCCGAACCCCTTGACTTCGCTCACGGTCATGCCGGAAACGCCGGCCCGGGTCAGCGCCTGCTTGACCTCGTCCAGCCGGAACGGCTTGATGATCGCTTCAATCTTTTTCATGAGACTCCTCCTTGCGCCCTTGAACGGACCGGGCGTCTACCAGCTATACCCCCGCTCCTCGTGCTGACTCAAATCCAGGCCCATCTGCTCTTCGTCGTCGGACACGCGAAGGCCCATGGTTGCATTCAGAACACCGAGAATGATCAAGGTGCCCACGAAAGCGAAGATCATGGTGGCCGCCACGCCGACGAACTGGATCCAGAGTTGCCCGGGGTTGCCGAAAAAAAGCCCGTCGGCACCGCCGGAGTTCACCACCGTGGAGGCGAACAGGCCGGTGGCCAAGGCGCCCCAGATCCCGCCCACGCCATGCACGCCCACCACGTCCAGCGAATCGTCGTAGCCCATGCGGGCCTTGAGGTTGCAGGCCGCGTAGCACAGGACGCCGCCGCCCGCGCCGATGATGATGGCGGAAACCGGACTCACGAAACCGGCCGCCGGCGTGATGGAGACGAGCCCGGCCACCGCGCCGGTGGCCGCTCCAAGCAGGGTCGGCTTGCCCCCGCTGGCCCATTCCGTGAACATCCAGGTCAGCGCCGCCGCCGCCGCCGCGGTGTTGGTGGTGACGAACGCGGTGGCCGCCAGGCCGTCGGCGGCCAGCGCGCTGCCGGCGTTGAAGCCGAACCACCCCACCCACAGGAGCGATGCGCCGATGACGGCGAACGGCAGGTTGTGGGGCACCAGCGCGTCCCGTCCGTAACCCTTGCGTGCGCCGTAGACCATGGCGGCGGCGAGTGCGGAGACTCCCGAACTGATATGGACCACGGTGCCGCCGGCGAAATCCAGGGCGCCCATGGCGCCCATCCAGCCGCCGCCCCACACCCAGTGGCACAGCGGCGCGTAGATGAGGGTGCTCCACGACAGCACGAACACGATGAATGTGCTGAACTTGGCGCGCTCGGCGAATGCGCCGGTGATCAGCGCCGGCGTGATGATGGCGAACATCATCTGGAAGACCATGAACGCCAGGTGCGGAACCCCGGCCACGAGGTCCGGATTGGGCTCGGCGCCCACCCCGTCGAGGGCGAACCAGTCGAGGTTTCCGACGATGCCGCCCACGTCCGGACCAAAGGCCATGGTATAGCCCCAGAGCACCCACATGATGCTGATCAGGCCTGCCGCCGTGAAGCTCTGCATGATGGTGCCCAGCACGTTCTTGCTTCGCACCAGGCCGCCGTAGAAGAGAAACAGCCCCGGAAGGGTCATCATCAGGACCAGAGCCGAACAGATGAGTATCCAGGCGGTGTCACCGCTGTTGATTTGCGCCACTTTGTCCCCCCATCGAAAAGAGTGTTTTTCCGCGCCGGCACCGTACAAGGCCGGCCAACGGGAAGGGGACAAAGCAAAGTGCGTGCCAAGTATTCGTACCGGGCGTATCCCTTGACGGGGCGGGATGTTGGTGGGTGCAGGCCGCCTGGGTGACTCGCGCAGCGCCGCCCAATAGTCGGGCAATTGCCCAACAAGCAGGCAATTGCCCCACAAGCAGGCAACGGCGAGGCAGTGACGGGTGCCGGTTATCTGGCCGCCCGGAGCCTTTGCCGGAGGCCGGCGTGCTGCTCCCGGATGCCCGACGGCAGCCGGTCTCCGAATTTCTCGAAGAACTCCGACTGGCTCCGCAGGTTCCTGCGCCAGCCGTCACGGTCCACGCGAAGCAACCGGCTCATGGCCGCGCTCGGCACGCCGGTGCCCTTGCGGTTGATGCCGGTGGGCCTGGGAAGGTAGCCGATGGGGGTCTCGTCCGCTGCTCCGTCGTTCCGCGAACGTTCGATGATCCACTGCAACACGCGCAGGTTTTCACCGAAGCCGGGCCAGAGGAAGCGGCCCTGGTCATCTCTCTGGAACCAGTTCACGCGGAAGATCCTGGGCGGACGGGTCAGCCGCCTGCCCATGGAGAGCCAGTGATTCCAGTAGTCGCCCATGTTGTAGCCGCAGAACGGGAGCATCGCCATGGGGTCGCGCCGCACCACTCCCACCGCTCCGGTGGCGGCTGCGGTGGTCTCGGACGCCAGGGTGGCGCCGAGGAAGGTTCCGTGGGACCAGTCGAAGGCTTCGTACACCAGGGGGACGAGCTTCTGGCGCCGGGCGCCGAACAGAATGGCGCTGATGGGGACGCCGCCAGGATTCTCCCGCTCCGGGGCGATGGACGGGCACTCGCCGGCGGGGACCGTGAACCGGCTGTTGGGATGAGCGACGGATCCCTCCCGGGTGGTGTTCCAGGGGCGCCCGCGCCAGTCGGTGACGCTTCCCGGTACCGGGTCGTCGTGCCCCTCCCACCACACGCCGCCGTCGGGCTTGAGCCCGACGTTGGTGAAGATGGTGTTCTTCCGGATCGTGCGCACGGCGTTGGGATTGGTGCTGGAGTTGGTGCCGGGGACCACGCCGAAGAACCCGGCTTCCGGATTCACCGCCCACAATCGACCGTCGTCGCCCACACGCAGCCATGCGATGTCGTCGCCCACCGTGAACACCCGCCAGCCCTTCATGGACTCGGGCGGCACCAGCATGGCGAGGTTGGTCTTGCCGCAGGCGCTGGGCAGGGCGCCGCAGATGTAGGTGGTCTCGCCCTCCGGACTCTGGATGCCGACGATCATCATGTGCTCGGCGAGCCAGCCTTCCCGTGCCCCCAGGGCGCTGGCCAGCCGCAGCGCCATGCACTTCTTGGCCAGCAACGCGTTCCCGCCGTACCCGGACCCCACGCTCCATATGGTATTCGCTTCCGGAAAGTGGCAGATGAAACGCCGGTCGATGTGCAGGTCCGCCTTGGAGTGAAGTCCCCGGGTGAAGTCGTCCGAGTCGCCCAGGTGGCTGAGGGCGACGTCGCCCATGCGGGTCATGGCCCGCATGCTCAAGGCGACATAGACGCTGTCGGTGACCTCGATGCCGACCTTGCTGAAGGGAGAGCCGGGGGGTCCCATGAGAAAGGGGAGGACGTACATGGTCCGACCGGCCATGGATCCGTCGTAGAGTCGGCCGAGCCGGTCGTAGGCTTCGTCCGGCGCCATCCAGTTGTTGGAGGGACCGGCGTCGTTCTGTTCGCGCGAGCACACGAAGGTCAGGTGCTCGGTGCGCGCCACGTCGTTGGCGGCGCTGCGGTGGAGGTAGCAGCCGGGCAGTTTCTTCTGATCCAGGGGGATGAGGTCTCCGACCCGGACGGCCACCTGGACAAGCCGCTCCTTCTCCTCTTCCGAGCCGTCGCACCACACCACATCATCCGGGCGACACATGGCGGCCGCCTCCATGACGAACTTCCGGACCGACTCGTTCACGACCATGCGTTGCCCTTCTATTTTTCCCGTTTTTTCCTTGGGGCCTTGCCCGCATCCTGGCTGCCCGACCGTGCGGTCTCCCGCTTCACGGAGGCGCGCTTTTCGGCCTTGGGCGTTTCGGCCGCCGCCGCGGCTGCGCCGGACTTGGCCGGCTTCGGCGGCTTGGGATCGTTGGTGATGAAGTGTCCGCAGTTGATGCAGTAGACGGTATAGGCTGGCTCGCGGCGGTGATGAACCGTGTGGAAGTGGCCTTGGGAGCTGTTGATGCTGATGTCTACCTGGTAGAGCTGGATAACGACGTTGTGGTTACAGTTCGGGCACACAACCGTTTCGGGTACATCCGTCTTGGCCATCCGAATTCCCAGAAGGTCAGGAAACCGTGTAGAACTCCCCGTGCAGAACTCCCTCCCGACTCGGGGTTACCTTATAGCGCAGGGGCCTGCCTCACACAAATGGCGAGAAAAACGGCGAGAAACGGCGGGCCGGGTGCGCCGGCTCACGTCCAGTAGTCTTCCCTTCCGCCCTGAACCCACCAGTTCTCCCGCGGCCGGATGGCGAGCTCGAACCCCTTGCCGTGCTCGCGCGCCAAGTCGTAAAGTCTCTTGGCCAAGGCCAGATCGACGATGCCCTGGCCGCCTTGGTTCTTGTACAGCAGGATCTGGTCGTCGTTCGTGCGCCCGGGGGCCTTTCCGGTCAGAATATCAGCGATATCAACGACTTTGTCCCAGGAAAGGACGCCTTCCTGGACCGGCCAGTAGATGTCGCCCTGCTGCGAGTCCACCGCCTGTTCCCGGGACAGGGCGACGATGAAATCGCACCGTCTGAGGGTCCCGTCGTCGATCTCGCGGCGGGGCTTGTCGAGATTGCCGCTCTTCACCAGCTCGATGTTGCTGCCGATGACCGAAATGATGTACTGGCCCGGCTCCAGCCACGAGCCGTCGATGACCGGAACGTTGGTGTTGGTCATGCACAGCACGATGTCCACGTCCTGGGCGGCCCGGGGGGCTTCCGCCACAGGCTGGACCGGTACTCCGGTGATGGCCGTCATCTTCCTGGCAAAGGCCTCCCGGTGCGATGGCGTGGGGCTGAACACCTTGGCGCTCTCCACCTCCCGGAGCTCGGTCAATCCCACGAAGGTGGAGTAGGCCTGGTTGCCGGATCCATAGATCCCGACCCTCCGGGCATCGGCCCTGGCGAGCCGGTCCAGGCCCACGAGGCTCGTGGCCGGCGTCCGCAGGTCGGCGACGCCGGCCGCGTGCTTGGGGCGATGCGCCATGATTCCCAGCAGTGTCCCGGAGTCGGCGTCGTAGATCACGGCCAGTTCGGTCTGGTCGGGATTGTATGGCGGCCGCCGTTGCTGATCGCCGATGATGGCCTTGCGGTGCAGCGCCACCTGGGCGCCCAGGGCGCCGTAGGTCGCGGCCCCCCCGGCGTAGATGTTGAGCACGGTGTCGAAGGGCGGCTCGCCCACATTCCGGTGCAGGTTCAGACGCTTGCGAGGAGCATTCACACCCTCGGGCGTGACGGTCTGCCGGAGCGCCGTTTCGGTGATGGAAACGGCCTCCGGAAAGGAAACCAGTTCATCCACGTCCTGCGAATGGAAAAACAGCGCCATGACACCTCCGAAGTGGGCGGCCGCGGGAACTCCCGGGCATGGTCAGGGGGGAAACACACGGCCGTTTGCCGGTTCGAGGCTTTCAGATAGCCCGCTCGCCGGGGAAACGCAAGGTAGGGGAAACGCAAGGTAGGGGAAACCAGCGTCCGGAACCTCGCTGCACCGAACCGGCTTCAGAACACCATCTCGACCCTGGATGCGCAGCGAAAGCCGTAATACGCATGTCCCCGCGCCTGCCGGCCAGGATCGACGATGTGCCGGGAGGTGGCGGTTAGGCCCTCGTGACCGCTGGCGGCGTTGCCGCCGCGGGTCACCCTCGGATAGGGGGAAGACAGATCCTCTCTCCCGTCCCCGGGGTCGTAGGGGTAAGGCTTCGCGATGGAGCGAGTCCACTCCCCAACTTGGCCGGCCATGTCCAGCACCCCGTAGGGACTGGCTCCGCCGGGATATCGGCCTACGGGCACGGACTCGCCGCGCCGACCGCCAAAGAAGGCCAACTCCGGGGTGGGCGGGCCGTTGCCCCACGGGTAGAGCCGCCGGTCGGTTCCGCGCGCCGCCTTCTCCCACTCCGCCTCGCTCACGAGCCTCTTCTCCAGCCAGCCGCAATACGCCGCGGCACCGTGCCAGGCCATTTCCGAGGCCGGGTGGTCTTCCCAGCCAGGCTCTACCCGCCAGGTATCGCTCACAAGGTGAATCCGGTTGTCATCATCCGCCACGTCCAGATACATCTCGCCCCCGGGGCCGGTGGGTCCCTTGGCCCGTATGAAGCTGGCGTAGTCCTTCATCGTGACCAGGTTCCGGTCGATGAAGAACGCCGGCAGGAAGACCTTGTGGGCCGGCCCCTCTCCGGGCGGACCGCCTTCGCGGCCCATGGTGAACTCCCCGGCGGGGATGAGGATCATGCCGGCGTGCCTGCCGTCCGCGGCATGGCTCGCGTTCCCGCAGAGCAGCAGTGCTCCGGCCAGCGCGAACAGGACCGCGGTGAACCGTTGGCTGGATGCCATGACCGTGACCTCCACTGTTGCGGGAACCCTTTTCCGGAGCCTTTCCGGAGCCACATCCCGGACACACGACTCCATTACGAAACGGCGGTGCGGTCCAGATGCCGGTGGCCCGCCTTCCGGGGTCGTGCTACGACGTATCCTGGACGTCGTCGTCCGGAAGGAGGGTCATGGATGCAGTGCGAAGGAAGGTGACCGGTCGGGCCACTGCGCGGGTCGCCAGGGAGCTTGCTCCCAACATGCACCGGACCGGCGCTTCGAGCGTGAGCAGCGAGAGCCGAGAGTTCACCTTCACATCCTGGAGGGCACCGGACAAGAGAACCCCTTGGAAATGGCGCCGTCCAGGGTGCCGGACGGCGTGCGCCGGCGCGGACACCGCCCGGCAAGTCCACGGCGCGGCGGCGAGCGTCCCACCGCCCGAAGCCGCCGGGGTCGGAACCCGCGGCCGCCGCATCTCACCCCGGAATCGGGATGACGGATCGGGACAGGCGTAATCACCTCGTGGAACAACGGCCGAAAGGCTGGTTCCGGGACTTCCTTCTTACCTCCGGCGCCCGCTTCGGGCTCTTCTTCGCAATGTTCCAGATCGAGCCGGTGTTCCCCCTCTACCTCAGGAACATGGGGACGAGCCCGTTCATGATCGGCCTGGTCATGGCCGCCTTCCCGCTCGGCGCTACCTGGGTGAGGCCGCTGGTGGGGGCTTACATCGACCGGCTCGGCAGCAAGGTCTTTCTGGTGGGAGGGCTGGTCATCTTCATCACCGCCGCCACCGGCTATATCTGGACCGCCTCGGTGCTGGTGGCGCTGCTCCTGCGGACCTTTCACGGCTTCGGATGGTCGGGATGCACCACGTCGGTGGGCAAGCTGGTGGCGGATATCTCACCGGACCGCCTTCGCGGCACCCTCATCAGCTACTCCGGGGCGGTGAGCACCGTGGCCGGCACCGCCGGCCCGTACTTCGCGTTCTGGATAGTGGGCGTCCGGGGCTTCCCGGCGTTGTTTCTCAGCGCGGCGGCCGCGTCGGCGGCGGCCCTGCTGGCGGCGGTGCTGATTGCCGAGCCGGTGCGGGCCAGGGCCGTTGCCCGGAGCCGGCGCTGGTTCGAGACCTTCATCCTGCCTGAATCCCTCATGCCCGCGGTGAGCATGGGTCTTCTGGCAATCTCCCGCGGCAGCATCATCGCCTTTCTCTCGCTGTACGCCCTGGAGTTGGGCGGGGACCCGGGCATCTGGTTCGGTGTATTCGCCATCGCGGTGGTGGCCGGCCGGCCCATCTGCGGTCCGCTCTCCGACCGCAAGGGCCGTCCCTTCGTGATCATCCCCTGTTATATCCTGGCCCTGGCGGGCATGCTGGTGCTGGTGGCGGCGCGCTCGCCCGCCATGCTGCTGGTTTCCGCGGCCATCATCGGCTTCGGTTACGGCTCCGCCCATGCGGCGCTCATGACCATGGCCATCGACCTGGCGCCGCGCGACCGGTGGGGCCTCAGCATGGCCCAGTACCACCTGTTCTACGACCTCGCCATCGGCATGGGTGGCGTACTGGCCGGCGTCATGCTCCACTATACCGGCAACAACTATCCCGCCATGTTCCTTGCCACCACGGTGGTGGGCACCGGCGGTTTCGTGCTTTTCGTGATGAAGTACCGGAGGAGCGCGGCGGGATAGGGGCGTGCGGGGCAGGACGCTTCGGGAGGTGGCCGGTCAGTGGCGGCCGGCGCCTTGATGGACAGGCCCGGGCGGACACGCATGGAAAGAATGACCTGAATACGGAGGTACGGCATGAAGATTCTGATTACCGGCGGCATGGGCGTGAACGGCGCGGTCACCGCGAGGCATCTGGTCCGGGCGGGCGAGCGGCCGGTGCTGATGGACAACCGGATGGACACGTCACTGATCTCGGACATCGAGAAGGATGTGGATCTGGTGACCGGGGACATCCTGGACGCGGCGGGTCTGGACCGAATCATCGTTGACCACGGGATCACCCACGTGGCCCACCTGGCGGCGCTGATGCCCGGTCCGGCGGAAGCGGATCCGGCCCTCGGCATCAAGGTCGGGGTCGACGGCACCCTCAACGTCCTGGAGACCGCGCGGCACCGGGGACTCCAACGGGTGGTGTTCACCAGTTCCAAGGCGGTGTACGGCGAGATCACGGGCCGCCATGCCTATCCGGAGTACGTGCCGGTGCGCGAGGATCATCCGCAGAATCCCGCGGACCTTTACGGCACCATCAAGGTATGCTGCGAGACCCTGTGCACCTACTACCAGAAGAAGTACGGGGTAAGCTCGGTGGCGCTGCGCTTCGGCTCCATCTACGGTCCCGGCAAGGAGGTACGCCACGGCGCGCTGTCCCTCTACGGCCAGATGATCGAGAACGTCATGGCGGGAAAGGGCTTCTCGGGCAGCGGCGGGGACCAGTCCAACGAGGCCCTCTACGTGGGCGACGTGGCCCGCTCCATCATCCTGGCGCTGCAGGTCCGGGATCCGGCCGAGCGCACGTTCAATATCGGCACTGGCGTGGGCGTCACGCTCCACGACTTCGCGCGGATTCTGGGCGGGCTCTATCCGGACAGCAGGATCGAGATCGGCTCGGGGCTGGAATTCCGCATGACCGAGAAGCAGAGCTCCTGCGTATTCGATATCGCCAAGGCCAGGGAGCATCTGGATTTCACCCCGGCCTATGACCTCGAAGCCGGTATCAAGGACTACATCGCGACCATTGAGCGGCTGCGGCCGCGGTAGCGGCCTCCACCGCATGGAGCGGGCGGTGGAGGCCGTCCGCCCCCGAACCGCCAGCCCCGCGGGCGGATCGATCCGCCCGCCGCCGTTCATCCCGGCTTGGCCGGACGCGGCCGGGCGTCGTTCAGGCGGTTCCTCGCCGTTCCTGGATGTGGGGCATGTCCACCTTGGCGCCGGAGCGGCCGCAGGCGTCCACGAACAACTGGATGACGTCCTCGTCCTCGTCCTCGTGCTCGATCTGCCAGCCGCCCTGGTTCAGGGGGACGTCCGACTGGATCGGCCCGGGCACCAGCTTGAACATGCGGCTGATCATCTTGAGGGCGAGGTAGCGGGCCGGCCGGGCACCGGAGTTGAAATGCTGGTGGAACCAGCCCTCGGGGGGCACCACCAGAGAACCGGGCTTCCAGATGAACTGCTGTTTCTCCTTGCCCTCCGGCCACATGAGCGAATAGCCCTCGCCGGAGAGGATCATCACGTGGGCCCCGGGTCCGTGGCGGTGGGCCTTCTTGTAGCGCCCTACCGGGAACTCGGAGACATGGGCGCCCATGTGGCTTGCCACCAGTTCGAAGAAGACGGTCCTGTTTCCCTTGCCGCGTGTTTCCCAGGCGATGGGCTCGATGTCGGCCACGTCGGGGATGAAGTTGGTCTCCAGAACGCGGTCGTTGTACAGGCGCGCGTGGCCCCGGAAGTCCCGGTCCTCGTCGAAACGGTCCCGGAAGACATAGGGGTTGTTCATGACGAAGTCTTCGTTGTGGAAGATGTTGTAGACCAGCGGCGCGTTCGTGACCCCCAGAAGCCTGGCCTCCCGGTCGCCGGAGCCATTGAAGTGCTGGTAGGTGGCGTTCACCGGGATGGCGAAGAGGCTTCCCGCCTGCCATTCGAAGCTCTGCCCCTTGCCCTTGCCATCGCTCTGCCAGAGGGTGGTGGCGCCCCGGCCCGATAGCACGTAGACCAGCTCGTCGTAGATGTGCTTCTCCGGGTTGAGGCTCTTGCCCGGGGGAATCGACACCACGAAGGCGTCGTCGAGATACCCGGCCCCTTCCAGATTGATGTAGACGCCGTGGCCGCCCTTGCGGTCCCACCACTTCATCGGCGTTTCCTTGAGGTCCTGGACGAAGTAGCCCCGGACCACGTCCACTCCCTGGGATGCCACCCAGCGGTCGTAGGGCGTGTCCATCACCTCGGCGTTGCGGTCGACGCGTTCGAAGTTGCCAAGACTCTCGATCTTCATGGCGTTCCTCCGCGCAGGGGCTCCTTCAATGGCGGCAGCTCGGGACCAGCGGAGAACCGCCTGCGCCGTCCCCAGCGTGGCAAGGTCGAAGGACGCCGGATCACGGTTCGGCCTCGGTGGCGGTCACGCCGGCTTTGGCGTCCGGTGCGGGCGGTGTCTCCGGGGGATCACCGATCTGGGCGCTGGCCAGGTGCCGGAACAGCCGCGACTCTTCCGACAGGATGGCGGTGCTCTTTTCCGGCAGGAACTTTTCGTAGGCCTCCAGGCTCCGGACGAAGCTGTAGAACTCGGGATCCTGGCCGTAGGAGGAGGCGTAGATGGCGGTGGCCGCGCCGTCGCCCTCGCCGCGAAGCTTCTGGCTCTGCCGGTACGCCTCCGCCAGCAGAATGGTCTTCTCCTTGTTGGTTCTCGCGCGGATCTTCTTGGACTCCTCCTCGCCCTCGGAGCGATAGCGCTTGGCGATGCGCTCGCGTTCCGCGCGCATGCGCTCGAAGACGCTCATCTGGACCTCGGAGGGAAGGTCGGCGCGTTTGACACGCACGTCCACGACGGTGACGCCGTACTCGCTCAGGGCCTTGTCGGCGGACCGTTTGGCCACGGCCTCCATGGCGGCTTCCCGCTGATCCGCGATGATGTCGGCGAAGTTTCGCGACGCCAGCTCCTGGCGCAGTTCCGAAAACACGATGTCGTCCAGCAGCAGCCGCCCGCGCTGCTCGGTGAGGGCGGTCTTGAAGAACTGGAAGGGGTCGCTGATCTGCCACCGCGTCACGTGGTCCACCACCACGCGTTTCTTGTCCAGGGTCAGATAGTCCCTGGGCTGCGCGTCGCTGGCGAGGATGCGCCTTTCATACATGGTGACGGTTTCCACCACCGGCGTCTTCCAGTGGAGTCCCGGCTCCCGCACCGCGCGCTTGAACTTTCCGAACTGGGTGACGATGGACTGCTGCCACTCGCCCACCACGAAGAACGGTCGGACGGGCGGGAACAGCAGCACCAGCACGATGGCGGCGACGATGATCCCGATGATGTAGGAACGGTTCATTGCTTGCCTCCCACTCCCGGAAATCCCGCCATGCCCTTGAGCGGGAGCAGCGGTACGACGTTTTTCGCCCCCTGCGCGTCCACGATTATCTTGTCGACCTCGGGCAGCACCCGCTCGATGGCTTCCAGGTGCATGCGCTCGCGGGTCACCCGGGGAGCCTTGCGGTATTCGGTCAGGACCGCGTTGAACCGGGACCCGTCACCCTTGGCCTTCAACGTCCGCTCCTCCCGGTAGGCCTCGGCCGCCTGGACGATCTCCTGGGCCTCGCCCCGGGCCTTGGGGATGAGGTCCTCGCGGTAACCACGCGCCTGGTTGATGAGCTTCTCGCGGTCCTCACGCGCCCGCACCACCTCGTCGAAGGCGTCCTTGACCTGACTGGGGGCCTCCACGGTCTGGAGCTTGACCTCGGTGACCTGGATCCCCGACTGGTAGGTGTCCATGAGTTGCTGCAGGAACTGCTGGGTCTCGTTCTGCACCCGGTCCCGTCCCACCGTGAGCACCTCCTCGATGGTGGTGTTGCCGACCCGGCTGCGCAGCGCCACTTCCGTGGCCGCCTGCAGCGTGTTCACCGGATCGCGGAGCTTGAACAGGAACTGCTCGGGATTCTTGACCCGATATTGAACGGTGAGCTGGGCGCTGACGATGTTCTCGTCACCGGTGAGCATCAGCGACTCCGCCGGAATGAGGCGCACCAGATTCGGGCGCAACGGATTGCTGCGGAATCCCACTTCCAGGCGCCGGATCTCCGCGACGTTGACCTTGCGCAGTTCCTCGATGGGCCAGGGGATATGGTAGTTGAGACCGGCGGTGGCGATGCGCGCCACCTTGCCGAAGCGTGTCACCACCCCTTCCTCGCCCGGCTGGATGGTGTAGAAACCGCTGGCCAGCCATATCAGGATGATCGCTCCGGCGATGACGAAAGGCACTCCGGACTTCAGGAAGCCGGGCAACTCGGGCAAGCGGGAGAGCAGATCCTCCCAGTCCGGCCCGCTCTGTTGCCGCCGCCCCCAAGGTCCCTCGGGTCCGCCTTGCATGAATCAACTCCTTTGTTTGCGTTCCGAACCAGTGGGCCGGCTCTCGGGAAGGGCTGAACTGTTCAAGGTTCGCCGGGGCTGAATTGATACGATCAACAGGTCGCGCGCAGCTCCGTGTCGCGCGGTCGCCTTGTTCAGACCTTTCCTAGTGGAATCTATCACTGCGCTGCGGGGTGTCAAGCAAGGTCCGGTGGCGCCGGCGGCCTGCCCGCCGGCGCCGTTGAGGCCGCCCCAGCCCCGCCGTCAGCCAGTACCACTGATCCGGATAGCGGCGCACAAGCCGTTCCAGCAGTCTCATGATGCGGTCCGTGTGCGCGATCAGGCCGGCTCCCGGTTCGCCGGTATGGGTAATGTCCATTTCCGGTTCGATGACCAGTTGCAACCCGCCGGAGTAGTCGCGCACCAGATAGACCGGCAACACCGCCGCGCGCGTACGGAGGGCCAGGCTCGCGACACCCCGGGCGGTACGAACCGGCTGCCCGAACAGGGTGGTCTCCAGTTCACCGCGCTTGAGGTTGTCTGCCAGCATCAGGACGGCGCCGTTGTCGCGAAGGGCGGTCAGGATGCGCTTGACGGCCTGCTGCCGTGGCAGGGCAGGGATGAGTCGGGTATGGAACGACGGACTGTGGTGGAGCACCAGGTTCATGAGCCGCTCATCGTCGAGAAAACGGATCAGGGAGTGGACCGGACACCCGGCCACCGCCATGGCGGCGCTCAGGAGCACGAAGTTGCCGAGATGGAAGCCCAGTGCGATGACGCCGTGCCCCTTGGCCAGGGCCGCGTCGAGGTGCTCGCGGCCGCGCACCTCGAGAACTTCCCGGAGGCGTTCGGGACAGCCCGCCTGCACCAGGCAGTCGAGGATGTTCTCCGCCATGCGCTGCTGGACGCCTCTGGCGAGCCCGCGCTTGGCGGCGGCGGTGTAGGAATCGCCGAAGGCCGCGTCCATTGCGGCGACGATGCGCCGGTGCGGGACGGCGCGGGCGACCAGCCAGCCGAGGAGCGGCGCGAAGAGCCGCCTGAACCGATCCGGCGGCAACACCCGCAGTGTCCGCAACAGCAGGCGGCACAGCCCCTCGCCCACACGGCAGGCCAGCCATCGGCCGGTCGTGACCGGGCGCGCCGCGTCTTCCGCCGCGGGGCCGGCGGAGCGGTCCCGGGCACTGTCAGCAGACGGCGGCAAAAGGGGTCTCCAGAGATCCGGTCTCCAAGGGTCTCCAAGGGTCCGGACGTGTGTGCCGGACCGCGGGGCAATGGCCGGTGGCTGCCGGTTTCAGGGCGAATCGACACGTATCCGCCTGTGCCGCAGGTTACTCGGGCGCAAGCGTGACACAGGGGACGGGGGTTGGCAACGCCGCCGGTCATGGATTCCGGCGGATGAAGCTGTTCGGCGTTGACACGGCGCGAAGCCGTGTGGTAGCTTGGCGCCTTCCAGCGTGCGGGAGCGCACGGGTTCAGGGCAGGTTCTCCAAGGGCAGGTCCATTCCCGGGCATCTTTCAGGCAGAGATCTTTCAGGCAGGCGGCTTTCAGGTAGACTTTTTCCCGACATTCACCAGGCATTCCATTTCCAGGCATTCATTGTCTCCAGCCATTCTCAGGAGGTCTCCATGATGCGCCGCCTCTCGTCCGCCTTGCTCGCCGGGCTGTTTCTGGTTCTGACGGCGTTCCACATTGCCTTGGCCGCCGAGGAGGACAAGTATCCGGTCAAGACCATTACCTGGCTCATCAATGCCGCTCCCGGGGGCGGGTTCGATCTGCACAGCCGGGCCGTGGCCCGGGTCATGAGGAAGAAGCTCGGCGTCAACATCATCATCAGGAACGTCCCTGGTGCGGGCGGCATTATCTCATGGAATCTGCTGTCGGCAGCCAAGCCGGACGGCTACACCATCGGCATCGTCAATCTGCCCGGCGCCATCGTCAGCCAACTGTTCAAGGAAACGCAATACCGCCTCCGGGAGTTCAGCTGGATCGGCCGCATCTCCGCGGCGCCCTATATATATGCCGCGGGAAAGCAGTACGGGCTGCGTACGCTCGAGGACTTTCAGAAGGCGAAGGAAGTGCTCATAACCGAGTCGGGTTACGGCACCACCGGCTGGGTCAATTCCGCGCTTACCGCCGCCACCATGAATTTCAAGCCCAAGTTCATCATGGGTTATGCCGGTGCGCCGGCATCGAACATGGCCATCGTGCGCGGCGAGGGGCACGCCCGCGCCCTGGGGCTGGATTCCCCGGGTCAGATGGCGTTCATCAAGGACGGCTCCATGGTCCCGACCTGGGTCTACCTCGACAAGCGCGACCCCAGGTATCCGGACGTCCCCACCGTGGGCGAACTCGGGTTTCCGCAGTTGAGCGTCCTGGCGGCAAACCGCGTCGTGGCGGCGCCGCCGAAGATGCCCAAGGATCGCATGGCGGTACTCATCAAGGCGTTCCGCGCGTCCGTCGAGGATGCCGAGACCCAGGCCGCATTCAAGGGCATGAGGGCCAGGACCGCAGGGGTCTACGGCGACGACTGGCTGCCGGTGATGGAGACCATGTTCAAGTTGATCCAGGACAACGCCGCGGTCTTCGAGAAGAGCCTCAAGTAGCGCGTCTCTCCGACACGTTCATTGCGACGCGGGGACTGAAGGGGGCAGGTCCGCCGGGACTTTGCCCCCTTTCTGCAGCCAGCCGGGTGTTGCAGGCCGGATGGTGCAGGCCGGATGGCGCCGGCCTTCCCGGTTCGGGATTCCAAAGGAGGAGTGCATGAAGATTGAAGGCAGCTATCAGTTCAATGCCCCGCGCGAGCGGATCTGGGAGATCCTTCAGGATCCGCAGATCATGGCCAAGTGCATGCCCGGCTGCGAGAGGATGGAGGAGATCGGACCGGACCAGTACGAGGCCACGGTCAAGGTGGGAATAGCCGCCGTCAAGGGCAGCTACAAGGCCAAGGTCGCCATCAAGGAGAAACAGGCTCCCAGCCACTATGTGCTCAGCGGCCAGGGCTCGGGCGGTCCGGGTTTCATGCAGGGGGACCTGGTCATCGATCTCGAGGAGAACGGCGATTCGGCCACCACCCTGCGCTACAGCACCGACGCCAGGATCGGCGGCCTGATCGCCGGCGTGGGGCAGCGCATGCTGGGCGGCGTCGGCAAGATGATGGTGGACCAGTTCTTCAAGAAGATGGAGGGGTTCGTCTAGGGTCAGGGGGTTGCCCTGAAACCCGCGGACCTCGCCGCCAGCATGTTCACGCCGCCCTCCGGTCCGAACATGCTCCGGTCCGAATACCAACGGTCCGTGTCCGTCGCCGCCGGAATCGCGCCTTGCGGGGTCGATGCGCGCCGGCGGCGCCGGCAACACGGCGCCTGTCGCACGGTTTGATCCTTGATTTGATCCCTGAAGGCCGGCCGTGCGCGTCAGCGTCATCATCCCCACCTGCAACCGTTGGCCCATGCTCGGCGAAGCGGTGGATTCGGTCCTGGCGCAGACCGTGGCCGACTGCGAGGTGATCGTCGTGGACGATGGCTCCACGGACGAGACCCCGCGCCGGCTGCGGGACCATGGCGCGCGACTCCGGGTGCTGACCCAGCGCCGCCGGGGCGTTGCCGCCGCCCGGAACCTCGGAGCCGGCCGGGCCTCGGGAAATTACCTCGCCTTCCTGGACTCCGACGATCTCTGGCATCCGCGCAAGCTCCAGCGCCAGCTCGATTTCATGGAAAGCCGCCCGGAGATCGAGATCTGTCAGACCGAAGAGATCTGGATACGCAACGGCGTGCGCGTGAATCCCCGGCGCCGGCACCGCAAGCCCTCGGGCGACATCTTCCGTGCGAGCCTGGAGCTTTGTCTGGTGAGCCCTTCGGCGGTGATGATGCGGCGGGAGCTGTTCGAGCGGACCGGAGGGTTCGACGAGTCGCTGCCCGTGTGCGAGGACTACGACCTGTGGCTGCGTATCGCCCGGGATGCCGAGGTGCCGCTGATCCCCGAGGCGCTGGTCACCCGGCGGGGCGGGCACGCGGACCAGCTTTCCCGCTCCACTTGGGGATTCGACCGCTTCCGCGTCCTCTCCCTTGCCAGGCTCGTCGAGGCGGGGCTGGACGCGGAGAGGACGGAATGGGCCTTGGAGGCCATGGCGAAAAAGGTTACGATCCTGGCCCGGGGGTTTCGCAAGCGCGGCAATGAAGCCCAGGCGCAGGAATACGAGGAGCGGCTGCGCCGGGCATGTGCACGGGCACGCGGGGTACGGAGCGCGTGACACTGTCGGAAGAGATTGCAGGCTACGGCCGGGAGCGGGGGATTCACGCCTTGGCCGTGGAGCGCTGGCTGGCGCTGGACGAGGCGGACAGGCGGGCGCTGCTGGTGCTCGCCCGCGGCCTCCGGCTCGGAGGCAACCATTTCAACGATTTCCTTGACTGGTGCGTCGAGATATCGCTGCGGGACGGCTGCTCCATCGCCGCGGTCGTGGACCGGAAGGAGTTGGCGCCGACCCTGTCGGACCGCCGTCTCGGACGCAACGAAAAGCTCAAGCACGCCAAGGAGGCCCTCAGGCGGCTGCGTTACCCTCGCCTGACCCGCGTCGAGGACGAGATCCGGAGCCGACTCCGCAGCCTGAAGCTCGATCCGCGCATCCGCATCACCGTGGCGCCGGGACTCGAGGGCGGCCTCAAGGTGGAGTTGCGGGCCGGCGCGGCGGAGTCGCTCGCGCGGCTCGCCCGGGAGGTGGAGGCGCTGGCCGGGAACGATACGGCGCGAGAGGTGTTCGCGCTCCTGGACGGGAAAGAGGATGCGGACGTATCGGCCTGAACGGGTTCTCGTCGAGAGCGGTTCCGAGGGGTCGGTGATCTTCGACAACCTCAAGGCCGCCCTGCCCGACGTGCCGTTCGTCCCCGTGCCGGACCTGCAACGGGCGGACCGCACCGCCCCGGTTGCCCGGGGCAAGCGTGACCTGGTCCTGGCGCGCCACCGGGGCAGGTTCCTCAAGGCATGTCCGGGCAGCGACGGCCAAGTGTGCTGCAACTACTACATCATCAACTTCGCCAGCAACTGTCCCATGGACTGCAGCTACTGTTATCTGCAGGACTACCTCGCCGAGAACCCGGCCCTCAAGGTTTTCAGCAACCTCGACGACCTCCTGGCGGAAACCCGTGAACTGCTGGCCAGGCACCGGGGCTCTCTCTTCCGCATCGGCACCGGCGAGATCACCGACAGCCTGGCGCTGGAGCCCCTCATCGGCTTTGCCGAGGCCGCGGTGCCGTTCTTCGCCGAGCAACCCAACGTGCTGCTGGAACTCAAGACCAAGAGCGACCACGTCGAAGGACTCCTCGGCCTCGACCCCAGGGAACGGGTGGTGGTCTCGTGGTCGATGAATCCCCAGTCCGTCATCGACGCCGACGAGGGCCTGACCGCGTCGCTGGAGGAACGGCTGGAGGCCGCCTGGCGGTGCCAGCAGGCCGGCTACCGGCTGGGCTTCCACTTCGACCCCATGGTGGAGTACCCCGGCTGGCAGGAGGAATACCGCGACCTGTTGCACCGGCTCTTCACCCGCCTGGACCATCGCCGCATGGCATGGACCAGCATGGGCGTGCTGCGCACCACCCCTTCGCTCAAGCGCATGATGCGCCAGCGCTTCCCTGCCACCCGGATACTGTCCGGCGAGCAGGTGGCGTGCCCCGACGGCAAGATGCGCTACTTCCAGCCCCTGCGCGTGGCCATGTACCGCAAGATGCGGCAGTGGATTCGCGAGGCCGCCCCGCTGGTGCCCATCTACCTCTGCATGGAAACCCGCGAGGTCTGGGACCAGGTGTTCGGCCACTTCCCGAGTTGCGGCAAGGAGCTGGGGAACCAGTTGGCGGGGGCGGAGCCCCGGGGCCGGCCCCGCGTGCCGGACCCCGCCGCCGGCAGGGACGCGGCGGGCGGTTCCCCCGGCGGCATCCTTCCCGCCAGCGCGGGAATCCTGGCGCGTCAGGACGGCGGCGGCGGGCCGAAAAATTGCAACTCCCCCCGGTAGTCGTTATCCTGATTCCATGCTCGGCAGCAACCTCGTCAAGAAGGTCTTCGGCACCAGGAACGACCGGGAGATCCGGCGGTTCACGCCCGTGGTGGAGGAGATCAACGGACTGGAACCGGAGTTCGAGAAGCTGACGGACGAGGAACTGCGGGAGAAGACCGGCGAGTTCCGCAGGCGCCTGGGCGAGGGGGAGACCCTGGACGACCTCCTCCCGGAGGCGTTCGCGGCCACCCGGGAGGCATCCCGGCGGAGCATCGGCCTGCGCCACTTCGACGCCCAGCTCATCGGCGGGATGGTGCTGCACCAGGGCAAGATCGCCGAGATGAAGACCGGCGAGGGCAAGACGCTGGTGGCCACGTTGCCGTTCTACCTGAACGCCCTGACCGGCAAGGGCGTTCACCTGATCACGGTCAATGATTATCTGGCGCGCCGCGACGTCCAGTGGATGGGCCCGGTCTATCATGCGCTGGGGCTGTCCGTGGCCTCCATCGTGCACGACGCCAGCTACCGGTTCGACCCCGCCTACATCACCAAGGACTACCGCTACCTCAACCTTCGCCCGGTCTCGCGGCAGGAAGCCTACGCGGCGGACATCACCTACGGCACCAACAACGAGTTCGGCTTCGACTACCTGCGGGACAACATGAAGTTCGCGCTGGAGGAATACGTCCAGCGCGAACTGAACTTCGCGGTGGTGGACGAGGTGGACAACATCCTCATTGACGAGGCGCGCACGCCGCTCATCATCTCCGGCCCGGCCGAGGAGTCCACCGACAAGTACTACAAGCTCAACCGCATCATCCCCAAGCTCCAGCGCGGTGCGGTGATCCAGGGCGACCCGACCCAGGAAGACCGGGCCGCCATCGAGGCCCAGGGCGACTACACCATCGACGAGAAGGCCCGGACCGTCTCCCTCACCGAGGGCGGCGTGGCCAAGGTGGAGCGGCTGCTGGGGGTGCACAATCTCTACGACCCGAGGCACATCGACACGCTGCACCACGTGAACCAGGCACTCAAGGCCCACAACACCTTCAAGCGCGATGTGGACTATGTGATCAAGGACGGCGAGGTGATCATCGTCGACGAGTTCACCGGCCGGCTCATGCCCGGCCGGCGCTGGTCCGACGGGCTGCACCAGGCGGTGGAGGCCAAGGAAGGGGTGCACATCCGGGAGGAGAACCAGACCCTCGCCACCATCACCATCCAGAACTACTTCCGCATGTACGCGAAGCTCGCGGGCATGACCGGCACCGCCGACACCGAGGCCCCAGAGTTCAAGAAGATCTACGACCTCGACGTGGTGGTGGTGCCGACTCACCGGCCCATGGTCCGGATGGATCACGCCGACGTCGTGTACCGCACCGAGCGCGAGAAGCACGAGGCGGTGGTGGACGAGATCGTGGAGGCCAACGAAAAGGGACGGCCGGTGCTGGTGGGCACGGTTTCGGTGGAGAGGTCGGAGTTGCTGTCCCGGATGCTCCGGAAGAGAAAGGTCCGGCACAATGTGCTCAACGCCGTGAACCACGAGGCGGAGGCCTCCATCATCGCCCAGGCGGGCCGACTGGGGGCCGTCACCATCGCCACCAACATGGCGGGCCGGGGCACCGACGTCCTGCTGGGGGGCAACCCTGAGTTCCTGGCCCGTTCCGACATGGAGAACGAGTGGATCACCCGGGCCGCCAAGCTGCCGCTGCAGGGCGCGCAACGCTACGAGGACGCGCTGCGGGAGTTGAGGGAGACCTACGACAAACAGATGCGCGAGGCCGGCGAGAGCTACAGGAAGGCGTCGGAGGGGTACGAGAAGCAGCGCGGCGACGCCTTGCGCAGCTTCACCGAGATCCGGGGCCGGCTCATGGGGCTGTCGCCGTTCAGCGGCCTCCGGCAGGAGTACGACCGCGTGTCGTCCGAGGAACTGATCGATGCCCTGCACGGTTTCCGCGCCATCCCGGAGTCGTATCTCGAAGTCAAGGAGAACCTCGACACGGCGCTGCTGGCCCAGGACGCCGGCGCCCCCGACGCCCAGCGCGAGTTCCGCGAGGTGTGCAAGGCCTTCGGCGCCTTCGTGGAGCGCTGGCAGGGCGCCGACGGCCAGCGGCCGCAGCAGCTTGAAGCCATCGACGACAGCCGGCGGCTGTACGAGCAGCACCTGGAGGAGTACGAGTTCCTGGTCACCCGGTCGGTGGTCTCCCGGGGCGAGGACGCGGCCCTGGTGAAGGAGTTGGAGGACAACCGCACCGCCTTCGAGGACGCGGAGGCTCATTGCGAGGCGCTGCGGATTCCCTACGAAAAGGAGACCCAGGCGGCCCATGACGCCTACGAGGCCAAACGCCAGGAGTACGTGCAGGCGGTGGAGGAGGTGCGCGAGGAGTTGGAGAAGGCGCCGGAGGCCTCCAGCCAGCGCTACGACGAGATCCTTGCCGGCTACCGGGCCAACTCGGTGACGGAGCGGGAACAGGTGACGGCGGCCGGCGGGCTCTACATCATCGGCACCGAGCGCCACGAGAGCCGCCGCATCGACAACCAGTTGCGCGGGCGCGCCGGGCGGCAGGGCGACCCCGGCGCGTCGCGCTTCTTCCTGTCGCTGGAAGACGACCTCATGCGGATCTTCGGCGCGGACCGCATGCAGGGGATCATGAATCGTCTGGGCATGGAGGAGGGAGTCCCCATCGAGCACGGCATGGTGAGCCGGGCCATCGAGAACGCCCAGAAGAAGGTGGAAGCGCGCAACTTCGACATCCGCAAACACCTGCTGGAATACGATGATGTCATGAACAAGCAGCGCGAGGTGGTCTACAGTCTGCGCCGGGACGCGCTGGCGGGGGACAATCTCAGGTCCGACGTGCTGGAGATGGCGGCCCGGTTCGCGGAGGACACGGTGGACCGCTTCGCGGACAGGCAGGCCATGGCATCGGAGTGGGACCTGACCGCCCTGGCCGAAAACCTCCGGGGGCGTTTCAATCTCCGCCTCGAGTTCACTTCCGAGGAGCTTGAAACCATCACCGCCGAGGAGATCGAGGAGAAGGTCGTCGACCGGGTCAGGGACAGCTACCGGGACAAGGAGGAGAGGCTGGGCGAAGAGCTTCTGCGGCAACTGGAGAAGATCATCATGCTCCAGACCATCGACGTGCTGTGGAAGGACCATCTCCTCAGCATGGATCATCTGAAGGAGGGCATCGGCCTGCGCGGGTACGGCCAGAAGAACCCGCTGCACGAGTACCAGCGGGAAGCGTACGACATGTTCCAGCACATGTCCGACCAGATCCAGGAGGACGTGGTCCAGAAGCTCTTCACCGTAGAGGTGGACCACGAAAGTTCGACCGCCGGGCTGGAAGAGATGGAAGCGCGGCAGCCGCCCCGGCAGATGATGCTGAACCACGGCGGCGGCGACGAGCCGCAGCGCGTGTCCACGGTGCGGCGGGACGGCGACAAGGTGGGCCGGAACGCTCCCTGTCCCTGCGGCAGCGGCAAGAAGTACAAGCGATGCCACGGCAAGTGAAGCCCCTGCGGGGCGTCCCCGGGTTCCGCTTCGCCGGCGTGGCCTGCGGCATCAAGGAGAGCGGGCGCAAGGACTTGGCGCTGATCGTCTCCGAGTGCCCGGCGGCCGCCGCCGCCCTGTTCACCAGGAACCGCATCAAGAGCCCCAGCGTGACCACGGGCGCGCAACATGTGCGCCGGGGGCGGATCCAGGCCGTCGTGGTGAACAGCGGCAATGCCAACGCCTGCACCGGCCCGGGCGGGCGGCGGGCCGCCGAGGCGACCTGCGCCGAGGCGGCGCGACACCTGGCCATCGACGCGCAGCGGATCCTGCCTTCCTCCACCGGCATCATCGGCGTCCCGCTGCCCATGGACAAGATCGCGCGCGGCATCGCGGCCGCAGCCGCGGTGCTGTCGGCGGACGGCCTTGAGGATGCCGCCGAGGCCATCCGGACCACGGACAACGGCCCCAAGACCGCCGCGGCCGGGTGCCGTATCGGCGGCCGTGCGGTACACGTCGCCGGCATCGCCAAGGGGGCCGGCATGATCGCCCCGCACATGGCCACCATGCTGTGCTACGTTCTCACCGACGCCGCCATCGCACCGGCCGCACTCCGCCCCATGCTGCGCCGCGCCGCCCATGACACGTTCCACGCCATCACCGTGGACGGCGACACCAGCACCAATGACACGGTCCTGTGCCTGGCCAACGGCATCGCCGGCAATCCGCGCATTGTCCGCGGCGGCGACGGCGAGGAATTGCTGGAGCGGGCGGTGACGCGGGTGATGAAGGAACTGGCACTCAAGATCGTGGCCGACGGCGAGGGCACCCGCAAGGTCGTGGAGATCCGGGTGGACGGTGCCCGGACCGAGGCCGAGGCCCGCCGGGTGGCGTTCACCGTGGCCAACTCCAAGCTCGTCAAGACCGCCTTCTTCGGCGAGGATCCCAATGTCGGCCGGTTCATGATGGCCATCGGCAATGCCGGCGTGCCGGTGGTGGAAGAGACTCTCGACATCGCCCTGGGTGGTGTCAGGGTGGTGCGCCGCGGGGTGGCCGTGGGCACCCGGGAGGCGGCCGCCGCCGCGGTCATGCAGCGTCCGGCCTTCACCGTGCGCATCAGCCTGGGCATGGGGCCGGCCCGGACATCGGTGTGGACCTCCGACCTGGGCCACGAGTACGTCCGCATCAACTCCGACTACCGCACCTGACGGGCGCGGTCCCCGGCGTTCCCTGGTCCCGCCAACGCGAAACCCTGCCGGGGGAATTCTGCCGAGGGGAATTCTGCCGGGGGGATTCCGGCAGGGGGCGGGCCGCGGGCGGCGCCGGGTTCCGCCGCGGGCCTCAGCTCTGCAATCTGCGGCGAAGGATCTCGTTGACCATCGGCGGATTGGCCTTGCCGCGGGTGGCCTTCATCACCTGACCCACCAGGAAGCCGAAGACCTTCTCCCTGCCGGCGCGGTACTCCGCCACCTGCGCCGCGCACGCCGACAGCACTTCGTCCACCGCGGCTTCGAGCGCGCCCGTGTCGGACACCTGCTCCAGCCCCTTCTCCCTCACCACCGCGTCCGGGCCCCGGCCGCTCTCCAGCATTTCCGTGAAGACGGTCTTGGCGAGCTTGCCGCTGATGATTCCCTGGTCCACGAGTTGCACCATCCGGGCCAGATCCCGGGCCGCCACGGGCCAGTTGTCGATGCGCCGCGCGGCGTCGAGCCGGTGCTCCTTGAGGACGCGGAAGAGGTCGCCCATGAGCCAGTTGGCGATGGCCTTGGGATTGGCGTGGGTCCGCACCGCGGCCTCGAAGTAGTCGGCCGCGTCGCGCCGCTGCACAAGGATGTCGGCGTCGCTGGCGGGGAGGCCGTACTCCTCCATGAAACGGTTGCGGCGTTCCCGAGCCAGTTCGGGCAGCGTGGTGCGGAGTTCGCCGACCCAGGCGTCGTCGATCTCCAGCGGCAGCAGGTCCGGGTCGGGGAAGTAGCGGTAGTCGTGGGCCTGCTCCTTGGAGCGCATGGAGCGGGTGACTTCGGCGTCGGGATCCCACAGACGTGTCTCCTGCAGGACCGCGCCGCGGTCCGACAGCAGCTGTCCCTGGCGCCGGATCTCGTACGCCAGCGCCCGCTCGACCGCCTTGAACGAGTTCAGGTTCTTGATCTCCACCTTGACGCCCAGCCGGTCCTCTCCCTCGGGCCGCAGCGAGACGTTGGCGTCGCAACGGAAGCTGCCTTCCTCCATGTTGCCGTCGCACACCTCAAGGTATTCGAGGACCGACCGCAGGGTGCGGAGATAGTCGCCGGCCTCGCCCGGGCTGCGCAGGTCGGGCTCGCTCACGATCTCCATGAGCGGCACCCCCGCCCGGTTGAGGTCCACCAGGCTGTGGTCGCCGCCCACGTGGTGGATGCTCTTGCCGGCGTCCTCCTCCATGTGGATGCGCGTGAGCCGCACCCGTCGGGGGGCGCCGTCCACGCTCACGTCCAGGTGGCCGCCGGTGCACAGGGGCAACTCGTACTGGCTTATCTGGTAACCCTTGGGCAGATCGGGATAGAAGTAGTTCTTGCGCGCCCAGCGGCTGCGCCGGGCGATGGTGCAGTGGGTGGCCAACCCGGTGCGGATGGTGTGTTCCACCACCTTGTGGTTGAGCACCGGGAGCACCCCGGGAAAACCCATGCAGACCGGGCAGGTGTTGCGGTTGGGGGTCTCGCCGAAGCGCGTGGAGCAGCCGCAGAATATCTTGGACTCGGTCAGGAGCTGCGCATGCACTTCCAGTCCGATGACCGGTTCGTAACGCATGATCCGGCACGGGTAACAGAAAGGCCCGGGGGCCGCAATCACGCCCGGCGGGCGCTGCCGATATCGGACAGGCCATTCCCGCCGGCGCGGGAGCGGCCACGGGAAAGCTCCGGGACGCGGCGGCAACGACCGGCCCGCTGTTGACGTTGCGTGTTCAGCCGTCTCGCAAACGGAGAAAGCTCCGGGGCGCGGCGGCAAGCTCCGGCCCGCGCCGGCGGGAACCCGGCTTGCGTCTTGACGCCGTTGATCGTTCGCTGTTACGGATTCGGAGCCGGGGAGTGCGGCCCCGGCAGGGAGGAACCATGGCCAATCTCGGGGGAAAATACGCCATCGTCGGCGTGGGCGAGACCTTGGTGGGCAAGCGTCCCGACGCCACCACCCATTCGCTGCATCTGGAGGCGATCCGGGAGTGTCTCAACGACGCGGGCATCCGCGGCGATGCGGTGGACGGCTTTCTCACCAACCAGCCGCTCAACGACGCGCACCGGAGCTACGCGGTGCGGCTGGCGCACATGGCGGGCATCACGCCGGCCTATGCCACGGACCTGGCCCTGGGGGGCGCCACGCCCATCGCCATGGTGCAGCACGCGGTCATGGCCATCGACGCCGGCATGTGCCGCACGGTGCTGTGCGTGCACGCGCGCAAGCGCTCCACCGGCGACGCCACCCCCGGGTTTCCCATTCGCCGGGGGGACGAGCACTGGGAGCGCCCCTGGGGGCACTTCGCCGCGGCTGCCGGCCACGCCCTGGCGGCCCGGCGCCACATGCACGAGTTCGGCACCCGCAGCGAGGATCTGGCGGAGATCGCCGTATCCACCCGCCGGCATGCGTCCCTGAACGCCAACGCCACCATGAAGCAGCCGATCACGGTGGAGGACCACCAGCAGTCCCGCATGATCGTCGATCCGCTGCACCTGCTCGACTGCTCGCTGGAGTCCGACGGCGGCGGCGCCGTGCTGGTCACCGGTCTGGAGCGCGCGCAGGACTTTCCCAAGCCGCCGGTGGTGATCCTCGGCATGGGCCAGCACCACCCCCACTTCAGCCTGCTGGACGCGCCCACGCTGACCACCCTGGGCGGCCGCCGGTCTTCGCGCACGGCCTATGACATGGCGGGACTTGATCCCGGGGACATGGACTTCGCCGAACTCTACGACTGTTTCACCATCACGGCGCTGATCACCCTCGAGGACTACGGTTTCTGCGAGAAGGGCGAGGGCAAGGACTTCGTCAAGGAGGGCCGCATCGGCATCGGCGGCGACATCCCGCTCAACACCCACGGCGGCCTGCTGTCCCAGGCCCACCTGGAGGGAATGCTGCACCTCACCGAGGGCGCCCGACAACTCCGGGGCAACGAAGTCGAGCCCGAACGCCAGGTGCCGGACGCCAGAGTCGGCATCATCAGCGGTCACGGCGGCAGCCTGGCCATGCATGCCACGCTGATCCTCGGCACGGCCTGAGGCGTCCCGGAGAGGCAGGGGCGGGGTTTCGGCTCCGATACGGCGCTTTCGGCGTCGCCCGCCGCAACGACTGTGCCGAGCCGTGGGCCTGCGGCCTCGGCCCGGACAGGCCGCTGGCTTGAAACGCCGCCCTCACCGGCACCGTCACCTGGCCCGGCCCACTTGGTGGGATCGTGCCCGCTTCCACCGCGCTGGTTCGAGGCTGCCGTGAATCGGGCACGTTGAGGGGAACCACGCCAGCGAGGATTGCGCTGCCGTCGCGGGTTCATGCCGGAGAAGGGGCGATCGGACATCCAGGAGGCGACCGGACATCCGACTGTCCGGTCGGTGGTCATGCCACGGCGGGCGTCTCGCGAACCCGTCGGAAGATCTCCTCCGCCAAATGCTCCCGCGCGGCTGAACGGAACTCGGAATCCGTCATCACCCTCGAAAATATCTCGTCATTGCCCTCCATTCGCGCGACGAACAGTGCATTCAGAATCTGATCCAGCCAGGCGGTGAAGTTCGGAAGGTTATTGGCCCGAGCGGCCTCCACGATGTTCGGGTCGCGTTCAGCCGAAGCTCGTACCTGGTCGAAGAACAATTGGTCCGCCTCGGTGAAGGCGGTGCCGAAACGCTCGTTGAGGCGGTCGATCAGGCTTGAAAGCGCCACCTCTTCGTCCTTGATTCCCGCAGTGCCGAGGTCGGTGGGACCCTTCAGCGGATCGGCCTCGCCATACGCAAGGTGGATGGAGCCTTGTTGCACCTGCTGAAGCCGGAAGAACCGCAGCGCCACCTCATCGTCGAGAACGAAGGCCCGGCCATCCCCCGGCGGCGGCAGCTTCGCCAGCAGATTCCGCACGAAAGCGTAGAGCCGTTCAAGCTCGCTGTCCTGATACGGAATGATCTGTGAGAGAAAGGCGTAGAGACTTCGATAGCCCTTCAACTGGCCGCGAAAGGCCTCCCGCTCTTCCTCCCCGCGATCCCGGAAGCGCTCGACCACCGTGTCGAGAACGGCGTTCATCGCGCGATGATCGCTCGCCGAGGGGTCGCGCTTGCCGCGATACCATACTGCGGCGAAAGCGGCCACGTCGGCGGGCGTGAAGATCGCCCACTCGAGCAGGCGGTGCTGCAGCTCCGACAGGCGGTGTGGATCGGCGTTGTCACCGGCAGGGGTGGTCTCGTAGTAGGGTTTGAACGCCTTGTAGATATCCTCTTCCTCGTTGGCGAAATCGAGTACGAAGGTGCGCGACTTGCCGGGCGCGGTCCGGTTGAGCCTCGAGAGGGTCTGAACCGCCTGAACACCCGCCAGCCGCTTCACCACATACATCGTCTGCAACAAAGGCTGATCGAATCCGGTCTGATACTTCTCGGCGACCAGCAGAACCTGGTAGTCGCGGCCCCCGAAGGCCTTGGGGAGTTCGCTTTCGGAAAGACCGTCGTTCATTGCGACTTCGGTCCAGGACGATCCGGGGTCGTCCGGGTCTTCCACCGTCCCCGAGAATGCCACCAGGGAACGGATGCCGGTATAGCCCTGCTCCCTGATGTAGCGGTCGAAGGCGAGCTTGTATTTCACCGCGGCGATGCGGGAGCCGGTTACAACCATCGCCTTGGCGCGACCGCCGAGTTCGCTCCTCACATGGAGACGAAAATGCTCGACGATGACGGAAACGACCTGCTCGATGTTGACGGGATGAAGCTCAAGGTAGCGGGCAAGGGCCGCGGCGGCCTCCCTGCGCGGCACGTTCGGATCATCCGCCACCTGCTTGATCAGGCCAAAGAAGCGTTTGTAGGTGGTGTAGTTCTGGAGCACGTCCATGACGTAGCCTTCCTCGATGGCTTGCCGCATGGAGTACACGTGGAAGGGTGACGCACCTGACGGGCCGGGCTCGTCGAACAGGGCCATCGTCTTGAATTTCGGCGTGGCCGTGAAGGCGAAGAAGCTGAGGTTCGGCTGCTTGGAGCGTCGCAGTGCGTCGCGCAGCACCGCCGCTTTCGCTTCGTCGGAGAGGTCGTCGTCCTCTTCGTCCGAAAGCTGCGCGGCAACGGCCGCTTCGATCCCTTCCTTGTTCAACATGCCCTTGAGAGCGGTGGCGGTCTCTCCGCTCTGCGACGAGTGCGCCTCGTCGACGATGACCGCGAAGCGCTTTCCCGCCGTGTCGATCTTCACGCCGGTGCCCTTCTTTTCAAGGGTTGAGAGCGCCTGCGAAATGAAGGGAAATTTCTGGATCGTGGTGATGACGATGGGCGTACCCTGGGACAACGCCCGGGCAAGCTGCCGGGTGTTCTCGTCGATCTTCTCCACCACGCCGGTCTTGTGCTCGAACTGGTAGATCGTATCCTGCAATTGCTGATCGAGTACGCGCCGGTCGGTCACGACGATGACGGTGTGGAACACCTTCTCGTCGTGTTCGTCATGGAGACTGGACAGCCGATGCGCCAGCCAGGCAATCGAGTTCGACTTGCCGGAGCCGGCGGAATGCTGGATCAGGTAGTTGCGGCCCGCGCCGTTGGCCTTGGCGTGGGCCACGAGTCCGCGAACCGCGTCGAGTTGGTGATAGCGCGGAAAGATCATCGTCTCCGTCCGCACGGTGCGCACGCCCTTGTCGGTGTTGATCTGCGTTTCTTTCACTTCGAGGTGCATGAAGCGTTGCAGGATTTCCAGCAGGCTGTTGGCCTGCAGCACTTCGTCCCACAAGTAATGGGTCCTCCAGTTCCCCGCGACCGGCGGATTGCCCGCTCCGTGATGGTGGCCCCGGTTGAAGGGCAAAAAGAGTGTCTCCTTGCCCTTCAACTGCGTCGTCATCCACGCCTCGTCCGGATCCACGGCGAAGTGGACCAGCGCCCGCTGCCTGAAAGCGAAGAGCAGATCGCGCCCGTCACGCTCGTCCTGGTACTGGCGAATGGCATCGGCGGCGCGCTGTCCGGTCAGCGGGTTCTTGAGTTCTGCGGTCACGACGGGGATGCCGTTGACGGCAAGCGTCACGTCGATGATGCAGCGGCGGTTTTTGTCGTCGGCTCTTTTCATGGCTGAAGTGAAGGCAACCTGGCGCGTGATCGTCAGCCGGTTGTTGGCGTAGTTCTCCGCCGCCTCGGGGTTCATGCGGGTATTGGGGCGGAACCAGGCCATGCGGAAGTTCTTGCCGTAGCATTTGAAGCCGTGGCGCAGAACGCGCAACGTGCCCTTGATCTCCAGTTCCTTGGACAGGCTGTCCAGCACGGTTGCCTCGGTCCTTGGCCCGAGAAGCCCCTCCAGCGCCTGCCACCTGGCCGGCTGGCTGTCCTTCAGAAAACCGGTGACGTCGGCCGGAAAGAGGGCCAGCGTTTCGTCAAAGGCGCTCGGGCTCCGCTTCTCATAGCCGCCAACGCCGGTCAGCCCGGCCTCGATGGCAGCTTCAAAGGCTCTCTCGGTGTGCGTGGCCATCGGTCACCCGTCTGGTGAAAAGCGGTACTGGACGCCGAGCGTATGCAGCACGGCGAAGGTATCTTCGAAATCGACGTTGAAGGCATCACGGACATCGGGCAGCTTGATCTGGTTGCGCGACCCCGGGCGCGGCTGCTCGTTGGTGACAACGGTCTTTCCGCTCGTCATGCCGTGAGCGACCAGCCAGCCATCCGCACCGCTGGCAAACTTGGCCTTGGCTTCGTCGTAATACTGCTCGTGGCGCAGCACCCAGAGCATGAGCCGCGTGAAGGCGGCGGCGACTTCGCCGACGTCGCTGCCGAGAAAGAAGCCTGCGGGTACGGAGTGACCAATCCATTGCACCAGGTCATCGTCACTGTGGCCGAGGAGCAACTCCTGTCTGACTCGATCCATGCTGTGGATGTGTCCGAGCGAATGGCCGTGCAGGACGCTGTCCCGGAACCCCGGACAGATCGGAAACGCATGGTATCGGTTCTTCGCCGTGATCAGCACGTCGGAATCGATGAGGTAGCCGGGTGTCGAACTCATGGCAGCGTGATTTCAAGCTTGCGAACATACCGCTGGAACGCACCACCATTCAGTCCGGTCAGGTCGTAGTCTTCCTTGAAGCCGATGCGCCCTTCCTTGGCGGCCCGGATCAGGTGAGAAGCAAACAGCCGCCCCACCCGATTGTGCTGATTGTTGTAGAAATCTCCGCCGCCCGGTCCTGCCTGCCTTTCCTGGTGTTCTCTTCGGGTGTAATCGCGGTAGAAAAGGAAAAATTCGTCGCGTTCCATCAAACCCAGATCCATGGCCCGCCGTCCCATCACCACCGGGCTGACCTTGAAGCGCCCGGCCAGCTTCTCCAAAGGTGCTCGGCCATCGGCAACCCGATGCCAGGCGGCGCGAATTTCGGCGGCAGGGACGAGGAATTCGGCCGCCGCCCGGTCGCAAAATCGCTCGACCTTTCCGCCGCCCGGTTGCAGCCCCTCGAAACCGGACAGGCCCTCGCCTGCATCGCCCAACCACAGATGCGCCAGTTCGTGCGCAAGGGTGAACATCTGGGCGGACTTTGCATCGGCCCCGTTGATAAAGATCAACGGGGCGTGAGGGTCACTCAGGGCAAAACCGCGAAACTCGTTCACGTCCAGTCCGCGATGGTTGTTGTTGCCGGCGACGCCGTTGATGACCGCCATGACGCCGAGTGCTTCGATGGCCTTGCGCAGTTCACCCACGGCGGCCGTCCAGTTCGGCACCCGCCCCGCCCAGCCGTCAACCAGCCCAAGCACCTGCCGCATGTGCCGGCCGACCGCCGCCGGGTCGTCCGAAAGCGATGCGGCGCCGACAAAGTCCACCGGCGCCGCTTCCGCTTCCATCCGCTCTTCCCGCAACCAGGCCTGCCGCCGCCGCATGAGATGGACGGTATCCATCAACTCCGGACTGATGCCTTGAGGTCGTCGACTCTCGACCGCGCGAAAGTCCGCGAACGGCAGGCCCATCGCCGGCGGTTCCGGCAGAAAAAGAAAACCGTACGGCACCCGCGTCGCTTTGGCGAAGGCTTGCAACTGCCGCATCGTGGGCCGGCTGGATGCGCTTTCCCAATCCGCCAACCTCGGGAACTTGCCCTGCAGGTCGGCCAATCCCAACCCGGCACGCTCCCGAGCCCAGCGAAGGACGTCAGGACTGACGGCGACTCGAGTCATGTCAATACGTTTCGTCAAAGGCTTCCGGGTTCCGCGTCTCGTAGCCACCGGATCCGGTCAGCCCGGCTTCAATCGCTGGCTCGTAATTGCGTTCGGTGTGGCCGGGCACGGGGCAAACCTCTTCTGCGGAAACGCTGAGCCGATCGGCGGAACGCCCGAAATATGCGGCAGCGCCGAGAATCATTGTAGCTCCGCGAGTTGTCCTGTAACGGCGGCTGTGATCAAGGCCGAGCGGTATTCCGCAAGTTTGTCGACGGAATGGACGACTAGTTCGTGCAGTCCGTCAATCTCCGCCGTCTTCTCATCCAAAAATTGCGCGATTCTGATCTGTTCGTTCAGACGTGGTAGCGCTATTTCAATCTGTCCTACTTGGTTACTATTTACCGAAGGAACAGCTCCTGGATTCACGATGTCAGAGAAGTTTATCCGACTCAACGTATAAAGTGTGAAATCAGGGGAGATTCTAGGATCGGAGCGAAATGCCATCATGTTATTGTCAATGCAGCAAGGAGCTCCGATACGACGGAATCGGTTCAAGAGCAGCGCTGCTCCGACCTTTGCGAATGCCACGTCATCCGGTAAAATAATTGAAGCTCCAAGAAATTTGGCCGTGGTGCGATCAACGGAGTTTTCGGTACCCAGCATCTTCTGGTTTTGGGAGATTCGACCGAGATCAGCGACCTTAAAAAAGGGCAACTCAAGACCACATTGGCCCTGAAAATCATGAGGAAAGCCAGTGCCTCCAATAAGCTCCCCGAGTTCTTTGACACGTCGTATTTCCCAATGCGCCGGAATATCGCCGATCCATTCGATCCCGGACGGTTTCATCGCCGCATCTGGCTCAATCCCCTTGGTGACGGCGCGGGTGATGAGCGCCTGACGTTTCTCGGCCAGTAGGTCCAGAAGCGCCCGCTTCTTTTCGATCAGCCCGTCGATCTTCGCCGTCTTTTCATCCAGAAACTGCGCGATCCGCCGTTGGGTGACGAGTGGGGGAAGAGGCAGGGGTTGATGGCCGACAATCTCCCAATCGGCGCGGGGCATCTTGGCCCCGAACGTCTCCGCATTGACCGTGTCGATGAAGCCTTTGGACAAGAGCAAGTAGAAGAGGAAGCGCGACTCTATAACATGCGTTGGTCGCAAGCAAAGCAACTCTCCCGAACTAACCCCGTGAAATTCCGCGTGATGGACCTTGGCAAGGTACGGCCGAAGCTTGTTGAAAAGCACATCGTTTTGCTGAAATGTCCGACTGTCTGCTTCAGCCGGTTTCGGTTCCTCGATCAAGAGTCTTCCTGTCCACGACGCGATATGCTCGTTAGCGATGTATGGAAGCGCCTCTTGCTCCTCTACGGTTGGGCGGTTTGTGCATAGATCAACCGACCACTTCAGCCAGTCGCATTCCCAATCTTCAGGGAGCTGTGCCGCCCATTCAGGCCGTTCATCGCTGTGCGCAAAGTAGCTCACACCGCCAACCCCTTCAACAACCCGGCGATCTCCCCTTCGATCTCGGCAATATCCGCCTCAATCTCGTCGAGCAGCCGCGGCGGCTTATAGACGTGGAAATGCCGGTTGATCGGAATCTCGTAGCCGACCTTCGTTTTGTCGTAATCTACCCAGGCACCCGGCACATGCGGCAGGACCTCGCGCACCATGTAGGCGTCGATTTCATCCCGAAAGGCTTCAACAAGCCGGTCATTGGGCTTGTCCGGCCCGAAGTCCATCGGCAGCGGCAATTCCGTTCCGGGCGGCAAGGGAATGTTCTCGGTGTCCCGGAGCTCGCCGTCGGCCTCCGGCCGGCCCTTGCCGTCGCGGCATACTTCGGCGTCCGGGTCGCGCTCGCCGAGGGCTGCAAAAATCGCGTTTCTGATCGGGGCCGAAATCTTGAGACCAGCCTGTCTGGCAGCGCCCATCACATCGGCCTCAAAAGCCCCCCGGTCCATGTAACGCCCGTTCCCTTCAAGCGTCGCAAGCGCGGCGCGGATGGTCTGCTGTTGCTTCCGCCCCTCCGCAGTCTCGCGCTCGACCGCGGCCGCATCCCGCCGCTTCTTCGACTTCGCCAGATTCGCAAAGGCCGTCTGCCCGTGCAACTTCGCGATGCGCTCCGGCGTCGCTTCGAAGTTCATTCGCAAGGGGCGCTCGACCGTCACCTTGAGGAACCCGAACTCGCGGTTCTCGAAGATGCGGGATATGACGCGGGTCTCGGTCGCGCCGTCAATGGATACCTGGGCCGTCTCCCCGTCCTGACATTTGCCGTACACGCGGGTGAGGTGGCGGATCTGGTCTTCGGTGATCTCGTTGCGCTTGTTGTGGAGGCTCTTCTTCATCTTCTCAAAGAAGCGAGTCCCGTCAATGAGTTGCACCTTGCCGCGCCGCTCGTCCGGCTTGCGGTTCGTCACCAGCCAGACATAGGTGAAGATGCCGGTGTTGTAGAACAGCTGGTCGGGCAGTGCCACGATGGCGTCGAGCCAGTCGTTCTCGATGATCCAGCGGCGAATGTTGGACGGCCCCGATCCGGCGTCGCCCGAGAAGAGCGGCGAACCGTTGAAGACGATGGCGATCTTCGATCCCGGCTGGTCCTCGCCGCCTTCCTGATAGGGATGCATCTTGGCAATCATGTGCTGAAGAAAAAGGAACGAGCCGTCACTGATGGCCGGAAGCCCCGCGCCAAACCGCCCCGAAAAACCCATGGTCTTGTGCTCGCGTTCGACCGCGTTTTTCTGGTCTTTCCATTCGACGCCGAAAGGCGGGTTGGCCATGAGGTAGTGGAAGTGCTTGTCCTCATAGCCGTCCCCTGTCTTGCCGTCGCCGAGGGTGTCTCCGAGGACGATGTTGGCCGTGTCCTCGTCCTTGATGAGCATGTCGGCGCAGCAGATCGCCCAGGACTCGTCGTTGTATTCCTGGCCGTAGAGTGCGAGCTTCGCCCGCTCGTTCTGTGCGAGGATCAGCTTCACGGATTCGGAGAGCATGCCGCCGGTTCCGCACGCCGGATCGTAGATCGTGCGGTAAATGCCGGGCCTGTAGACATCCTGTTCGCCGGTATAGATGAGGTTCGCCATCAGGCGGATGACCTCCCGCGGCGTAAAGTGATCCCCGGCCTCCTCGTTGGCCTGTTCGTTGAATCGCATCACCAGATGCTCGAACAGATAGCCCATCTGGAGATTGTCGATCCGGTCGGGGTGAAGATCCACATCGGCCATTGCCTTGACGATGGCGAAGAGGCGGTTGTGTTTGTCGAGTTCCTCGATCTGGTCGGCGAACTTGAAACGTTCGAAGATCTGCCGCGCGGTGGGGGAAAAGTCGTTGATGTACGCTATGAGATTCGGAGCGATGTTCTCGGCATCGCCGAGCAGCCGGGAAAAACTGTAGGGACTTGTGTTGTATAGGGGGTGTTTCCGCATCGGTCCGGCGGCCTTGCCGAGCAGATGGTGGATTGCCTTTTCGGGCATCTGTTGCCCCAAAAGCTCATCGTGCTTCTTGAGGACGGCATCCCTGGTCGGTTCCAGGACACAATCGAGCCGGCGCAGGACGACCATGGGAAGCATGACCAGGCGATACTGGGGAGGCCGGTACGGCCCCCTGAGCCGGTTGGCGATTTCCCATATCCTGGCTTTAAGCTCTTCGTGCGTCTGAACGTTCATGGAGGGTCCTCTCTCTCCCGGCGTTGTCCGCTCAAGGTGTGTGGCAGCTTGGCTGTTCTCACCCACGGGTCGCGGATGACGCCATGTATCGCATGAAGCCATTGCCATTCCGCGGGGCGGCGCATTGACCGCTCGCCGCAGGGACGCCGCGCGGCCGGCCCCTCCCCGCGCTCCGGTCCGGGCGCGTTGATGCCGAACGGAGAAGGCCCCTCCGGCCCTGCGGTGCCCGCATCAGAATCTCTTTCTCCATCCCGCCAGGAGCGTTCGCCCCGACGGTGCGCCGGCTCGATGGCCGGGCTCTTGGCTCCGGACGGGCTCAAGGGCAAGCGCGCCGCCGCCCAGGGGCCAGTCGATGCGCGCGATCAGGTCCAGTTGCCGGCCTGTTGGCGCGAGTCCGACGCCGATGGTTTCTCCCGCCATCCGTCTACCGGCGGTGCGGCCTGTCGGCAGATCGAGGGCGGCCGCTCCATCGGTGACGCGGACCGGCTGCGCCACGGCGAACCGCACGGCCGCGCCCGCGGGAGAGATGGCGTGTGCGGCCGTCACGCGCGCGGCCCGAGCACGCGCATGAAGCTGTCCCCCAGGGTTCGACTCAGGCGCAGGGCGGAGCCCGCGACGCTGGCCCGTTCGCCCTGCTGCGCCATTGTCCGGCCGGGTCCCATGATGCCGACCACGCCCCAGGGATTCGTGGCGGCGTTCAGGTCCAGAAGGCCCTGGCCGTAGATGGCCCGGTCGGCGTAGAGGCCGGTCTTGTTGGCCGTGGCGAACAGGCAATTCTCCTTGGCGTCCGACAGTCCTTGCGCTTGCCGCGACTCATGAAGCCCATGGCGGCCCCGCTGGCGTTCCCGCGTCACGGCAAGTCTGGTTCCTGGATTGACCCTGATTTCCGCACAGGGCCGGCGCCGAATCGAAGCGAGTGCGCACGCTGCGGGCGAAGAACGAACCGCGAGATTTTCAGCCCCTCCACCCACCCAGGCTCAACCTCGTTGGTTCGGAACGTTTCACGATGTCATCACCCATGTCATCGCGTCCGCGCCATGGACTGTCCGCGGGAGTCGAAGCGACCCCGCAACGCCTGCTCCACCACGGGTTTCACGGTATTCACGGCAGCGCCCGCTCGCGGAACGGGAGCACGGGTCTGCGGGTGTGCCACTCGGTGGCCTGCTCGTAGGCATGGCCCAGCCGCAGCAGCGTGGCCTCGTCGAAAGGCCTGCCGATGATCTGCATGCCGATGGGGAGTCCGGCGCTGTCGAAGCCGCAGGGCACGGACAGCGCGGGCAGGCCGGCAAGGTTCACCGAAATGGTGAGGATGTCCGAGAGGTACATCCGCAGCGGGTCGTGGGTCATCTCGTCGAGCTTGAATGCGGTGGTGGGGCAGGTGGGCGCGACGATGGCGTCGCACTTCGTCATCGCCGCTTCGATGTCCCGCTTGAGCAGCGTTCTCACCTTTTGCGCCTTGAGGTAGTAGGCGTCGTAGTAGCCGGCGGAGAGCACGTAGGTGCCGAGCATGATCCGCCGTTTCACCTCGTGCCCGAAACCCTGGGCGCGGCTCTTCATGTAGGTGGAGGTCAGGTCTTCGGCCTGCACCCGGCGTCCGTAGCGCATGCCGTCGTAGCGGGCGAGGTTCGAACTGGCCTCGGCCGCGGCGATGACGTAGTAGGCGGGCACGGCGTAGTCGTTGCGCGGCAGCGACACTTCGATCACCACGGCGCCGGCCTTTTCCAGTTCGCCGATGCCCCGCCGCACCGCCTGCTCCACCTCGGGCTGGAGCCCCGCCGCAAAGTACTCCCGGGGAACGCCGATACGGAGTCCCTTGATGTCGCCCGTCAGCGCCGCGGCGTAGTCGGGCGCCGGTATGTCCACCGAGGTGGAATCCGCCGGATCGTGGGCCGCAATGGCCTGCAGCACCAGCGCACAGTCGGTCACGTTCCGGGTGATGGGGCCCACCTGGTCCAGCGAAGAGGCATAGGCCACCACGCCGAACCGGCTCACCCGTCCGTAGGTGGGCTTGAGTCCCACCACGCCGCAGAACGACGCCGGTTGACGAATCGACCCGCCGGTGTCGGTGCCCAGTGCGGCGATGCACTGGCCTGCCGCCACCGCGGCCGCCGAGCCGCCGGACGAGCCGCCCGGGACATGGTCGAGGTTCCAGGGGTTTCGGGTGATGGAGAAGCCGGAGTTCTCGGTGGAGGAGCCCATGGCGAACTCGTCCATGTTGGTCTTGCCCAGCAGCACCGTCCCCGCCTCCCCGAGGCGGCGCACGGCGGTGCCGTCGCAGGGCGGCGTGAACCCTTGCAGGATCTTCGACGCGCAGGTGGTGGGCACGCCTTCGGTGAGGAGCACGTCCTTGAGCGCCACCGGGATGCCCAGGAGCTTCGAGGCCACCTCGCCGGCGGCAAATCGGGCGTCCGCCCGGCGCGCGTCTTCCATGCCCCTGTCCCGGCACACCGCGAGGTAGGCGCCGATGGCGCCGTCCGTGGCCTCGATGTGGTCGAACAGCGCCTCGGCAAGCTCGACGGCGCTCAACTCACGGCGCCGCAGCCGGTGGTGCAGTTCGTGAATGCCGGGCAAGCCCCGATCAACGGTCATGGCATCCTTCGGCTTCGTTCCGCTCGCGCTCCGGCGCGCCCGGGACGAACGACGGGAGAGCGGCCCGTCTCATTCAATGATCTTCGGGACGCTGAGAAAGGTGTGGTCCCGGGCGGGAGCGTTGCGCAGCAGGGCTTCGGTTCGCGGCTCGTTGACAACGCGGTCCGGTCGAAAGACGTTGACCACGTCCACGGCGTGGGACAGCGGCTCGACGCCCTTGGTGTCGAGTTCGTTGAGCTTGTCCATGTATTCGAGGATGCGGCCCAACTGGACGGCAAGCCGCTCCCGCTCGTCCGGAGCGAGGTCGAGACGGGCGAGGGCGGCCACGTGCCGGACCTCTTCGCTGGTGATCTTCTCTTTGCTGGAGATTTTCACGCCGGTTTCATATCATGCGTCCCGAATGGCCGGCAAACGAACCCCTCCCGCTCCACCGCCGGACGGCCTGCGCGGCCCCGGCCCCGGCGGCGCCGACTCCGGCGGCCCCGACGGCACCGCCCATGAAGCGGACGCCCGCGCCCGCGGATTCCGGCGCATCGCCGGAGTGGACGAGGCCGGCCGGGGACCGCTGGCGGGGCCGGTGGTGGCCGCGGCAGTGGTGTTCGAGCCCGGTATCTTCAACCCCGACATCAAGGACTCGAAGGTCCTGAGCGCCCGCCGGCGTGAGCGCCTGGCCGACTGGATCAGGGAGCGGGCGGCTTCCTGGGCGGTGGGTGCGGCGGACCCGGGGGAGATCGACCGGCTCAACATCCTGCGTGCCAGCCTCCTGGCCATGGCCCGTGCGCTCCGAGGTCTGAAGGCCATGCCGGACTTCGTCATGGTCGACGGACCTCACGGCATTCCGGTTGCCAGTCTGCGGCAAGGCGGCGGTCCCTGGGCCGCGCCACCGGCACAGCAGACCCTGAAGGGCGGCGACCGCCGGTGCTTTTCCATCGCCGCGGCATCCATCATCGCCAAGGTGGCGCGGGACCGCATGATGGTGGAGTTCGACGCCCTCTATCCGGAGTACGGGTTCGGCAGCCACAAGGGCTATCAAACCCGCCGTCATGCCGCGGCCCTGGACCTCTACGGCCCCTGTCCCATTCACCGCCGCAGCTTCAGGCCGGTGCGGGAGTCCTGCGAATCACCGCAGCCGCGGACCGGGAAAGGCGCCGGCGGCAGCTTGCCGCTCGCTCTCCCAGATGCCACAAACAGGCATGGCTGATGGGCGCGCCTCCGTGGGCAGGGCCGGGGAAGCGCTTGCCGAGCGTTACCTTGAACAACAGGGTTACGCCGTGGTGGAGCGCAATTATCGCTGTCCGCTGGGCGAAGTCGACCTGATCGCACGCCACCGTCGTGTGCTGGTGTTCGTGGAGGTGAAAACCCGCAGGGTGGAGACATCGGGTACGCCGCTGGAATCGGTCAATGCGGCCAAGCAGCGCCGGCTGAAACGCGTGGCGCTCCACTATCTCGGCCAGCACCATTTGCATGACCAGGACGTTCAGTTCGATGTCGTCGGCATCCGGCTCGGCGCGGATCCGCCCGAGGTCCGCCACGTTCGCCGCGCATTCGATTTTTCCGAGCCGTAGCCTGGCGGGCGGGCGGCAGATGCGGCCAGGGAGCCGGGGCCATCGGAAGGGATGAGGGAGCAGGGATGATTGACGTCAGGATCCTGCGCGAGGACCCGGAAGGGTTGCGGCGGCGCATGGCGGCGCGAGGGACGGATATCGACTGGGAGGCGGTGCTGGCGGCGGACAGGGAACGGCGGGACATCCTGGCCCGGTGGGAGCGGCTCAAGGAGCGGAAGAACCGGCTCTCCGGCGAGGTCGGCCGGCTCAAGCGGACAGGCGGCGATGCCGGGGCGGTCATGGCAGAGCTCGGCGCCGTCAGCGCCGAGCTGGACGAACTGGATCGGCCGCTGGGCGAGACCGAGCGCCGGTTCAACGAGTCCATGCTGGACATCCCGAACCTGCCGCACCCGGACGTGCCCGCGGGCCGCTCCGAGGCCGACAATCCGGTGCTGCGGCACTGGGGCGAGGCGCCGGCGTTCCGCTTCACCCCGAAGAGCCACTGGGAGGTCGGGGAGGCGCTCGGCATCCTGGACTTCGCCCGCGGCGCCAGGCTGGCGGGCGCCCGCTTTACCCTCTGCCGCGGGCAGGGCGCGTTGCTGGAGCGGGCGCTGGCCGCATTCATGCTGGATCTTCAGACCCGGCAGCACGGCTACGAGGAGATTCTGCCGCCGCTCCTGGCGAACCGCGAGACCATGACCGGCACCGGCCAGCTCCCGAAGTTCGAGGCCGACATGTTCCACACCGCCGATCCGGACTACTTCCTCATCCCCACTGCGGAGGTTCCGCTCACCAACATCCACCGGCAGGAGGTGCTCGACCGGAGCGACCTGCCCCGGTACTACTGCGCCTGCACCCCCTGTTTCCGCCGGGAAGCGGGCTCCTACGGCAAGGACATGCGCGGCCTCATCCGGCAGCACCAGTTCAACAAGGTGGAGCTGGTGAAGATCGTGGAGCCGGAAAGCTCGTTCGAAGAGCTGGAGAAGCTCACCCGCGACGCCGAGGCGGTGCTCCAGCGGCTGGGGCTGCACTACCGCGTGGTGGAACTGTGTACCGCGGACCTGGGCTTCTCCGCGGCCAGGACCTATGACATCGAGGTATGGCTGCCCGGCCAGGGTGCCTACCGGGAGATCAGTTCCTGCTCCAACTGCACCGACTTCCAGGCCCGCCGAGCCGCCATCCGCTACCGCCCGGCCCCCGGGCAGCGGCCGCGGTTCGTCCACACCCTCAACGGCTCCGGCCTGGCCGTCGGCCGCACCCTGGTGGCGATCCTGGAGAACTGCCAGCGGGAAGACGGCAGCGTTGCCGTCCCCGAGGCGTTGCGCTCGTACATGGGCGGGTTGGAGCGGATCGGGTAGCCATTCGTCCCGCCCGTGCGCGGGACGAACCCGGACGAACCACCATGCAGCTATGCGCGACGCAGGCCGGGGTCGGCGAGGGTGGTGTCCTGTCCCGGCGGGGCGTTGTCAAGGGCCTCTTCAAGCGAGGGGCTCGGCACCCATTCTTCGGGCGGGCGCGCTGTGTCGTTCCAGTCCACCTTGTCGAGCCCCCAGAAGAGCTCCAGGCTGTGGCCGTCGGGATCCCGGAACTCCACCGATACCTGACAACCGGCTCGACGCCGGCCATGGAAGTCGATCGGGACGCCGTTCTTTTCGAGGTGGTCCCTGGCGCGGAACACGTCGTCAAGGGCGGGGACCTCGAACGCCAGGTGGTGCAGTTCGCGGCCTGCCGAAGCCTGCCTGGCCTGACCGACGAGGCCGAGCCCGTGGTGGTCCCGGTTGAAACGCAGGAAGACCATTCGGCCAGGAACCATGCTTTCGGGATAGACGTCGGACACCTTGAAGCCGAGCACCTGCGTGTAGAACCGGACCGACACGTCGATGTCCCGGACCACCAGCACCGCATGTCCCATGCCGCCGATGCGGAACGGCATGTCCGCCGGCGGCTGGATGCCTTTCACCGCCTGGACCTCGGTGCCGTGAAGTCCTTCCAGATCGACCTTGCCTCGTTGACTCATGCCTTGTGCCATGTTCGATTTCTCCGGTCTGGCCATTTCCAGGGGATTGTGAGATGATCGGCTTCGACGGGTTCCCGGTGTTCCGTGTTCCAGTTCAAGGCCGCACCGGCCGCGGGCGCAGGCCGCGGGTACGGGGCGGGCATGATACAGGTGTGATACATGTGACATGTGTCGTACAGGCGTGATACGGGTGCAGGTGTCATACAGGTTGTCATTCAGTTGTTGTCATACAGTTGCATATTGCAGATATACAGGCACAAGGTGGGTACAAGTAACGGGAGGCTGACATGAGTGCAATTCCTCGTGCAAGAGCCATTCGTTGGCATGCGTTGAGCTTGGCGCTGGCGGCGGTGTTGCTGGCGGCGGGCGCGGTTTCGGCACAGACCGTCAAGCTGGCGGTTCCGACGTTCCTTACCGGAGGCGGCGCGCCGACCTACGGTTTCGCGTCCAGGAACGGCGCGGAACTGGTGGTCCGCGCCATCAACGAAGGTACGCTGCCGGCGCCCTACGACAGTGTCGGGCTTGCCGGCCGCAAGGTGGAGTTGTTGTTGTACGATGAAACCGGCGGCGGCACCAAGCAGGTCACGGAGTTGCGCAACAAGGTGCAGAAAGAGGGCGTGGACGTCGTGGTCGGCTACATCTCTTCCGGCAGTTGCGCCGCGGTCGCCCGGGTGGCCGAAGAGCTTCGGGTGCTGACCCTGATGGCGATATGCGGCACGCCGCGCATCTTCGAGGAGCTGGTGACGGAACCGAAGTATGTCTTCCGCATCATCAACCACAGCACGGCCGGCAATGTCGGTGCCGCGCACTACATCGTCAAGAAACGCCGGAACGAGGCCCGGGACGGCTACATCGGCATCAACCAGAACTACGCCTGGGGTCAGGATGCCTGGCGCGATTTCAGCCTGGCCATGCAGACCCTGGCACCGGACATCAAGCCGGCCAGCAAGCAGCAGTTTCCCAAACTGTTCTCCGGCCAGTACGGCACCGAGATCTCGGTGCTGCTCAGGGCCAAACAGCAGCTGGTGCATTCGAGCCTCTGGGGGGGCGACCTGGAGGCCCTGATCGCCCAGGGCACCGCCCGGGGACTGTTCAATCGCAAGTCGTTCGCCCTGACGGTGGGCGAGATAACGGCCCACCGGCTCCGCAGCAAGTTTCCGCGGGGACAGCTCGCGCGCGGTCCCTACGGGATGTACGCGGCGGGTGTCGATACTCCCATGAACAAATGGTTCCGGAGCGAATACCGCAAGGCGTACAAGGAGCCGCCTTCGTCGCCGGCCTATCACTACGCCGATGGCATCCTGGCGGCCAAGTACGCCCATGACAAGGCCATGAAGGCCAATGGCGGCAAGTTCCCGTCCACGGACCAGGTAATCAAGGCGCTGGAGCACGCCACTTTCGACATCGTCGCCGCCAAGGTCAAGATGTCTCTCGGCAAAGGCCACCAGGCGGTGACCTCGGACCGCTGGGGCTATGCCGAGTGGGATGAGGCCAAGGGCGAAGTGGTGGTCCGGGACGTGGCCGAGTTCAAGGCCGAGTGCGTGAACCCGCCGGAAGGGGTCCACGCGGCGGACTGGGTCAAGGGCGGCATGAAGGGCGCCAAGTGCGACTGAGCGGCGCCCCGGTCTAGTCTCTTCGTGACCCGGGCGCCGAAGTGCGGCGGCCCGGGTCCGTTTTTATCCACTTCCTCATCCATTCCCGTGCACGGGGGAGCCGTTGGATCCCGAGCTGCTACTCATCATCCTGGTCGACGGTCTCGTTTACGGTTCGTACCTGTTCACGGTGGCCGTGGGCCTGACCGTCATCTGCGGGGTCCAGAAGCTCCTCAACGTGACCCACGGGGCGCTTTACGCCTTCGGCGCCTATCTCACGGCCACGCTGCTGATCCTGTATTTCCAGTTGGACTGGCCCCAGTTCGGCGCCTTCGCGGTGATGCTGCTGGCGGCGCTGTTCCTCGGTGTCGTCTTCGGCCTCGTCATCGAGCGCGGCCTGCTCCGTCATCTCTACCACGAGGACGAGCACATCATCGTGCTGGCGACCTTTGCGGCGTTCCTGGTGCTTGAGGACGTGCTGCTGCTGATCTGGGGCACGGATCCCTATCTCGCCCCGGAGCCCCTGGGCCTGCTGGGCCAGACGGAGATCGCCGGGCTTCCCTTCGACAACTACAGCCTGTCCATGGTGCTGCTGGCGGCGGTGATCGCCGCGGCGCTCTGGTATGGGCTCAACCGCACCACCTTCGGCAAGCTGTTGCTGGCGGTGATCCATGACCGCGAGTTGGCGCAGGCCATGGGAATCAACGTCAACCGGGTCTTTCTGCTCACCTTCATGCTGGGTTCCTTCCTGGGCGCCCTTGGCGGCGCCTACCAGGCGCCGGCAATCTCGGTCCAGCCCGGTATCGGAGTGGAGGTGATCGTGCTGGCCTTCGCCGTGGTGGTCATCGGCGGCATGGGCAGCATTCCCGGCGCCCTCATCGGCTCGGCCATCGTGGGCGTGGCGCGGGCGTTCGCGGTCCACCAGGAGCCGGCCCTGGAGTTGTTCGTCATCTACATGATCATGGCGGTGGTGCTGATCGTCCGCCCCCAGGGGCTGTTCGCGCCGGCCAGGGAGAGACGCATATGAACTGGCGCCAGGACAAGACGCTCCTGGGCCTGACCCTGGGCCTCGCCGCGCTGCTGTTCGCCAATTTCGTGGTGCCGGAGTGGTTCCGGTTGATCCTGACGCTCTCCATGGCCCGGGGGGCGGTGGCGTTGGGTTTGCTGGTGCTCTGGCGCTGCGGGCTGATCTCCTTCGGCCACGCCCTCTACTTCGGGTTCGGCGCCTACACCGTGGGCCTCATGAGTCGGTACCTGGGCATCACCGACGCCTTTCTGACCATCGCGTGCGGCACGCTGACCGCCGGTCTGTGCGCTTTCGGACTGGGGTTCCTGCTGCGGCAGTACCGGGGCATCTTCTTCGCGCTGCTCAACATGGCTTTCTCCATGATCCTCTACGGCGTCCTGGCCAAGCTTGAGGAGCTGGGGTCCACGGACGGCATCAGCCTGGAGGCGACGACGTATCTCGGGTATGCTCCCGTGGGCGCGGACAACAAGGCCGCGCTGTTCGTTTTCGCGGCGCTCCTGACCTGGGGCGTCGCGGTCCTCGTACACCTGTACCTGCGCTCCACCCTGGGCAACATGACCACCGCGGTGCGCGAGAACGAGATCCGGCTGGGCTATCTGGGCTATGCGGCGGAGCGGGCGATCCATGCGAAATACGTCATTTCCGGACTCCTTGGCGGATTCGGCGGCACCGTCGCCGCCCTCACCATCGGTCACGTGGACCCGGACTCCATGGTGTACTGGCCCGTGTCCGGGGACTTCGTCTTCATCGCCATCCTGAGCGGTACCGGGAACGTCAGCGCCCCCTTCATCGGCGCGCTGATGTACGAACTCATCCGCACCTATGCCTTCGACCTGTTCCCGGGCATCTGGCAGTTGATCATGGGAGGAACGCTGCTCGCCATCATCATGTTCCTGCCCAACGGCCTGTGGTCGCTGGTGGAACGGCGCCGGAGCGGGAGCGGCGCGCTCCGTGCAGAAAAGGAAGAGGCGTAGGCAGGGCATGGCCACGGTCCTGGAAGTCCGCGATCTCGAGAAGTCCTTCGGCGCGGTGGTGGCCGCCCGCGACATCAACGTGGTGGTGGAGGAAGGGGAGACCGTGGGTGTCATCGGCGCCAACGGCGCGGGCAAGACCACCTTCGTCAACATGGTCACCGGCCATCTCCCGCCCGGCGGCGGCAGCATCGTATTCATGGGCCGCGACATCCTCGGCCTCTCGGTGCGTGCCATCGCGCGCATGGGCCTTTGCCGCTCCTTCCAGGTTCCCCAGGTCTTTCTCTCGGAGACCGCCTTCGACAATCTGATGATGGCCTTCGGCGTTGCCGACGAAGACGGATTGGGCCTGCTGACGCCGCTCATGAAGGAGCAGCGGGCGGCCCGGGTGGAGGCTCATCTGGCGCGCTACCAGATTGCCGAATACCGCGACGTCATGGGTTCGGCGCTGCCCCAGGGCATACGCAAGCTGCTCGACATCGCCATGGCCGCGGTGCGCAAGCCGAAGCTGCTCATGCTGGACGAGCCCACCAGCGGTATCAGCGCGGAGGAGAAGTTCGCCATCATGGACATCCTCATGCAGGCGCTGAAGGAGGAGCGCACCACCGTGCTGTTCATCGAGCACGACATGGAGATTGTCGAACGCTACGTGGACCGCGTGCTCGCCTTCTATCAGGGGGAGATCATCTGCGACGCCCCCACCGCCCAGGCCCTGAAGGACGAAGGCGTCCGCGAGTACGTACTGGGCCAGGGGCCGACGGCGGACGCGAAGGCATCGCCCGCGGCGGCATCCGGGCGTCCCCCGTCCGCCGAGGACACGCTGGCCGTCAGCGACCTCGACGTGAGCATCGGCACCACGTCGGTCCTGCGCGGCGTCCATCTCCGCGTCGCGTCGGGATCCATGTGCGGCCTCATCGGCCGCAACGGCGCGGGCAAGACCACCTTCATGCGCGCGGTCATGGGGGCGCTGTCGGTGGGGCGGGGCCGGATTCAGCTTGGCGGCATGGACCTCGCCGCGGTCCCGGCCCATGGCCGTGCGCACCTGGGCATCGGCTTCATGCCCGAGGACCGCCGGCTGGTGCCGGAACTCACTGCCGAGGAGAACATCCTGTTGCCCGTCTGGGCCACCGGCGCGGGCAACTCCCGGGAACGTCTTCGGTGGATCTACGGCCTCATGCCCGAGGTGGAAGAGTTCCGCCAGCGCGGTGCCACCACCCTGTCCGGCGGTCAGCAGAAGTTTGTCGCCTTTGCCCGTGCGCTCATGTGCGGAACCCGGCTGCTGCTGCTGGACGAGCCCGGCGAGGGTATCGCTCCGGTCTTCGCCCGGCGGATGGTGGAAATCCTGGACGACCTCAAGAAGGAAGGCGCATCGGTGCTGGTGGCCGAGTCCAACGACGTTCACCTCGCCGGCCTGCTGGATCGGACCTTCGTGATCGAGCGCGGCAGCATCGTCTCTTGACAGACAAGCGGACCCGGGCCGGAGGTTCGCGCGCAGCGGCCTCGCAAGTCCGGGACCACGGTGCCCGGACCACGGCGGATGCTTCCGGAGCAGGACACGTGGAGTGGCAACTCATGATCCCGCGTGTTGCGACCGGAAGGCGTGGCAGGGGGCAAACGAGTCTGTATCCAACGCCGAGAGCAACGCCAAGGCAAGTACGGGTTTGACTGGAATGACCAGAGCCGAACTTTTGGAATTGATTGCGAACGGCGAGAATTCCGGAGTGGAGTTCAAGCGGGATGACCTTCGCCCGGAGCAGCTCGCCAGAGAGGTGGTGGCACTGGCGAACTTTCAGGGCGGGCGCATTTTGCTCGGCGTTGACGATGACGGGACCGTTGGCGGCATTCGGCGTGAGGATCTGGAACGCTGGGTCATGGACACGGTTTTCGGTCGTCATGTCCATCCGATGATCATTCCGTTCTATGAGGAGATTCAAGTCGACGAGCGGCACCGGGTAGCGGTGGTTACCGTGAGCCAGGGGGTTGCCAAGCCCTATGTGGTGCGTGACCGGGGCCGGGAAGATATCTATATCCGCCTGGGGAGCACGTCCCGGCTGGCAACACGGGAGCAACAGGCGCGGCTGCACGCATTGGGCGGCATGCTGCACGCGGAACGGCTGCCGGTCTCGGGTAGCGGGCTGGACGATCTCGGTCGGGATCGGTTGAAGAACTATCTGTCCCGGATCGTGGGGGACAAGGAGATTCCGGCAAGGGATTCGGAATGGCACGAGCGGCTTTGCGGCTTGGGTTTCATGAGTCAATTGGACAGGGAACCTCCGGTATGTACCATCGCGGGTCTCGTGCTTTTCGGCCATTCCCCGCGGCGGCTTCTGCATCAGGGCGGTATTCGGTGGATGGCATTCCAGGGCGAGGACAAGAGCTACAGATCTCTTGATGACCGAATCCTGGACGGCCCTTTGGTCGCTCTGAGAAATCTCCCTGCCGGGGGCGCTGCCGAAATCGCGGGAAACGGTCTTCTTGAAGGACTCCTCAATGCGATGCGGCCATTCGTGTCGGAAGAAACCATGGAAGCGGGCATGTCATTGCGCCGTGAACGTCGTTGGTTCTATCCGATTGCGGCCATTCGGGAGGCCGTCGTCAATGCAGTGGCTCACCGGGACTGGACCCGAAACGAAGAGATCGAGGTCGTACGTTATGCGGACCGGCTCGAAATCCTCAGCCCGGGCGCATTGCAGAATTCCATGACCGTCGAGAAGATGATCGCGGGCCAGAGATCGGCACGCAACCCGTTGATCGTGGACGTGCTTCGCGACTACGGGTACGTGGACGCGCGCGGGATGGGAGTGCGTCACAAGATGATTCCTCTCCTGCGGGAGCACAATGGAACGGAACCCGAATTCGACGCGACAGAAGACCATCTCAAGGTCGTGTTCCACAAAGGGGAGAGGTCTGACTCCGGCTCCTCCTCTCACGGCCGCCAAGCGAGCCCTCGACCTTGAGCGTCCTGCTTCCCGCGGCGGGGAGCACCGGCAGGCGAGCCGGACGCAACTCCTGACAGGCCTGGAGAAGGAGCGCAGTTGGCCTCATCAGAAGCCGCGCGCGGCAACGCCGCCGCGGACTCTCCTCACGACCACTTCCTGCTCTATGACGGCGAATGCGTCTACTGCCGGACGTATGTGCGGAAGTGCCGGTTCAGAACCCCGTCCGGGGAGCGCCTTCAACTCGTCGACGGCAGGCAGGCCCCCGAACTCGTGGAGGCGCTTCGGCGCGGCGGATGCAACCTCGAGGACGGCATGATCCTGGTGCTGGAAGGGCGGCGTTACCAGGGAGCCGAGGCCATGACCGTGCTCGGTTCCCTCGCCGCCGAATCCGGCTGGTTCAACAGATTGACGAGATGGCTGGGCGCAAGCCCCGGACGAGCGCGTTTCTTCTACCCGTGGTTCCGCCGGCTGCGCCAGGCGGGCCTCCGGATGACCGGCAAGTCGGGCTTCGACGATTGATGGCGAGGGGCGCGAACGACCTCGGGAGAGGTGGGAGAGGAACGCGGAGGCGGCGGCTGCGTCAGCGGCGCCTGCCCATGACCGCCCCGGCCGTCAGGTCAAAGTGCAGCGTGACGCTCCCGAACAGCGACAGAATTCGCTGGCTGGTCCAAACCGCTTCCTGCCCTTGGATGAGGCCAGGCAAGGTGACGTTCGTGGCTGCCGCAAGTCACCATTCGTTCTCGCTTTCCGCAGCGGCGTGTTCATTGGCGATGGTCGGTTCGCGGCTGATCCGCGCCCTTGAGTCGCGAATTGATGCCAAACTGATCCCCGTCGTGGCGGCTGCGGCCCGGTCAAGGCAGTCACGCATGTCGTCGTCAGCCGCCTTCTTCCAGGGTTCGACCGGCATGCCTTTGGTTTGCTCGAACGCTGCGGCCAGCATGCCGGCATTTACCGTCCTGAAGTCCGGAACGCGGAGCGTGGCAAGCTCGGCCTGCGAAAACGACGGGTTCATCAATGTCGCACCTCGCCTCATCAGGAATCCGAGTGCACCGAGGGTGCTGTTGAGCCATGCGCACAACGCTTTCGCTTCTTCCGTGTTCGTGGTCTGAATCGGAACCCACATCGAGCCCAGCGCGTGACTGTCGCTGAAGATGGCGAGGAGCCGGCCAGAATTCGTGTTGAACTTCGCTGCTACAAGGACGCGCCCCGCCTGTTGCCGATACCGCGCGGCGAGCGCCGGCTTCTTGTCCACCACGGTCTGCTCCGGAACAGCCTGCATCGTGGTCCGCAGATCCTGGGATCGCCCCCAGAACACTCGGTAGCTGTCGCCATCCCCATCGACCGGACGAAAGGCATCTCGAATACGCTGCCCGGCCGGACCGAGCCGATATCGGCTCTCCAAGGGCACGAGCCCTTTTTCTTTTTCGAGACGCATTGCGGCGTCGACAAGCTCCGGATCAAGAAATTGGCACGGTCGCCAGTCTCCCGCCCGGATCAGTTTCTCCGGCTGTTCGTAAACGGTGAACCATTTGCCTGCAGCACCCGTCTTGATGCCTTCTGCGGCTTCAATCGCTTCCACAGGCGTTTTGGGCATCGTGCGCAAGGCAACGAAGCGTGTGGAACGGTCCTTGCGGACGCCGTCTCCGGTCCGACGACTGCATATCAGCAGCGATTCATGAATGGCAGTGTTCTCGCTGAAATTGGGCCTGCGCGGATCGTGGCTGGTCACGACGGTTTCAATGTGGAAGCGCTCGGCAAGAAAGCGGCGTTCCTCCGTCCCGCTCGGGCCAATGCAAGCTGTGGTGGGAATAACCATGGCGAGCAGGCCAGAAGCTTTGCGGATGAGCATGTCCGCAAGGGGAGTGAAGAATGTCCTGATGCTGTTCGCCGTGACGGCGGCACCCGCCATCGGGTCTCCTCTATCCGCAAGACTCTTCTGTATGCCGAGCTCATGACGCTGCATGGCCTTGCGACCCTCGTCACCGTATTTCCTGCTACGGTTATCGTTCGCGGTGAACGGTGCGTTCATGATCACGGCGTCAAGGTCACGCAGCGGGAACCGAATCTCTTTGCTTTCGTTGACTTGAGTGGTGTCCAGGACTCCAAGCGAGCGGCGCGGGGCGATCATGAATCGCAGATTTGCCCGGGTGTCCGCCGCCGCCGTCAGTATCTCCAGCGATCCCGCCTTCGGCCGCCCGCCCGCCCGGGGACCATGAGGCATGGTGGCCAAGTTCATGCGCGCGTAGTCTACGGTCGGGGCGCCGAGGGTCATGTTGCACGCGGCAAGTTGAACGCCGTGTTGATTGATGTCGAGGCCGCAGAGAACATCCTCCACGAGGCGCCTGTGCAGGGAGTTTCCTGCACTGCCCCCCCCCCCCCCCCCCCCAATTTCAGCCACACGGGCCTTGATGGTCCGGAGCGTGGCCATGAGCAGCGTTCCGGTCCCGCACGCGGGATCAATGATCCGGAGTTTCGCAACCGCCTCCGGGTCGGACCAGTCGACGAAATCCCGCGTGAACGCCAGCCTTGCCAGCATGAGCGCCGACAGGTTGTTGGTATAGAACGCCCCGTCACTCTTCGCCGATCCAAGGATGCGGTGGTAGAGCGGCCCCGCGTGGTCGTAGCCGAGATCGCTCAGGGAATCGGCGACACGGTTGGCGCACTCGGCGACCATGCGGATGGCATCATCAATCGCCTTGCCGTCGCGCAAGGCTCCGAGCACCGCAAGCGCGGGTCGAAATACCGGCACATAGTCCTTTTCAAGGATCGCCTCCCATGCGTCTTCAAGAAACTTTCTCGGGTGCTGTGCTCCCGCCACCTTGTCGAGCCGCTCGATGGTACTCATCTCCGGTTCGTCACGCAGGCGGCGTTGCAGCAGGCAGGCGTTGCAAAGCATGAGCGCGGCGATGGTGCAGACCCCCTTCGCACCCCCTTTGTCTTCCGGCATGAGCTCAAGCGCGTCCGCGAGTGGTCCTTCCATCGCTTCTTCCTGGAGCACGGCGCTGGCGCGCCGGACTGCATCGGCGATCTCGTCGGCGACGAGCTGTCCGGGTTTGCCGAGCCCCGACGCCGCGGCGACATGTGCGTATATTCCCTGCTCGGCCTCCTTGAGATCCAGTTCGCGCTGGTTGTACTCGCCCTCGCTGACCATGCCACTGGTGGGATCTCCCGGCACTCTTGATCCGGACTGTTCGTAGACCTTGATGAAGTTGGCGGGCGATTCCGCAAGGCGTCCGTCATGGGCCTGGAGCGCCCGCAGCACCCGTCCTACCGTCCTGTAGCCCTCCGTACCCCGCTCAAGCGCGGCCGCGACATCCCGGCCTGGTTCAATGACGACTGGAATGATGATGTAGCCGAAGCGCTTGCCCTCTGCCCTTCGCATCACCCGCCCGACAGCCTGCACGACATCGACCTGGCTGTCCCGGGGGTCCAGGAAGGCAACGGCGTCGAGAGATGGCACGTCCACACCCTCGGTGAAGAGCTTGACGTTGCACACCACCCGACATTCCCCGTCTGTGCCGGCATGGGCCAGCTCCCGCAGTTCCTGGTTGCGCCGGAGCGCGCTGGCCGACGCATCAAGGTGCCGGGCAACGACCTTCATCGCCCGGCCATCCCGCATGCGCCGGGTGGTTGCCCGCAGAACCTCGCTCTCCATGAGCGCTTCGGTGTACCACTTCGAACGAGCGATGCTGTTGGCAAACGCCATGGTGCGCGGGAGTTTGCCCGGCTGTTCCAGCGCCTTGCCTTCGGTGACGCCGTTCACGGCGAGCGACATGCCGAGTACGCGCGTCATGTCGTTGGTGGTCGGAACCTGCTTGCTCTGCGCCGGCGGGTCGATCCCTTCGAGACGCCGCCGCAGCCCCTGCGTGACGCTTCCTGCGCTGACACCGAGGACAATCACCCGATAGTCGGACAGCATTTTGTGTTCCACGGCCTTGGCGAACGGAAGCCGATGAAGTTCCGGCCCGTAGACCGCGTAGTCGCCCATGTCGACAACGTCAATTCCCTGTTTGGCGAGCTTGCCTTTGGAGCGTTCGGTGTAGAGCCGCGGGGTGGCTGTCATGTAGAGGCGCTTGCGGGATTGCAACCGCGCGTCGTCGTGGAACTCCTGGAAATCCACCTTGCGGCCATCGCCGGCCCCGCGTCCGTCGAAAATCACTCCGGTGGTGCGGTGCGCCTCGTCGGCAATGGCCAGATCGAAGGCCGGTGCGCCATGCAGTGCCTGAGCTTCGCTCACCCGCCCCAGGGAATGGTAGGTGCAGAAAACAACACGGGTCGCGCCGTTGCCGGCAAGCGCCCGCGCGATCTCGCCGGGGTCCGTCGTTACCGGGCATTCGAGTTCGGAGACCCGGATATCCTCGTTCTCGTTGCGTCCACCGGCCGTCGGATCGGAACACACGACGATGCATGCAAGCTTGCGCGTGGTCTGGCGGAGCCACTCCCGCCGCGCCTGCGAGACCAGCGCGATGGTCGGGGCGGCGAACAGGATGCGCTGCCCGTCCTCGACAATCTGCTCGGCGATGCGAAGGGAAGTGAAGGTCTTGCCCGTGCCGCAGGCCATGATGAGGCGGCCCCGGTCGTGGTTGGCAAGCCCGCTGACCGCGTCCTCCATCGCTTCGGCTTGAAGCGGCCACGGCTCCTGTACCGGACGCCCGGTATCCTGCTCTTCGACCAGAACGTCAAGGTGCTGCCTGAAGTCGATCTGTCTGACTTCGGGATGGGCGTTCTGGATGGCGCGCTCCGCGTTTCGGCCCCATCTGCAGGTCGCCACCACCCACCGCAGACGAAAAATCGGCTGTTGCGAGCCGCCGAGAAACTTGTCGATTTCGCCTTTGCCGAGCACATGGCGGTCGTCGTAGCACTTGCACTGGATGGCGACCCACTCGCCCGTTGTGCGCCGCGCCACGAGATCGATCCCGATGTCGCGCCCGTCGAGCTTGGTCAACGCCTCGCGCTCGGGCCATTCCGCCCAGCGCGAGATTCCGTCGATCTCGAACTCCGGCTCCTGACGCGCGATCCGCATGAACAACTGTTCGAACCAGCGGCCCTTCTCCGACTCGTCGCGGCTCTCCTCGCGAATGCGGTCGAGGATGATGCGCGCACTCGGCCGTCCCGCAAGGTCGAGGTTCATCTGATCTTCCGTCATGGCCCGGGGTCCTGATGCATCACGACTCCTCGACCGCGGCGGTGGGGGGCGGCGGTTCAAGTGAGCGCATGCGGCTGGATATCCGATTCCGGTCCCAGCGGCTTCAGCCGGGCGATCTTCGCCCCGTTCTTCTGTTCCGCACTCCGCAGCTCGTAGAGCTTCTGGAGATTGAGCCAGAACTCGCCCGAGGTGCCGAAAAAGCGCCCCAAGCGCAGGGCGGTATCGCCCGTGACCGACCGCCGGCCGTTAAGAATCTCGGTGATGCGATTTACCGGCACTTCGATGCGTCGCGCCAACTCCGCCGCGCTCATGCCGAGCGCCGCGAGGTCCTCACGCAGCGTTTCGCCGGGATGGATGGGTTCACGCATGTCCTGTTTCCTCCTTTCAATGGTAGTCGACGATTTCAACTTCGGTCGGCCCGGAACTGCCCTCGGGCCATTTGAAGCAGATCCGCCACTGGTCGTTGATGCGAATGCTCCATTGTCCCCTGCGCCGACCTTTGAGCGCCTTCAGTCGATTGCCGGGCCGCGCCAAGTCGCCCAGCACGATGGCGGCATCGAGCTGGTCGAGCTTGTGCGAAGGGGTGCGGGCAAAGCTGGAGAAGGCCGCTACCCGGCGGCCCTCGTAAAACGCCTCGGTTTTCCTGTCAGCGAAGCCGACGATCACGACAATTCACGTTCCCGCTGCGGCCGCACGGCGCGCGTCCAGGCAGCGACATCCGCATTACGTCAAGCATAAACCGGCGGCGGGTCTCTCCTCACAAAAGACTTCGCAGAACCATCTTGAGGAGGACAGGCAAATGACGGTCATGACCATGACGGGTGTGGAGCCTCGCGTACATCCGCCTTCATTCCTCCTTTTATGATGCCCGGTGTGGCTTTTCAACTCGCGCCGCGATCCTGTCCGCTGCATGGCAGTCCCGCCGTTGCCTCCATCCACGCGCCTCCCACCGGCAGGAGGAGAGGTCTGGCCGTGAGCAGGGCGGCGTTCGGCGCTCCGGACGGAGGGGGGCGCTGCCGCTGTTCCCATTCACCTGTCGAAGGAGCACGGCACGATGCAGGCAGCAATCGCACCGCGCGGCGACGCGCGCACCTATCTCATCCATTTCGTCGGAGGCGGTCTCGACGACGACCGTTATGTCGTGGAGCGGTTCCGCTCGCTCGCGAACGGCGAGATCGTTCCCGTCCAGTCTGGCGGCACGGCACGCAAGGGCCGGGCACGATCGTCACCGCGAAGGCGCTGAGGAGATGCACCCGGCCCGCGACGATATCATCATCGCGACGGGGGTCAAACTGCGGCATTGCGGGGTGCATATCTGGAGCTGGCGCAGCCTCGGTATCTTCGCCGACCGCCGCCAGCGCGGTTGATTGTTCCGGACGTCCTGCCGGCCCGACGCGGTCCGCCGCTGGCCTGGCCTCCGCCAGCCGTATTCCATCTTGATCCGGTAGACGCCCTTGGCACCGCCGCGGTCGCCTTGGTGGACGGTGTTCACGCGCAGGAAGGCGGGCCGTGCGGGGCGTGTCGTTCGCCCACGGCCCCGGCACGGGTGCCGACGACGACCGTGCGCTGTCTCCGTTGGATGCGGGGAGCCACGTAGAGGTGGCTCGCCGATATCCCCGCCAGCCGCTCGAAGCGTATGTCCCCGAAGAGGTGGAAATCGCGCTGCAGCACCACCCGCGTGACCAAGCCCGAGATCTGGCCCAGGTCCTCGTCCACCCGCGCCAGTAGCCGAATGTCTGCCGGCGATCAGACCCGGGCGAAGGGCCGTTGCCCTGGCGTCGGTCCACGACCCGACCGGTCTTGCGGTACGGGCGAATCAGCCGTGCGCGCGAGAGTAGCCGGTGGTCTTCTCCAGAAAGCGCTTCACCCGCGCCTTGTACGGCTTGTCCATCCCACTGTAGCCGAGCCGCACCAGGGTCCGCTTCACGAACTCGCAGGTGTCGCTCGCTCGGTCGGGTGAAAGTCTACAGGCTCGCTCGCCTCGACGAAGGCCGCGACCTGCTCGATAGTCCCAAGACGTTCCGTTCGAAGTGTCACGATCATCTCCTGATGATCCCCGACACCCCTGCTTCAGGCTCTCTTAGCATTGGACAAGACTCACCCTGTCCATGGTGTCTCCGATTCGGTATGCTCCCCGGCATGAGGGATATCCATTTCGTCGACACGACGCTTCGTGATGGTCCGTCGAGCCTTTGGGCCATGGGGATTCGGACGGACATGATCCTGCCGGTGGCCTCAAGGATGGACGCGGCGGGATTCCTGGGCATGGAGATCATTGCCTCGGCTTTCTTCAAGAAGTGCGTGCGCGAGCTCAAGGACGATCCTTGGGAGCGCATACGGCGGGTCAAGGCGAAGAGTCCCCGGACGCCGCTGCGGCTCATCCGAAACCGTTACATGGCCGCCTTTCAGCACACCCCTCCGGCCGTGCAGCAGCTCTGGCTCCAGCGGCTGGCGGCCAACGGCATCAGCGAGGCGCGGACCTCCGACCCTTCCAATACCCCGGCGGTGTGGGCCGATCAGGTCCGGACGGCCGCCGAGGCGGGACTGGAGAGCATCGTCAACCTGATCTTTTCCATTTCGCCCAAGCACACCGACGCATACTACGCGGCGCGGACCCGCGCGGCGGCGAAGCTGGCGGTGAAGCGCATCTGCCTGAAGGACCCCGGCGGCCTGCTGACGCCGGACCGCACACGCTCGCTGGCGCCGGTGGTGCTGGAGAACGCCGGCGGAATTCCGGTGGAGTTCCACACCCACTGCAACAGCGGTCTCGGGCCGCTGTGCACCCTCGACGCCATCAAGGCGGGCATCCCCATCATCAATGCGGCGCTGCCGCCGCTGTCGGATGGTTCGTCCAACCCGTCATTGTTCCACATCGCCCGGAACGCCCGCGCCCTGGGCTACACGCCGATCATCGACGAGGAGGGCCTTCGGCCGGTATCGGAGCACTTCACCCGGGTGGCGCAGGAGGAAGGCTTGCCCCTGGGTGCGCCGCTTCCCTACGATGCGTACCACTTCCTGCACCAGGTTCCCGGTGGAATGATCTCGAACCTGCGCCACCAGCTCGCCGGCATCGGCATGGGGGACCGGCTCGGCGAGGTGCTGGAAGAGGCGTGCCGCGTGCGGGAGGAGTTCGGCTATCCCGTCATGGTGACGCCATACTCCCAGTTCGTCGGCAGCCAGTGCGCCATCAACGTGATCCTGGGCCAGCGCTACCGGCAGGTCACCGATGAGGTGATCCTGTACGCGATGGGGTGGTGGGGCGAGGAGGAGTGCTCGTCAATGGACCCGGACGTCCGCGACCGGATTCTGGACCGGCCGCGGGCCAGAGAGCTCAAGAGTTGGCGGCCCCCGGAAAGCTCGGTCAAGGAGTTGCGGGAGAAGATCGGCGGCCCGGGCGTGTCGGACGACGAGTTGCTGCTGCGCTACTTCACCTCCGAAGAGGACGTGCGCGCCATGCGGCAGGCGCCGGCCCGGACCCGGAACGGCGGCAGTCTCGTGGGGCTGGTCAGGTCGCTCACCGAGCGTGCGGCGACCAGCCAGATCTTCATCCGGCGGCCGGACCTCTCGGTTCGCCTGGGCCAGCGGCCGGAGGGATAGGGAGGCGGTTTTCGAGTCCGCCCGAAGCGAGTCCGCCGAAGCGCGGGCTATATTCCGTAGAACCGCTTGGCGTTGTCGTACAGGATCTTCCGTTTCAGTCCCCCGGACAGATCGGGGCGCTCCAGGAACGCGGGGATGTCGGCGCCAAACTCGGACACCGCCTTTTCGTGCGGATAGTCCGACGGGTACATCAGGGTGTCCTCGCCCAGTTCCCGCGCCACCACGTCGAGAACCTTCTCGTCCAGTTCGCAGGTGAAGAAGACATTGCCTTCCCGGATATACGCGCTGGGGGGCTTTTTCAGCGGGAAGTGTCTGCGCTTGCGGTCCACGTGGAACTTGTCGTCCATGCGCTCCATCATGTAGGGCACCCAGCCGGCGCCGGCCTCCAGATAGCCCACCCGTAGCTTCGGAAAGAGCTCGAACACGCCGTCCAGCACCATGCTGGTCATCTGGATCATCTGGGCGATGGGGTGCTCCAGGGTGTGGATCATGGACATGGTCCGGAGGTGGTCGAACCCGAGCCCCTGACTCGGGCCGCCGTGGATCGCCAGCGGGCAGTCCAGGCGCTGCGCTTCCTCGTAGAGCGGGTGAAAGTCGGAGTGACCGAACCCCTTGTGGAGTACGTTGACCGCAGGCAGCAGGCCAGCGGCCATTCCCTGCCCGGTCACCGCGCGGCGCAGTTCTTCGACCGCCCGCGGCACGTCGTGCACCGGCAGGATCGCGACGCCCTTGAGCCGCGGGCTGGTCCGGGCATATTTGTCGTGGAACCAGTTGTTGTAGGCCCGGGCCAGTGCGCAGGCCCAGTCTGGATCCTGGATCAGGCCGAAGGCCAGCCCCGCGGTGGGATAGAGCACCGCCGCCTCGATGCCGGCTCCGTCGATGAACTCCAGCCAGTTCTCCGGTGAGGTCCGGCTGGCTTTCCGGAGCCCCTTGACGGCGCCCCGGGGCCAGCCGTCCAGCGACGGGAACAGGCCGAAGACCTTGTGCCGCCGATGGCCTTCGTAAGGGCCCTCGAAATACTTCTCGAGCTCGTCGTTGTCTTCGAGAATGTGCCCGTCCGCGTCGATGATCGGAACGCTTGCCATGGATCGCCTCTCCTCTCTTCCTCTCTTGAGCCGAAGGCCTACTTCAGTTCCGGCGGTGTGTCAAAGCGCCCGCGCCCCGCGTCCTTGACATTGCCGGCCAGTCTTTCTAACTGTTCGGGATCGAGCCGCAAGCCGCGTCGAGCCGCAAGCCGCTGAAGGAGCAAAGCTGAAGGAGCAAAGCTGAAGGAGCAAAGCTGAAGGAGCAAAGCTGAAGGAGCAAAGCTGAAGGAGCCTATGTGAGTCTCAAGCTTGGCATTACCATCCCCACCTACGCCTGGCCGGACATGGACTACCGGATGGCGCACACCGTGGTGCAGGACTACGCCCGGCAGACCGAGGAGCTGAAGTTCGAGTCCTTGACCGTGTGGGATCACCTTACGGACGCCCCGGGCCTTTACGGCGGCTCGTGGATGGATCCGCTCATCTGCCTATCGGCGGCAGCGGCGTGCACCGAGCGCATCCGGTTGGGCACCCACATCCTGGTGCTGCCGTTGCGGCACCCCGTGCTGCTGGCCAAGGAGATCGCCACCCTGGACTACATATCCGGCGGGCGGTTCTTCTTCGGCGTGGGGCCGGGCTGGAGCAAGCCCGAGTTCGACGCCATGGGCATCGACCTGCGGGAGCGGGGGCGCCGTACCGACGAGATCCTGGACGCGGTGAAGCGGTTGCTGACCGAGAGGCATGTCTCCTTCAAGGGCGAGTTCTTCCAGTTCGACGACGTCACCATCGATCCCATGCCGCCCCGATACCCGGAAGTCTGGGTTGCCGGCGGTTCGCGCATCCCCGACCGGCTGTCCCCGGACAAGCCCTATATGGTGAAGACCGTGATGCGGCGCATCGCCAGACACGCCGATGTCTTCACCTGCCGCGCCTCGGGAAAGCTCGAATGGGTCCGTCGGGACTTCGAGACCGTCAGCGCGTTTCTGAAGTCGGAAGGGCGGGATCCCGCCACCCTGGGCTTCGCCCACGTCCAGGCCATCCATGTCGTGGACACCCGGGACCCGGACGAGGCGCTGCGGCTCCAGCGGCCTCACATCGAGCGCATGATGGGCAGCAACCGGAGCTGGGAACATCTTCAGGAATGCTACATGGTCGGCAGCATCGACCAGATCGTGGCCAAGCTGAAGGTGTTGGAGGCGGCCGGGCTGGACCACGTCACCCTGCAGCCCGCGGGCCCGGACATCGAGCAGCTGCATCTCATTGCGGAAAAGATTGCGCCCCATTTCGCATCGTAGGGCGGACCTCGCACCGCCCGCGCCCGCACGGTGTTCGGGGCAACGGGAGAAACGAACGTGCGCACGCTGCATCTGACAGTGGCCGCGGCCGACGGCGGCCGTTCGGACCTGGAGTTTCCGGTGGCGCGGATCCTGGACGCCGGGTTCACCGGCCGGAACCGGGAAGGGGCCATGAAGCACGTGGAGGAGCTCAAGGCCCACGGCGTTGCCGCACCGGACCGAATCCCCGCGTACTTCGCGGTGACGCGGGATCGGGTCACCACCGACGACGAGATCGAGGTGCTGGGCGGCGACACTTCCGGCGAGGTGGAGGTGGTGTTCCTGTTCCGGGGAGACCAGGTCTACATCGGCGTGGGCAGCGATCACACGGACCGGGAGCTGGAGAAGGCGAGCATCGCCAAGTCCAAGGTCATCTGCCCCAAGGTGTTGTCCCGCCAGGTGTGGAAGCTCGCGGAGGTGGCGCCCCACTGGGAGCGGTTGCAGCTCCGGAGCTGGATAGAGGTGGAGGGACGGCGGACGCTCTACCAGGAAGGATCCCTGGGCGACTTCCTGACGGTTGACGACTTCCTCCGCGGAGTGAGATCCGTGGTGACGGACGGGTCGCTGGACGGCATGGTGCTGTACATGGGCACCATGCCCAGCCTGGGCGGTGCACTGCTGTTCTCGCCCACCTTCGAGGGCTGCCTTTCCGACGACGTCCTCGGGCGCGAGTTGTCGTTCCGCTACCGCATACGCCCGGTGGACTGGCTCGCGTAAACGCGGCCCTCCGGCCGTGGAACGCCGACATTCGAGGCCCATGGTGAGTGACCCTCAAGAACGACGGATCCGCGTCGCATCCATTCAGATGGGCATGGACGACGGCGGCAAGGACTCCAACCTCCGCCGCGCCGCGGCCCTCATCGACGGCCTGGAGGACGCCGACCTTGTCCTTCTGCCGGAGATCTGGAACGTCGGCTACTTCGCCTTCGAAGACTACCGCGCGCAGAGCGAGCGCCTGTCCGGCCCCACCGTGTCCATGCTGCGGGAGAAGGCCGCGGCCAAGGGCTGCTTCCTCTTTGGCGGCAGCATCGTGGAGGAGGACGGAGGCGCCTGCTACAACACCAGCGTCCTCATCGACCGGCAGGGCCAGATCGCCGGGACCTATCGCAAGATCCATCTCTTCGGGTACCAGTCGGAGGAGGCGCGGCTGCTGGCGCGGGGCGAGGCGCCGGCGGTGGTGGATACCGAGCTGGGAAAGTTCGGCCTGTCGACCTGCTACGACCTGCGGTTTCCGGAGCTTTACCGCCAGATGGCCGTGGCCGGGGCCGAAGTCTTCCTGGTGGCCTCGGCCTGGCCCTATCCCCGGCTCGAGGCCTGGCTGCTGCTGAACCGCGTCCGTGCCCTGGAGAACCAGGTCTACCTGGTTTCCAGCAACTGTACCGGCAGCAACCGGGGCAAGGCTTTTGTCGGCCACAGCACGGTGGCCGACCCTTGGGGGACGCCCCTGGCCGCCGGCGGCGACGGCGAATGCGTCGTGCGTGCGGACCTGGACCTGGACCGGATCCCGGAGATCCGATCCACCTTCCCGGCCTTCAACGACCGGGTTCTGATCGACTGCCCCACAGTCTGACGGAGGAGAGAGATGCCGAAGCAAGAGAGAGAGTTTTTCGACACCGGCACCATCGACTGGCGCCCGGTGGGCGCAGGTTCAGGAGCCACCGCCGAAGGGATCACCGAGAAGATCCTGAGCGAGGATCCGGAAACGGGGAACTACACCCGCATGGTCAACTTCCCGGCCGGCGTGGAAACCGACGAGACCGTCGTGCATGACTTCTGGGAAGAGGTCATCATCGTCGAAGGCAGCCTGGTGGACACGCGCCTGGGCCAGGAGTTCACCAAGGGCATGTACGGCTGCCGCCCGCCGGGCATGGTGCACGGACCCTACAAGAGCCCCCACGGCTGCATCACCTTCGAGTTGCGCTACTACGACAAGAAGGCGTGACGGCGCCACGCGCGCGGGTCCGCTCCACGACGGCAGCCACAACTCGATCCAACGTCGCCGGCCCTGAAGTTCGAGCGACTTGACGAGTTCCCGCAGGTTGCCGGTCTTGAAAGACCGTTGGTCACCCAACGGCCCCGGGCATCGACGGCACCGAACTGCGGCGGGTTACGCTGCTTCACCCGTGCTCCGGCGTCCGCATCAGAATTGCTTCTTCCATGCGGACCGGACCGTCCATTCCGAGGGCGAGTCCGTCCGGTGGCCGGGCTGCCGGCTCCAGACGGACTCGAGGGTGAGCACACCGCCAGCCAGGGAGTGGTCGATCCGCGCGCTCAAGTCAAGTTGGCGGCCGGTCGGTGCAAGCTCGACGCCGACGGTCTCGCCGGCCACCCGTCCGTCAACGGTACGGCCTGTGGGCAGATGGAGGAGCGCAACCCCATCCGTGACGCGGATCGGCTGCGCCACGGCGAAGCGCACGGTTGCGCCGGCGGGAGAGAGGATGTGGGCGGCGGCCACGCGAAAGGCGCTGGTGCGCAATGTGGAGATATCACGGATGAACGGCCCGCCGATGGAGTCCAGACGCACGGCGCCCAGTTCTCCCTGAGCCGTCAGTCGCCATCCCGGAGGTCCGTCCGCCTCCAGCCGGGCCGAGAGAAAAGCGGTGTGGCCCGCGAGCCGCCCGAAGGCTCCGGAAGCGGAACTGCCCAGCAGGCTGTCCGGCTCTGTGAGCCAGGCGGCCTGCAGGGCGACCGCCGACAGGTCGGCGGGCCGCCATTGCGCGGCGAAGCCCGAAAGGGGCTGGCCCCCTCTCTCCCGCGGTCGCTGGAAGAAGGCGGCGGACCAGTCCCAGGGCGTGGAGAGGTCGAAGCGGGCGGCTCCGTCGGCAAGCGCAAGATGGCCGGGAAACCGGCCGGGGGGCCGGGCATGCAGTCTCCATGCGCCGTCCTCCGGCCGGGGCTTCCCGGAATCGGCGAAAAGCCGGTCCGGTAGAACGGGCGCGGCGCGTTGCGGGGGCGGCCGCACAAAGTCGCCGGCCGCGAACCAGAAGGGCGCGCCGGGTTCGTCGAAGGCGGCGACCTCGCGCGGCCCGAGAGCGCGGATGAAGCTGTCCCCCAAGGCTCGGCCCGGACGTAGCGCCGAGCCCGCGACACCGGCCCGTGCGTCCGGCTGCGCCACGGTCCCGCCGGGTCGTATGAAAGTGGCCGTACCCCACGGCGCCCAAGTCCAGGAGGCCCTGACCATAGGTGGAGCGGTCGGCATAAATGCCCGTCTTGTTGGCCGTGGCAAACAGGCGGCTCACCAGTTCGGTATTGGAGAGTTGGCCCCGGAAGATCTGCTTCATGATGGCCAGTCCCCCACTGACCATCGGCGCGGCATAGGACGTTCCTGGCACGGCTCTCCATCCTCGAACACCACTCACTCCATTGGCTGGTCCGAAATCGGCGGCCCGGACATCCGTGCCCGGTGCGGCGATACAGTAATCGGCGGCGATGCCGCAGCGATTGGAGTATTCCGCAATGGCGCCGTCCTGCTCCATGGCGGCGACCGCGATCGAATGGCCTCGCAACTCCGCTATGCGAGCGGGCAGACCAGGCCAGAGCTTGGGGGAGGAGGCATTGACCCTGTCATTGACACACCGTTTGGCCCCGACTTGAGCCGCGCTGCATGCGCGTCCATGGTTATTGCCTGCGCTCCATACAAGAATTGCTTTCTCCTTTGTGTTTTCTTGCGCAAGGGCGGCTATGGTTCTGGCGTAGTTCTTGCGTATTTGTTTATTGCTGTAATCTTCGATATTTCCGTCAAAGCCCATGGTTACGTTCAAGATATCGATCTGTTCCCCCAAAGCGAATTTGAAAAGTCCGGAATCACTGGGGTCTCTACTGTTCAACTGTGCGAGCGAGGCGGGTTGGTAACGGTAATCTCCGGGCGGGATAGCGAACATGGCGATATCGGCACCCCAGGCCACTCCGTGATGGGCATCGGGATCGGATACCCGATCGCCGGCTGCAATGCTGGCGACCCAGGTTCCGTGGGAATGTCTGTCGCCGTTCTCGTCCTCCGCTCCGTTCAGGAAACTCTCGGTAACGGCGGTGTCTGCAAAAGAAGGGTGATCCCTATCGATGCCGGTATCGACAAAGCCAATGGTGACGCCTTCCCCGGGCTCCACATCGCCTCCCTTGAGGAGGCGCAGATGGGCATAGGCATGGTCGGCGCCAATGGTTTCCAGGCCCCATTGATTTCGGAAACCCGCTTCGCTCCTGTAATCGCGGGACCACTCCTTCGCCTTCCGGAGAAATACCTCCCTTGCGATGCAGCCAAGTTCAAGGGAAGGGTGGGTGGCAACGGTGTCGGCCGGACAGGATGATGGCGTCCGCGAACCGTCATCCACGGGGTTCGGTGTGCCGGCAGGCGGGCCGCCGTCTACGGGGTCCGGTGTGCCGGCGGGCGGGCCGTCGTCTACGGGGTCCGGTGTGCCGGCGGGCGGGCCGCCGTCTACGGGGTTCGGTTCGGTGCCCCGGCGGGCGGGCCGTCGTCTGCGGGGTTCGGTGTGCCGGCAGGCGGGCCGCCGTCTGCGGGGTCCGGTGTGCCGGCGGGCGGGCCGTCGTCTGCGGGGTTCGGTGTGCCGGCGGGCGGGCCGTCGTCTACGGGGTTCGGTGCCCCGGCGGGCGGGCCGCCGTCTACGGGGTTCGGTGTGCCGGCGGGCGGGCCGTCGTCTGCGGGGTTCGGTGTGCCGGCGGGCGGGCCGCCGCCCGTGGAGCCTCCGCAGCCCGCCAGAGCGAGGGTCACGCACAGGGCCAAGGAGCAGGCAATCCCGATCCTCCCTGGCGTCCGACAATTCTCGCGCCTGCCGCGATTCATGATGCCCATGGCCGCACGTCGGGCGTTCCCGCACCCCGGCAAGTCTTGACCATGACCCACACGCCCCGGCCTCGAGGCATATGGGTCACGTTGCAGCCAAGGCAGAGGCAAAGTTGCGCGCACGTGTGGCGGATCGCGTCCCGACCGGATGGCCGCGGCAGATCTTGCATCCCCGACGCGTCCATCGCCGTTGTCATGACCTCATCCCCCGTCCCGAATTTCGCCTCCCTGTGTCATCCCCGCGCGCCTGCCCCTTTCCTGGAATGACGAAAGCCCGGCGAAATTCAGCAATTTTTCTGTTTGGTCTTCCATCTGCGGAGATCCTTTCAGGAGTTCACCGAGAAGCGTCTTTTCGCCCTTCAGGGCCAGCCTCGGTGTGCGACGGCTCAAGAACGTGCGACGGCTTGGGAACCGGGTGCGCCATGCGGCCGGTTCGCGCTTCCAATCAACCGGATACCGGAGGCGCCTGCCATGATCTGTGGCAATACTGATTCAGATTCGGAATGGGTATGCACGGGCACGACCGGGGACTTGGCGGATCTCCGTACCGCGAAGATTCTCCGCGGTGCTCCTCGGTGCCCGCTCGGGGGCCGGCCGGGCTCTCCCGGCCGGGGCCGCGGCTATTCGACGTTCGAGTGGCGCCGTGGGATCACCACGAGATTCGCCGTCACCTCGCGAACCTCGGGAATGGTCTTGACGGTGGCCACCACCTCTTCCACCGTGATCGGCGTCGAGACCATTCCGGACACGGTGACCGTGCCCTCGCATGCCTTCACGTCGATGGGCAGGTCGCGATACAGTTCGGACTGAAGCAGGGTCGCCTGCGTCTTTCTGGCCAGCGCAAGGTCTTCGAAGGCCTGCCTGGAGGCCGGTGTCTCGGCGAACGCCTGGAGTCCGGCCGTGGTGCGGATCACCTCGCTCGCGGCTTCCACGCCCATGGCGAGATTCACCACCAGGTGGTAACGGGTCGCGTCCTGCCAGTCGTTGCCGAACAGGGCCACCAGCCGCCGGGCGCGGGCCCTGTCGGTGTGTTCGAGTTGTTTGCGAATGGTGCTCTCGTCCACCGCCAGGCGCGAGCGCAGCAGTTCGACGCGCAACTCCATGGAGCCGGTCACGAAGACCTTGAGAACGTGGGGCACTCCGGGAAGAAGCTCGTGTCCCAGGTGCCCGTGGTAGACGAGCGGACCGTCCTGAGCCATCTCGCACATGGCGGCCTGGAGCGCGACCCGGTAAGGGCGGAGGTCCCGGAGCCACTGTTCCCACCAGTGCGGCTCCTTCTCCGTGATCTCGTCGAGCTTGGCGCGCGGCACGCCGTGGTGCGCGAGCGTGGCCGCCAGGTCTTCCCGGCCCACGCACCTGTAGTCGAGGGACCGGGCCACCCGCCGGGCGACTTCCTCAGCCCCGGAGATGCCCTCGTAGATCATGATGACGGACATGGCAATCCTCCTTTCGCCAGGACGGCACGCCGAACAGTACTCCTGTGCACACCCCGAGCATACCGACAGGACCGGAAATGGGCAACGGGTACGCCGGGCGGGAAACAACAGCGGGCGGCGGCCGGGACTGAGGCAGCGGCCGGGATCTGCGGGTGCGTTTGAGGTCCATGCCGCGGTGGGATAACACGGGTCGTGACATGCGGTCTTTGATGGGGGAACGCCGGGTCGGGATGGCGGGGAGGGCGGTCCGGTGCGTGTGCGCCCTGCTCCTGGCGCCGCCGGTGGTTGCCTGTCTTCAACCCGGCGCCAACGGTTCCATCCATGAGACGCGCGTTGCCAGCGCCGCGGTCACGACGTCCATCGGACGGATCCAGGGCCGCGGTCACATCTCGCCTTTTCGCGGTCAGCGGGTCACCGCCACGGGCACCGTGACGGCCGTCGATACCAACGGGTTCTATCTGCAGGATGCGGCCGGGGACGGCGACCCCGATACTTCGGATGCCGTTTTCGTCTTCACGCGGAGGACACCGGCGGTGGCGCCGGGCGACAACGTCCGTGTGCGCGGCATGGTGTCCGAGTACCAGCCCGGCGGCGCATCCACCCGCAACCTCACCATCACCCAGATCATCCGCCCGCGGCTCGCGCGGTTGTCCCGAGGCCATCGGCTTCCCCATCCGGTGGTGCTGGGGGCGGGTGGGCGCACACCGCCCGACCGGATCATCGACAACGACGGCATTACCGTTTTCGATCCCGGACAGGACGGCATCGACTTCTACGAAACCCTGGAAGGCATGCGGGTCACGGTGCGAAACGCCGTCGCCATCAGTCCGACGAGCCGCTTCGGCGAGATCTTCGTACTGCCTCGCGGGGTCTCCCCTTCGGGCCTGAGCCGGCGCGGCGTCCTCACCCTGCGCCCGGGCGACTTCAATCCGGAGCGCATCAAGATCAACGACGATCCCGGTCTCAGTCCGATGGTCACGCCGGACGTCAGCGTGGGCGATTCCCTGGGGAACGTCACCGGCGTGATGAGCTACGGGTTCGGCAACTACGAGGTCCGGTTCACGCGCCCGTTCAAAACGGCCCGGGGCCGGCTGGTTCCGGAAACGACCGCTCTGGCCGCCAGAGACGGCTACATGACCCTCGCCTCCTTCAACGTGCTCAATCTCGACCCCAACGACGCCGACGGGGACAAGGATGTGGCCGGGGGCCGCTTCGACGCGGTCGCCGCCGTCATTGCGCGGAATCTCCGGTATCCCGATATCCTGGCCCTCCAGGAGGTGCAGGACAACGACGGTTCCGCCAGGAGCGGAGTGAAGGCCGCCAACGTCACGTTGCGGTTGCTGGCCGACCGCATCGCCGCCCTGGGGCCGGTGCGCTACCGCTTCATCGATCATCCGTTCATCGGCAGCGACACCAGCGGCGGCCAACCCGGCGGCAACATCCGCGTGGCCTTCCTCTACAACCCTGCGCGCGTGGCGCTCGTTCCGGGGTCGGTGGGCACGGTCACCGACCCCGTGGACCAGCGGACGCGTCCGGGCAATCCGTTCTTCAATGGCCGTCTGCCCCTGGTGGCGACCTTCCGGTCCCGGGTCCCGGGCCACGGTCCCGTGACCGTGGTCAACAGCCACTTCAACTCCAAGCGCGGCAGTGCGCCGCTGTTCGGAGAGGTCCAGCCGGTTGCCGAGCGTCAGGAAGACCCGGCGGTCAACGGCGGGGTGGGACGCCGCCGGAGGCAGGCCCGCGCGATCCACGACTTCGCGGTCCGGAGGCTGGCGGCGCGGGGCGGCGCGGATATCGTCGCGCTGGGCGACTTCAACGAGTTCACGTTCGTCTCGCCGCTCCGGATCCTCGAACGCCGTCTTTCCAATCTCACCCGGAAGCTGCCTCCGACCGAGCGCTACAGCTACATCTTCGAGGGCAACGCCCAGTCCCTGGACCATATCCTGGTGAGCCCGTCGCTGAGCCCGTCCGCCGAGGTGGACATCGTGCACGTCAACACGGAGTTCGCGGCCACCGCGGCGCGCGCCAGCGACCATGACCCGATCCTGGTGCGCGTGCGGCTGTCGCCCGGTGCGCGCAAGCCGTGAGACACCGCACCCGCCTGCCGGAGGTGACCGACAGAGATGACCGACAGAGGCGACCGCCGGACACGCTTCCCGGTTGACCGGGAGACGGTTGGTCGGATAGTTTTCCGGCCGACTTCGGCGTTGCCATGATCCCGCTCGTCTCGACGGACCCGGAACCCTCACCATGACCCTGCCCCGAGTTGCCCTGATCCTCACCGGAGGCACCATCGATTCCGTCGGCGCCGACCGCCTTGATCTCGCCTGGTACATCGAGAACAACAGGCGGCTCGGCGACGGCGAGCTGGTGGGCTCCGTCCCCGAACTGGCCGGCATCGCCCATGTGGAGCAGATTCCGTTCCGGCGCCTCCCGAGCCATGCCCTGGTGGACCGGGACTGGCTCGACCTGGCGGGATTGCTGCACGGGATCCTCGAGCGCGGCGGCACCGACGGCGTGGTCATCACCCACGGCACCAACACCCTCGAAGAGACCGCCTGCTTCCTGAACCTGGTGCTCCGGTCCCACCGTCCGGTGGTGCTGGTGGGGTCCATGCGCCCGGCATCGGCGTTGGGCGCGGACGGCTTTCTCAATCTGTTGAACGCCGTGCGGGTGGCGGCGCATCCGGATTCCCGGGGTCAGGGCGTGCTGGCGGTGATGAACGACCGGATCTACGGCGCCCGGGATCTGACCAAGACGGCCACGTACCGCGTCGAGGCATTCCAGGGACGGGACCTGGGGCCGTTGGGCTTCGCCGACGCCGACGGGCAGGTGCGTTACTACCACCGCACGGCCAGGCCGCACACCGCCGCCGCCGAGTTCGACGTGACCGGTCTGGAGTCGCTGCCCCGGGTGGATGTGGTGGTGACGCACGCGGGCGCGGACGGGGTCCTGATCGACGCCAGCGTGGCCGCGGGAGCAAGGGGCATCGTCTGCGCGGCCAGCGGCGCCGGCCGGCCCACGCCGGCACAGGACGAAGCCTTCGAACGCGCCCGCGAGAAGGGCGTGACGGTATGCATTGGCAGCCGTGTGGGTTCCGGCCGGGTCGCCCGAAGCCCCGGTCTGCGCAAGCGCGGCGTGGTCACCGCCGACAACCTCCAGCCCTGGAAGGCCCGGGTGCTACTGGCCCTCGCCCTCACCGTCACCCAGGACCCGGACGCCATCCAGCGCCTGTTCGATACCTGTTAGGACTGTGCGCAGCAGAAGAGGTTGGTGAGGGGACAGCTTTGATGGGGAGGGGTTGTGCAAGCTGACAAGAACTTGTTGATGGATGATTGGTTGGTTGCCGACGACATTTCATCCCAACGAGCCGGAGCCGCTACCGTTGCTGCCGCCGAACCCACAAGTGGCTTCCGTCGGGGTATCTGGCGCTCCGGGTACATGGTGTGGAAGACTTTCCTCCGCACCGGACGATTTGTGAGTTTCGGTGGCGTCATTTAGAGGACTTTAAGCGGCGTTTCGTGGATGTGGTGTGGTTTGGGATGTTGTCGGTGGACGGGACAAAGGTTCGGGTGAATTCGAGCAAGCGCAAGGCGATGAGCGACGGGCGGATGTTACAGGACGACGCTCGGCAGGAGGGAGAGATTCAGGGGTTGCTGGCGAGGGTGGGGCGGTTGATGTCGAAGAAGATGACCGCTACGGTGGAAAGAGGCATGGAGAGGCTTTGCCGGAAGAGTTGCAGAGATGGGGAAGCGCTTGGCGGTAGTCGAGCAGGCAAAAGCGTGGTTGGAAGCGGTGCAACGTGCGGTCGATGATGTCCGCGGCGGAAGCCGGGCGAGGAGAGTCCAGCGAAACGCACGTGGGTCTCGGAGGAGCCGAACGGCTGAATCAAGGATGTGTTGAAGTTCCGGCGATTCGGCCTACGCGAAGTGGAGAAGGTGCGAGGCGAGTGGTATTTGATGTGCTTGGCGTTGAACTTGAAGTGCATTGGGGGAGTTGGTGACATGCCGAGCCAGTCGTAGAGCCGCCGACCGTTGACATGAGAGGGATGCCGCTCATGCGAATCGTCAGTGAACGAGCGACCGTGTTGCTGGGACGGACGCTGCGACGTTTTTGAAACTCTCCCATTCATCTGTGTCCAACCGGTCCATCAGCGACCCAGAACCCCTTGCCCAACGCCACAGTTCCTGCGACGCACACTCTTAGGATCTGAACAGCCACCGAACGAAGCAAGGTCAGCGCAATGTCCAAGATCTATAGCGTCCTCACAGTCAACCCGAAGGGTCATATTAAGAACTTGACGGTAAAAGGTGGTGACGGCGCCTCCGTGGTGGTGCGCCTCCATCGGTTTGCTGTTGTCGGTAAAGGAGACCGCATTCACTTTGGCGCAGCCGGATCGAACAAGGTATTCGTAGTGGCAAAGGACGAAGCAGAGTCGCCTATTCCGCTGACCCCTCTATTTTCAACGACCGACACGGTATCGATCGGAAGGGATAAATTTCGAATCAATATTCGCGAAATCAATTCTGAAGCCGCAATGCGTGGCCTGGAGTTTCTAGAGCAGTTTCACTACAAGACGAACAATTCGTTAGCGGAAAGAAGTCCTGCCACCGAATCAAAGAACTCGACGACAACAGTTGGCGGCCGCCGCGCTGTTCTTTACGCCGACGTCCGGATCGGCAAGCAGTGGCTTCCTGCGGCTTATGTCGACCTGCAAATGCCGCTGATGATGTGTAAGCCGCGGCACAATTTGTTCAATAAGCCCTTTCGACACCCGAAACGCTCTATTCGTTGGGAGCGTTGGGATCAGCATGCGATGAAGGGTTATCTGAATGCAATTGTCAGAATTGGACGAATCGTCGTGAGACCGGAACTACGAGGCCTTGGCATTACGCGGAGGATTATCAAGGCTGCGAAGACCTTTTCTGCTGAACGCTGGCATATTGGCGGCATGCGCCCGATTTTTGTGGAAATTTCCGCTGAGATGTTGACCCATATTGATTTTGTGTCATCGTCGGGCTTTAAATATATTGGGAAAACAGAAGGCAATCTCTCGCGCGTCATAAAGGACATGGAGCAGATGGAGCGTTCGCCATGCGGAGAGTTCGGTATAATGACTTTGCAGCGCAAGTACTTCCGCGTGTTGAAGGACTATTGCAATACCATTCAGATCACCTTCAAGGAAGGCCTTGAAGTGCTCAGACGAAAAGTCGAGCAGAACCAGAATGCGCTAAATACGGGTGAGTGGGCAATGCTCCGGTCGGTGATCCGCAACCCGATTCCGTACTATCTGTGTCCGCTCGACGATTATGCTTCCGAGTATCTTCGGGCAGCATTGAGGTCCTCGCCGCCCGAGGATGACGAGGATGGGGACGCGGTGGGGTTTTCGGCCAAGAGCACATACATCAATATTGATAGCTTGTCAATTCGAGCGAAATACCAGATTCCCGAGACCCGCTCGACCAAAGTCATCATGGATGCCTTTGGTTTGAAGGGCGACACTGTTTACGCGGACATCGTTCAGGACGTGGCCGTTAGGGCTTCGAACGGCAACATCATTCTGGTCGTCGGCAGTAGCGGAAGCGGCAAAAGCGTGTTGTTGAACGCGCTCGATCCCGAGAAGGGAGCCGATGGTAACTTGACGGTGAAGCTCGCCGGGAGCCTGAAATACTCTGCGGGATGGTTGCGGCCTTTGCGGGATGACATTTCGGTTTTCGAAGTATTGGCCGATAAGTCTACTCCGCAGCGGGCGTTCGCTGCGCTTAGCCGTGTCGGGCTGTCCGAGGCCTTGGCGTTCATAAAGCCTTACTGGATGCTGAGTCGAGGTCAGCAATACCGGGCAATGATCGCAGACCTACTTCTCCGAGACGAGGAAGTGTGGTTGCTGGATGAATTTTGCAGCGATTTGGATCCTCTTATTGCGAAGATAGTCGCCCATAATCTACGCAAGCAGATTATTGCAACGGGCCGGGTTGCTTTTATTGGAGCGGCGAACCACGCACACTACTTGGACGCGCTACGGCCGACGAGAGTGCTTCTTTTGCACTCGGGCGACCGACCAGCATGGCTGTCGTACAAGGAATATCAGAATGAGTTTCTTGAGCAAATCGGCTGAACGGTTTGGGGCCGTCATCCAACAGAGTCCCTACTCGGTCGAGGATCCGTTAGTCAAATTGCAGTATGTTCAAAAAGGACAGAATGTTGTTTTCGGTCGCGCGTTGCAAGGTGAGGACTACGATAATCTGATCTACATCGGAAAACTTCTGGAGTCGACCAAGGGTAAGAGTTATCTGGGAGCCGATGCTTGGCTGGATACTACCTTCCCGCATGTAATTTACATCACGGGTACACGTGGAAGTGGAAAAAGCTTTGACCTTGGCGTGCTCGTTGAAGGCATTTCGAAGCTACAAAACAAGTCGCCTATTCAGAACCATGTGAAGCCGATTACCTCGATCGTGATCGATACGCAGAGCCAGTTCTGGACGTTGGGCTATGCGCCGCGCCAAACGATCCCTGCAAACAAGATGCAACTGGAGGAACTCGTACGCTGGAATATCGAACCCACTAATTTGGCAGAGACGAGGGTGTATACGCCTCCCGGGACGACAACGTTCCTCGGCAACGAAAAAACACTCCAGATCAGGCCGAGAGATGTGTGCGCCGAAGAATGGTGCGCGTTGCTTGGCCAAGAGGTCTACAGCCCTCAAGGACACATCGTTGCAGCAACACTAGAGGCTCTGGGAGAAGCGGACTTCGAACTATCTGACATGCTCGCTTTCATCGCGGACGACAGCAATTGGCCAACCGTCGCGGAGTCTTCGCGAAACGCGATCTCTTACAAGCTGGACGACTACCGGCGCACGGATCTATTCTCTGCAAGCGGTTTGACGGTAAGAGACTTTCTGGAAGACGGAATCTGTAATATCTTGTCGCTGTGGGAGTTGCGGAACGAAGATAAGTCTCTGATCACCGCCGTGATTGCTCGAAACCTGTTCGATATTCTTGGTAAACACCACAACAGGAAGAAGACATCGAGTTTCTTCGGGAAACCGTTCGAGGACGATGGAACACCGGATCGAGTTTGGCTGGTCATCGACGAAGCACATGTTGTGGCACCAAGCGGTGACATCTCGGCGGCACGCAGCGCGCTCGTTGAGTATGTGAAGCGAGGTCGGGATGCCGGCCTTTCTTTGATTTTGGCCACACAACAGCCGTCGGCGCTTGACGATCGGATCTTGAGCCAAGTGAACGTGACCTTCAACCATCGGCTGAGTTTCCAAAGCGACATCAACGCCGCGGTGAACCGTATTCCGACGAGGTCGGTACGCAGTATGAGGTTCGCGGGCACCACCTTGAGTGATTTCGGGGACATGGTGCGAGTCCTAGATGCCGGTCAGTGTTTCCTCGGTGACCAAGCGAGCAGCCGCACAGTCCTAGTTCAGATGCGTCCGAGGGTAAGCGCACATGGCGGCTACAGCCCATTCTGACCCCTATTCCGTTCTCTTCCGGAAAGTCGGCTATTCGGTAGGACTAGAGTCCACCGCCAAACGTGTGGGCGGATTGGTCGCGCGGTATTTGCAAGATCACGATTTGACGGTGGGCAGCTGGAGTGAGTTGGTGACAGGTAGGAAAGAGGACGGAAACTGGGGACGCGACAAGAGCGCGGAAAAGCACATCGCTGACTTTTTTCATTCGCTGCGTCTGATCCAGAGAACGGCTGGCGATATCCTCGTTCTTGAGAACCTTGATGCGATGGCAATCGCAACCAAACTGTTGAACAACAAGCCTGACCAAGACGCCGCGCAAGACTTTCTCCTGCTGTGGAGCATTCTGGTAAACGACGGCGAGATCTTCATGAATTTGCTCTTAGCCGGATTTCAGGAACAGCGAATCAAGGATACGCTGCATCAAATGATGACTCAAAAGCGCAGCGACGCGCGGAGGTTCATGCCCGGCAAGGCCTCCGCTGAACACATCAACCGGGTGATTACGATTGAGCACCAAGAGAAAAACAAGGGCCGCACCGGGACAAGACGGTCGGTGGCCTCACTTAGGCGTACCGAGCCATTGCAGGTTGAGAGTGAACCAGGACGCACGGCGAATGAGAGTGAGAGGGTCAAGTTTTCGGACGACTATTTTCGGAAAGTACCGCCGCGTCGTCGGGATTGGGCCTCCTCGCTCGGCCTGTGGGATAGAGATCAGCGTATGTTGAGCCGGCTCGGTCATGAGTTCATTGCAAGGCTCCGGGAAACTGGTTATGTTGATGCGCATGACCGCTTCACCTTCTGGCCAATGGACTATGAGTCAGTGCGCTCCGGTTTCCGACCGGATCAGTTCGGCGAGAGCGCAAGAAGCCTGTGGACGAGCCTTGTCGATTTCGGATACGCGTATGCCGGTCTTAAAGTGAAGGCGCCCGAAGAAGGAGACTCGGACAAGGCTCTCTCGCTGATAGGTGATATGATGGCCGTGTTTCGAAGCTTGCATGTCCGTAAGGTCATGTTGCGTCGTGAGTTGCCGGTTGCAGTCGCCTATCCAGTGGCAGTCGCGCTGGCTTGTGCGACGGAGATGCGGGTGCTCGACATCCCGGCGGTCGTTGCAAGGGAACAGAAAGGGGAGGAACGCTGCTTGGCATTCAGGCAGTCTAGGAACACGGGTGGCACGTTGAGCGTGAGGAAATAGCCATGCCAGTTTTCCTGCTTCCTGAGTTTGTCGCTGACCTGCAGGGCCACAGTGACCCGCATTTTGCGCGGCGGGTCTTGCAGAAGACGATCCGTCTGGACGGGACGTTTCGCGACGATTCGGACGATCACCCCTATCAAGGGATTAGGAACGCGTGGATTCGTTACGTAAGTCGACGGCGCACTTCCTACCGCGTGATCTTCCTGCGCAAGGGAGCGGACACGTATTTGTTCCGGGCCGGTGAGCACAGTGTCGAGGATCGGCTGGCCGAACCTCAGGACGGCGCGGTCGAATCGGCACTTCCAGTAGCGGAAGCAGGCTCAGCCCTGCCAGCAGGGCTTGGCGCGATTGGTACGAAAGAGAGGTCGCAAGCGATCGCACCACCAGTGAACCGGTTCAAGCGAAACCTGCCATCGGCGCAGATCAGCCGCGAAATCTTCGCTCGGAGGAATCTGCCGCACCGGGATATTTGGCTTGTAGCGCCCTTTGTGAACGGTGACCTCCTCGCGCCGACGGCGCGGTTTGGTAGGCTGTTGCTGGAGCAAGTGGAAGACGGGGCTAGCGTCGTCCTGTTTACCGCCCCACCGAAGGATCGGAATATCGAATGGATGGAGAAACTGTCCGATCTCGGCGTCGGCATATTCGTCTATCCGAAACTTCACACCAAGCTGTATTGTTTTGTTTTCGACGAAAGTCGACGCTATGAGCCGGGTCTACGCGAGGGTAGCCGATATTCGTCGTTGATCCTCGTGGGATCTGCAAATCTCACATCGGCCGGAATGGCACTCGGTGAGGCGCCCTGTAACGAAGAGTTATGCTACGGGGTTCGCGAGGATGAGTTGGGCTTTGTGGAAAAGTATGTTGCGGAGCTGATGATGAACGGATATGAACTACCCGATGTGCGTCGATTTCTGGCGCGGGGGCAGTGGCAAAAACTGGAGAATGCAAAATGGTGATGTTGCCAGCAGACTACTATAAGAAAGCGAACCTGAACGGTAACCCGTTCCGTTCCAACCCAAATTTTGCCGCAGATCCCAGGGCATCCATCTGGGTTGGCTATGAACAGCAGAAAAGGCAAATTGTCAAGTATTTGCATCGCTCTTTGGCTGACCAAGTGGGAAATGCGAATTTCCTGATGCTATATGGCGACTATGGAACCGGGAAATCTCATGCCCTTCTCTGGGCACAAAACAAGATTTTGCATGACGACAAGGACGATTTCGACTCGGTCTGTTACTTTATACCGACGCTACGCAAGGACAAGGGCAAGCTAACGTTTGCGGGAGCCTTTCTCGACGATATCGTTGCTAGGTCAGACCTGTTGTCGAATACGCAGGCGTTCCATAATTTTCTGATGGAATGTATTGCTCTTTGTCGAACTGCTCGTGGGTACGATCACGAGATTTCAGCGGATAAGATCATCGAAATATTGATTCCTCCAGTCGAGCTGAATAACTTCGCGAAGGTGCTTTATCATTGCCAACAAGAGGAGGATTTCCGGACTTTGATCGCGCCAAAGGCACTCGCTGATTACCAAGCTATGATGATTTTTACGCGACTCGTTAACCTTTTTGTGCACGAAATGGAAATCTCGGATTCCGATAGGCGTCGATTCAAGAAGGCTAGCTACCTCTTTATCGACGACCTAGACGATCTCGAGCGCGCGAGCATTAAGGAGGCGCGCGAGGTCAACGATATTCTTCGGCAGATCTACGACAATTGCCCGAACTGCTTCTGCATGGTGATCGCGCTATCAGCAGAAATTTCACAGCTGCCAGTATTGTTCTTTGACTATATTTTGGGCCGTATTCATCGCCAGATTGAGTTGTTGGGACTAAACAAAGACGATGCAGTCATCTTTGTTCGAGAAATTTTCAATAGAAATAGGATAAGTCAGGATGGTAGGGAGGATTTTTTCCCGTTTGAGAAAGGGGCGATCGAGGCAATCGCCTCACAACTTACTGAAATCACTCCTCGCAAGATTGTGAACACTATGCAGCAAGTAATCGAAGAAGTTAGGTTAGCCGGGCATGACCCGGAAGATGACTTGGTATCGGTGGACTTTCTCGACAGTAATGAGATCGTTGAGGAAGTGCTTGGCGAAGGCTTGGTAAGGTGAGATTATGCTTCCTAATTGTTGGCAGCTTTACGTTATCACCTATCACACAATCTCATTTGATATCATATGGCTATGACGAGCAAGGGCGACGATCGACACTATACTATAAATGGGATGCTCGAGGACTTCCTACAAGAGCTCCAGTAAATTCCTCCGGAAGCGGAGCGGTCGCTCAAGGTGGGATGGTTCGGCGCCCGTCGGTTCGACAAGGGGTGGCAGTGATGCGCCGCTGACCTTGGAGGATGCGGCGTACCCTACTTCAACTCCTACAGCGGATCGCTTGACGCGGGGGTATGCCGATAACCTGCAGAACTTCGCCGATGTGTACTCCCCAGTTCGCCGCTAAAGTTCTGCGGCTTATCTCAACTGCGGTTTCTCAGCCACCGGTATCCTTCGTCCGCGTCGGAGCAACGGTGGCCGGTGCGTTTCTATTACGAGGATGGCGCTGCGGTTTCTCTGAATCTCCTGAGGGGCGCGAAGTCGCGTAGTTGAGATGTTCGACGCATACAAGTAAGCGCTGCAGAAGGCTCTGACTACCGCTATACGCGAGCTACCGGACGACGAATCGCAGTCCATCGACCGCGTAACACCGAACCAGCCCGTCTCCTGCCATCAGGTGGGTATATAGTGAGAAGTTGGAGTTGCCTGAGTGCGCGTTGTGAGGTAAGGGCATCAAATTCTGCCGAAGCTTGAGCGATTCATGCCGCAGCACGGAATCAGAAGTACGTATTCGCAATGCCCGTTTCAATTGCTGACCCAGGATCAAGACGGTCGGATTCTGTCGTCTGCCAGTGCCTTCTTTTTCGAGACGGACGGGGATTGGTTCCTGATCACCAATTGGCATGTAGTCAGCGGTCGCCACTTCATGACCCGGGAACCGTTGACCCACCCATTCGTCGAAACCATCAGCCTGACGGCCAAGTTGGCCTCCTGGGATATGGGCGACCGCCGAAGCGGAACATTCGCGATCGGGCCTCACCGTATTCCGCTCTATCGCGGAGAACAGCCGGTATGGTTCGAGCATCCAGAATTCGGAGCGTCCTGTGATGTGGTTGCGATTCCCATGAACAGACCAGGCACGTGCCCCGAATTCATGCATAACGCGGCGAACCGCATCAGTGAAGTCAAAATACCCGTGGAGCCCGGATGCGTCGTCTTCGTGATCGGCTTTCCTCATGCGATTAGTATTGGTTTCGGCTTGCCGCTATGGAAAGCCGGTTATGTCGCGTCGGAGCCTCACTACGATGTCGATCTTGGCGGCAAGCTTTCGAGCTATGGCGGTCTCGTAGGAGGTATCCGTATCCCCGCTTTTTTTGTTGATGCTCTCACACGATCGGGCATGTCAGGCTCTCCCGTTTTTGCCAGATTTCATGGTTCGTGGGATACACGAGATCCTTACCGCAGGGTCGACCCGAAGGAACCGGGCTTTTGGGAGCGGGACGATGTGGCGCTTTTCGGCAGTGAAGGCACCATGTTCGTCGGTTGCTACAGCGGCCGAGTCGGGAGAGTCGAGAACGAGGCTGCGCTGGGTTTGTGCTGGCGTGCAGACGTCATCGAGGCGATTTGCCAAGGGCGCAGGTGGGGAAAGAATCCTCACATCATCCCTGCCGGGAAGCAGGTACAGGAGTACATGGACAGTTGGGGAGAGTAGCGGGATGCAGGAAGAACGGTTCAGAAGCTGGTTGAGCGTCGAGCGGCAACTGGACCCTCGGACCGTCGGGAGTCGAATCAGCAACTGCAGACGGGTCGAGCCGTATGAAGGCAATCTCGACGATCATTACGATGTGGATGAGTTGGCCGGCCTTCTGGACCGCCTGCGTCCGGGAGCGCCGAAGCACGGAATCGAGATCAAGGGTGACATCTACAACGGTACAGCGACGCTCAGGAGCGCGGTTCGTCTCTATCGCGATTATCGGAAAGCGGCCGGCGGCCCGGCCGGTCGGGCCGCAGTTGCGGCAAAGCCACGGCCAAGAGAGCAGCGACCCCGTCGGTTGGGAGCGGACTGGTCGGCCTGGTCGCAGCCGAGCGAGAAGGACTTGCTTGAACTTGCTCGGGCGATGGTGCGGTTCGTGCGGTTCCTCGATCCCGGTATAGTCGGCGCGGTCACCGAAGAGAACCAGCGCTTGCGGGCCGAGTGGTCCTCCCGGCTGGAAGCGCTCGGCATAGACCCTGGCATCTATCTATGGGAAGGCTCGCCCTGCGCCTTTCCGGGTATTCGACGTTATGCCGGAAGCACGGAGATCGCGGCGTTCCGGAGACGGACGACGCTCTCCGAGTTACCCGCGCAATGCCTCAAGCTTGATGATAACGACTACCCGAAGCAGCTGTGGGCATTTGTTTTCACTGGCAAGCGGTTTTCCAAGAGAGGGCCGGATGGTTACCAGCTCGCGCACCTCCTCGACCACAAGGAGCACGGGAATCGCTGGCGGGACGAACTGGATCTGCCGTCGGATGTTGGTGAGCCGGCACCGTTATACGGGTTGTTCACCAGCGCGGCCAACACGGTCTATGCGCCAGCGGCATTTCTCAGGCCCACGGACTTTTCGCCCAGGTTGCGCAGCCTCATCCAGAGGCGGGCGCTGGCACTCTACGGCAACCTATGCCGTGTCGTGCCGCCGCCCTTGGCGATAAGACCCTGTGACGACCCCGACTGGGACCTCGGAAAGTTCGATTGGGCCGAGCCGGTGGGCAGCATGGACCACGTCCCCGCTTTTCTGGAGTTCCGTCGCAAGCGCATGGGCGAACTGATGAACCGGAACTGATTCACAGACACCGGACCGCTCTGCGGAATGCCGCCGCCCCACCGGAACTTCAAGAACCCTTGCGGTACGGGCTCCTGGCCGGGCCGGCGGTCCCGGCTCAGCCCAGGACCACCTTGCTCTCGTCTTCCCGCACTTCGATGGCGTTCTGGATCAGCGCGGCGTAGCGGTACACCGCGTGTGCGAACTTGCTGTAGGGCAGGGTCAGGAAGAGTCCGGCCACGACGCCCAGGTGGATGACCAGCAGCGTCCCCATGGCGGCGGTTTCCCGGAACACCAGCAGGAGCAGTCCGGTGAAGCTGGTCAGGAACAGCATCCAGAGGAAGGTCCTGTCGAGGCTGAGCATGGTCTCCTCGGCCGGGTCCGGGTCGCTTCGTGACTTGAGGTAGAGCAGCCCCACCGTGCCGATGCACATCATGACTCCGCCCACCGTTCCGAACACCACCGGCAGGCTCAGGTACGGATAGGGGGCTTCCCAGTGGAGGAAGTGGTGATAGAACGCGGCGACGGTGGTGGCGGCGAAGTCCAGCGCGAAGCCATAGAACACCAGGTGGTGGTGCCACATCCGGCTCTTGGAGAACTTCTCGTCGGGGTAGTTGCAGCCGTCGCCGCCGCCTTTCATGTACTGCAGGCCGAAGGCCTCCTTCATGGCGCGCGCGAAGGCGGACAGATCGATCAGGTCCGAGAGGCCGCCCCGGGTGCGCCGCCAGAAGCTCACGAATCCCGCCAGCAGCGCGAAGATCGCATAGAAGAACATCACCGCGGCCGGGAACACCATGGCGCCGTAGGGCACCACTGCGTAGAATGCACCGTCGCCCTGGTGGGCCGAGAACAGTGTCGTGCCGCCCTGAAACACCAGCGTGAGCACGAAACCCGCGACGACGCAGAGCGTGGTGATGAGCCCCACCAGGAAGGCGTTGTTCCGGTACAGGCCCGACAGCACCCGGGGCCAGGCGTAGTCGGCGTAGGTGTCGGCCCGCAGGCGCGACAGCGCCTGGGGCACGTTGACCGCGAACTCGTGGGGCGGCGCGTACTGGCAGGCGTAGTAGCAGGCGCGGCACTCGAAGCACAGGTTGGACAGGTAGACCAGATCCTTGGTGTCGAACGTGCGGCGCCGCTCCATGGCCGGAAATACCGCGCAGAAGCCCGCGCAGTAGCGGCAGGCGTTGCAGATGGTCATGACCCGGTTGGCTTCCTCGAGATGCTCAGACGACGGCACGTGCGGCCTCCCTTCCTGCGATGCGGCCGAACACCGTTCCGATGGTCATGCCGAATCCCGCCAGATATCCCTTGCCGAGGATGTTGCCCGACATCATCTCGCCGGCCGCGAAGATGTTCGGAGAGGGCTGGTCCCCGTCGAAAAGCACCTGGCACTGCTTGTTCACGGCGACGCCCATGTACGTGAAGGTGATCCCCGGCCTCAGCGGATAGCCATAGAACGGCGGGGTGTCGATGGCGCGCGCCCAATGGCTCTTGGGCGGATCCATGCCCTCGGTGGCGCAGTCGTCCAGTATCGTCGGATCGAAGGTCCCGGGCCGGACGGAACGGTTGAACGCCCGGACCGTCTCCTCCACCTTGGCCGGGTTGAGGTCCATGGCGGCGGCCAGCTGCCGGATGGAGTCCGCCTGGAAGGGCGGAAAGACCGAGGGCAGAAACAGGTCGATGGACTTGGCATCCACGATGCAACAGGCTTCCTGCTCCGGCTGGCCGGCGATGAGGGTTCCCCAGATGGCGTAACGCTTGGGCCAGAAGTCCTCGCCCTCGTCGTAGAAGCGCTCCGAGTGCTTGTTGAGCACGACTCCGAAGGGGACGCAGTCGAGCCGCGTCACGATGCCGCCGTCGAACCTGGGCGCGCGCCCGTCCAGCGCAATGGCGTGGAAGCCCTTGGCTCGTCCCGCCGGCTTCGCGCCCGCGTCGAACAGCTGCCGCAGCACCCGGCCCTTGTTGTAGGGGGTGCCGCGTATGATGAAGTTGTCTGCCGCCTCGCCCCAGTATTCCTTGAGCCAGGGGACGTTGGCCTCGAAGCCGCCGGCGGCGCCGACGAAAGCCTTGGCCGCCACCTCCCGGCGCGCACCCTTGTGTTCCACCACCGCCGAGCGGAACACGCCGTCCTCGATGTTCAGTTCCCGCACCTCGGTCTCGTACTCCGCCTGGACGCCCATCTTCTCGGCGGTGTCGTAGTAGGCGTTCATCAGGGCCTTGCCGCCACCCAGGAAAAAGGCGTTGGTCCGCGACAGTTGCAGCGTGCCGCGCAGCGACGGCTGCCAGCGGATGCCGTGGGCCGACATCCACTCGCCCGCATCCCGGGACTCGCGGATGCAGAAGCGCGCCAGTTCCTCGTTGGTGTCGCCGCCGGTCACCCGCAGCAGGTCCTCGTAGAACTCGTCCTCCGGATACGTGCCGGTAAGGAATCCGTCCTCGCCCTCGTGCATGTAGCGGAGGTTGCGCGTGTGGCGGCTGTTGCCGCCGCGAAACTCTTTCGGCGCCGCCTCCAGCACGCGCACGCTGGCACCGCCGTGACGGGCCATGATGGCCGCGCACATCGCCGCGTTTCCACCGCCCGCGATGAGCACGTCGACCTCCGGAACCGCTCCGGAACCCCCTCCGGTGGATGATGAAGCCATGACGTCCTCTGTTAGTGGACGCACCCGATTCTGTCAACTTGGGGCAAGTTGACAACCCCGCATCCGAATTGCCATGAAGTAGGGGCAGCCTTTCGACAGCCATCGCCGACACTTGCGTGACTCGCGGCCCGGGGCGCGGGCGATACATCGCCATTATTGCCATGATCGCCATCGCTCCCAGGGCCGCATCAATCCATCAACGCCCGGGGGGATTTCGTGGAACTCGGCATCTACTTGCGTTCTTTCTTCACCAATCCGACGCGGCCGCTGCACGAGCAGATCGACGAAGCCGTCGAGATCTGTCACGTGATCCGTGATTGCGGCTTCGCCGCCGTCACCATGCCGCAGCACTGGGTGTCGCACCCCACCATCTGGCCGCAGCCCTTCCCGATGCTGGCGCGGCTGGCCCCGGAGGTGGGCGGGATGCGGTTGCAGACCGGCATCGTGCTGTTGCCGCTCCACAACCCGCTCCAGGTGGCGGAAGACGCGGCCACCCTGGACCACATCGCCAAGGGCCGGTTCGTGCTGGGCGTCGGCCTCGGCTACCGCGATACGGAGCTCGAGGCCGTGGGTTCGAACCGCAAGGAGCGGGTCTCCCGTCTCACCGAGTCCATTGAGGTGATGAAGCGGCTGTGGACCGGCGAGGAGATCGACCACGAGGGCCGGTACTGGACCGTGCACAAGGCGAGGATGGGGTTCGTGCCCTTGCAGAAGCCTCATCCGCCCATCTGGATCGCATGCCAGAGCGAGGGTGCGGTGCGCCGCTCCGCCCGGATCGCCGACGCCGCCTACCTGGCGCCCCAGGTGGGCTTCGACGATGTCGCCCGTCTCATCTCCATCTACCGCCACGAGCGCGGCGTGACCGGCCAGGACGCCGGCCACATCACCATCTCCCGGGGTGTGGCCTTTGCCGGCGACAAGGAGACCGCCATCGCCCAGGCGCGGGAGTCCGCAGCCTCTTCCTACAAGATGTACAGCAGCTGGAACATGCAGGAAGACACCATGGTCAAGATCAACATCGCCTCCGACTCCGAGGTCCATGCCTGGGCCGTGGCCGGCAACGGTGATGACTGCCTGGAGGATCTCGGACGCCTGGCGGCGGACGGCGTGGAGTACGTGGGCATGACTCTGCTCAACATGCCCAAGGATCTCTCCGGCCGGAAGGAGTACATCCATGCCTTGGCCGAGAATGTCCTGCACCGGGTGAAATAGCCGCCGCGATGCGCGGGGCCGGCCCGGTCACGAAGGATGTCATGGCGCGGGAGGTGGAGCGCAAGTTCCTGGTCACGGGAGAGGAATGGCGCAAGGCCGAGGGCATTGTCCTCCGCCAGGGCTACCTGAGCACCCGGCCGGAATGCACCGTGCGCGTGCGCATCGAGGGCGGCAAGGCCACCCTCGCCATCAAGGGAATCACCCGGGGCGCCACCCGTTCCGAGTACGAGTACGCCATCCCGCTGGAAGAAGCGGACGAGTTGCTGCGGCTCTGCGAGCGGCCCGTCATCGAGAAGGTGCGCCGCCGGCTGGAACACGACGGTCTGGTCTGGGAAGTGGACGAGTTCCTTGGCGTCAATCGGGGCCTGGTCATTGTCGAGGTCGAGCTGGACCGTGAAGACCATCCGTTCACCAAGCCTCCGTGGGCCGGTGAGGAAGTTACCCACGATCCCCGCTTCTACAACGCCAACCTTGTGGCAAATCCCTTCACCAAGTGGCAGGATTCCCGGAAGCGCCCATGATACGGGGGTGCCCCGGACCTTCCCGGGTACGACCTTCCCGGGCAAAGTCTTCCCGGGCAAGGTCTTCCCGGACACGACTGTCCCGGATACGGAGGGGTGGCCGAGCGGCTTAAGGCACCGGTCTTGAAAATCGGCGTCCGCCTGAACAGTGGACCGCGAGTTCGAATCTCGCCCCCTCCGCCAACCCCCTTATGCACGTCTCCCTCATTTCACGTCATTGCACGCTTCACTCATGACACGCCCTTCATGACACGCTCTTCATGACGCGTTTCTCCGATCCTCGAACGAACGAAGCGCCTCAGCCCGGTTCTGCCGCCTTCTCTTCCGAGCGCCCACCCGACAGCCGCACCTCCGCCCCGGCGAGCAGGTCGCGCAGCTTGCCGCGGATGGCCCACAGGCAGATCAGGGACGGGATCACCATCAAGGTGGTGAGGATGAAGAAGGTGGCCCAGTCGCCCTCCAGCCAATCCACCAGGGCACCGGAAGAGGCGGCCAGGAGGGTGCGTCCGGCGGTGCCGATGGATGCCAGCAGGGCGTACTGGGTGGCGGTGTAGGTGCGGTCCACCAGCATGGAGATGAAGGCGACGAAGGTGACGGTGGCGAAGGCGCTGGTGAGGTCGTCCAGCACCACCGCGGCGGCGAACAGGAGTTCGGACTTGCCGACCCATGACAGCAGGGCGAACAGGAGATTGGTGGCGGCCATGGCGATGCCGGACAGGAACATGGCCCATATGAGGCCCATGCGGATGGCGAAGAACCCGCCCAGAACGGTGAAGGCGACGGTCGTGATCCAGCCCAGCGCCTTGGAGTAAATGGCGATGTCGGACTTCGAGAAGCCGATCTCCCGGTAGAAGAGAAGGGACATGCGGCCCATGAAGGCCTCGCCGATCTTGAACAGGAAGATGAACCCCAGCACGGTCAGGGCGATGGCGAAGCCGTTGCGCCGGAAGAAGCTCACCAGGGGGCTTGCCACGGTGCTTCCGAGCCACGCGGCCAGGCGGCCGGCGCGACCCGAGACACCAAGTCCGGCGGCGATGCGCTCCTCTTCCGCGGCTTGTGAAGCGATGCGTTGGGCGGTCCCCTGCTCGTGCACGAACAACAGGCCGACGTTGGTGAGGACCACCAGTGCCCCGAGAACGAGGAAGGTGGCCTGCCAGTAGTCTTCCACCCCGGCGTTCTGAAAGGCGGCGGCGCTCTCCAGCGCGACGATGCCGCCCACCTTGTAGCCGGTCCACCAGCCCACCACGGCGACGGCCGCGCCCGCGGCCATGGCCCCTCCCTCCGAAGTGCCCACCTGCTCGATCCGCAGCGCATCCACGGCAATGTCCTGCGTGGCGGACGCGATGGCGATGGCGAGGCCGATGCCCACCACCGCGGCCAGGTTGGCCGTGGGATCGACCTGGCTCCAGAGCACGAGGCAGGACACGATCACGACCTGGAGCGTGACGATCCAGGCGCGCCGGTGCCCGAGCCGGCCCGTGAGCCAGGGGATCCGGATGCGGTCGATGAGCGGCGCCCAGAGGAAGTTGAAGGCGTAGACTCCGAAGATCAGGCCGGCAAAGCCGATGGTGGTGCGGCTGAGACCGTCTTCCTTGAGCCACAGATTGAGGCTGCTGCCGATGAGCACCCAGGGGAACCCGCTGATGATGCCGAGGAGCATGATGCGGGCCATGCGCCGCTCACAGTACACCGCCAGCGAGTCGATGATCTTCTGCATGGGGTTCCTTCCCGGTTGACGCGGCGGAGAGTCCGTGTCGCGATTCAATGCACGGGCCGTCCCCTGTTTATAGCCGTCACGGTGCCGGAACAGAATCTCGACGGGACTCGGAAACGCCCGGCGGGCGGCGCTGGCGCGCGGTTGACACTGCTTCGATTCTTCCGCTAGTCTGCGTGCCGCTGCGACCTTGAACATTTCGGAAGGAGAACGGACCATGTTCCTGACGCTCATGACCGGTTTGCGGAGAATGGCGACGGTATCGGCGGTGTGCGGCCTGCTCGCGGCGGCGCTCTCGCCGGCGCAGGCGGTGGAACTCAAGCTCGCCCATTTCACCTCCCCCAGGCATCCCATGGATCGGCTGATGATGCGGCCGTGGGGCGAGGAGGTGGCGCAGCGCAGCAACGGCTCGCTGACGGTGCGGGTTTATCCCGGCGGCGAACTGGGCAAGGGGCCGCAAGCCCAGTACAAGCGGGCGGCGGACGGCATCGCGGACATCACCTTCGGTCTGCAGGGATACACGTCCTCGCAGTTCCCGAGGACGCTGCTGGTGGAGTTGCCGGGACTTGCCGCCGACGCGGTGGACGCCACCCGGATGATGTGGAAGGCCATCGGCGCCATTCGGGGGGAGTACTCCAGGACCCGGGTGCTGGCGCTGTGGACCAACGACAAGGCCGTCATCATGACCCGGAACAAGGCGGTGCGGACCCTGGACGATGTCAAGGGCATGAAGATACGCACCCCGTCGAAGCTCCAGGGCGACATCATCAGCGCGCTGGGAGCCACGCCCGTCTCCATGCCGGTGACGCGCATGTACAACGCCCTCAAGACCGGGGTGGTGGACGGCCTCATGGTGGCGCCGAGCGTCATCCGGAGCTTCAAGATCGGTGAGGTGGCCAGGTACTATACGGTCGGCCCCTTCGCCAACACGGCCTTCTTCCTGGTCATGAACAGGAAAGCGTATGAGGGTCTCTCGGCGGAGCACAGGAAGATCGTCGACGAGACCTCGGGCGAGGTTCTGAGCCTCAAGGCCGCCGCCATCTACAAGAAGGCGGGGGCCGGCTCCCTGGCGGGCGAGAAGGAAAGCGGCCGGGGCGAGGTGATCACGCTCTCGGACGCCGAGGACAAGCGTTTCCGCAAGGCGCTGAGCGGGGTCCGGGCCAGTACCGTCAAGGCTCTCTCCGACAAGGGCATCGACGCCGGGAATATCCTCGCCGCCATGGGCGGATAGGGCACCCTGCCCACCCCGACTTCACGCGCCCATGGGTGACGCGACGCGCACCGCGCTGCCGGGGACCGCGGCCGCCGCCTGGATCACCCGGTCCCTGGCCTTCGCGGGAGGAGCCGCGCTCCTGTGGCTCATGTTGCTGACGGTGGTGGCGGTGGTGATGCGCTATGTCTTCAACGCTCCCATTCTCGGTGCGCAGGACATCTCCGAACTGAGCTTGGCGGTGGTGGTCTTTCTGGGGATCCCCTATTGCGGATGGACCGGCGGCCACGTGGCCGTGGATCTCATCAGCGCGGTGGTGGCGGAGAGTCGGCTGCGCTACACCGACACCCTCATGCGGCTGCTGGGCGCGGTGCTGTTCGCCGTGGTGGCGTGGCAGGCCCTGCGCCAGGGCCTCGACGCCCTCGAATACGGCGAGGCCAGCAACCTGGTGGAGATCGCCCACCATCCGTTCATGTTCCTCATGAGCTTCGGCTGGCTGCTGTTTGCCCTGGTGCTGCTGCTCCAGGCGGCCGCGGGCCTTCTCCAGGAGCCGCGAGTTCCCCGAGAGAAGGCTGAATGAGTCCCACCACCACGGGTCTTGTGGGCCTGGCGGGGCTGTTCGTGCTCCTGGCGCTCAGGATGCCCGTGGGCATCGCCATGATGCTCATGGGAGTGCTGGGATTCGGGGTCCTCAACGGTTGGGGGCCGGCCTTGGCCGTGCTCGGCAGCGAACCGTTCGTCATCGCCACCAACTACGAACTCATCGTCATCCCGCTGTTCGTGCTCATGGGGAACTTCGCCACGGTTTCCGGCATGAGCCGCGACCTCTACGCCGCGGCCTACGCCTGGTTCGGTCACTGGCGCGGCGGGCTGGCCTCCGCCACCATTGCCGCCTGCGCCGGCTTCGCGGCACTCTCCGGCTCGTCGGTGGCGGCGGCCGTCACCATGGGCAAGGTGTCGCTGCCGGAGATGCGCGCCTACCGCTACGATCCGCGGCTGGCCACCGGCGCCATCGCCGCCGGCGGCACCCTGGGCATCCTCATCCCGCCCAGCACCGGCTTCGTGATCTATGCCATCCTCACCGAGGAATCCATCGGACGGCTGTTTCTGGCCGGAGTCTTTCCCGGGCTGCTGCTGACCGCGCTGTTCATCCTGTCCATCTTCATCCAGACCCGCATCAACCCGGAACTGGGGCCGCCGGGACCGGTCTCCACCATCCGGGACCGCATCCGGGCCTTTCGGCAGGCCAGCGCCATGATCGGCGTGGTCACGCTGACCATCGGCGGCATCTATGCGGGCCTCTTCACCCCTACCGAGGCCGCCGGGGTGGGCGCCTTCCTGGCGATGCTGCTGGCGCTGGTGCGGGGCCGCCTGTCGGTGTCGTCGCTGTCGTCCATGACGCTGGAGAGCGTCCGCACCACCGCCCTGGTCTTCCTCATCCTGGTGGGCGCCCACATCTTCAACCCGTTCCTGGCGTTGACACACATCCCCACCGACCTCGCCGAGTTGCTGGTGGGCATGGAACTGCCCCGGCTGGCCGTGCTTGCCATCCTGCTGGCCGCCTATATCGTGCTGGGCATGATGCTGGAGGGGTTCGCCATGCTGGTGCTCACCCTTCCCATCGTACATCCCATCATCATCACCCTGGGATACGACCCCATCTGGTTCGGCGTGGTCATGGTCATCGTGCTGGAGATGGGCCTCATCAGCCCGCCGGTGGGCGTCAACGTCTTCGTGGTCAAGGGCATCGCCGCGGACGTGCCCATGAGCCGGATTTTCGCCGGCATCCTGCCGTTCTGGATCGCCATGGCCGTCTGCCTGGCCATCCTGGTGGCGTTCCCGGAGATCGCGCTGTTTCTGCCGAACACGATGATCCAGTGAGCGGCCGCGGTTCGGCGGTGGTGGGGAGCACCGCCGAACGGTTTCGCACCGGCGCGAACTATCTCACGAAGCCTTCCGGCGGGAGCGGACCCTGGTTCCCGTGAGCGGCGAGATGCACGGCCAGCGCCGCGTCGGGCTTCCCTGCCGCCACGGTTGCCACCTGTTCGTAACCGGCATTGCGCAGTCGTCTGACCCGCAGTCTGTTCCCGATTGCGCCCAGCACGATGCTGATGATCAGCATGCCCCAGAGTTGAGGCTCCGGCGGCATGGACAAGAAGAAACCAGGCAACAACACCATCACCCCGACCAGCCAGAGTCTTTTCACGAACGCCCAGATCCAGGTGAAAAAGAAGGCAGGCCAACTCCAGCCGTTCTTTACGGCTTCGTAGCCCCGAATGGGATGTTGGAAAACGGAGAACTGCTTCATGGGAAAGAACCCTCCTGCCTGAACCCGCCGCGCACGCGGGCTCCCGCTTCGAAAGCGCTGCGGCTTGTCCAGGTATTCCTTTTCGTGGCAGAATAAGTTGTCTGTAGTTGCCACATGTACTTGCCACAAACACAGGGCCAGAGCAGGCATTGCCGCTGCCTTTGCTCTCTTGTTGAATACGCTTCTCCCTTGCCTGCAAGCAAGGGAGGTTGTCTGCTTCGGTCGGGCGCCAACCGGATCCTTCGGAGGGACGAGACAATAAAGAAGGGTGACAGTCGATCTGTCGCCGCTGCAAGGAAGAACCGGTGTTGACACTTTCGCAACCCCCCCCCCCCCCCCCCCATTCCTTTTCCTCCTCTCGGAAATCCGGACGCGAGGCTGAACCGGTGGGCGCCTTCAGGAGAACCGCCTACTGCCTGAGCGGGGTACTTCTCGCCCTCCTTCTGTTGACTCTGGAGGTCGCGACGGCGCAGACGCCGACTCCCACTCCGACGCCCCCTTCTGCCCCACCCAGTGTAAAGCCCACCGTCACCGCCACGGGAGGTCATGCCCAGGTCACCCTCGTCTGGAGCATTCCGACTGCCACGGGCATCACCGGCTGGGAGTATCAGGTGAAGGTTGGCTCCGGCGGCAGTTACAGCGCATGGGCGCCGATGCATCATGCGGGCGCTATCACCAGAACCTGGACCACGAACGGCCTGTTGAACGGCACCGAGTATTTCTTCCGGGTCCGCGCCACCAATGCGGACGGCGGCGGCCCCGCCTCCAGTGAAGTCTCGGCGACTCCAACGGCCACTCCCTACGCGCCCGCCGTGACCGCGTCCGCTGGCCGTGAACAGGTCATCCTTGCCTGGCCCGATGCGAGAAATGACAGCATCACCCACTGGGAGTATCAGCAGAAGACCGATGGCGGCAGCTATGGCAACTGGAGCAGAATTCCGAACTCCGACGCCGCCACCACAACCCACACTGTAACCGGTCTGACCAACGGCACGAAGTATTTCTTCCAGGTCCGCGCCGCCAGCCCGTTTGGCGCGGGTGCGGCATCCAGCGAGGTCTCGGCCACCCCCGCTGCGGTTCCGGCTGCGCCCGTACTGTCGGCAAGAAGCACCAACCAACTTATCGCTCCCGTACTTGTAAACGGGATTCCTGTTCCTACCAGGAACTTCGAGCTGAGTTGGACGATTCCGCCGGACAACAGCATCACACGCTGGCAATTTCAGCGAAAGATCGGCAACGGGGACTGGATTGCTTGGAGGCCCTTTTCCGCTGATCCCACGAAGAGGAGTCAATTATTTCCGGTTATTCAGGGCATAGCGATTCTCTACAGGATCAGAGCTGTTTCCCCGGCGGGCGACGGGATGCCATCCAACGAGGTTTTGACCTACTGGCTGCCGCCTCCGGCAGCATCTGTATTGACCGCAACAGCCGGAGAAGGGCAAGTCATCCTGCGTTGGTCGGGCACAAATCCGACCAACCCGACAAACGACGGCGAAGCCAGCATCCTGCGCTGGGAGTACCAAATGAAAGTCGGCGCCAGCGGCAGCTACGGCGACTGGACACCGATCCCCGGCTCGAATCTCACCACCAGGACTTGGACCAGGACCGGCCTCGCAGACAACACGCAGTATTTCTTCAAGCTCCGCGCGGTCAGCTCATTTGGTGAAGGCGCGTCTTCCAACGAGGTCTCGGCCACCACCCCTGCCGCGTCCCGGCCGGCGCCGGTCCTGAACTCGGTTACCGCAACCGCCGACAGGGAAATCTCTCTGGTCTGGAGCCACGCCGGTACCCGTGCCGGCGATCTCATCCGGGATGCAACCCGGTTCATTACCTGGCAGTTGCATTACAGGGCGAAGGGCGAAACCAGCTGGAAACCCCATAATTGCCGCTCATGCACGGTGGATACCCGTGTGTTGGCTCTGGGCTTTACTCGTATTGTCAACGGCGTATTGCTCGAGACCCGAATTCGGGCGATTGGTTCAAAAAGTGACGGCACTCTTGTTGGAGGTTCGTGGTCGAACATTCAAACAGTGGTTTACAGGAACGCCGCCCTGCCGCTGCTGAAACTCAGCAAGACTTCCATTACCATACCGGCGCCCGGTGAAACCGCGACCTACACGGTAGCGCTGAACCAATCGGTTGGGAGGGTCACCTTCAACCTCAGGAGCGATAGCAGCAAGGTGGGGGTAAGCCCCTTGAGTCTGTATTTCACTCCGGACAACTATAGCGACCCGCAAACGGTCACTGTGACCGGATTGGCTGGCGGCACAGCGACCATCCGTCACTCGGCCGACTTTGCTCCCGAAGCAGGCACGGTGCAGGTAACCACGCAGGCGGCGCCTGCCCAGCCAACGAACCTTGAGGCGACAGCGGGCGATCGGCAGGTGACCTTGAATTGGGACAACCCGTACGATGCCAGCATTACCGGATGGCAGTATCAGCAGGAAGATGACGCGGGTCAGGTCGGCTCCTGGACGACGATTCCGCGTTCGACGGCGAGCACGACGACATACACGGTTTCCAGCCTGAATAACGGCACTGAATACACCTTCAAGGTCCGGGCGGTAAACAGCAACGGCAGCGGCATTGCCTCAACAACCGCAACAGCGACGCCGGAATCGTCCGCACCGTTGGCGCCGGTCCTGATCCATGCCACATCGCCCGACGGGCGCCTCAAGCTGAACTGGACTCACGCGGGCGCCCGCGCCGGTGATTTTATCCGTGGCGCAACCCGCTTCGCATCATGGGAGACAGGCTGGAGACCGAAAGGCGGTGCCGTTACGGATTGGTTTTCCGATTCGGCCGGGGGGTTCGGCGCTGATTGCGACGCGAACTGCAGGGCCGCAGCCCGAACCGTTTCGGTGGGTCTGGATGGTGTCCCCGACGGCACACTGTTCGAGGTTCGCATTCGGGCGACCGGCTTTGCCAGCGATGGCGTTGTGGTTGCCGGTCCGTGGTCGAATGTTCGCACGGTGGTTTTCAGGAACAACGCCGTATCGCTTTTGGAAATCAGCAAGCCTGCCATCACGATAAGGGCGCCCGGCGGAATCGCGACTTACACGGTAGCGCTGAGCCGGGCCTTTGAGGGCGATTTGCGCATCACGAGCGATACGCCCAAGCTGTCGGTAAGTCCCCCAAGCTTGTCCTTCACTGCGGACGACCATGACGTTCCGCAGCAGGTCACCGTGACCGGACTGGCCGGCGGCACAGCGACGGTCAATCACTCATTCCTCGGCAGAGTCGGCTCTGTTCCCAAAGCGGGCGCAGTGCAAGTGACAATGCTGGCGGTGCCTGCCGCGCCAACGGGCCTTGAGGCGGTAGTGGGCAATCGCCAGATACGCCTGCACTGGGACAATCCGGGCGACGCCAGTATCACGCGCTGGGAATATCAGCAGCTTCGGAGTATATCGGCAGGGGGCCGGGTGAGTTGGGTAGCGGACGGCTCCTGGAAGGTTATCGCGGGTTCGACAGCAAGCACGACCACACATACGATTTCGGGACTGAATAACGGTACCCTGTACGGCTTCAGAATTCGCGCGGTCAACGACAACGGAAACAGTAATCCTTCGCGTGGAGCGAGTCAAACCCCTCGTGCGGTAGCCTCGGCGCCAATTTTGACCTCGGCGACCGTTTCTTCCCCTTCATCAATCACGCTTGCCTGGAGCCATGCCGGCGCCAGCGCCGGCGAGCTGGTCCGTGGCGCGACCGGTTTCGTGAGGTGGCGGGTGATTTACCGGATCAAGGGAGCGGAAGGTTCTACAGGACAGCCGCAACGCTATACAGGTGTGTCTTGCATCCCTCCCTCCTGCACGGTCAATGACCGTAGCTTCAGTTTTCCGTTATTGCTGACCGGAATTCCTGATGGCGCATTGATCGAGGTTGGAGGAATTCGGGCGGAAGGTTCTTATGGCAGCACGGTTTTGAATGGCGCGTGGTCGAATGCTCTGACAGCAGTTTTCAGGAATAAACAGAAGCCATTGCTGAAACTCAGCAAGGACACGATTGCGATAACGGCGCCGGGCGGGGTCGAAACCTATGCTGTGACTCTTTCCAGCGACCGGAAGGGCGAAGTCCTGATTGCAAGCGATAATCCGGGCGCGGTACGGGTCAGCCCGGCGCTATTGCGCTTCAATGCGGACAACTACAATGTTCCGCAAGAAGTCACCATTACCGCGGCGGCCGAAGGCAAGGCTGTCATCAATCACGCATTTCGGTACGACTCGCCTCTGATACCGAATCTGCTGGCGCCCGGTGTCGGTCAGGTTGCAGTAACAGCCACCACACCCCCACCCGCCCCGGCCGCGCCCACCGTGACCGCCGCCCCCGGAGATGCCCGGGTCATTCTCACCTGGACCGATCCCGGAGACGACAGCATCACCGGCTGGGAGTATCGGCAGAAGACCGGACTCAATGGCGCCTTCGGTGATTGGATTCCCATGGCCAATTCCGATGCCGGCACTACAACCCACACGGTGACCGGCCTCACCAACAACAGGGCGTATTTCTTCCAGGTTCGGGCCGTCAATCTGACCGGCAACGGCGCTGAATCCAGCGAGGTTTCCGTCGCGCCCATCCCCGTGCCCCACCGCGCCCTCGTCACTGCCGATAGCGGCGATACCGAAGTCACCCTGAACTGGAGCGATCCCGAGGCTGGCAGCATCAGCGGCTGGGGCAGCATTACCGGCTGGGAGTACCAGCAGAAGGAGGGCATCAGCGGTACTTATGGCAACTGGATCCCCATCGCCAACTCCGATGCCGACACTACCAGTCATACCGTGACGGGCCTGACCAACTCCAAAGCGTATTTCTTCCGGATTCGGGCCATCAATCCTTCCGGCGCCGGCGAGGCCTCCGTCGAGGTGACCGCCAAGCCGGTCGCCGTACCCGCTGTACCCACCGGCGTCACGGCCACCGCCGGCGATGCCCGGGTCACCCTGAGTTGGAACGATCCCGAAGACAACAGCATCACGGGCTGGCAGTACCGGCAGAAGGAAGGCCCATCCGGCGGCTACGGTGGCTGGACCGAAATCCGGGGATCCAGGGACACCACCACAAGCCATGACGTGACCGGCCTGACCAACGACACACAGTATTTCTTCCAGATTCGCGCCATCAATAATGGCGGCGCCAGCGGCGCCTCCAGCGAGGTTTCGGCCACGCCCATCCAGATGACCGAGGTTTCGACGCCGACCGCGCTGACGGTGGGCGAGGGGGCGGGCAATGCCGAGGTGACGATCACGACTCCTGCGGCCTTTGGCCGGTCGGTGACCTTTGATGTCAGCTACGGCGGTTCCTCGGCGACGGGCGCCAGCGCGCCGTCTGACGGTGACTACGACAACGATGCGGTGACTGA